>CAWFNQ010000001.1:0-2064365 GCA_963817245.1 uncultured Chloroflexia bacterium
GCGTACGCGTCCGAGGGTTTCGCCGGCGGCGCCGTAACCTCGCCCATCGAGAGTGGATCGGTCCGGTCTAGCACGAGCGTGGATCAGCGAGCGAAGCGCGGGTCGTTAGGGTGTCATGCCAGTCGACGGCTTCGTGCGCGGATCCGTGGCCGCGAAGATGGCCATCGAGCCGACGGTCTCCAGCTCCACCCGCTCGAACGATGCCCCGAGGATCTCGCCGAGGCCCTCCTGGGTGTCGCCGAGGTTGTCGAAGGTGCCCCGCCGGTTGTTGGCGTTGAGGAGGTTCCGCGCCAACCAGGTATGTCGCCCGGATGTCCCGAGGATCGTTGCGCCGAAGAGGACGCCTGTCGGTGCGAGAACGGCGGCCACGTTGGCCACCGCCCCGGCCTTGCGCGAGAGCGGTCCCGGCAGGCAGTGGATCACGCCGTTCAGCGCGGCGGAGTCGAACGGCCCGTCGACGGGGAGTGGCTTGCAGACGTCGGCCTCGACAGCCGTGATGTCGAGTCGCTGCAATCGCCGGGAGGCGTGATCGAGAACGTTCGTATTCGGGTCCAGCAGTGTGACGGGGCTGCCCTCAGGCAGGCCGGCTCGTTCCAGGAAGTAGCCGGTGCCCGGACCGACGTCGAGGTGCCGGGGGCGGATGTAACGGCGGTATCGCTCAACCAGAACGGCCGTCGGGCACCGCCACACGACTGGCGTGAAGAAGCCAAGGATCATGGGGTCGTAGATCTTGAGGAAGAACCCCGTGTACTCGCGCTGGCCCTCGTAGGCGGGGTCGTCACGCTCCATCGAGCTCGAGCCCTCCTCCATCGCGAACGCGGCGGTTGGATCGGCCCAAGATGGACTCGCGGTCGGGCGAGGTCAAGGCTGATCCGATCGGACCGGCCATGGTCTTGGGCTGTGCCTGGGTGAATTCAGCGCCAGTCGACGTTCACGACTTCGATCGGCTCGGAGAGGCCCTTGAGCGTCGCGCTGCGGAGGTCGGACGTTCGATGCGACGTCCCCGACCGTCACGACGCTGGCCACGATGTCGCCCGCGCCACCGAGTGCCGCGATCCGCGACGCCTCATGGACGCCTCTGCCGTGGAAGTCGCCGCCGACCTTCGTCGCGTCGGACGCATGGAGCCCGATCCGCACCTGGGGCGCGAAGCCCTGCGACGAGCGGTGTTCCGCGAGTCGCCGCTGGATCGCGATCGCCGCCGCCACCGCGAGGTCCGGCGAGTCGAAGCTGACGAAGAAGCCGTCGCCGGTCGTCGAGATCTCCTCGCCGCGTGTGGGCCGCGAACACCTCCCGAAGCGCCGTGTTGTGCCAGCGCAGGATCGACTCCCATGCCTCGTCACCGAGCACCTCGACGAGGTTCGTCGAGCCGACGATGTCGGTGAACATGAAGGTCTTGAGGACTCGCCGCGGCGGACCTGTCTTGCCGCGCAGCTGCCAGGGCAGGAGCTCCGAGACGTCCTCGAGGATGACGGCGGCGGTCGGACACGCGAACGCGGCTGCACGGAGGGTCTCCTCGTCGACGCGAGTCGGGCCCCACGACGTCGCTCTTGCCGTAGTCGCCCGCCAGCCAGTCGAACGCCGTCGGGGCGAGCGTGATGCAGTTGCCCGCGCCAACGCACTTGTGGCGGTCGACGCGCGCCCGGAGGGCCATCAGTGCGATCCCACCGCGGCGAGCCCGCGGAACGCCAGGGAGGTGGCCTCGGCGCGGCTCGAGGTGCCCGAGCCGGGCCTGCAGTCGCGCCAGGCGCTTGGCCACCTCGTTCTCAGTCCAGGTCGAGCTCGGCGGCGATCTCGGCGTTCGTCCGGCCCTCGGTCAGGAGCTGCAGCAGACGGCGGTCGGAATCGTCCAGGCTGGCCGCGGCGTCGCGCGGCGCGGGACCGGGCGCGGGCGCGGTCCCCGAGCGGGCACGGCCGTGCGGCGGCGCCGCGTCCATCGACCCGGCCAGCGCCACGAGCTCGCGCCCGACGGGCCCGGTCAGCCATCGCACGCGGACCTCTTCGTCCTCGATCCCCTGGGCGATCCGCGTGAGCGTCTGACTGGAGGTAGCCCCGGACGAACTCCTGGACCTCCGGCGGCGCCCCCGCGAGAAGGGCCCGGGCTGCCGGGATGACGATCTCCAGGCTGACGTCCTCGTGGAGCCCGGCCTGGAGGGCCTCGACGGCCGCGCCTCCTGCCGCGACGGCGCCGGGGATGTCGCCGCGCACGAGGGCGACGGTGGCCAGGGCGGCGTCGGCCTGGGCGCCCCAGGGCGCGTGGCCCGGCAGCAGCGGAAGCAGCTCCTTCACCTGTGCGGCCGACCGCTCGACGAGTTCCACGAGCGTCGTGTCAGACGCACCGCCCTCGGCCGCCGACGAGCCGTCGGACGTCCCATCGGCGACGAACCGCGCCGCTTCAAGGGCGAGGCGCGCGAGGGCCTCGCATCGCGCGGACGCCCTGCTCTCCCTCGGTCGCCATCGCGACGGCGCGCTCGAGATGTCGGCGCATGCCCTCGGCGTCGCCGGCGCCTGCTCGGACCATCCCCCGCCAGGTCTCGAGCTGCCGGGCGCGCGGGTCGCGACGGGGCCATCGACAATGCGGCGGCGGCCAGGCCGATCCACCGCTCGGCACCGACGACGTCGCCGAGCTCGAGCAGGCTCATCGCCACGCCGCCGGCGGCGAGGAACTCGATGGCCCGGTCGCCCTGAAGTCTGGCCGCGCGATGGGCATCCTCGCCCCGGGAGAGCGCCACGTCGGGCACCACCTTGGCCCGCGAATAGACGTGGACCCCGAAGAGCATCTGGAGGTCGAGTCGCGCCCGCTCGCTCTCCGTGACGAGCTCGGACAGGCGGCTCGTCACCCGGCGGATCTCCTCGAGATGCCGCGCCGAGGACGACAGGTGCATCACCGGCCCGTACTGCGTGTAGGCCATCGCGATGACCGTCGACATGACGCCGGTGCGGTCGCCGAGCCGCTCGAAGATGCCGAGCGCGCGCTCGAGGACCGCCGTCGCTTCGACGAAGAGGGGACCGACGGCGAGTCGCCAGGATCTGGTCCATCGAATGTCGCCGCCCGACGACGACCGCGGCGAGCACCTCGTTCGCCCGACCGGACAGGACCTCGTCGGCGAACCACGCGCGCCCACGAGCGAAGTCGATCATCCCGATCTCGCGGAGGGCGGCAGCCAGGCTGCGGTCGTCGCCGAGCTGCTCGGCGAGCTCGATGGCCCGGCGATAGGCCTCCTCGGCCCCCGTCGAGGTCGACCTCGACAGCGGCGCCGCCGAACGACTCGCCGAGCGGACTCCGCAGGAGCGCCTGGCCGAGCTCGAGCGTCGCTCGGAGCTCGGTGGCGGCGTCGCCCGCGTTCGGCCGCGCGAGCCCGGACGCGACGGGCCAGCTCGGCGGCGGCGTCCTCGTCGTGGCTCGTCGCGCAGCGCCGACGCGCGTCGGAGCTGAACGTCGTGCTCGATGGCCGGATCACGCATCGCCTCGGCGAGGGCGGCCAGCTCGGTGAGGCCGTCGAGCCGCTCGCCGGTCCGGCGGAGGACCGCGAACGCGTCGTCGCGAGTCGCAAGCAGGACCCGCCGGTCGGCCGGCGACGACACGACCGGGAGCGCCTGCTCGACGAGCCGGAGCGCCTCTTCGGGGGCATTGGAGGCGAGGGCGGCCGTCGCGGCATCGATCGAGAAGCGGCCTGCGCGGGCTGTGTCGCCGGCCGCCAGCGCGTGCTGGGCGAGCATCGGCAGTCCGGCGGGGGCTGGATCGCCGCCGTCCAGAAGCAGGTCGACGACGGCGGCGTGGACCTGCCGGCGGCGGGCCGCCGAGAGCAGGCTCGAGGCGAACTGGCGGACCTGCTCGTGCGTGAACGTGTAGTCCGCGGGTTCGCCCTGGGCCTGCGGGAGCAGGAGGCCAGCCGCGACAGCGGGCGCGAGATCGTCGGCGAGCGGATCGTCACCGCCGCCCAGGCCTGCGGTCATCGCGCCTGGCCACCACGTCGACCGTCGTCCGCGCGATCGCCAGCCGCTCCGTCCGACGCCGATCTCGCCATCGCCCAGCCGAGCCCGGATCGCCCGAAGGTCTCGAAGGCTGAAGCTGCGGCCGAGGATCGCCGCGTCGCCGAGCACCGCCCGCGTCCGGGCCGGGAGTCGAGCCGCGCGGCGATCGATGAGCGTCCGAACGGCGGATGGCACGAGCCGCGCCGCGTTGCGACCGAGCCGCCACTCGCCATCGATCTGCTGGAGCGTGCCGGCCTCGCGGTGGGTCCGCGCGAGCTCCTCGACGATGAACGGCACGCCCTCGGACTGGACGTGCATGGCGGACGCGGACGCGGCCTCGACCGGACCGCCGAGGACGCGCTTGAGGAGCTCCGCCGTCTCGAACGAGCCGAACCGTCCGGGCCGCAAGCGCCGGACGAGGCCCATCCGCTCCATGTCGGCGACGAAGTTCACCGCCTCGGTGACCGAGGCGAATTCGTCCGGCCGGATCGTCAGGAACAGGAAGATCGGCCGATCGGCGTCGCCCCGGACGACGTAGCGGAGGAGCCGGAGGGTGTCGTCGTCGGCCCACTGGACGTCGTCGATGAACAGCGCCAGCGGGCGGATCTCGGCGAGCGCCGAGATCGCGCACGCCCGCCAGGTCGAAGGCCCGCAGGAGCTTGGCGTCCGGCGACAGGCTCTCGAACCCGGGCTCGTCGCGCCCGGAGATGGCCTCGACGACCCGCCTGACCGCGGCCTCCGCCGGCGTCCCCGCGGCCGTGTCGTGGATCGCGCTCGAAGCGAACAGGCTGCGCGCGACGAGGAACGGCCCGCGGATCTCCTCGTCGGCCGTGATCGCGACACACGTGAACCCGCTCGCCGATGCGAGCTCGACGGCGGCGAGCAGCAGGCGCGTCTTGCCGATCCCCGGCTCGCCCTCGAGGGTCACCGCCGCCAGGCGGCCGGAAGCCTCGCGCAGCTCCTGGGCGATCGCGTCGAGCTCGGCGCTCCGGCCGATGACCGCGCCGGTCGCCCGGCGCAGCTGGACCGCAAGCGAGCACTGCGGCCCGACGAGCGGGTCGAGCGCACCACCGTCGGCCACCCTGGTGGCGTGCCTTGCTCGACGGACGTCGGATCGCCCAGCATGCTCGCGGATTATGGCGCTGTCGCGTCCGAACGACATCGCGAGCTCCTCACCGGCGCGGCCAGGAGCTGGTCGGCGTACTTCTCGAGCGATCGCGCCACCTTGGCCAGCGGTTCCATCAGGGCGGGCGTGCACAGGTCGCCGCAGCGGACCGCGAACGCGGCCGCGTCCCGCAGCCGCTCCTCCATGAGGACCCATGCCGCCTCCCGGTGCGGCAGCAGGTAGTCGACCTGAGTAGAAGAGCTCGAACCCCGGGCCGGCGGTGACGCCCGGCAGGTCCGGCCCGACGGGCTGCGTCGTGACGATCGGACCCGAGCGGCTTGATCGCCGTGTACATCAGCCCGACCGAGACGTCGGCCAGGACCTCGAGCTGCTCGGGCGACTCATCGGTGTGGGCGAAGTAGCGCGACAGGAGCTGGAGCAGGACCTCGTAGGCGACGTTGAGGAGGTCCATGGCGCGCGTCGTGCCCGGATCGGTGATGAGCGGCACGACCACACCGGTCGCCTGCGGCCGGACGTTCGCGGCGACGACCGGCCGGGTGGGCTCGAAGCTCGGGTCCGCCCGCTTGACCTCGAGGTACTCGTCGAGGACGCCCAGGAGGCGCCCGAAGTGGGCGTCGCGCCACTCGCCGCGCGCTCCCTCGCCCTGCTCGACGATCGTGTCGATCGCCTGCCGCGCGGATGCCAGGTCGGTGACCGCGACGAGCTCCGGCCATCGGAAGTGCTCCTCGGTCGCCTGCGCGCTCGGCGGCCCGATGAACAGGCGCTCCGGGCCAAGGCGCTCGGCCAGGTGCTCGAGGCCGGCCTGGATCGACCGGTAGAGCTGGCCGATCGTGTCGAACTCCTGCAGGTGCGGGACGATCTCGTCGTCCTCGTCGTGGGGCAAGCGCCACGGCCTGCTCGATCGCCTCGAACCCCTCGGCGTCCTCGATGTCCATCCCCTCCGGCCGCTCGAGGAAGGCGAAGTGGCGCAGCGCGGCTTCGCCGAACGGCACCAGCTCGATCCGAACGCCGGCCGGGTAGCTGTACGCCGGCATCGGGAAGTTCGGACGGGCGAGGCGGGGGGCCGCGCCGACGGCCGTCAGCAGGTTCTGGACGAGCGCGAGGTGGAGCATCTCCTGCTCGCCGATCGTCAGGAGCGTCTTGCGCCAGCGTTGGACGGCGGCGAGCGTCTCCGGCGTCAGTCCTTCGTCGACCTTCTGCTTGAGCGAGAACGCCGCGAACAGGTACTGGAGCATGATCAGGTGCTCGAGCTCGGCCGCCTTCCCGAGCGTGTAGATCAGCGCCTCGCGATGCTCGAGTCCGCCGGCCTCCGGGTCGCCCCTTCCCCGGCGGACAGCGAGGACACTGGCCAACGGTCCGTGCGGGCCGGGCCGGGCGCTCTCGGTCATCGGATACCTCCCTCTCGGACGTGGGCGCTCTTCAGGGGCGTCACTCGGTGTATGCGCGGTAGCGGACCACGGTCCGGAAGCCGAGGCGCTCGTAGATCGGGCGGCCCATCTCGCTGGCCTGGAGGATCGCGACGTCGCAGCCGGCCGCCACGCCGTCGGCGACGATGCGGGCCGTCATCGCCGCCCCGTACCCGCGCCGGCGTGCCGACTCCGACCGTGGCGATGCTATAGACGCCGACGGTCCGGCCCGTCTGCCATCGCAACCCGGAGACGACCGGGTCGGCCGTCTGCGTAGCCCACGTAGATGGCGCAACCGGAGCGATCGGCGAGCGCGAGGCACGACGTTCCCGCGGCGACCTCCGGCTCCGAGCCGAACCCCGCCGTCACGACGGCGCGGTGATCATCGATGCCGGCCGCGTCGGTGATCGCTCGGATCTCGAGTCCGGGGCAGGGCGGCACGGCGATGGCGTCGTGGTCGATCGGGCAGGCGGCCATGCCGGGAGTGGTGGCCCCGTCGGCCGGGACGAGGCCGGCCTCACTCAGCACGGAGACGAAGCGGTCATCGATCCCGATGCGAAGGCGGACCACGAAGGGCCCCTTCCCTTCGCGAGCATGCACGACGGCCGCGCGGACATCGTCCGGGGTGGCCCGGCCATCTTCGATCAGCATCTGGTTGAACCAGTCCATCGGCAGACCCGTGAGGATGGACACCACACCGCCGGATCGCGACACAGGTGCAACGCTCGAACATGCGACCACGCCCGTGACGTACGCGATCCAGTTCGCATGCTCGATGGCGATCAGCTCGTCGTTCGTCATGCGCGTCCTGGCTGGAAGGTGCCAAAGGACATTTCGGCCAAGCGAGGCTCGATTCGCCTCCGGCCAGCGGGCCGTGCTGAAGAACGGGATGGGGGATCTGGAGCGGGAGACGGGATTCGAACCCGCGACATTCTGCGTGGGAAGTCCTGACCTCGTGAGCGTAGTAGCACGAGCGTGGAAGGGCAAGCAAATCACCGATAGTCATGGTGTCGCGGCCGAGCCGATCCCCGGAGTCCGCACCCCATCGTCAGGGCTGCGTTGTCGTCTGTGGGATCGGCCTCCCGGTCTTGGCGGCTGCGCTGTCGTCGTCTGGCTGACCCCGATGACACTGGAAGCACGCGCACGCCACAGGATCGCGCCAGGCATCCCACCGATATATCCTCGCTGGGCAGGCCGGATCGACTTGAGTGAGGGCATGGGCATGAGCGAGAGCTCGGGGTTCGACATGCGTGCGCAGTACACGAAGTACGAGTACCAGGTGCCCATGCGCGACGGCACCCGCCTGTTCACTTCCGTCCTCGTGCCTAAGGACGACTCGGCGACGTACCCGATCCTGCTCATGCGGTCACCGTTCGGGGTTGGCCCCTACGGTCCTGACGAGGTCTTCCCGATCGGTCGCCAGACCGAGGCGTTCCTGCGGGCGGGCTACATCTTCGTTCGCCAGGACGTGCGCGGGCGGCTCATGTCAGAGGGCGACTTCAGTCACGTTACCCCGCACCGGCCCGAGAAGCGCACACCGACGGACGTCGACGAGAGCACCGATACCTGGGACACCGTTGAGTGGCTGCTCCGGCACGTCCAGAACCACAACGGCAGGGTCGGGGTCTACGGCATCTCGTACGCCGGCTTCTTCACGGCCGCCGGGATCATCGACACGCATCCGGCCATCAAGGCGGCCTCGCCGCAGGCGCCGGTCGCCGACCTGTTCCTGGGCGACGACTGGTTCCACGGCGGGGCCTTCATGCTCGCTCACGCCTTCAACGCCGCGTGGGTCTACCAGCCACAGTCCGGCCCGACGCGACCGCCGCTGGTCGAGATCCCGTTCGACTGGGGCATGCAGGATGGGTACGAGTTCTACCTGCGCGCCGGGACACTCGCCGAGCTCACGGTCAGGATGGCCGGCAATCCGACCTGGCAGGAGTTCATGGAGCACTCGTCGTACGACGAGTTCTGGCAGGCCCGGGCGATCTGGAAGCACCTCTCGAACATCCGCTGCCCGGTGCTCGTCGTCGGAGGCTGGTTCGATGCCGAGGACCTGTCTGGTCCGCTGCGCGTGTACAACGCGATTCGCGAGCGGAACCCGAGCGTCGCGGCCACGCTCGTCATGGGCCCTTGGACGCACGGAGGCTGGAGCGCCGATGACGGTCGGCGACTCGGCAGCGTCGACTTCGCGACCGACACCGCCGAGTTCTACCGCCAGCACATCATCCTGCCGTTCTTCGAGCATCACCTGAAGGACGGGCCGGATCCGGAGCTGCCCGGCGCGTGGGTCTTCGAGACGGGCACGAACGTCTGGCGGGGCTATCCCGATTGGCCGCCCGCCGAAGCGGAGCCGCGCACCCTCTACTTCCGCGAGGGCGGCGGGCTGTCGTTCGATGCGCCGGCGGAGGCCGATGCCGTCGATGCCTACGTCAGCGACCCGGCTAGGCCGGTCCCGTGGCTCGGCTACACGGCCCTGACGATGCCCGAGGAGTACATGGTCTCGGATCAGCGTTTCGCCGCGACGCGCCCGGACGTGCTGGTGTACGCGACCGAGCCGCTCGAGGAGGACCTGACGATCGCCGGGCCCATCTCACCGAAGCTGTTCGTCTCGACGACAGGGACCGACGCCGACTGGATCGTGAAGCTGATCGACGTCTACCCACCGGATCGCAGCACGCCCGAAGCGGCCGGCGCCGTCGAGATGTGGTCGCCACCAGTCATGCTGGCTGGCTATCAGCAGCTTGTCCGGGGCTGGCCGCTGCGCGGCAAGTTCCGGAGGAGCTTCGAAACCCCCGAGCCCTTCGAACCAGGCAAGGTCGAGTCGATCGAGTTCACGATGCCCGATGTGAACCACGTCTTCCGGCGCGGCCACCGGGTGATGATCCAGGTCCAGAGCACGTGGTTCCCGCTCATCGACCGGAACCCGCAGACCTTCATGGACATCCCGACGGCGACGGCCGAGAGCTTCCGGGTGGCAACCCAGCGCGTCGTGCGATCGAGCGCGCAACCGTCAGGTGTCGAGGTCCGCGTACTTCCGGCACGTTGAACCAGCGTGAGGTCAAGGGATAGGTGGAGCGGGAGACGGGATTCGAACCCGCGACATTCTGCTTGGGAAGCAGACACTCTGCCAGCTGAGTTACTCCCGCTCGGGGAGGTTGCCATCCTACCAAAGGGTCGGATCGGCGCCAATCGGACGGAGCGTGGATCGCACCGCGCAGCACGGACCCGGCGCCTCGGGGCGACGGTGCCCACTGGACAAATTCGCGCAGGATGGAGCGCAGCCAAGTGGCGGCCAGATGGCCGTGGCCGGGCGGGCTTTCCGCCAGATGCGATGCAGCCTCGGGATCCGGATGGGCACCGACGAAGAAACGGTGAACGGAGAACCGCGACCTCGTCGCCGGGCCATCTATAGACCGTCATCTGCCGTCAAAGGCTTGGGCAGCCCTTAGCATCACGGACCGTGACGTGCATGACCGAGCGGATCGCGGTCGCCGTCGGCCCTCCGATGGCGACGCGAACGTCGAGGAACGGTTCGACCCGGTAAACGGCTCGGGTCGCGTCCAGATCGGAATCCGTCAGTCGAAGGATGTACACAGGGCGATCGCAGACCAGTGACGCGATCCGATGCTCTCGCGTGCCCCAGCCCTCGTACACGATGTTCGTGTCGTCGACGACGAGGACATCGGGCCGCTCGCCAAGGACGAATTGGGCGTGCCACAACGGCGTCGACGCATCCCAGGGTGTCAGCACCACAGCGTTCGGTGGGAGCGCGCCGAACACCGCTGCGACGTACGCCTCGCCACCGTGTTCGCCGCTTCGATCGGATCCTGGCCAGGTGGTGGCGGCCAGAGCCACGACGGCCACGATGGCCAGGCCACCCACCAGCCCGCTCTCGACTGATCGCCATCGCGGCGGCGTCCTGACGGCGATCGCCCGTGCGACGATCTCGACCGAGTATGTCGCGCTGATTCCAATGATGAGCCAGGGCACCAGGAGGTAGTGCTCAAGGCGGAGGTAGTTGGCCCAGACATACAGGGTCGTGGCGAGGATGCCGAGCGCCATGATCCCGAAGGCCGGACGTCGCCGGACGAGGAGGATCAACCCCACCACTCCCAGGGTCGGCAGGATCACGGTCGTCCGATCGACGAGGATCGTCCAGAGGGCCGGCAGAGCGGAGACCAGCTCGGGGGGGCCAGCCGGCGTGAGGAAGTCGAACTGCACACGGAACTGTGTCCCATCGACGAGCCAGGCCAGCCGCTCGAACGTGACCGGGTCGTTGTAGGGAAGTGGCGGCGCCTGGGCAGCCGCGATCGGGATGTAGAGGTAGACACTCAGGCCGAGCAGCACCATACCCACGGCAGGAACGATGGTCCAGGGCCTCGTAGCGATCTCGCGACGGCCCACCCACACGACGAAGGCGACGATGAAGGGCGCGACGAACAGGGTCAGGAGGTGGTTCCCAAGGGACAGCCCGAGGAGCAGGCCGCCAAAGGCGAGGTCGACGAGCGATCGTCGGGCCTCCCAGACCAGAGCGCGATGCACGAGCAGGGCGACGAAGAGCAGGTGGAGGCCATTCACCTCGGCGATGGTCGCCGCGGCCCAGACGGTCCCGATCGCCCCGAGCACGAGCGATCCGGCGATCGCGAGGATCGGGCGGACGCCGAGACGGAGCAGGATGAGGCTCGCCGTGGCCACGGCCAGGGCGACCAGCACTGCCGAGAGCATGTTCGCTCGGAACGCGATCGATCCAATCGGCAAGAGCTGTGCCACCCAGCCCAGGATGACGTAGGAGGGGTAGCCCGTCGGGTGGGCGACGCCAAGGACGTGCGGGACCGTCTGCATCTCGCCCCAGTCCCCGAATGCGATCCCGGGGAGCAGCGTCCGCCAGTACACGATCAGGGAGATAGCGCCGGCGATCAGCGGCACCAGCCACCGCCTGCGGGTCCGTTGAGGCGTCATTCTCGGATCCGGGTGCCTTCCAGTCTCAAGGGGTTCGCAAACGTCGACCGAGAGCTCAGCGCAGCGCCTCGACGGCGGCGCGTTCGATGGCCAGTCCTCTCGTATGACGTGCGAGGAACGCTTCGAAGCCCGCCACGTCGCGTGGGTCAGGGTGGACCGGCTCCCCGATGCGGCCGCTGATCCGGTCGTCGACGTAGTCCTCGAGCGTCTGCGCGGTGTCGACCCTGAGCATGAATGCCGCAAGGACGGCCATGCCCCAGGCGCCGCCCTCGCCTGCCGTCGACGGGATGCTCACAGGGACGTCGAGTGCGGCGGCCATCATGCGCTGACCGGTGTCGCCGCCCTTGAAGAAGCCTCCGTGGCCGCGGATCTCCTCGACCACCACGCCCTCCTCCTTCGTCAGGATGTCCATCCCGGTCCGCAGCGCGCAGAGCGAGGCGAAGTAGAGGGCACGGACGAGGTTCTCGAGAGTGAAGCGGCTGTCCTCCTTGCGGACGAGCAGCGGCCGCCCCTCGGGGAAGCCCGTCACGTGCTCGCCCGAGACGTAGTTGATCGACAGGAGCCCGCCGGCATCCGGATCGGCCCGGATGGCAGACGGAAGGATGCGTTCGTAGAGAGACTCGGCTGACACCTCGGTCCCGAGCGCACTGGCGACCTGGCCGAAAAGCGCGATCCAGGCGTCAAGGTCGGAGGAGCCGTTGTTCGAGTGGGCCATCGCGACCGGGCGGCCGTCCGGCGTGACGACGATGTCGATCCCCTCGTGGGTCCGGGATAGGCTCCGCTCGAGCACGATCATCGCGAAGACCGAGGTACCCGCGGAGACGTTCCCGGATCGTGGCCGGATGGCATCGGTGGCCACCATCCCGGTGCCGGCGTCACCCTCAGGAGGGCAGAGCGGTATCGCCGCCGTGAGCCGGCCCGACGGATCCAGCAGCCTGGCACCCGCCTCGGAGAGGTGCCCGGCTGGCGCGCCTGCGACGCGGACGTCCGGAAGGATGTCAGCGAGCGTCCATCCGAGGCGGCGAGGCGCGATCAGGGTGTCGAATGCCGCCATCCGCGCGGTGTCCCAGTCACGGGTGAGTGGGTCGATCGGGAACATCCCCGAGGCCTCGCCGACGCCCACGGTGTCCTCCCCAGTGAGCATCCCGTGGACATAGCCGGCCAGCGTCGTGATCCGGGCGATCCGTGGGACATGCGGCTGTCCTTCGAGGATCGACTGGTAGAGGTGGGCGATGCTCCAGCGCTGCGGCACAGCGAAATCGAGGATCGGGCTCAGCTCCGCGCACGCCAGGCCGGTGATGTTGTTCCGCCACGTTCGGAAGGGGACGAGCAGTCGGCCGTCCACATCGAGGGCGAGGTAACCGTGCATCATCCCGCTGACGCCCATCGCCGCCACCGTCGTCAGGTCGATCGCGTAGCGGTCGCGGACATCCTCGACGAGCGATGCATAGCAGGCGGCGAGGCCGGTCCAGACGTCCGCCAAGTCGTACGTCCAGACGCCATCGACGAGCGAGCTCGCCCAGCCGTGGGAGCCTGAGGCGAGCGGCGTCGTATCGGGCGAGATGAGCGCGGCCTTGATCCGCGTCGAGCCCAGCTCGATCCCGAGGATGCCCTCACCCGCCTGGATCAGCTCTGCGGCACTGTCAGGTCGCTGGTCCACCGATCAGCTCGTTCGATCCGCCTGGCCGTAGTAGGCGCCAGGACCATGCTTACGCCCGAAATGACGGTCCAGGAGGGAATCGTCGATCGCTCGGGTATCGGCGTCGAGCTCCAGCGTAAGCCCGGCCATCGTCGCGATCGCCTCGAGGGCGACGGCGTTCGCGAGGGCGTCGGCCGCATCCTGGCCCCAGGTGAACGGGCCATGGGAGCGGACCAGGATCGCCGGCATCTCGAGGGGGCCAAGTCCGAGCGCCTCGAGGGTCTCGATGATCACGGCACCCGTATCGGCCTCGTACGTCGAGCCTAACTCCGCCGGGCGCAAGGTCCGCGTCACCGGGACAGGGCCACGGAAGTGATCCGCGTGCGTCGTCCCGAGACACGGGATGGGCCGGCCGGCCTGGGCCCATGCCGACGCCCGCGTGGAATGGGTGTGGACGACGCCGCCGATCTCGGCGTAGCGCCGGTACAGGGCGAGGTGGGTGGGTGTATCCGACGACGGACGGGCCGAGCCCTCCACCGTGGCCCCCGACACGAGGTCGACGCCGACCAGGTCATCCGGCCGCAGGCTCTCGTATGGCACTCCGCTCGGCTTGATGATCATGATCCCGGTCGCCCGATCGACGCCGCTGACGTTGCCGAAGGACAGGGTCACGAGCCCGCTGGTCGCAAGGGCGATGTTGGCGGTACAGACCTGTTCCCGGAGGTCGCCGAGGCTCATGGCCGCCCGTCCAGTCCCGGCTCATCGGGTCGAGGCACGTGGTCGGCGGGAGGTGATGCCGTGGACTGGCGCACGACCAGCGACGGCGGGAAGACATGGATCGCCGTGCGTCCGACGTGACGGTTCGTCGATCCGTCGGCTCCGTTGATGTCGTCGGACGGGCCGACGGCCAGGGCGATCGCCTCGGCTGCCATCTCGGCCATCGGCATGCGGAGCGTCGTCAGACCCGGCACCGTCGACTTCGCCATCGGGATGTCGTCGAAGCCGACGACCGACAGCTCGTCGGGGACCTTCACCCCGCGGAGCAGAGCGCCCCGCAGGACGCCGATCGCGAGCACGTCCGTCGAGGCGACGATGGCGGTCGGTCGCGGCGACAGGCGCATCAACGCGCCCAACGCGGCCTCACCGCCCTCCGGCGTATTCGCGACATGCTGGAGGTATCCCGGAGGGACGTCACCGAGGATCTCCGCCACCGATTCGGAGTACGCGGACTGCCGCTCGCGGATGTCACCGAGGAGCCGACCGCCGATGAAGGCGATCCGTCGATGGCCCAGGCCGCGGAGATGCTCGACGGCGATCCGCGTGCCGAGACTGTTGTCGACCTGGACGCCGGGGATCAGGTCGAGAAGCGTCCCCTGCCACATCGCGACGACAGGGACATGGGAGTGGCGAAGATCAGCGAGGAGGCGCGGTTGGTCACCCATGTCGCCGAGCAGGATGATGCCGTCGCACTGGCGCGCCTCGAGGACGGTCGCCAGCTCGAACGCCTCGGTCGCCCGGGCATGCGCGAGCCCGAGCACGATGTTGTAGCCGCGCGCCCGGGCAGCACTCGAGACGCCCTCGACGGCTCCAGCGAAGAAGGGGTCGGTGATGTCGCGGACGATCGCCCCGAGGAGCATCGTCGGCGCCCCACGCAGCGCCCGTGCCAACGGGTTCGGTCGGTACTCGAGGTCGCGCGCCGCAGCTAGGACGCGCTCACGTGTCTCCTGGGCGATCGGCACGCTGATCGGGGCGTTGTTCAGGATCCGTGAGACGGTGCTACGCGAGACGCCGGTCGCGATCGCGATGTCCTGCATCGTCGAAGGCCGGCCACGTCGGCCGGGATGGGCAGCCACGGACGGGCCGCGCCCACCGGACGACCGATCGCTCGGGTGTGCCGGCGACTTCGTTCGATCCATCTGTCACTCGAAGCGGCGTTGGAGTATGGCGTGGATCGAGACCGAGATGAGGATGACCGCACCGTAGACGAGGCTCGGGTAATAGTCGCTCAAGCCGATGGCGACGAGGCCGGCCTGGATGCCTCCGATCATGAACGCGCCGAGGGCCGTGCCGAGCACACTGCCACGACCGCCGAACACCGAGGTCCCGCCGACGAAGACGGCGGCCAGGGCCGGCAGCAGGTACCCGTCTCCCATCGACGGGTAGTAGTTGACGACCTGAAGGCTATTGAGGACGCCCGCGAATGCCGCGGCCACGCCGACCAGGACGAACAGGATGATCCGCGTCCGCCGGATCGGGATGCCCATCAGCGCGGCCGCCTGAGCGTTGTCGCCGGTGACATAGGCGTTCTGCCCGATGCGATGCCGGTTGAGCAGCACCCAGGTGCCGACCGTGGCGAGCAGGAACCAGCAGAACTCCATCGGCACGCCGAACAACTTGCCCACCATCACCTGGTAGGTGACCGAATCCTGCGTTTCGACCAGCGGGTACTGACGTCCGCCGATCAGCACCAGCGCGAGGCCGCGGAAGAGGAACTGCGTTCCGATCGTCACGACCAGCGCCGGGATACCGATGAACGTCACGAAGAACCCATTGAAGAGGCCGCACAGGACACCGACGCCGAGGGCGCCGACGACCCCCAGTCCGACGTTGCCGGTGGCCTGCCAGAGAGCGACGAAGCCGACCATGCCAAGGGACATCGTGGCCGGGAACGAGAGGTCGATGTCGCCGGCGACGATCACCATCGTGAGGGCCATCGCGATGATCGCGAAGTAGGGCGTCGTCTGGGCGAACGACAGATAGATCGGCGTGTCGAGGAACGTCCTCGGCGCGAGGACCACGAACGCGATCCAGAGCAGGAGGAACGCGGTGATGATGCCGATCTGCGACGCCCAGGGGGCGAGGCGCGTGCCGACGCTGCTTCGCCGCGAGACCGCCGTCCTCGGTACCGCGCTCACGTCAGACCTCCGGCAGCCTCGCTGGCGGCCTCGCCGGGGGCGATAGCGTTCGGCCTCCGTGTAGGTGCCGCTCGAGGCGACCTCACGCATGATGCCCATCAGCTCCTCGAGCGAATAGCGCGAAGTCGGGAACTCGCCCGCCACGCGGCCACGGTCCAGGACGACGATCCGGTCCGCGACCGAATAGACGTGGAAGATGTTGTGGTCGATGAAGATCGCCGACTTGCCGGCGTCGCGGATGCCTTCGACGAACCCGAGCAGCTTCTCGGTCTCCTTCAGGGACAGGCCCATCGTCGGCTCGTCGAGGACGATGATGTCGGCCTGGAAGTGCAGAGCGCGCACGATGGCCAGCCCCTGGCGCTCTCCGCCGGAGAGCCCATGGACGCTCGTATCCGGCGTCAGCGCCGCCGAGGTGAAGCCCATCGACTCACCCATGAGCTCCGCCGTCGCGCGCCGCATCTCGCCGACCCGCAGGAACCCGAAGCGGTCGGTGATGGCGCGGCCCATGAAGATGTTGCGCCACAGCGACAGGTCATCCGCGAGGGCCCGCTCCTGGAAGACGGTCTCCACGCCGAGTGAGCGTGCCCGCTGGACGGTGAGTCCTTCGACCCGCTCGCCGCCGAACAGGATCTCGCCATGGTCGGGCTGGTGGACACCCGTGATGATCTTGATGAGCGTCGACTTGCCGGCCCCGTTGTCGCCCAGGAGACCGACGACCTCGGCCGCGCCCAGGCGGAAATCGACGTCCTCGAGGACGTGGACGCCGCCGAACGACTTCGACACATGCCGAAGCTCGAGGCGGGGCGCGGCAGGGGAGGCAGGCTGACGGGCGCTGTCACGCCCGTCAGCCTGCTCGCTGGTCGTCGGACCAGTCGGTCCTGCCACTAGCGGATCTGCTGCCTTCACGAGTGGGTCGACGACATCGACGTTCGACTTGTCGATGAAGCCGCCGCCCGTGTTCACGAACAGGCCGCTGAAGCCGTACTTCTTGGTGAGGCACAGCTGCTCCACGGCCTGGAAGCCCTGGAGGTACTGCTGCTGGTCGATGACCAGGTTGATATAGCCGTCCTTGATGCCCTGGACCGTCGCGGCCGAGGCATCGAAACCGGCCATGAAGACGCTGCCAGCCGCGAGGTTGGCCGCCTTCATGTAGGTCGGGATCGTGGATGTCAGGTTGCCGTGATCGATGAACATGGCCTTGACGTCAGGATGCGCCGAGACATACCCGGTGAAGGTCGCTGTCCCGTTGGCCGGATCCTTGTTCGTCGCATCGTCGATCTCGAGATAGTCGACCGTCAGGCCCGCCTTCTGGAGCGTGTCGTGGATCCCCTTGGTCCGCTCGCCGCGGCCGGCCTGGGCCTCGAGGCCCCAGACGAACGCGCGATCGCCCGACTTGAGTCCACCGCGCGCGATCGCCTCGTTGGCGAGTGCCGCGCCGGCGTCGTACAGGACGGCACCGACATAGCCAAGGCCCTTGGTCGCATAGGCGGCTTCGGCCTTCGGAAGCTCGGTGTTCATCACCGTCACGAGGATGTTCTGATCCATCGCCTGCTTGATGAGCGGGTCGAAGGCATCGTCACCGGGGTGGCCCATGATGGCGATGCCGTCAGGCTTGGTCGCCAGGGCCTGCGAGAACTGGGTGATCATCTTGTTCGGGTCCCAGTCGGACCACTGGTAGGTGATCTTGGGGCCGAACGCGGCCTCGGCCGCCTTCGCCCCGTTGTAGACGACGGTCTCGAAGCCGCCGCCCTGGGTGCCGCCCGGGAAGAAGATGAGGTTGACCCCGGAGCAGAACTGCCCGGTGGCCGGAGCCCCGGCGGCGGCGGCGCCGCTCGCGCCAGGCGATGGCGACGAGGACGCGTTACACGCGCTTAGCACGACGAGCAGGCCGGTCACCAGGACCGCCACCCCACCGCGTCGCACGCGGTTTCTCAACATCGCGAGATCCTCCTTGCAGTTGACCACATCGCTCGGGCCGCCGGACTCCGATCTCCTCCAGTCGCAGAACCCTCCCTACGGCGCGGGGCCGGCGTCGTGCCGACGTGGCCCGCGGCGCTCTCCCGGGTCGCCTGGGTCGATCCCTCGTGGAGGGCTCGCCGACCCGTGCGTGTCGCCCGCGATCCTTATGGCCCCCGCGCGAGCTGGTGATACGCGTGATTCCAGCGCAACTCCTTCTTGATGTCGGAGACGGTCGTGCCGTCGCCGATCGCGATGAGCTCGATGCCCGCCATCTCGGCGAAGTCCTCGAGATGCGTCCGAGTCAGGGCCGTGCTGAAGCTCGTGTGGTGAGGCCCGCCGGCAAGCAGCCATGCCTCTGCCGCCACCTTGAGCCCGGGCTTCGGCTCCCACAGCGCGCGGGCGACCGGGAGACGCGGCAGCTCTTCGGGTGGCCTGACCACGTTGATCTCGTCGAGGACGAGTCGGAACCGCTCGCCGAGATCGAGGAGGCCGACGACGACCCCGGGGCCCGGATGGGCGGTGAAGACGAGCCGCACCGGGTCCGATCGCCCGCCGATCGACAACGAATGGATCTCGCACGACGGCCGGCCGTCAGCGATCGACGGGCAGACCTCGAGCATGTGGGCCCCCAGGACCTTCGATCCGTCCGGAGCCAGGTGATACGTGTAGTCCTCCATGAAGGACGTCCCGCCCGGCAGGCCGGTCGCCATGACCTTCATCGCCCGGACGAGCATGGCCGTCTTCCAGTCGCCTTCCCCACCGAATCCGTAGCCGTCGTTCATCAGCCGCTGGGCGGCGATGCCCGGGAGCTGGACGAGCTCGCCGAGATCTTCGAAGGTGTCGGTGAAGGCACCGAAGCCGCCGGCCTCGAGAAAGCTGCGGAGTCCGATCTCGATCCTGGCGGCCTCGCGGAGCGCCGACCGCTCCTTGCCGCCGGGTCGCAGCGCCGGCGCCATGTCATAGGTCGCGTCGTACTTCTCGACAAGCCGGTCGATGTCCGGGTCGGTCGCCGCCTTGACCGCTGCGACAAGATCGCCGACGCCGTATCCATCGACCCGGACGCCCAGCTGGATCTGGGCCTCGACCTTGTCGCCCTCCGTGACCGCGACCTGGCGCATGTTGTCGCCGAATCGGGCCAGCCGGAGCCTGCGGAGCTCATGGATGCCACAGGCGGCCCTCGCCCAGGTGGCGATCCGGTCGATAACCTCCGGATCCTGCCAGTGGCCGACGACCGTGGTCCTGCTGAGTCGTAGCCGGCTCTCGATGAACCCGAACTCCCTATCGCCGTGGGCTGACTGGTTGAGGTTCATGAAGTCCATGTCGATCTCGGCCCACGGGAGGTCGCGGTTGTGCTGTGTATGCAGGTGCAGGAGTGGCTTCTGGAGCGCCTGGAGGCCCGAGATCCACATCCGGGCGGGGGAGAACGTGTGCATCCAGGCGACGACCCCGATGCACGCCGGATCCGCCGTCGCCGCCAGGAGGACTTCTCGGATCGCCTCCGCGGTCGCGACGACCGGTTTGGGCAGGATCCGCACGGGGATCCGGTCGGCCTCGTCGAGTGCGCACGCGATCTCGTTCGCGTGCTCGCCGACCGTGCGAAGCGCGTCCTCGCCGTAGAGCGACTGGCTGCCGGTGACGAACCAGACCTCTCGGTCGCCCAGGACCTTCATCCGACTCCCTCACGACCACCAGATGGACGGGCGCGCCGAAGTGCAATCGAGTGTATGCACTCGTGTGCACGGACGTCAAGGGCGAATGTCGGTCGGGATCGCTGCCATCCCCGATCGCCCGACGAGCTCGGAACACCATCGCCGCAGGCCGAACCTGCCTCGCTGATGGGCGGACCGGCACTGGCGACGGCGGCCGCGTGGCGTCAGGCTTTTGCCATGAGGATCGAGCACGTTCCACAGAGGCACCCCGGGGACGTCGCCCACGGCGTCGCTGCGCGTGCGGCGCAGATCGGCGTGATGTTCCTCCTGATCGGAGTCATCCTCTTCGGCGCCGCCGGGCGGCTCGACTGGATCTGGGGTTGGGTGTACCTCGGCATGTATCTCGCGAGCACGCTCGTGAACGGCTGGTGGCTCCTCCGTCGCGACCCGGAGCTCGTCGCGGAGCGCGGTGAACCAGGCGAGATGCCCGGCTGGGACAAGGCGTTGGGTGGGGCCTGGAGCCTCGCCCAGTTCGTGCTCCTGCCGCTCGTCGCCGGCTTGGACGTCCGTTTCGGGTGGTCGGCGTCGATCGGTGTCGGCTGGCACCTCGCCGGCGCGGTCGTCTTCGGGGTCGGTCTCGCGTTGTTCGGCTGGGCGATGGTCGTGAACGCCTTCTTCTCGACGGTGGCCCGGGTGCAGCCGGAACGCGGCCAGACCGTCTGCCGGGAGGGGCCGTACCGATCGGTCCGCCATCCGGGGTATGCGGGTGCGATCCTGCAGTCGATGGGATCGCCGGTCCTGCTCGGCTCCGTCTGGGCCGTCCTCCCCGCCGCGGCCGCCATCGCCCTCATGGCGGCGCGAACGTGGTTCGAGGACCGGATGCTGATGACCGAGTTGGCTGGCTACGCCGACTACGCCCGCGAGGTTCGCCAACGGCTCGTGCCGGGCATCTGGTAGGCCGGGTCGAGCCGAACGTGAAGACGGGACCGCCGGCGATCGACGGTCCCGTCCAGGAGGCTGCGGAGCGAAGCGAGAGCTACGTGGTCGTCGGGCGCGTCCCCAGCGTGACCGAGACCGTCGTGGTCTGGCCGTTGCGGAGCACGTCGAGCTTGACCGTGTCACCTGGTGCGTGCTGGCTCATCACGAGATCGAGCGGGTGGGTGGCGTCGAGGGCCGTCCCGTCGACCGCGGTGATGATGTCGCCGGCCTGGAGGCCCGCCTGTGCCGCCGGGCTACCGGCGACGATCGACGGCTGGACCGAGCCGGCCGCGCCGTTCGGGTCCTGACCGATCCCGCCCTGGGCGTTCGGATCGAGCGGATCGATGCCCAGACCGCCGGGAGCGTTGGGATCGGTGGGAGCCACGCCGGTCGAGCCCTGGTCGTTCGAGCCCGCGATCGCCGACTCGGTCGGGATCCAGGCGCCGTTGTCGACCGGGAGGCCATTGGCCTGCTTGATCGTCGGGTCGATCGTCTGGAAGACGACACCGAGCCACGGGCGCGTCAGCGCCTGGCCGGCCGACGCCTGGGCGAGGAGCGGTCGCGCGATGTTGATCGGGATCGCGAAGCCGATGCCCTGGCTCGAGCTGGCGACCGCCGTGTTGATGCCGATGACCTGGCCGCTCGGGTCGAGCAGCGGGCCGCCACTGTTCCCGGGGTTGATGGCCGTGTCGGTCTGGATGAGGTTGTTGAGCTGGCCGGTCTCGACCGGGATGCTCCGGCCGATCGCCGAGACGATGCCGCTCGTGACCGAATCGGTGAACGTGCCGAGCGGGCTGCCGATGGCGATGGCCTGCTGGCCGACCTGGATCGTGCTCGAGTCACCGATCGGTGCGGTCGGGAGTCCGGTCGCGTCCACCTTGACGATGGCGAGATCGGTGAGTGTGTCGATGCCGTAGATGGTGGCGTCGAACGAGCGCCCGTCCTTCAGGTTGACGGTGAGCTTGGACGGGTTGCCGCTGACGACATGATGGTTGGTCAGGATGAGCCCATTCGCGTCGAAGATCACGCCGGAGCCGACGGCCGTGCCGGTACCCGTCTGGCCCGTCGTGGGATCGGTCTCGGTGACGCCGTCGGCGGTGATGGTCACGACCGCCGGACTGACGGCCTTGACGATGTCGACGACGTTCGCCTGGCCGGCGGCCGGGGCGATCGCCGTCGGGGCCTGGGTGCCGTTCGCGACCACGGGGGTGATCACCGCGGCCGGCGAGGAGGCCGTCCGGCCACCGTCGGCTGCGCTGATGGCCACGTACGTCCCGCCCGAGGCGAGGATGGCCGCGGCGAAGACCGCGGCGACCGTGAAGCCTGGGCCGGTCGATCGGCGGCTGCGCGCGGCGGGCGCCGGGGCGACCGGGGCGACCGGGGCGACCGGCGGCACGAAGGCGTCCGACGTCCACACGGGACGGTCGTTCAGATGGGGCGGGGTGATCGGCGACGCCGTCATCGGCTCGCCGGCCCCCGGCTGTCCACCTTGGGCAGCAGGAGGCGTCAGGGGTTCGGTCATCGAGGTTCCTTTCGCCCGGGCCGCATCGTCACGTGCGAGCGCCTTGAGTCCGGGCCATCGGAGCCGATGGTGGGCGGCGCAGGTGTCCGAACGGGCGAGGAACCGGTGAAGACTCCGCTACCTTGCGAAATCCTTTATCGACCTCGAAACGCGGGTGGATCGGTGCCATTCGCGACCGCCCGCGAGGTGCGATCTACGGACCTGCGTCCGCGTCCGGGGCGTAGAACGCGGTCGTATTCGCGACACCCTGCGCCGGCCATGGTCGGATCTGCGCCGGCGGCCTCGTTCGCGGCGCCCCAGGCCTCGCTGCTCCGCGCGAAGAAGTCACGCCCTTCGGCCGAGAGTTGCCAGGCGATCGGATCACCCACGGACCCGCCGCGCAGATGGAGTGCGAGTCCAAGCACGCCACCGTCCCAGCCGACCCCGACCGCGCCCGGCCCGAACTGCTCCCAGGCCTCCTCGGGCACGACGGCGGTGTGCTCGAGCTCGAAGCGGGTCGCTCCGCCATCGACCGTCGTCAGCCGGACCTCGAGCTCCGAGACGTTGGCGCCACTGGCGTCCTCGCCGTACACCCAGGTCACCTTCAGACGATCCGGTCGCTCGCACGCGACGATCTCGCCGCCGGCGTTGCCCTCGAACTGATATCGCCCGCCGATGCGGTAGTCCCCGCTGATCGGCAGGAACCATCGGCTGATCCGGTCGGGGTTCGTGAGCGCGTCCCAGACGTCCTCGATGGGTGCGTCGTAGTCGCGTCGGAGCCGGATCGTGCGGCCCGCCCCGGCGGGGATCCTGCCCTCGCCGACCTCGCGCTGCACGGCGTCGATCTCACGGACGATGTCGATCATGGGGTGTGCCTTCCTTTCGAGTCGTCGACCGCGGTCGACCGGCGGCGACGTTCGCGTTTGCTGCGCGCGAGCTCGGTCTCGAGCGAATCGAGGCGCTGGTCCCAGAACCGCCGGAAATGGTCGAGCCAGTCATCGACCTCGCTGAACGACGCGGCATCGACCGCGTAGAGGCGGCGGGTGCCCTCCGGCCGGACGGACGCGAACCCGCTGTCGCGGAGGACCTTGAGGTGCTGCGACACGGCCGGCTGCGAGATGCCGAACTCGGCCTGGACCACCGCGCTGATCGCCCCCGACGTGTGCTCGCCGTCGGCGAGCAGCTCCAGGATCCGGCGACGGACCGGGTCACCCAGGACGTCGAACGCGTGCATGGGAGCCAGAATAGTAGTAGCCACTTATATAAGTCAAGACTGATGCCAAGCGGTGCCGGGTCGCGCACGCAACGGATCGTCGACGTGCCGTGTTCTGGGACGTGAGGGACCATGACACGGTCCCCGTCACCGCACGAGGAACCCGCTCGATGCCCGACACCGCCAGCCCCGGTCGCAGCGGATCGCGCTCGGCGCCGCGCTCGTGACGGTCGTGCTCTGGGCGTCGGCGTTCGTCGGGATCCGCGCCGCCGCCGTCGACTTCTCGGCCGGCTCGATCGCGCTCGGGCGGCTGCTCGTCGGGGTCGTCGCCCTCGGCGTCCTTGTCGCGACCCGGCCGTGGACGCGGCCGTCGCGCCGCGCCCTCCTCTATATCGTCGGCGCCGGGCTGACCTGGCTGGCCGCCTACAACGTCATCCTCAGCGAGGCGGAACGGCTCGTCGACGCCGGCACGGCGGCGATGCTCGTCGGGATCGGGCCGATCTTCATCGCCGTGTTCGCCGGCCTGTTCCTCGGCGAAGGCTTCCCGCGGCGACTCCTCGCGGGCTGTGCCGTCGCCTTCGCCGGGACCGTGGTCATCGGCCTCGCGACCTCGACCGACGCGAGCGCCTCCGCTTCCACGCCGGTCGGCATCGCCCTGTGCGTCATCGCGGCGCTGCTCTACGCCGCCGGCGTCACCTTCCAGAAGCCGGCCCTGCGCACCGTCTCGGCGCTGCACGTGACCTGGCTCGCCTGTGTGGTCGGCGCGATCGCCTGCGTACCGTTCGCGCCGGGGCTGGTCGATGAGATCGGGCACGCGCCGCCGGAGAGCATCGCCTGGGTGGTCTACCTGGGAGTGTTCCCGACGGCGATCGGCTTCACGACCTGGGCCTATGCCCTTGGTCGGATGAGTGCCGGGCGGGCGGGCGCGATGACCTACCTCATCCCGCCGACCGTGATCGTCATCAGCTGGCTCGTGCTCGGCGAGACGCCGCTGGCCCTGGCGGTCGTGGGCGGTGCCCTGTGCATCGGCGGCGTCATCGTGGCGCGGTCGGGTCGGGGGTGGCTTCCCGCTCGGTGGCGCCGCCGGACGACGCCCGAGACGGACGTCGAGGTGGCCGAGCCGGCCTGACGGCCCGGCGGTCGCCGGCGACGGCGGCCTTCAGCCGATCGCGAGGCCGGCCGCCCGGGCGTCCTCGATGAAGCGGGGGAGCACGTCGTCGTCGGTGGCCGAGGCGCGGATGATGCCCATCGCCCGCGAGACGCCAAGCTCTCGGTACCCGGCGAGCAGGTCGACCCGCGCCTGCCCGGCGTCGCCGAGGTACTCGGACCACAGGTGGACGGACACCGCGAGGGTGGCCGGATCGCGGCCGATCTCCTCGCAGCGGGCGCGGACCACCGGGAGCGCTTCGGCGACCTCGGCCGGCATCATCCCGTCGAGGTTCAGCTCGTCCGCGTGCCGGGCGGCCAGGCGCCAGGTCACGTTCGGGCCGTTGCCACCGACCATGATCGGGACGCGTGGCTGCTGGATCGGCTTGGGCACGTTGCGTGCGTTGCGGACGCGGCTGTAGCCGCCATCGAACGTGGCGTGCTGATGGCGGTCGCCCGCGAGCATCGCCTCGATGACCCCGAGATCGTCACCCAGCCGAGCCAGCCGCTCGGAGGTTTCGGGGAAGCCGTAGCCGTAGGCGTCCCACTCGTCGCGCTTCCAGCCGGCGCCGATGCCGAGCTCCATCCGGCCGCCGCTGATGGTGTCCATCGTCGAGATCATCTTGGCCGTCAGCGCCGGGTTCCGGAATCCCGTGCAGATGACGACGTGGCCGAGCCGGACGCGCGTGGTCAGGGCGGCCAGCGCCGAGAGCATCGTGAACGACTCGAACGTGATCTCGTCCGTCGGGCGCGGGATGGTGTGGAAGTGGTCGAAGAGCCAGATCGATTCGAAGCCGAGCTCGTCGGCCTGACGGGCGAGCGTGACGCTCCGCTGCCAGGCGTCGAGTGGCGCCCAGCCGTCGTACTCGCCGATCCAGCCCTGGGGGATGATGACGCCGAGTCGCATGGGGCCTCCGTCGTGTATCGCGAGGGCTCAAGGAGCCCGGTCCGGGCCGTGAATCATCGCAGACGGACCGTCACGCGGTCGTCATGCCGCGATGGCACGATGGTCCCTGTCGGGCGGGACTGAGCCCGCCCGACTTCAGGAGCTGCGAGACCGATGGACACCAAGCCGACCCCCACCACGACCACCAAGACCGACGCCGAGTGGCGTGCCGAACTCACCCCCGAGCGATACCGGGTGCTGCGCCAGAAGGGCACGGAGCGTGCCTTCACGGGCGCCCTCTGGGACGAGCATCGAGCGGGCACCTACCGATGCGCCGGCTGTGGCGCCGAGCTCTTCCGTTCCGAGGCCAAGTTCGAGTCCGGGACCGGCTGGCCGAGCTTCTTCGCCCCGGTCGACGACGGTGCCGTGGCCACCGAGACCGATCGCTCGTTCTTCATGACCCGCACCGAGGCGAACTGCGCGTCCTGCGGCGGCCACCTGGGCCACGTCTTCGATGATGGCCCGCGGCCGACCGGGCTCCGCTACTGCATGAACTCGGCGTCGCTGACCCTCGAGCCCGACAAGGGCTAGTAGCGCTCGCCGCGGGACCGCTGGGTCGCGTCGCTCTTGCGGATCTCGCCGCGTTCGACGGCCCGCGCGGCCTCCATGGCCAGCGTCACGGCCTCGGCACCCGACGACGCGAACCGGATCTCGACGGTCCGTCGCTCGTCGAGGTAGCGGTCCTCGAGGAGCGCGGGGCGGATCCCGTCGGCCCAGCCGCCGGTCCCCTCGACGATGACGACCGGTGTGCCCGCCTGGTAGGCGATGGTCAGCTCGTTGAGCGTGCCCGACGCGCCGCCGACCATGATCACCGCATCGCAGCCGCGCGGGGCCAGCAGGTTCCGGGCCGTCCCGAGTCCGGTCGTCAGGATGACGTCGACGTACTCGTTGGCGGCACCCCGGTCCATCCCCGGCAGGATGCCGATCGTCAGCCCGCCGGCCTCGCGGGCGCCGCGTGAGGCCGCCTCCATGACGCCGCTGGTGCCGCCCGAGACCAGCGCCGCTCCGGCCTGCCCGACGGCGAGCCCGACCTCGTAGGCGGCGGTCAGCGTCGCCTCCGGGACGGGATCGTGGTCGCCCTGGCGAGCGCGTCCGATGACCGCGATCGTGATCATGTGCGACGCCCGTTCATGCGAGCCGCCGACGGAGGCGGTCCGGGATCCCGGTCGTGACACGGGACTCCAGGGCACCCAGGCGGGCCTCGGCCTCGGCTCGGGTTCGCGCGAAGACCGGGATGGCCGTGCGTTCCTCGACCACGAACGAGGCCGCGACCGTGCCATACAGCGCCGCGCGGACCGGGTCGCCCGTCTCCCGCAGGCCGACGAGGAACCCGCCGCAATAGCCGTCCCCGGCACCGGTCGGGTCGACGGTGCGGGCCGGGAAGGCCGGAATGGACGCGATCGACCCATCTCGGCCGATGACGACCGAACCATCCGCGCCGAGCTTGACCACGACGCATCGCGCACCCGCGTCGATGAGGGCCTGCGCTCCACCGAGGAGCGCGCCTCCGCCGGGGCGGAACTGCCGCAGGTCGTCCTCCGAGGGCAGGACGGCGTCGATGCCCTCGAGCATGGCCAGGTCCTCCGTCACGGTCCCATCGCGGTGCGCGTAGAACGGCGCATCCACGGTGATGATGCATCCCGGGCGGCCGACGCGGATGGCCCGGATCAGCGGATCGAGGCTGGCGACGAGCAGGGCCGGGAGATGGAAGGCCATCGCGCCGTCAAGCCACGCGTCGGGGATCTCGTTCTCCGTCGGCGTCCCGCTCAGGTATCGCGCGTCGTCGATCGTGTTATCGAAGAAGGCGGCGTGGAGCTCCGCGGGGATCCGTGCCCGAACCTCGGGCGGGATGACCCGTGTGCGGCTCCCGTCTGGTCGATACGCGAAGGCGACCCGCAGCGGATGGGGACCCGCCACCCGCCGAAGTCCGCGCGTGTCCACGACCGCCGCGATCGCGTCCAGGCACGACGCCGGGTAGTCATCGCCGACGCGGGCGACGAGGCCCACGGCCGGACCCCAGAGCCGGGCGCCGACCACCGCGTACAGGGCGTTCCCGCCGCAGACCGAGGGGATGAGCGCGCGCTCGGCGGTCACGACGTTGTCGAGGGTGAGGCAGCCCACCACGACGGACGCCGGCACCGCGTGCTCCATCCGCGGAGTATGGTCGCGAGCGTAGGCCCGACGTGCGGGAACGGAAGGAGTCGGCGACGATGCGGGTGATCGTGACCGGTGGGAGCGGCAAGCTGGGGCGAGCCGTCGTCGTCGAGCTCATGGACCACGGGCACGAGGTGTGGAACTACGACACGGTCCCGTCGCGGGACCCGCGGGCTCGCTTCACGCGCGTCGACCTGACCGACTTCGGGCAGGTGTACGAGGCGCTCCGGGGGATGGACGAGGCGTGGGATCGGGCCGATGGCCTCGTCCACCTCGCGGCGATCCCGGCGCCAAGCCTGGTGCCGAACGCCGCGCTCGTGCGCAACAACTTCCTGAGCACCTACGACGTCTTCGCCGCGGCCCGCCACGCCGGGATCCGGAACGTCGTGTACGCCTCGAGCGAGACCGTCCTCGGCCTGCCGTTCGACACCCCGCCCCCATACATCCCGGTCGACGAGGCGTATCCGCCGCGGCCGGAGTCCCACTACTCGCTGGTCAAGACGCTCGAAGAGGCGATGGCCCGCGAGTTCACGCGCTGGGACCCGGCACTCAAGCTCATCGCCCTGCGCTTCTCGAACGTGATGGAGCCCGAGGACTACGCGAGGTTCCCGTCCTTCGATGCCGACCCGATGCTGCGCAAGTGGAACCTGTGGGGCTACATCGACGCGCGCGACGGCGCCCAGGCGGTCCGGCTGGCGCTGGAGGCGGACCTCGTCGGCTTCGACAACTTCATCGTCGCCAACGCCGACACCGTGATGAGCCGGTCCTCGGCCGACCTCGCGGCCGAGGTGTTCCCCGGTGTCGAGGTGCGCAAGGCGCTCGGGGAGCACGAGACGATGCTCTCGATCGACAAGGCCCGCCGGATCCTCGGCTACGAGCCGACCCATTCCTGGCGCGATGAGGTCGCCGGCGGGGGCTGACTCGGCCGGACAAGGGAAGACCCCTGGGCGTCGATCGCAGGATCCGGGTCCCCCCAACACCCAGGGGCCAACGTGAGGAGCATCGTCCTCGCAGCCGCCGACGCCCATCACCCGTTCGGCGGAACCGCGCGGTACATCTTTACCAAACCTGGCACCGGACCTAGCACCGCGCCCGGCCGGACCTCACGCCGCACGCGGCCCGACCCCGCCCCGCCGGCCCGGGCGGCGATCTCAGGCGGCGAAGAGCTCGCGGAGCCAGTCGAGCTTGGCGATCTCGTGGAACCCGTCGCCGCCTTCGTGGTCGTTGAAGGCGTACTCGAGCATCGTCTTCGGCCCGCCGTAGTGCCGATACGCCGCGAAGACGGTCGACGGCGGACAGATCGCGTCCATGAGGCCCACCGAGAAGAGCGCCGGCGCGGTCGCGGTCCGACCGAGGATGGCGCCGTCGAAGTAGGCCAGCGTCCGCATCGCCGCGCCGACATGGTCGCGGTGCGCCTTGAGGTAGCGGGCGATCTCCTCGTAGGGGTCCTTGTCGACGATCGTGATCGCCCGCGGGAAGTCGCACAGGAACGGGACGTCCGGGGCGGCCCCGGCGAGGTCGTCGACAAGGCTCGCGACGGCGATCGAGATGCCACCCCCCTGGCTGCCGCCGGTGACGACGACCCGGGACCGGTCGACCGCTGGGTGGGTCCGGGCGGCCTCGACGGCGCGGACGGCGTCGGCGAAGACCCGCCGGTAGTAGTACGTGGCGGGGTCGAGGATGCCGCGGGTCATGAACCCGGGGTGGGCCGGCTCACCGCCCGTGCCCGTGTCGGGCGTGTCGCCCACGGACCAGGACGATCCCTGGCCGCGCGTATCCATGACGAAGTGGGCGTAGCCGGCCGCGGCGAAGAGCGTCCGCTCGTGGGGGAGACCGCGGCCGCCGCCGTAGCCGACGTATTCCACGACCGTCGGGAGGGGCTCACGTGCGCCGGCCGGCACGTGGAGCCAGCCGCGGACAGGGGAGCCACCGAATCCCGCATAGGTCACGTCGAACGTGTCGATGGCCGTGAGCCGGGTGTCGACCGGGGTGAAGGTCGCCGCGAGGTCGTGGGCGCGTGTCTCGGCGAGGGTGGTCGCCCAGAAGTCGGCCAGGTCGGGCGGGACCGCGAGGTCGGGGGCGTAGGTGCGGAGCTGGTCGATCGGGAGGTCGTTCTGGGGCACGGGTCGCTCCTCGAAGCGTGACGGCCGGACGGCCCGAGTATCGCCGAGTCAGCCGACCGCGATGACCTGGTTGCGAAGCCGGCCCAGCCCGTCGATCCGGATCTCGACGACGTCCCCGGGCGGCAGCGTGAAGTCCGCCCCGGGCACCACGCCGGTGCCGGTCAGCAGGATCGCGCCGTCGGGGAACGGCAGGGCCCGCACGAGCGCGGCGACGAGGTCCTCGAAGGACCGGACGATCTCGTCGGTGGAGGTCGAGCCGTCGAACGCGAGGCGCGCCATCGCGCTCGATCCGGAGGTGGATGCCGAGCCGGGAACGCGATCGCGTCGCGCGGCACGAGGCACGGACCGAGCGCACACGAGCGCTCGTAGACCTTGGCCTGCGGGCAGGTACAGCGGGTTCTCGCCCTCGATGCTCCGCGACGACATGTCGTTGCCGATGACCCAGCCGGCGATCGAGCCATCGGCCGCCACGACGATGCCGAGCTCGGGCTCTGGCACGTCCCAGGTCGAGTCGGCCCGGATGCCGACCGGGTCGCCCGGCCCGGACACGCGCCAGCCGGCCGCCTTGAAGAAAAGCTCGGGCCGCTCGGCGACGTACACGCGGTCGTAGACGTCGGCGACCGTGGATTCGTCCTTGCGGGCGTCGCGCGACCGACGGTAGGTGACGCCGGCGGCCCAGACCTCCTGGTGATCGACGGGGCCAGGACCGCGACCGACGAGCCGCTCGCGACCGGCTCCGCCCCGCCGCCCGACGACACGGCGCGCGCGAGTCCTTCGGCGCCGTCGCGGAGGACGTCCGCGACGGTCAGGCCCGCGCGGCAGGAGCCGGTCGGGCCCGGTCTCGACGGGACCGGCGGCGAGGCGGATGCCGGACTCGCCATCGCGCACCCGGAACAGCCCATCGACCACGACCACCTCCCGAATCGCCCCGCCCGCGTCGCCAATGTAGACCACGGGGCGGGGCGCCGCCGGGACGCTACACCGCCACGGCCGACGTCGGGGGAGAGCCGCCGGGCAGCCCGATCTCGATCGGATTGTTGACCGGGTCCTGGCTCCACTCGTACCAGCCGCCGTCGTACACGGCGATCCGCGGCCAGCCGAGCAGGTCGGCGTAGAACCAGGTCTCGGCGGCGCGCCATCCCGTGCCGCAGTAGAACGCCACGTGCTTGTCGGGGGTGATCCCGTTCTCGGCCCAGTGGGCCACGATCTCCGGGTACGCCCGCATCGTGTTGTCCACGTTGCGGTAGTGCTGCATGTGATACGCGTCCGAGCCGCAGTTGCCCCAGACGTCGCCCTTGATGCGGCCGGCCGGGCCGATGTAGTTGTAGCCGCTGACCGCGCCGATGTGCTCGCGCCACGTGCGGACGCTCACCAGAGCGGCCCCGTCGGGGTCGGCGATGATGGCCTTCGCGTCGTCGATGTCGAGCAGGAGCTCGGGTCGCTCCGGGATCGCCGAGCCCGTGGTCGGCGACCGGGGCCGGCTCGTTGGGTGTCGTCTCGATCGGGAGGCCGGCATCCACCCACCAGTCGTAGCCACCGTCGAGCAGCCGGACGTCGCGGACCCCGGCGTAGCGCAGGATCAGCGCCGCTCGCGTTGCGGCGATCTGGCCGGCTCGCCGTCCGGGCCACTTCTCGTTGGCGTCGCCCGCGGTGTCGCGGCCGTAGACGATGACGGTCGTGTCCCGGGTGATCCCGAGCGAACGCAGCGTCTCGGCGATCTCGGCCGGACCACGCCGGTTCCAGTCGGCCGGGTCCTCCAGGCGGTTGGTGTCGAGGTAGACCGCGCCGGGCAGGTGGCCCTCCGCGTATTCCTCCGGGACGCCGAAGTTGACGTGGAGCAGCCGGACCTCGGTCCCCGTCAGCGTCTCGGGCCGTTCGCCCTCGAGCAGGCGGCGGAGCCAGTCGATGTGGACGAGTCGTTCGAAGCGGGGCAGGCGTTCGACCGGTCGCGTCGCATCCGAGGCCCAGCCGGCAAAGCCGCCGGCCAGCACGCGGACATCGCGGATGCCCAGTCCGGCGACGTGGCGGGCGAACCGGGTCGCATCCGCCTCGTCGTGGCCGGACACGACCACCGCTCGGTCGGCCGTGATCCGCTTCTCGGCCAGCAGACGATCGATCTCGTCGGGATCGACGGTCTCGAGCCAGGCGATCGGGAAGGCGACGGCGCCCGGGATGTGGCCACCCCGTGGCTCGCTGCCGAGGCGCCACCCGTTGAAGGCGGCGATCGGCCGGACGTCGACGACCGTGAGGCGCGCGTCGTCGCGCGCGGCGGCCAGTTCGGCGGGGGTGATGGTCGGGATCTCGAGCGGCGCCCGCGTGGCGCCGGGTCGCTCATCGGTGTGGGTCATCAGGTCCTCTCCAGCATCGTGGGGAGGGTCCCCGGCCTGGGGCACGGCCGTGCGGGATCGGATCGTCGGACCACCCGTGGCATCACTCGGAGGCGCCTTCTTCGTCCGCGACCGTCGTGGTCGGCTGCGAACGTGGGACCCGTGATCCATCCGGGTCACGGCGTCGGTCAGGGAGTGTCCCACGCGCGCGGCTCGAACGGAACCCCGGCCTCCGTGCGGCGGGGCCGCCGACCGGTACACATGTCCCGCGAGCGTCGATGCGCGATGATCACCGAGAAACCCTACCAGATTGGTCGGGTTTGAAACAAGGGGTCATCTCGGTGCGCGGCCCGGTCGGGTCGCGGCCATCGGGGGGCGGGAGCGGGTGGCGACAGGACGGGTCCGCGAGGCTCGTCCTGCTATCGTGCGGCGGTGGCCCCGCCCGTCCTCGATCCCGTCCGGACCGCCCCGCTGCATGCCTCGTGGCTGGGTCGTGTCGAGTACCGCGAAGCCCACGTCCTCCAGCGTCGGCTCGCCGCGGAACGAGCGGACGGCCGGATCGGCGACCAGCTGCTCCTCCTCGAGCATCCGCCGGTCCTGACGCTCGGCCGGAACAGCGACGAGGCGCACATCCGGGCCGGCGCCGACGAGCTGGCCCGCCGCCGTATCGAGGTCATCCGCGTCGAGCGCGGCGGTGAGGTGACCTATCACGGCCCCGGCCAGCTCGTGGCCTATCCGATCGTCGCGCTGCACGAGCGCGGCATCCTCGTGCGCCCGTTCGTCCGGGCTCTCGAGGCGGCGCTCGTCGCGACGTGCGCCGCGCTGGGCGTCGAGGCCGGACGGCGCGACGGACACCCCGGCTGCTGGTGCGACCCTGACGGCAGCGAGCCGCGCAAGATCGGCGCCCTCGGCCTTCGCGTCGAGCGCGGGGTGACCTATCACGGCATCGCCCTGAACGTGACGGTCGACCTGGCCGACTTCGAGCTGATCGACCCGTGCGGCATGCCCGAGGTCGTCTCGACCTCGATCGCACGCGAGCTCGGGGCATCGGGATCGCCGACCGACCGCTTCTGTCGAGGACGCCGCGTGGCGCTTCGCGGACGCCCTCGGCGCCGCGCTCGGGGCGCCGCTCGTCATCGAAGCGCGGGCGTCGATGACGGCCGGCCTGTTCGAGCTTCGCAAGGATCCCATCACCGGGTGGTGGGTGGCGACGGTCGTCGATCGCGAGTTCCACCGCGACCGGTTCGCCCGGGCGGCCGAACCGGTCGACGACCATGTCTTCGGGTGCGCGAACTGCACCTCGCCACCCGGCGACGGGGTCCGCACCCGGACCCTCGCGCGACTTCGCCTTCCACGTCGTCGGCACCGAGGAGGAGGCGCGCGCCCTCGACGCCGGGATCGGCCAGGTCCAGATCGCGACCGCCCGCTCGACGGGCAGCTGGCGCACGGTCGTCGCGCCGCCCGGCGAGCATCGGCCGCTCCACGCGGTCGGGAGCGGGATCATCGAATCGCTGCTGGCGGGTGCCCGCGACGCGCTCACGGATGCGCGTGCGACCGCGCAGACCGCGTACCTCACGGTCGTCCAGAACTGGGGGGCCCAGGCGGGCGCCCGCACGAACCACCTGTGCCTCGATCTCTATGACCTGCCGCAGGTCCCGCACCGCATCGCCGAGGAGCTGGGCGGCGCGGCGCGGTTCGTGATCCGCGAGGGGGAGTGCCCGTTCTGTCGCCTGGTGCGCGATGAGGTCCGCCGTCCGGAGCGGCTCGTCTGGGAGGACGCCGACAGCGTCGCGTTCGCCCCGTACGCCTCGCGGTCGGCGTTCGAGGTCTGGATCGTCCCGCGACGGCACGAGGCGGACTTCGGCCGGATGGGGGAGCGGGACATCGCGGCCACCGGCGAGGCGCTGCGCCAGGTCCTGACCCGGCTGGCCTCGAGCCTCGATGGCCCGCCCTACAACCTCGTACTCCACACCGCGCCGCTTCTCGAGCAGGTCGACGCCACCTACCACTGGCACTGGGAGATCCATCCGCGCTTGCGCGAGATCGCCGGTCTCGAGCTGGGAACCGGACTCCCGGTGAACCCCGTCTCACCCGAGGACGCGGTGGAGGAACTGCTCGACCGGACCGGCGCAGCGGGAGGCGCGACGGGTTGACGCCGACCATGGGGGGCCGCGACCGACGTCACACGGCGTGGAGCTCCGCCGTCTCTGGGCCACTGAGCGCGCCGGGCCCGATGTGCGCGTTCCACGACCCCCACCGCACGGAGCCTTCGTGGCCATCGACCGACCCGCCTCCGACATCCGCGATCCGTTCGGCCGTCCGGTCTCCCGGCCGGCCGGTGCGCGTCCACCGCGATCCATGAGCGAGCACTGGGATCGGGACGAGGCCGGCGCCTTCATCGAGACCCTCTTCGCGAAGCACCAGGGCGAGATCTACGCGTATCTGCTGCGGATGATGCGCGACCCCGAGGTCGCCGCGGACATGACCCAGGACGCGTTCATCAAGGCCTACAAGAACTACGAGACGCTCGAGAAGCCCGAGAACGCCCGTGCGTGGCTGTACCAGATCGCCCACCGCGTCGCCCTCGACGAGATCCGGCGCCGGAAGATCATCCGCTTCTTCCCGTGGACCGGCGAGTCGAAGGGGGCCGCGCCGTCGGCCGAGCACCTCGTCATGGACGCCCGCCTGTCGGGCGATATGCAGCGGGCGCTCGCGCGGATCCCCGAGCGCCAGCGCGCGGCCCTGCTGCTTGCCGAGCTCCACGACTTGACCGGGCTCGAGCTCGCGGCCGCCCTCGGTGTGAGCCACGTCGCCGCCCGCGCCCTCCTGACCCGGGCACGCGAGAGCCTGCGCCAGGCGCTCGCCGCCGAGCGCGCCGCCGATGCCGCCGCCGAGGCCGCCGCCGACGCTCGCCGCATCGAGCGGCCGCGATGACCGGCATGCCGCATCGACCGCGACGCCCCGACCAGTGGTCCTCTGCGCACGAACGCGCGCGCAGTCGTGCGGCCGAACGCCTCGACTCGGCGCTCGATCCGGGCGAGGCGGCCTGGCTCGACGGGCACCTCGCGACCTGTCCGGACTGCCGCGCCGTGGCGGCCGCATACGAGGCCGATCGGGCCGACCTGCGCGCCCTCCGCGACACCCCCATCCAGCCACCGCGCGACCTGTGGGCCCGGACGGCCGCGGGCATCGAGGCCGAGGCTACCCGCCGGGGTCGCCGCCCGCGCCGCACCGCTCCGTCCGGCGGTTCGCGTTTCCCGCTCGGCGCGCTGACCGGCGTCATGGTCGTGGTCTTCGTCGTCGGGGCGGCCGCCGTCTCCGGCGGCTGGCTCGACCAGCCCAACGTTCCGCCCGGCAGCACAGCGGCCGTCGCCGCCGCATCGTCGTCCGGCGGGGCCGCCACCGGGGCGCCGCAGGCGACGCCGATCAACGTCACGGCCGGCAACGTCGACCTGGATCCATTCGCTGTCCGACGGCGACTACGCCTTCAACGTGTCGAGCGTCGACCAGGTCTGTCCGGTCGAGGACCAGCCCGGCTGTGCCTCGCTCGCCGAAGGGCCGCCCGAGCGGATCAGCCTGGACTCGACGCCCCGGACGATCATCGGATCGCCGACCAGCGACCAGGCGGTCGTCGTCGGCCCCGATGGCTCTGGGTCCGACAAGGTGTTCGTCGTGGCGCTGCCCGAGCCGCCCAAGCGCACGGCCGAGCCGTCCAAGTCACCTGCCGCCACGCCGGAGACCGCGACGCCGACCCCGAGCGACACAGCGGCGTCCGCTTCCCCGAGCGGAACCGCCGGCCCGAGCGCCTCCCCGAGCGGATCCGCCGGCGCGAGCGCGTCCCCGAGCGCGTCCCCGAGTGCCTCTCCGAGCGGATCGGCCGGCACCGAGAGCGCCAGCCCGCCGGCGTCCCCGGCGGTGCCGAGCGAGACGCCCGAGGCCACCCCGACCGAGACCCCGCCGACCGAGACCCCGACGCCGATCCCGTCGCCGACCCTGTCGGCCTCCCCGCAGGCGACCGCGAGCGCCATCGCCATCGCGAGCGGCGTGACCGTGGTCGGGCAGTCGGCGGCGTACTCGGCCGACGGCCGCTGGTTCGCATTCACGGCGCGACCGTCGGACGGGTCGGCCGGTCCGGACATCTACGTCTGGCAGATGGGCGAGACCAAGGCCAAGCGCGTGACCGACGACGGCGGCAGCGTGTTCGCCTCGTGGGCCGGCGACCTCGTCGTCGGCAGCCGGATCTCGGCCGAGGCCACGGATGCCGGCGATCACACCGCCTCGAGCTTCCTCCTCGACCCGGAGACCGGCGCCGAGACCGGCGACCCGATCGCGCTGTGGCGTCCGGTCGTCGACCCGACCGCCCGCTACGCGGTCGCGTGGGACGGCCCGGTCCAGACCGGCGATGCCGGGACGACCCTCGATCCGGGTCATGGGCAGCTCGTCATCACGAGCTGGCGGCCCGACGCGTCGGCGGCCGCGACCCGATCGCGGGTTCCGGCGACCGACGAGCGCATCGGTGACCTCGACGTTCGCTGGGACGAGACCGGCGGTTGGGTCGCGATCTGGACCGCGGACCCGAGCGACCCAAGCATCGGTCGCCTGTCGCTCTATCGCCTCGACACGGCGAATGGCACCCTCGTCCGGCCGAAGGGCGCGCCGCGCGACGTCCCGGCCCTCCCCGGCTTCTCGATCGGCGACGGCCGGCTCGCCTGGGTGACGCCCCACGGCCAGGACGCCGAGGGCAGCAAGGTCCAGGTCGTGGCCTGGTCCGGTGACGGCGTCGGGGCCATCGAGAGCGTGCCCGCGGACGACGTCGTCGTCGTCCGCTAGCGGCGCCCGGCTACATCCGCGCGAGGATCTCGGCCTTCTTCGCCCCGTACTCCTCGGGCGTGATGGCGCCGCTGTCGCGCAGGGCCGCGAGCTGCGCGAGCGTCGCCGCGAGGTCCGGGGCGGCCGTGGCGGCGGCTGGTGTTGCGGCTGGCTGAGCCGGCGCGGCGGCCGGCGCTGGGGCCGGTGCAGCGTCCGACCGACCCGCATCGGCCAACTTCTTGTCCATGATCCTGTCGCGGAATTCGATCGGTCCGATGATGGTCGTGAACTGGTCGGCCCCGGCCGAACCCGACTGCGTATAGATCGTGATGTCGCCGAAGTGGAGCGGACCACCCAGGGCCGGGACGCTGGGTCTTGACGTCGGACACGTTCGCCAGGAGCGTCGCCGACTGGCGCTTCGAGATGAACCCCTCCTCGCGGATCACCCGGAAGTTGGTGACGGCGAACTCGGCCGACCGCCACACCAGGACGTTGTAGATGATCCAGACGACCGCGACGATGAGCAGGATGTTGCGGATCAGGTCGAGCAGGTTGCCGAGCGCGCCCGTGATGCCGCTTTGACTGTCGGGCGAGAGCCATCCGACGGCATACGCTCCGAGCAGGAGCAGGATCGGGATGAGCGAATCGCGGAGCGGCGAGAACCAGTGCTTCTTCGTCTCGAAGACGATGGTCTCGTTCGCGATCAGGTTGTCCTTGAGTGCCATGGAGCCTCCGTGGAGATGCGCGTCGCCACAGGGTACGCGCCCCGGTGGGCGGCCGACGGGCCGGATGACCGGCAGGTGCGGGCGGAAGGTTCCGCGGATCGGACTGGCGCCGCGGCCGCATCAGGCGTAGATTCCACGTCCCAATGCGACCCAGGACGATGGTCGTAGGGTGTGCCCTCACTGCCACCCTCGCCCTGGTCGCACTCCCGGGTCTGGCAGGTTCACGGGCTCCCCATCCCATCGAACCGGTCCCGGTCGGTGCGATCCAGCCACGCCTTGTCCCCGCGGTATCCGAGCTGGCGACGATCGACGTCACAGGTCCGGATGGCGCTGCCCTCGCCGAGGGCGCCGTCACGCCTGAGGACGTGTTCATCGACCCGGGGACGCCGCCGAAGACCGGTGCCAAGCACCGCGCCGGCGCTCGACCAGCCCGATCCGGCGTCCGGCTCGAGCCGCAAGCCGGCCAAGTACTCGCTGAGGGGCACGGCCACGTTCTACGACGAGGGGCTGACGGCGATGCGCCTGCCGCGCGGCACGACGGTCATCGTGTGCGGGGCCGCCGGCTGCCTCCAGCGGGTGATCACCGACTACGGGCCCCAGTCGCCGAGCCGGATCATCGACCTCGACAAGCAGGACTTCTTCCATATCTGCGGCTGTGCCTCGTGGTCGGGCACGACCACCGTCACGGTCTACGTCTACTGACCCGAGCCGGCCCCGGGCAGGGTATCCTTCGGTCGTCCCTTCGGCTTGCGGCCCCGTGAGGCCGCCAAGGAGGCCCAGAGAGGCCGGGAAGGAGCGATGAGCGGCCGCCAGATCATGACCGCGGACGAGATCCGCCGGGCGACGATCCGCCTATCCCACGAGATCGTCGAGAAACAGGCGGGAACGGACGGCCTGCTGCTCATCGGCATCCAGCGACGCGGCGTTCCGCTCGCGCAGCGCATCGCCGAGGCCATCGCCGAGCACGAAGGCGTGATGGTCCCGGTCGGGGCCCTCGATATCACGTTCTACCGCGACGACCTCTCCCTCGTGGCCCAGCAGCCCATCGTCAAGGGCACCGAATTGCCCTCGGGCATCGACGGGCGCACGGTCGTCCTGGTCGACGACGTCCTGTACACGGGCCGGACGATCCGGGCCGCGATGGACGCCCTCGTCGACTTCGGGCGTCCGCAGGCGATCCGGCTGGCGGTCCTGGTCGATCGCGGCCACCGCGAGCTGCCCATCCGCGCGGATCACGTCGGCAAGAACGTGCCGACATCGCGCGAGGAGCTCGTCAAGGTCTACCTCGAGGAGACCGACGGCGAGGACGTCGTCGAGATCGAGCGACTGCCCCAGCCGGCGGCGGCCGCCCCCGAGCCGGTCGGGTGAGCCTGGTGGTCGACCCCGACGCCGTCGTGGCGGTCCCGGAGGTCGACGTCGCACCGGAGCAGCAGCAGAGTGGCTGGCGCCATCGCCACCTCCTCGACGTCGACGGCCTGTCAGCCGCCGACCTCGAGCTCGTCATGCGCACGACCGACGCGATGCGCGAGGTCCTGGCCCGACCGATCGCCAAGGTCCCCGCGCTGCGCGGCCGCCAGGTGACGATCCTCTTCTACGAGGCCTCCACGCGGACGCGGGTGAGCTTCGAGGTCGCCGCCAAGAACCTCTCGGCCGACGTCGTGAACATCGCCGCGGCGGGATCGTCGGTCACCAAGGGCGAGTCGCTCGTCGACACGATCCGGACCATCGAAGCGCTCGGCGCGCACATGCTCGTCATGCGCCACAACGTCAGCGGCGCGCCGTACCTCGCGGCGGAGATCTTCGGCGGCTCGGTGCTCAACGGCGGCGACGGCTGGCACGCCCACCCGACGCAGGCCCTGCTCGACCTGTACACGATCCGGTCGCACCTGGGCGACGCCTCGTTGGTCGGGCGAAAGGTCGTGATCCTCGGCGACGTGCTGCATTCGCGCGTGGCCCGTTCGAACATCTGGACCCTGACCGCCGCCGGCGCCGACCTTTGGTTGTGCGGTCCGGCGACGCTCCTACGGGGCTTCGAGGCGTGGGCCGGTCGCGGCGCGGCGGCGGGTCGCCGGTTCCACGTCACGACGTCGATCGACGAGGCGCTGCGGGACGCGGACGTCGTGATGGCCCTGCGCATCCAGCGCGAACGGATGGCGTCCGGTCTGCTGCCGTCGCTGCGCGAGTACGCGGCACGGTACGGCTTGACCGCCGAGCGCCTGCGGGCGGCGCAGCCCGAGGTCCTCGTCATGCATCCCGGGCCGGTGAACGAGGGGGTCGAGATCGCCCCGGACGTCGCCGCCGGCACGCACTCGGTCATCACCGACCAGGTCACGAACGGCGTCGCGGTGCGGATGGCGATGCTCTACCTGCTCGCCGGGGCCGCGGCACGATGACCGACCTCGAGATCAGCCGGGCGTGGCTCGTGGACCCGGCGGCCGGTCGGTCGGGTCCTGGCGAGATCGTCGTCCGTGACGGGATCCTCGAGGCGGTCACCTGGCTGGCCGGCGCCGATGCGGCCGGCGTGGACGCTTCGGGCGTCATCGTCGCGCCCGGGTTCATCGACCTGCACGCGCACCTGCGCGAGCCGGGCAACGAGGACGCCGAGACCGTCGCGACCGGCCTGGCCGCCGCGGCCCACGGTGGCTTCACGACCGTGTGCGCCATGCCGAACACGACGCCCACGCTCGACGAGCCGTCGGTCCTCGCGCGGATCCGTGCCGCGGCGGTGGCGTCGGATTCGCCGGTCGAGCTCCTCGCGCACGGTGCGGTGACCGCGGGCCGGTCCGGTGAGACGCTCGCGGCGCTCGGCGAGCTCGCCGATGCCGGCGTCGTCGGGTTCAGCGACGACGGCGCCCCGGTGACCTCGTCCACGATCCTGCGATCCGCCCTCGCCTACGCCGGGGCGCTGGGGTTGCCGGTCGTCGATCACCCCGAGGACGGCTCCCTGACCGCCGGGGCCGAGGCGAACGACGGGTTCGTCGCGACCGTCCTGGGCCTCAAGGGCTGGCCGGACGCCGCCGAGGAGGCCGCGGTCGCGCGTGACCTCGCGATCCTCGCCGATGTGATCCGCGACGTGCCGGGCGCCCGGTTGCACCTGACCCATGTATCGACGGCCGGGGCGCTCGACCTCATCCGGCGGGCCAAGGCGGCCGGGCTGCCGGTCACCTGCGACATCACGCCCCATCACCTGGCGCTCACCGACGAGTGGATCGCGGGCGCCCGGCGCTGGGCGTGGGACTCCGACGGCGATCCGTGGGCCGATGGGGCGATCACCGGACGGCCGTTCGATCCGGCCGTGCGAGTCAATCCGCCGCTCCGGTCGCCGGAGGACGCCGCCGCGGTCCTGGCCGCGCTCGCCGACGGCACGGCCGATGCCGTCGCCACGGACCACGCGCCGCACACGGAGGTCGACAAGGCCGTCGAGTTCGGGATGGCCGCGAACGGGATCAGCGGCATCGAGACGGCGATCGGGATGCTGCTGGCCGCGGTCGATGCGGGACGATTGCCGCTCGAGCGAGCCATCGAGGCGCTGACGACCGGTCCGGCCAAGGTGCTGGCCGGGCGATCGCGGCGCAACGGGTCGGTCGGGCTCGTCGAGGGCGCTCCGGCGGACCTCGTCGTGTTCGACCGAGCCGAGTGGTGGACCGTCTCGCCGGACGCGCTGGCGTCCAAGGGCAAGAACTCGCCGATGCTCGGGATGTCGCTCCCGGGTCGCGTCCTGCTCACGATGGCCGGCGGTCGGATCGCCTACGAGGCGCCCGAGGCATAGGGCGCATCGGCGCACCCGCATCGACGCCGGGGCTAGTCGACCCCGTCCACGATGAACGGCTCGCTGCAGCCGAGGAAGCCGAGCCGGCACCCGTCCGTGCCCGACGCAGCGAAATGGCCGATCAGGACGACGTGCCGGACGGGGAGCATGCCGGCCAGGGGCGGGCTCCCGATCGTGCCGGCTTGGTCGTCCGGCGGCGGGATCGAGACCCCCGGCGGGAAGACCGGCCGCAGATGCGGCGCCGCCGAGTCGACCTCGACGGCCTGACCACCATCCCAGCGGAGACTCGGGGCCGGGTCGGCGGCAGGATGCCCTCCTGCATGCACGCAAGCCCCGGATCTCGTGGCACCGGGCAGGCAGGTGACGTCGTCCGGTCGTATCGGACAACCAGCCGACGACGGTCACCCAGGTCGACCCGGTCATCGCCACGGGCGCGAGCCTCAAGCACGGCCGGCACCGCGGCCGGATCGAGGCCGAACCTCGACCACGGCGGCGCCTCGCCGGGCTCCGACCGCGGGCCCCGATGCCGAGGCTCGCCGTCGGACGCGGTCGCCGCCGGTCCCGCGTCGATCGACGCCGCCGCGACGGGCACCGTGGGCGACCATGGCCTCGATCGCTCGGGTCGCCGCCGGGCCGGTCGTGATCGTCGCCGAGGGGTTCGAACCCAGGAGTCCCACACCGACACGGCCACGAGGACGCCCACCGCCGTGACCGCGGCGGCCGCCGCCTGCAGCCGTCTGCGGTCGGGTCGGGGATCGATGGGAGCCGGTTCCAGGAGCACGTGACCCTCGTGATGCCGGTCGCGTCCGGCGTCAGCGTACGCCTTCTCGCTCCGGTACCCTCGGGAGCATGGGCTCGACCGCGACGCTGGGCACCGACTACGAACGCAGCGCCTTCTGGCAGGCGACCATGCCCTCGCTCCCGGACCGGGCGGGGCGACCGCTCCCGGACACCGCCGACGTCGTCGTCATCGGTGGCGGCTACGCGGGCATCAACGCGGCCCGCGAGCTGGCGAAGCGGGGCGTGGCGGTCACCCTGCTCGAGGCTCGGACGCTCGGCTGGGGTGCCTCGACGCGGAACGGCGGCATCGTCCATCCCGGGTACAAGTGGGGGCCGCGCCAGCTCATCAAGCGATACGGCGAGGCCACCGGCCGCGCCCTCTATCGCGAGACCCTCGAGTCCTACGCGCTCGTCAAGCGCCTCATCGCGGACGAGGGCATCGACTGCGACTTCCGTGAGACCGGACACCTCGAACTGGCCTACGCGCCGTCCCACGTCGCCGAGCTGGCGCAGGTCCGCGACGGGCTGGCCTCGGTCGGGGTGAGCGCGACCGTCATCGAGCGTGACGCGCTCCACGAGGAGATCGGCACGGACGCCTACTTCGGGGGCCTCGCGGTAGAGGGCAGCGGGCTCCTCCATCCCGGCCGCTACTTCGCCGGGCTCGCCGCGGCCGCAGACCGCGCGGGCGCCGACCTGCACGAGGGGGTGCGGGCGTCCGCGGTCCGACGTCAGGGCGACGGGCGGTTCGTCGTCGAGACCGCAGCGCGGGGCCATCCTCGCCCGCGACGTCTTCGTGGCCACCAACGGGTACACCGACGGCGTCGCGCCGACGCTCCGCCGCCGGGTGATCCCGATCGGCAGTTACATCATCGCGAGCGAGCCGCTGCCGGCGGACCTGGCGCACGAGCTGTCGCCGAAGGGCCGCGCGTTCTTCGACACGAAGAACTTCCTCTACTACTGGCACGTCTCCGCCGACCGCCGGATGATCTTCGGCGGGCGGGCGAGCTTCCTGCCGACGAACATCGACCGGTCGGCGCGGATCCTCCATCGCGGCCTGCTCGAGGTCCATCCGCAGCTCGCCGACTACCGGATCGAGTACGCCTGGGGCGGGAACGTCGGCTTCACGTTCGACCGCATGCCGCACGTGGGCAAGACCGGGGACGGCGTCACGTACGCCCTCGGCTGCTGCGGGACGGGCGTGGCCCTGATGACGCACCTCGGGACGGCCGTGGGCGCGTGGCTGGCCGGCGGCGAAGCGCCCGCCCTGACCGCCCTGCCCTTCCCGCTGGTGCCCGCCCCGTACGAGGGCCGGCCGTGGTTCCTGCCGGTCGCCGGGGAGTGGTTCCGACTCAAGGACCGCCTCGCGGCCCGCTCCCGGCCCGCCGCCGCGCCGACGCCGGACTGAGCGCATGCCCAAGCCCCTCGCGGCCCAGCTCTACACGTTCCGCGACCCGGCTCGCTTCGGCGGGGCGGGGCTCGGCCTCGACCCGGGCGTCCTCGCCGGCCTGGCGTCCATCGGGTACCTCGGGGTCGAGACGGTCGATGTCCCCGGCGGGGACCCGGTCGCCGCTCGGCGGGCGCTCGACGATGCGGGATTGGCCGTGGCCAGCGCGCACACGTGGGCGAAGGTCGAGGATCGCGATGGGTTCGAGCGGGCGTGCGCCGGCGTCGCGGCGCTTGGCTCGCGGCGGATCATCGTGTCGGGGTCCGGGTTCGACTCGGTCGAGGCGATCGAGCGGTTCGCCGACCGCCTGGATGTCGCCGCCGCGGATCGCGACGAGCCACGGGCTGACGCTCGGATATCACAACCACAGCGCCGAGCTCCGTCCGGTCGACGGACGGACGCCGCTCGATCGGCTCGCCGGTCGCGTCGACCCATCCGTCGCGTTCCAGCTCGACATCTTCTGGGTCGTCGTCGGCGGGGCGGAGCCGGCCGCCGTCATCGACCGGCTCGGGGAGCGGGTCGTCTCGCTCCACGTCAAGGACGGCGTGACGCTGCCGAGCGACGCCGCGTCCGGCGAGCCGTTCCTCAACGTGCCGATCGGTGAGGGCATCGTGGATCCTCGCCCCGCGATCGCGGCCGCCGATGCCCACGACGGCATCGAGTGGCTCATCGTCGAGTTCGACCACGTCGCCGGGGACCCGCTCGACGCGGTGGGTCGCGAGCTACGCCTACCTGACGGGGCACGGCCTCGGTCGCGGCCGCACCTTGTGACTGAGCCGTTCACGGCGGTCCGCCCGGCTCGGGTCGGGATCGTGGGCTGCGGCAACGTCACCGGCCTGTACCTGCCCGGCTGCGCCCGGTTCCCGAGCATCGAGCTGGCGGCCTGCGCGGACCGTGACCCGGCGCGCGCCGCGGCCCTCGCCGAGCGGGGCGGCTTCCCGGCGATGTCCATCGACGCGCTGCTCGCCGATCCGTCCATCGAGATCGTCCTGAACCTGACCCCGCCGACGGCGCACGCGGGCGTGACGCGTGCCGCCATCGCGGCGGGCAAGCACGTCTACACCGAGAAGCCGTTCGCGACCGACCGCGCCGACGCCCGGGCGATCCTGGCCGAGGCCGATGCCGCCGGGGTCCGGATCGGTGGGGCGCCCGACACGTTCCTCGGTGCGGGCCTCCAGACCGCCCGCGCGGTGCTGGACGCGGGGACGATCGGCGAGGTCGGGTTCGCCACGGCGGCGGTCGCCCACCTCGGGCCGGAGCGCTGGCATCCCGACCCGGACCTCTTCTACGCCCCGGGCGGCGGTCCGCTCCTCGACATGGGGCCCTACTACGTCACGACGCTCGTCCACCTCCTGGGGCCGATCGCGACCGTGGCGGCGATCGCCCGCGGTGCCGGCGGCGAACGCCGGATCGGCTCGGGGCCGCGGGCCGGCGAGACGGTGCCGGTCGCGGTGCCGACCACGGTCATCGCCTCGCTGACGTTCGCCTCGGGGGCGATCGGGTCGCTCATCGCGTCATTCGACGCCGCGGCCACCGAGCTGCCCCACTTCGAGCTCCAGGGCACGCGCGGTTCGCTCGTGCTGGGCGATCCGAACTGGTTCGATGGCTCGGTCCGGGTCCACGGCCTCGAGGGTGACTGGACCGACGTCCCGTTCGCGGCGGATCCCACCATCGGGCGCGGGATCGGCCTGGCGGACCTGATCGAGGCGATCCGGCTCGACCGGCCGGCGCGGGCATCGGGTGGTCTGGCCTTCCACGTCCTCGACGTGCTCCTGGCGATCGAGGACGCGGCAGCGACCGGCCGACCGATCGACGGTCGAGAGCCGCGCGGAGCGGCCGGAGCCCTTGCCCCGCTGAACCGGTCGCGTCAGGCGAGGCGGCGCAGCGTCTCGAGCATCCGGTCGATGTCGTCCTCGGTCGAGAGGTAGTTCACGATCCCGGCGCGCAGCCAGGTCGACCCGCGCAGCCGGGTCGTGGTCAGCCAGCCGTCGCCGGAGATCTCGAGCGCGCGCTGGAGCCGGTCCTGGTGGGCATCGAGGGCGGCGGGTGACCAGGCCGGCGGCCGCCGCCCGGCCACCGGGCAGGTGGCGGAAGCAGACGACCGAGAGCGCCGGGACCTCGGGGAGGGCCTCGAAGTCGTCGGACTCGGCGCAACGAGCCGCGAGGTACGCGGCGAGGTCGATGTTCGCCTCGATGAGCCGGCCGAACCCCTCGCTGCCGAGGTGCTGCCAGGACATCCAGAGCTTGAGCGCCCGCCAGCGGCGCGTGCCCTCGAAGCTGAGCTTGTAGAAGTTGAGCTGGTCGCCCTGCTCGTCGCCGTGGCGCCGTCGTCGTGCCCGTCGCCGCCGTGGTCGTCCGTCGCTCGTGCCGGCTCGGCGCTCCCGATCCGCCCGACTCGCCGCCCCGGTAGTACTCGGGGCTGCGGCCGCCGAACGTCGCCGCGAGATGCGTGCCGTCGCGGACCAGCAGGCCGCCGATGTCGTAGGCCTGGAAGAACCACTTGTGCGGATCGACCGTGACCGAATCCGCGCGCTCGAGGTCGGGCACGCGGTCCCGGTCCCGCGCGGAGAGGCAGGCGGCGCCGCCGTAGGCCGCATCGATATGCAGCCAGAGGTCATGGCGACCGGCGAGGTCGGCGAGCTCGCCGATGGCGTCGACCGAGCCCGTGTTCGTCGACCCGGCGACGGCCGAGATGGCGAACGGCGTCAGGCCGGCGGCCAGGTCGCGCTCGATGGCTTCCGCCACCGGCGCCGCTCGAAGGCGGAACTCGTCGTCGGACGGCACGATGACGAGCGTCTCGCCGGGGAACCCGAGGAGGTCGAGGGCGCGGGCGACCGAGAAGTGGGTCTGGTCGCTCGTGTACACCCGGGCGCCGTCGAGCTCGCGGCCGCGCGGCGGGCGCCCGAGGCCGAGGCGCCGGCCGAGCTGGAGGTCGCGAGCGAGGGCCATGCCCATGAAGTTGGCCATGACCCCGCCCGAGGTCAGCAGCCCGAACGACCCGGCCCCGTAGCCGATCGGCATCGCACAGCCAGCGGACGACCTCCTCCTCGACGAACGCGGCCACGGGTCCGGCGTGCCAGATGTCGACCCCCTGGTTGGCCATCTGGGCGAGCAGCTCGCCCATCATCGACATCGGCAGCGGCGGCGGCGTGAAGTAGCCGAACTGGCGCGGGTGCTGCGACGCGAGCAGCCCGCCGGCCAGGCGGGATCGGAACTCGCCGAGGACCTCGCCGACCGACGACGGCCCGACCGGCGCCGGGCCGGGCTGGCCGTCCGGCCCGAAGTAGCGCCGGCGCAGCTCGTCGTACGGGGACGCGTCGCCCATCGCGCGCTCGGGGGCATGCTCGTAGAGGAAGTCCAGCGCCTCGTCCCACGTGTCGGCCGCCAGGCGGCGCATCGCCGCCCGTGACGCACCCTCGTCGCGGAAGCCGATCAGCTCGGGCTCGGGATGCCAGGCGAAGCGGGCGAGATACGCGTCGATGTCGATCGGCGCGGTGGGGTCCTGGGTGCTCGGCGGGTCGGTCGGTCATGGCGACCGATGGTAGCGGTCGTCAGCCCTCGTCGAACTCGACGGCCGCCAGCCGGCGGCGGTCGACCGTGAGATGGAGCACGTCGGGGCGGGCGTAATGGCCCGTCGGGTCGAAGTTCTGGCGCTCCTCGCGGACCCGTGCCGGATCGATCTCGGCGCAGACGAGCCGCTCTTCGTTCGCCACGGGCGGGACCACCCACTCTCCGTCGGGGCCGGCCACGCACGAGCCGCCGTCCTCGTACTCGTCGTCGGCAGGGGCCAGCGCGGCGCGCAGCCGCTCGGCGAGCGGGAAGACGTCCGGGATGTCTTCGGCGCTGTGGAGCGTCCCGGCCGACAGGACGAAGACCCGGCCCTCGCGGGCGATGAACCGGGTGATGTCCTTGGTCAGGTCGACACCGCCCGGCCAGACCGCGACGTGCAGGTCCTCGCCGCCGGCGTACATCGCCGTCCGCGCGAGCGGCATCCAGTTCTCCCAGCAGTTCAGGCCGCCCACGCGGACGCCGCCGGGGCCGTCGTGGACGCGCAGGCCGTGGCCGTCGCCGATCCCCCAGGCGAGGCGCTCCTCGTAGGTCGGCATCAGCTTGCGGTGGGCGCTGAGCAGGCCGCGCACGGGATCGATCGCGAGCAAGGTGCAGTAGACGGTGCCCCGGCCCGGCCCGGTGCCGCGCTCGGCCACGCCGAGGTACGTGAAGACGCCGAGGTCCTGCACGGCGGCGACGATCGTGGCGACCTCCGGCCCGTCGAGCTCCACCGCCGCGCCCAGATACGCCGAGAAGGCGCGCTTCTGGTCGGGATGGTCGAAGCGGGCGCCGTCCGTCTGCGAGATCCACAGCGGGTAGCCGCCGAGGAACGTCTCGCCGAACGCGACCAGCTCGACGCCCTCCCGGGCGGCCTTGCCGATCCACTCGGTGACCAGGGTCGTCCCGCGGGCCGGGTCGAGCCAGGCCGGATGGGCCTGGGCGGCAGCGATGCGCATCCGCGGCATCGTACGCTTCGGGCCATGGACGGACACGACGATGCCGGGCGGGACCGGCTGATCGCGGCGCTCGAGCCGCTCGGGGTCGAGTACGAGCTGTTCGCGTGCGATCCGGCGCTGGCGGACACCGCGGCCTTCTGCGCCGCGTACGGCTTCTCCCCGGACGAGTCGGCCAACACGATCCTGGTCATCGGCAAGTCGGACCCACCGCGGTACGCCGCCTGCGTGACCCTCGCGCCGTACCGGCTGGACGTGAACCGCGCCGTGCGCGACCGGCTCGGCACGCGGAAGGCGTCCTTCGCCCCGTCCGAGGCGACACGTGACATCACCGGGATGGAGATCGGCGGCGTGACGGTGTTCGGGCTGCCGGCCGGCCTCCCGATCTGGGTCGATGCCCGGGTCATGGACCGCGAGCGGGTCATCCTCGGTGGCGGGTCGCGGTCGTGGAAGGTCATCTCGACGCCGGCGATCCTCGCCGCGTTGCCCTCGGTCGAGGTCGTCGAGGGGCTTGCCATGGAGCCGCGCCCGGCGGAGTAGGGCGGGGCGGCGGCGCATGGATCCCGCGTCCTTGGCCGACGTCCCGTATCGTTCCCGCTCGTGACCGACGACCCCACGCCGCCGCGCCGCCCGCGGACGACCGGCCCCGTCCAGTACAAGGGCGACGACCTCGACGCCGACCGCGGCCCCGGCCTCGGCTGCTTCCGGTTCCAGGTCGCGATCCTTGTGCTCTTCATCGTCCTGACGCCGCTGAGTGTCGTCTGGGGCTGGCCGGACTGGGTGAGCGCGGTCCTGTTGTTCGCGGTCATCGGCCTGCTGCTGCTCACCGGCCAGACGATCATCTTCCTGCTCCGCCTCGTCTCCGCCGAGCGCCGCGGCCGCCGTCGCCCACTCGCCAGCGACACCCGGACCGTCGGCGAGCTCGAGGACGCTGCCGGTCGATCGCCCGCCGCGACGTGCCCGGAACGCCCGCAGCGGATACCCCGCCGACGGCCGTAACGACCACCCGAGGAACGTAACGGCCGATCGGCAGGGTCCGTCATGAGGTCCGACTCGCCTTGGCCACCGGAGACGATCGCCGTCGAGCGTGGCGAGCCTCCGGACGAGGGCCGAACCCGGTCGCACCGACCGGGCGCGATCGACCGGCCGTGCGTTCTCCGGATGGGCATCCGGGCAGGTCCCCGGCCCCCGGCCCGACCGCGGCCCACCCGACTCCGGCGGCCGCCGCGGATCACCGGCGCCGACGCCCGCAGCCCCGGACGACGAAGGCCCCGTGCGACAATAGGTCGCGGGACGGCGCGAGCCGGCCGGGTGGGACGGCGCGAGCCGGCCCGATCGTTCGCCGAGGAGGAACGCCGACGTGCCGGTGCTCGCGACCTACTTCTCTGTCCGCCGGGGCCGCGACCCGTTCTTCAAGTTCTTCATGCGCACGATCTTCCCCAAGCAGGTGAAGGAGTACGAGGAGCGCTTCGGCATCCGGTTCCTCGGCTGGTACAACGTCGCCCACGGCTGGGACTTCGACAACGTGATCCTGCTCGACCTGCCCGACTACGCCACGCTCGACAAGCTCGAGGCCGACGAGGCCACCCGCGCGCTCGGCCACCGGGCCGGCGAGTGGATCTTCGAACGCCATCACTCGATGTTCCTGCGCGAGCGCATGGGACCCGACCTCGAATACCATCCGTGACCCGATGAGCATCCGACGCGACGCACGACCACCAGGCGATGAACCGAATGGGAGGCGAACCATGGACACGAGCCACAACGACCTGCTCGGTGAGCTCGCGGCCGACGCCGCCCTCGAACGCTCCGACTTCATCGTCCAGTCGACCGAACAGCTGCGCAAGTTCCTCGACCGCCATCGCGAGCGGATCGCGACCATCGGCGGGATGACGCTCATCGACGAGGAGCCCGACTACCTTTCGATCGCCCCCGACCTGACATTCCGTAGCCGGAGCCGCTACCTCGACGAGGTGAGCGGCGACTGGGTCAGCGAGACCGAGGTCATCGAGCACGCCTCCGAGCTCGTCGAGCTCTACAACCCGGCCGACATCTACGCGGCGTTCGCCGAGGCCGCGCGCGAGGCCGCCGGGCTCGGCAGCGAGCCGACGGGCGAGGAGGACGTCCTCGAGGCCGCCGGGATCTCGACCGACGAGACGACCATCGCGCTCGTGGACGGGGAGGACCCGTATGCGGCGGCCGCCGACTCGTGGGCCGCCGGCCAGGTGCCGCTCGACGCCGACGACGACGAGGCGGCCGCGCATCGCATGTACGACCTCGCACTCGAGTACCAGGAGCGGAGCCAGCGCAGCGAGGCCCGGCTCCTCGAGGAGTTCGAGGGCGCAGCCGGCGGTTTGAGCAGCGTCATCGGGGAGCTGATCGTGGTCGACGACGACGACGAGCGACTGGCCCTGACCCCGACCGGCAAGTTCCGCGCCGAGGTCATCCCCGAGGACGCCGGGGGCGAGTGGCGGATGCTGACCAACGTCGACGAACTCGTCGAGTTCTACGACCCCACCGACGTCTTCGGCGACCTGGCCGACTCGCTCGCCGAGGCCTACCCGTCGGTCGCCCCGGAACTCCCCGGCGAGGCCGTGGCGGACGGCGCGGAGGGCGAGCCGACCGCGTGAGCATGCGGCTCGCCGCGGCGGAACTCGTCGAGAGCCGGGAGATCCTCCCGGGCCAGTGGCTCCAGGCGTACCACGCTCCCGAGCTCGCGACGGGGTCGCGAGCCGGCCAGTTCGTCCACATCCGGACGGGCGACTACTCGGGCATGGTCCTGCGCCGACCCTTCTCGCTCAATACCATCGACGCGGCGACGGGCATCATCACGATCCACTTCCGGGTCATCGGCCGGGGAACCGAGTGGTTCACCCACCTGCGGCCCGGCGACACGGTCGACCTGCTCGGGCCGCTCGGCCGGCCGTTCGAGGTGGACTCCCGAAGCCGGCACCTCCTGCTCATCGCTGGCGGCCTGGGGATGGCCGGCGTGCGGATGCTGGCCGATGAGGCGATCCGCGATGGTCGCCAGGTGACGCTGCTGTTCGGGGCCGCGAGCGCGCGCGAGGTCTACCCCTCGAACCTGCTCCCCGACGAGGTCGAGTACGTCGTCGCCACGGACGACGGGTCGCTCGGCCACCACGGGTTCGTGACCGAGCTGCTGCCCGACTACGAGGCGTGGGCCGACCAGGCGTTCGCCTGCGGCCCCGCGGCGATGCTGGCGGCCCTTGCCAAGCTCGCCGAGACGCGCACGGGCCGGCTCGGGGTGGCGACGCTCGGGCGCAAGCGCGGCGGGGGCAAGTCCGACCCGATCGGCTCGCCGGCAGCCCGCCGCAAGGCCTTCCTCCAGGTGTCGATGGAGCAGAACATGGGCTGCGCGGTGGGAGCCTGCCTGGGCTGCGTCGTCATGAGCGTGACCGGGACGCCACAGCGCGTCTGCCGCGAGGGCCCGGTCTTCGCGTCCGACGAGATCCGCTGGGAGGGCGCCTGGTCGTGAAGGCCAAGCGGCGCGCGGTGACGTCGTCTGGCCGCCCGGCGTCGGCCAAGCGCACGCCGACACGGCGGCGCATCAAGCCGGCCATCCAGCCCGTGCAGGATCGCCCGACGGCGATCGCGCCCCCATCGGCGTCGGCCTCGACGTCGGCGCGCCCTCAGACATCCGCTCGACCGGCCGCCGGCACGACCACCTCGGTCGATGCCTCCGCCGAGGTGGACCTGCGGGTCGACCTCGGGCGCGGCCTGGTCCTGCCCAACCCGATCCTCGTGGCGTCGGGGACGTTCGGCTACGGCATCGAATACGGCGACGTCGTCGACGTCGACCGGCTCGGCGGCATCTGCTGCAAGGGCACGACGCTGCGCCCGCGGATCGGCAACCCGACGCCTCGGGTGACCGAGACACCGGGCGGCATGCTCAACTCGATCGGCCTCCAGAACCCGGGCGTCGATGCCGTCATCGAGAAGTACGCGGCGACCTGGACCACCTGGAAGACGCCGGTCATCGTCAACGTCGCCGGGGAGTCGGTCGAGGACTACGTCGAAGTCACCCGCCGGCTCGACGGCGTCCCCGGCGTGGCCGGGATCGAGCTGAACATCTCGTGCCCGAACGTCGGCCGGGGCGGCCTCCAGTTCGCGATCGATGCGAGCGCCGCCGGCGAGGTCACCGCGGCCGTCCGCCGGGCGACGGACCTGCCGCTGCTCGTCAAGCTCTCGCCGAACGTCGCCGACATCCGGCCGATCGCCCGCGCCATCGCCGACGCGGGCGCCGACGCCCTCACCGCCATCAACACCCTGTCGGGGATCGCGGTGGCGCCGGGTCGGAGCAGGCCGCTCCTCGGCAACATCTACGGCGGCCTGTCGGGCCCGGCCGTGAAGCCCGTCGCCTTGCGCATCGTCTACGAGGCGGTGCAGGCGGTGAAGATCCCGGTCGTCGGGATCGGCGGCGTCACGGAGCTCGCCGACGTCCTCGACTTCCTCGCGGTCGGAGCCGTCGCGGTGCAGGTCGGGACGGCGATCTTCGCCGATCCGACGCTGCCGGTCCGCCTGGTCGACGAGCTCGCCGATGAGTGCCGCCGAGTCGGGGCGGCGACCTATCGCGACCTCATCGGCACGGCGCTCCCGAAGCAGCCATCGACGCCATCGGCCAAGGGCGTCGAGTACCGACCCTGAGGGCGATCCGGCGTGTGCGGCCGTCGGGGGCGCGTCGCCCGTAGACTGGCGGCGTGACCACCATCAAGCCGGCCATCGAGGCGGCGGCCCGGGCCGCCATCGCCCAGCGCACCGAGGCGCTGTTCCGGCGTTCGGGCGCGTTCCGCGAGGGCCACTTCCAGCTCAAGAGCGGGCGCCACGGCGACGCCTACGTCGAGAAGTTCGCGGTGCTCTCGGACCCGGCGGCCACGAGCGAGCTGTGCGAGTTCTGGGCCGCGGGCGTTCGCGATCACGACGGAGCGCCGCTCGTCGACCTCGTCGCCGGCCCGACCACCGGCGGCGTGATCCTCGCGTTCGAGACGGCCCGCCAGCTGGGGGTCCGAAGCTTCTTCGCCGAGGAGGTCAAGGATCGCGAGGGCGGCACCCATCGTGAGTTCCGGCGCGGCTTCCGGATCGAGCCAGGCGAGCGGGTCCTGCTCGTCGACGACATCCTCACGACCGGCGGCTCGCTGCTGGCCATGCTCCCCGCGGTCGAGGCCATGGGCGGCGACATCGTCGAGTGCGCCGTCCTCGTCGACCGGAGTGGCGGCACCACGACCCTGACCTCCCCGGACACGGGCCGCGTCTATCCCGTCCGCGCGCTCTGGGAGCTCGACCTGCCCACGTACGAGCCGGGCTCCGACTCCTGCCCGGGGTGCGCGGCCGGCATCGCGCTCCACGTCCCCGGGAGCAGCGGGACCGGCGTCTGATCGGTGGATCCGCGCACCCGGAACCTGTTCGCGCTCGCCCTGGTCATCGTCATCGCCCTGACCGGCGGGGCCGCCATCCTGCTCGGTGGGGGCGGGAGTCCGGCCGTCGCCGACACCCCCGACGGACGCGGCGACGATCGACGGCGTCGTGATCGCGGTCGACGCGAAGTCGCTCACCGACGTCCGCAGCTTCGCCCTGCGGACGACCGACGGCCGCGTCCTCACCTTCGGTCTCACGCAGCTCGAGAACGGCGCCCAGTTCGCGCCCGGGCATCTGGCGGAGCACCAGGCGACCGCCATCCCCGTCCGGGTCTGGTATCGCGACGGCCCGTCGATGCTCGAAGCCGTGTTCCTCCAGGACGCGCCGGCCAGCTAGCTCGGCTTCGTGATCGCCGCTGATCGCGTCCTGGATCTCCTGGTCGCTCGCGATGAGCTCGTACGAGGCGCGGACGACGCCGTCGGCGTCGACCGCGAAGATCCACGGCTCGGTGTACAGCCCCCACGCGTTCGTCACGTCCGTCGACTGGAGCTGGCCGTTGGCGTCGAGGATCGGCTGGAGCTGGCCGTCGACGTCGTGGAGCTGGTAGGGCTCGACGTTGATGAACGTCACGGACGGGTTGGCCGCCGCGACCGGCTTGATGCGATCGAGCGTCGGCCCGCATTGCTGGCTGGTGCAGAACTTCGGGGTGGCGAACACCAGGATGAACGGCTTGTGCGCCGCGAGCGCGTCGGCGATCGATGTCTGGTAGAAGGCCGGATCGGGCTTCGGGTCCGTCGAGATCTTCGACGCGTCGCCCCCGACGTCGGCGAGGGTCGGGCTCTTGATCGATGGGGCATGGCTCGCCGACCTTGACCACCGATGACGACTCGAGGACGTCCATCGTGGCCCGGATGGTCTCGGCCGGGCCGCCCGGCGCGGAGGTCGTGAACTCGAGTCCCCAGGTGCCGGCCTCCGGCAGGTCGACGTCCGCGGCATAGACGCCCCGCTGGCCCTCGATGGCCCAGATGAACGTCCCGTCGACCTTCGTGACCGGCGTCGACGGATCCTTCCCGAGGTCGTAGAAGGCGATCGACAGGGGCCGATCGGGCGCGGCCACCGGCCGGTTGTCCTTGTCGAGGAGCGAGAACATGATCCGCGTCTGGCCGCAGGTCACCTGGTTGGAGATGAGGTAGGGGATCACGGTCGGGGTCTGCGCCGCGCCCTGCCAGCCCTCCATCGAGGCCGGCTCGGGGGCCGTCGGGCAGGCCGCCGAGGCGCCGCTCGCGCCCGGGCTGGCGACCGCGCCGGCGCTCGCGCCGGCGGTCGTCGAACTGCACGCCGAGGCGGCCGCGGCGACCAGCAGGGCGAGCGCGACCAGGGTCGGAGCCGGGCGGTGGGGACGCATCGCCCGACAGGGTACCGCCAGCGGCTTACCCACGCTGTCGCCGGGTCGGGGCGCGATAGAATGGCCGCCTCGTGACCCGCTTCCAGCGCCTTGCCCTGGCGACCCTCGTGACCACCCTTGCGCTGGTCACGATCGGCGTCATCGTCCGGGCGACGGAATCGGGCCTCGGCTGCCCCGACTGGCCGCTCTGCCACGGCCAGCTCATCCCGGCCTTCGACGACGGCAAGGCGTGGATCGAATGGATCCACCGGAGCGTCGCGGTCGTGGTCGGTTTCGAGGTCCTCGGCCTCGCGATCCTGGCCCTGCGCGACTACCGCCGGCAGCGCTCCATCCTCTGGCCGACGATCGCGGCCGTCGGGCTCGTGTTCTTCCAGGCCTGGCTCGGCCGGGAGACGGTCCGCCTCGGGAACTCCGGGGAGTCGGTGACCGCGCACCTGGCCACCGCCATGAGCCTCGTCGGGTTGCTCGTCTACGTCACGGTCCGCTCCGGCTACCCGGCTCGGATCGGTGGGCGCGGCACCAGCCAGCGGTTCACGCTGCTCGCGGCGTTCGGCGCGGTCGCGACGTTCGCGCTCCTGCTCTTCGGCTCGCACGTCACCGCGACCGAGTCCGCGCTCATCTTCCCGGACTGGCCGCTCATGGGCGGCACGCTCGTCCCGCCGCTCACCGAGGTCACCTCGGCCCACGTCCTGCACCGCTGGGTCGCCGCGGTCGTGGGCCTCGTCGTCGCTCGCGATCGCGGTCGTCGCCTGGCGGACGCAGCGCGACCACCCCGTCCTGGTCCGGCTGTCGCTGTGGGCCGCCGCCCTGTACCTCGTCCAGGTCGTGGTCGGTGGCGCCCAGGTCCTGACCAGCCTCGCGGCGTGGACCCAGACCCTGCACCTCGCCCTCGGCGCGACCATCTGGGCGCTGATGGCGGGCCTCACCGTGACGGCGTACTACGAGGCGCGGGTCGGCGCCGGGGCGACACCGGGCCCGGACGCGGGCCGCCGCGCCGACGCGTCGACGTCGGCCGACACGAGCGACCGCCCGCTGAGTGACACGCTGCGCGCGTATGTCGCGCTCACGAAGCCGCGGATCATCGAGCTCCTGCTCGTGACGACCGTCCCGGCCATGGTCCTGGCCACGCGCGAGGTGCCCGGCATCCAGGTCGGCGCCTGGGGGGTCACCGTCTTCTGGACGATGGTCTGCGGGACGCTGGCCGCCGGCAGCGCCAACGCCATCAACTGCTACCTCGACCGCGACATCGACGAGCTCATGGCGCGGACCCGCCGCCGGCCCCTGCCGGCGCACCAGGTGGAGCCGGAGCGGGCGGTGGTCTTCGGCCTCGTCCTCGGCGTGCTCTCGGTGGCCCTGATGGCGTGGTTCGTCAACCTGACGGCGGCCTTCCTGACGCTCCTCGCGATCGCCTTCTACGTCGTCGTCTACACGATCTGGCTGAAGCGCTCGACGCCCCAGAACATCGTCATCGGCGGTGCCGCGGGCGCCCTGCCGCCGGTCATCGGCTGGGCCGCCGTGACGGGCAGCGTCGGGATCCCGGCCCTCCTGCTGTTCGCGCTCGTCTTCTACTGGACGCCGCCGCACTTCTGGGCGCTGTCGCTGCGGATCCGCAAGGACTACGCCGCAGCGGGCGTGCCGATGCTGCCGGTCGTGAAGGGCATCCCCGAGACGACCCGGCAGATCGGCGCTGTACACCGTCCTGATGGTGGCGATCTCGCTTGTCCTCTGGGCGGTTGCCCGGATGGGCGCGATCTACCTCGTCGCCGCCGTCGTGCTCGGCGCCATCTTCCTGTGGCAGGCCTATCGCCTGTGGCGGCGCGGCGCGTCCGAGGAAGCCTCGACCGCCGGCGCCATCGCGCTCTACAAGTACTCGATCAGCTACCTGTCCCTGCTGTTCCTCGCGGTCGCGATCGACGCGCTCGTGGTGATCCCGGTCTAGGCGGGTCGCGCCCGAGGACGCAAGCGGATCAGCGCCAGCCCAGGTCGGGCGCCACGTACTTCAGGATGCTCTCGATGGCGTGGGCGTTGTACTCGACGCCCAGCTGATTGGGGACCGTCAGCAGCAGCGTGTCGGCCGCCTGGATCGCGGTGTCCTCGGCGAGTTCCTTGACCAGCACGTCCGGCTCGGCGGCGTACGAGCGGCCGAAGATCGCCCGCGTCTGCGGATCGAGGTAGCCGATGGAGTCCTGGTCCTTCGTCTCATGCCCGAAGTAGGCCCGATCGCGGTCGTCGACGAGGGCGAAGATGCTCCGGCTCACCGACACCCGCGGCTCGCGTTGGTGGCCGGCGGCCTTCCACGCCTCGCGGTAGGCCTCGATCTGCTTGCGCTGCTGGATGTGGAGGGGCTCGCCGGTCTCGTCGAACTTGAGGGTGGAGCTCTGCAGGTTCATGCCGAGCTCTGCCGCCCACACGGCCGTGGCATCGGTCGCGGCACCCCACCAGATGCGCTCGCGCAGGCCCGGCGAATGGGGCTCCAGCCGGAGCAGCCCGGGTGGGTTGGGGAACATCGGCCGCGGATTGGGCTGGGCGAAGCCCTCGCCGCGCAGCACGTCGAGGAAGACGCGGGCATGGCGGCGTGCCATGTCGGCGTCGGTCTCGCCGTCCGCGGGCACGTACCCGAACGCGCGGAACCCGTCGATGACCTGCTCCGGTGACCCGCGGCTGATCCCGAGCTGCAGCCGGCCACCGGCGATGATGTCGGCCGCGCCGGCGTCCTCGGCCATGTACAGCGGGTTCTCGTAGCGCATGTCGATGACCGCGGTGCCGATCTCGATGCGGCTGGTCCGGGCACCGACCGCCGCGAGGAGCGGGAACGGCGAGGCGAGCTGCCGGGCGAAGTGGTGGACGCGGAAATAGGCGCCATCCGCCCCGAGCTCCTCGGCCGCCACGGCCAGCTCGATCGACTGGAGCAGCGCATCGGACGCCGAACGCACCTCGGAGTACGGCGCGTCGGACCAATGGCCGAACGACAGGAACCCGATCCGTTTCACGTGGTCATCCCCTTCAAGATCAGGCCGGCCCCACGGATGCTCCCGCCCGGGCCAGGTCGGCGAGGAGCGGCCCCTCGGTCAAGGGCCCGTCGAGCAGTGTCCGCGATGAGGTCCGCGGGCGGCCGTGCCCCACCGTAGCGCAGCAGCCCCTCGGACACGAACCCGTACCAACCGTGGTCGCCCATCGACCAGTCGCCGCGGAGCTCGCGGATGCGTGCCCGCAACGCCGCTGCGGTGATCGCCGAGAGGGCGTAGTTCGCGAGATAGCCGGGGGATTCGATGAGCTGGCCGCGGACCGCCCACCAGGACCACTCGGGGTGCGGCTCGACGCCGAGCCCGTCGGCGACGATATCCGCCCAGACGTCATTCGCGCGGCGTCCCGGCGCGCGGTGGAGCTCGATCTCGAAGAGCGACCAGCAGACGTCGAGCAGCACGCTCCCGTAGCGGGACAGCGCGGCCTCGACCGGGTCAGCCGCGCGGCCGAGGTGGCGCTCCTGGAACAGCGGTTCGTCCGCGTCCCATCCGAGCAGGTCCGCGACGGCCTCGAAGAACGCGGCGAAGTCCTCGGGCGGCTCGGCAAAGGCCGGACGGGTGTCGATCGCCGCGTAGTGCAGCGCATGGCCGCTCTCGTGCAGGAGCTCGCCCAGGTTGCCCAGGCCGCCCTCCCGATAGCTCGCGAATACCCACGGACCCGGCCGGCCGCCCGTGGTGAAGGCGACCGGGATGACCGGGCGGCCGGGCCGCGGGACGACGTCGTAGCCGATCGCGAGCTCGTCCGGGTCGGCCCCGAGGGAGCGCAGGTGGGCGTCGTTGACGGCCAGGAGCCGCGCCAACGGGATCGCCTCGAGCAGTCGGCGCTCCGCCGCCCCGACGACGAAGCGGTAGTCCCACGGCTCGATCCGCCGGCCCGGCCGCAACCCGGCGGCGGCCGCGACCACGTCGCGACCGGCGGCGAGGATCCGCCAGAGCATGCCCTCGAAGCCGGCCGGCTCGATCCCAAGGACGGCGGCATTCGCATCGATGACCGAGCCGCTCCGCGCCCAGCGATCGGCCGACGCGGCGATCAGTTGCCGATACGGGCTCGTCGCGTGCCCGTCACCGTCGACCGCCCGCCAGACCGGCGCCATGGCCTCGAAGACGGCCCGCCGCTCGGCTGGGTCCGCCACGGTCGCCAGCCGGGAGAATGCGGTCAGACGGTCGATGGTCTCGCCGCCGACGACGATGGCGCTGGCCGCCTCGCCGTACGCCGCCTCGGTCGAGCGCCGAAGCGCCGCGATGATCGGCGAGTCGGCCGGCCCGCCGTGATCGTCGTCATCCACGCCGTCGACGGGCTCGAGGGAGCCGAGGAAGCCCAGTGCCGATCGGATGCAGGCGAGACCCCGGCGCTCCTCGGCATCGAGGCCGCGCTCGTCGATGACCGCGAGCGCCGTCGCGAACGCTCGTCGATGCGCGGGGTAGCCCCGATCATCGACCGGTAGGCCACGGTGGCGCGCCACGATCCGGTCCTCGATCTCATGCCGCAGCGCATCCCAAGCGGCCTCGAGCTTGGTGAAGGCCGTCGACATGCCCGGATGCTACCCATCGCTCGGCGTCCCCGACGGGCCGTTCCGGCTCAGTCGACCGCGGTCGGCCGGTCGATAGGTCTCCCCCATGGAACGTCGACCGCCCGCCGCTCCCTGCTAAGGCCCCGGCGTCGCCGCGCGCCCCCTGTCAGGGCCTAGCGTCCGGCGCCCGGCGTCCCTGCGCGGCCCCTGTCATCATCCGCGGCGATGGAGATCCACTTCCTGGGCGGGGCCACGACCGTCACGGGCTCGCAATACCTGCTCGAGACCGGCCAGGCACGGATCCTCATCGATTGCGGGATGTTCCAGGGCAGCCCGAACGAGTCGATCCGCAACCGGATCCCATTCGACTTCGACCCTGCGACCCTCGATGCCGTCCTGCTGACCCACGCCCACCTCGACCACTGCGGGCTCATCCCGCTGCTCGTGAAGGCCGGCTATCGCGGACCGATCCTCGCGACGCCGGGCACGATCGAGCTGGCGGGGCTCGTCCTGCTCGACTCGGGCAAGCTGCACGAGGAGTTCGCGAAACGCGACGCGCGCTGGGAGACGCGTCACCCGGACAAGGCCGCGGCCGAGGATCGCCAGAAGGAGGACACCTTCGCGGCGGCCGTGGCCCTCGCCGAGGCCGGCGAGGCGGACACGGACCCGAGTGAACCCGCTCAGCCGGCTCAGCCCGCTCCGGCGGGCGCGCCGAGTGCGAACGGGCAGCACGTCGAGACGACCGTCGAGCCGGTCCGCGACGCGACGAAGCCGGAGACTTGGCCGCGCGACCCGGAGGCCGAGCTGCGGGCCCAGCCGCCGCACCTCGAGATCGACCTCGACGCGCCCCTCTACACCGCGAAGGACGCCGAACGATCGCTCGCGTCCTTCCGGCCGATCGGCTATGGCGAGGAGCTCGAGGTGGCGCCCGGGATCCATGCCACGTTCCTCGACGCCGGCCACATCCTCGGCTCCGCCATGATCCGGCTCCGGGTCCAGGACACCGCCGGCGGAGCGGAGCGCGTCATCGTCTGCTCGGGCGACCTCGGGCGACCCGGGACGCCGATCCTGCGCGACCCGACGCCGCTCGACGCCGCGGACTACGTCCTCGTCGAGTCGACGTACGGCGGCCGCGAACACGAGCCGGAGGGCGAGGCCGTGCGCCTCCTCGCGGAGACCGTCCGGATGGTCCATGACGCTGGTGGCGTGCTGCTCGTGCCGTCGTTCGCGATCGGGCGGACGCAGGAGGTCGTCTGGGAGCTGGATCGCCTCATCGAGCGCGGCGAGATCCCGCTGCTGCCGCTGTACCTGGACTCCCCGATGGCCTCGAAGGCGTCGGATCTCTACCGCAAGTACAGCGACTACTACGACGAGGAGACCGCCAAGCTGCTCCATACGGGCGCCACGCCGCTCGACTACCCGAACCAGATCATCACGAACGACGTGAAGGCGTCCCAGGCGATCGAGCGCGCGCCGCGGCCGTACATGATCGTGGCGTCGAACGGGATGCTCACCGGCGGCCGCGTCGTCGGCCACCTGCGGAATCTCATCGGCGACCCGGCCGCGACGATCCTGTTCGTCGGCTACCAGGGGGAGGGGACCCTCGGGGCCCACCTCCAGGCCGGCGCCGCCACGGTCAAGCTCGACGGCCAGGTCCGGCCGGTCCGCTGCAAGATCCGCTCGATCAGCGGCTTTTCGGCCCACGCCGACGAGGGCGAACTCCTCGAGTGGCTGGGTCGATTCGCGGCGGGCAAGCATCCCGGCGACGCCGGCTATCCGCGGCGCGTGTTCCTGGTCCACGGCGACCCCGAGGCGCAGATCGCGATGGAGCCGAAGGTGCGCGACCTGGGCTTCGCGACCCACGTCCCGCACTGGCACGAGCGGGTCACGCTCGACTGACCCGGGGCCGGCGTCCCGGCACGCTCGCAAAACCGCTCAGGGCCATCCCGCCGTATCTCGCATGGGACGTCCATCCCTTTGGAGGAGAACTCTGTATGTCCAGATACGCGCGATCGTTCGCCCTGATCGTCGGTGTGATGACGGTCCTGGCGGCCTGCTCGAGCTCGGCGGCTTCCTCGGCGCCATCCGCTGCCGCGCCGTCCGCCGCCCCATCGGTCGAGGCTTCGGCGCCCGCCGCCGGTGGCGCGACCCTCGCCCTCGCGGACTCCGCCCTCGGCAAGATCGTCGTCGACGGCCAGGGCAAGACCCTCTACATGTTCGAACCCGATGACGGCCAGGCCGCGCCGACCTGCGTCGACGCGTGCGCCGGGAACTGGCCCGCGTTCGTCGTCACGGGCACACCGACCCTCGGCCCAGGCCTGACGGCCACGGTGGCGACGGTCGCCCGCACCGACGGCAGCGGGACCCAGGTCAAGTACGGCGACTACTTCCTGTACTACTTCGGCAAGGACGCGGCCGCGGGTGACACCAACGGCCAGGGCGTCGGTGGCAAGTGGTTCGTGGTGGGCGCCGACGGCGAGCCGATCAAGGGCTAGCCGAAACGACACGCGCCTTCACGGCGGACACGGCGGGTTCCTGGGGGAGCCCGCCGTTCGTCTGTCTGGCGACCGGTCGTCATCCGGGTCGAGCGGTCTGGCTCGCGCCGCCGCATCGAGCACTCAGGCTCGCGCCGCCGCCTTCGTCTTGGCCCGGTCCTTGAGGATCTGGCCCGCCGCGAGCTTGCCCGGCGCGCCCATGACGCAGCCGCCCGGGTGCGTGCCGGAGCCGCACTGGTAGTAGCCGTCGATCGGCGTCCGGTACTGCGACCAGCCCGGCGCCGGGCGGAAGAAGAACATCTGCGGGGCGAAGAACTCGCCGGCGAAGATGTTGCCCTCCGACAGGCCGACGGTCCGCTCGATGTCGAGCGGCGTCCGGACCTCGCGCTGGAGCACGAGGTTCGAGAAGCCGGGGAAGAACCGTTCGAGCGTCCGCTGGACGGTGTCGCCCAGGTTCTCCTTCTCCGCGTCCCAGTCGCTCTCGCGCAGCTGGTAGGGCGTGTACTGGATGAAGCACGAGAGGACGTGCTTACCCGGAGGCGCCATGTCGGCGTCGATCGTCGACTGGATGGCGCAGTCGATATAGGGGTTCTGGCTGTACCAGCCGTACTTCGCGTCGTCATAGGCACGCTCGAGGTAGTCCATCGATGGCCCGATGTTCGTGAAGCCGCGGAACTGGCTCCCGTCGAGATCGCCGAACTGCGGAAGGCCGTCAAGGGCGAAGTTGACCTTCGACGAGGTGCCCTGGAACCGGAACCGGCGGATGTTCTCGACGAGGTCGTCGGGGAGTTCCCGCGGTTCGACGAGCTCGAGGAACGTCCGCCGCGGATCGAGCGCGCTGACGACGGTGTCGGCGTAGTACTCGGTCCCGTCCTTGAGGGCGACGCCGGTCGCCCGGCCATCCTTGGTGATGACCGACTCGACCGGGGACTCGAGGATGATCTCGGCGCCGAACGACTCCGCCGCTCTGGCGAGGACCTGCGTGAAGCCGCCGTTGCCCTTCTTGTGGAAGGCCCACGCGCCGAACTCGCCGTCGTGCTCGCCGATCGAGTGGTACAGGAGCACCAGGCCCGAGCCCTGCGAGCGCGGCCCGACCTTCGTGCCGATGATGCTCGACGAGGCGAGGTAGCCCTTGAGGAGCGGATCCTCGAAGTAGTCGTCGAGGAAGTCCGCCGCGCTCCCGGTCAGCAGCCGGACCGCGTTGTGGAGCACGCGCTTGTCGAGCTTCTTGAACCGCGACCCGAGCGCCGCCAGGGCGATGAGCTCCTCGGGGTCGTCGCTGAAGATGTCCGGCGGGACCATGTCGAGGAGCGGCTTGATGGCCTGGCAGACCATCTCCATGTCGTGGCTGTACTGGTCGTAGGCGTCCGCGTCGTGCTTCGAGCGCCGGGCGATCTCCTTCTGGTTCTCCGCGTGGTCCTGGGTGAACCAGAGGTAGTCGCCGTCCTCGTCGGGCGCGAACGCGGTCGACATCAGGAGCGGCATGAAGCCGTGCTTGGTCAGCTCGAGGTCGTGGATGATCTCGGGCCGCAGCAGGCTCAGCGCGTAGGAGAACGTGGTGAACCAGAACCCGGGACGGAGCTCCTCGGTGATCGCCGCGCCCCCGACGAGATGGCGCCGCTCGATGATCAGGGTCTTGAGCCCGGACTTGGCGAGGTACGCGCCGTTGACGAGGCCGTTGTGGCCGCCGCCGATGACGATCGCGTCGTAGGTGCGGTCGGCCTTCGACGACGTCTTCGTCGATCGCGTCGAGGTGGGCTTGTCCGGCCGGGCCGCGGCCTTCGCCTTGCCCGGCTTGGTGGACTTGGGGGACGCCTTGGGCTTCGGGGCGGTCATCGTCATGTCAGGGCCGTCTTTCGCTCCGGGTTGTAGAGCGGGAGCCGCGCGACGCGCGCCGCGACCCGCTCGTAATGGTGGTCGACGGTGAACTCGAGGTCCACCTTGGTGCCGAACGCGGCGAAGTCGGGTCGGACCCGGGCGATCGCGATGTGGCGCTGGAGCATCGGCGAGTACATGAAGCTCGTGGCATACCCGACCTGCTCGTAGTCCTCGTCGTAGAGCAGCCAGTCCTCGACGATCGGCGTGTGGTCCTTGGGCGGATGGAGGCCGGCGTCCGTGTAGACCCGATCGTAGTCCTGCCAGTCGACGATGAGCCCGCGCATCGCCCAGCGCGACGACTTGTCGGCGATCTCGCGCTCGAGCGCCTTGCGGCCGATGAACGCGCGGTCGTCAACCTTGAGGTCGCGGAACATCCAGCCCCAGCCGAGCTCGATCGGGGTGGAGCGGTGGGCGTCGTTCCAGGCGAAGCGGCTGGAATCGAAGTCGGCGTCGAGCAGGAGGAGCCCGGCCTCGATGCGCAGCATGTACAGCGCCGCCAGCCCGAACGGCAGGACGCCGTGGCCGTCCATGCTGTCCCAGAGCGTGTCCCAGACGTGCAGCGCGTCGGACGACTCGACCCAGACCTCGTAGCCGAGGTCGCCGCTGTAGCCGGTCCGGCTGACGGTGACGGCGGCGCCGCCGATCTCGCCGTGGGCGACCCCGAAGTAGGGGATGTGCTCCATCTGGGGCACGAGCCGCGCGAGCAGGGCGCGCGAGCGCGGGCCCTGCAACGCGAGCGTCCCGATGTCGTCGCCGACCTCGTCGATCCGGACGTCCATGCCGCGTTCGATGCGGTCGGCGAAGTACGCGAAGTTGGGCTCGGCCGAGGTCAGCAGGTACTCGTCCTTGCGCGGGTGGAGGATGACCCCGTCCTCGATGACGAACCCGCGATCGTCGAGCCAGCACGTGTATTGGGCGTGTCCCGGCGGGCAGGCGCGGATGTCGCGGGCGAGCACGCCGGCGAGGAACCGCTCGGCGTCCTTGCCGGTGATGCGGTACTTGTAAAGGGGACTCGAGTCGAACAGGCCGGCCGCGTTGCGGACCGCGAAGTACTCGAATTTGTCCGACATCTGGTAGCGGTCCGCGGCGAGATAGCCCGACCAGTGGCTCCAGAGCTGGGTCTCGTTGAGCGCGGCGGTGCGCTCGTGGAACGGGGTCTTCCGGATCATGCCGTGCGGCCTCTCCTGCTCGGCGGGCTGGGGTGTCGGGGCACAGTATCCGTCGGCACCCCGCGCGCTCAGGCGGTCGCGCTCCACGCGACAGCCGGTCCGCCTGACGGAACGTGAGCGGCAATAGAACCAGCATCCCGGACCATCTGCGGACCCAGCCAGGAGGTCCCAGCGCATGACCAGCCCCGCCACGACGCCGGCCACGTCCGCCTCGTCGACCCTCTATTTCGGGCCGTGGTACCGACGCTCGCCGTTCTTCGAGAAGACCCTCGAGGCGGGCTGCAGCGCCTACGACATCTACAACCACATGTACCTGCCGGGCTACTACGCCGACCCGATCGAGGAGTACTGGGCGCTGCTCAACGACGTGACCGTCTGGGACGTGTCGGTGGAGCGGATCGTCGAGATCACGGGGCGCGATGCGTCAGCATTCACGAACTCGCTCACGTGCCGCGACCTGACCAAGTGCGCCGTCGGCCAGGGCAAATACATGATCGTCACGGCCGAGGACGGCGGCATCGTCAACGACCCGGTCCTCCTGCGAGTGGAAGAGAACCGCTGGTGGATGGCCCTGGCGGACTCGGACGCCGGCCTGTGGGCGCGCGGGGTCGCGATCCACAGCGGGCTCGACGTGAAGGTCCGCGAGCCCGAGGTCTACCCGATCCAGGTGCAGGGGCCCAAGTCGAAGGACACGATGCGGACCGTGTTCGGGCCGGCGATCGACGACATCAAGTACTACTGGACGCTCACGACCGAGGTCGACGGGATCCCCGTGGTCATCAGCCGGACCGGCTGGACGGGCGAGGTCGGCTACGAGGTCTACCTGCGCGACCCGTCGCGTGGCGGCGACCTGTGGGACCGGATCATGGAGGCCGGCAAGCCCCACAAGATCCGCCCCATCGCGCCGTGCGAGGCCCGCCGCATCGAGGCCGGCATCTTCAACTACGGCTCGGACATGACCATCAACGACACGCCGTTCCACGTCATGGGGCTCGAACGCCTGGTCGAGACGCAGGACGCCGACTACATCGGCAAGGGCGCGCTCGAGGCGCTCCGGGTCAAGGGCGTCGATCGCAAGCTCGTCGGCATCGAGGCCGACGGCGACGCGCTTCCGTTCGAGCTGTCGCGCAAGTGCGACGCCTACCACGACGGCGAGAAGGTCGGGACCGTCACGGACCTCATCTGGTCCCCGCGACTCGCGAAGAACATCGGCTACGTGTGGATGCCGATCGGTCTCTCCGGTCCGGGCACCACGCTCGAGATCGAAGCGCCCGACGGCGGCCGCTGGCCGGCACGGACCGCGTCGATCCCGTTCCTCGACCCGAAGAAGACCGTCCCGCTCGGCTGACCCGGCGCCGCCGGTCGCGGCGCGGCGTCACGGTCCGCGGTCGACTGCCGCCCCGGTACGGAGCCGCGCGGACTACGCCGGGTCGAGCGCCGGCCATGACCTCGCGGATGTGCTCGAGCGAGCTGAAGCGTGTCGGTCGTCGGCGTGTACTCGAGGCCGATCCGGCCCGCGGTAGCCGTGGCCGAGGAGCCAGCCGAGCTCGGCGGCCCAGTCGATGCGCCCGGAGCCCGGTTCGTGCCGCCCGGGCACGTCCGCGATCTGCACGTGCGCCACCCGATCGAGCCGGCCGGCGAGGACCTCGGCCGGTGACTCGTCCATGACCACCGCGTGATACAGGTCGAACAGCAGGCGGACCGACGGGTCGTCGACCTCGTCGATGATGTCGAGCGCCTCCGGCGTCCGGTCGAGGTAGTGGCCGGGGTGGTCAACGCGCGTATTCAGGTTCTCGAGCAGCAGCATCACGCCCTCGCCGTTCGCGATCGGGGCCGCACGCCGCAGCGCGGCGACGACGGCATCGTGCTGGGTTCGGCGGTCGACTCCGGGCAGCTCGTCGCCGGCGAGCACGACGATGTACGGCGCCCCAGCCGCGCCGCGACCCCCGCCGAATGGGCGACGCCATCGAGGAACTCCTCGTGCGTGGCGGGATCGACGATGCGCGCCATCGGCTCCGACGTGAGGAGGACGAGGCTGCACGCCCGTCGAGTCAAGCGCGTCGGAGATGGAGGCAGGTCCGCTTCTGCCAGCCCCACATCTCGACGGCGGCGAATCCGTCCTTGGCCGCGGCATGGATCCGCGCCGCGTGCGGCACCGCTGCCGACTCGCCATACCGGGTGGCGATGGGAGCGTCGCTTCGCCGATCGGGCTCGCCGAAGAGGAGCTCGATATTGGCCGAGAGGTCGATCACGTCCGTGGGCCTACGCCCGCGCGCCGGCCTTCGCCGGGCCGGTGCCGGGTTCGGGGCTCGACCCCTCGGGCGCTTCGAGCTCGGTCGGATCGGGCTCGGCGACCGCGCGGACCTCGCCGCGGCGCTGCCCGCTGTACCAGGCGATGAGCACCGCGACCGCGGTCACCGCCACGATGATCGTCGAGATCGCGTTGATCTCCGGGGTCACTCCGAACTTCACCTTCCCGTAGATGATAGAGCGGCAGCGTCGAGGAGCCGACCCCGGCGTTGAAGGTCGTGACGACGTAGTCGTCGAACGAGAGCGCGAACGTCGAACAGGGCGCCCGAGAGGACCGCCGGGAAGATGAGTGGCAGCGTCACGTAGCGGAACGCGCCGAGGGCGGAGGCGCCCAGGTCGCGAGCCGCCTCCTCGAGCTGCGGCGTTCATCCCGCTGGCTCGCGCCCGGACGACGATCGCGACGTAGCTGATGCAGAACGTGACCTGGGCGAAGACGAGCTGGGTGAACGAGCCGCGCGACCCGAAGGCCGCCGAGAAGAAGACCAGCAGGCTCAGGCCCATGATGATCTCGGGGGTGACCATCGGCAGGAGCAGGAGCGTCTCGGTCGCGGCACGGCCGCGGAACCGGACCCGAGCGAGCGCCAGGCCGAGCAGCGTACCCACGACCGTCGACACGATGACGACCACCACGGCGAGCCGCAGCGTCACCGACAGCGCATCGAGCAGTTCCTGGTCCGTGAAGAGCGCGGGATACCAGTCGAGGGTGAAGCCCTTCCAGTTCACGCTCCGCTTCGAGTCGTTGAACGAGAAGATGATCAGGACGACGATCGGCGCGAACAGGAAGATGTAGACGATGAACGCGTAGAGGCTCAGGAGCCGGTTGCGCGGCTTCATCGCGGCCAGCGTGGTCCGGGCGTGAGCGCGGCGGCCTTGGTGGGGCTCACGCGCCCGCGACCTCGCGCCGCAACGGCCCGATGGCGAGGAACGTCCCGCCGAGCGTGACGAGCATCAGCACGAACCCGAGGGCGGCGCCGTAGGGCCAGTCGCGACCGCTGCAGGAACACCCCCTGGATGACCTTGGCGATGGTCGTGGTCTCGCGCCCCGCCCAGCAGGTCCGGCGTCACGAAGTCGCCCATGGCCGGGATGAAGGTGAGGATGGATGCGGCCACGATGCCCGGCATCGTCAGCGGCAGGGTCACGTGCAGGAAGGCCGCCCGCCCGTTGGCGTACAGGTCGCGAGCCGCCGAAACGAGCGAGGGGTCCAGCCGGTCGATCGACACGAACAGCGGCAGGATCGCGAACGGCAGGAAGCCGTAGGTCATGCCGAGGATCACCGAGAAGTCGGTGTTCAGCAGGATGATCGGCTCGCTCGTGATGCCGAGCGCCTGGAGGATCGAGTTCACGACTCCGTTGTCGCGCAGCATGATCATCCAGGCGTAGGTCCGGATGATGTAGCTCGTCCAGAACGGCAGCATCACGATGATCGATGAGCAGCGCCTTGTGCCGCCCGCCATACCGGCAGATCCAGTAGGCGACGGGATAGCCGATGACCAGCGACAGGACCGTCTCGATCAGCGCGTAGCGGACCGAGTTGAGGAACGTGGGCAGGAACGACGGGTCGAGGGTCGCCCGTGTAGTTGTCGAGTCGGGATGGTCCAGGACGACGTGGCCGGTCGCATCCGAGGTGCCGAGGCTGATCGACCACCATGATCACGAGCGGGACGAGGAACAGAACGTCAGCCAGACGACGCCCGGCAGGACGAGGACGGCCGAGGCGAGCCGCGAACCGACCGAGCCCGAGGCCGGCCCGCCGCCGGGGACGGCGTGGTCGCCGGGGGTCGGCGGACTCAACCGCCACGTGAGCGTCTGCCACCGCTTGAGGTACTCGTCGCGGACGGCCGGGCCGAGGTCGAGCAGCTCCTGGAGCTTGCGCGACGATCGTCGCGTCGGGGTTCACGCTCGGGTCGCGGTCAGGATCGCCGGGTCGATGTACTGCTTGGCCGCGGCGTTGGGGCCCATGTAGTCGATGAAGTTCGTGTTCTCGGCGCTGATCTGGGCGTCGAGCATGAAGTTCATGAAGAGGTTGCGCGGCGACCGGGTGCTTGGCGCCCGAGAAGATGGCCATCGTGTCGGAGCCGCGGACGCCGCCCTCCTCGGGGATGTAGTAGACCATCTTGTCGTTCTCTTCCTGGATCTGGTAGATGTCCGCGCCCCAGGTATGGCCGATCCAGTTGTCGCCGCTGCTCATCGTCGTGATCGTGTCGGTGCTGTAGACGCGGACGAGCGGCTTCTGCTGCTCGAGCAGCGCGAGCGCCTGGTCCATCTCGGCGGTGTTCGAGGGTGTTCGGCGTCGAGGCCCAGCTGGATCAGCGCCACGCCGAAGACCTCCTGCCAGTCGTCGAGCATGCGCGATGTGCTTGGCCCAGCGCGGGTCCCAGAGCGGCCTTGCTGCTCGTGAGGTCGTCCTTGATCCGTCCGGTGTCGTAGCCGACGCCGGTCGTCCACCACATAGTACGGCACGGTGTACTCGTTGCCCGGGTCGTAGCCCGGGTCCGCCCAGTCGGCGCCGAGGTTGGCGACGTTCGGGAGGAGCGACTTGTCGAGGCTTGAGCAGGGCGCCCTTCGCCTTGAAGGCCGGGATGTCGACCGAGATCGGGAACGACACGTCGTAGCCCGCCGCCGTCGTTGCCGAGCTTCGCGTACGCCTCGTCGGTGTTCGAGAAGAAGCTCGTAGTGGTGACCTTGACGCCGGTACTTCTTCTGGAACCGTGATGACGCTTCTCGCCGATGTAGGCGTCCAGTTGTAGACGTAGAGCTCGTCCTCCGGCGTCGGCATGGGGTCGGCTCGGCCGATCGACGGCGGCACTCGCGGCGGCCGACGCGCTGGCGGCCGCGGTCGCCGACGCCGGCCGGCGCTGCCGACGCGGTCGGGGAGGTGCGGTCTGGCCGGGACCCCCGGTCGTGCAGGCCGCGATGACCGGGGCGAGGGCGGCGGCCGGTCCGAGCTTGGCGATCGCCTCGAGCAGCTGGCGCCGCGAGACGCGCCGCTCGAGCATGTAGCGGGTCAGCTCCTTCTCGAGATCGATGCTCGAGCCGTCGTACGGAAGATGCTCATGACGCGGACTCCTCCTGGGGGACGACGACCCGCCGAGGACGAGGGCGTCCGCGGAAGGCCAGGTGATGGCGACGTCGCTGCCGGCGGGGAGCCGGATCCCGGACTTGGGGGCGAGGACGGATCACGCTGAGGCCGCCGGCCGTGATGACCTGGTAGGAGACGGTATTGCCGAGATAGGCAGCCTGGTCCACGCGGCCGCGGATGGCGCCGACCGCCTCGGCCGGCACCAGGGTGATGGCTTCGGGGCGGACGCTGAGTTCGACCTCGCGCGCCGGGCGGCAGGCCGTCGCACGCCGCATGGGGCGATCTCGCCCGAGGTCAGGCGCACGGTCCGGTCCGCCTCGACGCGGCCGCGCAGCAGGTTGGTCGTCCCGATGAAGTCGGCGACGAACCGGGTGGCCGGCCGGTCGTAGAGCTCCTCGGGCGTGCCGAGCTGCTCGACCCGCCCGTCGTGCATGACCGCGATGCGGTCGCTCATCGTCAGCGCCTCCTCCTGGTCGTGGGTCACGTACACGAACGTGATCCCGACCTCGACCTGGATGCGCTTGAGCTCGATCTGGAGTCGTCGGCGGAGCTTGAGGTCGAGGGCACCGAGCGGCTCGTCGAGGAGCAGCACGTTCGGCTGGTTCACGAGCGCGCGCGCGAGGGCGACGCGCTGCTGCTGGCCGCCGGACAGCTGGTTCGGCTTGCGCTTCTCGTAGCCGGACAGGTGGACGAGCTCGAGGGCCTCGCCGACCCGGCGTCGCGATCTCGGCCTTCTCGACCTTCTTGCGCCGCAGCCCGAACGCCACGTTGCTTCCGACGTCGAGGTGGGGGAAGAGCGCGTAGCTCTGGAAGACCATGTTCACCGGGCGCTTGTCCGGCGGGTCCATCGTGATGTCGCGGTCACGGAGCAGGATGCGGCCGGCCGTCGGGAGCTCGAAGCCGCCGATCATCCGCAGCGTCGTCGTCTTGCCGCAGCCGCTCGGGCCGAGCAGCGAGAAGAACTCGCCCGAGCCGATGTCGAGCGAGATGCCATCGACGGCCCGGACGTCGCCGAAGCGCTTCTCCAGGTCGATGAGGCGGATCTCGGGGGCCGCCGGGGACGCCATCGTCGGTGGAGGCTAGTCCACCCTATCGAAACCTGCTGGACGGCGTTCCGAAAGGTGGGACGTGGCGCCGCCGATGCGTCGCCGACGACGGCATGCGGCCGGGCCGGCTCAGGCCGCGGGCGAGCCGACCCCCTCGGTCCCAGGCCTCGGGCATCAGCTTGTCGAGGTCCAGTCGCTCGGCCCGTCGGTCGCGGCTGGGCCGGCCGAGCAGGTAGCCCTGGCCCGCGGTGATGCCGAGCTCGCGGATGACCGCAAGCTGTTCGCTGGTCTCGACGCCCTCGGCCACGATCTGCGCGGTCCAGCGAGCGGCGAGCTCCTGGAGGGCCCGCAGGACGCCATGCGATGGGTCGTGGAGGATGCCGCCCTGCACGAGCGACAGGTCGACCTTGACGATGTCGAAGTGGATCTCGCTCAGGAGCCGCAGGCCGGCGTTGCCCGCGCCGACGTCGTCGGCGGCGAGGCGCATCCCCGCGCGCCGGCACGCGGCGGCGTTCCGGCGGAGCTGCTGGAGGTCCTGCACCTCCTCGCGCTCGGTGAGCTCGATGACGAGCTGCTCCGGGCCGATCCCGCGGCGGCCGAAGATGGCGGTCAGCTCGACCGGGTGGAACTGGTCGGATTCGAGCGTGCGCGGCGAGAGGTTGACGCTCAGGTAGACACCCGGGTCGAGGCCGTTGAGACCGTCGGCGACGACCGACAGGCAGGCCATGTCGAGCTCCACCGTGCGGTCCGCGCGTTCGGCCGCGGCGAACAGGGTGTTGGCGTCGGGCATCGGTGAGCCGTCGGTCGGCCGGATGAGGCCTTCGTAGCCGATGACGTCGCCGGTCGTCATCGAGAAGATCGGCTGGTAGACCGGGCGGAGCGACTTCTCGGCGAGGATCGTGCCGAGCGCCGCCGACACGTCCTCGATGGAGCGCTCGTCCGGGGAGACGCCGTGGCGCCCCGGGTCGTACACGACGGCGTTGGTCCGCCCGTGTCGTTTGCACCAGTACAGGGCCGCGTCGGCGTGTCGGTAGAGCAGGTTGCCCTGGGCGCTCGGCTTCGGATACGCGGAGATGCCGATCGAGAGCGAGAACGGCTCGACCGAGCCGCCGCCCGCGTAGCCGCCGTTGAGCGCGCTCGCGAGCATCCGCCGCGCGACGACGAGGCCGGTCTCGATGTCGGCGTTGGGCAGGACGATGGCGAACTCGTCGCCGCCGACACGGAACGCCCGGTCGCCGCGACGGATGGCGTTCATCACGATCCGACCCAGCCCAGAGAGGAGCTCGTCGCCCTGCGCGTGGCCCTGCTCGTCGTTGACCTTCTTGAGGTCGTCCACGTCGACGAGGAGGAGCGACAGGTTCGAGTTGTGCCGCGAGGCGTGCTCGAGCTGCCGGCTCAGCTCCTCCTGGAACGCCCGGTGGTTGCCCAGGCCGGTGAGGGCGTCGAGCAGTGAGTCCTGGCGGGCTCGCCCATAGAGGTCGATGAGCCGGGCGCGCTCCTCCTCGAGGCGCTGGGCGTCGCGCAGGATCGGGTTGATGAGCCGGGCCATGACCAGCGGCAGGACGACAGCGCAGCCGGCGAGGACGAGGACGGCCATCCCGCGGCTCGGGCCGCCGGGCCAGAAGCCCTCGATCGCCGCCACGCCCATGAGCATGACGAAGACCACCGCCAGGACACGGATGGTCCGGCGGCGGATGTCCCCGACGGGGCCGACGACGTGCGCCGGTTCTTGCGTTTCGAGGTGCTGATCGGGCACGACCTGCCCATGTGCGGGATCCGACGCCTTGGGTGTACGTCACGAAGGTGCCTGCCCGCACCGAGACCAAAGTACTTGCCCGTCGGGCCGATGGGACCGAGGACGGGCGCGCGCGTGATGACCTACGGTCGGGGCATCTCCAGGAGCCGTGTGTTGACTCAGACAGCCCGACCTCGACGCCACCTTCCCCGTGCGGCCGCGCTTGCGGTCGCTTTGTCGTTGGTCGCGCTCGTGCCGGGCTTCGTGGTGCCGGCGCTTGGCCGCGCCACCTGCCGCCGACGAACATCACGCTCGACAACGGGCCACGTCTCACCCGGCTCGGGGACGACCTCGACGACGTTCACACTTCAGCGTTCCGCTACAACCGCACGTCGAACGCCGCAACGCCGGTCGAGGTGCCAGGCCCGGATCGACGGCGACGGCTGGCAGACGATCGGCGACCGAACGTCGCCGACCGGGAACGACGCGTCAACGGCGTCGAGCACGCGGTCGCCAGGTACCCACACGTACTGCGTTCCAGGCCCGCCGCGATCGGCTGGACTGGTGCCGTGCTCACGGCCGTCGATCCGGCACCGTTCACGGTGACGGCGCCGACCCCGAAGCCGACCCCCAAGCCCACCCCGAAGCCGACCCCGAAGCCCACGCCGAAGCCGACCGCTCGGCCGACCGCGCGGCCGCACCCCGACGCCCACGCCGAAGCCGAAGAAGGCGGTCCTGGCGGCCGCGAACCCGACGCTCAAGCCCAAGCCGACCCCGACCCTCACGGCCGTGAGCGAGCCCTCGCCGTCACCGAGCCCATCGCCCGAAACGGCGGTGGCCGGTCCGACCGCGGCGCCGACGCCCTTCGACCCGAACGGCGTCGCCGGCCCGAGCTCCACCCCGACGACCGCCGGCGCGGCCACGGTCGGTGGTGACGACGGTGCCGGGGGCGGCAACGGATCGCCGCTCGGCTTCGACCTCGGCTTCGTCACGAACCCGAACCCGTTCCTCGCCTGGCTGATCGCCAGCGCCGGTGGCGTCCTGCTCTTCCTGTTCCTGATGCGTCGCACGCGTCAGCAGGACGACGATCGGCCAGGGCATGCTCCTCGCCGCGTCGTTCCCGACGCCGCTGGGTGACGCGATGCGGATGCCGGGCCCGGCCGCGCCGCGGGGCGGATCGCGACCCGATCCGAAGCCCGCCGCGGCCGTCGCTGCGGCCGCAGCCGTCGTCCCCCCGCCGGCCAAGAAGAAGGGCGAGAAGAAGGAGAAGGCCGCGAAGGCTGCCCCGCCGAAGCCCGCGGAGGCGTCGAAGCCGGTCACCTCGAAGCCGGCCGCGCCGGCCGCGCCGGTCGCGCCGGTCGAAGCCTCCCAGTCGACCAAGCGGATGAAGCCGATGCCGCCGCTCCCGGAGGTCTCGGACGACGCGCCGCTCGCCTCCTACGTGGCCGAGACGGCCGCGGCCCGCGCGAAGGTCGCCGCCCAGGGCGTGCCCGCCCCGCGGACGTTCGACAAGCCGCCGGCCAAGGGTGTCGAGCGAGTCAAGATGAGCTATCGGCGCGTCCGCCTGAGCGAAGGGCCCGACGATGTCGGGTCGCGTGAGCTCGACCGGCTCGACCGCGGCGACGAGGTCGAGATCCTCGGCTCCTTCGAGGGCTTCCTCCAGGTCAGGACGCCCGAGGGCGTCGAGGGCTGGATCCCGCGCCACACGATCGCCTAGCCGCGATCGGCCGCGGACCGCGCGGTCAGCGGGTCCGCGACTTGATCCGCGCGAGCGCGCCCTCCCAGTCGGGATCGATCGGGCGACCCGGCTCGTCGAGGTCCACCGAGAGGGGCGCATGGTCGGACGGGACCGGCGGTCCCTTGCGGGCCTCGCGATCGATCTCCGCGCCGACGACCCGAGCCGCGACCGACGGGGCCAGGAGCAGGTGGTCGATGCGCATCCCGAAGTTCTTGTGGAACATGCCGGCCCGGTAGTCCCACCAGGAGAAGCGCCCGGCTTCGTCGTGGCGAGCGCGGTAGCCGTCGATCAACCCGGCGTCCAGCAGCGCCCGGAACGCGGCGCGCTCCGGCTCGGACACATGCGTGCCGCCGTGGGCGGCGGCGGGGTCCCAGACGTCCCGATCGGTCGGGGCCACGTTGAGATCGCCGCCGAGGACGAGCGCGCCGCCCGTCCCGTGCGCGCCACTCGCGAGTTCGTCGGCCACCCAGCGGGCGAGACGGTCGAACCAGGCGAGCTTGCCGACGTAGAACGGCGAGTCGACGACCCGCCCGTTCGGGGCGTACAGGCTCACGACCCGTAGCCCGTCGACGGTCGCGGCGACCATGCGCGCCTCATCGAACGGGTCGAAGTCCTCTTCCGCGGTGTCCGCGCCCGCCCCGCCGGGTCCACTGTCGCGGACCGGGCCGTCCCCGAAGTTCGTGACCACGTCCGAGATCGCCAGGCCGTCCCGCGCGGCGATGGCGACGCCGTTCCAGCGGCCCTCCCCGTGGTGGACGAGCTGGTATCCCGCCATCGCGAACGCCATGACCGGAGCGTCGTCATCGGTCAGCTTGGTCTCCTGCATGAGCAGGATGTCCGGCGCGGCGCGTTGCAGCCAGTTCTCGACGGCTTCCTGACGGGCCTTCAGCGAGTTCACGTTCCAGGTCGCGATGCGCATCGCCACGAGGGTACTCGGCCGGGCGCCGTGACGGGATGCCCGACCGTCTACGATGCCGCGATGACGGACCGCGCGGCCGCCGATCCCGAGGCCCTGATCGAGCTGATCCGCGGCGCCGTCATCGGCGACGACGAAGCCGTCGCGGGACCGTTCGGGATCCGTCGCGTCACCTACGCCGACTACACGGCGTCCGGGCGAGCCCTCTCGTTCATCGAGGACTACATCCGCGACGCCGTCCTGCCGCTGTACGCGAACACGCACACGGAGTCATCGGGGACCGGTCTGCAGACGTCCCGCTTCCGCGAGGAGGCGCGACGCATCATCCGCGACGGCGTCCGCGGCTCGGGCCAGCACGCCGTCATCTTCTGTGGCTCGGGCATGACCGGCGCGATCAACAAGCTCGTCGACGTTCTCCAGCTGCGGATCCCGGCGGACCTCGACGACCGCTACGCGTTGCGATCGCACATCCCGCCGGAGGAGCGGCCGATCGTCTTCATCGGCCCGTACGAGCACCACAGCAACGAGCTCCCCTGGCGCGAATCCATCGCCGACGTGGTCACGATCGGCGAGGACGCGGATGGGCGGATCGACCTCGCCCGCCTCGAGCGGACCCTGGTCGAGCACGCCGCGCGGCCGCTCCGCATCGGATCGTTCTCGGCCGCCTCGAACGTGACCGGCGTCCTGTCCGACACCCGTGCGATCTCCGTCCTGTTGCACCGCCACGGGGCGCTCTCGTTCTGGGACTTCGCGGCCGCAGGGCCCTACGTCGAGATCGAGATGGAGCCGCATCGACCCGGCCCCGACGCCGAGCTCGACTACAAGGACGCGATCGTGCTCTCGCCGCACAAGTTCATCGGCGGTCCCGGGACGCCGGGCGTGCTCGTCGCGCGGCGTGAGCTCTTCCGCAACCGCGTCCCGACCGCGCCGGGCGGTGGGACGGTGGCCTACGTGAACCCGCTCGAACACGTCTACCTCGCGGACCCCGAGCAACGCGAGGAAGGCGGGACCCCGGCCATCGTCGAGTCGATCCGGGCGGGGCTCGCGTTCCAGGTGAAGGAGCGCGTGGGGAGCGAGGTCATCCGCGAGCGCGAGGAGGCGTTCATCGACCGGGCGATGACGGCTTGGGCCGCGGAACCATCGATCGGGATCCTCGGCAACCCGGCGCTCCCGCGGCTGTCGATCGTGTCGTTCACGATCCGCCACGACGGCCGGTATCTCCACCACAACCTCGTCGTCGCGATCCTCAACGACCTGTTCGGCATCCAGTCCCGGGGCGGGTGTTCCTGCGCGGGGCCGTACGGTCATCGCCTGCTCGGCATCGACATCGAGACGTCGCATGCGTTCGAGCGCGAGATCTCGCGCGGGTGCGAGGGCATCAAGCCCGGCTGGATCCGGGTCAACTTCAACTACTTCATCAGCGAGGCCGTCTTCGACTTCATCGTGCGGGCCGTCGCGCTCGTCGCCCGCGACGGCTGGCGGCTCACGCCGTGGTATCGCTTCGACCCGGTGACCGGGCTCTGGCGTCACGCCGCCGGTTCGCCGGAGCCGCCTCTCTCGCTCCACGACATCCACTACGACGCCGACGGGCTCCACTACCCCGCGCATCGCCACCGCGAACCGGAGTCGCGACTGGCCGACTACCTCGCCGAGGCCGAGCGGATCCTGGCCGACCCGGCCGGTGTCCTCGGCCCGCCGCCCGAGGCCGAGTCGCTCGTGGTCGGCACGGACTTCGAGTCGCTCCGCTGGTTCTGGCTCCCCGAGGAGATCGCCGTCGCCGGTCGCTGAACCCGAGCCGCCGGCTTGACCCTAGTAGCGGCGACCGCGCTGCCGCTCGAGGTCGAAGGTGGCCGTGTCCGCGACGGCCATCACCGCCATGGTCCCCGCCTGGACCGGGTCGGAGACGACGAGGTCCACGTGCTCGGTGATCGAGCCGACCATGTTCAGCGCGATGATCGGGATGCCGACCGCGCGCAGTTCCTCGGCCGCGACGCTGATGTCGCCGCCCATGATCGACCCCGCGAGGACCAGCAGCCGGGCCCGCGGCAGGTCGGCGACCGCTCGGACCGCGGCCGCGATGTTCGCCTCGCCGACGAGCGGGATCGTGTCGACGCTGATCCGTTCGCCGCGAAGGTTGTGACGGTCGGCCTCGCTCACGGCCCCGAGTGCCACCTGGGCCACCTGCGCGCCACCCCCGACCACGATGATCCGCTTGCCGAAGACGCTGCCGAGCGCGCGCGTGAGATGGACCGCACGTACGTCCTCGAGCGCGTCGAGCGCGGCCGCCAGCGCCTCCTCGGAGATGCCCTCGACCTCGAGGTCGACCTCGACCAGCGGCGGGTCGCCGTCGATGTGGCGGACCGTGGCGAGCGTCCGGATCCGGCCGCCGAGGGCGGACGCGGTCTCGATGATGGCCTCGGTCGCCTCGGCGCGGTCGACGACGTCGAAGCGGATGGCGGCCGTCTCGGCCGCTCGCCGGCGGGGCATGACGGGTGCGGTGCGCGCTAGCCGAGCGAGCCGCGACCCGCCGCGCCGGGCCGCAGGTCGTTGACCGAGAGGCGATCGGGTTCGACCCCGCCGGTCGGGTCGTGCTCCTCGAAGGCGAGCCCGAGGCCGTCGAACGCCGCGCGTGTCGCGGCCGCGTCGGAGGTCGTGAGCATCAAGGCGCCGTCGGTGTCCTCGGCGACGCCGACGATCCCGGTGATGTTCACGCCGTGCTCCGCGAGCGCCGTCGCGACGCGCGCGAGCGAGCCGGGCCGGTCGTCGAGCTGGACCGTGAACCAGACCGTCACCGAGGCACCTCCTGTGCTCGCGATGGTACCCGGTCGGCACGGTACGCTTCGAGCATGGCGACGCCCTTGCCACGACCGGTCTACCTCGCGATCGGGTATGTCCTCACGAGCCGGACGTTCACCCGCGGGCACCGCTGGGTCTATCGACGGACCGGCGGGCGCGGCGTGCTCGCCCGCGCGCTCGGGGTGGACATGATCCTCGTCACCTCCCGCGGCCGACGGACGGGGGCGCCGCGGACGGTCCCGCTCGGGGCGATCCGTCACGGGGACGCCTGGGTCGTCATCGGCTCGAACTCGGGCAAGCCGTCGGAACCGGCGTGGGCCGCCAATCTCCGGGCCGACGGCGCCGTGGTCGTCGAGCATCGCGCGCAACGCCGGCCGTTCATCGCCCACGAGGCCGACGATATCGAGGCCGCGGTCCTCTGGCCGATGGTCACCGCCGCCTACCCGGGCTACGGGATCTACCGCGAACGCACGACGCGGCCCGTCGCACTCTTCGTCCTCGAGCCCGACCGCGACGGGGCATCGGCCCCCCTGGGCGCGGGATCGGCCGCCCTGCGCGACACCTGACGATGCCCGCCCCGCTCGGCAAGGTCCCCACGAAGCGCATGCCCGACATCCAGGTCTTCGGTCGGGATGACTCGTCCGACACGCGGGCCGCGCTGCGGTTCTTCCGGGAGCGCCGGGTCGTCGTCCACTACGCCGACCTGCGCAAGCGGCCGATCGCGTCCGGGGAGCTGCGCCGCTTCACGGAGCGCCTTGGCGCTCGCGCCGTCCTCGACGAGACGTCGCGCTCCTACCAGGACGCCGGCCTGGCCTATCTCTCCCTCGACGACGCCGGGGTGTCGCAGCGGGTCCTGGCCGATCCCCGCCTCTTGCGCCTCCCGCTGGTCCGCCACGGGAACGAGGTCACCGTCGGGCGGGCCGAGGCCACGTGGGCCGCCTGGCTCAGGCCCTCGAGCGGCGGATGACCGCCCAGCCGCCGATCAGCGCGCCGGCCACGAACACGACGGCGCCGATCGCCGCCCAGCGCATGTCGTCCGTCATGAACCCCGAACCGCCGATGACGCCCGTGCCCTGTCCCATCCAGACCAGTCCGACGAGGATGAGCACGACCGCCACGATCAACCGAGTCCGCACAGCTACCTCCGCGATGGCATCCTAGCCGCGATGGAACCCACACGCTCCGGAACGCGCCGGGTCGGCCCGATGCGGGTCACGGCCGAGGCCGCCGAACGCCTGCGACGCGACGGCGGCGTCACCGAGGACCAGCGCCTCCTCGAGCGGCGGCCGGACTCGTCCTTCCTCGACACCGATCCCTGGCGCGTCCTGCGCATCCAATCCGAGTTCGTCGCGGGCTTCGACGCGATGGCGATGGTCGGGCCGGCGGTGACGATCTTCGGCTCGGCCCGGACCCGATCCGACGAGCCCGGCTACGAGCTGGCGCGCACGATCGGCCGCAAGCTCGCGGAGGCCGGCTATGCCGTGATCACCGGCGGTGGTCCAGGGACGATGGAGGCGGCCAATCGCGGCTGCCAGGAGGGCGGCGGGCTGTCCGTCGGCTGCAACATCGAACTGCCGCACGAGCAGTCCCTGAACGCGTACGTCGACCTCGGTGTCGAGTTCCGCTACTTCTTCGCGCGCAAGGTGATGTTCGTGAAGTACGCCGACGGCTTCGTGATCCTCCCCGGCGGCTTCGGGACGCTCGACGAGTTGTTCGAGTCACTCACGCTCATCCAGACGGGCAAGGTCCGCCACTTCCCGGTCGTGCTCGTGGACCGCGCGCTACTGGTCGGGCTTGCTCGACTGGATCCGCGACAAGGCGCTGGCCTCCGGGGCCGTCTCCGAGGCCGACCTGAACCTCATCCAGTTCGCCGACGACCCCGACGAGATCGTGCAGCTCATCCGGGCCGCCAGTCCGCCGGACGCGTGACGGCGCGAGCGCGCCCTGAGCGAACGCTAGGCCTGCGGCAGGCAGACCTCGATCTGCCCGTCGCGGATGCGGACAGGGTAGTAGCGGAGCCGTCGCACCCGGGTCAGCCGGCGCGCCTCGGCCTTGAGGCCCGGCGGATCCACCTTCGGCTCGCGGCCCGCGGGGGACCAGGTCGGGTGATAGACGCCGTTCGGGTCGAGCCCACCGGTCGTGGGCATCTGGACCGGGTCGCCCGAGCACAGGTCGAACCGGCCCTCGTGCAGCGGACAGGCCACGACGCAGCCGTCGAGCGTGCCGATCGAGAGCGGGGCGCTCATGTGGGGACATCGGTCGTCGGTGGCGACGATCCCGCCGGACGTGTGGGCAAGCAGGATGTCGATGTCGCCGCGCGTCACGCGCCGGAGCGCGCCGGGCGGCAGGTCGTCGACATCGAGGAGCACCTCGAAGCCTTCGTGCCCGGTGCCCGGGGCACGGAGGGAGGCGGGGTAGGGGGCCGCGCGGGGTGCGCTGGGGTCGGTCATCGCGCCCCAATCGTAGCCGCGGACATGGAACGACCCCGCCGGCGTGGCCGGCGGGGTCGTTCGGACTGAGGAGGGATGCGTGGTCAGTCGGTCGTCGACGCGGCCGAGGTGCCGGCGGGCGACGGCGTGGCGCCACCGCCGGCCGCCATGGCCTGCGCCGGGACCGGAGCGGCGTTCGACGAGCGGAGCGGGATCTCCTTGATCGCGACCGCGGCGATGCGCGGCCACGATCGCCCCGACCACGCCCAGCCAGAAGGTCTGGGCCGTCGCGAGGCTGAATGCCCCGTGGATGCCTTCGACGATCTGGTTGATGTACGGCGCGACGGCGGCCTGGAATTCGGGTGGGATGTTGGCGAGGATCGCCTTGCCCATGTCACCGACCCCGGTCAGCTGGCTGAGGTCGAGCGAGCCGTTCGCGCTGGCCTGGCCGAAGCCGGCGACGACCTGCGGCGGCACCCCGGCGGCCGCCAGTTGCGGCCCGAGCTGCTCCGCGAACGCCGTCCCGAAGATCGTGCCGACGAACGCGAGGGCGATCGTGCCGCCGATCTGGCGGAAGAACGTCAGGTTCGAGGTGGCCACGCCGAGCTCGTGGAACGGCACGGCGTTCTGGATGACGATGGTCGGCACGGAGAACGTCGGTCCGACGCCCAGGCCGGCGATGAGCATCCAGAACCAGACGACCGCGACCGGCGTGTCCTTCGTGAGCTGGGTCATGAGCAGCACCGCGAAGCCCATCACGAGGACCGAGCCGACGATCAACCACTTGTAGCGGCCGGTCCGGGCCACGATGAAGCCCGAGACGATGGAGCTGAAGATCAGCCCGACCATGAGCGGCAGGGCCGCCAGGCCGGAGTTCGTCGGCGTGAAGCCCTCGACGACCTGGAACCAACGCGGCAGGAACACGATCGCGCCGAAGAACGCGAAGGCCGCGAAGAAGACCGACACCATGGTGGCCGAGTACGTCCGGCCGGTCCACAGGTGCAACGGGACGATGGGCTCCTTGGCGCGCGACTCGGCCAGGATGAACAGCAGTGTCCCGATGATGCCGACGAGGATGAACCCGCCGACCGAGGGGTCGGTCCAGGCGTTGAGCTGGTGGGTGGTCGCGTTCGGCAGGCCCTTGTTCGTCAGGCCGACCAGGAGGAACACCATCGAGACCGTGAAGATCGCCCCGCCGACCAGGTCGAAGTTCTTGGTGGCGGATGGCGTCTTGACCGTCGGCAGCAAGCGCTGGATGACGATCAACGCGACGATCCCGATGGGGATGTTGACGTAGAAGATCCAGTGCCAGCTGAGGTTCTCCGTCAGCCAGCCGCCGATGAGCGGGCCGGCGACGAACGCGATCCCGAACACGGCCCCGAAGAGGCCCTGGTACTTGCCTCGCTCCTGCGGCGTGAACAGGTCACCGATGACCGCGAGCGCGACCGGGAACAACGAACCGGCGCCGATGCCCTGGATGCCTCGGAAGAGGATGAGCATCGCCATGTTCTGGCTCAGCCCGGACAGCGCCGAGCCGATCAGGAAGATGACGATGCCGATCATGAAGATCGGCTTGCGACCGTAGAGGTCGGACAGCTTGCCCCAGAACGGGACGCTGATCGTGCTGGTGAGCAGGTAGATGGTGATCGCCCAGACGTAGTACTCGTTGCCGGACAGCTGGGTGACGATCGTGGGGAGCGCCGGACCGACGATCGTCTGGTCGAGCGCGCCAAGGAACAGGCCGAGCATGACGGCGAAGAGGACTTCCATCTTCGCGCGGTGGCTCAGCCCAAGGGCCGGGTCTTCGTCGAGCGTGGGGATGTACTCCTCGCCTCCGACGGGCAACGCTTCCATGAGTGAGTCAGTCCCTCCTGTCAGTGGGTTGGGCGGGGTCCGCGCCTCGCAGGGTCAGCGGTGATCGTGGAGTGGTCGTGGAGGCCGGATGGCGATCCGGGAGTGGGCCGAGCGTCGCCTCGGCGGCGGCGCGAAGGTCGGCGGTCGCCTGGGCGACGACCGTGAGCTGGTTCGGCTTGAGCTTGTCGAGGACGCGCCGCATGAGGTCCTCGCTCATGGCGTCCTGCTCCTCGAGCAGCCGCACCCCCTCCGGGGTGAGCCGGACCATGACGATGCGACGGTCGGCCGGGACGCGCGTCCGCTCGATGAACCCACGCTCTTCCATGCGATCGATCAGGCCGGTCGCATTGGAGACCGAGACGTTCAGAACGTCGGCCAGCCGGCTCATCGGCATCTCGTCGCTGCGCCGCAGGATGTAGAGGATATTGAGCTGCGCCATGCTGATGCCGAGGCGCAGCAGTCGTTCGCTCGTCGCACACTTGAACGCGAACAGCGTGTCGTGGAAGTCGGCGATGATGGTCTCGACCCGGATGCGGTGTCGGTCCGAGAGCTCCGTGATGGTGGTGGGCGCGATAATTCGTGTCACGTCAACTATCATAACAACGCGAACCATCGTGTCAACCGCGAATGTTCGCAACACATGCAGGAGTCGCCATGCGGTTCGCCCTGATGATCGAGCCCCAGCAGGGCCTCACGTACGGCCAGCAGGTCGCCATCGCGAAGCGAGCCGAGGCGAACGGCTTCGAGGCCCTCTTCCGCTCCGATCACTACGCGAGCTTCCCGGGCCTGACCGGGCAGCACACGACGGATGCCTGGACCGTGATCGCCGGGCTGGCCCGCGAGACCGACCGGCTGTCGCTCGGCGCGCTCGTCTCGCCGGTCACGTTCCGGCACGCCGGCACGTTCGCCAAGATCGTGACGACCGCCGACGAGATGAGCGGCGGCCGGATCGAAGTGGGCGTCGGTGCCGGCTGGAACGAGATCGAGCACCGGCAGCTGGGGCTCCCGTTCCCGCCGCTCGGCGGGCGGATGGACGCCGTCGAGGACCAGCTCGCGGTCCTCCACGGGCTGTGGGGTGGCCCGGACGGCTGGTCCTACGAGGGCCGGACCGTGACGATCGCCGACGCCCTGTTCTACCCGAAGCCCGTCGCCGTGCCCGGACGCCCCGTCGGCGCGAACGGCGCGGCGCGGCCGTCGATCATCTTCGGGGGCTCCGGCGCGCCGCGCGGCGCCCGGCTGACCGCCACCTGGTGCGACGAGTTCAACACGCAGGGCAGCCCGGCCGAAGTCGCAGAGAACTTCGCGAAGGTGGACGCCGCCTGCGCCGCGATCGGCCGAGACCCGGCGACGCTCGTGCACTCCGTCATGACCGGCGTGCTCGTCGGACGCACGGACGAGGAAGTCCGGGCGCGCGGCGAGGCGCTGCTCGAGGCCTTCGGGGACGACGCCGACGACGACTTCCTGGAGGAGCGCCGCCATCGCTGGATCTCCGGCACCGGCGAGCCCGCGCGCGAGATGATCCAGCGGTTCGCGGCGGCCGGGGCCGAGCGGATCATGCTCCAGGACTTCATCCCCTGGGATCTCGACCACATCGACGCGATGGGCGAGCTCCTCGTCGGCCAGGTCTAGGTCGCGGGCTCGTCCCGGCTGCGGCCGGCCGGGACGGCCGGCGGGCGCCGAGACGCCGGTCCGGTCACGGGGCGACCGAACGGACCGCTGGACGGCCGGGCCCACGTTCGACCCGGGGCGCCGGCGCGGCGCCGGACGCCCGTTCGGTCACCGGGGCGACCGAACGGACAGATGACCGACTCGTTGCCGGTTCGACGAGGGCCGTCCGCCGGCGCTGGACGCCGGTTCGGTCGTGGGGCGACCGAACGGCTGGCCACCGCGGAGCGAAGGTCGATCAGCCGTCGGCGGCGTCGGCGGCGGCGGCGTAGCGCGGGTCGTCCCGGCGGATCGGATCGGGGTCCGTGCCGCGCGCCCGGGCCAGTCGCTCGGTGAGGAGCTGGAGCGGGGTCGCCGTCCCGAGGAGCGCCGCGACCGGCGACGGGAGACCCGAGTCCTCGGCCGCGAGGAGCCGCCCGGCCGGGGTCAGCGCCGGATCGACGGCCTCGTGCAGGCCGGCGGCCAGGATCGCGGCCGTGTGGATCCCGACGCCACGCGCGGCGCGCAGCGCGCCGAGGGCCCGGGCCAGTCGCGCGTCCCTCGCGGCACGATCCGCCAGGATGAGCACGAGCCCGGTATCGGGGCCCGTCGCCGGGAGATGTCCGTGGAGGAACGTCTCGAGGTCACGGTAGGCGGACGGGATCCACGACCCTTCCTCGATCTTGAGGACGAGCTCGCGGCCGGCCGTGCGATCCGCGCCCGAGGCGATGACCAGCAGGTGCGATGCCTGGGCCAGCTGCGCGGCGATCCGCTCCGCGCCGGCCGCGTCGGACGCGCCGGCGGCCAGCACGCCGCTGGCCGATGCGGCATCGAGCGCCCGGCCCGACAGGTGGGCCCCGACCGCCGCTCCCGCGAGCAGGGGGCTCAGGTAGCCGACCGTGTGGCACCAACCCTGGTCGAGCTCCTCGGTCTCGACCACGAGGTCGGCCAGCGCCGCGCCGGGCGAGCGTCGTGTGACCGTGATGAGCGCGGTCCTCGCACCGGCGGCCCGCGAGGCGGCGAGCGCCGCGTTCGTGGCCGCCGTGGCTCCTTCGTGGGAGACCGCGATCACGAGCCCCTCAGCCGGGGGGTCGAGCGACAGCTCGAAGGCCTGCGCCGAGACGGGCGCGGGGCCGCCCAGGCCGGCCGCCTTCGCCGCCTCGCGCAGGATGTCGACGATGCCGAGCGCCGCGTGCTCGGAGGTCCCGCAGCCCGTCACGACGACGGGGAGGCCGGCCCGGATCGTCTCGGCGACCGCGGCGGCCAGGTTCGCCGCCTGGGATCCGCCCGCCGTTTGCCGGCCGAGGATCCGTCCGAAGCGAGCGCCGGCTCGGCCGCGATCATGTCCGTCATGTGGTACGGCGGACCCGATCGATGGCTCGGGCGATCGGTCGACGCCCACGGATCGGGCGGGCCGGGCAGGGGAGCGGTCGGGTCGAACGTCTCAGGCGTGGTCATCGGCCGAGGATACGCGGGCCCTCGGCCACCGGGAGCGGCATCCCGCCGGACGCGTCAACATTGGGTCGAGCGCAGCCCGCGGGACGAGGCGGCGCCATCGGAGAGGGATGGGATGCAGGTCGGTTTGATGGCGCCCCAGGGATGGAAGGGCGAATACGACGGCTGGGATGCCGCCGAGGCCTGGGCGCGTACCGTCGACCTCGCGCGCCAGGCCGATGCCCTCGGCTTCGAATCGCTCTGGGTCTTCGACCACTTCCACACCGTGCCGCAGCCCACCGACGAGATCACCTTCGAGGGCTTCTCGGTCCTGACCGCGCTCGCGATGGCGACGAGCCGGGTCCGCCTCGGGCACATGGTCGTCTGCACCGGCTTCCGCAACCCGGCCCTCACGGCCAAGCTCTCCTCGACGATCGACGTCATCAGCGGCGGTCGATTCGAGCTCGGCATCGGGGCCGGCTGGAAGGAGGAGGAGTGGCGCGCCTACGGGTACGGGTTCCCCACGCTCGGTGAGCGGATGGGCGCGCTGGGCGATCACCTCGAGGTCATCAGCCGGATGTTCGGTCCTGGCCGCGCGGCGTACGAGGGCACGTACGCGCACGTGCGCGGGGCGATCAACGTGCCGAAGGGCATCCAGACGCGGATCCCGATCATCGTCGGCGGCAACGGCGAGCGGCGGACCGCCGGCTACGCCATCACGTACGCCGACGAGCTCAACTACGTCTTCCTCGAGGCCGCTGAGGTCGCCGAGCGCATGGCCAGCGTTCGCGAGCGTTGCGTCAGCGAGGGCCGCGACCCGGCGACCCTGCGGTTCTCGATGTACACGCGCGACGAAGCCGTGCGGGACGCCGGGCCGGCGCGGATCGACTTCCTGGCCGGACTGGCCGCGATCGGCCTCGACCGGGCGGTGTGCTTTCCCACACGCTGGGATCCCACCCTCGACGCCCAGGCGTCGTTCGCCGAGGACTGCCGCGCAGCGGGCTTGACCCTCGCGACCGCGACGACGACCGCCTCGCCCGCCTGACCCCCAGCCCAGGGGTCAGCCGGGGAAGTTCCAGGACTCGGCCATCGACTTGGCTTCGGCGGCCGCGGCGTTGCCATCGGCGCCGGTCACGGTGAGGATGTACTGGCCGTCGTCGCGCATGAGCAGGTACTGGACGATCGTGGCGGTGATGTCGGCGTTGGCGGCGTCCTTCGCGCCGACCTCGTAGCGCAGGTGCAGCGCCTCGCCCGACGGCAGCTGCACGCGATCGTGCGGCGACCTTGCGACCCGCGAGCATGTCCAGGCTCTCGAGCTGGTTCACCGAAAGCTGCTCGATGAGATCGAGGCTGATCGGCAGGGACGGCTGCTTGATGATGTTCGCGTTCGACGCGAACCCGGCGCCGACGTCGCCCGTCTTGATCGCCCAGAAGTCGACGCCCGACAGCGCCATCGTGGCCGCCTGGTTTTCCATCATCTTGGCCATGTCGTCCGACAAGCCGGCGGCGGACTGCATGACCGCGGCCATGTCCTGGGCGTTCATGTCGATCCGCAGCCAGCCGTCGGGGAGGGTGATGGCGTAGCCGTCGGTCTCGTTGACGATCTTGCCGGTCGTTCCGTCGATGACCGCCGCCGGCGACGCGCTCGGTGCGCCGGAGGCACCCTCGCTCGGGGCGGATGCCGCCGACGACGCCGGCGTCGGTGCCACGGTCGGGGCAGCCGTGATCTCGACGGCGGTCGGGGTCGGTGTGGCGGCGGCGCTGCCACAGGCGGCGACGGCGAACGCGAGGAGCGTCAGACCGGCGATGGCCGATCGCGTGGGTCGGAGGGTCAGCACGGCAGGGCCTCGAGCGTTTGGCGCGCGCCCGCAGCGCGCTGATGCCCAGCGACGCTACGCCCGGCGCCCGGCACCGGACCATGCCCCGATGGTCCCGATGCGCCGCCACGGCCCGTAGCGGAACCATGCGCGGCCGACGAGGAGATCGAGCGGCACCGGCCCGTACCTCCGCGAGTCGATCGGCTCGCCGAACCCGTCGGCGGCGGCCTGGTCGGCGGACGCGTCGCTCAGGAGCCAGGCCTCGTCCTCGGCGAGCTCGATGAACCCGTCGGCGAACGCGACCCGCTCGCCGGGGCGGGCCGCGACCCGCTTGAGCGCGAGGGACCCGCCGTCGGGCTCGCGGAACACGACGACCGCGCCACGCCGCGGCCAGCGGGTCACCGTCGGGTCGACGAGGAGCCAGTCGCCCGGCTCGATGGCCGGGCGCATGCTGCCCTCGATGACGGCGATGCGCCACGGACCACGCAGGCGCTCGCGCAGGCCGGCCGGCCGGCGTGGCCGGTCCGCGTCACGATGGATGGCGCTGGCCTCGGCGGACGGGCTGGCCTCGGCGGCCGGCCGATCCGGCCGATCCGGCCGATCCGGCCCCGCGGCGCCGATCCCGGCCCGTCCTACTTCTTCGTCGCCCAGAAGATGTCCGAGAACTCCTTGACGGCGGCCTCGAGCTGCGCGGCGGCCTCGGCATCGACGCTCTGCTTGTTCTTGCTCGCGAGCTTGAGGATCTTCCAGACCTTGTCGTGGAGGTCGGGCGTGGCGGCGAGGTGCTCCGGCTTGAAGTAGTCGGACCAGATGACCTGGACCTCGTGCTTGACCTTCTCGGCGTGGTCTTCCTTGACACGGACACAGCGGCTGAACTTGTTGCGCGAGTCGGTGTCGTTGCCCTCGAGGCCGTTGATCAGCTCGACCATCCGGGCGACGGTGCGGGCCGCGATCTCGGCCTCGTGCGGGTCATAGATGCCGCACGGGATGTCGCAGTGGGCACGAACGGTGGTGCTGGGGGCGAGCCAGCGGGTCAGGCGAGACATGGCACTCCTTCGGGCACTTCGGTGGGTCACACCCTACCGCGCAACGGGATGCTCCGAAGTGTCCGAGCCGCGCTCGGACGTGTCAAACGCGCGCAGGATCCGGGACCGAGCCAACGGCCGGTCCTGGAAGGGTCTACCGCCGGCAGGCCGGTGGTTCGTGATCGCCGTGCCTATGATCGGTGGGTCACGTCCGTCATCGGAGACCGAACATGGATGGACTCGCCCGACCGGACCAGACCCGCGGCGTCGACATCGGCCGACCCGGCTGGACGCTGCTGGTCTCGAGCGACCTCAGCGGCGGTGCCTTCGAGCTGTTCGAGGAGGTCCGCGCGTCCCCCAGCGGGCCGCCGCCGCACATCCACCGCGATCGAGACGAGTCCTTCTACGTCGTCGAGGGCCGCTACGTCTTCACGCGGGGGACCGATGAGATCGAGGTCGGGCCCGGGGAGGTCGTCTTCGTGCAGCGGGGCACGCGCCACCACTTCCGCACGCTGGTGGCTCCGTCGCGCACGCTGATCATCATCGCGCCCGCCGGTCTCGAGGCGTTCTTCCGCGAGATGGGCGTCCGGATCGCCGCCGGCGCGACACCGCTCGAAGCCATGACGGCCTTGTCCGCATCCCACGACGCCCATCCGGTTCCCTGAATCGGTCGGGTGCGGATGGTCAAAGCCCGCCCGGTCCGGGACGTACGATGGCCACCCACAACGGAGAGGGAGAGCGCCCGTGAGCTTCGAGGATGCCCTGGACCTCGTCGTCAAGGGATTCGAGGCGTTCGGTGTGGGGATCCTCGTCGCCGGCTCGATCATCAGCGTCGTCTCGCTATGCCCGGGACCTCGGACGCATGGACCGGACGCGGGCCTACACCCGGCTGCGCGGCAATATCGGGCGGACCATCCTGCTCGGGCTCGAGGTCCTGATCGTCGCCGACATCGTGCTGACGGTCGCCATCGACTCCACCATCGAGAGTGCCATCACGCTGGGCGTCATCGTGCTCGTGCGGACGTTCCTGAGCTTCTCGCTCGAGATCGAGCTCGACGGGGTGGTGCCGTGGCATCGGCGGGCGGTCGAGGCGGCCCCAGCGAGCGGCGCGGGCGCGGATGACCTGACCCCGCGCGGCTGACCGACGGGCCCAGACCGACCCGACACGGGAAGGGCCCGTGTACCATCGGGACGATGAGTGAGCGAGGGATGCCCGGCGAAGGGCCTCCGGCCTGCCCCTTCATCGCGTTCGAGGACGAGCGGGACGAGCGTTCGTCGAGCCCGGACCATCGGCACCGCTGCTTCGCCGAGGTCACGCCGGCGCCGCGCGCGCTCGCTCACCAGGAGGCGTACTGCCTCTCGAGCGCGTTCCCGGTGTGCCCGACGTTCCAGGACTGGGCCCGTCGCGAGGCCGCCCAGGCGCGGGCCGCCGGACGCTCACCTTCGGGGACGGCCGGCATCGCGGTGGCCGTGGTCGCCGATGAGCCCGACGATGGCGCCGCGGAGCCCGATGACGACGAGCCCGAGGACGACGCGGCGAACGGGCAGGACATCGACGATGTCGACGACCTGTGGGCAGGGTCGCCGTCGAGCGACCTGCCCGCCCGCCGTAACCCGCCACGCGACTGGGCGGCGCCGCCGCCGTGGGCCACGGGCGGACCGGCGGGGAGTGGCGGCGGAGGTAGTGCATCCGGCAGCGCCGGGCCGACCGGCTCGTCCGGCGGCCGGTCCGATGGGGTCGATCGCTCGCCCGAGTTCCTCGCCAGCCGCGCGGCCGGGGCCGGACTCGCCGGGAGCGCCGCCGACCGCCTCGCCAGCGGCCAGCCCGTCGGCGTCCCGCCGGTCGCGGCACCGTCTCCGACCGCGGCCCCGTCCTCGCCACCGTCCGACGACCTCGCGGGCCTCGTGGCCCCGGCTCCGTCCCGGGCCGCGACACGCCAGCCCCCGCTGACGAGGCCGCCGAGCGGGGCGCATCCGACCTCGACCGCATCAGGGCGACGGCCGACCGTGAGCTCGACCCGGACGCGCGCCCCCACGCCCGATCACGACGGACCGTCATGGGAGACGGCACGCCGGTACGAGGCCTATCCGACGATCAAGACCCGCGCCGGTCTGCCGGGGATCCCGAGGGTGCTCCTGTGGGTCGGGGCATTGGCGATCGCGGCGGTCGCCTTGTTCTTCCTGCCCGACCTCCTCGATCGGGTGGGCGGCGGTGGCGGGACCGGCCCGAGTTCGAGCCCATCCTCGTCCCTGGTCGCCACGGCCGAGCCGTCGGCGACGCCCGTCGCGGAGCCGACGCCGCAGACCTACACGATCAAGAAGGGCGACATCCTCAACAAGATCGCCAAGAAGTACGGCATCACCCTTGACCAGCTGCTGGCGGCGAACAAGAAGACCATCAAGGACCCGAACAAGATCATCGTCGGCCAGGTGATCATCATCCCGGTACCGGTCCCCACCGAGTTCACCGACTCCAGTAGCGCCGCGCCGTCCGACGAGACCTCCGCCTCGGACACGCCGGCGCCGTAGCGGCGGCTAGCGGGGCGCGATGTTGATCGCGGTGATCTTCCCGGCCTCGACGCGGAACGTGGCGTCGATGTGCTGGGTCGGGGCGCCCGGCCGGACCACGAGCACGTCCGCCTCGTAGGTGTTGCCGGTGTCGCGGATCTCGCCGGGGATCATCCGCAGGCCCGTGTCGCCGCGAAGGAACCAACCGCCGACCCGCTCGACGCCGCGGAGCGTCTGGACGCTGTCGCCGACATGGACGCGCATCTCGGTCATGTCGTCCATCAACGCCACGGCCCCCTCGCGATCGCCCGCGTTGAGCTTCTCGAAGAACTCTTCCATCGTCTCGACAGCACCCATGGGCTGAGTGTACCGTCGGGCGCCCATGGACGCCGTCGACCCCGCCGGCCCCGTCCCGGACCCCGCCGGGCCTGCCCCGGACGCGTCCGGTCCGACCCGAGACCCCGCGGCGCGCACGACGCTCGAGTCCGTGTGGCCACAGTTCGGCCTGCGCATCCGGAGCGAGCACCTGGTCCTCCGACTCCCGACCGATGACGACCTGCTCGCGCTCATCGACGTCGCCAAGGCCGGCATCCACCCGCCCGACGAGATGCCGTTCGGGATCGCCTGGTCGCTGGCGCCCAGTCCGGACTTCGAGCGCGGGTTCTTCCAGCACCACTGGGAGGCCCGGTTGAAGTGGGATCCGGCGGACTGGGCGCTCCACCTGCTCGTGACGCTCGACGGGCAGCCGATCGGCGCCCAGTCCATCCTCGCGACCCGGTTCTCGGTCTACGGCATGGTCCACACCGGTTCGTGGCTGGGTCGGGCCTGGCAGGGTCGCGGCCTCGGCAAGGAGATGCGCTCGGCGGTGCTCTCCTTCGCCTTCGATGGGCTGGGGGCTCGCTCGGCCGAGACGGACGCGTTCCTCGATAACGCGGCCTCGAACGGGGTGACCCGATCGATCGGCTACGAGCCGAACGGGATCATGGAGATGGCGCCGCAGGGCATGCCACGGCTCGCCCAGAAGTATCGGCTCACCGAGGAGGCGTGGCGGGCGCGCCCGCGGCCGCCGGTCACGATCGAAGGACTCGACGCGTGCCGGGACCTGTTCGGCGCTGCGCCGCCGGCCGGCGCCGGAGACGGTGCCGAAGCAGGAGCCTAGGCGGGACGCGAGGGCGAGCGCCGAGGGCTAGAAGCCGCCGCCGGCGCCGCCGCCGCCACCGCCACCACCGCCGCCGCCGAACCCACCGCCGCCGCCCGACGACGACGGCGCGTTCCCGATCGTGCCCAGCGCCGACATCATGCCGCCGAGGTCCGGCACGGCCGAGCCCGAGAAGAGGCTGCCGCCGCTCCCCGCCGCCGCGGCCGAGGCGAACGACGACCCGTTGGCGTTGGTGTACCAGAGCGGGAAGTACGGGACGGTCGCGGCCGCGCCCTTGGTCACGTCCTCCATGCTCCGGGCCAGCACCGATTCGATCTCGTGCTCGAGCCCGAGGGCCGTCCCCCAGACCACGGCCTGATCGGGCGTCTCGAGCCACTTCAGGCCTGACTCGTCGACCACCTGCTGCATCGAGCGCGCTTGTGCCATGGTCTTCTCGAGGGTCCGCCGATACGCAGCGAGCATGGCCCGGATCATCGCGCCGGCCATGGTGACCGCGGGCATCAAGCGGGCCATGATCGTCACGACGATGCCGCCCGCGATCGCTGCCCCGCCCAGCAGGACGAGCCCAGCGAATGGGACGTTGATGCCGATGATCAGCACGACGAAGCCGCCGACGATCGCGAGGATGCCGCGCCCCGCCCAACGCGTCGTCACCTTGCTGGGCGCCTCGGCGAACCACTTCTGCGAGACGACATGGCGCTCGAGGGCCTTGTCGAACTCGTCGACGTGCGTCCCGAACTTCGGCAGTTCATCGGGCGTGATGTAGCCGTCGGGGCTGTCCGCCGAGAGCGTCTCGAGCCGCTGCAGCGCGGTCGTCTCGGCGGGCCCGATCGGGCGTCGGGCGTTCAGCGCCCGCTGGGCCTCGACCGTGGCGTCACCCGCCGGCGGGTCGACATCGATGCCGACCTTGTGGCTGAGCAGGCCGTTCTCCTCGCGGAACGAGAGCTTGCCGCGGCTCGCGAGGTCGAGCATCGCGGTCGTGAGCGCTCGTCGCGAGGTATGCCCGTCCATGACCATCGCGCCAGCCGCCGCGGTGAGGTCCGGTGGCGGGGCCGGCATCAGCACCGACGGGTCGTCGAGGTAGACGGGGTCCTTGCCGAATCGCCGCCAGTGGAAAACGGCCCAGCCGACGAGTCCGAGGAAGACGATCGGTGCGCCGATCAGGCCCACGGCGGCGTCGATCTGGCGCCCGCGCTGCAGCGACGCCGCGTGCTCGGGCGTGGCCGCCTTGTCGATCTTGAGCATCGCCGCCGCCAGGGCACCATCGAAGTCGGCCGAGCGGAGGTACGGAAGCATGTCGTTCTCGTAGATCGCCTGGCGCTCGCTGTTCGAGAGGTAGGCCGCCTCGAAGCCGGGTGCGGCGTACAGCTGGACCTGGCCGTGCCGGTTCGTCGGGTCGAGGTCGAAGAACAGGACCATCCCGTCGTCGAAGCCCTTGCGGCCGATCCCCCACTGGTTGATCAGGGCGCGCGCCCGCGACGCGGTCTCGTCGGTGGTGAGGTCGAACGTGTCGGTCGGCTCGGTGTAGACCACGACCTGGGCGCCGGTCCGCGCCTCGATGGCCCGGCTGGCCTCCTCGGCATCGGCGATGGCGTCCGGGCTGAAGATCCCGGCGTAGTCGTAGACGCGCTGCCCGGTGACCGGCTCCGGGTACGGCGGCCCGGGCGATCCGGGATCGGCGGCCGCGACCGCACCGACCGACGCCAGCGACAGCAGCCCGACGGCGACGAGGGCGAGCAAGGCCGCGCCGCGACGGGATCTCACGCGTGCGGATCGGCTGCGGCCGGAACCGCTGTGGCGCTCGGCCGGCCTCACCGGGCCACCTCCACCGCTGGGTGGCGGACCCGCAGGCGGCGGACGAGCTCGGCGGCCTGCTCGTACCGCCCGAAACTCGGCATGATGTACGTCCCGGCGACGAGCGAGTCGACGTGCTCGAGCAGGTCGAGGGTCAGGGCGAGGCCCACCTCGGCGCCGCGGTCCCCGGCGTCGCGGAGGGCCGCGCGGGAGCTGTCGGGGATCGTGATGCCCGGGACCTCGTGGTGCAGGAACTCCGCGTGCCGGCTGCTCTGGAGCGGCAGGACCCCGAGGAGGAGCGGGATCGGGAAGCCGCCGTGGCCGAACCGCCGGTCCGCCTCGGACAGCATCGCCTCGACCTGCGGGAGGTCGTACAGCGGTTGCGTCATGACGAGGTGGGCGCCGGCCTCGATCTTGCGCTCGAGGCGATCCCATTCGGTGGCGGCGTCGGCCGCGGTCGGGTCGAGTGCGCAGGCGATGGTGAAGCCGGCCGGTGCGCCGATCGGGCTGCCGGCACCGTCCTCGCCGCGGTTGAGCCGGGCGAGGATCTCGATGAGGCCGATCGAGTCCACGTCCCACACGCCCGTGCCCGACGGGTAATCGCCGACGCGCGGCGGGTCGCCGGTGAGGGCCAGGATGTCGCGGACCCCGAGCGCATGGGCGCCGAGGAGCTCGGATTCGAGTGCCATGAGGTTCCGGTCGCGGGTCGTGAAGTGGATGAGGCATTCGAGGTCGAGGTCGTGCTGGATGCCGAACGCGACGGCCAGCGCGCCCATCCGGACCCGGGCCATCGCCGAGTCGCTGATGTTCACCATGTCGACGCCCGCGGACTGCAGGAGCCGCGCCGCCTCGACGGTCCGCTCGATGCGGACGGAGCGCGGCGGGTCGATCTCCACCGAGATGACGAACCGGCCGTCGCGGAGTGCCTCGAGCAGGCCGGTCGGCGGCGGTGCCTCGGCCGGCGCCGTGCCGGTGGCCGAGGTCGTCGTGACGATCGGCGCGCGTCTCGGGGTCGAGGGTGGCGCGATCGGTGCCGGCGCCGCGCCCGGGGCGAGGGCGTCGAGCGCGGTGCGCATGGCGGCGATGTGCTCGGGTGTGGTGCCGCAGCAGCCACCGACGATCGCGGCGCCGGCCGCGACGAACCGCGGCGTCACCTCGGCGAGGTAGTCGGGGCCGGCGGCATAGATGAACTGACCCTCGACCCGCTGGGGCAGCCCGGCGTTGGGGAGGATGGCCCGGTGGTCGCCGCCCATCGCGGTCAGGGCGTCGAGGCAGCCCTGCGGCCCGGCCCCGCAATTCACGCCGATGACGTCGACGTCCAGGGCGGCGATCGCGCGGGCGGCTTCGGCCGGCGTGGTCCCGTCCGGGAGCTCCAGCTCCTCGCCGAACGTTAAGAGCGCCCCGATCGGCAGGTCGGCCGTGGCCCGGGCCTCGTCGACCGCGATGGCGAGATGCTCGACGGAGCCGAAGGTCTCGAACCAGAGGAGGTCGGCGCCGCCCTCGAGGAGCCCCTCGATGGTCTCGCGGAAGGCCGACCGGATCGCCGCGTCATCCAGGTGGAGCAGGTCCCGGTTCGGCGTGCCCAGCGGGCCGATCGACCCGAGGACCAGCGCGTCGCGGCCGGCGACGTCGCGTGCCTCGCGCGCGAGCTGCGCGCCGCGACGGGCCAGCTTGCCGGCCTGGTCGGCCAGGCCGAACGGGGCGAGGCGTACCCGGTTCGCCCCGAACGTGGCGGTCTCGATGAGGTCCGCGCCGGCCGCGAGGTACTCCCGGTGGACGGCGCCGATCAGCTCCGGGCGGGTGGCGACGAGCTCGTCGAGGGACGCTCGCTGCGGGATCCCGCGCGAGTAGAGGAGCGTGCCCATCGCCCCATCGGCGAGGAGCGGCCCCCCCGCCAGTCGTTCCCGGAATCTTGCCCGACCGTCCACGCGGGAAGAGTAGCCGACCGACCGGCCCGATCCGAACCCGGCCCGGTCGGAGTCGCTCAGTCGCGGACCACCGTGCTGACCAGCGACCCGACCACGCTGATCGCGATGCCGCCGATGACGGCGGTCACGATCGTGTCGGCCGAGAAGTCGGGCGGGAAGTCGCCGATCGTGAAGGTGATGCCGATGCGGTCGGACACCCACGCGATGAGGAGCAGGAGGCCGGCGTTGATCACCAGGCCGAACAGCCCGAGGGTCATCATGTTCAGCGGGAACGACAGGAGCTTGACGACCGGCTTGATGAGCCCGTTCACGAGCCCCGCGATGATCGAGACGATGACGAGCCCGCGGACGTCCCCGCCGTAGTCGATGGCCGGGAGCACGTAGGACACGACCGCGAACGTGATCGCGGTCGCGATGGTCCCGAGGATGAAGCCTCTCACGCAGTGTCCTCCGTCCGGTGGACCGCGAGGATAGCGCGGTCGAGGTCCTCGGCCGTCACGGCCGCGCCAGGCTCGACTGGAGCCGCGCCTTGACCGCGGGCCATTCGGGCGAGATGACGCTGAAGTAGGCGGAGTCCCGGAGCGAGCCGTCGGGCATGATCATGTGCTGGCGGAACACGCCCTCGAACGTCGTCCCGATGCCGAGCAGCGCCGTCCGCGACCGCTCGTTGCGGGCGTGGGTCTTGAACTCGACGCGGTTGGCCCCGAGCGTCTCGAACGCGTGCGCGAGCTGGAGCAGCTTCGCCTCGCGATTCCGGCCGGATCGTTGGTAGGCCATCCCGAGCCACGTCCAGCCGATCTCGAGCCGGCGATGCTCGGGGACGATCGAGAGGTACCGGCTGCTGCCGATCGCGCGGCCGGTGGCCCGGTCGATCGTCGCGAAGGGCACCTCGATGCCCGCCTCGGCGTTCGCCAGCGCCGTCTCGACCCAACGCTCGAGGCCCGCCTCGTCCTGGGCGCCCATGATCGTCCAACGCCAGATGGGCTCGTCGAAGGCGACGGCTCGCAGGTCGTCGAGATGATCGGCGCGCAAGGGCTCCATCCGCACGAGCGATCCCTCGAGGACGACCGGCTGGACCCACGTCTGGACGGGCATGCCGCGATGGTAGCGGCGGGCCCGGCTACCATGCCGCGATGCAGCACCCACCGCGCCCCGCCCGTCCCCGCCGACGATGACCGCTCCGACGTTCGGCGACACGTTCGCCCGCTTCCTCGACGAGTATTTCGAGCGATACCCGGTGACCGCGACCGCGACCGGCGACCACCGCTTCGACGCGACGTGGCCGGATGCGAGCGCTGCCGGCCGGCTCGACCGCCTGGCCTTCATCGAGCGGTGGCACGAGGCCTTCGCGACACTCACCGAGCTCGCCGCAGACGACGCCATCGACCGTGATCTGCTGCTGGGCGAGCTCGACGCCGCGCGGTTCGCCGAGATCGACCTCCGGGAGGATGCGTGGAACCCCCTCGACTGGGTGTACCTCCTCGGGGAGGGCCTGTTCGGCCTGCTCTCACGCGAGTTCGCGCCGCTCGGGGAGCGGCTCACGTCCGTCGCCGGCCGGCTCGAGGGGATCCCGGCGGTCGTGGACGGCGCGATGTCGGCGCTCGTCGGCGTCGACGGTCGCCCGGTCGCGCGATTCCAGACCGAGACGGCGATCGCGAACCTGCCCGGCGTGACCGAGCTCATCGACGAGGCGATCGGCCTGGCCGATGCGGCGAGCGACGATCCGGCCGTCGCCGCCGTCCGGGGGCGGCTGGACGCGGCGGCCGCGGTCGCTCGCCCGGCGCTGGCCGGGTTCGAGGCCCACCTCCGCGACGTCGTCCTGCCGGCGAGCGATGGCGACGGGCGCATCGGCGCCGAGCTCTTCGCCGCGAAGATGCGCCACACGATGCGCTCCGAGCGCCTGACGCCCGAGCGCATCCTCGCCGCCGCGGAGCGTGAGTACGACGCCGTCCGCGCGGAGATGGTCCGGCTCGCCGGCGAGATGTGGCCGGACTGGTGTCCGGGGCAGGCACGCCCCGACGACGACGGCACGCTCGTTCGTGGCGTGCTCGACGCGATCGGGGTCCAGCATCCGGGCGCCGACGAGCTGCTCGACTGGTGCCGCGCCGAGACGGCACGGATCGAGGCGTTCTGCGTCGAGCATGACGTCATCGGGATGGCCGACGAGCCGCTCGAGATCCGCTGGACGCCGACGTTCCTGCGCTCGTTCGGTGGTGCGATGCTCTCGACACCGGGGCCGCTCGACCGCAACGAGACGGCGTTCTTCGCGATCACGCCGATGCCGGACGACTGGGACGAGGCGCAGCGCGAGTCGGCGCTGCGCGAGGACAACGACCGGATGCTCCGGCTCCTGTGCATCCACGAGGCCATCCCGGGTCACTACCTGCAGGGCGCCTACGCGAACCACTGTCCGTCGCTCGCCCGGTCGATCTTCGGGAGCGGCCTCTTCGCCGAGGGCTGGGCCGTCTACGTCACCCAGGTGATGATGGATCTCGGGTTCGGGGCCGACGACCCCGCGCTGCTCCTCACCCACTGGAAGTTCTACCTGCGCTCGATCACCAACGCGATCATCGACGCCCGGATCCACGTCCACGGCATGACCGAGGAGGAGGCGGTCGGGCTCATGGTCGATGGCGGGTTCCAGGAGCGTTCGGAGGCGCGGGCCAAGTTCGACCGCGCCAGGCTCACGTCGACCCAGCTCTCGACGTACTTCGCCGGCTCGATGGAGATGTGGGACATCGAGCTCGAGGCGCGCCGGCGGGCGGCCGGCGACCCCGGTCTCCAGCCGCCGCGGGCGCTTGCCCGGTGGCTTCGCTCCGACGCCGGGCTTCCGCTATCGCGACCACCTCGAGGCGGTCATCGGCCACGGGACGCCGCCGACGTCGCTGGTACGGCGGGCGCTCTTCGGCGAGGACGCCGCGGAGGAGCGGGTCCCCGCCGGCTAGGTCCGCGGCCGGCCGGTCGGGCCTTGCGGGCCCGGGCCGGTGACGACGTTCGGGCGGGTGGGAGCAGGGCGGCTCGCAATCTGGCGACATCGTACCCGGCGGACTCGGCCGCGGCGGTCATCCGCGCGACCAGGTCGGGGCCGCGCCGCTGTCGGCGCGGGATGGCCGCTGATGGCGTCGAGGCGGACCGCCCACGCGAGGGTCGAGGCGAATGCGTCGCGGTCGAGCCACTCGACGCCTTCCCACGTGTTCACCCCGATCGCCGTCCGGACGACGTCGCTGGCGAGCCAGCGCTCGAGGAGGCGGGCATCCGCGGTCGCGACCGGGCCGCGGATCTGCGACGGACGTGGCAGGGTCAGGAGGACCCGCACCCGGTCGGCGATGGCCCAGGCGGTGGCCTCGTCGAACCCGGCCTCGCGCAGACCCGCGGCGAGTGGCGCCGCAAGACGAAGCTCGTCGTACCAGGCCCGGCTGGTCGCCGCGACGTCGGCGCCGGGTGCCATCACGCCGAGCGGGTCGACGAGCAGCCAGCCAAGCAGCGCCGCGGCGTCACCCGGATCGCTCGCCGGATCGGCCTCGTAGGTCCCGTCGATGAGGATCGCCGTGATGTCGGCCAGGTCGTGCGGCCCATCGGCCCGGATCTCGAGGCCGGTGGCAGCCGCGACGGCCGAGAAGAACGCCTCGAGACTTGTCGTGAACGCGGCCAGGGTCTCGTCCGACGTGGGTGCGCCGGTGCCGTCGAGGAGCGCGCGCACGTACGGGGTGCCCAGTAGCGCGCGCAGTGGCGCGTGGACCGGCTCGAGCTGCAGCTCGCGGAGGGCATCTTCGAGCGAGGGGACGGCCGTCTCGCCGAGGCGGGCGGCCAGGCGCGCCCACTGGCCGGCGGACCCGTCGTGGACCTCGCGGAACTCCCAGTAGACGTGGCTCTCGTACGCCTGGAGCGACACCCGCAGGCCACGCTCCCAGAGCTCGCGGCATGAGCGCAGCGACTCCAGGCCCGTCCGGGCGTCGCGGAACGCGACGAACGCCGATGGATCGTTCGGCAGACCGAGACCCTCGGCCAGCGACCGCTTCACGAGGCGCTTCGCGCCGCTCGCCGTCCGGCGGACGTACGGCGCCGATTCGCGGATCCAGCCGTTCGTCGAGGCGAATCGGAGGTGATAGACGACGAGCGAGCGCTCCGGTCCGCTGCCGTTCGAGTAGGCGAGCACGCCCTCCTCGACGGCACCGGCGTCCGTCACGAAGGTCGTACAGCAGGAACTGGTCCGCTTCCGCGAACCAGGCTCGCCGGTGGAGGAGGGGGAAGATCTCGCGCTCGTGCCGTTCGAGCAGCCACGGGTCCGGCCGCTCGTCGAGCGTCGCGCGGCGGTACTCCATGCCGTACTTCTCCCCGAACCCCTGGACCTGCCCATGGCCGACCATCGGCAAGCCGGGGAGGGTCGCCATCACCGTGGCGACCCCGAAGTACTTGTCGCCCTTGCCGAACTGCTCCAGCGCGGTCTTCTCGTCGGGGTTGCTCATGAAGTTGACGTAGCGCTTGAGGATCTCGGGGTCGAACTCGATGGTGTCCTTGATGACCCGCCGGTAGCCGGCGCCGTCCTCGTCGCGGAGCATGTGCATGAACGCGCTGTTGTAGACGCGATGCATGCCCAGCGTCCGGACGAAGTAGCCCTCGAGCAGCCAGAACGCCTCGGCGAGCAGGAGCGTGTCGGGGACCTCGGCCGCGACCCGGTCGACGACCTCGCGCCAGAACTCGAGCGGCATCCGGGCGTCGAACTCCGACTTCGGGATGGCGTGTTCCGCGCGCGACGGGATGCCGCCGCCCTGCCCCGGTTCGGGCCACCACAGGCGCTCGATGTGCTTCTTGGCGAGGACCATCGCGGCGTCGAACCGGATGACCGGGAATCGGCGGGCGACCGCGAGGATCGTCTGGATGACCTGTTCGCGGACCGCCGGGTTCAGGAAGTCGAGCTGCGCGGTGTCGTTCCACGGGAAGCTCGTGCCGTCGTTGCCGTGATAGACGTACCGCTCGTCGCCGCTCGCACGATCGAATCGCTTGAACACGACGGCCGCGTCGCTGTCGTCCCAGTAGTGGTCCTCGAGGACGATCCCGACGCGGGGATCCGAGGAGAGGTCCGGGCCGCCGAACGTGTAGGCCGGATACGGCGGCTCGGGCAGCGACAGGAACCATTCCGGGTGCTCGATCACCCAGCGCGAGTCGATGCCCATGTGGTTGGGGACCATGTCGCTCGCCAGACGGATGCCGCGGGCCCAGGCGCGGTCGCGGAGCGTGGCATAGGCGCCCTCACCGCCAAGGTCGTCGGCGATGCGGTAGTCGTCGAGCGAGTACGCCGAGGCGACGGCATCGGGGTTGCCGCGCATCCGCTTGATCCGTTCCGACGCCTCGGAGCGCTCCCACAGGCCGATGAGCCACAGCCCGGTGACGCCCCAATGGGCGAGCGTGTCGAGTTCGTCGTCGGGGATCGCGTCCAGCGTGCGGATGTCCCGGCGGTAGGTGCGTGAGAGCTGATCCAGCCAGACATAGGTGCTCTTGGCCATGAGCACGACACGCGGCATCCAGGCCGAATCGGACGAGAACGCCTCGGGTTCCTCCTGGGCGGCCTTGAACGATGGCCGCTCGGTGCGGCCACCGGTCCCCCCGAACCGGAGGTGGAGGGCGCGCTCCTCCTCGGCGAGGATGCCGAGCGCGAGGTCGAGCCGTCCGAGCAGCGCCGCGAGCCCCTCACCGAGCAACGCGGCCCAGTGCTCGCGGATGTAGCGCAGCTGACCGGCGAGCGAGGTCGGCGCATGCCGCGCCGGCGTGCGCAGCAGCTCGATGAGCGAGATCGAGTCGGGGCCGTACGAGGGCTCGCCCTCGAAGACGACCTCGAGGGCGCGGATCGCCTGCCGGTAGCGCGTGGCCGCCTCGAGCGGCCGGTCGTCGATCAGCTCGCGCAGCGGCCCGACGGCCGGGTTCTCGTTCGCGACCCGGATGAGGATCAGCTCCTCGAGGCGGGCCGGCGGCGGCTCGGGTTCGCGGTCGGGCGGCGGGAACTCGACGCTGAAGCGGTCGAGGACGCGTCCCGCCTCCGGCCCGAGGTCGGACTGGAGGCTGCGCACGGCAGCGGCCATGGCGCCGGGCCGGCGGTCGGTCTCGTACCGGCCGATCACGAGGTGGCCGATCTCGTGGAGCAGGCCCAGGGCGGCGATCTCGCCCGCGGCGATGGACGGCGCGCCCGCGGGTCGGGCGTCGTTCATCCGCGCGGCGAGCCGGCGGATCGCGCGACGTCGGTCGTCACCAGGTCACCGCGCATGCCGATGAGCGGACCCGTGATCAGGTAGCGCTCACGCGCCGTCCGCTGGACATGGAAGCCGCGCATCGGCCAAGCATGGCACGGCCGATGCGGCCGTCGCGGGTCAGGCAGGCGTCGGTTCGAGCGGGGCGGCCTCGGTATGGCGCTCGACCGCCGCGTGGTCGATGGCCCGGCGGAGGAGCTCGAGCCCCGACGGGTCGAACTCGTACACCCATGAGCGGATCCGTTCCGGGCGGCTGAATCGCTCGGCCAGCCCCTGGAGCTGGGCCTCGCGCGAAAGGAGGATGAGGTCGGCCGTGCGGTCGACGACGGCGAGGTCCTCGCCCCCGTCGATGAGCGCCGACACGATCTCGATGTCCTGGGCCCCGGACAGGGCGAGCGTCTCGCGCATGTTGTCGGCGCCGCGATCGGATGCACAGACCAGCCCCACCCGCGAGCCGCGCGGCAGCCCGGCGATCTCATGGACGAGTTCGACGTAGCCCGGCCCGACGAGCATCGCGACGACCGGGACCCGGCCCGCGACCAGGGCCTGGGCCTCATCGGCGTGGAACGTCGTGGTGGCCACGAGGTCGTAGTGGAACCGGTCGAGTCGATCGGGCAGGTCGTCGAGCAGCGCCCCTTCGGCCTCGATGACGCCGGGGAAGGCGTCGACGAGGCGCTCCGCGTCGTAGCCGGCGTCGGCATTCGTGCATTCCGCGAACAGGACGTGGACGAGCGGCCCCGGCCGCTTCCGTTCCGTCGCCGCGGCGAAGGTCGCGGCCGCGAGCTCGTCCGCGGTGAAGCCGGCATGTGCCGCTCGGCGGAGCATCTCCGCGACGATCCCGGCAAGGGCCTCGGCGCCACGGCGCTGCGGCGGGCGATCGGCGACGTGCGTCCCGGCGCCGTGGCGGCTGTTCACGTATCCGGCGTCGGCCAGCCGGCGATAGACCGCGCGGATCGTGTTCGGGTTGACCCGCAGCGCGCCGCCGAGCTCGCGGACCGGGGGCAATCGCGAGCCGGGCAGGAGCCGGCCCGAATCGATCTGGTAGGCGAGCTGCCAGTAGATCTGGGTGGAGATCGGGACGTCGGAATCGCGCTCGACGTCGAGCGTGCCGCCGGTCGGTCCCTCGAGGGGACTCGTCGCCCCGGATTCGGTAGTCATATGGTCCACTCGACCATCGTCATTCGTTCATTGACATACTGCGCTAGTCCAAGTAACGTGCGCCTTGGCCTAGTCCACTATAACAACGGGCCAGGAAGGTTCACGAATATGCCCGCGATCATCATCCTCCTCATCGGGATCGCCGCGCTCGTCCTGTTCGACGTCGCCGCCGCCCGCTGGGGCGTGGACAGCCGGCTCGAGTCGACGGATCCGCGCAGCCCCATCCATCCCGTCGGGATCAAGTAAGCCACCTCCCTCGCACCTCCCTCGCACCTCGCTCGATCCTCGCTCGTGGGCGGCGCCTCCACCCTCGGCGTCGCTCGCTCTCTCGTCAGCCCGTGGCGCGCAGGCCACGGGCTGACGGATTCCCGGGCCCGTCGGCGCGATCCTTCGTTGACGTGACCGCGTTCGTGACCGTGGCCGACCAGCGGGCACCCGGTTCCAGGCGGAGCGGCCACGACAGGAGCCAGCCACTGCCCTGGTAGACCCGCTCGAAGCCCTGCTCGGAGTTCGAGATGGTCTCGACCGGCGACCACCATGCGTCGGCGGGCGGCGTGACGGCCGTCCCGATGGCCACCCCGACGTAGTCGTTGCCCTGGGCGAAGGACCCGATGGCCTCGGCGGTGCCCGCCGTGTCGTGGCCCGCACGCCGGCCCTCGACGTCCCACCACGCCGACGGGTTGCCGCCCCCGCCGAGCATCGTCGTCGTCCATTCGAGCCCGACGCGCGCCTCGAGGGCGCCCGGCCCGATGTTCTCGAGGTCGAGGCGGACGTCGAGCGTCGGGTCGAGCCGGCCGCCCCCGAGCGTGATCGTCTTCGTGACCCGGACCGCCACGCCGCCCGCGATCGACGCGTCGCGCCGGACGATGGCCCGGCCCGTCGCCGACTCGACGAGCTCGTAGGCGCCGGTCATGGCATCACCGAGGTCGGCCACGGTGACGTTCGCCCAGTCCTCCGGCGTCGCACCGAGCGGGAGGAATCGGACGAGACCCGACCGTCGCTCGTGATCGTCGTACCACAGGCGGGCGGCGAGTCCGGGCTCGGTGGCCCGCACGACGTCGTGGATCGAGGCCGCGGTCGCGTCGAGGTGGCCGCCCTCCCCATCGCGACCGGGTGCCTCGAGGGCACGGAGCTTGTCGTGGTAGGCCTCCGGCCGGCGACGGAGCACCGATAGCACGGCGTGCCGCGTCGCTCGCAGGTCCCACGACCCGATCCCGGCGCCCTCCTCGAGATCGATCGTCACGACCTGGCCGGGTCCGGTCAGCTGGACCTCGTCGAAGCCGTCCTTGTCGAGGTCCCAGACCGCGACCGTCGCCGTTCGGCCGCCGGCCGCCCCGTCAGCGATGTCCTCGGCCGCGATCAGGTGCTCGTAGGTGGCGAGCCGCATGTGGCTGATGTAGATCCCCCCGAACAGCCCGTGCCAGTAGCAGTCGTTCGACTGGCCGCGGTACAGGTGGTCGAGCGCCCGGTCCCGCGCCGGACCCGGCGGCATCGCCTCGACCTTGTCGGAGACGCGGAGCATCTGCTTGTGGAGGTCGTTGATCTCGCGGTACTTGACCTGGAAGTTGCGCCAGAACGCGCCGCGCAGCCAGCGAGCCTCGGGCAGGTGCTCGGCCTGGGCACGGTGGAACAAGGCCCCGAACGCGAGGCTCTCGGCCGCCGGCAGCGCCCACTCGCCCATCTCCGCGTACGATCCGGTCGGGACGTACACGCGCCCGATCGGATGGTGGCCGTCCAGCCACGCGGACGGCGTGACCGTCGAGAGCCAATCGGCGTTCGCTTCAAGGGCGTCGAAGAAGCGCTCGACCCAGCGGCGCTCGCCCCAGCAGTGCTCCCAGGTCGTCGGCCACGCCGCCGAACTTCTCGCCGTCGTCGCCCATCATCCCGACCCGCGAGCCGTCCTCGGTCGCGTGGTCGCGCAGGTAGGCGATGACGTCCTCGACGTCGCGGAACGGGATCCGGTAGCGCAGCCCCTGCTCGGTCCCGAAGACATCGACCAGCCGGCCCTGGTCCTCGGTCGTGTACGGCCCCCAGAGGTCCTCCTCGGGGATGGCGGCGGCGCGGAAGTGGGCGTCATCGAGGATCGTCCACTCGTACCCGCCGGCGACGAGCGAGGTCGGGAGGTCCGGTTCCCAGACGCGCTCGGCGAGCCACGCGCCCCGTGGTCGCCGGCCGAAGATGCGCCTCGAGCTCGTCGCCCATCCGGACCAGTTGGCCGATGCGGTCGCGCTCCGGCAGGGACGCCAGGACCGGCTCGTAATAGCCGCCGCCGAGGATCTCGATCTGGCCGCGCGCGACGAGTGCTCGCAACCGGTCGAGCATGTCCGGGCGCTCCGCGGCGAACCACTCGAGCAGCGGCCCCGTGTAGTGGAGCGACAGGTGGACGCCCGGGTGGCGGTCGAGCGCCTCGAGCATCGGCAGGTAGGCGGTCTCGCAGTTCTCGGCGATCACCCAGCCGAAGTTGCCGACCGGCTGGTGGTTGTGGAGGGCGAGCGCCAGCGAGATGCGGGGCGCCACGGTGGGCCTAGCCGGCCTCCGTGACGGCGGGCGTCTTGGCCTTCTCCTGGACGGGGACACCGGCGGCCGGCAGGTAGAGCTGCTCGGTGTACTCGTGCAGCATCCGCGTCGTGGAGAAGGTCCACAGCGTCGTGGCCATCGCCTGGCGCATCGTCCCGATCCAGCGCCGTCGGGAGCCCGTTGCGATCCCGCTCGTAGTAGCTCGGGATGATCTCCTCCTCGAGGATCCGATAGAGGTCGTGCGCGTCGGACCAGTCCTGGGCGGCTTCGTCGGGATCGGTCTCCCGGCCGCCGATGGCCCAGCCGTTGTCGCCGCTGAACCCCTCGTCCCACCAGCCGTCGAGGACGCTGACGCTCGGGACGCCGTTCTGCGCGGCCTTCATGCCGGACGTCCCCGACGCCTCGAGCGGGCGGCGCGGGTTGTTCAGCCACACGTCGACGCCCTGGACGAGGAACCGGCCGACCCGCATGTCGTAGTCCTCGAGGATGAAGACCCGGCCGCGCAGTTCCGGGGAGCGCGAGCGCTGGAAGATCTCCTGGATGACCCGCTGGCCGGGCCGGTCGGCCGGGTGGGCCTTGCCGGCGAACACGATCTGGATCGGACGGTCGGGGTCGCGGACGAGGCGGCTCAGTCGGTCGATGTCGGTGAAGAGCAGACCGGCGCGCTTGTACGTCGCGAACCGCCGGGCGAAGCCGATCGTCAGGATCTGCGGGTCGAACGCGTCGTCGAGCTCCGCGAGGACCGAGGGCGATTCGCCGTGGCGGGCCAGCTGGCTCCGGAGTCGGCCCTGGGCGAAGTGGGTCAGCTCGCGCTTCTGGCGGAGATGGGCCTCCCAGAGGTCCTTCGCCGGGACGCGCTCCATCCGCTCCCAGAACCTCGATTGTTCCGAGGCGGCATCGAGGTGGTCGAGATCGGCATCGAGATAGCGGGCCAGCAGGTCGGCGTTCGGCTGGCCGATCCAGGTCGGTCCGTGCACCCCGTTGGTGATCCCGAGGATCCCGTGATCGTTGATGCCGGTCCAGGTCGCGTTCGCCGTCTGGGCGTGGAGATGGCTGACGGCGTTGGCCCCGTTCGTGAGCCGAAGGCTGAACGCGGTCATATCGAACTGGGTGCGATCGCCGTCCATCCCGAGTCCGAGCTCGAGCACGCGCTCGACGGGGACCCCGCCACGGTCGAGGAAGGGGCCGGCGATCCGCCGGACGAGATCGGCGTCGAAGCGTTCGTTGCCGGCCGAGACCGGCGTGTGGATCGTGAATACGCTGTTCCGGCGGACCGCCGACCAGGCGTCGTCCAGCGGCCGGCCGCTCCGCGACGAGCTCGCGAGCGCGCTCGGCAAGCAGGAGCGCCGAGTGACCCTCGTTGAGGTGCCAGACGGCCGGGGCGAGGCCGAGGGCGCGGATGGCGCGCACGCCCCCGACGCCCAGGACCAGCTCCTGGTGGAGGCGCATCTCGCGGCCGCGCACGTACAGGATGTGGGTGATCGGGCGGTCCGGCTCGAGGTTCTCGGGCAGGTCGGTATCGAGCAGCAGGACCGGAACCCGGCCGACCTGCGCCAGCCAGACCGCCACGTCCAGCTCCCGGTCGGGGAGCTCGACGGTCACGGTCAGCGGCAGCCCGTTCTGGTCCTGGACCCGCCCGAGCGGCAGGCGCGAGAGGTCGTAGTCGGGGTAGTTGTGCTCCTGGTGCCCGTCGGCGTCGATCGACTGGCGGAAGTAGCCCTTGCGATAGAGGAGCCCGACGCCGAGGAACGGCAGCGCCATGTCGCTCGCGGTCTTCATGTGATCGCCGGCGAGGACGCCCAGGCCGCCCGAATAGATGCCGAGCGACTCGTGCAGGCCGTATTCCGCGCAGAAGTAGGCGATCGGGCCGTCGAGCGCCTCGCCGTAGCGGCGCTGGAACCAGTGGTCGGTGCCGTTGGCCATGTACCGGTCGAATTCGGCGAGGACGTCGTGGTACTCGGCGAGGAACTTGGCGTCGTCGAGGAGGCGCGACCAGTCGACGGCGCCGCTGATGACCGGGACCGGGTTCCGGTAGCGCACCCACGAGGTCCGGTCGATGAGCGACCAGAGCCCGCGCGTGCGGGGATGCCACGCCCAGTGCAGGTTGTAGGCGAGGCGGCGCAACCCCTCGAGGCGCGGCGGAAGCGGGAACCACGCGGCCGGGGTCGAGGGCACGCGGACGAGGTCCATGGGCGGGGATGATACCCGGCCACGGCGCCCGCTCGGCGGCCGGGCTCGGCCGGCCGGGCCCGACGGGCCGGTCCGACGGGTCGGCCCGGCGGCTACGATGCGGCCCATGGGGCTACGCGTGGTGTTCCTCGCCGCCGAGTGCGAGCCGTGGGCCAAGACCGGCGGCCTGGCCGATGTCGTCGACGCCCTCGCCCGCGCACTCGGGCGTCTGCCGGCAGGCGCCGTTGACGCCCCGGTCGACGTGTTCCTCCCGCGCTACCGCGCCGTGCCCGACCCGCCGGCCGGGCGCATCAGCGGGGAAACCGTCGTCCGCGTGCCGGATCCGCGGGCGCCGGCGGGCGTCAGCGAGGTCGGCGTCGTGGATGTCGAGGCCGACGGGTACCGGCTCCGCCTCGTCGACCACCCCGCGGCGTTCGACCGGGCCGGCTTCTACGGGGACGCCGCCGGTGACTACGCGGACAACGCCTGGCGATTCGGCCTGTTCTGCCGCACGGTCCTCGAGGCGCTGCGCGCCGATGGCCGACCCGTCGACGTCCTGCATCTCCACGATTGGCACACGGGCCCGGCTGCCATCTTCCGGGATGCGCGATACGCGGACGACCCGATCATCGGGCGCTCGGCCATCCTGACGACGCTGCACAACCTCGCCTACCACGGTTGGACGCCACGGGCGCGGCTCACCCAGCTCGGCCTGCGTCCGGGCGACGAGGTCGTGGCGGCGGGCGCGGATGGCGTGGACCTGCTCGGGCAGGCGATCGAGCGGGCCGAGCTCGTGAACACGGTCTCGCCCGGGTACGCGGCCGAGGCGCTCACCCCCGCGTTCGGGATGGGCCTCGACGGCCTGCTGCGCTCGCTCGGGGACCGGTTCATCGGCATCCTCAACGGCCTCGACGGCGCGGTCTGGGACCCGTCGACGGACGCCGACATCGCCGCGACCTACGGGCCCGATGACCTCGCCGGGAAGGCCGCCTGCCGCGCCGACCTGCTGACGAGGGTGGGGTTCGACCCCGCCGACCGTCGTCCGGTCCTGGGCCTGATCGGGCGTCTGGACCCGCAGAAGGGCTTCGACCTCGTCGCCGGTGCGGTGCCCGGGCTGCTCCGGCGAGGCGCCCGGCTGGTCGTCCTCGGGAGCGGCCACCCGGAGCTCGCCGATCCCTTCCGCGAGCTGGCCGCCGATCATCCGCGGCAGGTCGCGCTGCTCGAGCGGTTCGACCGGGTCATGGCCCGCCGGATCTATGCCGGCTCGGACCTGTTCCTCATGCCGTCGCGGTTCGAGCCGTGCGGCCAGGGTCAGATGATCGCCCTGCGGTACGGGACGCCGCCGATCGTCCACAAGACCGGCGGCCTCGCCGACACGGTCGTCGATGTGACGGCGCACCCGCGGACGGGGACGGGCTTCGTCTTCGACCGGCCCGCGGTCGAGGATCTGCTGGTGGCGTGCGATGAGGCGATCCGACGGCATGGTGCCGGTGGCGCGGGATGGGCGTCGCTCCAGCGGCGGGGGATGGCCGTGGACTTCGACTGGGTCACTGGCGCGGCGCCACGCTACGTGGAGGCGTATCGCCGGGCCGTCGCGATCCGTGCGGAGCGCATCGTCGTCCCGGGTCCGGCCTGACCGCCCGCGCACTCGGCCGGGCGGGCGGACCCGGCGTCGCCGCCGGCCCGAGCGTCAGCCCGACAGCGCGTGTTCGAAGGCCGCGACCGTCTCGTCGAGGTGCGTCCGCTGCGGGCTGTGCGGTGCCCCCGGGATCGTGATGACGTGGTCCACGCCGTAGCGCTCCCGGAACACGGCCGCGGCCGTGTCCATCGTCAGCCCGCCCGCGGCCGGTTCGCCGCGGACGACCCAGACGGGGATGTCGCTCGCGGCCGGGTCGGCGAGCGCGGCGAGCCCGGCGTCCCAGTCGCCGTTCTCGAGGACGATGGCGCGGGCGGCGTCGACCGAGACCTGCCGCATCGCATCGGCGGCTGCCGCGACGTCGCCGGCGTCCCATGTCGGATTCGCCGCGCCGACCGCGGCGATCGCCTCGGCGGGGTCGTCGTAGACGCGCCAGGTGGGGTCCTTCGCCATCTGCCCGATGAGCGAGACCGCGAGTGCCGGCGGATCGAGCAGCACGATCGTCGCGGGGCGGATCCCCGCGAGCGGCAGGTGCGCCGTGACCATCGCGCCCCAACTGTGGGCGACGACCTGGAGTGCCGGACGATCCAGGTCGGCTGCGCGGATGAACGCCGCAAGGTCGTCGGCCGTCTCTCGGAAGCGATGCCGCCCGATCCAGTGCCCGGTCAGCCCGTGGCCGGGCAGGTCCACGGCGACCACCCGTCGACCGGTGGCGGCCAGGCGTGGACCGACCCGCCACCAGATCGCGGCCGAGGCCGTGACCCCGTGGACCAGGAGCAGTGGCCGGGCGTCCGGGTCGCCCCAGACGAGCGCGGAGAAGGGGATCCCGGCGGCGTCGATGGTCACCCGCTCGCCCGCGTCGATCGGCGTCGTCATCGGTCGAGGACGCTAGCACAGGGCGGTCGCTAGAATCGCAGGACCCAGTCCCCGCCGGAGGCTTGCATGGCCAACCAGTTCGTCGTCCAGCTCAAGAACGAACCCGGCGCGATGGCCAACCTCGCCGAGGCGCTCGCCGCGCGTGGCGTCGACCTGCGCGCCATCGGCGGCGGGAGCATGGGCGACTCGGGCCACGTGATCATGACCACCGCGGACGACGTGACCACCAAGGCCGTGCTCGACGACGGCGGCTACACCTACATCGAGGGCGAGTCGATCCTGACCGAGGTCGACGACCGCCCGGGCGGCATGGCCCGGCTGTCGCGGGCGCTGGCGGACGCGGACGTGAACATCTACGGCCACCTGTTCCTCGGGCGCTGGGGCGACCGCGCCATGTTCGCGTTCGTCGTCGACAAGCCCGACGTGGCCCGTCCGATCCTCGAGCGGAAGGGCTGACCGCGATGACGGCGACCGAACGACGACGCTGGGACACCGACGAGCGGTTCACCGGTGTCCGCGACGCATCGTCGGTGTCGCCCGACATCGAGCGAATGCTGGCCTTGACGGCGGAGCCGGGCTGGGTCACCGAGGACGCCGAGGCCCACCTCGGACCGAGCGTGCGCGCGGTCGCCGAGTCCCTGGCCGTGGATCTCGCGCGCCTCGAGGTCGTCGATGACGTCCTCGAGATCGATGTCCGGCTCCCGAAGGGGTCCGGGTCGACGGCGCAGCAGGCGGTCGCGTTCGCGCTCGTCGGCGCGTTCGCGGAGCCCTCGACGCACATCCGCCAGGCGGGTCCGACGCGCGACGGGGTCGACCTGCTCGTGGTGACCGGCGTGCTGGCGGGGGACTCGGCTTTCGCGACCCACGGCCATCTCGCCCGGGTGCGCGTCCTCGTCGGCGGCTGAGGCGCTCGAGACCCCCGGGGTGGATCCGGCCCAGCGCTATCTCTTCGACCTGAACGGCTACTTGGTCGTGCCCGGCGCCCTGGCACCCGACCAGGTCGCGCGGCTGGACGCGGTGATGGACGAGCACATCTCGGCGGAGGTGGGTGCCGACGAGACCACCCACCGGTTCGGTGGCGTCCTCGACTGGGGACCGGAGGTGCGTGCCCTCATCGACCACGCGCCGATGCTCCCGATCCTTGAGTCGCTGCTCGGGCCGGGGTTCCGCCTCGATCACGATTACGCCGATCTCATCCGGCGCGGCAAGGGCCCGATCGGGACGAAGCTGCACGGCGGCGCGGTCCCATTCGACCCGGGTCAGTGGTACACGTTCGTCGAGGGTGTGCCGCGCTCCGGGCTCGTGGTCGTTGCCTACAACCTGCGCGACGTCGGACCCGGCGACGGCGGGTTCGGGTGCGTGCCCGGCAGCCACAAGGCGAACCTGCCGTTCCCCGAGGCCTGGAAGGAACTCGAGGGCGATACGCCGCCGGACCTCGTCCGGGCGGTGACCGGACCGGCGGGCACGGCCATCGTCTTCACCGAGGCGATGACCCACGGCACGCTCCCGTGGCGCGGGGCCGGGGAGCGACGGACGCTCTTCTTCAAGTACGACCCGGCCCCGATCGCCTTCAGCGCGGCCACCTACGATCGCGCACGCTGGCCCGACTTGACGCCGCGCCAGCGCGCGATCCTCGAGGGTCCCAACGCCCGCTATCAGGGCCGGCCAACCGCCTAGACCAGCAGGCCCGGCCCATGGTCCGGACCGGGGGCGGCCGCCGTCAGGTGGTGGCGCCGACGAGCGGGTGGTCCGCCTCGTCGCGATCGGCCTCCGCCTTGGTCTTGTGGACGGTCCCGGGTAGGTGGGCCGGCGGGGCGTACACGGTGTAGAGGCGCATCGGCGCCGTGCCCGTGTTCGTCACGTTGTGCTCCGTCCCCGCCGACACCTGGATGAGGGTCCCGGGGGCGATCGGGCTCGTCTTCCCATCGAGGATCACCGATCCGGTGCCCTCGACGATGACCAGGACCTGATCGAGCTCGGTGTGCGTCTCGAGGCCGATCTCGCCTCGAGGCGGCAGGCACATCACGACGACCTGGCTCTTCGGGCCCGTCGCGATGACCTCTCTGAAGAACGTGTTCCGGCGGGTCAGCTCGAGGATGTCTCCGACGTATGGCATGGCTGCCCTCCTTTCCCCGCCATCGTGGTCCTGATGCCGGCCGGAGGGGTAGGGCCGAAGGGCAGGTCATCGGCGTCGTGTATGCTTGCGGCCTTCGTGCTCGATGAGGCGCTCCGGTCAGCGCCCCGGCTCACCCCGTTTCGATCCCGATCCACCTACGCCCTGACCGGGCCCCGCCAGGCTGGCGGGAGGGCCTCGTCAGGAGTCACCCCCTTCATGTCATTCGATCGTCTCGGGCTGTCGCCCGAGCTGCTTCGTGTCGTCGCCCGCGAGGGCTACACGACACCCACCCCCGTCCAGGAACAGGCGATCCCGATCGTCCTCGCCGGTCGCGACGTCATGGCCGGCGCCCAGACGGGCACCGGCAAGACCGCGGCCTTCGTCCTCCCGATGCTCCAGCTGCTGCACGCGGCCCGTCCCGCAGGGACCGCGCCGCATCCGGGCGCTGATCCTCGCGCCGACGCGCGAGCTTGCGCTGCAGGTCGAGGCGAGCGTCCGCACCTATGGCGCCGAGCGACCCATCAAGTCGGTCGCGATCTACGGCGGCGTCGGCTTCGATCCGCAGGTCCGCGCCCTGCGCGCCGGTCCCGAGATCGTCGTCGCGACGCCCGGGCCGTCTGCTGGATCACGTCGGCCAGCGGACCATCGACCTGTCGGCGGTCGAGATCCTCGTCCTCGACGAGGCCGACCGCATGCTCGACATGGGCTTCATCCGCGACATCCGCAAGGTGCTCGCGCTGCTGCCCGCCAAGCGCCAGAACCTGCTGTTCTCCGCGACGTTCTCGAACGAGATCCGGGCGCTGGCTTCCGGGCTCCTCCACGACCCGGCCTCGGTCCAGGTCGACGCGCGGAACGCGCCGTCCGAGCTCGTCGAGCAGCGCGTCATCCGCGTCGACCGCGAGCGGAAGCGCGAACTGCTCAGCCATCTCGTCAAGAGCGGCGTCATCTACCAGGCGCTGGTCTTCACGCGCACGAAGCACGGTGCCAACCGACTTGCCAAGCAGCTCGAGCAGGACGGCATCCCGACGACCGCGATCCACGGCAACAAGAGCCAGCCGCAGCGCGTGCGGGCCCTGGCCGACTTCAAGGCCAATCGCTACGCGATCCTGGTCGCCACCGAGGTCGCGGCGCGCGGGCTCGACATCGACGCGCTGCCGCACGTCGTCAACTTCGAGCTGCCGATGGTCCCCGAGGACTACGTCCACCGCATCGGGCGGACCGGCCGCGCCGGGGTCGACGGCGAGGCCGTCTCGCTCGTCTGCATCGACGAGGAGCGCATGCTCCGCGACATCGAGCGCGTGCTCGGCCGCTCGATCCCGTCCGAGGTCATCCCCGGCTTCGAGCCCGATCCGCGCATCCGCCCCGAGCCGATCCTCCGTGGCGGACTGGGCGGCGCCCGTCCCGGCGCCGGACCGCGGGTCGCCCGCGCGCAGCACCCGAGTCATGCGCCGCGCGTCGGCCAGCCGTACGCGGCGCGCCCGGGCCAGCCGTTCGCCGGTCGCCCGGTCGTGGGTCACGCCACCCGCCCGGTGGTGGGTCACGGCGCGAGACCCGTCCAGGGCCATGGCGCCCGCCCGAACGACGGTCGCGGGCCGCGACCGGCCGGCCGCCCGTCGCAGCCAGGTCAGTGGCTCGGCCAGCGGACACCACAGAGTGGTCGTCCGGGGCAGGGCCCGCGGCCCGGCGACGGACAGCGTTCCCGACACGATGCCGGGCGCCACGGCGCTCCGACGGCCATGCCCGGCGAGCGTCTCGCCCGCCACGGACGCCCTCGACCGGACTGATCTAGCGGGCCTTGCCGGCCTTCAAGGTCGCGACCGACTTCTCGATCCGACGCCGTCGCGTCTCCATCGTCTTCGCACCTTCGATGGAAAGCACATGCGCGCTCTTGTTGCTGTAGGAGAGCGAGTCGAACATCGCCTTGGCCGCCGGCTCTGCCTCGAGCGCCTCGGCGAAGTCACTCGGGACCACGACCTCGCGCGGCTCCGTGTCGAGCTCGAGATCGACGTCGATGGTGTCGCCGGCCTTCACGTGCGCGCCGGCGCGATGCTCGGCGGAGACGCCGATGAGGTACTCCTCGCCGTACGCCGCGACCGTGTTCCGATACGTGTACCCGTTGATCGTGACGAGCACGGGCGGCCGCTTGCCACGGCCGAGGCCCTGCACGACCTCCTCAGGCACGCGGAACCCCGTGGCGGTCCGCCCGGCGAGCTGGAGCGTCGTTCGGAAACGCATCGGCCCAGTATGGGGTCCTCTGTCACGCTATTCGGGCCTGAAATGCTGCCGCCGGCCGTATCGACGAGGCGCTAGGGGCGGCGCTCCGGGGGAAGGTTCGCGTCGGGCTCGTGATCCCGCGCTGCGAGCGTCGCTTCGATGGCCGTGAGCCTGGCGAGCACGTCTTCGAGTTGTTGATGGAGACGTTCGGTCGAGTCGTGGTCCTGGGCCTCCTGGCCGGCCCGATTCCGACGTTGGGCGGCCTCCACGAACGTCGAGGTGATCGAGGCCGTCAGGATCGCGATCAATGCGACGGCGACGACCATCACCGTCGCCCCGACCAGACGCCCGACCCCTTGGGTCGGCACCTTGTCGCCGTACCCGACCGTGGTGACCGTCTGCAGCGTGTACCAGAGGGCGCCGCCCAGGTCCGGGAAGTCACGGGCGTCGAAGATCCAGACGATCATCCCGCCGACGAGCACGATGGCGACCGTGATGATGATCATCAACAGGGCCGCGTTCCTCACCGAAGCGGGGTCCGCCGCGAACCGGTCCATGGCGCGGTGGAATGGGTCTCGTCGTCTCACGCAGGGCAGCCTAAACCCGCCACGCAACAAACCGCGGGTGTCGATCGCCGTCTCCGAGCGCGAGGTCGCCGAAGGGCGACTGGTAGACTTCGCCGAGCCTCGGGCGGGAGTAGCTCAGTTGGCAGAGCGGCAGCCTTCCAAGCTGCATGTCGCGGGTTCGAACCCCGTCTCCCGCTCCAGTCCCCGATCGATGCGTTCGGTGTGCCTGAAGTCGTCGACGAGATTCCCCTCGGCGTCGTCTCGACCAGCTGTCGAGTCGGGGCGTGACGTCCGCCCGTCTTCGGCCACCGGGCGGCTCAACCAGCGGCTGGGCAGCCGGTCCGGCGGCGCCCAGGGACACTCGACGTTCAGCCGCTCGTTCACCCACAGGGTGGCTCAACCAGCGGCTGGGCAGCCGGTCCGGCGGCGCCCAGGGACGTCCGTCCGCCCGTTCGGCCACCGGGTGGCTCGATCAGCGGGTCAGCGCGCCCGGCCCGGCGCGCCCGGGCGCTCGGCTCGACCGCTCGACCCGACGGCGGGACCCACCAATGCAGGTCGTGTCGGTGAGGTTGCCGAGACGGCCGTCCCGAGAGCCCCGACGACGGCACAAGCGTGGATCGTCAGAACGGTAGCCCGAGGAAGCCCGCCGGGTCCGGCACGATGTCGTACGACGGCCCGTTCACCGCGATCCCCAGTACTGCGGTCGCGATCAGCATCACGGCGACGATCAGCGCGGCGATGAGCAGCGCGGTGCCGAGGATCCGCCAACTCGTGGTCTCGTGCGAAGAGGATGACTGGAGCACCATGGGTGCACCTCCGCCCGGGTCGACGACTAGTGTGCCGCCAGGGACTCCGTGCGGTCCGCGACCCGACCGGCCCGCACGTCATCGGGCCGCGAGGCGGGAAACATCGTTCACTCGAGATCGTGCGCGGCGACGGCCGCGCTGACAAGTGCCGTTGGCCTCCCCGCTCGAAGGCGATCTGACCGCCCGTGGCGGCCGCACGAGGGCGAATGCGACCGGGCGGGGCGAGCGCGGGCGCGGTACCGTGAGCCCACGGGTGCCGGCGCCGGCGAGGACGGAGCGGGGCCACCGACGACGACGAGGTGACGGTCCGATGACCGGTCCCGCGTTGCTGGCGGTCTTCGTGGTCGCCTCCGCCGCGACGTGGATCGCCGGGATCTACCTCTCGAAGGCCACGGACGCGATCGACGAGCGCTTCGGCCTCGGCGAGGCCCTCGGCGGCGTGGTGCTCCTGGCGATCGCGGGGAGCCTGCCCGAGATCGCCATCACGGTGGCCGCGGTCATGGCGGGCAACCTCGGCATCGCCGCCGGCAACCTCATCGGCGGCATCGCGGTCCAGACGCTCGTCCTCGTGCTGTGCGACCGCGCCGTCAAGGGCGACCGCCCGCTGTCGTTCCTCGTCGGCTCGCTCGTGCCGGTCCTCGAGGGCATCCTCGTCATCATCGTGACGACGATCATGCTCCTCGGCACGATGCTCCCCCCGGACGCCGCCATCGGCCCGGTCAGCCCCGCCTCGCTCGGGATCGCCGTCGCATGGGTCGCCGGCATCTTCGTGCTCGACCGGGTGCGCCGTCGCGAGCCGTGGCAGATCGTCATGGAAGGCAGCGCGGCCGGTCGGCGGAACCGCCGGGTGAAGCACCCGACCTATGTGCCACCGATGTCGAAGACCCCGAACGCCAGGGTGATCGGGCTGTTCATCGCCACGAGCGCCGTGATCCTCGTCGCCGGGGTGGCCCTCGAGGAGAGCGGCAGCGCGCTGGCCGACATGGCCGGGATCAACGGGGTCGTCTTCGGGGCCACGTTCCTCGCGGCCGCGACCGCGCTGCCGGAGATCAGCACCGGCCTCGAGGCGGTCCGCCTCGGTGACAACCAGCTCGCGATGGGTGACATCTTCGGCGGGAACGCCTTCCAGCTGACGATCTTCCTGCTGGCGGACGTGCTGGCCGGGCGGCCGCTGCTCCCCGAAGCGGGGCCGGAGAACGCTTGGCTCGGGACGCTCGGGATCGTCATGACGACGATCTTCGTCGGCACGATCCTCGTCAGGCCGCGGCGTCGATTCGCGGGGTTCGGGATCGATTCGATCCTCGTGACCGGGATCTATGTCCTCGGGATCGTCGGGCTGACGAGGGATCATCGTGTGATGCGTCGCTCGACCGCCCTCGCGGCCGCCGCCCGCTCGTCCTGGCCACGATCGGTTGCGCACCGGCCCAGACCAGCCCGGGACCGAGTGCCGCGGCGCCGAGCGCGTCCCCGACGACGCGCCGCCGACTGGCACGACCCCTCGCTGCCCGTCGAGACGCGCGTCGAGGCGCTCCTCGCGCAGATGACGCTCGACGAGAAGATCGGCCAGATGACCCAGCTCGAGAACCACTCGGTCGACCCGGACGGGGTGAAGGACCTGCTGCTCGGCTCGGTGCTCAGCGGCGGCGGCGGCGCGCCCGCACAGAACGACCCGGCGAGCTGGTACGCGATGGTCAAGGCCTACCAGGACGCCGCGCTGTCGACGCGGCTCGGCGATCCCGATGCTCTACGGCATCGACGCCGTGCACGGCCACAACAACGTCGTTCGGGGCGACGATCTTCCCGCAGCAGGTCGGCCTCGGCGCCGCCGGCGACCCGGACCTCGTCGCAGCGCATCGGCCGGGCCACCGCCCTCGAGATGGCCGCGACCGGCATCCGCTGGGACTTCGGGCCGGTGCTCGCCGTGCCGCAGGACGTCCGCTGGGGACGCACGTACGAGGGCTACGGCGAGGACCCGACGCTCGTGAGCGACCTCTCGAGCGCGTTCATCCGCGGCCTGCAGGGCGCGGCCCTGGCCGACCCCGGCTCGGCGGCCGCGACGGCGAAGCACTATCTCGGCGACGGCGGCACGACCTTCGGGTCGTCGACGACGCCGGGCTACCTGCTCGACCAGGGCGTGACCGAGCTCGACGAGCCGACCTTGCGGGCCATCCACCTGACGCCGTACGAGGCGGCCATCGATGCCGGCGTCCGGATCGTCATGGCGTCGTTCTCGAGCACGCGCGACGGCAAGGTCACCGGCGATGCGCACCTGCTGACCGAGGTGCTCAAGGGCGAGCTCGGGTTCACCGGGTTCGTCGTCTCCGACTGGGGCGCGATCGACCAGCTGACGCCCGACTACGACACCGCCGTCGCCCAGGCGATCTCCGCGGGCATCGACATGGCGATGGTCCCGTACGACGGCAAGCGCTTCCAGGGCGCGGTCCGGGCCGGGATCCAGGACGGGAACATCCTCGAGAGCCGGGTCGACGACGCCGTCCGCCGGATCCTGCGGGTCAAGTTCGAGCTCGGCCTCTTCGAGCACGCCGATGCCGCCGGCCGGACCGGACGGCGGACGTCGGCTCCGACGCCGACCGGGCGCTGGCCCGTGAGGCGGTCGCGCGTTCGCTGGTGCTGCTCAAGACGACGCCGGCGGTCCTGCCGCTCGATCCCGACGAGTCCGGCGCGATCCTGCTCGCCGGTCGCGGCGCGGACGACATCGGGCTCCAGTCCGGCGGCTGGACGATCACGTGGCAGGGCTCGAGCGGCGACATCACGCCCGGGACGACGATCGCCGCCGCCCTGACCGCGCGCCTCGGCGACCGGGTCAAGTTCGACCCCACCGGCCACTTCCCGGCCGGCACGCATGCCCGGACCGGGATCGTGGTCGTCGCCGAGCCGCCGTACGCGGAAGGGGAGGGCGACTCGGCGACGCTGCGCGCTGCCCGACGGCGACGTCGCCCTCGTGGCGCAGGATGCGCGCCCTGGTGGACCGACTGATCGTCGTGATCCTCTCCGGGCGCCCGGTGATGCTCGACCGGATCGAGCCGACCGCCGACGCCATCGTCGCGGCGTGGCTGCCCGGGACCGAGGGAACGGGCGTGGCCGATGTCCTGGTCGGCGACCAGCCGTTCTCGGCCACGACCCCGTACACATGGCCGCGCACGCCCGACGACGCGCCGCGGACCGCCAAGGGGCCGTGCGACGGCGCACGGTTCCCCGTCGGGTTCGGCCTCGAGGCCGACGGGGACCGGCTCGGCCCCGCGCCCTGCCCGCGGTCCTGAGGCATCGGCCGGACGAACGCGGCCGGCCCGTCGCCCACGAGACGGCCGGGCCGTAGACTCCGTTCGTGGTGGACGCCGGCACACTCGGGGGCTGGTCGGTCGCGAGGCGGAGTCGCGCGCCCTGGACGAGGCCTTCGCCCGCGCCGCCGACGGCCGCCCGACGATCGTCGTCATCGCCGGCGAGGCCGGGATCGGCAAGACCCGCCTCATCTCGGGCGCACTCGAGCGCATCCGGGCCGCGGGCGGCCGGGCGCTGACCGGCGGTTGCCTCGACCTCGCGGAGGACGGCCTGCCCTACGCGCCGCTGACCGAGGCCCTGCGCGGCCTCATCCGCGAGACCGCCGCCCTCGGAGGTCGCGGGCCTTCTCGGCGCCGGCCGGTCCGAGCTCGGCCGGCTCCTGCCGGGCGTCCTCCCGGCCGATGCCGCCCTCGCCGAGCTCCCGGCGCCGACGCCGACGCGCGCAGTGGCCTCGACCAGGCGCGGCTGTTCGGTCTCGTGCTCGGCCTGCTCGGCGACCTGGCCGCGACGGCGCCGACGGCCATCGTCCTCGAGGACCTCCACTGGGTGGACACCGGCACCCGCGACTTCGTCACCTTCCTCGTCCGCAACCTCGATCGCGAACGGCTCCTCCTGCTGCTGACCGTCCGCACGGACGACCTCGCCAAGGGCGACCCGGTCGAGACCTGGCTGGCGGCCCTCGAGCGCGACGCGCGCGTGACCCGCCTGGATCTCGAGCGGTTCTCGGCCACGGACGTGGCGCGCCAGGTCGCGGACATCCTCGGCGAACCGGGCGAGCCGTCGTTCGTCGACCGGATCCACGCGCGCTCGGACGGCAATCCGTTCTTCGTCGAGGAGCTGGTCGAGGCCAGCCGCGAACCGCGCGGCAAGGCCGCCCTGCCGCGGACGCTGGCGGACACGCTCGCCGGGCGGATCGCCCTGCTGCCCGAGGCCAGCCAGCGGGTGATGGGGGTCGTGGCCCTCGCCGGCCGGCCCGTCGACGAGCGACTGGTCGCCACCGTGACCGAGGTCCCCGAGGTCGACGTCCGCGAACCGATCCGGGCAGCCGTGACCGCCCGCCTCCTGGTGCCCGACGAGGAGACCGGCGCCCTGCGTCCGCGCCACGCGCTGCTCGGCGAGGTCCTCGAGCGTGACCTGCTGCCCGCCGAGCGCCGGGCGATCCACGAGCGGTTCGCGATCGTGCTGGGCTCGCGGCCGGATCTCGCCGATCCGAGTCCCGCGGGTGCCGCGGCCGAGCTCGCCCACCACTGGCTCGAGGCGGCCCGGACCGTCGAGGCGTTCCGCGCCTCGATCGACGCGGCCACCGCGGCCGCCGGCGTCTACGCGTTCACCGCCGCGACGCGCCATTACCGCCAGGCGATCGAGCTGGAACCCCAGGTGCCGCCGGACATCCGCGCCGCCGTCGACCTGCCGGATCCGATCGACCTCCGCCGTCGGGCCTCGTGGGTCGCCGACGACGCCGGCGAGGGCGAGCAGGCCATGGCCTGGCTGCGCGATGCGATCGCCCTCGTCGGACCTGACGACCGATCCGGGCGTGGCCGGGTTCCTGCACTCCCGTCTCGGGTACCAGCTCTGGGTGGCCGGGCGCAACGAGGAGGCCCAGGCCGAGCACCGCGAGGCGGTGCGGATCGTCCCGGCCGAGCCGCCGACCCCGGAGCGGGCGCACGTGCTCGTGGGCCTCGCCGGATGGCTGATGGGCGCCGGTCGGTACGGCGAGTCACGCGACCTCCTCGACGAGGCGATCGCGTCGGCCGTGGCCACCGGCGCGACCAAGGCCGAGGTGCGGGCCCGGATCATCCTGGGTGCCGATCTCGTGTCGCTCGGCCTCCCCGATGAGGGGATCGAGCAGGAGCTCCTCGCCCAGCGACTGAGCGAGGAGCACGACCTCCTCGAGAGCCTGGTCGCGGCGAGCGGCAACCTGTCCTACCACCTCATCGTGGGCGATCGGTTCGACGAGGCCGTCGAGGCGGCCCGGGCGGGCTCCGAGGCCATCCGCACCCACGGCCTCGAACGACGGTTCGGGCCGCACTTCGATGCGGCGCTGCTCGACGCCCTCTTCCGCGCCGGCCGCTGGGCCGAGGCGATCGAGGTGGCCGAAGCGAGCCTCGAGCGGCATGCCGGCGGCCTCGGGACGATCTATCGCGATACCGCGGTCGCGCGGCTGTTCGGGGGTCTCGGGCGCGCCGAAGCCGCGCGTGAACGGCTCCTGCCGGTCGAGACGCTCACGGACCCGGACATCGACGTCGATCTCGCGGCCTTCGCGGGCCTCGCATGGGCAGAGCTGTCGATCGACGCCGGGCAACCGGACGAGGCGATCGCCGCCGTCGACGTGGGGGCCGAACGGCTGGCCGGCAGCGACGACACCGTCCTGGTCGGGCCGCTGGCCGCGACGGGCCTCCGCGCCGTGGCCGATCGTGCCGAGCGCGCGCGGGCCCTGCGACGTCCGGCCGACGCCGCCGCGGCCGAGGCAGCCGGGGAGCGGATGCGCGAACGCGTCGAGGCGCTCCGCGCCGCTGGCACGCCGACCACGGCATCCGGACGGGCGATCCTGGCCCTCTGCGACGCGGAAGCCGGGCGGCTCGCGGAACGGACCGACGCGGCTGCGTGGACGGCGGTCGCCGACGCGTGGGCCGCCATCCCGATGCCGTACCCGGCGGCCTACGCGCGATCGCGAGCGGCCGAGGCCGCGCTCGTGGCCGGGGATCGCGAGGGCGCCACGGTCGCGCTGACCGACGCGCGGACGACCGCCGCGGCCCTGGGCGCGATGCCGCTGCTCGGCTGGATCGATGGCCTGGCGGGGCGCGGGCGCCTCTCGATCGCGGCGGCGGCCGAACCCGCGGCCGCGGATGCGGCGGCCGTGCCGGCCGGGACGCCGATCCCGGCGAAGGACGGACCCGCTGGCCGGCCTCGGCCTCTCGACCCGCGAGCTCGAGGTCCTCGCCCTCGTCGCCGCGGGACGGACGAACGGGCAGATCGCCCAGGAACTGTTCATCAGCCCGAAGACCGCGAGCGTGCACGTCACCCACATCCTCGACAAGCTGGGCGTCAGCAGCCGCATCGAGGCGGCGATGATCGCCGCCCGCGCCGGGCTGGCGGTCGCAGACACGGACGAGCCCGGCGGGTAGTCCCGCCGGGCTCGTGTCGAGCGCGAGGTTCGCGACTCGGTCGGTCGGTTGACCTGTCGGGCTACGTGCTCGACGTGAAGATCTGCACGATGATCTTGCCGTCCGCTTCAGGCGTGCTCACGAGGATCTCCTCGACCCACAGACCCTTCGCGGTGATCGACTGGACGAACGCCCGCAACGCGCCCGGCGTGTCGTCCAGACGGGCGTATGACACCTCGACGACGCGGGCGTCGTAGGAAGCCTGCAGGACCGTGGCGGCTCGTCGGGTCTCATCGTCGTTCTGATCGTCGGTCCATTCCGCATGGCCCGCCCAGAAGCTGAACTCGCCGCCGAACTCGATCCGCCGGCCGTTGGCGCCGCGGATGTTGATGTCGGCTGCCTCGAGGACCGCGAGCAGGTCGTCGAACGTCCCGCGCTTGTAGCTGGTGCTCTCGTTGACGGCCGAGTCATCGGGGAACCCGGTGCCGCCGATCTTGACCTTGACCTGGAGATGCATCTGCGCCCTCCTCACCCCCGTCTACCTGGACCCGTGCATGGTACGACCCGGGTGTTTCCGTTTCGTCACACCCGGGTCGTGACCATGAGCGCGGGCGTCAGGCTCCGGCAGGTCGGAGCAGCAGCCAGCGCAGATTGCGGACGTCGAAGCGGTCGCGTCGCTCTTCGCGGGTGGCCGAGCTGAGCTCGCGAGCAAGGCGATCACGCTTGGCCTCCTGCTGATAGGACTCCTGACGGTCCTTGGCGAGTAGTCGCATCGTCTCCGGATGCAGCATGGTCGGGTCCTCCGTCGCGGTGCCGAGGACGTCTCGGCGTGGTCACCACGTTCGGGGATGCCGCCCCGCGCTCCATCGGGCGCTCGCCGGATGCGTCGGGGACGCCGCGCCTCAATCTCATCGGACGGGTCGGTCGCCCTACCTTAGGCCGCTCGCGGCGCGGGCCATGTGGTGCGTGGCCGGCGGGTCCGGCCCGGGCGACCGTCGCGGCCCGTTCCGCCACTCTGGTCTATCGTCGGCGGGTGACGACCGAGCGACCGGAACCGTCCGACATCGCCGCCGGGCCCGCGGAACGACGCATCGCCGGTCGCTACCGGCTGGGACCGGTGATCGGCCGGGGCGGGATGGCGACGATCCATCGGGCCGAGGACACGCGGACCGGACGCGCGGTCGCGATCAAGATCCTGCGCCCCGAGATCGGCGCCGACCGCGACCTGGCCGATCGCTTCCGCCGCGAGGCGCTGGCGGCGACGGTGCTGCGCCACCGGAACATCGTCGCCTGCATCGACACGGGCACCGACGTCGACGGCCCATACCTCGTCATGGAGCTCGTCGAGGGCGAGGACCTCGCGGTCCGCCTGCGCCGCGACGGCGCGATCCCGAGCACGGAGGCGACCCGGATCGCGCTCGACGTGGCCCGCGGCCTGGGGGCGGCGCACCTTCGCGGGATCGTCCATCGCGACGTGAAGCCGGGCAACATCCTGCTGGCCCGCGATGGGCGGGCGATGATCACCGACTTCGGCATCGCCCGCCTCGCGATGGACGCCGAGGCGACGCTGCCGGGGACGACGCTCGGCTCCGTCCAGTACTTCAGCCCGGAGCAGGCCCAGGGTGCCGCGACGTCACCGGCATCGGATGTGTACGGCCTCGGGCTGGTGCTGTACGAGGCCCTGACCGGCCGGCGGCCCTGGGCCGGTGCGGATCAGGCCGCGTTGGCCCTGGCCCGGGTCGGTGCCGCGGCGCCCGCCCCGCGCGACGTCCAGCCCGACGTTCCCGTGGCCCTCGACCGCGTCGTGGCGCGCTGCCTCGCCCCCGACCCAGCCGACCGGTACCCGAGCGGCAATGCCCTCGCTGCCGCCCTGGAGGCGCTCGTGCCGGCCCGCTCGGCGCCCTCGCGAACCACCGGCGCCGTGCCTGCCCGTTCCGCCTCGGCGCAGTCTGCTGGTGGCTCGGGTCGCCCGGTCCGCGCGGCCGCCCGGCAGGCTCGCGCGGCGACGCGCTGGTCGCTGCCCGGTGGCCCGATCCGCGTGGTCGTGCTGCTCGGGCTCCTGGCCGTTTCGATCGGGGGCTTCGCCATGGTCGTCGCCGGGGCCGATGACGGCGGGACGACCGCCGAGGCGTCCGGCCAGCCGCCGGCCCGGACCGCCCGTCCGACCCCGGTCCCGACCACCCGATCGACCCCCCGGTCGCCGGCCACCCCGGCCGCGGTCCTCGCCGCCGATGTGTGCCATCCGATCCTCGACGTGGCGTGCGCGCTCGATGGCGCCCGATATGCGCCCACCGGCCTGACGCCGCCGGTGGCGTTCACGCTCGGCGACGGCTGGTCCGCCTCGGTCGCGACCGAGGACCTGCTCGTCCTCACCCGGCCGGAGGGTGTCCTGACCTTCGCCACCCACGTCGCGAGCCCGAACGGCGATGCCCGGTTCAAGGACGGCTCGGCCAAGCGGCTCGTCGCCGCATTCGCGAAGACCGCCAAGGCGAAGGCCACCAAGCCGGCGGACCTCAAGATCGACGGCCGCGCCGGACGATCGGTCGATGTGACCGCGGGTGCCGGTGGCCACGTGGCGATGTTCGAAGCGGGCGGGCGAACCTACTACATCGAGACCGGCCGGCCGACGCGCCTGGTCGCCCTCGACGACGACGGCGGGACGCTCGTGCTCGTGATCGAGCCCTCCGCGGGACACACCCTGCGCGACATCCTCGACACGGCCGACGTCGTCGCGAGCACCCTCACCTTCGAGTAGCCGGACCCGAGCCGCGCCTCTCGGCGGGACGTCCGAGCCGAGTGGGGTGACCCATTCGGGCCATCGACACCGGGACCTCCGGTGCCCACGCTTCCAGCGTGGAAGTGCCGACGATCTTCCAGCGACACCGCGCGGGCTGGATCCGGATGATCCGCCGACGCCTGTTCGAAGATACCCATCTGATGCTCGCGGTCGCGATCGTGACCGCGGCCGTCATCATCGAGCTCTTCGCGGGCGACCCGGCCGTCTTCGCGCTGATCCCGTCCGGCCTCGCCTATATCGGGCTCCAGGTGGTCCTCGGTCGGACGTCGTCAGCGCTCGGCCGACCGATCCCACGTCTGTTGGCTGCCGTCGGGTACGTCGCCGCCCTCGGACTCTTCGTCGGCGAGGTAGCGGCCCGTCCGACGGTGTCGCTCTACCTGCCGGTCGTGGCGATGGCCGCGGTGTACGGACGGCGCGAGGCGATGATCGTGGGCGGGGCGGCGCTGGCGGCCTACGCCGCGCCCATCGTGGTCATGGACGTCCCGATCTCACCGCTCCTCCAGCGCGGGGCCTCCTTCATCGTGGTCATGGTCCTGCTCGCGCTGGGCACCCGCCGTACGGTCGGCGCCCTCGAAGCGGCCATCGCCCGTGCCCGTATCGCGCGCGCACGAGAACGCCGCCGAGCGCGGCAGATGGCCGGGGTGGAGGCGGTCGGCGGACTCGTCGCGAGCGGCGGCTCGACGGACGCGCTCGACGGGCTCATGGCCCTGATGGTCGAACGGTTCGGCTATCACTACGTTTCGATCTACCTGCTCGAGAACGACGGCACGCTACGGCTCGGTGCCCAGCGCGGATACGACCCGAACCACGTCATCGAGTCGTTCGACGGGTCCAGCGGGGTCATCGGCCGGGCCATGCGGACACGCGAGAGCGCGCTGGTGCGAGACGTCGCGGCCGACCCGGACTACGAGGTGGCGAGCGACGCTGTCCAAAGCGAGATCACCGTCCCGCTCATCGCCGGCGGCGATCTGCTCGGGGTGCTCAACGTGGAACACCCCGAGGTCGGCGGTCTCGACGAGAGCGACCGTTCCACCCTGGCCCTCGTCGGGGAACGGATCGCCGGCGCGATCGCGCTCGGCCGCGAGCGTTCGACGATCGCCGAACGAGCGGCGCTGTTCCAGGCGCTCGCCGAGCTGTCCCGGAACATCAACGTCTCGATCGAGCCGCGCAAGCTCTACCCGGTCATCGTCGAGCAGGTCGGCGCCGTCCTGCGCAGCGACATCGTCGTCCTCACCGTACGCGATGCCACCGTCGGGGACTATCGGATCGCCGCTATGCGCGGCGGGGACCAGCGCTTCGTCGGCGTCCGGATCCCCGAGGGGGAGGGCGTGTCGGGACGGGCCATCGCCGAGCGGCGCCTCATCGAGGAGTCGCGCCTGACCCGCCAGGGCTTCCCCTCCACGGTCCAGAAGGCCGACGTGCAGGACCACATGACGTGCATCGGGGTGCCGATCCTCTCCGAGGACGAGGTGATCGGCGCCCTGACCGTCTCGCGGCTCGACCTGGCCAACCCCTACAGCCAGCTCGACATCGAGGTCCTGCCGATCATCGCGGCCCATGTCGCCCTCGCCATCGCCAACGCCGAGCTGCTGGCCCAGGTCGCCGACGCGGCCATCCGCGACCCGCTGACCGGGCTCTTCAACCGCCGCCACCTCGATGCGGCCCTGGACCGCCTCCTGGCGGCGCGGGACCGCCTCGACCCGGCCGAGCGCCGTCCGGTGGCGGCCATCCTGTTCGATCTCGATCTGTTCGGTGCCTTCAACAAGCGACACGGGCACCGCACCGGCGACACGGTCCTGCGCACGTTCGGGTCGATCCTCACCGCGCGCTTCCGCGCCAGCGACATCGTCGCTCGCTACGGCGGCGAGGAGTTCCTCGTGATCCTCGACGGGGCGAGCCTCGACGAGGCGACCCGAGCCGCCGAAGACGTGCGCCGTGCGCTCGAGGCGGCCGAGATCCCGTTGGAGGGCGGCGGCACGATCCACGCGACCGTGTCGGCCGGCTGTTCGGCGGTCGGTCCGCAGGTCAGCTCGATGGACTCGCTGCTCCAGGTCGCCGATGTCGCGCTCCAGATGGCCAAGCGAGCCGGCCGCAACCAGATCGTCGCCGCCTGACCCGCGGGACCCGGTAGGCTTCACGCACTCATGGCCCTGATCGCCCTGCGCGGGCTGACCAAGCGTTACCCGGGCGGGGTGATGGCCCTCGACGGGCTGACCCTCGAGCTCGAACCCGGGATCATCGGGCTCGTCGGCGCCAACGGCGCGGGCAAGAGCACCCTGCTCAAGATCCTGCTCGGGCTGCTCGACCCGACGTCGGGGACCGCCGAGGTCATGGGCATCGACGTCCGCGGGCGCGGGACGACCATCCGACCGCACATCGGCTACATGCCCGAGTCCGACTGCCTCCCGCCGGACACCTCGGCGACCGACTTCGTCAGCCACATGGCGCGGATGTCCGGCCTGCCCGGGGCCGCGGCCCGCGAGCGGACCGCGGAGGTGCTCCGCCATGTCGGCCTCTACGAGGAGCGCTACCGCGCGATCGGGGGCTACTCGACCGGGATGAAGCAGCGCGTGAAGCTCGCCCAGGCGCTCGTCCACGACCCGAAGCTGCTGCTGCTCGACGAGCCGACCAACGGCCTCGACCCGGCCGGGCGCGACGAGATGCTCAGCCTCGTCAAGCGGACCGGCGCGGAGTTCGGGATCGCGGTCATCGTCGCGAGCCATCTCCTCGGCGAGATCGAGCGGGTCTGCGACTTCCTCGTCGCGATCGACGCCGGCCACCTGCTGCGGGCCGCGCCGCTCGGCAGCTTCACGGAGCGGACCGGGTACCTCGCGGTCGAGGTCGAAGAGGGCGAAGCGGCGCTTGCCGACGCGCTGACGGCACGCGGTCTCCAGGCGGCCGTCGACGGGCACACGGTCGTGGTGCCGATCGCCGACGACGGGCCGTACGACCAGGTGCGCGACGCGCTCGCCGACCTCGGCCTGCCGCTCGTCCGGCTCGAACAGCGACGGCGCGGACTCGAGGACCTCTTCGCCGACCGCCCCGCCGACGCTCCGACGGCCGCCGCGGCTGGCAACGCGGCCGCCCCCGCTGACGGCGCTGCCGGCGGGACGCCTGCAGGGAGCGGACCCCGATGAGTCTCGCAAGCGCGACCGGCCCCGGCGGTCGCATCTACGACCTCGGCTACCAGCGCTACGACGGGCCGCGCCTCGGCCGGCGCGCGGCGGCGACCGCCCTGCTGATCCAGTCGCTGCGGACGTGCTTCGGGATCGGCCGTGGCGGACGGGCGAAGATCGCCCCGTTCGCGCTCGCAGGCCTGGCGATCCTGCCGGCGATCCTCGCGGTGGGCATCGCGGCCCTCGCGGTGCAGGCGGGCGCGGGCGACGTGCTCGACCAGGCGTCGCCGGTCCGCTACGAGACCTACCACGGGCTGACCGTGACGCTGCTGATCCTCTTCTGCGCGGCCCAGGCGCCGGAGCTGTTCGGCCGCGACCAGCGCTACGGCGTCCTGCCGCTGTACTTCTCGCGCGCGATCACCCGGTCCGACTACGCCGTCGCGCGCGTGGGCGGGCTCATCCTCGCGCTGCTCATCGTCGACCTCGTCCCGCAGCTGATCCTGTTCACGGGGCGCGTCCTCGTCGCGAAGGACCCGGCGATCGGTCTCCAGACCGAGCTTCCGAACGTGCCGCTGTTCACGGCCCAGGCGCTCCTGACGGCCGGCCTCCTCGGCGGCATGTCGAGCCTGATCGCCGCCTGGACGCCGCGCCGCGCCTACGCCACGGCCGGCATCATCGCCGCCTCGATCATCCCGCCCGTCGTCATCGCCATCGTCGACCAGATGGACGTCGGCGACATCGCCAAGTGGCTGCTCCTGCTGAGCCCCGGCGACGTCCTCGACGGCGCCAACTCGTGGATCTTCGGGGCCCTCTCGCAGAACCCGGTGATCCTGCGCTCCGACCTGCCCGGCTGGGCGTACGCCGCGGCGGCCGTGCTCGGTGCCGCGGTCATGCTCGGGCTGACCGTGCGCCGGTACCTGAGGATCTCGATATGACGGTCGCGGACGGGGCACCCACCGCGGCCCCGGCGCCGGCCGCCCCCACGCCGGCCGCCCCCACGCCGGCGCTCGCGGTCGACCATGTCTCGCGCTGGTACGGCAACGTCGTCGCGGTCAACGACATCTCGTTCGCCCTGGGACCCGGGGTGACCGGGCTCCTCGGGCCGAACGGGGCCGGCAAGTCGACCCTGCTCCACCTGATGGCCGGGCTGCTGCGGCCGTCGGCCGGGACGGTCCAGGTCGAGGGACGGCCCGCCTGGGGCCGCCCCGAGATGTACGCGCGCCTCGGCCTCGTGCCCGAGCGCGAGGCCGTCCACGCCTTCCTGACCGGGTACGAGTTCGTGCTCCTCAACGCGAAGCTGCAGCGGCTCCCGGACCCGGTCGCGGCCGCGCATCGGGCGATCGCCACGGTCGAGATGACCGACGCGGCCGACCGCCGGATCGCGACGTACTCGAAGGGCATGCGCCAGCGTGCGAAGCTCGCCGGGGCCCTCGTCCACGACCCGCGGATCCTGCTCCTCGACGAGCCGTTCAACGGCATGGACCCGCGCCAGCGGCTGCACATGATGAGCCTGCTCCGGTCGATGGCCGCCGAGGGCCGGACGATCCTGTTCTCCTCGCACATCCTCGAGGAGGTGGGTCGCCTCGCCGACTCGATCCTCGTCGTGTACGCGGGCCGGCTGGCGGCCGCCGGCGACTACCGCTCGATCCGGCGGCTCATGACCGACCGGCCGCACACGTTCCGCGTTCGTTCCTCGGACGACCGCCGCCTCGCCGCGGCGCTACTCGCCGACCCGACCGTCTTCGGCGCCGAGCTCGACGGTGATCGCCTCTACGTCCGGACCTCCGACTTCGGGGCGTTCACGCGGGCCCTCCCGCGCGTCGCCCGCGACGAGTCGATCTCGCTGCTCGAGGTGAGCCCGACCGACGACTCGCTCGAGAGCGTCTTCAGTTACCTGGTCCGCCGATGACCGTCCTCTCGGCCCTGGTCGACGTGACCGTGCGCGGGATGCTCGGTCGGCGGCGCTCGATCGTGATGCTGTTCCTCGCTGCCATCCCGGTCCTGCTCGGCGTCATCGTCTCGCTACGCGGCGGTCGCGTCGACGTGGACCGCGTCCTTGGCGTGCTCATCGTCCAGACCGTGCTGCCGCTCATCGCGCTGATCCTCGGGACGGCATCGCTCGGATCGGAGATCGAGGACGGGACGGTGGTGTTCCTGCTCATCAAGCCGATCAAGCGCTGGGTCGTGGCGTTCTCGAAGGTCCTTGTCGCGGTGGCGGCCACGACGTTCCTCGTCGTCCCGGTGACGATCGTGACCGGCGTGCTCATCTCCGGCACCGACCCGGCGAACCTCCAGACCACCTTCGCCTTCGCGATCGCCTGCGCCGCGGGCGGCGCCGCGTATGCCGCCGTCTTCGTGGCCTTGAGCTCGCTGACCGCCCGGGCGCTGCTGGCCGGGCTCGTCTACGTCCTGCTCTGGGAAGGGGCGCTCGGCGGCCTCCTGGAGGGGACACGGTTCCTCTCGATCCGCCAGGCGACCCTCGGCATCGTGGCCGGCCTGGGCGGTGGCCACGAGCGCGATCCGATCCAGGCCGGGGTCGCTGCAGCCGTCATCACGGTCGCGATCGTCGCTTCGCTCGCGATCGCCAGCTGGCGCCTTGCCCGCTTCGAGGTCCGCGGCGGCGACTAAGCACGTCGGCCACTGAGTCTTGCCGTCCCGGGACGCTCGTCCGCCCGTTCACCCACCGGGTGGCCCAACCAGCGGCCGGGACACGGTCCGGGCACGTTCGTCCGCCCGTTCACCCACCGGGTGGCCCAACCAGCGGCCGGGACACGGTCCGGGCACGTTCGTCCGCCCGTTCACCCACCGGGTGGCCCAACCAGCGGCCGGGGCGCCGTCCCGATGGCGGACGTCCGGATGGACCGGCTTCGCCCGAGCCAGCGACGGACCGTCTGCGAGTGGAAGGGCGAGGCGACGTACCACTCGTACTGGGGCCCGGGCCGGACGGGCGCTCGATCGCCGACGTCGCGTGGGCGCTACGCCGCGCCGAGCCCCGGCTATGAGGCGATCGCCGGGTACCTGGCGTTCTATGCGAGCAAGGTCCACGAAGCGTGGGTCGGGGACGAGCGAGCCACGCCGCAGCCGGGCGGCTTCTACGGCGGCTGGGTGACGTCGCGGATCGTCGGCCCCATCAAGGGCGAGCCGGGCAGCTTCGGCTGGTAAGGCGGGGTCGCGTGTGCCGGGTGGCCTCGTCAGTCGCCGGTGGGGACGCCCAGGATGTTGAACCCGCCGTCGACGTAGAGCGTCTCGCCAGTCACGGCCTTCGAGAGGTCGGAGGCGAGGTAGACCGCCGCCCCGCCGACGTCCTCGGGCGTGATGTTCGAGCGTAGCGGCGCCACGTCCGCGAACTCGCCGTACATCCGCTTGAACCCGGCGATCCCGGCGGCCGCGAGGGTGCGCACCGGGCCCGCGCTGATCGCGTTCACCCGGATGCCGCTCGGGCCGAGGTCGGCCGCGAGATAGCGCACGGACGCCTCGAGCGCCGCCTTCGCCACGCCCATGACGTTGTAGTTGGCCACGACCTTCTCGGCGCCGTAGTAGGACAGGGTCATGACCGATGAGCCGGTCCCGAGGTACGAGCGCGCGCCGCGGGTCAGGGCGACGAGGGAGTACGCGGACACGTCGAGCGCGAGTGCGAACCCGTCCCGGGACGTCGAGATGAAGTCGCCCTCGAGGTCTTCCTTGCGCGCGAACGCGAGGGCGTGAACGAGGATGTCGAGCGAGTCGTGCCTCTCGCCCCATCGGTTGAAGACGCGCTCGATGTCGGCATCGACGGTGACATCGCACGGCTCGACGAACGTGGAGCCGATCGACGCGGCGAGCGGTCGGACGCGCTTCTCGATCAGGCTCTCGACGGACGAGAAGCCCACCTCGGCGCCCTCGGCATGGAGCGCCCGGGCGATGCCCCAGGCGATCGAGTGGTCGTTCGCCACCCCGAAGACGAGCGCCGTCTTCGCGTCCAGCAGTCCCATCGCTCGCTCCCTCGCGGTTCTCGGTAGGCTGCCATCATGCCCGACCGCCCCGGCCGCTCGACCGACCTCCGTGCAGCCCTGCATGGGACCGTCGGGTTCGTCCTCGACGCCGACGGCGTGATCGTCCTCAAGGGCGACCCGATCCCCGGCTCGATGGAGGCGCTCGCGCGGCTCGACGCCCGCGGCATCCCGTACCGCGTCGTCACGAACTTCTCGCTCGCGCACCGGACGACGCTCGTGGCCCGGTTCGCGGCCCGCGGGGCACGCCTGGACGCCGAGCGCGTGATCACGGCGTCGTCGGCCACCGCGGCGCATACCGCGACCGCGTTCCCTGGGCGTCCGATCTTCGTGCTGGCGGCACCCGACGCCATGCGCGAGTTCGAGGGTCAGCGAGTCGTCGACCGCGAGGCCGCCGAGGCGGCACCGGCGGATGTCGCGGCGGTCGTCATCGGCGACGGCGGCGACGAACTGTCGTATCGGAACCTCGACACCGCGTTCCGCCTGATCCGTGGCGGTGCCGCGTTCCTCGCGATGCACCGCAACCCGTGGTGGCTGACCCCGAAGGGACCCACGCTCGATGCCGGCGCCGCCGTGGTCGGCCTCGAGTACGCGACCGGGGTGCGCGCCACGGTCCTGGGCAAGCCCGCACCCGAGGTCTTCCGCCAGGCGCTCGACGGGGTTGCGCGCCGACCTCGGGCGGCGGGTGCCGGCGCGCTCGGTCGCGATGGTCGGCGACGACCCCATCGCCGATGTGCGCGCCGCCCAGCGGGTCGGCCTGCGCGGCATCCTGGTGCTGACCGGCAAGACGTCCGCCGAGGCCGCGGCCACCCTCGCGACGGGTGCTCGACGGCCACCGGACGCCATCGCCGCGTCGCTGGCCGAGGTCGTCGCCGCGCTAGACTGACCGCAACCTTCCCGACCCCCAACGCGCCGTCCGCGCCACCACGAGGGACCACTGATGACCGCCGAGACCACCCCCCGCATCAAGATCACCTACGCCACGCTCCGGGCCGACAACGAGGATCTGCACGCCGGCTTCGAGGCCGCGGTGGCACGCGTCAAGGCCGGCCTCGGCGCGCACCACCGCAACTACGTCGGCGGCGCCTGGCGAGACGGCGACGGGGCGTTCGAGGTCCGATCGCCGATCGACGCGGACCTCGTCCTCGGGACGTTCGCGCGGGGCACGGCCGCCGACGTCGACGCGGCCGTGGCCGCCGCTCGGGCCGCGTACCCGGCCTGGTCGAAGACGCCGTGGACCGAGCGCCTGCGCATCCTGCGCGCCGCCGCCGAACTCATCAGCGAGCGTCTCATGGACGGCTCCGCGGTGATGGCCATCGAGGTCGGGAAGAACCGCATCGAGGCACTCGGCGAGGTCGAGGAAGCAGCCGATCTCATCCGCTATTACGCCCAGACCGCCGAGGACAACGCGTTCTACGACCACCCGATGGGCAACCTGGGCGACAGCGCGGTCCACACCCGCTCGATCCTGCGGCCGCACGGCGTGTTCGCGGTCGTCAGCCCGTTCAACTTCCCGATGGCCCTGTCGACGGGCCCGACGAGCGCGGCGATGCTCGCGGGGAACACCGTCGTGCTCAAGCCCTCGAGCGCGTCGCCGCTGTCGGCGATCGGGCTGGCCCAGGCGTACATCGACGCCGGCGTTCCGAAGGGCGTATTCAACCTCGTGATGGGGCCGGGCGAGACCGTCGGGCAGACGCTCCAGGACCACCCCGGCATCGACGGCATCGTCTTCACCGGCTCGTACGAGGTCGGGATGAAGCTGTTCCACTCGTTCAGCCGGACCTGGCCGAGGCCGTGCATCGTCGAGATGGGCGGCAAGAACCCGGCCATCGTCACCGGGCGCGCCGACCTCGAGGAGGCAGCCGAGGGGATCATGCGTTCGGCGTTCGGGTTCGGCGGGCAGAAGTGCTCCGCCAACTCCCGGGTGTACGTCGAGCGCGGGGTGCACGACGAGCTCGTGCGGCTCCTGGTCGAGAAGACCGAGGCCATCACCATCGGCGACCCGCTGGTCCGGGCCAACTGGCTGGGCCCGATCATCGACCAGCGCGCGGTGGATCGCCACCAGACCGCGGTGGCCGAGGCACGCCGCGACGGGACGGTCTTCATCGGCGGCGAGCGGCTCTCCGACGGCGACCTGGCCCGCGGCTATTACGTCGAGCCGACCGTCGTCGGCGGCCTGCCCGCGGGTCACCGGCTGTTCAAGGACGAGCTGTTCGCGCCGCTCACGGCGGTCCAGGCGGTCGACTCGCTCGACGAGGCGCTGACGCTCGCCAACGACTCCATCTACGGCCTCACCGCCGGTGTCTACACCGAGGATCCCGGCGAGCTGGAGCAGTTCCTCGACCGGATCGAGGCGGGCGTCCTGTACGTCAACCGCCGGGCCGGCGCCACGACGGGCGCCTGGCCGGGCATCCAGGCGTTCGGTGGATGGAAGGGGAGCGGGTCGACGGGCAAGGCCGGGCTCTCGATGTACTACGTGGCCCAGTTCTTGCGCGAGCAGAGCCACACGGTGGTGGACTGAAGTTCAGCGCTTCGTCGGCGCCGACGGGCCGGCCGAGCCGCGAGTCCGGTCGGGCGATGGCCACCGTCTACGTGAAGCTCAGGAGTGAGCCCGTCGACGTCTGGCGTCCGGTCGAGGCGGAGCCCGTCGGTCGCCGCCGATACCGGCTTGGGCGAGGTGCCGCCTGGCTCGGCGTTGTTCCTGCGGGGCTGGGACATCGGGGCGGTGGTACCCGTCGCCCGAGGAAGCACCGAAGGCGGCAGCGAGCACGCCGAGCCATAACGCACCAGAACGCTGATACGGCACTAACCCCGAGGTGGCGGCCCCTCGGTTCGGGCCATTTGCTCGACATGTCGACAAGCGGCACCTGTGACGCCGCCCGTGCCCGCCCCCATGCATGGCGATGCACTCTGATCGGTCGGGTCCAACGCGCTCGCGGCCTCGGGGAGCATGGTCATGCATGAGACACGCAGCCCTCCGGCCTTCGATCGCGTCGCTTGCACAGCCTGCTGAGCAGCTGGCACAAACCGTCTTGCCGACGCCCCCCGGCAGACGGGCGCGGCGAGGCCGGCGCCCGTGTTTCTAGACGCTCACCACGCGGTCGCGGCCGGCGCGCTTTGCCGCGAGCAGCGCCGAGTCGGCGGCTCGGAAGAGCGCCCGGCCGTCGGCCTCGTCGCCGAGCCGTGATGCGACACCGGCCGAGATCGTGAGCGGGATCACCGTGCCGTCGACGGGACGGCCGGCCTCGCCGGCGACCGCGGCACGCACGCGTTCGGCCAGGGTGATCGCATCATCGCGGCCCGTGCCGGGCGCGATGATCACGAACTCCTCGCCCCCATAGCGAGCGAGGATGTCGCCCGATCGCACGACCGCGAGCATCGCCCGGGCGACCCGCCGCAGGACCGTGTCCCCGACGGGGTGGCCATAGAGGTTGTTCACCTCGCTGAAGCGGTCGAGATCGAGGACCACGAGGCTCAGGGCGATGCCGCTCCGGACGGAGTTGGCGAACGCCGTCTCGACCGCCTCGTCGAAATAGCGCCGGTTCACGAGCCCGGTCAATGGATCGCGGACCGCCGCCTCCTGCACGCGCGCATGGAGGTCGGCGTTGTGCAGCGCGAGCTCGACCTGGGTCACCAGCAGGTCCGCGATGCGCAGGTCCAGCTCATTGAATGGACGGTCGAGGCGCGTCCGCGACGCGGTGAGGACCGCGCTCATCATGTCCTCGAGGCGGACGGGCAGGCCGACGCCGACCGCCCCGGTCGACATCGTGGCATCGGCTGCGACGACGGCCGCGGCTCCGCGGCCGGCACTGCCATCGACCGCAGTCCCGGACATCGCGGCGGCGCTCCCCGGCCAGAGGACCCGCTGACCCGTCGTGAGGGCCATCCCCGCCAGGCCCTCGCCCGGGGTGACGACCATCCCGACCCGGCCGGCGTCGGCCCCCGCCACCTGGTCGATCCGGAACGTGCCATCGGCGCCGCGGCTCGCGAACTCGACGGTGTCGGCGCCGAGCAGGTCGCGGGCCGCGTCGACGACCGCCTCGACCACCCGCGGCCGCTCGAGCTCGGCGGCCATCACCCGACTGACCGCCAGGACGCGCTCGATCGCGTGGAGCCGCTGCTGGCGTTCCTCGTCGAGTCGCGCCGAGCGCAGCGCGGCGGCGATGGACCGCGCGACCATCTCGGCCACGGCGATGTGGGCGGGCGTGATCGGCTTCTCGGCCGTGCCCTCGATGTTCACGATCCCCAGGAGCTCGTCGCCGTGGAGGACGGGGACGGCGAACTCGCTGCGGACATCGGAACGTGCGGCCCGGTAATCCGGGTCGGCGAGGACGTCGGGCACGTAGATGGCCTCGCGCGTGGCCGCCGCTCGGCCGATGATCCCGACGCCGATCTGGATGACGTGGAACGGGCTGTCGTAGCCGGCCACGCCGACCATCGAGAGGCGCCCGGACTCGTCGGGCAGGTACGCCGAGACGAGCGTGATGTCGAACGTGCGGGCGACGTCGTCCACGACGTCCTGCATGATCGAAGCGACCGGCCGCGAGCCGTCGAACCGGCGGGCGATCCGCTGCAGTCCCTCGAGCTGGTCGGCCTTCGCCACCTTGCGCGCGGCCAGGGACTCCGCTCGCCGACGCTCGCGGCGCAGGCCGCGGTCCACGTAGTGCATCGCCCCGGCGGTCAGGAACGTGATCGAGGTGCGCACCAGGAAGTCGACCGAATGGTCGTCGAGCGGCTCGTGTCCGGGACGCAGGCCGTGCTCGACGAGCAGGCCGACCGATGCGAGTGCCACGAGGCCGGCCGAGAGGAGGAAGCCCGGGGTGAGCGCCGCGTAGGTGAGCGCGAGGATGATGAACGGGCGGCCCGGCGGCGGCACGAGGGTGATGGGGTCGTACTGCCCGGCCGCAGCGAGCGCGATGAGGACCACGAGCGGGCCGAGCGCCCGCCGGACCAGCGCCTGGTTGGCGATGCGTGGCGCGGCCGGCGCCCAGGCGACCGCGGAGAACGCGACGAAGGCGATCCCGCTGACGATGACCGAGTTGGCATATCCGCCGTCAGCGCCGGTGATGGCCCACGCGACGGCCGCCATCGCGAACATGACCCCGAGGGTCAACGCGCCCCAGCGCAGCTCGGCCAGCGCGCGGTCGACCGGCCAGATCGAGCGGTCGAGGCCGATGCCGAGCCGGAGGGCGAGCGGCACCGAGTGCCGACCGCGCCGTCCCCGGCGGGTCGGCGCGGTCGTCGCGAGGTCGCCGTGGGCGGACGCGGACATGGCCGGAACCGTAGGTCGTGCGTCCCGGTACCGCACTCACCCCTTCGGCCTATGGATCCTCGGCATCCGTCGTGGCCTCTCCGCCGGGCTCGTGGCCCGGTCCCAGCGCTATACTCGCCGGCGATATCCACTCTGCATACTCGTTATGCATCCCATCCGGTCCATGAGGTGTCCCTTGGCCACGCCCTCGTCGCGGCTCGCCGGCGATCGACCCGTCCCGCACATCGTCACCGAGCTGCCCGGCCCCAAGGCCAAGGCGCACGTGGCGTTCGACGAGGCCTGGACCTCGCCGAGCCTGCCCCGGGCCTACCCGATCGTCCCCGTCCGCGGCGACGGCCTGACCGTCGAGGATATCGACGGCAACCTCTTCCTCGACTTCGCCGCCGGCATCGCCGTCACGTCCACCGGGCATTCGCACCCGCAGGTCGTCGCGGCGATCAAGGAACAGGCCGCCGAGCTCATCCACTTCAGTGCGAGCGACTTCTACCTGCCGATCTACCCCGAGGTCTGCCAGCAGCTGGCCCGTCTGGCGCCGATCTCCGGGCGGACGCGGGTGTACCTCGGCAACTCCGGGACCGAGGTGGTCGAGACGGCCATCAAGCTCGCCCGGTTCGCGACCAAACGGCCGTACGTGGTCGCCTTCCTCGGGGCGTTCCATGGGCGCTCGTATGGCTCGGTCTCGCTGACGGCCTCGAAGTCGAAGTACCACGCCGGGTTCGGGCCGCTCCTGCCGGGGGTCTTCCACGCGCCGTTCGGCCGGGTCGAGGACCTGCGCTGGTTCGACGAGGTGCTGTTCGATCGGCTGGTCCCGGCGAACGAGGTCGCGGCGATCATCGTCGAGCCGATCCAGGGGGAAGGCGGCTACATCGTCCCGGAGGACGGCTTCCTCCAGGGTCTGCGCCGGATCTGCGATGAGCACGGGATCCTCCTGATCGCCGACGAGATCCAGTCCGGCGCGGGGCGCACGGGCAAGATGTGGGCCGTCGAGCACTGGGGCGTCGAGCCCGACATCCTGCTGACGGCCAAGGGCATCGCGTCGGGCATGCCGCTCGGCGCGCTCGTCGCCCGGGCGGAGCTGCTCGAGGCGTGGGGTCCGGGCGCGCACGGCTCGACGTACGGCGGGAACCCCGTGGCCTGCGCGGCGGCCCTGGCGACGATCGAGCTGCTCGAGGGTGGCCTCGTCGAGAATGCGGCGGCGCGCGGAGCGCAGGCATTCGAGGGACTGCGTCCCCTGATGGCCCGCTTCGGCGGACTGATCACCGACGTCCGTGGCAAGGGCCTGATGCTCGGCATCGAGTTCGACACGCCTGACCACGCCGAGGAGGTCCAATGGGCGTGCTTCGAGCGTGGCCTGCTCGTGCTCGAGTGCGGCCACCAGAGCGTCCGGATGTCACCGGCACTCACGGTCACCGAGGCCGAGATGGCGACCGCGCTCCGCCTGTTCGGCGAGGCCGTGGCACAGGTGGCCGGCCACGAGCCGGAGACGCGGGCCGAGATCGTCGAGGCCGGTGCCCTCCACGAGGTGGAGGCCGCGGGCTAGGGCCCAGCCCGGTGCGACGACCGGTCCACTGCGACGACCGGCCGGGCGGAGCGGACGTGGTTCCTCGATGATGACGCCATGAGCCCAGCCTCCAAGGTCGTCACCATGCGCGACGCGATCGCCGAGCTCGTGCGCGACGGCGACACCGTGGCGATCGAGGGCTTCACCCACCTCATCTCGTTCGCGGCCGGCCACGAGATCATCCGCCAGCGGCGCCGCGACCTGACCCTCGCGCGCCTGACGCCGGACGTCATCTACGACCAGATGATCGCGGCCGGCGTGGCCCGCAAGCTCGTGTTCTCGTGGCTCGGCAATCCCGGTGTCGGCGGTCTCGGCGCGATCCGCCGGCGTATCGAGGGCGAGATCCCCGACGAACCGCTCGAGGTGGAGGAGTACAGCCACTTCGGGATGGTCGGGCGATACACGGCTGGCGCCATGAACCTGCCGTTCTTCCCGCTCCGGAGCTACTTCGAGACCGACCTGCCGGTCGCCAATCCGCGCATCCGGCCCGTCGCCTCGCCCTACGGCGACGGCACGGTCTACGCGGTCCCGCCGCTCCGGCCGGACGTGTCGATCGTGCACGCGCAGCGGGCGTCTGCCGCGGGCGACACCCAGGTCTGGGGGCTGCTCGGCTGCCAGAAGGAGGCGGCGTTCGCGGCCGACCGGGTGATCGTCGTGGTCGAGGAACTCGTCGACGAGGCGGTCGTCCGGGCCGACCCCAACCGGACGATCATCCCGGGCCTCATCGTCGACGCCGTCGTCGTGGAGCCGTGGGGCGCGCACCCCTCGTACGTGCAGGGTGCCTACGATCGCGACAACCGCTTCTACCTCGATTGGGACCCCATCACCCGGGACGAGGCGGCCACCCAGGCCTGGCTCCGCGAGTGGGTCTACGACCTCGACGACCGCGCGGCCTACCTCGAGAAGCTGGGCGAGGCACGGGTCGCCTCGCTCCGGCCGAGCGCGGCCGCGCCGTCGGGCTCCGTCGACTACGGGGCCTACCGATGACGGAGACGACCGCCGGCGCGCCCGCGGGCGCGGCCTTCTCCAAGTCCGAGATGATGATCGTCGCGGCGGCCCGCGAGCTCGCCGGTCAGCACGTCTGCTTCGTCGGGGTCGGCCTGCCGAACATCGCGGTCAACCTCGCCAAGCGGACCGTGGCGCCGGACCTCGAGCTCGTCTATGAGGCCGGCGTCTTCGGCGCCCGGCCCGCGCGCCTGCCGCTCTCGATCGGCGACCCGACGATCGTGACCGGGGCGACCGCGGTCGTCAGCATGCTCGAGCTGTTCGGGTACTACCTGCAACGCGGGCTCATCGACGTCGGGTTCCTCGGCGCCGCGCAGATCGATCGGTTCGGCAACATCAACACGACCGTGATCGGCCCGTACGACCACCCGACGACACGACTGCCGGGCTCCGGCGGGGCATGCGAGATCGCCATCAACGCGCGCCAGGTCTTCGTGATCATGCGCCAGAGTGCCCGCTCCTTCGTGGAACGGATCGACTTCCGGACGTCCCCCGGCAACCTGGGCGGCGCCGAGCAGGCGGAACGCATCCGGCGCGAGGGCGGCTGGCTCGGCCGCGGACCGACCGTCGTGGTCACCGATCTCGGGATCTACCACTTCGGGGAGAACGGCGAGATGCGCCTGGACTCCCTGCACCCGGGGGCCACCGTCGAGGCCGTGCGCGAGACCATCGGCTGGGACGTCGCGATCGCGGACGACCTGGCCGCGACGCCGGCCCCCACGGTCGCGGAGCTGGCGCTCATCCGCGAGGAGCTCGACCCCGGCGGCGTCTACACCAAGTAGGGCCGCCGCGCTGGCGACGGGCGCATCGGCCCGAGCCGAACGGTCCGCTGGACCCTGCCACGGTGCCGGGCCGAGGGCCACGATGGCGCCCGGAGGTGGACCATGGACATCGTCATCGTCTACGGCAGCCAGTACGGGAACACCGAACACCTCGCCCAAGCGATGGGCGTCTCCCTGGCGCCGGAGCACACGGTGCGGGTGCTCGATGTGAAGGAGGCCGCGACCCTCGAGGGGACCGGGGTGGACCTTCTCGTCGTGGGCGCGCCGACCCAGATCCACGGCCTCCGGCTGCTCGTACGCCCGTTCCTCGGCAGTCTGCGCGATCGCGGGTTCCGGGACGTCGCCGCGGCCGCGTTCGACACGCGCCTGCCCGGCTCGATCGGCAAGACCGGTGCGGCGTCGAAGGGCATCGCGGACCGGCTCAGCCACGCCGGCTGCCGGCTCGTCCGACCGCACGAGAGCTTCATCGTCGCCGATTCGGAAGGGCCGCTCGCCGAGGGCGAAGAGGCACGCGGCATCGCCTGGATCCGCGACGTCGCTGCAGCAGCAGCGCCGATCTGGGCGGCCCCCGTCTGAGCCTCACGGTCCAGGAGGCGCCGGCATGCGCTGTGGGTCAGGACGGCCCGCGGACCACCACGACGGGGCATGGGGCGTGCCGGACGACGTGATCCGACACGCTGCCGAAGATCGACCGCTCGACCCCGTGCCGGCCATGGCTGCCGAGCACGATCAGGTCGACGTTCTCCGCGCGGGCCGCGTCGACGATCGCCTCGCCCGGATCGCCTTCCCACACGAGGAACTCGCACGAGACGCCGCCCTGCTGGCCTCGCGCGACGAGCGCCTGTGCAGCCTGCTCTCGCTGGCCTCGGACCTGGTCGACCCGCGCCGAGAAGCGGCCGCCGGGGAGCCGAAGCGTGCCGGGGTCGATGACGCTCACGGCCAGCAGACGCGCGTGCAGCCTGGCAGCCAGGCGCAGCGCCTCGTCCTCCGCCGGCGCGGAGGTGGCGGACAGGTCGGTCGCGAGTAGGACCGCGCCGAATGCCCGCCCCAGGGTATCCATGTCGGGATGGTCGTCGTGGCCCCGTGAAGCAGGAAGTGACCACCGGCCCGGTTCGCAGGGCCGAGTGTCCCCTTACGCCGCGGCAGGGTACGCTGCGTCGGTGAGACCGGACGTCAATGCCGCGCTCGCGGTCGAGACGGTCGAGGCGCTCGATGAAGCGACACGCGCCATCGCCGAGGTACTCGATCTCGAGGCCGTCCTTCAGCTCATCGTCGATCGGATCCGGACCCTGGTCGACGCCCGGTACGTGGCGCTCGGGATCGCGGACCCGCAGGGTCGGATCGAACGTTTCATCACCGCCGGACTCACGCCCGAGGAGCGGGCGGCGATCGGACCGCTCCCCCGCGGCCACGGCCTCCTGGGCCTGATCATCCGCGAGGGTCGCTCCTACCGCATCCCGGAGATCGCGGCACATCCCGACTCCTACGGGTTCCCGCCCAACCACCCGCCCATGCACACGCTCCTCGGCGTCCCGATCACCGTCCATGGGCGGCCGGTCGGCAACCTGTACCTGACGGACAAGGCTGGCGGCGTCGAGTTCGACGAGACCGACCAGCGCGTCGTGGAGGTGTTCGCGCGTCATGCGGGCGTGGCGATCGAGAACGCGCGATTGCACGACCGAGTGGCGATGCTCGCCGTCATCGAGGAGCGCGATCGCATCGGCCGGGATCTCCACGACGGCATCATCCAGAGTCTCTACGGCGTCGGGCTCTCGCTCGAGGACCTCGAGGGCGTCATGCTCGAACACCCTGCCGAGGCGGCCGCGCGTGTCGACGCCGCGATCGATGCGATCAACGTCGCCATCGGGGACATCCGCCATTTCATCCTGGGCCTGCGTCCCTCCCTGGTCGGGACGCACGACCTCATCGGCAGCCTGGCGGCGCTCGTCGAGTCGTCTCGACTCGCGTCGGTCATCGACGTCGAGTTCGAGGCCGACGCCGAAGTCCCGCCGCTCCGTGAGCTCGACGAGCGGACCACGACGCAGTTGATCCACTTCGCCCGCGAGGCCCTGAGCAACGTCACGCGCCACTCGAGGGCGACGCGCGCGTCGGTCCAGCTGAGCGTCGTCGACGATGCGATCCAGCTCGTCATCGCCGACAACGGCGTCGGGTTCGAGCCGCCGGCCGAGGGCAAGGCCGAGCACCAGGGGATCGCGAACATGCGAGACCGGGCGTCCTCGATGGACGCCACGTTCCGGATCGAGAGCGAACCTGGCGTCGGGACACGTATCATCCTCGACGTGCCGACCCATCGAGGGACCGCTGGTCCGTGACCGAGGATGCGATCCCGACCGTCCATCACCTGCTCGTGGTCGATGACCACGAGGTGGTTCGCCAGGGACTGGTGGCACTGCTCGACCGCCGGGACAACTTCCAGGTGGTCGCCGAGGCGGGAACCGCCGCGGAAGCCATCGAGGCCGCTCGCCGGTTCCATCCTGACATCGTGATCATGGACGTCCGCCTGCCCGGACGGGTCGGGCGTGGAGGCGTGCCGAGAGATCCGCGCCGACCTGCCCGAGACGCGGGTCGTGATGCTGACCTCCTACCCTGACGAGGAGGCCGTGCTGTCGGCGATCGTCGCGGGGGCGTCGGGCTACCTGCTCAAGCAGATCCGGGCACGGGACCTGGTGGCGGCGCTCGAGGCGGTCGCCCGCGGTGAGTCCCTCCTGGATCCCGCGGTGACGACCAAGGTCCTCGAGCGCATCCGGCGGATCGCGACCGGCTCCGAGGTCGACGAGCTGGCCGCCCTGACGGCACAGGAGCAGCGCATCCTGCTCCTCGTGGCGGAGGGCAAGACCAACAAGGAGATCGCCGCCGAGATCTACCTCTCGGACAAGACCGTGAAGAACTACGTGAGCTCGATCCTCTCGAAGCTCAACCTCGAGCGACGTGCCCAGGCGGCGGCATTCGTCGCCAAGCACCGGCTGGACACGGGCCGCCCCGGCTGAGCGGTGCCGCGCGCCGCCGGGCCCTAGCCCTGGTCGAGGACCAGGAGGAACTCGAGCGTCCCCTGGTCGGCGATCGAGACGATGAACCCACCGATGTTCGGCGCGGTCATGCCGTAATCGCTCAGCGGGAACGTCAGTGCGCCCTGGATCTGGAGCTGGCCGCCCTGGATCTGCGCCTGGGCCGGGATGTCCACGGTCTTGGTCGTGCCGTGGAGGGTCAGGTCGCCGTGCAGGGTCACGTCGACGACACCACCGCTGAACGCATCCGCCGGCACGTCGACCGGTGCCGTGAGCTTGAACGTGGCGGTCGGGTACTGGTCCGTCTGCAGCCCCTCGCTTCGGAGCCGGTTGTCACGCTGGCTCCGGTCCGAGGTGATCGACGTGGTATCGACCGAGATGTCGGCGGCCGTCACCTGGACGGAATCGCCCGCGGTGGCGAGCGTCACGGTGCCGGTGACCGCGTCGGTCCGGCCGACCGCATCGCTTTCGGCCGGGAGGTTCGCGAGCTGCTCGCGGACCCGATAGCCGGCCGCGCTGCCGCTCCCGACGGTCCACGTCCCGACGGCGCTCGCAGCGGTGACGGCGCCGCCGCCGCCCGCGGCGGCGCTCGCTCCGGCCGTGGCCCCGGCGTCGTCGGCCCCGGCGGTCTCGCCTGCGGCGGGATCGGTCGTCGCGGCGGCGCCCGTGTCGCTCGAGGCGGTCGGCGCCTGGGAGGGCAGGGCGAGGGCCGGGGTCGAGTCGCCGCGCAGGATCTGGTCGTAGGCGACGTACAGGCCGACGGCGCCGACGAGGACGACGACGCCGGCGATGGCGAGGATGCGGTTGCGAGACATCGGGGCGCGGCTCCGGTCCGGGTGGGGGTGATCTTGTCGATCGGGGACGAGCCAAAGGGTCGCACGGAACCCTGAGAGCCGCCTGAGAGCGCGCAGGTCGCCCTGCCGGGAGGGCTGCGCGCCAGCCTCGCGCGACGCCGGGCCGCGGGGGCAGGCCGAACGGCCCGCGCACGGCACGGTCGCCGCCCCGCCCGGACGTGACCTGCGGCACTCCATGCGCATATCCGCATGGGTCGATGCTTCCGCCATGGACGAGATCACGATCCTCCAGGCCGAGGTCCTCAAGACGCTCGCCAGCCCGCGCCGCCTCGAGATCCTGCACCGACTGTCCGAGGGGCCGTGGGAGGTGGGCCGGCTCGCCGTCGAACTCGGGCTCAGCCAGCCCAACGTCTCGCAACACCTGAGCGTGCTGCGCAGCGCGGGCATGGTCGAGGCCGAGCGCGACGGACGGGAAGTCCGGTATCGCCTGTCGGACCCCGACGTCATGGTGGCTTGCCACCTGATGCGCCAGGTCCTCGAGCGGCGGCTCACGCGTCTCGCCGCCCTCTCTACACGACTCGGGCCGACCGTGTCCCCCGCGACCGCCACACCGCTCGTGGCCGCCGCCGATATCCAGAGGTGATCCCGTGGACGAGCCGCTGAACCTGGTCCTCTTCTCGGGCACGGATGACAAGCTGCAGGCCGCCGCGGTGCTGACCGCCGGCGCGGCCGCGCTCGGCAAGCCCGTGCACATCTTCCTGCAGTACTGGGCGCTGGACGCGTTCCGGGCCGACCGCATCACCCGCGATCACGGCCTGGCCCCGGAGGCCGGCCCCGAGGGCCGGGTGGCCGTGGACGCGCTCGCCCGCGCCGGCCAGGCGCCGTGGGCCGAGACGCTCCGCCAGGCCAAGGACCTCGGCGGCGTCGACGTCCAGGCCTGCTCCCTCTCGATGGACCTGCTCCACCTCGAGCAGGCGGACCTCGATCCACTCGTCGACGGCGTGGAGGGCGTCACCGCCTTCTTCATCGAAGCCGAGGCAGGTCAGGTCGTCTTCATCTGATACCGGAAAGGAGTCGCGCCATGGTCGTCGAGATCACCCAGCTCATCGACGCACGAGGTCTCTCGTGCCCGATGCCGATCGTCAAGACCGCGCAGACCGTGCGCGGCCTCCCGTCGGGAACCATCGTCGAGTTGCTCGCGACGGACGCGGGCTCGGTGAAGGACGTCGCCGCGTGGTGCAAGTCCACGGGCAACGAGCTGCTCCAGAGCACCTCCGACGGTGCCGTCTACCACTTCGTCATCCGCCGGAAGTGAGGCCAGTCATGACCACCGCCGTCCTCGAGCCCCCGACCAGGGTCGCGTTCGAGTCACCGCTGCCCGAGCCCACGCCGGCCCCCGCGACCGAGGGTGAGGTCAAGCCCAAGGAAGTCCTGATCATCGACTACAGCGGCGACCTCGAGAAGGTCTGGGCGACCATGATCCTCGCCTCGACCAGTGCCGCGATGGGCGTCAAGACCCGCGTGTTCGTGACGTTCTGGGGCCTGCCGGCCTTCGTGCGCGACGATGTCCGCATCACCGGCGAGAACTGGATGCAGAAGATGATGTCGGCGATGCAGCGACCCGGCATCAGCCATCGGAAGCTCTCCAAGATGAACTTCCTGGGGATGGGCCCCTGGATGATGCGCAAGCTCGCCAAGCAGTACAACGTCGCGAGCCCGAAGGAGCTGCTCGAAGCGGCCCAGGAGCTCGGCGTCGAGTTCATCCCCTGCCAGATGACCATGGATATGTTCGGGCTCAAGCCCTCGGACATGATCGAGGGCATGGGTGACCCGGTCGGGGCGGCCACCGTCATCGGTCTGATGACCGAAGACTCCGTCCCGCTGTTCATCTAGGAAGGCGTGATCGTCATGACCGACACCGCGATCCAGATCACCCGCGTCGTCGACGCCCGCGGCAGCTTCTGCCCGGGCCCGCTCATGGAGCTCATCCGCGCCATCCGCGAGGGTGCCGTGGGTGACGTCATCAGCGTCTACTCGTCGGACAATGGCTCGCGGGTCGACATCCCCAAGTGGGTCGAGAAGGCGGGCCACGGCCTGATCGGCGTCACCACACGCGACGGCTACGACGAGATCGTCGTCGAGAAGCGACGGTAGGCGCACGATGCAGCGGATCGTGATCCTGGGCGGCGGTGTCGGCGGCACCCTGACCGCCAACCTCCTGGCCCGTCGACTCAAGCGCCGCATCGACGACGGCTCGGTCGAGATCATGGTGATCGACACGAGTGGCCGCCACGTCTATCAGCCGGGGTTCATGTACATCGCGATGGGCGGCGAGCGCGCCGAGCGCCTGGCCCGACCGGAGGGCTCGCTGCTCGACCGGCGGGTCACGCTCATCGTCGACGAGGTGGTCAAGGTCGACGAGGAGCACCGTCGCGTGGTCCTCGCTGACGGTCTCATGTTCGGCTACGACCACCTCGTCATCGCGACCGGGTCGCGGATCGTCCCCGAGGCGATCGAGCACTTCGATACCGAGGCCCAGCACTTCTACACCGTGGAGGGTGCCGAGCGCCTGCGGAAGGCGCTCGACGCGTTCGAGGGCGGGCGGATCGTCATCGGGATCGCCGGCATGCCGTACAAGTGCCCGCCGGCGCCGCTGGAGGTCGCCTTCCTCATCGAGGCCGAGCTCCGTCAGCGCGGCCTGCGCGACCGTTCGACCATCGACTTCTGTTCGCCGATCGGGCGGGCGTTCACCATCGAGACGGTCAGCGAGATGGCCACGCCCATCCTCGCCGACAAGGGGATCGAGCTCCACACCTTCTTCAACGTCGAATCCATCGATCCCGAGCGCAAGGTCGTCGAGAGCCTCGAGGGCGAATCGCTCCCGTACGACTTGCTCATCCTCGTGCCACCCCACAAGGGGCAGCAGTTCCTGATCGACTCGGGGCTGGCGCCGGCGCCCGGTGGCTGGCTCCCGACGGACCGCCACACGCTCCAGGTCGGTGGACGACCCGACGTGTATGCGCTCGGCGATGCGACGGACCTGCCGCTCTCGAAGGCCGGATCGACGGCCCACTTCGAGGCGCCCGTCGTGACCGAGCGGATCGTGGCCGCGGTCGAGGGCCGCGCACCGGCCGGGAAGCACGCCGACTACGCCGGCAAGGTGATGTGCTTCTTCGAGATCGGTGATGGGAAGGGCACGCTGCTCCAGTTCGATTACGAGCATCCGCCGCATCCGCCGAAGCCCAACCAGCTTTGGCACCTCGGCAAGATCGTCTTCAACAAGACGTATTGGCACACGGTCCCCAAGGGCCGCGTCTGACGCCTTCTCCAGCGGACCCGACCGCCCATCCCGATCGGGTCCGCTACCATCGCGGCCGTGAGTACCGGCCGCGTCTTTCGTCGTTCCGCGGTCCCCGACCCGCCGGTCGCCGTCGAGGCCGAGGGGTCCACCATCCGTGACGCCGCGGGCCGCAGCTACCTCGATGCCGCCGGCGGCGCGATCGTCGTGAACATCGGCCACGGGCGGGGCGAGGTGGCCGCCGCGATGGCCGACCAGGCTGCCCGGCTCGCCTACGCTCACGGCAGCGCCTTCACGACCGAGCCGCTCGAGGCCTACGCCGCGGCCGTCGGACGGCACCTGCCCGTCGACGATCCGGTGATCTATCCGGTGTCCGGGGGCTCGGAAGCGATCGAGACGGCGCTCAAGCTCTCGCGGGCGTACCACCTCGCGCGCGGCGAGGGGGACCGCGACGTCGTCATCGCCCGTTGGGGGAGCTACCACGGGAACACGCTCGGTGCACTCGACCTGTCCGGCCGCCCGCCACTCCGCCGGCCCTACGAACCCTGGCTCGGGCGGTTCCGGCATGTCTCGGCGGCCTATCCGTACGGGACCGGGAGGCCCGGAGCCCGCGCCATGGCTGACGGACAAGCCCTCGCCGACGAGCTCGAGGGGGCGATCTCCGCGGCCGGGCCCGGACGCGTGGCCGCGTTCGTGGCGGAGCCCATCGTGGGCGCCACCCTCGCCGCCGCGGTCCCGCCCGACGACTACTGGCCGGCCATCGCCGAGGTCTGTCGCCGTCACGGCGTGCTCCTCGTGCTCGACGAGGTCATGACCGGGTTCGGGCGGACGGGACGGTGGTTCGCGGCGGACCACTGGGGGGTCCGGCCGGACATGCTCGTGGCGGCCAAGGGCGCGACCTCGGGCTACTGGCCCTTCGGTTTCGTCGCGACGACCGGCGAGATCCATGCCGCGGTCACCGGTGCCGGCGGGTTCGTCCATGGGTTCACCTACTCGCACCAGCCGGTGGCGGCGGCGGTCGCCTCGGCGGTGCTGCGCATCCTCGAGGCCGAGGACCTCGTCGCAGCCAGCGCCACGAAGGGGGAGCGCCTGCGGGCCCTGCTCGAGGAACGGCTCGGGCCGCACGCCGCGGTCGGCGAGATCCGCGGTCGCGGCCTCCTGGTCGGCGTCGAGCTCGTCGCCGACCGGCAGACTCGGGCGCCGTTCCCGCGAGCGGCGCGCGTGACCGAGGCCGTGGTCCGTGAGGCCCTCGGACGCGGCCTCCTCGTCTACTCGGGGACCGGCAACGCCGACGGGACGAACGGGGACACGATCCTGCTGGGTCCGCCGTTCGTGGTCACCGAGCCGGAGCTCGAGCGGATCGCGGCGCTGCTCGGCGACGCCGTCGACGCGGCGGTCTCGAGCGTGGAAGCCGCCTCAGCCTGAGGTGTCGGCGGCCGGTTCGGCCGGTCCCGTCGCGGGGGCCGTGTCCCCGGATCCCGGCGGGTCCGTCGGCCCGGCGGCATCCGTCGGCCCGAGGGCATCGCGGCGCTGCCGATAGACGTGGGTGAGCGCGGCACTGAGGACCGGGAAGTACACGAGGCCGGACAGCGCGACCGTGACGGTCCAGCCGACGATGCCCACGAGGAACGACTCGGCGAGGACCCCGACGACGATGCCGACCACGAGGCCGACCAGGGTGAAGACCAGTCCCGCCCCGATCGACACCGCGACGAGCGCCAGGGCGAGCCGGAGCCGGATGCCCTGCGTGACCGCCGAGCTGCGTCGAAGCCCGGCCCGGATGCCGAGGTCCTCGGCGATCACGACCTGGAAGTACGGCGCCCAGCGGATCGCGAGGTAGAGCGCCGCGATCTCGAGGACGAGGATGGCCAGGCTCAGGAGTGCCGTGAGGCCGGACCGGCCCGGGCCCAGATCGGCCGAGGCGAAGGAGCCGCTGTTCATCGAGATCGGTGCCAGGACGACGATGTACCCGAGCCCGAGCACCAGCGCGGGCACCACGATGGGTCCGATCCGCCGGGCGACCGCGCCGTACGCCGAGCTAAGGCTCGGACGCCGTCCATCGGCCGCGTCGAGCGTCGCGGCCGCGAGCGCCGCGGCCCCGAGGATCCCGATCACGAATGACAGGCCGCCGGCGACGACGGCGAACGCCGCGGCCTCGTTCGGTTGCTGCATGACCGCCTGCAGGTCCCGCTGGAGGCCTTCCGGATCGTTCGCATAGCGCTGCCAGTCGGCCGTGGCATAGAACGTGAACATCCGCTCGTAGATGTGGCCGAACTCCCACCAGAACGGGAGCGAGCAGGAGCTGGACGAGGAACACCGGCAGGGCGGTGATCGCGGCCAGCCGTCCGAGGTTCGCGGTGGTGAGACGCCAGCCGGCCCGGATGATCTCGCCGACACCGAGCCCGCTCGGTTCGTCGGGGGCGACCCACCCGACGAGCGGACCCGGACCCGGGGCCGGGGCCGACGGCGGAGTCACCCAGCCCGACACGTCAGGGTCGCCGGCGTGCCGCGCCGAGCACGAGTACCGCGCCCACCGCGATCAGGGCGACCGGGACGATCATGCCGCCGAGCGCCGGGCTCGTCATGTTCACGCCACCGAGGAGGGCCAGCAGACCGCCGAACCAGAGCTGCCAGCCCCAGCCGCCGCCGCTCGCGGCACGGACCGCGGCGATGAACAGGAACGCCACGCCGAAGCAGAAGGTCCCGAGACCGTCGACATCGATCCCGGCGGCGTTGAGCACGCCGGGGGCGGCCAGCGCGGTGATGATCGCGCCCGCGTAGAGGGAACCCGTGCCGCGGTCGATCGCCCACTTGATGAGGAAGGCGAGCCCGACCGCGAGGACGACGACGGATCCGGCCGATCGCGCCTCGGGGTACAGCTGCTGGATGAGCAGCAGCGCACCGAAGACGAGCAGGAAGATGCCGATCCAGGGAAGCCCCGGCCGGCGGGCATCGTCGGGTCCCCACTCCCAGTGGTAGACCTTGACCGGACCCTCGCCGGGCAGGTGCCCGCCGCTGTCGGGCCCGAGGTTCGTCACCGGGTTCGGTCGCTCGTCCAGGGCACCATCCTCCCGAGTACCGTATGTCCCGCGCCTAGGATGCCACGTCGGAGGGTCCATGCCGGCTGTCGCGACGCGTTGGTTACCGGGTCTCGCGATGGCGAAGGCCTATCGCCCTGGCTGGCTCGGCCCCGATATCGCGGCCGGGCTGGTGCTCACCGCGGTCCTCGTGCCGGTGGGCATGGGCTACGCGGAGGCGGCCGGGCTCCCGGCCATCAACGGCCTGTACGCCACGATCGTGCCGCTGCTCGTGTACGCCCTGTTCGGACCGAGCCGGATCCTCGTCCTGGGTCCCGACTCGTCGCTCGCCGCGGTCATCGCAGCGACGATCGCCCCGCTGGCGGCCGCCGATCCGAGCCGCGCGACGGAGCTGGCGGCCGCCCTGGCCCTGATCTCCGGGGCGTTCGGCATCGCGTTCGGGCTGTTGCGCCTGGGGCTGGTCACGGACCTGCTCTCGAAGCCCATCCGCATCGGATACCTCAACGGCATCGCGCTGACGGTCTTCGTCGGCCAGCTGCCGAAGCTCTTCGGCTTCTCGATCGACGCCGATGGGCTCATCGCCGAGGCCCAGGGCTTCGTCCAGGGGGTCATCGACGGCAAGACGAACACGACGGCACTCGCCATCGGGCTGGTCTCGATCCTGGTCATCCTCGCGTTCCGCCGGTGGCTGCCGAAGATCCCCGGCATCCTCGTGGCCGCGGTCGGTTCGACCGCTATCGTCGGCTGGCTCGGTCTCGCCGCGTCGGCCGGCGTCCCGGTCGTTGGGGCCCTGCCGCAGGGTCTGCCGTCGTTCGGGATCCCGCGTGTCGGTCTCGATGAGGTCGCCACGATGCTGGCGGGCGGCCTGGCGATCGCCGTCGTCTCGATGGCCGACACGAGCGTGCTGTCCCGCACGTTCGCCGCCCGCGCCGGCGACCGCGTCAACCCCGACCAGGAGCTCATCGCCCTCGGGGCCGCCAACGTCGGCTCTGGCCTCTTCTCCGGGTTCTCGATCAGCGCCAGCGCCTCGCGGACCCCGGTGGCGGCCGAAGCGGGCGCCAAGACCCAGCTCGCCAATGCCATCGGCGCCATCGCGATCGCGGTGATGCTCGTCCTCGTCCCGGGGATCACGACGAACCTGCCCCAGACCGCGCTCGCCGCGATCGTCCTGACGGCCTGCCTGTCGCTCGTCGACGTCGAGGGGCTCGTCCGCCTGTGGCGCCTGCGGCGCTCGGAGTTCGTGCTCTCGATCGTCGCCCTCGCAGGCGTGGCCCTCATCGGGGTGGTCCAGGGCATCTTCGTCGCGGTCGCCCTGGCCGTCGGCGCGTTCGTCTGGCGGGCGTGGCGACCGTACTCGGCGACCCTGGGTCGGGTCGACGGGGTCAAGGGCTATCACGACATCACCCGCTATCCGGACGCCCGCCGGCCGGATGGCCTGGTCCTGTTCCGCTGGGACGCGCCGCTCTTCTTCGCGAACGCGGGCATGTTCCGCGACGAGGTCGAGGCCGCCGTGGCCGAGGCACCGACGCCGACCCGCTGGGTGGTGGTCGCCGCGGAACCCGTCACCGACATCGACATGACCGCCGCCGACACGCTCGCGGAGCTCATCGCCGCTCTCGAGTCCACCGGTGTCAGCCTGCGCTTCGCGGAACTCAAGGACCCGGTCAAGGACCGCCTGCGGCGGTACGGCCTGGTCGAATCCCTCGGGCCCGAGGCATTCTTCCCGACGGTCGGTGCCGCGGTCGACACCTACGTGGCCGAGTCCGGCGTCACCTGGGAGGACTGGGAGGACCAGCCACGCCCGGCCGAGCCGACGTGAGCGACGGGGTAGCATCCGGGGCCATGGCCCACGTCCAGACCGTCCTCGGCCCGATCGCACCCGCCGACCTCGGGGTGACGCTGCCCCACGAGCACACGCAGATCGCGCTCTGGGAGATCCCCGGACGGTGGGATTACTGGCAGCTCACGCGCGACGAGGCCGTGATCCTCGAGGAGCTCGCCCGCTTCCGCGCGGCGGGCGGCGGCGCCCTCGTGGACGTGACGCTGCCCGGTGTCGGTCGCGACCCGGCGTGGCTCACCGCCGTGGCCCGGGCCAGCGGCCTGCACGTGGTCATGGGCTGCGGCTGGTACCGCGGGGCGTACTACCCGGCCGAGGCGGGCATCGACCGCCGCTCGGTCGACGACCTCGCCGACGAGCTCGTCCGCGAGGCGACGGACGGGATCGGGGTGGACGCGGTCCGGCCCGGCATCATCGGCGAGATCGGCACGGACAAGCCGTGGGTGTCGGCCGCCGAGGAGCGCGTCCACCGCGCCGCCGCGCGCGCGGCACGACGGACCGGGCTCGCGATCACGACCCACGGCGTGCTCTCCCCGGTCGGACAGGCCCAGCTGCGCATCTTCGAGGAGGAGGGCGCGGACCCGGCGCGCGTGGTCATCGGGCACGCCGACTCCTACCCGCGACTCGAGCACTACCTCGCCATCGTCGAACGAGGCGCAAGCGTGGAGTTCGACTTCCTCGGCATGAGCTTCACGCCCCAGGAGCGGCACGGCGAGGGTCGCATCGTGGAGCTGCTGTGCGAGCTCCTGGCCCGCGGTCACGTCGAGCGCGTGCTGCTCAGCCAGGACGTCTGCCACGATTCGCAGCTGGTCCGCTACGGCGGCAACGGCTACGCCTATCTCGCCGAGAGCTTCCTGCCCCGGCTCCGCGAGGCGGGTGTCATGGACGATGAGATCGCGACGATGACGGTCGCGAACCCGCGCCGTCTCCTGACGGTGGTCTGACCGCCTCCGACCCGGGCCGTCGGCCCAAGCCGTGGGGCTCGCCCGGCGGAGCCGCCGTCAGCCGACGAGCGTCGCGGTCACGCTGAGGGCGACGTTGCCGGCGACCGCCCGGCTGATCGGGCAACCATCCCTGGTCCCTTCGGCGACGGTGGCGAAATCGGCGGCCGAGATGCCCGGCACCATCCCGCGGACCGTCAGGTGACTGGAGACGACGGTCCACTTGTCGAGCTTGTCGAAGGTGACCTCGGCCGAGACCTCGAGCTCCGTCGGCGGCGTTCCCGCCCGTGCCAGGTCGGCGGACAGCGCCATGGCGAAGCACGCCGCGTGCGCGGCGGCGAGCAGTTCCTCGGGGCTCGTCAGGCCGCCATGCTCCTCGGTCCGCGCCCGCCAGGTGATCGGCAGGCTCGTGAAGGCGCCACTCGAGGTGCCGCTGACCGTCCCATCGCCGGTCGCGAGGGCGCCCGACCAGGTGGCATCGGCTCGGCTGGTGATGGACATCTGGCATCTCCTTCGGGCAGCAAGGGGGCGCATCGCGGATGGCGGTCATGGTCCCACAGCCTCGCCGGATGTGGACCGGACGCACCGCCGCGGTGGACGCCGGTGCCATCCGCAGCCACCGAGCGGTGGGGCTGTCCGAGGTCTGCGATGGTCGGGTGCGCTCCGGTCGGGTGACCATCGTCCGGGGTGCCCCGTTCGGGGGCCGTCCATACCATCGCGAGCATGCGATCCCTGCCCCGCCGCCTCGGCCCGGTCGCCCTCGGGCTCCTCCTGCTCGCGTCGCTGGCCCCGGCCGTGGCGGCCGCCGCGCTGCCCGACGAGACGGCGGTCGCGACGGCCGAGGCGAGTGCGCTCAGCAAGATCAACGACCAGCGCACGAGCCACGGGCTGGTCCGGCTCCGGCTGGATTCGCGGCTCGCGGCGATCGCCCGCGAGCGTGCCGTCTACATGGCCCAGACCGACATCCTCAGCCATGAGCATGAGGGCGGCAAGCTGGTCTGGGACCTCATGACCGAGGACGGGATCACCTGGTACGGCGCCGGCGAGATCATCGCCTACAACACGACGAGCTCCCTGACGTCATCGGCGACGACGGCCGTCAACCAGTGGCTCGGGTCGCCGCCCCACCGGTCGATCATGCTCTCGACCGGCTACAACTATTTCGGCATGGGACTCGCCGTTTCGCCGGTCACCGGCCGACGCTATTGGGCCGGCGTCTTCCTCAAGGGTCCCGACCGGACGGCCGCCTGGGCCAAGCTCGGGTCGGTCTCGAAGCAGGTCGTCAGCGCGTCGAAGGTGAACGTGACCCTGCGTTGGAGCGGCGCCGATCCGAGGCTGCAGATCCTGACTTCGGGCTTCCAGTACTTCCAGACGCAACGGCGCACGGATGGCGGTCCATGGGTCGACTACGGGGTGACCACGAAGACCTCCACGGTCCGGACCTGGTCGCGCGGTCACACCATGCAGTTCCGCGTCCGATCCCGTGACAAGCAGGGCAACTGGGGCGCCTGGCAGACGGTCACCGTCAAGACCTGACCGGCCGACCTGCACCGGTCCGCCGTCAGCGGTGGACGGCGGCCTCGACGATGACGATCACCGCGCCGATCGCGGCGGTGGTGCCGACCCAGGCCGCGGTGGCCAGGGCCCCCGCACGGGCCGACCGGGCGGCGATGAGCCCCGCGATGGCCATGACCGCGATGCCTGCCAGGTTCGCGACGAGGATCGCGGTCGGCAGTCCCCAGAGGCCGGCCACGGCGCCGATCGACAGGAGGAACGCCGGGACCGCGGACGTCACGATCGGCCAGCCTCCGCGCAGCGCCTGCGTGACCTCATGGACCGTGATCGGCACGTCACCTGTCAGCCGTTCGGCGACGACCGTCGAATACGCGTGGGCCCACCAGGTCGCGATCGCGCTGACCGCGATGATCGCCCCGGCGGCGATCGGCTGGCCGCCGACCGTCTCGAAGCCGGCCATCGCGATGAGCGTGGCGATGGTGCCGTAGATGAACGACCTGGCCCGATCGGCAGACGTCGCGTCGGCCCGGCGCCGAGCCGTGTTCGGCGTCGGCTGACCGCTCACGCCGTGCGCTCCTCGAGCGACGTCTTGCCCGCCGCGCGGACGGCGCGGAGGAACGCGCGATGCCGGGCGACCCGCGGCCACTCGATCCGGGCGGCGTCCCCGGTCGCGGCAAGGGCGCGGACCGCCGCCTCGAACGCGGGGGCGAACCCTGGGTCGGCGAGCGGGTCGAAACCCGTCTCCCACCAGATCGCCAGGACCCCGAGCGTGCCGGCCTTGCGGTCGAACCTCGGCTCGATGCGCCCCACGAAGGTGTCGCCGTACAGGATCGGCAGCACGTAGTAGCCCCACCGGCGCTTGGCCGCCGGCACGTACACCTCCCAGATGTAATCGAAGTCCCACAAGCGCCGGAGCAGCTCGCGATCCCAGGCCAGCGGGTCGAGCGGCGCGAGGAACGCGACCCCGGGTGCCGAGCCGCCCGGGTCCCGACCCCGTCGCCAGCTCGCGACGCGCCGTCTCGAGGATCGGCCGCTCCGCGTCGACGATGTACCTCGGTCCCTTGACCCCCTCGACCTCGACCGGCACGAGCGTGCCGTCCGCGATCAGGGCCTCGCGGACCCGGGTCCGGACCGGCGTCTGGCCCAGGCCGAGGAAGATCTCGGCCTGGCCGCCCTGCCCGAGGAGGCCGTGGGCCCGGTAGCGCGAGAGCATCTTGTGCCGGCGCTGCTCCTCCTCGGGCCGGCGGTCCGCGAGGAGCTCGGCCGGGAAGAGGCGTCCGACGAGGTCGTAGACGCGGCGATTCCCGTCGCGCCGGCTCAGACCCAGGATGCCGGCCTCGGCCATCGCCTCGAGGATCGCCCGGACCTGGTTCGTCGGGCGCCAGTACCAGTCGATGGCGGCCCGCGGTTCGAGGTCGGTCGCGGCCAGCGGACCGTCGCGCCGGATCCGCTCGAGGAGCTCCTCGACGAGCGGGGCATGCTCGTCGAACGCGCCGTCACCGTGCGAGACGTGGTGGAGGTCCCACGTGATCCGATAGAAGGGCAGCTCCGCGGTGGGCACGATCGAGAGGCCCTTGTTGTAGGTCTCGTAGAGCGTCCGGTGCGTGCCCGTACAGGTGCTCGTCGGTCCAGGCGCGACGGTACCCGGCGATCCGCGCACCGAGCACCAGGTCGTGGTTCCGCCCCGCGATGTCGAGCGGGTCGAACTGGAGCGACCCGAGGCGGTCCACGACGGCGAGCACGCTCGCGGGGTCGGCGGGGAGCGAGCGCGGCGGGGCCAGCAGGTGGCGGATGACCAGGAACCGCCGGGCCGTGGCCCGGTCGAGGGTCAGGGGGATGGGCGGCTTCACCGCGCCGATGGTACGGGACGGGCCCCTGCCGCGGCTGTGCTATGGTTCGGTTCTTCCCGATAGTACGGAGTTCCCGAACATTCCGATTCCACCGAAGCAGCCGGCGCCGCATGCGACGGGGAACCCGACGACCGGTCGTTCGGCCGGGACGACGGTCGACGATGCCGCGATCGAGCGGGTCGTCGAAGCCTTCCACGTCATGATGCAGCGCCAGATGCGCCACCACGCTCCCGAACTGAGCGAGGTCGACGTCACGATGGCGCAGGTCAAGGCGCTCTACACCCTCGTCGCCGCCGGCGAGCTGCGGATGTCCGCGCTGGCCACGAGCCTCGGCGTGACCTCGTCGACGGCCACGGGGCTCGTCGATCGACTGGTCGAGCTTGGTCTCGCGGTCCGCCACGCGGACGCCCACGATCGCCGCCAGGTCGTCATCGGCGCCACCGACCGGGCCCGGGCGGTCCTCGAGCACTTCCGTGAGCTCAACGCGGCCCAGATGCGCCATCTCCTGTCGTTCGTCGACCCGCGCGACCTCCCCGTCATCGAGCACGCCATCCGACTCATGAGCGACGCGAGCGATCGCGCCGCCGCCGCCCCCGGTCCGCCATCGATCGCCGAAGTGAGGAACCCGTGAGCCGACTCAGCGCCCTCGCCGTCCGCAAGCGCAGCGTCACGCTGCTGCTGGCCTTCGCCCTGTTCGTCGCCGGGATCTCGGCCTGGGGCAGCCTCAAGCAGGAACTGCTCCCGGACATCGACTTCCCGGTCATCACGATCATCGCGCCCTTCCCCGGCGCCGGCGCCAGCGATGTCGCGAACCAGGTGGCCAAGCCGATCGAACAGGCGGTCTCGGGCGTGCCCCGCCTGGTGACGGTCCAGTCCACGTCCGCGAACTCGCTCGCCCTCGTCGTGGCCCAGTTCGAGTACGGGACGAACGTCAAGGACGCGACGGCGGCGGTCAGCGAGGGCGTGGCCAAGGCCGGGCTGCCGCCGACGGTCGAGCCGAACGTCTCGGCGCTCAACATCAACGCGTCCCCGGTCATCATCGCCTCCCTCGCGGCCCCCACCCAGGAGGGTCTCGAGCGGACGGCGGAGATCGCCCGGACCGAGGTCGTGCCGGAGCTGCTCGCGATCGACGGCGTGTCGCGCGCCGACGTGACCGGCGGCCTCGAGAGCCGCCTGATGGTCACGCTGGACCCGGCCAAGCTCGCCGCGAACGGCATGTCGGCACAGCAGGTCGTCGGCGTCCTGCAGGCGAACAACCTCACGGTCCCCTCCGGCCAGCTCGTCGAGGACGGCACGAAGATCCCGGTCTCGACCATCGGTTCGCTCACGACCGCCGACGAGGTCGCCGACGCTCGTCGTCGGGTTCGCGCCGGCCGCCCGCCGGCCACCCCCGCGGCCCCCGGTGCGTCGCCCGCCGCCGGCCGCGCCGCCGACCCCGGTCACCATCGGCGAGCTCGGGACGGTGGCGATCGACCAGGCGGCGACGACCGGCTATGCCCGCACGAACGGCGTCGCCGTCGCTGACGCTCTCGGTCACCAAGACCTCGGACGCGAACACGGTCCTGGTGGCCGACGCCGTCACGGCCAAGCTCGACGAGATCGCCGCCCGCCACCCCGACGAGCTCAAGGTCACGATCGTCTCGGACCTGTCGGACTTCATCACGGAGTCGACCGGCGGGCTGCTCCGCGAGGGCGGCCTCGGCGCCCTGTTCGCGGTCATCACGATCTTCCTGTTCCTGTTCAGCCTGCGCGCGACGATCGTGGCCGCGGTGAGCATCCCGCTCTCGATCCTGACGGCGCTCGTGATCATGCAGCTCACCGGGATCAGCCTGAACATCATGACCCTCGGTGGCCTGGCGGTCGCCGTCGGCCGGGTCGTCGACGACGCCATCGTCGTCCTCGAGAACATCTACCGGCACCGTGCGCTCGGTGAGGACCGGATGACCGCGGTCCTCAATGGCCCGCGAGAAGGTGGCCGGGGCGATCACCGCCAGCACGCTCACGACCGTCGCCGTGTTCCTGCCGCTCGGGTTCGTCGGCGGACTCGTCAGCCAGTTCTTCCTGCCGTTCGCGCTGACGGTGACCTTCGCGCTGCTCGCGTCGCTGGTCTGTGCCCTGACCGTCGTCCCGGTCCTCGCCTACTTCCTCGTCGACCGGGTCCGCATGCGAGGTGGACGAGGACGGCGAGCCGATGAACTCGATCTGGATCCGCATCTACACCCCGACCATCACAGTTCGCGCTCCGCTCCCGGGCGACCAAGTTCGGCGTGCTCGGCGTGGCCGGCGTCCTGTTCGTCCTGGCGATGTCGCTGGTCTCGTCGCTGCCGACCCAGTTCATCAACGCGGGGTCCGAGAAGATCCTGCAGGTGAGCATCGCGCCGCCGTCGGGGACGCCGTCGGACGTCGTCCTGGCCACGGCGATCGAGGCCGAGGCGATCATCGACGCCGATCCGGACGTCGAGCTCATCCAGACGAGCATCCCCGGCGAGGGTGACACGAGCTTCCAGACGATCATCGCCGCCCAGAGCGGCCGGCCGGCGAACAGCGCCACGTTGACCGTCCGCCTCGACCCCGCGGTCGATCTCGCCGACCAAGACCACCGACTTCAACGACGCCATGGCGCCGATCAAGGCCGATGGCTACGACGTCCAGGTCTCCGAGGCGGCCGGCTTCACCTCGAACGGCCTGAACATCATCGTCAGCGCCGAGGACCCGGCCGTGGTCGCGTCGACCACCGAGACCGTGGTCGACGGCCCTTGCCGACCAGCCCGGCATCACGAACCTCAAGAGCGACCTCGTCAAGGCGACGACCGAGGTCCAGGTCACGGTCGACCCGAACAAGGCCATCGGCGTGGGCCTCACCGCCGTCCAGGTCGCCAACGAGGTGCGCACCGCGCTCGTGCCGACCACGGCCACCCAGGTCACGATCGAGGACGGCCGGCCGGTCGACCTCATCGTCCAGCTCGATCCGGCCACGGTCGGTTCCGTCGATGCGCTCCGCCAGCTGCCGGTGGGCACGGTCGCCAAGGTCCCGCTCGTCCCAGGTCGCGACCGTCGAGCAGGCCGACGTCCAGGGCAGCATCACCCGCATCGACCAGTCACCGGCCTCGTCGATCACGGCGAAGATCACCAGCGAGGACACCGGCGCCGTCTCGGCCGCCGTGGCCGCCGAGATCGATTCGCTCAAGGCGTCGGGGCAGATCCCGCCGGCCGCGACCGTCGAGCTCGCCGGGGTCACCCAGCAGCAGAGCGAGGCGTTCGGTGGCCTGTTCGCCTCGATGGGCGTCGCCATCCTGCTCGTCTACGTGATGATGGTGCTCGCGTTCAACTCGCTCGTGACGCCGTTCATCATCCTGTTCAGCCTGCCGCTCGCCCTCATCGGCGCGTTCCCGGCGCTGTACCTGACCGGCCGGCCCATCGGCGTCAGCGCGCTCATCGGGTTCCTGATGCTCATCGGGATCGTGGTGACGAACGCGATCGTCCTTCTCGACCTCGTCGAGCGGCTGCGCCGCCAGGGCTACTCGACCCACGACGCCCTCGTCGAGGGCGGGCGGACCCGTGTCCGGCCGATCCTCATGACCGCGATCGCGACGATCCTTGCGTTGATCCCGCTCGCCGCGGGCTTCAACCAGGGGAGCATCATCGCGGCCGAGCTCGGCACGGTCGTCATCGGCGGCCTGTTCAGCTCGACGTTCCTGACGCTGATCGTCGTGCCGGTGGTCTACTCGCTGGTCGACGGGCTCAAGCAGCGGGTGAGCCGGCTCGGCCGGCCATCCCTGCCGGAACCCGGGCAGGAGGCCGCGACGCCCGGCTGACGAGCCCGGACACGGGACGGCGGCCGGGCCACGAGGGCTTCGGCCGCCGTCGGATCGATCGGGTCAGCTGAAGATCAGATGCCGAGGACCTTCGCCTTGGCAGCCGCGAATTCCTCGTCGCTCAGGATGCCCTGCGTGTGGAGGTTGGCCAGGTTCTGGAGCTCGGCCGTGGTCGAATCCACGGGTGCAGCGGCCGGTGCCGGCGGCGGAGCCGCGGCTGCGGCCTGCGCCTGGGCATCGGCGACACCCTGCTCATAGATCTGCTGCTGCGTGGCTTGCGCCTCGGCGTTCTGGTTCGCGTACTTCTGCTGCTGGTGATGGGAGACGGCCCCAGCCGTCCCGGCGACCACGGCGGTGGTCGCGGCCATGCGGACCAAGCCGGGCCCTCGTCGTCGCATCATCGTCGATACCTCCTGTCGTGCTCGCGACCGTCAGGCGGTCGCGCCTTCGCGGGCGAAATCGATCGCGGCTTGCACGACATCGCGCGGGACCCGCTGGATGTCGACGAGCACGCCGCCGGCCCCCGCGACCGCGTCGGCGAACCGGGCCGCCCAGAGATCTTCCCAGACCAGCACCGCCGCCGACGAGTTCGCATCGAGCGCGTCGCCGATGTCCTCGAGGTCGCCCTGATTGATGAGCCCGTCGCGCTCCTCGAAGATCCAGGAAAGGGCCGCCATCAGATCGGACCCCTCGTCCTCGAGCTCGAGCGCCGTGATGTCCCCGTTCTCGTCCTTGTGGACGAACGCCAGGTCGAGGATCCGGATGGTGCCGGAATCGACGAGGTCCTTCAGCGCCGGGGCGATCTCACCTTTGAACTGGTTGCCCGGGAAGGCGACGACCATGTATTCGACTGGTCCCATGCCCATGCACTGTCTCCTTGCCTGAATGGGGTCCCACAGTGTGTCAGGCGCGGCTGGTCCTCGCTGTGCCGCCGCGCTTGGCCGGCGGCGAGGCGTCGTCGGCGACGCTTTCGGACAGCGTGTGCATGAGCAGCGCGTCGGCGATGTCACCGCCGCCCACCTGCACCATGGCCCTCGTGTTGCCCGCGAGCGCACGCGCCACGGCGAGCCGTTCGGACTCGACATCCCAGCGCGCGGCGTTCGGATAGGCGGCCAGGCGTTCCTCGAGATGCTGGAGTCGGAGCGCCTCGTTGGCGGCTTCGAGCTCGAGCTGTTCGCGATGCGCCGTCGCCTTCTGACGCTCGAGCCCCTGGCGGTCGGCGAGGAGCCGTTCCTCGAGGGCGTGCCGGTCGGTCTGCTCGTCGCGCTGGACGCTCGCGAGCCGGCGCGACTCGCGCGACGCCATGAACTCGACCGGCGGGTGGATGCCGGTCGCGACGACCCGTCCGATCTCGACGCCGTACCCCGCCAGGGCCTCACCGATCGTCGTGCGCATGGCGGCCGTGTCGTCGTCCGCGAGGTCGAGGATCTCGTCCGAGCGCTTGCTTCGGATGAGCAGGCGCGACGCCTCGAGGGTGGCGGCCAGGCAGACCTCGTCGAAATCCGGTGCCGAGATCGCGAACACGAACCGGTCGGGGGCGGTGATCCGGAAGGTCAGCAGCAGTTCGAGGTCGACGCGCACGTCGTCGCTCGTGGGTGTCCCGAGGGCCGCCGAGGCGAACGGGATCTCGCGGATCGTGACCAGGTGCGACACCACGATCCATGGCGGGACGATGTGCCGCCCGGCGCCGACCGTCCGCCAGTAGCGGCCGCCCTTCAGCAGCAGGGCCTGGGCGCCCTCGGGCACCCCGACGATGAACGATTGGAAGACGCCGAGGAAGACCGCGATGACGCCGAGCCCGAGGAGCCCGCCCCGGAGGGGCAGCTCGAGGTCGAGCACGAACCCGACCACGATGAGGATGGCGCCGACGATGACGAACTCGTTGCGGATGCGGAACGGCTGATCGGGCAGGACGACGATCGGCAGGCGGCCACTCGCGTCGGGGACGGCGAAGGCCTCGGCGGCGCGGTCGAGCGGGACGCGGACCTGTGTCAGTTGGGCGTCGATCGCGACCGGTGCGGCGACCGCCGCGGGCGCGGGAAGGACCTGGGTCGACGGGTCGTCTGCCATCAGGCGGGCACCTCACGGGTCTCGGGCGGGCGAGCGGCGCTCGCGGTGGGCGGGGCAGGGACGGTGGCATACGACGGTGCCGCGACGCGGGCCGAGGCCGTGGCGACCGCTCCGGGCCGGCGGACGCGGACCCGCCGCGCGACGGGGACGACGGCGACCGGGAGCGGGTCCCCGGGCAGCAGCCCGGCCGGGCGCGGCGGTTCGGAGAAGCGGCCGTGCACGTAGCGGACCACGTCCGCCCCGAACGCGATGATCGGCCCGGAGAGCAGGAGCAGGAGCAGGCCGATATTGCCGAGGATGATGACCCCCGGCACGAGGATCGCCGGGTGCACGCGGAGTCGCTCGTCGCCGTACCGGCTGCCGACGAGCCGTCCCGTCAGCCACCGGGCGACGATGTACACGAGGACGTAGACGCCGGCGCGAGGTGGGTCGATGGCGAGGAGGAAGACGGCCGGCAGGAACCCGAGGATGGGCCCGACCTCCGGGATCACCTGGGTGACACCGGCGAAGACCGCGAGCGCGAGGGGCCCCAGGAACGTCGGCCCGCCGAGCTTCGGCGAGGCCGTGAACCCGACCCATGCCAGTGCGGCGACCACGAAGGCGACGACCACGTACCCGCGCAGGTACGTCCCGGCCGCCCGGTCGGCCATCCGGACGACCGCCCAGAGGTCCGGGCGCAGCCAGCCCGCGACCTCGCGGTCGAACGCCTGCCGGCCCTGGTGGCGGTCGGTCATGACGGTCAGGATCCAGGTCGGCAGCACGAGCAGGCCGAGGATGGCCCCGACGACGCCGAGGGCAGCCTGCAGGATGGCCGGCGCGGCCTGGTCCAGGCCGGACGCGGCTCCATCGAGCCCATCGGTGACGAGCTTGAGGATCGCGAGGGCGATCGGACGGGCGATCTCGCGGCCGCTCGGCGGCAAGCCGGTCAGGAGATCGTCGAGGGACTTCGTCAGCTCCGTGGCGCTCGGCAGGCTGGCCGTCAGGGCGATCGTGGCGCTCACGAGCGGCGGGACGACGATCAGCACGACCCCGACCAGGATGCCGACGACGGCGAGCATCGAGAGGGCCGCGGCGAGGACCCGCGGCATGACGCGGTCCAGGGCGTCGACGAGCGGCAGGGCCGCGTAGGCGAGGAGGCCGCCGACGGCGAACGGCAGGAGCGTCGGCCACGTCCCGACGACGAAGGCGAGGACGATCAGCACGACGCTCGACGCCCAGCACCGCACGCCCGACGGCGGCCGGGGTGACCGTCGCGAGCCGGTCGGCCACGTGCGACCACTCGGTCCTGGCCCGTGCCTTGGCGCGGACGAGGTCCTGGCTCTCGGAAGCGGCGCCGGTTCGAGACGGGTCGGTCAATCGCTCCTCCCGCGATCCGTCGCTCGGGATCGCCTCCCGTGGGCCGCCCATCATGACGGAATCCGGCGCGGCCGGGGTGGGTCGCATGGACCGATCTCGGGCGGGCATGATGGCCCTACCGCTGTGGGTTCGGATGCGTCACTATGTGCGGCGGTCCTCGGCATCCTGCCGGCACGACCCCCCGATGGCTTCGAACAGGAGGAGCGATGACGACCCTAGCGACGGCTCGACAGGTGCTTGGACGGCCGGTGGTGCCGCTCCTGGCACTGGTGGCCGTGATCCTCGCCGGCTGCAATCAGGTGGGTGGGCAGACCCTGACGTTCTGGGACCTCGTCTGGGGTCTGGTCATCTTCTTCTTCTGGTTCATGTTCATCTGGATCTTCATCACGATCTTCGCCGACATCTTCCGCCGGAACGACCTGTCCGGCGGCTGGAAGGCGATCTGGATCGTGGTGCTCGTCCTGATCCCGTTCCTCGGGGCGCTGATCTACATGATCTCGCGGCCGAAGGTGACCGCCCAGGACGTCCAGATGATGACCCAGGCCGAAGCCGGCTATAAGGCGGCCGCGTCGGTCTCCACGACCGATCAGCTCGCGAAGCTGGCCGATCTCAAGGCATCGGGCGCCATCACGGAGCCTGAGTACGAGACCCTCAAGAAGCAGGTCATGGGCGGCGGCGGCACCGCCAGCTAGACCTCGAACCCTCGCGAATCAGAACGGCGGGAGCCCGGCCGAGCCGGCTCCCGCCGTTCCATGTCATCCGCCTGGCACGCTCGGCGCCGCGTCGACGCCGACGGCCGGATCGATCACTCTTCGGCCATGCCGAACGCGCGTCGGACCGACGCCCGGTTCAGGTACCAGAGCAGGATCAGCGGGAACGCCGTCGTCGCGAGCGCGTAGTTGAGGCTGCCGGTCCCGAGGAGGGCGAAGACCGCCTCGACGATGCCGAAGATCGCCAGGATCATCCCGAGCATCCAGCCCCACGGCTGGAGCCGCCAGGCCGCGAGGCCGCCGGCCCAGAAGGCCACCCCGGTGATGACGACCAGCCAGCCGTAGATCCAGGCGCCTGAGCCGGTCTGCAGCGGCCCGAACGTGACGGCGGTCGTCATCTGGAACCCGAGCATGATGTATGTCAGTCCCGCCGCCGCGAAGATGATCGCGAGCAGCGTGACCCCGAACGGTCGATTCACGGTGCGTCTACCTCCCTGCCGGACCGGCTCGAGTGGTCGACCCACCTGATGTCCACGGCGCGCGGCGTCGGGCCATCGTACGAGACCCCCGGGCAGCCGGTGTGGCCGCCACGCGGTGGGGCGGTGCGGCCGCCACGCGGTGTGACGGCCGTCAGTCCGGGGCGACTGCTGCCGCGATCGGGTCGACCGGCGTCTCGACGGCGACCGGCTTGGCCGGTGCGCCACCCTGCTTGCCGAGCGGGATGCCGTTGGCCTCGAGCCAGCGGCGGATCTGGCGGTAGACCGCCTCCGCGCCGACGATCGGCTCGTCCACCGTCCACTCGGCGGGATGCAGGATGAACGGGTGGGTCTGCGGGCCGCCCAGGCCGCCGTGGGAGCCGATGAGCTCCTCGAACGCGGCGACCTCGTCGGTCGCCTCCTCGAGCAGGCTGATCGCGACGATGTCGCCGCAGTGCTCCATGCCGTCGACGCGGCGCAGGCCATCGATCGGCGTGCTCGCCGAATTGGGTCACCGGGTCGGTGCCCTCCACCCGGTCGTCGTCGAGGTAGTGGACCCCGTCCGGCCCGAGGATCACCGTCCCGCGCGTCTCGGAGCGGACCATCAGCAGGCCGATGCCCTCGTGCTTCGAGAGCGTTTCGACCATCCCCGGGAAGTGCTCCTCCATCGTCTCGAGCGAGACGCGACCGGAGAGGCGCGGGAAGTAGATGAGCGCGAGGTTGCCCGAGGCGCACACGACGAGCTCGGGCGGTTCGGCCTCCTCGGCGCCCTCGGCCGCTCGCTCGTCCTTCGGGGCGACGTCGATGGTGCCGTCGGCGGTCTGACCGCCGAACGCCGCCCGGGTCAGCGCGCCCGTCGCGCCCGACGTGGCGCGACGCCTCGGTCAGGGCCGCGTTGAGCGAGCCCCACTCCTCGACGCGGCCGGTGCCGGCGACGATCGAGGCGCCGCCCATCAGCTCGGCGATCGTCGCCTCGAGGGTCTTGCCGTAGCGCTGGAGGAACGTGGCGCCCAGGCTCTGTCCGTGGTCGGACAGGAGGATGAACTTGTACGGCCGCGGCGCGTCCTCGGTCGCCTTGACGAGCGACGCGCACCGCCGCATCGACGCCGTCGAGCGCGTCGAGCGTCTCGCCGCGTTCCGGGCCCGAGTGGTGGGCGATCTCGTCGTAGTCGGTGTAGTCGATGTAGATGACCGGCGTGCCCCGGTACATCTCCTCCATGACCAGCGCCGTTCCCAGCGAGCGGAGGGCGACGTTGGTCGCGGCACGAGCGACGGGGTAGGGCATGCCCCGGTGCATCGACGGCTCGACGCCGCGCAGGTGCGCCCGCCTCGCCTGGTAGTACTCCTTGAAGATCTCGCCGATCGTCAGCACGGCCATGCGCAGGTAGTTGTCCGGGCTGACGAAGAACGAGTACCAGGCCCGGCTGTGGCCGAGGCCCTGGCTCTTGTCCTTGATCGTCGCCATCGTGATGTACGAGCGGACCGCATCGCCCGACACGAGGTTGCCGACGCTCGCGCCGTCGTTCGAGAGCAGCCCCTCGCCGTTCGACGCGCGGCGGACGATCTCGGCGGCGTCGGCCGGATGGTTCGAGACCATCATCACCTGGCGCTCCTTCTCCCACCAGCGGAACGCGGGGATGAAGCTGTTGTTGCCGTGCAGGATGCCGGCCTGGCTCGCCGAGGTCTGCGACGGCAGGAGCGCCGTCCACTTGTCGAGGCGCATCTGGCCGACTGCGGACCCACTTCGCGATGAACGGCACGCGGCCGGCCCGGATCTGGTGGGCGAGGATGGGGTGGGCGAGCCCGTCGATCTGGAGGATGACGACACCCGGGGTGTCCGAGACGATCGCGGTCCGGCGCGTCGCCGCGCGAGCTGGGCCACGAGCATGCCGTAGAACGTGTCGCTCGAGCCCGCGAGGAAGATCGCCGAGAGCACCGTATTGAAGAGGGCGAAGACGATCGAGCCGAGGAAGGCGGTGAAGATCCGATCGACGTCGAAGCCGGGGACCAGCCATTCCACGAGGTAGAACACGAGGATCTGGAACACGAGCGTCGCGACGATGACCGCGACGACGGAGATGCTGGCGAAGACGAACAGGATCACCGGGCGGATCAGCGCATTGATCAGGGCGAAGGCGATCACGGCGAGCGTCAGTGACCAGGCATCCTTGATGATCAGCCCAGGCAGGAGCGCGGCCGTCAGGAGGAGCGAGACCCAGGCGACGATGAACACGACGATCAGGCGCTTGATGAGCGCCCGCCGCCCCGGTCGCCACTTCCATAGCAGCTCGGCCTGGGTCTTGTAGAGGTCGATCAGGCCCCGGATGGCGTTCATCGGCGCGGTCCCTCGCTCGGCATCTTGGTCTCCTCCATCCGGTTCGGTCGTGGCGCACCGACGGGCGCGCCGCTGGGCTCAGAGCAGTCGGGAGATCCGGTCCATGGTGGCGTTCCAGGCGCGGGTCCGTGCGCCGGCCGGGATCTCAGCGGGCGTGCACATCGCGGCGAGCTCGTCGAAGACGGCGCGCTCGGTGATGTCGACGACGACATGGTCCTCGAACAACAGGTCGAGCTCGTCGTTGCGGAACAGGGACAGGTCGTCGAGGTTGCATCCCCCGATCAGGACCCGGTCATCGATGCGCAGGACCTTCGCGTGGGCCATCTGGGGGTGCAGGACGATCTCCACGCCCGCGGCCATCAGTCGCTCGTAGTGATGCCGGAAGGCGGCGGCCGGGTACGGCGGCGTCGGCTTGCCGGGGGCCATGAGCCGGACCTTGACGCCGCGCTGCGCCGCCTCGAGCAGTCGGCTCAGGATCGCCCGGTTGCTGATGTACGGGTTCACGATGTCGATCCGATCGGTGGCGGTCTCGATGGACGACTCGATGGCATCGCTGATCGGGTGATGACCGGTGCCGGGCACGTTCCAGAGCACGGTCGTGGGGACACGGAGGGCCGCGTCCACGGGCACCTCCTGCGTCTCGCGCGGGAACCAGGCGGCGATCGCGTCGTCGTCGGCGGTCAGGCCGCCGCCCTGGTTGCGCCAGCTGGCGAGGAACACGAGCTGCAGCTGCGCCACGATCGGGCCGGTGACCCGGCACATGACGTCGTAGAAGCGCTCGTCGTTGTAGTGGTCCTCGATGCCGCTGCCCCCGACGTAGCCGATCAGGCCATCGATGACGGCCATCTTGCGGTGGTCGAAATGGAGCGTGTTCTCGGCCCGGACGGTCGCCCGCCGGTCGCCGAGCTCGCCCTCGCGGAAGACCACGACGCCGTCATGGGCGACGACCTCGACGCCGGCCGCGATGAGGTCGCGGAACAGCTCCTTGCTGCCGAAGTCCACCTCGCTGCCGATCGCGTCGACCGAGAGACGGACGCGGACCCCCTCGGCGACCTTGGCCGCGAGCGCGTCGCGGAACGTCGTCCCGATGGTCCCCGGCTTGTACCCGTAGATGAGCAGGTGGACGTGGTCGCGCGCCGCGGCGATGTCGTCGAGCATCCGCGGGAAGTAGCGCCGCCCGTGGAGCAAGCGGCTCGACGCTCGTGGCGACCGCCGGCGCGAACGACATCGCCAGATCGCGCCGGTGCACGGCCTCCATCGCCGCGAAGCTCTCGGACGCGGTCGGCGGCGGCGTCGGCGGTGATCGCATCGGGGCCGGACGGGAAGGCGACCTGGCGCTTGGCCCGTCGGCTGAGCAGCGCCCCCGTGGTGGTGGCGGCCCCGGCGGCGCCCGCCACCAGCCAGCGACGCCGGCTCACGCGGACCTCGCCGGGGCGGCGCCCTGATCGCTCATCGCCTCGAGCACATGAGCGCGCATCATGCGCGGAGCTCCCGGATGTTGTCCACGATCGCGAGCAGGGCCACGCCACCGATCGCGACGACGATGATCACCCATAGGTATTCGATCGCGAGGACGACGGCCGCCACGATCGCGAGGAACACCGTCAAGCGCAACAGGAGCTGGACGAGCCGGCGCCGGAAGGCCGCCTCGATCGCGACATACCCGCCGACCGCGAGCAGGAGCGCCGCCCACAACGGCACCAGGTGCAGCGAGAACGTGCCGATGAGCACGATGACGAGGACGCCGGCACTGATGGCCGACCAGAACTCGACCGCGCGGCCGTAGCGCTGCTCCTCCGGTGGCTGCGGGCGTTGATCGTGCCGAAGGTGCGCCCGCGGGTCGCCCAGGTCGCCGGCCTCCGCGAGTGCCAGATCCCGTTGCGCCGCCTCGATCCGATCACCGAGCGTCGCGTCGGCCTTGCGCAGGTCGGCGAGCTCGGCCTCGGCGACCCCGAGCGCGAGCTCCTCCTTCGTGGGCCCGGTCGCCTCGACGATGTCCGCGGCCCGGACCGGGGTCGCCGCCGCGGTGCGGCGGACCTCGCCGGCCTTGAGCTCGGCCGCGACCCGGCCTGCGGCGCGTTCGACCTCGAGCTCGGCGATCCGATCGCGCAGCACGGTCGGCAAGAGGCCCGGCGGCGGCAGCTTGTCGAGCCCGAGGAAGCCGAGCGGATCGTTCCACGACTGGCGGACCGTGGCCTTGCGGGTGTACTTCGGCCCGGCCGGGGCCCGCTCGCCGGCGAAGCGATCGCGCGTGTCGAGTCCCCACAGCCCGCGGAACCCGTCGATCCACGGGGTCGAGTCGTCGACGAGGGCGGGCGTCCAGGCGACGTCACCGCCCGGGCCCACGGCCAGCCCGTCCCCGCGGGCGTAGTCGATGAACGGGATCGAGAGGGCCGCCGAGAGCTTGTCGGCGAGGTCGCCGGGATCGTCCTGGCGCAGGACGTCGCGCCAGAGACGGCGGAACCCTTCGAGGCCGGATCGCAGGAACCGCAACGCCGGGAGCGGCACGGGCGTGACGTACTCGCCCTGCTCGAAGTAGGACGCGTGCGAGCCGGCCCCGGCGAAGATCACCGGATGACCGTCGAGGAACGTGAGCGTCGGGTCGTCCCAGCGGCGACGCAGGTCGTCGCCGACGTAGTCGTGCGCCGCGCAGCCGATCCAGCGCGGGACGGCGTCAGCGTCCGTCGCGCCGGCCTCGAGCACGATCATCGCCTGCTCGAGGTCGGCCTCGTGGTCGTTCGCGCCGAAGAACGACGAGCGCCAGTCGTTCATCGCGTACATGAACATGTAGTGGAGGACGATCCAGCCGTCGCGCCGCTCGACGCGACCGTGGTAGACGACGCGCGGGTCGATCAGGCGGATCGCCTCGTATTGCTTCGCCGCGACGGCCGCGGTCCCGCCCGGGACCCGGCCGCGGACGAGGAGCGAGGCCGTGAAGCCGGCATCGACCAGCCGCGCGAAGAGACCGACGCGCGCCAGCCGGCCCGGGGCGCGGAAGTGCGGCCGGTCGGGCCGCCGATTCCACCGGGCGAGCTCGACGTCGATCCATCGGGCGGGAGACGAATCGCAGGTAGCTCTCCGCGCCGGGTTCCGGCAGCTCGGCGGCCAGTCGCTCGAGGGTCAGCTCCCCGGCCGGGACGATGACCTCGGCTCGCCCGCCGGCGGGCGCTCGCAGCAGGTCGCAGCGCTCGACGTAGCTCGCCGCCGCCATCGGGAAGAAGAGCTCGCCCGCGGTGTAGCGGACGACCGGCTCGAAGCGCTGGAGCAGCTCGACGTCACTCACGGTTGTGCCGGCCCGGTCTCGGCCTCCGGGTCCGCGTCCTCGCTGACGATCGCCCGGACGGAACGCTGGTTCAGGTAGAACGTCGTGATCACGAGGATCAGCAGGGTCAGGTAGTCGGGGAGGCCCACGTAGACGCGCGCGAGCCCGAGGGCGAGCTCGACACCGACCAGCACCATCGTGAGGACCCAGCCCCAGCGCTGGTAGAGCAACAGCCCGATGACCCCGATCACGGTGGCGCCGGCGAGCACGAAGTCCGCCCCTCGGGTGAGCTCGGGATTCGAGGCGACGACCTGGACCCCGGCCACCGGCAGGTGTTGCCAGCCAAGGGCCACGCCGAACCGGCCCGCGGCGTCGAGGAGTCGGAGGACCGCGACGGCCAGGATCCCGAACGACCATCGGCGCATCGGGCCGGGCGGCCGGAAACCGAGCCGCGCAGCGGGCGTATCGACCGACGGGTCCCTCTCCACGGCCGAAGTATGGCGCGGCGCCCTACCCCGCGATGCGCCGGGTGCGTCGGCCACGCCGGGCCGGCCCGAGCCTGTCGTTGACGCCCGCGGCGTTAATCCCGATAATCTGACTCGGAATTCCGTTGCGGCCCGGACGGACCGCCCGCGACGCCCCTCGGCGCCGCCACCCCGAAGCGAGGGACCTCGATCGCATGACCACCACCCGCGAGATCGTCAGCGACCAGCGCGACCAGTTCGCCTTCCACGACGACATCGTCTACCTGCAGGAGACGAAGCGGGGACTGACACGCGCGACGGTCGAGGAGATCAGCCGCTTCAAGGACGAGCCGGAGTGGATGCTCAAGTTCCGGCTCCGGGCCTACGACCATTTCGTCCAGCGCAAGATGCCCGACTGGACCGACGGCCTCGACCGGATCGACTTCGACAAGATCGTCTACTACCGCAAGCCCTCCGAGCGCGAAGAGAAGTCGTGGGATGACGTCCCCGAGCAGATCAAGGCGACGTTCGAGAAGCTCGGGATCCCGGAAGCGGAGCGCAAGTTCCTCGCCGGCGTCGGCGCGCAGTACGACTCCGAGGTCGTCTATCACTCGGTCAAGGAAGAGCTCACGAAGATCGGCGTCGTGTTCATGGGCACCGACCAGGCGCTCAAGGACTACCCCGAGATCTTCAAGAAGTACTTCGGCACCGTCGTCCCGCCCGAGGACAACAAGTTCGCGGCGCTCAACAGCGCGGTGTGGTCCGGCGGCTCCTTCGTGTACGTGCCCAAGGGTGTCGAGGTCCCCCTGCCGCTCCAGGCCTACTTCCGCATCAACGGCGAGAACACCGGCCAGTTCGAGCGGACGCTGATCGTCGTGGAGGCGGGGGCCAAGGTCCACTACATCGAGGGTTGCACGGCGCCCGATCTACGCGACCGATTCACTGCACGCCGCCGTCGTCGAGGTCGTGGCGCTGCCGGACTCGCAGGTGCGCTACACGACGATCCAGAACTGGTCGAACGACGTGTACAACCTCGTGACCAAGCGCGCGCACGCGTACGAGCGCAGCAGGGTCGAGTGGATCGACGCGAACACCGGCAGCCGCAAGACCGTCAAGTTCCCGGCGATCTACCTGCGCGGCGAGGGCGCGACGGCGGACATCATCAGCGTCGCCGTGGCGGGCAAGGGCCAGCACCAGGACACCGGTGCCAAGGCCATCCACCTCGCCCCGAACACCAAGTCGCGCATCGTGAGCAAGTCCGTGTCCAAGGACGGCGGCCGAGCCACCTATCGTGGCCAGCTCAAGGTCGCGCCCGGCGCGACGAACGTCGTCGCGAGCGTCCGCTGTGACGCGCTGATGCTCGACGACCAGAGCCGCAGCGACACGTATCCGTACATCGACATCCAGGAAGACGACACGACGATGACCCACGAGGCCACCGTCGGGAAGATCAGCGCCGACCAGGTCTTCTACCTGATGAGCCGCGGCCTGACCGAGAACGAGGCGCAGAACCTCATCGTCCAGGGCTTCCTCGAGGTGTTCACCAAGGAACTGCCGATGGAGTACGCCATCGAGTTCAACCGCCTCGTGAAGATGGAGATGGAGGGTTCGCTCGGGTGACCGGCCCCGCCGCGGGGTCACGGCCGCGCCCGCCGCGCCGGGCGCTCGACGATCTGTCCCTCCCGATCGACCAGTCCACCCTCGAGACCCTCGCCGCGGCCGGCCCGGATTGGCTCGCCGCGGATCGTCGTGCGGCATTCGAGGCCTGGGCGGCGCTCCCGCCCGAGTCGAACCTGCTCTACACGCCGTACATCGACCTTCGCCTGGCCGATCTCGCCGGCGCCCGGATCGTCACCGAGGTGGCGCCTCCGGCCGCGCCGTCCGGGTCGCTGCCCGGGGATGTCGATGGACTCGTCGAACTGACCGAGGGCGGCCTGACCGCCGCGTCGCTGTCCCCGGCCGCCTCCGCGGCCGGTGTGACGCTCTCGACGGTCGATGACCTCCTCGCGACCGACCCCGACCTGGCCCGGGCCCTGATCGACGGCGGCGCGACGCTCCCCGTCGGCGACAAGTTCGCCCAGATGACCCGCGCCCTGTGGCGGGTCGGGGTCGTCGTGGACATCCCCGACGGGGTCCAGCTCCAACGCCCGATCATCGTCCGGTCGGTCGTGGGCGCCCCGGGCCGGGCCCTGTTGACGCGCACCTTCATCCGCCTCGGGGCCGGTGCGCAGGCCGCCATCGTCGAGGAGCTCGTCGGCTCGTCCGACGCGTCGGGTCCTTCGGGACGGCAGGCCTTCCTTGCCGGGACGAGCGAGATCACGCTCGGGGCCGGGGCGTCGCTGGCGATGGCCAGCCTCCAGGAACTGCCCGAGACGGTGGTCGCGTTCCTGCATCGGCAGGCGACGGTCGGCGAGGGCGCGACGCTCCACTGGGCCCTCGCCCAGCTCGGTGGCCGCCTCGTCCGCAGCCGCGTCGACAATCGGCTGGTCGGGGACCGCAGCTCGGCCGAACAGGTCGAGATCGTGTTCGGCGGCGATGAGCAGTTCTTCGACCTCACCTCGTATACGACCCACATCGGTCGCGACACGACCGGCAACCTGCTCTCGAAGGGCGCTCTGCTCGATCGAGCTCGGGCGTACCTGAAGGGCCTGATCGTCATCGAGCGATCGGCCGTCGGGACCGACAGCTTCCTCGGCGAGTTCGGGATGAACCTCTCGAAGGCCGCGCGGTCGGTCGCGATCCCCAGCCTCGAGATCGACCAGCCCGACTGCCGTCGCGCCGCCCACTCGAGCTCGGTCGGCCCGATCGACGAGGCCCAGCTCTTCTACCTCGAGAGCCGCGGCATCCCGCCCGATGACGCCCGCAAGTACGTGGTGCTCGGGTTCCTCGAACCGGTCGTCGCCCGCGTCCCGCTCGCCGAGGCGCAGGACCGGTTGCGCGCGCTCATCGAGGCGAAGTGGGATGCCGGGACCGAGGCCGCCGGAGCCGCCGCGTAGATGCCACCAAAACCGGGGCTCCCGCGACCATGAGGCGCATCGACCTCATCGCGGCCGAGGACGTGCCCGAGGGCACGATGCAGATGACCTACGTGGACGGCACCGACCAGGTCCTGGTCGTCAACACCAACGGTGAGTTCCACGCGCTCCAGGGCGTCTGCTCGCACGAGTACTTCGAGCTCGACCAGGGGTTCCTGACCAACGGCACCCTGACCTGCGCCCTCCACCTGTCCCGGTTCGATCTCGAGAGCGGCGAGCCGCTCGACCCACCGGCGGAGGAGCCACTGGCCGTCTACACCGTGGTCGTCGAGGACGGGCGGGTGATCATCGAAGTGCCCGACGGGCCGCTCGAGATCAGCGAGTAGCCGGTCGCCCACCGGCGAACGGCCGATGCCGGAGCGATCCGCGTCAGGGCGTGAGGGTCAGCGTCGTCACCCCGGCCGCCTGGATGGCCGCGGGGGAGAAGGGGAGCGGCACCGTCGCCCCGGTCCGCCACGGCTCGATCAGGTCGCCGTAGTGCCCGTCGCCCGGGTTGCCCGACTGACCCGTCGTGATGACGATGCCCGCGCCGTCCAAGTGGGACATGTCGATCCGGAGCCGATAGCTGGGGAGCGAAGTCGTCGCGAAGACGCCGTCGATGCCGACCGGGACGTACCCCGGGTCGTCGGGATCGGGATACGCCGCCTGCGCATCCCACGATGTGGCATCCGGGACGCCCTTGGCGCCGGCGATCGGGAAGGGTCCCTGGTCGAAGTACCACTCGAGCGGGGCGATGCCGCTGCTGCCCAGCGTGGCCTCCTGGAAGCGCACCGTGTGGAGGTGGCCCCAGGTCCACCCGTCGGGTGAGCCGACGGCCGCCCGCAACTCGGCGCCGGCCTCATCCATCGCCCGGGCGACGATCATCGGCCCCGTCTCCACGACGTTCGGCGTCGCACGGTCGTCCCACCACGAGGCGTTCGGCTCGTCGAGGAGACGAGCGAGGACGACCCACGCCATCGAGTCGCCGACGTAGTCGCGGGCCAACGGCCCCAGGTCGTCGTCGAAGATGTCGCGCTCAACGCGGTATTCCCAGGCCATGTAGGCCGCGCACCCGAGGCTGTCGATGTCGCAGGCGCCGTCCCACTCGTCGATGCGGTCGCGGATGAGCGCGCCGTCGGCCGTGGCCGGGGCGACGCCGCCGGCGCCCGGATCGGTCAGGTCGTCGAGCGTGAAGCCGACCCCCTGGGCCCGGAGTGGGGCCGTGTCCATCTGGATGGCCCCGAGCTCCGCCTGGGTGAGGCCGTCCTGGCTGTAGCCGTTGATGAGGTCGATGATCCGCTGCGCCCGGTCGCCCGGGTCCCACTCCGTCCCGAGGCGGTACGGATAGTTCGCGTCCACGGGGGCGTTGTTCGCCGTGACGATCCAGCCGGCCTCCGGATCGTATTGGCGGGGCAGGTCATCGAACGGGACGAAGCCCGTCCATTCGTGGCGGCCATCCGCCCCGGTGACGGGTCGCAGGCCCGTGTCGGCGGGGTCGGACCGGATCGGCATGGCGCCCGGGAACTGGTACCCGATGTGTCCGTCGACGTCGGCATAGACGAAATTCTGGGCGGGCGCCGTGTACGTCGAGAGCGCCGCACGGAACCCGGGGAAGTCCCGCACGGTGGCGAGGCGCAGCACGGACTCCACCGTGTGGTCCTGGACCTGCAGGGAGGTCCAGCGCAATGCCATCGGCGGGGCGTCCTTGAGCCGCGGCTCGACATCGTTGAGGACCGGACCGTGGATCGTCTCGCGGACATCCATCTCGACCGGCGCACCGCCGCTCACCTTGATCGTCTCGTGGCGGACCGTGAACGGCTTCGGCCCGGCGGCCGTCAGATACGAGCCGGGGTCAGCCGGATCGACGGTCTCGATCACGAGGTCCTGCACGTCGGCGTAGATGTTGGTCGCGCCCCAGGCGACCCGGGCGTTGTGCCCGAGGACCACGCCCGGCGCCCCCGGGAAGCTCACGCCGGCCACGTCGTACGGACAGGCCGCCGCGACGACCCGGCAGTGGAGCCCGTTCATGATCCAGATCGACGGCATCGAGACGCCCAGGTGCGGGTCGTTGGCCAGGAGCGCGCCGCGCGTCAGCGAGAGCTCCGGGCTCACGACCCAGTCGTTCGAGCCCGTGTCGCGCGTCCCGAGGAGGCCGCGATCGTCGGCGATCCCGCCGGCGCCCAGGACGCCGCGAGCGATGTGGGCGAGGGCCAGCCAGGCCGAGGCCTGGTCCGGGGTCGGGGACGGGGCCAGGATGCTCGCCGCGGTCGACCCTGCCGCCGAGACCGGCGGCCGGTCGGCGCCGGCACCGCCGCTCCCCGCGAGCCCGCTGGGCGTGATGACCGGCGCGCCGTCCGGATACGGCGGGAACAGCTCGTCGGTCTTCGCCGGGTCGCCCAGCCGGGCATCCGCCAGGTACCGGAAGATCTCGCTCGAGAGGTTGCTGCCCAGGTCCCACGCCTGGACCTTGGCCCACGCCACCGAATCGACGTCGGTCCACGGCTCGGGCGTCACGCCGGTCGCGACGTACGCGAGTCCCAGCGAACCGCGGTGGGTGTCCAGCCAGGCATTCACGCCGGCGGTGTACGCGTCGAGGATCGCCACCGTCTCCGGGCTGAACGAGGCGAGATCGCGCTGGGCGGCCTGCCACCAGCCGAGGGTCCGGATGAAGCGGTCCGTGTCGAGCTGGCTCTTCCCGAAGATCTCGCTGAGGCGGCCCGCGGAGATGTGGCGCCACACCTCCATCTGCCACATCCGCTCCTGGGCGTGGACGTAGCCCTGGGCCAGGAACAGGTCGTGCGGGGTGTCGGCGGTGATGTGGGCGATCCCGTTCCGATCGCGGACCACGGTGACCGGCGCCGAGAGCCCGGGGATCGAGAGCGATCCGCTCGTCTGCGGGAGGGCTCGGACGGTGATCCACGTCACGAGTCCGGCGCCGAGCAGCACGATGACGACCAGGACGACGAGGGTCACGGCGATGGCCCGCTTGGCCAGGCGAACGGACCGGCGGCTCACCGGGGCAGGATCGTCCCGAGGCCGAGCTCGGTCGCGCGTCGCGCGATCGCGTCGCCGAAGATGACGTCGGCGAGGCCCACGCCGAGGTGGCTCACGACGACCCGGCCGTCGGTCGGACGCGCCGTCCCAGCCAGGATCGCCTCGCCGAGCGTCGCCATCGGGTCCGGATAGCCCTCGAACTGACCGGCGTCGCGATTCGCCAGGAACTGGCCCCGGTCGTCGGTCAGGAACAGGCTCGCCGAGCGGGCGACCGCGGCGCCGACCAGCGTCGCGTAGTCGACGGCCACCACCAGGGCGTGCGGCGCGAACGCCGACTCCCCGAGGGTCCCGCGACGATCCGGGGTCGTGAACGACGCCGCCGTGACGACCACGTCGGCCGCCTGGGTGGCCTCGAGCGGCGACGCGACGACGCGGGCCGTGCCGATGCCATCGGTGGCGCGCGCCGCCTCGGCCAGGGCCTCGGCGCGCTCGGGATGTCGATCGTGGATCGCGACGTCGACGCCGGGGAGCAGGTGCCCGAGCACGGGGATGTGGCTGTACCCCTGGACGCCCGCCCCGATCAGCGCGGCCCGCGGCGCGCGACCCTCCACCGCGGGCGCGAACCGACCGATCGCCACCCCCGAGACGGCGGCCGTGCGTTCGGCGGTGATGGGACCGCCGTCGAGGATCGCCACCGGCATCCCGGTGAGTGCGTCGCCGAGGATGACCACGGCGTGGATCGCGGGCAGGCCGCGGGCGGCGTTCGCCGCCCCGAACCCGCTCACCCACTTGATCCCGAGGCGGTCCTCGGTGCCGTCCTCGGCGGCGCCGCGCAGCCAGGCGGGCATCGCGTGCGCGAAGGACCCGGGCGGCCTGGGATGGACGCCGATCTTCGGCGGCAGCTCGGCGTCGGCGACGAGCGCGGTCATCGTCCGCTCGGCCAGCGCCAGGCGCTCAGGAAGTGTCGGCATGGCCGCCCGCACATCGGCCGCGGACAGGTAGCGGAGGGGCGGCAGCTGGGGGTCCCGCATCGCCGCGTCAGTCTAGGCGGCGAGGTCCGCTACCATCGAGCCGATGGCACCGATCGATGTCGAGACCAGCCTCGACAACCTGAAGCTCGAGCGCGACGCCATCGTCCTCTACGACGCGCTCTCCGCCATCGAACGTGACCCGGTCCGCGCCGCCGCCTTCGAGCGGATCGCCTCGAACGAGCGACGCCACGCCGACATCTGGGCCGCCAAGCTGACCGCGCTCGGGGCGACGGTCCCACCGACCGGCCGTCCGCGGATGCGCGTCCGGTTCATCGTCCTCATCGCCCGACTGTTCGGGACCCGCTCGGTCGCCGAGCTCGTGAAGGCCCTCGAGGGTGACGAAGAGGCCGCGTACGACGCCCAGGAAACCTCGCCGGAGGTGGCGAGCATCGCCGCCGACGAGCGGGAGCACGCCCAGATCTGGGACCGGCTCGCGAGCGGGATCTCGCCGGAAGCGTCGGCGGCCGGTGTCGCGGCGGCGCGCAGCGCGGGTTCGGCCGCGGAGATCGGCCAGCGCGAGACGTGGCATCGGACGGCCGGCCGGTCGGGCACCCTCCGGGCGGTCATCTTCGGCGTGTCCGACGGGCTCGTGAGCAACCTGTCGCTGGTCATGGGCGTGGCCGGCGCTGCCAGCGACCCGAGCTTCATCCTGCTCGCGGGCATCGCCGGCCTCCTCGCCGGGGCGTTCAGCATGGCGGCCGGCGAGTACATCTCGATGCAGAGCCAGCGCGAGCTCTTCGAGCGCCAGATCGCCCTGGAACGGGCCGAGATGGAGGCGATGCCCGAGGAGGAGGAGGCGGAGCTGGCCGCGGCCTACCGGGCGAAGGGATTTGCCGCGGACGAGGCGGCGCGGATCGCCCACCGGATCTTCGCCGACCCGACAGACGGCGCTCGACACGCTCGTCCGCGAGGAGCTGGGCCTCGACCCGGACGAGCTGGGGTCCCCGGTCAAGGCGGCCGCCGGATCCTTCGTCGCCTTCGCCATCGGGGCCTCCATCCCGGTCCTGCCGTACCTCTTCGGCGGCGGGCAGGCCGTCCTCTTCGTCAGCCTCGCGATCAGCCTCGTCGGCCTCTTCGTCGTTGGCGCGCTCGTCAGCCTCCTGACCGGTCGGGGCCTGCTGTTCTCGGGCTTCCGCCAGCTCGGCATCGGCCTCGCGGCGGCCCTCGTGACGTACGCCATCGGCTCGATCATCGGCGTCTCGATGGCCGGCTAGGGCGTTGGCGAGGGACGCGACCGGGACGCTCGTCGATCGCCTCCAGCGGGAGGGCTGGCGGGCGTCGCCCTGGTCCAACGGGCCGGGTGACCGGTACGGCGCCCACGAGCACGACTACGACAAGGTGCTCGTCGTGAGCCACGGCTCGATCCGGTTCGGCCTGCCGGAGGCGGGCACGGTCGTGGACCTCGCCGAGGGCGACCGGCTCGACCTGCCGGCCGGGACGAGGCATGACGCGGTGGTCGGGTCCGACGGGGTCACCTGCCTCGAGGGCCATGCCCCCGCGGGCACGCTCGTCGCGGTCGTCCGGCGCGTCGCCGGGAGCTGGTGAGCGCGCCATCCCGGGAATCGAACGAGGCCCCGGTGGTCGGGGCCTCGTGGGGGTAGGCTATGACGCCGGTCGGGTTCAGCGAACGCCGAACCGCATCAGGAACCGAGCATCGTACGCTGGGTCGACGTCCGCCTGGCGAGGTTCGTCGGTGCCCAGCAGATAGCTGATCAGCGAGAACAGCGCCAGGAGGCCGATGACGATCGGGATGATCATCTGAGACTCCCTTCGCTGCAGTCGGATATCGAGGACCAGCGGGCCCCAGCCGCAACGCGGTCGGCCGATATCCATCGGAACTTGCCGAGATTGCTATCCTAGCCTAACGAATCGTATCTGACAACTAGTACTACCTAACAGATGCGGAGTACACCGATGTACCAGCGGGCTGATGCCTGACCGTCCGGCGATCGATCGCACCGACGCGCGCCTGCTCGAGCGGCTGCAGGTCGACGGGCGTCGCCCGTATGCGGAACTGGGCGCGGAGGTCGGGATCTCGGGTCCATCGGCCCATGAGCGCGTGAAGAAGCTCGAGGCGCGCGGCGTCATCCGCGGCTACGCCGCGATGGTCGATCCGGCTCGCGCCGGGCTGGCGGTCCTCGCGTTCACGTGGCTCACGCAGGCGCCCGGGAGCGCTGGCGAGGACCTTACCGACTCGTTCGCCGCGATCCCCGAGATCGAGGAGTGCCACCACATCGCCGGCGAGGCCGACTACCTGTTGAAGATCCGCACCCGGGACACGCGCCATCTCGAGGACGTGCTCGTGCGGCTCCAGGGGACGCCCAACGTGTTCACGACCGAGACCGACGTCGTGCTCTCGAGCGCGTTCGAACGACGACCGATCCGCCTCGTCGCGCACAGCGATGAAACCGCCGGGCCACGCGAACCGTATCCATGACCGAGGTCCGTCCGGGCGGTCCAGACGACGCCGCCCTCGTTCGTGAGATCGCGGGGGGCTCGCACGACGCCCTGGCCGACCTCTATGACCGGTACGCCGGCGCGATCTTCGCGGTGGCACGCCGGCTGACGACGGATCGAGGCGTGGCAGAAGAGGTGGTCCAGGACACCTTCCTCGCACTCTGGGATCGAGCGGAATCGTTCGACCCCGCAAGCGGTTCGCTGGCGGCGTGGTTGCACACGATCGCCCGCAACCGGACGGTGGATCGCCTTCGGGCGATGGGGCGACGGCCGCAGCTCGTGGCGCCGCCCGCCACGAGCGAGGGTGAGGATCCGGAGACCGCGCTGCTCGAACGGGCCGTTCGGACCGGTTCGATCGTGGCCGGCTCGGCGGCGCCGGTGGCGCCGGACCTGGCCGTGGTCTCGGCGGAGACGCGCCGGGTCATCGAGGACGCCCTGGCGGGCATGGGCGTCGAAGAACGGACGGTCATCGTCCTCGCCTATCGCGAGGAGCTGACCCAGAGTGAGATCGCCGAACGGCTGGGCTGGCCGCTCGGCACGGTGAAGACGCGGACCCGTCGGGCCCTCCGGCGACTGCGCGAGGTCCTCGAGGCGGAGGCCGCGCAGCCGGTGGGCTTCGGCGAGGACGGATAGGGAGACGATGGATCACGAAACGGTGCTCGAGGCGCTCGAGATCGCGGCGGCCGAGCCGGGCGGTCTGGAGCGACTGATGGCCGGCGACACCCCGACGGCGATGGCCGTGGCGGGGCATCTCGCCGGATGCGCCGATTGCACGCTCGAGCTCGGGCGTTGGCGGCGCGTCCAGGCCGATGTGGCGCAGGTGGTCGGCGACACGCCGGCGCCCGAGCTGCGTGAGCGCACGCTCGCGTACATCCGCCAGTACGGCGTCCGGCGCGAGCCGACGGCGATCCCCGTGGGGGCACCCGCGGCGGCGCCATCGGCGCCGGCATCCCAGCCAGCCCCCGCCACGATGCCGCCTCCGACGGACCTCGCGGCGGCACGCGACCGGCGGCGATGGGTGCTCGGCTGGGTCGCCGCGGTCGCCGCCGCCGTGGTCCTGTCCGTCGTCGCGACCACGATCCTGGTCGGCTCACGCGTCGATGACCGGTTGGCCGCGCAGGACCAGGCCATCGAGGACCTCGCCGCGGTGACGACCGCGACGCTCCACGTGACCGCGCAGCCCGATGTCGAACGCGTCGCCCTCGCGGGGACCTCGGGGACCCCGACCGACGGGACCTTGCTCTACTCGCCCTCGACCACCGAGCTCGTCGTGGTCGCGACGGGGCTGACCAAGCCGCCCGCCGGCCAGGAGTACCACTGCTGGGTGCTCGTCGACGGCCAGCGCCAGAACATCGGCAAGATGTTCTTCGGCGGGGGACTCGCCTACTGGGTCGGGCCGTCCCCGGCCGTGGCCGACCTGCCCGCCGATGCCACGTTCGGCGTCTCGCTCGTCGATGCCGACGGCGAAGTCGTCGCGCCGGACCCGGTCCTCGTCTCGGCGACCTGACCCGGCACCGGGTCGGGGGGCGGCGCATCGAGGTACGCCCGGTGCAGCTCCAGCAGCCGCTGGGCCGCGTCCGGGGTGACGTCGTGGCCCTCCTCCCCGAGGACGGTCGACAGCCACAGCGCCTCTCGCGGCAGCTCCTCGGCGTCGACGTCGGCCTCGCGGCGGCGTGCGTCGGCGACGACGAACCACACGAGGCCGGCGCCCGCGACGAGCCCGACGATGAGCAGCCACCAATTGAACTCGGCGTTCACCGAGGACGAGTATAGGGACGGAGGGCGTGGAACCCCTCGGCGGGGTCCGCATCGCGCCCGGCGAGCGACCGGGCGAGCGCGATGCCGTCGGCCGCTACACTTCCGCGGATGCTCGACTTCCTCCCGAACGCGACGGCGTTCCAGATCGGCCCACTGACCATCGGCTGGTACGGCATCGGGTACGCGGTCGGGCTCGTCGCGGCGTACCTGGTCATGGCGCGCCTCGCCCGGCGCGCGGGCGAGGACGAGGAGATCCTCCTCAACGGGCTGATCATCGTCGCCTTCGCGGCGCTCATCGGCGGTCGGGCATATCACGTCATCGACCAGTGGGACAACCTGTACAAGGACCACATCGAGCGGATCTTCCTGCCGCCGTACTCCGGGCTGGGCGTCTATGGCGGGATCATCACCGGGACGATCGCGGCCTACCTCTACGCTCGCTGGAAGCACGTGCCGTTCCTGCGCTGGGCCGACATCGTGGCGCCCGGGCTCTTCACCATGCAGGCCATCGCGCGGTGGGGCAACTTCTTCAACCAGGAGCTCTACGGCTCGCCGACCACCCTGCCGTGGGGCATCCCCATCGATTGCGCCCATCGCATCGTCGACTTCCCGTGCGGGACGGCGTTTCCCGAGACCACCCGCTTCCATCCGCTGTTCCTCTACGAGTCCCTGTCCGGACTCATCGGGTTGCTCGTGCTCGTGTGGATCGGCTACCACCTGCGGCCGCGGCTGCGGGTGGGCGACCTGCTGCTCGTGTTCTTCGTCTGGTATGGGACGACCCGCTTCGTCCTCGAGACCCTGCGTCACGACAACTGGACGTTCTTCGGGATCCCGACCGCGCAGGTGGTCTCGATCGGCATCGTGGTGCCGGCCCTCGTGATCCTCGCCTGGCGGCACCGACGCGGGCACGCGCTCGACGATCCGCCCACGCACCCGGAGGTCGCCACGTGGGGCGCGCTGGGCCGGCCCGTCGAGGCGTCCGTGAGCCCCGACGCCGACGGTGCCACGACCGACGACACCGACGACGACTGGGCGCCCGACGTCCCGCTCGGCGCCGACCCGGACGCGCTCGACCCGTCCGACTCGGGGCCGGACCCCACGCCGGCCTGAGATGGCGGCACCGGGGCCAGCCCCCGAGGAGACGCCGCGGCGACCGCCGCCCGCGCGGGTATCACCTGAGGCGATGGCCGCGGCTCGCGGCGGCGCCGTCGAAGGCCTCGCCTGGCTGGGCCGCACGCCCGAGGCCGACGCGTCCATCCTCTACCGTGTCCTGCGCCTGGTCGCCCGGTTCGTCATCTTCGTGGTGTTCCGGATCCGGATCCGGACGTCCGGGCAGGGAGACCTGCCGCGTGGCGGCTATCTGCTCGTGGCCGCCGCGCATCGCGGCTGGATGGACCCGTTCGTCGTGATGCATGCGATCCCACCCACGCCGCGGGCCTGGTTCCTGGGGAGTGCCCCCTCGACGTTCACCTCGGCGTGGCGCGAGCGGCTCATCCACCGGGTCGGCGGCCTGCTCCCGGTGTGGCGGGGCGGCGTCGGCGTGGAGGCCCATGTCGCGGCGGCGCACGCCGTCGTCGGCAACGGGGCGGTCTTCGTCCAGATGCCGGAGGGGACGGTCAGCGGCCCGCCCGGCCGGATCGGGGCGTTCCGCAACGGCTGGGCGATCATCGCCCTCCGGACGGACGCGCCGATCGTCCCGCTCGCGATGGCGGGGACCGAGGAGCTGTATGTCGGGCGACGGCTGGCGTCGCGGATCCTGCCGGCCACGACGGCCCGTGCCCTCGCCGGCCTGCCGGACGGTGCGCCGCTGCCCGATCCGGGGTCCCGCGAGGAACTCGATACGGCGCACCGGATGAGCGAGGCCCTCGCGGAGCGGCTCGGTCCGGTCGTCGAGGCGCTCTACCCGTGGACGGTCGATCCGCCGGAGCATCCGCGGCGGTTGCGGAAACGGCTGACCTGGCTGCTCCTCCGGCCGGGCCGCCTGGACCGGGACGGCTGATGGGGGACCGGCCGACCGGCCTGGTCGGCTCGCCGAGCGCGCGAGCGTCGGCGTCGTACCGCCTCGCGCTGCGGCTCGCGGGGTGGCTGGGACACGGGGTCTTCGGCTTCCGGACGGAGGTCCGCGGTCGCGAGCACCTGCCGCAAGATCCGGCCGGCGTTCCGCTGGGCGGGTGGATCGCGGCGGGGCTGCCCCATCGGACCTGGGTCGACCCGTTCGTCCTGGCCGACGCGCTGCCGGTCGAACCGCGGCTCGTCTTCTTCGGCGACGGTCGGGCGATCTTCCGCTCGCGATGGCGCCGCGCCGTCTTCCGTCGGATCGGCGGCGTCATCCCGATCTGGCCAGGGAAGGGACGCGAGGGGATCGAGTCGTATCTGGCGGCGGCGCAGGCGGCGCTTCGGGCCGGCGCCGTCCTGTGCCTCTTCCCCGAGACCGGCCCGGCGACCCCGCCCGGGACCGCGCGCCCGTTCGGGCTCGGCGTCGCGTATTTCGCCCTCCGCTCCGGTGCTCCGATCGTGCCGGTCGTCCTCGGCGGGACCCACGAGCTGTATCGCGGGCGGCGGTTCCGGATGGACATCCTCCCGGCCGTCACGGCTCGCGAACTCGCGTCGATCCCGGACGGCGCGCCGCTCCCGACCCCGTGGACGGCCGAGGAGCGTCGAGCGGCCCGGACCATCGTCGACGAGCTCCATGCCCGACTTGCCGAGCCGGTGGCGGCGGCCCACGTCGCGAGCGAGCCCCGCCGGGGACGCGCAAGCGTTGGCGCTGGCTGACGACGGCGTGGCGGTGATCCCCGGCTGACCAGGGGTGAGCGGCCGCGACCCCCCACCTATACTCGGCCGCGATGCGCTACGCCGAGTCCATCCTCGACCTGGTCGGCCACACCCCGCTCGTCCGGATCACGCGGGTGACCCGCGACCTCGGACCCGCCGACCGCCAGCCACTCCTGCTCGCCAAGCTCGAGATGCTCAACCCGGGCGGCTCGGTGAAGGACCGCATCGGGCTCCCGATGATCGAGGCCGCCGAGGGGGCCGGCCTGCTCAAGCCGGGCGGGACGATCATCGAGCCCACGTCCGGGAACACGGGCCACGGTCTCGCGATCGCGGCCGCGCTCAAGGGCTATCGCTGCATCTTCGTCATGGCCGACAAGCAGTCCTCCGAGAAGCAGCAGCTCCTGCGCGCGTACGGCGCCGAGGTCGTCCTCTGCCCGACGAACGTCCCGCCCGAATCGCCCGAGAGCTATTACTCGGTCGCGGCCCGCCTGGCCCGCGACATCCCCGGCGCCTTCAAGCCCGACCAGTACTGGAACATGGAGAACCCGGCCGCCCACGAGCGGACGACCGGCCCGGAGATCTGGGAGGCGACCGAGGGGCGGGTCACCCACTTCGTGGCGAGCGTGGGGACGGGCGGGACGATCTCCGGCGCGGCCCACTATCTGCACTCGCAGCGGCCCGACATCGTCGTGGTGGGCGCCGACCCGGAGGGCAGCGTGCTCTCCGGAGACACCGCCCGGCCGTACCTGACCGAGGGGGTGGGCGAGGACTTCCTGCCCGGCACGTACGACGCCGCCAGCGTCGACCGCTGGGTGCGCGTGAGCGACCGCGACGCGTTCGCGATGGCCCGCCGCCTCACCCGTGAGGAGGGGATCCTGTCGGGCGGCTCGTGCGGGACCGCCATGGTCGCGGCCCGCGAGATCGTCCGCGAGCTGGCGGCCGCGGACGGCGGGCACGACGCGGTCGTGGTCGTGCTCCTCCCGGACAGCGGGCGGAGCTACCTCTCGAAGATCTACAACGACGAATGGATGCGCGCGAACGCCCTGATGGCGACGACCGGCGCGGTCGTGCGGGTCGGCGACCTCCTGCGTGACCGGCACCATGCCGGGCCGATCCCCGACCTCGTGCTCGCCCGCACGACGCAGCGAGTCGGCGACGCGATCGCGATCCTCCAGGAGTATGGGATCAGCCAGCTCCCGGTCTCCGAGCAGCCCGAGGGCGATGCCGTGACGGGCATCGTGGGCTCGATCACCGAGAAGGGGCTGCTCGACCGTGCCTTCCGCGACCCGACCACCGTCGAGCGGACGGTCGGCGAAGTGATGGACCGACCGCTGCCGATCGTCGACATCGGCGCCAGCCTCGATGAGGCGTTCGCGCTCCTGTCCGGTGACGCGTCCGCGGTGATCGCCACGAGCGACGGGCGCCCCGTCGGGGTCGTCACGAAGCTCGACCTCCTCGAGTACCTCGCCCACCGCCGGCCGGGTGCCTGAACCGCTCCGCCTCGTCACCGAGCGCCTCGTGCTGACGCCGTTCGACGCGGCCCAGGACTGGCCGGCCTTCGTCGCGGATCTCGTCCTCGATCCGGTGGTGACGCGCTACTGGGCGGACTTCGCCGATCCCGCCCTCACCGATGCGGACAAGGAGCGGCTGGCCGCCGACGAGTTCCTGCCCTGGTTCGATGATGGTCGGCGGCGCGGGCTCGTGGTCTGGACGCTGCGAACGCCCGACGACGAGTTCGTCGGGGTGAGCGGCCTGACGATCCCCGGGCCCCCGGTCGGGGGCGAGGATCCCGAATTCGGATGCATGCTGGGCTCACGCTGGCACGGCCGCGGGCTTGCCACCGAGGCGGGCCGCGCCATCCTGGAGGACGCGTGGTCGCGGCTCGGGCTCGCGCGTGTCATCACGGTGATGGACTCGCCCAACCCGGCGAGTCGGCGGCTCGTGGACAAGCTCGGGTTCCGGTTCGACGAGGTCGTCTTCGACGAGGAGCGACGGCCGTTCATCCGGTTCGTCGTGGAGCCCGACGCGGACCCGTCCGCGACCGCGCCAGCCTGACACCGGCCGATCGGTCGGCCGAAGCCACCCCGGGTGCGGGGTGCCGAGGTCCGGGCGCCGAGATCAGACGTTCCCGAGGATCAGCCGACGCAGTCGCAGCCGTGCCACGATCCGCGTCACCCGGCTCTCACTCTGGCGCTCCGTCGGCGCCTCGGGCTCGTCGGGTCGCTCGTGCGACCGACGCCGACGCCACTCGTCGGCGCGCCGTCGGTCGGCCTCGACCAACGCTGTCGCGAGGAACACGTGATGGTTGTTGCCCAAGCCGTTCATGTCGGACCTCCTGGTTCCCGGGACCACGCCCGCGCTGTACCAGGAGGGTGCCGCGGGCGGCCCGAGCCGCCATCGGGCGACGCCTTATCGGCGCGGGTGGCGCTGCCTCATTTCGCGGTCGGCGTCGCGAGGACGTCCGACCCTACAGCCAGGGCAGCGTGACCGGCAGCAGCACGTTCAGCAGCAGTCCGAGCGTGAACAGCCCGCCGGCCCGTCGGGTGTGGATGAACGCCCAACCGACGAACCACAGCGGCCAGCCGCGCTCCGGGTAGCCGGGCGGTGGCCCGGCCGGCTTCGGCTGCCCGAAGACCTTCAGGACGCTCAACAGTCGCGGGATGCCGAGCGCGACGAGCAGGACCCACGGTCCGACGAGCCCGACCGCCACGATCAGCAGCGTCAGCGGATAGAACGAGATCATCAGCCACGAGCCGACGACCCGGGCGCGTGCCTCGCCGAGGATGACCGGGAGGGTCCGGACCCCGAGCTTGGTGTCGGCCTCGATCTTGTCGATGTGCTTGCCGAACAGCACCGCGGTCACGATGAGCGCGTACGGCACCGACGCGAGCAGGACCCAGCCAGGGACGACGCCCGTCGCCGCCAGGAACGTGCCGCCGACCATCAGCGGACCCCAGACGATGAAGACGCCAGGCTCACCCAGGCCGTGGTACTTGAGCCGGATCGGTGGCGCGACGTAGAAGACCGAGACGAACAGGCCGGCGAGCGCGAACCCGAGGATCCACGGGCCGCGGACGGCGGTGAGATACAGCATGATCGCCGCGTCGATGACGTTGATCGTGAGGATCGCGGCCGTCAGCTGGCGCTTGGTCACCCAGCCCGACAGGATCGGGTGGGGCGCGTACAGCGCGCGGACATAGTCCTCGGTGTCGATGCCGCCGGTCGTGTCGAAGTAGTCGTTGATCATGTTGTTGGCGGCATGGGCCAGGACGAGGCCGACGACCGACAGCGTGAGCAGGCCGTAGTCCACCGTCACGCCGAGCGACGGCGCGGCCGCGATGGCGAGCAGACCGCCGATGAGCCCCGACCAGATGGTCATCGGGAAGACGGCCGCCCGGGTGATCACCAGCCACTTGCCGACCGTGTCGAGCGGGCGCGACTCGGGCGGATTGGCGGTCTCGAGGATCTCCTTCCAGCCAAGGAGACGGTCGCGCAGCGAGATAGGGGTGGGCGGGCTGGTGGTGGCGTCGTTGGCGGCGGTGCGCATCTGGGCTCCCCGTGTCTGGAAAAACGTGCGTCTTGAATGTATCACGTTCTATCCGGGATACGTGATCGGGACTGCGGCGGATGCGTGGGATGCCATGATGGCCGGCGTGTCCGAGGTGCCGACCATCCCGACCCCCCGGTTCGAGCTCGTCAGCATGTCCGTGCCGTTCATGCAGGCGCTGCTCCAGCGCGACCTCGGGGCCGCGGCCGTCGAGATCGGCGCGGGCGTTCCGGCGGACCTCCCGGATCGGCTCGACGGGTTCCTCCAATTCCGGATCGCCGATCTGGCACTCGACCCCGAGGCCCAGCCGTGGCTCGGCCGGGCGATCGTGCTGACCGACGAGGACCCGCCGGCCCGTCGCTGGATCATCGGATCGGTCGGGTTCCACGCCCCGCCCGGGCCCGACGGCCGGGTCGAGGTGGGTTATCACGTCGAGCCCGAGTACCGCCGACGCGGGGTGGCCACCGAGGCCATCGGCGCCCTGTTCGACTGGGCGGCGCGCGAACACGGCGTCACCCGATTCCGGGCGTCGATCGCACCCGACAACGCGGCGTCTCTTGCGGTCGTGGCCCATTTCGGGTTCCGGCAGACGGGCGTGCAACTCGACGACGTCGACGGCAAGGAGCTGGTCTTCGACCTCGACGACTGGACCGCCACGCCCTGATGACGGCGGTGCCATCATGGCCGCCATGCCCGAGCACCCGACCGACGCCGACCGACCGGCGAGCCTCGAGACGCTCGCCGTCCACGCCGGCGCCGAGCCCGACGAACTGACCGGCGCGGTCGCGCCGCCGATCTACCAGACGAGCACCTACGCGCAGGACGGCGTCGGCCGGCCGCGACGCGGCTACGAGTACGCGCGGTCGCAGAACCCGACGCGCGAGCGGCTCGAGCGGGCCGTCGCCGCGCTCGAGGGCGGGACGTACGGGATCGCGTTCGCGTCCGGATCGGCGGTGACCGCGGCGCTCGCCGAGCTGGCCGAGCCGGGCGACGAGGTCGTGGCCGGCGACGACCTGTACGGCGGGACGTTCCGATACCTGGAACGGGTGCGCCGCGGCGCCGGCGTGGACACCCGCTACGCCGACCTCGCGGCCGGTCCCGATGTCCTCTGGGAAGCGCTCTCGGAGCGGACGCGTCTCGTCTGGTTCGAGACGCCCTCGAACCCGCACCTGAAGGTCGTCGACATCGCGGCCGTCGTCGATACCGTGCGACGACGGGCGGCCGAGGGAGGCCGTCGGCCATTGGTCGTGGTCGACAACACGTTCGCCACCCCGGCCCTGCAACGGCCGCTCGCGCTCGGGGCCGACGTCGTCTTCCATTCCGCGACGAAGTACCTCGCCGGCCACTCCGACACGATCCTGGGCGTGGCGGTGACCTCGGATCAGGCGATCGGGGAGCGGCTGCGCTTCCTGCAGAACGCGATGGGGGCCGTGCCCGGTCCGCTCGACTGCTTCCTCGTGCTGCGCGGCCTGCGGACCCTGCACCTGCGCATGGAACGCCACGGGTCGAATGCGCAGCGCGTCGCCACGTTCTTGCGAGGACGCCCGGACGTGGCCGCGGTCGAGTACCCGGGCCTGGGCGGGATGGTCTCGTTCGTGCCGGCCGCCGGTGGCGCGCATGGCCGCGCGCCAGCCGATCGCGCGGCCGCGTTCGCGGAGGCGACCCACTGGTTCACGCTCGCCGAATCCCTCGGCGGGGTCGAATCCCTCGTCGAGATCCCCGCGGCGATGACGCACACCTCGGTCGCCGGATCCGCGCTGGAGGTGGATCCCTCGCTCGTTCGGCTCTCGGTCGGCATCGAGGGCGTCGACGACCTGCTCGCCGACCTCGCGCAGGCGCTCGACCGCGCCTAGGCCAGCCCGAACCGCTCGATCGCGGTCGCGGCGAGCATGCGACCGATCGCCAGGCTCGAGGTGGCCGCCGGTGAGGGGGCATTGCGGACGTGGAGGAGCCGGCCGCTGCCGCCGAGGCTGAAGTCGTCGACCATCGTCCCGTCGTACCCGACGGCCTGGGCACGCACGCCCGAGGGTCCGAACCGGACCTGATCCGCCCGCAGGTCGGGCAGGTAGCGCTGCATCTCGTGGACGTAGGCGCGCTTGGAGAGGTCGCGCCACATCTCGGCGGCGCCCATCCGCCAGAACCGGGCCGCGAGTCGCTGGAAGCCGCGGTACCTGAGCGTGCCGGCGAGGTCGCGCAGGTCGATGTCCGTGCGCTTGTAGCCCTCGCGCGCGAGCGCGAGGACGGCGTTCGGGCCGGCCCACACCGCACCGTCGTGGCGCGGCGTGAAATGCACGCCGAGGAATGGGAATCGAGGGTCGGGGACCGGGTAGAGGAGCCGGGTGACGAGCGAGCGGGCGTCGGGCGAGAGCGTGTAGTAGTCGCCGCGGAACGGGACGATCCGCGGGACCTCGCGACCGACATCCCCGGTCATCGCCGCCACGCGGTCGGCGTGGAGCCCGGCGCAGGCGATGACGTCGCGCGCCAGCGAGGTCGCCGGCGCTCGTGGTCAGGACGATCCCGTCGCTCCGCTCCTGGATCGCGGTGACGTCACGGCTCGTGTGGATGACGGCCCCGGCCGCCCGCAGGTCATCGGCGAAGGCGAGCGCCACGGCGCGGAAATCGACGATCCCCGTCCGCGGCGACCAGAGGCCGCGCAGGCCCGCCGCCTTCGGCTCGAGCTCGCGGATCCGCTCCGGCCCGACGTCCTCGAGGCCGTCCACGCCGTTCGCGGTGGCCCGTGCCCGGATGTCGGCCAGGCGGGGGAGCTCGTCCTCGGTCAGCGCGACGACGAGCTTGCCCGGGTAGCGGATGGGGATCCCGTGCGTCTCGGCATAGGTCTCGAGCGCCGCCTTGCCCTCCCGGCAGAGCGTCGCCTTGAGCGACCCCGGCGCGTAGTACAGGCCCGCGTGGACGACGCCCGGAGTTGTGCCCCGATTGGTGGGTGGCGAGCGCCGGCTCCTTCTCGACGATCACGATCCGGAGCCCGGGTCGTGCCTCGAGCAGACGAAGCCCCGTCGCGAGGCCGACGATCCCGCCGCCGATGATCGCGACGTCCGCTCGCTCGGTCATGCCGTGAACCGTACCGTGCGTCGAGCGGCCTCGTCGTCCACGTCCGGAGGAGTCGGGTCGGGACGACGAGGCCGTCGGCGGGATCGGCGGATACCGGTAAGCGTTACGAGGATGCGGTCGAGGGCGCCGGCTCCAGTCCGTGTTCGGCAGGGTCGAGTCGACCGCGCTCGAGCAAGTCGCGATAGATGGTGACGCTCTCCCCGATCCCGTCGACCAGCGAGGTGGTCGGGAGGGGGCCGAGGACATCGATCCCGTCATGGTCGATGTCGGAGGGGAATGGCAGGTCCACCGGCTCGAATCCGATCCACCCCGACGCGCCAGGCACGACCGTCTCGATGGCCTCGGCCAGGGCGGCACCATCGGCCACCACCCCCGGCAGGTTGAACACGTGGGCACCATCGAGGCCACCGCGACTCGCCGCGATCAGGGTGGCCGCGACGTCAGGGGCGTACTGGTACATCGTCGGGCCGCGGAACGGGACCGTGTACGACCGGCCGAGGACGGCGGCCACGATGGCCTTCGTGGGGCCGCTGGTCATGCCCTGGTCGCGCCCGACCCCGTAGACGGTCAGGGGCCGGATCCCGACACTGGCGATGCCGTCGTCGAGCCAGTAGACGCGGGCGCTGCCCTCATTGGCCTGCTTGAAGACGCCGTAGTGGTTGATCGGGTGGGCGGGCGCGGCCGGGTGCAGTCGGCCGGTGGCCGGGTCGGCGTCCTCGAGTGAGAACATCCCGATCGAGCTCGTATACGCGACCGGCGCCATCGGCCGCTCGCGGCCCACTTGCTTGACCGCCTCGAAGACGTTGATGGTGCCGAGCACGTTGACCAGCGCCCCACGGGGCGGGTCGGCGCGACAGAACGGGACCTGGAGGGCGGCGAGGTGGATGACGTGGTCGATCCCGCGTGTGTCGATCGCGGCGGTCAGCGCGACCGGGTCGGTGATGTCGCCCTCGATCAGTTCGACGGTCGCCAGCTCCTCGTCGGTCAGGAGCAGCCGCAGCCGACGCGCATCGCGGCCGAGGTCGAACGCGGTCACGTGGGCCCCCTCGCGAACGAGCGCGCGGACCGTCCATGCCCCGATGCAGCCCAGGGCGCCGGTCACCAGGAAGTGCTCCGCGCCGGCCGCGCCGCGTCCGCTGGTCATACGGTCGCCACGCCGGCCTCGGCGCGGCAGGTGTTGCGGAGCCGGCCGATCCGCTCGATCTCCACGACCACCTCCTCGCCGTCGCTCAGGAGCCGCGGCGGGTCGCGGAAGATGCCCACGCCGGCGGGCGTACCGGTGGCGATCACGTCGCCCGGCTCCAGCGTGAACGCCTGCGAGCAGTGGCTGATGATCTGGGCCACGCTGAAGTACATCTGGGAGGTCCGCGCGTCCTGCAGGAGCTCCCCGTCGACGTGGCACGAGATGGCGAGGTCCTGCGGGTCGGGGATCTCGTCGGTCGTGACGAGCACCGGGCCCATGGGGCAGAAGGTGTCGAGCGACTTGCCACGGGTCCATTGCCCATCGCCGAACTGGAGGTCGCGGGCCGACACGTCGTTGAGGCACGTATACCCGAGGACGTGCTCCAGCGCGTCATCCACGGCAACGTATCGCGCGGTCCGGCCGATCACCACGGCCAGCTCGGCCTCGTAGTCCACCTGGGACGTGAGCGCCGGGTCCCAGCGGATGACCTCGTCAGGTCCGATGACGCTCGACGGCCACTTGCTGAAGATCAGGGGGGCGGCAGGCACGTCCACGCCCTCCTCATCGGCGTGCTCCCGGTAGTTGCGGCCGATCGCCACGATCTTCCCCGGTCGCGGGACGGGCGCCAGCAGGACCGCGTCGGACAGCGCCCGGCCGGCGGCGACACGTGCGGGATGGGCGACGGCCCGGAGCGCATCCACGCCAAGGGACCCGCGCGCCAGCAGTTCGCCGATCGTCGACGGGCCGCCGGGCAGCAGGTCGGTCGCGGGGAGCCATCCATCGCCGGCGGTGACGCCCAGCGATGCCCGACCATCATCGTCGTGATAGGAGATCAGACGCACCGACGACCCTTCACCCACGCGGGCTCGCGGGCGGCGCGCGGTGCATCATGGGACACGAGGGCGTCTCCTGTTCAGTATACTGACCCGCGGACGACGGATTGAACGATACGCCGCCGCCGACCGCGTCGTCAACCATCCGACCGCGCTGGAGGTCAGCCCGCGATGCCGTTCGAGCCGACCGAGCGCGTCCCCGTCGGTTCGAGCGGCGTGACGGTGACCCAGCTCGGATTCGGATGTGCGCCCATCGGCGGGCTCTTCCGTGCGGTCACGGATGCCGATGCGGCCGACGTGCTCGATCGCGCCTGGGCGCTAGGCATCCGGTACTTCGACGTGGCGCCCCTGTACGGCTACGGCGCGGCCGAGCGACGCCTCGGCCGCGCCCTGCAAGGGCGGCCCCGCGACGGATTCGCGGTCTCCACGAAGGTCGGCCGGCTCGTCCGGACCGCCGACACCATCGGGCCGGGCGCGGACGTCGATCGCCAGGCGTGGGGCGGTCGCCCCGACGCCTTCTACGCGGATGTCGGTGACCGGCGCATGGTCTTCGACTACTCCGGGGACGGCGTGCGCCGGTCCATCGAGGAGAGCCTCGAGCGACTGGGGCTGGATCGCATCGATATCGTGTTCATCCACGACCCCGACGAGCACTGGCAGGTGGCGCTCGAGGAGGCGTACCCAGCACTGCACCGACTTCGCGAGACCGGCGTCGTGGGCGCCATCGGCGTCGGCATGAACCAGTCGGCGATGCTCGCGCGCTTCGCGGACGCCACCGATCCCGACGTATTCCTCCTGGCCGGCCGCTACACCCTCTTCGACCAGGACGCGCTGACGACCCTCCTGCCTGCGTGTGAGGAGCGCGGGATCGCGGTCCTCGTGGGCGGGGTGATGAACAGCGGGCTACTGGCCGATCCGCGAGCCGGGGACCCACCTGGACTACGCCCCCGCCGACGCCCAGGCCGTCGCCCGCGCCCGCCGGCTCGGCGAGGTCTGCGAGCGGCACGGCGTCTCGCTCCGGGCGGCCGCGATGCAGTTCCCGCTCGCGCATCCGGCGGTGCGCGGGTTGATCGCCGGGGTCCGTCGGGTGGAGCACCTCGAGGAGTACCCGGCGTTCCTCCGGCAGGCCATCCCGCCGGCCCTGTGGGAGGACCTCCGAGACGAGGGATGGCTGTCGCCGGATGCGCCGGTACCGGCATGACCTCCGTCATCGACGCCCACCACCACCTGCTGGATCCGAGCCACTTCGACTACCCGTGGCTCGGGTCCGGACTGGAGGCCCTCGACCGCCGATTCGGCCCCGAGGACCTCGCCCCGGACCTCGCCCACGCCGGCGTGGACGCGACGATCCTGGTCCAGACGATCTCGAGCCTGGACGAGACCCGCGCGTTCCTGCGGACCGCCCTTGCGACGCCGTGGATCGCCGGTGTCATCGGCTGGGCCGACCTCACCGACCCGGGCCTCGCCTCGGTCGATCGCCGACCTGCGCGCCGGCCCGGGCGGCGATCGCCTCGTGGGCATCCGCCATCAGGTCCACGACGAACGAGGATCCGGACTGGCTGGGCCGGCCCGACGTGGATCGCGGCCTCGCGGTCGTCGCGGACGCGGACCTGACGTACGACCTGCTCGTACGGACGCGGGAGCTGCCGGCCGCACTGGCGGCCGTCCGCCGTCACCCGCGACTGCGGTTCGTCCTCGACCACCTCGCCAAGCCACCGATCGCGACGGGCGAGCTCGGCGCATGGGCCGGGGCGCTCTCGCCGCTCGCCGATGCCCCCAACGTCCGAGCGAAGCTGTCGGGCCTGGTCACCGAGGCCGACTGGCGGACGTGGCGTCCCGCCGACCTGGCAGACGCCGTCGACGATCGCGCTGCTCCGGTTCGGGCCGGATCGGCTCATGTTCGGATCGGATTGGCCGGTCTGCCGCCTCGCCGCGACCTACGAGCAGGTCATCGATGCGGCCCGGACGCTGACCGCGCGGACGGTCCGAGGCGGAGCGGAACGCGATCTTCGGCGGGACGGCGAGGGACGCGTACCCGGGTCTAGTCGTGCCGGATCGGGATCTGACAGCTCGGCGGCGAGGGCGTGCAGGTCCTCGATCAGGGCCGGCACACGCTCGGCGGTCGCACGGACCTTGAGCAGCGTGATGCTGGCGGCGCACGGGCCCTCGCCGGCGACCCGGCTGGGGACCATCACCCCGTAGCAGACCACGCCTTCCATGGTCTCCTCGTCGTCGACCGCATAGCCGCGTCGCCGGATCTCGTCGAGATCGGCGCGAAGCTCCTCCACCGTCGCGTGGGCCTTGCGGGTGGCGCGTGGGAGCGCGCTGATGCCCAGCGAGTCGTTGTCCGAGCTCCTCGTCCGACAGCGAGGCGAGGGCGGCCTTGCCGGTCGCCGTTGAGAACGCGGGCAGACGCCGGCCGATCCCGGACGACAGCTGGACCGGCTGGCGGCCGTCGTGACGGGCCAGGTAGATGACCTCGAGGCCGTCGAGGACCGCGAACTGGACCGTCTCCTCGGAGCCGGTCGGCAGACCACGTGACGCCTCGTAGAACTCCTGCACCTGATCGACGGTCGCGAGGTAGGCCCCACCAAGCTCCGCCAGATGACGGCCGAGCGCGAACCCCGTGCCCACCCGCCGGACCAGACCGGCCTCGGCCAGGGCACCGCAGATGTTGGCGATCGAGGACTTCGGCAGACCGAGGCGCCGGGCGAGCTCGCTCGGGCCCATGGGCTCGCTCGCCTGCTCGGCGAGGGCGTCGAGGATCAGCGCGGCGCGCGTCACCGCCGGAGCGAGCGACCCGCCGTCCGGCGACGTCTCGGGTTCGTCGACGGTCGTGATCGCGGTTCGAAGCGCCATCCGGCGACCTCCTGGCGTTTCCCACCGGCCGGGGTGTCGGCCAGCAGGATGGACTGCGTACAACATATTGACTTTGCCGGCGCGAGGGCGATACTGTTCAACCTACCGCCGGTCGTTCAGTATGCTGGACGAGCGCGAGGGCGGTCAAGAGGAGGGAGCCCGTGTCGCGATTCAGAACGATCGCGCCTGCCATCGGCCTGACTCTGATCCTGGCAGGTTGCAGCCCGGCGGCATCGCCGTCGCCGAGCGCGCCCGCCGCGTCGAGCGCGCCGACGTCCGCTCCGGCGTCCGAGCCGCCGGCATCCGCGGCAGCGGAATCGGCGGCACCGTCGGCGGCGTGTGCCACGGACGGCAAGTTCAAGGGGAGCAACGTCAACATCCTGACCTTCAACGGACCGCAGGTCGCGGAGCCCCTGCAGCGGCGCGCCCCGGACTGGGAGTGCCTGACGGGCGGCCACGTGAACGTGGTGGCGGTCGGATTCCAGACGATCTACGACAAGGCGCTCCTCGACGCGTCGACGAAGACGAACGCGTTCGACGCCTATGTCTTCGATCCGCAATGGCTGGGCGACTTCGTCGGCCCCGGCTACCTGCTCGACCTCACCGACCGCGTCAAGAACGACCCGCAGCTCAATTGGGATGACATCGGGCCGTTCTTCCGCGACTTCAACGCGACGTACAACGGCAAGGTCTACACGATCCCGCTCGACGGCGACTTCCACATGGTCTATTACCGGAAGGACATCCTCGACAAGGACGGCGTGGCACCGCCGAAGACCTGGGACGACTACGTCACGATCGCGAAGAAATACCAGGGCCAGGACCTCAACGGCGACGGCGAGCCGGACTATGGGTCGTGCATCGCCAAGAAGAAGGGCGCCCAGAGCTACTGGTGGATCATCTCGGTCGCGGCCGGCCTGCTCCAAGGCAAGGGCACGGGTGATGGCGCGTTCTTCGACACGACCAACATGAACCCGCTGTTCGGGCCGAACGAGGCCATGACCAAGGCCCTCCAGCTGTACAAGCAGACGACCCAGTTCGGCCCGCCCGACGAGCTGAACATGGACGTCGGTGGGACGCGTGGCCTGTTCACGACCGGCCGCTGCGCCATGACCATGGACTGGGGCGACATCGGCACCCTGACCCCGGGCACCTACGCCCAGGACAAGACCGGCGCGACGATCACCCCTGGCTGGACCCAGGTCCTCGACCGCAAGTCCGGCAAGCTCGTGGCGTGCGATGCGACCACGTGCCCCGACGCCGTCGACGGCGTCAACTACGCGCCGTTCGCCTCGTTCGGCGGCTGGTCCGGCGCGATCAACGCGGCCGCGCCGAAGGCGAACCAGGATGCGGTGTACGACTTCTTGTCGTACATGAGCTCACCGGCGATCTCGGGCGTCGACGTGACGCTCGGCAAGACGGGTTACAACCCGTATCGGACGTCGCAGTTCAGCAACCTCCAGCCGTGGATCGACGCGGGCCTCTCCGAGGCCGCGGCCAAGAACTATCTTGATGCCATCCAGTCCAGCCTCCAGAACAAGAACATGGTGCTCGACATGCGGATCCCGCAGACGAAGCGCTACCAGCAGGACGTCCTCGACACCGCGCTCGCCCAGTACCTCGCCGGCGAGCTGGATGAGGCCGGCACCGAGCAAGCCATCGCCGACGGTTGGAACCAGATCACCGATGAGGTCGGCAAGGACAAGCAGCTCGCCGCATACGTCGCCAGCCTTGGCGTCCAGCGGTAGTCGCACCGCCTTCGACGAGGACCCGGCTCTCGCGGAGCCGGGTCCTCGCGCATCCGGGAGGCGGGACAGCGCGATCGCCGCGTTCGGCGCGTGGCGATCAGAGGGGGCGCGCCCGCTGGTTGTTCATCTGGCCGACGGTCATCTTCGTCCTGTGCCTTTCGCTGTTCCCACTGATCGCCTCGGTCGTCATCTCGTTCTCGAGACTCTCGTTCGACCAAGGCGGCGTCGAGCTCAAGTTCGTCGGCTTCTCGAACTACCAACAGGAGCTCTTCGGCCTCGAGCGGTCGCACTTCCTGGGCGTGCTCAAGACCCCGAACCCGGTCGGCTGGGTGATCCTGGGTCTGACGATCGTGGGGGTGACGATCGCCTGGACCCGTCTGGCCCGGAGCCGCCGGGTCGGGCCGTTCGGCCTAGCGCTGCGGCTGATGGCCGGCCTGCTCCTCATCGGGGCGGTCTGGATCCTCGTCCAGGCCCTGACGAGCGACGGCGGACGGCCCGGCGCCGTCATCGTCACCTTCATCTTCGTGTTCGTGGGGATCGCGCTCCAGTACGGACTCGGCCTCGGACTGGCGCATCCTCGCGTCGCAGCGCGTCCCCGGACGGCGCTTCTTCCGGGTGGTCTTCCTCATCCCCCTGACGATCACGCCGGTCGGCATCGGCTACATGTTCCTGATGCTGACGGACACGTCGAAGGGCCCGCTCGAACCGGTCTGGGTCGCGCTCGGGCTGCGCGACTTCACCTGGGTGACGGACCCGTGGCTGGCCCGGGCCGCGGTCATCATCGGCGACACCTGGGCGTGGACGCCGTTCGTGTTCATCGTCCTCCTGGCGGCGATCGAGGGCCTCGACCACGAGATCCACGAGGCGGCGCTGACGGACGGGGCCAGCCACTGGCAGAGCTTCCGCCACATCATCTTCCCGGCGATCCTGCCGGTCAGCACGACGATCGTCCTCATCCGCCTCATCGAGGGCTTCAAGATCATCGACATGCCGAACATCCTGCTCGGCGGTGGGCCCGGAACGGCCACCCAGTCGCTGACCCTCCAGGCGTGGCTCGACTGGAACACCCTCAACCTCGGGCGTTCGGCGGCCGTCGCCTACATGCTGTTGTTGATCGTCACGGTCATCGCGACCGTGTACATCAGCTTCGTCCGGCGCCGCGCCACGGAGTACGTATGACCAACCCGTTCCGCCGCCGCGATGCCACCGACCTGTCGCCGCCGGCCAAGTTGGGCGTATTCATCCTCCTCGTCGGCTGGTCGCTGGTCGTGCTGTTCCCCATCTACTGGCTGTTCGTGACGTCGTTCAAGACGCCCTACCAGGTGGACAAGGGGCCCTTCTACATCCCGTTCGTCGACTTCGCACCCACCCTCGACGCCTGGAAGTACATCCTGGTCGACCTGGGCAACGACACGATCCGGCCGTACGTGAACACGGTCATCGTGGGCCTGTCCAGCACGACCATCGCGCTGTTCATGGGCTCCCTCACGGCGTATGCGCTCGTCCGCTTCACGTACCGGCCGAAGGTCGCGCTCATCGGCGCTGTTCATCCTGAGCCTGCATCCTCGTCCTCGTCGTGGTGGCCCTTGGGGGCGCCACTGGCGCTCGGCGTCGCGGCCGCGGTCGGCGTCTACGTCATCGCCGCGCAGACGGTCGCTCGCCGGTCGGGTTGGACGCTCGCGAACAGCGACATCGCCTTCTGGCTGATCTCCCAGCGCATCCTGCCGCCGATCGCGGTCGCGATCCCGATGTACGTGCTGTTCCAGCAGGTCGGGCTGCTCGACAGCGTGGTCGCGCTCGTCATCGTCTACGTCGCCGCGAACCTGCCCATCGTCGTCTGGCTCATGCGCGAGTACTTCGCGTCGTTGCCGCGCGAGCTCGAGGAGGCCGCGTCCGTCGACGGTGCGTCCGTCTTCCGCATCGTCCGGTCGATCGTCCTGCCGATCTCCGTGCCGGGGCTCGTGGCGACCTTCCTCATCGTGTTGATCTTCGCCTGGAACGAGTTCCTCATCGCGCTCGTGCTGACCAGCGCGAATGCCCAGACGATGCCGCTCCAGGTCGCCGCGCAGAACGCGACCCGCGGGCCGCAATGGTGGGCCATGTCGGTGCTGATCCTGATCATGATCGCGCCTGTGATCGTCATGGCCATCGCCCTCGAGCGCTACATCACCAAGGGCCTCCTCGTGGGCGCGTTGAAGGGGTGACCCCATGACCCGGATCACCTCCATCGAGGTCGTCGACATCCGGTTTCCCACCTCGCTCGAGCTCGACGGCTCGGACGCGATGAACACCGACCCGGACTACTCGGCTGCGTACGTGATCCTGCGGACCGACGCCGGAGACGGTCTCGAGGGCCACGGGTTCACGTTCACGACCGGGCGGGGGACCGAGGTCGTCGTGGCCGCCATCCACGCGCTCGAGCGACTGGTCATGGGCCGCGACGTCGAGGCGACCGAGGCCGACCTGGGCGCCTTCTGGCGTGACCTCGTCGGCGACAGCCAGCTGCGCTGGATCGGCCCGGAGAAGGGCGTCATCCACCTGGCCACGGCCGCGGTCGTGAACGCGGTCTGGGATCTCGCCGCGAAGCGGGCCGGCAAACCGGTCTGGCGCTTCCTCGCGGACATGACCCCGAGCGAGATCGTCTCCCTGGTCGACTTCCGATACCTGACCGATGCCCTGACCCCGGACGACGCGCTGGCGATCCTCGAGCGAGCGGCGCCGGGTCGTGCCGCCCGCACCGAGGCCGTCCTCCGCGACGGGTACCCGGCCTACACCACATCCGTGGGCTGGCTGGGGTACGACGATGCCAAGGTCCGCCGCCTGTGCCGCGAGGCCCTGGCCGACGGCTGGACGCGGTTCAAGATGAAGGTCGGGGCCGACCTCGACGACGACGTCCGGCGGATCCGCATCATCCGCGAGGAGATCGGACCCGAGCGCATGCTCGCGGTGGACGCCAATCAGCGCTGGGACGTGGGTGTCGCCATCGACTGGATGCGGGCCCTCGCCCCGTACGATCCGTACTGGATCGAGGAGCCGACCAGCCCGGACGACATCCTCGGGCATGCGGCGATCGCCCGCGCCGTCGCGCCGATCCGCGTCGCCACCGGCGAGCACGTCCACAACCGCGTGATGTTCAAACAGCTCCTCCAGGCGGAGGCCATCTCCATCTGCCAGATCGATGCCTGCCGGTTGGGCGGGGTCAACGAGGTGGTGGCCGTCCTGCTGCTGGCGGCGAAGTTCGGCGTGACCGTCTGCCCGCATGCCGGCGGGGTCGGGCTGTGTGAACTGGTCCAGCATCTCTCGCCGTTCGACTTCATCGCGGTCAGCGGCGAGCTCGACGGACGGATGATCGAATACGTGGACCACCTCCACGAGCACTTCCTCGACCCCGTGGTGGTCCGCGACGGCGCCTACCGGCTTCCGACGACGCCCGGCTACAGCGCCGAGATGCGGCGCGCGTCGATCGACGCCTACCGCTTCCCGGACGGGTCGGCGTGGCGGTGAAGCGCGTCGGGCAGGTGATCCGCGTCCGGCCGGACGCGATCGAGGCCTACGAGCGGCTCCACGCCGAGACGTGGCCCGGCGTCCTCGAGGCGATCCATCGCGCGAACATCCGCGACTACAGCATCTACCGGCACGGGGAGCAGTTGTTCGCCTCGTTCCGCTACGTCGGTGACGACTTCGAGCGCGACATGGCCGCGATGGCGGCCGACCCGACGGTCCGGGCCTGGTGGCAGCTCACCGACGCGATGCAGGAACCGTACCCGGAGCGGGCGCCCGGGACGTGGTGGCTCGACCTCCGCGAGGTCTTCCACACGGACTGACGGGGTCAGCCGCCCGCCATGGCCGGCAGCAGCACCAGCGTGTCGGTCTCGCCGACCGGCGTGTCGAGCGCCTGCAGGTGGCGGATGTCGGTGTCGTTGAGGAACGCGTTCACGAAGCGGTTGAGATCGCCATCGGGGGCGAGGAGCTGCGCCTCGAGCCCGGGGTAGTCGGCGACCAGCTGCGCGACGACCTCGCGGACCGTGCCGCCGGGGACCTCGACCTGCTTGGCGCCACCGGTCGCGGTCCGAAGCGTCGGCGGGATGCGGACCGCGCTCATGCGACGCCCGTCTCGAGCCAGCGCTCGAACGCGGCGAGGCTGGGCCGCAGCGGTGGCGCCAGCCCGGGCTCGCCCGGCCGGGCGACGCCGTCGCCGTGGCCGAGGGTCCGCGCATCGGGCGTCTTGAGGCCGTTCCCGGTCAGGAGTGCGACGACCTCGTCGCCGTCGCGGATGACACCGCGTCGGCGGGCGGCGGCGGCAGCGGCCAGCGTGACCCCACCCGCCGTCTCCGGATAGATGCCCTCGAGCCGGGCGACCTCGCGGATGGCCGCGGCCGTCGTCGGGTCGTCGATGGCCTCGACCGAGCCGCCGCTGTCGCGGGCGAGCTCGACCGCGTAGCGTCCGTCGGCCGGGTTGCCGATGGCCAGCGAGCGGACGATCGTGTCGGGCTCGCGCACCGGTTCGATGACGTCGCTGCCGCGCTCGAACGCGGTGGCGACCGGGGCGCAGCCGGCGGCCTGGCCGCCGACGAACCGGATCGGGTGCGACGCGATGAGACCGAGCTCGACGAGCTCCTCGAACCCACGGGCGATGCGCGTGAACATCGCGCCCGAGGCGACCGGAGCGACGATCACGTCCGGCGCACGCCAGCCGAGCGACTCGGCGATCTCGTAGGCCAGCGTCTTGGACCCCTCCGCGTAGAACGGGCGGAGGTTGATGTTCACGAACCCCCAGCCCGTCTCGTCGGCGACCTCGAGGCAGAGGCGGTTCACGTCGTCGTAGGTGCCCTCGATGGGCACGACCGTCGCGCCGTAGGCGAGGGCGTGGTCGACCTTGGCCGGCTCGAGGTCGGCCGGGATGAAGACGTAGGCCGGCAGGCCCGCGGCGGCCGCGGCCGCGGCCGTCGCGCCCGCGAGGTTCCCGGTCGACGCGCAGGCGAGCGCCGAAACGCCGAACTCGACCGCGCGCGCCGCGGCGACGGCGACGGCCCGGTCCTTGAAGCTCAGCGAGGGGTTGCGGGTGTCGTCCTTGATCCAGAGGCGGTCGAGGCCGAGGGCCGGCGCCAGCCGGTCGGCGGCGACCAGCGGGGTGGACCCGACCGGCAGCGCGCGGGCGGGGACGGCGTCGACGGGCAGCAGCTCGAGGTACCGCCAGATCCCGGGCCCGCGTCCCGCGATCGCGGACCGGGTCAGGGTCCGGGCCACGACGGCGAGGTCGTAGGCCACCTCGAGCGGGCCGAAGCACGCTGGACAGACGTACGAGAGCCCGATCGCCGCGCCCAGGCCGCAGTTGCGGCAGCGCATCCCGAGGATGCGTGCCCCCGCGCTCGCATCGGACGGCGCGGCCGCCTGCGGCGCGTTCGTCGTGCTGGTGGGCTGGCTCGACAGGGTCTCGGTCGTCATCGCTCGCTCCGGGTAGGCACAGGGCCTGGGGACCGGGATGACGGGAAGCGACCGCTGGGTCGAGTCAGGGAGGCTCCGAAGGGAGGCCCATATCTCGCAGGAGGTCCTGCCCGGAATTGGCACCTTGCCGACTCGGTCGGTAGGTTGTCGTGGCGTCAACGGGCCGGTCCCTCAGCCAACTCTTGATAAGAGCTCTTCGGTTGTGCGCGGATGCTACGGGTCGACGGCCCGGAGCGTCAAGGCAGGGACCCCAGATGCAACGAACCGGGAGGGCGAACCTGCGCGGGGCAAAGAGAGAGCGCCGCGGGTGGTCCGCGACGCTCTCTCGGAAGCGAGGGTGGGGATCAGCCCGGGGGGCTGTCGTTCCCGCCGGGAGGCGGGTCGCCGCTCGGCGGATCCGCCGGCGGAGGACAGAAACGGTTGAACGACTGGACGTGCAGCTGCAGGACGCCGCGGCGCCACGAGGTCCAGACCATGACCCGGGTGCTGGTCCCACGGAAGTGGACGCGGAACCCGTGCCATGCCCAGCGCACGCGGGCCTGGCCGCCGGACGCGCTGTCGAAGACGGCACGGCCACGGTCGGTGACGTGGAAGTCGACGCTGACCGGGGTGCCGGCGCAGGTCACGCCCGTCCAGGTATGGGGACCCGCGACCTCGGGCGGGATGAACCGGGCCGCGGCGACGCTCGCGGGGAAGGCCACCGCGATCGCGAGCACCGCCAACCCGAGGATGAGCGAGAGCCGTCGTTTGCCTTGGTGCATCTCTACCTCCGTGGAACGCCGCGCTCGACGTGGTGCGGAGCCGATCGTTATGCGCGCGGTCTGCCCGGTGAGCCGGGCGTCGGAGTCCGACCTCGCGTGCCGACGACGCTAGACCCGACCGCGAGCGACGGAGCGCGCCGGAGGTCCCGATGGACGGGGCTCGATGGTCCCGTTCGTGGCGTGCGCGCACCCATCCGGGGCGCGGACGCACCGAAGGGCTCGAAACGGGCTCCCGACGACGCCTGTGGCGGCCGTGCACCGCCACCATCCCGCAACCGGGGCGACACCCGTCCGCAACGTGGTAGAGTCGCCGGAACGCGACTGTGGAAGCCGACTCCCGCTCGCCTCGGTGAGCGTCACGCGCGGCCGGTCGATCCGTACCGTGATCGCCCGTGCCAAGGAGTCCGACCCTTCGATGGTCACCCATGGTTCCGCCACCACCCGTCCCGACCTCGGCCGGACCGTGCGCGCCAACGTCTCGCGTGCCGAGCTCGTCGAGGACGCGATCCGCCACGGCGAGGGCCTGATCGCCGCCGAGGGGCCGCTCGTCGTCCGGACCGGGCGGCACACCGGTCGTTCGCCCGAGGACAAGTTCATCGTCGACGAGCCGTCGAGCCGCGACCACATCTGGTGGGGCCCGGTGAACCGGCCGATCAGCGAGGCGCACTACGACCGGCTGCGCGCCCGGCTCGTCGCCTACTGCGCGGACCGCGACCTCTATGCCCAGGACTGCTTCATCGGCGCCCATCCGGGCCATCGACGCTCGCTCCGCGTCTACACCGAGACCGCCTGGGCCAGCGTGTTCGCGCGCAACCTGTTCCGCCGGCCGAGCGCCGAGGACCTCGCGACGTTCAGTCCCAACTTCACGATCATCTGCATCCCGTCGTTCAAGGCCGACCCGGCGACCGAGGGGACGCGCACCGAGACCGCGATCCTCGTCCACCTCAAGCGGATGGAGGTCATCATCGTCGGGACCGAGTACGCCGGCGAGATCAAGAAGAGCGCCTTCACCGTCATGAACGACCTGCTGCCCGACGAGGGCGTGCTGCCGATGCACTCGGCGGTCAATGTCGGCGAGGCGGGTGACTCGGTGGTCTTCTTCGGGCTGTCGGGGACCGGCAAGACCACCCTGTCGGCCGACCCGAAGCGGCGGCTCATCGGCGACGACGAGCACGGCTGGGGCCACGACGGCGTCTTCAACTTCGAAGGCGGCTGCTACGCGAAGACCATCCGCCTCTCACCGATGTACGAGCCCGACATCTTCCAGACCACGCGCCGGTTCGGGACGGTCCTCGAGAACGTCGACCTCGACCCGCGCACGCGCGAATTGGACCTCTCCTCGGAGCGCTTCACGGAGAACACCCGGGGGGCGTACCCGCTCGAGTTCATCGGCAACGCCGATCCGACCGGCATGGCCGGGCAGCCCCGCAACGTCGTGTTCCTGACGGCCGACGCCTTCGGCGTGCTGCCGCCGATCTCGCGCCTGACCCACGAGCAGGCCGCGTACCACTTCATCAGCGGGTACACGGCCAAGCTCGCCGGGACCGAGGTCGGGATCCAGGAGCCGAAGGCGACCTTCTCGGCCTGCTTCGGGGCGCCGTTCATGCCGCGCCATCCCGGCGAGTACGCGGCGATGCTCGTCGAGCGCCTCGAGCGCTGGCACGTCCCGGTCTGGCTCGTGAACACCGGGTGGACGGGCGGCCCGTACGGGACCGGCGAGCGGATGAACATCGCCCACACCCGCTCGATGGTCCGGGCGGCGCTCGAGGGTCGCCTCGGGGACGTCCCGACGAGGATCGACCCGATCTTCGGCGTCAAGGTCCCGACCGCCTGCCCCGACGTGCCGGCATCCTTCCTCGACCCGCGCACGACCTGGGCGGACCCGGCCGCGTACGACGCCGCGGCCGCACGCCTGGCACGGATGTTCGCTGACAACTTCGCCGCCTATGCGGACGGGGTGGCCCCGGCCGTGCGTGCTGCTGGTCCGCGGGTCCCCGACGGGACGCCGTCGAGCGGCGCTAGGCCGGATCCGGGCGCGGGCTGATCAGCGCGGCGCGCAGGCCACCGGCGGCGCGCGACTCAGCGGCACTCGAGAGCGTCGCGACGACCAGTCCGATCATGGCCAGGGCGCCGAGGACGATGACGGCCGGGACGACCAGCACGACGAGCCCGAAGAGGGCGAGCCCCATCATGCGACGGCCGCATCGCCGGCGCCGACCGCCCGGCCGAGACGCCGATACGCGACGACGACGAGGATGATCCCGAGCACGAGCGGGGCGATCATCAGCCCGAGCGGGATGGCGAAGAGGACGAGCAGGATCCCGAGGAAGGCCAGGGTGCCGGTCATCGATGGACTCCGATGCGAGGGAGGAGGTCATCAGCCTCGTCCTGGCGGCGTGCGCGGGCCATCGTCGAGCGTCCATGCGCCGGCCCGGCATCCGTCCGGAGCCGCCGCCGCGACGGCCGGGCGGTCGCGCTAGGATGGCCATCCGCAGCCGAACGCCCCGGGGTCCCATCCCCGCCCGATCGTCCGACCCGCCCAGCAGGAGGTCGCTCGTCCCATGCCCCGACACAAGGTCACCGTCGTCGGCGCCGGCAATGTCGGCGCCACGACCGCCCAGCGGATCGCGGAGGCCGGCCTGGCCGACGTCGTCCTCGTGGACATCGTGGAGGGCCTGCCCCAGGGCAAAGGACTCGACCTTGCCGAGGCGGCCCCGGTGGTCGGGCACGACTCGCGGATCGTCGGCACCAACGACTACGCCGACACCGCCGGCTCGGACATCGTCGTCGTGACGTCCGGCCTGGCCCGCCAGCCCGGCATGAGCCGCGACGACCTGCTCATGAAGAACGCCGGCATCGTCCGGTCGGTCGTCGAGTCGGCCGTGCGCCACTCCCCGGACGCCATCCTCATCATCGTCACGAACCCGCTCGATGCGATGTGCCACGTGGCGCTCCAGGCGTCGGGCTTCCCGCGGGAACGGGTCCTCGGGATGGCCGGGGTGCTCGACTCGGCCCGCTTCCGCACGTTCATCGCCCAGGAGCTCGGGGTCAGCGTCGAGGACACCCACGCCTTCGTCCTCGGCGGCCATGGCGACACCATGGTCCCGCTCTCTCGCTACTCGACGGTGGCGGGCGTGCCGATCACGGAGCTGCTGTCGGCCGACCGGGTCCGCGCGCTCGAGGAGCGGACCGCGAACGGTGGTGCCGAGGTGGTCGCCCTGCTCAAGACCGGGTCGGCCTTCTACGCGCCCGCGGCGAGCACGTTCGAGATGGTCGAATCCATCCTGCACGATCGCAAGCGGGTGCTGCCCTGCGCCGTCCTCCTGCGCGGCGAGTTCGGCGTCGACGGGCTCGTCGTCGGGGTCCCGATCGTCATCGGCGCGGGAGGCCTCGAGCGCGTCTTCGAGATCTCGCTGACGACCGCGGAGACGGCCGCGTTCCAGGCGTCCGCGGCCGCCGTCAAGGAGCTCGTCGACAAGCTGCCCTGATGGCCCCCGGTGCGTCCTGGCACCGCTCGCGTTTCCGCGTTGACCCGGCCGCGCGGCGCGGAGTACCTTGACGCCGCGTCCGGTGGGGATCGGGAGGCCCGACCGGTCGAATCGATCCGTCGATGCGTCGTCCATTCCCTCGCCGCTGCACCCGTCACGTGCCCCGCGGATGAGGTCCTGGCCGCCCGTTCGACGATAAGGTGGGAGTGACAGGCATCGCCTGAAGGGGAGGTTCATGAACCGCCGCATCCTGGTCGCGACCGCGGCCATCGTCGTGCTCCTCTTCGGGCTCCTGCCCGGTCTGGCCGTGGGTCGGTCGCCCAACGTGCCGGCGCGGCAGCTCCCTGACTCGATCAAGGCGCTCAAGCTCGCCAAGCCGGCCACCGACAAGACGCTGACGAGCAAGATCCACAAGAGCCTCGCGGCGGCGACCGGCCGCCAGAAGGTCTACGTCCGCCTCAAGGCCGCCCCGTCGACGACGCTCGCCGCCGCCGGAGCCGGCGCGGAGCGGGCTCAGGGCCAGCGCGTCCGCGATCAGCAGCGATCGTTCATCGCGAGCGTCCGCCGGCTCGACGCGAAGGTCCGGATCCTGGGCCAGACGCATCTCGCGACGAACATCGTCGCGATGCAGGTCGACGCGCGCCAGCTCAAGGCGATCGCGCGCAACCCGAACGTCATCTCGATCCGGCCCGTCGTGAACTACCAGAAGGCCCTCTCCGAGACCGTGCCGTACATCGGCGCGACGGCGGTGCACAACAAGGGCTTCGACGGCAAGGGCATCCGCGTCGGCGTCATCGACAGCGGCATCGACTACACCCACGTCGAATTCGGCGGGGCCGGCACGGCCGCGGCCTACGAGGCGGCCTACGGCACCACGAACGACGACCCCCGCAACACGACGCTCGACGGGCTGTTCCCGACCGCTCGCGTGGTGGGCGGGTTCGACTTCGTCGGTGAGAGCTGGCCCGGCGACGACGGCATCGAGGATCCCGACCCCGATCCGATCGACTTCGAGGGTCACGGGACCCACGTGGCCGACATCATCGGCGGCACGCACGGCGTGGCCCCGAAGGCGCAGCTGTTCGCGCTCAAGGTCTGCTCCTCGGTCGACACCGCCTGTTCCGGGGTCGGCCTGATGGGCGCCATGGACTGGGCCCTCGATCCCAACGGCGACGGCAGCAGCGCCGACCATCTCGACGTCCTGAACATGTCGCTCGGCGCCGACTACGGCGAGGCGTTCGATGAGGACCTGTCGCTGGCCATCGACACGGCCTCCCGACTGGGCGTCCTGACCGTCGCCGCGGCCGGGAATGGCGGCGATCTGCCGTACATCGCGGGCACGCCGGCCAATGCCAAGACCGCGCTCGCGGTGGCCGAGACCCAGGTGCCCAGCGCGGTCGCCTATCCGCTGATCGTGAGCGCCCCGCCCTCGATCGCGGGCACGTACCCGAACACCGAGGTCCTCGACTGGTCCGGCTTCACGACCGGCTTCTCGGGCAACGTCACCTATGTCGGGCAGGGCTGTCCGGCGGATTCCATCGAGCCCGGCAGCCCCGAGGATCCGTACCTCGCCGACCCGGCCGGCACGGTCGCCCTGATCGACCGCGGCGCCTGCGCCGTGAGCCTCAAGGTCGAGCGCGCCGCCCAGGCCGGGGCGACGGCGGTGATCATCGGGCTCATCGCCCCCGGCGACGCGTATCCCTTCTCGAACGGCGGCGGCACGACCTTCGTGCCCGCCATCTCGATCCAGCAGAGCCTCAGCGAAGCCATCAAGGGCGCCCTCGCCACCGACACCGTGACGGTGTCGATCGGCTCGACATCGATCGCGCTCCGCGGCAGCATGGCCAGTACCTCGTCTCGCGGGCCGTCCTCGCCGTACAACGAGATCAAGCCCGAGATCGGCGCCCCGGGCGCCTCGGTGTCGGCGGTCGCCGGCTCCGGTACGGGCATGGCGGCGTTCGGCGGGACCTCCGGCGCCACCCCGATGGTCACCGGGTCGATGGCCCTGCTCATGCAGGCCTTCCCATCGCGGACCATCAACGAGCTCAAGGCGCTCATCGTCAACAACGGTGAGACGCAGATCTTCAACAACCGCAAGACCGAGCCGGGCCGGCTCGCCCCGATCACCCGGATCGGCGGCGGCGAGGTCCGCGTCGACCGCGCCGTCGCCTCTACGGCGGCGGCATGGGACGATTCCACGAAGCGCGCCACGCTCTCGTTCGGGTTCCTCGACGCGACCAGTCGGATCACGACGATCGACAAGACCGTCGTGGTCCACAACTACAGCAGCCGGACCCGGACGTGGAAGATCAGCTCGACGTTCCGTTTCAGCGACGATCGGACGAACGCCGCGATCGGCGTCTCCACGCCATCCTCGATCACCGTGCCGAGCCACGCGTCGCGGACGTTCCGCGTGCGCATGGTCGTCCACGGGTCGAGGCTGCGGGCGTGGCAGCTCGACGCCGGCCTGCACGCCACCGACGCCGCGATGCTGAGCAAGCTCGAGTACGACGGCTACATCTGGCTCGACGACACGTCCACGACGACCGACAACGCGAAGCGGATGCACCTCCCGTGGCAGATCCTGCCGCGCAAGTCCGCGTCCATCTCGGCGCCGGTCTCGGTGGCCGAGGGCGACACCGTCGCGGTGACCAACGCCGGCATCGGCCTGGGCACCGTCGACAGCTACTCGCTCGTCGCGCGCAGCCCGCAGCCTGCCGGTGGCCCGCCGCGGGACGAACACGCCGATCATCGATCTCAAGTCGGTGGGGGTGCAGACGTTCCCGGTGCCGGCCGGCTTCTGCTCGGCGGACGACTCCTTCGTCTACGTCATCGCCATCAACACCTGGGCGCGGCACAGCACCATCGGGGCCTTCCCCCAGGAGTTCGACGTCCTGCTCGACACGAACCAGGACGGCACGCCCGACTTCGTCTTGTTCACCGCGCCGGTCAGCGGCGCCGACGCGACCTGGCTCGTCTACTCGTTCGACCTCAACGACCCCAACGCCGTGCCGACCGCGTTCTTCTACGCCGACAACGGCACCAACGACGCCAACGCCCTCCTCACGATCTGCGGCGAGCAGATCGGGATGAACGCCACGAACTTCTTCCAGCCGATGGACATGTCGATCGGTGCCTACGACGACTTCTTCACCGGGAACCTGACCGACAGCATCGACGGGATCACCGTCGCCCCGCTCGGCGAGCACTGGCTCGGCCTGTTCGACCCCGACTTCCTCACCAGCGGCGACGTCCCCGCGGGCGGTTCGCTGCCGATGACGGTCGTCGATGCCGGACCGGACTTCGTCAACCCGACGGAGATCGGGCTGCTCCTCGTCAACAACGCCTACCGCTTCGACACCGACATGCACGGTGGCGCCGCCGCCGGCAAGGAAGCGCGCAAGATCCTGGTCACGCCCTGAGGTTCGGATCCCGGTGGCGCCCGGTCGACGGGCGCTGCCGGGATCAGCCGCTCGAGGCCGGCTTGAGGCCCTCGCACAGCCGGATCACGGCGCCCTCGCCGGCGACCCGGTAGTCGTAGGTCGTGCCGTCGAGTTCCAGGACCACCTGGTAGCCCGGCTGGACCATCTGCGTGTACATCATCCCGGGCTGGGGACAGCCGAGCGACCCGTCCGGCCAGGTCACCGCCTCGGCCTTGACGACCGTGGCCGTCGAGGCATCCTTGCCGGTCTTTGCGCTCAGGTCCGCCTGGACCGCCGTCATCACCGCGGCCGGGACCTCACCCGTGACGGGCGCATTCGTCGGGTTGATGCTCGGGCGTGGCCCGATCGACGTCCCCGGCCGTTCCGATGGGGCCGCGCTCTCCGGCGTCGGTGCCCCCGGACCGGCCGCGGAGCATCCCGCGGCGACGAGCGCGAGCGCCAGGCCGATGAGGGCGACTCCCGGTCCGCGGCTCGCCATCGGATGTCGTGCCATGCGTGCATCGTAGCCCGGATTCGGCGAGGACCCCGGCGCGGACCGGCCCTACGAGCCGACCACGACGAGGGTCGGGCGGTGCTTGCCCTCGGCGAGGTCGGCCTGCTCGAGCGAGCGCCGGACGACATGGCGCATCGCGAGCCGGTACGCCGCGTCCGTCTCGGGGAGCGGCGGCTCGCCGAGCTCGCGAGCCAGCACGGCCTGGAGGCGCCGGTACTGGCGGACGACCTGCGAGCGTGAACCGATCAGCCCGTACACGACGATGAGGATCGCGTGCGCCTCTTCCCGCAGCGGGTCGCGGGCGATCACCGCTTCGGCGGCCCGCCGGGCACCAGCCAGGTCGCCGGCCGTCAGCCGCCGGTGCGCCACGGTCACGAGGGCGTCCTCATAGCGGTCGGCCAGCCGCTCGCGCTCGGCGGCGAAGCAGTCGTGGCCGAGCGACTCGACGAGGTCGCCGCGGTAGAGGTCGATGGCACCTTCGGGCCCACAGGTCCGATCGTCGAGACAGCGCTCGAAGGCGACCACGTCGACGTCGAGGCGGCTACCGGGATGGATGCCGATCGACTCCGGACGGACGTCGAGGATCGAATCGGGTGCCACGCCCGCCTGCTGCAGGCCGTGACGCACGAGCCAGAGGGCCTGCCGGAGCGAGCCGGCCGAGGTCGCGTCCGCCTCCGGCCAGAGGTCCGCCGCGATGGCCTCACGGGATCGCGGTCGTCGTGACAGGACGAGCAGGGCGAAGAGCGCAGGTGCGTGACGGCCGCCGAGCTGGACGACCTGACCACGGCCGGTGCGCACATCGAGGGCGCCGAGGAGCCGAACCCGAAGGGTCGCGCGCCGGGCGGTCGCTTCGTGGATCGGCATCGTTCGCGTCCCAGGCCCCTCGTGCCCCGACGCCCGGCCTGTCCCCTCGGCGGCCGGACATCGGGATCGGGACGGCAGGTCCCCCAAGACCGCCGTCCCGGTCCGTCCCCCCTGCTGGTGGTAGCGCCCCCGTGCCCCCACCGGCTCGGGGCGATGATGGTCCGCTGGCCGACGGCGCGACGACCCGCTGCGTGACAGCCGGGGTGTCGGCCAGCCGACACCTCGGCCTTCGATACACTGACCGGCACCGTGCCGATCGCCGTCATCGCGTTCGACTTCGACCCGCTGCTCCACCTTGCCGAGGGCCTGGTCGTGCGCTGGCAGACCGTGGCGCTCGCGGTGGTCATCGCGGCCGCCCTGATCGCGGCCGGCTGGACGGCCCGTCGGGTCGACCTACGGCCGGACGACCTGCTGATCATCACGGTCGGCGTCGTGCCGGGCGCCGTGATCGGCGGGCGGATCGGCTTCGTCCTCCTCCATCCCGACTACTACGGTTCGCGGCTCGGGGAGCTCGTCGACCCGTCCGTCGGAGGGCTCGAGCTGGGCCTGGCGGTGGTCGGGGGACTGCTCACGGGCGGCCTCGTCGCGGGCTTGCTCGGGGCACCCGTCGGACGCTGGATGCACCTCGCGACGCTGCCCGTCCTGTTCGTCCTTGGCGCGGGCAAGCTCACGATGGCCCTCGGCGGCGCCGGCCAGGGCCAGCCGAGCGATGCGGAATGGGCGACGGCGTACCTCGGTCCGGGACCGTGGGGCTCACTGGCCCCGGCGCTCCCGTCGATCCCGTCGCAGATCCTCGAGGGCAGCCTGACCCTGTCCATCGCCGTCGCGTTCGGGCTGCTGCTGATCGTCGGCGCCTTCCGGTCGCGCGATGGCCGCGTCCTGCTGCTCGCGCTGGCGGTGTGGGCGATCGGGCGGGCCGTGGTCGCCGTGACCTGGCGGGACCCGGCCGTCGTCGGCCAGCTCCCCATGGGATCCGTCATCGCGCTCGCGATCGCCGTCGGCTGCCTCGTGGCCGTCGTCGTGCTGACCGTGCGCCGGCGCCGTTCGGTCGACACCGGCGGCGGTTCGTCACCCGCATCGGATGCCGCGGCGACGACGATCGTCTCGCGCACCGACCCGCCCCAGACCGATCCTCGCTGGTCGGACCCGGGTGAACGCCCGCGGTTCTGAGGGCGGGACGGCGACCGATGGCGCCGCGGCGACGGAGTATCGTGACTGTCGGAGCCACACAGGGAACGAGGTCATGGCCATGACACAGGTCGCAGAACCGGGCGCCGTCCGTTCGGACATCCCGACGCCGGGTCGCATCAGCCATTGGATCGGGGGCGCCCCCGTCGCCGGCACGTCCGGTCGCGAAGGGCCGGTCTACGACCCCGCCACGGGCCAGCTGACCAGGTACGTCGACTTCGCCTCCGTCGACGAGGTCGCCGCCGCGGTCGCGACGGCGAAGGCCGCGTTCCCGGCCTGGCGCGCGACGTCGCTCTCCAAGCGGACCGAGATCATGTTCCGCATCCGGAACCTGGTCGAGGCCCATCGCAAGGAGCTCGCGGCGCACCTCACGGCCGAGCACGGCAAGGTCCCCTCGGATGCGCTGGGCGAGATCGCCCGCGGCATCGAGAACCTCGAGTTCGCGTGCGGCATCCCGAACCTGCTCAAGGGCGGCTTCAGCGAGCAGGTGTCCGGTGGCGTCGATGTCTACCAGATCCGCCAGCCGCTCGGCGTCGTGGCCGGGATCACCCCGTTCAACTTCCCCGCGATGGTTCCGATGTGGATGTTCGCGACAGCCATCGCGTGCGGCAACACGTTCATCCTCAAACCCTCCGAGAAGGACCCGTCGGCCTCGGTGTTCCTGGGCGAGCTGCTCAAGGAGGCGGGCGTCCCGGACGGCGTCTTCAACGTCGTCCACGGGGACAAGGTCGCGGTCGATGCCATCCTGACCCACCCGGACATCGCCGCGGTCAGCTTCGTCGGCTCCACCCCGATCGCGCGGTACATCTACGAGACGGGCACCGCCCACGGCAAGCGCGTCCAGGCGCTCGGCGGCGCCAAGAACCACATGATCGTGCTGCCCGATGCCGATATCGACATGGCCGCCGACGCGGCGGTCTCGGCCGCCTATGGCTCGTCCGGGGAGCGCTGTATGGCGGTGGCCACGGTCGTGGCCGTCGGCGATGTGGGCGACCCGCTGGTCAAGGCCATCGAGGCGCGCCTGCCCAAGGTCAAGGTGGGTCCGGGCTCCGATCCCGAAGCCGAGATGGGCCCGCTCGTCACGAAGCAGCACCGCGACAAGGTCGCCTCGTACCTGGACTCCGCGCCGGCCCAGGGCGCCACGGTCGTGGCCGACGGCCGGTCCCACCCGCTGTACGGCGAGTCGGAGGGGTTCTTCCTCGGGGTGAGCCTCATCGACCACATCTCGACCCAGATGGACGCCTACCGCGATGAGATCTTCGGCCCGGTCCTGACGGTCATGCGGGTCAAGACCTACGACGAAGCGGTGCGCCTGGTCAACGAGAATCCCTACGGCAACGGGACGGCGATCTTCACCCGGGACGGCGGCGCGGCCCGCCAGTTCCAGTTCGAGGTGAACGCCGGGATGGTCGGCATCAACGTGCCGATCCCCGTGCCGGTCGCGTATTACAGCTTCGGCGGCTGGAAGGCGTCGCTCTTCGGCGACCTGCACATGTATGGCCCCGAGGGCATCCAGTTCTACACGCGCGCCAAGATCGTGACGTCGCGCTGGCCGGACCCGGGGACGAGCAAGGTCGACCTGGGCTTCCCGCGGACCCGCTGAGCGGGTACGCTCCCGAACGGAGAGAGCGGGTCCGGCCCCGAACGCGCCGGCACAGGAGGGACGAACCCATGGGTCTCATCGCCTGGATCATCGTGGGCGCCATCATCGGCGGCGCGGCAAACTGGATCATGAGCGGCGGCTTCGGCCTCATCGCCTCCGTCGTGATCGGGATCGTCGCCGCGGTCATCGCCGGCATATGTCGGCAATGCCGTCACGGGTCAGTCGGACGGGTTCTCGCTGAGCTGTCGTCAGCCTGATCATGGCGATCTTCTTCGCGATCATCGTGGTCGGGCTCGGCAAGACCGCCCTCGGACGCGGGGGCGAGGCTTGAGGGACGCCCTCCTGACGGCGCCCGGCTGGGTCGTCCTCCGATGACCCAGCTCGGCGACCGAGCGGGGGCGGAACCGGCCGCCCTGGACCGGAACGCCCGCCGCGAACACCTGCGCAGCCGCGACTGGACGCCGCGCCCCACGCTCACGGGCGCCGATTACACGAGCGAGGCCGTCTACGCGGACGAGCGCGAGCGCGTCTGGTTCGACAGCTGGGTCTGCATCGGCCGCGACGAGGAGTTCCCCAAGCCGGGTGACTTCCTGGTCCGGGAGATCAGCGGTGAGTCCGTCATCGTCACGCGGAACGCGGCCGGCGAGCCGCGGGCGTTCTACAACGTGTGCGCCCACCGCGGCACCAAACTCCTCGACGAGACCGGTGAGCTGTGCGGCCATGTCGGCAAGGCGTTCAAGTGCCCGTACCACGCCTGGTCGTTCGACCTCGACGGGCGGCTCATCGGGACCCCGAACGTCCATGAGGACGAGCACTTCGATCGCGAGTCGTACCCGCTCCACCCCGTCGCGGTGGGCTCGTACGCCGGGTTCGTGTTCGTCAACCTGTCCGACGCGCCGGAGCCGTTCCTCCCGTCGCTGCGTGAAGGCACGGAGAGCATCACGGTCTTCGACCGGTACCGGATCGACGAGCTGCGGATCGGCGTGCGGCTGCGCTACGAGGTAGCGGCGAACTGGAAGATCGTCGTCGAGAACTACAACGAGTGCCTCCACTGCCCGACGGTCCACCCGGAGCTCGTCTCGATCGTGCCGCTCTACCGGTTCGGCGAGGTCTGGGACGAGGAGACGCAGGACGACGGCAACTGGATGATCGAGGGGGCGTCGTCGTTCACGCGGACGGGGTCGAGCGACCTGCCGCCGCTGCCGGGGCTCGAGCCCGACGACTACCGCATGTACTACGGCACGTTCCAGTTCCCGAACCTGCTCCTCAACCTGCACCCCGACTGCGCGATGTACTACCTGCTGTTCCCGCAGGGGCCGGGCCGGACCACCGTGATCTCCGAGTACCTGTTCCGACCGGAGACGATCGCGTCGGCGTCGTTCAAGCCGGACCCGGTCGTCGAGCTCTGGGACCTCATCTCGAAGCAGGATTGGATCATCTGCGAGCGGGCCCAGACCGGCGTCGGCTCACGCGCCTACAAGACGGGCGTGTACCCGCGGCAGGACCGCTTCCTGTTCGACTTCAACGAGCGCTACCGCCGCGAGATGGGCCGCCCGACGATCGGCTAGGCGCCTCGGGCCGTTCCCGACCCGGCCTTGATCCGGCGCCAACCTCCCGCGCGGTTGTTCGCGATGATCTGGCGGAACATCGCCTGGAGCGGACGGGCCGGCACGCTGCCACCCGCGTAGACGGCGACGGTCCGGGCGGTCTGGTTGTCGTGGCCGGCCGTGATGATCCCCTCGGGATCCGGGACGATCGCGCCGTCGTACAGGAACACGTTCACGTGATCCTTGGTCGCGAGCAGTGCGCAGATGTTGCCGTCGAGGACGAAGTAGGGCTGGACCGAGCGCTTGATGGTCTCGACGACGGCGGGGTCCGCGTCGTGGACGAGATCGCGGACCTCGCGACAGATCGCCGCCTGCCAGTCGGGGAGCGCATCGATGTAGGCGTCGACCCGCGGGTCCTTCGCGTATGCCATCGAGCCGCCTTCGGTCACGCTAGCCGCCGTCGGCCAAGCTAGCCGCCTAGCCGCCTTCGATCAGCCGCTTGGCCGTGTCGAGGGCCGCCATCTCGCCGTCCATCGAGCGCTGGACCGCCCCGCCCATGAACAGGCTCTTGAGGCCTCCGAGCTCGGCGGAGAGGGAGAACGAGACCTCGCTCCCGCTCCCGGAAGGGGCGATCCGGAACTCGCCGACGGGCCGTGCCGGACCGGCGATGACCCGGAAGGCATACCGCGTCGGCGGCTCGTAGCCGGTCACCTCGATGTCGGCCGCGATGCCGCGACCGCCGGGTCCCTCGACGACCTGGTGGATCTTCGACCCGGCGCCGGCCGGGCCCGTCCGCCGAGATCTCCTTGACGTGCGTACGCCAGCGCCGGTCGTTGGCGGGGTCCGCGAAGAACGCGAACACCTTGTCGGGTGGTCGGTCGACCGTGATCGTGCGCGTTGCGGCAGGCATGGCCGTGGGCCCTCCTTGACGCGTCCCCGCCTAGTTTGCGCGCGCGAAGTCCGCGGTGGCGCGCTTGACGAATTGGCCGGCCCCCTTGCGACCGGTGAACTGGCCGTCGCGGACGATGACCGCACCGCGGCTCAGCACGATGTCGCTGCCGCCCTGGACGGCGCGGCCCTCGTAGCACGAGTAGTCGACGTCCATGTGGTGGGTCGTCGCGGAGATCGTGTGCCGGCGGTCCGGGTCGTAGACGACGAGATCCGCGTCCGAGCCGATCGCGACGGCGCCCTTGCGCGGGTACATCCCGAAGAGCTTGGCCGGTGCCGTCGAGATGATCTCGACCCAGCGCTCCCGGCTGATCTTCCCGGCGACGACGCCGCCGTCGTGGAGCAGGTCGACCCGGTCCTCGACCCCCGGCAGCCCGTTGGGGATCTTCCGGAAGTCGCCGACCCCGAGCTCCTTCTGGCCGTGGAAGTCGAACGGGCAGTGGTCGGTCGAGACGAGCTGGAGATCGTCCTTGACGAGGCCATGCCAGAGGTCGTCCCACGTCTCCTTCGGCCGGAGCGGCGGCGAGCACACGAACTTGGCGCCGTTGAACCCGCCGCCCAGGTCGTCGAGCGAGAGGAACAGGTATTGCGGGCACGTCTCGGCGAAGGCCGGCGTCCCCCGATCACGCGCCGCGCGCACCTCGGCGAGGGCGTCCGAGGCCGACAGGTGGACGATGTAGACGGGGACGCCGGCGGCCTCGGCGAGGCGGATGACGCGGTTCGTCGCCTCGCCCTCGAAGACGGCCTTGCGGGCCAGGCCGTGCCCGATCGGGTCGGTCGTGCCGGCCGCCACGGTCTGCTCGGCGACGACGTCGATGGCCATGCCGTTCTCGGCGTGCATCATGATCAGCCCGCCGTTCTTCGCGGTCTGCTGCATCGCCCGGAAGATCGCCCCGTCGTCGCTGTAGAAGACGTTCGGGTAGGCCGTGAACAGCTTGAAGTCGGGGACGCCCTCGGCGACGAGCCCGTCCATCTCGGCGAGCGTGCCGTCGTTGACGTCGCTCATGATCATGTGGAAGCCGTAGTCGGCGACGGCGTTGCCCTCGGCCTTGGCGTGCCACGCGTCGAGGCCCTCGCGCAGCGACTTGCCGCGCGACTGGACGGCGAAATCGACGACCGTGGTCGTCCCGCCGAACGCCGCGGCACGCGTGCCCGTCTCGAAGGTGTCCTTCGCGAACGTGCCGCCGAACGGCAGCTCCATGTGGGTATGGACGTCGATCCCGCCCGGGATGACGTACTTGCCGGACGCGTCGATGGTCTCGTCGGCCGTCACGCCGGTCGCGGCGAGGTCGGCACCGATCGCGGCGATCGTCTCGCCGTCGATGAGCACGTCCGCCGCGGTCGAGCCTTCGGCGGTGACGATCGTGCCGTTGGTGATGAGCGTGCGCATCGGTCCCTCCTGGACGACGGCGTCGGGTCGGTCAGGAGGCAGATGGTAGGCGATGGCCGACGGCTGGGACGGCCTTCGATGCGCGGTTCGGGCCGCCGCGGCGGCCGGTCACGGGCAGGGCGCGGCGAGCGCGCCCGCCGGTCAGAGGCCCAGTTGGTGGACCAGCGGCATGAGATCGCGCATCCACGCCGCGGCAACGAGGCCGCAGGCGGCGACGGCCATCGTGACCGCGACCAGGCTCTCGAACAGCACCCGTCGCCGGGTCCGCTTGGCGCCGGTCCCCTCGAGTCCCCACCACGGATCGTGCGCGCCATGTCGTCGGATCATGCCGATGCCTCCCAGTCGTCCTTCGCCCGCGCCCTCCAGCGCCGGGTCGTCAAGGGATGGACGGCCATCGTCTCGCATGTCGGGTACCGATGACCACCCTGACATCCGGCCCATACGGGCGAGGCGAGCGCGGTGGGTCCCGCGCCGGGTCCGGGTCCGCGCCGTCCGGGCTCGGCCGCCGGTCAGGCGGGAACGTCCGACGCGGCCTCGGCGTTCGGCTCGGCGACGACCACGGACCGCCCGCCCGGCTCCATGATCCGGCCGCGCCAGCGCGGTGCCCGCCCGATGACGTGGTCGACGATCCCGGCCAGCTGCCCGAGCAGCGTCAGGCCCACCGTCACCGGGTGCCACAGGACCGTGGTGAAGGGTTCCCGCTGGGTCAGCGTCAGGGCCACGCGCATCGCCCCGAGCAGGAGCAGCGGCACGAACGACGCGACGAGGAGCCGCGGTCCGGCATCGGACAGCCAGGCGAGGATCGGCAGGAGCATGGGCACGACCCAGGCCATCGTCTCGAGCAGGATCGTCGCGATCGCGACCGCCAGGGAGCCGTCGGCATACGGCAGGAACACCCGTCGCCACGAACCGATCGCGCTCTCGGCGTCGGCGAAATGGCGCGTGACGGCGAGGTCCGCCGCGTGGACGGTGCCGACCCGCCGGCCCGCACCGGCGAACGCGCGCGCCAGGTCGACATCGTCGTGCAGGCTGCCCGGCGACGACCCGTGGCCCCCGACCGCCTCATACGCCTCGCGACGGACGAGCATCAGCGGCGCGTACGCGAAGGCCGTTAGGCGCAGCCGGCCGCGGGTCAGCCCGTGGAGCCAGATCGGCACGAACCCGAAGAGCAGGAGCGGGTGCCCGGGCACCGCGATGCGCTCGGAGCGGGTCGGCATCCCGTACCGGGTCAGGCCCGAAAGCATGTCCAGCTGCCGCGACTGGAGCTGTTCCACCAGGATCCGGGTGGCCACCGGGACGAGGACCGTGTCTGCGTCGACGAAGAGGAGCAGGTCGCCACTCGACGCGTCCGCGCCGACCTGCGATGCCCAGGCGCGACCGGTCCAGCCGTCCGGCTTGGCCGGCGCCACCATGACCTGTCCGACGTCGGCCAGCCATTCGGCGGCCAGCTCGACCGTGCCATCGGTCGAGTCATCGTCGACGACGAGGACCGTCGTGTCCGCATACGTCTGTTCGGCGAGGGCCGCGAGACAGTCGGGCAGACGATCCGCCTCGTCCCGGGCCGGGACGATCACCGTCAGGGCGGGGATGTCGTCCTGCACGTCCGCCCGCGTCCGACGCCGGCGTGTCGCCAGCCGGATCGCGAGGACGTTGATCAGCGCGTAGCCGGCCGCGGCCCCGGCGACGATCGTCGCGATCTCCCAGGCATCGATGCCGCGCACCGCGTTGAAGCGGATCCACAGCAGGACGAGCCAGACCCCGACGAGGTCGTTGAGCCCGATGAACCCGGCCCACGCACGCCGCCCGGCGGCCGCTTCGGCAAGCGGGTCGCCGCGGCGCGCCAGCAGCACCATCGCCGGGAGGAGCAGGTAGAGATCGAGCCCGATCGCGGCCAGGGCGCCGGCGCGACCCGTGCTGGCCGCGAGCGCGGCCGCGACGGCGTAGGCCACGAGCGCCACGACCGCGGTGATCCTTGATCCGAGGACGGTCGCGGTGGAGGCACCGGCCGCGGCGCGGACGTCGGGGAGGGCCTCGATCGCGAGGAGGCAGCACGATGCGACCGCCCACGCCGCGAAGGCCAGCACCGCGACCCAGGGCAGGCCCGCGACCTCCAGACCGGCGACGAGCAGCCCTGCCAACGCGGGGAGGACCACGAGCGCCGCGCCGGTCACGACGTCGAGGATGGGTCGTTCGCGAGTCCGCAGCGGCGGGACCGACCACGCGATGGCGGCCGCCACCGCCAGTGCCAGCGCCACGCCGACGTCCGCACCACCGAGCAGCACGAGGATCACCAGCAGGGGCAGGTTGGTCCCGACGATGACGCCCTGGATCACCCGGCCGCCGTCGCGGGAGATGGCCGTGCCGGGTCGGGGCTCGATCGTGTCGCCGGATGTCGGCGCGTCGCCGGGCGCCTCGGCGTCGTCGGTCGTGGCCTCGGAGTCGGCGGCTGGGTGTTCGGCGTCGCCCGTCGAGGGCTCGGCGACCTCGGTGGACGCAGGCGCGGCTGCGTCGCCGTCGCCTGGCGCCCCCGTCGTGGCAGGCGGGCCGGCGCCGTCGGCCGCGCTTCCGCCTTCGGGCCCGTCCGCCTCCGCGCCGCCTTCGGCCACGCTCGCGCTTTCGGCCGCGTCCGCCTCGTCAGCCGGCCCTTCGGCCGTCGGCACGAGGCTCTGCATGGCGTCGAATCCATGGAGCAGGAGGTTGAACGGACCGAGGAAGTAGATCGTCCCGATGACGATGGCCGCCGTGAGGCCGCGCTCGACCACGAACGCGGCGGCCAGGAACGGGAGCGCGGTCACGATCCAGGCGCCGGGCCGGCCGATCCGGAGCAGCCGGCGCCAATCGCTCACGCGACCACCTCATTCACCCCGATGATCGGGCCGCCGACGACCCCGACGTCCAGCCCAGGCATGCCACTCCCCAGCGGGCTCCTCGAGACAGTGTGCCTTAGCCGCGTATCGCCGGGATGACCTGGCGGCCGTACGCCTCGAGCTGGGCCTCCTCGTCGCCGTTCATCAAGTAGATGTTGAACTGGTCGACGCCGGCCGCCTCGAGCTCGCGCAGCTTCGCGACGTGCTCGTCGACGTCACCAAGGACGCAGAAGCGGTCGGTGACCTCGTCGCCCACGAACGCGGCATTCGACGAGCCGACCTCGGCATGGTGCTGGTAGTCGTAGCCCTCGCGGTCGGCGATATAGCCGGTCAGCGAGTCGGGCAGTTGCTCGCGCGGGTACTTCGTGACGAGATCGACCACGTGGTTCGAGACGAGCGCCGGGAACCAGCGGGTGCGCTCGCGCCCGAGCTCCCGAGGACCGACGTGCGCCGGGGCGGCCGCCTGGACGCGGACGGCCGACGGGTCCCGCCCGGCCGCCGCGGCCGCCTCACGGACCTGACCCGCGAACCAGCGGATGAGGTCCGGGTCCGCCAGCTGGAGGATCACGCCGTCGGCGACACGCCCGGTCATCGTGAGGGCCATCGGGCCGTAGCCCGCGACCCACACCGGAAGGGTCCAGCCCGAGGTCCACGGGAAATGCAGTTCCGTGCCCTCGTATTCGATGCGCTCACCGGCGACCAGGGTCCGGATGACCCGGATCGCTTCCTCGGTGTTGGCCATCGTGATCGGGGGCTTGCCCAGCACCCGACGGGCCGAATCGCCGCGGCCGATGCCGAGGTCCATCCGGCCACCCGAGATCTCGTCGAGGGTCGCGAGCACGGACGCGGTGACCGACGGTTCGCGGGTGCCCGGGTTGGTGACGCAGGTGCCCAGTCGCATCCGGCTGGTCACGCCCGCCATCAGCGTCAGCAGCGGGTACGGATCGCGCCACAGCACGTGCGAATCGAACAGCCAGCCGTAGTCGAAGCCGGCCGCCTCCGCCTGGCGGGTGAGGGCCAGGGTGCGCTCGATGGAGTGCTCCGGCTTGAGGGTGAACCCGAACTGCATCGGCGGGCGGCCTCCATCCGTGGTGTCGTCCGAACGCGGCCGAGGGTACACCGCGCGCGATGCCCGGCAGCGCTCCGGAGCCGGAAACGGACCGGCTCGGCCGTCCTCCTCCAGACGGCCGAGCCGGCGCGGATGATAGCGCGAATCTAGGGGCGCGTGAGGTCCCCATACGCGTCGGGCCGACGGTCTCGATAGAACTGCCAGGTGTTGCGGACCTCGGCGATCTTGTCGAGGTCGAGGTCGCGCACGATGAGCTCCTCGTCGTACGCCGAGCCGACGTCGCCGACGAACTGCCCGCGCGGATCGACGAAGTAGCTCTGGCCGTAGAAATCGTCGTCGCCGTAGTCCTTCTCGATGCCGACGCGGTTGATCGTCCCGACGTAGTAGCCGTTCGCGACGGCATGGCTCGGCTGCTCGATGCGCCAGAGGTATTCGCTCAGGCCGCGCGACGTGGCCGACGGGATGAACACCATCTCGGCACCGTTCAGCCCGAGGGCGCGCGCCCCTTCCGGGAAGTGCCGGTCGTAGCAGATGTAGACGCCGACCTTGCCGACCGCGGTCTCGAAGACCGGGTAGCCGAGGTTGCCCGGGCGGAAGTAGAACTTCTCCCAGAAACCCTTCACGTGCGGGATGTGCGTCTTGCGGTACTTCCCGAGGTACTTCCCGTCGGGGTCGATGACCGCGGCGGTGTTGTAGTAGATCCCGGAGGCCCGCTCGTCCTCCTCGTACATCGGGGCGATGACGACCATGCCGGTCGACTTGGCGAGATCCTGCATGCGCTTCGTCGTGGGCCCGTCGGGGATCAGCTCGGTGTAGCTGTAGTACTGCGCGTCCTGGACCTGGCAGAAGTACGGCCCGTAGAACAGCTCCTGGAAGAGGATGACCTGGGCGCCCTGCTTCGCGGCGTCGTGGGCGTACTGCTCGTGCTTCTTGATCATCGACTCCTTGTCGCCCGTCCAGCTGGCCTGGACGAGAGCGGCTCGGACCATTCGCGGCATGGGCTCGGCACCTCGCTCGGGGTTTCGGGGTATGGGAGAGGCAGGGTACACCGGCACGGGGCCGCCGGACGGTCAGTCCGGGATGGCCTCGGGTCGCTTGCGCATGTAGTACTCGGTGAACTCGCGGCAGCGCCCGTCGTCGTCGAATCGGCACACGAAGATGTTCGCGAACTCGCGGTCGACGCTCTTGCGGTCGTCGGTCAGGTAGCGCGTCCGGCCGTGGGCGATGCAGGCGTCGCCATCGATGGCCAGGACCTCGTAGTCGGCCTCCCAGGAGCCCGGCTCATCCGGGTCCGCGAGCCACGACGCAACGAGCGCCGCACGCCCGGTCACGGCCTCGCCGAACGGATCGAAGGCATAGCGCACGTCGGGGCTGAACAGGTCCCCGATGGCCAGCGGATCGAGGAGCCGCCAGGCGTCGATGTAGCGATCGAGCCAGGCCTGGAATGCCCGATGGTCCATCCCGCCTCCTTGCGTTCGCACGGTACCACTCCCACATCCGGACGCACGGAGTACCGTTGCGGACCCAGCGCGAAGGAGGCTGATCGATGGTGCGCGAGATGACGTCGAACCCGGAGACCGCGGACATCGCAGCCGAGCTGCTTCGCCACACGACCGAGCTTGCGACCGACTACCTCGCGACGCTCGACACACGACCGGTCGCGCGGCCGGTGGACCTCGCCGCGCTCCGGGCGGCGCTGGGTGGGCCGCTGCCGGACGGCCCCACCGACGCCACCGAGGTGATCGATGCGCTCGTCCGCGACGTCGACCCGGGGCTCGTGGCGACCGCGGGATCCCGTTACTTCGGATTCGTGATCGGCGGGGCGATGCCGGCCGCCCTCGCCGCGGACTGGCTCACCGGCACCTGGGACCAGAACGCCGCGATGTTCGCGATCTCCCCGGCCGCGGCGGTGGCGGAGGAGGTCGCCGCGGCCTGGCTCCTCGAGCTCCTCGGGCTGCCGCCCGCCACGAGCGTCGGCTTCGTGACCGGGGCCACCATGGCCAACTTCACGGCCCTGGCCGCCGCGCGACACGCCGTGCTGCGCGATGTCGGCTGGGACGTCGAGCGGCTCGGGCTCCAGGGGGCGCCACCGGTCACGGTCATCACCCATCGCGGGACGCACGTCACGGTCTACGCCTCGCTCCAGATGCTCGGTCTGGGCCGGGAAGGGGAGCGGGTCCGGACCATCGAGGCGGACGACCAGGGCCGGATGTCGCCCGACGCGCTGCGAGCGGAGCTCGCGACGATCGAGGGGCCGGTCATCGTCTGTGCCCAGGCCGGCAACGTGAACACCGGGGCATACGACCCGTTCGAGGCGATCGTCGCGATCGCCCGCGAGCGGCGCGCGTGGGTCCACATCGACGGCGCCTTCGGGATCTGGGCGGCCGCGGTCCCGTCGCTGCAGGCCCACATGGCCGGCTACCTCGGGGCCGATTCGTGGTCGACCGACGCGCACAAATGGCTCAACGTGCCGTATGACTCGGGCCTGGTCTTCGTCCGCGACGTGGCTGCGCATCACGCGGCGATGACCCTGGGCGCTGCCTACTACGTCGAGACGGCCGGCTCCGAGCGCGACAACTACAACTGGGTGCCGGAGTCGTCCCGCCGGGCCCGCGGGTTCACGATCCTCGCGGCCCTGCGATCGCTCGGTCGTTCCGGGCTGGTCGACCTGATCGAGCGGGACTGCGCGCTCGCCCGGCGCATGGCCGACCGGCTTTCGAGCGGGCCGCGAGTCCGCGTGCTCAACGAGGTCGTCCTCAACCAGGCGCTCATCCGGTTCGACGGCCCCGACGGGGACACGGACGGCACCGTCGGCGACGCTCGGACGCGCGCCGTCATCACCGGCGTCCAGAAGGACGGGACGTGCTGGCTCGGTGGGACCGTCTGGGCGGGGCGAGCGGCGATGCGCGTCTCCGTATCCGGCTGGCGGACGACCGAGGACGACATCGACCGCTCCGCCGACGCGATCCTGCGCGTGCTGGCCGAGGTGGACGCCGCGAGCCGCTGACGGCCGGCGCCGGCGCTTGAGGGTCCGCTAGTTCGCGGCCTTCTTCCACATGCCGGTGTGGAGGTAGGTCGTGAACCGGGCGGTGACCGCGTGGACGCGGTGGACGTGGACGCCGCTCGTCAGCGTGCTGATCGCCTTGCCGTGGCCGATGTAGATGCCCACGTGCGTGCCGCCACCCCAGATGACGAGGTCGCCGATCTTCGGGTGGTGACGGCTGGCCCGGTGGTGGGCCTTGAACCAGTGGTAGAGCGCTCGCGCCGAGGCGAGATGGCCGCGCCCGATGGCCCGCGAATCGCCGGCTCGCCTGAAGGCGTAGATGACGAGGCCCGAGCAGTCGAAGGCGCGCGGCCCGCGGGCGCCGTGCCGCCACGGGTCGCCGATCTGGCGCTTCGCGATCCGGATGATCTGCTGCGCCTCGGTGGTCCTCGGTTTCGTCGGGGCCGCGGCCTGGATCTCGGCCGGTGCCGGCGCCGGCTCGACGGCCGGGTCTGGCTCGACGGCCGGGTCTGGCGCGACGGCGGGGTCATGGCGCGACGGCCGGTGTCGGATCGAGGGTCGTGACCGGGTCGCCGGCCGGAGCGGTCGCAGGTCCGACCTCGGGCTCGACGGCCGTGGCGATGGATGCAGGTGCGAGCGAGACGCAGAGCGTCCCGATGAGGGCGGCGATGATGAGCGCTCGTGCGCCCGAGTGCGAGCTGCGCAATGGAGGTCCTTCCTGCCGGCACGTCGCGCGGGGGCGCGACGGCGGAGTGATCGGAGCCCGCGGGCACACTCGGTCCGGGCGAACGGATCGAAGGGGGACGGGGTGGGACCCCGGATGGTGGTCGATGCCGGAAGACGACTCGATGAGCCGTGTGCGCGAGCTCTTGAGTTGTCGATCCCATCTGACCTGGGGGCCGGTCGGCGCGGCGGAGTCTAGCCGGGATCGCTCGAACGTGCTCGCGGCGTTCGAGCGGTCGCGGCGCGCGGATCCCGCGGAGCCGTACCCCCGGGCGGGCGAGCGCTAGCATCGGCGCATGGACACCACCCCGGACGACGCCCCGCTCATCGTCGTCAATCCTCGCGCGGCGCGATTGCACGACCCGGCGAAGCGGTCGTCGATCGTGGACGCGACCGTCCACGCGGTCCGCGCGCGGACCGGGCGGACACCACAGGTCGCAGCCGGGACGATGGAAGCCTCGGCGGCGGCGCTCGACCGGGCGATGGCGGCCGGGGCGCCCCTGGTCGTCGCGGTCGGCGGTGACGGCACGATCCGGCAGGCTGCCGCGGCCCTGTCCGGCACCACGACGCCGCTCGCGGTCGTCCCCGGCGGCACCGGGAACGTCCTTGCCGGGGCGCTTCGCATCGGCGGGATCCAGGCGGCCATCGAGGCGATCCGCCACGGGGAACCGCGCGCGATGGACCTCGGGCAGGCGGTCTGGGGCACCGATACCGACGAGTGGCGAGGGCCCTTCCTCGTCGCGTGCGGGATGGGCCTCGACGCACGGATCATGGCCGCGGCCGAGCACGAGTGGAAGCGACGGATCCGGTTCGGGGCGTACGTGGGCGCCGCGGTCCGGGAGCTGACGCGACTGACGGCGGCGGATTTCCGCATCGAGGCCGACGGCGACCTCATCGAGCTTCGGGGCTACCTCGTCCTCGTCGCCAACGCCGGAGAGCTGGTCCCCGGTCGTCTCGGCCCGCGCCGGCCCATCGACCCGACGGATGGCCGTCTCGACCTCATCGTCCTGGGCGGCGATGACCCGCTGCACGGCATCCACGGCGCGGCCCGATTGCTCCTCGGGACCGGCGATCTGAGCGGCGGCGTCATCCGCCGACCCGTCCACCACGTCCGGGTCACCGCCGAGCCGGCCCAACCCATCGAGACCGACGGCGACCATCACCCGCCCGGCTGGCTCGAGGCGCGCGTCGTCCCGGGCGCGCTCACCGTCCTCGGCCGGGCACGACGGAGCGCCTGACCGCGCGCACCATCAGGCGCGCCCGTCGTCCGGCGCCGTGCGGATGTGCTCTAATCGTTCGAAACCGTCCGCCACCGCGCCCGTCCGTCGGGACGGCGCCGCCCCGAGGTGACCCATGGGCATCAGCACGGCTCCCGGCACGATGAGCAGCGCGGAGATCGCCGCGCTCACGAAGCAGCACACGATCTTCTCCTGGTCGGTCCAGGGGGCGGTCGACCCCATCTCGATCGACCACGCCGAGGGCATCTACCTCTACACGCCCGAGGGCCAGCGGATCATCGATTTCAACAGCCAGCTGATGTCGGTGAACATCGGCCACGGCGACCGCCGGGTCATCGACGCCATCAACGAGCAGGCGCTCAAGCTCCAGTACGTCCAGCCGGCCTTCGCGACCGAGATCCGGGCGCGCCTCGGCGCCAAGCTCGCCGAGATCCTTCCCGGCGACATGGACAAGGTGTTCTTCACGCTCGGTGGCGCCGAGGCGATCGAGAACGCGATCAAGTTCGCCCGCCACGCGACCGGCCGGTACAAGGTCCTCGCCCGCTACCGCTCGTACCACGGCGCGACCATGGGCGCGATGACCCTGACCGGCGACCCACGACGCTGGGCGAACGAGCCCGGGCTGGTCGGCGTGATCCGGTATCCCGACACCCATCGCTGGGGCGAAGCGGAGCCGCGACCGGTGGCCGAGAGCCTCCAGGGCCTGGAGGACGTCATCCGCTACGAGGGCGCGAGCTCGATCGCCGCGATCTTCCTCGAGACGATCGTCGGCACGAACGGCATCCTCATCCCGCCCGATGGCTACATCGCCGGCGTTCGCGAGATCTGCGATCGCCACGGCATCCTGATGGTCGCCGACGAGGTGATGGCCGGGTTCGGCCGGACGGGCCGCTGGTTCGCCGTCGACCACTGGGACGTGGTGCCCGACCTCATGACGATGGCCAAGGGCCTGACCTCGTCGTACCTGCCGCTCGGCGCCGTCGCCCTGCGCCACGGGCTCGCCGAGCAGTTCCAGGACAAGATGTTCTACGGCGGCCTGACCTACAGCAGCCACCCGGTGAGCCTCGCGGCCTCGCTCGCGACCATCGGGGTCTACGAGTCGGACGACCTCATCGGGAACGCGGCGCGGCTCGGGCCGGTCATGCGCGGACACCACGAGCGCCTTGCCGCGAAGCACCCGTCGGTCGGGGCGATCCGCAACCTCGGCCTGTTCGGGATCATCGATCTCGTCCGCAGCCGCGATCCGTGGACGCCGCTCACCCCGTTCAACGGCACCTCCGACGAGATGAAGGCCATCGCGAAGTACCTGCGCGAGCACAACCTGTACACGATGGTCCCGAACAACTCGATCCACACGAACCCGCCGCTGTGCATCACCGAGGCGCAGCTCGCCGAGGGCTTCGAGATCATCGACGCCGCGCTCGACATCGCCGACCAGGCGGTCGCATGAGCGAGCCGGTCGGGTGAACGACAACCCGATCAGCCTCAAGGCGGTCTGGACGCAGCTCGACGGGCGCCGGCTGCTGTACCGGACGAACGCCGTGCCCGAACCGCCCGCCGACGCGCCGACGATGGTCCACATCCACGGGTTCGCGATCTCGGGCCGATACCTCCTGCCGACCGCGTGGCGGCTCGCTCCGTTCTACCGGACGTACGTGCCGGACCTGCCGGGCTTCGGCCGCAGCGAGCGACCCCCGAAGCCGTACGACATCCCGGCCCTTGCCGCTGCCCTGGGCCGGTTCCTCGACCATGTGGGGGAGGACCGGGTGACCCTCCTCGGCAACTCACTCGGCTGCCCGATCATCGGCGAGTTCGTGGACCAGTTCCCCGACCGGGTCGAGCGCGCGATCTTCGTGGGACCGGCCGGCGGTCGGTACAACCGCCCCATCCGCCGTGGCCTCGCCCAGCTGACCCTGGCCGCGCTGCGCGAGCCGATCGGGATGGCGCCCATCGCCATCGAGGACTACTTCCGGTACGGCCCGATCGCGTCCTGGGATCTGATGCGCTCGATGCTCCGCTATCCGGCGGCAGAGCGGATCGCCGAGATGCAGATGCCGACCCTCGCCGTGTTCGGCTCGCGCGACCCGCTCATCAGTGAGGCGTTCCTCCGCGAGCGGGCGGTCGGGCTGCCCCATATCACCGCGGTCGTCATCGACGGGGCGGCCCACGCCATCAACTACTCCCACCCCGACCAGCTCTCCAACGTCGTCCGCTCGTGGATGGCGGGCCTGCCGATCGTCGACGACCCGACCGCGAAGGGTCGCGTGCGCGTCCTGCTGGCCGACGACGCCTCGCCGGTCCCGCTGACCGACGACGCCTAGCCCGTCAAGACGGATGGCCCATCGTCACGGCCCCGTCGTCTCGCATGTGGCCGGCGACGGCCCGCCCCTGATCCTGCTCCACGGCCTGGCGGCCTCGTGGGACTGGTGGCGTCGGAACATCCCGGCCCTGTCCGCCCGGTTCCGCGTCACCGCCGTGGACCTGCCGGGGTTCGGCGGCACGCACCCGGACGCGCGGTTCGTGCTCGACGACGCGCCCGGCCAGATCGTGGACCTCATGGACGAGGCGGGCATCGAGCGAGCCCACGTGATCGGCCATTCGATGGGCGGCGTCGTTGCGAGCGGCATCGCCGCAGACCATCCGGAGCGGGTCGATCGACTCGTGCTCGTCGACGCCGGGTTCATCGCCCTCGACCCGTCGTGGCGGCATCGCATCACCGGCTCGATCGCGACGCTGCCTTGGAGCACGTTCTCGATGGCGCCGGTCGTCGTGCGCGACCTGTGGCGCTCAGGCATCGTCCGGATGGCCGGCGCGACACGCGAGGTCATGACCGCGGACTGGAGCGCCAAGCTGCCCTCGATCCAGGCGCCGACCCTCGTCGTCTGGGGCGAGCACGACGGGATCTGCGCCCTCGACATCGGCCGTCAGCTGGTCGCGGCCATCCCGGACGCGACGATGGTCGTCATCCCGGGTGCGGGTCACAACCCGATGTGGGAACGCGCTGCGGATTTCGATCGTGAGGTGCTGGCCTTCCTTCCGTCACGACCGCTGCCGGACGAAGGCCCGCTGTGAGACGATCGGCGCCGCCCGGACCCAGGAGGCGGATGGACCGATGACGACAGCCCAGCGCGCTCGGCCCGTCCTCGGGTTCCTCGCCGTCGCCGTCTTCATCCTCATCACGTGGGAGCTGGCGAAGCTGCTCGCGGGTGATCCCTGGCGAGCGGGCGACCAGGTCGTCTGGCAACCACCGCTCTCGTGGAAGCCCGTCAACGACTTGAACCTGCCGCACCTGTGGACCATCGCCGCGGCGTTCCTCGGGCGTCGACGCGGCCGGCGAGACCTACATCTCGTCACTCGCGCGGGCCGGCCTCTTCACGCTGCGTGAGGCCATCCTGGGCTTCGTCCTCGGCGTGTCGGTGGGCCTCGGGCTGGCGATCTTGCTGGTGCATGTCCGCGTGCTCGAGCGGGGCCTCGTGCCGCTCCTGGTGGCCAGCCAGACGGTGCCGATCATCGCCATCGCCCCCGTCGTCGTCGTCGGGCTCAAGGCGGGCTGGTTCGGGGTCGCGATCGTCGCGACGTACCTCACGTTCTTCCCGGTCACGATCGCGGCGCTGCGCGGCATGCGCTCGGCCGACCCCCGCGCCTTCGAGCTGATGCGTTCGTACGCCGCGGGCCGGCGGACGATCCTGACCAAGCTGCGGCTCCCATCGTCGCCGCCCTACCTGTTCACGGCGTTCCGGATCGCGGCCACGGCGAGCGTCGTCGGCGCGATCGTCGGCGAGTTCCCGGCAGGCATCCGCGAGGGCCTCGGCGGCGCGCTCCTCCAGTCGATGCAGTACTACGCGTTCTCGCCCGAGGACCTCTGGGCGGCCATCCTCATGTGCGCCGTGGTCGGCATCATCGCGTTCGCGGCCGTCGTCATCGCGGAACGCGTGGCCCTGCGCAACTACCGCCGCGTCGAGGAGTACGCATGACCCAGGAACCGTCGTCGACCGCTGCCCCGGCCGCGTCCCCCGCCCCGGCCGCGTCCCGCCCCGGCGCGACCCCGGTTGCCGACGCCGTCGTCGAACTGCGCGACGTCGGCAAGTCGTTCGAGGCGCACGGGAAGCGGGCGACGACCGTCGAGGCCCTGCGCGGCATCGATCTCACGATCGGGCGCGGCGAGTTCGTCTCGCTCATCGGGCCCTCGGGCTGCGGCAAGAGCACCCTGCTCCGGATCATCGCGGACCTCACGACCGCCACGACCGGCACCGTCACCGTGAACGCCAAGCCGGCCAGCCAGGCCCGGCTCGATCACGACTACGGGATGGTGTTCCAGGCGCCCGTGCTGTTCGACTGGCGCACCGTCCGCCGGAACGTCGAGCTGCCGCTCGAGATCATCGGCCGCGACAAGGCGACCCGCGAGGCGAAGGCCCGCGAGATGCTCGAGCTCGTCGAGCTCGGCGAGTTCGGCGACCACCATCCCTGGCAACTCTCCGGCGGGATGCAGCAGCGCGCGGCCATCGCCCGCGCCCTGGCGCTCGATCCGTCGCTCATCCTCATGGACGAGCCGTTCGGGGCCCTCGATGAGATGACCCGCGAGCGGATGAACCTCGAGCTGCTCCGGATCTGGGCGCGGACCGGGACGACCATCGTCTTCGTGACCCACTCGATCCCGGAGGCGGTGTTCCTCTCGACGCGCGTCGTCGTCATGAGCGCCCGCCCGGGCCGGATCACGAAGGTCATCCCCATCGACCTGCCGACGCACGCGCGATGTCGTGACCCGCGAGATGGAGCAGTACTTCGAGCTCGTGACGGAGGTCCGCGAAGCGTTGCGCGGGATCGAGGCCGGGAGCGGCGACGGCGACACCCGCCGCGTCGCGGCCGAGGGACTCTCGGCGTGAGCCACCGCCGATGAGCACGGCCGGCGTCCCGCCCGCGCCGAACCGATCGACGGCCTCCGACGTCGGCCGGACGGTTCGCTCGTGGCTGCTGCCCATCGGGATCTTCCTCGGCGCGCTCGTCGTGTGGGACCTGCTCGTCCGCATCCTGGCGCTGCCCCAGTTCATCCTGCCGGCGCCGAGCGCGATCGCGAATGCCTGGGTCACCTACCTCCCGGAGCTCTGGGCGTCCACGACCTACACCCTCGTCGAGATCCTGCTCGGCCTGGTCCTGGGGTGCGTGGGCGGGCTCGTCTTCGGGACGTTCGCCGCTCGATGGGCGGCCATGCGCGAGTCGGTGCTGCCGTTCGCCATCGCGGTCAACTCGATCCCGATCATCGCCTTCGCGCCACTCATCAACAACTGGTTCGGCCTCGACAACCAGCTCTCGAAGGCCATCGTTGCCGCGATGCTGTGTTTCTTCCCGGTGATGATCAATACGGCCCGGGGCCTGCTGCACGTGGAGCCGGCCGCGCTCGAGCTCATGCGCTCGCTCGCCGCGACCGACACGCAGACGTTCCGGGCGGTCCGCTGGCCGAGCGCGCTGCCGTTCATCTTCACCGCGCTCAAGGTCGCCACGACCCTCGCCACCATCGGCGCGGTCATCGGCGAGTACTTCGGCGCTCCGAGCATCAGCCTCGGGCAGTACATCGTCCGCTACGCCGCCTACCTCAACCTCGAGCGGTCGTGGGCGGCGATCTCGTTCGCTTCGGCCATCGGGATCGGGCTGTACATCCTCGTCGTCATCGCGGAACGCCTCGTGATGCCCTGGCATGCGTCGTTCCGGACGACGTCGGAGGGGGAGTAGGAGGGCGGCGCGTGACTCGCGCACGCCTCGCACACGCGCGGATCGGACCGTCGGGGATCGCGGCGGTCGCTAGACTGCGGGTTCGGAGGAGAGGCCGGGACGAGCCCCGGCCGAGAAGGAGGAACGGATGAGGGTGCGAGGGATCGCCGCCGCATTGGCGCTCATGGCGCTGGTCGTGGCCGCGTGCAGTTCCAGCGGAGGCTCCAGTGCCAGCGCGGCGGCGCTGACGCCGGTCAAGCTCCAGCTCCAGTGGTTCCCGCAGGCCCAGTTCTGCGGCTACTTCGCCGCCAAGGACCAGGGCTTCTTCAAGGACCAGGGCCTCGACGTCACGATCCTGCCGGGTGGCGTGGACATCGTGCCGGCGACGGTCGTAGCCGGCGGCAACGCCGAATTCGGCATCAGCTGGGTCCCGAAGCTGCTCGCGTCGCGCGAGTCGGGCGCCGACGTCCAGATCATCGGGATGCCGTTCCAGCGCTCCGGCACGCTGCAGATCGCGATGAAGGACAAGAACATCACCAAGCCCGAGGACTGGAAGGGCAAGAAGGTCGGGACCTGGGGCTTCGGCAACGAGGCCGAGCTCTACGCCGCGATGCGCAAGGTGGGGATCGACCCGACCAAGCCGTCCGACGTCACGATCGTGCCGCAGGACTTCACGATGACCGCGTTCCTCAACGGCGACATCGATGCGGCCCAGGCGATGATCTACAACGAGTACGCGCAGGTCCTCGAGGCCAAGAACCCCGCCACCGGCAAGCTCTACGCGCCTGAGGACATGGACGTCGTCTCGATGGAGTCGGCCGGGACCGCGATGCTCCAGGACGCGATCTTCGCGGATCAGTCCTGGCTCAAGGAAGGCAACAACGGCGACACCGCCACGAAGTTCCTGACGGCGGCCTACAAGGGCTGGCAGTTCTGCCGGGACAATCCCGACCAGGCGGTGGGGATCGTCCTCGCGGCCGACGCCAAGCTCCCCAAGGGCCACCAGACGTGGCAGCTGAACGAGATCAACGGGCTCATCTGGCCGTCGCCGAACGGGATCGGCACGATGGACAAGGCCGCGTTCGACCGGACCGCCCAGATCGCGCTCGACGGCGCGATCATCAAGGCGCTCCCGGATGCGACCGCCTGGACGAACGACTACACCACGAAGGCCCTCGCGGCCCTCGATGGTGACAAGAACGGCACGTCCTGGCAGAAGAAGGTCGTCACCCTCACCGAGGGCGGCACCTAGGCTCGCTGGGAGGCGCCCGCTCGGCGTCCGCTGGTAGATGGGCGGGCGCCACCGGGCGCCCCGAAACGTCGCGCGCGTACGGATGGGCCGGTCCTTCGGGGCCGGCTCATCTGATTCCGGTGGGAGGCAGTCCGCGTCACTGTCGTGCCCGACGCCGCACGCCGCGCGACCTCTCTTCCGATCACCCGTACGACTCTCAGTCTTGACTTGGAGGGTTCGGGAACGACTTCGGCCCAGCGAGGTCGGATCAGGCGCCATCCCGAGCGCGCGCATCCCTCGGTCAAGCTCGGATCCCGACCGGCCGGCTCGTGATCGTGCGTCGAGCGGTCGTGAATGGCTGGCTAAGTCCCCCAGATAAGACTGGAGGTCGTACCGACCGCAGGATCCAGGCCCAGGAGCCACAACGTGATGAGCACCAGTAAGGCCGTCCTCCCTCGTAGGGATCGCCGCGGACGGCTCACGGACGAGGCCCTCGAGACGAGACGCAGGACGTCGTCGATCGTCGACGGGCTCGGCCGCGACGTCCGACGAGGGCGCCGTCGACTGCGTCTGACACAGGCCCAGCTCGCAGAGCGCGTCGGCATCCACCAGACCTGGATCAGCGAGATCGAACTCGGTCGCGGTCCGGGTGTCCCCCTGTCGCTCTGGGTCGGTCTTGGCGTGGCGCTCGGGCAGCCGCTCGCCGTGTCGTTCTCGAAGGTGCTCGATCCGGGGACGACTCTCGCGGACGCAGGACACCTTGAGATCCAGGAAGCGCTCGTGACGCTGGCGGCCGCGACGGGCCGCACCGCCACCGTCGAACGACCCAGCCGCAATGGCGCGGATCATCACGTCACGGACGTGGCGGTTCGCGACGACACGCGGCATGTCCTGATCCTGATCGAGGCGTGGAATACGTTCGGCGATCTCGGTGCGGCGATCCGTTCGACGACCAGGAAGGTCGCGGAGGCGACCGAGGCCGAAGGCGAGCACGGCCACCGGGTCGCGACCGTCTGGGTCGTCCGCTCATCGGCGGCCAATCGCTCCATCCTCTCCCGCTACCCGAACCTGCTCGCGGCGGCGTTCCCGGGCTCGTCGCGCGCGTGGGTCCGATGCCTCGTTGAAGGTGGACCGGCGCCGGACCGCCCGGGGCTGGTCTGGTTCGATCCCGCCACGGGCTGGCTGACCGCCCGGCATCGATCGCCGGCGACGCGACGCTAAGACCACCAAGCTCCGGGCGACCAACGAGACGACCGGGCGTCGCGACCGCAGGGCTGGCACGATGCGTCCATGACCGACGACACCTTCGACTTCCGGCGGTTCGAGGCGCTGACCTTCGACTGCTACGGGACGCTCATCGACTGGGAAGCCGGGCTGACCGCCGCGCTCCGACGGATCCTCGATCCGCGAGGGATCCGACCCCGACGCGGACGAGCTCCTCGAGACGGTACGCCGGCTTCGAAGCCGAGCTCGAGCGACCGCCCTATCGCCGATATCGCGAGCTCCTGGCGACGGCCGCCCGCGGCGTCTGCACGAAGTACGGCGTGGAGCCGTCCGACGATGAGCTCGCGACCTTCGGCGGCTCGGTCGTCGATTGGCCGGCGTTCCCGGACTCGGCGGCCGCGCTCGCCCGACTGAAGACCCGCTACCGCCTCGGTGTCCTGACGAATTGCGACGACGACCTGTTCGCCGCGTCGAACGCCCGTCTCGGGGTCGAGTTCGACTGGGTCGTCACCGCGCAGCAGGTCGGCGGCTACAAGCCCGACCGACGCAACTTCGAGGTGCTCTTCGAGCGGGTCGGGCTGCCGCGCGATCGCATCCTCCACGTCGCCCAGAGCCTGTACCACGACCACGTGCCGGCGAAGGCCCTCGGACTGCACACGGTCTGGATCGACCGGCGCCACGACCGCCCGGGAGCGGGCGCGACGCCGCCGGCCGACGCGACGCCGGACCGGACCTTCCCGGACATGGCCTCGTTCGCGGCGGCCGCCGTTCGCTAGGCGTGCGCCCGTTCCTCGAGGCGTCGCCGGTCGGCGGTCTCGAGCTGGAAGGTCGAGTGCTCGATGTCGAAGTCGCCCGACAGGCATCGGCACAGCTCGTCGAGCACCCCGGGCGGATCCGCGTCGGGACCGACGACCACGTGCGCGGAGACGACCTTCATCCCCGAGGTGATGGTCCAGGCATGGAGGTCGTGGACATCCTCGACCCCGGTGACGTCGAGGATGTGGCGCCGGACCACGTCCAGATCGACGCCCTTGGGCGTGGCTTCCAGGAGGACGTCGACGGCCTCGCGCAGCAGGTTCCACGTCCGCGGCAGCATCAGGAGCCCGATGGCGGCCGAGGCGACGGCGTCGGCCTGCAGCCAGCCGGTGGTCGCGATGACGACGGCCGCGACGATCACGGCGCCCGAGCCGAGCAGGTCGCCCATGACCTCGAGGTACGCGCCGCGCATGTTCAGGCTCGATGTCTGGGCCGTGCGCAGCAACCAGAGCGAGACCGCGTTGACGCCGAGCCCGACCGCGGCGATCGCGAACATGAGCCCCGACGCGACCTCCGGCGGGTTCGAGAACCGGCGCCAGGCTTCGAAGAGCACATAGCCCGCGATGACGAACAGCAGCACAGCGTTGGCGACCGCCGCGAGGATCTCCAGGCGGAGGAAGCCGAACGTCCGCGCGTCCGAGGCGGGCCGCGCCGCGAACGCGATCGCGAAGAGCGCGATGCCGATGCCGACGACATCGGTGAGGTTGTGCCCGGCGTCCGCGAAGAGTGCGAGGCTGTTCGACGCCCACGCGCCGACCAGCTGGATGACGAAGAGTCCGAGCGTGAGGAGGAAGACGAGTTGGAGTCGGCCCGTGTAGGCGGCGGCGCTCGATCCGTGCGTATGCGGCATCACTCGTATGGTAGGGGTGGTCAGGCGGTCGGCTTCTGGCCTCGCACGCCGAGTGCTGACGCGACGAACGGCAAGACGACCGCCCAGAGGGCCGCGATGACCGCGAGGAACCGGGCGACATCGACGGTCGCGATCGCGACGCCGAACGGCTGCAGGGTCGCGAGCACGTAAGCGACCAGGGCGCTCCACGCCAGGAAGATCACGACGATCCGCCGGCGCGTCTTCTCCGAGACCTTGTTGTCGAGGATGCCGTTCCCCTGGACGTCGCCCGTCAGGGATCCGACGGCGATCGCAGCCGAGGCGATGAGGCCGACCACGAGGCTGAAGCCGGTGATGATGGCCACGTCGATACCGTTCGCGTCCTTTGCGGGAGCGAGGAACCCCACGGCAAAGATGTAGATCGCCAACGCCTCCGCGGGGATGTAGTCCTTGAGCGCGACGAGGTAGCTCTTGGCGTCGTTGGTCTCCTCGGCGTTCTTCGCCATCGCATAGACACTCATCGGATCGCCTCCTTGTTCAACCGCCGTGAGCGCGAAGGTCCAAGGCCGGATCGTTGGCCCAGGCAGACCCGCTCGGGATCGCCGAACGGACCGCGATGCTAGACCCGCTTGCAAGGACAATGCAGCAAGGAGGCACTGCATGAACGAGTCGCTCGACCCAGCCGCGTTGACACTGGACCCGAAGTGGATGGCCGACACCGTCGCCGTGCAGGCCGGCCGGCCCGCGCGCGTGCCCGGTGCCCCGATGAACGCGCCGATCACGACGAGCTCGACGTACGTCCACGACGCCACCGTCGAGTACGGCCGCGACGGCAACGCTGGGTGGGGCGCGCTCGAGACGGCGCTCGGCGCACTCGACGGTGGCCGGGCCGTGACGTTCGCATCCGGCCTCGCCGCGGCCACCGCGATCGCCGACCTCGTGCCGGCCGGCGGCACCGTGGTGCTGTCCTCGGTGACGTATTACGGCGTCAGGAACATCTTCGAACGGATGCAGACGTCCGGCCGCCTGCACGTCCGCATGGCCCCGGCCGACGACACCGCGGCCATCGTCGCCGCGGCCGACGGGGCCGATATGGTGTGGGTGGAGTCGATCGCCAACCCGCTCATGGTGGTCGCCGACATCCCCGCGATCGCCGCAGCCGCGCGCGAGCGAGGCGCCATCACGGTGGTGGATGCGACGTTCGCGACGCCCCTGCGCCAGCGCCCGATCGACCTCGGCGCCGACATCGTCATGCACTCCGCGACGAAGTTCATCGGCGGCCATTCGGACCTGTTGCTGGGCGCGGCGGTGTGCCGGGACGGTGCGCACGCGGACTTCCTCGCGGCCCACCGCCATGACCACGGCGCGATCCCCGGGGGCCTCGAAGCCTTCCTTGCGCTGCGCGGCCTGCGGACGCTCGCGGTCCGGCTCGATCGGGCCGAGGCGTCGGCGACCGAGCTCGCCCGCCGCCTGGCGTCGCATCCGCACGTCTCGAAGGTCAACTACCCGGGACTGCCCGAGGACGCGCAGCACGAGCGCGCCTCGCGTGTCCTCCCGAACGGATCGGGGTCCATGCTCTCGTTCGACGTCGCGGGCACCGTCGAGGGGACCGAGGCGTTCCTGGCGCGGCTGCGACTCCTGACCCATGCGACCAGCCTCGGCGGCGTCGAGTCGCTGATCGAGCGTCGAGCGCGATACGCCGGCGACGCCGTCGTCGTCGGCCCCACCCTCTGTCGCCTGTCGGTCGGCATCGAGAACGTCGAGGATCTCTGGGCCGACCTCGACGGGGCGCTGCGCGCCGTGTTCGGCTGACACGATCGGGAGCAGGTGATGAAGGCCAGTCCGTTCGCTGGGGTCACGCTGGGCGGAGCCTGAGTGCGAACGGACTCGACCCCGAGTCGCCTCACACCGGTTTCACCGCGCGGTGGGGTACGGTCGTTCATCTGCGAAACCACCCTTGACGCTTCGCCACGCCCACGACGCTCCCATGATCCATGCGTCATGCTGGCTCCCGACCGAGGAGGACTCCCAGATGCCGAACGTGGATCGAAGCCACCTGCCCATTCGCCGTCCGTCGTTCGCGGGGGTCGTCAATCGGACGCTCGCCGGCTCGCAGCCCGACTGGAACCTCATCGGTCATCCGACGCCCCCGGACGGTGCGCCGAACGTCCTGCTCGTGCTCATCGACGACGCGGGCTTCGGAAACCCGAGCACGTTCGGCGGCCCGATCCAGACCCCGAACTACACCCGGATGGCCGATGGCGGCGTGCGCTACAACCGGTTCCATGTGACGGCCATCTGCTCACCGACGCGTGCCGCGCTGCTCACCGGTCGCAATAGTCACGCGGTCGGCTTCGGTTCCGTGGGCGAGTTCGCGGGCGGCTACCCGGGCTACTCGGCCACCCTGCCTCGCGATTGCGCGCCGCTGCCGCGGATCCTGCGCGACAACGGCTACAACACGGCGGCGTTCGGCAAGTGGCACCTCACGCCTGACGGGCAGCAGGGGCCGGGAGGACCGTTCGATCGCTGGCCGACCGGCTGGGGATTCGAGTACTTCTATGGCTTCCTGGGCGGCGGCGCCGGGCAGTGGGACACCGTCCTCGCCGAGAATCAGAAGATCATCGGCGTCGATCCTCGGTACGGCGACGAGACGGAGCCCTACTACCTGCCGGACGCGATGGCTGACAAGACCATCGAGTGGCTCCACGGCATCCGGGCACAGGACGCGAAGAAGCCGTTCTTCGCCTTCTTCTCGACCGGCTGCAGCCACGCGCCGCACCACGTCGCCGAGTCGTGGGCGGCCCGGTACAAGGGCAAGTTCGACCAGGGCTGGGACCGGCTGCGTGAGGAGACGTTCGCCCGCCAGCAGGCGCTCGGGGTCGTGCCGCCCGATGCGGAACTCACGCCGCGCAACGAAGCCTTTCCCGCCTGGGAGAGCGTGCCCGACAAGCTCAAGGCGTTCTATTCCCGACAGATGGAGGTCTATGCCGGCTTCTCCGAGAACGCGGACCACAATGTCGGTCGGGTCATCGATGCCATCGACGAGCTGGGCGAGCTGGACAACACCCTCGTCATCTGGATCTGGGGCGACAACGGAGCGAGCATGGAGGGCACCGTCACCGGCTCGTTCAACGAGCTGACGATGCAGAACGGCATCCCCCTGACCGACGAGATGCAGCTCCAGCTATCCGAGCGCTACGGCGGCATGGAAGCCTGGGGCGCCGAGATCATGGCGCCGCACTACGGTGCGGCCTGGGCCTGGGCCGGCAACACGCCGTTCCAGTGGGGCAAGCAGGTCGGCTCGCACCTGGGCGGCACGCGCAACCCGATGGTCATCCACTGGCCCGACAGCGTCCCCGCGGGCGGCGGTCTCCGGTCGCAATTCACCCACGTCGATCGACATCGCACCGACCATCCTCGACATCGCCGGCATCCCGGCGCCGACAACGGTCGACGGCATCGACCAGCAGCCCCTCCACGGGTTCGCCTTCACCGACAGCCTGACCACGGCCGATGCGCCGGAGCGGCACACGCAGCAGTATTTCGAGTCGGTCGGCAACCGGGCCATGTACAAGGACGGGTGGTGGCTGTCGATGCGCACGGCCCGCACCCCGTGGGTGCTGACGCCGCAGGCGATCATGCCCTACGCGCCGGGCGTCTGGGACCCGGACGCCGATCCGACCGAGCTGTACTACCTGCCCGACGACTTCAGCCAGGCGCACGACCTGGCGGCCGAGCAGCCCGACAAGGTCGCTGAGCTCACGGGAGTTCTTCTGGCAGGAGGCCGAGCGCTACCAGGTGCTCCCGCTCCTCGCCACCCTCTCCTCGTTCTTCGGCCAGCTGCCCCCGATGCCCGCGACCACCAAGCTCGAGTTCCGGGGCGGTGTCCAGAACGTGCTTTCGGGCATGATCCCGAGGGTCTACAACCACTCGTATGTGATCAGCGCCGATCTCGTCGTGCCAGCCGGCAGCGTCGAGGGCGTCATCGTCGCGGAGGCCGACCACCTCGGTGGCTTCTCGCTGTTCGTCGAAGACGGCAAGCTCACCCACACCTACTCGATGATGGGCGTCTTCATCTTCCGTCAACAGGCGACGGAGCCGCTGCCGACGGGCGAGGTCACGGTGCGGATGGAGTTTGCCGCCGACGCGCCGAAGCCGGCGACGGGCGGCGAAGTGACGCTGTACGTCAACGACAAGGCGGTCGGGGGCGGCCGGATGGACCACACGGTCCCGATGCGCTTCTCAGGCTATGCCGGCATGGACATCGGCCGCGACAACGGCGCCGTGGTCGATCGGAGCTACGCGGCGAAGGCGCCATTCCCCTTCACCGGGACGATCCACAAGGTCGTGTTCGACATCAAGCCGCACCTCGAGCACGAGGAAGCCGACCTGCACGAGGCCACGAAGAACGCCGACGTCGCCCACGCGCTGAGTGCCTGAACGTCCCGATTCCGGAGGAGATGACAGCGATGCCCAAGCAGACCGTTGACGTCCTGATGGGCGGCTACTTGTCAAGGAAGCTGCACGCGAGGATTTCGACGCTGTGCAGGCGTGCGGCGTCCCGCTGTTGGGGTTGGTCGTCGTCAGCAAGGGCCTGGACGGCGCGATGGAGATCGAGCAGCACGACCACATCGTCAAGGAAGGCGCCGATGGCCGTTGGCGGGGCAGGCTTCATCGTTGGGCTCTTCGCGCCACCGCTCCTCGCTGGCAACGGCCGTCGGGGCGCTCGTCGGCGCCGGCGCCGGCAAGATCGCCCAACGGAAGGTCGAGAGCGCGCTTGAGGCTCAAGCAGAGAAGACCATCCCGATCGGTGGTGCCGGGCTGATCGTCGTCTACGACCACGAGCACGCGGACGCCATCGGGTCTGCAGTCACTCGGGCCATCAAGAAGGTCGTGGGCGAGGCGACCGACAGCCACGTGAAGGCCGTCAAGGCCGCATTGGCCGACGCTTCGACGAAGATGAGCGCGCCCGAGGGCTGACGGCTGCCGAGCGCGCGCTGGGCCGCGGGATCGACGAGCGGATGAGCATCCAGGCGGCCGATCTCGGCCTTCGGTGCCACTGCCCGAGGAGGAGCGCGCGTCCCTGTCAGCCGGCCTTGCCGGTCCCGAACTGGCGGTCGCCGGCGTCGCCGAGGCCGGGCTGGATGTAGCCCTTGTCGTTGAGCGAGCGGTCGAGGGCCGCGCAGTGGATCGCGACGTCGGGGTGGGCGGACATCACCGCCTCGACACCCTCCGGCGCGGCGATCAGGTTCACCAGCTTGATCCGGACCGCGCCCCACTTCTTGAGGACCTCGATCGCGGCCGTGGCCGAACCGCCGGTCGCCAGCATCGGATCGAGGATCAGGCACAGGTCCACCGTGGCCGAGTCGGGCAGCTTGTTGTAGTACTCGACCGGTCGCAGGGTCCGCTCGTCGCGGAACAGACCGAGGTGCCAGACCTGGGCGGTGGGCATGAGCTCGAGCATCGCGTCGACCATGCCGAGGCCCGCGCGCAGGATCGGCACGAAGCCCACGCGCTCGGCGAGTTCGTGCGCGGTCATCGGCTCGAGTGGGGTGCGGATCTGGATCGGCTTCACGGAGACATCGGCGAGGGCCTCGTAGCCGAGCAGCCACGAGAGCTCGCGGACGATCTCGCGGAACTTCTTCGGCTCGGTGCGTTCGTCGCGCAGGATCGCCAGCTTGTGGAGCACGGCCGGGTGTTGCGAGACGTGAAGCGACTTGGCGTGGAGGGTCGGGGCGGACACAGGGACCTCCGCGGGCGGGTTCCGACGGCCGGGCTACAGCCGACGCCGCTCGGACGGTGGTCCGGACGAGGCCGACGACGACCCCCATCGTACTGACGCGCAGCGAGCTCCGCCGCGGTATCCTCGCGTTCCTGCGTGCTCGATCCCACCACGGAGAGTGCCCGACCCGTGACCGCACCAGCGGCTCAGCGACCGCGTCGTCCCACGTCCCGCACCGGCGGCCGTCGCACGACGTCGACGCCGGTGCTCGTCCGGCAGATGCGCAACGGTATCGAGGAGAGTGTCCACCGCGGTGACATCGTCGAAGCCGATGCCTCCGGGGAGCTGATCCGCGTCCTCGGCGACCCCGATCGGATCGTCACGCTGCGCTCGACGGTCAAGCCGTTCGGGGCCGTGGCGGCCATCGAGGCGGGTGCGGTCGAGGCGTTCGACCTGCAGGCGGCCGAGATCGCGATCCTGGCGAGCTCGCATTCCGGCGAGGACATGCACGTCCGCACGCTCCAGGGCATATTCCGCCGGTCCGGCGTCAGCCAGACGCTCCTGGCATGCGGCAGTGAGGGGATGCCACTGGACGCGCTGACGGCCGCCCGGCTGGCACGGGACGGCGAGAAGGCGGGACCCATCCGCCACATGTGCTCCGGTCAGCACGCGGTGTCGCTCCTCCTGTGCCGGCTCAAGGGCTGGGACGCCGAGGACTATTGGCGATCCGACCACCCCTCGCAGGTCGCCTACCGGTCAGCCGTCGCTCGGGCGTACGGCACGACACCCGACCGGCTGGTCACCGCCATCGATGGGTGCGGGGTCGAGACGTACGCGTTCCCGCTCCGCGAGGTCGCACGCGCGTACGCGATGCTGGCCGACCCGGAGGCGCTGTCGCGGCGGGATCCGCGGCTCGAGATCGCCCCCTCGCTGCTCGTCATCCGCGACGCGATGCTCGCCGAGCCGGAGATGATCGGCGGTCGTCACGATCGCCTCGACACCTCGATGATGAAGGCGGCACCGGGTCGCCTGATCAGCAAGGCCGGCATGGAGGCCCTGCGCGGCATCGCGATCCTGCCCGGCCCACGCCAGGGGAAGGGGAGTTCTGAGGCCTCCGGTCTGGCGGTCAAGATCGAGGACGGCGACGGGTACGACCGCGGGACGTGGGCGGCGTCGGTCGAGGCCGCCCGGCAGGCCGGCGCCCTCGATGCCGCCGCGATCCGGGCCCTGGCGCGGTATCACCGGCCGGTGATCATGGACCCGCACGGACGCGTCGGCGCCGAGGCCGTGGCAGAGTTCGAGTTGGCACCCGTCGGCGAACTGATCGGCTGACGATCCCGCGGGCCGGCCGGTGCCGGACGCGTCGCCCCATCCGCAGCATCGAGACCACCGGCCCATGGCCCCGCCTACCGACCCATACCGCACGCTCGGGCTCTCCCGCGACGCCTCGCTCGAAGAGATGAAGCGCGCGTACCGGCGGCTGGCCAAGGAGAACCACCCCGATGCGGCCGGCCCGGCCGCGCTGCCCCGGTTCCTGGCCATCCAGGCCGCGTACGAGCAGCTCGTGGAGGGCCGTGGCCGGGGGACGCGCGGGGGCACGAGCGGCGGGGGCAGTACCGGACCGGCGGCGCGCGCCTCGGCCGCCGACCCGGACCGCGCGGACGCCACCCACCGCGCCTATGCCGGGCGATCCCGGCGGGCGCGGCCCAGCGCGACGGGGACCGGGAGGACGCGGACCGGACGGAACGCGCCCGGATCGAGCGACGCGAGCGCCGGTGGGGCGGGCACCGGCGGCACCGGCCCGTCGACAGGCGACACCGCCGGATCGCCGGGCGGGGCAGCCGGTCCGGCCGGGGCCGCGTCGGGCAGCGGAGCCGGCTCCGAGACCGCCGGCAGCCGGCGGGCGCGGGGCAAGGCCACGCTCGGGTCGACGTCCTACGACGGCGCCGAGGCCGGTCCGTTCGAACCGGACTGGGGCGGCGCGAGCTGGTACGGGACGACCTCGGGGACGTACTGGACGATCAATCCGAAGGAATACGCGGACCCGCGCAAGCACGGCCCGGAATACCAGGCCCGGGCGCGTCGTGCGGCTCGGGCGGCCGCCAGCAGTGCGGCGACCGGCGATGCGGCGACCGACGGTGCCGCGACCGGCGCGCGGATGGCGGAGGCTCCGGTCGCCGACGAGCCGGTGACTGAGCCGGTGAGTGAGCCCGCGGCAGACGAGCCGGCGACGGGCCAGCCGGCGACGGACGACCCGGCCGCCGCGCGGGCGGGCCGCGTGGGGCCGGAGCCGACCTACACCCGCGCCGACGATCCCATCCACACGACGAGCTCGTGGTGGGGTTCGACCTCCGGACCGACGGCCGCCGAACGCAGCGCGCCGGTGGATGACCGTCAAGCCGCGCCACCCTCGACCGGTGGGCGCGGCCGTCCGTCGGCCCCGGCCGCCGACGACCCGCTGCCGCCCGACCTCGGCGCGGCCGCTCGCCAGCTCGGCCGCGCGTTGACGGACGAGCGGTCCGCTCGCGGCGGTTGGCGGGTGGCGCAGGCCGCCGTCGGCTGGCTCCCCATCGCGCTCGGGGTCGGCTGGGCGATCGGCGAGCTCACCGGCTGCAGCCGGTCGGCGGCCAGTTGCGACGGCACCGATCCGTGGCTCGCCCCGATCGCGGTGCTGCTGACCCTCCTTCCGCTGCTGCTGGTCCCGCGGCTCGCGTCGATCGCCGCGGCCGGCGGCATCGCGGTCGCGATCGTCGCGGTTCCCGCGGCGGCCATCCTGTCGGCGACCCACGACGAGAGTCCATCGACCGAACGGAGCGTGGTCCTCGGGGTCGTCCTGTCCATCGCCTGGCTGGTGGGCGTGGCCATCGCGATCGCGCGCCGCGCGCGGTCGGCGGACACCGGCGGTCCCGTATCCTGAGGACATGCCACCCCGCCACGACCCGCACGACCTGTCGACCGCCGCGCAGCAGTACCTGCTGACGCTGCGTGTCATGGCCGGCTCGGCCGACGGCGGGCGCGTCACGGCGGCCCAGGTCGCGCGCAGCCTCGGGGTCACCACCCAGGCCTCGAGCGAGATGTTCCGCCGGCTCCTGGCCGACGGCCTCGTCGCCCACGCCGAAGGCCGCGAGCTGCACCTGACCCCGGCGGGTCGCGCCGCCGCGGACGGCATCTTCCGGCGCCACGCGCTGCTCGAGTGGCTGCTGACCACGGTCGTGGGCCTCGGCTGGGCCGAATCCGATGACGAGGCGATGCGTCTCCAGAGCGCGATCTCGCCCCGCGTCGAGGCGCGCCTCGATGAGATGCTCGGTCACCCCGAGACGTGCCCGCACGGCAATCCCATCGACGCCGAGACGGCCCGCCGGCGCCCGGCCGGCATCCCGCTGAGCGAGATGCCGGCGGGTGAGCACGCGACGGTCTACCGGATCACCGAGGAGGCCGAGGAGGACGCCGGGCTGCTGTCCTACCTCGAGGCCCGCGCGCTCATGCCCGGCGCCCATGTCACGATCCTCGCGCGGTCCGAATCGCTCGACTCGCTGACGCTCGACGGCCCGCGCGGCCGGGCGACGCTCGGGCTCCGGCCCGCGGCGCTGATCCGGGTGCTCCCCGGTGACGCCGATCCGGGCCTGTTCCACACGGTCCCAGCCCGCGAGAGCCACGCCGGCGCGGCGCCCGCGTCGGCCGCTCGCTGACCCCGGACGCCGAGCCACCCGGCCCGATGGATCGCGTCCGCATCGCACCCTCCCCGACGGGGCCGCTCCACATCGGGACCGCCCGGACGGCGCTCTTCAACTTCCTCCATGCGCGCCACGTCGGCGGGACGTTCGTGCTGCGCCTCGAGGACACGGACCAGGTGCGCAGCTCGATCGCGTTCGAGAAGGACATCCTCGATGGCCTGCACTGGCTCGGGCTGGACTGGGACGAGGGCCCCGAGGTGGCCGGCGACGCCTCACGCGGCCCGTTCGCGCCATACCGCCAGATGCAGCGCCTGCCGCTTTACGCCGAAGCCGCCGAGAGCCTGCTCGCCCGTGACCTGGCCTATCCCTGCTACTGCACGCCCGAGGAACTCGAGGCCGACCGGAAGGCCCAGGAGGCGGCCAAGCTCCCGCCGCGCTACGTGGGTCGCTGTGCGCACCTGACGCCCGAGGAGCGCGCCGCCCGCGAGGCGGAAGGGCGGCGCGGCGCCCTGCGCTTCCGGGTCGGCGAAGGCGTCGTGGCGTTCGACGACATCGTCCGCGGCCACGTCGAGATCGACGTCTCGAACCTCGGCGGCGACTTCGTCATCGTCCGCGGCGACGGCACGCCGCTCTACCACTTCACGGTGGTCGTCGACGACGCGGCGATGGAGATGACCCTGATCATCCGCGGCGAGGATCACCTCTCGAACACGCCCAAGCACATCCTGCTGTTCCGGGCCCTGGGCCACGAGGTGCCGCGCTTCGCGCACCTCCCGCTGATCCTCAACGCGGACCGCACGAAGATGAGCAAGCGCAAGAGCCAGACCGCGGTCAGCGACTACATCGCGGAGGGCTTCATCCGCGAGGCGCTCGTCAACTACCTCGCGCTGCTCGGCTGGGCCACCGGGACCGAGGAGGAGATCCTCTCGCTCGATGAGATCGTCGAGCGCTTCGACATCCACGCCGTCCACAAGGGCGGGGCCGTCTTCGACCGCGAGCGCCTCGAGTGGATGAACGGGCAGTGGATCCGACGGCTCGAGCCCGACGACCTCGTGGAGCGGCTGCGGCCGTTCGTCGAGGCTGAGCTCGTCGCCGGCCGCATCGAGCGGATGCCCTCCGATGACGAGATCCGCACGCTGCTGCCGATCGTCCAGGAGCGCCTGCCGACGCTCGGCGCGATCGGCGATCTCGTCGGGTTCCTCTGGGTCGACGAGGTCCCGCTCGACCCGACGGCCCTCGTCCCGAAGCGCTGGGACGCCGCCACGACCCAGGCGGGCCTGCAGGCCGCGCGGGCGACGATCGCCGACGTCCATCCGGTCACCTTCGAGGCCGACGAGCTTGAGCCGCCGCTCCGGGCCCTGGCGGAGGCACGTGGCTGGAAAGCCGGCGACCTGTTCATGGCCATCCGGGTGGCGGTCACCGGCCGGACGGCGACGCCGCCGCTCTTCGACACGCTCGTCGCGCTCGGGCGCGACCGCGTCCTCGACCGGCTCGACCGGGCGCTCGAGGCGTTGCCGGCCTCGTGAGGAACGGCGCGCCTGCGCGCCGGGTGGGGCTGATCGTCGTCGTCGGCCTCGCGACCGGGGCGCTGACCCAGGTCGGGCAAGGGATCCTCCCGGACGGCTGGTCGCAGGCGGCCAACGCGATCTCCCCGTGGCTGCTCGTCGCGTTCCTGCTCGGCTCGACGATGCCGGACGAGCGCTGGGCGGCGGCCGCCGGTGTCGGAGCCTTGCTCCTCGCGGTCGTGGGCTACTACGCGATGGTCGAGCTCCGCTACGGCTACGGCGGTGGCACCGGCTCGTGGCTCTTCTGGGGCGCCGGCGCCGCCATCGGCGGACCGGTCTTCGGGATCGCCGGCCGCTGGTGGCGGACGTCGCCGAGCCATCGGCGTCGGGCCGCGGCGATCGGCCTGCTCGCGGCGGTGTTCATCGCCGAGGGGCTGTACCTCGTCCTGATCCTGCCCGCTCCGGTCGTCGGCGCCGGCTTCGCCGTCGTCGGAGCGGCCGTCCCGCTCGCGTTCGGACGCTCGCGCGACGACCGGCTCGGCGGCTACGTCGCGATCCTGCCGGCGCTGCTCCTGGGCGCACTCGGCTACATCGCGTTCCAGTGGCTGTACGCCTTGACCGCCACGGTCGGGTAGGTGTCAGGGCCTGACATCATCGACGACGAGCATCGAGGACCGACGATGGAACCGTTTGAGGAGACCCGATGACCCACGAGGAGGTCCAGCACTGGCTCGACCGCTACGTCGAGGCCTGGCGGACGTACGACCCGGCGCTGATCGGCGACCTGTTCAGGGACGACGCCACCTATGCCTACCACCCGTACGACCCGCCACTCGTCGGCCGGGCCGCCATCGTCGCCGACTGGCTCAAGGACCCGGACGCACCGCGGTCCTGGGACGCGCACTACGAGCCCTACGTCGTGGACGGCGACCGTGCGGTGGCCGTGGGGGAGAGCACGTACTTCAAGGCCGACGGTTCGCGCCGGACGGTCTACTTCAACCTCTGGACGCTGCGCTTCGACGCCGACGGGCGTTGCCGCGACTTCGTCGAGTACTTCATGGAGATCCCCAAGGACCGTCGCGCCGAGGGCTGACCCGCACCGAAACGCGTCGTTAACACGCGCCGCTATGCTCAGGCGCGGATGGCACGAACGATCCTCGTCGTCGATGACGAGCCCACGCTGCGCGAGACGCTCGTCGACGCCCTCGAGGCGGACGGCTTCCGCGTGGTCGCCGCAGCCGACGGCCGTGAGGCGCTGACCGCCTTCCGCGCCGAACGGCCGGACCTGGTCCTGCTCGATCTCATGCTTCCCGAGCTGTCCGGGATCGAGGTCTGCCGGATCATCCGGGCCGAGTCCGGCGTACCGATCGTCATGCTGACCGCCAAGGATTCCGAGCTCGACAAGGTGGTCGGCCTGGAGCTCGGTGCGGACGACTACGTCACGAAGCCGTTCTCGCTTCGGGAGCTGAGTGCGCGGATCCGCGCGATGTTCCGGCGCTCCGAGCAGAACGTCGCCGTCGAGGGACCGCCGGCGGTCATCGACCTCGGCCGCGTGCAGGCCGACCTTGGCGGCCACCGGCTGTTGCGCGACGGCGAGGTGCTGCCGGTCAAGCCCAAGGCATTCGAGTTGCTTGCCTTCCTCATCCGCCACCCGGGCCAGGTCTTCACCCGCGACCAGCTGCTCGAGCACGTCTGGGGGTACGACTACGCGGGCGAGACCCGCACGGTCGACGTGCACGTCCACTGGCTGCGCTCGCAGATCGAGGCGGACCCGGGCATCCCGCGTACATCCACACGGTCCGCGGCGTCGGCTACGTCTTCCGCCGGCCGGCCTGAGGGGGAGCGCCCCGCCTGACGTGCGACGACCCGGCCCACCTGATCACGGGCGCGGCGCAACGTTGACCCGACGATAAGCCGCCGTTAAGGGCGCCCCCCGAGGATCGGGCCATGTCGATCGTCGCCCGCCCGCCCGATCCCGATCCGCCGCGAGGGTCGCGGACCGGCGACGGGCCGTCGATCGACAGGCTCTCCCTCCAGCCGGTCGAGGTACTCCTCCCATCGGCCGGCCATCCCGCTCCCGCGCCAGCGCCGACGCCCCGCCGGGCGTTGGCGCTGGATGCTCTGCAGTTCCTGCGGCAGGTCCGCGGCACCGCGGTCGCCGATGCCACCTGGTCCGAGCCGGCCTTCCGCCGCGACGTCGAGGCGGTCCGCCGCCAGCTCGAGCCGATCCGCTCGCGTGACGGCCTCGCCGCCTCGTTCGAACGCGAGGCCTTCCATATCCGGCGGCCGGTCCTCGTCCCCGACGGGGCCCCGACCGGTCCGCTGAGCCCGGTCCGGTTGGCCTACGCCATCCGGTGGCTGGAGCTGGGCGACGCCGCACCACCATCGACCTGGCACCCGCGCCGCGCCGAGCGGGACCGGGCGGCACACGCCGCCGTGGCCCGTCGCGGTCGCGGTCGGGTGGCCCCGGATCGCGGCCGCTGACCCGACCGAGGACCTGAGCGCACCGGGGCGGCTACGTCGCCTTGTGGTACATCCGCTCGATGGCCTCGGCGGCGTCCTCGGCCGCATCGATGGCCTCTTCCATCTCGCGATAGATGTCGCGCCACTTGATGACGTCGAGCGGGTCGTTGTTCTCCCGGAAGAGCGGTCGCCACGGCGGCTCGTGACAGCGTGTCGGCGCTGGTGCTCGAGGTCGTGGACCTTGACGAGATGCACGTCGACGCCCTTGAGCCCGTCGAGGTTGCGCAGGGCCGCGATCAGCGCATCGGCTTGCCCGAGCAGGATCTCGGCGAGGCGCTTCGACTCCTCGGTGGGCGCGGTGATCCCGTAGATCAGGAAGGTCTCGGCGGTCGCCTGGATCCCGTCGACGACGTCATCGAGCTGGACGGTGAGGTCGTGGATGTCCTCACGGTCGAACGGTGTGATGAAGGCGTCCTCGAGTCGCTGCGAGATCTCGCGATCGATATCGTCGCCGCGCTTCTCGAGCGCCTGGATCTCGGCGATCCGCTCGTCGAGCCGGTCATAGACCTGGAGCATCTCGACGAGCCGGGTCGCGGCCGCCTGGAGGTTCTCGCCATCGGCGATGAACAGGTCGAAGAACTGGACGTCCTTCGGGAGCAGTCGGAACGTCATGACGGATACCTCCGGGATGTCGGTGCGGGGGAGGGGGCCGGTCATCACTGGACCCCGATAGCGTTGAGAACGAACCAGGCGAGCGGCCGCGATCGTGCCCGAGGCGGCGGGTGATCCGAGCCAGGCGAGGAGATCCGCCGGGCGACGCCCCAGCGGACACCCTTGGTGCCACGGGCCGAACCGACGCCCATGATCGCGCTGGAGATGACGTGGGTGGTCGAGACGGGCATCCCGAAGTGGGCGGTCCCGATCAGGACGGTGGCTGCCGTCGTCTCCGCGGCGAACCCGTGGATGGGCTCGAGCTCCGCGACCCGCTGGCCCATCGTGTGCATGATCCGCCAGCCGCCGACCGCGGTCCCGAGCGAGATCGCGGTGGCCGAGATGACGATGACCCACGGCGGCACGTCGTTGGTCGGGATCACGCCGGCCGAGAACAGCGCCAGCGTGATGATGCCCATCGTCTTCTGGGCGTCGTTCGAGCCGTGGGCGAAGGCCATGTAGCCGGCCGAGACGACCTGGAGCCGACGGAAGGCGCGGGCCATCGGCTTGCGCTTGGCCTTCTGGAAGACCCAGTAGAGCACGAGCATGAGCAGGAACGCGCCGGTGAACCCGATGCAGCGGCGACGTGATGCCCGGGACGAGGACCTTGTTGACGATGCCCTGGACGTTCAGCGCGCCGGTCCCGGCGGCCACGATCGGTCGCCCCGATCAGCCCGCCGACGAGGGCCTGTGAGCTCGAACTCGGGACGGCGAAGCACCAGGTGATGAGGTCCCAGGCGATCCCGCCGATGAGGGCGGCCATGACGATCGCCTGTGTCGTCGACGCATCGTCGACGAGGCCCGAGCCGATCGTCTTGGCGACGGCCGTCCCCGCGAAGGCTCCGATGAAGTTGAACGTGGACGCCATCAGGATCGCGTGACTCGGGCGCAGGGCCCGGGTCGCGACGGATGTGGCGATCGCATTCGCGGTGTCGTGGAACCCGTTGATGTAGTCAAAGACGACCGCGAGCGCGATGACGACGAGCAGGCTGAGAGTGACGCCTTCCACGAGGGGCTCGGAGACCTCTTCACAGCGGCGGGTGACGGGCGGGGCTGGCGGCGGGGCCATCGGATACTAGCCGGTGGCGAGCCGACCATGGAGGGCCGGGTGGCCCGGGCCGTCGGACCCGACTCGTCCGGGCTATCCTTACCGGCCATGCGCCTGTCCCAGCTCTTCTTCGCCACGCTGCGCGACGACCCGGCCGACGCCGAGATGCCGTCGCATCGCCTGCTGCTCCGGGCGGGCTACGTCCGCCAGCTCGGGTCGGGCATCTACTCGCTGCTGCCGCTCGGCAAGCGGGTGAACGACCGCGTCGAACAGGTGATCCGCGAGGAGCAGGACCGGATCGGCGGGCAGGAGATGGAGATGCCGGTCGTCCATCCCGCTGACGTGTGGCGGGCGAGCGGCCGGTTCGACGCCGTCGGCCCGGAGCTCACCCGGTTCAAGGACCGCAACGGGCGCGACATGGTCCTCGCGATGACCCACGAGGAGGTCGTCGGCATGCTGCTCGCCGACATCGTGAAGTCGTGGCGCCAGCTCCCGATGCAGGTCTATCACTTCCAGACGAAGTGGCGCGATGAGCCGCGCGCCCGTGGCGGGCTGATCCGGGTCCGCGAGTTCGTGATGAAGGACGCGTACAGCTGCGATCGCGACGACGCGGGCCTCGACGCGAGCTATTGGGCCCAGCACGGCGCCTACGTGCGGACGTTCGAACGCCTCGGGCTCGAGACCATCGCGGTCAGCTCGGACGTCGGGATGATGGGCGGCAGCCTCGCCCACGAGTTCATGGTGCTCAACCCGGCCGGCGAGGACGTCCTGGTCCTGTGCGAGTCATGCGGGTACGCGGCGAACCGCCAGGTCGCGGTCATGCCGAAGCCGGAGCCGCCGGCCGAGGCCGCGCTCCCGCTCGAGGAGGTCGCGACGCCCGGCACGACGACGATCGCGTCGCTGGCCGCGTTCCTCGGCATCGGTCGCCGAGCGAACGGCCAAGGCCGCGTTCTTCGTCACCGGCGACGGGCGACTCGTCACGGCCATCGTGCGCGGCGACCACGAGGTCAACGAGACCAAGCTCGTCAACGCGGTCAAGGCGACCGGCGGGATCCGCCCGGCCACGGTCGAGGAGATCAAGGGCGCGGGCATGGAGCCCGGGTACGGATCGCCGATCGGCGCCCACGGGACGGTCGTCGTGGTCGACGACCTGGTCGCGCGCTCCGCGAACCTCGTGGCCGGCGCCAACCGTGAGGGGTTCCACTACCGCAACGTCAACGTCGGGCGGGACTACACGCCCGACGTCGTCGCGGACATCACCAATGCCCAGGAGGGCGACGCCTGCCCGACGTGCGGCCAGCCCGTGATCCTGCGCAACGGCATCGAGGTCGGGAACATCTTCAAGCTCGGGACGAAGTACTCGGACGCGTTCGGGGCGACGTACCTGGGCGAGGACGGGCAGTCCCACCCGATCATCATGGGCTCGTACGGCATCGGCGTCGGGCGCAACGTGGCCTGCATCGTCGAGGCCCACCACGACGAGAAGGGCATCGTCTGGCCGGCCGAGGTGGCCCCCTACGCGGCGCACCTCGTGTCGATCGGCGCGGCCAAGGAGCCGCGTGTCCTCGAGATCGCGGCGCGGCTCCACGACCTGGCCGCGGCCGCCGGCCCACGCCACGAGATCCTGTGGGACGACCGTGACGAGTCGCCCGGCGTCAAGTTCACCGATGCCGAGCTGCTCGGCATGCCGTGGATCCTGACGGTCAGCCCGCGGTCCATCGCGGCCGGTGGCGTCGAGGTCACGGAGCGGGCCACGGGCGCTCGCGCGACGCGCGCGATCGAGGAGGTCGAGGCGTTCCTGGCCGGCAGCGGCTGGCCCGCCGCCTGACCAATGGCGTCGCGCGCGCCGGGCCGGTCTCGACCGCTCGTTCACCCACCCGGTGACCCAACCAGCGGACGACGGGCTCCGACGAGGGTCCGACGAGGTTCCCGACCGCTCGTTCACCCACCCGGTGACCCAACCAGCGGACGACGGGCTCCGGCGAAGCCCGAGGCGCGTGCCGGGCCGGTCTCGACCGCTCGTTCACCCACCCGGTGACCCAACCAGCGGACGACGGGCTCCGACGAGGCCCGAGGCGCGTGCCGGGCCGGTCCGACCGCTCGTTCACCCACCCGGTGACCCAACCAGCGGACGACGCGCTCCGCCCGTCCTCGTGCCCGACCAGTCGGACCGGCTAGCCGGTTTCGATCGTCGTCGGGGGCATCGCCCCGGGCGCGGCCTCCACGGCCTGCGCAGCTTCGGCAGCCTCGACGACGGCTTCGTCGACGACCGTCCCGTCGAGCGAGAGCACGAGGTCGCCGGCCGCCTCGTCGTGGCGCAGGAGCTCCTGTGACGAGACCTTGCCCGTGACCACCTCACCGCTCGCCCCGACGCGCGCGATGACGAAGGTCACGCCGGGCGGGATCGACGCGGAGATGTTCACCTCGGCGATCCGATAGGGCGAACCCTTGGCCTGGAGGGCCGCGTTCGTCATCTCCTGGAGGGCCGTGGCCTTGACGACGACCTCGGCGAGGGTCGAGGGATCGATCCGCTCGACGACCGTCGACACGCCGCGCTTGGCCATGCCGGCGGCCTCGCGCGCCTGGCGGTGCAGCCGGGCGGCCGTGGCCGGATCGTGCGCGGTCGCCGAGACGACCGAGGCGGCCTCTCCGGCCTTCACCTTCGCCGTGCCGGCCGCATTGGCGGCGGCCTCGGCCGCACTCGCCGCCGCCTCCTGCGCGCGCTTGATGAAGCTCACCACGCCATCGTACGCCGCCACTAGGATGGGTCGATGCCACTGCGTCACGCTCTGCCCGATGACGACCTGTACCGTCGGCTCGGCGTGCCGACCGACGCGGGCGTCGAGGCGATCGAAGTGGCCTGGCGCGCCCTGCTGCGACGGCACCACCCGGACGTCGCTGGACCCGAGGGGACCGAGCTCGCCAAGCGGATCAACGTCGCGCACGACTGGCTCAGCGACCCGGTGCTCCGCGCCCGCTATGACCGCGAGCGAGGACTGCGCCATGCGGTGGGTCCGCGCGGCGACGGGTCGGCGGTGCGCTGGCACGCGCGCGGGACGACGACGGCGCCCGGCCCGGAGACCGAGGCGTGGACCCGCCCCGGGACGCGGCCGCCCGCCTCGCCGCGACGAGCCACCGACTCAGCGGCCGCCATCGAGCGGTTCGTGGCCCGCGTGGCGGGGCTGACCCGGACGGACATCGACCGGCTCGCCTTGGCCGATCCACCGGCCATCGCCTTCACGACGACGATCCGGCGGTTCGTACCGCTCGACCAGCTCGCCACCCTCGAGGCGCTCGACGCACGGGTCGCGTCGGCCCTGCCGGCCGGCGCGGACCGGCCGACGATCCGCGATGCGATCGACGGCTACGCCACCGAGCTCGTGGTCGGGTCGTTCCTCGATGCGCTGCTCAGCGAACCGTTCCGCGAACGAGCGCGCGAGCGCCTGACCCGCGGCTGGGACTCCGCGGTCGGCCAGCCGCGCTACGGCCCGAACGGCCGAGCCGTCACGGCCCTGCTCCGACGGATCGCCGCGCTGAGCCCGGATGGCGTCCGTGCCCTGGCCGCGAGCGTCGGCTCACGCCCGCGACGACGCGCCGTGGCCGCCCGGCGTCTCCGCCGAGGAGGACGATGCGTTGCGGGTCTCGGCGACCCTCGCCGCGGCCGATGCCGCCGCCGCGGTCCCGGGCGGCGTCGATGCCGCGACTCGGTCCCGGGCACGCCGTGCCGCCGGCCGGCCGGCGCATCTGCTCGTCCTGCGCCACGCATTCGCGCCGGGCACTTTCGCCGAGGTCACCGCCCCGTGGCGACCCTGGCTGCTGGCCGCGGACGATGGCCCGGCCGGCGTGCGTCGCCGGTCAGGCGTTCCTGAGGGCGATCCGCTCGAGGAGGTCAGCGACGTCGCCGCAGCGGTCGATGGCGTCGTCGAGCAGGCCGTAGATCTTGCGCCACTTGATGACGTGGATCGGGTCGCCACCCTCGAAGAGCGAGGCGACGGCGTTCCGGCTGATGTCGTCGGCGGCATCGTCGAGCCGGTGGAGCTCGACGAGCGGATCCGACAGGCCGCTGAACGTGGCGAGCTGGGTCATCGCCTCGTGGAGCTGCTCGGTGCCGCGGACGACGATCGCGGCGAGGTCTACGGCCGCGGCGGTCGGCGCCTCGATCCGGTACAGCACGAACGAATCCGCCGCCTCCTCGATGGCGCCGACGATGGCGTCGAGTCCACGCACGAGGGCATGCACGTCGGCGCGCGCGAACGGCTGCACGAACGAGCCCTCGAGGCGTCCGAGGATCTCGGACCCGATCGCGCCGCCGCGGGCCTCGGCATCGCGGATCTCGGCCGATCGGCGCTCCAGCTCGTCGTAGGACCGGAGCATCGCCTCGAGCAAGCGGGCGGCGCCGTGGACGGTCGCGGCATCCTCGACGAACAGGTCGAAGAAGCGGTCCTCCTTGGGGATCAGCCGGAGCTTCATCGCGGCCAAGGGTACCCGCTGTGAGCCGCGCCGACCGGTGGGCGACGGACCGCGACCGTATGCCATGCTCGCGGGCGTGGATCCGATCGTCATCGCGTTCATCAGCCTGGAGGCGGTGCTGCTCGCGATCGCGCTCGCGGTCGCGATCTCGCGCGGCCGCCAGCTCGATGACATCCGCGAGCAGACCGCTGCCCGAGGCGGTGGCGATGACCTCGCCGGCCGGGTGCGCCGGCTCCTCGAGGACCTCGACGCGGCTTCGTTCCAGCTCGACGGGGCGAGACGCGACTGGCCTACCTGATCGAGCTCATGGGCACCGGCATCGTCCGCCTCGACGACGGCCGGCAGATCGAGCTGGCCAATGCCGCCGCTCACACGTCCTGGAACGTGCCCCGGGATCGCTTCGGGGCATGGGCGCGGTACCGGCGCCTTCCTCGACGTCCGGATCGAGGCGATCGTCGCCGCGGCCCGCGAGGACGGGTCGGCTTCGGGTGAGGTCCGCCTCCGCTCGGACGGCCCGGTGCTCCTGGTCCGCGCCCGCCGGTCACCCGTCCGCGGGCTCTGGCTCGTCCTCGAGGACGTGTCGGAGCTGCGCCGGCTCCAGCAGATCCGCGCCGAGTTCATCGACAACCTCTCGCATGAGCTGCGAACGCCGCTGACGACCATCAGCCTCCTCGCCGAGACCCTCACCCGCGAGGCCGACGCGGCGGGCGCGGCCGATGCCGGCCAAGATGCGCGACCGGATCTCGAAGATCGAGGTGGAGACCGGCCACCTCGTCCAGATGGTCAGCGAATTGCTCGATCTCTCGCGGATCGAGAGCGGCGCGGCGACCGATCCTGCTCGACGACGATCGACATGGGTCGCGGTCGCGACTCGCGATCGGCGGAGCGGCTTCGCCTGTTCGCCGACCGTCAGGGCGTGACGATGGAGAGCGATGTGCCGACGAGCGTCCCGCCCATCCGTGGTGACGACGCGCGCCTCGGCCAGGTGCTGGTCAACCTCCTGCACAACGCGGTCAAGTTCAGTCCCGACGGCGGCGCCGTGACCGTCCGGGTCCGCGCCGATGGGCCGGCGATGTCATCACATCGGTCATCGACCAGGGGGTCGGCATCCCCAAGGCCGCCCAGGCGCGCATCTTCGAACGGTTCTACAAGGTGGATCGGGCGCGAGTCCGTGGGGAGGTCGGTGGGACCGGCCTCGGCCTGGCGATCGCCCGGCATGTGGTCGAGCAGCACGACGGACAGAATCTGGGTGGAGTCGAGTCGAGGGGGTCGGGTCGACGTTCTCCTTCGCGATGCACGATCGCCGCCGACGACGCCCTGAACGCGAAAGGACCATCGAATGGATCGCCTGCACGTCGCGACGCTCAACATCCGCAACCTCGCCGATCGCTGGTGGGAGCGCCTGCCGCTCCTCCTCGCCGACATGGCGGCACTCCAGCCCGACCTGCTCGGCCTGCAGGAGGTCGTCTTCGTCATGGGCCAGGACCGGCTCATCGGCGCGGCCGGGGAGGCGAGCTACCGGGCGGTGCAGGGCTGGGCGGGCCGGCCCGAGTACGGGAACAGCCTGCTCGTCAAGGAGCCGCTGGTCGCGGCGGAGGTCGAGCGCCTCGATCTCGGCCGGAACCGTTCGGCGCAGCGGGCGCGGGTCGCGCTCCCCGGTGGTTCGGCCGTCGTCGTCACCGTGACCCATCTCCATCACGAGGTGGACGGGGCAGCCGAGCGCGACGAGCAGGCCGGCGCCCTCCTCGAATGGCTGGCCTCCGCCGGCGCGCCGACGTCCGAGGCCGAGGTCGTCATGGGCGACTTCAACGCCGATCCGCGCGAGCCCGCGTACGCCCGGATGAGCGCCGCCGGGTTCCGCTCGGCCTACCTCGAGGCGAACGGGCGCGAACCGGAGGTCACGTGGCCGTCGGGTCTCCAGGCGCCGGGCATGGACACGGACGGCGATCCGGACTGCCTCGACTACATCTGGGTCCGGGGCGCCGCCCGCGTCAGCGACGCACGGCTCGCCTGGCACCGCCCGGACCCGACGGACCCGACGCTCTACGCCAGCGACCATGTCGGGATCAGCACGCACCTCGAGATCGGCTAGGCCGTGGCGCTCCGGTCCCACACGCTCCGGCTCGCCCATCGCGGTGACTGGCGCCACGCCCCGGAGAACAGCCTCGCGGCGGTGACCGCGGCGATGGCCATCCCGGCCTGCGACGGCCTCGAGTTCGATGTCCGGCGATCGTCGGACGGCGTGCCGGTGCTGCTCCACGATGAGACGCTCCAGCGCGTCCAGGGCCGGCCGGAGCGTGTCGACGACCTGACGGCCGAGGCGCTCGAGGGCCTGGGGATCCCGTCGCTCGCCGATGCCATCGTCGCGGCCGGCCGTCGCGCGTTCCTCGACGTCGAACTGAAGGGCGAGCACGACCGGGCCGTCGTCGAGGTCCTCGCATCGGGCCGCGGCGCCGAGTTGCACGACGCGGTGGTGTCATCGTTCGACACGGCGACCCTCGAGCGCATCGCCGGCCTGGCGCCGGCCTGGCCGCGCTGGCTCATCAGCCACACGCTCGATGCCCTCGACCTGGCCTCAGCCCTCGAGCTCGGATGCCGGGGGATCGCCGCCGAATCGGAGGCCATCCACAGGGCCTCGGTCGCGCAGGCCAACGCCGCGGGGCTCGAGGTGGCGTCGTGGACCGTGCGGCGCCGCTCGACGTTCGACCGCCTCTCGCGCCTCGGCGTCGTGGCGGTCTGTGTCGAGGGGCCCGCGCTCGACGGCTGAGCGCGGCTATGCTCGGGACCATCCCGGAACGCTGACGCGGAGGACGAGATCGTGGCGGAGCGTGCGGACCTGGTCGTCGTCGGCGCGGGGACGGTCGGTGGCTGGGCCTCGGTGTTCGCGGCCGCGGCCGGACTCGGTCGAGTGGTCGTCGTCGAGCGCGGTCTGGCCGGGATGGGCGCCTCGTCCCGGGCGGCCGGTATCGTCCGCGCCCAGGGCGGCACGCCCGCGACCGTGGCCCTTGGTCGCTGGACCATCGACTTCTACCGCGGCCAGGGGGCCGCGTACGGCACGGACTCGGGGTTCCGCGAGCTCGGCTACCTGATCCTCGCGGTCACCGAGGCGGATGAGCGCGCCGGCCGCGAGCGCGTCGCGATGCAACGCGCGCAGGGGCTCGACGTCCGCTGGCTCGATGCGGCCGAGGCCGCCGCGACCGCCGTCACGCTCTCGACGGACGGTCACCGCGGCGGCAGCTTCATCGAGACCGACGGGTGCATCGACCCGCCGCGCAATGTGCGCGCCTACGCGCTCGCGATGCAGGCGGCCGGGGTCATCCTCCGCGAGCGGACGGCGTTCACCGGGTTGCGCACGGTGTCGACCCCTGACGGTGCCACGCGCGTCACCGGCGTCGAGACCGACGCGGGCCTGATCGAGACCGAGCGCGTCCTGCTCACCGGCGGCCCGAGCCTGCGCGCCGTCGGGAAGCTGGCGGGCGTGCGCATCCCGGCCGGAGCGGCGCGCCACACGGTCGCGGTCCTCGAACCGCACCCGGCCTTCGATCTCCCGCGGATGCCGATGGTGTTCGACATCGGACGCGGTCTCTACTGGCGCCTCGAGGAAGGTGGCCTGCTCTTCGGCTGGAGCGACCCGGACGAGACCCCCGGCGAAGCGCGATCGATCGACTTCGCGTTCTACGAGCGGATGCGCGAGCGGCTCGCGCATCTCGTTCCCGTGACCGCGGGGCTGGGCCTCCGCCGGATCTGGGCGGCGACCATCGACTACACGCCGGACCACCTGCCGATCCTCGGGCCGGCCATCACCGCCGGACGGGTCCGCGATCGACGGCGCCTGGGTCGCCTCGCCGGGCGGCCACGGGATGATGTGGGGTCCGGGGGTGGCGCGGGTCGCCGCCGACCTGGTCACCACCGGCCGGACCGGTCTCATCGACGTGACCGACCTCGGTCTCGATCGCTTCGATGCGGAGGGCCGCAGCCGCCTGGCCAGCGACCCCATCGCGTTGCCCTTCCCGGTCGCGGCCGACTGACCCCGCGACCTGCTCGGTGGGCAGTCGATCGCGAGGTGGCGGCGGCGATCGTTCGCGAACTGGTGCCGCGGACGACGTGCCATCAGACCCTACTGGTGATGCCTTCCGGCTCTGCGATACATCACGCGTTCGTGTGATGTTCATCGCGTGATGAGATGTACCGGTCGACCACGAGGGTATCGAGATGATCTGCCACGAATGCGCCCGTGAAGGGCTGACGGCCGGCGCGATCGGTCACTGCCGGTTCTGCTTCGTCGGTCTGTGCAAGGACCACCTGGTCGCCTCGTTCCACGGCGCGACGATCCCGCAGTACGGATGCGAGCACCACCCCGAGCGGGCATTCGACGCAGGGCCTCGCGGAGGCACGCGGCCGGCGCCGGTCCACTCGGCCGGCTGACCGATGACCGCCCGCCTGCTCGCTAAGCTCGAGGACTTCCGCCTCCTGCCGCTCTTCGTGCTCTTCAGCATGGCGATCGGCATCGCCATCGGGAACGTGCTGTCGGTCTCCGACTTCGCGCTGACTCCGCCGATCGACTCGATCAAGGCGATCGCGGCCGGGACCTTCGAGACGAGCGTTCCGAACCTGATCTCGCTCGGGGTCCCGATCGGCCTGTTCGCGATGATGTACCCGGCGATGACGAACATCCGCCTCGACGAGGTCGGCGAGGCCGCGCGGTCGCCGCGCCAGCTCCTCGTGCTGCTCGGGTTCAACTACCTCGTCGCGCCGTTCGTCATGCTCGCCCTGGCGAATGCCTTCGTCGCCGACCCGGAGCTGCACACGGGCCTCGTCCTGTACGGCCTCGCCCCGTGCATCGCGATGGTCATCATCTTCACGTACCTCGCTCGCGGGAACGCGGCGATGGCGCTCGTGTTCGTCGCGCTCAACTCGGTCATCCAGATGATCCTCATCCCGGTCTATGCGCGTCTGCTGATCGGGACCGTCGAGTTCGATGTCTGGATCGTCGCCCAGAGCGTGGTCCTGTATCTCGGCCTGCCGCTCGTCCTGGGCGTGCTCACCCGCTACCTCGTGACCCGGCGCGGAGGCGAGGCGGCCATGGACCGGCTGAAGCCGGGCCTGACGGCGATGTCCATCCTCGGCCTGCTGTTCACGCTCATCGTGATGTTCGCGCTCAAGGGCGACCTGATCCTCGAGCGGCCGGCCATCGTCATCGAGATGGCCATCCCGATGATCCTGTTCTTCCTGGCCATGTTCTTTGTCGTCCTGTTCGTCGGCTGGCGACTGCGCTTCAGCTACCCGGATGCCGTGGCTGTCGCGTTCAGCGCGACCGGGCGCGACTTCGAGATCGCCATCGCCATCGCCATCACCGCGTTCTCGCCGACCGTCGCGCTCGCAACCGTGGTCGGACCGCTGATCGAGGTCCCGGTGATGCTGTTCCTGGTGTGGTCCGCGATGCGCCTCGCGCCACGCTGGTTCGGCGTTAAGCCGGGCGAGGCGATGTCGCCGGCCGTGCCTGCAGCCGGGCAGGTGGCGTGATGGCCACCCGCATGGAGCTGCCGGTCCTGCCGGAGCTGCGCCTCCAGGTCGCGCCGCCGGCGGTCGTCGACGTTGCCGCGACCGCGGCGCTCCTGGGCGACCCGATCCGGGCCGGCATCATCGCCATCCTGGGTTCCGGCCCGCACTGCGTGTGCGAGATGGCCGCAGCCCTCGGCGAGCGCCAGAACAACGTCAGCAACCATCTCGCCAAGCTGCGACGGGCTGGCCTCGTCCGCGCCAGCCGGCACATGGTCGATGCGCGCTGGGTCTACTACGAGCGCGATGACGTCGCCTGTGCCGAGGCACTTTCGGCGTTCCAACGCCTCCTCCGATGACGACGATCGCAGTCCGGCGAGCGCACGTGCCGTTCTGGCCGGCTGTTGGCCTCGTGGTCGTGGGCTGGCTCATCGCGTGGTTCATCACGCTCCCGCTGGCGAACTGGGTCGCCTACGACCTGCTCGGCCTGCAGGAGGGCTCACAGCTCGGGGATGCCATCGCTTTCTTCCTGTACGACGTGCCCAAGGTCCTGCTGCTGCTGACCGGGATCGTGACGCTCGTCTCGTTCCTGCGCTCGTACGTGTCGCCCGAGCGCGTCCGGTCGGCGCTCGCCGGCCGCGGGGTCCTGCCCGGGACGATGGCGGCGGCCGGCTTCGGTGTCGTGACGCCGTTCTGCTCCTGCTCGGCGGTGCCCCTGTTCATCGGCTTCGTCGAGGTTGGCGTCCCGCTCGGCGTCACCTTCGCCTTCCTCATCGCCTCGCCGATGGTCAACGAGATCGCGATCGTGTTGCTGTGGGGCCTCTTTGGGCCCGTTGTGACAGCGCTCTACATCGCGGCCGGGCTCCTGGTCGCGGTCGTGGCCGGCCTGGTCATCGGCCGCCTCCACCTCGAGCGCTACGTCGAGCCGTACGTCTGGCAGATCAAGTCGGGGGGTAAGGCCATCGCGATCAGGCTCACGCTCGAGGAGCGGGTGCGCGACGCGTGGGCGTCCACGCGGAGCCTCGTCTGGAAGGTGCTGCCGTACGTTCTCATCGGGATCGGCATCGGCGCCGTCATCCACGGCTTTGTCCCGACCGATCTCGTCGTCTCGATCGGCGGCAGCGGCAACCCGCTCGCCGTCCCGGCGCTCGTCCTGCTCGGCGTGCCCCTCTACAGCAACGCGGCCGGCACGATCCCGGTCATCGAGGTCCTCATCGCCAAGGGCCTGCCGATGGGCTCCGCCCTCGCATTCATGATGGCGATCACGGCCCTGTCGTTCCCGGAGATGGTCATCCTCCGGCGGGTCATGAAGCCGCAGCTGATCGCGGTCTTCGCCGGCGTCGTCGCCGTGGGGATCCTGTTCGTCGGCTACCTGTTCAACGCCCTGAACGCCTGAAACCACAGAGAAACGGAGTGCAAGATCATGAAGAAGATCCAGGTTCTCGGACCGGGCTGCAGCAACTGCGCGCGGCTGGAGAAGAACACACGCGAGGCCATCGCGATGGCCGGGATCGACGCCGAGATCACCAAGGTGACCGACTACGCCGAGATCATGGCCTACGGGATCATGAGCACGCCCGGGCTGGTCATCGACGGCAAGGTCGTCAGCTACGGTCGGGTGCCCACCGCCGGCGACATCGCGACATGGCTCAACGACTGACCCCGACGGCCCCGATGGGCTAGTGGACGAATGAGATGATCAGGGGTCTGGCAACAGGCTCGGTGGCAGCAGCCAGCGCAGGGTGCCCATCCCCGGCTGGATCGGACCCTCGACGTCGATGCGCACGAGCGCACCCTTCTTGACCTCGATCGGGGCGCCGACGAGCTCGGTTACGAGATCGCTGAAGTCGGGGTCGTGGCCGCACAACACCGGACGGGCGGGATGTCCCGCGTCGGCGAGGATGTCGCCGACGTCCTCGAGCGTCAGCGGCCCGGCGAGTCGTGGATCGGCCGTGACCGGCACGTCGAGATGACCCGCGACGATGTCGGCCGTCCGCGCCGCGCGCAGCTTCGGCGACGTGATCACCGCGTCCGGTGCGAACCCGATCGCCGCGAGATGGCGGCCCATCCGCTCGGCCTGGCGGACCCCCTTCTCGGAGAGCGGCCGACTCGCGTCGGGCGCCGACCAGGTGGCGGCGTCGCCGGCATGCGCATGGCGCAGGAAGTACAGCTCGGTGGTCACGAGACGAGGGTAGCGCGTCAGGCGATGGCGCCGGGCGCGGTCGCGATCTCGGCCTCCGCGCGCTGCCGCAGGGCGAACGGGATGAACAGGCCGATGCGCTCGCCGATGGCCGCGAACGTCCGCCGGTAGACGGCCATGATCTCAGTCCTCGGTCCCGGTGGCCTCGGCCGGGTCCGGGATAGCCCCAATGGAGCGATCTCGCCGCCGCCGGGGAAGACCGGGCAGGACTCGCGCGCGTCGTCGCAGACCGTGATCACGTAGTCGAACGGCTGACCGAGGAACTCATCGACTGGTTTCGAGCGCGCCCAGGAGGTATCGATATCGGCCCCCGCCAGCATCGCCATCGTCCGCGTATTCAGGCCCTTCGGGTGGGTCCCGGCGCTGTGGACCTCGAAGTCGCGCGCCGCCGCGTTCGCCGCAGCAGCGCCTCGGCCATGATGCTTCGGCACGAGTTCCCCGTGCACACGAAGAGCACCCGGATCGGCCGATGCTCACTCATGGGTTGAGGTCCTCGACCTCGCCGCTGGCGAGGAACACGACGTCCTCGGCGATGTTCGTGACGCGGTCGCCGATCCGCTCGATGTAGTGGGCCGCGAACAGGATCCGCGTGCCACGCTCGACATTGTCCGGGTCGGCCCGCATCAGGTCCACGACCTCGGCGAAGGTCTTGTGATACATGTCGTCGATCTCGTCGTCTCGGGCTGCGACCTCGCGGGCCTCGACCTGGTCGATGTCCACCAGTGCCCGCAGGATCCCATGGACGAGGGTCGCCGCCAGGTCGCCCATCGCGGGCAGATTCAGGTACGCCTTGAGCGGCGGCTCGGGTGCGAGCTTGCGCGCCTGCTTCGCGACGGAGGCCGCGTGGTCGCCGATCCGTTCGAGCTCGTAGGTCACGTGGTCGAGCGACAACAGGAACCGTAGGTCGCGTGCGACGGGCCCCTGGGTCGCGATCGCCCGCGCGATGAGCGTCGAGGCCTGGCGCTGCGACTCGTTGATCCGTCCGTCCCCGATGATGACCGAGAGTGCGGCCTCGGCGTCGTGCTCGACGAGGGATCGGATCGCGGCGCGGATCTGGTCCTCGACGAGCATGCCCATCCGCAGGACCGTGTCCTTGACTTCGCGCAGCTCCCGATCGAGCGCGTCGCGCGATGGGTGGGGTGTGATGTCCGTCGGCGACACGTCCGTCCTGCCCATGATCTCGCTCAATTGCTCGGTCACCGCCGCGGCGGTGCGGTCGGAGTCCTTGTCGGTCATGACGCTCTCCTCCCGGCTCAGCCGAACCTGCCGGACACGTAGTCCTCGGTCAGTTGGTTCTTCGGGTTCGTGAAGATGGTGGCGGTGTCGTCCATCTCCACGAGGTATCCGGCCCGGTCGGGGCCCATCGTGAAGAACGCGGTGTCGTCGCTGATCCGCGAGGCCTGCTGCATGTTGTGCGTCACGATGACGATGGTGTAGCTCGTGCGCAATTCGGCCATGAGCTCCTCGATCCGGAGTGTCGCCACCGGATCGAGCGCCGACGCCGGCTCGTCCATGAGGATGACCTCCGGATTGACCGCGAGGGCCCGCGCGATGCACAGCCGCTGCTGCTGGCCGCCCGAGAGCGACATGCCGTTGGCCTTGAGCTTGTCCTTGACCTCGTCCCAGAGGGCGGCCCGCCGCAACGATCGCTCCACGACCTCGTCGAGCTCGGCCTTGGACTTCCGCCCGGTGAGCCGCAAGCCGGCGACGACGTTGTCGTAGATCGACATCGTGGGGAACGGGTTGGGTCGCTGGAACACCATCCCGATGACCCGCCGCAGCTGGACGGGGTCGACGGCAGCGTCGTAGATGTCGATGCCGTCGAGGTAGATGCTGCCCTCGACGCGGGCGTTCGCGATGACCTCGTGCATGCGGTTGATCGATCGCAGGAACGTGCTCTTGCCGCAGCCGGACGGTCCGATGATCGCCGTGATGGCCTGCGGTCGGATGGTGAGGGTGATGTCGCGGACGGCACGGAACGCGCCGTAGTACACGTTGAGGGCGTCGATGGCGAGCTGGCCGGACGTCGCGCCGACGCTCGAGGTCGCCGCACCGCCATCGGTCGGTGCCGCTGATGGTGGCGGCGTCGAAGGGGCGGCGGTCGTACCGGGGCCGACCGGTACCGCCGCGGGCGCAGTCTCCACTGTCTCGGGTGTCTGGATCGCCATCTCGTCCGGCCCTCTCATGCGGTTCGCTTGTTGGTCGTCCGCAGGCGGACGAAGACGTTGATGCCGAGGACGATGACCAACAGCAGGAACGCCGCTCCCCACGCCTGTTCGTTCTGCTTCTCGAATGGCTGTCGCGCGTTGGTGTAGATGAACAGTGGAAGGGCATCCATCGGCTTGCTGAAGTCTCCGACGTTGACGAGTCGGCTGCCGAGCGCGGTGAACAGGAGCGGAGCGGTCTCGCCCGCTGCCCGCGCGACGGCGAGCATGATCCCGGTCAGCACGCCGGGGAGCGCCGTCCGAACGACGACGGAGAGGGTCGTCCGCCAGCGCAACACGCCCAGCGCGAGCGACGCCTCGCGTAGCGATGAGGGGACCAGTTTCAGGATCTCCTCGGTCGTGCGCATGATCACCGGGATCATGATGATCGCGAGCGCGACGGAGCCGGCGAAGGCGTTGTACTGCTTGAACGGCAGCACGAGGAACGTGTAGACGAAGATCCCGATGAGGATCGACGGGATGCCGACGAGGACGTCCGCGGCGAACCGGATCCCGCGGCCCACCCTGGCCGACCCGAACTCGTGGACGTAGACGCCAGCCAACACTCCGAACGGGATCGCCATGATCGCGGCGAGTGGCACCATCTGGAGCGTCCCGAGGATCGCCGGCAGTGCGCCACCGCCGATGCCCTGGGCGCGCGGCGGCTTGGTGAGCAGGTCGATGTTCAGCGCCGCGATTCCCTTGAGCGTCACGAAGGCGAGGACCGCGGCGAGCGGGATGATGCATGAGACGGCCGCGACCAGCGCCAGGCCGCGCATGAATCGGTCGACGAAGGTGCGGCGGCCCCCGGCCCGGGCCGACAGGATCGTCGCCGCACGGGTCGACGGCGTCGCTGCTGCGGTCATCATTCGCCTCCCACGGGGCCGGCGACGCGCCAGACGAGCAACCGGGCGATGACGTTCAGGACGATCGTGATGACCAGGAGGATCAGGCCAAGGGCGATGAGGCTCGAGACCTGGAGCCCGGCGGTCGCCTCATTGAACGTCGTCGCGATCTTCGATGCGATCGTCTGCGCCTGATCGAACAACCGCGTCGGGATGTTCTGCCCGTTGCCGATGATCATCGTCACGGCCATGGTCTCGCCGAGGGCCCGGCCCAGGCCGAGGATGACCGCGCCGACGATCCCGGACCGCGCGTACGGCAGGACCGCCTTGGTGATGGTCTCCCAGCGCGTCGCACCGAGGGCGACCATCGCCTCGCGCTGCGGGTCGGGCACGCTGCGGATGACCTCGCGGGAGATCGAGATGATCGTCGGCAGGATCATGATCGCGAGGATCACCCCCGCCGAGAACAGGCCGATGCCGAACGTCGGACCCGACAGGAACGGGATCCAGCCGAACGTCGAGACGATCCACGACTCCACGGTGTCCCGCAGGAATGGCGCGAGGACGAAGACGCCCCACAGACCGAACACGACGCTGGGGATGGCGGCGAGCAGCTCGATCATGAAGATGAGCGGCGTCGCCAGCCGCCCAGGGGCCAGCTCGGCCAGGAAGATCGCCGGCGAGGATCCCGATCGGCGCCGCGAAGAGCAGCGCGAGGAGCGAGGACAGGATCGTGCCGACGATGAACGGGAGGGCACCGTAGACCGCGGCGACCGGATCCCACGTCGTCCCGGTGATGAAGTCGGCGACGCCGAACGTCTGCCACGTGAGCATCGATTGGGCGATCAGCTGGATGCCGATCGCGACGAGCAGCAGGACGACCGCCAGGGCGGCCAGCCGGGTGAGCCAGACGAAGAGGCGGTCGGGCGCGCGGTTGGTGCGATGCGCGGTGAGCCAATTCGCGCGCGGGATGACTGTCATCGATGACCTCGTTCGGCGTCAGGTCCCTCGGGTGGATACAGGAACTGTACGACCCGAAACTGTGCGGAGCGCCCCGATCCGAGCTTCGGGGCGCTCCGACAGTCAGAGGAGGAGTCGGTTCAGGGCCAGACCGGAGCCCCGGCCGCCGTGATCTTGTGCAGTTCGTCGATGGACTTCTGCTGGACCGCGGCGGGAAGCGGCGCGTAGCCGAGCCCATTCTCGAGCGCCTGGCCGTCGGTCAGGGCCCAGTAGGTGAAGGCGACCAGGTCCTGCGCCTTCGCGGCGTCCTTCTGGTCGGTGCAGATCAGCAGATAGGTGTAGGACGCGATCGGATAGGTCGTCGCACCCTTGCCGTTGATGATCGGTGCCTGGCGGAAGTCGGCCGGGAAGTCGGCCGCGACGGCTTCGGCGGCGGCGGTGACGCCGTCGGTGCTGCCGGGCACGAACTGCCCGTCGGCGTTCTTGACGTTCGCCGAGGCCAGACCGGTCGTGGTCGCAAAGTTGAGCTCGACGTACCCGACCGCACCGGGTGTCTGCTTGACCGCACCGGCCACGCCGTCGTTGCCCTGGGCGCCGACACCGGTCGGCCAGTTGACTTCCTTGCCCTTCCCGACCTTGGTGTGCCAGTCGGGCGACACGGTGTCGAGATACGTCGTGAAGGTATTCGTCGTACCCGACCCGTCCGAACGATGGGCCACGAGGATGTCGGTCGCGGGCAAGGTGACGCCCGGATTGTTGGCCGCGATCGCCGGGTCGTTCCACTTCTTGATCGTGCCGAGGTAGATCCCGGCGATGTTGTCGGCGTCGAGGTTGACCTTGTCGACGCCCGGCAGGTTGTAGATGACGACGACCGCACCGAGGGCGGTCGGGATGTGGAGGACCTTGCAGGTCGCAGGGAGCGCGGCGATCTCCTCGTCCTTCATCGCGGCGTCGGAGGCACCGAAGTCGACGGTCCCGTCGGTGATGGCCTTGATCCCTGCCCCGGAGCCATTCGCCTGGTAGTCGAACTGGACCTGCGGATTGGCCCCGGTGTAGGTCTGGAACCATGAGTCATACAGCGGGGCGGGGAACGTGGCCCCCGCGCCTTGCAGGGTGATGTTGCCCGTGCCGGGCGCGGGCGGCGTGACTGCGGCTGCGGACGCTGCCGTCGACGGTGCGGTCGACGCGGCTTCGCTCGCCGGAGCGGCCTCGCCGGGGCAGCCGACTCGGGGGCGGCGGATGCCGGCGCGCTCGAGCTGCTCGAGCTGGAGCACGCGCCGAGCACGAACATCGCCGAGATGGCGATGGCGCCCAGTCGCTTCGGGGTCGTGGTGCTCACGTCGATGGATCCTCCTGGGGTGGGGGACGTGGGTTCCTCTTTGACGTCGTCACCGTCGGAGACCGCAGTCAACGGCTGGTTTGCGCTCCGTTAAGCCTCCGTTAACGGATGGGCGGGTCGAGTCGATAACCGACGCCCCGCAGCGTCACGAGATGGAGCGGCCGGGCCGGATCGGCCTCGACCTTGGCCCGGAGCCACCGGACGTGGACATCGACCGTCCGCGGGTCGCCGTGATGGTCCGGACCCCAGACGCGGTCCAGGAGCTGGCGGCGCGTGTAGGCGCGACCCGGGTGGGCGGCCAGCATCGCGAGCAGGTTGAACTCCTTCGGCCGGAGGTGGATGGGTCGGCCGCCACGCCGGAGCTCGTGAGCGACGAGGTCGAGCTCGACATCGTCCGCGATCCGGACCGTGGTCCCGGGGCGGGGCCGGATGCGCTCGTCGAGGAGCGCCAGTCGCCCGAGCAGCTCCTCAGCGCCGACCGAGGTCGGGAGCGCCTCGTCGAACCCGAGTCGAAGGGCGCGGAGTCGCGCCTCGACGTCGGCCTCGGGCGCCAGATGGACGATCCGGAGCCGCGGGCGCCGCCGCCGCTCCTGCGGCGACCCGGTCGAGGAGCGTCGGCCGACGCGGGGGGCTCGGCGACGATCGCGATGCGCGGGCGGGCATCTCGAGGAGAGCGAGGAACGCGGCCGGGTCGTGGACGGTCCGGATCGCGTCGCCCAGGCCGAGCAGCGGACCGTCGTCCGCGCAGGGCGATCCACTCGTGCCGAGACCGTCTCGCCGGTCGGGCGCTGATCGGTCTGGGATGTCGGATGGCCGTCCGTCATGCCGCCGAGGCTCGGGCTGGGCGGATAACCCAGTGTTGGACGACCGTTAACGTCAGGTTAGCGACGGCAGGCTCGAACGGGGCAACAGTAGCGCTCGCCGCTCCACGTCCGTCCGGGTCGGTGGCGATGCCCGAGCAGATGCACTCGAGGACACGCGTCGGCACCCGGGCCGTCCACTGCCCGGACTCCACGTACCAGGGCGGGAGCTCACCGGCGGCGATCGCCCTCCTGGAAGACGAGGCCGAAGCGTGGCGGTCCGCTCCCTTCGCGTCGGCTGTGGCCGTCGCCGACGCCCCCACGTTCCCTTGGCGGCCGCGGAGTACTCAGGCCTGCACGGAGGCCGGCCGGGCTTCGTCGTGTACCGGTACCACCCGGCGATCGCGCGGCTGGTCTGGCCCCGGGCCGATCCGTCGGACCGATGTCAGGAGGACGGCGTCCGCTCTCGGAACTTTGTTCGCCGCGCGGGATGCACTCGCGGATGAGGTCGTCCTTGCTGGCGAAATAGGTGTAGATCGATCCGGCCGAGAAGTCCCGGCGGCACGGGCGACGTCGGGGTGGTCGCCTCATCGGAATCCCTTCGCCACGACGTCGCGCGCGGCCCGGAGGATCGACTGCCGCGTCGCCTCCTCCCGCTGTGGGCTGATCTTGGGCACGGCGGTCCTCCGCGGCGATGATGAACGTTCGCTCATGCATCATCGGCCAGCGATCACGAGACAGAACGGTGCCGAATGGCACTACCAAAAACATGAACGCTCATTCAGGATACATCCATCCGAACCAGCGAACGAGAGGGATCGACCGATGACATCGAGCGACGTCGAGGGCACGGCCCGGGTGGGATCACCGAGACCGCGACACGGTTGGTCGGGCGTCCTGTTCCTGGCGATCGGCGTCGTCAGCCTCATGCCGGCGATGCCCGAGGGAGCGTGGGAGGTCGCGGCCGGGGTCGTGATGCTCGCGGCGAGCGCCGTCAGAGCGTGGATGCGATTCCCCATCCATGGCGCGACGGTCGTCGCCGGTGTCGTCGCGCTGGCGGCCGGCATCTTCACCGTCGCCGGGCTGACGGCCGAGGTCGGTCCACTCGTCCTGATCGTGCTCGGGCTGACGCTCGTGATCGGCGCGCTGTACCGATCGCCGCGAGCCGACACCGCCGCTCTCAAGCGCACCTAGGAGGAGGTCGAGATGTCGATGCCGTGGCGAGACCGAATCGCGACGCTCTGCGTCGCGACGGCCACATCCATCTACGTGCTTTGGCTCGCCGGCTACCTTGGCGGGCTCTCGGCCGCCTCGACCGCGATGGTCGTCCTCGCCCTCGGGTTCCTCGCGTCTGCATCCGCAGTCGTCCCCGGGTTCGCCGCGCTCCTCGCGGACGAACAGGGCGATCACCTGGCGCTCGCATCGCTCGCGAGACGTGGCTTTGGTCGTGCGGCCGTGACCGTCCTCTAGGCCACCGAGGGACGTCGCCGTCCTTGTCATCGCGACGGTCCTGCTCTGGGCCATGGCGCGCTCGGCATGTGACTCCCGCTCGCATCCAGCATGGCCGCGCGATAGGAACTCAGGTTGGCGACCGGTCCTGAGCTCGAGACCGGGGTCAGGCGCCGGTCAGGCGACCGCCCGACTGGGTGACGCTTCGGTCGCCGCGGATGGCTGGCGGATGATGGCCAGAAGGGCCGCGAGCACGATGATCGCGCCGATCCACTGGCGGAGATCGAGTCGCTCACCCAACAGCAGCGCACCGCCGGCGACGCCGACGATCGGGATCAGATAGAAGGACACGGCGGCGAACGAAGCGGGAACGTGGCGCAGGGCGCCGAGGTAGAACCAGTAGGCGCCGGCGTAGTAGAGGGCGCCGGAGCCGATCGCGCTGGCGATCCCGAGCGGCGTCAACGAGGTCGGCATGACCGTTCCCCCGACCACGCCGACGATGACGACGAGAACGAGCGCCAGGGCGAGCGCATGCGCCTGCTGCGCCAACACGACCTGGCTCGTCTCCTTGGCGTCGGGGATCCAGCGCCGGGTGATCACCGAATACGCCGCGCAGCACAGGATGCCCGCGACGGTGAGGGCGACGCCGATCAACGCCCCTTCGCTCGCGCCCGGGTCGTAGACGACGATGACCATGCCGGCCACGGCGATGAGCGAGAGCGCGACGAAGGTCGGCGTGATCCGCTCGCGAAGGAACCACGCCGCGAGGACCATGATCAGCAGCGGCTCGAGCGCCCAGAGCAGCACCGAAAGGCTCGCGGTGATCGTGACGAGCCCGAGCAGGCTGAGGGCGTAGGCGAGTCCCGGGTTGAGCAGGCCGAGCCGGCCGAGCAGCGGCGACCCTCCGGCGCGGAACGAGATCCCTTGCGCGCGCATCAGGATGGCGAGCAGGGTGAGACTGGCCGCGAGCTGGATCGGGAGGAGCGTCAGCGGCGGGACCTCGTCGAGCGCGGCCTTGCTGACGACCGTGCCGAGTCCCCAGCACACGGCGGCGAGGACGAGCGCGGCGAGGTCCCGCCGCGCGACCGACGGACGGGACACGGTCGATGGCTCCGACCACGGAGATGACGGACGTCAGCAGCAACCCGTCCCGCCGCAGCAACCGGTCGCCGCGATCGGCAGCTCGCGCGTCGCGGTCAGGTCGATGAGCGGGCGGGCATCGGCCGGCTTCGACGCCTTGATGATGGAGCTGGTCATCCCGTCGGTGACGGTGTGGGACGGGGTGATCGAGACGTCGGTCAGGCCGACCGCCGCGAGCCCCTCGCGGAACTCCGACACGGAGAGGGCGCCGGCGATGCAGCCCGCGTACGAACCGCGCTCGGCCCGCTCCTCGGGCGTGAGCGTGTCGTCGGCGACGATGTCGCTGATGCCGATCCGGCCGCCCGGACGGAGGACGCGGGCGATCTCGGCGAACACGGCCCGCTTGTCCACCGCCAGGTTGACGACGCAATTGCTGATGACGACATCGATCGACTCGGCCGGCAGGGGGATGGCCTCGATGTCGCCCTTGAGGAACTCGACGTTGGTGGCGCCGGCCATGGCCGCGTTGCGCTGGGCGAGGGCGAGCATCTCGTCCGTCATGTCGACGCCGAACGCTCGGCCCGTCGGACCCACGCGCTTGGCGGAGAGCAGGACGTCGATGCCACCGCCCGACCCGAGGTCGAGGACGCGCTCGCCAGGATGCAGGTCGGCCACCGCGGTCGGGTTGCCGCAGCCGAGGGAGGCCAGGACCGCAGCATCGGGCAGCTCGTCTCGCTCGAGCGCCGAGTAGAGGTTCGCCCCGATGGTCTCGGGATCGCTGCAGCAGGAGGCGCCCTGCGAGGCTTGGAGCGCCGCGGTGGCGTAGTGCTCGCGGACGGTCTCGTGGATGGCCTCGGCGGTCATCTGGCTGGTCGTTTCGGTGGTCATCTCGGTCGTCATGGTCTCGGATCCTTCTTCGATGTGGTCGGGGCCGGTCGACCGGTTCGCTGTCTTCTGTATTGATACTTGACTATATAGACATCTGTCAATACCATGGCCCCGTGAAGCGACAGACCGACCCGGACGTCCTGCTCCTGCAAGCGGCCGCCGACCCCACCCGACTCGCCATCCTTCGCCAGTTGAGCGACCTGACCGAGGTTTGCGCCTGCGACTTCACCGCCTGCTGCGATGTGAGCCAGCCGACGATCTCGCATCACCTCAAGGTGCTCCGCGACGCGGGCTGGATCGAAGGGGAGCGGCGCGGGACCTGGATCTGGTACTCGCTCCGCCCGCAGGCGGTCGCGCGCTTCCGGGAGCTCGCCGGCGCGATGGGGCCCGCCGTCGGCGCCCCACTGCTCTCGCGGCGCCTCCCCGTCCTCGAGGCGCGGGCCTGATCGAGGACTTGACCTTCGAGTGACTCGAAGGTTTACCCTCGCGTCGTGAAGATCACCGAGCTGGCGAAACGTGCCGGGATCGCGGCATCGGCCGTGCGTTGGTACGAGCAGGAAGGCGTCCTGCCCGTGCCGGCCCGCACGGCGAACGGATACCGCACGTATGACGAGGTCGATCTGGCGCGGCTGCGACTCGTTCTCTCCCTGCGCCGGCTCGGGCTCGCGCCCGAGGACGCCGGACGGCTCGCGCGACTCTGCCTGGAACGTGGCGCCGTCGACCTCGATCTCGCGCCGCTCCTCGCCGACCAGCACCACGCGATCGCCCGCCAACGGGCCGACCTCGATCGACTCGAAGGCGAGTTGCTCGATCTCGAAGCCACCATCGCGGCCGCCGGCCGCGCGACCAGGAGGGAACCTTCGATGTCCGCCGATCCCATCCGCGTGCTGTTCGTGTGCACGCACAACTCGGCTCGCAGCCAGATCGCGGAGGCGCTCCTCACACGCTACGGTGCGGCCGACTTCGAGGTCCATTCGGCCGGCACCGAGGTCACCCGGGTGAACCCGTACGCCATCCGTGTACTCGACGAGCTCGGGATCGACTGGAGCGGCGCCCGCAGCAAGTCGATCTCCGAGTTCCTCGACCAGCAGTTCGACTACGTCATCACGGTCTGCGATCGAGCGCGGGCGACCTGCCCGGTGTTCCCGGGGTCATCGAACTCCCTGCACTGGGGTCTCGACGACCCGTCGGAGGTCGAAGGCACCGACGAGGAGAAGCTGGCGGCCTTTCGCCGGACGGCGACCGAGGTGACGGCGCGCTTGCGCCCGTTCATCGAGGTCGCGCTGCGTGCCGCGGGTCGACCGAGACGACCGGCCGTCGCTTGAAGGCACTCGCGGCCGAGGCCATCGGCGCGTTCGCGCTCGTCTTCTTCGGATGTGGTGCGATCGCGAACGGTCTGCCGGCCACGTCCGTGGCGCTGGCGTTCGGTCTCGTCATCGCCGCGATGGTCTATGCCCTGGGGCACATCTCGGGCGCCCACTTCAACCCCGCCGTGTCCATCGGCTTCGCGGTCGGCGGTCACCTGTCGTGGACGCGCGCGGCGAGCTACTCGGGTGCGCAGGTCATCGGGGCGACCCTGGGCGCGGTCGTCCTGCGCCTTTCGCTCGGACCCGCGGTCGATCTGGGTGTGACGCACCCGGCGGGGTCCGACCTGCAGGCCCTGACGTGGGAAGCCATCCTGACCTTCTTCCTGATGCTCGTCATCACCGCGGTGGCCACCGATACCCGTGCCGTCGGTCAGGCAGCCGCGCTGGCCATCGGCGGAACCGTCGCCCTCGGGTCACTGGTCGGCGGCCCGATCAGCGGCGCCTCGATGAACCCGGCTCGCTCCATCGGACCGGCGATCGTCTCGGGCGACCTCGTGGGGCTGTGGATCTACCTCGTCGGGCCGGTCATCGGCGCGATCGGCGCGACGGTCGTGTACCGGTTCCTGCGCGATTCGGAGGCCGCGACCACCGCGTGATCGGCGATCGCGCGGATCGTCGGCTAGGCCGACCCGGACCCGGCTGCGGGGCCAGTCCCGCGGTAGGTGAGCACTTCGATCGGTTCGAGCGTGATGAGGCCGTCCCCGAGCAGCGCGTCCACCTCGGGCAGGACGGCGCGCAGGCGCGCCTCCTCCTCGACCACCTCGATGAGGATCGGCAGGTCCTCCGACAACCGGAGGATCCGCGTCGTGTGGAGGTGGGCGTTCGCCCCGAATCCCTCGATCCCTCGTAGGACGGTGGCGCCGGCGATGCCGCGTTCGCGCAGCAATTCGACGATGGCCTGGTAGCGCGGCTTGCCGCCGTGATGGTCCGCCTCGCCGACGTAGATCCGGGCCAGCAGGGCCGGCCCCTCGATCCGTCTCATAGCGCCCTCCCGAGCGTCAGGCCGGCCACGACCGCGACGAGCCCGAGCAGCACCGACCCACCGAGATTCGCGAGCGCGGGGACCCAGGCGCCCGTCTCGACGAGACGCCACGACTCGAGCATGAAGGTCGAGAACGTGGTGTAGGCGCCGAGGAAGCCGATCATCAGCGGACCGCGGATCTCGGCCGGCAGGACGGCTCGTTCGGCGGTCAGGGCGAACAGCAGCCCGAGCACGAACGAGCCGGACAGGTTGATCACGAGCGTGCCCCACGGGAACCCGCCGCCCGTCCGGTCCGAGACGAACCCGTCGACCAGGTATCGCGTGATGGCGCCCGCGAAGCCGCCGAGGCCGATCAGGATGAACGACATCACCTCTCCGTCGTGGACGCCCGAATGGTACGGTGCGCCCGAGCGAGCCGGCGCGAGCGGGAGCATCATCGGTCCAGGCGGTGGTGGCGAGCGGGCAGAGGGAGTGACGAAATGGCCAAGAGACCATCGGTCCCGACGGACGCCGTGATCGGGGCCGCGTCCGGGCTGGTCGGCGGGACGCGCGACCGCGTCGTCCCGCTCTCGAAGAAGGCGGCTCGCGAGCTCCAGCGGCTCGAGCAGAAGCTCGCCGCGGCCACCGCGACCGAGGCCAAGCGACTGAAGCAGCTCGCCGCGGCGCAGGCGGACAAGAGCGGTCCGGAGATCGAGAAGCGGCGCAAGCAGGCTCGCGAGGCGGCCGCCGAGGTCGCCGCGTTGACGACCCGGATCGCAAGACTGGCCGGGTCGAAGGCCAGTGGTGCCGCCGGGGCCGCCGGCAAGGCCGCGAGTGGTGCCGCCGGCGCGGCCGGAACCGCGGCGGGTCAGGCGGCGAGTGCCGCGGCGGGCGGCGCAGCGAAGGCCGCCAGTGCCGCCGCGGGTGCCGCGGGTAAGGCAGCCAGCGGCGCGGCAGGGGCTGCCGGCAAAGCCGCGAGTGGAGCGGCCGGTTCCGCGGGCAAGGCCGCGACCGGGGCCGCCGGTGCGGCCGGCCAGGCTGCGAGCACGGTCGGCGGCGCGATCAAGGCCGGAGGATCGGCGGCCGCCAAGGCCGCGGTCGCGGTCTCGCCGATCAAGTCGGCGCCGGCGGCGTCCGACACCCCCAAGAAGTCGGCACCGAAGTCCAGGTCGAAGGCCTCGCCGAGCAAGGCCGCGGCGTCGAAGTCGACGGCGACCAAGGCCTCGGCGGCCAAGGCCTCGGCGGCCAAGACGACGAGGAAGACGACGACGTCGAAGGCGGCGACGAAGCCGAGCGCCACCAAGACGACGGCGGCGAGGGCGCCCGCGGCCAAGCCCGCCACGGCGGCGAAGCCGTCCACCTCGACCCGGTCCAGCGCCAAGCCACGCTCGACGGCCAAGCCCAAGACGACCCCCAAGCCCGACGCGGGCGCCTGATCGTCGACGGACCCGTGCCGCCGGTCGTCGGTGCATCGATCGACGTCGGGTCGAATTCGGTCCACCTGCTCGTCGCGACCGTCGCCGCACATCGCCTGACGCCGCTCGCGGACGAGTCGGTCTTCCTGGGGCTTGGCGCCGCCGTGCACGACCGCGGTGCCCTCGGTCCGGCCGGCCGGACGGGGCTCGCCGATGCCCTAGCGGTCTATGCGAAGGTCGCTCGCGATCTCGGCGCCCCGACGGTGACGGTCGTGGGCACCGAACCCATCCGCCGAGCCGCCGACGCCCCGCGCATCGTGTACGAGGTCGGCCAGCGGACCGGGCTCGACCTGCACGTGCTGACCCATGAGGAGGAGGCGCTCCTGACGGTGGTCGGGGCCACGGGCGGACGCCCGGTCGACCGCGAGACCCTCGTGATCGACGTGGGCGGCGGGAGCTCGGAGTTCTGCGCGATCGGGCCAGGTGCCCCGCCCAGGGCAGCCGGCCTGCGCCTGGGTGCCGCGCGGCTGACCGATCGCCACGTCACCCACGACCCGCCGACGGCGGAGGAGCTCTACGCGATGCTCGAGGACGCACGCGCGATCGTCGTGGGTGCCATGCCGGCGACCCCGCAGGAGATCGTGGCCGTCGGCGGCACCGTGTCGAACCTGCTCAAGGTCATCCGGTTCGGCGCCTCGAAGGGCACGCTCAATCGCGACCGGACCGCGCGCGCGCTCGCGCTGCTGGCCGCCGAGCCGGCCGAGCTCGCGGCGAAGCGCCACGGCATCCGGCCGGCGCGCGCCCGGATCCTCCCGGCCGGAGCGGTCATCGTGGATGCGATCCTGCGCCATTACGGCGCGACGTCGCTCCGGGTGTCCGAGGCCGGCAGCCGGGAGGGCGCGATCCTGGCCGCGACCCATGCGGGTCGCGCCTGGCGCGATCGACTCCCCGAACTCGCCCACGGCTGCCGAGCGCCGCTCGCACCGTGGGACCCGGCGCGGGCGGCGCGTCTACAGCCCCGCGACGACCCGGCCGAGCGAGCGCCGGAACGACGGTCCGTCGACGGCCCGCCACGGCGTGTTCAGCGTCCGTCGCAGCCGCGCGACCTCGCGCTCGCGGTTGACGAGGTAGCGGCCGATGGCGGCGCTCTCGAGGGACGAGAGCCCGCCGGCGTGCTCGACGAGGAACGCCCGGGCCATCGAGGACGAGACGTCCGCGTCATGCATGAGCCCGAGGTGGTCCTGGAGTCCGGTGACCCGTTCGATGATCGGCGCCGAATCGGGGCCGAGCGCCTCGCGCACGAACTCGAGCGTGTAGCGCAGCCACTTCCCGGCGATCCGGAGGTCGTGCAGGGTCTCCACGTCGGCCCAGCGCAGGACGGGCTCGTACGCACGGACGCCCTCGTACGCGGCCCAGATCGCCGATGGCATGACGTCACGGACCCGGTGCGGCTGGACCGGGCCGACCGGCAGCACGCCGACGCCGTCGGTCCGGACGAAGTCGCGATAGTCGTCGACCCAGCGGTGGTACTTCTCGGAGTCCAGTTCGCGGATCAGGAGCTGGCGGGCGGCCTCGCGATGCTCCCGCCAGTCGTCGAGCAGGGGCTCGAGGGAGCGCTGCTCCACGCCCGGGAGGCCGTCGCGATAGTGGTCGGCCGCCTCGAGCAGCACGTCCAAGTCGCGGACCGCACCGAGACGACCGGCGACCTCGCGCAGGCCGCGCCGGTAGCGCTTCGTTCGCCCGGCCCGGAAGGCATCGCCGAAGACCCGCCACGCCGCCCGTTGCCGACGGGTGGCGACGCGCATCGCATGCAGTTCTTCGGGATCGATCCCGGCCCGCGTGCCGGCTTCGCGGGCGAGCATGCGAGCCAGGTGGAACCGCATCACCTTGCGACCGGCCTCGGCGACGTGGTCGTCGGGGGTCACCCCGGCCGTCTTGCTGACCGGCAGCGACACCTTGTCGGGCTCGGCGCTCGGGGCGGCCTCGATGGCTTCGCTGACGGCATCGGATGACGACGGCACCAGCTCGATCATCGGCGCGTCGTCGTCGTCCTCCTCCTCCTCGTCATCCTCCTCGTCGTCGTCATCGATGTCGTCCGCCGCGGCGAGCTCGAGATCGACGTCGGACCGGGGCTCGGCCGCGACGACGGGTTCGAGGTCATCGTCCTCGCCGGCTGCGCCGGTCTCGTCCGCCGCCTCGACGACCCCGGCCGGTGGATCGATGTCGGCGGGGGCGTCGGCTGCGTCGACCACGGCCTCAGATGACTGCGCCGCGGTCGCCTCAGCCTCCTCCGCCCCGGTCGCCTGCGACGCGGCGGTCGTCTCCGCAGCCGATGCTTCCTCGTCGATCGTGACGGCCTCGGCGCCTGGCGCCGGATCGACGACCTCCGCCGCGGCGACCTCCGCGTCGCCCACGGCAGCGGCTTATCAGCCACCGCCTCAGCTGCAGCGGCCGGCGCCGCCTCGGTCTTGGCGATCGGTGCCGCCTTCGCGGCCGGTGCCGCCTTCGCGACCGGTGCGGCCTTGGCGACCGGTGCCGCCTTGGCGACTGGTGTGGCTTCGGCCGGGTCGGATCCGGCGGGTGCCGGCCGATCCTCATCGCGACCGTCGGTCTGGAGGCGGACCCCGCGGACCGCTGCGAGCGCATCCTCGAGCTTGCTCGTCGTCGCGGGTCGCAGCGCAGGGTCGCCGGCCAGCGCCGCCGCCAGGCCGCGCAGCCGCGCCTGGTCGCCGCGCACCAGCTCCGCCTCGAGCTCGACGAACCGGGCCACGACCCGCTTGCTCACGACGACGTCGACCTCGTCGAGGCTGAGCTCCACGCGCGTGGAGCCGTCGCGCAACTGGCGCTTGCGTCGCAGCTGGCGGATCGTGACGACCTCGACCAGCGGCGCATCCCCCGCGAGCTCGAGCACGAGCGACCGCGCATCCGACGGCGGCCAGTCGGCCGGTCCTGCCGCCCGGATCGCCGGTCCTTCGATCTCGTCGCGGGCGAACGAGCCGTCGCTCGTCTCGCGCCGCCCGCGGGACTTGACCGAGACGATGACGCCCGTTCCGGACGAACGGAGCCGGACCGCGAAACCGGCCCGTTCGAAGGCGCGGTCCGGCGTGTCGACGTAGCGGTCCTCGAGTTGCGTCGAGCGCGGCTGCGATGCGCCGATGAACGGCCCGATGGTCGAGGCGGTCAGGTAGCGTTCGGCCGGCTTCAGGTCGAGGACGCGGTACTTGAGCTCGATCTCGACCGGGTGGAGCGTACCGGTCATGCGCGCGCGTCCATCGAGCCGCTCATGCGCGCGGGTCCAGCGAACCGGCTCCGGTTCCCGGCCGCCGTGGACTGTCCGACACCTGGCCCTGGGCGAGCGCGATGCTCTTGAGCATCTCGAACGTGTCGACCGTGCCCGGCGAGTCGTTGAGCGACCTCCGTCCGGACCCAGGTGGCGTCCGGCTGGAGCTGCCACGACCGGCGGTCGTCGGCGAGCATCACGTCGATGATCGTCGCGAGCTTGGCCCGTGCCTCGCCGTCCTCGACCGGCACCACCGCCTCGACCCGGCGGTCGAGGTTGCGGTCCATGAGGTCGGCCGAGCCGATGTACCACTCGCGGTCGCCGCCGTTCTCGAACGACCAGATCCGCGAGTGCTCGAGGAACTCGCCGATGATCGAGCGGACGCGGATGTTCTCGGAGAGGCCCTCGAGTCCCGGCTGGAGCGAGCAGGCGGCGCGGATGATCAGGTCGATGTGCACCCCGGCCTGCGAGGCTCGGTAGAGCGCCTCGATCGAGGGGACGTCGACGATCGCGTTGAGCTTGAGGATGATCCGCGACTCGCGGCCGGCCTGCGCGTGGCCGATCTCGCGGTCGACGAGCTGGAGGAAGCGCGAGCGGAGGCTGTGCGGCGCCACGAGCAGGCGTCGGAACGTGCGCTGGCGCGAGAGACCGGTCAGCACGTTGAAGAGGTCGGTCACATCCGCGCAAAGCTCGGGACGGACCGAGAGGAGACCAAGGTCCACGTACAACCGGGCGGTCTTGGGGTTGTAGTTGCCCGTCCCGATGTGGACGTAGCGGCGCACGCCGGAGCCCTCGCGTCGAACGACGAGCGCGGTCTTCGAGTGTGTCTTGAGCCCGACTAGTCCGTACACGACATGCGCGCCGGCCTGCTCGAGCTTGCGGGCCCAGACGATGTTCGCCTCCTCGTCGAAGCGTGCCTTGATCTCGACGAGGACCACGACCTGCTTGCCGCGCTCGGCCGCGCGGATGAGCGACTGGACGATCGGCGAGTCGCCCGAGGTCCGGTAGAGCGTCTGCTTGATCGAGAGGACGTCGGGATCGTCCGCGGCCTGGGTGATGAACCGTTCCACGGACGCGGCGAATGACTCGTACGGGTGATGCACGAGCAGGTCCCCGGCCCTGACGACCGCGAACGTATCCGTCGGCGTGTCCTCGTCGGGCGGCAGGAGGCGCGCGGGGACGATGGGCGTCCACGTCGGTCGCTGGAGTTCAGGCCGGTTCAGCTCCGCGATCTGACCCAGGCCCGTGAGATCGAGCATGCCGCTGATCTCGTACGAGTCGTCATCGGCGAGGCCGAGGCCGCGCAGCAGGAGCAGGCGCGTGGCGGCCGGCATCGAACGCTCGACCTCGAGGCGGACCGCCTCGCCGAAGCGTCGCCGCCGAAGCTCCTCCTCGATAGCCAGGAGCAGGTCGTCGGCCTCGTCCTCCTCGATGGCGAGATCGGCGTTGCGGGTGACCCGGAACAGGTGGTGCTCGACGATCTCCATGCCGAGGAACAGGGCGTCGAGGTTGGCCTCGATGACCTGGTCGATGAGCACGAAGCGCATCGGCGCGACCTCGAGCAGGCGCGGCAGGATCTGCGGCACCTTCACCCGGGCGAAGCCACGCTCGCCCGTCTCGGGATCGATGAGCCCGACGGCGATCGACAGGCTCAGCGTCGAGATGTACGGGAACGGATGGCCGGGATCGACCGCGAGAGGGGTCAGGACCGGGAAGATCTCGTCGAGGAAGCGCTGCCGGAGTGCCTCGTGATGCTCGGGGATCGACGCGTAGTCGAGGACCTCGACTCCTTCGGCGGCGAGGGCCCGCCGGACGTCGAGCCAGATCGCCGAGTGTTCGCCGACGAGGGCGAGCACCCGCTCGCGGGCGGCGGCCAGCTGGGCGTCGGCCGTGCGGCCGTCGGGCGAGGTCGCCACGCTCCCGGTCTCGACCTGCTGGCGCAGGCCGGCGATCCGCACCTGGAAGAACTCATCGAGGTTGCCCGCGAAGATCGTCAGGAACTTGACGCGCTCGAGGATCGGGTTGCGCTCGTCGCGCGCCTCGTGGAGCACGCGCGCGTTGAACTCGAGCCAGGACAGCTCGCGGTTCAGGTAGGGGAGCGGGGACTTCGTCCTTGGCGTCCGCCGTGGTCGCGCCGGGGCGACGGGTCGAGCGGGTGCTCCTGGGTCGACGGCGGCCATCGGGCGGGCGTGGGCTCCTGGACGCGGGTGGGTCGAGTGTGGACCCCGGCCGGCGAGGATAGCACGGCCCGGCGATCCGCCCGACCCCCCGAACGGCCTAGGAGGGTCCCTCCTCCGCTCGATAGCGGCGTTCGCCGCTGGTCGGATCGATCCACACGCGCATCGCCGTCCCGGTCGTCGGATCCACGAATCGCTCGTCGGTGCGCCGGAAGCGCGGGTCCATCGGCTGGTCGAGCGGCTCGCCGCCACCGGGGCCGGGCGGCGCGGCGCGGGGCTCGGCCGCCGCGGACCGGTAGCGCAGCCGTTCGATGAGCGCGCCGACGATGACCGCGATCCCGACCCCGACCAGGGCGATCCCGGTGATCGATGCCGGGGTGGAGACGACGAGGACGACGCCGAGCGCGGCGCACAGGATGCCGCCGAGGACGACCAGCGCCCGCGCGATGAGGAGGCCCATGACCGTCTCCCGTCAGTCGACGGCGGGCGGCTGCGGCGCGGACGCGTCCGGGGCGACGACGACGGCCGTGCCGTAGGCGACGATCTCGCTCATCGTGCCCGACAGCTCGGAGCTGTCGAAGCGCATCGAGACGACCGCGTTCGCGCCGACGAGCGTCGCGTTCTGGACGAGCCGGTCGAGCGCCTGGCGGCGGGTGTCCTCGAGCAGGCTCGTGTACTCGTGGATCTCCCCGCCCCCGAGCGAGCGGATGCTCGCCATCAGGTTGCCGCCGAGGCCGCGGCTCCGCACGACGAGCCCGAAGACCATGCCCTTCGACTCGGTGATGCGATGGCCACTCAGGTATGGGGTGGTGACGACGATCATGCGGTCTCCCTCGCTCTCTCGGTGGCGGCGCGGTCGGCGGTGCACTCGGCGCACGGGCAATGGTGCCGAAGCAGGTCGAACGTGTAGTAGCCGGTATGGTGGCCGTCGCCCCACGACGGCGCGATGGCGTAGTTCCCGACGAGCTGGACGTCGACGAGGCGGACCTGCTGGTCGGTCAGCGTCGGAGCGCTGTCGAGCCAGCCGGGCAGGCCGGCCTCGCCGCGACAGTAGGCGCACGGACACAGCCAGCGCAGCTGGGTCGCGTCGTAGGCGGTCTCGTGGCCATCGTCCCAGCCGATCGCAAGCGTGCCCGCCTCGCGGTCGGCGTGGATGCGCAGGGGTATCGGCACGCCATCATTGTGGCACCGCCGGCCCGCTCGCCCTCAAGGGACTCGCGGCCCACCCCGAACGGGCCCTTCGGCGCGTCCGAGCACCCGGGTTCCGAGCGAAGATTGCCGCTATGGCCATGACGACCACCCCGGCGCCGACCGAGCCCGAAGGGTGGATGGGTCTCGATGAGACGGCGCACGCGGAGCCGCCGGACGCGGTGGCCCGCCACCTGGGGGTCGAGCCGGCGGTCGGCCTGACGTCCGAGGAGGCCGCCCGCCGGTCCGCGCTGGTCGGGGCCAACGAGCTTGCGCCGGTGGAGCACGAGTCGGTGCTCTCGATGCTCATCGACGCCGTGACCGAGCCCTTCATCATCGTCCTGCTCGCCAGTGGCATCGGCGCGATCCTGCTCGGCGAGGTCCGCGACGGCGTGCTCGTGCTGTGCGGCTTGCTGCCGATCGTCGTCGCCGACGTCGTCACCGGCTATCGCGGCGACCGGGCCCTCGAGGCGCTGCGCGAGGCAAGCGCGCCGGTCGCCCGCCTCCGACGCGATGGCGCGGTCGCGGAGGTGCCCGCGGCGATCATCGTGCCCGGCGACGTCGTCCTCCTGCGTGGGGGTGACATCGTCCCGGCGGACCTGCGCCTCGTCCGCGCCGACCGGCTGCTGGTCGATCGCAGCGTGCTCACCGGGGAATCGGTCCCCGAGCCCGCCTCCGTCGATCCGGACGTCGCGACCGCGCCGCTCGCCGAGCGCCGGGCGATGGCGTACGCGGGGACGAGCGTCGTCGGCGGGCGGGGCGAGGGGCTCGTCATCGCCACCGGTCAGGCGACCGAAGTCGGCCGGATCGCCGGTGGCCTCGCCCCACGCGGTCATCGCCGTTCGCCGTTGCAGGCCGAGCTCGACCGGCTCATCCGGATCCTGCTCGTCGTCGCGATCGGCCTGATCATCACGGTGACCGGCCTCGGGCTTCCTGCGGGGCCAGACCCTCGGCGAGAACCTCCTGGCCGGGATCTCGGCGGCGATCGCGGCCATCCCGGAGGAGCCGCCGGTCCTGCTCGCGGTCGTCCTCGGCCTCGGGGCCTACCGGCTGCTCAAGCGCGGCGTGCTGGTCCGACGGCTCAATGCCGAGGAGACCCTCGGCGCCGTCGACCTGATCATCACCGACAAGACGGGGACCCTGACCCACAACCGGCTCGAGGTGGCGTCGCTGCGGACTCCGGCGGGGTCGATCGACGACCTCGATGGCCGGCAACGGATCCTCCTGGACGCCATCCGCGCCGAGGACGATGCCTGGGCGACGGTCGATGGCATGCCGCCCGGGTCGTTCACGCAGGCCCTGACCCGCGCGCTCGCCGACGGCGGCGGTGATGTTCGGCTGGATCCGGCCGACCTGATCGAGGCGGAACCGGTGGCCGACGGGCGCCCGTTCTCCCGGACGCGGGTGCGCGAGCACCCGGCCGGCGAGCTCGATGGTCGGATCGCGACGCTCGCGATCGGCGCGCCGGAGACGATCCTCGGACTCGCCGCGACCGATGGAGCCGAACACGACGCCTGGGAGGCACTGCTCCTTGCGGGCGCCGCGAGCGGCGAACGCCTCGTCGGCCTCGCCTCGGGAGACGACGGCGGACCGATCGCGATGCGTAGCCTGATCGGCTTCGCCGACCCGCTTCGGGACGGGATCCGCGAGGCGCTGCGGACCGCGACCGACGCCGGCATCCAGACGATCGTCGTGACGGGCGATCACCCGCTCACGGCGGCCGCCATCGCCCGCGAGGCCGGACTCGAGGCCGACCACATCGTCGTCGGGGACGTGATCGCGACCCAGGACGATGAGGCGCTCGCGCACGAGCTGCCGCGGATGCGGGTCGTGGCCCGATCGACACCCGACCAGAAGGAACGGCTCGTTCGCATCGCGCGCGAGCACGGGCGCACGGTCGCCGTGACGGGCGACGGCGTGAACGACGCGCCCGCCCTCAATCGCGCCGACGTCGCCGTGGCGATGGGATCCGGGACCGCGGTGGCCAAGGAGGCGGCTGACCTCGTCCTGGGGGATGACTCGTTCACGACGCTGCTGTACGGGCTCGCCGAGGGCCGTCGCATCGTCGACAACGTCCAGAAGGGCCTGGTCTTCCTCATCTCGACGCATGTCGCGCTGCTCGGATTCATCTTCATCGCGACGCTCGTCGGGTTCGGCCAGCCGCTCCTCCCGATCCAGATCCTGTGGCTGGAGTTGTTCATCGATCTCTCGACATCGGTCGCGTTCGAGCGCGAACGGCCGGAACCGGACCTGATGCGCCGCCCGCCGCGCATCCGCGGCGTGCCGCTGCTCACCGACGAGATCCTCACGCGCATCGCGATCGCCGGCGGCTTCAGCGCCGTCTGCGCGCTTCTGATCATGCTGTTCCACGACGGGACGCCGGAACACGCCCGCTGGCTCGCCTACACGGCCCTCGTCTGCGCCCAGGCCGTGCGGGCCTACGCCAACCGGAGCCTGCGCATCCCGATCCACCGTCTCGCGCCGAACGGCTTCCTGCTCCTGGCGGCGACCGCGACGATCGTCATCCAGGTCGTGATCCCGCTGGTCCCGCCGCTGGCCGAGGCCTTCCGGGCGACGCCGCTCGACGCCTCCGATTGGCTGATCGTCGCGTTGGTGGCCCTGACCCCGGCCGTCATCGCCGAAGCCGTCCGGACCGCCACCGGGCGCCTCTGGATCGCCTGACGCCCCACCCGGGACCATCGGCCCAGCGTCGCCTGCGCGCACCGGGGCTATCCTCGGCCCCGTGACCCTCGACATCGACCGTGTCACGAAGCGGTTCGCGACCACGCTCGCGCTCGACGAGCTCTCGTTCAGCGTGCCCCGGGGTACGATCTTCGGGTTCCTCGGGGCCAACGGCGCGGGCAAGACCACGACGATGCGGATCTGCCTGGGCATCCTGCACGCCGACGCGGGACAGGTGCGCTGGGACGGGCGGCCTGCACCCGAGCTGCCGCGCCGGACGTGGGGCTACCTCCCCGAGGAGCGCGGCCTCTACCCGCGGATGCCGGTCCTCGAGCAGCTCGTGTACTTCGCGACGCTGTACGGCGACGATCGTCGCCCGGCCGAGGCCGCAGCGCGGATGTGGCTCGAGCGGTTCCGGATCTCCGACCTCGCCGAGCGCAAGGCCGAGGAGCTCTCGAAGGGGAACCAGCAGAAGGTCCAGTTCATCGCGGCCATCCTGCACCAGCCGGACGTGCTCCTGATGGATGAGCCGTTCACCGGCCTCGACCCGGTCAACCTCGGGATCCTGCGCGAGGCGTTCCTCGAGCTCCGCGACCAGGGTCGGACCCTCGTGTTCTCCACGCACCAGATGGAGGCCGCCGAAGCCCTCTGCGAATCGGTCGCGATCGTCGACCATGGGCGGGTCGTCGCGGGCGGCACGCTCGCCGACCTCAAGCGGGCGAGCGGGCGCCGGACGGTCCGGCTCGGGCTCGACGGGGAGACGGCGCCGGCCTGGCTGGCCGCGCTCCCCGAGGTCGCCTTCGTGCGCCCCGGACCGGGCTACGTCGAACTCGAGATGACGCCGGGCATCGAGCCATCGGCGATCCTCGCCGCCGCGCTCGCCCGCGGGGCGACGATCAACCGGTTCGAGGTGGCGGACCCGAGCCTCGAGATGCTGTTCGTCGAACACGTCGGCCGGCCGGCCGACGACGCCGGCACGCTTGGCGTCGACGCGCAGCAGCCACGACCCGCCGCGGCCGGCGGACCTGCTTGATGACCCGCCGCGACCCGCTCCTGCCGAATGCCCGGATCGTCGCCGGACGCGAGTACCGCGACCGCGTCCGAAGCCCGTTCTTCCTGATCTCGACGATCGTGCTCATGACCCTCGCGCTGGGCGTCTCGATGGCGCCGGTCGCGCTGCGCTGGGTCGATCGCCACTCGGTGACCCACGTGCTGGTCGTGGCCGACGACGCGACGCTGGCCGCGCGGGCCGTCTCGGTCGCGGACAGCATCCTCAACGTGCCGCCGAGCGGCGTGGACCCGGCCGCCTGGGAGAAGAACTTCATCGTCGAGGTCGCGCCCGACGAAGCCGCCGCGGACACGATGCTCGCCGCCGGCGATGCGGCCGGCGTGCTCGTCGTCCATCGGGCGGCCGGTGGCGGCCTCGACGTCGTCTACCGGAGCGAAGGCATCGCCGATCAGGCCCGAAGCCAGCGGATGGGGTTCGCCGCGCTCGCGGTGGCCATCCTCGACTGGACCGCGGCGCTGCCGGCCGACACCTCGTTCGTCGGCTGGCACCAGCCGACATTCCGCATGGAGCAGGTGGACGCCCCGACCGATGCCGGCGCCGCCATCGACCCGCAGGAGGTGGCCAGCCGGAGCTTCCTCGGGGTCGTCTTCGTCGTCCTCCTCTTCCTCTCGGTGATCATCTACGGCATGTGGGTCGCCACCGGCATCGCGGCCGAGAAGAGCAGCCGCGTCATGGAGCTGATGATCAGCGCCGCCTCGCCGCGCCAGCTCCTCACGGGCAAGGTGGTGGGCATCGGCGGCGCCGGGTTGACCCAGTACCTCGCCATCGCCATCCCGGCCCTCGTCGTGGTCGCCCTCCAGGACCGCATCGCGAGCGCGGTCATGGGCCCGGCCGGTGTCGGCGCCGCGCCGATCGTGGGTCTGACCCCGGGCCTCCTGCTCGGGTACGGCGTGTTCTTCCTTCTGGGCTTCGCCCTGTTCGCACTCATCTACGCCGCGATGGGCTCGTTCGTCAGCCGGCCCGACGACCTCCAGACCCTGTCACTGCCACTGAGCCTGGTGGCGATGTCCGGCTACCTCATCGCGGTCTTCACGTTGAGCGGGAACGGTGGGGTCGTCACGACCCTCGCCTCCTATCTGCCGCCGTTCAGCCCGTTCGTGATGCTCGCGCGCCTGATGATCGAGGCCGTCGAGCCGTGGGAGCTGGCCCTCTCGATCGGCCTGCTGCTCGTCGCGATCGTCGTCGTCGCCGTCACCGCGACCCGGATGTACGAGGCCGGGGTCCTGCTCTACGGCCAGCGGCCGGGGCTGCGCACGTTCATCGCGGCGGCGCGCCGCGCGGGTTAAGCCCCGTCGTCGAGCGGCAACCGGCTGAGCAGCGCGAGCACGGGCGCCGCCGCCACCGTCGGGGCGGGGAGGGCGGAATCCGCGGCGGGGATGCTCCCCGGGGTCGCCGGCACGGACCGCCAGAGCCGGCTCCGGACGCCGGGCAGGTACGGGCTCATGCGCTGACGCGCGAGGATCCCGGCGATGCCCTGGGCCACCGCTGCGTCGTACAGGGCCCGGCCCTCCGTCGCGATGGCCGGCACGGCCACGACCTCGTCCCCGGGGCGGAGCACGCGGCGCAGCGCCTCCCGCCGCTTGGTGAGCGGCTGCGAGATGAGCGTCCGGCCGTCGAGGTGGAGGAGGTCGAACGCGAGGAACGCGGCCGGCCGGCCGGCGCCACCCGCCAGGCGGGCCTCGAGCGCCGCCGGGTCGGCGCGACCCTCGGCGTCCACGACCACGATCTCGCCGTCGAGGATCGCCGACCTCGCCGCCATCCGGACCGCCATCCCGGCCAGTTCGGGGAACGCCGCGGTCAGGTCCACGCCGTCGGCGTCCACGATGCGGATGTCGCCGGTCCCGGGCAGATCCGCCGGTCCGATCCTGATCAGGGCCCGTCGGCCACCCCACCACGGCTCGAAGAGGTGCTCCTCGGAATCGAAGGGCTCCGGGATCAGCCGCGGCTGCATCGGCCGGAAGTCGGGCAGGTCCGGCAGGGCGTCGGTCTCGAGCCGCAGCGACAGCTGGTCGGTCATCGTGGCCTCGATGGTAGACCGCCCACATCCGGATGGGGCCGCTAGACTCAGACGGCCCGCCCCTCCACGCCATCGCATCCCGGAGGTACCGTGCGCCGTCCCCCTCGCCCCGACGACCTCTACCGGCTGCGCATCGCGACCGACCCGCGGCTCGCCCCCGACGGCCGCTCGGTCGTCGTCACGCTCCAGACCGTGGCCCCCGCGTTTGACGGCTACCGGACCGCCCTGTGGCTGGTCCCGACCGCACCCGACGGCGGCACCCCGCGCCAGCTGACGCTCGGCGCCCGGCATGACCACCACGGACGGTTCTCGCCCGACGGGCGGACGCTCGCGTTCCTCTCCGACCGCCGGACGCTCGTGGAAGAGGAGCCGACCCGTCCCAGTGACGCCAAGGATCGCGAGGACGTGAGCCAGGTGTACCTGCTGCCGCTCGACGGCGGGGAGGCGCGGCGCCTGACGGACCTGCCGCGCGGCGTGACCGGGTTCGAATGGTCGCCCGACGGGACGCGACTGGTCGTGACCTCGACCTCGCACGAGGCGACCCGCGACGCCGACCTCCGCCGGCGCGGCCTGACGGCGCACGAGCCGGGGACGCCGCCGGACGTCGGACTACCGGTTCGTCGACCGCCTCGGCTACATGTTCAACGGGGCCGGCTTCATCTACGACCGCGTCGCCCATCTCTGGCTCGTCGACGTGGCGAGCGGCGAGGCGTCGCGGCTGACCGAGGGCCCGGTCGAGGACGAGTCGCCCGCGTGGTCGCCCGACGGCCGGCGGATCGCGTTCGCCTCGAACCGGCACCGCGACCCCGACCTGACGTTCCGCCCGGACATCCACGTCCTGGACGTCCGCAGCCGGGCCGTCACCCGGATCAGCGCCGGTTCCGACTCGATCTTCGGCTGGCCGGCCTGGCTGCCCGACGGGAAGACGATCGTCGCGCTCGGCCATCGGCTCGAGGGCCGAGCCGGCAGCCGGAACGATCTCTGGCTGTTCGCGGCGAACGGCAAGGACGCCACGCCGAAGGGCGGCCGCAACCTGTCCGGGCGGCACGACCGGATGATCCTCGCGGGCATGGGGTCGGATGTGACGCGCGGCGAGGCGCCGCGACCGGTCCCCACCGCCGACGGATCCGCCGTCATCTTCAGTGCCCCGATCGACGGGTCGTACGAGCTGTGGCGGATCGCCGTGTCCGACGGGCGCCTCGATCGGCTCACGACCGGCCACCACTACATCTCCGGCTGGGACGCCATGCCCGGACAGCGCGGCGGCTCGCGCGTCGCCTACCTGCGTTCCTCGCCGACCGAGACGCCCGATGTGTGGTTCCTCGACGGGAGCGCCCCACCCCGCCGGCCTGTCCACGTTCAACGCCGACGTCCTCGGGGAGCTCGCGCTCATCGAGCCCATCGAGCGCCACTCGACGGTCGACGGCCGCGACATCCAGGGCTGGCTGCTCCCGTCGGGCAAGGGCGCGCAGCCGCTCGTCACCGAGATCCACGGCGGGCCCTCGACGCTCTACGGCTGGTCGCCGTACTGGGAGTTCCAGATGCTCGCCGCGGCGGGGATGAGCGTCTTCTACTGCAACCCGCGCGGTTCCGAGGGCTACGGGCAGGACTTCTGCGATGCCAACCATCGCGACTGGGGGCCTGGCCCGACGCGCGACGTGCTCGCCGGCGTCGACGCGCTCGTTGCGGACGGGCTCGCCGACCCGGAGCGGCTCGGCGTCACGGGCGGCTCGTACGGCGGCTACCTGACCACCTGGATCGTCGGCCACGACCAGCGCTTCAAGGCCGCCATGACCTGCCGCTCCGTCAGTGACATGGGCACGCTCTTCCTGACCGGCGACATCTCCGGTGCGGACTGGGCCCGGATGGGCTTCGACGTCGCGCCGTGGGAGGATCCGGCCTACTACCGCGAGATCTCGCCGATCGCCTACGCGACCGAGATCCGGACGCCGCTGCTCATCCAGCACTCGGAACGCGACCTGCGCACGACCGTGGCCCAGGCGGAGGCGCTGTTCACCGTCCTGCGCTCGCTCCGCCGGCCCGTCCGCCTGCTGCGCGTGCCGGAGGACACCCATGAGCTGACGCGCTCGGGGACGCCGTTCCGCCGCATCGAGAATCTCGAGGTCGTCACGGCCTGGTTCCGCCATTTCCTCGTGGACGGCAAGCGCCGGCTGCCGCCGCTCCCCAAGGTGCGCGGCGGCCGCTGAACCCGGCGCTGGGACGGCCGGCGGACGAGGTGTATCCTGCGCGTCCCATGACCACCACCCGGCGCCCGGACACCCTCGCGCGCGAGCGTGCGAACGAGCTCATCGCCGCATGGGACGGCCGGCCGGGTCCGCTGGGCAGCCTGCTCGGGCGGGTCACAGCGGTCGACCAGGTCGGGGTCGAGCAGCGGGTCGATGCGCTCAAGCGCCGGTCGATCAAGAAGGCCTCGAAGCTGTGGGCGCTCGACCTCGCGATCCGGATGATGGACCTGACCACCCTCGAGGGGAAGGACACGCCGGGCAAGATCCACGCGATGTGCGTCAAGGCCATGCGTCCCCACCCGGGCGACCCGACGATCCCGTCCGTCGCCGCGGTGTGCGTCTATCCCGCGCTCGTCGCCGACGCCAAGGAGGCGCTCCGCGGCTCGACGGTCAAGGTGGCCTCGGTCGCCACCGGCTTCCCGTCCGGGCAGACGTTCCGTGACATCAAGATCGCCGAGACCCGGGCCGCCGCGGACGCCGGCGCCGACGAGATCGACATGGTCATCGACCGTGGCGCGTTCCTCTCGGGCGACTACCACACCGTGTTCGAGGAGATCGTCGAGATCAAGGAAGCCTGCGGCGACGCGCATCTGAAGGTGATCCTCGAGACCGGCGAGCTGGAGACGTACGACAACGTCCGGCGCGCGTCGGTGCTCGCGATGGCCGCCGGGGCCGACTTCATCAAGACCTCGACCGGCAAGGTGCAGCCCGCGGCGACGTTGCCGGTCACGCTCGTGATGCTCGAGGCGATCCGCGATTTCGAGCGCGCGACGGGACGCCAGGTCGGGATGAAGCCGGCCGGCGGGATCCGCACGGCCAAGGAGGCGATCCAGTACCTCGTGGTCCTGTACGAGACCCTCGGACCGCGCTGGATGTCGCCCGACTGGTTCCGGTTCGGCGCGTCGTCGCTGCTCAACGACGTGCTGATGCAGATCGAATACCAGCGCACGGGCCGCTACCAGGACCCCGACCACTTCACCCTGGACTGACGTGCGAGACCACGGTCGGGTCGGCGCGCGCTGGGTGATCGGCCGGGAGGGTGCTGGCAGGGCCGTCCGTCCGGCCCATCGTCGGAGCACGCAATGAGCCTCTGTGGCCCTCGGTCCGCTTCGGGCCGCCCGATTGCGCGAAGGAGTCCACATGACGCTCGGTCCGCTCGAATACACGGTCATCGGATTCGAAGGCAACCGCTTCAACGGCGAGATCGCCAAGGAACTCGCGGCGGTCGTCGACAACGGGGTCGTGCGCCTCGTCGATGTCGTCTTCATCACCAAGGACATCGATGGCGAGACGACGGCCGATGGAGCTCGACGACAAGAACGACCCGCGTTTCGCGGGGTTCGCTCCATTGCTCGAAGGCCTCCACGGGCTGTTGACCGACGAAGACGTCGTCGAGATCGGCGCGATGCTGCCGAACAACACGTCGGCCCTGATCGTGCTCTTCGAGCATCGCTGGGCCGTCCGGCTCAAGGACGCGATCATCAACGCCGGCGGCTTCCTGGTCAGTCGGACGACGGTCGCCCCGGAGATCCTCGAAGACGTGAACGCCGAGCTCGAGGCGGTCGCCGTCTAGCGAGGTCCATCTGCTCGAAAGGAGCACCGAAACCATGATGCGACGAAGAGGTGTCGGGATCGTCGGGGTGGCCGCCGTGGCCCACCACGCAAGCAAGAAGGGCGCCCAGCAGCAGGCCGCCTCCGACCAGCAAGCCGCGGACCAGCAGACGATCAATGACGCAGCAGGCCGCGCTCGCCGCGCAACCGCAGCCGCGCCGGCGGCACCAGCGGCTCCAGCTGTGGACCCGCAGATGGCGCAACTGGAGAACCTGGCGAACCTCCACACCCAGGGGATCCTGAGCGACGAGGAGTACGCGGCCGCGAAGGCAAAGGCCCTCGGGATCTGAACACGATCGACCGCGCAGCGCGGAACCGATCAACCGGAGTGAACGGCCCGGGCGCGCGGATCGCGAGCCCGGGCCGTTCCGCGCTCGGTGAGGGCTCGCGGACGGATGGCAGGCATCGGCGCCCGCCTCCATACTTCCTGTCGGCGCGGCACCGTCGCACCGACAACGAGGTCCTGGACATGTCACGGCAGACCGCGGCCATCGGGCCGCGGGATGCTCGACAGTTCGTGCTCGCGACGAAGATCACGCCGCCGCCGAACCGCCCCGAGCATCTTGCGCGCGCGCGCCTCTTCGACCAGCTCGACGTCGCGACGACTCGTCCATTGACGCTGATCTCGGCCTCGATCGGGTTCGGCAAGACGACGCTCCTGAGCGAATGGGCACGGCAACGTGCCGGTCGGACCGCCTGGTACACCATCACCGCCAGTGATGCCGACATCGTTCGACTGACCGCCGGCATCGTGGCCTCGCTTCGCCGGGCCGAGGCCCTCGACGATGACGACGTCGACCGGGACCTCATCGCACCAGGCATCGACGTGGCGGATCTCGTGTTGCCGAGGGTGCTCGATGCGATCCGGGACGACCAGCCCACGACGCTCGTCCTGGACGACTACCACCTCCTGAGCGGCCCCAGCGCGCACCGTTTTGTGGAAACGCTGATCGCCGACATGTCGGCGTCGCTGCACGTCGTCATCGCGACGCGGGCAGATCCGCTCCTGCCGTTGGGCCGATTGCGCGCGACCGGCGCGATGGTCGAGATCCGGGCTGACCAGCTCCGCTTCGACCGCGATGAGACCGACCAGTTCCTGAACGGGTCCCTGGGACTGGACCTGGATCGCGGATCCCTGGAGATCCTCGAGGCCCGGACCGAAGGCTGGCCTGCAGGGCTGTACCTCGCGGCCTTGTCGCTGCGCGACCGATCAGATCGCGAGCGGTTCGTCTCCGAATTCGCCGGATCGAGCCGCCACATCGTCGATTACCTCAGTGCGGAGGTGCTCGACGGGCTCGATCCGGACGACCGTGCGTTCCTGCTGCGCTCGTCGATCCTCGAACGCCTGACCGGACCCGTCTGCGACGCCGTGACGGGGATGACCGGCTCGGCGGCGCGCCTTCGAGCGCTCGAGCGGGCGAACCTGTTCATCGTGCCCCTCGACGAGACGAGGACCTGGTTCCGATACCACCGTCTCTTCGCCGAGCTGCTCCGCTCGCAATTGGTCGAGGCGTCCGCGGACATCGTCCCGGAACTGCATCGTCGGGCGGCCGCGTGGCATGCCGGGCACGGCTCGATGGAGTCGGCGATCGAGCACGCCCTCGCGGCCGACGATCGCGATCTCGCCGGAACGCTCGTGGCCCGATCGTGGCGCGAGTTCACGCGGACCGGCCAGTTCCAGACCCTTCAGCGACTCCTCGACGAGATCGGCGATGACCGCGGGCCGCTGACCGGGCCTCTGGCTGCGGTCGAGGCGATCCTCGCGGGGATGCTCGGGCGCGAACCGCGCGTCCTCGAACGCCTCCTTGCGACGGCTGCGGCGTCCGACTGGAGCGGCCCGACGCCCGACGGCCGATCGATCGATGCCATCGCATCCATGGTCGTCGCCAGCTTCGCGGCGACCGACCTCGATCGCCAGGAGGCGGCGGCCCGCCACCTGATCGATGCCTACGATGCGAAGACGGAGCCCTCAAGGACCGGGCGCGCCGCACTCGGCATGATCCTCGTCCTCAAGGGCGATCCGACCGGCGCGCTCGAGGCGCTCCGACCGATCGCCGAGATGCCCGACATCCCGCAGGCCGAGATGTTCGCATCGGCTGCCCGGGCGCTTGCGGTCAGCGATCTCGGCGAGCCGGTTCGCGCCGAGTCGATCGCCCGCGCCTCGCTGATCCGGGCCGATGGCTGGGCCATGGGCGGGTCGCGAGTCGCCGGCGCACTCTGGCTCGCGCTGGGAAGTCGCGATGGCCCGGCAGGGCCGGCCTCGCGAGGCCCTGCCGTTGCTCGAGCGTGCGCTCGCGACCTGGGGTGTCCCGGGCACGCTGCACCGGGCGCAGACGCTGATCGAGCTCGCGTCCGCCTATGGGGAGATCGGCGAGCCTGGCAAGGCGCGCGGGGCGGCCCGAGAAGCGCGTGGGGTCGTCGATCCGAGCCGGGGTCCCGGCGCCTTGCCAGCGCGCCTCGAGGCGATCGAGCAACGACTGCGGATGGGGGCGAGTCGGGTCCTTCCTGAGGGTGACCTCCCAAGCGAAGCCGAGCTCCGGGTCCTCCGCCTGCTCGCGACGTCACTGTCGGCCCGTGAGATCGCCGCGGAGTTGTACATCTCGATCAACACGGTCAAGACGCACATCAAGGCGCTCCATCAGAAGCTCGGCACGTCGTCCCGGGAGGAGACGGTCGAGCGAGCCAGAGAGCTCGGCCTGCTTTGAGCGGGCTCACCCGGGGTGGATCGTCCCGGGGGTGATGGCTAGCGGCCACCGGTCCCCCACGATGGAGGGCGTGGCGACCTATCGGATCGTGGTCGAAGGCGAACTGAGCGATCGATTCGCGACGACCTTCGAGGGCATGCATCTCGAGCATGGCGTCGGCGAGACGTACCTGACCGGGGACATCGTCGACCAGGCCCAGTTGCAGGGATTGCTCGCGCACGTGTCGGATCTCGGTCTGTCGCTCCGCTCATTCGGTCCGGTGGCGCCCTCCCCAGGGGCCGGCACCGCCGATGGATCCTCCCCCGGCTGACCCTGCAGGGATCAGACCAACGACCGCAGGAGTGAACGCATGAGCATGCCGTTCAAGGGCACGATCAACACCGACATCCGCGACTCCGTCGAGGACTGGACCCCCTTCGTCGCCCCGGCTGCGGCCGACGGCGCGCCGAATGTCATCTACGTGGTCCTCGACGACGTCGGCTTCTCGGCGATGTCGTGCTACGGGGGACCGATCGCAGACCCCGAACATCGACAAGATCGCGGCCGATGGCATCCGCTACACCCAGTGGCACACGACGGCGCTGTGCTCACCGACGCGGTCGTGCCTGCTGACGGGTCGCAACCACACGCGCAACAGCATGGCCTGCATCACCGAAGGCGCGAGCGGGTTCCCCAATGCCAGCGGCACGATCCCGCCGGAGAACGGCATGCTCCCCGAGATCCTCGGCGAGCGCGGCTGGAACACCTACATGGTCGGCAAGTGGCATCTCTGCCCGACCGTCGAGATGAACCTCGCGTCGACCCGGCGCAACTGGCCGACCGGTCGTGGGTTCGAGCGGTTCTATGGCTTCCTCGGCGCGGAGACGAGTCAGTGGTTCCCGGAGCTGATCTACGACAACCACCCGGTGGACCAGCCGAGGACGCCCGACGAGGGGTATCACTTCAGCGAGGACATCACCGACAAGGCGATCGAGTTCATGATGGACGCGAAGGCCGTCGCGCCCGCAGAAGCCGTTCTTCCTCTACTACGCGCCCGGCGCGGCGCACGCCCCGCACCATGCCCCCAAGGACTGGATCGCCAAGTACCAGGGCCAGTTCGACATGGGCTACGAGGCGATGCGCGAGGCGACCCTCGCTCGCCAGAAGGCCATGGGCCTGGTCCCGGCGGAGACGGAGCTGCCCCCGGTCAACCCGATCGGCACGCCGAAGACGCGCACGGGTCCCGATGGGAAGCCATTCCCGGCCATGGACACCACGCGACCGTGGGACTCGCTCTCCGCCGACGAGCAGCACCTATTCGCTCGGATGGCCGAGGTCTACGCCGGGTTCCTGTCGCATGCCGACCACCAGGTCGGTCGACTGGTCGAGTACCTCGAGATGACGGGCCAGCGCGAGAACACGTTGATCATCGTCGTGTCCGACAACGGCGCCAGCGGCGAGGGCGGGCCGGACGGCTCCGTCAACGAGATGCTGTTCGCGAACGGCATCCCGGACGACATCAAGGCCAACCTCAAGATGCTCGACGAGCTTGGCGGGCCGAAGACCTACAACCACTACCCCAACGGCTGGGCCATGGCGTTCAACACGCCGTTCAAGATGTGGAAGCGCTACGAGTTCAACGGCGGGACCAGCGATCCGTGCATCATCTCGTGGCCGTCCGGCATCGCCTCCAAGGGTGAGATCCGGACCCAGTACCACCACGCGATCGACCTGGTCCCGACGGTCCTCGACGCCCTCGGCATCGAGGCGCCGGAGAAGATCAAGGGACACACCCAGAGCCACTTCGACGGCGTGAGCATGCGCTACAGCTTCGACGACGCCGCGGCGCCGGGCGCCCGCCACACCCAGTTCTACTCGATGCTCGGATCGCGCGGGATCTGGCACGACGGCTGGAAGGCCATCACGACGCACCCGACGATCGCCGGCTGGAGCCACTTCAACGAGGACACCTGGGAGCTCTATCACACCGAAGTCGATCGCTCCGAGCTGCACGACCTCGCCGCCGAGCAGCCGGCAAAGCTCCAGGAGATGATCAACCTCTGGTACGCCGAGGCCGGAGCGAACGAGGGCTTCCCGCTCGACGACCGCTCCGCGCTGGAGATCTTCATCTCGCCACGGCCGCAGCTGTCGCCCCCGCGAGCTCGGTACGTCTACTTCCCCGAGCACGCCGAGGTCCCCGAGGCGCAGGCGGTCGTCGTCCGAGGGCGCTCGTTCGTCATCGGGGCGTTGGTCGACATCCCCGGCCCCGGCGCCCAGGGCGTCCTGTTCTCGCAGGGGTCGCGCTTCGGCGGTCACTCGCTCTACGTGAAGGACGGTCGGCTGCACTACGTGAACAGCTTCGTCGGCATGTTCGAGCAGAAGGTCGTCGCCACCGAGGACCTTCCGACGGGCACGAACATCATCCTGTCCGCCTCCTTCGAGAAGGAGGGCAGCGGACCGTCGCCCGTCGCCGAGGGCGTCCTGTCGCTGTACCACGGCGAGAAGAAGGTCGGCGAGGGGCGCATCAAGACCCAGCCGGGCGGGTACATGATCGCGGGCGAGGGCCTCGCCGTCGGCCGCGATGTCGGGGACCCGGTGACCCAGGACTATCCCGGCGTGCGGCCGTACGCGTTCACCGGCGGTACGATCAAGCGGGTCGCGGTCGACGTCAGCGGCGAACCGTACATCGACCTCGAGCGCGAGGCCGCCGGGATGCTGATGCGCGAGTAGCCTGGGCCCGTCACGATGACACCCGTCCCGAGCGATGGGGAGGAACTGAGATGACTGCCACGAATGCGACCCCGCGTCGGCCCAAACAAGCCGCGGATGATGGGCGAACGGCGGCGGAATATGACGCCGCCTGGGAGGCCGGTCTGCCGCCCCAGGGTCCCGAGTGGACGGCCCGGCCGTGGGTCGACCCTGTGGCGCGTGCCGCAGCGGGCAAAGCCGCCCGACAGCGTGTCCCGCGGACCAGCCACGCGGCGTTCGAGCCGGCGCCGGACCGCGATCCCATCGCCATCCTGCAGGCCCAGGAGGAGGATCGGCTCCCCGAGCTGGTCCCGCTGCGCCATGCGCGGATGGCCGAGTCCGCCTTCTCGTACTACCGGGGGACACCGGCGGTCATGGCGTTCGACCTCGCCACCACGCCGCGAACCGACATCCTCGTCCAGGCGAGCGGCGACGCCCATCTCTCGAACTTCGGCCTCTTCGCCTCTCCGGAACGGACCCTCGTCTTCGACGCGAACGACTTCGACGAGACGCTCCCCGGGCCGTGGGAATGGGACGTCAAGCGGCTCGCCGCGAGCGTCGTCATCGCTGGCCGGTCGAATGGCTTCAGCGCCGAGCAGAACCGGACGGCGACGATGGCCACGGTCCGCGCGTACCGGCAGTGGATCGGGCGCTATGCGGGCATGCGGCTGCTCGACGTCTGGTACTCGTCCATCACCGAAGCCGACCTCCGTGAGGCGGGCGAGGCGACGGGCCTGCTCCATGGCCGGACCGGGAGCGAGCGCCGCGCCCGACTGGAGGCGGTCTTCGGCAAGGCGCGCCGTCGCGACGGCATGCGTGCGTTCGAATCGCTGACGGGCGTCGTCGAGGGACGCCGGGTGATCCTCGACGACCCGCCGGTGATCACCCATGTCGAGGTCCCGGGCGGTTCGGCCTCGCTCGAGAAGGTCTTCGTCGACTACCGCGCGACGATGCCCGAGAGCCGGCGCGACTTCCTCGAGCGCTACCGCTTCGTCGACTTCGCCCTCAAGGTCGTGGGCGTCGGGAGTGTCGCCACGCGGTGCTTCGTGCTCGTCCTCCAGGGCCGAGACGAGAACGACCCGCTGATCCTCCAGGCGAAGGAGGCGACGGCCTCGGTCATGGAGCCCTATCTCCCTGCCAGCCTCCACGCCAGCCACGCGCAGCGGGTCGTCGTCGGCCAGCAGCTGATGCAGGCCACGTCCGACATCTTCCTCGGCTGGACCCGGGGCCCGGGTGGCCGCGACTTCTACCTGCGCCAGCTCTGGGACATGAAGGGTTCGGTTGACACGACCACGTTGCAGGCCCCTGGCCTTGGCTTCTACGGGGGCATCTGCGGCTGGGCGTTGGCACGGTCGCATGCCCGCACGGGGGACGCGGTCGCCATCGCGTCGTACCTGGGTACGGGCGACACGTTCGATGGGGCGATCGCCGACTTCTCGGAGACGTACGCCGATGTCAACGCACGGGACCATGCGGCCTACGTGGCGGCGATCGAGGCCGGAAAGGTGTCCACGACGACGATCTGATCCGACGCTCGAAGACCCCGGCCGGGCCGGGGTCTTCGAGATCGCGACGGTCTACGTCAAGGTGCCGCGCTGAATGACGGCGCCGGGGGCAGCGGCGCGGCGACCGGCTGCCACGATACTGACGGTGCGTCCCTGAGGATGACGGTCGGCTGCTGCCGTCGACGGTGACGATGCCGAGGTGTGGCCGAGGCGGGCTCGGTCGACGTTGAAGCGATCAACGAGCGCGGAAGTCGGCTCCCGTCGGGGGACCAGCTCGGCGGAGTGTCGCAACCGTCGCCCAGAGGGATCGAGTCGGCGCTCGCCGGTGCCATCGGCATCGATGACCCACATACGGGCCGTGCACGGTCGCTCGTTGACGAACTCGGACGGGTCGACCTGGCGGTGGAACGCGACGCGCCGCCCGATCCGGTGACCATCGCGGGTTGTCACATCCTGAGCGGCGAGGACGCGCTGCCCCGAGCCATCAGGCCATCGACGATGACGAGGTCGCCCCCTTCGGCCTCGCGACCACCGGGTTGCGTCGACCACGGTGGCTCCGGCCGATCCGGCGACCAGTTGCGTCCACAGCGCGGCGACCAGCGGATCGTCCGGGCCGGCATTCGCCAGGTCTGCCGGTCGCGGTTGACCGATCTGACGGGCCGCGAGCCCGCCCGACAGGGCGCCGTCCGGTCCCAGCATCGACCACATAGAGACCGATGCTGCCAACGGTCGCATCGCTTCCAAGGAACGCGATCCGCGTCCCGTCCGGGGACCACGCCGGATAGCACTGTCGGTGCCGTGCGGCCAGGAGCCCGTGGCCGGCGCTGAGCCGTCGGTGGCCACGATGAAGAGGTCAAGCCGGGCGTCGCACGTCGGGCTGGTCGGGAAGATGAGACTTCCCGATCCGGCGACCACGACGGGACCGCCACGGACGCAATAGGCCTCGGTCGCGGCGGTCGTCGCCAGCTCGTCGGGTTGCCGCCGCCGGCATCGATGACGATGATCGGAGATCGTCGCGTCCGTGCCAGACGCGGTAGGCGATACGCGTGCCGTCCGGCGAGAACGGGATGCGGTCTCGGTGCCCGTGCCCGCTCGTCAGCTGGCGCAGGTCGGTTCCGTCCGCTCGGACGGTGAAGATGTCGCCCCGGTCGGCCCATGCTACCTTCTTCGACGATCGAGGCAAACGCCAGCACGGCCGCGCCGCCTTGCGGGATGACGTGGTCGACGGCGCGGCAGGCGTGAGCCCACGAAGGCGAGACCGCGACGAGGGCGACGACGAGCAGGGCGATGAGCAGGAGCCAGGCGAGTCGCGTCGGCGATGCCGTCGTCGGCCGGAGGGTCTTGTCAGCCATGGGAAGCCACCTTTCGAGGCTGGCCCAGGCCGGCCGCTGCCGGGTATGCCGCGTCCGCTCGAGGACAGCGCCGAGGTACGGCGGAGCGGGTGGCGTGTACGGGTCGTCGAGCCATACCGAGAGCATCCGGTCGAGGTCCTGCTGCTGTGTCATCAGGCACGACCCTCCGTCAGCTCGCGCGGGACTCGCGCGTCCGAATCGAGCGCCGCACGCAGCGCCTGGGTGGCCCGATGGAGGCGCGACTTCGCGGTCCCCAGGGGGATCCCCATCGCTGCGGCGGCGTCCGGGAGCGGCAGGCCAAGGTAGTAGTGGAGGACGATCACGGTGCGTTGCTCCGGGTCGAGGTGGCGGACGCCACGCTCGATCAGGTCGCGGTCGGCCGAAGCCGACTGGGAATCCGGCACCGAGAGTGGATGGATCTCGGGAAGCTCGACCTCGATGCTCCGCTTCCTGACCGACCGGAGCTCATCGCGGCAGGCGTTGAGGAAGAGCCGATGGAGCCAGGCGTCGAAGCGATCGGGGTCGCGCAGGGTGGGCAGGTCCCGCCAGCACCGGACGAGGGTCTCCTGGACGGCGTCCTGTGCCCGGTAGGGGTCCCTGAGGATGAGCCGGGCCGCGGCATCCAGCCGACCGATCGTGGCGCCTGCCAGCACGGCGAAGGCGTCATGATCGCCCTTCCGCGCCCGGTCCACGAGGTCTCGCTGCACGTCGCCCTCGGCTCCGCGCGGCCGGTCTGGTCGCGTCTGGAGTGTATTGGCGGCATCCAGCGGCCAATCGTTCCCAAATCGACGGAACGATGCGGGGCTCACCTCGGGTGCATCGCCCGGAGGGCTATGGCAACACCTTCGACCCGGCATATCCTCGGGAAGCCGACCGCGCGCCTTAGTCGCCGAGGTCCCCGTAGACGTCCCAGGCCGGCACGCGTCCCTCCGGCACGCTGACGAACTGGTAGAGGACGACGCTGCGAGCGTCGTGCGACGGCACGATGCATCGGACGCACGTCCAGACCACCGACTGTTCCGGTCCGTTCGCCACCGCATCGCCTTGCGATGACCCGGTCGTATCCGGGCAGATCGTCTCGGGCGGGAGGACACCGGGATAGCCGCCGAGGTCCGGGACGACCTGCGCGCACGGGTCGGCGACCGTGCCGTCCGACGGCCACGAGCCGAGGAGCGACATGGGGGCGCTCGTGGCGGCCGCGCGGACCCTGGCGGTCGTCCACCGGAGCCCGGTCCCGTCACCGGCGAACGCCGTGCCGTACACCCGGATCGTGTAGTAGTCGGACTCCGGGTCGCCGTCGCTACCCATACGGATGACGGACCAGCACAGGTCGAGCCTGCCGGCGGGGCGTTGGACCGGTTCCAGGCACTCCTGTCCGAACGGCATGACGGGCGGATCCGCCCCCTCGGACGGGTCGGGGAGCACAGGACCCTGGACGTGCGTGGTCGCGAGGAGGACCCCGGCGTCGGGCGGCACGACCGGGGCGGGTAGCAGGAGCCAGGCGACGGCGATCGCGAGCCACGACGACGGATCGCGATGGCGGCCACGCCAAGCCATCTCGTGCCTCGTCGCATCAGGGACCTCCGCGATATCGACGCTGCGATCGTCAAGGACCACTATCGAGGGCCGACCTGGCCCTTGGCAATGGTCCGGACCCGGCTGAATTCGCCGCGCCGGCCAGCTCGTCCGGCCTGATCCGACGGGCCATGACCTTTACGTGAACGTCAAGGTTGTGGTAGGATGGACGCCTTCCGATGACCGAACCCCTGCTCCGCATCAACGAGGTCGCGGCCGAACTCGGCCTGACCACCCGCGCGATCCGCTACTACGAGGAGGTCGGGCTCCTCGAGCCGGCCGGCCCGATCCGATGGCGACTACCGCCTGTACGACCCATCCGACGTCGAACGCCTGCGGTTCATCAAGAGCCTCCGCGACGACGCCGGCTTCTCGCTGGCCCAGATCGGCCAACTGCTCGAGGACGAGGCGGCGCGCGAGCGCAATCGCGAGCGCCTCCGCCAGACGACCGACCCGGCCGAGCGCCGGCGCTACTTCGAGGAGGCGCGCGACCGCGTCGATCGCCAGATCGCGCTGCTCGAGGCCAAGTCCGAGCGGCTCGCGACGATGATCGCCGAGGCCCAGGCCCGGCGGGCCCACATCGAGGACCACCTCACGGGCATCGAGCACGCCGTCGAGCCGCCCGCCAAGGCGGCACGTGCCCCCGGCCGCACCCAGCGAGCCGCCCGATGACCCTCAGCCAGTTGACCAGCCTGCGCGGCGTCTCCGCGTTCTCGCACCGCAACTACCGGCTGTTCTTCGCCGGGCAGCTGATCTCGCTGATCGGGACGTGGATGCAGCAGGTCGCCCAGGCCTGGCTCGTCCTCCAGCTGACCGGCGATCCACTGTGGCTCGGCATCGTCGCCGCCGCCCAGTTCATCCCGGTCATGGTCTTCGGCCTCTTCGGCGGCGTCATCGCCGACGCCCTGCCCAAGCGCCAGACGCTGATCGCGACACAGGCCGTGATGATGCTGCTCGCGGCCACGCTGGCCGTCCTCACGGCGACCGGGCTCGTCACGGTCCCGATGATCGTCGTGCTCGCGTTCCTGCTCGGCTGTGCGAACGCGGTCGACATGCCCGTGCGTCAGGCATTCGCGGTCGAGATGGTCGGTCGCGAGGACATCCCGAACGCGGTCGCGCTCAACTCGGCGATGTTCAACGGCGCTCGGATCATCGGTCCGGCGGTCGCCGGCCTGACGATCGGCCTCGTGGGTGTGGCGGCCGCCTTCGCGATCAACGCCCTGAGCTTCCTCGCGGTGATCATCGGGTTGCTCGCGATGCGCGATTCGGAGCTGCGCCCGGCGCCGCGGATCGACCGGCCGCACTCGGCCCGGGCCGTGGGCGCCTACCTGCGCGAAGGCTTCGACTACGTGCGCGGGACGCCGCTCGTGCTGCTGGCGGTCGTCGTGGTCGGCCTCGTGAGCACGTTCGGCATGAACTTCGGCGTGGTCATCCCGACGCTGACCCAGGTCCAGCTCCAGAGCGACGCGGCCGGCTACGGCTTCCTCATGGCCGCGTCCGGCGTCGGGTCGTTGCTCGCCGCCCTCTGGCTGGCGTTCGGCCGAAGCCCGAAGCCGTCGCGGATGGCCGGCGGCGCGATCGTGCTCGGCGTCGGCGAGGTCCTCCTCGGTGCCTCGCATTCATACCCGCTCTCGTTGCTGTTGATGCTGGGGGTGGGATTCGGGGCGATCGCGATGGCCGCGACCGCCAACACGACGCTCCAGCTCTCGTCGCCGGACCAGCTTCGTGGCCGGGTCATGAGCTTCTACACGACGATCTTCGCGGGCTCGACGCCGATCGGCGGCCTCCTGATGGGCGGCATCGCGTCGGCGGCGGGCATCGCGATCGCCATGGTGGTCGGCGGCGTCCTGTCGCTCGCCGTGGGGATCGGAGCCCTGGTCTGGACCCGCCGGCGCGGGCTGGACCGGCCGATCCGGGCCTCAGTCCGCGGGCGGACCGAAGACCAGCGCCGCGTTCAGGCCACCGAACCCGAACGACGTCGAGAGGACCCGCTCGTACCGGCCGGGACGCGGCTCGCGCAGGAGCCCCGGCAGCAACCCTAAGGCCTCGGGGTCCGGGTCGACGAGATTGACCGACGCCGGCGCCCAGCCGTCGCGGATCGCGAGCGCGCTGATGCCGGCCTCGATGGCACCGGACGCCCCGAGCGGGTGCCCGTAGAGGGCTTTCGTGCCGCTGACCGGGACGGTCGCGGCGCGGTCGCCCAGCGCCAGGGCGATGGCTCGGGCCTCGGCCACGTCACCGAGCGGGGTCGAGGACGCGTGGGCGTTGACGTAGTCGATCGTGTCCGGGTCGACCCCGGCGTCCTCGAGGGCGATGCTGGCGGCACGGGCCGCCTCGCGGCCGTCCGCCCGCGGCTGGACCATGTGGTAGGCGTCGGACGTCGCCCCGTACCCGAGCAGTTCGGCATACGGCGTCGCGCCTCGGCGAGCGGCGGCCGTCGCCTCCTCGAGCACGAGTAGCGCCGCGGCCTCCCCCATGACGAACCCGTCACGGCCGATATCGAACGGCCGGGCGGCGGTCTCCGGAGTGTCGTTGTGGCCGTCCGAGAGCGCGCGGATGATGTCGAAGGCGCCGAACGCGAGCGGGCTGAGCGGGATCTCGCAGCCGCCGGCGATGGCCGCGTCCACGCGACCCTCGCGGAGGTCCCCGAGGGCCTCGCCGAGCGCGACGGCGCCCGATGCGCACGAATTGGCCGTGGAGAGGATCGGGCCGCGCACCTCGAGCGCGATGCCCAGGTTGGCCGGCGCCGCCCCGCCGAAGACGGCGAGGGCCAGGTTCGGCGCGACCTGGCGGATGCCGCGCTCCATATACCGCTCGTGCTGCTCCTCGGCATAGGCGATGCCCCCGAGCGCCGAGCCGAGGTAGATGCCGATCCGCTCCGGGGCTGGGTGGCCGGCGGCGCCGGGAGACAGGCGAGCATCGTCGAGGGCGAGTCGGCCGGCGACGAGCCCGAACTGGCTGAAGCGATCGAGCTGGCGCGCGGTCTTCGGTGGCATCCAGGCCAACGGATCGAAGTCGTCGACCTGGGCGGCTACCTGTGAGCGGAACGCGGTCGCATCGAAGCGGTCGATGCGCTTCACCGGGGAGTGGCCGGCCCGCAGCCCCGCGCGGAACGCCTCGACGCCGGTGCCGATCGCGGTGATGACCCCGAAGCCCGTGATCCAGACGCGGCGACGGTCGGTCATGCCGGGACCGTCGTCGCGGCCAGCGTTTCAGCGAGGACGCGGACCGTGGCGAGGGTCCGGCCGGCGATCGGCTGCGTGAAGAGGCGGTCGACCACGACCGCGAACCCGGGCACCCGCGGCCGGAAGTCGTGCTCGATCTCGACTCGCGTCCCACCGCCGCGCGGCTCCAGCGTCCAGGTCACGTCCATCCCGCGCGTGGCTCCGGCGATGTGCCGGAAGCGCAGCCGCCGGGTCGACCGGGTCGGCCCAGACCCGGGAGCGCCAGGTCACCGGCAGCCCGATGCCGACGAGCCCGATGAGCGGCCGGCGGGCGACGAAGTCCGCGACGACCGAGCCGTCGTCACGGCGGTCGCGGATCCGCGACCGCGCGTAGTGGGGGAGCAGCCGGTCCCAGCGGCCCACGTCCCGGACCAGTTCGAAGATCAGGTCCGGCGGGGCGGCGACGTCGATCCCGATCCGGCTACGCATCGGGGGCCACCGCGTCCGGCGCGGCCTGCGCGCGCTCGTCGGTCGGCGCGGCCTGCAGCAGCCGGAGGGCCCGGCGTGCCAGGTCGCCGAGGTGGAGGTGGGCCGCCTCGTCCGGCGAGAGCCACTGGCAGGTGTCGGTCGAGCCGTCGGCCTCGTCGCGGAGCTCACCGCCGGTGACCCGGACCTGGTAGATGATCCGGATCGCGTGGAGCCGGACCGACTGCCCGTCGTCGTCGATCCGGTCGAGCAGCCGGTCGTTGACGTCGAGGAGTCGCAGGACCTCGCCGGTCAACCCGGCCTCCTCCTCGAGCTCGCGCAGCACCGCGGCCTCCGGCGCCTCACCGAACGAGAGGCCGCCACCGGGGAGCAGCCACGTCTGCTGGGACACGACCCCGGGGGCGGTCCGGCACAGCAGGATCCGGCCCGAGTCGTCCGAGGCGACGGCGTACGCCGCGACACGGATCCGGCGGCGTTCCGGGCCGGTATCGCTCACGGCGCGAGCAGCGCCGCGAGATAGCGCGGATCCAGGACCCGGCTGGCGGGGAGCAGATCGCCCATCACGAGGCCCATCGTCGCACGGACCGTGGCACGCGACGCGACCCGTCGGGCGGCGTACTCGAAGAGGGCCGGCCGGGCGAGGAAGGCCTGCACGAGCCACGACACGACGTCCTTGCCGAGGAATCGCCGGCGCATCGCCCGGTCGTAGGCCGGGAGTGCGCTCGCCTCGCCGCCGAGGTGGGCTTGGATGGCCGTCGCCGAGAGCTCCGCGGAGACGAGGGCGCGATGCAGGCCCTCGCCGGTGAACGGATCGAGGAAGCCGGCGGCGTCACCAGCGAGCAACCAGCCGGGCCCAGCCCGCCGGGTCACCCGATGTCCGACGGGCCACGCGCCCTCGACGCCGTCGAGCGGATCCCCGGCGCGCCATGCGGCTGGGTCATCGTGCGCGGGCGGGACCCCGGCGATGAGCCTCGCGGCCACGGCCCTCGCCCCGTCGCGGCGCACCGTCGCCCGCCAGCTCGGGCCGAGGACGATCCCGACGTTGACCCGCCCGCCAGGGACCGGCGCGATCCCGACGTAGCCGTCGCGGACGAGCCGCATCCGGGCGTCGCGCTCCGGGATGCCGTCCGGATCGGCGAGGTGATACGTGAGGCCGAGGCGGGGCGCGAGACGGGCCGGCCGGGCGACGCCGGCGGCGGCGGCCACGATCGAGCGCAGGCCGTCGGCGCCGACGACGACTCGCGCCGTCAGCGTGAATCCAGTGTCCGGCCCGCGACCGTAGACGCGGACGCCGGCACGGTCGACATCGGTCACGTTCCAGCCCAGCCGGATGTCGGCCCCGGCCGCGCGAGCGAGATCGAGCAGCGCGGGGTCGAGGACCGACCGGTCGAAGCCGACGGCCGGCTGCCCGCCCTCGTCGGCGCCATACGTCAAGCGGAACGATGTGCCGGCCGGGGTCTCGACGCGCATCGCCGGGATCGGGCGGGCCACGGCTTGCAGCGCCGGCTCGTCGAGTCCGAGACGGCGGAGCGCCGCCATCGCGGCCGGCGAGGCGAACACGCCGCCGGCCCGCCAGCGCCAGGTCGGATCCCGCTCGAAGAGCACGACGTCGTGCCCGCTGGCCGCGAGGCGCGTCGCGATGGCCGCCCCGGCCGGCCCGCCACCGACGATGGCGACCTCCGTCTCAGGCACGGTCGAACTCAGGCACAGTCGAGCTCAGGCACGGTCGAGGCCGCCGGCGCCCAGCTGGTCCACCTCGGTCGGGATGACCGCGGCGATGGCGTAGCGATGGCCGAACGCGCCGCGGACCGTCCGGACCGGCGCGAGCCCGCTCGAGCGGATGAGCGCCAGGGCCTCATCGAGCCGATACGCCCGCCGGACCGACAGCGGGGCGTCGTGCCGTGTGTACCGGTTGGCGGTCAGCGTGTGGCTCATGGTCCACGCGCCCAGCCAGGCGAGCCGCCCCCGGTCGAGGTCGTTGACGACGATGCCGAGGCGGGCCACCCGAGCCAGCTCGCGGAGGAAGGCCACACCCTCGTCCGGTTCGAGGTGATGGAGCACCATCGAGGCGTGGACGACGTCGAACGTGTCGTCCGCATACGGGAGCGAGCGTCCGTCGGCGACCTCGAGCGTCAGGCCCTCGACCCGGGTGACCCCCGGCGCCGCGATGGCCGCGGCCGCCAGGATCTCCGGGCGACTATCGGTCCCGACCACCTGCAGGCGCCGGCCGGACCGTGCCGCCTCTGCGAGCAGCCCGACCGGGATGTCGGCGCCCCCGGTCCCGACGTCGAGCAGGGTCAGGTCACCACGATGCGCCGCGAGCGCCGCGACGGCCGCGGAGGTCAGCGACACCCCGCCGAGCCAGCGGTTGACCCGACGCAGGTCGCGCAGATTCCCGGCCAGCGTCCGCGGATCGTCGAGCGGTCCGTCGAGGAACTCCGGGACGTCGGTCAGGCGATCCATGGCTGCCGCGCAGGCTACACGACGGCCTCGGCGAGGAGCCACGGTTGGCCGCCTGGGCATTTGCCCGATACCCTGACCCGGATGCGACGACCCGGCCGCCGCCTCCTCCCGCTCCTGTTCGCGACCCTGGGCACGGTCGTGGCCGTTGCCGTCCCGGCCTCGGTGCTGGCCGCGCCCGACACGAGCTATCCGCCGCAGAGCCTCGGCGACGGCGGGACGGACGTTCGGGCGCTCCAGTTGCTGCTGACGTCTCGCGGCTTCCCGACCGCGGCCGACGGCGTGTTCTCGTCGAGCACGCAGACCGCGGTGGTCGCCTGGAAGACCGCGACGGGGATCGCGCCGGCCACCCCGGTCATGGACCGCGCCGCGTGGGCGCGGCTGGTGCCGACCCTGCGACCGGGCGCATCAGGACCTGCGGTCCAGGCGCTCCAGCTCGAGCTTCGGGCGAAGCGCCATGCGGCCATCGCCGCCGACGGGCTCTGGGGGACGACGACGACATCGGCGGTCGGGACGTTCCAGCGGCACATCGGCGCCAGCGTGACGGGGAACATGAACGCCGGGACCTGGCGTCGGCTGATCGCCCATTTCGAGCGGCCCGCGTTCGACTCGACGACGCTGTGCGACTACAGCGTCGGCAACGGTCTCGCGAACTGGGGGACCGCCGCGGCGATCGCCGGCCTGGAGACGGCGGCGAAGGTGGAGGCCGCTGCCGGCCACGGGCGTGTCGCGGTCGGTGACATCGGGTTCCAGCACGGCGGGCCGATCCCCGGCCATGAGTTCCACCAGGTCGGCATGGAGATCGACATCCGGCCGATGCGCCGGGCGAAGGACCAGTGCGCCCGTGGGGTGAGCTACCGCTCGGGCGCCTACGACCGGGCCGCGACGCGCGCGCTCGCCCAGGCCATCCGGGCCAGCGCGCCCGGCCACGTGAAGCTCATCTACTTCAACGACCCGATCCTGATCAAGGAGGGCCTGACCCGCTTCCACGCCGGGCACGACGACCATCTGCACGTGCGCTACTGCGAGCCCGGCTACCCGGACGCTCGCTTCGCCTGCTGACGGTCCCCGCGGTCAGCGCGGGACCTCGCGACTAGACGTCGAGCGCCGGGATGAGCTCCGTGGCCGCGTCGGCCATGGCCGCGTCGGCACCGTTCGTGTGATCGGCGGCCAGCGCCTCGGCGGCCTCGGCGATCGCGGCCTCCGGCTTCGAGGAATCGATCCCCAGGCCGCCGAAGAAGATGATCCCGCTCACGGTGAGCCGGGGCGCGTCCGCTGGCCGCGTGCGGGCCTCGCGCATGTCGCCGACGCCGCCGACGATCGAGGTGACATGGAGGTCGACGTCCCACTCCTCGGGGACGAGCAGGCGCCCGCCACCGAACACGAGGCGGACCTCGAGGTCGGCGCCCGACGGATCGAGGGTCGCCTCGCGCAGGTCGAGGTCGCCGCCGCCGTACCAGCACACCAGGCTGCCGCCACGGAAGGCCTTGGCGGTGCTCACGAACGCGAGCGGTTCGAAGATGGTCACGAGTGCGATCTCGTCGCTGTCGGGCGTCCCGACCGAGGGCGTGCGCTGCTTGAGGACCAGCGCCGCGATCGCCGCTCCGATCGTCGAGAGCAGGAACGCCCCAAGGGTCAAGCGGATGAGTCGGCCGATCATGGTGATCCTCCTTCAGTCTCGTCGGGCGCCGCGTCTATCATGCCTCGCGCATGAGCGAACCGAGCGAAGCCAGCGAGGTCGCCGACGATCGACGACGGCTGCGTCCGGACGACGACGCGATCCCGTGGTCGCCCGCGAACATCGGGCGATCGATCCCGGACCGGTTCGCCGAGATCGCTCGCCGGTTCGCGGATCGGCCGGCGGTCGTGGCCGGCGGGTCCACCACATCCTACGCCCGTCTGGATGCGCAGTCCCTGTCCATCGCCCGCCCGGCCGGGTCGTCGGGTGGCGGGCGCTATGATTCCGCGCATGGCCAATGACACCCGGGTCCCGGTGACGTCGAACGTGCCGGCGCCGTCGAGTCCGTCGACCTCGCCCTCGAGCTGGGGTCATGGGCGACGGCCAGGCGATCCCGTGGGAGTACGCGCCGGCGCCAGAAGCCCGCGACATCGTCTCGCTCAAGGACCGCTACGGGCTGTTCATCGGCGGCAAGTCCGTGCCGGCCACGGACGGCGCCGTGTTCACGAGCGTGGACCCGGCCACCGAGGAGCCGCTCGCCGAGATCGCCAAGGCGTCCGCGGTCGACATCGACCTCGCGGTCAAGGCCGCGCGTCGCGCCCAGGAGCGCACGTGGGGCAAGTTGCCGGGCAAGGAGCGGGCCAAGTACCTGTTCCGGATCGCCCGGATCCTCCAGGAACGCAGCCGCGAGTTCGCCGTCCTCGAATCCATGGACTCGGGCAAGCCGATCAAGGAGAGCCGCGACGTCGACGTGCCGCTCGCTGCGGCCCACTTCTGGTACTACGCGGGCTGGGCGGACAAGCTCGATTACGCGTTCCCCGGCCGCCGCGCGGTCCCGCTCGGCGTGGCCGGGCAGATCATCCCGTGGAACTTCCCGCTGCTGATGCTGGCCTGGAAGATCGCGCCCGCGCTGGCCGCCGGTAACACGGTCGTCCTCAAGCCCGCCTCGACCACGCCCCTCTCGGCGCTCCTGTTCGCCGAGGTGTGCCAGCAGGCCGAGCTGCCGGCCGGCGTCGTCAACATCGTCCCGGGGCCGGGCGCCGTCGGGATGTCGCTCGTGGAGCACCCGGGCATCGACAAGGTCGCGTTCACCGGCTCCACCGAGATCGGCCGCAAGATCTTCCGCGGCGTCGCCGGGACGGACAAGGCGCTGACGCTCGAGCTCGGCGGCAAGGCCGCGAACATCGTCTTCGACGACGCCCCGCTCGACCAGGCGGTCGAGGGCATCGTCAACGGCATCTACTTCAACCAGGGCGAGGTGTGCTGTGCCGGGTCGCGGCTGCTCGTCCAGGAGTCGATCGCCGAGACGATCATCGACAAGCTCAAGGACCGCCTCGCGACGATCCGTGTCGGCGACCCCCTCGACAAGAACACCGACGTCGGGGCGATCAACTCGAGGGATCAGCTCGAGAAGATCACCGAGCTCGTCGCGTCCGGCGTGGCCGAGGGCGCCGAGCTCTACCAGCCGGCCTGCGACCTGCCCGAGCGCGGGTACTTCTTCCGTCCGACCCTGTTCACGAACGTCGCCCAGTCGCATCGCATCGCCCGCGAGGAGATCTTCGGGCCCGTGCTGTCGGTGCTGACGTTCCGGACCCCCGACGAGGCCGTCGAGAAGGCCAACAACACGCCGTACGGCCTGTCGGCCGGCATCTGGACCGACAAGGGCTCGCGGATCCTCGTCGATGGTCTCGAAGATGAAGGCCGGCGTGGTCTGGGCGAACACGTTCAACCGGTTCGACCCGACGTCGCCGTTCGGCGGCTACAAGGAGTCCGGGTTCGGCCGCGAGGGCGGCATGCACGGCCTCCACGCCTACGTCCGGCTCGAGGACCGATGACCGCGGGGTTCTTGGTGCAGCGTGGCGACGGCGAGTCCGTATGGTCGATCGGCGGTCGGTTCACCCGCAAGGTCGGCGGGGACGACACCGCCGATCGGTTGGCGATCCTCGAGGCGGTCGTGACCCGGACGTCCGAGCCGCGCCTCCACATCCACCATCGGGAGGACGAGGCGTTCTATGTCCTCGACGGCCAGCTGTCATTCCACGTCGGCGAAACGGTCCTGACCGCCGTCGCTGGGTCGCTCGCCTTCGCGCCGATGGGGATCCCGCACACCTTTACCGTCGACATCGAGCCGTCGCGAGTCCTCGTCATCACGGGTCCGGCTGGGTTCGAGCGATTCGTGTTCGAGCTCGGCGTGCCTGCCACGAGCGATGAGCCACCGGCCTCGCTCGCCCCGCCCCCGGCCGCGGTGATCCTGCCGGTCGCGGAGCGGCATGGGATCGAGATCGTCGGGCCACGGATCCGCGACATGGAGGAGCCGCCTCTATGACGACGTCCCGCATCGAGGTCCGCAAGACCTACAAGCTGTACATCGGCGGCGCGTTCCCGCGGACCGAGAGCGGCCGGTCGTACCTGGTGTCCGCCGCGGACGGCACGCCCCTCGCCAACGCGTGCCGGGCCTCGCGCAAGGACCTGCGCGACGCGGTCCGCGCGGCCCGCAAGGCGCAGCCCGGCTGGGCCGAGAAGACCGCGATGAACCGCGGCCAGGTCCTGTACCGGGTGGCCGAGCTCATGGAGGGCCGCCGCGACCAGTTCGTCGCGGAGGTCATGGCCGCCGAAGGGGTGCGCGAGGGGCGGGCCCGCGAGTCCGTCGACCGGGCGATCGATCGCTGGGTCTGGTACGCCGGCTGGGCCGACAAGATCGCCCAGGTGCTCGGCTCGTCCAACCCGGTGGCGGCGCCGTACTTCAACTTCACGATCCCGGAGCCGACCGGCGTCGTGGGCGTGGTCGCCCCCGAGACGTCGTCACTGCTGGGCCTCATCAGCCGCCTCGCGCCGCCGCTCGTGTCGGGGAACGCCGTGGTCCTCATCACCTCGGAGACGCGGCCGCTGCCGGCGGTGACCCTCACCGAGGTGCTGGCCACCTCCGACGTCCCGGGCGGCGTCGTCAACGTCCTGACCGGCTTCAAGAAGGAGCTGATCCCGATCATGGCCGCCCACGTCGACGTCGACGCCATCGACACCTGGGGCGTTCCCGACGAGATGCGCCTCGAGACCGAACTCCTCGCGGCCGACGACATCAAGCGCCTCCTGCGCCGGCCGACCGGGGTGAACGAGGCCCGCTTCGACTGGCTCGACGATCGAGCCGCCGAACGACCGGAGTGGATCGCCGCCTTCCTCGAGATGAAGACGGTCTGGCACCCGATCGGGGTCTGACTCGCATGGCGCTCCGCCCCGACCCCGAGGTCGGCTACCGACGACCCGGCGACCACCAGCGCACCGATGGGTTCGTCGAGCGCCGGGTGTTCGTGCAGGCGTCGCCGCGCATCGTGTGGGCCACGCTCCACGATCCGGCGTGGAACATCGCCCTGTACCCGGAGCTGCGGTTCGGGCCCGGCGGCGCCGTCGTGGCCGGCGGCCGCGACGACGCGCCACGCCCGCACCCGGCTCGGGCTGCTGCGCGAGGACGCGCGCGTCGAGAGCCTCGAGGCGCGTCCCGACTCGCGGTTCCGCATCCGCATCACCGGCTCCGGCTTCGACAGCGAGTGGAGCTGGCAGCTCGAGTCCGTCGCGGGCGGGACGCGGGTGATCCACGCGGCGACCTTCGAGCCGTTCGATCGCTGGACCGGCCTGCTCGTGCGGTTCGGGCGGGCGTCCCTGGGGAGCCGGGTCGAGGGCCACCTTCGCGCGCTCAAGGAACGCGCCGAGGCCGTCCAGCGCACCGCCGACCGCGCGTCGTAGAGACGGGGGCCGGCCGGGCCCGGACCGGTCCGTCCGGTCGTCCGGGTCACGTCCGGGCGACCGGCCGCGGGTGCGGGACTCGAATCCAGCGCCCGGTTATGCCTGCCAGTCTTATCTGTGGGCATCAGCGAGCGACTTCGCACGCCGAGCGCCTCGACCGACGGCACGTGGCACGCTCTCAGAGCGTCGTCGCCGCACGAAGGAGCACTGACCGCCCCGTCGATAGCCGGCGGCCACGACCGCGATCGAGCCGCGAACTCGGGCCTCGAACCCGCTGAGATAAGCGTGAGGGACATACCCAGGGTCGAGTCCGGTGCCCGGGTTCGGCCGGCACCTCTCCTGGCCCGAGACTGGTGTGCCCGGCTCGAGTTCTGGCCAGTTCCCGTGCGACCACTCCCACCTCCGGCCAGGCCCGCCCCTTTCACAAGTTTCACACTTGACTGAACGTTCCGAACGGTCCAACATGGCCGGGTCATGTCCGACCCGGATCCACGCCCCTCGATGACCGACGGCGAGAGCGCGTTCGTCGAGGAGATGGGCCAGATGCTGGCCGGGTACGGGATGACGCCGATGGCCGGGCGGATGTGGGGCTGGCTGCTCATCTGCGAGCCGCCCGAGCAGACGGCCGCCGACATCGCGGCCGCCCTCCGCGCGAGTCGGGGCGCGATCAGCGGCACGGCCATGCTCCTGACCAACGCCGGGTTCATCCGGCGGACGACCCGACGCGGCGACCGCCGCGAGTACTTCTCGGCGCCGCCGGAGGCGCTCGACACCTTCGTGTCCGGGGCCGGGCGGATCTACCGGCAGATCCGCGAGATGGTCGAGCGCGGGCTCGTCGCCATCGAGGACCGGCCACCCGAGTCGCGCGCCCGTCTCCAGGAGATGCGCGACGTCATGTTCTACATCGAACCGAGGTCCCGGCGGTGATGGACCGCTACCTCCAGCAGCGCGCCGGCGCACCGGCAGGAAGGAACGTGACCGAATGACGTCGGTCATCCGCACCGAGAAGCTCACCAAGTCCTACGGGACCCACCGCGGCATCATCGATGTCGACCTCGAGGTCGCCGAGGGCGAGATCTTCGGCTTCCTCGGGCCCAATGGCGCCGGCAAGACCACGACGATCCGGACGCTGCTCGACCTGATCCGCCCGACCAGTGGCCGCGCGCTCGTCTTCGAGATCGAGTCGAGCGCGGATCCCGTTGCCATCCACCGTCGGATCGGATACATCCCCGGCGAGTTCACCCTGTACGACCGGTTGACCGGGAAGCAAACGCTCGAGTACTTCGCCAACCTCCGCGGGGGTGTTGATCGCGGATACCAGGCGTCGCTCATCGAGCGTTTCGACCTCGATCCGAGTCGCCGCTTCCGCGAGTACAGCAAAGGCAACAAGCAGAAGGTCGGGGTGATCATCGCGCTCCAGCACCGACCCGAACTCCTGATCCTTGACGAGCCGACGTCCGGGCTCGACCCGCTCGTCCAGCAGACGTTCTTCGTGACCCTCCGTCAGGCGGTCGCCGACGGCGCGACGGTCTTCCTCTCGAGCCACATCCTGTCCGAGGTCGAGAAGAGCTCCGACCGGGTGGCGATCATCCGCGAGGGCCGGATCGTGAAGCTCGACACGGTCGAGGGGCTTCGCGACCTGGCCCATCACCAGGTGGAGCTCCGGTTCGCCGGACCCGTGCCGACGGACGCGTTCGAGAGCCTCCCGGGCGTGAGCGAGCTGGTCGCCGACGACCACGTCCTGCGGATGCGTGTCGCCGGTGCCATCACGCCGGTCGTCCAGGCCGCGGCCCGCTACGAGCTGCTCGACTTCGTTTCGCGCGAGCCCAGCCTCGAGGAGACATTCCTCGCGCAGTACGGCCGAGAGGCCGTCGGGATGAACGAGCCATGAGCGTCGGCGCCGGCGCGCCGCGCCATGCCGCGGCGACCTTCCCACCGATCCCGCTCCATCGCCGGATCTACGGCTTCGGGAGCATCTTCGGCAAGACGATCCGCGACTCGCGTCTGGCCTTCATCATCGCTGCCGGCCTGCTCGGCGGGATGTCGATGATCATGGGTGTCGCCGTCGCGAACATCTTTCCGACACCCGCAGCGAGGCAAGAGGTCAGCGCCCTCTTCGGGAGCATCCCGTCCTCGATGATGGACCTGTTCGGCAACGTCGAGCTGATCGGCGCCAAGGTGGGGACCCTGGGCGGGTACGTCACCTTCAAGTACGGGGCGATCTTCGCCCTCGGGACGGCGCTGTGGTCGATCTTCGCCCTCTCTTCGACGCTGGCCAGCGAGGCGCGCCGTGGCAGCCTTGACTTCGTCGCGGTCGCCCCATTCGGCAAGCGGCGCATCGCGCTCGAGAAGCTGACGGCGCACATCACGCTGCTCGCGCTGGCGATGGTCATCCTCGCCCTTGCGCTGACGTTCAGCTCCAACGTCTTCGGCGATGCCGCGCTGGGCGACCAGATCCCGCTGGAATCCTCGTTCGGATTCGCCATCTGGATCGGCTTCCTGGCGCTGCTCTTCGGTGGCCTCGCTTTTGCCCTCTCGCCGTTGCTCGGCCGTGCCGGCTCGGCGGGCGTGGCAGCGGTCGTGATGGTGGGCACCTGGATCGTGAACGGCCTCGGCGTCGGCGGTCCGCTGCTCGCCCTGAGTCCGTACGCCTGGACGTTCGACCACGTCCCGCTCGTCGGTGTCTACGACTGGCCCTCGGTCGCGCTCGTCGGGATCCTTGCGGTCGTCCTTCTGGCGTTCGGCGTGGAGCTGTTCGCCCGCCGCGACCTGGGCGTGACCGCCGGGTTGTCCCTCCCGGGACTGCCTGCCCCGCTGCTCGGTGTCCGGGGCCCGACGAACCGCGCCTTCGGCGAGCTGCTCCCGCGGGCGCTCGCCTGGGGGATCGGGCTCGGCCTGATCGGGCTGTTGTACGCGTCGCTGTCGGGGGTGCTCGCCGACCAGCTCGGGAGCGCACCGGAGTTCGCGAAGACCTTCGAGGCGCTCTTCCCCGGGATCGACCTGACGTCGGTGGGCGGATGGCTCCAGCTCTATGCGGAGCTCCTGTACATCGCCGCCGGCTTCGCCGGCGCGACGCTCGTCGCCAAGTGGGCGTCGGACGAGTCAGAGGGCCGTCTCGAGACGATCCTTTCGACGCCGATGTCGCGGGCCCACTGGGTCACTGCCGGAGGCATCGCGGCGCTCGTCGCCATCGCGGTGATGACGGTGCTGTTCGCCCTGGGTGTCGGACTCGGAGCCGCGTCCGGTGGCCTGAGTGGGGGCGAGGCGATGCTCGGATGCGCGGCCCTCGGGCTCTACGCTGCCGCCATCGTCGGCATCGGGTTCGCGATCGGCGGCCTCTGGCGGACGTCGCTGGCCGCCGAGATCGCCGCACTCCTCGTGATCGGCACGTACCTCCTCGACCTCGTTGCTCCGGCGCTGGATCTGCCCGATTGGGTCCATCAGCTCGCGCTCACCGCCCACATGGGCCAGCCGATGCTCGGTCAGTGGGACCCCGTGGGGATCGTCGCCTGCGTGGTGCTCGCCGTGGGCGGGATCGTGCTTGGCGCATGGGGGATGAGCCGTCGAGACGTCGCGCCCTGATGCGCTGAGGCGCGAGGTCCGTGCGCCGACGCGCTCGCGCCGGCATCCGGACGAGGCCCCGGCGCGCACGCTAACGTCCGGGGGTGGACCCCTGGGTCATCGCCCTCGTCGCCGTCTCGGCCGTCCTCCACGTCGCGTGGAACGTCCGCCTCAAGACGGCCGGCGACCCGCTCCGCACGGCAGCGGTCGGGATGCTGGCGGCCGCGCTCGTCATCATCCCGGCCGGCATCGGCTGGTGGCTGCTGAGCGACCGCCCGGCCTTCCCGGTCGAAGGCGTGGTCCTCGGGCTCGTCTCGGGCACGGTCGAGGCCGGCTACTTCATCCTGCTGTCGGCCGCGTACCGACGCGGTGACCTCTCGGTCGTGTACCCGCTGGCCAGGGGGACCGCGCCGCTCGTGGCGGTCTTCATCGGCGTCGTCATCCTCGGCGAACGGCTCGGCGTGGCCGGTTCGATCGGCGTGGTGCTGCTGCTGATCGGGTTCCTATGGCTCCAGCGCCCGTGGCAGGCGCTGCGGCGCGGCGGGTCCGGCCTCGATCCGGCCGTGCTCTTCGCGATCGCGACCGGCCTGACCATCGCGGCGTACAGCGCCATCGACCGGGTGGGGACCCGGATCATCGCGCCCGTCCCGTACGCGGCGATCCTGTGGGCGACGACGTGCGTGGTCCTCGTCGTCTGGATCACGCTCGTCGCGGGCGGGGGCATCTTCGGCGGCGGTCGCGTCGAGAACCAGCGGGCAGCGGTCGGCGGGATGCTGACCCTCGGCGCCTACCTGTGCATCCTCGTGGCGCTGAGCGTCGCGCCGCTCTCCGGGGTCGCGCCGTTGCGCGAGTCGGCGACGGTCTTCGCGGCGGCCTGGGGTTCCGTGAAGCTCGGTGAGGCGGCCAGTCGCTCGGAGGTGGTGCGGCGCGTCGGCGCCTCGATCCTGATCGTGGGCGGGGCGCTGTTGCTCGCGGTGGGCGCCTAGGCCGCTGGCGACGCGACCATGCCGCGACGCGAGGCTAGGCGGCTTCGATCGGCGGCACGCGACCGAACAATCGCCGCCGCCCGAACCTGGCGTTGACCAACGCGACGCCGGTGATGATCAGGGCGGTCCCGGCGATCAGCTGCGCGCCGACGGGCTCGCCCAGGACGAGGAATCCGAGGACGATGCCCCAGACGGGGATCTCGTAGGCGACGAGCGTCGTCCGCGTCGCGCCCCAGTTCTTGAACAGGCGGAACACGAAGAGGTACGCGACGCCCGACCCCAGGATGCCGAGCCACACGATCGAGAAGATCGCTTGCGCGTCCGGCGTGGCCGTCCACGGATGCTCGAGCAGCAGCGCGAGCGTGCTCGCCATGATCGCGGCGAACGTCACCTGGAAGACCGCGGGGACCATGGGCGCGAGCCCGCGGACGTTCCGCCGGGCGTAGACCGCCCCGCAGGCATAGCTGAATGCAGCGCCGAGCAGGGCGAGCTGGCCGCTGATCGATGACCCGGCGCCGGTGAGGCCCGGGCTCACGACCAGGATCACGCCGACGAATCCGACGAGCAGGCCGAGCAGGCCGTTGACCCGGATCGGTTCATCGGGGAGGAACAGCGAGGAGAGCACGATCGCGAAGAGGGGGACGGGTGACGTGAGGATGGCCGCGAGCGATGACTCGACCGACTGCTCGGCCCAGGTGATGAGCAGGAACGGGATCATGATGTTGATCACGGCCATGACGATGAGGTGGCCGTACATGCGTGGCTCGCGCGGGAGCGTCTGGCGAGCCACCAGGACCACGGCCCACAGCAACGTCGCGCCGATGACCAGGCGCAAGGCCACGAGCGTCGCGGTCCCGAAGTCATCGACGGCGAGCTTGATGAACAGGTAGCTCGAGCCCCAGATGAACCCGAGGCCGAGGAAGACCAGCCAATCGACCCGGGCGGCGCGCTCACTCATCGGCGGATGATACTCCCTGCTTGGCCTATATCGCTATGCCAATATCGGTCGGCAACGTGTCACCTGCTGACATGAACCGGGTCCGGGTCGAGGAGGTTGCCGGTCCCGCGGGACGACCCGCTGCCGAGGCACTCGCGCCGGTACGATTCGTCCCGTGACCGCCGTGCGCACCCTGGTCTTCGCGCTCGGCGTGGCGTTCGGCGCGATCCTGCCCTTCGTTTCGGTCATCCTCGCGTCGTTCGGGTTCAAGCCGGGCCAGATCGGCCTCCTGACGTCCCTCGGCGCGGTCGCGTTCACCATCGCGGTCCCGGTGTGGGGCCACCTCGCCGACGTCCGGTTCGGCCGGCCGCGGACCTTCCAGATCTGCGCCCTGGGTTCGCTGGTCTCGCTCGTCCTGCTGCTCGGGACCTGGCCGATGCTGGTCGTCTCCGGGCTGTTCGTGTGGTTCTGGGTGTTCCAGTCGGCGTGGCAACCGCTCGCCGATGCGATCACGGTCAACGCCCTCGGGCACCAGGGTCAGGGCTACGCCCGCGTCCGGATCCTCTCGAGCGTGTCGTTCGCGCTCGCGTCGATCATCTCGGGGTTCGTCTACGACCGGACCGGGTACCAGGCGGCCTTCGTCATCGGCGGGGTCGCGGTCGTGCTCATGGCGATCTCGGCGGGCGGGATCCGCGACGTCCGGCGCGCGGACCTGGGCGCGCACCGGACGGGCCCGGCGGCCGGCGTCGGCGACCTCGAGCTCGACCGACGGAGCCGCCGGCGACGCGGCGACGCCGCCCGCCCGGACGTGGCAGTTCGGGTCCGCGGGCGTCGCGCTCCGGATGGCGCCCCGGATGCGGATGGTCCTGCTCGCGGTCGGGCTCGTCTTCGCCGGGATCCTGTCGGGCTACACGTTCCTGCCGCTGTACCTGACGCAGCTGGGTGGGCAGCCGTCGGACGTCGCCCTGTCGGCGGGCGTCTCGGCGCTCGCGGAGATCCCGACGATGCTGGTGCTCGGCCGGGTCGTCGAGCGCGTCGGCCTGCGCGCGGTCTTCGTGGCCGGTACGGTCATCAACGCCGCGTGCTTCGCGTCGTGGACGTGGCTCACCGTCCCGGACCTGATCATCGCCACGCGGCTGTTCACGGGCGTGGCGTTCGCCTCGATCCTCGTGGCCACCGTCCTCACGATCGCGCGTCTGCTCCCGGCCGAGCTCCAGGCGACCGGCCAGGCCCTGTTCCAGACGACGGCCTTCGGGCTCGCCGCGATCGTCTCCAACTTCATCGGCGGCCTGCTGTACGCGAACATCGGCCCGACCGCGGTCTTCGGGTTCGCGACGCTCCTCGCGTTGCTCGCCGCGGTCGTCGGCTGGCTCGGGTTCCCGCCCCGCGACGCGCCACGTGACGCGGCGGCCGCGGCCGTCGCGGGCCTCCCGGACGGCCCGTCCGTGCGACAATCGTCCTCGTGACCCAAGCGTGGACCAGCCCTGAACTGATGGGCATCGGGCGGCTGCCCATGCATGCCGTCCACCACGACGACCGCCTCGTCCTCGACGGCACGTGGCAGTTCCAGCTGCTCCGCCGACCGGAGCTCCAACCGGCCGCCGCGGACTGGCGCGACATCGACGTCCCCAGCTGCTGGACCCGCCAGGAGACCTGGGACCTGCCCCACTACACGAACATCGTGATGCCGTTCCCGGGCCAGCCGCCCGAGATCCCCGCGGTCGATCCGACCGGGGTCTACGAGCGGACCTTCGAGCTGCCCGAGGACTGGGTCGGCCGGCGCATCGTCCTGCACGTCGGCGCCGCCGAGAGCGTCCTCCTCGTCCAGGTCAACGGGCGCGACGTCGGCATGAGCAAGGACGCCCATCTCGCGGCCGAGTTCGACATCAGCGACCACGTCCAGCCACAGACGAACCACCTCCGCCTGACGGTCGTGAAGTGGTCCGATTCGACGTACGTCGAGGACCAGGACCAGTGGTGGCATGGCGGGATCACCCGCTCGGTGTACCTGTACGCGACGGGACCCGTGTACGTGGCGGACATCGCGGCGATCGGGGGCCTGGCCGACGACCTGACGACCGGCACGCTCGACCTGACGGTCGACATCGGGTTCGCGGGCGTCGCGCCCAGCGCCGGATGGGTCGTCGAGGCGGAGATCGCCGGCCTGCTGCCCGCCGTCCGGGCCACCAACGAGCCGCCGGGTCCCCCGGCGTGGCCGTTCCCGGAGATCGTCCAGCGCCACATCGTGGGCGGGCCCGCGGCCGTCGTCGGCGATCCCGCGGACCAGGCCGCCTGGGACGCCGAGTTCCGCCGGCAGGCGCCACCCCTGCCCGGCCGCGTCCACTGGGATCTCGAGATCCCCGACGTGCCGCGCTGGACGGCCGAGACGCCCGCGCTCCGTGACCTCCACGTCACGCTCCGCTCGGCGGACGGGACGCTGATCGAGCGACACGTGCTCCGCATCGGGTTCCGGCGCGTGGAGATCCGCGGCGTCGACCTCCTGTTCAACGGCGAGCGCATCTTCATCCGCGGCGTCAATCGCCACGACTTCGACCAGCACACCGGGCGGGTCATCTCGCCCGCCTCCATGCGGGCCGACCTGCTCGAGATGAAGCGGTTCGGGTTCAACGCCGTCCGCACGTCGCACTACCCGAACGACCCGATCTTCCTCGACCTGACCGACGAGCTCGGGTTCTACGTCGTCGACGAGGCCGACATCGAGTCGCACGCGTTCCAGAGCACGCTGTGCGACGACCCGCGCTACGTCGATCAGTGGGTCAGCCGGGTCTCCCGCATGGTGCTGCGCGACCGGAACCACCCGTCGGTCTTCGCCTGGTCGCTCGGCAACGAGTCCGGGTTCGGCTCGAACCACGAGGCCGCGGCCGCCTGGGTCCGTCGCGTCGACCCGTCGCGGCCGCTGCACTACGAGGGCGCGATCCGCTGGGACTGGACCGCGGACCAGGACGGCTCGGACCTCACCTGCCCGATGTACCCGCCGATCTCCGCGATCGTCGAGCATGCCCGGTCCGGCCTGCAGCGACACCCGCTGATCATGTGCGAGTACCAGCACGCGATGGGCAACTCCAACGGGACGCTGGCGGAGTACTGGGACGCGATCGAGTCCACGCCCGGGCTCCAGGGCGGGTTCATCTGGGAGTGGTGGGACCACGGGCTCGTCCAGATGCAGCCCGACGGCTCGACCCGGTGGGCCTACGGCGGCGACTTCGGCGACGAGCCCAACGACGGCAACTTCTGCACCGACGGCCTGGTCTGGCCGGACCGGACCCCCAAGCCGGCGTTGTGGGAGCACCGGACGCTGGCCGCGGCCGTCGGGATCGCGTTCGACGCGGCATCGGGCGGCCTGGCGATCACGAACCGGCGGCATTTCGCTTCGACCGAGACGATGCGCGCCGCGTGGGAGGCCACGGTCGACGGCCGGATCGTGGCCGAGGGCACGTTCGCGGCCCCGCTGATCCGCCCCGGCGAGACGACCGTCGTCCCGCTCGATGGCCTGCCGGCCGACATCACGGGTGCCGGCGATGCCTGGTTGACGACGCGGTGGTCGCTCGCGCGCGACCTGGACTGGGCCCCCCAGGGCACCGAGATCTGCGCGCTTCAGGTGCCGCTCGGGACGGGTCCGGGCCTGGCCGAGCCGTACGAGGGCGGTGGGTCGACCGACGGCATCGTCGCGGCCGACGGGCACATCTCGCACCCGCTGCCTCGCGGCGTCGCCCGCCCTTGCCCTCTGGCGCGCCCCGACCGACAACGACCGGATCGGACGGTTCGCGGCCGCGTGGCGGGACGCCGGGATCGACCGGCTCGAGCGGCGGCTCGTCTCGCTCGAACGCGACGGGGACACCGCGCGGATCGTCGATGCGGTGACGACCGGGACCGGGATCGCCATCCGGCACGAGCGGGTCGTGGTCGCCGGCGAGGACGGCGGGTTCGCCGTGACCGAGACCGTCATCATCCCGGACTCGATCGTGGACCTGGCCCGGGTCGGGGTGGCCCTCGAGGTGGTCCCCGGGCTCGAATCCGTCGAGTACTTCGGACGCGGGCCGCACGAGACGTATCCGGACCGCAAGCGCAGCGGGATCGTCGGCCGCTGGATCTCCTCCGTCGGCGAGCAGCACGTGCCATACATCCGGCCCCAGGAGAACGGCGGCCACGCCGACGTCCGCTGGCTGGAGCTCACCGACGGGGATGGCGCGGGCGTGCGCTTCGAGCTCGACCGGCCCGGCCAGGTCTCGGTGTCGCATCACCGCGCGGTCGATCTCGCCACCGCGACCCACGAGCCCGAGCTGGTGCCGCACGCCGAGACGTACGTCCACCTCGACGCGGCGCACCGCGGGCTCGGGACCGCATCGTGCGGGCCGGACACCCTGCCCGAGTACCTCGTCGGTCCGGGCACGTACACCTGGACCTGGCGTCTCCGTCCGGTCGCCGCCGACTGATGACCATCGAGTGGCGCCCCGATGACCGCCAGTTCCACCTCGCCAACGGCCGGCTGAGCCTGGTCCTGCGGGTCTACGAGGAGGGGTCGCTCGGCGCAGCTCCACCTCGGCGCGCCGCTCCCGACTGGCCGGTCGTATCGCCATCTCGGCCCGGACCCGTTCGCCGGCTTCGCCAACCGCGTCGGCGAGCCGGTCCCGTTGGCCTACCCCACGCCCGGCACCGGCGACTACCGCGTCCCGGCGCTGGTCGCCGCGCGCCCGGACGGCGCGACGGCGCTGGCCCTGCGCTACCGCGACCACCGTCATCGCGGCCGGAAAGCCGGACCTCGAGGGCCTTGCCGTCCACGTATGTCGAGGCGGATGCGGAGGCCGAGACGCTCGACGGTCACTCTGGCCGACGAGCTGGCACGGCATCGAGGTCGACCTGCGGTTCACGCTCTTCCGCGACCACGACGCCATCGCGCGGAGCGCCACGATCCGGGCGACGGGCCCGGCCGCCGTCGAGCTGCGGACGGCGATGAGCGCCTCGCTGGACCTGCCCGACGCGGACTGGCGGACTGATCGGGCTGACCGGTGCGTGGGCGCGCGAGGCGCACGTCGGCAGAGCGGCCGCTGGTCCCCGGCCGGCACGCCGTCTCGAGCATCGCGCGGCGCGTCCGAGCGCGCAGCACAACCCGTTCATCGCCCTCCGGCGGCCGACGACCGACGAGGCGCATGGGGAGGCGTACGGGTTCAGCCTCGTCTACTCGGGCAACTTCCTCGCCGAGGCCGAGGTCGACGCCGTTCGGCACCACCCGTGTCCGGCTCGGCATCGAGCCCGACACGCTTCGCGTGGGCACTGGAGCCGGGCGCGTCGTTCACGACGCCGGAGGCCGTGATCGCGTGCACGGCCGACGGTCTCGGTGGGCTGTCGCGACACCTTCCACGGGCTCTACCGAGAGCGACTCGCCCGCGGGGTCTGGCGCGACCGACCGCGGCCGATCCTCATCAACAACTGGGAGGGCGACCTACTTCGACTTCGATGCCGACAAGCTGGTCGCCATCGCGGCCTCGGCGCGCGAGCTCGGCGTCGAGCTGTTCGTGCTCGACGACGGCTGGTTCGGCGCCCGCGACGACGACACGACCTCGCTGGGCGACTGGGTCGTCGACCGGCGCAAGCTGCCCGACGGCCTGGATGGCGTCGCCAGCGCGGATCACCGGCGCTTGGGCATCGACTTCGGGCTCTGGATCGAGCCCGAGATGGTCAGCGGCGGAAAGCGACCTCTTCCGGGCGCATCCGGATTGGGCCATCGGCATCCCCGGTCGGCCGCGGACGGAGAGCCGCCAGCAGCTGGTGCTCGACATGGGCCGCGCCGGAGGTCGTCGACCACCTCGACCGGCGTCCTGGGCGAGGTCCTCGAGAGCGCCCCGATCTCGTACGTCAAGTGGGACATGAACCGCAACATCACCGAGCCGTACGGCGCTCGGGCTGCCGCCCGACCGCCAGGGCGAGTTCTTCCACCGCTACATCCTCGGCGTCTACGAGCTGTACCGGCGGCTGACCGACGCGTTTCCCGGACGTCCTGTTCGAGTCGTGCGCCGGCGGCGGCGGCGCGGTTCGACCCCGGGCATGCTCGCCTTCGCGCCGCAGGCGTGGACGAGCGACGACACCGACGCGGTGGAGCGGCTGCGCATCCAGTGGGGCACCTCGCTGGTCTACCCGCTGAGCTCGATGGGCGGCGCACGTCTCGGCGGTGCCGAACCACCAGAGCGGCCGGGTGACGCCGCTCGGGACGCGGGCCGCGGTCGCGTTCTTCGGCGTCTTCGGCTACGAGCTGGACCCGACCCGCGCTGAGCGACGCGGAGCGTGCCGAGGTCGCGGCACCAGATCGCGCTTCTATGCCGTCCACCGCGAGGTGCTCCAGCGCGGGCGCTTCGTGCGGCTCGAGAGCCCGTTCGAGGGCGATCGCGACCAGGTCGTCGTGGATGGTCGGTGGCGCCGGACGGACGCGACGCGCATTGGTCGGCACGTACCAGATCCTCGGCCGGCCCTCGCCCGGCCCCGCACCGCCTGCGGCTGCGCGGGCTCGACCCGGATGCGGTCTATCGCGTGTGCGGCTTGGCCCGGCCGGCGACGACCGCGTCGCACGAGCCAACGACGGCGAGCGCAGCGGCGCCGAGTTGATGGCCGCCGGGCTGGCGCTCGACATCGACCGGTTCGAGGCGGCAGACACTGGGGGACTTCCGGGCGCGCCTCTTCGTGCTCGAGGCCGTCTGACGGGATGCGGCGGTAGGCTGGTCGGGTCGCTGCCGCCGGGCGCGTCCTCGGTCCTGGTCAGCCCTTGGTCGACGCCGAGCGAGAGGCCGCTGATGAAGTGGCGCTGGAGCGCGAGGAACACGAGGATCGTCGGGACGGCGGCCAGCAGGGCGCCGGCCGCGAGCAGGTTGGTGTTCGTGAAGAATTGCCCCTGCAGATTGTTGAGCGCCGACGTGATCGGCCGTCGATCGCCCGTCTTCAGGAGGAGCAGGGCCCAGAAGAAGTCGTTGTAGATGAAGGTGAACTCGAGAGTCGCGAGCGCGGCGAGCGCCGGGCGGCAGAGCGGCATGACCACCGCCCCGCCAGATCCGCAGGACGCTCGCGCCGTCGACGAGCGCGGCCTCGGTCAGCTCGTGCGAGAGCGTCTTCATGTAGTTGCTCAGCACGAGCACGCAGAAGCCGACCTGGAACACGACGTTGATCAGGAAGATCCCGAAGTACTGGTCGTACAGGAGGCCGTTGTCGCTGAGCGGCTCGGGCACGCCGCAGGATCGCGTTGTAGATCTTGAACAGCGGAACGATGATGCACCTGCGGCGGCAACAGGTTGCCGGCGATGAAGATCAACAGCACCACCAGGTTGAGCCGCCAGCTGAATTGGGACACCGCGAACGCGATCATGGACGCCACGAGCAAGGTCACGATCACGGCGGGGATCGACACGATCAGGGTGTTCAGCGAAATGCAGGGCGAACTCGCGCCTGCGTTCCAGGCGTTGAGGAAGTTGTCGAGGGTCAGCGCGCCGCGGCAGCGAGATGTATCCGTGCGCCTGCGTATCGCGAGAACGGCCGCAGCGCCGTGTAGATCGCCCAAGCGAGCGGGCAGCAGCCACAGGATCGCCATGAACGTGAGGAAGGCGTAGCAGCGCGACGCCGCGGCAGCGGTCCTGCCGACGCTTCGCGCTGCGCGCTCGTGCGTCGCGGCGTGCCGTGACCGCGGTCATCGTCGATCCTCGCGCATCATCCGGGTCAGGAAGGCGACGATCGGGACGAGCGAGATCACGAGCAGGACGACGGCGATGGCCGATGCCGAACCCGAGGCGGTTCGACTCGCTGATGCCGTTGTTCGTGATGAGCGTCGAGAGCAGCTCGAGCCCGTTCTTGCCGTGGTTGATGATGTAGGCGATGTCGAAGGCGCGGAGAGCCTCGATCGATGGTGATGACCACGATGACGACGTTGATCGGCATCATCACCGGGAAGACGACGCGGAAGAACGTCTGGCGTTCGTTCGCGCCATCGACCTTGGCCGCCTCGCGCAGCGTCGGGTCGAATGCCTTCAGCCCCGCGAGGTAGAGCACCATGATGTAGCCGACGTGCCGCCAGCTCGCGGCGACCAGCGCAGCCCAGATGTTGAGGCTCGGGTCGCCCAGCCAGTCGATCAGGTTGTCGTTGCGATGTGCGCCCGAGGACGTTGTTGATCAGCCCCTGCTCCGGCGCGTACTGCAGGCTGCCAGATGAACCCGATGACCGCGAGCGAGAGGACGACCGGGAGGTAGAACACGCTCTGGTAGATGCGCGTCCCGCGGATCGACCCGGTCCAGCAGGACGGCGAAGCAGCATCCCGAGCGGCGTGGCGATGAACATCAGCCAGGCCAGCCAGATGAGGTTGTGGCTCAGGGCTGGCCAGAAGAACGGGTAGGCCGTGAACAGGTTCTCGTAGTTCTTCGATCCCGATCGACCTTGGCGTCGAGCGGGCTGCCGATGCCGTTCCAGTTCGTGAACGAGAGGAGGAACGACGCGAGCGTCGGGCCCCAGATCAGCGACGAGGTCGAAGACCAGCGGGATGCCGACCATGAGGCCCAGGACGAGCTTGTCGGTCCGGGTCAGGAGGCTGTAGTGGCGCCGGATGCGGCCCCGGGCGCCCGTCCGGTCGCGGGAAGCAGCCGCCCCCGTCACGCCGGATTGCTCGGCGGTGGCGGGCGGCGGCGTTCTGACTCGCGTGATCGGCCACGGTCCGTGAAGTCTAGCCGGGCCGGGCCCGTGCGGCTACAGCGTGTCCCAGAAGTCCTGGATCTTCTTCTGGAAGGCGACGAGGTCCTGATCGGGGTTCTTGATGAAGTCGAGGAGGAAGGCCTGCATGCCGTTCGCCCCGGCGAAGTTCGGGTTGGTGTCGCGGTCGAGGAACTGGGTGATGCGCTGGGCATCGCCGATCGAGCTCGCGCGGCCTTCAACTGGAGCGGGGTGTACTTGCTCGTGTCGGCGTTCTTGCTGGCCGCGATGTTGCTCGGGTCCTGGCTGACCCAGGCGACCTGCGTCGCCGGCTGCGCGAGGTACTCGAGGAAGGACTTCGCAGCGTCCATGTCGGCCTGCGAGGGTCGGCGAGTTCGCGCTGAGCATGAAGCCGTCGATCGGGGCGTCGAGCGCCTTCTCGGCGTCGTACTGCGTCCCGAAGCTCGGGTAGGGGAAGAAGTCGAGGTCGGCGAGATCCGCTGCGCCCGCCGTCTGGAACTGCTGGGACACGAACATCCCGAGCAGGTACATGCCGGCCTTCTTCTGGACGAGCGCCTGCGCCGCGTCCTGCCAGGTCCGGCCGGCGGCGCCCTCCTGGTGGAAGGGCAGCAGGTCCTTGAAGGTGTTGAACACCGTCGTGACCTTCGGGTCGGTCCACTTCTCCTTGCCGGCCATCAGGCCGACGTGGAAGTCGTAGCCGTTCGTGCCGAAGGTTGATGATGTCGAACGTGCCCATCGCGGGCCAGCCATCCTTGTCGCCGAACGCGATCGGGACGAGGCCGTCCGACTTCATCTTCTTGGCCAGCGTCTTGAAGTCGTCGAGCGTGGTCGGGACGGTGTAGCCCTTGTCCTGCGAAGACGCTCTTGCGATAGAAGACGGCCCACGGGTAGTTGTAGATGGGGATGAAGTACTGCTTCCCGTCGTCGCCCGTGGATGCCGACCTTGAACGCGTCGGAGAAGTTGGCTCCGACACTTGGCCCAGACGTCGCTGATGTCGGTGGCGCAGCCCCTGAGCGGCGAAGAACCGCATCCGGAACCCGGAGAACCAGGTGAAGACGTCGTCCGGCGTGCCCTGCAGGTAGGCGCTGATCTGGTCCTGGAAGGTGCCGTGGTCGACGGTGTTGACCTTGACGGTGCTGCCGGTCTGCTGCTGGAAGGTGTCGACGATGCTGGCCAGCACGCCCTTCGGGACCGGGTCCGAGTAGTTCGAGCCGAGCGTTAAGGAGCCGATGGCCACGCTCGGAGCGGCTGAGGCGGCCGCACTGGCGGCGGCGGAGGGTGCGGCCGCGGACGCGGACGCTGCCGCGCTCTCGGGAGCAGCACTGGTTCCAGACGTGCCGCAGGCGGCGAGGATGGTGGGGACGGCGGCGAGACCGGCGGCGCCGGCCAAGCCCTTGAGAACGGTGCGTCGCGAGACCGACCCGGTCTCGATCGGTCCTGCCATAGCTGCTCCTCCTCAGGAAAGACTGTCGGACAAAATCCAACAGGATCAACCGGATTGTCCGCACCCGGAGGGCGTAATGTCAAGATGAGTCTGGGGCTATTCGCTCGACAGTTTGTTGGATTACGTTGACTTTCGACGGTCAGCGGGGCAAGCTTTGTCGCGGATCGACGTCGGACCGTCCGGTTCGGATGGGGACTCGCCGGTCCGCGGCCCGCGCAGGAGTCTGGCGACGAACAACGGCGACGTGGGAACGGTCGTGACGGACGGGGGTCGTGATGCTCGCCCGGCAGCGTCAGGCTTTCATCCTCGAACGAGTCCGCGAGGACGGGGCGGTGAAGGTCGCCGACCTGGTCCGAGAACTCGGCGTGTCCGACATGACCGTCCGACGCGACCTGGAGATCCTCGACGAGCGGGGCCTGCTCGAGAAGGTCCACGGCGGGGCGACGATCCTGCCCGGCAGCGCCCTGTTCGAGCCCGACGTTCGCGGCCAAGGCCCGGCTCAACCAGGCCGAGAAGGACGCCATCTCCGACGCGGCCGCCGCACTCGTGGAGCCGGGCATGGCCATCGCCATCTCGGCCGGCACGACGACGTACGCGCTGGCCCAGCGCCTGGCCGACATCCCGTCGCTCACGGTGGTCACCAACTCGATCCGCGTGACCGACGTCCTGCACCACACCGGCCGGCCCGACCAGACCATCATCCTGACGGGCGGCGTGCGGACGCCGGTCGGAGGCCCTCGTCGGACCGTTCGCGGTCGCGGCCATCCGCACGGTCCATGTCGACCTCGTCTTCGCGGCGTCCACGGCATGGACCCCCAATCTGGCTTCACCTGCCCGAACCTGCTCGAGGCCGACACCGACCGGGCGCTCATCGAGGCCGGGCGGCGGCTCGTGGTCGTCGCCGACCACACGAAGTGGGGCGTGATCGGCATCAGCTCGATCGCCCGCTTCGACCAGGTCGACGTGCTCATCACCGACGCCGGGCTCCGCCTGACGTTCGCGCGATGCTCGAGTCCCAGGTCGGTCAGCTGTTGGTCGTCGATGCCGCGAGTACGGAGGAATCCATCGACCGTGCCATCTGACGAGGGCGTCACCGACGGTCTCCTCCCGGCGGAGCTGGCCAGCGACCCGCACCGTCGGCACAACCCGCTCATCGACGAGTGGGTGCTGGTCTCGGCCGGGCGCAGCATCCGGCCGTGGCTCGGCGCCGAGGAGCCGGAGGTCGCCCACGATCGACCCACGTATGTCGCCGACTGCTATCTCTGTCCGGGGAACGTTCGCGCGAACGGGAACCGGAACCCCGATTACGGCACCACGTTCGTCTTCGACAACGACTTCGCGGCGCTCCGGGCGGACACGTCCGAGGCGACCGTGGAGCACGGCCTCCTCCGTGCCGAAGGCGAACGTGGTGTCTGTCGGGTCGTCTGCTTCTCGCCGCGCCACGACCTGACCCTCGCCACGATGTCGCCCGAGGCGATCGGGCGGGTCATCGACGTGTGGGCCGAGCAGACCAGCGAGCTCGGGCGCGACTACCGCTGGGTCCAGGTCTTCGAGAACCGCGGCGCGGCCATGGGGGCGTCGAACCCCCACCCCCATGGCCAGATCTGGGCCGGGACGGCGTTGCCGGTCGAGGCCGACCGCGAGTCGGCCAGCCAGGCCGCCTACCTCGCGCGCACCGGGCACCGGCTGCTGCTCGACTACGTCGCGCAGGAGTCGGGCGGGCCGCGGGTCGTGGTGGAGAGCGACGAATGGCTCGTGGTCGTCCCGTTCTGGGCGGCGTGGCCGTTCGAGACGCTGCTCATCCCGCGACGTCCGGCGGCACGACTCCCCGAGCTGGACGCGGCCGCCCGGGATGACCTGGCCGACGTCCTGTTGGGTCTGCTCGGTCGGTACGACGGCCTCTTCCGACGGCCGTTCCCGTATTCGATGGGCTGGCACCAGGCGCCGTTCGGGGCCGCCGACGACACCGCTGGCTGGCAGGTCCACGCCCATTTCTACCCGCCGCTGCTGCGGGCGACGGTCCGCAAGTTCATGGTCGGCTACGAGCTGCTCGCCGAGACCCAGCGAGACCTCACCGCCGAGGACGCCGCCGAGCGGCTGCGCGCCGTGCAGATCGTGGGCGCGGGCTCCAAGGCCACCGCCTCGGGCTCGCCGGCCCCCGCCTCAGGCTCGCCGGCGCCGACCGGCGGCTCCACGGCCCCCACCTCGGGCTCATCCCAGGCGGCGGGCTAGACACCGGTCCTACGCGGCGGCGCGTCCAGACTCGCCGATCGCGGCGAACTTGCGGCGATAGGCGGCAGGCGTCATGCCCGTCGTCCGCTTGAAGAGTCGACGGAAGAACGTCGGGTCCTCGTAGCCCACGGAGAAGCCCACGTCGTCGACCGCGCCGCGCCCGGTCTCGAGGAGCGAGCGTGCGGCCTCGATCCTCAGGGCGTGCACGTGGTCGATCGGCCGACGGCCGGTCGCGGCCTGGAAGCGCCGGGCAAACGTCCTCCTGGTCAGGCCGGACCGCTCGGCCATCGCCGTGACGGGGTTCGGGGTCGCGTAGTCGTCGGCGATCCATGCGAGGCACTCGAGGATCACCGCGTCATCGGTCCGCACGTGTCGCGTCATCGCCGAGAACGGCAGCTGACCGTCCTCGTGGCCGGCGAGCAGGTAGACCTTGGCGGTCTGCGCGGCGTGCTCCGGCCCGCAGAACCTGGAGATCAGGCGGAGGGCCAGATCCTGCCAGGCGGTCGTTCCGCCGGCGGTGACCAGGCCGTCCATCTCACTGGAGACATCCAGGATGGCTCCGGCCATGAACCGGATCCTCGGGTACGCGGACGCGAACAAGTCCCGGTAGGCCCAGTGACCGGCGCACGACCGACCGTCGAGCAGCCCGGACTCCGCCAGGAGCAGCGAGCCCGAGCAGACCGTGGTCACGAGGGCGCCGCGCGCGTGCATGCGGCGGAGCCAGTCGATCTCGGCGGCGAAACGGCCGCGGGGCGGCGTGTCGATGGGCGCGTACATGTCGCAGACGATCACGGCGTCGGCCTCGTCGACCTCCGCGATCGCGGCATGCGGCTCGACGAGGATGTTGCCGAAGCAGCGGAACGGCTCCCGCTCGGCGGCGACGATCGAGACCTGGAGCAGCGTATCGCCGGTCCCGGCGGCGGTCATGTCCGGCCACATCGGGCCGACCGTCGAGAGGACGTCGTACAGCCCGTACAGGACCGATGCGGATGTCTCGGGCGCGGCGAGCAGGACGATGTGCGGGCGATCGGTGACTGGCATGTTTGCCCCGAAAGCGTGGAATACGACTCTTCCAGTATGGCCGAGGGTCGGGGACAGTGCGAGACACCACATGGGTCACCCGCAGGAGGGGCTACCGATGACGCTGAGCGCCGGCAGGCTCGCGACGTTTCGCCAGGCCATCCAGGGACGAGTCCTGGAGCCGGGTGACCTCGACTACGACGAGGCTCGTCTCGTGTGGAACGGGATGATCGACCGACGCCCCAGCCTGATCGTCCAGGCAGACGGGGCGGACGACGTCGCGCCCACCATCGCCCTTGCGCGCGAGACCGGCCATCCGTTGGCGATCCGTGGGGGCGGCCACAACGTCGCCGGGAACGGCACGGTCGAGGGGGGCATCCTCCTCGACCTCGGGCGGCTCGACAGCGTGCAGGTCGATCCGGACGCCCGCCTTGTCACGGTCGGTGCGGGGGCGACGCTCGGCGACATCGATCGCGCGACCGAGCCGTACGGCCTGGCGGTCCCGGTCGGCGTCGTCTCCGGTACCGGCATCGCGGGCCTGACGCTCGGTGGCGGGGTCGGGTGGCTGACCCGCCCGTACGGCCTGACGCTCGACAACCTCGTGTCCGCCGACGTCGTCCTCGCCACCGGCGACCGGGTCCGGGCGAGTGCCACCGAGCACCCCGACCTGTTCTGGGGCCTCCGCGGCGGTGGCGGGAACTTCGGCGTCGTCACGACGTTCCAGTTTCGCGCCCACCCGCTGGATCCGGACGTCTTCGCCGGGAGCCTCATCTACGAGCTACCGCACTGGCGTGAAGCCCTCGCCGCCTACGTCGCATGGACGGCCGATGTGCCGGACGCGATGACCACGCTCATCACGTTCATGGTGCCGCCCCCGGACTGGGAGCTGGGGGATCGCGTGCTCATGTTCCTGGGCTTCGCGTGGGCCGGTGACGATCGGGCCGAGGGCATGACCGTCATCGAGCGGCTGAAGGCCGCCTGTCCGCCGGACGTCAGCATGATGGATCCCACGCGCTGGCTGGCCTTCCAGTCAGGGTTCGACGCGGCGATGCCGAAGGGCGTCAGGGCGTACTGGCGCAACGCCTCGTTCGATCGGTTCGATGACGAGATGATCGATGCACTGGTCGAGCACTGCGGCGCCCAGACCTGGGTCGGGACCGCAGCGGACCTGCACCACATGGACGGCGCATTCGGCCGCGTCGCCGAGGACGCCACCGCCTTCCCCAATCGATCGGCTCGATTCTGGCTCAACATCTACGGCTACTGGGCCGATCCCCGCGACGACGCGGCGCGGATCTCGTGGGTCAAGGGCTTCTCGGACGCGATGCGGCCGTATGCGATGGCCGGCCAGTACGTGAACTTCCTGGGCCACGATGACGCGGACACGCTCGGGAAGGCGCTGGCCGCCTACGGTCCGTCGAAGCTGCAGCGGCTCATGGATCTCAAACGCCAACTGGACCCAGAGAACCTCTTCCGGATCAACCACAACATCCCGCCGACCCCCTGAGGCGACCGAGCCTCGCACGACGCATCCCGTAGCATGTCCGGGCGACGCGCGGCCGTCGGCACCACGCGCGAGAGGGAGGCGGGATGCGGCTCTGGGGCGGGCGGTTCAGCGAGGCGAACGACGCGCGGGTCGAGGCGTTCACGAGCTCGATCGAGATCGATCGCGAGCTCGCCGCCGACGATCTGGCCGGCTCGATCGCCCACGTGCACGGGCTCGGTCGCGCCGGGCTGCTGACCGAGGCCCAGGTCGACGAGCTCGTCGCCGGGCTCACGGCACTTGCCGAGGATGTCGCCGCCGACCGCCTGGCCTGGGATCCCGCGCTCGAGGACGTCCACCTCAACCTCGAGGCCGCGCTGGCCGATCGGATCGGTCCGGCCGCCGGCCGCCTCCACACCGGCCGGTCGCGGAACGACCAGGTCGCGACGGACCTGCGTCTCTGGACCCGGCGCGCCGATCGACCGGCTCGACGCCGCGCTCGTCGGCTTCGAGCGCGCGCTCGTCGGGCTCGCGGAGCGAGACGGCGAGGCCGTCCTGCCCGGCACCACCCACATCCAGCCGGCGCAGCCGGTGCTGTTCGCCCACCACCTGCTCGCCTACGTCGAGATGGCCGAGCGCGATCGCGGCCGCCTCGGCGACGCCCGCCGGCGCCTCAACGTGAGTCCGCTCGGGGCCGGCGCGCTCGCGGGCGCCGGCTATCCGCTCGATCGCATCGCGACGGCCCAGGAGCTCGGGCTTCGACGGCGTCACCGCGAACTCGCTCGATGCGGTCAGCGACCGCGACTTCGTCGTCGAGGTGCTCGCGGCCGTCGCCCTCGGGATGGTCCACCTGAGTCGCCTCGCCGAGGAGCTCGTGTGGTGGTCGAACCCGCGCTTCGGGTTCGTGCACGCGTCGGACGCCTTCTCGACCGGCAGCTCGATCATGCCGAACAAGAAGAACCCCGACCCGGCCGAGCTCGTCCGCGGCCGCTCGGCACGGGTCATCGGGGCACTCACCGGGGTCCTCGCCATGCTCAAGGGCCTGCCGCTCGCATACCAGCGCGACCTGCAGGACGACAAGCCGCCGCTCTTCGAGAGCGTGGCCGTGTTCGAGGCATCGCTCGGCGTGCTGGCGGGCATGCTCGACACCCTGACCGTCGACCGCGAGCGGATGCGTGCCGCAGCCGGCGAGGGCTTCATCACGGCCACCGCCGTGGCCGACGCCCTGGTCCGGCGCGGGATCCCGTTCCGGGTCGCCCACCACGTGGTCGGCACGCTCGTGGCCATGGCCGAGACGGCCGGCACGGATCTCGACGGCGTCACCGACGAGGCCATCGTCGTCGCGCTCAAGTCGAGCGACGATGCCGACGCCGCGCAGCTCGCGTCGGAGCCGGGCATCGGCGACGTCGTGCGCGATGCCGCGTCGATCGACGGCGCCCTCGCCTCGTGCGACGTGATCGGCGGCACCGCCCCGGACCGGGTCGCCGCGGCCCTCGCCGCCGCGCGCGCCCGCCTCGACTCGGACGCGCCGTGAGCGGAGCCCGCGGGTCCGCGTCCGGTCGACCATCGTCGCCGCCGATACGACTCCCAGTCGTATCTCCGGGGTATCGAGGCCGATAGGCAGAGCTGGACGACCCGAGGCGGGCGCATCCGAGCACGGGTCGACCGCGTTCGAGCGTGGACATCGACCCATCGACGGTCCTCACGGACCGGAAAGCCGCTCGAACCCGCCAGGTTAAGACTCCCAGTCGTACGGGCCCGGCAAGCGGGGAAACGGCGCGACGGCGCCCCTCGCGCCCTCACGGCCCCCCACGCCTTCACGGTCCCGCTGATCACAGCTCCGCGGTCGTGCAGATCGCGACCTCGCGGACGAGGTGCGGATCGGCCGCCCAGGCCGTCGCGAGGACGACGTGGAGGGCGGCGTCCGCGCGCCCGTGCTCGGTGCGGATCGTCGGCAGCGGGCGGTCGGGCAGCGTGCCCTCGAACGCGATCGTCGTGGACCCGCCGCCGAACATCCCCTCCCCGGCGAGCCGCGTCGCCCAGGCCGTGATCGTCTCGGACCGGCCGCCACTCACCGTCGACGACGCCTCGACCCGGAGTTCCACGCGGACCTCCTGCAGCTTGCGGGCGGCGCCCATCTCGAGCACGAGTCGTCCATGGAACGGGGCACCCGTCACGAGCGGCACCGGGTCGAGGTGGATCGTGCCGCGGATCCCGTCCGCCTCCACGTCCGCCTCCTCGAACAGCGCGAAGGCCCCGAGGTCGAGCACGCCGGCACGGAGCAGCGCCGTCGGCTGATGGACGGTGACCGGCATCGAGAGCTCCGGGTCGAACCCGGGCACATCGAGGTTGAGCCGGACCTCCCAGGTGACCCGGATCTCCGTCCCGTCGAACGACGGCGGCCCGAGCGGCGGCGTCGGGAGCTGGAACGGGATCTCGCGTTGCTCGCCGGCCGCGAACGACGTCGGTCCGAGGATCTGGACGGGCACGACGGGGAGCTCCTCCGAACTCGTCTTCGTCTCGGTGTGGGGATGGCCTTGGGCGTCGGTGCTGGTCACGTCATGGCGCCACGTCTCGGTCCCGACCAACGTGACGCGGGCGGCCCGGATCTCGCCGCCGCCGGCGGATCCGATGCGCACGAGCCCATCGATGAGCCGCCCCGGCAACAGGTCGACGCGTTCGAGCACGACCGTCATGTCGAACCCGCCGTGTCGCCCGTTGGCGGTCGCGGTCAACGCCCGGACTCCCGACCGGGACATCGCTCGAACACTCGCTCGAACACTCGTCCGACCCTCCGTGGCATCGCTACCATCACGATGATGACGACTCCCGAGGTCTACGTTCGAGCCCCGAAAGCGCTCCTGCACGACCATCTCGACGGCGGCTTGCGCCCGGCGACCGTCATCGACCTCGCCGCGGAGTTCGGCTACCGCGACCTGCCCACGACCGACCTCGACGACCTGACGGCCTGGTTCCGGCGCGGCGCCGATCGCAAGTCGCTCGAGCTCTACCTCGAGACCTTCGCCCACACGTTCGGGGTCATGCAGGAGCGCGACGCGATCGTCCGGGTCGCGGCCGAATGCGCCGAGGACCTCGCCGCCGATGGCGTCGTCTATGCCGAGGTCCGGATGGCACCCGAGCTCTGCACGGAACGGGGGCTGACGCTCGACGAGGTGCAGGGCGCCATCCTCGAGGGGTACAGCCTCGGCGAGACCCGCGCCGCCGCGGCCGGCCATCCCATCGTCATGCGCTCGATCGTCACCGCGATGCGCCAGGCGGCCCGGTCGGTCGAGGTCGCCGAGTGCGCGGTCCGCTGGCGTGATGCGGGCGTCGTCGGCTTCGATGTCGCGGGTCCGGAGAAGGGCTACCCGCCGACGCGCTATCTCGACGCGTTCGACCTCATCCGGCGCGAGAACTTCCACATCACGATCCACGCCGGCGAATCGTTCGGACTCCCGTCGATCTGGGAGGCGCTCCAGTTCGCCGGAGCGGAGCGGCTCGGACACGGCGTGCGGATCGTCGACGACATCACGGTCCAGCCGGACGGCTCGGTCCACCTGGGCCGGCTCGCCGCCTTCGTGCGAGACCGGCGGGTCCCGCTCGAGATGTGCCCGACGTCAAACGTGCACACCGGGGCCACGAACTCGATCGAGGAGCATCCGATCGACCTGCTTCGCCGCCTGCGCTTCCGGGTCACGGTGAACACCGATAACCGGCTGATGAGCGGCGTATCGATGTCGAGCGAGTTCCGAGCCCTCGATGAGGCGTTCGGGATCGGCCTGGGCGAGATGGAGTGGCTGACGATCAACGCGCTCAAGAGCGCGTTCGCGCCGTTCGACGAGCGGCTCCGCCTGATCAACGAGATCGTCAAGCCCGGCTACGCGCACCTGCGCGCGGAGTCGACCCGGGTCGTCATCGCGAGCTGAAACGCCGCGGGACGTTCTCGCCCGCTCGCTAGGCGAGCAGGAGCACGGAGCGGATCTGCGGCCAGAGGACCGCGAAACCGGCGACCGTGCCGACCACCAGGATGGCCCTCGCGCCGACCACCATCGCGCGTGGCGGCACGGGGCGACCCCGGACACGGAGACGCCACCACGCGATCGTGATGACCCCGACCGCGATGATCGTCAGGCCGAGTGGCCGCGATTCCGGGCTCGCCGCCGCCTGCAACGTCAGGATCGCTGCCGAACATCGCCCCGATCGTCGAGAGCAGGGCATAGGTGGTGCCCACGCGTGACGTCGACGCGCCGGCGGCCGGCAGACGGCGGTCGAGCCAGTCATCCGTGAGTGCCATCGCCGGCCCCGTCAGGGCGACCGTCGTCAGCAGGATTGCCACGACCAACGGGTCGTGACGCAGGACGACGAAGTCCGGGTTGTTGCTGTCGATGAGGGCGACTGAGCCGAACGCGACCGCGATCGGCGCCGCGAGGAGGCCCTTGACGATGGTCGGCCCGGGCAGCCACGGCGAGATCGTGACCCAGATCGTCGCGAGGAACAGCGATGCGAGGAGCCCGACGAAGATGATGAGGCCGAGGCTGCCCCCGAGCGTGATGTCGCCGATGCGATTGCCGTTCTCGGTGAACGACCCGGTCGCCGAGGGGACCGCAAGCGCCGCGAGCCGCATGGCGACTCGGCCGCCCAGACCGGCGACCACGAGCCCGACGATCAGCCCGGCGATGCCCCCGCGAGAGATATCGCGGAGGACCTCCCCAAGGGGCCACGGGGATGTCGCGGCCGACGGCTGGGACGTGTCACGTGGAGCCTCGATCGCGGTCACGGCGCTGCCCTCGATGCGGGTATCGACGCGCGATATATCGACACGCGATATATATCGAACCCGGTGCCCGGGTGTCAAGCCAGTGCGGTCGTGCCACGCCTCGGCGCGCCGTCAGCCGGCGGGCAGCCCCACGACGAACCGGCTGCTCGCGAACCCGTTCGGCTCGATGAAGATCCGGCCGCCCATCGCGGACATCAGCCGGCGCGACGCGAACAAGCCGATGCCCGAGCCGCGCGACCGGCCGCGGCCCTCGATCCGGACGAACGGCTCGAAGACGCTCTCCCAGTCCTCGAGCGGGACGCCCGGGCCGTCGTCGGTGACGTAGACCTGGATCTCCTCGCCACGCCGCCAGACGCCGATGCTCACGCCCTCGTCGGACGGGGCGTACTTCGATTCGTTCTCGAGCAGCTGTTCGAGCACCTGGCGGAAGCGAGCCTCGTCACCGATCGCGATCATCGGGCCATCGGGCCGGTCCCAGCGGATGGGGTGCGGGCGAAGCAGGAGGCGGAGCGTCTCGACGGTCTCGTCGACCGCCGCAACGGCGTCGAACGGGGCCCGGGACAGGCCCGTCAGCCCCTCGCCGCGGACCGACGCGAGGATCGAATCGACGAGGCGGTCCAGGCGGGCGAGCTGATCGTCGGCGGCGAGGCGCCACTCGTCGGCGGTCAGGTTCGCTCCGGACGACGCCCTGTCCGCCTCGCCACCCGGGCCGGCGCCGGCCGCCTCGGCCAGGAGGTCGACGTAGACCCGGACGACCGACAGCGGCGTCCGAAGCTCATGGGTCACGACGCTGAGGAGCTCCGCTCGGGCCGCGTCGAGCGCGGTCAGCTGGGAGAGCCGAGCCTCGACCTCGGCCGTCAGACGGCCCTTCTCGACGATGCCCGCGAGGAGCGCGGCGATCGTCTGGAGGAACTCGGTCTCGTGCTCGGTGAAGGCGCGCACGTCGCGGGTCTGGACGTTGAGGACGCCGACCACCTGGTCGTGCCAGACGAGCGGCACCGAGAGCATGCCGGCGAGCGCCTCGATATCGAAGCCGCGGACCCAAGCGAACCGCTCGTCGACCGTCACGTCGGCGACCGTGATCGGGGTGCGTGAGGCGGCGACCCGCCCGGTGATGCCCTCGCCCCAGGCCAGGCTGACCTTGCCGACCTGCGAGCGGTCGAGGCCGTTCGTCGCCGCCAGGGTCAGGCGCGTCCGCTCATGGTCGGCGAGATAGAACGAGCAGACCTCGACGCCCATCGCCGCGGTGGTCCCATCGACGATCGAGTGCATGAGCTCGTCCCAGTCCCGCGCGAGCGTCGCCAGCTGGGCGATGTCGTGGAGGAAGGCGAGCTCACGCAGGTCGCGATCGACCGGCGCGGGCGCATGGTCGGCCGGAGCGGGCGCGTGGTCAGCCGGAGCCGGCGCGGAGTCGGCCGGAGCGCGCTCACGCGCCGACGACGCGCGTTTCGAGGTGGTTGCGTCCTGAGCCACGCGCCGAGGGTAGCGCACCGTGCTCCAGGCGGGAGACAAGGTGGCCGAGGTGCTCAGACGGCTGCCGGCTCCGGATCGGTGACCGTGGTCGGCAGCCCTTCGAGGAGCGGGTCGGTCCACGACCAGGCGGCACCGTGGTGCTTGCCGACCGCGCCGTGCCGTGCCGCCTCCACGCGGAGCGGCAGCCCGAAGATCTCGATGAACCCGACCGCGCTCGCATGGTCGAACGCGTCGCCCTCGTCGTACGTGGCGAGGCTCTTGTCGTAGAGCGACAGCGGCGAGCGACGGCCGACGACGACGGCCGAGCCGTGGTCGAGCCGCACGCGCGCTTCGCCCGACACCACTCGCTGCGACGACGCGACATAGCCGCGCAGGTCGCGCGACAGCGCGCTGAACCACAGGCCGTCGTAGATGAGGCGGGCCAGCTCGTCGGCCACGAACCGGTTGAACCGGAGCGTGTCGCGCGACAGCGTCAGCCCCTCGAGGGCGTGGTGCGCGGCGTGCAGGATCGTGGCCGCCGGCGCCTCGTAGATCTCGCGGCTCTTGATCCCGACGAGGCGGTCCTCGACGTGGTCGATCCGCCCGACGCCGTGCGCGCCGCCGAGCGTGTGCAGCCGCTCGACCAGCACGACCGGATCGAGCCGCTCGCCGTCGAGCGAGACCGGTACGCCACCCTCGAAGCCGATCGTGACCTCGACCGGTGACGGCGCGTCGGCCGGGGCGACCGTCCACTCGTAGGCGTCGGCCGGCGGTGTCACCCACGGGTCCTCCAGCACGCCCGTCTCGCACGAGCGGCCCCACAGGTTGACGTCGATCGAGTAGGGCGAGGCCTTCGTGATCGGGATCTCGATGCCGCGCTCATTCGCGTAGTCGATCTCCTGGTCGCGGGTCAGGCCCATGCCGACGCGCATCGGGGCGATGACCTCGAGCCCCGGATCGAGCGCGTGGGTCGCCACGTCGAACCGCACCTGGTCGTTGCCCTTGCCGGTGCAGCCGTGGGCGACCGCGTCGGCGCCCTCGCGCCGGGCCACTTCCACGAGCAACTGCGCGATGAGCGGCCGGGCGAGCGCGGTCGCCAGCGGATAGGCGCCCTGGTACAGCGCGTTCGCCTGGAGGTGCGGCCACACGTAGTCCGTCACGAACCGCTCGCGCGCGTCGACGACGTAGGCCCGCGACGCGCCGGCCGACATCGCCCGGCGTTCGACGCCCGGGCGCAGCGACCCGCCGCCGAGATCGACCGTGAGCGTGACCACGTCGGCGTCGTACTGCTCCTTGAGCCAGGCGACGGCGACCGATGTATCGAGACCGCCCGAATAGGCGAGGACGACCTTCTTCATGCCGGTGCGAGGACCTCCCGAGTGGATGGCGCGGCGGTGGCGTCGGATGCCGCCGCGGCCGATGCGAGGGCGAGGATGGCTTCGAAGCGCCCGCGCCAGCGGACGAGGCGGGCGTCGTCGGCGAACAGGACCAGGAGCGTATTGTCGCCCGCGACCGTGCCCTCCTGTTCGTGGAGGGTCGACTCGTCGATGGCCTGGGCGACGACGCTGGCCGTGCCCGGGGTCCCGGTGAGGACGAGGATCAGGCCGCTGCGGCCGACGGTCATCGGGATGTCGGCGAGGATCCGGATGAGCCGGTCGTCGGAGCGCAGGCTCGAACCGGCCCCGTTGCCATTCCCGTTCCCGACCGCCTCGGGCGCGACGTACACGTGACCGTCGGCGCGCGGCGCCTTCATCAGGCCGAGCTCGGTCAGGTCGCGCGAGACCGTGGCCTGGGTCACCGCGAAGCCCTGCTCGGTCAGCGCATCGACGAGCTCGCGCTGGCTGCCCATGGAGCGCGACGCGACGAGCTCGCGGATGGCCCGCTGGCGGAGGCGCTTGAGATCCTGGCTCGCGGTCGCCATCAGGCGGCTCCCACGCCGGCGGCCCGCGACGCCGTGATCCGCGTCCCGAAGGTCGGGTCCGAGAGGGCACGCTGCAGCGCGGTCGGGGCCGACGAGTCGGCGATGATGGCCTCGGACCCGTCCCACCCGAGGGCCCCGAGCGCCGCCCGGACCTTCGGCACCATGCCGCCGGCGATGACCCCGGTCTCGATCAGGTGCTCGGCCTCGGCCACGGTCAGGGTGTCGAGGCGACGGCCGTCGGCGTCGCGCACGCCGTCGACGTCGGTCAGCAGCACGAGCTGGCGGGCCCCGAGTCCGGCCGCGATGCCCGCGGCCACGTCGTCGGCGTTCACGTTGCAGACGATGCCGTCCTGGTCACGCGCGAGCGGCGCCACGACCGGCACCTGCCCACCGACGAGGATCGCATCGAGCAGGTCGCGCCGCAGTCCCACGACGCTCGCCACGAGGCCGAGCTCGGGGATCCGTTCGGTGATGAGGAGGCCGCCATCGACGCCGGAGAGGCCGACGGCATCGACGCCGAGGTCGCGCAGGCCGGCGACGAGCTCGGAATTGACCACTCCCCGGAGAACCGCGGCGGCCACTTCGAGCGAGGCCGCATCGGTGACCCGCAGCCCACCCTCGAACGTCGATGGCACGCCCAGGCGATCGAGCCACTCGGTGATGCGCTTCCCGCCGCCGTGCACGAGCACCACGGGACGTCGCCGCGCGACCGCCGCCACTTCCGCGAGCACCTGGCTCTGGTCCGCGATCGTCGTCCCGCCCAGCTTGACGACGAGTACCTCGCTCACGTCGTGTACTCCGAGTTCTCGATCACGTATGCCTCGGTCAGGTCGCAACCGAACGCCTCACCGGCGCCCTCACCCAGGCCGAGGTCGAGCGAGATGACGACCTCGGCGGCACCCATCGCTTCGCGCGCCGCCACTCGATCGAAGGCCAGGGGACCACCGGCGGAGCCGTCGAACACGGGATATCCGGCGATCGCGATCCGCAGCCGAGCGGGGTCGAGCACGGCCGCCGATCCTCCCCGGCGAGCCGCCTCGGCCGGCGGGAGGCCACCGGCCTCGAGGACCGCGGCATCGGCCAATCGGGCGTTCCCGGCGGCACCGGCCACGCGACCCCAGTTCGGGTCGCGGCCATGGGCCGCCGCCTTGACCAGGCTCGAGGAGATGACCGCTCTCGCCACGGCCCTGGCCTCGGCGTCGTCGACCGCCCCGGTCACCTCGGCCGTGATGAGCGTCGCGGCCCCCTCGCCGTCCGCCGCCTGCTGTCGCGCCAGATCGCGGGCGACCGCCTCGATCGCCGCGCCGAAGGCATCGGCCGCATCGCCCGGCCCATCGATCGACACGGCCGGGGACGCGCCCGAGGCCAGTACGAAGACCGTGTCGTTCGTGCTCGTGTCGCCGTCGACCGAGAGCTGGTCCCAGGTCCGAGCCGCCGCGGGGCGCAACAGGCCCCAGAGCGCGGCCGGCGCGATGGAGGCATCGGTCAGGACCACCGAGAGCATCGTGGCCATGTTCGGGTGGATCATCCCGACGCCTTTCGCGATCCCACTCACGGTCACCGTCACGTGCCGCCCGTCGGCATCGGGCAGCTCGACCGTCGTGGTCGCGACCTTCGTCACCGAATTGGTCGTCCGGAGCGCCTCGGCCATCGCGGCGAGGCCCTCATCGGTCGTCGACAGTGTCGGCACGAGTCGCTCGAGACCGGCCACCACCTTGTCGACGGGGAGTCGCGTGCCGATCACCCCGGTCGAGAGGTGGAGCGTCAGCGCCGCCGACTTGCCGGTGATCTCGGCGACGTGGAACCCGATGTCGTGCTGGTCGGCGTCGCCCGCCTCGCCGGTCGCGGCGTTCGCGGAGCCGCTGGTCGAAACGATCGCCTCGGCCCACCCGAATCCACCTCGCGGGTCCCCGGACGAGGCCGCGAGATTGGCCCGCGACAGGCGCACGGGCGCGGCCGCGAACGCGTTCGGGGTGAAGACAGCGGCCGCGGCGGCCGGACCCAGCGTCGTGACGGCGACTGCCAGGTCCGGCCGGCCGGAGGCCTTGATCCCGGCCGCGATGCCACCGGCCAGGAAGCCGGCGGGCATCACGGGGCGTCGCTCGACCGGCGGGAGGACGGCGAGCGAACCCGGGATCGGGGATGGTCGTGTGGTGGTCATCGGCGCCGGTCCCTATGGCGCCAGTGGCAGCTGTTCGAGGCCCGCCGTCTCCGACAGCCCGTGGACGAGGTTGAAGGACTGGATCGCCTGCCCGGCGGCGCCCTTCACGAGGTTGTCCTCGACGGCGATCGCCAGGATCCGGCCGGTGCGCTCGTCGAGCGTCACGAACACGTGGACGTGGTTGCTCCCCGCCACGTGCTTGGTGGCCGGGGCGCTCGGCACGACCGTGACGAACGGCTCCGCGTCGTATGCGTCGGCATAGAGCGTGTCGAGCTCGGCCTGGGTGACGGTCCGGGTCGGGCGCACGTGGCAGGCCGCCAGGATTCCCCGGGTCATCGGGATGAGGTGGGGGAGGAAGTCGACCGCGACGGCGCCCGGGTTGGCGTCGAGGTCGAGGCCGGCGGCGACCGTCGCCACCGCGAGCTCCTGCTCGATCTCGGCGACGTGGCGGTGACCCCCGATGCCGTACGCCGACACGCTCTCGTTGACCTCGCCGAACATCAGGTGGGCCTTCGCTTCGCGTCCGGCACCCGACACGCCGCTCTTCGCGTCCACCACCAGGTCGCCGATCAGGCCGGCGCGCGCGAGCGGCGCCAGGCCCAGCAACGTCGCCGTCGGGTAGCAGCCCGGTGAGCCGACGATCGCGATCGCCTCGTCGCCCAGCGCCTTGAGCTCGTCCCGATGCAGCTCCGGCAGGCCGTAGACGGCGCGCTCGAGCAGGTCGGGTCGCGGGTGCTCGAACCCGTACCAGCGTGGATAGTCATCCGGGTCCTGCAGTCGGAAATCGGGCCCGAGATCGATCACCGCCGCGCCGGCCTCGAGGTACTCGGGGACGAGCGCCGCAGCCGTCCCGTGCGGAAGGGCGAGGAACACGGCGTCGACGTCGGGGAGGGTGCGTTCGACCGTGTGGCCGGTCGTCGCGAGGTGCGGGTGGATGCCACCGAGCGGGTCGCCGTCGCGCTCGCGTCCCTGCAGCCCGACGATCGCCACGTTCGGGTGGCGACTCAGGAGCCGGACCAGCTCGGCACCGACATACCCGGTCGCGCCGACGATCCCGACCCGGATCCGCTCGCCGGCCTGGGCCTGAGCGCCCCGGTGGCCAGCCGCGCCCGGCAGCGCCGTCGTCGTCGTGATCTCGTCGATGGTCGTCATGGGCTCATGACTATACAGCGGTCATGCATAGTCATGCAAGAGCGCTCGCCGCAGCCAAGATCGCCTGTCCTCGTGATGAGGGTCTGCTGCATCAGCGGGCGTAGGCGAACCGAGGATCGCCCAGAGGCGGGCGAACGTCCGACTCGGGTGATGCATTGGACCCTCATCACCGGAGAGGGCCACGTTCCGCGCTGAGCTCGGACCGGGTCGCGTCGCGCCCCGAACGGGCTTCGCCGCGCCCCGACCGGCGCCCCGACCGGCGCCGCGCCGCGCCGCGACCGCTACTTGTACGAGATCGGATCCACCGCGAGGCGCCCAGCGGAGGACGAGCCGCGCGTCCAGATGCGCGTCACGAGATCCGGCACCCACCAGCGCAGGAAGTACAGCCGGCAACCGAGGCAGTACCCGGTGACCGCCAGGAGCGACTGCAGGCCGGCGACGGCGAGGGCGAACAGCCAGCCGAGCGGGGTCGCGCCCAGCGCGAAGGCGACCAGCGAGAGGATCAGCGCCACGGAGCCGAGCACCTGGGCGAAGCGGGGCGGGTACTCGTGCTCCGGCTCGGTCGGGCCGAGGCCGGCAACCTTGACGATGCGCCGCCAGATCGCGCCGTAGATCGAGTAGCGCAGACCGAACGCCGCGCTCACGCCGATCGAGAGCAGCACCACGGCGACCAGCCACGGCGTCCCGGTCAGGAAGGCGACGATGAGCAGGATCGCGCTCACGCCGGCACCGAAGCGATGGCCGCGCGGATCGATCATCCGGGCCTTCGGCAGGGTCGCCGAGAGGCGGGCGGTGGCGTCGGCGGGAACGGCGGACGGCATGAGTGGCTCCTGTGGACTCGGGTCGTCGGGTGGATGCCCGACGATAGCACAGAAATCCGACTGGACTAGTCGGGATTAGGTTGCGGTTTCGTATCGGGCGCAACGAGGCGCGAGGCGGGGCGATACCCTCCCATGGACCGTGTCTGAACCCGTCACTCCAAAGCCCCCGCGCGAACCGCCCGAACCGAAGCAGGGGCGCCGACCCGGCGACCGGCGCGTCGCGGTCGAATCGCCACACCGTCGCTACTTCCGCTACACCGCGCCCGGCGTCCTCGAGGCACGGGCGAGCGCCGAGGCCCCGACCACGCGGATCGGGCTGGCGATGGCCGCCGTTCGCGCCTTCGTGTTCGGGCGGCCCCTCCCGAGCGAGGCCGAGCTGACCGAGCGCCTCCCGGTCTGGAAGGCACTCCCGGTCTTCTCGAGCGACGTCATGTCGTCGGTCGCGTACGCGACCGAGGCCTCGATGTTCACCCTGCTCGTCGCGGGGTCGGCGACGTTCTGGCTCGTGATGCCGATCTCGGTGCTGATCGTGGCGCTGCTCGGCCTGATCACCTTCTCGTATCGGCAGACCATCAAGGCGTATCCCGGCGGCGGCGGCAGCTACATCGTGGCGAGGTCGAACCTCGGCGTGCTGCCGGGCCTGATCGGCGCCGCGGCGCTCCTGGTCGACTACGTCCTCACGGTCGCGGTGAGCGTCTCGGCCGGGGTGCTCGCGCTCGCGTCGGCGTTCCCGGCGCTCCGCGACATCCAGGTCGAACTCATCGTCTTTTCGATCCTGCTCGTCATGACCATCAACCTGCGGGGCATCCGCGAGAGCGGCACGATCTTCGCGGTCCCGACCTACGCCTTCGTCGTCGGCGCGCTCTCCCTCGTCGCGGTGGGGATCGTGCAGGTACTGACCGGGTCGCCACCGCACGTCTCGGGCGTCCCCTCGTCGGTGCCGGGGGTCGAGACCCTGAGCGTGCTGATCATCCTGCGCGCGTTCGCGGATGGTTCCTCGGCGGTGACGGGGACGGAGGCGGTCGCCAACGGCGTGCCGGCCTTCAAGCCGCCGGAATGGAAGAACGCGCAACGCACCATGGCCACCATGGCGACGCTCCTTGCGGTCATGTTCCTCGGGATCTCATACCTCGCGCTGGCGAGTGGCGCCGTCCCCGGGGCGAACGGTGGCGAGTCTGTCCTGTCGCAGGTCACGCGCGCGGTCTTCGGTCAGGGCCCGTTCTACTACTTCTTCCAGCTTGCGACGATGGGCATCCTCATCCTCGCGGCCAACACGAGCTTCGCGGACTTCCCGCGCCTCGCATCGATCCTGGCGCGAGACGGCTACATGCCGCGGCAGTTCGCGTTCCGTGGGGAGCGGCTCGCGTTCAACGTCGGGATCGTCGCGCTCTCGATGGTGTCGATCGCCCTCGTCATCGCCTTCGGCGGTCGCGTCGAGTCCCTGATCCCGCTCTACGCGATCGGCGTCTTCACCGCGTTCACCTTGTCGCAGTCGGGGATGGTCAAGCACTGGTTCACTGAGCGCGGCCCGGGCTGGCGGCGCAGTGCGTTCATCAACGGCCTCGGGGCGACGGCGACGGCGATCGTCACGGTGATCTTCGCGATCGCGAAGTTCGCACTTGGCGCGTGGATCGTCCTGATCATCGTGCCGGTCCTCGTCGTGGCGATGTTCGCGATCAATCGGGCCTACCGGGACGAGGCGCGCGAGACCAGCGTCCGCGATGAGGCGGTGATCCGACGGCCGCACCGGGCGCAGCGCGTGATCGTCGCCGCGCCGTCACTGAGCCGCGCGGTCGTCCAGGCGGTCCGGGTCGGCCAGACGATGGCCCCCGAGGTGTCGGTCGTCCACGTCACCGCGAACGCGGAGGAGGGCGAGCGCGTCCGCGAGCAGTTCGAGCGCCACCTGCCCGGCGTCCCGGTGACGATCGTCGAGTCGCCGTACCGCACGCTCGTGCGCCCCTTCGTCCGCTACCTCGAGGTCCTCCGGAGGAGCATCCCGGCGAGGTGCTGTTGGTCCTCATCCCCGAGCACGTGCCGCGCCACTGGTGGGAACGCATGCTCTACAACCAGAACGCGCACCGCATCCGCCAGGCGCTCGTCGGGCGCAAGGACATCGTCGTGCTCTCGGTGCCGTACCGACGGGAGCCACCGCCGCCGCTTGGATTGAGTGGATCAGTCCGCGACGATGTCCGGGACGGTGTTCGGGAGGATGTCCGGGCGAGCGTAGGGGCCCGTCGCGATGACCTCGTCCTCGACCTCGAACGGCGTCGCCCCGGTGTCGATCACGTGGATGCGGTGGTGGATGACCGTGTCGCCCGCGGAGAGCATCGCGCTGACCGGGCAGTACTTCGTGGCGGACAGCTCGACGCAGCGGCGGATCGCCTCGGCGTCGACGTCCGGGCCGATGACCTCGTGCGTGACGGTGATCTCGGGGAAGATCTGGGGGTAGGCGTCGCGCTGCATGCCCTCGACGTGGATCCGGTACGTGACGACGTGCTGGCGCTTCTTCATCGCGATCGAGATGACGTCCATGGCCGAGCACGCGGCGAGGGCGGCGAGGACGGTCTCGACCGGTGAGGCGCCCTGGTTCGATTCGCGGTCGTCGAAGTCGTAGGGATGCCCGGAGCTCGGAACGGCGTGGAAATGACTCCCGCCGACGTGTTCGATGTGGACCGACTTGTGGGTGGGCATCGGCCGAATCCTAGGACGCCACCGGCTCCGGGGAAGGGCCATGCGGCACGTCCGGCTCGCCCGGCACGTCCGGCCCATCCGGCACCGTCGCCTCGGGCGGGATCCCCGCGAGGAACTGCTCGCGGTAGAGCCGGGCGTACAAGCCGTCACGGGCGATGAGCTCGGGGTGGGTGCCACGTTCGACGATGTGGCCACGCTCGTAGACCAGGATCCGGTCGGCTCGATGGATCGTGGACAGGCGATGGGCGATGGCGATGGTCGTGCGGCCGACCATCAGCCGCTCGAACGCCGCCTGGATGAGCCGCTCCGACACCGTGTCGAGGGCCGATGTCGCCTCGTCGAGGATGAGGATGCGCGGGTCCTTGAGCACGACCCGGGCGATCGCGATCCGCTGCTTCTCACCGCCCGAGAGCTTGTAGCCGCGCTCGCCGACGATCGTGTCGTAGCCCTCGGGGAGTTCCAGGATCCGTTCGTGGATCGCGGCGGCCCGGGTCGCGGCCTCGAGCTCCTCCTGGGTCGCCTCGGGCCGGGCGTACACGAGGTTGTCGCGGACGCTCGCGTGGAACAGGTACGTCTCCTGGGTCACGACGCCGATGATCCGACCGAGCGAGGCGAGCTTGATCTTGCGGACATCGCGGCCGTCGATCTCGACGGCCCCCGCGTCGACGTCGTAGAGGCGCGGGATGAGATAGGTCGTCGTCGTCTTGCCGCTCCCCGAGGGCCCCACGAGCGCGACCAGTTCCCCGGGGAGTGCCTCGAAATCGATGCCCTCCAGCCCGAACGGCAGCACCTCGTCGACGTCCTGGCCATCGAGCTCGTCGGCCTCGAACTCGGGCGCCGTCGCCGCCACGAACGACTCGACCGCCTCCTCGTCGACGGCCCCGGCGGCCACGAGCTCCTCGCCGGTCGCGACGCGCTCCGTCGACCGTCGCCGCCCATCGCCCGTCGGCCGATGACGACGCGCGGGCGTCGTGCGCCTCGTGGGCACGGGTCGATGGCACCGCCGCGGTCGGATACCGGAACGAGACGTCGCGGAGGCGCACGCCCCCACGCACGTCGGCCGGATCGAGCGCGACCGCATCGGGCGCATCGGTGATCTCGGGATCCATCTCGAGGTATTCGAAGATGCGATCGAACAGCGCCAACGACCCCTGGATCTCGACCTGCACGTTGAGCAGCTGGCCCAATGGGAAGAAGAGGCGCGACTGGAGCGTCGTGAAGGCCACGATCGCACCGGCGGTCGGCGCGTTCGCGAACCCGTTCGCGGCCATCGTGCCCGCGAGCCAGTACACGAACGCGGGCATGATGCTGAAGATCGTGCCGATGATCATGAAGAACCAGCGGCCGACCATGGCCTGCCGGATCTGGAGGACCGCGAGCTTCGCGTTCAGACCCTTGAACCGGGTGATCGCCGCTTCCTGCTGACCGAAGGTCTTCGTCAGAAGCATGCCCGAGACCGACAGCGTCTCCTCGGTGGCCGCGGTCATCTCGGCCAGCGCCCGCTGGGTCTCCCCGCTGATGTCGCGTCGGATCCGCCCGACCCGGTACGTCAGCCACATGAAGAACGGGAGCATCACGAGCGAGAGCAGCGCGAGCGGCCAGCTCAGGATGAACATGGCGACGACGGTCGAGATCGCGATGGCCAGGTTGCTCGTCACCGAACTCGCCGTGTCGGTGACCACGGCCTGCACCCCACCGACGTCGTTCGCGAGCCGGCTCTGGATCTCGCCGGTCCGCGTCTCGGTGAAGAACCGCAGCGGCATCCGCTGCAGGTGCGCGTACAGCGCGCCGCGCAGGTCCTGCATGACGTTCTGGCCGATGACGTTGTTCAAGTACGACTGCCCGACCCCGATCAGTCCCGAGATGATCGGGATCGCGATCATCAGCCCGACATAGAGGTTCAGGTTCGTGTAGTCCTGCCCGACGATGACCTGGTCGATGAGGAGCCCGAGCAGGAGCGGGTTGATCAGCCCCAGGAAGCTCGTGACCAGGATCGCGAACAGGACGACGAAGACCTGGATCCGGTACGGCCGGAAGAACGCCACGATCCGGGCGATCGTCTGGCCGCGGCGCTCCTTGGGGACTGGCGTGAAATCGACGCCGGGCCGTCCGCCTCGCCCGATGCGCCCCGCTCCGCCGCCACCGCCGCCCCCGCCTGCTGCCCCACCGGTGGCCCGCCGGGTCGCGCCTCTCGGGAAACTCATGCTCGCGACGCTACCACGATGCGCCGGGAGGGGCTCCCATGAGCTCGCCCAGCCGAAGGACCCTCCCTTCGTGATGAGGCTCTAATGCATCACCCGGCGCTTGGTCCGAGATCGGGCCCGCCGATCTGGTGGTGTCAGGCCCGGAGATCTGGTGGCGGCTGATGCCGCCCAAGGAATCGACCGTTGAGCCGGAGATGAGCGCCGCGTGATCGGCGGATACGCGAGGATCGCTAGCGTCGTTTCGTGGGCTGGGAGACGTTCGATATCGACCTGGCGGAGCCGCTGGTCGTCGTCGGAACGCGGATCATCGGCACGATGGTGAAGCGGCGGCGAGAGCGACTCGGCCTGTCGCAACGCCGGCTGGCCATGGTCGTCGGCTGCGACCAATCGGTCATCAGCCGCCTCGAGAACGGCAAGATCACCTCGATGCGGTACCGACGGTTCGCGGTGATCGTCGGCATCCTCGGCGGCCTCGACTCCACCGACCCACTGCCCGGATGGCGGAGACCATGGCGGCCACCGAACCTCGCTTTGGCCGTGAACCGCGAGGCCGAACGGCTCGCCTCGATGCCGTTCCCGTCGCCCGCCGAAGTACCGTCGCCTGCCGAAGTACCGTCGCCCGCCGAAGTACCGCCGCCCGCCGAAGAACCGCCGCCCGCCGAAGAGTCCGCCCGCCGAAGAATCGCTGCCCGCCGAGCCGTCGCCGCGAGCACCGACGAATCGCCAGCGTCGGACTGATGCATTAGAGCCTCATCACCAGGAGGACATCGTTCTGGCGTGGAGCTCGAGCGGCCCACGGCGCGATCTACCAGGCGGTCGCGGTCGAGTGCTCGGTGATGCCTTGCGATTCGAGCCAGCGCTCGGCGTCGATGGCGGCCTTGCAGCCGTCGGCGGCGGCGGTGACGGCCTGCCGGTAACGGTGATCGTGGACGTCGCCCGCGATGAAGACGCCGTCGATCTTCGAGCCGGTCTCGTCGCGGATGACCAGGTAGCCGGCCTCGTCGACCTCGAGCCAGTCGCGGAAGGCCTCGGTGTTCGGGCGGTAGCCGATGGCCACGAACAGCCCCTCCATCGAGACGGTCCGCTCGTCGCCGTTGGCCGTGTCGCGGAGCCGCAGGCCCGTGACCTTCGCCTCGCCGAGCACCTCCTCGATGGCGGTGTTCGGGTGGACCTCGATCTTGGGGTTCGCGTAGGCGCGGTCGATCATGATCCGCGAGGCCCGGAACGAGTCGCGCCGATGGAGCAGATGGACCTTCGAGGCGAAGCGGGTCAGGTAGGTGGCCTCCTCGAACGCGGTGTCGCCACCACCGACCACCGCGATCTCGCGGTCGCGGAAGAAGAAGCCGTCGCACGTGGCGCAGGCCGACACGCCGCGACCACGAAGTCGGGTCTCGGAGTCGAGCCCGAGCCACAGCGCCGACGCACCGGTCGCGACGATGACCGACTGCGCTCGGTATTCGACGCCGCGGGCCCAGATGCGGAACGGGCGCTCGGAGAAGTCGACGCGATCGATGTCGACATCGACCATGCGCGTCCCGAAGCGCTCGGCCTGGGCGCGGAACGCGGCCATCAGGTCGGGGCCCTGGATGCCATCGGGGAAGCCGGGGTAGTTCTCGACGTCGCTGGTGAGCATCAGTTGCCCGCCCGGGGCCGAGCCCGCGATGACCACGGGTTCGAGATTGGCCCGCGCGGCATAGATCGCGGCGGTCAGGCCGGCCGGACCGGACCCGACGATCACGACCTTGGCCTCGACCGGGCCCTGGGCGTCGGCGGACCCGGACGGGCCGCCCGGGACGGGGGACGGCGGTCGACTCGGCGCCGTTCTCGGTGCCGGCCGGGGAGTCGATGATCGAGATCGACAGGCCGCCGAATGGGTTGTCAGTCACGGTCTGACTCTAGCATGGGTTGCATACCCAGGGGGAGTATGGCGGCCCGCGTAGCGGACCGGCTCGTGGTGCCGCGCGTCACAGGGCGTGGAGCGCCGGGACGATGTCGCGCCCGATGGCCTCGAGATGGGCCGGGTTCGTGATGTCGTCGAGGCTGAAGATCACGTGCTCGGCGCCGGCGTCGAACAGGTCGCCGAAACGGGCGATGACCGAGTCGGTCGACTCGCGCCGGAGGTCGATGCCCTGGAGGGTCGATCGCTCGATCTCGTCGGGATCGCGGCCGACGGTCTCGCAGTGCTGGGCGAGGATGCGGTACTTGCGGTTGATCGCCTCGGGCGTGCCGAACACGTTGCAGGCATCGCCGTACTGCGCGACGAGCCGCAGGGTCTTCTTCTCGCCGCCGCCCCCGATCATGATCGGCACCCTGGGGCGTGACAGCGACTGCGGGGAGTTGAGGAGCCTCATGGCCTGATACCGGCGCCCGTCGTGCGCCCCTTCCGTGCCGCGTTCCCCGGACCACATCTCGTGCGCGATCTGGAGCGTCTCCTCGAGCATCTCGAACCGCTCGCCGAGCGGCGGGAACGGGAAACCGAGGCCAGCGCGACTCGTACTCGTTCCAGGCGGCGCCGATGCCGAGCCAGGCGCGCCCGCCCGAGAGGACGTCGAGGGTCGTCGTCGCCTTGACCCACAGGCCGGGGAGCCGGTAGTGGACGCCGCCGACCATCAGCCCGAGCCGAGCCTTCGACGAATGGGCGGCCATGAAACCGAGGGCGGTCATGCCCTCGAGCATCGGGTCCTCGGGCGGCCCGACGCCGCGGATCTGGAAGAAGTGGTCCATGACCCAGATCGAGTCGAGGCCGATGTCGTCGGCCTGGCGGACGATCCGCGCGAGCGTCGGGCCGATGGCGGCCGGGCCGCCGGGCCAGTCGAAGTCGTCGATCTGCAGGCCGAGCTTCATGGGCGCAGCGTAGCGCGGCGCCTCATCGGACGTGCCTCGGGTCGCGGCACGCTCAGGGCGTGTGCGGCGCCCAGCGAGGGTCGACGAAGCCGACAAGACGCGCCTCGATCGCCCGGATGGGGAGCCGCGGCCTCAGCCCCAGTACCAGGACGAGGCTGACGATGATCAGCGCGAAGCCGACGAGCAGCTCCGCACCCACGGGCTCGCCGAGGACGATCGCGCCCCAGGTGATGGCGAATGCCGGGACGACGAACGTGACCGAGCTCGCGATCGTTGGGGTCGTGGAGCGCAGGAGTCGCAGATAGATCGGCCAGGGCAGGGCCGTGGAGAGCACCCCGACGAAGATCAGGGCGATGACGCCGTCCTGTGACGGGACGCCGGGAGCGCCCGACGCGAGCGCGAACGGGAGCAGGAGCAGCGCGCCCGCCGTCAGCTGGCCGGTGGCCAGTTCGGTGCCACCCACGCCGGGGAGTGCCCGCTTCACGAAGGTGCCGCCAAACGCGTACGCGAACGCCGCCCCGAGCGACGCCATCGCGGCGAGGATGGTCGCGGGTGTCGGGTCGAGCGGGGACCAGCCGACGAGCACGACCACGGCCGCGATCCCGACGAGGATCCCGACGATCGTTCGCACGGCCAATCGGTCGCGCAGCCAGACGACGGCAAGCGCCGCGGTGAACAGGGGCGTCGTCGCGTTGAGGACGGCCCCGAATCCGACCGGCAGCGTCAGTGCCGAGATCGCGATGAGCGTGAACGGCACGGCCGAGAACGCGGCGCCCGCAACGATGAACCCAAGCGGGTTCGCACGGACGAGGGGCCACGTCCGCCGGCCGAACAGCACCAGCAGGATCGTGGCGCCGATGGCGATGCGGATCTCGGCGGCCCAGATCGCGCCCACCTCGGGGGCGGCGATCCGGAGTGAGAGGAACGCCGCGCCCCAGACCGCCCCAAGGAACAGGATCTGGGTCAGGTGGGCGGTCGTGACGGGTCGCGGCGTCATCGGAGGGATCCGGTCAGATCGCGGGCGCCAGGGCGCCGGTGCGGCGTCGCGGCAGGAAGCGGCCGATGATCGGGAATCGGCGCGGTCGCGCGGCCACCTGCGAGCTCGGTGCCCTCCACACATGGGAGTGCGGGTGGTCGCGATGGCTCGCGATGAGCTCGAGCATCATCGCCGTGTAGGGGTTGGTCGAATCGGTGAGCGGGACCAGCATGGCGTCTCTCCTCGGTAGACCGGTCCTCCAACAGCTGAGAGAGAACGACCGGTCGTGCTATCTATGGTGGCCAGAATGTACGACCGGTCGTGCTATCTTCCCGTGGACTCACGTCTTCGAGGTGGCTGGACGAATGACGATGTCGCCGACGCCAACGACTGCCGAGACCACGACCGCGACGCCCGCGATAGGGCCAGCGCCCGGGGCTCGACGCCAGCGATCCGACGGCGAACGAAGCCGGCGCGCCATCCTCGAAGCCGCGACACGGCTCGCCACGACGGAGGGCCTCGATCGTCTGTCGATCGGTGAGCTCGCCGCGCACATCGGGATGAGCAAGAGCGGGCTGTACGCGCACTTCCGGTCGAAGGAGGAGCTGCAGCTCGCCACGATCGATGCGGCCGAGGCGATCTTCGATGAGGTGGTGGTCGCGCCTGCGCAGACCGCAAAGCCGGGGATCCCGGCGGTCATCGCGCTCGCCGACGGCTTCCTCGATCACCTGGGGCAGCGCATCTTCCCGGGCGGCTGCTTCTTCGCGTGCGCGTCGGCCGAGGTCCAGTCGCGGCCCGGGGCACTGAAGGACCGGATCGCCGAGTTCGATCGTCGCTGGAAGGCGCGGTTCGTGGACCAGTTGCGGGTCGCGCAGGCGGCCGGGGACCTGCCGGCCGATGCGGACATCGACCAGGTGTTCTTCGAGATCGATGCGTACCTGCTCTACGCCCATGCCGCCTTCGCGTTCCGTGCCGACCCGGAGGTGCTGACCCGCGCTGCGCTGGCCGTCCGTCACCGCTTGGGCGTGGCCGCCTGACGCCCACAGCCACCCGACCGCTGTCTACGATGCGCGCATGACGACGAGACACAGCCCCGGCATCCTCGGGTTCCTCGCGGGCGCTGCCGATGCTCTTCGCGGCGTGCGGTGGCGGCACGACCAGCCCGGGCGCGAGCGAGTCGTCCAGTCAGCCCTCGGCGCCCGCGTCGAACGAGGCGCCGTCCTCCGCGCCGTCGCAGGCGGCGCCCTCGGCGAACCCCGGCGGGAAGATCACCGTGGGCAGCCTCGCGACGGTCGCCACCAACGACCTCCGCGTGCGGACGAAGCCGAGCGTGAGCTCGGACTCGACGAAGCTGAAGCCGCTGCTCGGACAAGGGGCGCGTGGTCTATGTCGTGAGCGGCCCGACGAAGGGGTCCGGCTACACCTGGTACCGCGTGCAACCACTCCGCGAGGACAGCGATACGGGGGACCTGCCCTTCGGATGGATCGCCTCGGCCGACAAGGACGGCACGCCCTGGCTGACGGCCGATGCCCCGCCATGTCCGGGGACGCCGGGCGACTACGGCTCGTTCGCCCACGCGACCGGCCTCGTCGGCCTGGCGTGCTTCAAGGGCGAAGAGATCACGTTCCCGGCGCGGCTCGCGTCGCCCGAGGCCACCTGTGGCGTGGACATCGGCTGGAGCGTCGAGCCCGAGTGGCTCGGCTCGACGTGCCCGCAGCCCAGGTTCCTGCTCGCGGATACGGGCAGCACCGAGTCCGTCGTGCCGATCATCGACCCGAAGGTCGACACGGCCGGCTTCACGCCCGGCGTCGATGAGCCCGGGTGGATCCCGGTCACGGTCACCGGACGCTACGACCATCCCGCCGCGAAGAGCTGCAAGGGCGTGTCGACGGACGGGTCGACCAAGGTGCCGCTGAGCCGGGCCGAGATCGTCCTGGGCTGCCGGGCCACGTTCGTCATCACGTCGATCGCGCCGCGGTCCTGAGCCGAGCGTACGATGCCCCGATGACCGACGACCACGAGCACGACCACGGCGAGCACGACCACGCCGAGCACGACCACGGCGAGCACGAGCACACCCATGAGGACGAACACGAGCATCACGAACACGTCTGGATGGCGTATCCGGACGCCGTGGCCGCATTCCGCGAGGACAAGGACGAGTACTTCAAGACCGGCGCCGGCAGCCCGGTCCCCGAGGCCGAGCGCGAGGCGTTCCCCGGCATCCCGTACTACCCGGTCGACGAGGCGCTGCGCTTCCCGGGGCTAACCCTCGGGCCATACGAGGGCCACGAGCCTTCGAATTTTCAGATCCCGACATCGGACGGGAAGCTGCGGCCCGCGCATCGGGCCGGGCACGCTCTTCTTCGTGCTCGACGACCTGCCGCTCAGACTCACCGCGTACGTGCTCGACGGGGGCGACCCCGAGTCGCTCTTCGTACCGTTCCTCGACGTGACGAGTGGCCGGGAGACCTACGGCGCCGGGCGGTACATGGACCTCGAGCCCGACGACGACGGCACCTACGAGCTCGACTTCAACTTCGCCTACCACCCGTCGTGCGTCTATGACGTCCGCTTCTCCTGCCCGCTGACGCCGGCCGAGAACCGGTTGCCGGTCCGGGTCGAGGCGGGGGAGCGGCTCCCGGAGGGCTACGGCGGCTAACGCTACCTCGCGCCACCGGTACACGCTCAGGCGCCGAATTCACGCTCAGGCGCCGGACTCGGCCCTCTTCGCTGATGAGGGTCTGCTGCATCACCGCCGCGACCCGGAAAGCCCATTCGAACCCCTTCGAACCTTTCCCTGTTGATCGGTCGGCCCCCCGTGATGCATTAGACCCTCATCACTCGGAGGGCTCCTTCGTCCGGGCCCAATCGCGCATCACGCCGCCGCCGATCGCCGGGGAATGGCGGGCCATGGGCCAGGCGGACGGGCCATGGGTGGGTAAGCGCGCCGGGCTATGCTCACGACGTGCCCAGCCGTGCCGCTGACCTTGATCCCGCGCGCCTGCTCGACGACCTGAACGACGCGCAGCGGGAGGCCGTCCAGGCGGTCGAGGGCCCGGTCGTGATCCTGGCCGCCGCGGGCACGGGCAAGACCCGCGTCATCAGCCGGCGGACGGCGTATGCGATCGCCACCGGGGCCGTGCCCGGCGGACCAGGCGCTCGTCGTCACGTTCACCGACAAGGCCGCGGGCGAGATGGTCGACCGGTTGCGGGCGCTCGGCCTGCCCGGGGTCACGGCCCGGACGTTCCACGCCCACGCGCTGAGCCAGCTGCGGCATTTCTGGCCGTCTCGGCACGACGGGGAGCCGCTCCCTGAGCTGCTCGACTCGAAGATGCCGCTGCTCGTGCCGATCGCCCGGGGATTGCCGGGGAACTACCGGTTCACCGCGGTCAAGGACCTCGCCGACGAGATCGAGTGGGCGAAGAGCCGCCGCCTGACCCCGACGACCTACGAGCGGGCCGTCGCGGACCGCGAGCCACCCATCCCGATCGACCTGTTCGTCCGGGTCTTCGCCGGATACGAGCGCGCGAAGACGCGCGCGGGCCGGATCGACTTCGATGATCTCCTCGGCGAGACCATCGATCTGCTCGACTCGGACGCCGACGCCGTCGAGACCGTCCGTGCGCGCAAGCGCTGGATCAGCGTCGACGAGTACCAGGACACCAACCCGCTCCAGCAGCGGCTGCTCGAGCTGTGGCTCGGCGACCGCCCCGACCTGTGCGTCGTCGGCGACGAGGACCAGACGATCTACACGTTCGCCGGCGCGACGAGCGAGTTCCTGACCGGGTTCGCCGACCGCTATCCCGGCGCGCGGGTCATCACGCTGTCGGAGAACTATCGATCGAGCCCGCAGGTCCTCGAGCTGGCGAACCGGTTCCTGGCCGCGGGTGGACGGACGAAGCACCTCGATGCCGCGCGACCGGCGGGTCCGGCACCCACCGTCGAGCGATATCAGACCGAAGGGGCCGAGCTGGCCGCGCTCGTCGCCTGGATCCGGGCTCGGTTGGCCGAGGGGACGGCCGCCTCGGAGATCGCGGTCCTGCTGCGGATGAACGCCCAGCTCGCCCCGATCGAGGCCGGCCTGACCCGCGCCGACATCCCGTACCAGGTGCGCGGCATCCGCTTCTTCGACCGGCCCGAGGTCAAGGGGGCGATCGACCTCGTGCGGCGGGCGACGACGGGCGGCAAGCTCGTCGCGACCGGCCCGGCCCTCGCCGGGGAGATCCGCGCGATGTGGGCGGCGAGGCTCGGCTACGAGGTCGAAGAGGACGGGTCGGGGGACGGGCTCGGCGATGGGCGCGGGACCGCGCGGGGCGTCACGGCCGCCGGTCGCGCCGGCGACGAGGCGCGAGAGCGGACGGCGGCGCTCGACACGCTGATCGACATCTTGTCTAGACAACTGGCGTCGGACGCGGGGCTCGAGGCCGGGGCGTATCTCGCCGAGCTCGACCGGCGGCGCGCGGCGGAGCGTGAGGGCTCGGCCGATGGCGTGAACCTGCTCACGTATCACCGCGCCAAGGGGCTCGAGTGGGACGCGGTCGCGCTGCCGATGCTCGAGGACGGTTCGCTGCCGATCCGCCAGGCGCTCGATGACGACGCGTTGCTCGAGGAGGAGCGGCGGCTCTTCTACGTGGGGCTCACTCGCGCGCGTGACCATCTCGCCATCTCGTGGGCCGCGGAACGCGAGACTCGTGGCCGGACGAGCCGGCGGACCGCGAGCCGGTTCCTCGCGGACCTGCGGCCGCGACCGACGCATCGGATCGTGCAGATGCCCGACCGGTTCGAGGAGGAACAACGGCGGCGGCGGTCAGTCCGTTCCGTGGCCTCGGCCGGTGCCGACCCCGCGGACGACGACCCGCTGATGGCCGCGCTCCGTGCCTGGCGCACGGCCCGTGCCCGCGAAGACCAGGTCCCGCCCTACATCGTCTTCCACGACCAGACCCTCGCCGCGATCGCCGAGGTCCGGCCCTCGACCCTCGCCGGCCTGCGCCGCGTCAAGGGCATCGGCCCGTCGAAGCTCGAGACCTACGGCGACGAGATCCTCGAGGTGGTGCGGACGAACGTCGAGCGCTGAGCGGGGTGCGCGCGACGGGGTCCCGCTCAGCAATTCGCGACGTTGAACGCAGTCACGAAGACCGTCGTTCGGACGTTCGGCGCATCCTCGGCACGGACGCTGAGTCGAGCGTTGTAGGACCCTGGCCGATGAGCGGCCGCCACGGGCAGGGTTCGAAGCCGCGTCCAGCGTCGTCCGATACACGCCTCCGGACTTGGTCATCGTCTTCGTGAACGTCCCGGTCGGGAGCTGATAGCGAAGCGTCACGGTCTTGATCCCCGACGGATCGGTCACGCGTGCGGTGACCACGTCCGTGCTACTGAGGTTGGTCGCAGGGTCGCAGCCCGAGCCGGCCTGGAGCGGCGCGCCGATGGCGGGCGGCGTCCAGGCGAGCCGCGTGATCGATGGTCCGTCCGGTCGGGCTTCGGCGTCGGCGTCGGGCGTGGGGTGGGGCGCGGCGTGGTCCGGGGCGCGGGTGTCGGGGTCGCCGCGGTCCTGGCCGATGCCGAGGGCAGCGCCTGCGACGCGCCCGGGCTGCCGCAGACCGCGCCGACCGGGCAGGGACTCTGGCTCGGTGATGCACCCGGGCTGCCGCACACCACGCCCACCGGGCAGGGGTTCTGACCGGGCGACTGACCCGGGCTCTGGCTCGGACACGCCACGCCCACCGGACACGGACTGGCGCGGGGTGTGACGCCCGGGCCTTGGCTCGGACAGACGGCGCCGACCGGACAACTCGACCCAGATGGGCCGACTGACCGGATCGCCACCGAGCCAGGCACGGTCGGCGAGCGGCCGGTGTCCGTCGTCGGGACCAGCGGGATCCGCAGGATGAGGACCGTGATCGTAACGAGGGTGACGATGACGACCGTCGGGATCAGCCACGGTCGTCCCCGTGGCGGGAGTGGGGGAGGGACGAACTGCCGGTCCCGGGGCAAAGCCACGGGTGGCGGTACCAGACGACGCTTCCGACCCTTGCCACCCTCGGGCGGGACCGGACCGCCGGCTCGACCCTTGGCCGGTTCCATGCGCGCGGCGGCGACGGCCGGGGGTTCGACGTCATCGAATAGCCCGGGCGAGGCCTCGTCCAGGCGAGCGACCGAGCCCGCCGCCGGCGACCTGGCGTACGCGGAGAGGGGTGCATCCAGGGAGCCCTCGGCCCATAGCCGCTCGAAGCGGCCGGTCTGCTCGCGGGGCACGCGGATGAAGAAGGTCGTTCGGGGTGCTCGAGGCGGAGCACCGTGAGCGCCCAGGTGACCATCGCGGGGGATCGCCGCAGGACCCCTCGACGCGCCGAGCCCAGGATCGGCGAACTGGCCGCACCCGATCGCGTCGGTCGACCCAGGCCACGTTGCGGAGCGCGAGGCGCGACGACCAGCGGCCGGGCGCCCACGCGCGCACGCCCGGCCCGATCGGCGGATCGTGGGCAGTCCGCGCTCCGTCGGCAGGGGACGGGTCCCGGCGACGATGCCGTCGAGCAGGCGGAGCTCGTCGGGGCGGGCGAACGACGAGGCGATCGGGCGGAGCTCGGTCCAGGTGGCCCGGAGTCGGTCATCAGCCGTCTCGCGACGACCGTCCGACCGGCGCAGCGCACTCGATCGAGCCCAGGTGATCGACTCGGGTCCGTCCTCGATGAGCGACGACCGGCGCGATGAACAGGCCCGGTCGCTGCCAGGTTTCCAGGAACGGCCGGCATCAAGCGGCACCACCGCCGAGTCGAACCCGCGGCCAGCCGGAGCCAGGACCGCCAGGTGGCGATCACCCCAGCCAGAGACCAGCACGCGGCCGCGACGATGTCCGCGCGGTCCTCGAGGAACTCGGACCCGATCTCGAGCCGCTGCGGGCGCGGACGGACGAGGAGACCGGGCGACCCCGCACGCTCGGTCAGGAGCATGACCGCGGGGGCGTAGAGTGCCGCGAACCATTCGGCGAGGTCCCAGCCGTCGACGCCGTCGGCGAACGCGTTGAGGTGGGTCGAGTACCCGCGTAGGCGGCCGTGGGTGACGGCGGCGACGCGTCGTGCGGAGGGCCTCTCGCTCGCGAAGCGCATCGTCGGCGATCGCGCCGGCGACGCCTGGCCTCAAGGTACGTGGCGCGCTCGCGATCTCGGCATGCGGCGCATCCACCGTCCAGATCGCCCCCGAGCGGACGATCCGCGCGGTGTCGTCGAAGGCGAACCGCGCGACGGCCTCGGACGGGACGACCCGATCGACCAGGTCCGCGAAGTCGACCTGCCGGTCGCCGACCCAGACCGCGTATTCCTGCTCGATGCCGGCGATGGAGGAGGGGGCATCGGGCGCGCTCGATCCGAGCACAGATCGATCGCTGTCAAGGAGGCGGCGGACGATCGCGTCCGGCGGATCGGGGCCGGCCGCATCCGGCGGATCGGGTCCGAGCGCGCGATCTCGGCGCGCGGCCCGATCCCTCGTCGTCAGTCGATGGAGCACCACCGTGGCGGCGCGATCACGGCGCCGGCGGTGCGATGGCGGTTACGGCTTCTTCGCGAGCTGGTCGTCGTCGCCGGTGGAGCCCGCCTGCTTCAGCATGTCGCTCATACCGCCTCCACCGCCGCCCCGAGCTGCTCACCGGCCATCTGCGCCGGATCGCCACTGGTCGTGCCGATCGCGTCGTTGAGGGAACCCAAGGCTCCGCCGGCCTTCGTCTGCCCGATCCCGCCCCCCGCGACAGCCGTGGCTGCGGATCCGGGTCCGACCGGACTGGTCGATTCCATGCCCTTCTCGCCCATCGTGGCCTCCTTGGCCTGGCGGCACCGAGCGCCGATGGCTCCGTGCCCGTCCGCATGATAGGTCCGGCCGGATCGCTCACCGGCACGGCTCGGCGTCAGTTCGCGGTCCGGTCGAGGATCGGGATGATGCCCGACACGACCTGGTCGATCGAGATCCCGGCTGTCCCAAGGATGAACGCCCATCGACTCGTGAACACCATGCCGCCGACAACGCCCTTCTCCTCGTTCAGGCAGTAGACCGTCTGGCCGACCTGACCCGATCGACCGCACGGGGTGCCGCCGAGCTGCCCGAAGGCCGGCGGGGATGGCCGCTTCTTGCCCTGGCCCAGCAGCTCCCAGCCGACATCCTCCCAGACGCACCCGACGCCCTGGGCGCTCTCCTCCCCGGGGACGGTCACCTTGCCGATGTCGACGCCGACGGCCGCGAGGACATCCGCTCGCGGGAGCAGTGACTTGCAGTCGGTCGCGTGCTTCGCCTCGGCGACGACGGCGCCCAGTTCGACCGTGCTCGTGCCCGGTGTCGACGAGGTCGACGGACGCCCGCATCGAGACGGGTGCACCGACCGCCAGGTCCGTCGTGAGCGGGACCTCGCCGTCGACGAGCCACACGTCGGGCTTGACCTGCTTGCCGTCGGCGACCGTGACCGGATTGGCGGTCGACCCTGCGATCGTCACGTGAAGCGGCGTCGCCCCGGCCTCCTCGGCGTCGAGGCCCTCCACCAGGACGTGCCATGGCACACGGTCGGGCTGACCGTCGCCGGGCGTGCCGGTGATCGGGATCTTGGCGCCCGGCGCCAGTGTCGTGGCGCCAGAGGCGTCGCGGAACGACACGATCTCGCGGGTTCGTAGGTCGCCCGCCGACGGCCCGACGATCGAGAGCTGCGCCCCGGAGCCGGGATCGTCCTTGAGGCTCCCCAGTCGCCGGTACGCCTGGCGGACCGTCAGGCCGGTCGCCATGGACTTCAGGAGCGTCGAGGTGGCCGTGGTCGAGATCGCGGCGTTGACGGTCTCGGTCCAGCCGAGGTACTCGCTCGTGCTCCCGCGCAGCACATCGGCGATGTCCGAGACCTTGGGCCCGAGCGTCTCGCAGGCATCGATGATGACGAGCGTCTCGTCGAGCCCGTTCGGGTACCAGTTCCGGAAGAAGTCGGCGTCGAGCAGCATCGTGAACGTACCGCTCCCGTCCGTCATCAACTCGACCCCGGTGCCGCGGAGGGACCGGCGCTGGAACCAGGAGATCGGCTGGCCGGCACCGAGTTCGCCCGCCGCGATCACGGCCCGACACCGCTCAGCGCCGCAGATCCGCGCACCGTGGCTGCTGACGAAGACCACGTCGTACTGGTCCCAATGCTCGAAGGCATCGAGCCCGACCGTCTGGTCGCCCTTCTTCGCATTGAGGATCTGTGTGACGTGGCCGGCGTACCCGCGGGTCGCCTGGAGGGCGGCTGTCGCCGACGGCGCCGAATCGTTGGGGTCGAAGTTCCAGAAGTACGGCGACAGGACGAGCGCCTGTTTGTCTTCGATGTCGCCGCCGACGAGAGCGTCCGGATCGGTGGGCGGGCCGGCGACGGGGATCCGGACACTCGCCAGGCGGAAGTCCGAGTCGCGCGCGGCCGCCGGGCCGCGGAACGTGGCCTCGTCGACGACCCATACCGCTCGTCCGCCGACCGGACGAAACCGGACGGCATGGTCGTCGGACTCGACCGTGGCGACACCGGGCTGCGACTGGAGCCAGGCAGCGACGTCGGCGAAGGAGCCGCCGGCGACGACCCTCGCTCGGGCCTCGTCGGTGAGTCGTTGGGTGACGTCGATCGTCGCGTCAGGCACGTCGGCCCAGTCGCACGGGTAGTCCGGCGCACCACATTCGGTGACGTTCGAAGCGGACGCTGAGGGACCGCCTCCGGACGGTCCAGGTGAGGTTGCCGTCACGCTCGAGGCGCCCGGCTCGCCCGTGGCTGCGCCCGTTCGAGCCGACGCGCCGCCCGAAGCGCGCTGGTCCGTCGCGCCCGCGCACGCGCCAGCGAACGAGACGAGCACGACGACCAGCGCCACCAACCCGGTCAGGCGGCCGCCGGATGGCATCGGCTACTCGAGCGCCTTGCCGCGATCGAGGACGAGCTTCGCCAGCGACGTGAGCTGCGAAGCGGCGGCGTCCGACGACGGGATGGCGATGAGGAACACCAGGCGGCCCTTCTGGACCGCGATGCCCGCCCATTGACGCCGCCGTCGATCGGGTTGTCGGTCCGGAGCAAGGCATCATCCGCCTCTGGCAGGTCGACCTTGCCGTCGCTCTCGAAGATCGAGGACAACGGCACCGGACATGGACTTGAAGACGTCGCCCATGGCGCGGCGATCGTCGCCGACGACGACGTCGATCTCGATGCCGCCTGTGCCCCCGGACTTGCCCGCGTAGACGACGAAGACCGAGCCGGGGTCCCCGGGTTCACCGTCGGGGTGCCCGCCCCAGAGACGCCGGCGGCCGAGAAGTCGCCGGGCCCGAGCAGGTCGGCGAGATGCTGCGGCGTCGGTCACGGAGCCGCCCGTGGCGCCGCCGCCCGTCCCGCCGCCGGCGGGTGCCGAGGCCGCGCCGCGAAGCCCGGCGCGCTGCGCCGCGGCCCGAGCCACCGGCGTCCGATGACGCCGCCGCGGCGGGCGTGTTCGACGCTCCCCCGGCGGCTGCCGACGCGCCGAGCTGGCGCCGCCTCCGCCCGAGCACGCGACGAGCACGAGCGTGCCGACCAGGAAGACCGCAGCGCGGCTACTCTGGACCGACGTCTTCATCGTGATACCCCTGGTTCGAAGCTGGCCGCTCCGAGCTTCGGGGCAGCCGGGGCCGGAGGCATCCGTGGAACCACGGAAAACCAGGGAGCCGGGTCAGCACGAGGCGGAGCTCATCGGCCGCGACGCCGAGGTGATCGGCCGCGACGAGGAGCGGTCGAGGATCGCCGAGTGGCTCGAGGCGGCCCGACCCTCGATGCTGCTCATCGAAGGCGAGGCCGGGATCGGGAAGTCGACGCTGTGGGCCGATGCCGTCGCCCGGGCCGAATCGCGAGGCGACCGCGTGCTCGCCTGGCGTGCGGGCGAGGCGGAGCGCGAGCTCGCGTTCGTCGTGCTGCAGGCGCTGTTCGATGATCCGGCCGCCGAGTCCGCGATCCGCGCCTTGGTCGCGCCACGGCGCCGGGCGCTCGATGCCGCCCTGGGTCGCGGCGAGGAAGAGACCCGACCGACGGAAGGGATCGACGCCGGCTTGATCGGCGTCGCGGTCACGGACGTGCTGCGCGTGCTGGCGCGGGAGCGCCCGCTCCTCGTCGCCGTCGACGACATCCAGTGGTGCGACGGACCGAGCCGCGACGCCCTCGCATTCGCCGCGCGGCGGATGGGACCCGCGGCCGTCGCGTTCCTGTATGCGCGGCGGACGGCGATGCCCTCGGCCGATGTGACGCCAGGTGGTCGGTCCGGACGACGGCACGGAACGGATCGACGTCGGGCCACTCTCCGTCGGCGCGCTCGGGCGCCTCGTCCAAGCTCGCCAGGGGATCGTCCACCCGCGCCCGCTCCTCGTCCGGATCCATGCGGTCAGCGGCGGCAACCCGTTCGTGGCGATGGAGATCAGCCGCTCCATCGTGGCCCACGGGCAGGCGCCCGCGCCCGACGAGCCGTTCCCGGTCCCGCCGGCCGCGGTGCCACTCGTGCGCGACCACCTCGCGGGGCTGAGCGAGGCCGCTCGGCGCAGCCTGCTGGTCGTCGCGATGGCCGCCTCCCCGACGCTGCATCTCGTCGAGCGCGTGCTCGGCGACGAGGCGCGGGGCGGGGTCGACGAGGCGTGCCGCGCCGGCATGCTCATCGCCGATGGGCGCGGATTGCGGCCGGGCCACCCGCTCTACGCATCCACGGTCGACGCCGACGCCGCGCCGGCCGAACGCGAGGCCCTCCGACGCGCGCTGGCCGCCGTGACGCACGACCCGGTCGAGCGCGCGCTGCTGCTCGCGGGGACCGTCCACGAACCCGACGCGGCGGTCGCGGTCGCTCTGGCCGATGCCGCGCGCACGGCGCTCGGCCGGGGTGCGCCGTCGGTGGCCGGGGCGCTCTTCCTTCGAGCGGCCGGGCTCACCACGGCTCCGCGACGACCCCGGCGACGCTGGCGACGACCCCGGCGATGACGCCGGAGACGAGGCGCTGGGCCTGCAGCTGGCGGCGGCCGACGCGTTCGTTCGCGCCGGCGATCCTGCACGAGCCGAAGGGATCCTCACGGCCCTGCTCGATGCCGGCACGACGGACCGGCGCCGGGCCGAGGCGCTCGTCGCGCTCGCCGAGATCGCCTATGTCGAGCGACCGACGGACGCGGTCCCGCTCCTCACCGAGGCGTTGCGCTACGCCGGCGACGACGACCTGCTGCAGGTCGACATCCACGTCCACATCACCGCCCTCGCCGACAACGATCCGGAGATCGGGGCGCGCAGTTCGGCCGCCGCGGTCGGCATCCTGGAACGAACCACCGCGACGCCGGATCCGGACCTTGTCGCGTGTGCGTTGCTGGAGCGCGCGTACGGGTGGCTCCTCGCCGCCGAGCGGATCGCGTCCGAGGACGTCGAACGAGCCCAGGCGCTTCTGTCACCGGCGGGCGACATCTTCGCCGCTCGCCGCGCCCGGGAGCTGGCGTCGCGCTGGCACTCGCGCGTGGGCGAGTTCGACACCGCGCTCGAGCTGGAGCTCGCGGAGCTCCAGCGGGTCGAAGACCGCGGCGACGTCGGCCTGCTGCCCCCGCTCCTCCAGTCGATCGCTGTGCTCGAGCAGCTGATGGGCGACTGGCCCGCAGCGCGGGCGCATGCCCGGCAGTGCCTCGACCTGGTCGAACAGGGCGAGGCGGCGTGGCGCCAGCGGGCGCTGCTGGCCTGGGGTCGCATCCTCGCCTGGGAAGGCGGACCTCGAAGAAGCCCGCCGCATCGGCCTCGAGGCCGTCGAACGCGAGGAGTCGGTCGGCGACGCCTGGGAGGCGGCGATCTTCCGTTCGATGCTCGGCTTCATCGAGCTGTCGGTCCCGCATCCGGGTGCGGCGCTCGAGCACCTGCGCATCGCCCTCGACCAGCCCGCGTGTTGAAGGTCGTGCTGCCGACGGTGTTCCGCTTCGATGGCGACCTCGTCGAGGCCGCGGTCCTCGCCGGCGATATCGAGCTGGCCGAGGCGAACCTCGCGGAGCGGCTCGAACCGCCGGCCGAACGTCTCGGGATCCCGTGGGTCGTCGCGGTCGCGGAGCGGTCCCGAGGACTGGTCGAGGCGGCTCACGGGCGTCTCGACGCGGCGATCGAGTCGTTCGATCGGTCGCTCGGGCGGCACGTCGCGCGCTCGCCACTCCCGTTCGAGCGGGGCCGAACGCTCATGGCGCGCGGCCTGGTCCACCGCCGAGCTGGGCATCGAGCCGCCGCTCGCGACGACCTGTCCGCCGCGGCCGCCGCGTTCGAGGCCCTGGGGGCCGCCGCCTGGCAGCGGCGGGCGGTCGAGGAACTCGGCCGGATCGCCGGGCGGGCGCCGTCCGCCTGGGACCTGACCGGGTCCGAGCGGCGTGTCGCCGAGCTCGCGGCGGCGGGCCGTTCGAACCGTGAGATCGCGGCCGAGCTGGTCGTGTCGCCACGGACCGTGGAGTCGCAGCTCTCGGCCGCGTACCGGAAGCTGGACGTGCGCTCTCGGAGCCAGCTCCGCGACGCCCTCGCGGCGCCGGACGGCGAGCGGCGGACCTGAAAGTTGCGTGGTTCCACGGATGTCGAGGCGCCCGGCCCGACCTAGGGTCGGTGGATGACCCGAGTCGGCGCCCGCTACTTCCTCGTCGAGCGCTACATCCCCTCGACGTCGGTCGCCGCGATCGACGCGGCCACCGCCAGGCTCGGCGACGCCACGGACCCGGCGGTCCGCCACGTCGTGACCGTGGTCGTCCCGGACGAGGAGACGTGCCTGTCGGTCTTCGAGGCGGCCGACGCCGATGCCGTCGCGCAGGTCAACCGGCGTGCCGGCTTCCCGCTCGACCGGATCGTCGAGGTCCGCCTCCTGGGGCCTCCTCGCGCTTGATCTCGCGAGGCCACCGCTGACGACGCGTCGCTCCTTGCCGACCTGTCATGTCGATGCAAGGAACGAGCGCTTCGGCGCCGAGGTCCGTGTCGCGCCGCGTGCTATGGTGCGTCGATGCACCTACCGATCGCACCCAGTCGACGCCTCGCGTGGGCGATCGTGATCGCGATCGCCGTGATCAGTTCGGCCTGTGGCGCGGGTACGGCTGGATCCAGCGCCTCGAGCGAACCATCTGCTACCGCGGCGCCATCGGTCGAGGCCTCGACCGTACCCAGTCTTGCGCCGTCCACCGCGCCGGCACCGTCGGCGACGCCCGAGGCGACCGCGACCGCCGCTCCGAGCCCGTCCGCGGCCGCGGGCATCACCGACTTCACGGCGCCCCAGCTCTTCCTCCTCTCGGGCGTCCGTGAGGACCTGCGCGGACACTGTCAGCCCGCGCTCGAATTGCCTGCAGGGGCGAAGGCCGGGATCCAATGCGATGCGACCGAGCCGATCGACGCGGTCGGGTTCTACCTGTTCGCCGACCGCAAGGTCATGCGCCAGACCTACTTCGCCAAGCTCGCGGAGCACGGCGTGAAACCCGACAGCGGGAATGCGTGCATGGACGGCTCGCCCGGGGAGTCCACGGATATCCCTGGAAACGCCGGCTACGAGCAACGGGTCGGCTGCTACATCGATGCGTCGGGCATCGCGAACGTTCGCATCTCGATCCCATCGGACGTTCCCGGACAGAGCGTGTACATCGGCGTCAACGGCACCACCGGCGACCTGAGCGCGGTCGTCGGCTGGCTGAACAACACCCAGCCGGGCATGACGGGCTGCGTGTACTGCGTCGACCTCTGGACGCGATCCGACCGGGGCGAGCTGACCCCTCGTCCACCCAAGGGGCTAGGCGTCGGTGGCGTCCTGCTCGTACGGGCGCCCGAAGAACCACATCTCCTTGAACGGCGTCGTGATGTGCCAGCGGGTGACGGCGCCCTTGGGGAGCGACGCCATGTCGCCGGCCTTGAGCTCGAGCGTCGGGCCGCCCTCGATCTCGATGCGCACGGCGCCCTCGAGGATCAGGACGACCTCCCGTTCGGGCAAGGTCCACACCTGGGTGGCGATGGGCTCGGGATACCGTTCCATGCCGGCATACGCGGTCTCCTCCTCGACGAGGATGTGTGCCTCGCCGTTGACCTCGGGATCCCACTCCCATCCCTCGGTCGCCGCGATGTTCGAGACGTAGATGCCGGGGTGGACCTCCACGGTCAACCGAAGAAGTCGGCGATCGCCTTCGTGTCGTCGGAGAACGCCCAGCGCTCGGAGACCTTGCCGTTCTTGACGTGGAAGATCTCGGCGGTCCGATAGGTCAGCGAGCCGCCGCCCTTCTTCGTCGCCGTGGCCGTCCCCAGGCCGATCACATGATCATCGCTGGCCAGGAGGTCGTGGAGCTCCCACTTGATGTCGTAGTCCTGGAACTGCGCCATCGACCCAGCGAGGTCCGCCTTGCCGCGACGCGGCTCCTTGCGACCGATCTCATGCCAGACCACATCGTCGGCGAGACGCGCCGCGGCACCCTCCGTGTCGCCGGCTGCCATCGCCTCTTCCATCTCGCGAACGACGGTCGCGTTGGGATGTTCGGCCATGTCGACCTCCCGCAAGCCGGCGCTGCGGGGACGCCTGGGGCGCGCATGGCCGCCGCCGGCTCGATCAGACGGGGAGCGTACGCCTTCGTCATGGGCGGCGCTACCAGCGGAGTTGATCGAGGATCCGGTGCCCGCCGACCCGGCGCCAGCGGATGGCTGGGTCGCCCTCGAGGTCGATCCACTCGAAGGTGGCCCGACCGTCCGGGCCGGCGAACGACCACGTCATCTCGAAGATGCCGGGCGCCGAAGCGACGGGCTTGACCCGCAGCCGATCCGGGAAGGGCGTGGACGCCGTGGCGCGAAACGCGTCGCACGCCGGGCTGAACTCCTCGATGACGACCCGCGCGAACATCGTTCGCTCGCGCTTGGTCAGGCGCCGGTAGTCCGCCTCGAAGGCGGGCGTCGTCTCGTATCGCATCGGTCGCGTTAGGTGCGATCGAGCTCGGCGACCAGTTCCTCGGCGGAGTCGTGTCGGGTGACCTCGCCCTTGGCGACGTGCGCATCGACCTCGCGCTCCATCCGCTGCCAGCGATCACTCCAGAACCAGGCCTGGTCGGCCGGCACGGCGATCGTCGGATGGAGCTCGACCACTCCGTCGTCGCGTTCGACGATCTCGAGCTGAGCACCAGGGCGGTCGAGATCGAGGCGTCGGCGGATGTCGGCCGGCAGGGCGATCAAGCCGCGGCCCTGCACTGTCACGTACCACTTCCCGTCGCGCATGAATTGCAGCATAGCAGCATCACTGCCGTTTTCGAATGGGTCCGGGCGGTCGAGAGGGTGTTGCGCGTCGAACCGATCGAGGGCGTCGTCATCCATGTCGCGACGGTACGCGGCACCCCTTCGTTGCCGCTCAACGGCTGCTTACCCGGCGATCACCCGCCCCGCCCGCCGATCCGCGGTCCGCGGTTGCGGTCAGCCCGACCGCGACGCCGCGAACAGGTGCATCGGCTCGGCGACGTTCTTGAGCTCGACGGGGCCGACGTCGCGGAACGTCACCGGCGCATCGATGCAGGCCTCGACCGTCGCCTGGCTGACCATCACCTCGCCGGCCTTCGCGTAGTCGGCGATGCGCGACGCGAGGTTGACCGTCCGGCCGTAGTAGTCGCCCTCCTGGAAGATGACCGGACCCGCGTGCAGCCCGACGTGCGCCGGCGGCAGCCCGCCCGCCTCGACCTCGGTGACCATCTCCAGGGCCGCGACCACGCCTCGTCCCGGATCCGCGAAGTGCAGCATCACCCCATCGCCGAGCCATTTCACCGGCCGCCCGCCGAACGGGATCGACGTCCGCTGCACGATGCGGCCCAGCTCCTCGGCGAGTTCGGCGGCGGCCTTGTCGCCGCGCTCCTCGGTGAGGCGGGTGTAGCCGGTGATATCGAGAAAGCACATCGCCGGCGGATGCTCGAGCCGGCTGTGCAGACCGGCCGCGGCCAACTGCGACTCGAGCCCATCGATGATGTTCTTGGTCCACGCCCGCGTCTGCTGGAGGTGATACATCGCGATGATCAACTGCTCGGAGAGGCCGCTCATCTGATCGCCGAGATCGCCCCCGAGGATCTCGTCCGGCCGCGCCCCTGCAGCGGTGGCCGGACCGATGACCTCCGACTGCCAGAGGTCGGCCTCCGACTCGGCCACGCGCCGGAGGCCGTCGCCCTGGACACGGAACAAGTGTCGGGAGGCCGCCGGGCGGATCCCTGCCCGTTGCGCGATCTCGAGCCACTCGATGTAGGGGAGTTCCGCGTCACGGATGCGGTCCTCCGGGCCAGCGCCGGCGGCGCCGGCGGCTTCCCGGATGAAGAGCAGGTCCTCGATCGGCACGCCGGTCCGCTCGGCCACCTCGGCGAAGGTGACGCCGCCCAGCGTCGAGAACCGCTCGAAGGCCGGCGCGTCGATGAAATCGAGCGAGACCGCGCCGTCTCGGATGGCGACCGCCAGGCCATCGAGCGGGAGGCCGGCGTCGGTCAGGGCATTCACGATACCGGCGCGACGGAGGAGCGCCGGGCGAGAAGCGGCCCTCGGCGTCGGGGCTGAGGATGCCCGAGGTCGACGAGCCGGCGGAGCTCCTCGGCGCTGACGCCGCTCCGCCGGGCGGTCTCGGTCAGGTCATACGACTCCACGGGGCAACTGTAGTCGCGATGACGTGCGTGGCGGTGCCGCTCGCCTACAGGCCCAGCACGAACCGCAAGTGCGGCGTCGACGCGATCGAGCGCGGCAGGGTCGAGCCGGCCGGCCTTCGGGCCAAGGAGCGCGGTCGGGAGGGTGATCGGTTGATCGCACTTCGCCCAACCATCCCGCGGTAGGCCTGCCTCGCGAGCGAGCACCTGGACCAGGAACGGCGGCGCGAATCCGGCGGCCTTCGCCGCACTCGTGAGCGGGACGACGACGACGGTCGACGAGCGGCTCAGCCGATCCGTCTGGATGACGACGGCGGGGTGCGGCCCTCGGATCACGTGTCCGCCGACATCGGGGAACGCCACGATGTGGATGTCACCACGCGACGGCCCGACGCGTGCCGGTTCGTGACCGATCCCTACCACTCCAGCTCCGACCAGAGCTTCGCCACGATGGGGAGGTACGCCTCGGCCCAGGCGATGTTCTCCTCGTTCTGCGCCTCGAGCGCACGGTCGAGTCGTTCCTGGTCGGCCTCGGCGAGCGTTCGACGCAGGGACGCCCCGATGGTGGCGCTCATGGTCAGCCCGGCCTGGGCTGCCGCCTCGCGAACGAGCTCGACGAGGTCGCTCGGCAGGCTGATGGAGAGCTTGATATGGGGCGCCCGTGAATCGTCGTCGCCGTACGGGGCGACGGTCTCGGCAAAGCCCTTGACCGAGTATGACCGTTGTTCGTCCATGGTGGGATGAACGGTAGCATGGTCGGTAGGGGATGATCGGCAAGACCGTTGTTCGTCCATGGTGAGATGAACGGTAGCATGACCGGTAGGATGTCGGCAAGCGCTTGGAGCCGGCGACTACGATGGCTCGATGACGACCACGCCGACCCCGCCCGAGCCGGAGTCCGAACGCGATCGCCTCGTCCTCGATGTCTGGCCCGGTGCGAAGGACCCAGAAGCCGGTCGCTGGCTGGCAGCGTTCGACGACATCCGGCGCGGCACGAACCGGGTCCTCGACGAGATCGACCCAGCCGCCATCGATGCCGACCTCGGCGACGGCGGCGACACGCTCGGGACCGTGCTCTACCACGTCGCCCTGGTCGAGGTGGACTGGGTCTACTCGGACATCCTCGATCGCGAGGCGGATATCCCGCGCGACCTGTTCCCGCACGACGACCGCGTCGAGGACGGCCACCTGACGCCGGTCCTCGGCGAGACGTTGGCGCAGCATCGCGCCCGGCTGGACCGGACGCGCGGGCTGGTCGTGCCGATCATCGCGGGGCTGTCCGGAGAGGACTTCGTGCGGGTCCGGCCGCGGCCGTACGGCGAGGTGTCGGCCGCCTGGGTGGTGTTCCACCTGATCGACCACGAGCTGGATCACCGCTCACCGGTTGTCGCAGATCCGAGACGCGTTTCGTCGGCGGACCTGACGGCGAACGCGATACGGACTGTTCAAGCTCGTCCTCAACGTCCGTCCGGGGTACGAGATAGACGGGCCAGAAGTCGCCGCGCGGCGTGGACCGATAGCGCGCCGTACCAGTGCGGCGCTTGCGGCGCGGACTCGTACGATTGCCAACGATGAGAGATGGGATGCCGTCGATGTCGACGCCCGAGGCCGACGACTGCCCGGCGATCGGACTCGACCAGCTGGTTCGCCCCACGGTCGCGGTGGGTGGTTCAGGCCGCCGCGATCACGCGCGGGTGGCGTCCGGCATCGGCCCGGCTTGGGCCATGGTTGGACGACCTTGGGTCCCCGCCCGTCAAGGCCGGTCTCGGGCTCGCACTCGGCCTTTGGCTGTTGATCGTCGTGCTGTCGGCGCCCGGTCAGGCATGGAGCGCGGCGCAGGAGGCCTGGTGCTACTGGATCCCCTCGATCCTGGATCCCTATCGGCAGTCCGACTGGACCAGCCCGGTCGCCTACGTGTATTCACCGGCGTTCCTCGAGGTCATCGCGCCGCTCCGGGCACTCAGCTGGACCGCGTTCGTGGCCGTGTGGACGGCACTGCTCCTCGGTGCCGTGACCTATCTGACGGGCCTGTCGACTCCTCTGGCTGGGCGTGCTGGTCGCCGCGGCGGAGCTGTACGGCGGCAACATCTCGCTCTTCCTGGCCGTGGCCATCGTGCTCGGCTTCCGCTGGCCGGCGATCTGGGCGATCGTCATCCTCACGAAGGTCACGCCCGGCATCGGGCTGCTGTGGTTCGCGGTGCGGCGTGAATGGCGGAACCTCGGCATCGCCCTCGCCGCGACCGCCATCGTGGCGGGCGCGATCTGCCCTGACCATGCCACTGGCCTGGCAACAGTGGGTGCACGTCCTGATGGCGAACGCGGGTCGCGACGGGACGTGGGCGGCCGTGCCGATCGCGTTGTGGGTCCGGTTGCCGATGGCCGTCGCCCTCGTGGTCTGGGGGGCCAGGACCGACCGGCGCTGGACGGTCCCGGTCGCATCGATGCTTGCGTTGCCCGCGCTCTGGTTCGGCGGCCTCAGCATGCTCCTGGCGGTGATCGCCGTCGGGCGAATGCGGGAGCCGGCCGGATCAGCCGTCGGTCGTGCGGACCTCGGCGACGATCAGGGAGCTATTCCCGGAGATCCCGGAGCGGCCAGCCTCCGACCGACCTCGTTCGACCGTCGAGTTCGCCCCCCGCAGCTGCCGAGTTCGCCGACCTGATCCAGCGTCGGGCTACCCGACGGTCACTTGGGGATCGCTCCGTCGAGTGCGGACGATCGTCAGGTGCGGGTTCCGGGTCCTTCCGAGATAGGCGATGACGGGCACCATCAACAGTGGCAGGTCCTTCACGCTGTAGAGCCATCCCGCAGGACCGCGTGCGTCGACGACCGCCCGCAGCCAATCGGGGATCAGCGGGATGAGTGGCAGGGTGAGGACCAGCAGGATCCCGGCCGTGATCCACCAGCCGCGGGTCCGGATGCCGATCAGTGCGAACGGCAGGATGGATGGCTTGAGCAGGATGAGCGCGCCCGGCCACTTCCAGCGCAAGGCCGCAGCCACGAGCGCGGCGAAGACGATCACCGGCGCGCCTCGGAAGTAGAGGACCGGCTGATCCGGAAAGGCCAGGCAGACGAGGATCAACGCGACCGCCCACAGCGCGGGTCGCCACGACCAGACCACGAAGCCGAGGAGCCCGACCGCCAGGACCCACCAGAGCTGGTACGGGAGCACCAGGAACGGGATGAAGAGGTAGAGCACCGTCGGCGGGTAGAGCACGTCGCCAAGTTCGATCGGATACGGACCGTGGAGCTGGCGCGGCAGGTAGAAGCCGTCGCCAGCGAGCCACGAGCGGCTCGCTTCGACGTAGCCGCGCAGGTCGGCGCCCCAGTCGGTCCCGCCCAGATCCGTGTACGGAAACCCGATCAACAGCTGGGCGACGATCGCGAATATCGCGACGCCCATCACGGTGAGCGTCGCGATGCGGGCCACGCGGTTCCACGGGACGCCCGTCAGGACATCGCCAGTCGTCCCCGTCTCTTGCCGCGATGTGCTGAGATCCTCTGGCATCCACGCTCCGGATCATGCCGCCGAGCCGAGCATCCGGCCCTGGGGCGCTTCGGACAGTACCAATGACTACCTGGCGCGACCAGGGCGAACGAGCACGAGCACCTCGCCATCGATGCCGACCTCGGCGACGGCGGCGACACGCTCGGGACCGTGCTCTACCACGTCGCCCTGGTCGAGGTGGACTGGGTCTACTCGGACATCCTCGATCGCGAGGCGGATATCCCGCGCGACCTGTTCCCGCACGACGACCGCGTCGAGGACGGCCACCTGACGCCGGTCCTCGGCGAGACGTTGGCGCAGCATCGCGCCCGGCTGGACCGGACGCGCGGGCTGGTCGTGCCGATCATCGCGGGGCTGTCCGGAGAGGACTTCGTGCGGGTCCGGCCGCGGCCGTACGGCGAGGTGTCGGCCGCCTGGGTGGTGTTCCACCTGATCGACCACGAGCTGGATCACCGCCAGCGGTTGTCGCAGATCCGGGACGCGTTTCCTCGGCGGACCTGATCTCGCTCGCCCGGCGAAACGACCCTACCCCGGCGATGAGGCTCTAATGCATCACCGCGGCTGATAGGTGGCCCGGGGTGCGTCCCGGCACCAACCGTGACACGAGAGCTGTCACGACCACCTGCCATGTTCCTCGTGGAGATCGCGATTGACCGGGATCGCGGTCCCGCTGGAGGGAATCCGATGCAGACGGTGTATCGGGAGCTCATCGATCGGCGGCTGTCGCCCGTCGAGCGGGGCTGCCTGTCGAAGGTTCGCTACTCGAGTCGGCGCGAGGCTCGATCAATCATGCGACACGGTCGCCACCAGGACGGCTCGCTGAAGCCGTATCGCTGCGACTTCTGCGGCGACTGGCATCTCGGCCACCGGCGTTCGGGGCGCGATCGGCGGATCGCCCGTCGCGCCCTCGACCTCGAGGCCGCGTGATTAGCTGAACACAGTCTCGATGGTCGGATCTCAGGTAAGAAATGCTGGACTTCGAGACGCAGACCGTTGGCCGGTTGGCTACGATGGTCGCCATCGGCGATGTGATGGCTTTGGTGGGCACCACGCTGACAGAGCGCGCGACAACGACAGCCCTCGGGCGGATCCGGTGACGAGGCCTCAGCTCGAGCCGGACTCGCGCTCGATCTGGGCGACGCGTGCGCCGGAGATGCCCAGGATCTCCCCGACGTCGCGCAGCGAGTATCCGCGCGTGCGCAGGTCGATGGCGGCTTGGCGAGTCGCCGCGGCTACCTCGGAGCGGAGCACTTCGGCCTTCGCGCGTTGCTGGGTCAACCGGCGGACCTCGCCGGCCACGTCGCGCGATCGCGTCGACCCGCTCGCGCAGCGAGTCCGGCACCGACGTCGGCACCTCCGTCACGAGCTCGCCCTGGAACTGCCGCTCGTTCACGCGGCGATCCGGGCCGCCTCGACCGCCTCGGTCACGCCCACGGCCCGCAGGCCCTCGCGGAGCCGAGAGGTCACGGTCCGCTCGCTCGTGCCGGTCCATCCGGCGATCCGCGCCACCTCGAACTCCGCGCCGTAGCGCAGGACGAGGCAGACACGGTGGTCCATCCCGAGCCGGCTGAACGCGCGGGTCAGCGCCTCGCGATCGATGCCGGTCTCGCGGACCGCACCTTCGACGTGATATCGCTCGGCGACGAGCTGGTCGCTGATGTCCACGACCCGGACGCGCCGACGTCCCCGGGCGCGCTCGCGGCAGGCCTTGATGAGCAGCCGCCCGTACCAGGCATCGCGCCCCTCGGGCTCGCGGACCCGGCGCCAGCGCTTGGCGGCCGCCAGGTAGGCGTCGTGCGTCGCCTCCTCGGCGTCGGCGGCGTCGCCGACGATCATCGACGCGATGCGATAGCTCGAGTCGAGCGTGCGAGCCGCGAAGGCATCGAAGGTCTCGATCGGGGTTGCGGCCGCCCCGGCCGCGCCTCGCAGGGCGAGGACGTCGCTCAGTGCCATGACATCGGTCCCGCTCCAGCGGCGCCCGGGAGGTCGGCGCCGTCTACCTGTATCGATGCTCAACGACCCCTAAATTGTTCAACCGCGGCGGGACCGGATAGCCCTTTCGATGGATGGCGGCGCCGCGGGCCGCGGCCGAGGCTTCGCGGCATGGCCCGCACCCGAATCACGCCCGACGAAGCCCGCCGCGCGCTCTACATCGACTTCGAGGGGCGCAAGGACGGGCCGCCCGTGCTGCTCGGGCTGCACGACGAAGTCGCGCGTCCGGAGCCACCTCACGGTCTGGCAGGTCGTCACCGAGCCGCGCCTGACGCCGCTCGCGATGGCCGACGGCATCGAGTCGATGCCGCTCGCCGACGCGGTCGAGCACATCCTCCGCCGCGCCGAGCGCAAGGACCGCCTGATCGTCGCCTGGAGCGAGCGCGAGCTCGACGTCGTGCGCGAGTACTGCCCGCAGCACCTCGAGCGCTTCGAGGCCCGCTTCCGCAACGCCCGCGCCTTCGCCGAGCGCTGGCGCAACAAGTGCCACGACGGGCGCAAGCCGCCCTCGGGCACGCTCGCCGACTACCTGCTGGAGACGGGCTACGTCGTCCCGGAGCGGGCGCGTCCGGGCCGGGTGGGGGAGACGATCCGGCTGGTGCGCGCCTCGCTGGGGCGCCAGGGCCGCGTCTCCGACATCACCGACAACCAGCTCCGCCGCTGGGACGACCTGCGCGAGCACAACCGCCACGACTGCACGGGCATGCGCGCCGTCACGATCCTGGCCGCCGAGGAGATCGAGGCGTGGGACCAGCGGGGTCGACGCGCCGCGATGCAGGCCATGACCCGGGTCCCGCGCGCCAAGTCGCGTCTGCGGATCGCCTGACCCGGAACTGACCGGTCGCGACGACCCTGACGGACCGTCTATTCGAGGTCCATCGGCGTGCCGTAGGGTGTCCGGATGAGCGATCGAGCGCCCCGCTTGCGCCAGGACCCGTGGACCTGGGTCGGGATCATCTGCGCGATCGCCTTCGTGCTCTTGGCCGTCGAGGTCAACGAGCGGGAGGCCATCGGGTTCGACAACCCGGTCATCGCCTTCGTGAAGGGCCTCCCGGTCCCCACGGACGTCTGGCTCGCGATCACGGCGGCCGGCGGCATCATCCTGGTCCCGATCGGCATCGGCGTCGTGGTGGCGCTCCTCCTGCTGGGTCGCGTCCGGACGGCGGTCATCTACGGGATCGCGCTTGCCGGGGCGTCACTCTGGACGCATGTCGTGAAGGTCTCGATCGGCCGGCTGCGACCGCCGGAGGGTGCCCTGGTCCCCGCGCCTGGGTTCAGCTTCCCATCGGGTCACGCGCTGAACAGCACGGTGACCTACGGCCTCATCGCGCTGCTCGTCTGGCGCAGCGACCTCCCGACCTGGGTCCGTCGGCTGACCGCCATCGCGCTGGCGGTGCTCGTGATCCTCATCGGCCTGTCGCGGATCGCGCTCGGCGTCCACTACCCGAGCGACGTGGTCGGCGGATGGTTGGGGGGCCTTGCCATCGTGGCCGCGGTCGCCGTCCTCACCAGGGAACCGGACGCGGGACGGTCGGCCGGACGGCCGTGATCCGAGGGCCGAAGTCCCGCGGCGCCTGCGGACGGCCCCTCAGGTGATTCGACGATGCCGGCGATCCCGTCGAATCCGCGGTCGAAGGACATGATCCGGCCGACATCGTGGGCCTGCATCACGGCCACGTGGAGCGCGTCCCGAGCTGACAGTCGGGTCGACGTCGCCAGGATCCGGCGGGCCCGGTCCACGTCGGCGAACTGGACGGGAAAGGTCTCCGCTACCACGGCCGTCAGCGCCGCGAATGTGGGTTCGATCGCTTCCCGCTGACCACTCTGGCGATATCGATGCAGGATCTCCTGGAACACCTCGGCGTCGGTCACCAGGCGCTCAGCGGCGATCGTCGCCTCCTCGAGGGCGCGTTGTGCGCGCCCACGAAGGTCGTCGTCGGACCCGACCAGGTACATCGGGATATTCGAGTCGATGAAGATCACCGGATCGAGGGGTCGTCGAGGTAGCCGCGCTCGATCTCCTCGAGCATCTGGTCGATGTCGGGCACGGGGAACCGGTATTCGCTCGCCTTGCGGATGGCCGCGAGCTTGGTCGCGATGTCAGATCGGGTCCGATCCTCTCGCGCCTCACGGAGCCGCTGGCGCACCCATTCGGCGGTGGTCATCCGTTCCTTGCGCGCGAGGCGTTGGATCGATCGCAGTTCGTCGTCGTCCATGAGGACCTGGAGTCGCTTGGTCATGCCAATGACACTACGTGACTCATGGTGATGAGTCAATCGCTCCGGCACGACCATACGTGTCCAGCAACCCAGCATGCTGGTATGCTGGTCGGCATGAAGGTCACGATCGATCTCGACGGGGACATCTATCGCGCGGTCAAGGTGGAGGCGGCGCGGTCGGATCGGAGCGTGCGCGACATCGTCGACGAGGCGCTGGCCGCCTGGCTCGAGGCGGCCGAGGACCGGGAGGACCGCGAGTCCGCCGAGGAGGCGCTGACCGAATACCGGCGCGACGGCGGCGAAGCGGCCGAAGCCTTCCTCGGGACGCTGGCCGCGGAGACGAAGGCGACCTACAGCCCCGACGACGATTGAGCGACCGACCGCACCGGGTCGTCCTGGCGCCGGCCGCCCAGCGCCAGCTCCGCCGCCTGCCGCCGGGTGACGCGGCGAAGCTCCGGGGGCCGATCCTCGCGCTCGCCATCGATCCGCATCCGCCCGGTGCGGCCAAGCTCGCCGGCACCGAGTTCTGGCGCCTCCGCGTCGGCGACCTGCGGATCGTCTACGTCATCGACGCCGAGGCCACCGTCGTCGTCCTCCGCGTCGCCCGCCGGTCCGAGAGCACCTACCGGCGCCTCGAGCGCTGAGACGGAGACGCCTCCGGCAGTCGTGTCGTATACGCTGGTCGGACTATCAACCAGCAAGTAGGAATGATTGGCAACAGGTGCGACCATACGGTAGACTGTCGGACATGTCGAACCAGGCCATCTCCGCCGAGGCGCGCCTGCGCGCCAAGAGCCAGCTGACACTGCCCGAGCCCGTCGTCGTGGCAGCCGACGTTCACGAGGGCGACCGGTTCCTGATCGAGGTGGCGCCTGACGATCCGGACACCATCCGTCTGCATCGCATCCGCGACAGCTACGCCGGCGCCTTGCACGACGTGTTCGACGACACCGAGGCGTACCTCGCGGGCGAACGGGCGACATGGGAGCGTGGTGCCTGACCGCGACGCCGCTCTCGAGGTGGCGATCGACGCCGGGCGGACAGTGCTTGTCGACACCTCCGTCGTGCTCGCCTACATCGGAGGCGGTGAGGCCACGAGCGATCTGGCGCGTCAGCTGTTCGATGCCTTCGCGGCGACTGGTCGCAACCCGATCGCCTTGTCGGCCGTGACCGCTGCCGAGCTGCTCGTCCGTCCGTTCCGACGCGGCTCGTCGGCGGTCGCGACGGCCGAGGGCTTCCTTCGCCATTTCGGCGACCTGCGACTCGTCGACGTCACCTTCGCAGTCGCTCGCGAGGCCGCCCGGATCCGCGCCGCGACCGACCTGCCGATGCCTGACGCCTTGATCGTCGCGAGCGCAGCCACGTCCAACATCGACATCGTCGTGACCAACGATCGCGCCTGGCCGGGCCGACTTCGGCCCGTGCTCCCTGACCTGCCGGTCGTCGTGCTCGCCGACCTCGCCTGATCCGCTCCGCGGGCCGGTTGACGCCGGGTCGTGATACAGGTATACAGCAAGCATGAAAGCCACCATCGACGTTCCCGACGCCCTGTACCGGCGGGTGAAGGCCCGGAGTGCACTCGACGGTCGGACCGTCCGTGACGTCACGGTCGAGCTCTACGAGCGATGGCTGGCCGAGATCGGCTCGGAAACGGCCATCGACGAGGGCGATCGACCAGCCGCCGGCGCGGCATGGATCAAACGATGGGAGGCCCTCGGAGACCGTGTGGCCGCGAAGCCGGCCGACCCGCGATCGGCCCGTGAGATCCTGACCGCCGACCGCCGTTGATCACGATCGACGCCTCGGTCTTCGTCGCGGCGGTCGATCCGGCGGATCCGAACCAGGGCACCGCGAGTCGATTCCTGGCCGCGGTCGCATCGTCCGGCGAGGTCATCCATCAGCCGACCCTGACGCTCGTCGAAGTCACGGCGTCGTTGGCGCGCCGATCGGGCGACGAGGCCGCGGCGATGGAGGCGGGCGCAGCGCTGCTCTCGATGCCGGGGCTCGTCGTCCACCCGCTCGACCTCGAGGCCGCGGCGGACGCCTCGGCGATCGCCGTCCGATCGCGAGTCCGCGGCGCCGACGCGATCTACGCCGCCACGGCGATGGCCCGGGGCGCCACCCTGGTGACACTCGACCATGAGCTGCTCGCGCGCGTGGCAGACCTGGTGACCGTGACGACACCGGCCGGTTGGCTCGAGGCCCGCGGCTCCGATCCGGCCCAGCCCGGCCGCTCGACGTCGGCGCGGTGATGCATTAGACCCTCATCACCCACCACATGTCCTTCCGCGCGCCGAGCTCGCGGCTAGGATTCGCCGATGCGCCTCGACCGCCCGGCAGCTCAACCGGGCCACCCTGGGCCGCCAGCTCCTGCTTCGGCGCGAGCCGCTCGACGTGGTCGAGGGCGTCCGGCGGGTCGTCGCGCTCCAGGCGCAGGAGCCGGCCTCGCCGTACATCGCGCTCTGGAACCGGCTGTCGCCGTTCGACCCGGCGGACCTCGACGCGGCCTTCGCTCAACAGCGCGTCGTCAAGGCGCAGCTGCTGCGCATCACGTTGCATGCCGCGGCCGCCGACGATTACCCCGCCTTTCACGAAGCGATGGAGCCGACCCTGCGAGGGGCCCGGCTCTACGATCGCCGCTTCCGGAGCGAGGGCGTGTCGATCGACGACACGATGGCGCTCGTCCCCGACCTGCTCGAGTTCACGGCGACGCCCCGGACGAACCAGGAGGTGGAGGGCTGGCTCGAAGCGCGCTTCGGCGAGCCGAAGCCGCGCATCTGGTGGGCGCTCCGGCAGTACGGGCCGTTCGTCCATGCCGCGACTGGTGGGGCGTGGTCGTTCGCGCCGCGGCCGTCGTACGTCGGGGCGCGCGAGCAGGGGCGCCCGGGGGATGGCGCCGCCTCGGTTCGACACCTCGTCGCTCGATACCTGGAGGGCTTCGGTCCGGCGACGATGCGGGACATCGCCCAATTCGGGACGATCGTCCGGCCGCCGATCCAGCGAGCGCTCGAGGAGCTGGGCGACGAGCTCGTGCGCTACGACGGGCCGGGCAAGGAGCCGCTCTACGACGTCCCCGGCGGCCTCCTCCCACCCGAGGACACGCCCGCGCCGCCGCGCCTGCTGCCGATGTGGGACAGCGTGCTCCTCGCGTACGTCGATCGCGGCCGGGTCATGCCGCCGGCGTACCGGACCGTGGTCATGCGCAACAACGGCGACGTCCTGCCGACGCTGCTCGTCGACGGCTCACGTCGCCGGCGTCTGGCGGCCGGTCGACGGACGGCATCGAAGCGACCGCCTTCCACCGCACTGACCGACGACGACTGGGCCGGCCTCGAGGCCGAGGCCGCCGCCCTGCGCGCGTTCCTGGCCGATCGCCAGCCGGTCATCTTCCAGGGGCGGTATGCCCACTGGTGGGACGAGCTTCCGGCAGCCGAGGTCCGCCTCATTGGCGGCTGAAATGCGATCGCGCCGGAACGTGACGCCTTCTGACATGCCCACGCGGGCATGATTCGCCCGTGGCAACCACCACCAGCCCACGGCTGCCCGCCGGCCTGCGCCTGCCTCCCGGATCGTTCCCGGCCGAAGCGCTCGTCGTCGTGCCTGCCAACGAGGCGAGCTGGGAGGACGTGCAGGCCATCTTCGGCGTGCGCGGGTACACGTCGACCTGCCAGTGCCAGCGCTTCAAGCTCGGGCCGTATCCGTGGCGGGAGTCGTCGGTCGCGGTGCGCCAGGAGCGCCTGCGCAGCGAGACGCACTGCGGCGTTCCGGAGTCGCCCACGACGAGCGGCATCGTGGCCTACCTCGACGGCGAGCCGGTCGGCTGGTGCGCGGTCGAGCCCCGGTCCGCGTACCGGGACCTGCCGTGGCAACGCACGAAGTTCGCGGACCGCGGCGAGGACCCGGCACGACCCGACCGTCTGGGCGGTGACCTGCTTCGCGACCCGCGCCGGCTATCGGCGACGTGGCATCAGCCGGGTGCTGGCCGCCGCGGCGGTCGACTTCGCGCGCGAGCGCGGCGCCCGGGCCGTCGAGGCCTACCCGATGATCACCGAACCGGGTGTCGAGATCACCTGGGGCGAGACGCACGTCGGCACGCGCAGCATCTTCGAGGCGGCCGGCATGACCGAGGTCCTCCGGGCCTCGCTCCGGCGCGTCGTCATGCGCATCGACTTCGATGACCGCGAGCAGCCCAAGCCCCCGACGAAACCGCAGAGGAGACGCGAATGAGCGCACCGATCATCCTGGTCCCCGGGTTCTGGCTGGGGGCATGGGCGTGGGACGAGGTCGCCGAGACGCTGCGCGCGGACGGCCACGACGTGACCGCGCTGACGCTGCCCGGTCTCGAGTCGATCGATGCCGACCGCTCGGCCATCCACTTCGCCGACCACGTCGACTTCCTGGTCGAGGCGATCGAGGCCGCCGACGCCCCCGTCGTCCTCGCGGTCCACAGCGCGAGCGGGTTCAGCGGGTACGCCGCCAGCGACCGAGTCCCGGACCGGATCGCGGCGATGGTCTACGTCGATACCGCGCCCGGGAAGCCGCCCCTGGACCCGGACTTCGACGACGTCGAGAAGCCGCTCGTCTGGGAGGATCTCGTCGCCGAGGAGAACCTCGACGGCCTGTCCGAGGCCCAGAAGGCCACGTTCCGCGAGCGCGCGGTCCCGGTCCCGGGCTCGCTGATCCGCGAGGGCTACGAGTTCACGAACGACGCCCGCCTCGACATCCCCTCGACGATCATCGCGACCGGGTTCTCGGCGGCGGACTACCAGAAGTACGCGAAGGAGCACCCGGAATGGGCGTTCCTCGCCGGCATCCCCGAGCTCCACGACATCACCTGGATCGACCTGCCGACGAGCCACTGGCCGATGTGGTCGCGCCCGGCCGAGATCGCCGAGTTCATCGGGGCGATCGCGACGAAGGCCGGAGCCGGCGCGGCGGAGCGGCGAGCCCGGCCGCATCCGCGTCCGCAGGAGGCGCCCGATGACCTCGCTCCTCGACGATGCCTTCGCCCACAACATCTGGGCGACGGAGCGACTGATCGACGCCTGCGCCGAGCTGACGCCCGAGCAGCTGCGGACGCCCGTGCCCGGCACCTACGGCACGATCATCGCCACGCTCAGTCACATGGTGGCGAGCGACGGCTGGTACATCTCGTTCTTCCGCGAGGAGCCGGCGCCGATCGGCGAGGACCGCGACGTGCCGCTGGCCGACCTGCGTGCCGCGATCGCGGCCAACGGCGTCGTGTGGCGCGAGATCCTGGCCAGCGGCGTCGACCCCGAACAGGACCTCCTCGAGCAAGGCGACGGCTGGGAGTTCCACCAGCCGGCCGGCCTCCGGCTCGCGCAGGCCATCCACCACGGCACCGATCACCGGAGCCAGGTCTGCACGGTGCTGACGAGCCTCGGCATCGAGCCGCCCCAGATCGACCTCTGGGCCTACGGCGAGGCCACCGGCCGAACGCGGGTGGTCGGCGGTCCGGGATCCGAACTGGAACCCGCCTGACCCCGATGGCGGCACGATCCAGGAGCGCTACCTGACGATGTGACCCGTTCCGGCCGTTGCCCGCCTCTGTATGGTGTGACGCCATCGAGGAAGGGGACGATGTGACGGTCGAGCGGGCGGCGGAGGTCCAGCGGGATCGCTCCGACGCGGCCATCGGGGTCTTCGTCGCCGAACACTACGACCGCCTCCTGCGACTGGCCCGGCTGGTCTGTCGCGACGCGAACGATGCCGCCGACGCCGTCCAGGTGGGCCTCGAGCAGGCCTGGCGTCGTCGCTCGACGCTCCGCGACGACGCGCTGCTTCGACCCTGGCTCGACCGGATCGTCGTCCGCGAGGCGGTCCGCATCGGCAAGCGCCGCGGCTCCTGGATGAGCCGGCTGTTCACGCCGCGGCCGGAGGTCGACTGGATCGACCCGCCCGACAGGCACGGATCCGAACCGGCGACCTACGTCGCCCTGCGCGAGGCCTTCGCTCGGTTGTCGCCCGACCAGCGGGCGGTCGTCGCGCTGCACCTGCACCTCGGCTACTCGGTGTCGGAGACGGCGGCGATGGTCGGGGCGCCCGAGGAGACGGTCCGCTCGCGCTTGCGGCTGGCGAAACAGCGGCTGCGCCGCGAGCTCGAGGAGTCACGGCCATGACCGACCAGCTGCGCGACGACCCGTTCGATCGCGAACTCCGCGGGTTCCTCGCCTGGCAGAGCGAAGACGTCGGGGGTGCCGCCGAGCGCGGCCGAGGTCGCCGCGCGGATCAGCGCGCACGGCGGCACCCGATCCATCGGGCTGCGTCTGGCGCCTCGCCCCGTTTGGATCCTCGTCGCCGGTCTGCTGGTCGCGGCGCTCCTCGGGGCGCTCGTCGTCGGGTCGATGCAGCGGCATGCTGTTCCGCTGGGCACCGCCTACGAGGCCGTCTTCCTGCACCTCGACGTGGTCGGCGAAACGCCCGTGGTGGTCGCCGTCGGCGTGGACGCGGCTGGGCACGAGCGCGAGATCGCCCGCGTGTCCGACACCTGGATCGCGTACTCGGTCGAGACGGGAGCGCCTCAGCGGCAATTCCTCGCGCCGACCGGCGCGGTCTCGCCCGGCGGGCTCCTCGCGATCCCGAAGAGTGTGGACGGCTGGCTCGTGCACTGGGAGATCGTCGATCTCAAGCACCCGCAGGCGCCGCCCATCGTGGTCCCTGGGATCGAGCAGGACATCGAGCAGATCCAGTTCTCGCCGTACTTCAGCTCCGACATGCGCCCGAGCGTCTTCTGGGGTCCCGGCGAACGTGTCGCGATTCCGTGGTATCTGCGCTCGGATACGCTGGACTGGCACCTCAGCTTCGTGGACGGGCGGACGGGCTCGACGGCCGCGGTGGACGTCCCAGAGACCGTGCAGGTGCTGCCGCAGTGGGCCACCGACGGATCGGGCGTGTTCGTGATCACGGACACCGAACGCCGCCAGCTCCTCCGACCGGACGGGACCGTGGTCGGTGTCGTGTCGGAGGTCAGTCAGGACGCCTGCCGCCAGCGAGACGAGTCGGGCGCGCAGATCATCGTTGCGGACGGTCGCATGCGGTGGTCGAACGCCGACGGCAGCGACAGGCCGGCGCCTTCGGGCGACGTCACGATGGCCTGCTACGCACCGGACGACTCGATGGTCGTCTACGACCTGGCCATCGGCGACGCCCCGGGCGCGGCCACCGCATCAGAACGCAAGGGCGGGCTCATCGACTCGAACACCGGCATGACGTACGACACCAAGGGGTCCTTCGCCGGCTGGATGGCGGTGGAGGCGCCATGAATCTGCGCCTGATCCCTTCGGTGATCCTGGGCGCGTCGCTGGGACAGGATCACGTCGCCGGGGAGACCTAGGTCGTCGGGGCGATCCGGCGTTCCAGGCCGTCGAGGATCAGGTCGAGGCCGAAGGCGAACTCCACGTCGTCGTCGCATCGGCCGAGGACGCCCTCGTGACTCACGGACATGGCCAGCTCGGTGACGCGCGGGAACTGCGCGGCCATCGCCGGCCCGAACATCTCCGCGACGTCCGGGGATGGGTTCGCCCGACCGCTGTCATCGAACAGGTCCTGGTTGAACCCGAAGATGCGGCTGTCGAGCACGTGCAACGCGTGGTGGGCGAGATCGAGCGAGAAGCCGCCGTCGCGGATGATCGCGAGGACCGACTCGATGTAGCCGATGACCGCGACGCCGCCCGTGCCGCGGTCCTCGAACACGCGGCGCGCCCAGGGGTGGCGCAGCATCACCCGGCGAGCCGCCATCACCTGCGCCCGCAGGTCCGCCTTCCAGTCGCCGGTCCCAGGCGGCCGTTCGATCTCCCCGACGATCAGCTCGATGATGCCGTCGAACAGGTCGTCCTTGTTCCGGACGTGGCGGTACAGGGCCATCGCGTCGACCCCGAGCTCCTGGCCGAGCTTGCGCATGCTCAGCGCGTCGAAGCCGTCGCGGTCGGCCAGCTCCATGGCGACGCGAAGCACGCGGTCACGGTGGAGCGGTGCTCGGCGCTCGACGCCGTCGGCGCCGGTCGTGGTCACCACCTGGTCATCGACTCCTTCGTGCTCTGCGTGGTCATCGCCGTCTTGACGAGTCTACGGCGTAGCGCTATGTTTACGGCGTAGTCTACACCGTAGACATCGAGCCCCTGGAGGAACCCACCATGGCCGAACTGTCGCCCACCGAGTCCGCAACGCCCGCAGCCAAGCCCGTGATCGTCCCGCGTTGGCTGGTCCGCACGATCTGGATCGCGCACCGCGCCGCCTATTCGATCACCCGTGGCCGGTTCGGCCTGCGGCCCTCGACCGAGACGCAGTGGGGGATGCTCCGATTGACCTCGGTCGGACGCCGGTCGGGCAAGACGCGGGTCGCGATCGTCGGATACATCGTCGACGGCCCGAACCTGGTCGTCCCGGCGATGAACGGCTGGGCCGAGCCCGAGCCGGCGTGGTGGCTCAACCTCCAGGATCGCCCCGAATGCCACCGTCGAACTGCCCGATGGTCGACGCGAGGTGACGGCGCGTGCCGCGGTCGGCGAGGAGCGCGATCGACTCTGGCGGCGGTTCCTCGCTCTGGGGAGCTCGGCGTTCAATGACGCGAGCGCCGCGCTCCGGTCGAAGGAGACCGCGCTGGTGATCCTGGAGCCGAGGGCCGGTGCGGAGGCCGATGCCGTGGCGGACGCGGCCCGCACCTCGGTAGACTCGATGGCGTGACGATCCGCCTCTTCTACGACCGCTGGCCCCAGTACGAGCGGCGTCTCGTGGAGTCGATCCGGGACCTGACGCCCGAGCAGCTGGAGCTCCGCGCCGCCCCGGAGCACTGGCCCGTGTGGGCGATCGCCAGCCACGTGGCCGGCACGCGCGTCTACTGGCTCTGCCACATCCTGGGTGAGCCCGGCGCCGAGACCACGCCCTTCGCCGATCCCGACGCCGACGGCTGGGAGGACGACCTCGATCACCCGCGCAGCGCGGCCGAGGTCGTCGGTGCGCTCGATGCGACGTTCGCGATCATCGACTCGGTCCTCGACCGCTGGACTCCTGAGATGATGTCGGACACCGTCGAACGCTCGTACCGCGACGTGCGCCAGATCCACTCGCGGACATCGATCCTCCAGCGCCTCCTGACCCACGATGCCTATCACGGCGGCGAGCTGGCCATCGCCCTCGGCAGCCACGACCTGGATCCGACCTACATCTGGCGCGCCGACGACCCGCTCCACTCCTGACGGCGTAGAGTGCGAGCCATGTCGCGACCCGCGGACACCAGCCCGGAGGCGCATCGCCGTCAGATCGAGGCGTACCGGTCGATGACGCCGGGGCAGCGCCTCCGCCTCGCCGACGAGATGAGCGCTGAGGTCCAGCAGCTCGCCGAGGCAGGCCGGGCACGGCGCGAGCGCCGGCCGGACGAGGCCGGTCACGTCGCTCCGGTATCCCGGTCCCGTTGAGTTTCGCGGGGACCGCCCCTTCTCGGTCGAGGAGTTCGCTCGCCGTGAACGAGCCGACCTCCTCGGCACCCCGGCGTTCGTCGCCACGGCCGAGGACGTCGTCCTAGCCAAACTCGAGTGGGCCGTCACGTCGGACTCGGACCGCCAACTCCGCGACGCGGCCGCGATCCTCTCCATCGACGACGATCTCGATCGGGCCTACATCACCCGATGGGCCGACGTCCTCGGCGTCGATGATGCGTGGCGCAGGATCCAAGCCGGGCGCGGCTGAGCCACCTGATGCATTGGACCCTCATCACACAGAGGGGGTGACTCCGGGCGGCGAGCTCACAGGCGCCGCGCGACGACCCCTAGGCCCGCACGAGCGGCTTGTACTTGATCCGGTGGGGCTGGTCGGCGGCCGTGCCGAGCTCCTTGTGGCGGAACGCCTCGTAGTCGGACACATTGCCCTCGAAGAAGCGGACCTGGCTCTCGCCTTCGAAGGCGAGGATGTGCGTCGCGATCCGGTCGAGGAACCAGCGATCGTGCGAGATGACCACGACGCACCCGGGGAACGACTCGAGTCCAGCCTCCAGGGCGCGCAGCGTGTCCACGTCGAGGTCGTTCGTCGGCTCGTCGAGGAGCAGCACGTTGCCGCCGGTCTGGAGCAGCTTGGCGAGGTGGACGCGGTTCCGCTCGCCGCCCGACAGCGTCCCGACCATCTTCTGCTGGTCCGTGCCGCGGAAGTTGAACGACGACACGTACGCCCGCGCGGGCACCTCGCGGTTGCCGACCTTGATCGCCTCGACGCCGTCGGTGATCTCCTGGAAGACGCTCAGGTCCGCCCGCAGCGCGTCGCGCGACTGGTCGACGTACGCGAGCTGGACCGTGTCGCCGATCGTGATCGCGCCGGCGTCCGGTGCCTCTTCGCCGACGATCATCCGGAACAACGTGGTCTTACCGGCGCCGTTCGGCCCGATGATCCCGACGATGCCCGAGCGCGGCAGCGAGAACGTCAGGTCCTCGACGAGTAGCCGCTCGCCGAACGCCTTGCGCAGGCCCTTGACCTCGATGACCTGGTCGCCCAGGCGCGGGCCCGGCGGGATCGCGATCTCGAGCTCGCGCTCGGTCCGTTTCGCGTCGTTGGCCTCGCTAAGCAGCTGCTCGTAGGCGGAGAGGCGGGCCTTGCCCTTCGATTGGCGGGCCTTCGGTGAGAGGCGCACCCAGTCGAGCTCGCGGGCGAGCGTGCGCTGGCGGGCGTCGGCGGCCTTGCCCTCGACCGTGAGCCGCGCGAGCTTCTGCTCGAGCCAGCTGCTGTAGTTGCCCGAGAAGGGGATGCCCCGCCCGTGATCGAGCTCGAGGATCCACTTCGCGACGTTGTCGAGGAAGTAGCGGTCGTGGGTGATGGCCACGACCGTGCCCGAGTACTCGGAGAGGAAGCGTTCGAGCCACTCGACCGACTCGGCATCGAGGTGGTTGGTGGGCTCGTCGAGCAGCAGCAGGTCGGGGTGCTGCAGGAGCAGGCGGGCCAGCGCGACCCGGCGCTTCTCGCCGCCCGAGAGCGTCGCGACGTCGGCGTCGTCGGGTGGGCACCGAAGCGCGTCCATCGCGATGTCGACGTTCCGTTCCAGGTTCCACGCGTCGGCCGCGTTGATCCTGTCCTCGAGGGATGCCTGCTCGGCGCCGATCGCTTCGTAGTCGGCGTCCGGGTCGGACCACTTGGCCATGACCGCGTTGTACGCGTCGATGAGGTCCTGGACCGGTCGCACGCCGTCAAGGACGTTCTGCTTGACGTCCTTGGTGATGTCGAGCTGCGGCTCCTGCTGGAGGTAGCCGACGGTGAAGCCGGGCGTCAGGCGGGCTTCGCCGGTGAACCCGTCGTCGAGGCCGGCCATGATCTTGAGCAGGCTCGATTTGCCGGCGCCGTTGGGCCCGATGACCCCGATCTTGGCGCCCGGGTAGAAGCTGAGGGAGATGTCCTCGAGCACGGTCCGGTCGGGCGGGTAGTGCCGGGCGAGCTTGTAGGTCGAGTAGATGAATTCGGCGGGCATGCGCTAAGGGTAGGGGAGGCGCGGCCTCAGGGGACGACCGTGCCCACCAGGACCTGGTAGCGGATCGAGTCGTTGCTGGGGGCTGCGTCGGGGTTGGGCGACCAGCCGACTGGGATGCTCGTCGAGATCGAGAGGCGTTTCCCATCCGAAGTCGGGCACTCGACGGTCTCGTCGACCAGCGAGACCCCGGTGCTGTAGGCATCCTTCACCGCGTCCACCGTCACATGCAGGGTCCCCGTGCCGATGCACGCGACGAAGACCTCGGCCTCGTCTCCGAGGCGGCGGTGCACGGACGTCTGACTCGCCTTGCCGAGGTTGTCGCTCGATGCCGCGACCTTCCAGACACCCTCGCCGGCGTCGAACACCTCGGCGCCGCGCTTCGGCAGAACGGCGACCGGCGTGGCGGTCGGTCCGGTCGTCGGGGCCGCGCTCGTCGATGCCGTGGCGCGGTCGCCGGCGCCGCGGTGGCCGGTGCCGTCGAGACCACGGCGCGCTGGTTGCCACCGAGGGGCTCGGGTTCGGCGCCCCGCACCGGCAACGATCAGCACGATGGCCGTAGGAGCAGGGCTCGGCGTCGGGTCGACACCGCGCAAGCCTAGTCGAGCCGTTCCTTGGTCGAGGCGCCCTCCGGGGGATCGAGCGGCAGCACCGACCGCCGGGTCAACCAAGCAGCGTGACCGTCAGCTCGTCCTCGACCCCGCCGAAGTACCGATCGATGACCTCGCCGAAGGCCGGTTCGTCCGGCGCCGCCCGATGGAACAGCGTCATCGACGACCGAAGCTTCACCGCATCGATCGAGCCGAAGATGCCCTCGGCCGACCGGCCCTGGACGGCGAGCACGAGCTCCGCGCACGCACGCAGGCGCGGCCCGAGGACGGGGTGTGCCACGTATGCCCGCGCCTCGTCGAGCGACGAGATCGCGAAGTACTGCGACATCGAGCTCCGCCCGAGACCGGCGATCTGCGGGAACACGAACCACATCCAATGGCCGGTCTTGTGCCCGCGCCGAAGCTCCGAGAGGACACCGTCGTAGGTGCCGGCCTGCGCCTCGACGAAGCGCTCGAGGTCGTACGCCATCAAGGCGCCCAGCGGGGCCGCTGGCCCGCGCCAGCGGGCGCCGCCCCGCCGGCCCGGCCGGCCGAGCCGCCCCGCCGGCAAGACGATCAGGGGCACCCCCAGATGGTGCCGTGGACGTCCATCGTGCCCTTGAGGTGGATGACCCCGTCGGTGCCGGTCACGTCGTTGTCGAGCGTCCAGCCGCATGGGAGCTGCGTGCCGCTGGCGTCCTTCATGTGGACTTGCGCGCCGGTGCCCGTGTACGAACCGGACTTGAGTTCCGGGGCGCCGCTGCCGAAAGTGATCGAGCCATCGTCTAGGACCTCGATGAACCCGAATGTCCCCTTGTCCGACTTCATCGTGACCCCGGCCGTGCCGATGTCCACGGCGAGGTCGGGCTGCCAGGTCCAGGTGGCGTCGTAGAGCCCGGAGCTGACCAGGTTGCCCGTCACGGTTCCCGCGTCCGACCCGCTCCCGGCCGCGCCGGCACTGGCCCCGCCGCCCCCGCCGTAGGCGCCACCGCCGCTCGTATCGGTCGAGGCGCCGGCCCCGGCCCCGCTCGTATCGGTCGATGCGCCGGCGCCGCCGCCCGGCGCGGGCGAACTCGCGGCAGCGCTACAGGCGGCTAGACCAAGGGCCAGCGTGAGGAGAACGACGGTCAGCCGCCGGGCCGAGCCAGTCACCGTGTCGTGCATCTGGGCGCCCCTCCACGACCGGCGGCGGCGGCCTCAGCGTGGCGCGAAGCTCGGCCGCGCGCTGGGAAACGAAGGATACGCTGCGGAGCGACTACGCAAGCACGAAATGCAGGTCGTCGCGGCCTTCGAGCGAGAACGTGTCGCCCGCACCAGGGGCGACATCGATGACGAAGCGTGGGTGGCCCCAGCGCTCGTCCATCTCGCGGTCGACGTAGAAGGATGCGGGCCCGACGTCGCCCAGGAGGACGTCGCCGGGCCCGATGAGCAGCTCGCCGCGGCGCATGCATATGGGCGAGCTGCCGTCACAGCAACCTCCCGACTGGAGGAAGATCAGCGACCCGTGTTCGGCGGCCAGACGCTCGATCACTTCGAGCGCCGCTGGTGTCGCCTCGACACGAGCCTCGTGCCGGTCTTCCTCCTCCATCGGTCGGTCCCTGTCTCAGAAGAAGCCGAGCGGCTTCGGGCTGTAGCTCACGAGGAGGTTCTTGGTCTGGGTGTAGTGGTCGAGCATCATCTTGTGGTTCTCGCGGCCGACGCCGGAGGCCTTGTAGCCACCGAACGGCGCACCCGCGGGATACAGGTGATAGCAGTTCGTCCACACGCGGCCGGCCTTGATGGCGCGGCCCATGCGATACGCCAGACCCTGATCGCGCGTCCAGACGCCGGCTCCCAGGCCGTACATCGTGTCGTTGGCGATCTCGAGGGCCTCGGCCTCGTCCTTGAACGTGGTGACGGCGAGGACCGGACCGAAGATCTCCTCCTGGAAGATCCGCATCTTGTTGTGGCCCTTGAGGACGGTCGGCTCGAAGTAGTAGCCCTCGGCGAGCTCGCCGGGGAGCACGTTCCGATGACCGCCGATCAGGAGCTCAGCGCCCTCGTCCAGCCCGATCTTCACGTACTTCGTGATCTTCTCGAGCTGTGCCGCCGACACCTGCGCCCCGATCTGGGTGTGGATGTCGAGGGGGTGGCCCTGCTGGATCTTGGCGACCCGCGCGAGGCATCGCTCCATGAACTTGTCGTAGATGGACGCCTGGATGAGCGCCCGTGACGGACACGTGCAGACCTCGCCCTTGTTGAAGGCGTACAGGACGAGCCCCTCGATCGCCTTGTCGAGGAAGTCGTCGTCGGCGGCCATCACGTCCTCGAAGAAGATGTTCGGGGACTTGCCGCCGAGCTCGGTCGTCGACGGGATGAGGTTCTGCGCGGCGTACTGCATGATCATCCGGCCGGTCCCGGTCTCACCGGTGAACGCGACCTTCGCGATGCGCTTGCTCGACGCGAGCGCCATGCCGACCTCGGCGCCGGGGCCATTCACGATGTTGACGACACCAGGCGGGAGGACGGGCTCGATGAGCTCCATCAGCTTGAGGATGGACCACGGTGTCGGGCTCGCCGGCTTGATGACCGTGACGTTGCCCGCGGCGAGGGCCGGCGCCATCTTCCACGACGCCATCAGGAGCGGGAAGTTGAACGGGATGATCTGTCCGACGACGCCGAGCGGCTCGCGGAACTCATAGGAGATCGTGTCCTTGTCGATCTCGGTGATCGTCCCTTCTTCGGCCCGGATCACACTCGCGAAGTAGCGGAAGTGATCGGCCGCGAGCGGGATGTCGGCCGCGAGTGTCTCCCGCACCGGCTTGCCGTTCTCCCAGCTCTCGGCGACCGCGAGCAGCTCGCGGTTGGCGTCGATGATGTCGGCGATCTCGTTGAGCACCTTCGCCCGCTCGGTCGTCGACAGGGCCGCCCATCCCTCCTTGGCGGCATGGGCGGCGTCGAGGGCCAGCTCGACGTCCTCGGGGGTGGACTTCGGCACCTCGGTGATCGGCCGGCCGGTCGCCGGCGTCAGATCGACCGAATAGGCGCCCTTCTTCGGCGCGACCCAGCGTCCGCCGATGAAGTTGTCGTATCGCTCCTTGAGCGGAACGGGGCTCCCGGACATGCCGGGCGGCGCGTACGTGAATTCCTTCTCCAGTACGGCCATGGGTGCCTCCTTGTCCCCGCAGGGACGACACGTCGAGGCGGCGCACGCGTCGTGGGGCGCTCGCGCTGCGGCGGCGCACAGGGTCGAACGGTGGATCCCGGTCGACTCGGTCGGTCTACGCCCGTGACCGGTCCTCGCCAAGTGCTCGATGGCCCGAACTGGCGTGCCGTCAGAGGGGAGGGTGGGGTCGGGCTCGTGCCTCGTTCGCGGTTAGGTCTTGACAGTGCGACGTCATGGTGTATCGTCTTGGTATGCCAAGCGAACTCGAACCGCGCTACAGCCTGACCGAACTGGCCGACCTGGCCGGGGTCACGCCACGCACGGTCCGCTACTACATCAGCCAGGGGCTGCTCGCCGTCGACGCGGCACCGGGCCCCGGCCCGAAGTACGACGAGGGGCATCTCGCGCGCCTTCGCCTCATCCGGCGACTCCAGCGCGAGCACCAGCCGCTCGCCGAGATCCGTCGCCAGCTCGACGCCGTCGACGACGACACCATCCTCGCGCTCGCCGCCGCCGACGAGCCGCCCACCGCGCCGTCCGATTCGGCGCTCGACTACATCCGCCGCATCACCGGAGGTCCAGCCGAGGCGACCCGACGGATCGCCGAGGCCACGCCCGGCCTGACCCTCCGCCGCACCTCGATGGCGCCGCCCGCGGCCAGCGCCCGGTTCGTGATGCCCTTGGCCGGACCGGCCGGACCGCCCGCGGCTGCCTCGGGGCCCTCATCCGCGTCGCCGGCCACGCCGGATATGCAAGCGCCCCCGGCCGCCCCCACATCCCGGCCGCCCCCGCCTCGCCCATCGCGCCGGCCCGCATCGAGCGCTCCCAGTGGGAACGGATCGAGCTGGCACCCGACGTCGAACTGCACATCCGCCGCCCGTCGTCACGGGCCACCGCCAAACGCGTCGATCGCTTGATCTCGATCGCTCGCGACCTGTTCCGAGAGGATCCGTCATGACCCGTCTGTCCATCCGCACCGACCGCCATCTCATCCGCAGCCACGGCCGCAGCCAGCGCTTCGTGCTCGCCGAGGTCACCGCGCCGCCGGCCACCCGGCAGCGCCGCCGCGCCCCGGTCAACCTCGCGTTCGTCCTCGACCGCTCCGGCTCGATGGACGGCACCAAGCTCGAGTTCGCGAAGCTCGCCATCCACGATGCGCTCGCCCGGCTCGATGACCGGGACCGCTTCAGCGTCGTGTTCTACGACGACCAGATCGACGTCATCGTCGAGACCACCCACGCCACCGACGAGGCGCGACGCAATGCGATCCGCCACCTCGCCGGCGTGACGGCCCGCGGCAGCACGAACCTCGGCGAAGGCTGGCTGCGTGGCTGCGAGCAGGTCGCCCAGCACCTCTCCGAGGAGGGCGTCGATCGCGTCCTGCTGCTCACCGACGGCCTCGCCAACCAGGGCATCACCGACCCCGAGGAACTCGCCCACCACGCCGCCGAGCTCCGCGCCCGGGGCGTGTCGACCACGACGTTCGGCGTCGGCAACGACTTCGACGAGGCCCTGCTCCAGGCCATGGCCGATGCCGGAGGCGGCCACTTCTACTACATCGAGTCACCGCAGCAGATCCGCGACCTCATCGCGAGCGAGGTGGGGGAGGCGCTCGAGGTCGTCGCCCGCGACGTGGAGCTGGAGCTCCTCGCCGGGGAGGGGGTCGAGGTCGAGGCCATCAGCCCGCACCGCGTCGCCGGCCGCGGCACGCGCTCGACGGTCGGCCTCGGCGAGCTCGTCGCCGATCAGGCGATCGAGGTGGTCTTCCGCCTGACGTTCCCCTACGGCGACACCGGCCGCGAGACCGGGCTGATCGTCGGCATCTCCGACCGGGACCGCGTGTTCGACGCGGCCGGGATCCGCGACGCCCGGCTCACGTGGACGTGGGCCGACCATGCGGCGAACGACGCCCAGCCGCGCGACACCGACGTCGACCGGGCCGTCGCCCGGCAGTTCGCGCGCGGGCTCGCCAGGAGGCGGTGGTCAAGAACCGGGCGGGCGACTATGTCGACGCCCAGCGGGCCCTCAAGTCGACCGCGCGGAAGATCCGCGACTACGCCGGCCGCGACCAGGAGCTCCGCGAGCTCGTCCACGGGCTCGAAGCAGAGGCGACGCAGTTCAGCGCCCCGGTCGCGCCGTCGATGCTCAAGCAGGTCCACTTCGCCAGCGCGAACGTGGCCCGCTCGCGCGATGCGATCGGCCGCGCCTCGCGGATGCCGCGCTAGAATTGGACCATGTGATGTAGTAAAATACATCACATGGACGTCCCATCTGCGGCACATCTCGACCCCGGGGCGACGCTCCTTCGGGCGCGGCGCGCCGCGGGTCTGACCCAGCGGGAGGTCGCCGCGCGTACCGGTTTCGACCAAGCTGCGATCGCTCGGATCGAGCGTGGTCAGGCGCGGCCACGGATCGACACGCTCGTGGCGCTGCTCGGCGCTTGCGGCTGGGTGCTGGTCCCTGAGCCGCGATCGCCCGCGGCAACGGGCATCGACCGCTCGGAGCTCCGACGCCTCATTCGCAGCACGGATCGCCAGCGCGAGGCGTACTTCCTGGCGTCGAATGCGAACATGCTCCGCCTCTTCGGCGCGGCCAGGACGGGACGATGAACGCCGATCCATCCCTTCCGTCGGCACCGTTGATCGTCTTCGACCCGATCGCGATGATTCGCGTGCTCAACGCGCACGGGGTTCGATACGTGGTCATCGGTGGCATCGCCGCCGGCGTCCAGGGCGCTGTCTGGGCAACGGCCGATCTCGATATCTGCTATGCGAGGACTCGTCGCGACCTGCAGCGCCTTGCCGAAGCGCTGGGCGATCTCGCGGCGCGACCCATCGGACTAGCGGACGGCGTCACCGTTCGCCTCGATGCTCGATCGCTCCAGCTGGGCGACATCTGGACCCTCGACACGCGTTTCGGCCGCCTCGACCTGATCGGGGTGCCGGCGCCCGGGATCGAATTCGACTTTCTCGATCGGTCAGCGCGTCGCATCGAGTCCGACGAGGCCTACCTGGTCGCGAGCTTCGACGACCTGATCACGATGAAGCGAGAGGCGGGCAGAGCCAAGGACCGAGCGCACATCGATCTCCTCGAAGCCGCACGCGACGAGCTCGCTCGCGTGGCAGCCGACAAGGAGAAAGGGCCCGCCTGAGGGGGCCGAAGGCCGGCCGGCCCGCCCTACTTGATGCCGGAGCCGATCGGTTCGGCGATGGCCTCGCGGAAGACCTCGATGCCGCGCTCGACCATGGCGTCACTCGCCGTCAGCGACAGGCGGAACCAGCCGGGCGTCTCGACGATCGTGCCGGGCAGGACAAGCGCGCCCATCTCGGCGAGCCGGTTCGTGAAGGCGAGGTCGTCCGGGTCGGGCGAGCGGACCATCACGTAGAAGGTGCCCTCGGGCCTCGTCACCTCGTAGCCGAGGTCCTGCATCGCGGGCACCAGCCGGTCGCGCCGTGCCTGGAGCGCGGCGATGTCGATCGAGAGCGACTCGAGATCGGCCATCGAGTGCTGCAAGAGGGCATTCGGGAAGCCCCAGCCCGAGGCCACCTGCTGGACCATGAGCCGCTGCATGGCAACGTCGCGGTCGGGGAAGGTCGGCGACATCGCCGCGTAGCCGATCCGCTGGCCCGGCGCCAGCAGCGTCTTGCCGTACGTGTAGATGGTCATCGTCGGGCCGTATTCGAGCGCCGGCGTATGGAACTCGATGCCGTCGAAGACGATCCGGTTGTACGACTCGTCCGAGATCAGGATGATCGGCCGCCCGTGGCGCGCCGAGGCCGCCTCCAGCACCCGTGCCAGCGCGGCCAGCTCGGGCTGGCGGTAGATGCGCCCGGTGGGGTTGTTCGGGCTGTTGACGATCACCGCCCGGGTCCGTGGCGTGATGGCGGCCGCGATGACGTCCGGGTCGAGGTCGAATCCGGGCGGCGCCAGTCGCACGCGCACCGCGGTCGCGCCCGCGGAGGCGATCAGCAGCTCGTAGAAGAACCACGGCGGCGAGAGGAAGATGACCTCGTCGCCGACATCGCAGAGCGCCCGGATCGTCACCCCAAGGCCGCCGAACGCGCCCGCGGTCAACGCGATGTCGCCGGGTTCGAACGCGATGCCGGTCCGCCGCCGGAGCGTCTCGGCTACCACCTGCCGCGGCTCCGGCTCACTGAACTTGTAGGCGAACCAGTCCTTGTCCTGCGGGACGGCGTGCCGCTGGAGCGTGTCGACCAGCCCGGGGAGCGGGAACTCCTGCGGGTTGCCGAACGTGAAGTCGGCGATCCCCGGTCGCGTCCGATGACGCTCCCACAGCCCCTCGTTCAACCAGGAGAACACCGGGCCGACGCTCGCGACCATCCTGTCCATGCGACCTTCGACGTCGACCATCCGATGCGTGACCTCGTGTGGCGGGCAGCCTCAGACCGTCGACGGCTGCCGGAACGTCGATGGTCTCGCGCCGCGGCTGGCGCCGCCATCGACGAATGTCCATGATGGCCGCGGGGCCGTCACGACGGGCACGACGGATGGGGTAGCCGTCGGTCAGCCGGCCCCGCAGATCCCAGGAGGCGAGCCGGCCGGGCGCGGGTCGGCGTCCGAGCGCCACAGCCAGTCATAGACCGCGGCGAGGTCGGCATCCCGCCCGACGATCCCGACGTACACCGATCCGCACGTCGCCCGTGCGTTGGCGGTGCCGTTCTCATCGAGGAAGCAGCCGCTCCGGCCGAGCGCCCAAGGCCCGCCGGGCTCACGATCCCCCGCCATCCACGCGGCATCGCCCACCGTGCCACTGGCGCAGTCGCCGCTCGTCGGTTGGACTCCGTATGACGCCATCCGCTCCAGGTATCGCTTCGTCGCCTCCTGGGCATCGGGCAGCTGGTAGGCCCCGATGCGGCTCGCCGGCGCGGGCGCATCGATCTGGCACTCGACGCCGGCCGTCGCACCGGTCGGCAGGTCGTGGCGCCGCGGAGCACACCGCGTCCGGGCGTCGGCCCGAAGGCCCTGGACGAGCGCCAATTCGGCGTCGGTGAACGCCGGAGCGGACGCCGAGGCGGTCGTACGGTCCTCGACCCAGGCGACGCCGTCATGGTCGGCCGCCGCGACCCAGCCACGATGCGGCAGCCCGATCGCCTGCACGAGGTACCAGTCGTAGTCGTCCGCGTGGACCGGCCCGTCGATGACCGTGAGCATGACCCCCTGCCCGAGCAGCGGTTCGAGCTTGGCGGACTTCGTGTTATCGACGGTCGGAGCCGTTCGGACGCGCAACCCGGTGACGACGACCTCGAGCGTCGAGCCGGTCGCGAAGACGTCGGACGCGGACGTCGGCCCGGGACTCGGTGGGGTCGAGGGCGTCGTCGATGGATCGGGGGCCGATGTCGGCTCGACCGCGGTCACGACCGAGGGTGTCACCACGGTCAGGTCCCGATCACGGCTCTGCTGGAGGAGCGCTGCACCCACGGCAAGCGTGCCCAGTGCGAGCAATGCGAGGGCCGCCGCCAGCGCGATGAGCCGCACGCCTGCCAGTCGCGGGCCGCGACGGGCATGGACGCGATACCGGACGTGGCCGACCGTGGAGGGGCTCAGTTCATAGCGCGGAAGCTGCTCGATGGTTCGCTGATCCCCGCGCAGGAACGCGACCGTTCGTCGGCAGGCCTGGCAGGCTTCGAGATGGGCCGCGAGCTCCTCGGCCTCCGCGGGAGCGAGGTCGAAATCGATCGAGGCTGCTGCCAGCTCGATGAACTCGGGATGCGCGGTCGTCGTCATCGGATGTCGCCTCGCGCCTCGAGTTCGAGGCGCACGCGGACGCGGGTCCGCGACAGGAGGGTCCGCGTGGCCGCATGACTCCGACCGATCAACGTCGCGATCTCCTCACCTCGAAATCCCTCCGCTGCCAGGAGCAGGGCCGTCCTGGCCTCGACCGGGAGCGTCGCAAGGACCTCCTCGATCGATGACGTCCGCTCGCGTGCGAGCACCCGCGCCTCGGGCGACTCGCCCGTCCCTTCCGCGGCCCCACGGCCGTATCGATCCATCCAGGCGAAGGCCACCTTTCGCCGTCGCCCTCGGCTGATCGCCAGATTCGACGCGACCCGGTAGAGCCAGCCGCGGACGTTATCCGGCGTGCGTCCGGCCTCGGCCTCGCCGGCGAGGCGCAGGAACGTCTCCTGCAGGAGGTCCTCGGCGGCGGCCTCGTCGCGCGTCGATCGCCGAAGGAAGCTGTACAGCTCGCCGTGATACAGCTCGAACGCGGACGTGACCGCGCCTTGTTGATCAAGGTGGCCGGTCGCGACGGCGCCCTCGACCTCGACGAGACTCGGCCTCATCGGATCCGACATCGAGTCAAGAGAACGCGCGTGTCGCTCGGATGTTTCGTTCGCTCGAGGCAGGCCGTGTGGGACGCACGTTCCGGTCCAGTGCGCGCATTGTGCGCTCGGCCGGCAAGCGGTCGGCCGGCGGTCGAGCGTGCACGCGGTCGGCCGGGTTCGCTGCCATCATCACGGCATGGACCACCGGACCGCCGATGTCGAGCTGACGGTGCTCGGGGCGGACGGGGCGCCGCTGGCGGAAACCGACGTCGTCGTCGCCCAGCGCGACCACGCATTCCGATTCGGGTGCACGGGGTTCGAGGCGATCGAGTTCGCCGCCGGAGAGCTCGACGACGAGCGCCGTGCCGCCACCGAACGCCTGCTCGAGCACTGGCTGGAGCTCTTCAACACCACGACGCTGCCGTTCTACTGGGGCCGCTTCGAGCCCGAACGGGGCCGGCCCGACACGGCGCGTCTGCTCGCGGCCGCCCGCTGGTTCGTCGAGCGTGGCGTCGAGGTGAAGGGTCACCCGCTGTGCTGGCACACGGTCACGCCGCCCTGGCTGACCGAGCTCCCGACCGGCGAGATCCGCGAGCTCCTGCTGGCGCGCATCGCGCGCGACGTCGGCGACTTCGCCGGCGTCATCGACACCTGGGACGTCATCAACGAGGCCGTGATCATGCCGGTCTTCACCGCCGAGCGGAACGGCATCACGCGGCTGGCCCAGGAGGTCGGGCGCGTCGGGATCGTGGCGATGACGCTTCGAGGCGGCACGGGCGGCGAACCCGGGCGCGACCCTCCTGATCAACGACTTCGACCTGTCCGCCGACTACGAGCGCCTGCTCGAGGCGTGTCTCGAGGCGGGTATCCGCTTCGATGCCATCGGCCTCCAGTCGCACATGCACCAGGGGTATTGGGGCGTCGAACGGACGCAGGACGTGCTCGAGCGGTTCGCCCGGTTCGGGCTGCCACTCCACTGGACGGAGAACACGCTGCTGTCCGGGGAGCTGATGCCGGCCCACATCGTCGACCTCAATGACTGGCAGGTGGACGAGTGGCCCTCCACCCCCGACGGCGAGGCCCGCCAGGCCGAGCAGGTCGTCACCCACATGCGGACGCTCGTCGCGCATCCCTCGGTCGCGTCGGTCACGTGGTGGGGGATCCAGGACGGCGGCTGGCTCAAGGCCCCGTCCGGGTTCCTGCGCGTCGATGGCTCGACGAAGCCATCGTTCGAGGCGCTTCGCGGCCTGGTCAAGGGCGAGTGGTGGCTCCCGCCGACCCCGCTCCGGACCGACGCCGGCGGCCGCGTCCGCTTCTCCGGCTGGCTCGGCGATTACGAGGTCGCGGGGCTCGGCCGGACGGCGCGCGTCCGCCTCGAGCGGCCGGTCCCGATGCGCCGCGGAGGTCGCGCCTCGAGGGCGCAGACTGACATCGGGTCGACATCGGCCGGTGACTCGACTGTCGATCGCTCGGAGGCGCAGCCGATGCATATCGACGTGAATGGGACGCGGTTGTGGTTCGACGTCGACGGCCTGTCGCTCGTGCCCGACGGCGCCGCGATGCGGCAGCGACCGACGGTCATCCTCGTCCACGGCGGGCCGGGCGGCTACGACCACTCGTACTTCAAGCCGTGGTTCGCGCCGCTGGCGGATGTCGCCCAGGTGATCTACCTCGACCTGCGCGAGCATGGCCGGTCGGGGCGCCACGATCCAGAGGCGTGGACGTTCGCCGGCTGTGCCGATGACATCGCCGCGTTCGGCGACGCGCTCGGGATCGAGCGGCCGATCGTCCTCGGGCACTCGATGGGCGGGTTCATCGCGCTCGACTATGGGATCAGGTACGCCGCTCGGGCGGGGGGCCTCGTCCTGCTCTCGACGATGGCTCGCTTCGACCTCGAGCGACTCGTGGAGGGCGTGCGACGGGTCGCCGGCGACGAGGTGGCCGAGTTGGCGCGACGCGACTACGGCGGCGACGAGATCACGGACGCGGAATGGGCGCGCGTGTATGCGGCCTTCGGTCCCCGCGTGCTGAGCGGCGATGAGCTGGCCCGACGCGTCCGCAACCCAGCCGTCGGCGAACCAGGGATGGCTCGCATGCGCGCGCTGGACCTGACCGCGGATCTGGCGAGGATCACGGCCCCGACGCTCGTCGTGGTCGGCGAGCTGGACGCGGTGACGCCGATCGAGGCAGCGCAGGAGATCCTCCACGGTCTCGCGCTCGGGATCGGCCGACTCGAGGTGATCGACGGCGCCGGGCACTTCCCGTGGCTCGACCAGCCCGACCGGCTGTGGTCCGTGCTCAAGGACTTCGTAACGACCGCCGGAATCAGCCCGTCCGGCGACCCGCGGTAGACTTCCGGCACGCCAGCGACCGGGATCCCGACCCAGAAGGGTCTCGCATCGTCGGCGCTGACCCGGCCGCCGCTCGCGGCCGGACGGATCGTTCGGAACCAGCCGATCTCGAGGCCGAGACCGATGGCCGAGGCACCACCTCCGGGAACTGGGACGCCCGTTGCACCGACCGGCTTCGGCGCGCGCGCGGGGCGCGCCTGGCGGTCGGCGCGGACCGGCGCGTTCGGCCCGTTCGTGGCCGGGATGGCCGTGGTCCTCGCGGCCGTGCTCCTGTATGTCGTCCTCCAGCCGTCCACGCCGCCCATCACGCAGCAGAACGTCGACGACGCCATCGCGAGCGCCCTCGCATCGGAGACGCCGCCGCCGGCCTTCTCGGAGCAGCTCTACCCGGCGGTCCAGCCGTCGCTGGTCCTCATCGAGTCCACGTTCCCGCCCAAGAAGGGCGAGACCGAGCCCGACGGCGGTCTGGGCAGCGGCGTCGTGGTCACCCAGGACGGCGACATCCTGACGGCCCTCCACGTCGTCGACGGCGCGACGGCCATCGAGCTGACCTTCGCCGACGGCACGAAGTCGCCGGGCGAGATCGTCACGACCCAGCCCGACCATGACATCGCGGTCCTCCATGCGACCGAACCGCCGGCGAACCTCGTCCCCGCCACGCTCGGCGATCCACGCTCGGTCCAGCCCGGCACCGAGGTCTACGCGATGGGCTCGCCGTTCGGGCTGTACGGCTCGGTCAGTGCGGGGATCGTCTCGGGCCTGAACCGCTCGTTCACGGTGCCCAAGACGGGCAAGACGCTGACCGGACTCTTCCAGATCGATGCCGCGGTCAATCCCGGCAACTCGGGTGGCGCGCTCGTCGACCGCGACGGGCACGTCGTCGGCATCGTCACCGCCCTGATCAATCCCACCAAGGAGGACGTGTTCATCGGCATCGGCCTGGCCGTGCCGATCGATGTCGCCGGCGGGGCCGCGGGCCTGCCGCCGTACTGATCGAACCAGCAGGGGAGATGCGCGTGGACCAGATCGACGGACAGGATCGAGCCGCCCCGATGGAGCGTCTGCTCTACGAGGTCAAGAAGGTCATCGTCGGCCAGGATCACCTCCTGGAGCGGCTCGTCATCGCGCTGCTCGTGCGCGGCCACATCCTCGTCGAGGGCGTCCCGGGCCTCGCCAAGACCATGGCCATCAAGACCCTCGCCGACACGATCGGCGGCGAGTTCAAGCGCATCCAGTTCACGCCCGACCTCGTCCCGGCCGACCTCGTCGGCACGCGCATCTACAACCAGAAGACCGGCGAGTTCGGGACGTCACTGGGCCCCGTCTTCACGAACCTGCTCCTCGCCGACGAGATCAACCGGGCGCCCGCCAAGGTCCAGAGCGCGCTCCTCGAGGTCATGCAGGAGCGCCAGGTGACGATCGGCCGCGAGACCCACAAGGTCCCCGACCCGTTCCTGGTCCTCGCGACGCAGAACCCGATCGAGACCGAGGGGACGTACGCCCTGCCGGAGGCGCAGGTCGACCGGTTCATGATGAAGGTCCTCGTCGGCTACCCGAGCGAGGCCGAGGAGTTCGTCATCGTCGAGCGGATGACCGGCGCCGTCCCGGCCGCCGCCCAGGTCGTGACCACCGAGGGCCTCATCGCGATGCAGCAGGCCGCGGACAAGGTCTTCGTCGACCCGGCGCTGATGTCGTATGCGGTGCGGCTCGCGACCGCGACCCGCCACCCCGAGGCGCACGGCCTCTCCGACCTGCAAGCGCTACATCACGTTCGGGGCCAGCCCGCGCGCCTCGATCAACCTGATCCTCACCGCCCGGGCGCTCGCGTTCGTCCGCGGACGCGACTACGCGCTCCCGGAGGACGTCGTCGACATGGCGCTCGACGTCCTGCGGCACCGGCTCGTGCTCTCCTTCGAGGCCCTCTCGGACGACGTGTCCGCCGACGCGCTGCTCCGGACCATCATCGACCGGGTGCCCGTCCCCGTCGTCCCGCTGCGAGCCGATGACCGCGTCCGCGCCGGGGCCTGATCCGGGCATCGGGCGGTCCGCGCCCGAGCGCATCCTGCAGCGGCTCGACTGGACGGTCATCCGCCGGCTCGACGGCCTGCTCCAGGGCGACTACCGGACGCCTGTTCCGCGGCAAGGGCGTGGACTTCGCGGACCTGCGCGAATACCAGTACGGCGACGACGTGCGGCACATCGACTGGAACGTCACCGCGCGCATGGACACGCCGTACATCCGCGAGTTCCTCGAGGACCGCGAGATCACGGCCTGGTTCCTGCTCGACCTGAGCCCGTCCGTGGACTTCGGGTCCGTCGAGTCGGAACGTCTGAAGCGCAGCGTGCTCGTCGACTTCGTGACGACCCTCGCCCGGGTGCTGACGCGGCACGGCAACCGGGTCGGCGCCGTGTTCTACGGGAGCCGGGTCGAGCGGACGATCCCGGCACGTGGCGGCCGGGTACAGGTCCTGCGGCTCATCAACGACCTCGCCACGCACCCGCGTCACGCGTCCGCGCCGTTCACGGACCTCGGGCCGCTGCTGACGGCGGGCGAGAAGGCGATCAAGGGCCGCTCGCTCGTGTTCGTCATCTCCGACTTCATCAGCGCGCCCGGATGGGAACGGCCGCTGCATCGATTGAGCCAGCGCCACGAGGTCGTCGCCGTGCGCCTGTTCGACCGGCGCGAGGTGGCGCTTCCCGATGTCGGGCCGCTCCTCATGGAGGACGCCGAGACCGGGGAGCAGCTCTACGTCGACACGCACGATCCGGGCTTCCGGCGCCGCTACGACGAGGCGGCCGCGGCGCGCGAGGCCGGGCTCCGAGCGGCGTTCGGGCGGGCCGGGGTGGACGCCGTCTCGCTCTCGACCGACGAGGACCTGGTGGCCGCCATCGTCCGCATGGCCGCGCAGCGGCGGAAGCGGCCGCACTGACTATGTCGTTCCTCTGGCCGTCGATGCTGCTCCTGCTCCTGACGATCCCGGTCGGGGTCGCGTTCTATCGAACCCGCGAACGGAAACGCGCGGCGCGGGCGGCATCGTTCGGGGTGGCGCCGCGACCGACGCCGGCGCCGGGGAGCGGCGGATCGGCGCCGGCGCTCGACCTGGCGGCGGCGCATCCCGGCCGCGTGCACGGTCGCCGGGCTGACGATCCTCGTGCTCTCGCTCGCCCGGCCGCAGAGCGTCATCGGGGTGCCGCGGCTCGAGGGGACGGTCCTGCTCGCGTTCGATGTCTCGGGCAGCATGGCCGCCACCGATCGTCGCGCCCACCCGCATGGAGGCGGCGAAGACGGCCGCGCTCGGCCTTCGTGGCCCAGCAGCCACCGTCGGTGCGGATCGGGGTCATCGCGTTCAGCGACACGGGCTTCTCGATCCAGGTCCCGACCGGTGACCGGAGCGAGGTCGAGGCCGCGATCCAGCGGCTCGCACCGGAGCGCGGGACATCACTCGCCCAGGGGATCCTCCAATCGCTCGTGGTCCTCGATGCCGACGAGCACCCGCCCTCGACGAAGTACTACACGAACGGCTCGCCGCCGCCGACCCCCCAGCCCACGCCGGTCCCGAAGGGCACGTACGCCCCGGCGATCATCGTCCTGATGACCGACGGCGAGAACACCGAAGGGCCCGATCCGCTCGAGGCGGCCGGCGGCCGCGGCCGATCGCGGCGTCCGCATCGACACCGTCGGGATCGGGACGCCGGGCGGGGCGACGCTCGAGGTCGAGGGCTTCCGCGTCCACACCCAGCTCGACGAGGCGGCCCTCAAGGCGATCTCCGACCGGACCGACGGCACGTACTACGCGGCCGCGAGCCAGGGTGACCTTGTCGAAGATCTACGGCGACGTCGGGACCCACCTCGTCGTCCGGACCGAGCCGTTCGAGTTGACCCCGCTCTTCGCGAGCGCGGGGTTCCTCCTGCTCGTCATCGGCGGCGCGAGCTCGCTGCGCTGGTTCGGGCGGATGCCATGAGCCTTTTGTGGCCCGGCCTGCTCGCGCTGCTGATCGTCCTGCCGATCCTGGTCGGCGCGCGGATCTGGGCGTCGCGCCGGCCGAAGTCGGCGGTCCGCTTCTCGAGCCTGTCGCTCGTCCGGGACGCGGCCCCGCGCTCGTCGCGCATCCGGCGGCACCTGCCGTTCGCGCTGTTCCTCATCGGGCTGGGGAGCCTGGTCATCGCGATGGCGCGGCCGGTGGCGATCGTGTCGGTGCCCGGCGGGGCGGACGACCGTCGATCCTCGCGATGGACGTCTCGCGGAGCATGTGCTCGACGGACATCCCGCCCAACCGGCTCGTCGCGGCGGAGGCGGCCGCCTCGTCGTTCGTCCAGCGGCAGAGCGGGACGACCCAGATCGGCATCGTGGCGTTCGCCGGCTTCGCCGAGATCGTCCAGACGCCGACGACCGACCAGGAGGTCCTGCTCGACGTCATCGAGTCGCTCGCGACCGGGCGCCGGACCGCGATCGGGAGCGCGATCCTCGAGTCGATCGACGCGATCGCCGAGATCGACCCGTCCGTCGCGCGCGTCGCCGACCCGAACGACCCGAACGCGGTCGACCCGACGGCCACCGAGCCGCCGGCCGTCCCGCACGGCGCCTACGCGCCGGCGATCATCGTGCTGCTGACCGACGGGGCGAGCAACGCCGGCCCGGACCCGGTCGAGGCGGCGAAGCTCGCGGCAGACGCGCGGGATCCGCGTCTACACGATCGGCTTCGGGACGGCCGACCCGGGCGACTTCCAGACGCAGTGCGGGCAGCAGTTCATCGGCAACGAGCCGGGTGACCCGGGCAACGGCTTCGGCGGCGGCGGTCAGTTCGGTGGTGGCGGGCAGTTCGGTGGCGGTGGCGGCGGCTTCCGGCGCGCCATCGACGAGGAGACGCTCAACGCCGTGGCCGATGCGACCGGCGGCAAGTACTACCCGGCCGAGAGTGCCGACGAGCTCACCAAGGTCTTCGACGAGCTCCCGACCGACCTGATCACGAAGCACGAGGTCACCGAGATCAGCGTTGCGTTCGTTGCCGTGGGCGTGCTGTTCGTCGCGCTCGCCGTCCTCCTCGGCCAGGCTTGGCGCCCGTTGCCCTAGCTCGCGCTGCCCCGGCTATGACCGCGGCTGGAACCCGATCGGGAGGTGGCGCAGCATCGGGCCCTCCCCGGGGTCCTCGAGATCGGCCGGGATCATCTCGCGCAGCTCGGTCGTCGCGATCGTGCCGTCCGCGAGCGCCCGCGCGGCCATGTTCGCGTAGCCACCCTCGAACAGCGAGCGGACGTAGCGCGCATTCCCGAAGTCGGGGCGGTCCTTGACCGCGGCGATGAGCTCGCGGGCGCGCGCCTCGCAGCCGTCGGTGAGCGTGACCTGGGACGTCGCCGCGATCGTGCCCAGGATCGCCACGAGCTCATCGACCGAGTAGTTGGGGAACGGGATGTAATGAGTGAAGCGGCTGCGCAGGCCCGGATTGCTGTCGATGAAGTCGCGCATCTCGTCGTTGTACCCGGCGACGATGACCGCGAGGTCATCGCGGTGCTCCTCCATGAGCTGGACGAGCGTCGCGATGGCCTCGTCGCCGAAATCGACGAAGCCGCCCTGGGCGAGCGCGTACGCCTCGTCGATGAACAGCACGCCACCGAGCGCCCGCCGCACGACCTCCTGGACCTTGAGCGCCGTCTGGCCGACGTAGCCCGCGACGAGGTCGACCCGCCCGGCCTCGATGAGCTGGCCCTGGCTGACCAGCCCCGTCACCTTGTACAGGCGGCCGACGATCTTCGCGACGGTGGTCTTGCCGGTGCCGGGATCGCCGGTGAAGACGAGGTGCTTGCTCGCGTTGACCGTCGGTAGGCCGGCCGCGGCGCGCTCGGTGTTCAGGTGTTGGAGCGCGAGTAGCCGACGGATATCGGCCTTCACCTCGGTCAGCCCGATGAGGGCGTCCAGTTCGGCCAGGATCGAGGCCTCGGTTTCGGGCGCCGGGCTGGCCGCCGCGGCGTCGGCCGTCGCGCCGGCGGCGCCCGTCGCCGAGCCGGTCGAGTCGGCCGCGGTTCCGGTCCGTGCCGGGTCATCGGCCGTGCCCGGAGCGGTCGCCGGATCCCCCGTCCCGGTCCCGCCCGGGATGACCCCGAGCTCCCGGGCGAGCCGGTGCGCGAGCTCGATCGCCGCCGCCGAGTCGCCGATGCCGGCCAGCATCGTCTCGATCTCGGGCGGCACGGTCGGCGGCCCGTCGTTGGTGCCGTGCGGGTCGAGCAACCGGAGCACGCCCTCGAACGGGATGTCGGCCGGCGCGTCATCGTCCAATGCCCGGATCAGGCCCCACAGGACGTGCCGCGGCTCCACCGTCCCGTGGCCGCACGACTTCGCGATGGCGAGCGCGTCGTCGCGGACGATCTCGCGGATGAAGCTCACTCGTCGGTGAACCGCTTGCCGCCGAACGTGTCGTGGACGATCTCGTCGAGGGCGTCGGCGCTGACGAACAGCATCCCGACCGCGGTCTCGAGCTCCATCGGGTCGATGAAGTCGCCCAGGAGCGTGTGCTCGATGGTCACGCTCCCGTTGACGCCGTCCTCGTAGGGATAGACGTGGGCGCTCCCGAAGTACTTGTCCTGGCCCTCGGTCGCGGCCCACTTGTACAGCTCGGGCGTGAGCTTCACGTCACGCCCGAGCGGCGCCCACAGGTAGATGAGCGTCTGCGGCTCGCCCTTGGAGTCCTTGCCCCAGTCGCGCACCTCGACGTAGGCCTGGCTGCTCCCGTAGGGGAGCGAGTAGCCCGTCTTGGTCAGGCGAACGTCGTTGAACGAGGCGGCCAGCATGCGCTGGACCTTCTGCTGGGTCTGCTCGACCGTGGCCATCCATCCCTCCGTCCGGTTGTCCGCGACATCATCGCGGTTCTCGTCGGGCTGGAGGGCGGCGCGGGTGGTCAGAACGGTTTCGTCTCGCCGTGGCCTCGGTGCGTCAGGCCGCCGGCCAGTACCTCTCGCTCACGATCGCATCGCGGGTGAACCCACGGGCGGTGAGGACCCGCTCGGCGCCGGCGATCATCCCCGGGTTGCCGCACAGGTAGGCGACCGCGGCGCCAGGATCGATGCAGTGCGCGTCGCACAGCTCGTCAAGACGCGCGTCGACGCGACCCGTCAGGCCATCCCACCCGGCCGAGGCGGGATGATCCGGGCGCGACACGATCGGGGAGTATCGGAAGCGACGGCCGTCCGCCGAGATGCGCTCGAGCCGACCGCGATCCACGAGCTCTGTGACGTTGGATGCGCCGTGGATGACGATGGCTCGCGGTCGCACCAGGGCGGTCGCAGGCTCGACCGGGCGGTCGGGCGTCACCATCGTCGAAAGCATCGACAGGAATGGCGCCAGGCCCGTCCCGGTGGCGATGAACAGGTGTGTGCGGCGGTCGTCGGGTCGGAGGGTGAAGAGGCCCTTCGCCCGTCCGATCCGGATGCGAGCTCCGACCGGGAGCGTCCACAACCGTGGCGTGAAGGCTCCGTCCGGAACGCGGCGGATGAGGAACTCCAGCTCTCGCCCGGGGCCGGGTGCGGTCGCGGTCGAATACGGCCGCTGGAGCAAGCCGCCGTCGACGACCAGGCCCAGCGCGAAGTACTGGCCGGCCTCGAAGGCCGAGACGCCCGCGTCGGGTCGGATCGTGAACCTGGCGATCGTCGGTGTGATGTCGTGCCGGCCGGAGATGGTCGCGTTCGCCTCGACGCCGGGCCGGGTCGCCGGCTCGACGCCGGCCGTGATGCCCGGGGCCAGGCGCGGCCTCGGTTCGAACCTCGGCCGGGCCGCCGTCGCGCCCATCGTCACGCCGCCGTGGCGGCGGCCTCGTCGACCGCTCGGCGCGCGGTGTCGGGGTCGCGGTACCAGGTCTCGTCGATCCAGGCGAACCCCGTCCAGGCCCGTGGGAGCTCGTCGATGTGGAAGATCGCATCGTTCGGGCAGGCGCTCTCGCAGGACCCGCAGTCGATGCAGCCGTCGGGGTCGATGTAGAACTTGCGATCGATGTCGGGGTCGGCCGTGATGCAGTCGACCGGGCAGACCGCCACGCACGACTGGTCGCTGTGGTCGATGCACGGCTCGGCGATGACGTACGCCATGGTGCGTCCTCCGGATCATGGCGGCCGCGGGGTCGGTGATCTCTTCCCGTCGCGCGGCCTGACGCCACACTCGGGCGCGTTGATGTCAAGGTCCTGTGTGCCAGATGTGGGTTCACCCATCCGGTCGATCGGCGGCCCGCCGTGCCGGCCCGGGGCCGGCCGCGCGGCGCGGACGCCCGTCGTCAGCCGGATCGCGGCCCGTCGGACGCGGCCGGCAGCGAGACGACGAAGCGCGCACCCCCTCCGGGCGCATCGTCGACCGCGATCGTGCCGTCGTGGGCCACGACGATCCGTCGTGCGATCGCCAACCCAAGACCCGTGCCGCCGGCCCGGTCGCGGCGAACCCCGGGCAGCCGGGTGAAGGGCTCGAAGACGCGCGCGCGCTCCGTCGGCGGGACGCCGGGCCCCTGGTCGGCCACGGTCAGCTCGACACGGCGGCCGGCCCGTCGCACCGAGACGACGATCGATGTTCCCGGCGGGGAGTGGTCGATGGCGTTGTCGAGCAGGATCAGGATGAGCTGGGTCAGTCGATCACGGTCGCCCGACACGACGGTCACGCCCGGGGTCGGGGACTCGTCGCGCAGGGTGACCTCGTGCTCGGCCGCGAGTGCCTGCGTCTGCCTGAGCGTGTCGGCGGCGACCGCGCCCAGGTCGATCCGCTCGCGCTCGATCGCCAGTCCGGTCGCGTCGGCCGATGCCAGCTGCAGCAGGTCCCCGACGAGCCGGGACAGCCGGTCGGTCTCGGTCACGATGTCGGCCACGAGCGGCCGGCCCTCGTCGGTCACGAGGCTCTCGCGCTCGAGGACCTCGGCGTTGGCGCGGATGATCGCGGGCGGCGTCTTGAGCTCGTGGGACGCGTCGGCAACGAACCGGCGCTGTGCCGCGAACGAGCGACGGATGGGGACGAGGGCGTCACCGGTCACGACCAGGGTGACGAGCGCGGCGCCGATGAGGCCGACGACCGCGACGACGACCACCGCCGCGATGAGGCTGTTCGACTGCTGGTCGTGCAGGGTCAGGACGAAGCCGCCCTGGACGTAGCCGATCGGCGGTCCACCAGAGGACGAGTGGATCGGCTCCGTGAGCAGCCGCACATCGACGCCGCCCGCCTGGACGGTCCGTAGGTCGCTGCCGTTCGCCGCTGCGGGCGCCAATGCCTCGGTGTCGGGCAGGCCGCTGAGGACGACGCCGGACGGGTTGGCGACCTCGGTCCCGTTCGGGTCGAGATAGACGAGGAACGTGTCCGCGGCGGCCGGGACGGTCTCATCGGACTCGTTCGACTCCTGGGCCTGCGGCAACTCCCCGTCGAGCGCGGCGACCGCGGTGTCGACGCTGACCTGGAGGGCCCGGTCGACGTCCGCGTCGAGCGCGCGCAGGCCGACGAACGCCGTCGCCGCCCCGATGCCGAGCACGAGGAGCGCGACCAGCGAGAGCGTGACGACGATCAGCCGGCGACGCGTTGACGCGATGAGCCTCGCGGTCGGGTCCGGCATCGGACGCGATCAGGTCTCGGCGCGGAGGGTATAGCCGACGCCGCGCACGGTCCGGAGCCGATCCGCCCGACCGAGCTCGCCGAGCTTGCGGCGCAGGTAGTGGACGTAGAGGTCGACCACGTTCGAATAGACATCCGGTTCGGCACCCCACACCGCGTCGAGGATCTGCTGGCGGGTGAGGACCTGGCCGGCGTGGCGGATCAGGTAACCGAGGAGCGCGAATTCGCGCGCGGAGAGGTCGACCGTCCGGTCGCCGACCTGGGCGACGTGGCGGAGCTCGTCGAGGCTGAGGTCGCCGGCCTGCATCCGGGCACTCGCGGCGGCCGCACCACGACGGCCGAGTGCCCGGATCCGAGCGATGAGCTCGTTGAACGCGAATGGCTTGGCCAGATAGTCGTCGGCCCCCGCGTCGAGCCCGACGACCCGGTCGTCGACCGACCCGAGTGCGGTGAGCATGAGGACTGGCGTCTCGACGCCTTTCGCGCGCAGGAGGCGCAGCAGGGTGACGCCGTCGACGTCGGGGAGCATCCGATCGAGGACGATCACGTCGTACCGCCCGCCCTCGACGAGCGCCGCCGCGGTGACCCCGTCGGCAGCGACGTCGACGACGTGTCGCTCGGCCGTCAGGACGCGCTGGATGAGCGCGGCCATCTTCGCCTCGTCTTCGACCAGGAGGATGCGCACGGGCCGCATTCTGGGTGGGCCCCGCACCGGTGTCGAGGTTCTTGCGGCCTGTCTTTGCAGCTTCTCATGTGGGCCACATGGCCCTCCCATCGGTCACGGCGAACCTCGGGACATCGCATCCGATCCCGATGAGGTCCCACCATGATCAGCAGGCTTGCCCTGTTCGCAGCGTCGCTTGCCGCGTCGCTCGTCCTCGCCGCCTCACTCGCCCTGGCCGGCTTCGCCCCAGGCGCCACTCCGACCGCCGCGACCTCGGCCGCGGTCGCGCCGTCCGCCGCCGACGTGGCCGCCGCCGCGCCCCAGGTCCAGGTCGACACGGTCTACCTCGCGCCGCCGCCCCCGCAGCAGACCATCACGGTCAACAAGGTCGTCACGGGCTCCGGCGACGGCGAAGGGTCCGAGAACGAGGGCGACGACTGATGGCCGGCATCCGGGACGGGCGTCCTCCGCGCGAGGCCGCCGGTCCACGCCCGGCCGTCGTGCCACGCGATGCGGACGCTCGCCCGGCCGTCGTGCCGCGCGAGGCCGCCGGCCCACGGCCCGCCGCCATCCCCAAGGCGCGACCCGACCCTCGACCGCTCCGCATCGCGTTCGGGTTCACCGCGCTCGCGACCGCCAGCGCGCTCGCGACCGCCCTCACAGCACCGGGTGGCACGGCCGCCGTCCCGGCGGCCCAGACCGTGATCATCCAGCCGGACCCGGTCCCGTCCGTGCGCCACGTGATCCAGTACGTCCAACTGAAGCCGGGCGAGACCGCGCCTCCGCAGGCGGTGGTCAAGCAGGCCCCGGCCCCGAAGCCACGGGTCGTCGTCGTGACGACGCGCCAGTCGGGGACCAAGCCGTGATCACGGAGTTGGGGCGCGCGGCGGGACGACCCCGGCCGCCCCTCGAGACACCTGGCCGGAGCGGGCTCCCGGCGCACGACGATGGGGCGCTCGTCTCGCTCACCCGACCGATGATGGGCGGCGGCGTCGGCATCCACCTCGATCCGGGCCGACGTTCCCGAGACGCCGCGGCCCGCCGCGATGCCTGGCGTCTCCTGGCGCGGATCGAGGCATGGGCCGCGCGCCTCACCCGGTTCGCCCCGACGTCCGACCTCGTCCGGCTCAACGCGTCGCTGTCGCCGCGGGTCACCGTCCGACCGACGCTCGAGGCGATCCTCGACTGGGGCCGTGTGGCGCAGGCGATGAGCGACGGGATCGTCGACATCGCCCTGCTCGATGCCCGGCTCGAGGCCGAGGGGCTCGTTCCGCGGTCCCTGTCGCCGGCCACGAGTCCGGCCTCCCGTCGCTGGTCGCTCGACCGCCGCGCCCGCGGGTCGGTCGTCATCCGACCGGTCGGGCTGACGTTCGACCTCGACGGCGTCGCCAAAGGCTGGCTCGCCGATCGCGCGCTGGCCCGACTGGCGGGCTACCCGACCGCCGTCGTGGATTGCGATGGCGACATCGCCATCCGCGTCACGGGCCGACAGCCTCGACGGTTCGGCATCGCCGATCCACGGGTGCCCGGGCGCCACCTGGCCGAGCTGGACCTCCGAAGCGCCTCTGAGGACGCCGGACGCACGTTCGGCCTGGCGACCTCAGGGACGTCGGTCCATCGCTGGCTCGTGGACGGCGTGGCGTCGCATCACCTCATCGACCCGCGGACCGGCCGCCCGGCGAGGACCGACGTCCTGCAGGCGACCGTGCTCGCGGGTTCCGCGCGCCGAGCCGAGGCGATCGCCAAGACCGCGGTCATCCTCGGCTCGGACGCGGCGCTCGAGCGGCTCGAACGTGCTGATGTGGACGGCGCCATCCTCCTGACCCAGCACGGCGAGATCCTCGTCACCCCGGCGACGCAGGCGTGGCTCGCATGAAGTTCCGAGGTCTCGACCCGCGCACCCAGGTCGTTCGGTGGGGGATGTTCGCCGTCGCCGTGGGGATCGTCGCCGGCGCGACCGGTCCGACGGCGATCCAGGCGCTTGCGACCACGTGGGAGGCGAACCGAGCGAGTCTGCCGTGGATCTTCGAGCGGCTCTTCGCCTTCCTGGCGTACGGCGCGGTCACCGGCTCGGTCGTCTACGGCCTGCTGCTCTCGACCAAGATCCTCGACGCGATCGCCCACCGACCGATCACGTTCACGCTCCACCAGGACCTCGCGTCGTTCGCGGTCGCGTTCGCCGCCATCCACGGCGTGCTGCTCGGGCTCGACAAGAGCGTCCCATTCAGCCTGGCCCAGATCGCCGTCCCGGGGCTCGCACCGTACGCCCCGGTCTGGGTCGCGGTCGGTCAGCTCGCCTTCTATCTGATGGTCGCGGTCCTTGCGAGCTTCTACCTCCGCCGTCGGATCGGCCAGCGCGCCTGGCGGCTGCTCCACTACCTCACGTTCCTCGCGTTCGCCGGGGCGACGGCGCACGGCCTCGCTGCCGGGACGGACAGCGGCACCGCCTGGGCGTGGTGGCTCTATGTCGGGTCGACCGTGGTCGTCACGTTCCTCTTCACCTACCGGATCGCGGCGTCACTCAGCGGTCGGCCGGCCCGCGCGGGACGCTCGGTCCCGGTCGCCTAGCGCAGCTCCCCGACGAGCAGGTCCATGAGCAGCCCGTCGTGCCAGGTGCCGTCGGGGCCGCGTTCGTAGCGGCGCATGACCCCGACCCGCCGGAACCCGACGCGCTCGTAGGCCCGGATCGCGCGTTCGTTCGCGGCCGAGGGGTCGATCGTCAGGCGGTGATGGCCGCGCTCGTCGAAGAGCCAGCGCGCGACGGTCCGGATCGCGTCCGTGCCGAGGCCCTGCCCCTGGTGGGCGGTATCGAGGAAGAGGTCGACGCCGGCGTGGCGGTAGTCGGGTTGCAGCTCCTCGGCGGTCTGGATGCTGCCGACGACCGCCCCGTCGGACTCGATGATGAACGAGGTGTCCGCCTCGTCCCCGTCGAGCCAGTCGGCGGCGACATCGAAGGCGGGGTCGTCGGGGCGGGGACCGCCCCACCACCGCGCGACCGACGGTTCGAGGAGGATCTCGCGCAGCCGATCCACGTCGCCGGGACCGACCGGCCGGAGCGTCACACGCTCGCCGCGCAGCGTGGGGGCCGACGTGCGCCGGCTCATCGTGGTCGGAACGTGCGATCGGTCACGCGGCCATGATGGAGGCTCGACGTGCGCGGGGCTAGGCGGCGCCCGAGGCGAGGTCCGAGGCGGGCTCGCTGGCGATCGATCGCCAGCTCACGCCGAGCAGCAGCTCCGGGACGGCGGCCGCGGGCACGGCCGGCGAGAAGAGGAAGCCTTGGGCGCGGTGGCAGCCGAGGGCCTCGAGCCGGGTCAGCTGCTCGGGTTCCTCGACGCCTTCGGCCGTGACGATGAGCCCGAGCGCGCCGGCGAACGAGATCGTGGCGGTCACGATGGCCGTGTCCTCGCGCGAGCGGCCGAGACCGGCGACGAACGACTGGTCGATCTTGAGGCCCTGCACGGCGAACCGCTTGAAGTACTCGAGCGACGAGAAGCCCGTCCCGAAGTCGTCGATGGCGAGGCTCACGCCATAGCTGTGCAGCTGGCGCAAGGCGCCGTCGCCCGAGGCCGACTCGCGGAGCGTCAGCGACTCGGTGATCTCCAGGACCAGGGCCGCGGGCTCCAGCCCGGTCCGGGTCAGGATGTCGCGCACCTCGGCGGCGAAGCCCGGCTCGTTGACCTGGCGAGCCGAGACGTTGACCGACACGGTCAGGTGGCCGAGGTTGTCGGCGTCGTCGCGCCACGCCCGGAGCTGGCGGCACGCGTCGGTCATGACGAGACGCCCGAGCGGCACGATCAGCCCCGTCGCCTCGGCGAGCGGGATGAACTCCCCGGGCGGCACGAGCCCGCGGTCGGGGTGCCGCCAGCGGACGAGCGCCTCGAAGCCGACGACGCGACGCGACGGCAGTTCGACGATCGGCTGGTAGTGGAGCTCGAAGGCGTGGCTGTCGATGGCGGCGCGCAGCTCGGCCTCCATCTCGAGCCGGCTCTCGGCCCGCCGCCGCATCGACGGATCGAAGACCACGGCCCGGCCCTTGCCCGCCTCCTTGGCCGCGTACATCGCGGCATCTGCGTGGGCCAGCAGGTCCGTCGCGACCGCGTCGCGCCCGCGGGCGAGGGCGAGTCCGATGCTCACGCCCACCACGAGCGGACGGCCGTCGAGGACGATCGGCCGGCGAAGCTCGTCGGCGATCCGTTCGGCCATCGCGATCGGCCTCGGCCTCGTCGCGGACGCGTTCGATGAGGACGGTGAACTCGTCGCCACCCTGGCGCGCGGCGACGTCACCGGCCCGCACGATCCCCGACAGGCGATGCGCGACCTCGACGAGGAGCCGGTCACCGGCGCCGTGTCCGAGCGAGTCGTTGACGACCTTGAAGTCGTCGATGTCGAGGAACAACACCGCGACCTCGGTCCGCCGCCGGCGCGACCGCTCGAGCGTCCGGTCCAGGTGCTCGCGGAACAGCGCCCGGTTCGCCAGACCGGTGAGCGGGTCGTGGAGGGCGTCGTGGAGCAACTGCGCCTCGAGGCGCTTCTGCTCGGTCGTGTCGACGAGGATGCCCTGCGACATCCGCTTCTGGCCGGTCGACTCGTCGAGGATGGCATACGCCTCGTCGTGGACCCACACGATCGAGCCGTCGGCCGCGATCATCCGGTAGTCGACGCGGAGCGGCAGGCCCGACTCCCAGTGCTCGCTGAGGGCCGCCACCACCCGGCTGCGATCCTCGGGGTGGGTCAGGCTCGGCCACAGTTCGGGGTCGTGGACGAAGGCCGACGGGGCATAGCCGAGGATCGCCTCGATCTGCGGGCTCAGGTAGGCGAGATGGCCGCCGTCGCTGACCGAGGCATCGAAGACGTCGATGTAGACCGCGGCCGGCACCCGCTCGACCAGCGTCTGGTAGCGCGTATCCGCCTCGGCCCGCTGCAGGAGCGCGATCTCGAGGTCGTTGCGGGCGTCGCGCGAATCGTCGAGCAGGCGCCCGCGCTCGTTCACGAGGAACGATTGGCGCACGCCGGTGAGGACGATGACGGTGAGGGCGCACAGCTCGATCGGGCCGATCTCGCTGGACACGAGCCGGCGCCCGACCAGCAGGAGCGCGCTCACGAGCAGGGCCACGAGCGGCAGAACGGCGCCGACCGCCGCTTCGACCGATGTGAACCGGCGACTCGTCGCCTCCCCGATGCGCCAGGCACCCGCCCCGACGCCGACCGCGATGATCCCGACCGAGAACGCGTAGTTGGGCAGCGTCCCCGAGGCAGGCAGGGTCACGATGGCCTGACGCAGCCACTCGACCCAGGCGTAGCCGAGGATGGCGAAGCCGGCGAGCAGGACGTAGCCGCCGCCCCGCGGCGAGGCCCGGACCGCGAGGAGGGCCACGAGCCCGGCGCCCGCGGCGGCGAGGTGCACGACCGGGTAGACGATCGCGGTCGCCGCGACCGGGACCGAGGCGACGGCGACGATGCCTCGTCCGTAGAACGTCAAGCAGGAGTCCCGTGATCGCGAGGAAGATCGCCGCGGCATCGAGGTAGACCGCTACCTCCTCCGCCTTCGGCAGTCGATCCTCGAGGGCGATGACGAAGGCGGCCACGATGGGCGGCACGAGCAGCAGGAAGCCGATGTCCGACGGCGCGGGGACCTTGAAGTAGCCGACGGCCGTCTGGGCCACCCACAACAGCTCGCCGATGAGCCAGCTCGCCGTACCGAGCGCGACGAGCCACGCGACGCGCCGATCCTGGCCCGTCGAGCGGTAGGCGGTCAGCGCCGCGAAGAGGAAGGCGGTCGCTCCGGCGGCCGTCCAGTGCGCGTTCTCCCAGGCGACCTGGAGGCCGCCGAGATCGAGCGCGGTGGCCAGCATGAACACGGCCACGATGAGCGTGCCACCGACCAGGATCCGCCTCGGATCAAGGCCGGTGAACGGCGCCGGGCGCGGGGAGATCGCGGCCTCGGCGGGCATGGCTGCCCCCGTGGGCCCAGCCGCGTCGTTCACCGAGCGGACGTCGTCCACCGAGCGACACTAGTCGGCGGTGCAGGTGGGCTCCAGTATTCGGATGCCCCATGGGGTCATAGCCCTTCTGCCGAGGCGGTTCGGGCGGCCGATCGGCGCGCCCTAGCGGAAGAGGTCGTTCTCCGGCGGGATCAGGGCCTCGCGGATCGTGCTTTCGCCGCGGCGGAACGCGGCGCCGCGGACCAGCGCGACCGGTCGTCCCGCGGTCTTGCCGAGCGCGAGCTCGGCGGCCGACGCGAGCTCATCGGCGACGGCACGGACCGTCGAACGCATGACCCGCCCGTCCGCGTCGGGGATGCCGCGCAGGTCGTCGAGCGGCTCCAGGCCGGAGATCCCGATCGCGACATCGACGATGCCCCAACGCCACGGACGACCGAACGAGTCCGACACGATGACCGGCACGTCGCCGCCGAAGCGTCGCCGGACCTCCGCGCGGATCCGGCCGGCCGACGCGTCCGGATCGACGGGGAGCAGCGTCACGATCGAGCCGGAATCGGGCCCGACGTTCGAGGCGTCGACGCCCCCGTTCGCGCAGACGAACCCGTGCGGCGTCTCGGTGATGAGCACCCCGTTCGCCATCCGCACCACGCGGCGGGCCTCGCGGAGCACGACCTCGACCTGGCGCGGGTCCCGGTCGAACCGGGCCCCGAACTCGACCGCCTCCGGCCGGGGTTCGATCGTGGTGAGGTCGACCGTCGCCCCCTCGGCCTTCGAGACGACCTTCTGGGTGACGACGAGGACGTCGTCGTCGCGGAGGGGGAGCACGTCCGGGGTGGCGGCGATCGCGTCGGCGAGGATGGCCGGCAGGTCGTCGCCGGGATGGATCTCGGGGATGCCGGTCAGTGCGACGACACGCAGGGCCTCAGGCGGCACCGATGCGCTCCGGGGCGGTGGTCTCGACGAAGACCAGGTCCTCCGGCGTGTCGAGGTCGACGGTGAGCGGCGATGCCGTGAGCTCGACGATGGCGACGCCACCGGCCTCTGCGAGCTGTCGGTGGGCCTGTCGGCTCGCGGGACCGAAGGCGACGTCGATCACATCCGGTGGCCGCAGGACGAGGGCGTTGGTCCCCGTTCCGTGCCGGTCCGGGACGAGGACGACGGCCCGCTCGGCGTTGCCGGGGAGGGCGGCGAGGACGGCGTCGATGGCTTCGGCCGAGACGAACGGCAGGTCCGTCGGGAGGATCAGGACCGCGTCGGCGCCTCCGGCGGCGGCATCGTCTCGTCCGTCGCGGACACCGGCGTTGAGGCCGCGGCCCCGTTGGCGGAGGGTCCGCGCCCCGCGCTCGGCGGCACGGGCCAGCACGTCACGGTCGGGGCTGATGACCAGGACGTCCTCGACGCGCTTGGCGGTCAGGGCCGCGTCGACGGTCCGTGCCAGGAGGCGGATCACCAGGTCGTGCCGCTCCTCGGCGTCGAGCATCTCGCCGAGGCGGGTCTTCGCGCCTTCGAGCGAGCCGACCGGGATGACCGCGGCGATCCTCACGGCTGGGGCTCCTCGGCATCACCCTGCGGCTCCTCGGCATCGCCCTCGAGGACGGGCGCCGGCGGGGCCACGAAGGCGAGCACCTCCGCGGCCAGCCGGGCACGACCGGCGTCATCGGCCATGATCGTGTCGGTCGCCAGCGTGCGCAGGCCGAGCGCGTCGATGTCGGCGGTCTGGGCGCCATCGACGGTATCGAGCACGAACGCGTCGATGTGGCGGGCGAGGAGGCGAGCCACGCCCCGCGCGCTCGATTCGTGACCGAGCGAGACGAGCATCCGGTCCGCCGGGCCCTTGAGCGCGGTCCCGCCGACGATGGGGCTGACCGCGACCACCGGGGTACCGCGGGCCCGCGCCCGGGCGATGAGCTCGGCCATGGCCGGGACGGCGAGGATCGGTCCGAGGGAGACGATCGGGTTGGACGGACCGATGACGATGACGTCGGCGGCGCCGATCGCCGCCCGGACCTGGGTCGTCGGCCGGGCGTCGTCGATGCCGTCGTAGCGGACCTCGAGGACCTCGGGACCCTGGTGCCGATGGACGAAGTACTCCTGGAAGTCGAGCCACTCCGCATCGGTCCGGACGGCCGTGCGGACCGGCTCGTCGGTCATCGGCAGGATCGCCTGGGTGATCCCGAGCGCGGCCTGCAGCTCGAGCACGGCTTCGGTGATCGTGAGGCCCGCCGCGAGGCGCGCATTGCGGGCGATGTGGGTGGCGAAGTCGCGGTCGCCCAGGCGGAACCACGTGTCCTCTCGGTACTGCTCGAGCATCTCGATCGTGGCCCACGTCTCGCCGCGCATGCCCCAGCCACGCTCGTCGTCGAACAGCCCGGCGAGCAGGTACATGACGGCGTCGTGATCGGGCATCACGAGCAGGCCGTGGCGGACCGTGTCGTCGCCGGTGTTGACGATGACGCTCAGCTCACCCGGGGCGAGGATGCCGGCGAACCCGTGCGCCAGCTTCGCTCCCCCCGTACCGCCGGCGAGGACGACGACGTTCATGCGGCGAGCAGCGACTGGACCTCGTTCATGCGGTCGATGGTCTCACGGTCGTATGGCGCCGGCATCCGCACGATGACGGTCGTGAACCCAAGCTCCGCGTACGGGCGGATCGCGTCGGCGATCTCCGCGGGCGACCCGAGGAGGGTCAGGTCGTGCATCTCGGTGAGGCCGTTGTGGGCGAGGAGCTCGTCGAAGCGGGCGGCGGCGGCTCGTCGGTCATCGCGGATCACGAGCGGGAAGCTCACCGTCAGGTCGATCGTGCGCCGGTCACGGCCGACGTCGGCGCAGTGCTCGTCGAGGATCGCCAGCCGGTCACGGACGTCGTCGAGCGTGCCCGACGTGTTCCAGGCATCCGCGCGCGCCGCGACGGTCCGCATGGTCTTCCGCGGTCCGGAGCCGCCGACAAGGATGGGCAGATGCGCCTGCACCGGTCGTGGCGCACAGAGCGCGTCGTGGAACGCGTAGAAGCGGCCTTCATGGCTGAACCGCTCGCCGTCGAGGAGGCGGCGCATGAGCATCACCGACTCATCGAGTCGGTCGAGGCGCCAGCCCGGGGTCTCGCCGAACGGGATGCCGAAGGCGTCGTGCTCGCGCTCGAACCAGGCGCCGCCGATGCCGAGGACCGCGCGCCCGTTCGAGAGGTGATCGAGCGTCGCGGCCAGCTTGGCGGTGATGCCCGGGTTGCGGAACGTGTTGGCCCCGACCATCAGTCCGAGGCGCATCCGCGTCGTGAGCGGCGCGAGGCCGGCGAGCGTCATCCAGCCTTCGAAGATGGGCTGTTCCCACGGCCCGAAGATCGCCAGGAGGTGGTCCCAGGTCCAGATCGAGTCCCAGCCCGCGGCCTCGGCCGCGAGCGCGGCATCGCGCAGGCCCGGCCACGAGGTCTGCTGCGACCAGGTCTGCAGCCCGAAGCGCACGTCAGTCATCGAGGTGGTCGTGGGCGCTCGTCGCGCGGACGCGAAAGCTGATCCGTTCCTGCTGGGTGAACCGGCCGGCGATCAGCCGGTCGGCGGCGCCGGGTTCGTCGGCGTGGTAGTGGCGGGCCATCGCGGCGATGTCCGCCTGGGCCGTCGGCTGGTCCGTGACGGGCTCGACCGTGCCGATGATCCCGACCCAGCGCTCGCCGTCGAGGCTGTCGATGACCGCGATGCTGATCCGCGGGTCGCGCAGGAGGTTCGTCGGCCAGCGGCGCCCGACGAGCGAGTTGATCACGACGGTCTCGCCGTCCATCCGATACCAGACGACGGCCTGGCGGGCCATGCCGTCCGGGTCGATGGTGGCGATCGTCGCGTAGTGCCGGCCGTTCGAAAGGAAATCGAGGATCTGTGGGGTCACGCCCTCGATGGTACGCGAGCGGTCCGCTTCGCGGCGCGCGCCACGGTGCGCTTCACCGGGGAAAGGTTGCGCGGCTTCATCGGTTCGGGCTTCGGCTTGCCCAGGAGGTAGCCCTGGCCGTAGTCGACACCGATCTGGCGCAGCTTGAGGAGGTCCGCGCGGGTCTCGATGCCCTCGGCGACGAGCTTGGCATCGATGCGCCGGCTGAAGAGGTAGAACGCCTCGACCAGGGCGTGCTTGGCCTCGTCGCGACTGATGCCGTGGGTGATCTCGCGGTCGATCTTGATGATGCTCGGCCGCAGGGCGGCGACGAGGGCGAAGCTCGCGTACCCGGCACCCGCGTCGTCGACGGCGAACCCGAACCCGAGCTTGCGCAAGGCCTTGACCTGGCGCTTGAGGGCATCGAGGTCCGGGACGGATTGCTGCTCGGTGCACTCGATGGTGATCCGGTTCGGCGAAAGCCCCGCGTCACGGACCATCCCGGCGATCTGCGGCGCCCCGAACCCTGGATCGAGCAGGCTGGCCGGGGTCAGGTTGACCGCGAAGCGGCGCGGTTCCTTGCCCGCCTCGCGCGCCACGGCCTCGAGGCGACCCGCTCGGTCGAGGATGGCGTGGACGATGAACATGTCGAGCTCGACCGAGCGCTCGGTGTCGATGGCGGCGGCCACGACCGAGGCGATCGACGACGGTACCTGGGGCATCTGCGGCCGGAAGAGACACTCGTACTCGTGGAGCTCCATCGTCGCGAGCTCGACGATGGGCTGGAACGTCACCCCGTGGAGCGCCCGCAGGCTGAAGAAGTAGTCGAGCATCTTGGTCTGCACGACCTGCGAGCTCTGCGACATCCCGATGCGGTCGGCGATGCCGGATGCCTGGACCGCGGACGACATCGCGATGAGGTAGCGCTCGGCCTCGGACCGGGTCGGATCGACCATGACCATGCCGTACTCGGGACCGTTGGCCCCCGCGGCGACCTCGGCCACGGCCCGGTCGGTCAGGATGTGGGCAGGCCCGATGACGACCGTGCCCGAGTCGAGCTCGAGCAGCTTGACCCCATCGATCATCAGCGCGATCCGGTTGATGAACCGGACGTCGCGCGACCAGAGGAGTCGCTCGGGGTCGGGATGGCGTGGGCTGAAGAGGCGCACGGGGGCATCTTGGGATGCGCTCCGAGGCGTGGCGCGCACCCGAGGGTCCGGGGGCGGTGGGTACGTTGGTCCCGGTCCGGGGTCGCGTGGTGATGTCCGGTGTGGTCGGGTGCGGTCTGCCTCGGGTCGTTCAGCCCTCGAGGCGGTAGCGGATCTCGTCGATCGGGATGCCGTCGAAGTCGATCGCGTGGCGGGCGCCGTCCGCCCGGAATCCGGCCGCCTCGTAGAAGCGGCGGGCCCGCGGATTGTCCTCGAATACCCACACGACGATCGGGTCGTAGCCGCGCGCGAGGAGCTCGCCCGTCGCGGTCGTGAACAGCGCGCGGCCGAGGCCACGGCCGATGACGTCAGGCAGGACGTAGACGGCGTAGACCTCGCCGGCACCATCGGGCGGAGGCGCACTCTCGTCGCGGCCGGGGCCGGACATCGCGAACCCGACCACGGGCAGGTCCTCCGCCGCCGTCTCGTCATCGCCGATGACCCACACGCGGGTATCGTCGCGCTGGGCCCGCTTGATGAGCTCGGCCCAGCGCGTGGTTCGCGGCTCGACCTCGAAGCCGTCGAGGATCGCGTCCGGCACGAGCCCGCGATACGCCGCGCGCCAGCCCTCGATCTGGATGTGGGCGATGGCTCGAGCGTCAGCCCGGGTCGCGAACCGCACGTGCCCGGCGTCGGTGTCCGTCTCGCGCGCGGTCACGCCAAGCGCTCGCCGGCGCGGATCTCCAGATCGAGGCGGTTCTCGGGCGGGGCGAGCGGACAGGCCCAGCGTGGATCGAACGCGCACGACGGCTGCGTCGCGAAGTTGAAGTCGAGGACGAGCGTGCCGGCCGAGGTGCCGCCGCCCAGGTCGTGGCTCTTGGCGGCATCGATGAGATAGCGGCCCGCGCCGTAGGTCTCGCGGCCGTTGGTGGCGTCGCGGAACGGGATGAAGAGGCCACCGGCATACCCGGCCATCCAGAAGACCGAGAGCCGCCTCGGTTCGCCGGGGAGCGGCAGGGTCACCATGCCGACCCGGCTGAACGAGAGCGTGTCCTCGCCGCTGTTCGGGAGCTGCAGCGCGAAGGCCCCAGGAGCGGGCGGCGGTGCCGGCTCGAGGGCCACTTCGAAGCGGAGGGCCCGATCGAAATCGAAGTGGCGGGCCGCGAAGCCGGCGCGAGTCGCGGCCGGGACCGGCGATTGCGGATGCGTCCGATAGAGGGTCTCGCGGGCCGAGCGCCAATGCGCGTGCGCGGCCTCGGGATCGCTCGCCGCCATCGCGCGGACCTCCGCGTAGAGCGTCGCGACCCGGCGACGCCAGTCGGCCAGCCAGAGCCGATCGAGCGGCGAGCCATCCCCCGGTGTCCAGGCGGTCGCCGCCCCCGGGTCCGCACCCGGCGTCCCATCCGTGTCCACCATCGGTCGCCCGGTCAGCGTCGCTCGCGCCGGACCGCGTTGTACAGGATCAGGACCCCGATCGCGATCAGGATCACCGGCCAGAACTGGTTCCAGCTGATGTCCGGCATGTCGAGACCGAGCGTCCTCTCGGCGAAGTACCACAGGCCGATCACCAGGAGGAGCAATCCGAAGAAGGTGCTCACCCAGCGGCCTTCGTGGGACCGCGTGCGGCGTGGCGCATCCCAACTGGACGGTGGCGGTGCGGCCACGGCCGGCGGCGCCGGTTGGGCGGCCGGCGCCGGCGACGCGGGCGGCGGCGACGCGGGCGGGGTCGCGCCCGGCGCGTCGGTCGCCGGGACGAAGCCGGGCGGCGTCTCCGGGTTGGTCGAGGACGGGATGCCCGGCTCGAACGAGCCGCTGGGCGTCGTCTGCCGGGCGGTCGGGTCATCCATCGCGCCCATCGTAGTCCGCTCCGCCTAGAATCGGGAGCCCGGCCTCGTCGCCGGCATGACAACGGCATGGCAGCGCGGATCCGATCGTCGATGGTGGTCGGCCGCGCAGGACGGAGGCGACAGGTGGCGGATACGGCGGAGATCGGCGTCTTCGGGGGTTCGGGGTTCTACTCGCTCCTCGATAAGGTCCGCGAGATCAAGGTCGACACCCCGTACGGCCCGCCATCGGATTCCCTGTTCCTCGCCGACGTGGCCGGGCGGCGCGTCGCGTTCCTCCCGCGCCACGGGCGACGGCACACGATCCCGCCCCACCAGATCAACTACCGGGCGAACGTCTGGGCGATGCGGTCGCTGGGCGTGAAGGCGGCCATCTCGCCCTGCGCTGCGGGCTCGCTCCAGCTCGCCGTCAAGCCCGGCGATTTCGTCGTGTGTGACCAGTTCGTCGACCGGACGAGCGGCCGGCCCCACACGTTCTACGACGGGCCGATCGTCACGCACCTCTCGTCGGCCGAGACCTACGACCCGGTCCTCCGCCAGCTCGCGATCGACACGATCCGCGACCACGGCATCGAGGTCCACGAGCGAGGCACGGTCGTGGTCATCCAGGGCCCGCGCTTCTCGACGAAGGCCGAGTCGAAGTGGTTCAGCGACGCCGGCTGGGAGGTCATCAACATGACCCAGTACCCCGAGGCGTGGCTGTGCCGCGAGCTCGGCATCGCCGTCGTCAACATCAGCCTCATCACCGACTACGACGCCGGCGTCCACGAGGGCACCGAGGCCGTGAACGCGACCGACGTCCTCGAGGTCTTCACGGCGAACGCGGAGCGGATCCAGCAGGTCGTCCTCGACCTCATCGGGCGGTTCCCGGCCGACCTCGATGCGCTCGGTGCGCGCGCGGCGCTCGGGCCGACACGCGGGGACGGGCACACGATCAGCCCCGAGGACATCCGGCTCTTCGAGACCGGGCTGTGACGAGGTCGTGACCGAGGCCGCTGACGGGACGGCCGCGAGGCGCCTGCCGATCGGGGTCTCCATCCGGACGATCCGCGCCGAGCCAGCCTGGTGGCTCGAGAGCGCACGACGCCTTGACGAAGCCGGTTACGCCGGCGTCTGGGCCTGGGACCACTTCATGGGCCGCGGCGACCTCTCCGTGCCGGTGGTGGAGGGCTGGACCGCGCTGGCGATGGCAGCCGGCGCGACACGGGACATCGAGGTCGGGTCGTTCGTGCTCAACGTGATGAACCGGCATCCCGCGGTCGTGGCGCGGATGGCCTCGACGCTCCAGATCGCGAGCGGCGGCCGGCTCGTCCTCGGCATCGGCATCGGCGGCCACCCGAAGGAACACGCCGCCTACGGGATCGACTTCCCGCCGCCGCCGGAACGGGTGGCCAGGCTCGAGGAGGCCGTCGCGGTCATCCGGGCCCTGTGGACCGGCGGACCGGTCACGCGGGACTCGCCGTACTACCCGCTGACCGAGGCGTATGCCCGTCCCGTGGCCGACCCGGCCCCGCCGATCCTCATCGGCGGCGAGACGCCGGCCGGGGCGCGCCTCGCGGCGCGGATCGGCGATGGCTGGACGACGTTCGAGGAGCGCTTCGAGGCGGACCTGCCGCTCTATCTCGAGGGGCTGGCCGCGGCCGGGCGGCGGCGCGAGGACCAGCGGGTCATCGTCGGGTTCCAGGGGGAGTGGCTCTCGGACGAGACGCTGGTGGGAACGCCGTGGGTCGAGGCGCCGGCGGAAACGTGGGCGCGCTGGCGCGAGGCCGGCGCCGACGGTGCCATCGTCCTGGCCCGGACCACCGCCGACATCGACGCGCTCGTGGACGCCGCCGGCCGCTGGTAGCCGAAACGCTTCTGCAAGGGATCAGCACGACCCGTGTTGGACCCCGTGCGGGCGCGTCGGCCACACTGGTCCGATGGAACCAGCCACGCGTCACGCCACCGATGAGGTCCTCGCGCTCGAGCGGCGCCTCTGGACCGAGGCCGACCGACCCGAGACGATGCGCGAGGTGATCGCCGATGGCGGCATCTCGGTGATCGAGCCGCTCGGTGCCGTCGAGAAGACCCAGGCGATGTCGATGCCCGCCGACCGACCGTGGACCGAGGTCGTGATGCGCGACGTCGTCGTCCGCGAGATCACCCCGGACCTCGTGGTCCTGGCGTATCACGGCCAGGGCCGCCGGGCCTCAGGCGGCGAGCCGTATCGAGGCAGCATCGCCTCGACGTATGCGCGGATCGATGGGCGCTGGCAGCTCGTGATGACCGCGCATCAGCCATGGGTGCCGAAGGACTGACTCGTCGCTGACCCTCGGGGCAGCCGTTCGTGGCACCATCCGGGGCGTGACCACCCCGGAACTCGCCCCGGCGCCGGCGGCGCCGCCGGGACCGAAGCCGCTGACGCATCCGTGCGTCCGATGCGGCGCGCCCGTGCCGCTCGATGTCGGCCTGTGCGAGCGGTGCAATCCATTGGGCCTCCGGGACTCGTCCGCGTCGCAGGTCCACGGGACCGTCGTCATCGCGGTGCTGCTCGCGATCATCGGCCTCGCCTTCCTGGCGCAGGCTTCGCGGTCTCGGGCGTCGGCCCGTTCACGGCCGAAGTCGCTGGTGCGGCGCCCGATGGCGCCGGGCTGGCGATCACGCTGACCGTCCACTAACGCGGGCACCTCGACCGGCCAGACGACCTGTCGCGTGACCGACCCCGCCGACCGGAACGCCTCGAAGGGCGCGATCATGCTCAGCCCGCGCATCGACGGCGGGCGGACGCGGACGTTCAGCCAGACGGTGCTCGAGCTCGGCTCGACCGTGCGCCCGCTTTGACCGTGGAATGCGCCGCCCCGTGACGGCCGCCGGCGACCGCGGGCGCGCGCACGGGCGGTGGCACGCCGACCTCCTCGTGGGCCGAGGAGCTGGCGTTCGCGACGTCGCTCGCCGTGCGGGCCGGCGAGGTTCTGATGGACCATTACGAGCGGCTCGAGCGGATCGACTACAAGAGCGCCCGGGACGTGGTGACCGAGGCGGACCATCTCTCCGAGGCGCTCATCCTCGACGCGATCCGGGCCCGCCATCCCGGTGACGCGCTCCTGGCGGAGGAGACCGGCGAGCATCGCGCCATCGCGGGCGAGGCGCCGACCTCGGGAAGAGGCCGGGTCTGGATCGTCGACCCGCTCGATGGGACCGTGAACTACGCGAACGGCATCCCGTTCTTCTGCGTGTCGATCGGCCTGGTCGTGGACGGTTCCCCGGCCGTGGGCGTCATCCGCGACCCGACACGCGACGAGACGTTCGCCGCCGCGGCCGACACCCCCGCGACGCTCGGCGGGCTCGGGATCCACGCGTCCGACAAGGAGCGGCTCTCCGACTTCGTCATCTCGATGGCCCTGAGCGGCCGGACCGCGGCCACGCGCGGCCGCAACGTCCGCAAGGCGATCCGCATCTCGCGCAGCATGGGCTCGGCGGCGCTCGCCCTCGCCTACGTGGCGAACGGCCGGTTCGATGCCTTCGTCCAGCAGGGCGGCCTGTCGACCTGGGACATCGCGGCCGCGGGCCTGATCGCCGAACGGGGCGGCGCGACGGTGACCGCGATGGACGGCGGCCGCTGGTTCGACGTCGCCAAGTCGCCGCAGTCGATCGGCGTCGTCGCCGCGCCGCCGCGCACCACGGAGCCCTGCTCGGGTTCGTCCGCTAGCCCGGGAGGTCAGCCGTCCGCGAGCCAGCGATGGGGCCTTGACCGGAGGCGGTCGAGGCCCCATTCCTCGCAGAACGCCTCCCACTCGGCACGCGGCGCCCCGTCCCAGCGCAGGTCCTCCGGGTCGCGCTGGCGGACCGGGACGCCATCCTCGGCCGAGCGCAGCCTGGCGAGGTCGCGATACAGGAGCGCCTCGTCCCAGTGATCGCGCAGCGACGCGGCCAGCGACATGGCCCGGGCGCCACCGACGCCGGGCACCTCCCAGGCCGATGCCTTCGGCGGGATGGCCTCGTAGGTGCCGTAGACCGAAAGGACCGACGCGGCCGACTTGGCGCCCCAGCCGGGGATGCCGGGGAACCCGTCCGACGAATCGCCGACGAGGCCGAGCCAGTCCGGGATCGAGGTCGGGGCGACACCCCACTTCGCGCGGACGCCCGCGTCGTCGTAGACGAGGCCGCGGCGGCGGTCCCACAGGACGACCCGCTCGTCGATGACGAGCTGGGCCATGTCCTTGTCCGGGCGTGCAGACGAGGATCTTCTCGACGCGCGCATCGGGTTCGAAGCGCCATGCGGCGGCCGCGATGGCGTCGTCGGCCTCGAATTCGACCATCGGCCAGAGGACGACCCCGAGCGCCTCGACCGCCGCCTCGGCGATCGGGAACTGGTCGAGGAGCTCGGGCGGCATCCCGGCCGATGACTTGTAGCCGGCGAAGAGGTCGTTGCGGAAGGACTCGATCACCCGGTCGGTGGCGCAGCCGACGTGCGTGGCCCCCTCCTCCCGAAGCAGGTACAGGAGCTGGTCGCACAGTCCGGAGACGCCCGAGAGGTTGATCCCGTCCCGTCCCAGGACCGGCGGGCGCGGCGCGTAGTACGCACGGAACAGCTCGTACGTGGCGTCGACGAGGTGGACCTGCACCGAGGGTCAGCCGGCGCCGGTCAGCCCGCGCCCGACTCGACGAGGCGGCGCAATCGATCGAGGTCGGCCTGGAACACCGCGGCGAGGAGCGGGAACCCGGCCCGGGCGCCGAGGTGCGGGAACACCGGCGCGCGGAGCGTCTCGACCCAGCGCACGATCGTCGTCGTGCCATCGGCGCCCCGCTCGAGCGTGAACGTCCCCGATCCGGTGAACACGCCCTCGTGTTCGACGGAGAAGCGGGTCGGCGGCTCGAACTCGGTCACGGTCACCGGGTCGCTCACGGTCATGCCGAGGATGCGGACCGTGGACTCGCCGCGGGTCCCGACCCCGACGGGCGCCGGCGTCAGCAGCCGGACGGACTTCATGTCCGCCATCCAGCGTGGCTGGCCCTCGATGTCGGCGAGGACCGCCCACACGCGCTCGATGGGCGCGTCGATGACGACCAGGCTCTCGATCGGAGGGATCTCGTCGTCGTCGACCTGGGTCCGCAGCCACCGGTCCGCGACCCAGCCGACGGCGTAGCCGACGATCGCGAGCCGGAGCACCCAGCGGATCACCGCATCACCGTCCGCCACATGGTCACGCCCGCGTCCGCCATCGCCTCGGTGGCCCGTGCCCCGTCGCCCGGCTGGAGGTCGACCGCCGCGACGGCGTCGGTCAGCACGGCCGTATCGAAGCCGAGGCGCCGCGCGTCGAGCGCCGTCGCCTCCACGCAGTAGTCGGTCGCCAGGCCGACGACCACGACCCGCTGGATGCCAGCCTCGCGCAGGATCGCCTCGAGCTCCGTGGGGATCGTCTCCCCGCTGACCGGGTCACGCATCGTGAAGCCGGAATAGCCGTCCTCGCCGTTGGCGCCCTTGCGGACGATGGCCGCGCCGTCCGGGAGTCGCAGATCCGGGTGCAGCGCCGCGCCCCACGTCTCGGCGACGCAGTGGACCGGCCAGATGCCACCGTCCTTGGCGAAGTGCGGCGTGGACGCGGGATGCCAGTCCTGGGTCGCCACGACGGTCGCGCCGGCGTTCACCGCCATCTCGATCTCCCGATCCACGGTCGGGACGATCGCCGCCCCGCCAGCCACGCTCAGGCTTCCCGCCGGGTCCGCGAAATCGTTCTGGACGTCGACGACGATCAGCGCCGTATCCGGGCCGTACCGCTGCATGCCTGGAGCGTAGCAGGGAGCCGAGGGAGCCTTCGGCGGCTGTTCGCCGATGGTCGGTTCAGGCCGACGGACGCAGGGCGGCGATGATCAGTCCGCCGTCGGGCCAGGCGTGCAGCTCGCACGGCGCATCCCCATCGCCGTCGCGGTGCAACCGGATGGACGCGGTGAGCGTGTGGCCTTCGGCCACGATCCCGAGCAGCTCGGTGAGGTCGCCACGGTCGGTCGGGGCGACGAGCGACGCGCTGTGCCACGGATCGATGGTCAGATCCACGTCGGGGTCCAGGCCGAGCAGCCGGCGGGCGCCGGGATCGGCGGCCATCACCCATCCGTCGGGCGAGACGGCGAGCACCGGCGTATCGCCGCGCGTCCACCACGGGGACGCGTCGGGCGGTGTCCAGCGGCCGTCGCGGTACACGTACCACGCCCGATGCTCCGATGAGAGCTCGCGTGAGCGGACCACCACCGACGGGAACAGCCGCACAAGCCTCGCCTGGAACGTGGCCGGATCAGCCGGCGTCTCTCGGCGCGCGAGCCGAACCACCAGCTCATGGAACGCGCGGTCCGACCGCGGGATCGTCAGGAGATACGGCGAGCTCGGCACGTCGGCACGACGATGCGCCCGAGCGGATGCCGTCGATGCTGCGAGGTGGGGGATCGACGTTGCGCCGCCATTGCAGCCGCGTCAGCCGATCAGCGCGGTCGCCTCCGGGACGGGGACGACGACCGGATCGGGCACCGTCGGCGGCTCGACGTCGAGCAGGTAGCCGATGCCCTGGAACGTCTTGATCCGACCGGGCTCGCCCGGCTCGGCGCCGAGCTTGCGGCGGACGCGCGATACCCACACGCGCAGGTACTGGAGGTCGTCGCGGTACTCCGGTCCCCAGACCTTGGTCAGCAACTCGGTGTGGAGCACGACCTTGCCGGCGTTCGCGGCGAGGTGCTGGAGGAGCAGCCATTCGGTGCGTGACAGCTGGACGAGCTCGCCGTCCCGGGTGACCATCCGCCGCTCGAGGTCGATCTCGACGTCGTCGAAGGCCAGGATGCCGGCGCCCGGCTGCGCGCCGGATGAGCGGCGAAGGACAGCGCGCACCCGTGCGGCCAACTCGTCCGGGTGGAACGGCTTGGCGATGTAGTCGTCGGCGCCGAGGTCGAGCCCCTTGGCCTTGTCGGCCGTCGAGCCCTTGGCCGTCAGCAGGATGACGGCGACGGGCCGTCGCTCGCGCAGCTGGCGCATGACCTCGATGCCGTCCAGGTCGGGCATGACGATATCGAGCAGGACGATATCCGGACGGACTTCCTCGGCCTTCTGGAGGGCCTCTTCGCCGCTGTTGGCAGTCACGACACGGAAGCCCTCCTCGCCGAGGGCGATCGAGACCAGTTTGGTGATCCGCGGCTCGTCGTCAGCGACGAGCACGAGTGGCTGGGTACTCACCGGCACCTCCTGGGTTGGTGACATGGTGACGCAGTCTGACAAGGGCGTCCGGGATGACCTCCAGCATCGGGGCGCGGCCATGCCACGCGATGCCCATCCGACGGCGCCGAGCATTGCAGCCACGTTGCAGGCGGGGTCGGGCGTCCCCGTCTCGTGACCGTCACTCGCGACCGAGATGGGCTACCCTGCCCGCTGACATGTACTTCGACCAGTTCAAGCACCAGCTCCCGGACATCGACGAACGGGAGACGGACGAGTGGCTCTCGTCGCTCGACCAGGTCTAGAACAGGAAGGCGAGGTCCGAGCCCGCTTCCTCATCTACAAGCTGCTCAAGCGGGCGCGCCAGCTCCAGATCGGGCTGCCGCCGCTCACGCAGACGCGCTACATCAACACGATCAGCCCCGAGCAGGAGCCCGACTTCCCCGGGGACGAGGCGATGGAACTGCGCATCCGGCGCATCGTCCGCTGGAACGCGGTCGCGATGGTCCTGCGGGCCAACAATCGGTTCCCGGGTATCGGCGGTCACCTCTCGACGTACGCCAGCTCGGCCAGCCTGTACGAGGTCGGGTTCAACCACTTCTTCCGAGGCAAGGACGGGGAGGGGAGTGGCGACCAGATCTTCTACCAGGGCCACGCCGCTCCCGGCATCTACGCCCGGGCGTTCCTCGAAGGTCGCCTGACCGAGGACCAGCTCGACCACTTCCGACGCGAGACCGTCCCCGGGCACGCCGGCCTCAGCTCGTACCCGCACCCGCGCCTGATGCCCGACTTCTGGGAGTACCCGACGGTCTCGATGGGCCTCGGACCGATCTCGGCCATCTACCAGGCCCGGTTCAACCGCTACCTGCATAACCGCGGCCTGATCGACACCTCGAATTCGCGCGTGTGGGCGTTCCTCGGCGACGGTGAGACCGACGAGCCCGAGGCCCTCGGCGCCCTCCATGTCGCGGCGCGCGAGGGGCTCGACAACCTGACCTTCGTCGTCAACTGCAACCTGCAGCGCCTGGACGGCCCGGTGCGCGGCAACGGGAAGATCATCCAGGAGCTCGAGGCGGTGTTCCGCGGCTCGGGCTGGAACGTCATCAAGGTCATCTGGGCCCGCGAGTGGGACGACCTGCTCGCGCGCGACGTCGACGGCGTCCTCGTCCAGACAGATGAACGACACGGTCGACGGCGAGTTCCAGAAGTTCTCGGTCGCCGGCGGCGCCTACATCCGCGAGCACTTCTTCGGACCCGGATCCGCGCCTGCGCAAGCTCGTCGAGCACCTCACCGACGACGACCTGTCCAAGCTGCGCCGCGGTGGCCATGACCTCCGCAAGCTCTACGCCGCGTACAAGGCCGCCACCGAGTACAAGGGCGTGCCGACCGTCATCCTCGCCAAGACCGTGAAGGGCTGGACCCTCGGGCCGGGCGTCGAGGCCCGGAACATCACCCACCAGGCCAAGAAGCTCTCCGAGGCCGAACTCAAGATCTTCCGCGACCGCATCCAGCTGCCGATCCCGGACGCGAAGCTCAAGGACGCCCCGTACTACCACCCGGGACCGAAGTCCGAGGAGGTCGAGTACCTCATGGAGCGCCGGCGGGCGCTCGGCGGGCCGATCCCGAAGCGGGTCGTGCGGAACGCGCCGCTGCCGGCCCCGGCAGCGGACGTGGACGCCGAGTTCGACGGCGGCAGCCAGACGGCGGTCTCGACGACGATGGTCTTCACCCGGATCCTGCGCAACCTCATCCGCCAGCCCGATCTCGGGTCGCGGATCGTCCCGATCATCCCGGACGAGGCGCGCACCTTCGGCATGGACCCGCTGTTCAAGGAGGTCGGGATCTACTCGGCGCTGGGCCAGCGCTACGAGCCGGTCGATTCGGACCTCGTGCTCTCGTATCGCGAGGCGACCGACGGCCAGGTCCTCGAGGAGGGCATCACCGAGGCCGGATCCATGGCCTCGTTCCAGGCCGCCGGCACGGCCTACGCGAGCCACGGCTTCGCGACGATCCCCTTCTACATCTTCTACTCGATGTTCGGGTTCCAGCGGACCGGCGACCAGATGTGGGCGTTCGGGGATGCCCGCGGGCGCGGGTTCCTCATGGGCGCCACGGCCGGGCGCACGACGCTCACCGGCGAGGGCCTGCAGCACGACGACGGCCACACCCACATCCTCGCCTCGACGATCCCGAACCTGCGCGCCTACGACCCGGCGTTCGCGTACGAGCTGGCCGCGGTGGTCCGTGACGGCGTCGAGCGGATGTACGGGCCGAAACCCGAGGACGTCTACTACTACGTCACGCTCTACAACGAGAACTACCTGCAGCCGGCGCGGCCGGAGGGCGTGACCAGCGAGGACATCCTGCGCGGCATCTACCGCTTCGCGGGCGCTCCCGATCTCGGACGTGACGCCCACCCCGCCCGGCTCGTCGGCTCGGGCGCGATCCTCCAGCAGGTCCTCGCCGCTCGCGACCTGCTCGCCGAGCAGCACGGCGTCGCCGCCGAGGTCTTCAGTGCGCCGTCGTTCCCGCTGCTCCGGCGCGACGCGCTCGAGACCGAGCGCTGGAACCGCCTGCACATCGACGCCAAGACCGCCGCGGGTCCCGCTCGTCAGCCGCGTCCTGCCGTTCGATGGCGGGCCGATCGTGGCCGCCTCGGACTGGATGAAGGCCCTCCCCGACATGGTCAGCCGCTGGCTGCCGCCGCACTACCTCGCCCTCGGCACCGACGGCTTCGGCCGGAGCGACACGCGCGAGGCCCTGCGCACGCTCTTCGAGATCGACCCACCGCACATCGCGGCGGCCACGCTCGCCGGCGCTCGCCCGCTGTGGCGCCATGGAGCCGGCGAAGGCGGCCAAGGGCATCCGTGCCCTCGGCATCGACCCCGACAAGACGGACCCACTCGCCCTCTAGACGCGCGTCGACGCGTCGCGCCGCCGCGGACCGGTCAGCCGGTGCGGATCAGCTCGAAGTGTTCGACATCCCAGGCGACCAGGCGCTCCGGGTGCCGTGTGGCGCGCGGCTGGTGGATGTCGCCGCCCGTGGCGAGCTCGATGTCGTGCCACGACCGCCACGCGGACATCGTCACGAACGCGTCGACGCCGTCGGTGGCGAGACAGAGCGCGACCGGCCCATGGTCGCTCCGGGCGTCGAGGTCGGCGCCCGACCGCACGTCTTCGATGTACATCTCGAGTTCGTCTTCGCGCACGCGGCCGCGGAGCAGCCGCAGGATCGTGGGTGACCCGGTCACGTCATATCGCTCGGCGATCACGAGGGTCAGGACCTCGAGCGTGCGCTGGGCGGTCTCGTCGAGCAGCTCGGGATGGAAGAGGCCCAGGTCCGCGCCCACCGCCTCGAGCATGCTCTCGCGCTCGGTCCCAGACCGAGGCCACGACCCGCGGACCCGTCTCGTCGGGACCCTGGCGACCCGTATAGACCTGGCTGATCCCTGGCTGCTGGCAGAGATCGGGGATGAGCTGCGTTCGCAGGATCTCATCGAACCCCGGTCGGACCGCACGAAACGCGAAGATCCGCAGGACGGCGTCGCGTCCCGCCGTCATCAGGTCGCCCGATCGGCGGCGCTGGCGAGTGCCGGCTCCGCGGGTCGGCTCTCGTCGTCCAACAGGACCTGGAGGGTGAAGCCGAATTCGGAGCCACCGTCCGGTCTCGGGCGAGCCCAGATCCGGCCGCCCATGGCCTCGACCAGGCTCGCGCAGACGAACAGGCCGATGCCCGACCCGGCCACCAGCCGGGAGGTGTCGGGGTCGCGGTAGAAGAGTTCGAACGCCCGGTCGGCCGCGGCCGCCTCGATGCCCGGCCCATCGTCGAGGACGCGGATGGCCACCGAATCGCCCTCCTGCTCCGCGCGGAGGAGGACTTGCGTGCCGATCGGCGTGTATTTCGCGGCGTTCGACAGCATGTTCCGGACGATCTGCTCGACGTAGATCTCCTCTCCGGCGACCACGGGCAGGTCGCGCGGGAGATCGACGGAGATGTCGAGCCCGGGAAGGCGGCGGCGTTCGCGCTCGACGACCCGGGTCAGGACGCGACGCAACTCGAGCGGCTCGGCCTCGATCGCGAGGCCGCCTCGCTCGGCGCGCGTCAGCACGAGGAGGTCCTCGACGAGACGATGGAGGCGCTCGGATTCGGCGGAGATGTCGTCGATGAGCGACACCGACTCGAGCAGGTCGCCGTTCATGCCGCGTCGGGCCAGGATCTGGGTCAGCCCCAGGATCGTGGTGATCGGGGTGCGCAGCTCGTGCGAGATCACGTCGATGAACGCCTCGCGGAACGCGCCGGCCTGACGCTCGTCCTCGAGCAGCTGGTCGCGCTCGGCCTCGAGCCGGCGACGCTCGGTGATGTCCGTCCCCGTCCCGACCATCCGGATGGGGGTGCCGTCCGGATCGCGGAAGACGCGTCCGACGCCGTGGGTCCAATGCTCGGACCCATCGGGCCAGACGATCCGGAATTCGAGGCTGAAGGACTGCCCGGCCGCGAGCACCCCGTCGATCGCGGCCTGGAACGCCTGGCGGTCGTCGGGGTGGATCGTGTCGACGTACCGCTCGAAGCTGGGTGGGCCGGCCGACGGATCCAGTCCGTGCTGCGCGGAGATCGCCTCCGACCACGTGAGCGCGCCGTCCCGGATGTCCCATTCCCAGAAACCGGTCCCCGACGACGCCAGAACGAGTTCGAGGCGCTCGTCGCGGCGCTCGATGTCCTCAGCCATGGCCGCCACCTCGGCGAGCGACTGGGTCAGGCGGTCGCGCGACGTCCGGAGTGACGCGATCAGGGCGGCCACCACGCTGCCCGCGATCATGTAGAGGGCCGTCCTCGCCAGGTCGAGCGAGGTCAGCGACATCGATGCGCCCTCGGGCGCGACGAAGATCGCCGTGTTCAGGACGCCGGCGACGAGGGTGGCGGCCAGACCGCCCGGGAGTCCGCCGACCCAGGCGGCGAGGGCGACCGCCCCGGTCAACAGGATGAATCCGGTCTCACCGCCCAGCGCCTGGTTGAACCCGGCCTTGATCACGATGGCGGCCAGGCCGATGGCGACGCCGAGTCCGACGGCCCGGCTCCGGCCGAGGCGCAGGCCGCCGAGGTGGGGCAGGTCCTCACGGGCCCGGCGCAGCGCCTCACGTGCGCTGCGGGTGAAGGCACGAGGCTCGTGGTCCTGGGCGGTCACGTCCGGCTGGATCTCCCCTCGATGCGACTGGAATGTGACTGCGATGTCCCCGGCGCGTCGCAGCGATGCGGCCCCCACCGCGCCGACCGTACGGTACAAGCGTCGGTCGGGGCCGTCACGCCATGGCCGTATCATCTGTCGAGGTACTTCCATGACGTCCCCCCTTCGGATCGCCCAGGTCGCCCCACCCCTCGAGCGGGTCCCGCCCCGCGCGTACGGGGGCACCGAACGCGTCGTCTACGAGCTTGTCGTCGAGCTCGATCGACGCGGTCACGAGGTGACGACCTTCGCGAGCGGGGACTCGGAGGTCCCGGGGCGGCATATCGTCACCGTGCCCGAGGCGCTCCGACCGCAGGGTTTCCGCGGCGACCACCTCCCGTATTTCCTCGCCACGATGACGAGCGTGCTCGATCATGCCGACGAATTCGACGTCATCCACTCGCACCTCGAGTGGTCGAGCCTGCTCCTGGCCCGGGTCGCGCCAGTCCCGGTCGTGACGACGTTCCACGGGCGCCTCGATCTGCCCTGGGCGACCGAAGCGTTCGCGAACCCGCCGCGCGGTCTCGTCGCGATCAGCGCGAACCAGGCCTCGACCCACCCGGAGCTGCCCTGGACGATCATCCACAACGGGCTGTCGCTGGCGGATGCGCCGTTCGAACGGCGCCGCAGCGATGCGCTCTGCTTCGTCGGTCGGGTCGCCGCCGAGAAGGGGCCTGTCGAGGCGATCGAGATCGCGAAGCTCGCGGGCCGGCCCTTGCGGATCGCCGCGAAGATCGGTCCGGCCGGAACGGAGCGTGACTACTACGACAACGTCTTCAAGCCCGCCTTGGACGCGGCCGGCAGCGACGTCGAATTCCTCGGCGAACTCGACCAGGCGGACCGCGACCAGCTGTTCGCGGAGAGCTACGCCTCGCTGATGCCGGGCTCGTGGCCCGAGCCGTTCGGTCTCGTCGCCATCGAGGCGATGGCCTGCGGCACGCCGATCATCGCCCGTCGGGTCGGCGCCCTGCCCGAGATCATCCGCGATGGCGTCGACGGATTCTTCGGCGACGATGCCGACCAGATGGCCTTCCGCGTCGCGGGCGTCGACGGCCTCGACCGTGCCGAGATCCGCCGGTCGGTGCTCGAGCGCTTCTCGGCGACGCAGATGACCGACGCATACGAAGCGCTGTACCGCTCGCTGCTCGAGGTGGCGAACCCGCCATCGGACGCGCCGCGATCCGACGAGCCGCGGGCCGTGGGTCCGGGCCGGGTCACACCGTTGACGGCAGCACGGTCCGAGAGCGCGGCGGCTCGGCTCGAGGCGCTCGCTCGGGGGCGCTAGGCGAGCGCGAACGTGGAGGAGCCCGGCCCGAGGGAGGGGCCGGGCTCAGGTCGGCGATCGGGTCGGAAGAGAGCACGCTGCGATCGTCGCCGGCCGTCACGGTATCGCTCGCCATGTCATCGGCGTGTCGCGGCGAGGCCATCGGATGTTGCATCCGTCTCGCGGTCAGTCTGGTCGGCGGACAGAGAAGACGGACGGCCCGGGGAGGGGTCCCAGGCCGCCCGCCGAGGTTCGGGAACGCCCCGTCACAAGCGGTCCCGTAGGAAACGATCGGTGCGTTCCCCCCATGAACGTGACGCAGCGACAGGGCGACGGTATCGGCCGGCCCCGGCTTCTGGCATGAACGCGCCGGTCAGGGACCTTGCAGCGGCATAACAGCCGGACCGGGGGCGGCACGCTCGAAGAGCGTCTGTGTCGGCCCTCGGAACCCCCAGTGGCACGAGGACCGACACCTTCCGAGAGTGGCGCATCGACGCTCGCGGTCGGACCGCTGCCGTCGGGCCAGGACCTTGCAACGTCGTGACGGAGCGCGCCCGCCTGGGCCGGCGGGCGCGCTCCGGGACGACCGGTCGAAGGTCCGAGCGACCGGTCTCAGATCGACCCACGACCGGCGCGCGTCCGGCCGGTGACGGCACCGACGACCAGGACCACGATGATGGCCCCGATCACGGACACGACGATCGAGCTGATATCGAACGGCCCGTCGATGGGATGGGCGTTGAACAGGGCACTGGCAAGGAACCCGCCGACGAGGGCGCCGACGATGCCGAGCACGACGTGCCCGATGACTCCGAGGCCCTCGTCACCGGTGACGAGGAACCCGGCGATGTACCCGGCGATGGCGCCGAGGACGATCCACGCGATGATGCTCACGGATGAACCTCCGGATCGGACGAGATGGGGACGAGCGCCGATCGCTCGTCTAGGAGGGCGATGCCGCGGGTGACTCGACCGGGGCCGACGGCGACTCCAGCGCCGGGGCGGTCTCGCCCGGCGAGCTCGAACTCGGGGAGTTACAGGCGACCGCGGCCAGGCCGAAGGCCAGGATCAACAGGACTCGTTTCACCATGTGTTTCACCTCGTTGATGGTGGTCGCCACGGCGTCGGGATGCGTCCCCCGAGTCGTCCTGGGGAGGGCGACGCGACCGCCGTCCACCCTCGCATCGGCCGCCCTGGCGGAACCTCGCCGGGGATGGCCGATGCGTTGCAGCGGGATGACATCCGGGGCCGTGTCATGCGGCTGCGATGCGCCGGCCCGGTTCGTTCGCGTCCCTGTCGTCCGGTCCGGCGACGCTGACCCCTGAGCCCGTCCGATGCCTCCCAGTCGGGCGGGCGGCACCGTGTGACGGACCCAGCGAGCATCACGACGGCCGTCACGGTCACGGTGACCTTCCGGATCGCGTCCGCCTAGCCCGCGACCTCCACGACCCGGAGCAGCTCGCCGCTGCCGAGGTCCGTCATGTAGACGGTCCCATCGGCCCCGACGTTGATCGCGCTGATCGACCGGCCGCTGTCGAGAAGCCGCGTCGGCTCGCGGAGATCGTCCCCCTTCGGATCGATGGCCCAGACGTTGCCCGAGCAGTCATCCGAGAAGAGGTACCGGCCGTCGAGCGTCGGCGTCGCCGGGTTGCGGACCACGACCCCGCCGATGACCGCGCAGCCCAGGCTGTGGCCGTATTCGGTCACCGGCAGCGTCAGCCCGGTCCGGTCGCAGCCATCGGCCGGGCTGTAACAGTGGGCGCCTTCCATGACGTTCCAGCCGAAGTCCTGGCCCTTGGTCCCGGCGCGGACGACATCGATCTCCTCCCACGCGCCCTGCCCGACGTCGCCGATCCACAGGTCCCCGGTCGGAGCGTCGAACCGGAACCGCCACGGATTGCGCAGGCCGGATACCCAGATCTCCGGCAGCGCGCCGTTCGCGCCATCGGCGTACGGGTTGTCGTCCGGGATCGTGTAGGGGGCCTCGGCGCCCTCGGGGACGTCGACATCGATGCGCAGCACCTTGGCCAGCAGCGTATCGAGCCGCTGGCCGTTGCCCTGTGGGTCGCCGCCCGAGCCGCCATCGCCGAGCCCGATGTACAGCATCCCGTCCGGCCCGAAGGCCAGCGAGCCGCCGTTGTGGTTGGAGAACGGCTGATCGACCTCGAGGATCACGCGCTCGCTGCCGGGATCGACAGCATCGGCGTCGAGCCCGACCTCGAACGATGAGACGACGGTGTTGCCGTGACGGTCGGTGTAGTCGACGAACACCCGCGGATCGTCGGCGAAGTGCGGGTGGAACGCGATCCCGAGGAGGCCCTGTTCGCCGCCGCTGGTGATGTTCGCCGAGATGTCGAGGAACGGCGTGGGGAGCAGCGTGCCGCCGTCCACGATCCGGACCGTCCCGCCCTGCTCGGCCACGTAGATCCGCCCGGCGTTGCCATCGCTGGTGGCGATGTCGAGCGGCGAGGTGAGGCCGTCGACGACCGTCTCGAGGTCGATCCCGCCGGCGCTGAGGCTGCCTGCGGGCGTCGCCGGGGGCGTGGGCGCCGCGGTCGCGGCCGTGGTCGGTGCGATCGATCCCGCGGGGCTGGCCACCGAGAGGGACGGCGTCCGGCTCGCCGACGATGTTCCGCACGCCAGGAGCACGCCGGTCAGCGTGACGAGCAGCAGGGCGGCGGCCGGGCGGCCGGGCCGAGGTCGGACGGGCATCGACGGATGCTACGGCAGTCGGGCGAAACCGGTCCGCCTCGCCGCGATGGCCGGCTGCTACCCTCCGCGACGGATGGACCTCATCGACCGCCTGATCTCGGCCGCCGGTGGCGTGGCGGATGCCGCCGATCGCCTCGCGGGGCTCTTCGGGCGGCGCGGATCCGGTCGCCGGGCCACGCTCGGGCCGGTGCTCGTGGCCGGTGGCTCGGCGGTCCTCGCCATCCTGTTCCTGCTGGTCGGCGTGGAAGCCTCCGATACGTCGACCCCGCGCGCGGTGGGCGCCGGGGTCGGCGAGGACCCCTCGTTCGGCGACCACGCGCACGTGACGGTCTCCGGGCAGGTCGCGAGCGAATACGGCGGCCACTTCTTCGACGACAACGGCAACGGCACGCAGGACCCCGGCGAGCCCGACGCCGATTACGTCTACCTCGTGGCCGATCCCGCGACCCACGCGGCGTTGACGGTCGTGTCGGCGCGCCCGCCGAGCGACATCTATCGGACGTCCCGGGTCGGGGAGGTCAAGGAGGACGCCGCCTACATCGCCGAGGACCTGCCCTACATCGGCGACGACATCCGCGACCTCGGCATCACGCTCGAGCCCGACCGCTACATCGATACCCGGTCCTCCGCCGCCGACCCCACCACGATCCAGCTGGCTGATCCATTGCCCAAGCCGGGCACGCCGGTGACGTTCGATGACGGGATCGTCGCGACGTGGACCTGGATCTGCCAGACGGGCGACCAGTGCGACGAGGCGCACGCCGAGTCGTTCGACCTGCTCGTGTACGACGCCATCTCGAAGCGCGGGATCATCGTCGTCACGGACCGGTCGCCCGAGTGGACGCCCGTCACCTTCTCGGGGATGCTCCGTCGCGAGGAGCACGCGGTCAGCGAGGCGCTCGACCCCGACATCTTCGACCTCGAGACGATGGGGGTCACGGTCAGTCCGCGATACCTCCTTGATGACGGGACAGCACCCGTCAGTCCGATGATCGCCTGGGTCCTCGCCGCCCTCTTCGCCCTCATCGCCGGCCTGATCCTCGTCGGGTCGGCCGCGGACTACCTCATCTACCGACGCGCGGGTCCGTCCCTCCCGGCTCCGGCGAGAACCCTCGCGGTCGGGGAGGCGATCCCGTTGCGAGTCACCGGCTGGCTTCGGACGCCGACGGGCACGACCCGGGTGCGCGAGGTGCCCGCGGACCTCGTCCGCTTCGCCACGGTGGCGCGGCCCACGGCAGCCGCGGAGGCGCCATCGGCCGAGGACCAGCCACCGGCCGAGGACCAGCCGCCGGCCGAGGACCAGCCGCCGGCCGAGGACCAGCCACCGGCCGAGGACCAGCCGCCGGTCGCGGCGGGCCCCGAGCCGGCATCCACGCTCATCGTCCAGCGCCGTGGCCGCCCAGAGGGCGTCGCCCTCGGCCTCGGTGATGTCTCGAAACTGTCCGTGGGAGACGTCTTCCCGCTGCGTGGCCGTCGCCCGGCTGTGCGCGCCGTCGCCGGGACCGGCCCGCTGCTGCTGTCGTTCGACACCGCCGCGGACCGGGACCGCGCTGCGGCCGAGGTGCTCGACGAGACCCGCATCGCCCGGCACGATGACGTCGCCAACACGCCGGCGGCACCGACCGGATCCGCCACCCCGAGCGAGGAGCCCTGACGATGGATGCCTGGGAGTTCGAGGAGATCGAGGCCCGACGCGCCGGCCGCGGCGTGCTCTATGAAGAGTTCCTGCGGGTCCCGGACCTGTCCGCCGGGATCTACGTGCTGGAGGCCGGCGCCACGGACCCCCAATCGCCCCACACCGAGGACGAGCTGTACTACGTCGTCCGCGGACGGGCCCAGGTGACGGTCGGCGACGACGAGCGCGAGGTGATGCCCGGCTCGCTCGTCTTCGTCGCCGCTCACGTCCCCCACAAGTTCCACGACATCACCGAGCGGCTCGAGCTGCTGGTGTGCTTCGGACCGGCCGAGGGCGACCGCGCCTGACCACGCGCCGGCCGGGCGCGACCCGCCCCGACGGCATCGTCAGGACGCGCCCGGCGTCACCATGGCGACCGCGTCGCGGAGCTCGAGCGCGAATTCGGCGCCCCGACCGACCGGGTCGTGACGGAAGAACACGAGCACATCGAGGCCGTCGGCCAGGAATGGCTCGATGCGGGCCGCCCACGCTGTCAGGTCATCTGGCGCGTACTCGTGCCGTCGCAGCCGCAGGTACAGGAACGGGCCCGTGCGCCGGATCGTGGGCGGGTCCTCGTCCTCCGGCAGCTCGGTCGTGCACAGGGCGGCGCCCGCCTCGGCGAGCGCGGCGAACGTCTCGTCAACGTGCCAGCTCGGGTCCTGGAGCTCGAGCGTGACCGGCACGTCGCGCGGCCAGGCCGTGAGGAGCGCTCCCAGCCGGGCGTCGTCGCGCTTCTCCGTGTCCGGGACGCGGAACAGGACCGTCCCCAGCCGCTCCCCGAAGGCACGGTAGGGGCCGGTCAGCCAGGGCAGGCCGGGTTCGGGGTCGCGGAACCCGCGCCACGATCCGCCGCGCTGGGCCTTGACCGAGAACCGGAAACCCTCGGGCGTGGCCGCGAGCCATGCGGCGACCTTCGCGGCCGACGGCTGCTGGTAGAAGGTGTTGTTGAGCTCGACCGCAGCGAGCCGCGATGCGTAGTGCGCGAGGAGCCCGTCACCCTTGAGCCCGGGCGGGTAGAAGCGCGGGGCCCAGTCGGGATAGGCGAACCCGCTCGTGCCGGTGTACAGCCGGCCGGGCACGCCGTCGGTCAGCCGGCCCGGTCCGCGACGTCGACGGCGACGTCCGGCGCGCACACGGCCGGGTCACTCGGACCAGCGCCGGCCCGGTCCGCGACGGTCTGCATCGCCGTGCCGACGGCGGCCAGCTGACCCGCGTCGAGGATGTCGAGGAAGTGGTCCTCGATCCCGCGCAGGTGGGTCCGCGAGGCCGCTCGCAGCCGGGCCAGTCCGGCCTCGGTGAGGACGGCTTCGGCCCCGCGAGCGTCCGAGACGCAGGCGCTCCGCTCGACGAGGCCATCGTCGACGAGCCGGTCGATCAGCCGCGTGACGCCGCTCTTGCTCAGGACGACGCGGTCGGCCAGCTGGCGCATCCGGATCCGACGGCCGGGCGCCTCGGCGATGTTGAGCAGGGCGTCGTACTCGGCGACCGACAGGTCGTGCTCCGCGCGCAGCTCCTCGTCGAGGCGGCGCGAGACGCGCGCATGCGCCTGGAGGAACGAACGCCATGGCCCGAGACGCGGGTCGCGGGCAGTGAGCCGGCGGTCGGCCGGTCGGATGGTGGTCATGACCGGGTGATGCTACCCCCGGGTTGCGATTCGGGCAAGGTCGTTGACACTGCAACGTTCGAAGGGATATCGTTGTGTCGTCAACTACTTAGCGACCCCCGCGATCCCACGAGGGGCGCATCCGACGGAGGACCCCTCATGACCGCATTCGCGATCGACCCGGCACATACCGACATCCTGTTCTCGGCCAAGCACCTGATGGTCACCACGGTCCACGGCACATTCACCGACTTCGCGGGAGAGGTCGACCTCGACGAGGCGGATCCGACGCGCTCCTCGGCGACCTTCCGCATCGATGCGGCAAGCGTCGACACGAGCTTCGCCGCCCGTGACAACCACCTGCGCTCCGCCGACTTCTTCGACGTCGAGCGATTTCCCGAGATCCTCGTCCGCTCGACCGAGGTGCGCGCGAAGCGGAACGGCGAGTACGCCGTGACCGCCGGCGTCACGATCCGCGACATCACCCGATCGGTCGCCTTCGACGTCGAGTTCCTGGGGTTCTTCGTCGGGATGGACGGCAGCCGCCACGCGGGCTTCACGGCGCGTGCGCGCGTGAACCGCAAGGACTGGGGACTGGACTGGAACGTCGCGCTCGAGGCCGGCGGGTGGCTCGTCGGTGACGAGATCAAGCTCGAGGTCGAGGTGGCACTCGTGGAACGCCGGTCGGAGGCCGTCGCAGCCTGATCGCCCCGCCGCCGGACGGGCGGGCTCGACCCTTAGCGCCAGCTCTGGGGATCGAACAGGTAGAACGTCGTCTCGGCCCAGCCGATGACGATCTCGGCCCAGCTGGTGCCGATGGGCTCGTGGCCGTCGAACTCGGCCGCGAGCTCTTCGCGCGGGAGCCGCCCCGCCTCGGTGACCCGCGGCGACGGGATCGCGGTCCGCTCCCGTCTCGTCGTGCGATAGGGTCGGACCTCGCTGATCCGGGCGCTGATGGCGTAGGCGGCGGCCATGGAAACAGCGTACCCGGGCCGTCTATCCTGCGTCGATGACCATGACCGCGCGCCGATTCGGGGCCCAGAGCATGTCGGCGCCCCTGCGTGATGTGCTCGTCAAGCGGCCGGGGCCGGCCTTCGGGGCCGCCTTCGATGACCCCGCGCACGGTTTCCTGCACCCGGTCGACCTCGAGCTGGCCCGGCGTGAGCACGACGCGTTCGTCGACCTCCTCGCGTCGCTCGGGCCGACGGTCCACGTCCTCGAGGCGGAGACCGATAGCCCGGACCTCGTCTACACGTTCGATCCGCTGCTGGTGACCGACCGCGGCGCGATCCCGCTCCGCCCCGGCAAGCCGAACCGGGCCGGGGAGCCGGCGGCGATCGAGGCCTGGACGACGGCCGCCGGCATCCCGACGCTCGGGCACATCGAGGCGCCCGGGACGGTCGAGGGCGGCGACACGTTCTGGCTTCGCCCCGACCTGTTCTGCATCGGCCGGACCCTCCGGACGAACGACGCGGGGGCGCGCCAGCTGGCCGCCGTCGTCGGCGGCGACATGCGCATCTTCGACGTGCCCTACTGGCACGGGCGGACCGAGCTCATCCACCTGATGTCGGTGATCTCGCCCGTCGCCGACGACCTTGCGGTCGTCTACCTGCCGCTGCTGCCCGTCGGCCTCTGGGAGCTGCTCGGCGAGCTCGGGATCCGGCTCGTCGAGGTGTCCGCCGAGGAGTTCCCGACGCTCGGCTGCAACGTGCTGGCCGTCCGGCCGGGCGTGGTCATCCTGGCCGAGGGCAATCCGCAGACGGCGGCCGCGCTCGCTGCGGCCGGTTGCGAGGTCCACACGTACCCTGCGACGGAGATCGGGATCAACGGCTCTGGCGGGCCGACCTGCATGACGCGGCCGATCCTGCGCGACGCCGATCCGGCGTGAGCGCTCCCGGGTCCACCGGTGCCGCCGAGGGTCAGGTCGACCGCGAGCGGCTCGTCGAGGACCTCGCGGCGCTCGTCCGGATCCCGAGCATCACCGGCTCCGAGGAGGCGGTCTCGGCCTGGGCGGCCGAGGCGCTGCGGGCGCTCGGGCTCGCCGTGGAGGTCGTGACACCCGACCCAGTCGGCGTCCGCGCCGACGCCGATTGGCCGGGCGAGGAGATGCCGCGGTCGGCCCTCCCCGTGGTGATCGGCCGGGCCGGTCGCCCGGGCGGGATGCGGCTCATCCTGTCGGGTCACCTCGACGTGGTGCCACCCGGTGATCCCGCCACCTGGACGACGGATCCGTGGGGGGCGGAGATCCGCGACGGCCGGCTGTACGGACGCGGCGCCTGCGACATGAAGGCCGGCGTCGCCTCGATCCTGGCCGCCGTCCGGTCGCTGGCCGCCTCGGGCGACCTCGACCGGCTCGACGGTGAGCTCATCGTCGCCCTCGTCCCATCCGAGGAGGACGGCGGACAGGGCACGCTCGCCGCGATCCGCGCCGGGGTGACCGGCGACCTCGCGATCATCCCCGAGCCATCGAACCTCGACATCGTCGTAGCCCACGCGGGCGCGATCACCTTCCGGCTCACGGTCCCCGGGCGCGCGGCCCACGCCTCGCAGCGGCGGGAGGGCGTCTCCGCCCTCGACAAGCTGTTCGTGCTCGCCCGGGCGCTCGAGGCCGATGAGGCGCGGCGAAACGCGTCCGAGACGGACCCGCTCATGACGGCGCTCGGTCTCCCGTACCCGACGATCATCGGGATCGTGTCGGGCGGCGAGTGGGCCTCGACGGTGCTCGACCGGGTCGTCGCCGACGGGCGGTACGGCGTGCGGCTCGGGCAGAGCGCGCGCGAGGCCGAGGCGGACCTTCGAACGGCGATCGACGAGGCGTGTGCCGCGGACGACTTCCTGCGCGTGCATCCGGCGACGGTCGAGATCACCGGCGGTCGCTTCGGCTCGGCGCGGGTGCCCTCGGATCACCCGCTGCCGGTGGGCCTCGCCGAGACCGTCGAGGCCGTCACGGGACGACGGCCCACCTTGCTCGGCGAGCCATACGGCGCCGACATGCAGATGTTCGTGAACGTCGGGGCGACGCCGTGCGTGATCTTCGGCCCCGGCGACGTCAAGGTGGCGCACAGCGCCGACGAGCACGTCGCGATCGACGAGGCCGTCGACTGCGCGCGCGTCCTCGCGGCCTACGCCCGGCGGGTCCTCGGCGCGAGCTGACGCCGGCGGACGAGGCCCACGAGCGGGCCGAGCGGCGGACGGGGCAGGCGTCGCCCGGTCTCGCGTCGGCCCTCGGTGGCCGTCTGGATGGCCGCGCGATGGTCGTTCGCGGTCGCTTCGGCCGCGGCCCGGCGGTGTCGCTCCGTGTGGCTGGCGAGCACCAGCGTGAGCAGGATCTCCGGTTGCATCGGTGCATCTCCCTGTGTCATCTCGTCCCGAGACTGACGCTACCGATACGCGCGCACGTTGCCATCGTGAACTCTCGTAGAAGTCCGGCCGTCGACCCTTTAGGCGCCGCCACGCGGCGCCGCGCCACGGGCACGCTCGCACCGGCGACGGTGGCGGCGCCGGCCCACCCCGGGCCGCCGGCGCGCGCCGGTCAGTCGAGGCCGAGCGTCAGGAGTTCCATCGCGACCGGCGGCGCCCCACCCTCGGCCGTCCGGGCCGGTGGCGTCTCCCCGGCCAGCTCGACGAACCGGCAGAACGCGTTCGCAAGGCGCATCTGCGCCGGCGTCCGGGCGCGGACCCGCCAGAGGTCGGGCGACCCGACAACGACCGCGATGCACCGGGCTCGCGACGTGGCCACGTTCAGCCGGTTGCGGCTGTACAGGAAGTCCATGCCGCGCGGCGCGAGCTCCGGGGAGGACGTCGTGAGCGAGTAGACGCTGATCGGCGCCTCCTGGCCCTGGAACTTGTCGACGGTGCCCACCCGCGCACCGGGCGGCAGGCGCCGGGCGATCGCGGCGACTTGGGCGTTGTACGGGGCCACGATGAGGACGTCGTTCCAACCGACCCGGCGAGCCACCCCGTGCCGGTCGACCCAGCTCGTCCCGCCGCTCACGATCGCCCTGGCGAGGGCGGCGACGGCATCGGCCTCGACCGGCGAATCGTTGTCGGCGCCGGCCGTCGCGACCTCGAGGAGCCGCGGCCCCACGCCGTCGATCCGATCGTCGCGGGCACGCACGACCTGCAGGGCGAGCTGCGGCTCGGCCTCGAGCCGGTCGTCGTAGAACACCTCGGAAGTGAACCGGCACAGCACCGGGTGGAGGCGCCAGGTCGTCTCGAGGAAGAGCCCGCGGTCGGGCGGGATCGTCGCGCGGTCGTCCAGGACGTGCGCGAGCGCGGAGCGGTCCGCGCCGGGCGGGTGCGAGCCCCGCATCGGCTGGTCCAGCTGCTGTGGATCCCCGAGCAGCACCAGGCTGTCGGCGGCGCCCGCCATGGCCACGACGTTCGCGAGTGAGATCTGGCCGGCTTCATCCACGAAGAGCACGTCCACCGATCCGCGCATCGACTGCGTCGTCCAAAGCCACGAGGTCCCGGCGACGAGATCGGCCCGGCCCTCGTCGAGCCGCGACCGGGCGAATCCCGCGTCCTTCGCGCGAACCACCCGCTCGTCGTCGAGGATCTGGTCGGCGTCGCCGCGCTGGACCGGCAGCACCTCGACCCCCTGGTCGTGGGCCGCAGCGAGCGTCTCACGCAGCAGGTTGTTGATGACCTTGTGGCTCGTGGCCGTGATACCGACCCGATGCCCCGTGGCCAGCAGCGACACGATCATCCGGGCGCCGCTGTACGTCTTGCCCGACCCCGGCGGGCCCTGGATCGGCAGGACGGTCGCGTCGAGCGCGACGCTCAGCCGGCGTGCGGCCTGCAGGTCGGTCTCGTCATCCAGCCGAAGTCTGGCGCCTGGCGTCTGGCCGGCTCGCGGATGGCGGCCCATGAGCAGCTCGCGAGCCGCCATGTCCGGACCCTCGGCCTCCATCCCATGCTCGGCGACCCACTCGCCCAGTTCGCGCAGGCGCTCGCGATGGTGGAGCGTCGGAACGATCCCCAGCGGGACGATCGCCTCGGGGTGAGGGGTTGCCGGATCGCGCTTTAGGTCGACGGTCAGCCCGATCGGGTCGATCGCGACCATGTCGCCGCACGCCCAGTCGTAGGGTCCGTCGTCGCTCCGTTCCGCCTTCTGGCGGGGCTCATAGACGGGTCCGGGCCGCCCGAGGTCGAATTCCTGCTCGGGGAACCGATAGCGCCAGACCTGCTTGCCCTTCACCGGTTCGCCGAGCGGCTCGACAGGTTCGAGGAGCCCGATCGGGTCGGCCTCGTCGACGAGCTGCTCCGGCGTGAGGTCCATCAGCCGGTAGAACTCCCACCATGTCGCCTTATCCTCGCGGCGGTGCCAGCCGAGGAGCTGGGCGAGCAGCCAGCGGCCGTGCTGCTCCGGCGTCCGTGCGCCCGGGTCGGTCGGGACGACGTCCGGATCGGCCAGCCGGTCGACGAGCGCCTGGGTGCGGGCGAACTCGTCGGACACGTTCCCCGGCAACGGCGCCCGCGGGCCCGGGCGCGGGACCTCGAGGCCGGTCGCCGCCGCCAGCTCGGCCCGAAGCGACTCCAGCCAATCGCGCAGCTGCGCGTTGCTCACGACGTCGTCGTGGTTGTACCGCTCGATCCGGTCGAGGTGGTCCGACGCCGGGCGCTCGCCCTCTCCGAGCTCGAGCCACTCCTCGAACGCGACGATGCTCGAGCCCGCATCGCGCAGGTCGATCTCGCGCTCGAAGCCGTAGAACCCCTCCATCCGCTTGATCGAGTAGCTCTCGACCGACGCCCGCAGCGACTGGCGCACGGCGCGCAGCAGGTCGACGAGCGTCGCCGAGCGCAGCAGGTCGTCGACCTCGTCCTCGCGCGTCCCGTAGCGGCCCATCAGGCGCTTGAGCGCCGTCGGCTCGTACGGAGCGTAGTGGTAGATGTGCATCGTCGGATCGGCGCGTCGCCGCTCCGCGAAGAAGTCCATGACGGCCTGGAACGCGAGCCGCTCGCCCTCGAGCGAGAATTCACCCGCGGCATCGCGCGACCAGAACGCGTGGAACGTGCCGTCCATCTCGAGGACCCCGAAGAGGTAGTCGAGGCCGTCGTCGAAGGCGTACGGGTCGCCCTCGATGTCGAAGAACAGGTCGCCCGGCGCCGGTGGCGGGAGGGTCGCGAGCCCCCGTTCCGGGTCGATCGCATCTCCGGCGGGAAGGAGCAGTTCGTAGAACAGGCGGCCCTCGCGGCGGCCCTGGAGCTGGATCCGGGCCTGGTCGTGGACGCGTGCCAGCGCGCCGGCGCTCGTGCCCTCGAGCCGCGGCTCCATGGGCAGCGCCAGGTCGCCGAGCGCCTCGAGGGTGGGGACGCCCCGATCGCTGAGCGCGCGGCGCTGTCGCGCCGAGATCCCCGCGACGAGGCTCAGGTGGTCGTCCGTGCGGCGTCTGGCGACGCACTCGGCGGCCCAGCGGCACACGTCACAGTGTTCGACGGGCTCCGGGTACGTGCCGTCCGGCGGGTACGTCGGGGCCTCGTCGGCGGTCATCGTCGCGAGGAATCGCGCCTTCGCGCCCCGGTAGTAGGCGAGGTAGTCGTCGACCCTGAGCCGCTCGATGGCCCGCGCACTGCCTCCGAGCGCGACGTACATCCAGGTCGGACGGACGCCCTGGAGGCGCTCGAGCAGGTCGATGTAGCTGCAGATCTGGAGGACCGCGCTCGCCTTCACGTGCCGGGCGAGCTTCGTATCGGCGATCTCGTAGTGCCAGGGACCCCACGTGGATGGGCGATCGGGGTCGTCGACACGGAGCAGGAAGTCCGCGTGACCGCGCCAGGTACCGTCGAAGAACGTGGCCTGGTAGATGACGTCGGCACCGGATGCCATCGCCTCGATGGTCGCCTGGGCGGCGGCTCGGAGCTGGTCGCCGCGATCCTCGATGGACCCGTCGAGGTCGATCCGGACGGCGTGCCGGCCCTCGGCCTCGAGCTCGGCGAGGTAGCGTCGCTCGTGCTCGAAGCCGCGTTTGCGGATGATGTCGAGCTCCGGATCGGCCCGCATCGGGCGCTCGACGAGGCCCGCCAGGGCCGCTCGCTCGAGCTGGGTCAGGTGCTCGCAGGCGAGGTACGCGACGAGATCGGTGGCGGCGTAGACCGGTCGGCCGTCGATCGTCTGCACGACCTGACCTTAGCCGGTCGGCGTGCCAGCTTGCCTGTCAGCGGCCGGACGCCGGCATCGCCGCCGCCGCGGTACGCTCCGGGCATGTGCACCGAGGAGGGGCGATGAGCCCCACCCACCGTACGCCCGACGGCGATCGGCAGATCGGCCCGACCTGGGAGAGCCTCATCGACCGGCAGATCCGCGAGGCGATGGAGCGCGGCGAGTTCGACGACCTGCCGCACCGGGGCGAGCGGCTGCCGCTCGAGGACGACACGCTCGCCGGGGACCATGCGATGGCCTATCGGATGCTGCGCGATGCGGGCTACGCGCCGCCCTGGATCGAGGCCGACAAGGAAGTCCGGGCGCTCCTGGCGCGGCGTGACGAGCTGGTGGCGCGGGTCGCCCGCGCGGGCGAAGCGGGACGGGTTCGCGCCGAGGCGGAGCTGTCGCGGCTCGTCGAGGCGACCAACGCCGCGATCGACCGGCTCAACGCCCTCGCCCCTACAGAGCGCCAGCACCGGGTCCGGCTGGACCCAGCGGCCGAGCTGGTAGCCCTGCGGACCGCGATCGCCCGAGGACCGGGCTAGCCGCCGAACAGCGCCTCGACGGCCGCCTCGAAGACCTCGGTGTGGCGGTCGACCTCGGCCTCGGTCGTGGCCGGCGACATCAGCGCCATGTTGTGGAACGGCGTCATGAGGATGCGCCGGTTCATCGCCCAGAGGTGGAGGAACTGTTCGAGCTCGAAGTCGCCGTGCGCCCACTGTTCGGCCCCGGTCCGCGGCGGGCTCGGCATGAAGTGGTACTCCGCCCGGGCCCCGAGCCGGGTGACGTGCCACGGGACGGCGTGGCGGGCGATGACGTCGTTGACGCCGGCCTCCCAGCGTGCCCCGAGCGGGATCATCCGGTCGAACGCCTCGTCGGTCAGGACCTCGCCGAGCGTGGCCCGCGTCGCGGCGAGCGAGAGCGCGTAGCCGGCGAGCGTCCCGCCGATCCCGCCGACGTCTGAGTCCTCGACCGTGATGGAGCCGGCCACCCGCCGGGCGAGGGCTCTCGCTGAACCCATAGGCCGCGGACGGGATGCCGCCGCCGATCGTCTTGCCGATGACGAGCATGTCCGGGTGCAGGTCCCACAGGCGGGTCGCGCCGCCGGGACCCGCGCAGATCGTGTGGGTCTCGTCGTTGATGAGGATCGTGCCGGTGCGCTCGGTGAGCTCGCGCATCGCCTCGAGGTAGCCGGGCTCGGGCAGGACGATCCCGACGTTCGTCAGGGCGGGCTCGACGAGCACGGCCGCGACGTCGCGGTCGGCGAGCGCGGCCTCGAGCCCCGGGATGTCGTTGAACTCGACGACGCGTGTGGTCTCGGCGACGTCGACCTGCGGCCCGACCGAGCCGCGGACCGCCACGACCCGGCCGCTGCCGTCGTCGGCAAGCATCGCGATGGCCTCGTCCACCGAGCCGTGGTAGCAGTGGTCGTGGACGAGCACCTTGGAGCGGCCGCTGATGTGGCGGGCCAGCCGGAGCGCGAATCGATTGGCGTCGGTCGCGGACAGCGCGAACTGCCAGGCGGTCAGTCCGAACCGGCGGGTCAGCTCCTCGCCGACCCAGGCGGCGTCCTCGGTAGGGAGCATGTGGGTGATGCCGAGGCGCATCTGGCGCTCGACGGCGGCGATCGTCGGGGCCGGGCCGTGGCCGGCCATCGCCCCCGTATCGCCGAGGCAGAAGTCGATGTAGTCGTGCCCATCGACGCAGCGGAACGAGGCACCCGACGCGGACTCGACGTAGAGGGGGAACGGCCCGGCCCACTTGACCATCCAGGGCATCGGCACGCCCTCGAGGAGGGAGGCCTTGGCACGCTCGTGGAGCTCGGCCGAGCGCGGGTGCTCCCGCGCGAACGCCTTGCGCTCGGCGGCATGGAGTTCGGCGAGACGGGTCCGATCGACGGTGCGGTCGGTGGTCGGGTTCGCGGTCACCCGCCGATGATGGCAGCCCCGCGAGCCGCTCCGGCGGTCATCCCGCCGGGCGCGACGTGGTCAGCGCGTCCAGGCGCCCGTCGGGGCCCTGAAATCAGTGGGGGCGGCGCTGGTAGCCGCAGATGGGACAGTTGGCGACCCCGGTGTCGGGATCGACCTCGAGGAAGCTGGCGCAGCCGTTCGTCCCGCAATAGGGACGAAGCGCGGCGCTCGAGCGTCGACGCATGCGGCGCATCGCCGACGAGCGTCCGACGACGGACGCCGTCGTGGTTCGGTTCAACATGGGTTGGGTGTGTATCGCTTTCTGGTGCGCTCCGATCGGCGTGATGGGCCGACGTCTGCGCGTCCGATGTCCCGCTCCACAGCCTTCTCCGGCCGGAGCGGTGTTCTTGGTTGGTCCGGGCGGAGAACCGGGAGCGTCCGTTGGATGAGGCGCTCGACCGGGGCCGTCGCTACGGACCGGTGACCCGGGAATCATGCGGCAGGCTGGCGTTTCCGTCAAACGCCCGATGGTCCTGGACGCCCGCTCCCGATGGAGTCGCGTCATCGGACGCATGGAAACGCCGAGTAGGCGATGATTCAGGAGTCTTCACCTTGGGTTGGTTGATTCGTCACGCGCGACGTCGCAGATTCCGCGACGGCCATCCGAGATGGCACGACCGATCGACGTTTCGACCTCGCGCCTTTGACCCCGCGCCCCACGCGTTCACTCGTTCACTCGTTTCGGATGCACTGATCGTTCGCTGATCGTCGGAGGAGGTACCGTTCAGCATGGCTCGGATCGGACGCACGCTGGCCGCACTCGGCCTCGTCATGTCATGGGCGACGCTCATCGGCGTGCCCATCGCAGGGGCCGCGGACGCGGTGACCATCACGACGCCGTACCCGGCGGTCTCCGTCGCACCCGGCACCAAGGTCAGCTTCGACATCTCGATCGAGACGCCCTCGGCCGAGCGCGTCGACCTCGCCGTCGTGGGTGCCCCGACGGATTGGACCGCCCAGATCTTCGGGGGCGGCTTCGTCATCGACGGTGTCCAGACGGTGGCGAAGGAGCCGACCAAGGTCCGTCTCGACGTCACCGTCCCAGCGACCGCCGAGGCGAAGACGAATCGGATCCAGGTCGTCGCCCGCGCCTCCGGCGGCTCGGCGACGCTGCCCGTCGACGTCAAGGTGAACCCGGCCGCGGCCGGTGACGTGAGCCTCACCACGGACTTCCCGCAGCTCAAGGGCCCCTCCACGAGCACCTTCACCTTCAACCTGACCCTTCACAACGACACGGCCGAGGACCTCACGTTCACGGGCGTCGCCACCGGCCCGGCCGGATGGACCGTCACGACGCAGGTGAGCTCCGAGACCCAGGCCGCGAGCGCGATCGTGAAGGCCGGCAGCACGACCCCGGTCACGGTCACGGTCAGTGCGCCAGACAACGTCGTCGCGGGTGACTACGCCATCGCGGTCGACGTCTCGAGCGGGACGCGCCAGGCGCACCAGGACCTGGCCGTCACCATCACCGGTTCCTACAAGCTCACGGTCACGACCCCGGACGGCCGGTTGAACTCCTCGGCGTCGGCGGGTTCGGCCTCGACGATCACGCTCCAGGTCGAGAACGACGGCACGGCCGTCGTCCAGGGCGCCAAGCTCACCGGCACGCTGCCGAACGGCTGGACGGTCACCTTCGACAAGGACACCGTCGACGTCCCGCCGGGCACGCCGGTCCAGGTCGTCGCGACCCTGACCCCGTCGGGCGACGCCATCGCCGGCGACTACGTCACGACATTCAAGGCGACCGCCGACACGGCGAGCGCGAGCGCCGACATCCGCGTCACCATCGAAACCTCGCTGCTGACCGGCGCGCTCGGCGTCCTGCTGATCGTGCTCGTCCTCATCGGGCTGTGGTGGGTCTTCCGCACGTACGGGCGCCGCTAGGCGCGACCGCGATGGACCGAACCGAAGGCCAGGGTCCGCGATGAGCCGCGACGAACCGCTCATCCGGACCCGCCGGCTGACCAAGCGCTACGGCACGCTCACCGCGGTCGACCACCTCGATCTCGAGGTCCGACCGGGCGAGATCTTCGGGCTGCTCGGGCAGAACGGCGCCGGCAAGACGACCACGATCCTCATGCTCCTCGGGTTGACCGAGCCGACGAGCGGTGACGCCTCGGTCGCCGGGATGGACCCGGCCCGCCACCCGCGTGAGGTCAAGCGACGGGTCGGGTACCTGCCGGACGCCGTGGGGTTCTACGGCGGGATGACCGGGCGCCAGAACCTGCGATACACCGCGCAGCTCAATGGGCTGCGCCGGTCCGAGGCGGAGGACTCGATCACGCGGGTCCTCGACCAGGTCGGGCTGACCGACCGGGCCGACGATCGTGTGGAGACGTACTCGCGCGGCATGAAGCAGCGCCTGGGCATCGCCGACGCCCTCGTCAAGGGACCCGACATCCTGATCCTCGACGAGCCGACGACCGCGATCGACCCGATCGGCGTCGTCGAGATCCTCGAGCTCATGCGCCGCCTCGTCGAGGAGCAGGGCCTGGCCATCCTCCTCTCGAGCCACCTGTTGACGCAGGTCCAGTCGGTCTGCGACCGCATCGGGATCTTCGCCGCGGGCCGGCTCATCGGGGAGGGGACCGTGACCCGCCTCGCCAGCCTGTTCGGCGACGGATCGGCGGTCCTCGAGGTCGGCTTCGAATCGGCGAGTCCGGCCGATGTCGCCCGGACCGAGACCGTGCTCAAGGGTCTGCCCTCGGTCGTCGGGGTGACCGCGCCGGCTCCCCGCTCCGACGCGTGGCGGCTCACGGTCCGCCCCGCGGCCGACGAGGGGAACGTGCGCCAGGCGGTCCTCGCCGCCGCGGTGGAGCACGGGCTCCGCCTGACCGCGCTCCGTCCGATCGTGCCCTCGCTCGACGACATCTATCGCACCGCGCTCCAGCGGCGGGTGGCCGCCGACCGCGAGCGCGTCCCGGCCAGGCCGGCCAAGGGTGGGAGGACCGCTGCATGACGGCTGCGACCGCGCCCAACGAAGGCGCCGCCCCCAAGACCACCGATGCGGTCGCGACGGCCAAGGTCCCGAGCTCGGGCTGGCTCGTCATCGCCCGCAAGGAATTCGGCGATCACGTGGTGAGCATCCGGTTCGTGGTGCTCCTGATCGTCCTCGGGCTGGCGGTGGCCATCCCCCTGTATTTCGCCGCCGATCGCATCCGGTCGCTCGCGACGGCCGCGGTGACCGCCCAGGAGAGCGGCCAGCTCGCGATCTTCCTGGCGTTGTTCACGGTCGGACCGCAGGACATCGCGCTGCTGCGCGTCGACACGTTCGTGTCGATCGTCGCGCCGCTCCTCGGGCTGGCGTTCGCCTTCGATGCCGTGAACGGCGAACGCTCGGAAGGGACCCTTCCGCGCCTCCTGGCCCAGCCGATCTATCGCGACGACGTCATCAACGGCAAGTTCACCGCCGGGCTCGCCGTGATCGCCGTCGTCCTCGTGTCGGTGGTGCTGTTCATCACGGGCTTCGGGATGCTGCGCCTCGCCCTGGTCCCACACGGGCAGGAGGTCGTCCGGCTCGTCGCCTGGTTGATCGCCACGTTCCTCTACGTCTCGGTGTGGCTCGCGTTCGGCCTGCTGCTCTCGGTGGCGATCCGTCGGGCGGCGACATCGGCACTCATCGGGTTCGGCGTCTGGCTGCTGCTGACGATCTTCGGCCCGCTGATCGTCTCGCTCGTGTCGGGGGTCTTCGCCCCGTCGGCCGCGTCGACCGCCGAGGAGCAGCTCAGTGCCATCCAGATCCAGGACCTGATCCAGCGGTTGCTGCCGAGCAACCTCTACAGCGAGATCTCGACGGCGATCCTCCAGCCCAACGTCACCACCATCGCGGCTCCCGGCAGCCTGGGCCAGTTCGAGCAGGCGCAGCAACAGATCCCCGGCCTCCTGACCCTCGACCAGAGCCTGCTGCTCGTCTGGCCGCAGACCGTCGCGCTCGTGGCGCTGACCGTGATCTGCTTTGCGGCGGCCTATGTGCTGTTCATGCGCCAGGAGGTCCGCGCCTAGCCCTCGCTCGCCGGTTCGTCGAACCCCCGGCGCGGATTCGGTCTGGTCACCGCTTGCTGGGGCACGTATGCTCGCGGGCGTACGGACGGGCGTTGGGCTCCGTCGACGCGGGCATGAGGTGGATCGATGACTGAAAGCGGTTCCCCCGGCGACCCTGGCGCACCGGCGGGCGGCCCACCGGCGGGCGGCTCGCCCGTGCAGGGCGGCGGGTCCGGCGCTCCGGCCAGCGGGTGGGCGGCGGCGCCCCCGCCGACGCCTGTTCCCGGCACGGCAGGCTTCGTCTATGGCGACCTGCTGTATCGCGTGATCGCCATCATCATCGACTTCATCATCCTGGCGATCATCAATGTGATCGTGTCGGGTGTGCTCGGCGGCATCGGGTTCAACCCATACAGCGTCACCGTCACCAACGGCCTGTCGGTCAACTACGTCGGACTGCTGCTGTACCTGATCATCGGCCTCGCGATCAGCGTCGGCTACTTCGTCTTCACCTGGACGAGTCTGCGCGGCACGCTCGGCATGAAGGTGCTCGGGATGCAGATCGGCAACGAGGGCGACGGCAAGACGCTCACGACCGAGCAGGGCGTCCGACGCTGGCTCGCGCTGTTCGCGCCGTCGACCATCTCGCAGGTCTTCTTCGGCTTCGGCTTCATTGGCGCGCTGGTCGGACTGGCCGCGTTCGCCTGGGTCATCTTCCTGCTGTGGACCACCTACAGCAGCCCGACCAAGCAGGGCTGGCACGATCACTTCGCCAACACGATGGTCGTGAAGGCCGCGCGCGTCGTCAGCTAGACCGGCCGCTCTGACCGCCGGCTGGGCCGTTCAGCCGAGCCGGCGGAGCTCGCGATAGAGCGGGCGCAACCGACCGTACATCGGGCGATAGACCGCTCGGAACAGATCCTCATATCGAGCATGGACCGCCGGATCCGGGTCGCGGATCTCGGCGGTCCTGATCATGTCGGCCGCGGCCGACATCACATCCGGGTGGAAGCCCAGGCCCACGGCCGCATCGATGGCCGCGCCCAGGGCCGAGGTCTCGTGCGTGTGGGCGCGGCCGACCGGCATCCCGAACACGTCCGCGGTGAGTTGCACGGCCGCGGGGCTCTGGGCGCCGCCACCGGCGATGCGGATCGCGGTGAGCGGCACGCCCGTGCGCTTCGCCGTCCGCTCCGCGCCTTCGCGCAGGGCATAGGCGAGGCCCTCGAGGATCGAGCGGTACAGGTGCGCCCGGGTGTGCACGGCGTTGAACCCGATGATCGCGCCGCGCGCCTCCGGCCCCGGGATGCGCACGCCGGGTGACCAGTACGGCTGGAGCATCAGGCCGTCCGAGCCGGCCGGCACCGCCCGCACGAGGTCGTCGAAGAGGACCTCCGGGGCGACGCCCAGCGCCGCGGCCTCGCTGACCTCGCGGTCGCCGAACTCGCGCTTGAACCACTCCACCATCCAGTACCCGCGGTAGACCTGGGTCTCGAGACTCCAGCGCCCCGGGATGGCCGCCGGGAACGGCGGGATGAGTGGGATCGGCTCGACGTACCGGGCGCTCGTCACATTCGCCGTGGCGGCCGTGCCGTAGGAGAGCCCGAGCACGTCCGGGGAGATCGCCCCCGAGCCGAGGACCTCGCATGCCTTGTCCGCGGCCGACGCGATGACCGGCAGACCGGCCGGCAGCCCCGTATGCGCCGCCGCCTCGGCCGAGAGCTCGCCCAGGGGCTCTGTCGGGGCGACGAGCTCGGGGAGCCACGCCGGATCCACCGGGACCACCGTCCATTTCCAGTCGCCCGGCTTCGCCCAGGTGAACGCCTTGTAGTCGAACGGCAGGTAGCCGACCTGGGCGGCGTTCGAGTCGACCCACCGACCGGTCAGGCGGTGCGTGAGGAATCCGGACAGCCCCACGTAGTGACGGACCCGTGACCACGCGTCCGGCTCGGCCTCGCGGAGCCAGTTCGCTTCGCAGTCCGCGGCGAACCCCTCGACCGTGTCGCGCAGGCCGGTGAGCCGGAAGACGAGGCCCATCGCGCCGCCGACCCGTGGCGGGTGCTGGGCGCGGCAGCCATCGAGCCAGACGATCGCCGGCCGGATGGGCGCCCCGGCCTCGTCCGTGACGACGATCGTGCCGCGCTGGGTCGTCAGGGTGGCGCCCGCGATGCCCCGCGCCGTCATGGCTGTGTCGGCGAGCAGGCGATGGGTCGCCTCGCCGATCGAACGCCAGTAGAGCTCGGGGTCCTGCTCGGCACAGCCCGGCCGCGGCGAGATGTAGGGCTCGATGGGGACGCGCGCCGAGGCGACCACGTTCCCGGCCGGATCGAAGGCGATGGCGCGGACGCTCTGGGTCCCGACGTCGATCGCGACGATGGTGTCGCCGGTCGCACCGGTCGCGCTCGTCACCCACCGGCCTCCAGCAGGACGCCGGGCGCCATCATCCCGTCCGGATCGAGGCTCCTGAGCGTGGCCGCCAGCACGGCCATCCCGAGCGGACCTTTCTCGGCGGCCAGGTACGGGGCGTGGTCCCGCCCGACACCGTGCTGATGGCTGATCGTGCCGCCGTGGGCGACGATGACCTCGCTCGCGGCGCGCTTCAGGCGACGCCAGCGGTCCAGCGTCTCGTCGGGGTCGGCCGCGAGGCGGAAGGCGTAGGTCGTGTAGAGGCTCGAACCGCTCGGATAGACGTGTGAGACGTGGGTGAAGGCATGGACCCGCTCGTCGAGCTCTTCGAGTCCGTGCCGGAGCGCCGGGCCGAGGGCGGCCGACAGAGGTCCGACGTGGGACCAATCCGTCGCGGTCTCGAGCGTGTCCACCGCGTAGCCGGCGTCCCAGAGCGTGTTCCGCAGGTACGGCGCGGCATAGCGCTCGCGATACCAGGCGTGGCCCACACGGGGAGCGCCGACGCCGCGGTGCCGGCGCACGATGTCCGCCAGCTCGCCGGCCGCGGCGGCCACGACGTTCCGTGGCCCCATGAGGCCCACGATGACGAGGCAGCGATCCTCGTCCCGGCCGCGCAGCGCCAGGTACCGCTTCAGCCAACGGACCGCGGTGGCGTTCGTGGCCATGGCGAAGCTCGTCGCGGTCTCGAGCGGCGTCGAGGCGCGGACCATCGAGATCGGCAGGCGGGCGCGGGCGATCTCGCGGGCGAGGTCGAGCGCGCGATCCCAGCCGGTCACGACGAACGCATCGAACCGCTCGGCGGCCGGCACGGGCGTCGCGCGGACCACGACCTCGGTCAGGATGCCGGCCCGGCCCTCCGATCCGAGCACGACCTGGCGCAGGTCCGGACCCGCTGCCGAGGCCGGGTGCGTGGGCAGGTCCAACGGCCCGGCCGGCGCCTCGAGGTGGCCGCCCGCGAACAGGGCCTCGATGCGACCGAACCCCGCCGACAGCTGACCCGAGGAACGAGCCGCGACCCAGCCGCCCACCGAGGAGTACTCGAAGGACTGCGGGGAATGGCCGAGGGTCAGGCCGTGCGGGGCAAGCGCCGCCTCGACGTCCGGCCCAAGCGTCCCGGCACCGAACGTCGCGAGGCCGCTGCGTTCGTCGAGCGCGCGCAGGCCGGCGAGGCGCTCGATGGCGACGGCGATGACCGGGTCGTCGGAGGGGACCGCGTCGACGCCGCCGACCACGCTGGTCCCGCCGCCGTACGGGATGAGTCGCGACCCGGTCGCTCGCGCGAGGTCGATGACGGCGCGGACCTCGGCCGCGTCCGCCGGCCGGGCCACGGCGTCGGGGAAGGCATCGAATCGACCGGAGCGGAGCGCGATCCAGTCGGGCAGGCTCTGGCCGCGCGCGTGGCGGACGCGGGCGTCCGGGTCGAGGTGGAGCAGCGCGTGGGGCTCGAGGCGGCTCCCCGGGACCGCGGCCACGACCGACTCGAGCGTGGCGTCCCGCGGCGGCGTCCCCGGTCCGACGAGCTCGCCGAGCAACTCGAGCGCCGCCGGCGGCAGGGGAGCGTCGATCGCGTCGTCGCCCCAGCCGTTCCAGCGCCGCATCAGAACGGCGGCCAGGGGATGGCCGGCCAGTCCTCGGATGGCATCGGGAAACAGCCGGCCGCGAGCAGGTCGTCGACCCGACGTCGCGTGGCTCGGATCTCCGATGGCGCGAGGAGTCCGCGGAGCGACTGCCCGAGCTCGCGGTCGAGGCCCGCACGGATGCGCCGCAGGCCCTCGAGCTCGTCCGCCCGGAACGGCGACCCGCGCCAGCCCCAGAGCACCGTCCGAAGCTTCGGCACCGTCGAGAAGCACACGCCGTGGTCGACCCCGTGGATGCGTTCGCCGCCCTCGACCGGCAGGATGTGCCCGCCTTTGCGGTCGGTGTTGTTCATCGCGGCGTCCAGCGTCGCCATCCGCCGCAAACGCTCGTCGTCGCCGAGGATCATCCCGACGATGTCGACCTCGGGATCGGCATCGACGAAGGTCTGGACCATCCCCTCGCCGAACGGTCCCTCGCGCAGGATCGTCGGCGGCACGATGCCCCAGCCCGTCGCCTCGGATACGTGCCAGGCGGCGACCTCGCGTCGGCTGAGCGTGCCGTCCGGGAAGTCGTCGAGCGGGCGCTCGCCGATCGTCGGCTTGTAGACGGCCTCGACCACCTCGGGTGGCGTCGGGTCCTCGCAGACCCGCGTGACGCGCACGAACATCGCATTGTTCGAGGAGCCGATGATCCGACCCACGATCTCGATGTCGCCCTCGGCGAGGACGGCGAGCGTGGACGCGAGGTCCCGCACGTGTTGGCCTAGTTCACGAAGTGGCCGTTGCGCCGCGGGCAGATGTGACCCGCGGGATCGAGCGGGGCGCCGCACAGCGGGCAGGGGAGGCGGCCGGCCGCGACCACGCGCGCCGCCCGCTCGACGAAGGCCCGGGCCGCGACCGGTGACAGCCGGACGCGCAGGAGGTCGGGGCCGTCCTCGTCCTCATCGTCATCGTCGTCGGGGTCGATCGCCTCGCCGTCCTCGTCCTGGGCCCGGGCCTCGAGCAGGACCCGTTCCGCCCCGGCGTCCCAGCCGAGGGTCAGCGACCCGGCGCGAAAGGCCTCGTTGAGGGGCTCATCGAGCGGGCCGGTGTCGTCGAGCTCGGCCGTGGCGGTGGCCGGCGACGCCTCCGGGACCCCCCGGCGCTCCAGTTCGGCCAGGAGCTCGCCGAGGCGCTCGGCCAGCACCGTGACCTGGACCTTCTCGAGCACGATGCTGACCACGCGTGGCCCTTCGCGCGCCTGCAGGAAGAACGTCCGATCGCCTGGCTCGCCGATCGTCCCGGCGACGAACCGCTCCGGCGGATCGAAGATATAGCGACGTCGTGGCATATCCCGACTCTATACCGAAACCGCCACCGGACGGGGCACGGGTGCCGGCCGTCGCCGGGCGGCCGGCCGACAGGGTGTCAGTTGACGTAGACCGGGATCGTGTGCCAGCCGCGGGCGCCGTCGGGGGCCGGCGGCGTGCGCTGCTCGGGCTGCGTCTCGCCGGCGCCGTCGGTGGCGCGGACCGAGAGGAGGTGCTGACCGGGCGAGGCGTCCCAGTACGCGACCCACTGGACCCAGGTCGTGTTCGAGATCGGGCGCGAGAGCTGCGCCTCGGAGAAGACGCCGTCGATGCCCACCTCGACCTTGCTCACGCCGCGGTCCGGGGCCCAGGCGATGCCGGCGATGGGGACGCGACCAGCGGGGACCACGGCCCCGGGGCCCGGTGTGTCGATGCGCGACTGCGTGAGGATCGGCGCCTCCTTGGCCCAGCCGCGGGGCACCCAGTAGGCGTCGAATGCCTCGAGCGTCGTCAGTTCCAGCTCGGTGACCCACTTCGTCGCCGACACGTAGCCATACAGGCCAGGGACGATGAGCCGTGCGGGATAGCCATGCTTGGGCGGCAGCGGGACATCGTTCATCTTCACGGCGATCATCGGCTCACGGGCCGGGTCCATCACCCAGGCCGTCGGCATCCCGGCCGTCCAGCCGTCGATCGAGCGGCCCACGAGCTGCGTCGCGCCCGCCTGCACGCCGGCCATGTCGAGGACCTCGCGCAGGCGCACGCCGGTCCACTTGGCGTTGCCGACGAGGTTGTCGCCCACCTCGTTGCTGACACACGCGATGGTCACGTACTGCTCGAAGAGCGGCAGCGCCACCAGCTGGTCGAAGGTAAGGGTCGTCTCGCGGTCGACCAGCCCGTGGATGGTCAGCGTCCACGTGGCGGCATCGACGTTGGGCGTGAGGAGCGAGGTGTCGATGCGGTAGAAGCGCTCGTTCGGCATCACGATCGGCGTCAGTTGCGGGATCGTCGTGGAGAGGTCGGCGTCCGGGGCGAGGGGGGCGACCGTCTCGGACGCGGGCGGGATGTCGGCCGAGCCGGCGTCCGGAGCGACGCTCTGGCGCTCGAGCAGCGAGCGGCCGGCCATGCCGGCCACGACGGCCGCGGCCCCGAGCGAGCCCGCGCGGAGCAGGAACGAGCGACGCGACCAGTCGGGCATGCCGGTGGCGGTCACCCGTTCGCCGCCCTGGAGGAGCCAGCTCAGGACCCACAGGCCGGCGCCGACGGAGATGAGCGCGGCGGTCCCGACGAGGATCGTCGACGCCAGCGGGTCACGCCCCGCGGCGAGGAACCCGACGACGCCGAACGCCGCGAAGACGAGCGCCGCCGCGGTGAAGCTGCGCCGCGCCAGGAGACCCAGCCCGGCCCCGACGAGCAGCGCCACCCCGACGATGAAGAGCTCGAGCGCGAGCTTGTCGTTGGTCCCGAAGAGCCCGACGACGAATTCCTTCGCACCGGGGGGCTGGAGGTCGATGACGAGCTGGCCGACCCCGGCGACGAGTGAGGTCGCGCCGGCGAGGAGTCCGGCGAGCAGCTCCGAGACGCCGAGGGCGATCGCGGTCGCGGCGATTCCGGCGATCGCCGCTCGGGCGGCGGTGAGGGCGGAGTCCCGCGAGGCGGGCACGGGACGCCGCGAGATGGCATCGGTCATGGGTCGATCGTGCCGGGCGCGTGTGACGCTGGCATGTCGGGCCGCGCCGCCACGGCGCTCGCGGGCCGGCCTGTCTCGGCCATCCGGGCCGTCATCCGCCCGTCGCGCCGGTCGACGACGAGCGGCATCGCGAACGCGTGGGAGAGGACGTCACTGCGGACGACGTCCGCGACGGGTCCGGCGGCGACCACGCGACCACCGCGAAGGACCAGGGCTCGGTCGAACCCGCGCGGGATCTCCTCGACGTGGTGCGAGACGAGCACGATGCCCGCAGGTCGCGGCGCCGCCGCGAGCCGGGTCAGGTCGGCGAGCAGCGTCTCGCGGGCGGCGAGGTCGAGGCTCGCGGCCGGCTCGTCGAGCAGGAGGAGGTCCGGATCCGGGACGAGCGCGCGGGCGATCGAGACCCGTCGCCGCTCCCCGGCCGACAGCGTCCCGAACGGCTGGTCGGCTGCGGCGGCCATCCCGAGGCGGGCCAGGACGTCGCGTGCCCGATCGCGGTCGGCCTCGCTGTACTCGTGCCACCACGGCTCGGTCGCGGCGTTGATCGCGCTCATCACGAGCTCGACCGGTGTCAGGCGGTCACGCAGCTCCAGCTCGATGGCACTCCCCGCCGAGCCGATGCGGCGCCGCAGCTCGCGCGAGTCGATCTTCCCGTAGCGGTGGCCCAGGACGTCGACGGTCCCGGCCGTCGGCCAGAGCGTCAGCCCGACCGCCGAGAGGAGCGTGGTCTTGCCCGATCCGTTAGCGCCGAGCACGACCCAGCGCTCGCCCTCGGCCACCCGCCAGTCGAGCGGCCCGAGGATCGTCCGACCGGATCGCCGGACCTCGAGGCCGCGCACATCGATGATCACCCGCGGATGCTACCCGCGCAGCGCGCGACCCTACGGCGCGGGCGGTGTCGGTGTCGGGGTCGGCGTCGGTTCGGGGGTCGGCGTGGGGGTCGGCGTCGGTTCGGGGGTCGGGGTCGGTGTGGGCTCCGGGGTCGGCGTCGGTGTCTCCGCTGGTGGGGCGGACTCGGACGGCGGCACGGTGGGCGACGCCGGCGGGCACGGGACGGCCGCGACGAACGAGCCGGACGGCGTCGGCGTCGGTTCCACCGAAGGGATCACCCCGCTCGCGTCCGGCGTCGGCAACGGCACGCACGAGGGCGACGGCGTCGGCTGGCCGCAGCCGTGGCCCACGACCAGCGCGCCCCACGACGCGCCGTACGGCCGGAATGAGCGGTTGTAGAAGTACGAGGTGGCGGTCCGGTTCGGCCCGCCGCGCGTGCCCGGGCCCTTCTCCGCCCGCGTGATCCAGTTCTGGTCGGCCTTGATCCACGCGTCGTGGCCGCTCTCGACCCCGACGATGCCGACCACGTCGATGCCACAGGTGTCGGTCGGGTTCGTCTGGCGCGGGGCCGTGCCGGCGATGAACCACTCGTTGACCGCGTCACCGCCCTTGACCGCGCGCAGCCCGGTCCACGGATCGATGGCGGCGCGCTCCACGCCGCCGGGGCGCTTGAAGTTCGTCTCCGGCCAGGACTTGCTGGCCTCCTCCATGAACCCCTGCCAGACGTAGGTGGAGACGTCGATCGAGAAGACCGGCCGTGCGGCCGTCGAGACCGGGCTGTTATCGCTGTTGCCGTTCCAGGCGCCGGCCACGAGCGCATAGGCGCCGGCGGCGCGCCCAGCCTTCGTCGGGGGCGCGATGTAGCCGTAGGCGTTGAGGTCCTTCGCGTCGTTGTTCGTGCCCGTCTTCAGGGTGGCCGGCCGGCGCCCGTCAGGCCCGTCGATCGCGAACTGGCCCCAGTACGGATTCACGTTCGGGTTCGTGTTCCCTGCCAGGATGTCCGTCACGATCCAGGCCGCCTGCTCGCTGACAGCCGGTTTGCCCTTGGGCGGCGTGTACGGATCGACGACGTCCTTGCCCGCCGTGTTGGTCACCTTGAGGATCGTCGTGTGGCCGATGTACTCGCCGCCGTTGGCGAGCGTGGCATAGGCCGTCGTGAGGTCCACCGGCCGGACTTCCTGGACCCCGAGACCGAGGGCGAGCGCCGCGCTCGACGTGTCGCTCTGGAACCGCATCCCGAAGTCCTGGGCCTTCTGGAACAGGTGGTCGACGCCGTTGAGCGCGGTCGTCTTGACCGATGGGATGTTGAGCGAGAACTGCAGCGCGTTGCGCACGCGAACCGGCCCGCGCTCGAGGTTGTCGGCATCGTCGGGGGTGTAGCCGCCACCGAAATCGGTGGCGCTGTCCATGAGCATCGACCCGGCCGTGAGCTTGCGATCGTCGATGGCCGTGGCGTAGTTGAACGGCTTGAACGCCGACCCCGGCTGGCGATAGCCACGACCCGCCACGTCGTACTGCGGCTGGAAGCGCTTCGTAGCCTTGGTCGCGTAGTAGTCGGCCGAGCCGACGTACGCGACGATCTCGCCGGTCTGGTAGTCCATCGCCACGAGCGAGCCGTTGCGCACGTTCTTGTTGGCCAGGTTCTGCATCCAGCCCTGGTAGGACTTGAGGCCGAGCGCCTTCGCGGCCGCCGCGGGGTCCTTGGCATGGGGCACGATCGCGGCCGCCTTCACCCACTTCTCGGCGATCTTCTGGAGGCGCACGTCGAGCGTCGTGATGATCCGGAAGCCGCCCTGCTCGAGCTTGTTGCAGGTGTCGGCGTCCGGTCCGCAGAGCTTCGTCGTCAGCTCATCGCGCACGGCCCACACGAAGTGCGGCGCGACCCAGCGCGGCGTGGCCTGGCTGCCCAGAACGGCCGGCTCATCGATCGCGGCCTGGTAGTCCGCCGCCGAGTATTCGGTGCCCGACATCGGGGTACGGTCGCCGCCGGCCAGCAGCCGCAGGATGTCGTTCCGCCGCTGGACGATCGTCGATGCCGGGTCGACGACCTGCTGCGACTTCCCGGCCGGGCAATCGGCGTCCTCGGCGACCTCGACGCTGCATTGCTCGATCTTGTTGTGGACGAGGTCGTAGTTCGAGGGCGACTTCGGCAGGCCGGCGAGGATCGCCGCCTCGGCCGGGGTCACGTTCTCCTTCGTGAAGGCCTTGCCGAAGTAGTTCTCGTAGGCCGCCTTGATGCCGTAGCTCTGGTTGCCGTAGTAGGTCTGGTTGAGGTAGGCGGTGATGATGTGCTCGCTTGCCCTGCTCGCCCTGGAACGCCTTGGTCAGGCGGATGGACTGGATGATCTCCTTGATCTTCCGTTCCGGCGTCCGGTTCGGGTCCTGCACGAGGTCCGCGGGCAGGAGGCGAGCACGGACGAGCTGCTGGGTCAGGGTCGAGGCGCCGCGGCTGTTGCCGCGCAGCGAGTCGAGGCTGGCCGAGATGATCGCCACCGGGATCGAACCCCGCGTTCTCCCAGAAGGTCTTGTCCTCGACCGCGGTCGTCGCGTCGAGGATCACCGGCGGGATCTCGTCGAACGTGACGACCTCGCGCTTGGCGTCGCCGAAACGCGCCAGCTCGACCTCGCCGGTCCGGTCGTAGATGATCGACTGCTCCGGCAGCACGACGTCCTTCATCGACTCCGGCGGCGGGAGGTTCGGGTCCGACGCGAGCGCCGCGAAGGTCGTCACGACCGCGATGGCGGCGATGGCTCCGACACCGGCCAGGAACGCGAGGACGATCAGCCCGATCCAGCCCGCGGTCGTAGGCCGGGTGCGCCGCGCCCGAGGGGCGCCCTGGGACGGATACGACGAGGCTTGCTGCACGAGGGGCGGACTCCGAGAGGGGTTCAGATCATGGGGAGGGCGGCGTAAGGATGCCGCAAGTCGGCGATTCGCGCGGCCGACATCACCCCCGGGGACGCGTGACAGATGCCTCGCGTGACGCGCGCCGCGGGTCGCCCAGGTCAGCGCAGGCGACCGGCACCCGCGGTCGCCTGCACCGGGAGCACCATGGGACGCAGGCCGGTCTTCGCCGGATAGTCGCGTTCGACGACGATCCGTAGATGGTCGATGGCCTCGGGTCGGACGAGGTTGACGGTGCATCCGCCGAACCCGGCACCGGTCATCCGGGCGGCGACGACGCCCGGCACCGAGGTCGCGATCTCCACCATCGCGTCGAGCTCGGGCGACACGACCTCGAAGCGGTCGCGCAACGACGCGTGGCTCGCTGCGAACGCCGCGCCCACCGAGGCCAGGTCGCCATCCTCGAGCGCGGTCACGACCTCGGCGACGCGCTGGTTCTCGGAGATCACGTGCTCCGCGCGGCGGTAGGCGACCGGGTCCATGCGCGACTTGGCCGCCGACAGCTGGAACATCGAGACGTCACGGAGCGAGGTCACGCGCGGGTCGTCCTGGGCGATGGCGGCCACGGCCGCGTCGCATTGGGCGCGGCGCTCGTTGTAGGCGGAGCTGCCGAGACTGCGCGGCGATCCCGTGTGCAGCACGACGAGCCCGATGTCGCTTGGCAGGCGGACCGGCCGCCACTCGAGCGAGCGACAGTCGAGCAGGACGGCCGAACCCGCCACACCGCAGGCCGAGGCGAACTGGTCCATCAGGCCGCTGGCGACGCCGACATAGGCGTTCTCGGCGCGCTGGCAGATCCGGGCGAGGGCCATCGGCTCCACGTCGGCGGCGACGTCGCCGAGCAGCGCCCAGGCCGACGCCAGTTCGATCGCGGCCGATGACGACAACCCGGCATTGGGGGGCAGTGACGAGCCGATGACGCCGCGAAGCCCTCGAAGCGGGGCGCCGGTCTCGGCCAGCGCCCAGGCCGTGCCCGCGACGTAGTCGAGCCAGGTGCCGCCGCGCGGGCGCGCGACGCCGAGCTGGAACGAGTCGCGCGAAGCGTCGTCGAGGCGCGTCAGCTCCACCCTGCCGTCGTCGGTCGGCACGAACGCGATGCGGATCTCGAGGTCGATCGCGGCCGGCAGCACGTAGCCGAGGTTGTAGTCGGTGTGCTCCCCGATGAGGTTGACCCGGCCGGGCGCCCGGACGATCCGGATCTCGGACCGGCGCGACGACGTCGACGGGTCCGCGGCGACGAGTGCGGCGACGAGGGCATCGGGTTCGAATTGCGTCGCCGGCAGCATCCACGGAGCGTACTGCCGTGGCACGATGGCGACATGACCGACCGGAGGATGCGATGACCGGCGAGGCGCGTCGGATCAAGGCCGATCTCGTCCTCGATGGGCGATGGGAGCTCGGGGAGGGTCCCATCTGGGACACCCGGAACCAGGAGCTGGTCTGGGTCGACATCCCGGGCGACCAGGTCCTGCGCTGGCGACCGGGCGACGATCGTGCGCGAGCGCTCCCGACGCCGCTGGACATCGGGTCCGTCGCGGTCCGGGCCGGCGGTGGCTACGTCGCCGCCCTTGCCGACGGGTTCTGGGTGGTGGACGCTGGATCCGAGCTGTGGCAGCCCTTCGCCCGGGTCGAGGCCGACCGGCCGGACCTGCGCTTCAACGACGGCAAGTGCGATCCGTCGGGCCGATTCCTGGCCGGTTCGATGGCGTACGACAAGCACACCGGCGCCGGCGGGTTCTACCGGCTCGACCCGGATGGGACCATCGAACAGCTGCTGACCGGCATCACGATCTCGAACGGGCTGACCTGGACGCCGGACGGCCGGACGATGTTCTACATCGATACGCCGACGCGGAAGATCGACGCCTTCGACTACGACCCCGCGACGGGAGCGATGAGCGGGCGCCGGACCCACATCGAGCTCGACGGCGGCGAACCCGGCGACCTCGACGGCATGACGATCGACACCGAGGGTGGCCTTTGGGTCGCGCTGTGGAACGGCTTCAAGGTGGTGCGCTTCGCGCCGGGCGGTGGCATCGACCTCGTCATCGAGCTGCCGGCGTCGCACGTCACGAGCTGCATCTTCGGTGGTCCCGACCTGACCGACCTGTACATCACCTGCGCCTGGTCCGAGCTCACGGACGACGAACGCGTCGCCGAGCCCCATGCCGGCTCCCTCTTCCGGGTCCGCCCCGGCTTCGGGGGTTACCCACCGGTCGAGTTCGCCGGGTAAGGGTGACCCGCCGGCCGTCAGGCCAGCGGGTCGGGCGAGGTCAGGGCGGGGATGCGCCAGCCGCGCTGCGGGGCGATGACCCGATCGGCGGTCTGGCCGTTGGCCTGGGCTCGGGCGGCGAAGTAGGCGGCCTTCCGGCGCGACACGATCCGCGCGTCCTTGCACGAGCATCCATCGACCAGGCACGGCCGACGCGTCGTCGGTTCCTGGCTGTGTTCCTGCGATCCGTTCATCGATCTGCTCCTCGGGGTCTTCCGGCCTCCTCGTGCCGGTTTCGATGGGAGCAGACTCGCGCTAAGCCGAGGTCCGGCCATCGGGCGTGATGCCACACATGGGTGCGCCGTGCGCCTCATTCCGGATGACCTCGGATCGGGGCCTACCTTAGGCGCAGGACCTCGCCGAGGCGCCAGAGGTCGCGGAACGAGTTGTAGAGCGGCATCGGGGCGAGGCGGATGATGTCCGGGGCGCGGAAGTCGGCGAACACGCCGCGGGCCTCGATCGCGGCGAGGACCGCAGGCGCATCGGGGAACCGGCACGACAGCTGGGCGCCCCGCGCCTGCGGGTCACGGGGCGTGATGACCTCGATGCCGAGCTCGTCGAGGAGCTCCTCGAGGTAGGCCGTCAGCCGGATCGAGCGCTCGCGCAGGGCCGGCATGCCGACCTCGTCGAAGATCGCCAGCGACGCCGCGAGCGGCACCATGTTGAACAGCGGTGACGTGGACATCTTCCAGGCCGCGGCGCCGGTGTCCGCGACGAACGGGCCGCTCGGGTCGAAGCGGTGGTCGGGGACCGCGCCCCACCACCCGGTCAGCGCGGGGGCGACTGACGTGCCCGCCTGGCCCGCCGCGCCCGATCGCGGCCGCGTGTGCCGCTCGTGGACGAAGATCGCCCCGACGGAGCCAGGTCCGCCGTTGAGGTACTTGTAGGTGCACCAGACGGCGAAGTCGACCTCATCGTCGTGCAGCGCCAGCGGCAGGTTCCCGGCGCCGTGCGCCATCTGCCACCCGACCATCGCCCCCACCGCATGGGCCGCCTCGGTCAGGCGTCGGACCGGCAGCGCCTGTCCCGTCGCGAAGTTGACGCCGTCGAAGAGCGCGAGCGCGAGCGTGTCGCCGGCGTCGGCGATCGCGGCCTCGAGATCGTCGATGCGGACGAGGTCCTCACCCGAGCGAGGGCCCACGATGAGGAGGTCCACGGCCGGGTCGAGGCCACGGAACGCGAGATGGCTGCCGAGGGCGTGCCGATCGGAGGGGAAGAGCGGCGCGTCGGTGAGGATCCTGCGGCGCCTCCCGGCCGGGCGGAAGAACGACGCCAGCAGCAGATGGAGGTTGACCGTCAGCGTGTTGAGGATCGCCACCTCGGACGGACGAGCGCCGACGATCCGCGCCATCGGCTCGCGGAAGGTCTCGTCATCGGTGAACCACGGTCCCGGCGGGTCCGCCGCGAAATGGCCCTCCACCCCGAGCCGCGCCCAACGATCGAGCTGCGCCTCGACCATCGGGCGCACATCACGCGGTTGCAGGCCCAGCGACTGGCCGGCGAGGTAGATCGCGGGCTCACCGTCCGGGCCGTCGGGGCCAGGCGGCAACAGGAACCGGTCCCGGTACGCGCTCAGCAGGTCGGCGTCGTCCAGGGCGCGGGCGTCGGCCTCGGTGCGGGTAGTCGTCATCGACGCCCGCCCGTCAGCGCAGCGTGTCGGGCCCGCTCGATGCGAGGAGCCGTTCGAGCTCGACCGCGTCCGGAAGCCCGGTCAGATCACCCACCGAGGCCACGGCCGCCGCACCGCACGCATTCGCCGTGCGCAGGGCCGGCATCAGGTCTGCCCCGGCCAGGCGAGCCGCGATGAACCCGGCGGAGAAGGCATCACCGGCGCCCACCGGATCCACCACGGACGGCACAGGCAGGGCCGGCACACGGATCGGGGCCGAGCCGTCCTTGGCGCCGAGCGCACCCTCCGCGCCGAGCTTGACGACCGCGATCGACGGGCCGAGGGCGAGGACCGCGCGCGCCAGCTTGCCCGGGTCGGCGGCGTCCGATCCGGTCACGACGGCGAGCTCGTCCGGGCTGCCCAGGACGATGTCGGCCCGCTGGGCGAGGGCCCGCACGATCGGTGCCGCGGCCCCGTCGGACCAGAGCCGACGACGCAGATTGACGTCGAGGCTGATCGTGAGGTCGGCCTCGTGCGCCAGCTCGACGGCGCGCATCACCGCGTCGCGCGCCGTGCCCGAGAGCGCCGGCGTGATGCCCGTGAGGTGCAGCCAGCGGGCATCGGTGAACAGGCCGTCGGCCGCGGCCCGGTCGACGTCCTCGATCGACAGGCGCGACCCGGCGGAGCCCGTCCGCGCATACACGACCTGCGCAGGCCCGAGCACGCGACGCTCCCGGAGCATGATCCCGGTGGTCGCGGTGGTATCGACGGTCAGGTGCCGGACGTCGACGCCCTCGGCCCGCAGGCGGCGGACGATGGCGACGCCGAATCCGTCGCTCCCGACGCGACCGATGTACGCCACCGCCTGCCCGAGCCGCGCGAGCCCGACCGCGACGTTCGCCTCAGCGCCGGCGATGTGCCGCTCGAAGGTGGCCGCCTCCGCGAGGGGGCCGGGCTCCTCGGCGACGAGCGAGATCAGGCACTCCCCGAGCGTGACGACCGTGGCGGTCACGCGGCACGTCCCCGATGCGGGGCACGACCGCCGCCGGCCCGAGCCGCCGCCACGGCCTCGACGACCTGTCGCGCCCGGGCCGTCACCCCGGTCGCCTCGCCGTCACCGACCAGCCAGCTGCCCAGACCGACGGCCAGTGCGCCGGCCGCGATGAACGCCCCGGCGTTGTCGGCCGAGACACCGCCGGTCGGCACGAGCGGGATGTCGGGCAGGGGACCGCGCAGCTCTCGGACGAAGGACGCGCCGAGCGACGAGGCCGGGAAGACCTTGATGGCGGCCGCGCCTGCCCGCCACCCGGCGAGGACCTCGGTCGGCGTCGCGGCGCCCGGCAACGCGGGCACGCCACGTTCGGCGGCCCAGGCCACGATGTCGGGATCCGTGTGGGGCATCACGAGGAACGTCGCCCCGGCATCGACCGCCCGTTGCGCCGCCGCGACCGAGAGCACCGTCCCGGCGCCGATCGCGATGGCGCCGGTGGCTCCGTGACCGCCGGCTGACTCGGCGCCCGCGACGGCCTCGATCGCCCGAAGCGCGTCGGCCTCCGGGTCGTTGAGGGTGATCTCGAAGGCGCGCACGCCGCCGTCGCCGAGCGCCCGGGCGATGCCCGGCGCGGACGCGGCGGTCACCCGTCGCGCGATGGCGACGACGCCGCCCTCGACCAGGCCGGTCGGGATCGCCGGGCGTGCCGTCGGGTTCGTCACCCGTGGAAGGGTAGCGCCGCGCGACGGGGCCCTGTTCGACCCAGCGGCCATCGACTAGCCTTCTGGCCGTGCACATCATGGACCGGTCGAGGACCGAGGCGGGCGTTCCGGCTCTCGAGCGCGTCATCTTCTTCTCGGACGCGGTGTTCGCGATCGCCATCACGCTTCTCGCGTTCGACGTCCGCCTTCCCGAACTGGCGGCGAACCAGACGAACGCGAGCCTGTTCGAGGCCCTCCTCGCGCTCCGCCCGGCGATCTTCGCCTTCATCCTCAGCTTCGCGGTCATCGCGGCGCTCTGGGTCGGCCATTACCAGACGTTCCGGGTGATCAACCGGATCGACGGCCGTCTCATGGCACTCAATCTTGGCTTCCTCTTCTGCATCGCGGCCCTCCCGTTCCCGACGTCGGTCATCGCGCAAGAGGGCGATGTCCCGGTCGCGGCGGCCCTCTATGCGGCGTTCGGCGTGCTGACGGGGACCATGTCGTTGATCCTGTGGCGCTACCCGGCTCGCGCCGGCCTCGTCATCTCGACCGTGACGCCGGAGATCGAGCGCTACATCACCTACCGGATCTCGGTCGTCCCGATCATGTTCGCGCTCTCCATCCCGATCGCCTTCGTGAACCCGTATCTCGCGTGGTTCTGGTGGATCGCGATCTTCCTCGTCCAGCAACTGGTCGCGAGGCGGTTCTCGATCGAACGCGTACGCGACCCCGGCGTTGATCCCGCGCCACCCGCCGGTCAGTGAGCCAGGAGGTCCCCGGATGTCGGACATCAACACCCGCGAGATCGTCGACCGATATGCGAAAGCATTGGAGACGACGGACCTGGACGCCCTCGCGACCCTCCTCCACGATGACTACCTCGAGGAGTACCCGCAGTCGGGCGAACGCATCCACGGCAGCGCGAACCTGCGCGCGATGATGGCGAACTATCCCGGTGGCGTGCCATTGTCCGGGCGGGTCGACCACGTCGTCGGGACGGAGGACCGCTGGGTCCTCTCGCCCTCCTACACGCCGATGCGCATCGATGGCAACGGCGATCACTACACCGCCGTGGCGCACGTGATCTACCCGGACGGCTCGGATTGGCACGTCATCCAGCTGATCCAGATGAAGGACGGGAAGATCTACCGCGTCACGTCGTTCTACGCGCCTGAGTTCGAGGCGCCCGATTGGCGGGCGCCATACGTGGAGCAGGGCGAGCGAGGCTAGTCGATGCGCCCCGCCCTTCGCTTCGGTCTGTTCCTCGGCCAAGGTGGACGGGACCTCGACGACGTCGTCGGCCGGTTCCAGCTCGCGGAAGAGCTCGGGTTCGATCACGGCTGGCTCGTCGACCACCTCATCGACACCGATGGCGGGCCGGGGGCGCCGGTCCTCGAATCCTGGACCCTGCTGGCCGCCATCGCGGCGCAGACATCGCGGATCCGCATCGGCACCCTCGTCACGAGCAACACGTTCCGGCACCCGGTCGTGTTGCTCAAGCAGGCCGTGACCGTCGACCACATCAGTGGAGGCCGGCTGATCCTTGGCCTCGGGGCCGGCTGGAACGAGGATGAGCACCGGCGGTATGGCATCGACCTGCCGGCACCCGGCGACCGCGTGAGTCGGCTGGAAGAGGCCGTCGAGATCATCGACCGACTCCAGCGAGATGAGCGCACATCGTTCGAGGGCCGGTTCTATCGGCTGGTTGACGCGCCCCTCGATCCGAAGCCGATCCAGCGACCCCGGATCCCCCTGTTGATCGCAGCGCATCGGCCACGGATGCTCCGGCTCGCGGCGCGCTTCGCCGACCAGTGGGATACGTTCCGGACCGGCGTCGGCGAGTCGACCGAGGGCGTCACGATGTCCGTCGCAGAGCAGGCGGCGCTCGTCGAATCAACCTCACGCGAAGCCGGTCGCGACCCGGACTCGATCCGACGCTCGACCTGGGCCGACGAGACGGCCCTCGCCTCAGTGGAGGCGTTCGAGTCGTTCGTCGAGACGCATCGCGCGCTTGGATTCACGGACCTGAGCGTGTGGCTCCCTGACCTCGATGGCGCGACACGGGACGTCCTTGAACGGATCGCCCGCGACTCCATCCCGCGCTTCCGGGCCGAGGACGTCGCGACGCGCCACTGACGACACATGCGTCGCGATCGCGCGTCTCAGGGCCGACTCAGGGAGAAGTCCAGCATGCAGACCGCGAGCAGCCGGCGGGTCTTCGGCGTCCTGATGGTGGCGGTCGTGATGACCGCCGGGTGTGGGTCGTCGCAGAGCTCCTCGTCGCCCGAGCCGGTGCCGTCGGGGGCCGTCGCACCGAGCGCCTCTCCAGCGCGGCCCGCCGCGTCGACCGCCCCGACGCTCGGTCCCGACGGACCGCTCGTCAACGCGATCGTGATCACCGTGTCGGCCGACTTGCGCGTTCGCTCGCAGCCGCGAGTGAGTGACGATTCGGTCAAGTACGAGCCGGTGTTGCCACTCGGGACCAAGCTCCACGTGCTCGACGGCCCGGTGCTCGACTCCGGGTACGTCTGGTACAAGGTCCAGCCCGTGGCGTTCTCCGCTCTCGAGGGTCCGGGCTTCGGCTGGATCGCGATCGCCGACCACGACGGCACGCCCTGGGTCGAGATCGCCAAGGTCGAGCCGACCCCGAAACCAGCGGGTTTCGCGTGGGCGAAGCCAGCCCCGGCGAGCATCCCTGATGACGCGCTGTACGTCGATGGACCCCGCCTTGCCCACACCCCGCAGGGTTATGCGCTCCTGACGTCGTCCGGAGCGGATCTGTGGTTCTCGACCGACGCCCGGCACTGGAAGTTCGGCAACGCTCGTGGGACGCCCGGCGCAGACACCGAGATCGAGGACGTCGGCGCCGGGGATCTCGGCTTCGTCGCGGTGGGGCACGAATACCTTGCCGATTCTGACGATGAGGTCGCCGTCGCGCTCACGTCTTCCGACGGTCGACGATGGCAGCAAGCCAGCGACCCCACCTTCGCAGGGGCGGAGATGGACCTCGTCGGCGTTGGTCGTCAAGCGATCGTCGCGTTCGATACGAACGGGCGGGGCGGCCTGATGTGGGCCTCTCGTGACGGGACCGACTGGGCTCGAGTGACGACCCAGGGCGGTATCGAGGTCGCGCGTGGCGTTCACGAGGTCGTCGCCGCAGATGGTCGGCTGACGGCGTTCGTCAGCGTGCCGGGTAAGAAGGAAGGGGTGTCTCTCCGGGTCGATGTCTGGCAGACGGACAACGGCGCCGATTGGTGGAAGGTGGCCGAGTTGCCGAAGTCCAAGGGGGCAGACGTCGAATCCGCCGCGATCGGCGGCGGCCGTTGGATCGCATGGGGATGGGGGCCCGATCGCCCTGTGGCTTGGACGTCGGGCGACGGGGTCGACTGGAAGCGGCGTAACGCTGCCGGAAGGCAAGGATTCGCCCGGGCCGACGGACGTCATCGCCTACGCGGGCGGGTACGTCGCCGTGTTCGTCACCGGCGGACCGTCGAACGACACGTGTGGCCCCGATCTGAGCGGCCCGTTCGTCACGACCACCTGGACCTCGTCGGACGGTCGTACATGGCACAAGAGACCGTCGCCGCGTGGCGTCGGCGTGAAGTTGATGGTCGCGGTCGACGGCGGGATCGTCGGTGTCGGGCAGACCTTCAGCAAGACCGGGAAGTGGGGGCTGGTAGCGGTGGCAGCCGCGTTGCCTGCATCACTTGCCGACGCTTCCTGGACCTCGCCCGGAGATGCCAAGGGGAGCCCAGAGGACGTGCCCACGGTCGGAGCGATCAGGTCCTCGACGAGTCGCATCGGGGCCTGCGGGCCGTGATCCCGGCGGACGTGACGCCACCCCGGAGGTGACGAAGGCCCCGGCGCACGATGCGCCGAGGCCGGTCGGGGTCGCGAGGGCTACGCGCCCTGGACGACCTGGTAGAGCGTCTGGGCCTCGAGGCCGTGCGCCTCGCGGTGGACCCGCGCGGCGGTCTCGCGGTCGGGTGCCTCGACGAGGCAGAAGACCTTGCCCTGCTCCTCGTCGACCCAGTAGTGCTGGTAGTCGACGCCGTAGCTCGGACCGACGCGGACGTCGGCCTCGTGGGCGCCCGCGACGTCGCCGGCCTTCACGCCAGGCAGATCGTGGACATCGATGTAGGTGGGCATGACTGGGGAAGACTCCTTGAAGCTTCGCTGGGGGTTGGTTCGCGTGCGCATGCGACACGGCGTACTACGCACGCGAGCGTGGTGGCGGTTTTCAAACGGGAACGCACGGAGCCGGGAGTACCGTGGCCGGGTCACCCAGATCGGCGTGAACGCACATCGCTGCAACCCGGTACCTCGACCCAGTCGAGCCGACCACCAGACCGGGCCGCATCGGGCAGAAAGGATCGACCCATGGGAACCGCGACCTTATTGGGAACCGCGACCTTCACCAAGTGGATGGTCGGCGAGGGGCCGGGCATGGCGGGCATCGTCGGCGGTGCGGCGGGCGATGGGACATATGCCGGGACGGTCCTCGACATGAAGCCGGGACCGACGACGACCGTAGAAGCCATCTACGGGTTCGAGGGCTCGGAGCACCCATTCAAGGCCCTCGTCCACGTCGAGCAGACCGGACTGCACGCGGCGATCAGCGGCGTGGTCATCGAGGGCTGGGGCAAGGGCAACCTCGTGACCGGCGAGTACGACGAGATCAAGTGCGACCACGACGGCGTCACGACCGATTGCTGGCGAGGCAAGCTCGACATCGAGGGCTGACCTCGGGGCGCCGTCGGCGTCGAGCCTTCTGAGAGGGCGCCCGTCAGGGTTTCGGCTGGACCACCGCCAGCACGTTCTGGCTCGGATCGACGAACCACGCCGCCCATGAGTGGCCCATGTCGGCGACCCCGTCGACGGTCACCGGATCGGGTGCGGCGTATTCCTCGATCGTGACACCGCGCGCTCGGAGCTCCGCGACGGCGGCGTGGATGTCCGGGACGCGCCAGGCGAGCTGGGTCTGCGTGTCGGAGGTACCCACCGTGCTCTTCGTGACGGCCAGCTGCGTCCCGCCGCCGCAGCGGAAGACGATCCGGTCGTCCGGGTCCTCTCGCAGGATCTCGAGCCCCAGCACGTCGCGATAGAAGGTCCGCGTCGCGTCGAGGTCCTTCGAGAGCAGGATCGGGAACACCGGGTGCTCGTTCAGGACGCCCACGTTCACCTCCATGCCATGTCGTATCCCGGCCAGCGACGTCGCCGGTGACATGATGCCCGTCAACCACGCGATGCGGACGGGGAGGTGGCAGATGACAGAGCTGGCGAGCTGGCGCGAGGGTCCATCACGGCGTGCGGTGATCGACTTCGTGGCCAACGTGACGGGAGGAGACGGTTCGGACCCGGTGCCCGTCGAGGAGCGGATCGCCGTCTTCGACAACGACGGCACGTTGTGGCCGGAGAAGCCGATGCCGATCCAGCTCGACTTCATCCTGCGGCGGCTGGTCGCGATGGCGAACGAGGACGAGTCGCTGCGCGATCGTCAGCCGTGGAAGGCCGCGTACACGAAGGACTATGGCTGGCTGGCCGGGGTGGTCGACCGACACTACGCGGGGGACGACACGGACATCCCAGTCCTGGCCGCCGGCGTGCTGGCCGCGTTCGCAGGCATGAGCGTCGAGGAATTCGAGACGCGGTCCGACACTTTCCTGCGCGAGGGGATGCACCCGACGCTCGGTCGCGGCTACCTGGCGACGGCCTATCGACCGATGGTCGAGCTGCTCGGGTATCTCGCCGACAACGGGTTCACGAGCTACATCGCCTCCGGCGGCGGGCGCGACTTCATGCGGCCGGTCACGCAGGAGATGTACGGCATCCCGCGTGAGCGCGTCGTGGGCAGCAGCCCCAAGTTCGCCTGGACGCCGGACGACGACGGCGGCACGCTCAGCCACGCCGCGGCACCCGACTACCTCGACGATGGCCCCGAGAAGCCGATCCGGATCTGGAGTCGCGTCGGCCGCCGGCCGATCCTGGCCGCCGGCAATTCGAACGGCGATATCCCGATGCTCCAGTTCGCCCGGCATCAGGACAAGCCATCGCTGCGCATCCTCGTCCTGCACGACGACCGCGAGCGCGAGTTCGACTACGTCAAGGGATCCGAACAGGCCATCGACCTCGCCCGCGCGAAGGGATGGACGGTCGTGAGTGTCAAGGACGATTGGGCGGAGGTGTTCTCGCCGGTCTGACGACGAACGCCACGACCATGCCGATCAGCCAGATACCAGGGACGCCGACCAGGGCGAAGGTGAGCAGCCCGACCCGCCAGTCGTCGGCACCCGGGCAACGCGTGGACGTGTCGAAGAAGCACGCCTGCTGGGCATCGTAGAGGCTCGCCACCGCGACGACGGCGAGCACGATCGCGACGAGCAGCAGCGCGACCGTCCAGAGCACCACCGCTCGTGCCCACCGGCTTGATCGAGAACGCATCGCTCGGCCTACGCTCACGGGGTCATGTGACTCTTGGTCGAAGTCGGCCCTCGGCACAACCTTACAGGTCCGGTGCGTGGCGGGGACCACAGGATGGCGTGACGCGAACGTGCGCCTCGCCTGCGCGCCGGCGAGCAGGGGTTGCAGATGCGACACATCGCGCGTCCGGTCACGGTCCTGGTCTTCGCCTGGCTGCTCGTCGCCTGTTCGTCGTCGACCTCGGGGACGGGGTCGGCCGCAGGCCCCGCCGCGTCGACGTCGCGCACGCTCGCCGGACAGGCCATGACGCCGTGCCTCATCCAGGGCGAGGTCCCCGTCAAGGCCGAGGTGTCCGGCTACTGCGGGACGTTGACGGTGCCCGAGGATCGGTCGCATCCGGACGGGCGCCGGATCGGACTCCGTGTCGCGGTCGTGCCGGCCGTCGCCGCGGTGCCGCAGCCGGACGCGTTCTTCGCCATCGCCGGCGGCCCCGAGGACGCGAGCACATCGTTCTTCGCCTGGCTCCCGGGCCTCTATGCGGGCGTCCACGCCACGCGTGACATCGTCCTCGTCGACCAGCGCGGGACGGGTGCCTCGAATGCGCTCATGCTCCCGCCGATGCCCGACACCACCGGGCTGTCGGCCTCCGAGGCCGACGCGCGCAGGTCGACCTGGATGCGCGATGGCTTGGCCGCACTCGATGCCGATCCGCGCTTCTACACGAGCACGGCCGCGGCGGACGACCTCGATGACGTCCGGGCGGCACTCGGGTATGACCAGATCGACCTGTATGGGACGTCATACGGCGGGACCCTCGCGCAGTACTACCTCCGTCAGCACCCCGACCACGTCCGCGTCGCTGTGCTCGACGGCTCGACGCCGCTCGACGTGCCGGTCCTGGAGCGGATCGCGGCCAACAGTCAGGCCGCGATCGATCTCCTATTCACCCGCTGCGCCGCCGATGCCGCCTGTCACACGGCGTTCCCGCGACTCGAGAGCGAGTGGTCGACACTCGTCCAGCGATCCGAAACCGGCATCGAGACGGATGTCGTCGACCCGGCGACGGGGCAGCACGCGGTCGTGGACGCCCTCATGGTCGGGCGGTCGATCCACGATGCCCTGCTGACCGGCGCCACCGCCGCGCAGGTCCCGCTGGCGATCCACCTGGCGTCAGAGGGCCAGTGGGGCCCGGCCAGCGAGCTCATCCCGGCCTCTCCGGATGGTGGCTCGTCGCTCGTGATGACGGATGAGATCTTCTGCTCCGAGGCCTGGGCGCGCTTCGACCCGAGCGAGGTGGAACGGGCTGGCGCGGGCAGCTACGCCCTCCCGATGGAACTGGCCCGAGCGCAGGCGCGGGCCGCGCGGTGCCGCTACCTTCCGAAGGGCGTCGTCCCGGCGGATGACGCGTCACCCGTCCGAACCACGATCCCGGTCCTATGGCTCACCGGCGACGGCGACCCGCAGGATCCGCCGGCGAACCTCACCGCGGTGCCGAGCCAGCAGCCACACAGCGCGATCGTCGTGATGCCCGCCCAAGAGCACGTGGTCGGTCATCTGGGCTGCGGCCCGGCGCTCATCGCCGCCTTCGTCGATGCGGGGACGGCCGATGGCCTCGACACCTCGTGCGTGGCGAAGGGCGCCGACCCGAGCCCGACCTTCCGCCTGCCCTGAACCCCCGGGCGTCAGCCCGCCGCAAGGCACGAATCGATCGTGTGTCCCTCCGGTACGATGCCCTGACCCGCGAGGGCCGCCTGGACGGACAAGGATCGGGGGAGACGTGGGCCGAGCAGGAATGACCGAGTCACCGACCGGGGTCGACGCGCCGGCTGGGGAGCGCTACCTCCTCCTCGCCGACATCTCCGGCTACACCGGGTTCATGGCCGGCGTCGAACAGGAGCACGGGGTCGATTTCAGCGCCGGCATCCCTGCCGCCTATGGCGTGCTCGGCGCCTTGCTGGACACCGTCGTCGAAGGCGTCGCGCCCGACTTCACCCTCGTCAAGCTCGAAGGTGATGCGGTGTTCGCGGTCGCTCCGGCGGACCGCCTATCAGGCCGGGGCGACGAGGTCCTGGCGAAGGTCGGAGTGATGTACCGGGCGTTCGTCGACAGCCGCACGCGAGCGATCCCCTCGAGCGATCACGTGTGCACCGCCTGCCCCGCGGTCGCCCATCTCGACCTCAAGGTCATCGTGCATCGGGGTCATGTCGTGCGCCAGACGGTGGGGTCCGGGAGTGACCTGCTCGGCCCGGCCGTCACGCTCGCCCATCGACTGCTCAAGAACACCATCCGTAAGCGGATCGGCTTCCGCCCGTACCTGTTCCTGACCGATCCGGCCGCCGTCGGACTCGGGGTGGCAGAGGTGGGGTTCGAGCATCGCGAGATCTACGACGATGCCGGGCCGATCCAGGGCCGCGTCGTCGAGCTCGGAGAGCCGGTTCGCGGGGACCCACCGACCCAGGCATAAGGTCGAGCTTGAGGAGGCGGCATGCATCTGGTGTTGATCCACGGCTCCTACTTCGGGTCGTGGTGCTGGCGTCTCCTCACCCCGGAACTCGAACGCCTGGGACACCGCGTGACGGCCGTCGACCTGCCCGATCAGTGAGCGCGGACTCGGCGCGTCCGACTACGCGGATTCGACCATCGCCGGGACGGATTGGGCCGACCCTCCCGTGCTGGTGGCGCATTCCATGGCGGGCCTGGTCGCACCGATCGTCGCGACACGGCGAGACGTTCGACAGATGATCTTCATCGCCGCGTTCCTCGCCGAGCCCGGTCTGAGTGCCCAGGACCAACGGGCGGCCGAGCCCATCGATCCGACGACGCCGCCGGCGACGAGCGAGTGGACCGACCTCGGCGATGGCCTCTGGTCGGTCGGCCCGAACACGGCTCGCGAGCTGTTCATGCAGGACGCCAGCGACGAGGTGGTCTCCTGGGCCGTGCCGCTGTTACGTCCGCAGTCCTACCACGTCATGAACGAGATCACGCCACTCGCCGAATGGCCCGCCGTCGACAGCGAGTACATCGTGTGCCGGGAGGACCATGCATCCAACCCGGATTGGGGTCGGCAGGCTGCGCATACGCGACTCGGCGTGACCGCAACCGAGATCGACGGCGGGCACTCGCCGATGCTTTCCCGTCCGGCCGAACTCGCGTCGATGTTGGACGCCCTCGTCCGCGGCGGTCACTGACCGATGACGTCCAAGCTCCGCGTGCTCGTCGAACAGCCCACGAGAGGCAAGCGCTGGGTCGCCGTGGCGGCGGACTGGCCGGGTCTCGAACGGGGAGGCAAGTCGGAGGACGAGGCGGTCGAAAAGCTCGCCCGTTACGTGCCGCGATACCTGCCGGTCGCGAAGCGCGTCCGGCTGGGCTCGGAGCTCGCGACCCAGACGGACCTCGAGATCATCGGCCGGTACCCCGGGGTCGGCTCGACCGACTTCTGGGGCATCTCGTTCGCGCCGTCGCCGCTCGACCGTGAGCCGTTCGACGCGCCGACCTTCGACCGCCAGGTGCGGCTGCTGCGCGCGGCGTGGGCCGAGTTCGACGAGACCGCCGCCCGCGTCTCGGCGGAGCTCCGGCCGGGACCCCGCGGCGGCGGCCGCTCCCGCGACGTGATCGTTCGGCATGTCCTGGCGAACGAAGGTGGCGACTTCTCGAAGCGCGTCAAGGTGCCATCCGAGTGGGAGGACCTGCGGACGCCGGACGGGCTCGCCCACCACCGCGACCGCTTCGTCGACGCGATGCGCGCGTGGTACCTCGAGGGCAAGCCACTCGGCAACTGGACGATCCCGTACCTGCTTCGCCACACGGCATACCACGTGCTCGACCACACCTGGGAGATGCAGGACCGGGACCTGACGGACGACGCCTCCGCCGGCTGACCGATTCGGCCCGCCATCGCGGTTGCATGAGGGGCCGACGAGGCCTAGCATTCGTCGGGCGCTGGCCGGGATACCATTCGAGGCCCCTCATGCACGAGAGAGGGCCACCCGGCAGGCTTCGCGGAGGGAGGTGTCCGCGGACCGGTCACCCTGATCCAGATGGACCGATATCCCCGCCCGCGTCACGCTCCGACCCGCTCAGGAAGTCCGACGGGTCGGGCCCGATGGATGGATCGATCTCGGCATGAAGCTCGACGGGTCACAAGCGTGGCTCGTCACGGTCCCTGTGAGAGGAGACTCGATAGATGGCTGAAGACTACGGTCAGACCCTCGCCGTGTTCGTCCTGGACAAGGGCAAGCAGTCGCGGCGACTCCTGAAGCGGATCCAGGAGATCGACGACGTCGACCCCAACGTGAAGATCGTGGATGCCGCGATCGCCGACCGGACGAGGTTCGGCCGGGTCAAGATCCATCAGACGACCGATCTCGGTGGCGCGAAGGGCGCCGCCCGTGGCGCCGGGCTCGGTGTCATCGTCGGAGCGATCCTCCTCGGTCCGGCGGGTGCCGTCGTCGGCGGCGCCGCCGTTGGCGTCCTCAATGGCCTCCGGAATCGCTTCCACGACATCGGGATCGACGACAAGTTCATGCGTCGGGTCACGAAGGAAGTCGAGAAGGGCAAGAGCGCGCTCTTCATCTTGTACGAGGGGAGCTGGGCGAACTCCATCGGGATGATCGAACAGGCCCTCGTGTCCGAGAAGGCGCTCCTGATCGAGAGCACCTTGCCCGCCAAGACGGCGACCGCGCTGAAGGCGCTCGTCGATCCGGCGGTCGAGGAGCTCGGCGGTGAAGAAGTCGTCGCGGACTATGAGGTCGAGGTCCCCGAGGAGGTCGAGCCAGCCGAGGCGGCTCCGGCTGCCGCTGCGGCGCCGGCAGCGGTGGCCGCAGCGGCCGCGAAGCCGGACGACCTGACGCAGCTTTCGGGCGTCGGGCCCAAGGCCAGCGAGGCGCTGACCGCGGCGGGGATCACGACATACGCCGCCCTGGCGGAGGCGAACGAACCGCAGGTCAGGCACGCTCTGCATTCCGCGGACATGGCGCCGCCCGCCAACGTCGGGACGTGGCCGATGCAAGCCAGCTACGCCGCGAACGGCGACTGGCAGGGCCTGATGAAGTACAACAAGCGGCTGTCCGAGCCGAAGCACCACGGCGGGACCAAGTCCAAGCCCGCCAAGGCCGCGGCCGCGGATGATCTGACCCAGCTCAACGGCATCGGGCCGCGGATCGCCTCGATCCTGTCCGATGGCGGCGTGACGACGTACGACGAACTCCAGCACACCGATCCAGCGGACCTCCGCAAGATCATCGCGCAAGGCGGGGCGCTGCCGCCCTCGAGCCTCGATACGTGGCCGACGCAGGCGTCGTACGCGGTGCGGGGCGACTGGTCGGGCCTCGCGACCTACAACAGCCGCAAGTAGCGTCCGACGGGGCGGCCGTCCCGAGGGCGAGCTCGCACCAAGAGACATGACAGAGGCCCTCCCGGTGTCGGGAGGGCCTCTTCGACGACCCGTTGCGTCTGCCGCCGGCTACCGCGAGGGGACGGCCTGCCCATTCGCGTCCTGGACGGCACGCGACGCGAGATCAGCCGCGAGCGAGACCGTCAGATCCTGTGCGGCGAGCTCCGCCGTACCGGCGAGCGGGATGGGGCACGGCCATGTCTCGACCTTCACCCGAACGTCGGTCGGCGTCTCCGCGACATCGGTGACCCGCGTCCAGCTGCACGGCGCGACGGCCACGCTCACCACGATGGTGCGCTGGTCGACCACGACGTAGGAGTCCATGTCGGGGACGAGGACCGTCGAGTTCTGCGCCAGCAGGAGGATACCGACGACGACGAGGGCGACGGCCAGCCAGGCCTTACGGGGAACCCGCGTCGACCGCTGCGCCATCAGCTGTGCCTCTCATCCGTGGTCGAAAGCCGACGACCTGACGAGTCGAGCCATGAGTCGGCCGATCGCCGGCGAAGCCCGGACGGCTACGCCAGCTGGCTGAGCAGCACGACAGCGATCAGGACCCCGACGATCGCCGTCCCGGCCGCGGCTCGCGGTCCGGCGACGAAGTTGGCAACGGCGGCGAAGGCCGTGACGATCGCCGCCGCGATGAGGCGCACGACGATCGGGGAACCGACGTGGGCCGGCCCGGAGAGGATGTAGCCAACCGCCACGATCGCGGCGATGCTCACAAAAGAGACGAGCCAGAGCCGCTTCTTGTCCAGGGGATGCGCGCGGATCGTCATCGGAACGCGACCTTTCAAGGCAATCATCGCGCGTCGCTGCTTGCGGTCAAGAGCCCTTCGTCGTGTGCAGGCCCACTAGGCGCTTCGTCTCTGGACCCGCTCACGGACGCAGGGCTCACGCCATACCACGCCATCAAGCCGTCGTTGCCGAAGCTCGTCCCGGGCACGACGGCTGTCGTCATCGGCGTGGGCGGTCTCGGCCACCTCGCGATCCAGATGCTGCGGGTCCTCTCGTCAGCGCGGGTCGTCGCCCTCGACATCAGTGAGGACAAGCTCGCCTTCGCTCGCGAGGTGGGCGCTCATTCGGCGTACGTCTCCGACCCTTCCTCGATCGAGGCCGTGCGCGACCTCACCGGCGGCCGAGGCGTTGAAGCGGTGTTCAACTTCGTCGGAGTGCAGGAGGCCGCCGACCTGGCGGCGAAGCTCGTCGGCCGATGGTCCGACATCGTCATGGTCGGCCTCGGCCCCGGCGCGATCCCGGTCGGCCTCGACATGGTCCCTGGCGGAACCAGCGTCCGCGCCCCCGTCTGGGGCACCCGCCCGGAGCTGTACGAGGTGCTCGACCTCGCGCGGTCCGGCGCCATCTCGGTCGAGACGGAGGGGGTCAGTCCACGTACTGCAGCGGCGTCGCCACGAAGTCATTCGGCAGCTTCACGCCTGCCGCCAAGCGCTCGGGAGCTTGACACCGCTCGAGTGGTTCGGGCAGTAGCCGTTCGGGACCTCGAACCTGTCAGGGTACTGCCGCTCGGTCGACTCAGCGCGGCAGCGGGTCGGGGCCGGTCGCCGTGACGAGTCGCTGCGGCACCCAGTCGTCGACGTGGCGGAACCCGTCCTCGAACGGGTAACCGTCGAGCTCGACGGATGCCCGCAGCGAAAGTCGATAGAACTTCACGTGGGTGAAGTCCTCGAACAGGATGTAGACCGGGTCGGGTGTGCTGTTTGGCCCTTGGAATTGCTGTCCCGTGAGGACGGGCTTGTGGGCTTCGACGAACGCGTCGAACGTGTCCCCGACGACGACGCCGAGGTGCTCGATCCCCATCTTGTAGACGCGCTGGTGGACGGGCGGGATGAGCTCGATGAGCGGGACGACCTTGCCCTCGAGGACGTCGAGCGGCTGGGCGGGAACGATCAGCGAGATCGGGCGGCCGTTCCAGACATTCTCACGATTGGCGATCGCGTGGCGCTCCAGCAGCCTCCGGACGTGGACGTACTGGTCCCACTCGGGCACGCGGTACGCGAGGTGGCTGAGCGCGTACGGGGCGATGTCGATACCGCGCGCCAGCAACCGGTCACGCTGTTGGGCCGCGAACACTCGGTAGTCGCCGATGATGTCCGCGATCGGGTCGGCCAACTCACGCCCTCCCTCCGGCATCGTAGACGCCGGGCCGCCGGACGACCTGTCGGCTTCGCGACGTCGCGCTGCGACCTCAGTCCACGTACTGAAGCGGCGTGACCACGAAGTCGTCCGGCAGCTTCACGCCGGTCGCGTGGTTCGGGCAGTAGCCGCGCGGATTCTTGTCGAGGTACTGCTGGTGGTAGTCCTCGGCGTAGTAGAACGGATACGCCTTGGCGTCGACGATCTCGGTCGTGATCGTGCCGTAGCCCGCCTTCGACAACTGCTCCTGGTACATCGCCTTGGAGGTCTCGGCGGCGGCGCGCTGCTCGTCGTCGGCGACGATGATGATCGAGCGGTAGCTGGTGCCGAGGTCGTTGCCCTGGCGCATGCCCTGGGTCGGGTCGTGATGCTCCCAGAAGGTCTTGAGGAGCTGCTCGTAGGAGATCCGCTTCGGGTCGTAGGCGACGAGGACGACCTCAGCGTGCCCCGTCCGGCCGGAGCAGACCTCGTTGTAGGTCGGATTCGGCGTGCTTCCACCGGCGTAGCCGACGGCGGTCGTGACGACACCGGGGAGCTGCCAGAAATCCTTCTCGTCGCCCCAGAAGCACCCGAGACCGAAGATCGCGGTCCTCGTGCCCTCGGGCCACGGGCCGGCGAGCGGCGTGCCGAGGATCGTGTGGATGCCCGGCGTCATGATCGGTTGCGATCGGCCGGGGAGGGCGTCGGCGGGGGAGGGGACAGTCTCGGGCTTGGTGTTGAAGAACCTCATGCCGGGAGTCTAATCCGGGTCCGTGACGACTCGGTGACGTATGACGGCAGCGGGAGTCCCTGAGGCGCCGGGCCGTCAGGAGCCGCGCGTCACCCGGACGTCGTCGATCTCGGTCTCGACCAGGTTGTTCGCCCCGCCGTCCGTCGCCACGAAGCGGATCCGCACGGTCTCGCCCGCGTACGCGGCCATCGGCAGCGACACCGAGCGCCACACCCCGTTGCGCTCGGCCGGCTTGCCGACCACGCTCCAGACGACCGTCTGCGAGGTGTCGGCGCGCTCGACGATCGCGCGCAGCGAATCGGCGCCGGTCGCGTTCGCGTCGTGCGCGAAGACGTAGCGGAACGTCAGCCGCTGGCCGGGGTTCGCGGACAGGGTGATCTCGGGGGAGCGGATGGTCGAGATGCCGTCGAGGTCGTTCGCGTTCGGCGATGACCCGGCGGCGGCACCGGTCACGAAGACGCGCGAGCCGGACGTCGCGTTCGTTCGCTGCTTGGTGCCGCCGGCCGTCCGCGTCTGTGCCGGGTTCGACCGCGAGAAGCGCGCATTCGAGGCCGCGGTGTCGGTCCCGTCGGGGTTCACCTGCCACCCACGCGGGACCTCGAAGTCATCGTCGAGGGCGCCGCAGCGCGCGGCCCGTGTCGCGTCGCCGAGGACCGAGAGCGGACACCACGCGCGCTCGATCAGGTACAGCACCGCCTCCTTGTTCTGGGCGGTCTCCGACGCGATCTTCGAGTCGTCGGGGTAGTCCTTGGTCGACATCTCGAACGTGTACGAGAAGATCCGGTACATCCCGTACTCGAAGTCGCGGGTCGTGCCCGAGGTGATGTAGAGGTCGCTCGCCTGCTCGGGCTTGTAGCCGTTGGTCGAGGCCATGTGCTTGCCGATCTTGACCAGGGCATCGTGGTCATCGACCGTCATATCGCCTGGGATGTTCGTCATCGTGTAGCCGTACGGCCACATCACGAGCCGGCCGGTCTCGTGGAACGTGATCGCGGTGCGGATCTGCTGGCGACCGTCGACGACGCGACTCGCGAGGAAGTCGCGCATCGCGCGCGTCTCGGGGGCGGAGAACGCCTTCGGTCCGCGATACGTGATGGCCTGCGGGTTCGTGCTCGTCCGCCCGCCACCGCCCCAGCGGTAGCCGAAGTTGCGGTTGAGGTCGGTGCCGATCGAGGTGGTGCCCGGCGTCGGCTGACGGTTCTTGCGCCAGAAGTGGAACTTACCGCCGGAGATGTCGTGCGCGGACCCGTCGGGATTGACGCTGAAGACGAGCCAGATCTCCCGCGAGTTCACGATGTTCGTGATGCGGGCGTCCTTGCCGTAGCCGTCGGCGAGCCAGTGCAGGATGTGCAGGGTCATCTCGGTGCCCATGTGCTCGTCGGAGTGGGTGTTGCCGTCGAAGAGGACCTCGGGCTCGTTCTCGTCGATGGCGACGTTGTCGGAGATCTTGGCCGCCCACAGCTGGCGGCCCTCGTAGCTCTGGCCGATCGAGAATCGTTGGACGATGTCGGGGTGGGCCGTCTGGACGGCGAGGACATCGGCGGCGACCTCGGCGTACGTGTGGTAACCCTCGAAGCCTTTGGGGAAGTCGCTCGCCGCCAGCGCGGGCGCCGGCGCGAACAGGCTCACCAGGAAGAAGGCGATGACGAGGGAGGGCGGCGCGACGCGGGGCATGCAGCCCTTGGTGTCCACGTCCCCATGGTGCCTGCCCGATGCAAGGGGGACCAGCCGTACGGAGGGGGCAACGCCGACCGGGCCGGACGTCCGGGCTCGCGCCGCCCTAGCATCGGCGCCGTGGGCGACCGACGGATGACCGACCGATGATCGACCGATACGGCGGCGTCCTGGCGACGATCGACACCTGGGGCGCCGAGCACGCTGCGGCCGCGATCCTTGATCCCGGCGGGGTGATCGGGCAGCACGGCGACCCGGACCACATCTTCCGCTGGGCTTCGGTGACGAAGCTCGTCACGGCGTGGGCGGTGCTGATGGCCGTCGAGCGCGCGCTGATCGACCTCGACGAACCGGCCGGACCGAGCGGACCGCCGGCGTCGACCGTCCGGCACCTGCTGGCCCACGCCTCGGGCTGGGCCTTCGACGGTGATGCGACATTGGCCGCACCCGGATCGCGTCGGATCTACTCGAACACGGCGTACGACCGGCTCGGTGCGCTTGTTGGGGAGCGCGCCGGAGAGCCCCTCGACGCCGTACTCGAGGCGTGGATCCTGGGTCCGCTCGGGATGTCGTCGACGCACCTGGTCGAGCGGCCTTCGCAGGGGTTGCATGGCCCGCTCGATGACATCGTGCGGTTCGCCGGGGAGCTGCTTCGACCGCGGTTGGTGTCTGGCGCCCTGGCGGCCACCGCCACGACCGTCGTGTTCCCGGGCCTCAAGGGCGTCGTCCCGGGTGTCGGCAACTACGACCCGTGCGACTGGGGCCTCGGGCCGGAGCTGCACGACCGGAAGCGACCGCACTGGATGGGCGAGTCGAACAGCCCGGCGACGTTCGGCCACCTCGGTGGCTCCGGCACGTTCCTCTGGGTGGACCCGGTCGAGGACCTGGGCCTGGTCGTGCTCACGGATCGCGAGTTCGGGCCGTGGGCCCTGGAAGCGTGGCCGCCGTTCTCGGATGCGGTGCTTCGGGACGCCGCGGCAACCACGTGATGACGACGCCCGGTCGGCGCGTGCTTGCCGGTCCGCCGATTAGATGGCGGCGGCCTCGATGAAGTGAGGGAGCAGCGTCGACCAGCCGCCGTGGTTCCGGTCGCGCCAGGTCTCGGCCTCGGCGCCCAGGCGTTCCCAGCCGGAGTGGACGATCTCGACCCGGGTGGAGCCGTCGCCGCGATCGAGGAAGCGGATCTCAACGTCGGTCGCATCGGCGCGGTCGCGCCGCAGGTGCCAGAGATAGCCGAACCGAGTCGGAGGCTCCCAGACGGTGATCTCGCCCCAGTCGTGCTCGATGCCGCCGGGCGTCTGCTCGAAGATGCGGCCGCCGATCCGGCCCTCGAGGACGACGCGGAGGTCATCGGTCCCCGAGACGGTGTGGTCGGCCGGCCACCAGCCGTCGATGCCCTCCGTCCATGTCCGGAAGGCGTGGTCCGGTGGGCAAGCGACGTCGAAGGCGAGCCGGATCGGCTCGGTCATCGGGCGGTCCGCCGGCCACGTTCGTCGGTACGGGCCGTCGTGTTCTCGGCGACGAGCTGGAACCGCCTGGCTGCGTCGCCCCACACTCGCTCGAGGTAGGCGCGCACGGCTTCGACACCCTCGTCGTGGAGCCGGTAGATGCGCCGGGTCCCGCGTGGTTCCTCGACGACGAGTCCGGCGTCCTTCAGGAGCCGGAGGTGCCGCGAGACGGCCGGGCGGGAGATCGGCAGGGCATCAGCTAGTTGCTGCACCGAACGGTCAGCCGACGCGAGCAGTTCCACGATCGCCCGCCGGTTGGGGTCACCGAGCGCTTCGAACGGGTCGCCGACCGGCTCCGGTGCGAGCTTCGGAGACCGATCGGCCGTGGCAGTCGGAGCCCGCTGCGCCATCAGATCGCGCGCATCCGGTTGTTCTTGGCGTCATGGGTCACCTCGGCCAGGCCGAGCGCCTCGAGCAGCGGGGGCATGTAGACGCCGAACCGACCGCGCAGCCCCTTCTTCAGGCCGTACCAGCCACCGACCGGGTTCGACTCGGAGCGGCCCCAGGCCTCGACCGACCCATCCGGCGCCGGCTTCTGCTCGTCGGCGCCGCCGAGCGGCATCCAGTCGCCGTGGGCCTTGAGCATCGCGTGCAGGTCGTCGATCGCACGCTTGTCGTACTTGAGTTGCGTGCCGCCGACCTGGCAGATGATCGCGGGTGGATCGCCCGCATCGTCGATCCACATCTGGTACGACGACGTCCCGGGCGGGGTCGTCAGCTGCCAGGGATCGCTCTTGGTGCCACTGCCTGTCGCCATGGATCGCCCTCCTGTTCCGTAACCGGATGGCTACGGTAACAGACGGGTCACCGACGGGGAAGATGTCACGTCCCGACCCGCCAGGACCGGCGAGTCGGGACGCGGACGGAACCTGGGGGGCTACTTCTTGGCGGTCGCGACCGCACGCATGCCGGCGAACTCCTGGAGCCCACGCCAGTTGGCCAGCCGGTCGTCCTCGACGATGGCGCGGATGCCCGGGTATCGCGGCGCGCTGGCGATCGAGGTCATGTCGGGTGCCTCCGCCTGTCCCGGCGTCAATGGACGGCCGCGTTGATGAGTTCACGATCGGGCGGCTTGGGCTGACCATCGTCCACGAGCCACGTGACGTCGGCGTCGACCGCGATCACGCCGGGGAGTGCCGCGACGAGTCGTTCGATCATGTCGGCGATCGTCCGAGTCTCGGCCGTGCCACGGATCCGGACGACGCCCTGCTGCACGTCGATGTCGAACAGGACCGGGTCGACCAGCAGGTGGCGAAGCAGGATGTCGTGGCGGATGGACGCCGCGAGCTGGTCGTCGGTGCGGACGTAGGCGCGCACGAGGTCCGCTCGCGACACGATGCCGACCAGGCGGCCGGCCTTGGTGACCGGCAGGCGGTTGATCGATCGCTCGACCATCAGGCCGGCGGCGGCCGCGAGACCCGACTCGGGCTCGACCGTCACCGCGGGCGCCGTCATCGCCTCGCCGGCCGTGGTCGCGCGGACCTTGGCCAAGCCGCTCTTCGTCTGGCGCGACTCGCCGCGGATCCGGGCGCCACGGCGATGCGGGAGGGCGGCCTCGCCGCTCTCCTTGATCAGGAGATCGGCCTCGGAGACGATCCCCAGGACGTGCTCCTCGTCGTCAACGATGACGACGCCGCTGATCCCGTAGCGGACGAGCGACCGGGCGACGTCCTTGAGTGGGGTTTCCGGGTGGGCCGTGACGACCCGCGTGGTCATGACGTCCTGCACGGTGAGCATCGGGTCACCAGCCTTCCTTGTCATATGGATCGGTGCGTGAGCTGAGCTTCGGCCCGAAGCGGGCCGGTCGATAGGGTCGAAGGTCACGATGGGACCGGGCGATGCGGCCGGGCGGTCGACCGTTCGGCAGGGTCCGGATGGGCGATTCGGCCCTTCGCGCGGGGCCCGCGGACGCGCGAGGATGCGGGCCAGGGGGAACGGCGGCCAGGCTGGACCGGACCGGGCCGGGTCGAGGTCGAGCCTGGCCGACCCCCTGCTTGGATCCGTGGTCGTTGTCCTCGGGTCGGACGTGACGGATGGTCGCCAGTACGATGCCCGCTGTGACAGCCCTCGATCCCACGACCGCGTCGGTCCGCCTCGCCGACTTCGGGTTCCTCGCGACCTCCGACCTCCCCGACCGTCCAGGTCCGGCCTCGCTGTTGGTCGCGCTCCGGGCCACGCCCACGCTGCGCCACTTCGATCCCGAGCTCGTCGAGTACTGGGTGTCGACCGCCGGCCGCGGACGTCGGGCCGAGATCACGTATGCGACGTCGATGCCGCTCCGAGCCGACTTCTCGTGGGGCCTCATCCGCATCGTCGACCGGCTGGCCGTCACGAACGAGTACCTGACGTTCGGTGGACACCTCGAGGCGGCGTCGGTCGATGGCGCCACGATCTGCGTGTTCACCTCGCCCGGCCCCGCTCCTGCGTCGCGGCGGACACTCCCAGGGCTGGGACGTCGGGGCGCTCGACCTGGGCGCGTTCTTCGGGCGCATGATCCTGGCCGTCGACTACGCGCCGGGGTTCGAGCAGCGCGTCGCCGACGCCGAACCCACCCACGCGGTATGCGGCCTTCGTCGTCGACCTGACGGACCGCTACCGCCGGAGTCCCGAGCTGCGCTCGGCCCGAACCGACCTCTGGCATCTCCTGGAGGCGGAGGGCTCCCGCTTGCAGCGCGAGTCGCCCGATACCTGGGCGGCCGGCATCGCGCTCCACGCCGCGGCGGGCATCGACCGCTAGATCGTCTGGTTGGCGACCGCCAGGTTCGCCTCGGTCACGGCCGTGAGCGTCGCGATCTGCGCCGGCACCAGCAGTCCGCAGACCCGGTCCCAATGGACCGCGACGTCGTCGCCCGGCAGGAGCAGGTCCCCGAACCCGTCGCCGTCCCCCGTTGGTAGTCGCTCCAGGCGTGGCTCCCCGAGACGCAGCCGGCCGTCGACCAGCTCCAGGGCGGGGAGCATCACATCCACGGCGTCCGGGTGAACGGCCTCGACCCGGCCCGGGCGGACGAGGCAGCGCTCGAGGGCCCGCGGCAGGTCCGGAGGCAGGCCGCCGCGGATCATCCCGATGCGGGGCAGGATCTCGAGCACGTGGAAGCTGTGATGGACGACGCTGGCCGAGCCGGCCTTGTCGGCGAGCCACGGCCACTCTCGGACGGCGGTCCGCGGTCGGAACCGCGTCTCGAGGTCGTCGTGGCGGGCGCGCGGCCGCACGCCGCGCAGCAGTCCGTTGCCAAGCCAGTAGGCCTCGACGACGTCCCGGTCGAGCGGATCGCGGCGATCGTTCTCCGCGGCGATGAGCTGGAGGTAGGGATACGCGCCCTCAAAGCCTTCGGCGATGCGCCGCAGCTCCGGGTCCGTACGCCGCCCGGTCTCGCCGACGCGGACACGCTCCGGGAGCGTGCCGCCCGTCTCGGGCCCGCACAGGCCGAGCCGGTTCGGCGGGAAGGCGAACCGCGCGAACAACACCGGGCCGGGCAGTGGGCTGCCGAGCCGGATCCGCTCGTCGATGGGGTCCTCGCCCACGACGCGGCCGTCGGTCATGCGACGCCGCCCTCCCCCGACCGTCCCGGCTCGACGTCGATCCGCGGCCCGCGGCCGGACTCGATCGACCGCCACACGACGACGACGATCGCGACCGCCATGACGACCAGGCCGAGGGCGACCGAGGGCGCCGGCAGGGTGCCGGTCCGCAGCGCCGAGAGTGAGGCCGTGACGACCGCACCCAGGACGAGGACCGAGGTGACCAGGCTGGCCGGTGCACGCTGCAGCGCGCCGAACCACGTCGTGACATAGCCGAGCAGCAGGAGTCCGGTGCCCGCGACCAGGATCCATTGCCAGGCGCTGAACGCCGCGACCGCGCCGATGCGTCCGGTGGCGACGAGGAAGCCCCCGATCACGAGCGCGCCGAGCGCCATCCTGGCGGTCGCCGCGAGGCGCACGCTGACGCCCTCGGCGGCCAGCAAGCGCCGGACGACGATCACCTCGATCGACCAGAACAGGGTCGCGACGAGGATGAGCAGCTCGGCATCGCCGAACGTGGGCAGGCCGGCCGGGCCGACGAGTGCGACACCGATGAAGAGCGCCGCGAGGGCCCCGATCTGGGCGAGCCCGAGGCGCTCACCGAGGACGACCACGGCAAGCACGGCGACCCAGATGAAGAGGGTCTTGTGGATGAACGCGGCGCCCGGGCCGGTGGCCTCGGCGAGGCCGCTGAAGAACAGGATGAACGGGACGCTCCCGCCGATCACGGCGACCGCGAGCAGCCCGAGCGAGCGACGCCGGTCCAGGGACCGGACCTCGGCGGCGCCGCCACCGGCGAACAGTGCGGCGACGAGCGCCAGCCCGACGAGCGCGTTGCGCGCTCCGGTGAGCGCGACCGGATCGGCGAACTCCTTGACGATCAATCCGTTGGCGAAGATCGAGATGCCGGAGATCACGGCGGTCGTGGCCGCCAGGCCGACCCCCCAGGCAGTGGTTCGTGGGATGGACATCATGGCCTCCTGGGTGTCGGGACGGGTAGGGTCGGGAGCCCAGTGAGGGCTTCGAGCGCGGCGTGATCGTCGGGGGAGACCCGACCGAGGACCGTGCCCAGGCCGACGAGCACCAGCTCGCCCGGGCACAGATCGGGGAGGGAGATCGAGATCGCCTGACGGCGACGGCCGTCGAGGTCCACGACGGCCATGCCCGAGTCGATCGAGACGACCCGGCCGACCGTCGTCTGGCACACGTCAGGCCTCCGCGTGGTGATGGCGACGCGGTTCGGGCGCCGGCGCGTCCTGGGCCGCAACCTGGGCCCGGACCTCGGCCTCGATGGCATCACGGAAGTCGGGCAGCGCGCCGCGGACCGCGCGGGACAGTGGCGAGCCGTATCCGAAGCCGTGCCCGGCGAGACCGACGAAGGTGCCCGGGATCGCGCTCTGGCGCAGGACGCCGGCCAGCCCCAGCACGATGTCGATCGGCAGCTGATGCGACGAGCGCGGGGAACAGGTCGGCCCGCTCGCGAGGTCAGCGAGCGTACAGCGGACCACGGTCCCGGGCTCCGGGCCGGCGACGGCGTCGACGATGACGCACGACGCGTCGGCGGGCAGATCGGCGAGGTCGTCGACGCGCAGCTCCTCGCAGCGGCGGACCTCGAGCCTCGCGAGGAGGTCGCGCGGCAGGGTGGGCAGGAGCGTCGCCAGCGCCACGACCGCGGCGCCGTCATCGCCACGATCGGCATTGCCGCAGGCCACGATCCGCACGGTCGGGGGCGGCAGGTGCGGCGTCATCGGACCGTCTCCACGACCAGGTCTCGCTCGACGCGCAGGTCGAGGAAGTGCGTGGCGCAGGAGATGCATGGGTCATAGCTGCGGATCAACTGCTCGAGCCGGCGTGTGGCGACGTCGTGCGGCTGGTCGAGGATCGCGGGGGCGAACGCGGCCAGGTCGGCCTCGATGGCGACCTGGTTCTGGCTCGTCGGCGGGACGATCGTCGCCGCGGTGACGTGCCCGCGCTCGTCGAGCTCGTAGCGATGGAACAGCAGGCCCCGCGGCGCCTCGGTCGACCAGGCGGCCACGCCGGGCCGCGGGCTCCACGACTCGGCCGGACGGCTGGGCTGGACGTAGGCGTCCAGGATGTCGATCGCCTCGGCGGTCGCATGGACGAGCTCGACGGCTCGCGCCGCGATGCTCCAGTTCGGGTTGCGGGCGATGGCCCCGGCCAGGCCGGTGCGGTCGAGCGCCGCGCGCGCCTCGGGATGCAGCTGATCCCGGCTCATCGTCACCCGTGCGGCGGGCCCGAGCAGGTACGGGACCCGGTCGGCCATCCGCGCCTGGAGCGCATGCGACCAGGAGACCTGCTCCTCGGCGAATGCCGTGCCCCAGTCGGTCGTGGCCATCTCGAGACCGTCGGACGAGGTGATCCGGCCCTGGTTCATGGGGTACTCGACCGGGTCGTGGAGGGCGACGAAGCGTTCGTCGCGCTCGAAGACGGGCACGTCGAACCCGGCGACCCAGTCGACCGTCGCCTTGGCGGCCGCCAGGGCACCATCGAGGGAGCGCCGCAGTGGCTCGATCTCGGCGCGCCGGGGCACACGGGAGAACCCGCCGACGCGCACGCTGACCGGGTGGATCGGTCGGCCGCCGAGCAACGCGACGACGTCGTTGCCGACCTTCTTGAGGGCCAGGCCGCGTTCGACGGCCGCCCGGTCGAGGGCGGCGACCTCGACGACGTTGGCGCAGCCGAGGAAGTCGGGTGCGTGGAGCATGTAGACGTGGAGCGCGTGGCTCTCGATCCATTCGCCGCAGTAGAGGAGGCGGCGCAAGGCGTGCACGGCCGGATCGATCGTCACGCCGGCCAGATGCTCGAACGCGTGGACCGCGGACATCTGGTAGGCGACCGGGCAGATCCCGCAGATGCGGGCCACGATGTCGAGGACCTCATCGGGGGTCCGCCCGATGACGAGTCGTTCGAAGTAGCGCGGGGCCTCGAAGATCGCGAGATGGGCCTCGGTCACGACGCCGTCACGGACCACGAGCCGAAGCGATCCCTCGCCCTCCACCCGGGTCATCGCGCCGACCTCGAACCTCCGCTCCGTGGCCGCAGTGGCCGCGCCGCCGCCGATGTCGTGCATCACGCACCCTCCGCCGGCGGTGCCATCGGGGGCGGTCCGCCGAGGCTGTCGACCACGTCCCGGAACGGCCGGGCCCAGCCGGTGAACCCGGCGAAGAGACGCGCCGAGTCCTCGTCGGACCAGCCGTCCGCGCCGAACCAGTTGGCGAGGCTCTTGGCGTGGGCGCCCTCACGCGGTCCGAAGCATCCGTAGCACGCCCGTCCGTAGGCAGGGCACAACGCGCCACAGCCGGTCTGCGTCACCGGACCAAGGCACGGACCGGAACCCGTGACGAGGACGCAGGTGATCCCGCGTCGCTTGCACTCCAGGCAGACGGCCTCGTCGGGCAACTGCGGCCGGCGCCCGATGGTCAGGGCGGTCAACAGCTCGAGCAGCTGACGCGGCGCGATGGGACAGCCGCGCAGCTCCGCGTCGACCGCCACATGATCGGAGATCGGCGTCGCGGTCGCGAGCGACTCGATGTACTCCGGATGTGGGTAGACCGCCGCCCGGATCGCGTCGTGGTCCGACCAGTTGCGCAGTGCCTGGATGCCGCCCGCCGTGGCGCACGCGCCGATCGTCACCAGCAGCGGCGTCTCGCGCCGGATCCGGATGATCTCCTCGACCTGTTCGGGCGTGCTGATCGAGCCTTCGACGAGGACGATGTCGTAGGGACCCGGGGAGCGGTGGTCGGAGGCCTCAGCGAACTCGACGAGGTCGAATCGCCCGAGCAGTTCGACCAGGTGCTCCTCGAGGTCGAGGAGCGTCAGCTGGCAGCCATCGCACGATGCGAACTTGACGATCCCGAGGCGGGGTCGCGGGGTCGCCGCGGCCCGGACGGCACCAGTCATCACAGACCCTCCCGTCCGAATGCGGGGCCAAGCTCGGCGAGCGAGACGACGGGCCCATCCCGGCAGACGAAGACCGGCCCGAGCTGGCAGTGGCCGCACAGCCCGACACCGCATTCCATGTGGCGCTCGAGGGTCAACCAGACCCGCTCATCGGGGACGCCCCGGTCACGCAGTACCTCGACCGTCGCCTCCATCATCCGCTCGGGGCCGCAGATGAAGGCCGTGACCTTCGAACCGCTCCAGCGCGCCTCGTCGAGCAACGGGGTGACGACGCCGACCCGGCCGAACCATTCGGGGCCGGCCCGGTCGACGGTCTGCTCGACCACGAGGTCGGGCCGGCCGCCGAGCGCTGAGAGCTCGTCGACGAAGAGCCGATCGCCCGGTGTCCGGGCGCCGTAGAGCAGGGTGATCTCGCCGAACCGGGTGCGGTCCGCGAGGAGGCCGTCGACGAGAGGCCGAAGCGGGGCCAGGCCGATCCCGCCGGTGACGACGAGGACGTCGCGTCCCGCGGCCTCCTCGAGCGGCCAGCCGCGTCCGAGCGGCCCGCGCAGGCCGAGCGAATCGCCGCGCTTGAGCGCGCAGATGGCGCGCGTCGCGGCGCCGACGGCCCGGACGGTGAGGTCGAGTCCGTCATCGCGGAAGCGCGAGACGGAGATCGGGGCCGCGGAGAAGGCGGGCAGCGCGGCCATGACGAACTGCCCGGGCTGCCCGGCGAGCAGTCCCGGATCCTCGGTCTCGAGTCGCAGCGTTACGACGTCGACGGTCTCGCGGTGTCGTTCCACGACGAAGGCGCGGTGGTACGTCGGCGGGAGGTCGATGATCGAGGGCAGTGCCTCGGGTGTGGGCCGAGTGGGGGCGACGACAGTGGCCGCGCCGACCGTGGCTGCGCGGACCGTGGCGGAGATCGCGACCGGTGCGAGCGCTTCGATCGGGGGCGGCGCCACGGCGAGCAGCTCCGCGCGCACGTCGATGCCGACCGGGCACCAGGTGACGCAGCGGCCGCACCCGACGCATCCGGACATCCCGAACTGGTCCCACCAGGTGCCGAACTTGTGGGTCAGCCATTGCCGATAGCGGTCCTGCGTCCGGGGTCGGAAGTTGCCGCCCGCGACCTTCGCGAAACCGGCCGTGAAGCAGCTATCCCATGTCCGCTCGGCGGTCGCCTCGACCCCATCGAGGTCGGAGACCTGGGTCACGCCCGTGCAGAAGCAAGTGGGACAGACGAGCGTGCAGTTCGCGCAGGCGAGACAACGCTCCGCGACCTCGGCCCAATGTGGACTGGCGACGGCGGCCTTGAGCCGGGCGGGCAGGCCTTCGGTCGGGACGGGGTCGCCGATCCGGGCTCGGGCGGCAGCGACGGCGACCCGCGCCCCATCGCGCTGGGCATCTGCGGCCGGCGACAGGTCGAGTCGCGACAGCAGGGCGGTCCCGGCCGGGGAGCCGGTCCGGACCACGAATCCGTCGTCGAGTTCGGTCATCGCGAGGTCGAACCCGCCGGTGACCTCCGGTCCTGTGCCCATCGAGGTGCAGAAGCAGGTTTCCGCGGGAGCGACGCACTCGACGGCGATGATCAGCACGTTCGAGCGGCGGCCCACGTAGTCTCGATCGACGACCGGGCCCCGCGCGAGCACGGCATCCTGCGTGAGCAGGGCGGCGATCTCGCAGGCGCGGACGCCGAGGAAGGCGAGCGCCGGGGGCTCGGGGACGGCGTCGCTGAAGGTGACCTGGCCGTCGACGCGCTTGCCGACCGTCAGCGGGACACGCGGTGGGAACGTCTCGTGCTTCCACGACGTCGGGCCGACCACGAAGTCGAAGGCGCGCTCGTTCCCGGTCCGGATCAGCCGGTAGCGGCCGGGTGCCTGGCGATCGGTCCAACCGATGGGGAGATCGGCCGCCGAGGCGATATCGCCGTAGACGATCGCGCCCTCGCCGATCGTCGGCCCGATGACCCGGCGTCCATCGTCACGAAGGAGCGCGAGCAGGTCATCGAGACGGCCGCGAGGCAGGAACCGCGGTGGCTCCTCGTCCGCGAGCGCGCCTCCCATCGCGACGGTCGCCGAGGCGGCAGCCGTCCCGCCGGGGGTCGTGGAAACGGAGGGCATCACCATGGCTCGTCCGCCGGTCGCGCGAACAGGTCGAGCAGTTGCATCCGGGTGCCGGTCAGACGGGTCGCCAGCGCCTCGAGCAGGGATCGGTAGACCGCCGCGGCGAGCTCGGGGTCACGATCGAGCTCCGCGCGCAGGCCCGCGCCGTCGAGCAGGACGACATCGGTGTCGGTGACCGCGGTGACGCTCGAGGTCGCCCGGTGCGGCGGCACGAGCGCGGACCAACCGATGATCTCCCCGGCCTCGACGGTCAGGATCGTCGTCGGGCCGCGTTCGGGGACGCGCAATCGGAGCGCGACGCGACCGCGCGTCACGAGTCCGAGTGCGACGGTCTCGTCGCCTTCGTTGAGGATCTCTGCGCCGGCCGGATAGTGGACCGTCCGGGCATGGGCCTCCAGCCGGGCCAGCGCAGGCCCGCTGAGGCGTGTCCCGAACCACGTGTCGTGGAGCGAGGTGGGTTGCGACGCTGCGACCATCGGGACGACCTCCTTGTGATCCCAAGGTACGGAGGAGGGTCGTCCGTCAGCCGTGCCGTTCGTCCCGAAGCGCCGGACCACTGGTCACAGGCGCCCGGTCACGGGGCCTGTCGGATCGGGGCATCCGCCGGGGTCAGAGGTCGGCGGCGTCGACGAGCAGCGGGAGCAGGTCGGTGACCGAGAGCACGCCGATCGGCGTGCACCCGTCCTCGGCGACCACGACGAGGCGGTGGATGCCGTGCCGCTCGAGCCGGCTGGCCGCTTCGGCCAGCGGGGTATCGGCGCGGACCACGACGGGGTGATGACTCATGACATGACGCGCCGTGAAGCCCGACCATGGTCGCAGGCCGGCGCCGGCGGTGGCCGCGACGCGGATCATGTCGGTCTGGCTCAGCACGCCGACGAGGTCACCCGAGGCATCGACGACGGGCACGCCCGTGATGTCGTTCTGCGCCATCAGCTCGGCGATCTCGTCGAGCGGCATGTCCACCTGGACCATCACCGGGTACGGCGTCATGACCGCCCCCACGAGGAGCGGCTTCGAGACCCGGCGCGTCGGCTGTGCCGTCATGGCGGGATGGTGGTCCCCATGCAGCCGGCCCGCATCGGTCGGGCGGCCTGCCGGCGTGGTGCCGGATGGCCCCTCCGGTCGTGACCACGGACCGGTGTACCGGGAGGCACCCCGGCGCAGGCTCCCGTTGGGCATGACCAACTCGCCATGCCGGAACGAAAGGAGCGGAGTCGCCATGAAGCGGATCCTGCTGGCCTATGACGGCGCCGAGCCAGCCAAGAAGGCGTTGGCCCTGACGGCCGACCTTGCCAAGACCTATGAAGCTTCCGTGACGGTGGTGAGCGTGGTGCCGGTCCATCCGGGCCGCACGCCGATCGATCCGTGGGATGACACCGAAGTCCACCGCGCTGAGCTGCGCGAAGCCGCGGCCGCCCTGCGCGACCAGGGCATCGAGCCCGAACTCATCGAGCCCGCCGGAGACCCGGCGACGATGATCGAGCGCATCGCGGAGCAGGGCCGGTTCGACCTCATCGTCGTCGGCACCCGTGGCCTGAGCGCCGTGGGCCGGGCGATGCAGGGCAGCGTGTCCGAGCACGTCGCGACGCACGCCGAGACGACGGTCGTCATCGCGCGCTGACGGGGCACTGGTCGCGACGAAGGAGGTGTCCGATGACCAGACCGTTGCATGACGCGGCTGCCGAGCAGGACTTCGCCCTGCACGAGCATCGCGAGCTTGCGCCGTGGCTCGATCGGATCCACGACGTTGGCTGCTCGGTCGGCCACATACCGGCCGGCGAGGTCGCGGTCGCGCTCCACCGCGTCGTCACCTGGCTCCAGCGCGACCTCGAGGACCACGCCGCTTGGGAAGAGGCGTGGCTCTACCCGGAGATCGACGAGCACGCCCGCACGCCCTGGGCCACCCGGACGATGCGGTTCGAGCACGGCCAGATCCGGGCGGCGGTCCGCACCCTGGCGACCGATGAGATGCTCCTGACCCACGAGCTCCGCCCGGCGCAGGCCGACGAGCTCCGCGCCCGGATCTTCGGGCTCGAGGCGGTGCTTCGCGCGCACCTCGAGATCGAGGACCGGGTCCTGCTGCCATTCCTCGGTGAGGACCTCATGTTCGAGCCGGCCCCGTCCCGGTAAGCTCGGGGCGGCCGCGAGGAGGGGCCGCCCCTGGTGCTTCGTTCGCTGAGGTCTTCGCCGTGGTGGCAGCACGGCGTCATCTACCAGGTCTATCCGCGCTCGTTCCAGGACACCGACGGTGACGGCGTCGGTGACCTGCCGGGCATCATCGCGCGGCTCGATCATCTCGCCTGGCTCGGCATCGATGCCATCTGGGTCTCGCCGATCTTCCGCTCGCCGATGGCGGACTTCGGCTACGACATCGCGGACTACCGCGACGTCGATCCACTCTTCGGGTCCTTGGCCGACCTCGACCGGCTCATCGACGAGGCGCATGCTCGCGGCATCCGCGTCCTGCTCGACTTCGTCCCGAACCACACGTCCTCCCAGCACCCCTGGTTCCTGGAGTCGCGATCCTCGCGCGACGACCCCCGGCGCGACTGGTACATCTGGGCCGACGGGGCACCCGACGGAGGGCCACCCAACGCGTGGCAGTCGATGTTCGGCGGGCCGGCCTGGACCCTCGATCCGGCGACCGGCCAGTGGTATTACCACGGCTTCCTCGCCGCGCAGCCCGACCTCGACTGGCGAAACCCCGCGGTCGAGGCGGCCATGCTCGATGTCCTGCGCTGGTGGTTCGCCCGCGGCATCGACGGGTTCCGGATCGACGTCCTGTGGCTGCTCCTGAAGGACCCCACGCTCCCCGTCGACCCGGCCGATCCCTGGGCGACCCGGGCCGACCTCCCGGGCATGATCGGCATCGCCGAGCGGATGCGGGCGGTCGCCGACGAGTTCCACGAGCGGGTCCTCATCGGGGAGATCTACCTGCCGCTGGACCGGCTCGTCCGCTACTACGGGACCGACGGCCGCGGGATCCAGCTGCCGTTCAACTTCCAGCTCATCGCGCTGCCCTGGAACGCGGTGGGGATCGCGGCGGCCATCCGCGCCTACGAAGCCGCCCTCCCGCCGGGCGCCTGGCCGAACTGGGTCCTCGGCAACCACGACCAGTCGCGCGTCGCGACCCGCGTCGGGGCCGCCCAGGTCCGCGCCGCGGCGATGCTCCTGCTCACCCTGCGCGGCACGCCGACGGTCTACTACGGTGACGAGACCGGGACCGAGGACGTGGAGGTGCCGGCCGACCGCCGCGTGGATCCCGCGGGCATCCTCGGTCCGAGCCGCGATCCGGAACGCGCTCCGATGCGCTGGACGGCCGGTCCGAGCGGCGGCTTCACGACCGGCCGACCCTGGCTCCCGATGCCGCCCGATCGGCCGGGTGCCTCGGTCGAGGCGCAGCGGGACGACCCCGGCTCGGTCCTTGCGCTCTACCGGGCGCTCCTCGCCCTCCGCCGCTCGGAGCCCGCGCTGAGCGTCGGCGACGTCGAGCTCCTCGCGGCCCGGCCGGACGGCCTGCTCGCCTACCGCCGCACGCACGAAGGACGGGCCCTCACGGTGGCCCTCGCGCTCGGGATCGGATCCGTGGACGCGTCGACGGTCGTCCCCGCCGGAGCGCGCCTCCTGCTGGCCACGCGACCGGACCTCGACGACCCGCGTCGCCTGCGGCCGGGCGAGGGCGTCATCGTGGAGCTCGCCTGACATGGCCGCCCGGATCAGCGCCGGGATCCTCCTCTACCGACGGACCGGGGCCGAGCCTCGAGGTCCTGCTCGCGCATCCCGGCGGCCCGCTCTTCGCGAAGCGTGACGAGGGCTCGTGGTCGATCCCCAAGGGCGAGCCCGACCGCGACGACGAGCCGCTCCTCGAGGTCGCCCGGCGCGAGTTCGCCGAGGAGACGGCGCACGAGGTCCCGGGCGGCCCGGTCATCCCGCTCGGTTCGATCGTCCAGAAGGGCGGCAAGGTCGTCCATGCCTGGGCGGTCGAGGGCGACCTCGACCCGGCCGCGGCCCACTCGAACACCTTCGAGATGACGTGGCCGCCGCGCTCCGACGGACGGATCGTCGTCCCGGAGATCGACCGGGTCGAGTGGTTCGATCCGGCGGAGGCGCGCCGCCGGGTCAAGGAGACGCAGATCCCGCTGCTCGAACGCCTGGAGGCGTACCTCGCCGGGAGCGGGTAAGGGCCGCACCGGGCAGCCCGAGACCGACACCGAGGAGGCTCATCGCCGCCGCCAGGGACACCATCCCGAGCAGCGCGCCGACCAGCGCCGGCGTCGCGAGGAGCGCGGCCGCCCGGAACATCCCGGTCAGCGACAGGGCGTCGCCCTGTTCGTCGGCGGTCGCGGCCAGGCTCGCGAGGGCCGGGCCGAGCGTCGTGACCGTCCCGCTCGCCAGCCCGCCCAGGACAAGGAGGAGCGCGTAGGCGAGGGGATCGCCCGGCGCCACGGCCATGCCGACCAGCACGATCGCGGTCCCGAACGACCCGATCACGACCGCCGGACGGACCCGCGCCGCCGCCAGGCCACGCAAGGCGAGGATGCCGAGGATCGACGCGCCCTCCGACAGCGTCACCAGCCACCCGACGGCTCCGGCGCCGAGCCCGGCCCCGACCAGGATCACCGGGATGTACGACCCGAGCATCGCCCACCAGCCGCCCCCGACGACGCTCGACCAGCAGGCGACATCGACCCCGTCACGGCGGAGCAGACGTGTCGTCCCGACCGAGCGCTTCCGATCGTAGGCGTCGAGGCGGAGGAGGAGCGGTGTCCCGCCGATGGCGATGGCCGCGCCGATGCCGGCCGCGACCAGCGCGAACGGCAGCCCGAAGACGGCCAGCGTCCCGGCCAGCGCCGGCCCGATGAGCGTGCCCGCATTGCCGGCCGCATTGAGGTCGACGAGCCGGTCCACCGGCCGGCCGCCACCGCGGACCGCGTGCGTCTGGCTGCTCGTCCAGAAGATCGCCCGGGCGGTGCCCTGGAGGAGCTGGGCCGTGACGAAGACCGCGACCGCCGTGGACAGCAGCAGGAGCCCGAAGGCCGCGAGCATGCACACGCTCGAGACCGCGATGAGCGTCCGGTCCGCGAACCGCCCGAGCAGCCATGGCATCGCCAGGCGAAGGCTCAGCTGGGCGACGGCCGAGGTCGCGACAAGGAAGCCGACCGCCGCCGCGTCGTAGCCGGCATCGAGCGCGAGGAGCGGGATCGCCACGGTCCCGACGCCGAGCCCCACCGAGAAGGCGAAGACGACGACGAGGCTGGCGACCCGGTCCGTCGTCACCCCGTGGCGGCGCGCTCGAATGTGAGCGAGGCCTCGAGCACGAGCGAGGAACCAGGTGCGAGCCACTCGAGGCCCAACGGCTCACCCTGCAGGAGCCGCCGAACGGCCTGCGGAGCATGCGTCTCCGGCTCGATGGCGACCGCGTCCACGTCGCTCGGGCTGGCCGCCACGATCACCGGCACCGTCCGTCCGGCCCGCATCGTCATCGTGAGGCCGGTGGCCGGCCAGCGGGTCACGACGGCCGGGTTCGCCGATGTCGGCCCAGCAGCCGTCGAGGTCGTCGGCCATCGGGCGCGAGCCGGCGAAGGTCGTACTCGGCGGCGACGGGTTCGGGATCGGGCGCCGTCGCGAGGTTCGAGCGGAAGACGCTCTCGGCGCGGATGGCCACCTCGAGCGGGCGCATGAACCAGGGATGGATCCCGATCCCGGCCGGCATCGGCTCGTCGGCGAGGTTGGTCACCCGCAGCTCGATGCCGACCGTGGCGTCGGCGACGGTGTAGCGCGCCCCCACCTCGTACGGCCAGGGCCAGCCGTCGCCACCGGCATGGACGGTATAGGCGCCGTCGCCGTGCGGCGGTCCATGGCGCGACGTATACCTGGCCGTGGATCGCCGTCCCGTCGCGGAAGTTGGCCCCGGGCGCCACCCGCCGGCCGCCGAGCTCGATGGGATCGGGCGAGATGCGATTGCACCACGGCGCCATCACGTACCCGCCCCAGAAGAACGGATCGTGCGCGTGCGCGGACGGGTCGGGCGGCGTCCGCATGATGTCCTGCCCGAACGCCCGGATGCGATGGAGGCGGGCGCCCAGGTCGCCGATGACCTCGACCTCGACGTCGCCGCCGGTCAGCCGGTCGATCCTCATGCTCGGCACCCCGTCACGACGCCATCGTCAGCACCCGGTCGGGGCGCAGCAGGAACGGCGGCAGGTAGGCCGGGATGTTCGAGAAGGGCAGCACGTCCGGATGGAGGTCGATGCCGAGCGCCTCGACCATGAACCGCCGGCGTGCCTCGATCCGCTGCCATGCCGCAGGGTAGCGCGCGGCGAACGCGGCGCGGAGGGTCGCATCGGCGAGCGCGATGCCGTCCTCGATGTTCGTCGTGAAGTACGGCGTGCCAGTCGCCGGGATGATGTCGACCTGCATCGCCATCCCCGACCGCAAGCTCGACGGTCGAACCGGGCCAGACCGGCGAGTTCACCCACTCGTCGAGGTGGAGCTGATGGCCCGGGTTCAGGAAGATCCCGAAGAACGGGTCGCCGAGATGGCGGTCGATGATCGCCTGGAGCGTCCCGCCGGTCTGGCCGACGTGGAGGGCCTCGTACCACTCGACGACCGCGTTGAAGTACGGAGCGACGAGCCGCTCGACGTAGTCGCCGATGCCGTCCGGGAGGCCGGCGGCATCCTCGGCGACGAAGCCGGCCCGGCAGGTCAGCGCGCCCCAGATCCCGAACGCCGTCGTGAACCGGTCGCCCGCCTCGATCGGGCGGTCGCTGGGGCTCAGCAGGCCGAGCGTCGCGCGCGGGCCTGCGGTCAACATCACGTGGCACGACAGGGGCATGCCGTTCCAGCCGAGCAACGTGACCGCGTCGGACTCGCGCAGGCCGGGATGCAGCCCTCGCAGCAGCCGCAGCACGCCGCTTGACGTCACGCACGACGCCCACTCGAAGATCGCCAGCTGGTCGACGTCGTTGATGATCCGCAGGCCGTCCGCCGGGTCGATGAGCAGGCCGTTCGCGTTCTCGACCCTGCCGGCCGCCCCGACGAGCGCGCGCAGCTCGTCGACGATGTAGGCCGGCAGCTCGATCCGGTCGCGGCCGGTCGTACGGCTTCCAGCCGAGCACGCCGACGCGGCTTCCGGGCCCGATGCCTTCGCCGGCGAGGATCTCGGCCAGCGGCCGCGAGCGGTCGCGAGGCTGGCTCGGGAGGCTGAAGTCCTGGAAGCGGTGGCGGTCCATGGGGAGCGGCGCGGCACCGGCCATGCCCCAGCATTCGTTCCCGACGAGGATGGCCGGCGTACCCGTCGGGCCGAGGACGAGCAGCGCCTCCTCGAACCGCGGGTCGAACCCGGTGAGGAACGAGAGGTTCGCGCTGTGCTCGCGGTCGGCGTAGACCACGAGCCGGTCGTAGCCGGCGACGTCGGCCCGCGCGCGGAGTGCCTCGACCCGCTCGGCGTAACGGGCCGCGGGGAGTTCCGGGCGTTCGTCGGGCGTCCCGAAGTCGGGCAGCTCGATCGTCGCCAGCCGCGGACCGCTCATCGCCGGCCCCTCAACCGGCCGGTGGGGACCACGGGACGGCGTCGCCCGCGCCGCGCTCGATGTCGACGAACTGGTTCGCGCCCACCGTCATCCACGGTCCGACCTCGCCGTCGGGCCAGGTGACGCGCACGTCGGCCGACGTCGCCGGCCCGAGACCGACGTGCGTCCAGCCGAGCTGGCCACCGGCATGGCCACCGCCGACGACGACCTCCCGTCGCGCGATGGCGTCGCCGGTCCTGGTCTCGATGATCGCCCCGATCGCGTCGCGGTTCGTGCCGGCCTCGTGGATCCGGATGCCGAGCCAGCCGCCCATCGGCGCCGGCGCGTCGGCCGAGCCGGTGCCGACGTTGCGCCACAGCCGCGCCGGAGCCCCGAGGTTCGCCACGATGAGGTCCAGGAGGCCATCGCTGTTGAAGTCGGCGAGTGCCGCGCCACGCCCGCGGTCGAAGGACACGATCCCGGCCGCCTCCGAGCGCTCCACGTACATCCCGTCGGACTGACCGAGGAACAGGTTGTTGGGATCCTTCTTGGCGTAGTCCGGGATCTGGTTGACGTTGCCCTTGGTCACCAACAGGTCCATGTAGCCATCGTTGTTCACGTCCTCGAACTCCGGATGCCACGCCGTCGACGGCAGGGGGTCGCCCCCGACGACCGGCCGGGTCGCCTCGAGATCGTGTTTGAGCGCCACGCCATGGTAGGCGGGCGTCGAGGGTCCCGCGACAAGCGTCTGGAGCGTGTTGGCGCCCTGGCTCGTGAGGTAGACCTCGGGGTAGCCGTCGCCGGTCATGTCGTAGCTCGCGATGCCCATGCCCCACAGCTGCAGCAGCGCCCAGCCGTCGGCCGCCGAGTAGGCGCGCGGCGCCGTGCCCGGCTCGAAGCGCCACAACTGTTCGCCCCCGACGGCGTTGTCGTAGTACTGCCGGTCGTTGGCGATGCGCAGATCCCGGCGGCCCGATCCGTCCCAATCGCTGAACAGCATCGAGAGCGGGCAATACCCGGGCGACAGCGTCGCCGGAGGGGCATAGCGGGTGCCCGAGGCATCCGGCCGGAAGACCTGGTTGTCCGGGCAGAGGAAGCTGCCATCCGGCCGAGGCTCCACGTACTCGCCGAACGCCATCGTCGGCAGGCTGGCGCCCGGCTCCCAGGTCGCGCTGAAGGCCATCGTGTTCCCGGGCTTCGGCGTGACGCCCCACGCCTCGCCGGCGGGCTCGAACCGGCAATCGCCGAGGCCGCGCAGGAGCTGGGCCCCGCCGATGCGCAGCACCGCGAGGTCGACGATCCCGTCGCTGTCGATGTCGACGGGGTAGGCACCCGTGACGGCCGTCAGGTCGGTGGTCGGTGACGGGACCTGGGTGAACCGCAGCGCGCCGCCGGCCGGACTCTCGTTGCGATAGAGCGCCGCCGGGTTGCCGCCGCCGGCGAGATAGACGTCCGGGCGACCATCGCCGTCGCAATCGAAGACGGCGAGCCCGCCCCCGGTGTCGTACGTGTCGTCGCCGCCGTACGTGTGGGTGATGCCGGCGGCGTCCGTCTCCTCGACGTACCGCGGGGCGCGCGGCGCCCCGGCCGAACCCAGCGGCCCGACGGTCACGGCCGCGACCGTGGCGCCCACCCCGACGAGGAGCAGGACCACGAGCGCGACGCCGACGATGCGCGTCCGATGTCGGCGCGGTGCGGGGACATCAGGGCCGACCACGGGCGCGATGGTAGCGCCCCTCCCCGCCGAGGGCCCCGCGGCCGGTCGCGGGGCCCGGGGCCCGGTCGCCGGGCTCGAGGCGGATCCCGCCGTCAGGCCCCGGCGGCGAAGATCGCGTCGATGACCCGCATGTTCGCCACCGCGTCCTCCGGCTCGACCGGCAGCGGGACCCCGTCGAGGATCGCCTCGGCGAAGCGATCGGCCTCGCAGGCATACGGATCGGCGGTGTCGAAGGTCAGGGTCTCGGTCGCGGGTGCGACGGGCGGGTCACCGCCCGCGGTCACGAAGACCCGGGTCGGGCGGTCGGGCGGGATGTTGAACGGGATCTCGATCGCGATCCGGCCCTCGGTGCCGTAGATGTCGACCCGCTGGTCCGGCTCCGCGCGCGTGGAACAGGTGAACGTCGCGACCCCGGCGTCGAATCCCAGGATGGCGCTCGTCACGGTGTCGACGCCCAGATGGCGATCGCGGGTGATGGTCGCCTGCACCCGCGTCGGCTCGGCGCCGAACAGCATGCGCGAGAGGTTGACCGAATAGCAGCCGACGTCGTACAGCGCGCCGCCACCGGCCGCCGCGACGTTCCGGATGTTCGTCGGGTCATCGTTGTAGTACGAGAACCAGCTATCGACGGCCTGCAGCCGCCCGATGCGTCCGGACGCGAGCAGCTCCCGGGCCGCGATCCAGCTCGGATGCTGGCGGTACATGAAGGCTTCCATCAGCAGGACGCCGGAGGCCCGGCAGGCGTCGACCATGTCCTGGGCCTGCGCGGCGGTCAGCGCAAGCGGCTTCTCGCACAGGACGTGCTTGCCGGCCCGGGCCGCTGCGACCGCCCACTCGGCGTGGAGGTGATTGGGGAGCGGGATGTAGATCACGTCGATGTCCGGATCGGCGAGGAGTGCCTCGTAGGTCCCGTACGCCCGGGGGATGCCCAGCTGGGCTGCGGCAGCGGCGGCGCGCCCATCCTCGCGCGACGCGATCGCGAGCACCTCGCTGCGCGGGGAACGGCGCATCCCGGGGATGACCTTGCGAAGGGCGATGTCCGCCGTCGAGAGGATGCCCCAATGTGCTCGTCCCGCCGTCGGCGCGGTCGCCATCGGTCCCTCCATCCCCTCGTCATGCAGCCGCCGACTTGACACGGACAGCCGGTTGCACGAGTGTGACATGACGTTTGCAAGAAAGGATCACAAAATCGTCCGTATCGGCACCGTCGTCCCCGGCCAACGCAGCGAGACGATCCATCGAGCGAACCTCAGCGCCATCCTCCGGGTCCTCCATGAGCACGGCCCGCGCAGCCGCTCGGAGCTCGTCGCCGCCACGGGGCTGACCCGCAGCGCGATCCGCGCCCTCGTCCGCGAGCTGTCGTCGGCGGGTCTCGTCTCGGAGGAGGATCCCGTGCGTCTGGGCACGCCGGGTCGTCCGTCGCCGCTCGTCCGGCCAGAGCCGACGGGCGCGATCGTCCTCGCGTTCGAGGTCCTCGTCGATTCGATCGCCGCGGCGTTCATCGGCCTCGGCGGCCGGACGCTCGACCGGATCCGACTCGATCGGCCCCTCGACCACCTCCAGGTCGATGACGTCGTGGCCGAGCTCGTCCGGCTGGCCGGCGTGCTGCGGGTCCCGGACGCCGGCCCGATGGTCGGCATCGGCGTGGCGGTCGCCGGCGTCGTTCGACGCTCGGACGGCTTCGTCTTCATGGCCCCGAACCTCGGCTGGGTGGACGTCCCGTTCGGGGAGCGGCTCGAACGGGCGCTCGGGCTCGCCCTGCCGCTCACGGTCCTCAACGACGCCGACGCCGGCATGCTCGCCGAGCATCGACGCGGCGCGGCCGTCGGCGTGGACGATGCGCTCTACATCTCGGGTGAGGTCGGCGTCGGTGGCGGGGCGATCGTCGGGGGCCAGCCGCTGCTTGGCAGCGCGGGGCTCGCGGGCGAGATCGGCCACATGACCATCAACCCCGACGGGGTCGACTGCCGGTGTGGCGCGCGCGGGTGCTGGGAGACCGAGGTCGGGCGGGACGTCGTCCTGCGTCGCGCCGGCTACCCGACCCAGGCCGGACTCGTGGGGGTCGAGCAGGTGATCGCGCAGGCAGCCGCTGGATCGCCGGAGGAGCTCGCGGCGCTCGAGGATGTCGGGCGCTGGCTCGGCATCGGCCTCGGCGCGCTCGTCAACATCCTCAATCCGAGGATGATCGTGCTCGGCGGCGTGCACGCCCGGATGTATCCGGTCATCCGCGATGTCACCGACGCGGAGGTCGCCCGGCGCAGCCTGGCGGCGCCCCGCGCGGAAGTCCGGATCGTGCCGGCCAAGCTCGGCGTCGACGCCCCGCTCATCGGCGCGTCCGAGGCGGCCTTCGAGTCGCTGCTCGCCGATCCCACGGTCTGGCTGGCGCCCGACGCCGGCGGCCATGAACTGAGGAGTGCGTGAATGTCGGGGGACGACCACAGCACTCGATCAGGACTCGAATCTGAGGCACGCGCGCGTGCCAGATGAAAGGGGTTGCCTAACGATGTAGCCTACGGGCCGGAACCAGCGCGTTCCGGAGGAGATCTTTGCTCCAGACTTCGAGGAGGAGAAACGCGCATGGAGATTCGCAGGCTTGCTTCCCTTATGGGAGCCACGGCCATTCTTGTGGCCGCCTGCTCATCGAGTGGGTCATCGAGTGCCCCCGCCAGCGCCGCGCCTGAAAGCGCGGCCCCAAGCACTGCAGCCAGTGCCCCAGCGAGCGCTGCGGCGAGTGCTGCGGCCCCCTGCACCGTCGGCGTGTCGTGGAACAACTTCCAGCAGCCGCGTTGGGCGGCGCACGACAAGCCGGCCATCCAGTCGACCGTCGAGGCCGGCGGTGGCACGTACATCGATGCGGACGCCAACCTCAGCAATGAGCAGCAGGCCACCGACATCGACACCATGATCTCGAAGGGCGCCAAGGTCCTGATCGTCCTCGCGCAGGACACCAAGGCCGTCCTTCCGTCGATCCAGAAGGCCAAGGACGCCGGCATCCCGGTCATCGCCTATGACCGCCTGATCGAGGATCCGAGCGCTCTGTACATCACGTTCGACAACGTCGGCGTCGGCAAGGCCGAGGCGGACGCGATCATCAAGAAGGTCCCGAAGGGCAACTACGTCCTGATCAAGGGCGACCCGGGCGACCCGAATGCCTCGACGTTCCTGCCCTCGGGCTGGGACCAGGCCGGCCTGAAGGACAAGATCGCCTCCGGCGACATCAAGGTCCTCAACGGCCCTGACGGGACGTTCACGGACGCCTGGAAGACCGAGAAGGCCCAGACCAACATGGAAGCGATCATCGACAAGGCCGTCGCCGACGGCAAGAAGATCGACGCCATCCTCGCGGAGAACGACAGCACGGCGCTCGGCGTCGTCGGCGCGCTCACCGCCAAGAGCTACGGCTACCCGCCGCTCAGCGGTCAGGACGGCGACGTCGGCAACCTGAACAACGTTGCGCTCGGGAAGCAGTACGTCGACGTCTGGAAGAACGCCAACGAGCTGGGCAAGACCGCCGGTGCGGCCGCGCTCGCGCTCTGCGCCGGCGGCGACATGGCCACCCTGAAGCTGGCCGACGGCCTCATCGACCCGACGGTCGCCCCGGTCGCCGGTCTCACCGCCCAGCCGTTCACGACGCCGGGCAACAACACCGTCAGCTCGTTCATCCTGCAGCCGACCCCGCTCACCGCGGACAACCTGCAGCTGGCGATCGACGGCAAGCAGATCACCAAGGACGAGCTGTGCAAGGGTGTCGACGCCGCGACGGCGCCGGCCGCCTGCAAGTAGCGGTCCCGCTGACCTAGCTCCACGAACCTGCGCCCCCGGGTCCCCCGGGGGCGCAGCTCGTTCATCTCCACGACCAGGAGGGCCGTCGTGACGAACGTGGCCGATGCGGCGCCGGTATCCGCTCAGAGCCAGCCGCCAGCCCGATCCTCCATCCGGACCATGCTCGCCCAGACGGAGATCGATCTCCGTCTGTTCGGCATGCTCGCGGCCCTCGCGCTCATCCTGCTGACGTTCAACATCCTGAGCGGCGGCAAGTTGGTCCAACCGACCAACATGGTCACGATGGCCGTCCAGGCTTCGGGCATCGCGATCATCGCGACCGGGATGGTCCTGGTCATCGTGTCGAGGAACATCGACCTGTCGGTCGGCTCGCTCGTCGGGCTCATCGCGATGACCTACGCCCTGCTGATGACGGACTGGTTCCCGCGCATCTTCGGCATCGGCGCGGACGTGCCCTTCCAGTGGGTGCTCGCGCTCGCACTCGGGATCGGCCTCGGCGCCGCGATCGGCGCCCTCCAGGGGTTCATCATCGCCTACATCGGCGTGCCGTCCTTCATCGTCACGCTGGGCGGCCTGCTGTCGATCCGGGGCCTCGTCTGGTATCAGTCGAACGGCGCTGCCGTGACCGGCCTCGATCCCACCTTCCAGCTCATCGGCGGCGGCGCCCAGGGCTCGGTCGGCGGGACCATCACCTGGATCATCGGCCTCCTCGGATGTGCCGCGATCATCGCGTTGCTGTTCAACGGCCGACGCCAGCGGCGCCGCTACGGCTTTCCCGTCCGGCCCATGTGGGCTGAGATCATGCTCGGGGTGGTCGGCTGCGCGGCCTCGCTCGGGCTCGCCTGGTTCGCCAACAACAACTTCTGGCCCACGGGTCTCGCCAACCGCATCGCGACCGAGCAGAACTGGGGAGCGGCACCCGAAGGTGGCTGGCACATCTCGGCCGGCTTCCCGTTCCCGATCGTCCTGCTGATCGGGGTCACGCTGGTGATGTCCTGGATGGCGAACCGACGTCGCTTCGGGCGGTACGTGTACGCCTACGGCGGCAACCCCGACGCGGCCGAGCTGGCCGGCATCAACACCCGCTGGACGATCCTCAAGACCTACGTCGTGATGGGCGTCCTCTGCGCGCTCGCCGCGGCCATCGCCGCCGCGCGACTCAACGGGTCCACGCTCGACATCGGAACGAGCTACGAGCTGTACGTCATCGCCGCCGCGGTGGTCGGCGGGACCTCGTTCGCCGGCGGCATCGGGACCATCCCCGGCGCGGTGATCGGGGCGTTCGTCATGCAGTCGCTGGCCTACGGCCTGAGCTTCCTGGGCGTCAACTCGCCCGGCCAGAACGTGGTGGCCGGCATCGTGCTGATCGTCGCGGTCGGCCTCGACACGCTGAACCGCCGACGCGGCGGCTCCTGAGCGGCAAGGAGGAACACGCTGTGACCGTCGCGGAGCGAACGCCGCTCGTCGAGATGAAGGACATCAATGTCGCGTTCGGCGGCGTACACGCCGTGCGCGAGGTCAACATCGACCTCAACGCCGGCGAGGTCATCGGCCTCGTCGGCGGGAACGGCGCCGGCAAGTCGACCTTGATGCGGGTGCTATCGGGCGCCCATCCCGCCGACAGTGGCGAGATCCTAGTCAACGGCCAGCCCGTGATGATCCGCAACCCTCGCGATGCGAAGGCGCTGAACATCGAGACCATCTACCAGACCCTGGCCCTCGCCGACAACATCGATGCCCCGGGCAACCTGTTCCTCGGGCGCGAGCTCACCAGCCGGATCGGCTCCCTCGACGACTCGAGCATGGAGTCCGAGACGCGCAAGATCATGGGGCGCCTGAACCCCAACTTCACGAACTTCGCGCAGCCGGTCAAGTCGCTCTCCGGGGGCCAGCGCCAGGCCGTGGCCATCGCCCGAGCCGTGTACTTCAACGCCAGGATCCTGATCATGGACGAGCCCACGGCTGCGCTCGGCCCGGCCGAGACGGCCCAGGTCCGCAACCTCGTCCGGCAGCTCAAGGAGGAGGGCATCGGCATCTTCCTGATCAGCCACGACATCCATGACGTGTTCGACCTGTCCGACCGGATCAGCGTCATGTACCACGGCCGGATCGTGGACACGGTCAACAAGAACGACACCACGGCCGATGACGTGCTCGGCATGATCATCCTCGGTCGCAAGCCCGAGGAGCTCACCGAGAAGGACAAGGCCGCGATCGAGCTGCGCAACTAGGTCGCCCGGGCACGCCCGGGCGACTGACGAGACCGAAGCGCCGGGCGCGCGGCGGACATCCGGGGGCCGGCCCACCGACCGGTCAGAGTCGACGGAAGGTCGGCGAGAGCGCCGGATAGAGCTCGCGGTAGCGCGCGTGGGCCTCGGCGTACCGCGCCACATCCTGGCCGGGTGCGGCGACGGGCGTCACATGGACCGTGGCAGCGGCCGCCGACGCCGCGGACGGGAACCAGCCGGCACCCACGGCCGCGAGCAGCCCGGCCCCGAAGGCGGCCCCTTCGGCCGTGTCCACGGTGGCGATCTCCGCGTCGAGCACGTCGGCCAGGATCTGCCGCCAGAGCGGACTGACCGTGCCCCCGCCGGACGCGCGGATCTGGGTCGGGGCCGGCATCCCGGCCGCGGTCATGAGATCGAGTCCGTCACGCAAGCCGAAGGCCACACCCTCCAGGACGGCCCGCGTGAGGTGGCGCCGGTCGTGGGTCACGGTGAGCCCGACGAAGGCGCCGCGGGCGAGGGGGTCGGGATGCGGGCTGCGCTCCCCGGTGAGGTAGGGGAGGAACAGCAGGCCGGCGCTCCCCGGATCGACGTCGGCGGCCGCGCTCACGAGCGCCTCGAAGTCCTCACCGGGCGCGAGCGCATCGCGGAACCAGCGCAGGCTGCCCGCCGCCGAGAGCATCACCGACATGAGGTGCCAGCGCTCCGGCACGGCGTGGCAGAACGCGTGGACGATGCCACGCGGCTCGTGGATCGGCCGGTCCGTGGCCGCGAAGACGACGCCGGACGTCCCCAGCGACAGGGCCATCGTCCCGGGATCCACGACACCCACGCCCACGGCGTTGGCGGCCTGGTCGCCGCCGCCGGCGACCACCGGCGTCCCGGCCCGGAGCCCGGTGCGCGTCGCCGCGTCGGCCGTCACGGTCCCCGTGACCTGCGGGCCCTCGAACGTCGGTGGCATCCACGCCGGGTCGATCGCCAGCGCGGCGAGGACCTCCGGCGACCAGTCGCGGGCGGCGAGATCGAACAGGATCGTCCCGGCGCCGTCGGCCTTGTCGAGCGCGTGCTCGCCGGTCAGGCGCAGGCGGACGTAGTCCTTGGGCAGGAGCACGTGGGCGACGCGGGCCCACACCTCGGGCTCGTGGTCGCGGACCCAGACGAGCTTCGGGGCGGTGAAGCCGGTCAGGGCATCGTTCCCCGTGATCTCGATCAGGCGTTGCGGTCCCACGGCCGCGCGGATCGCGTCGCACTCGGCCGCCGTCCGCTGGTCGTTCCACAGGATCGCCGGACGCAAGACGCGGTCGGCCTCGTCGAGCAGCACGAGCCCGTGCATCTGGCCGGTGAGGCCGACGGCGACCACGTCCCCCCCGTCGACGCCGGTCTCCGCCAGGACCGAACGGACCGACGCGACCGCCCCATCCCACCACAGCTCGGGCGATTGCTCGCTCCAGAGCGGGTGGGGGACCTCGTACCCGTACTCGGTGACGCCGACGCCGCGGACGGCCCCGGTCTCGTCGATCAGGACGGCCTTGGTCGCGGTGGTCGAGGCGTCGATCCCGATGACATAGGCCATCGGGTCAGCGGCCGGCGCCCGTCTTCACCCGTCCCGGATCGGTCGCCCAGGCCGACTGGTTGACGATGTTCTCGAGTCGTTCCTGCTGGCCGGACACCGGTCGAGGGTCGATCTCGCCCGATGCGACCCGGCCCTCGAGCGATGCCAGGCTCTCGCTCCCCTCCAGGATCGCCGTCCCGAGCTGGCCATCCCACCCGGCATAGCGCTGCGTCTTGAGGTCGGCGAGGTCGCCCCGCTCGACGAGGTCGGCCGCGACGAGCAAGGCCTGGGCGAGCGTGTCCATGGCGCCGATGTGCGCATGAAAGAGGTCCGTCCGGCTGGTGCTCTGACGGCGGAGCTTCGCGTCGAAGTTGAACCCACCGGGGGCGATGCCACCGTGCCGCAGGATCTCGTAGATGGGCATGACCAGGTCGTCGACCGAGTTCGGGAACTGGTCCGTGTCCCAGCCGTTCTGGGGGTCGCCGCGGTTCGCGTCGATGCTGCCGAGGATCCCGTTCGCGATCGCGTAGGCGACCTCGTGGTGGAAGCTGTGCCCGGCCAGCGTGGCGTGGTTGGCCTCGATGTTCACGCGGTATTCGTTCTCGAGCCCGTGGCTCACGAGGAAGCCGAACACGGTCGAGACGTCGTAGTCGTACTGGTGCTTGGTCGGTTCCATCGGCTTGGGCTCGATGAGCAGCTGGCCCGTGAAGCCGATCTTGTGCTTGTGCTCCGCCACGAGGTGCAGGAACCGGGCGAGCTGCGCGCCCTCGCGGCCGAGGTCGGTGTTCAGCAGCGTGTCGTAGCCTTCGCGGCCGCCCCACAGGACGTAGTTCTCGCCGCCGAGTCGCAGCGTGACCTCGAGCATGTGCTTGACCTGCGCCGCGGCGTAGGCGAAGACCTCCGGGTCCGGATTGGTCGCGGCGCCGGCCTGGTACCGCGGATGGGTGAACAGGTTGGCCGTGCCCCACAGGAGGCGGACGCCGGTGTCCTCCTGACGGCGGGCCGCGTCGTCGACGAGCGAGTCGAGGTTCGAGCGGAACTCGGCGTAGCCGTCGCCCTCGGGGGCGACGTCGCGATCATGGAAGCAGTAGTACGGCAGGCCGATCTTCGAGAAGAACTCGAAGGCGACCGCCATCTTCATGCGCGCCGCGTCCATCGGGTCGTCCGACCCCGTCAGCCACGGCCGGTCGAGCGTCCCGATGCCGAACATGTCCACCCCCGCCCAGGCGAACGAATGCCAGAAACAAACACCCGGCCGGAGGTGCTCCACCATCCGCTTGCCCAGGACGAGCCGGTCCGGCTCGTACACCTTGAAGCTCAAGGGCTCGGTCGAATCGAGCCCACCGAACGGGATCGGGCCCGTCACCTCGGAGAAGAAGTCCTCGCCCACACCCGTTCCTCCTGCGCGCATCGTCACGATCAGTCTGCCACCCGAGCATCCTAGCCCGCGCGCGGACCGACGGCCGGGTCAGGGCCACCGCGGACGTGATCGTGCAGGCGTCGCCTGCGAAGGACCGACCGGACTGCTAGCGTGTAGGTCTGGTGGGCATGACCGGTCGCGCCATCCCGGAGGCGGCCGTCGTCGAGGCACTCGCGCAGTCGCATTTCAAGGCCCTGCCAAGGGACACCATCGTCGCGCTGATGGAGGGGGCGACCCGCGCGCACTGGCCGGCGGCCTCGACCGTCCGCGCCGCCGGCCAGACGGGACCGCACCTCGATCTCCTCATCGATGGCCTGCTCCGCATCTCTGTCGGGGCGCCCGACGGGCGGAGTCTCACGGTCCGGTATCTGCGCCCAGGCGGCGTCGCCGGCGTCGTGTCGTTGTTCACCCCCGACTACGCGACGCCCGGCACGATCCAGGCGATCGTGGATTCCGATGTCCTGACGCTTCGTGCGCGCGAGGTGATCGATCTCTCCGAACGCGATCTCCTCGTCGCACGGGCCCTGATCGACGAGCTGAGCGAGCGCGTCGTCCAGTTCGTCGCCGAGATCCCGGGCAACATCTTCTCGACGGTCCGACAGCGGGTCGCTCGCCACCTGCTCGACCTCGCCTCGGAGCAGCACCAGGGGGGCCGCCTCGTGGCTCGCATCAGCCAGCAGGCGCTCGCCGACGCCACGGGCTCGGTCCGCGAGGTCGTCGTGCGGGTGCTCCGCGACCTTCGCGAGGAGGGCGTGATCGAGACGGGTCGAGGCGGGATCGAGGTGCTGCTCCCGGACCGCCTCGATCATCGAGCAGTACCCGACGTGGAGGTCGAAGACGGGCATCGCTGCTCGACCTTCGGCCCGATGAGCCGGGACCGGGGACTCACGAGGCCCTGGACAGCTCCGTGGCCAGGTCGCCGAGCAGGTCGAGCAAGCGCGTCCCGTCGCGCTCGTTGCTGACGATCCCGACGGAGGCCCGGACGGCCCCGAGGGCCTTGCCCGGCATGATGCGACGGAGGTCATCGATGCTCGGAGGCCGTCCCAGCGCGAACACCGCGTCCATCTCCGCCGCGGTGATGCCGCGTGCCGTTTCGCTTGCACCCGGGTTGCAGAAGCAGCCAGTGCGGATCGAGATGCGCCGCTCGGCGGCCCTCGACTCGACCGCCCAGAAGCCGACGACCGCCCCGGTCGGGTCGAGGACGTTGAACGGGATCGTCCCGCCGCGGTCGACGGTGTCGCTCGGGCCGTAGAGGCGCACGACCGGCGACCCATCGGGGTATCGGAGGGCGATGAGGCGCTCGAGCAGCCAGTCGGTCATGGCGCCGACGTGGCGGTGCAGCGTCGCCATCCCGACCGCGTCGATCTGTCGCAGTCCGATCTCGATCGCCGGCAGGCTGAGGTAGTCGATCGTGCCGTCCTCGAATCCGATCTCATCCGGGCCGAGCGTGTGGCGCGGTGCGACGACCGAGGCGACGCCGATGCTCCCACCGGCGAACCAGGGTCGCCGCAGCCGCTCCAGCGCCCCCCGGCGCACGATCAGCGACCCGACCCCCGTCGGATAGCCGAAGACCTTGTACCAGGAGACGACCACGAAGTCGGGATGCCATCGCGACAGGTCGAGCCGGTTCGTCGGGAGGAAGGCGGATGCGTCGAGCAGGACGTCCCAACCGCGTTGCTGCGCAGCCTCGATCCAGGCCAGGGGATGCCGTACGCCGGAGTAGTTCGACTGGGCCGGGAAGGCGAACAGGCCGGGCCGCTGCGTCGGCGCTCGATCGAGCGATGCCAGGACTCGGGCGTCGTCGATCCGCAGATCCGGGGTCTCGAGCGGCACGTACTCGACATCGGCGCCACGCGAGCGCGCGAACTCGCGGATGCCGTTGACCGAGTTGTGGTTGTCGACCGTCAGCAGGAACCGGCCGCCCGGCTCGAAGGGGTACGACTCGCCGACCAGCTTGAGCGCGGCGCTCGCGTTGGCGGTGAAGATGACGACGTACTCATCGGGCGACGCGCCGACGAAGTCGAGGACGGCCCTGCGCGCCCCCTCGGCCAACCGGGTCGAGGCCCGTGACGTCGGGCTGTTCGAGTGCGGGTTCCCGAAGGTCCCTGCGCGAAGCAGGTCTTGATGTTCGCGCAACTGGGAATCGGCGTACAGCCCGCCGCCCGTGTAGTCGAGGTACGCGTGGTCCTGGGCGTCCAGGCGGGCATATTCGCGTGCGCGCAGCGCAAGGATCGCCGGCCGATCGGGGGACGCTCCCCGGGCCGGTCCGCCGACCTCGGTCTCGATCACCCCCGATGCAGCCCCGTCGGGCGCACCTCTTGACGCGCGATCGGTGTTGATCACGGCTGCATCGTCGGCGGGGTCGCCGATGGCGTCAGGGACTTAGGTTCCAGTCGGTCAGCCGACCTCGCCGCCGAACGCAGCCAGGGCCTCGACCGACGGGATGACGTAGTACGCGCCGGTCAGCGCGCGGGTGAAGCGGGTGAGATCGTCCCTGGGCCCATCGGCCAGGCCGACCATGCTCTCGAGCATGTCGGCGAGGATCCGCTGGCGCGCGCTGAAGCCGACGAAGATCGTGCCGTGCGTCCCGACCGATCCGTACGCGATGTTGCGCCGGAAGATCTTGCCGAAGCGGTCCTGGTCGGTCCGGGCGACGTGGGATCCGACCGGCTTCGGGTCGAGTTCGGCCGAGTCGGCCTTGCGCCGGCCGATGATCGCCTCCTGCCGCTCGACGGGCAGGCCCTCCCAGGCCGCCGCCACGTGCTCCCACAGCTGGAGGAGCAGGATCGACGAGCCTGCCCCGGGTTCGTGGTCGGGCACGACGGCGACGCTCAGCGCCTCGACGAGCGTCGGGTTCTCGGTCCCGTCGATGAAGCCGGTCAGGTCGAGGTCGTGGTGGTACGGCCAGCCGACCACCTCGCGGGCGAGGGACGTCTGACCGGCCAAGGCGTTCAGCACGCCGCGTGACAGGTCGAAGATCACGTCATACGAGGCCCCGGTCAGCCAGATCACGACGTCGTGCTGGGTCGCCGGGAGCGTGTACCCATCCGCGCCGACGATCGGGGCCTTGAAGTCCTTGGCATCGGCCGGCGCGGCGGCCGGGGCGACCGATGCCCACAGGCTGGGCCGAAACCCGGCGACGACGTTCACGCCGCCGATGGTCGTGCGGGGCTCTCGAAGGCCGGCCACGAGCGCGAGCGCGCTTGCCGGGTCGGCCGAGTCGAGGAGGTCGAATTCGAGGTAGGCGTGCGACGCGGTCCCGAGCGCGAAGATGCCGGTCTGCGGTGATGCCACGGTCGTGGCCTCAGTGGAGCCGGGCGTGCCAGTCCCGCGGGACCCGGCCGGCCGGACCCGGGGCGGGCTGATCGAGCGGATGGTGGCGCGGCGCCGCAAGGTCCGGCCCCTCGAACACATCTTGATCGGCGTAGTCCCAGAACCAGTCCTCGCCCGGTTCGAAGCTCTGGATCACCGGATGACCCTCGTCCGACGCGTGGTGGCTGGCGTGCTGGGATGGTGACGAGTCGCAGCAGCCGATGTGCCCGCAGTGGGCACAGCGCCGGAGGTGGAACCACCAGCCGTCGGTCGCCAGGCACTCGACGCATCCCGTCCCGCTCGGCGGGATCGTCGGATCGATATCAGGTCCGTCAGCCATGTCGCGCCTCCGGAATGAGCGTAGCGGATGCGGCAGACTGGGGATGGTCGGCCGGATCGTCGCACGCCATGATCGACCGTCGGTCGGGCACGAGGACCGGTCGATCAGGTGCCTCGGACGACCAGGACCGAGCACCGCGCGTGCTGCAGGACGTTCCGGGCGACGCTGCCGAGGATCAAGCGCTTCAAGCCGGTCCGACCGTGGGTCCCGATGACGATGAGATCGGCGTTCGATGCCGACGCGGCGGTGAGGATCTCGGTCGCGGCATCGCCTTCCCGCAGCTCGGGCACCGCCGTGACGCCGGCACTCTTCAAGCGCGCGGCCATCTGGTCTGCCAGCCCCACGTGTTCCAGTCGGGAGGCCTCCGCCGCCTCGACGTACATCGGCATGATCTCGGCGGAGCCGGGCTCCGGGAACCCCGTCCACCACGGGACGCCGACGTGGGCCACCGTCACCACCTCGACGTCCGCTGCCGTGAACATCGGCCAGGTCGCCACCAGGTCGGCGGCGCGTGTCGCCGACGGTGAGCCGTCCCACGCCAGCACGACCCGCTTCGCCTGACGACTCCGCGTGACGAGCACCGGTGCCGGGGCATGGTCGACGACCTCGGCCGACATCGACCCCAGCATCATCGACTCGATCGTGCCGTGACCGCGGCTGCCGACGACCACGAGATCGGCCGGCAGGCTGCGAGCCTGATCCACGATGACCGTGGCCGGCCGCCCGCGAAGGACGAGGGGTCGGACCTGCAGGCCGGATGACGCGAGCCGCTCGGCGGCCTGGTGGACGTTCTGGTCCGCCTGAGCCTCGACCGCGGTCTCGAGTGCATCCGGCTGGACCATCGTGACCGACGGCCACGCGCCGCCGAACAGGCCGGTCCCAGTTTCGACCGCCTGCGCGACCACGACCTCCGTCCCCGCGGGCCACGGCACGTTCGCCACGAGGTCCAGGCCCAGGGCCGCGGGCTCGGAACCATCGATGGCAACGAGGATGCGCGTCACCCCGCCATCCATCGCTGCACCTCCGGAGATCTCGCTCGTCATCAAGCCCGCCCGCGCGCTGGCTTCTCGCCGACGCGTCGCGGCAACGGACCGGATGTGCCGGTCCCGCTGCTGGTCAGCGGCTCGTCCCACCGGTACGACCCGAAGGTCCGTCGCCGTGGGTCTACGCCTTCGAAGGCATACAGTCGGGCCACCAGCTGGCGATCCGTCAGCGGGGCGGACGCTTCGCACCGGATGGCGCGATGGCGACCGTGATGCCGATCGCGCTCGACGAGGATCCTCCGCAGCCGATGCCGGACCGTCCCGGGACCGAGGATCTCCAGGTCATCCTCGGGCGGCATCCGTTCCGCGATCCCGGTGACGAATCGATCCAGGTGTTCCAGTCGGCGTGGCTCGCCCGCGTGCTGCGGGCTGCCGCCGCCGCCGTGACGAACGTTGGGATCGTGGCGCACGTGGCCGGTGTCCCGGCGATGCGGCGGAACGTGCGATAGGGCATGCTCGACCACGACCCGGTCATCGCGCCGGTAGACGATCACGGCTTCGCGGGTGTCGATCCAGACGAGCGCGCAGGGTCGCGTCGCCCGATCCTCGATCGTGGACTCGTCGCCCGGCCGCGCGATCATGACTGCGCCCACGCCGGCTCCGAGTCGGCGCGTGCCGCGAGGTCGGCATAGATGACGTCGCAGACATGCTCCCAGCGGGGGCGGTCCACCCGCACGCTGTAGCGGTGGCTCCCGGCGTTGAAGCTGATCTCCGGGTCGTCGCGGATGTCGTAGTCCGCGTAGGTCGGAAGCCCGAACAGCGGGCCGACCGCCGGCGTGGCGCCGACAGCACATCCAGGTGTGAGTTCGGCCATCTCCCGCTCGCTGAGCAGGCGGAGGTCGCCGCCCAGCGCTCGGCGGGCCTTGTCCAGGTCGACGTGATCGGTGGCTTCGACGACGATCAGGGCATATCGCCCTTCATGGGCGAGGACGCCGACGACCTTCGCGAACGTATGTGGATCGACGCCTTCGGCATCGGCGGTGGCGCGCGCGGTCTCCGCCTGGTCGTGCAGGCGGATCTCGTATTCGACGTCCTGCGCGGCCAGCCAATCGAGAAGGGGTTGATAGGGTCGGTCAAGCGTGGTTTCGACGTTCATGGGTCGTGCCTCCTGCTCGGTCTCGGCCACATGAATCGTCGCGCAGGTCGATCCCAGGAGCATCGGCCATCGGGTGGAGCCGCGCGTGCCGAACGGCACGAACCACCATGGTTCGACTTGCTGTACGGTCGGCCCGTGCGTGCGCTCGTGCTTCGAAAGCCCGGACCGGCGGCGTCGTCGCCGCTCCGACTCGAGGGACCGGCGGATCCCGAACCGGCGGCGGACGAGCTCGTCCTCGGCGTCGCCGCCTGCGCGGTCTGTCGGACCGACCTCCAGCTGGTCGAAGGCGATCTGGAGGCGCGCCGTCTTCCGATCGTGCCGGGCCACCAGGTGGTCGGCCGCGTCGAGCGAGTCGGCGCCGAGGTCACGGGGTGGTCGGTCGGCGATCGCGCCGGGGTCGCCTGGCTGGCGTCCACCTGCGGGGTGTGCCGGTTCTGCACGAGCGGGCGCGAGAACCTCTGCCCCGAGGCCAGGTTCACCGGCTGGGATCGCGACGGCGGGTACGCCACCCGGATCGCCGTGCGGGCCGATTTCGCCATCCGATTGCCCGACGGCTTCGACGACCTCGCCGCCGCGCCGCTGCTGTGCGGCGGCGTCATCGGCTACCGGTCGCTCAAGGTCTCGGGCGTCCAGCCGGGCGGGCGGCTCGGCCTCTTCGGATTCGGCGCGTCCGCGTTGCTGACCCTGCAGGTCGCGCGCCATCTTGGGTGCGAGGTCCACGTCCGGACCCGGTCGAATGGGGAGCAGCAGCGGGCGCTCGAGTTCGGCGCGACGACCGCGGCCGGCTACGACTCGCCGACGCCGCTGCTGGATGCCGCGATCACGTTCGCACCGGCCGGCGACGTCGTCATCACCGCGCTGCGCAACGTGGACCGCGGCGGAGCGGTCGCCATCAATGCGATCCACCTCGACCGCATCCCCGAGTTCTCGTACGACCTGCTCTGGCCCGAGCGAAGCCTGCGCAGCGTGGCGAACTTCACCCGGGCCGACGCACGCGAGTTCCTCGACCTCGCCGCGGCCATCCCGATCCGGACGGCGATCCAGACGTTCCCGCTCGAGGACGGCAACGACGCCCTGCGACGCCTCGCGACCGGCGGACTGGACGGCACCGCGGTCCTGACCACGGGCGCCGGCTGATCAGGCGGAGATCACGATGAAGACGGCGAGCCACGGCGGACGGCCCTGACCGAACGATGACGCCCGCCCTGCCGCTTCACTCGCCCTCCGATCGCTACCGCTTCACCGGGGAGTTCCACTACTTCCGCCTGCCGAAGCGAGCCTGGCGCGATCGCCTCGAGCAGGTGCGCGACCTCGGGTTCGAGGCCGTCAGCATCTACGTTCCGTGGAACTGGCATGAGCCGAGCCGCGGGTCGTTCGACTTCACCGGGGCGACGCTGCCCGAGCGGGATCTGCACGGTGCGCTCGAGGCGATCGCCGCGGCAAGCCTGGACTGCATCTATCGGCCGGGTCCGTTCATCACCAACGAGTGGCGAGATGGCGGCATCCCCGCGTGGCTCTGGGCGGCCGACCCGTCGATCCGGGCGCTCGACGCGGCGGGGCGCCCGGCGGGTGAGGGCCGGCCGTACCCAGCCCTCACCTACGCCCACCCGGGCTACGCGGGCCCGGCGGCTGCATGGCTCACGCGGGCGATCATCGAAGTCGCCCCGTTCCTGCGTTCCGCCGGCGGGCCGATCGTGCACCTGCAGCTCGATGACGAACCCTCGTACTGGCAGCAGCTGGCCGACCCGCTCGCCCTCGACTACAACCCGTACCTCGTGGCGGCGGCCGACGGCCGGCCGTCGCGCTACGCCGACTGGCTCCTGGCGCGGCACGGGTCGCTCGACGCGATCAACATCACCCACGGGACGACGTGGCGGGCGTTGGCCGACGTCGAGCCGCCGCGCGAACCGTTGACGGATCGGGCCGCGCTGACGCGCTCCGTCGACTGGCTGGAATTCAAGCTGGCCGCGATCGACCGCCACGTCGCAGTCCTGCACGCCGCGGCGCGGGACGCGGGTTACGACGGGCCGATCTCCCTGCTGTTCCCGTACCTCCAGCAACTCCAGGCGGCGAAGTTCGCCGACTTCGCCCGCAGGGAGCTGCCGGACCTGGAGCTCACCAACGAATGCTACGTCTCGCTGTTCTCGTCGACCCAGAGCGCCGAACAGAAGGTCGCCCACGTCATCGCCTGCCACGAGACGTACCACATGTGGCGGAGCGGGACCCCGGGCCCGGCGTTCACGATGGAGCTCCAGGGATCGAACAGCTCGTTCATCCCGCCATCCGTGATGGAACAGCTGTACGCCGTCACGCTCGCGCGCGGCATCCGCGGGTTCAACGTCTTCATGCTCGTCGGCGGCGAGAACCCGCCCGGCTACGAGCTGGGCTCGGGGCGCGGCTACGACCTCGACGCCCCGATCGCCGCGGACGGGCGCCTTCGGGCGCACGCGACCGTCCTCGCGCGCCAGATCCGCGCGACCCGGGCGATCGAGGACGTGCTCCTCGCCGCCGAGCCGCTGCGCGACACGTGGATCGGGTGCTACACGCCCTACGAGAGCGCCGCGCTCGTCGGTGGCCGCGCGGCGTTCGCCGACGTCGGCGCCGCCCTCGGCGGCATGTTCTCGAACGGCGACTTCGGTCTCTCGAACGCGAACAGCCTGTCGGTCCTCCTGTCGCTCGCGAACGTCAGCTGGGGGATGCTCGACCTCGAACGGAGCCCCACGGCGGCGTGGGACCGGGCACGGCAACTGTGGCTGCCCGGGCTGGCGTTCATGGACGCCGCGACGCAGGAGCGGCTGGGCGCCTGGGTGCGTGGGGGCGGCGACCTCGTCGTGCTCCCGGCCGTGCCCACGTTGGACGAGCGGATGGAGCCCTGCGACGCCCTCGCGCGGCTGTTGTTCGGCCCGGCGGCGGTGCCGGCGTTCCCGCCGTTCGAGCCCGACCCGGTCGGCTGGAGCCAGGTCACGCTCGAGGGCGGGGGAGACATCGCGGTGCAGGGCCGAGTGGCCCGGCTCGACGCACCGGCGGACGCCACCCCCGTCGCGTGGTCGGAGGACGGCGCGGTGGTCGGGTTCCGCCGGGGGATCGGCGCCGGATCAGCCACCATCCTCGGGTTCCGCCTGACCTACCAGCCGATCGGCGGGCCCGACCAGTTCCGCTTCGTCGCGGATCTCGTGGAACGATCTGGCGGCCCGCGTGCCGCCTCGACCGACACGCTCCCGGTCGTCGCCCTCGAGATCGCCGGTCCCGACGGCGGCCTGGTCTGCCTCGTGAACCCGGTCGAGTTGTCGGCGGAGATCCGCGTGACCTTCACGCCGCCGGGTGGGGACACGCGGACGACGATGCCGATCCTGCTCCCGGGGATCGCCTTTCCGGGGCGCGGCGCCCGGCTGGTCCCGGTGGGCATCCCGCTCGGGCGGGGCCGGATCCTGCGGCACGCCTCCGCCGAGCTCGTGGAGCGCCGGATCGACGCGGACGGGTCCGTTCGACTGGCCTTCGCGACGGACGTGGCCGAGCGCTTGGAGTTGGCGCTCGCCGGCCCGCTCGGCTCGATCGACACCCGCGACGGCACGATCGTCCAGCGCATGGACGTACCGGACGGGGCGACCGTCATCGTCATCGAAGCCGGCGAGGCGGGATCCGTGGTGACGATCGGGAGCTGAACGAGCGATCGTCAGTCGGGGGTCGCGGCCCAAGAGTGGAGCGTCGCCATGTAGTTGGTGCGCTCGAAGGCGGACGGGTCGTCCACCGTTGCGGCGCTCGCGCTCCCGCGCATCTCGGATGCCGACTGGTATCCACGGTCGGCCATCCAGTCGCGAAGGTCCCGCTCGACGACGGCGACGTGCTCGGGTCCGTAGCGCATGAGGGCGGAGGTCATCATCACGACATCTGCGCCGACCAGGAGGCCCTTGGCCACGTCGGCGCCGGCGTGCGCCCCCGAGGTCGCCGCCAGCGACACGTCGAGGTCGAGCTGCGGCCGCAGGATCGCGATCCACCGGACGGGGAGCCGCATCTCCCATGGCTGGCTGAGCTCGAGGCGCGGGACGACCTCGATCACGTCAAGGTCGAGATCCGGCTGGTAGAAGCGATTGAAGAGGACGAGACCGCTGGCACCCGCGTCCACGGCCGCGGCCGCGAAGTTGGCGAACGCCGAGTAGTACGGGCTGAGCTTGACGGCGAGCGGGATCGAGATCGATGCGCGGACCGCCGCGATCAGGTCGAGGTCACGCGCCTCCATGTCCGCGGCCGAGCGTCGCGGGTCGGCCGCGATGTGGTAGAGGTTCAACTCGAGCGCGTCGGCCCCGGCCTCCTCGATCCGGCGGGCATAGGTCACCCAGCCGCCGACGCTGCTCGCGTTCAGGCTGGCGATGATCGGGATCGCCGTGGCGGCCTTGACCCGCTCGAGCGCGGTCACGTAGCGGTCCGCGGCGCTCGCGAACGAGCGGACCTCGGGAAAGTAGTCGAGGGCCTCGGCGAAGACCTCCGTGCCCTGTTCCAGGGAACGGGTGAGTCCGATCTCCTCGGCGAGGATCTCCTCCTCGAACAGCGATGGCAGCACGATCGCGCCGACACCGGCCCGTTCGAGCCGGCGGGCCATGACCGGATCGCCGTTGTGCGGCGCCGCCGAGGCGACGATCGGGGACCGAAGCTCCAGGCCCAGGTAGCGGGTGTGCAGGTCGACGGTCATGCCTCGTCCCCCTGGTCGGCATCGGCCGCGGCCCGCTCCGGATCCGGCGTCCTGGGATGGTCCGGTCGTTCGGCGTGCGGGACCGTGCGCTCGATGCCCGCGAGCTGCTCGTAGTAGCGCCACCGCTCGTCGGCGTCGGCCTGCGCGAGGGTCGCGAGCTCGGCGGCGCGGTCCGGATCCGTCCGCTGCAGGACGGCGAAGCGGGTCTCGGTCGCCACGAAGTCGGCGATCGGGATCGATGGCGCGGCCGAATCGAGCTTGAACGGCTTGCCACCCTCGACCTCCGAGGGATGGAAGCGGTACAGCGGCCAGTAGCCGCTCCTGACCGCGTCCTTCTGGTGGGTCATCGACTTCGACATGTCGATCCCGTGGGCGATGCAGGTGCTGTATGCGATGACCAGTGACGGACCGGGCCAGGCATCGGCCTCGAGCAGCGCGCTGGTGGTCTGCTGGTCGCTCGCGCCCATCGAGACCTGGGCGACGTACACGTTGCCGTACGAGCGGGCGATCGCGCCGAGGTCCTTCTTCGCCGTGCCCTTGCCCGCGGCCGCGAACTTGGCCACGGCGCCGCGGGGCGTCGACTTCGAGGACTGGCCGCCGGTATTGGAGTAGACCTCGGTATCGAGCACCAGGATGTTCACGTTGCGGCCCGATGACAGCACCTGGTCGAGGCCGCCGAAGCCGATGTCGTACGCCCAGCCGTCCCCGCCGATGATCCAGACGCCCTGGCGAACCAGCTCGCCGGCGAGCGCCCGCAGGTGGCGGGCCTCAGCGGCCAGCGGGCCGTCGACGGCGGAGAGGGCGTCACGCAGCAGCGCGACCCGATCTCGCTGCGCGGCGATCTCGACCTCGGTGTCCTGTGCCGCGTCGAGCACGGCGCGCGCCAGCTCGGTGCCGACCGCGGGTGCCAGCCGCTCGAGCAGGTGACGCGCCTGATCGGTCTGCGCGTCGAGCGCGAGCCGCATCCCGAGCCCGAATTCGGCGTTGTCCTCGAAGAGCGAATTGCTCCACGCGGGACCCCGTCCGGTGGCGTCCACGGTCCACGGCGTGGTCGGCAGATTGGCTCCGTAGATCGACGAGCAGCCGGTCGCGTTGGCCACGATCATCCGGTCGCCGAAGAGCTGGCTGACGAGCCGGATGTAGGGCGTCTCGCCGCAGCCGCCACAGGCGCCCGAGAACTCGAAGAGCGGCTCGAGGACCTGTGTGCCCTTCACCGTGTCGTGCGGCAGCAGGCTGCGGTCGAGCCGCGGGATGGACTGGAAGAAGTCCCACCTCGCCCGCTCGACCTCGCGGTGTTCCGCGACCGGCATCATGTCGATGGCCTTGTGACTCGAGTCGGTCTTGCTCTTGGCGGGACAGACGTCGACGCACACGCCGCAGCCTGTGCAGTCATCGGGCGCGACCTGGATCGTCAGGCGATGCCCCGGAAGCTCGCGTGAGCGGAACTCCTTGTGGAGGAAATCGGCCGGCGCCGCCTCGACCGCCTCGCTCGGGAAGACCTTCATCCGGATGGTCGCGTGCGGGCAGACCATCGCGCACTTCCCGCAATCGATGCAGATGGCCGGATCCCAGATCGGGATGGTCTGCGCGATCGCCCGCTTCTCGTATCTCGCGGTGCCCGTAGGGAAGGTGCCGTCCACGGGCAGCGCGCTCACCGGCAACCGGTCGCCGTCGCCGGCCATCAGGCGCGAGGTGACCCGGGCGACGAAGTCGGGGAGGTCGCCGGGGACCGGCGTGGTCGTCGGTCGCTCGTTCGTGACTCGGCCCACCGTGACGTGACCCAGCCGCTCGAGCGATCGGTCGATGGCCGCGAAGTTGCGCGCGACGACGGCGTCACCCCGCTTCGAGTAGGTCTTCTCCACGAACCGCTTGATCTGCGCGATGGCGTCGTCGGGCGGCAGGATCCCGGCCAGCTTGAAGAAGCACGGCTGCATCACGGTGTTGATGCGGCTGCCCATGCCGGTCTCGGCCGCGACGGCCAGCGCGTCGATCACCCAGAAGTCGATCTCCTTGTCGACGATCAGGCGCTGGACGCCGCCGGGCAGGTGCTCCCAGACCTCATCCGGTCCGTACGGCGCGTTGAGCAGGAACGTCGCCCCGTGCTTCGCCGACTCGAGCACCTTGGTCCGGCCGAGCATCCCGAACTGGTGGCACGCGACGAAGTCCGCCTCCTCGACGAGGTAGGTCGACCGGATGGGCTGCGGCCCGAACCGCAGGTGGGACACCGTGATCGACCCCGACTTCTTGGAGTCGTAGACGAAGTAGCCCTGGGCGAACAGGTCCGTGCTCTCGCCGATGATCTTGACCGAGGCCTTGTTGGCGCCGACCGTGCCGTCGGAGCCGAGGCCGAAGAAGATCGCCTGGACCTCGCCCGCCGGCTGGGCGATCCGGAAGGCACCGTCGATCGGGAGACTCAGGTGGGTGACGTCGTCATAGATCCCGACCGTGAAGTGGCGCTTCGGCCGGGCCGCGGCCAGCTCGGTGAAGATCGGCGCGATCATCGAGGGCGTCATCTCCTTCGACGACAGCCCATACCGCCCGCCGATGACCCGGGGCGCCACGGCGAACGGCGGATCGTCGCTGTCCATCGCCTCGGCCAGGGAGGCGACGACCTCCAAGTACAGCGGCTCGCCGACGGCGCCCGGTTCCTTGGTCCGGTCGAGGACTGCGATCGAACGAACGGTGGCCGGGAGCGCAGCGACGATCTGCTCCGCGGGGAACGGCTGGAACAATCGGATCCTGAGCATCCCGACCTTCTCGCCGGCCGCAACCAGGGCGTCCACGGTCTCCTCGACGGCACCGCTCGCGGAACCCATCACGATGACCACGCGATCGGCGTCGGGGGCACCGTGATAGTCGACGAGTCCGTATGGGCGCCCGGTCCGCGTCGCGAGCTCGTCCATGACCTCCTGGACGATCCCGGGGACCGCGAGGTGGTACGGATTGGCGGCTTCCCGCGCCTGGAAGAACACGTCCGGGTTCTGGGCGGTGCCACGGACGACGGGTGCTTCGGGGGTCAGACCACGCGACCGGAACGCGAGGACGTCGTCGTCGCGGATCAGGGCGCGGATGTCTGCCTCGTCGAGGACGGCGATCCGGTCGATCTCATGGGAAGTCCGGAAGCCGTCGAAGAAATGCAGGAACGGGACCCGCGACCGGAGCGTCGCCGCATGCGCGATCAACGCGAAGTCGTGGGCCTCCTGGACCGAGCTCGCCGCGAGGATCGCCCAGCCGGTCGTGCGCGCGTGCATGACGTCGCTGTGATCGCCGAAGATCGAGAGCGCGTGGGTCGCGATCGTCCGGGCCGCGACATGGACGACGGCCGGCGTCAGTTCGCCGGCGATCTTGAACATGTTGGGGATCATCAGGAGCAGGCCCTGCGACGCCGTGAAGGTGGTCGCCAGCGCCCCCTTCTGGAGCGCTCCGTGCATGGCTCCGGCCGCGCCCGCTTCGGATTGCATCTCGACCACGGCGGGGACGGCACCCCAGATGTTGGGCCGGCCGGCGGCCGACCAGTCGTCGCAGTGCTCGGCCATCGGCGAGGCGGGCGTGATCGGATAGATCGAGATCACTTCGCTGACGGCGTAGGCGACGCGAGCGGCGGCCTCATTCCCGTCGAGACACTCGAACTGCTGGTCCACGCGCGGCCTCCCGGTCGGAGATGGGTTCGAGACGCGGGAACCCGGGGACGGGTGCGCCTCGGACCACACTCTCGATGGGTGCTCGACGCCCGCACAGGGCCATTGGTCACGACGTCCGTGACGGTTGTCCAAGCTCGGCGCTCAGCTGCGGCGGCGACTCGCGGACCAGATGCTGAAGCCGGCCACCGCCAGGACCAGGACGGTCAACGGGCCGCCGGCGAGGACCGGGTCGAAACCGGCCCACCCATGATCCGTCGGTGGCCGATGACATCGCCCAGGAACCGGGCGATCGCGCCGCAACCGATCATCCCGATCCTCACCGGCCGGCCCACAGCAGCCCCCGCTCGATGACGGTGTGGACGGTCGGATGGGCGAGGACGTCGAGGCTATGGCCGGGGGTGCAGACGAAGATCCGGCCCTTGCCCCAGCGCCGCGTCCAGATGGCGGGCGAGGTGATCTCGCGGTGCCACTCATCCCACGGCCGGACCTTCTGGGTCGTCGTCGCGAGGACGTCGAGATAGCGGTCCCAGAGCACCCAGTACTGCTCGGTGACCAGGTCGAAGTCCGCGAGGCCCCGGGTGATGGGGTGGTCGGCCGCGGCCGGCAGCAGGTTGACCGTGTACGGCACGTAGTTGTTCTCGGGTCCGTCGCCGGTGATCGTCGCCGGGTCCTTGCCCGGATGGCACGCGAACTGGGCGCCGATGAGCTGGAAGTAGTCGGACGAGTTGCGATACGAATCGGCGATCCCGCCATGCCAGCCCGCCATGCCGGTCCCGTTGGCGATCGCCGCTCGCAGGCCCGCAAGCTCGTCGCGGGCGATCGTCGCCATGGTGTTGCACTGCATGATCAGGTCGGTCCGCGCCATCAGGTCCGGATCGGCGTACGGCGCCGGCGAGTCGAAGATCCGGACCTCGTAGCCGTTCGCCTCGAGGTGCGGGATGAACAGGTCCGTCGCCTCGATGGGCGCGTGGCCGTCCCAGCCCCCGCGGACGACGATGGCGAGCTTCGATGGGGCAGTCGGCATGCGGGACGCGGTCTCCGTTCTAACGGTGGGATGGGCGGGCACGCGATCCGCGGGTCCGAGCCGGGCGGCGCGGGCGCCGCGTGATCCCGGGCGACAGCCCTGGCGGACATCGTCCGAGTTCTATCACGGCTCCGGCTTCCGCGGCGGCGCTCGCCGCCGCGTCGATCAGGCGGACGGCTGGGCTGGCGGCCAGGCCGGGGTGCCCTTGATCGGCTTGATCACGACCGTGCCGGTCAGGGCTTCCGACGGGGTCCGTTTCTGGCGACCGATGACGACCGCAGGGAACTGGCTTAGCCTTTCGCTTGGAAGTCGAGCCAGCATGACTTGGGTGGTACCAAGGTCTCAAGTTCGATCCACAGGTCAGGCGGCGGCTCGACGGCGGCTGATGCCATGAGCGTCGAGATCCGGCTAGGTTTCGTGAAACCGACAACGGTTGCGTGCACGCGGGGATCACGCATCGAGAATTGCAGGGCCGCCGTGGCTAGATCAGTGCCGTTTCTCAAGCAGGCGTCGTTCATGGCAGCGACGGCATCGAGGACGAGCTTGGGTGCCTCGGTATAGCCGTACCTGGACGACCCAGTCGGGTTGGCGAGGACACCTCCGCCGTAGATCGCGGCGTTCAGCACCCCCATGCCGGCCGCGGTTGCCTGGTCGATCAGCTCGTCCGCGCTTCGATCGACAAGGGTCCAACGATTGTGTGTGAGTAGAACCTCGAAGACGCCCAGGTCAAGGTAGCGTGAAACAACGTGAACATTGCCTGCGGCGATGCCGATGTGTTGCACCCGGCCTTCGTCCTTTAGAGCAACCAGCGTGTCAACTGCTCCTCCTGCCTGCGTGATCATGGCGAAGTCGTGGTATTCCGGATCGTGCAAGAAGAGCAACGGAAGTACACCAAGCCCGAGCCGCTCCTGACTCTCATCAAGCGAGCGTCGCACCCGATCACCGGAGTAGTCACCGTGCTCGTGCGTCCACTTTGGTGATCACCGTAAAGTCCTCTGGCAATCCCCCCGCGGCAGCGATGCCGACGCCGATCCGGCGCTCGCTCTCGCCTTCGCTGTAAGCGTTGGAGGTATCGAAGGCCCGGATCGGACTCTTCAGTACCTGTTGGACGAGATCGATGGCATCGGCCTCCGCGACCGCGTAGCCGTAAAGCGACAGCATGGTCCCAAGGGGGGAAGCACCCGCGATGATCGCCGAGGTCGAAACTGAAGTATTGCCCAGTCTGCGGATCCAATTCGTGGGCAACGGGTCAGTCATCGAGAGCCTCCCCGATCTGCGCATGGCCGTCAAAGAGCCAGTCCCGTTCGCGCACGGTGCCGACGCCGACCGCGGCGGCCTGACCGTCGGCGGTCACGGTTGTCTCACTGCAAGCACCCGAACATCCCAGGGCCCGAGTTGGACGTGATCTTGGGTGTGGAACGTTTCCCCAGTCAGAATGTCGTGCACCTCGGTGGGCACGGATACTGAGGCGGGATCCCAGGACCAGTTGTGCAGGAATCGGAGCCTGGTTCCGTCGACGGCCGCTGCGCCGGTCGAGGTCATCGTGGCCGGCAGCTCGCACCAGGGTTGAACGAGGTCGGTGGCTAGCCACTGGAAGAGCGACTTGGCAAAGCTCGAGTCGGGGATGGTGCCGACGCATGTGACGCGACCCCTCTCGTGGTCACGCGTGGTTATCGCTGGCCATTGACTGAAGTGCGGGTGTTCGTATGTCGCGACGACCTGCGCGTCGTCTACGAGCAGTCCGTCACACCATCGCGTGGCCGTAGCCGCGTCGAGCTTGATCGTGGCCCCGTCGGCAGGAAGAACAGGGATCATGCTCTTCAGGTTGCTGAACTCGTCATAGTGGACGCCTGAAGCCTGTGCCAGGCGGCCGGGAGCCGTCTCGGTCCGAGCGCGCGCCTCGTGATCCGCGTATCCGGTCCGTGGGCCGATGACGAGATGCCCTCCCGCGGCCGCGTAGTCCGCCAGCCAGTCGAGTAGGTGGTCCGGGCTCATGTAGTGGCCGGGCACGACGAGGAGCGGATGACTGGCGGCGAACTCGGCCGGATGGGTGGTGGTCGCCTTCCGGGAATGCAGGATCCGGGCCGAGAGTCCGGCGTCGAAAGCGCCGCGGTAGAAGGGGGCGAAGATCCCGTCGTACGCCCGGGCATCGGGTCCGCCTCCCGCTGCCGCCAACGGCGGGTATTTCTGCATGAGCCAGCGGTTCGGGAGCGAATACAGGAAGGCGACTTCTGCGTCGGGTCGACATCCCGCCACCAGCCGTCCTGCGCGCCGGAACTCGTCACCGACCTGGCGGAGCTCGTCGAAGGTTCGGCCCGGGTGACCCGCGTGGGGAAGGACCCCACCCCAGGAGGTTTCGGTACCGAAGTGCAGCGTGTGCCAGTGCCAGTACTCGACCATCCGCGCTCCACGGGCGACCAGCGCCCACGCGACCTGACGCCACTGGCCGTCAAAGGCAGGGCGGTTGTCCCAGGGAGGACCGATGTGCATGGCATTGGTTTCGGTGACGAGGAAGCCCTCTTGGCGTGAGGAGTACATCCGGTCCGCGGAGAAGTACAGCGCCCAAGTTCCGGTGGTGGTCCAGTTCTGATCGTGCGGTCCGGAGCCGTCGTCCGGGAGCTGTAGCCCGTCCTGCATGCCGTAGTAGAGGTTCCCCCCAGTGGTGTCGAGGGCATCAGTGACCAGATCGTCGTCGACGGCGGGCCGGTCGTAGGCGATGCAGGTCGTGACGAACTGTCCGGGGGAGGAGTACTCCCGGACGATGTCGGCCTGCCAGTTGATGAACTGGGTGGTCTGCGCGGCCTGGAAGCGACGCCATGCGACGTCGTACTGGGGCTGCGTGTTGCCATCGGGTGCCCAAAGATCGTCCCAGGTCGAGAGTCGGTGCGACCAGTAGACGAGGCCCCACTCACGGTTGAGGCTGTCTACGTCGCCGTAACGATGACGCAGGTCGTCCACGAAGCGTTGGAAGACGCCGCGGTTGTGAAGGAGATGAAAGCCGGGTTCGTTGTCGACTTGGAAGCCGACGACGGCGGGATGCCCCGCATAGCGACGAAGGATCTTGCGGATCACCCGGTCGGCATGGAAGAGGAAGGCTGGGTGCGTGAAATCGACTTCCTGCCGAGCCCCCCAAGGGATCCGTTCGCCCGTGGATCGTTCGCCGGCGATCTCCGGATACAGCCGGGCCAACCACGGCGGCACGGCATACGTGGGCGTGCCAAGGATGACGGAGATGCCCCGCCGCGCGGCACCGTCGAGAACCGGCTCGAGCCAGTCCAGATCGAACTGGCCGTTCTCCGGTTCCCAGGTCGACCAGACCGACTCACCGACTCGGATGACCGAGAAGTGCGCCTCCTGCATGAGATCGAGATCGACATCCAGCCGGTCATACGGTTGGTACTCGTGGTAGTAAGCCGCACCGAACAACACGCGGTCGGAACCGGCCAACATCGCCCCACTCCTGTCGTCGTTCACTGCCCGGGTCACTCCTTGACGCTCCCAGCGGTGAACTTCGGGATCTGCCTGGCTTCTGCGTTCGCGCTCCCACCGTCGACAAAGGTCTCGAGCCGCTCCAGCGCTGACACCAGGTGGGCACGCATCGCTTCCTCGGCGCCATCCGGGTCGTGCTTGGCGACCGCATCGACCACCGCCAGGTGCTCGTTCTTCGTCACCGAATGAAGGCCCGCGTGGTAGTAGAGCCGGAAGGTGTGCAGGTGGCTGCGCAGTCGGGTCAGCATGTCGCTGATCATCTGGTTGCCCGCGAGGTCGGCGACCATCGCGTGGAAGGTCGCGTCATAGACCATGTCCAACCGGTTCGCCGCAGCCGTGATCTCGCCGCCGGCTCCACCGGCCCGGGCAGCGCGGCGCAGCTCCTTGATCTCGTTCGGCTCCGCCTGGGCAGCGGCCTTGGCGGCCAATGCGGGTTCCACGAGCAGCCGCAGCTCGATGAGCTCGCGCATCTGCTCGATCCCCATGAGGGGCGCCACCGTGTAGCTGCGCCCTGGCTGCTTCACGATCAAACCGTCGGCCTCGACGCGTGCCAAGGCCTCGCGCACCGGTGTCGGCGACACGCCGAGGGTGCGGGCGAGCTCTTCGATGTTGAGCCTGGCGCCGGGTTCGAACGCGTGGGTCATGAGCATGTCGGTGACGATCTCGTAGACCGAGCCGGGCAGCGGTTGCCGTTGGGCCAGGCGCTGTCCTGCGGCGGACTCATGGATTGCTTCGATCTGATGACGGTCCATCTCGGCCTTCGCGTGTCGAGTACTGGACGGCTACGTTACAGCATCCCAATCGTCTCTATCCTATAGACATTAGGATAGCGTGCTGGCATAGTCCCGACGATGCAGGACAAGGGAGGGCGCGACGTGCTCGACGACGAGTCGGTGACTCGCACTGCTGCCGACGTCGCCGACGTCGCACACAGAGCCTGAGATCGGGAGGGGTCCGGATACGGCCAACGACCGATCGTCGCGCGCGATCAAGGGTGTCCTGCTGGCGCTGAAGGCGGGGCCGCTATTCGTCCTGGCGCTGATGATGCTGTTCCTCTGGGCGGCCACCGAGGGCCACGTCTTCATGACGTTCGGGAACATCGGCAACGTCCTCGAGCAGTCCGGCGGTGTCTGCATCATCGCCTTGGGCCAGCTCCTCGTGATCCTGACCCGGGGCATCGACCTGTCGATCGGCTCGAACGTCTCGTTGTGCTGCGTCATGGTGACTGTCGTCTACCGCGACACCAACTCGGCGGAGCTGGCCATCGGGGTCACCTTGCTGACGGGGTTGTCCGTCGGTCTGGTCAACGGGCTGCTGCTGGTGTGGGGGCGTCTGCCGCATCCCTTCATCGCCACCCTCGCCACCTTGAGCATCTGCGCCGGCCTCGCCCTCTACATCGCCGGTGGCTCCACCGTCCTGGGCTCCCCGCCGATCGTCCACCTGCTCGGCGGCGGACGTATCGCTGGGATCCCGGGCGCGGGCAACATCGGATGGTTCCCCTTCGCCACGCTCGTGGTGATCGTCTTCGCGGTCGTCTGTGCCGTCATCTTGCACAAGCTGGTCTGGGGACGATGGATCTACGCCGTCGGTGGCAGCCCCGAAGCCGCGGTCCGCACGGGCGTGCCGATGAACGGGACGTTGATCTCGGTCTACGTCATGAGCGGGCTGTCCGCGGCCATCGGCGGCATGCTCTTCGTCGGAACCGCTGACGCCGGCTCGCCGTTCACCGGGCAGGGCTTGGAGCTCAGCGCCATCGCCGCGGTGATCATCGGCGGCGGCAGCTTCCTGGGCGGCCGTGGCGGTGTCTTGAACGCCCTGACAGGTGCGTTGATCCTCGGGGTCATGCACAACGGCCTCAACCTGCTCGGTCTCGACCCGAACTTCCAGTACATCGCGGTGGGAGTGGTCGTCCTCGTCGCGGTCGAGCTCGACGTCTTGCGGGCCCTCGTCGAGAACCGGTTCCGAAGCATGCAGGCGAGGCTCGCATGACTGACGCCGTTCACGTCGCGGTGCCCTCCGACGTGGAACCCGTCCTGAGCGTTCGTGATGCCACCAAGACCTTCGGGGCCGTGGTTGCACTCGAGGGCGTCGACCTCGAGGTCCGCGCCGGTGAGGTTCTCGCCCTGCTCGGCGACAACGGCGCCGGCAAGTCGACCCTCATCAAGTGCATCAGCGGCGTCCACAAACTCGACCGAGGCGAGATCCAGATCGACGGGGCCCCCGTGCAGATCAACTCGGCGGCCGATGCCCGATCAAATGGGATCGAGACCGTCTACCAAGACCTGGCCCTGTTCGACAACCTCAACCCGACGGCGAACTTCTTCGCCGGCCGCGAACTGGCGGGGCCGTCCTGGCTGCCACGCGGTCTCCAGTGGATGAAGCAGAAGGAGATGTCCACCCGTACAAAGGACCTTCTCGACCGTTTGCAGATCCGGCTCCCTGACTTCGATGCTGACGTGGCCCTGATGTCGGGGGGCCAACGCCAGGCGGTGGCGGTCGCGCGAGCCGTGGCGTTCTCCTCGAAGCTCGTCATCCTCGACGAGCCGACTGCCGCCCTCGGGCTTCGGGAGTCGGCGCGGGTCCTGGAGCTGGTCGATCGGCTCCGAACCTCCGGCGTCGCGGTCATCTTGATCTCTCACAGCATGGATCACGTGATGGCGGTCGCGGACCGGGCGATGGTCATGCGCCGCGGCCGCAAGATCGGCGAGGCGCCGGCGACCGCGGACAACCAACAGCAACTCGTGTCCTGGATCGTCGGGGCCGGAGGGAGCACCACCGTTTGAAGCTTCACCACCTGGACGCACGGCACGTGCGGCAGATCCGACAAGGAAGATCCGACAAGAAGGAGCAACACACATGTCGACTCGACTGAAGGCGTTCGTCGTGCTCGGAGCGGCGGCGATGCTCATCACCGCGTGCAGCAGCAGCGGCGGGGGGACCGCGGCGCCGTCCGCGGCGTCGTCCGCGGCGCCGTCCGCGGCGCCGTCCGCGGCGCCGTCCGCGGCGCCGTCCGCGAGCGCCGCGAACGAGAAGATCAAGGTCACGCTTCTCACCAAGGCCACGGGCGGTTTCTGGGATGCCATGATCGCGGGCGCCAAGCAGTATGAGACCGATCACCCGAACGACATCGAGCTCACGACCAACGCGTGCAAGACCAACGACGACACGCCCTGCCAGATCGCGGAGATCCAGGACGCTGTCACCAAGGGCGCCCAGGCGATCGTGGTCTCCCCGATGGGCGTTGGCGTCACCGATGCCCTCAATGAGGCTCAGCAGGCAGGCGTCCGGATCGTCTTCGTCGACAACACGATCCCCGGTGTCGTGCCGGATGCGGTTGCGGCTACGAACAACGTCAAGGGCGGCGAGGCTGCCGGCGCGTACATCAAGAGCCAGCTGAAGTCGGGCGACACCATCGGCCTGCTCGAAGCCGTGCGTGGCGTGCCGAACCTCGACCAGCGCATCGACGGTGTCAAGGCAGCGCTCGACGGTACTGGCGTGAAGGTCGTGATCGGGGGTCAGCAGACCCTGTGTGACACCAAGACCGGCGCCTCGGTGACGCAGGACCTGCTCACCAAGTACCCGAACCTCACAGCGATCTACTCGGCGTGCGACTCCCCGGCGATGGGTGCCGTGGCGGTCGCGGAGTCCAAGCAGCACCCGCTGCTGATCTTCGGCTACGACGGTGACCCGGAAATGGCCAAGCTCATCGAGGCAGGCAAGACCACAGCCACGATGGCGCAGTCGCCGTTCAAGATGACGAACCTCGGCGTCGAGGCGGCAGTCAAGTCGCTCAAGGGCGAGAACTACGTGAAGGCCATCGACACAGGCACCACGCTCGTGACGAAGGACAACGCGGCCAACTTCACGTCAGCCTGGCAGTAACTCCTTCCGCATGGGAGCACGCTTCGGACGCCGGCTCAAAGGGCATCCGAAGGGCCCGGCACTACCGGTGAGTGCCGGGCCACGTGCTCCCGTGAAACCCTAGTCCACCAACGCCTGTCCGCCTCGGCTGGCCTCCTCCGGGCCGAGGCGGACAGGCCCCCTCATCCATCCCACGGAGAAGCACGTGCCGGTCACCATCACGGCGGTCATCGCATCGGACATCCGGTTTCCTACCTCACTGGCGCTTGACGGGTCCGACGCGATGAACCTCGAGCCCGATTATTCGGCGGCCTATGTCGTCCTCGAGACCGATCACCCGGACGGCCTCGAGGGTCACGGGCTGACATTCACGAGCGGCCGGGGCAACGAGCTGTGTGTCGAGGCGATCGAGGCCCTCGCCCCGCTCGTCGTCGGTCGGACCCTCGAGTCGTTCACGGCGGATCTCGGTGCCTTCTGGTCGCACATCGTGGGCGACAGCCAGCTCCGCTGGGTCGGGCCCGAAAAGGGTGTCATCCACCTCGCCACCGCCGCCATCGTCAACGCCGTGTGGGACCTATATGCCAAGACCGAGGGCAAGCCGCTCTGGAAGGTCATCGTCGACATGACCCCGGAGGAGCTCGTCCGGTGCATCCCGTTCCGCTACATCACCGATGCCCTGACACCCGCCGAGGCCCTCGACATCCTGCGCCGCAACGAACCGACCAAGGCGGCCCGCGAGGCCGAGATGCTGGCAACGGGCTACCCGGCCTACACCACCTCGACCGGCTGGCTCGGCTACCCCGACGACAAGGTCCGTCGGCTGGCCCGGGAGGGAGTCGCGGCGGGCTGGACGCATTTCAAGATCAAGGTCGGGCGTGATCTCGAAGAGGACATCCGGCGGGCGCGGATCCTGCGCGACGAGATCGGACCGGACCGGATCCTCATGGTAGACGCCAACCAGGTCTGGGACGTCGACCAGGCGATCGCCTGGATGGAGCGCCTCGCACCATTCCAGCCATGGTGGATCGAGGAGCCGACCAGCCCGGACGACATCCTCGGCCATGCCCGGATCGCCCGCGCGCTCGCCCCGTATGGCATCGGCGTCGCGACCGGCGAGCACTGCCACAATCGGGTGATGTTCAAGCAACTCCTGCAGGCCGAGGCGATCGCGTTCTGCCAGGTGGACGCCTGTCGCCTGGGCGGCGTGAACGAGGTGCTGGCGGTGCTCTTGCTGGCGGCCAAGTTCGGCGTGCCGGTATGTCCCCACGCCGGTGGCGTGGGCCTGTGTGAGTACGTCCAGCACCTTGCGATCATCGACTACATCGCGATCAGCGCATCGCTCGCGGATCGCGTCGTCGAGTACGTCGATCACCTCCACGAGCACTTCGTCGACCCGGTCGTCGTCGTCTCGGGGCGCTACCAGGCGCCGGCCGCGCCCGGCTACTCGATCGAGATGAGATCCGCCTCGCGGGCCGCCTACGCGTACCCGGACGGCAGTGCCTGGCTTGCGCTGCGCGAAGCCGGGGCTGTCCGGGCTTGAACGTCCTCGAGCGGATCGCCGCCAGCGGAGTCGTCCCGGTCGTCCGGATCGAGCGGGCGGAGGATGCGCCGGCGCTCGCCCGCGCGCTACGGGACGCAGGCCTGGCGTGTATCGAGATCACCTTCCGTTCCGCCGCCGCCGCGGAATCGATCCGCGCGATCCGGACCGAGGTTCCCGACGTGCTGGTCGGGGCGGGAACCGTCATCTCGCGGGCCCAGCTCGACGAGGCCCTCGCGGCAGGCGCGGAGTTCATCGTGAGCCCCGGTCTGCAGGTAGACGTGGTCCGGGCGTGTCAGGGTGGAGGCACACCGGTCCTGCCCGGAGTCTTCACGCCCACGGAGGTGATCCAGGCGATGGACCTCGGCCTGTCTGTCGTGAAGCTCTTCCCCGCCTCATCGGCAGGCGGGCCGGCATATCTGCGCACGTTGGGCGGCCCGTTCCCGGCGCTGCGTTTCGTGCCGACCGGCGGGATCGAGGCAGCGGACCTGGCAGCGTATCTCGGGGTGCCATCGGTCCTGGCGGTGGGTGGCAGCTGGATGGTCCGTCCGGGGCTGCTTCTCGAACGAGACTGGGCTGCGGTCGGTCGGCTGGCCCACGAGGCGAGTGAGGTCGTCCGGACCGTGCGCCCTCCGGCGCCCTGATGGCATTGACAGTGCGTCCGCCGTCGGACTCGCGTTGGGACCTGGTGGCATTGGGCGAAGTGATGCTGCGCCTGGATCCGGGTGACGAGCGGATCCAGAGCGCCCGTCAGTTCAGGGCGTGGGAAGGCGGCGGCGAATACAACGTCGCCCGTGGCCTGAGTCGCTGCTTCGGCGCGTCGACCACCATCGTGACGGCCTTCGCAGACAACCCGGTCGGCCGGTTGATCGAAGACCTCATCCGACAGGGCGGCGTGGATCGCTCGCACATCCGCTGGGTCCCGTACGACGGGATCGGCCGCACGGTCCGCAACGGCCTGAACTTCACGGAGCGCGGCTTTGGCGTGCGCGCGGCGGTCGGAAGCTCGGACCGGGCCAACACGGCGGCGTCCCAGCTGACCGCCGAGGACGTGGATTGGGAGGCGATCTTCGGCGCTGAAGGCGCGCGCTGGTTCCATACGGGCGGGATCTTCGCGGCACTTTCGGACACCACCCCGGGCGTGATCGCGGCGGCGATCGAGGCGGCGCACCGGCACGGCACGGTCGTCTCATTCGACCTCAACTACCGCGACTCGTTGTGGCGCGGCCGAGGCGGTGGTCCCGCCGCCCAGCGGGTCCTTGCCGCGATCGTCGCATCGGTCGATGTGCTCATCGGCAACGAGGAGGACTTCGTCGCCGCGCTCGGCCTCGACGTCGCCGGCACGGACGGGTCGTTCGACCAGCTCGAGTCGGAGGCCTACGCGGCGATGCTCGCGGTCGCCGCGACGCGTTTCCCGAACCTGAAGGCGATCGCGGTCACCCTTCGGGTCGCCCGGACGGCCAATCGCAACGACTGGGGTGCCCTGCTCTGGTCGGATGGGGTCGTCTACCCAGCGACCACCCGGCGCGACCTCGATATCCTCGATCGCATCGGCGGTGGCGACTCATTCGCATCGGGCCTCATCCACGGCTGGCTCGCCGGCCATCCGCCGCAGGTCGCCGTCGAATACGGAGCCGCGCACGGCGCCCTGGCGATGACGACCCCGGGCGACACGTCGATGGCGACGCAAGCCGAGGTAGAGGCGCTCATGGCAGGTGCCGGCGCCCGGGTCCGCCGATGAACCGGCCGGCTCTCGTCCTCACCGGCGTCGACAGCTTCGTCGTGGAACAGCGACCGCCGGCGGAGTCTACCGGCGACGCAGTCGCCATCGACGTCGATCTCGTGGGCCTGTGTGGGACGGACCTGCACATCGTCGAAGGCTCCCATCCCCGGGCTCGTTTCCCGCTCGTCCTCGGACATGAACTGGTCGGGCGAGCGACGGCGGGGCAACTGGCAGGGCGGGCGGTCGTGGTCGATCCGCTCATCGCCTGCGGCGACTGCTCGGCCTGCCGCCTTGGCGAGCGACACGTATGCGCCAACCTGCGCCTGATCGGCATCGATCGGGATGGCGGGCTGAGTGGGCGGGTCGTCGTGGACTCGGAGCGGGTGCACGTGGTGCCGGCCGGACTCGATCCGGTGGTGGCCGCCCTGGCAGAGCCGCTGGGGGTCGCCGTCCACGCAACCCGTCGCGCTCACGTCGGCGTTGGCGACACGATCGTGATCATGGGCGCAGGACCGATCGGGCTCCTGCTGGCGTTCGCAGCGCGACACGTCGGGGCGGCCACGATCCTCATCGGCGAGACTGCCCCGGCCCGGCGGACGTTCGCCGAGTCGCTCGGTTTCGACACGCTTGACACGGTGGATCCGTTCGGCGACCTCGAGCGGCACACGTCGGGCCGCCTGGCTGACGTCGCGTTCGACGCTGCCGCGGTGCCAGCTGTTGCCGCACTCTTGCCTCGGCTCGTCCGGCCGGCCGGGCGCATCGGCCTCGTCGGCACCTACGCGCGGCCCGTCGAGCTCGACCTCCAGGCCATCCTCTTCAAGGAACTGACAGTGCTCGGCAATCGGGTCTACCAGCCGGCCGACATCGACGCGGCACTCCGGATGCTGGCGGACGGCCCGGCGGCGTTCAGACCGCTGATCAGCGAAGTCGTTGGGCTCGATGAGGCGCCGGCGGCGTTTGCGCGGTTGCGCGCGGGTGAGGGAGTCAAGTACCTCGTCGCGACGGGTGGGCGTTGATGCGCGCCCTGGTCAAGACGACCCGCGGTGTCGGCCACCTCGCGTTACAGGAACGGCCGGAACCCGAGGCAGTGGCCGGCTGGGTGAAGATCGCCGTCCGGTACGCTGGGATCTGCGGGACCGATCTGCACATCGTCCAGGACGAGTTCCCGTACTGGCCGCCGGTCACCCTCGGCCACGAGTTCACGGGGACCGTTGTCGAGCTCGGTGGCGGCGTCGATCCGGCCTGGCTTGGAGCACGAGTGGTCAGCGAACCGCACTCCCTGGCCTGCGGCACCTGCCACCTGTGCCGCCGTGGCTTCGCGGAGCTGTGTGCCAGCAAGCGTTCGCCCGGCTGGGGGATCGACGGCGCGTTCGCCGACCGGCTGACGATGCCTGTGCATCTCCTCCACCGTGTCCCGGCCGGGTTGCCCGACCGAGTCGCGGCCCTGGCCGAGCCGATGGCCGTGTCGGTCACCGCCCTCGCGCGGGCCGGCGTCCAGGCCGGCGACGTCGTCCTTATCGTGGGCCCCGGGCCGATCGGCATCCTGCTCGCGGCCGGTGCGCTCGCGATGGGTGCCGCGACCGTCGTGGTGGCCGGCCGGCGAGATTCGGACCGCCTCCGGTTCGCAGGGACCGTGGGAGCGCTGACGGTCCTGGACGACTCAGCGGTCGAGCTCATCCAGGACCAGACCGCCGGCCGCGGGGCAGACCTGGTCATCGACGCGACCGGAACGGCCGAGGCGATCGACCTCGCGCTCAGAGCGGTCCGGCGCCGAGGTAGGTTCGCGGCTGTGGGGATGAGCGGCCAGCCGGTCGTGCGGGTCCCATGGGATCTGGCCGTCTCGCGGGCCGTCGATGCGACCTTCTCGATGAGTTCGAACGGCACGGCGTGGGCGCCGGCGATCACGATCCTCGAGCGAACCCCGCAGCTCGAAGGCATGAGCACCGTCTTCCCGCTCGGCGACTGGGAGGCCGCGTTCGAGGCTGTCCGCGAGCGGACGGTCATCAAGGCGCTCCTCGACCCGACGACCGGCGCCGGGCGATGACAGTGGCGGGCACGATCCTCATCACCGATTGCGACCATCCATCGACCGAGATCGAACGGGCCATGGTCGAGGCAGCCGGGTTCCGGCTCGAGGTTGCCGACTGCCGCACCGCGGCCGACGTCATCGCAGCGGGCACGACCAGCGCGGCGGCCGGACTGATCGTCCAGTACGCACCCATCACCGGGGAGGTGTTGCGCGCCCTGCCGGCCTGTCGGGTCGTGGGCCGGTACGGTGTCGGACTCGATACGATCGACCTCGAGACCGCCGCGTCGCTGGACATCCGGGTCGTCAACGTGCCGGACTACTGCACGGACGAAGTCGCCGACCATGCCCTGGGACTGATCCTGGCCCTGACCCGTGGGATCGTCCCGCTCGACCGAGGAGTCCAGGCCGGCATCTGGGACTTCCGCCTGGCGGGGCGCGTTCGCCGCCCATCGAGCCAGCAGGTGGGCGTGGTCGGGCTCGGTCGGATCGGTTCGGCGTTCGCACGGCGTGCGCGGGCGCTCGGCTACACGGTGGTCGGCTCGGATCCGCTGGGACCACGCGCCTCGGATGTGCAGGTCGTCGAACTCGACGACCTGCTTGCGACGAGCGACATCGTCAGCATCCATGCTCCGCTCGACGCCTCGACCCGCCATCTCATCGACGCGCGAACGCTGGCGCTGATGCGTCCCACGGCCATCCTGGTCAACACCAGCCGAGGCGGCCTGGTCGACCACGATGCCCTCGTCGACGCCCTGCGGTCAAGTCGTCTGGCGGGGGCGGCTCTCGATGTGCTCGAGCACGAGCCGATCCCGGCAGACGACCCATTGATCGGGCTCCCGAACGTGGTCCTGACGCCACACGCCGCGTTCTACAGCGAGGAATCGCTGGTCGAGATGAAACAGAAGGTCACCCAGCGGGTATTGGCAGTCCTCGCCGACGGGGCCGGGTGAAACGTCCGGTCAGAGATCGCACGCTATCGAAGGATGGCGATCCGGCGAATCAGGTGAACGTCCAGAAGTCGAATCAGGTGAACTTCGCGGCATCGCGTGGCTCCTTCTTGGAGTCCACGCCCTTGCTCTGGCCGCACGAAACCACCAGATGTGGTTTTAGGTGTTCCATGGATCGCTACCCGTGGGGCAGCTGGCTGGCGAGGAAGGATTCGAACCTTCGATCTCCTGATCCAGAGTCAGGCGCCTTACCGCTTGGCCACTCGCCATCGCCGGGCGAGATTGTGGAGTCCGGCGCCCGTCCTGTCGACCGCGCCCATGGCGGGCTAGCCCTTGGCCTGGACCTTGGCCCAGGTGTCCTTGAGCGTCAGCGTCCGATTGAAGACGACGGCATCGGGTCGCGAGTCGAGGTCGGGCGTGAAGTAGCCGAGACGCTCGAACTGCACCGTCTCGCCGACGGGCGTCCCAGCCAGCGATGGCTCGAGCATCGCCCCGGTCACGATCGTCTCCGAGGCCGGAGCGAGGTCGTCGAAGAGGTCGCCATCCGCTCCGGGATCGGGACGCGCGAAGAGATGCTCGTAGAGCCGGACCTCGGCGGGGATGCCCTGCGCGGCCGAGACCCAATGGAGCGTCGCCTTGGGTCGACGGCCGTCCGGCGCGTCCCCTCCGCGCGTCGCCGGATCGTGGGTGCAGCGCAATTCCACGACCCGTCCGGCCGCGTCCCGGACGACCTCCTGGCAGGTCACGAAGTACGCGTTGCGAAGGCGGACCTCACGGCCGGGGGCGAGCCGGAAGAACTTGGGCGCCGGGTCCTCCATGAAGTCGTCGCGTTCGATCCAGACCTCTCGACCGAAAGCGACCGGACGCGTCCCCGCCGTCGGGTCCTCGGGGTTGTTGACGACCTCGAGCGTGTCGACCCGTCCCTCCGGCCAGTCGGTCAGGACGATCTTGAGCGGGTCGAGCACACCGAACCGGCGAGGCGCCGTCCGGTTGAGGACCGAGCGCACGGTGTGCTCGAGCAGCTCGATCTCGTGGACGCTGTCGGCCCGCGAGACCCCGACCTCGGCGACGAAGTCGCGGATCCCCTCGGCCGGGAACCCCCGCCGGCGCAGGCCGGAGATGGTCGGCATCCGTGGGTCGTCCCAGCCGCGGACATGGCCCTCCTGGACGAGCCGGAGCAGGACGCGCTTCGAGAGGACCGTGTGCGTGAGTTGGAGTCGGGCGAACTCGTACTGGTGGGGGACGTGGGGCACCGGCAGATGCTCGATGAGCCAGTCGTAGAGGGGTCGGTGGGCGTCGAACTCCAGGGTGCACAACGAGTGCGTCACGCCCTCGATCGCGTCGGACTGGCCGTGGGCGAAGTCATAGGTCGGATAGATGCACCACGCGTCGCCGGTGCGCGGGTGGGCGGCGTGGACGATCCGATACAGGACCGGATCCCGCAGGTTCACGTTGGGCGAGGCCATGTCGATCCGGGCACGCAGGACGCGGGCGCCGTCCGGGAACTCGCCGGCGCGCATCCGCTCGAACAGGCCGAGGTTCTCGGTCACGCTCCGCTCGCGCCAGGGCGATGCGGTACCCGGGGCGGTCAACGTCCCGCGCGTCTCGCGGATCTCGTCGGCGGACTGGTCGTCGACGTAGGCCAGGCCGCGCTCGATGAGGTCGGCGGCCCAGGTGTACAGCTGCTCGAAGTAATCGGACGCGTGGTAGAGGTGGTCGCCCCAGTCGAACCCAAGCCAGCGGACGTCGCGTTCGATGGCGTCGAGGTACTCCTGCTCCTCCTTGAGGGGATTCGTGTCATCGAAGCGCAGGTTGCAGTGGCCACCGAACTCGCCGGCGATGCCGAAATTCAGGCAGATCGACTTGGCGTGGCCGATGTGGAGGTAGCCGTTCGGCTCGGGTGGGAACCGCGTCACCGGCGCGCCGATGCGACTCGCCGCGATGTCGGCGGCGACGATCTCCCGGATGAAGTCGCGCCGTGCCGCGGACGCCTCGGACGGCGCGACGGACGGGTCGGCGGGCTCGCTGCTCACGGCGGCCGAGGCTAGCACAGCGCCCGCGCTCGCCGTCGGTCACGTCCGTGGGTCGCCTGGGGCGGATCCGTCAGGACGGCGAGGCGAACGCGTCCCGATCGAACAGCGACTGCTGGCCGTAGCCGGGAGCGCCCTCGAGCTCGAGCATGCGGCGCTTGGTCTCGAGGCCGCCCGGCGCCGAGAAGCCATGGAGCGCCCCGTTCGCGGCGACCACGCGGTGACACGGGACGATGATCGGGGTGGGATTGCGAGCCAGCGCCGCCCCGACGTCCCGCGCAGCATCCGGTCGGTCAAGCCCCATCGACGTCGCGACCTGGCCGTAGCTGCGCGTCGTGCCGGGACGGATCGATCGCGTCGCCGCGTAGACGGCGACACGGAACGCGTCCGCGTCGCGATGGTCCAGGGGGATGTCGCGCAGGTCATCGTCGGCGCCGCCGAGGACCGCGGTGATGCCCCTGATCGCGCGCGACACGAACGGCGGGAGGTCCGCGATCTCCTCGGCACGGGCCGCCGGGAGGTTCCGTGACCCGGGCAGCAGCACGCCGGTGATCCCGCGCTCGCTCCACCGGATGGCGCACCGCCCGAGCGCGGTCTCGAAGCTGACCTGGTTCGTCGCTCATCGTGTCCATCATCATCCAGAACACCACTTGGACGACATCGGTTGCAGGACCGTCAGCGGGGGGAGTGGCTGGCGCGCCAGGATTCGAACCTGGAACCCCCTGATCCAGAGTCAGGTGCTCTACCGTTGAGCCACGCGCCAACGACCGGCGGGCATTCTACCGCAGGCGGGGGGCCGACCCTCCAGCCCGGTTCACCGAACGCTGGTACCCTGCGCCGGTGCCGAATCAAGACGCGGGCCCGCTGACGTCCGCTGAACCGTCTCGCCGCGGACGCTGGATCCCGGCGGTCCTCGACGCGATCATCCCCGGCGTCGGTCACCTCGTCGCCGGCCGCCGGAACCGCGGTCTGCTGTTCCTGACCCCGATCCTCATCGCCCTCGCGGCCGTGATCTTCCTCGTCCTGACGACGTCGCCGGCGCGCCTTGGGGCGAGCCTGCTCGAGTCGGACGTCATCTGGGGCCTGCTCGCCTTCCAGGGGTTCCTGCTGATCTGGCGGCTCCTCGCGGTCGGCTCGAGCCTGACGGCACCCGGCCTGCCGCGGCTGGGTGCCCGCGACGCGATCCCGGCCGCGCTCCTGATGCTCGTGATCATCGCGCCCCAGGCGTACGCCGCCTACGGGACCGAGGTCGTGCGCGAGACCGCCGACGTGGTCTTCGTCGGACGAACCCGCACCGACCGGCGGCCGTCGGTCCGTCGATGACGCCCGCGCCCGACCCGAGCTTCCTGATCCCGGCGTCGGCCTCGCCCTCGGCGAGCGGTTCGCTGTCGCCGTCGCCCAGCGCCCCGCCGAGCGACCGGATCAACGCGCTCGTGGTCGGGGTGGACGCCGGCGTCGGCCGCCGCACCTACTCGACCGACACGATGATCGTCGTCTCGCTCGATCCGGCGACCTCGACGGTCTCGATGGTCAGCGTCCCCCGTGACATGGTCGATGTCCCCCTCGCCGACGGCCGCAAGTACTCCGCCAAGATCAACGGCCTGGTCTCGTACGCGCGCCACCATCCGAAGCAGTTCCCAGGATCCGACGGCACGGGCTTCGACGTCCTGCGCGGCGCGCTCGGAAAGCTGCTCGGGCTCGACATCCCGTACTACGCGGTCGTCAACCTCGGGGGGTTCGTGTCCATCGTGAACACGCTCGGCGGGGTCGATGTCAATGTCGCCCACGCCTTCTGCGACCCGACGTACGACCAATACGGCTTCCATCATGGCTTTTCGATCAGGGCCGGTCGCCATCACTTGAACGGGAACCAGGCGCTGGCCTACGCGCGGGTACGCAAGGCATCAGGCGAGAGCGACTTCACACGCGCCGCCCGGCAGCAGGAGGTGCTCTCGGGGATGCGCGACGCCATCGAGCGAGGTGGTTTCCTTGGCGACCCGATCGGACTCCTCAGAGAGATCGGCCAGACGGTCCAGACGAATATCCCGCGCAAGCGCCTGCCGGATCTCGCCGACTACGCCTCGAAGATCGACCGCAAGTCGACTTACCGAGCCGTCATCACGCACCCGCTGGTGTCATCCGGAAAGCCGGGCGACCCGCGTGGATCCATCCAGGTCCCGTCGCTGAAGAAGATCGCCGCGCTGGCCGACAGGATGTTCCCGACCGACGGGTCGCTCCCGGCCAAGGCCTACCGGGCGCCGCAGGGCTCCACGAAGCGCGGGACATCGAGCGGCGTCGGCAGCTGCGGCTCGTCAACGAAGAAGACGCCGAAGCCCACCGCGAAGCCGACGGCGAAGCCAACGACGAAGCCCACGACGAAGCCGACCGACACGCCGACGCCGCCCCCGTCGGAGGGCTCCCCACCCGCGCCATGAGGTCGCCCACCGGCTGACCCGGGCTTGCCCGATCGGCCCTGGTACGTTCGGGGGAGGTGCCTCGGCTCGACCGAGCGGGTAGCCTCTTGGGCATGGACCTCCGTCGATCGCGCGGTCGCCTGGCCGTCCTGCTGTTCGGCATCGTGCTCGCGACCGGCGTCGTTTCGACCGCGTCGGCTGCCGCCACGGACCTGCCCTCCTGCTCGGTCGCCGACACCCTGACGATGCATCGGACGCTGGCCGACTGGCGGCGCTCGATCCTCGACAGCCGCTACCGGCTGAGCTCCGGCTATCACCCCGGCGACCTGCGCTCGACCTCGGCGGCGGGCCTGAACGGCGGGTTCCGCGTCCGCAAGGGCGTCATCGCCGACCTCAGGGCGATGGCCGCGTCCGCCCGCAAGGCCGGGGCCCGGTTCGCGGTCCAGTCGGCGTATCGCAGCTATTCGACGCAGAAGTCGACGTTCGCCTACTGGGTCAGGGTGCACGGCTACACGGTGGCGCTCACGGAGAGCGCCCGGGCGGGCCACAGCGAGCACCAGCTCGGCACGACCCTCGACCTGCGGACGTACGGCGGCGGGGCCCCCATGGGATGCGAAGGACTGGGGGCGTTCGAAGGTGGGGACCTGGCTGCGCCTCAACGCCTGGCGCTTCGGGTTCGTGCTGAGCTACCCGAAGGACAAGACCGACATCACCTGCTACACGTACGAGCCGTGGCACGTGCGCTACGTCGGCCGGACGTACGCCAAGCGCGTCCACGACAGCGGACTTGACCCTGCGCGAGTACCTGTGGGCGGTCCAGACGACCGGGATCATCCCGACCCCGACACCGGGTCCGACACCGACCCCCACGCCCGAGCCCACCCCGACCCCGACACCTGAGCCGACGCCCACGCCGACCCCGGCGTCCTGAACGCCGGGTTTCGGTCAGTCAGCGGATCGTGATGATCCGGGTCGGCGTGAGGCCCGCTGCATCCGGAGCCGTCCGGGACCCGACGACCGTGGGTTCCCAGGTGTACGTCCCTGGCGTTATCACCCGAGCGACGTATCGAAGATGCGCCGTCCGATGACGCTTCGTGTTCTCCGCGCAGAACGACAGCCGCTGCGCGGCCGCGGCATAGGGCGACGCGATGTCCTCGGGAACGAACTCGTCGGCGTAGTCGGTCCCCTCGAGGCCCCCGACAACCACGAGACCGGACGGGACGAGCTCGGTGACTTCGTGGCAGCCGAGCGGGGCCTGTGGTCCGAAGTGGACCGAGAGGTCGACGATGACGAGGTCGCCTGATCGGATCCCCGCCGGCCTGATGGAGCGGCGCACCGTGATCTCGCGATCCTTCTTGATGGTCGACGCCTTGACCGGCTCGCGCCATCGGGTCGTGACGCCGACCGCGCCGGCGATGGTCTCGACGTGCAGATCCCTGAGCTGCGCAGGTGTGACGTTCATGGTGAACGTCCCACCGGCGGGCAGATCGACCACGTTCCGCTTGCCGCCGATCGTGTACGCGAAGGAGACAGGCGCGACGGGCATCCACCGGAGGAGGCCCTCGACATAGGCGATCGCGTGGAGATCATGGACGGCCGCGCTCGACGGGTTCGCTTCGACGTAGGCCCAGAAGGCAGGTGCGCGAGGATCGCCGATGTCTGCGGCGAGGATGGCCATGAGCGCCGTTCCCGCCGAGCTGTCGGCAGCCGACGTACCGACGCGGATCCGTGCGGACACCGGTGTCTCCTCGCCGTACCCGGCGAACAGGGAGGCTTCGATCGATCGTGCCGTCGCGGCATCGCCCATGGCCGCGGCGCCGAGGCCAAGCATCAGTCGCTCGCGGATCGTGAGGTTCTTGTCCGTGGCGGCCTCCTGGATCGAGGGGAGGACCGGTGCGCCCAGTCCCGCGAGCCCGGAGAGCGCGTACACCCGGCGTTCGCGTGTCGCCTTCGCGCTGGAGCGGATCGTCCAGAGATAGTCCATCAGGGCGGCGCGGTCGAACCGGTCGGGAGCCACGATCGCGACGAGCGCCGATCGCTCGAGGTCGCTGCCGCCCGCCGGCACGAGCCCGACGCCACCGTCATCGTTCTGATACCGGGTCCCGTCGAACGTCCGAGACGACGTCGAGCCCTCGGGAGCGCCGAACCGATCGACGAGAAGCTGTGCCGCGAGATCGGCGGCGAGCGCCCGCTCGAGTCGGACGCCGCCGCCGTCCGCGATGTCGACGAGTAGCGGCACATGGCGGCCCGCGGACGCGTCGGAGACGACCACCTCGGTGAGTTCGTCGCCACCATCCACAGGGGTCGGGCCCGATGGCTCCACGTAGGCGGTCCGGGCCGTGGTCAGCCTGGACCGTACGACCAAGAAGGTCCGCGTCAGCCGGTCGATCCGGGCGGATGAGCCCGTCCCGCTCCGAGCCGTGATCGTCAACGAATGCGTCCCGAGGGTGAGGCGTGGGAGGCGGATCGGCTGATCCGCGAATGCCGTCGAGACCATCGGTCCGGTGCGCAGCCCAAGGCTGTCCGAGGTCACGGAGAAGGTGACCTTCGAATGCGCCGTCAGCGCCGTCCCGAACGCCCGCAGCATGATCGTCGGCCGGTCCGCCAGGAGGTATTCCGGTGCGATCGAGGCATCGACGAAGAACGGCAGGCCGACGACGGCGACGACGTTGCCCTCGCCGGCACGGAGATCGCCCGTATAGGCCGAGGCGAGGACCCGCCACGACGTCAGGTCGTCCGAGAGGCGGAAGGAGACCGACGCCGTGCCCTCCGAGTCGGTATCGACGGCCTTGAACAGCAGCGAGTCGCTGAACACGTTGCGGTCGTCGCCGCCACCGCCGGTCGTGTCCCCGCCCTCGCTCCTGGTCGTCACCGATCGATGCGAGACGTACGTGCTCGAGATCCCGCTGGCGACCGGCTCGTAGAGCTCGGACAGCGGATCGATGTCCTCCGCTGCACCGATCGTGAAGAGCTTCTCGTCGATGGCCCGCAGGACCACCGTGGCCGCGATCGGCTTGCCGTTCGCATCGCGCGTTCGGATGCGGACGTCCACCGTGTCACGTGGCCCGTACCGCGCCTTGTCGACCGTGAGTCCGACGTCGACGTGACGAAGCTGGGAGCGGAACGACGCGACGTACGGGTCGGCGACGATGTACCCCGTCCCGGTGAACCGGACGCCGAGGATCGTGACATTCGGGACGTCCGTCGCATCGAACGTGGATCCGAAGCTGGGCGACGGCACGACCGTCCAGTCGCGAAGCCCTCGCTGGGCGACCTGGAAGAGGTATCGGCTGTGATCGTCCGTCGGGTGCGTCAGGTCGCGCATCGTGAGATCGATCCGGTCGCCGACGTCGTAGTCGCCGGTCGCGGCTCCCGTCGGACCCAGCCAGGCTGCCGGGGTCTCGGAATCGTCGGCCGGCCCGTACGACGCGCTGGCCTCGGTCTCGCCGCGGGTCACCAGACCATCGGAGTCGCGCGTGCGAAGGGCGACGCGGTAGTCGTGACCGTCCCCGGAGTCGGGGATAGAGACGGAGAACCGGCCGCGAGCGTCCGTCGTGAACGTGATGGTCCCCGCACGCCGTTCGCGGGTGCCGTATTCATAGACGGGGACGGTCTTCTTCTCGATGAAGTCGTATGTCGTCCCGGTGCGGGTCTTGGTCGGGATCAGCTCGTAGAACGTGGCGGTCACCCTGGCAGCGGATACGGGATCGCCGCGAGCATCGAGATCCCACTCGGAGACCCCAGCTTCGAGATCGCGCTCGAGTCCGTCGCGGTCGAGCGTATCCACAGCCCCTGACACCCGGACGCGGCCGCCGCTCACCTCGGATGCCGATGTGATCATCCAGTTGCTCGGGAACACGAGGATGGCTCGAGATGCCCCCGCGATCTGGCCCTCTTCCGCGCGACGTGGGGTCGCGATGAACTCCTGATAGTCCGGGTTCCCATCCGGGTCGACGTAACTCGGCGCGGCGACCGTCCGAGCGACGGCCGTGCCCGTCGCGTCGGTGGTGACCCGCTTGTCGACGCCGTTGTCGACGCCGTTCTCGACGCGGAGGAGGACGCCCGGGACGGGCGAACCCTCGTAGAACGTCGCACGGACCGTGGTCTTGATCCGCTCGCCGGCCACATACGCTCGATGTCCGGTCTCGATCTCCAGCCGATACGCCGGCTTGAGGATCCGCTCCACCTGGAATGCCCCGCTGCCGACGATCTCATCGCCGGCCAGGAGTTCCACGTCATACCAGCCGTACGGGAGGTCCTTGATGGGCACGGAACCCGTGAACGCCCCGGTGGGGTGGGGGACCACGTCGACCGACCCCGACCGCCGGTCCCGTCATGTCCTCGTCGCTCGACGCGAGCAGCCGCACCTGGATATCGGGCGGCACCTTGCCGCTATCGCGGTCGCGGAGCAGGCCCCAGAAGTTGACTGTGTCCGTCTGTCGGTAGGTCACTCGATCGGTGTGGAACGACATCCAATACCGACCGTCGGTCCCGTAGGACGACCCGACGTCGACAGGGTCGCGGTCCCCGCTCGTGGGAAGGAAGGCTGATCGGCCGTCGTCGGTCGAGACGGTGACGACCCCGATGCACGCCTCACCGCACTCGTCGGCCACGACCGAGCTGCACCGGGGTCGCGGCCGCAGCCACCCCGTCGGGGCCAGTCCGGCCCAGGACCACGTCGCCGCTCCGGACCGTGGCCCCTTTGATCGATCCACCGGTCGAGAGGTCGTTCGCCCAGACGAGGGTCTTCGTGTCGGACACCACGAGGTAGGACGCGATATCGGTCACCTGCAGGACGGCCTGGATGGGCTGCGTCTTCGATGGCTGCTCGATGACGTACCACCCGGGCGGCAGCGGCTCCGGCAGGGTGAACCAGTGCGCGCGCCCGACGTTCCGGTCGCCCCTGAGGCGCGCATCGACGGAGAGCACTTTTGGCAGGTCGCCGGTCGGCACGAGGTGCGTCGTCGACCAGCGGGACCATCCCGGGTCCGCCCGGATGTGGCGGAAGGCTCCGATCGCCGCGTCGAGGCCATCGAGTCGGTAGACGTCGATCTTGACGGAGTCGGGCGACCGGCCGTGCGAATCCTCTTCGACCCACAACGAGATGACGGGACGACTCGACGTCGCGGACTCGTACAGGTCGTCGGCGAACGAGAATGCGCTTGGCTCGTACGTCGTCCCCGGGTTGGTCGTCTCGAACTCGAATCGGACGTCGCGCTCCATCGGCGCACCGCCGGGTGCGGTCGACACGCCCTTGGCGACCGTCACGGTGTAGACGGTGCGCGGCCTCAGGCGATCCGGGACGAACACCAGGACACGCCCATGCTGTTCGAAATGACCGGAGGTCTTCGGGGTGACCGTCATGTGCGAGGCGGCATCGGTCACGCCGTCCTGGTCGAACGTGACCTCGATCCCGGTGTCGAGTGGCACATCCGTTTCGTGGTCTTCCGGGAGCGTGGAGACGACGCTCAGCGGTTGCTCCGCCTGGAACGCCCAGGAATCGAGGGTCCGCCCGTCGGGCGCTGACAGGGTGAATCGGTAGACCGTGCCTGGGGTCAGCGGTCGGCTCGGGGTGAGTCGGACGCCCGTTCCGTCCGGCTCGGGCGTCACGGCCAACGCGATCGGTGGATCCACGCGGAGACCCTTTGCGAGTTCGGCTGCCGGCGTCGCGTCGAGGCTGGTCAGGCGGAAGGTGCTGTCGAGACCGAGGACGCCGTTCGAAGGTCCGTCCGAGGTCAACGTGGCGACGGCCTTCCACACGCCGGCGGTCACAGGGCCGGACGATCCGGGTGTCTGGGATGCCCCAGGCGAACCGTCGGTCCCCGTGGGTGGCCCTCCCGAACCGTTCGGGAGGGCCGGTGAGGGGCTGGTCGCGGCGACGCCGTGATCGTCGCTCCTCGTCGAACGCCAGACCAGGGTGCCGCCGATGAGCGCGACCACCACGGCCGCACTCGCCAGAAGCGCCACGACCCGACGGTCGCGGAACGGCGACGAGCGCGCGGCGCGTGGTCCGGGCTCGGACGCCCCTCGATCCGTCGCGGCATCGTCCGTCGCGGGTGTCGGGCCCAGGATCCGTCCACGTAGGTCACCGGGTGCGTCGTGTGACGACAGTGCCTCGATGGTCCTGGCATCGGCGGACAAGGCGTCGCTCGACGCCCGGCACGGATCGCAGCTGGCGAGATGCAGACGCAGCTCCGTGCGATCGGCGGACGACAGCTCGAAGTCGAGCGCCGAGGTGGCAAGCTCCAGGGCTCGCTCGTGGTCGATCATGGTTCTGCCTCCAGCGAGGCGAGCCGAGTCCGGAGCTGGAGTCGGGAGCGGCACATCAGAGTTCGTGTGGCGTTCGGGCTGCGGCCGATCGCTTCGGCGATCTCCAGTCCGTTGAACCCATTCGCCGCCATCAGCAGGGCGGCGCGGGCATCGGCACCGAGCTCGCCGAGGACGGTCTCGAGAGCGGAGTGTTGTTCCTGGACGAGATATCCGGACTCGGGGCCGCGATCACCCTCGCCGATCGGGAGTGAGCCGAGCCCCCGTTGGGCGACGGTCGCGCGTCGACCCCGGGAGACGGCCAGATTCGCGATCACGCGGTACAGCCAAGCTCGCACATGGACCGGCATGCGCCCGGCCTCGATCTCGATCATCAGTCGGACGAACGACTCGTGCACGAGGTCCTCGGCCGTTTCGTAGTCGCGGCACGCGCGCAGCGCGAAGGTGAAGAGCTCACGCTGATGGGCGTCGTAGATCGGCGCAACCAGGTCAGCGGTCAGCGACACGCGCCGCTCGGGAGCCGACGATCGGAACCCGGATCCATCCAACGGGAACGCCAACGTGTCCACGTGCGGTGAGACGCCGGCGCGTCCGGGTTATTGCGGCGTTCGCGGACCCACGCATGGCTGGTCCTTCGCGTCTTGGGCAACGGCCGTGCGGCCGGACACCTGTGCGGACGCCTGATGACGATGGATGTTTCGGCTGCGGCACCAAGTGTCGGCTACTTGACAAGCGTCGGGAGCGACGGCCCAGTGGGCGCCGAATGGCCCGCCGGGTCCGTGACGTTCGGCACTCCCCGTGGACCTGGGCGAAGCCCAGCCTGCGCTGATCACACGGCGCGGTCGCCACCGGCAGCCGATGGGATCGCGACCTGGCACGGAGGACGTTGCCATGGTCAAGGTGCTCGTCGTCGATCACGATGTGGATCTGGCGGATCTCAAGGTCGACACGCTCCGACGGGCCGGGTTCGAGGTGGACCAGTGCGGTGGGCCGACGCATGCGCTGACTGCCTGCCCCGTCCTGCGTGGCCTGCCCTGCTGGCAGGTCGAGTGGGCCGATGTCCTCGTCTACGACGTCTGGGCGTCGGGCTGGAGTGGGGAGGAGCTCACCCAGGACCTGCATACGCAGTACCCCGGCAAGGCCATCGTCCTCACATCCCAGGGCGTCGACCTCGGCTGGGGAGCCGATGGGCAGTCGACCACCGTCTCCGGCCACCAGCGACCGGGCGCGCTCGTCGAAGCCGTCAATGCGGCCTACGCGGCGCTGGCGCGTCCCACACCCGCGCCCGCGGAGGGATCCACCCAGCCCTGAGGTGCGGCCGCCTCGCGCGGCGACGGGAGCGCAACAGCGGAGTGCGGCGGCGGCCGGCGTCCGATACCCTCGGGGCATGAGCGCCATCCCGAGGACGTTCCGCGCGTACGTCGCCGAGAAGATCGAGGTCGGCGGCGCGCCGGGCGTCGAGCGCGGTGTCCGCGAGTTCGCGGAGGCCGACCTGCCACCTGGCGAGGTGGAGATCCGCGTCCAGTGGTCCAGCGTGAACTACAAGGACGGACTCGCCACGCGGGCGGACGGCAAGGTCGCCCGGATCAGCCCGCTCATCCCCGGGATCGACCTCGCGGGCGAGGTCGTGGCGAGCCGGGATCGCGACATCGCCGTGGGCTCGGTGGTGCTCGCTCACGGTTACGACCTCGGCGTGTCGCGCCACGGCGGGTACAGCGAGTACCAGCGGGTGCCGGCCGGGTGGGTGGTGCCGCTGGAGCCCGGTCTCACGCCGCGCGATGCGATGGCGATCGGTACGGCGGGCTTCACCGCGGCGATGTCGATCGCGGCGCTCGAGGATCGCGGCCTCTCCCCGGAGGACGGACCCGTCCTGGTGACCGGGGCGAGCGGCGGGGTGGGCGGCACGGCCCTGGCCATCCTGGCCGACCGTGGTTACGAGGTCTGGGCCGCGACCGGCAAGCTCGACGAGGCCGACCGCCTGCGCTCGCTCGGAGCGGCCGGGATCCTGACCCGCGACGAGGTGACGGCCGAGGGCCGGCCGCTCGAGTCGGAACGGTGGGCGGGGGCCGTGGACGCGGTCGGCGCGGCGACACTGCCGTACGTGCTGCGGACGATGAAGACCGGCGCGTCCGTCGCTGCCAGCGGCAACGCCGGCGGGCCGAAGCTCGACACCACCGTCTTCCCCTTCATCCTGCGCGGCGTCGCGCTGCTGGGCATGGATTCGGTCCTCGTCCCGATCGACCGACGCCGGCGGCTGTGGGACCGCCTCGCCACGGATCTGCGACCCCGGGAACTCGGGGTCCACTGCACCGAGGTGACCCTGGACACCCTCGAGCCGGCTCTCGAGGGCATCGTCGCCGGCCACGCACGCGGTCGCTGGGTCGTCCGGATCGGCGACTGACCCTTAGTCCACGACTTCGCCGGCCTGGATGACGGTGCGCAGGGCCGACGGTCTCGTCAACACGGACACGTCGTCCTCGGGGTGGCCCTCCACCACGACGAGATCGGCCACGGCGCCAGTCTCGATGCGGCCGAGATCGGCACGCCCGAGCGCAGCGGCCGAACCGACCGTCGCCGCCCGCACGGCCTGGAGCGGCGTCAGCCCGGCCTCGACCAGACGGATCGCCTCGTTGGCGGCGGCCCCGGGCGGCCCGCTGTCATAGCCGAGCGCCAGGATCAAGCCCGCGGACCGAGCCGCCAGCACCGTCCGCACCGCCTCGTCGAGCTGCCGCTTCGCCTGCTCGACCAGCGGCGGCGCGAAGTCCTGGGCGAACCGTTCGGCGAGGTCGTGGAACGTGGAGAGCGTCGGTACGAGGACCGTTCCGCGCTCGGCCATCGTCGCGAGCAGGGCCGGATCGCGATGGAGCGAGAGGCCGTGCTCGATGGTGTCAGCGCCGGCCTCGATGGCGAGGCGAGTACCTGGAAGCCCCTCGGCGTGCGCGGCGACCCGCTTGCCGAGGCGATGGGCCTCGTCGGTGATCGCGGCCATCTCCTCGAGGGTCATCTGCGCGGGTTCCGGGTCCTCGAGGACGACGGAACGGGCGCCCGTGGCCATGAACTTGATGAAGTCGGCGCCGCGTCGGACCTGTTCGCGGACGGCGGCGCGCATCTCCCAGGGGCCGTCGGCCTCGCGGTACATGGTCCCGAAGATCGCCCCGCCGGGCGACGTCGCCGAGACGATCCGTCCGCAGGTGAGGATGCGCGGGCCGGGCACGACGCCCAGCTCGACTGCCGCCTTGAGGGCGCTGGCCTCGTCGTCGTCGCTGCCGACGTCGCGGACCGTGGTGAAGCCTGAACGAAGGATCCGGCCCGCGGCCGCCGCGAGGACGTAGTGGCGAAGCGCGTCGGGCCGCGGCGATTCGCCGTGCCGGGGCGCCGCCGGCCCGAATCCGGGGCTTCGCGCCGTGTCAGACGCGACATGACAATGGGCGTCGATCAGGCCCGGCAGCAGCGATGCGCCCGCGAGGTCGAGCGCCCCGGCCGGTCGGGTGCCGGCGTCGCCGATCGGCCGGATCGATCCGATGCGGCCGCCGGCGATCTCGACGGCCTGGTGATCGAGCCAGCCGTCAGCCTCGGGCGCAAGGACGCGGGCGTCCCACAGGACCAGCGTCACGCTCAGAGTTCCGCGCGGATCTGGGCGAGGGCGCGGCGCAGCGGTTCGCGCAGGCCGTCCCCGTGGTGGTCGTCGAAGGTCGTCGGCTCACGGAGTGCGGCCTCGAGGTCGAGCTCGCCGGCATGGACTCGGCGAGCCAGACTTGCCAGGGTCGCAAAGCCCTCGGCCTGCGACCGGGCGAAGGCGACCCCGGCGTGGTCGCCGTGGCCGGGGACGACGATGCCGTCGCCGATGATCGGCAGCATCGCGGCCACGGTGGCCGGCCAGTCGAGCGGGAATCCGTCGCCGAAGTACGGGACCGCCCCGTTCTCCAGCAGGTCGCCGGCCCACACGACGTCCGTCGCCGGCACCGTGATCACGATGTCGTGATCGGTGTGGCCGCGCCCGAGGTAGGACAGCTCGATCTCGCGCCCGCCGAGCTCGAACGTGACCCGCTCCTCGAACGTGTGGTCGGGCGGGTCGATGACGACCTCGGCGAGGTCGGCGGCGAGCGTTGGCTCGTCGGCGGCGATCCGCGCTCGGCGGGCCTCGCCGGTCCGTTCGATGAACTCCACGCAACGGCGGTGGCCCCAGATCACGGCCGGACGGAAGACGTGGTTGCCGTACGCGTGGTCGAAGTGGCCGTGCGTGTCGACGACGACCGTCACCGGGTCGCGCGTCAGCTCGCGCAGGTCCTTGAGGATCTCGCGCGCCTGGACGAAGGTCGAACGCGTGTCGATGACGAGCGCCTCGCCGTCACCCAGCACGACCCCGATGTTCTGGTCGTAGAACGCATACCGACGGACGAAGAAGCGATCGCCGAGCTCGACCCATCCGTCACCGACACCCATGGCCGAACTGTAGCCGGGCGCCCCATCCACGGGTCGTGGGTCGCGTACGCTGGAGCCATGCCATCGATCGTCAGCCACGAGCCGGCCGCCGACGGGACCGACCTGCTCGTCCGGCACTGGCCGGCCGACGAGGTGGAGGCCGGCGGCGCCTGGGCGGGCGAGCCGTGGGCCTCGGTCTTGCTCGTCCACGGCCTCGGCGAACACTCCGGCCGCTACGAGCATGTCGGGGACCAGATGACCGCGGCCGGCCTCGAGGTCTGGGCCTACGACCATCGCGGCATGGGCGGCTCCGGCGGGCGGCCCGGCGATGTCGAGCGCTGGTCGCAGTTCCACGACGACCTCGCCGAACGGCTGATGGCCGTTCGCGCCGCCGCCGACCGGCCGGTCGTCCTGCACGCGCACTCGCTCGGCGGGCTGATCGCGACCGGCTACCTGCTCTCGGACCGACCGAAGCCGGACCTGGCGGTCCTGACGGCGCCGGGCCTCGGCTCGAGCGTGCCGAGCTGGAAGCGCTCGATGGCGCGGGCGATCTCGCGTGTCCTGCCGACGGTCGACATCCCCAATTCGATCGACGGCTCGACGCTGTCTCGCGACCCGTCCGTGGCCGCGAAGACCGTCGACGACCCGTCGTGCGTGAAGACGAGCACGGCCCGTCTCGCCGCCGAGGCGTTCGCCGAGCAGGAGCGGGTCAACCCGATCGCCGGGCGCGGTTTCGGGATCCCGACGCTCGTCCTCCACGGCGAGGACGACGGCCTCGTGCCGGTCGCGGCGACGGAGATCCTGGGAACGGCGCCGGGGGTCGAGCGCCGCACCTACCCGGGCCTGCGCCATGAGCTCCACAACGAGCCCGAGCAGCGCGAGATCATCGAATCCATCATCTCCTGGCTCCGAGCCCGCGTCGCCGAGCTCCCGAACCGAGCATCGGCGCATGGGACGAGCCCAGCCCAAGGCGCGGTCGAGTAGCCGAGCGAGCGCGCGCTCGCAGAGGTGCAGCAGCATCCGGCGCCGCCGTGGTACCGTGCCACGTAACTCAATAACGCCTCCGGGGAGCGCGACTGCGCTGAGAGTGTGGCCACCGCCACAGACCCGCCGAACCTGATCCGGCTCGTACCGGCGAAGGAAGCAGGCCGAACGTCATCGACGACGCCGTCCCCGAACCGGAGACGGCGTCCTGCTTCCTTCGGAGGGCATCGATGATGACGAGCAGCTCGGCGACCGCGGCGCCGGCCATCACCCCGGATCAGCGCTGGCGGACCCGCGACATCGTGGTCGCAGCCGTCATCGGCGTGGCGTTCGGCGTCGTCTTCTGGGCGTGGAACCTGACCTACGCCGCGGCCGAGCCGGTCTTCGCCGCGGCACCGCCCCTGCGCGACCTCATGTACGGGGTGTGGCTGATCCCGGCCGTGCTCGCCCCGCTCATCATCCGCAAGCCCGGCGCCGCGCTCTTCGCGGAGATGGTCGCGGCCGGGGTCTCGGCCCTGCTCGGCAGCCAGTGGTCCGTCGACACGCTGCTCTCGGGCTTCCTCCAGGGCGCCGCGGCGGAGCTGGTCTTCGCCTTCGCTCTGTACCGGTCGTACGGCCCCGTCACGCTCGTGCTGGCGGCGCTCGCGAGCGCGCTCGCGGCATTCGTCCACGACTGGGTCCTGTACTACCCGACGATCTCGACCGACGTGCAGATCGTCCGACTCGTCGCGATGGCCTTGTCGGCCGCCCTCATCGCGGCCGGCGGCTCGCTGCTGCTCTACCGCTCGCTGCGGAGGACCGGCGTGCTGGACGGGTTCCCGGCCTGACCGGCGCGGCGGTCCGCGCCCGCGGCCTGGGCATCGCCTACCAGGGGGCGAGCCGGCCGGCGCTCACGGGCGTGTCATTCGACGTGCCGGCCGGGGCATGCCTGCTCGTGGTCGGTCCATCCGGCTCGGGCAAGAGCTCGCTCGGCCTCGCGCTCGCGGGCCTCGTCCCTCGCGACATCCCGGCCCGCGTCGAAGGCGACCTGACCGTCGGGCGGTTCGACCCGCGCTCGACCCCCGCCGGCACGGTCGCGTCCGTCGTGGGAGTCGTGTTCCAGGATCCTGGCGCTCAACTGGTGATGGAGCGCGTCGAGGACGACGTCGCATTCGGGCTGGAGAACCGGGCCTGGTCGCGCGAGGCCATGCTCGCCCGGGTGCCGGAGACGATCGCGTTTGTCGGGCTGTCGGGCCTCGAGCGGCGTCGCGCGAACCGGCTCTCGGGCGGCCAGCAGCAGCGGCTCGCCCTGGCCGGCGTCCTCGCCGCCCGGCCGGAGGTCCTCGTCCTCGACGAGCCGACCGCGAATCTCGACCCGCTCGGGGCTGCGGCCATCTTCGAGGGGCTCGCGGCCATCCGGGCCGACCGCTCGACGACGATCGTCCTCGTCGAACACCGCGTCGAAGCGGCCTGGCCGCTCGCCGATCTCGTCCTCGCGCTCGGCCCGGACGGCGTGCCGATCGATGTCGGAGCCCCGGACGTCGTGCTCGGCCGCTCGGGCGACCGGATGGCCGCGGCCGGGATCTGGCTGCCGGAGACGGGCGGAACCGCCGAGGGCGCCCGCCCGGTGCTCGTCGACGTCCTGGCTGCCGGCGCACCGAGGATCGAGGACCCCGTCGTCGCGGTCGAGTCGCTTCGATACGCGTATGAACGCGGCGCGCCGGTCCTCGGCCCGATCGATCTCGCGCTGGGCGCCGGCGAGCGCGTCGCCCTCGTCGGTCCGAACGGGAGCGGGAAGTCGACCCTCGGGCGCCTGCTCGTCGGGCTGCTCCGTCCGAGTGCCGGGCGTGTCCGCCTCGGCCCCGACGATCCCGCCCGCCTGAACGCCGCGCGACCTCGCGCGCCGGGCCGGCTACGTGTTCCAGGACCCGGAGGCCGGGTTCCTCGCGGGCACGGTCGCCGACGAGGTGCTGCTCGGCCTCGATGCGACGGAGCGTGCGGCGGCGCCCCGGCTGATGGAGCGCCTGCGGCTGCCGCTCGAGACCTTCGGGGACCGGAGTCCGTATCGGCTGAGCGGCGGGGAGGCACGCCGGCTGTCGCTCGCCTGTGCCCTCACCCGACACCCCCGCCTGCTCGTCCTCGACGAGCCCACGTTCGGGCAGGACCGGCTCGGGTACGAGGGGCTGCTCGAGATCCTCGGGGAACGTCTTGACGACGGGGTCTGCCTCGTCGCGGCCACCCACGACGGACGCCTGGTCGGCGACCTGGCGTCGCGCGTCGTCGAGCTCGACGCCGGCCGCATCACCGGTGACCGTCGCGTCCAGGGGATCGCCGCATGATCGTCGCGCGAGACCTGGCGCCGGCCCAGCTCGACAGCCTCCTCGGCCGGACGAGCCCCGTGCTCAAGCTCGCGATCGCGGTCGGCTGGTTCGTCGGTCTGGCGACCACGATCGAGATCGCCCCGCCGCTCGTCATCGTGGCGGCGGCTGTGGCCCTCGGGTTGACCGCCGGCCGGATCCCGCCCGACGACCTGGCCCGCGCGGTCGCGCCGATCTGGCTCGCCGCGCTCGGCCTGGCGCTGTTCAACACGCTCTTCGCCGCGGTCAACGCGGACCCCGCCTCGGCCACCGTCGCCCAGCTCGGACCCTGGCGGATCACCGGACCGGCGCTCGCTGCCGGGGCCGGCCTGGGTCTCCGGCTCGTCGCGATCGGCGCGGTGGGCGCCGTGTTCGTGCTCACGACAGACTCGACCCGGCTGGCGGACTCGCTCGTCCAGCAGGCGCGGGTCTCGCCGCGGTTCGCGTACGGCGCGCTCGCGGCGTACCAGGCGGTGCCGCGGTTCGGCGAGGACCTCACGACCCTTCGTCAGGCGCGCCGCCTCCGTGGCCTCGGCGGGGGATGGCACCCGAGGCTGCTGGTCGGCCTGCTCGTGCTGGCGATCCGCCACGGCGATCGCGTCGCGCTCTCCATGGACGCCCGGGCCTTCGGGACCGGCCCGCGCAGCGCCTACCGTGAGGTCCGCTGGGGTCCGCTCGATCTCGCCTCGGCGCTCGTCGCCGCCGGGATCCTCGTCGTGGTGCTCGCGGTGTAGGTGCGGGGAATCAGTCGACCGGCAGGGACGCCCCGACCAGCGCGGCGGCCATCGCCGCGACCCCGGCGACGAGGACACGCCGTGACACCGGATGCGTAGGATTGGGCCATGCCGGATATCGCGATCCCGGAGCTGGCCCTCGTCGCCCTGATGGTGCTGATGTTCATGGTGGTGCCGGTGTCGCTCATCCTCCTGCTCGCCCGGTCGATCCGGCGGGACTCGCCCGATACCGACGATCGCGACCCGGCGATGGATACCCTCCGGACGCGCTTCGCCAGCGGCTCGATCGACCAGGTGGAGTACGAGCGGCTGCGAGCCATCATGCAGCGGCGCTGAGCGCCGGTCCGCCCACCTCGGGCATCATCGGCTCGTGAGCGACGACCGGACGATCGTCTTCTTCCCCGAGAGCGCCTACGGCCCGACGAACAACTGCGTCGGCATCGGCACCGTCCTGCGTGAGCGCGGGCACCGCGTGGTCTTCGTCGTCGAGGAGTCGTTCGGCGGGACCCTCGAGGCCAAGGGCTTCGAGGAGCGGCTCATGCGCCTCGGCCCGGCGCCGGCCGAACCCGAGGTCCCCGGCCAGTTCTGGATCGACTTCATCCGGGACACGGCACCCGTCTTCCGCAGGCCGACGATCGAACAGCTGGGCGAGTTCATCGCGCCGACCTTCCAGGCCCTGATCGACGGCTCCAAGTACGTCACGCCGCGGCTGGCCGAGATCTTCGACGAGCTCGCACCGGACCTCATCGTCGAGGACAACGTGGTCGGCTTCCCAGCCATCACCGCCAGCGGGCGGCCGTGGGTGCGCATCGTCTCGTGCAACCCGATGGAGATGAAGGACCGCGCCGTGGCCCCGTTCTCGTCGGGGTATGCGGTCGCGGATCGGAGTGCCTGGCCGGCGTTCCTCGACGAGGTCCGGCGTACCCACGCCGACATGTGGGCCGACTTCGACGCGTTCTGCCGCGAGCACGGCGAGACGGGCCTGACCTACGGTGAGCTCGGGCCCGACTTCATCGCCGAGTCCCCCTACCTGAACCTCTACTCGTTCCCGGCCGAGGCCGACTACGCGCGGGGGCGCCCGCTCGGGCCCACCTGGCATCGCCTCGACTCGACGGTCCGGGCGCCCGACACGACCTGGGACCTCCCGGAGCACTTGCGCGAGCGCGATGGCGCGCTGATCTACCTGTCGCTTGGATCGCTCGGGTCGGCCGACGTGGGGCTGATGCAGCGCCTGGTGGACCTGCTGGCCACGACCGAGCATCGGGTCATCGTCTCGAAGGGACCGCTGGCCGACCAGATCGAGCTCCACGACAATCAGGCCGGGGAAGGGTTCCTGCCGCAACCGGCGATCCTCCCGCAGGTCGACCTCGTGATCACGCACGGCGGCAACAACACGGTCACGGAGGCGTTCCATCACGGCAAGCCGATGGTCGTCCTCCCCCTGTTCTGGGACCAGGTCGACAACGCCCAGCGCGTCGACGAGACCGGGTTCGGGCGGCGGCTGGCCACCTATGGCTTCCGCGACGAGGAGCTGACCGACGCGATCGACGAGCTCCTCGCCGACCGGGGGCTCGCGGCGCGCCTCGCGGCCATGTCCGCCCGGATCAAGGCCTCGTCGGGCACCGTGCGGGCCGCCGACCTGATCGAGCGCGTGGCTCGCACGGGCAAGCCGGTCGTCGCCCGCGGCTGATCCAGGGCGTCAGCCGCCGATCGGCTCCAGGATGACGACCGGGATGACGCGGTCCGTCTTCGTCAGGTAGCCCTTGAACTGCGGGTGCACGGCGGCGTGCTGGTCCCAGAGGCGCTGGCGCTCGGCGCCTTCGGCAACGCTCGCCCGGGCCTGGATGACGCGACGGTCCAGCTCGATCGTCACGATGGGATCGGCGGCCAGGTTGGTGAACCACGCCGGATCGGTCGGCGCGCCGCTCTTCGAGGCGACCACGATGATGCGGTCGCCGTCTCGCGTGTAGGTGACGGCGCTCGTGCGCGGCTGGCCGGTCCTGGACCCGGTCGTCGTCAGCAGGAGCACCTGCTGGCCGGCGAAGTAGCCCGTCACCGGGCGACCTGTCTCGCGGATCTCCTGGGACATGATCCGGGTGTATTCGGCCCAATCGGGCTGGGCGGCCGTCGAGCGAGCGGACTTGTCGGTATCGGTCATGGGTCGGGCTCCCGCGAGGATGGTTGATGCTGCAACCATCCTATACCGGGTCTCGCGTCCGCGTGACGGAACAGGCTTCCAGCGCTGCACTACGATGTCGGCACCGTCACCCCCGACCCTTCGTACCTCCGAGGAGGCACCCCGATGACCGAGACGCTCGAGCGAGTGAAGACCTATCAGCAGCTCATCGGCGGCGACTTCGTCGGCGCCGCCGACGGACGGACGGCCGAGGTCATCAACCCGGCCAACGACAAGGTGATCGGCACGGTCCCGGCGAGCGCCCAGGAGGACGTGAACCGCGCGGTCGCGGCGGCCGCGACGGCGTTCGAGAGCTACAAGAACACGACCCCGCAGGATCGCTCGCTGCTCCTGCTCAAGCTCGCCGACCTCCTCGAGTCGAAGGCGGACGAGTTCGGTCGCCTCGAGAGCGCGAATGCGGGGAAGCCCGTGCAGGCCGCCATCGACGAGATGACCACGAGCGTGGACCTGTTCCGGTTCTTCGCCGGGGCCGCCCGCGTGATGGACGGCCTCGCCGCCAACGAGTTCCTGGCCGGGCATACCTCGATCATCCGGCGCGACCCCATCGGGGTCGTCGCCTCGATCGCGCCGTGGAACTATCCGCTGTACATGGCCACCTGGAAGCTCGGCCCGGCGCTCGCGACCGGCAACACGGTCGTCCTCAAGCCGTCGGCCCGGACGCCACTGAGCGCCCTCGCCTTCGCCGAGCTCCTCGCCGAGGTGTTCCCGCCCGGCGTCGTCAACGTCCTGTCCGGCTCGGGCGCCGACATCGGCGATGCCCTCGTCTCCCACCCGACCGTCCGCATGGTCTCGATCACCGGCGACACCGTCACCGGCAAGCGCGTGGCCAAGCTCGCTGCCGACACCGTCAAGCGGCTCCACCTGGAGCTCGGCGGCAAGGCCCCGGTCATCGTCTTCGACGACGCCGACATCGAGCTCGCCGCGGAGACGCTGCGGTTCGCCTCGTACTGGAACTCGGGCCAGGACTGCACCGCCGCGACCCGGGTCATCGCCGGCCCGAAGGTCTACGACAAGTTCGTGACCGCGCTCGCGGACCAGGTCAAGACCATCAAGTGGGGCGACCCGGCCGAAGGCGACGACATCGAGATGGGCTCGCTCATCGCCAAGGCCCAGGCCGACAAGGTCGAGGGCATGGTCGACCGGGCGCGTGGCTCCGCCGAGGTGGTCGTGGGTGGGGTGCGCCCGGATCGCGCCGGCGCCTACTACGAGCCGACGATCATCGCCGGCCCCGACCAGAAGTCCGAGATCGTCCAGGACGAGGTGTTCGGGCCGGTCGTGACGGTCCAGCGCTTCAGCGACGAGGACCAGGCCGTGCAGTGGGCCAACGACGTGGACTTCGGGCTCGCGTCGTCGGTGTTCACGAGCGACATCGGCCGGGCGATGCGCGTCGCCAAGGCGCTCGAGTTCGGCCACGTCTGGATCAACGAGCACTTCACCCTCGCGTCCGAGACGCCCCATGGCGGCGTCAAGCAGTCCGGCTACGGCAAGGACGGCTCGAAGTACGCGCTCGAGGACTACACGTTCATCAAGCACGTGATGATCAACTCGGGCAAGTGAACGCCGCTGATCCCGGACACCTGACCGGGGTCGACGACTGACGGGGAGCGGTCGCCCGGCCGGTCCCGATCGCGAGGCCGTGGAGGTCGCCCTCCGCGACCTCGACCGTGCCGCCTTCGAGGCGGCGCGCTGGTACGGCGACAAGGGCCGCTCCATCGAGACGATCGAGCTGGACGAGGCCTTCGTGCTCGATGCCGCGGCCCCGCACGTCCTGGCGACCGCGACGTTCCGCGGCGCCGGGGAGCGCGGCGAAGCCGGGGAGCGTGAGCGGCGCCGGGGAGCGCGGCGGCGCGCGATACCTGCTGGCACTCACCGGGGAGCCGCTCCGGCCGGCAGCGCCCGGTGATGGCACCTGGCGCGCCCTGGCGGCCGCCATGGCCGACGGACGGGCGATCGCCGCGATCCCCGCCCGGGAGGCCGGGCACGGCGCCGACCGGGGTGGCCCGACCGGCGGGGCGGGGCCCGTCAGGGCGGCGCTCGTGTGCCGGCCGGGCCGGGCCATGCCGCGCTCGATCGGCCGCGCCGCGGAACGGGATCTCGGGGCCGACCAGTCGAACACCTCGGTCGTCCTCGACGACGCCGTCCTGGTCAAGGCGTATCGCCGGCTGCAGCCCGGACTGAACCCCGAACTCGAACTGGTCGCGTACCTGGCCGAGGAGGCCGCGTTCCCGGCCGTGCCGCCGCTGGCCGGCTACGCCGAGATCGTCAGTGCCCGCGACGGCGCGACGACGATCGCGATCGCCCAGGCCTTCGTCGCCGATGGTGCCGATGCGTACGAGGCGGTCGCAGAGGCCCTGACCGCGTGGCTGCTCGCGCCGGGCGCCGTGACCGTGGAATACGCGACCGAGGTCGCCGCCGATATCGGCACGCTGACGGCCGGGCTGCACGCAGCGCTCGCCGAGGCGCGTGGCGTCCCAGGGTTCGAGCCGCGGCCGGCGGGCCGGGAGGACCTGCGGCGGTGGTCCACGGCAGCCCGTGAGCGACTCGACCGTGCGCTCGAGGTGACGCCCGGCGAGTCCGGTCGGCTGCTGCGCGATCTGGCGCCGCGGATCGCCGAGGAGCTCACGGTCATCGACGCCCTCGCGACGATGCCGCTGCTCACCAGGATCCACGGCGACTACCACCTCGGTCAGGTGCTCGTCGCGCCGGACGGGTATCGCGTCATCGATTTCGAGGGTCCGCCCTCAGGCCCCATCGACGAGCGACGCGCCCCTCGATCCCCGTTGCGCGACGTGGCGTCGATGCTCCGATCGTTCGACCACGTCGGGCGGAGCGCCGGACGTCGCGCCGAGTCGCGCAACGGCGGCCCGCTCGGGGACCCAGGACTCGACCTCGACGCGTGGCAGCTCCGGGCCAGGACGCGGTTCCTCGACGCGTATCGCGCCGGCCTCCGCGAAGCCGGCGTGTCGATCGCGGTCGACCCCGCGCTCCTGCGCGCCTTCGAGATCGAGAAGGAGTGCGAGGAATTCGCCTACGCGAGCACCTACTTGCCGTCGTGGCTGTGGGCGCCGACCGAGGGCATGCGCGGGCTGTTCGAGCCGGCCTAGGAACCGAGGGCCCGGCGGACCTCGCCGATCCGTTCGATCGACTCCAGGTCGATCGGCGTTCGGAAGACGAACACGACCTCCGAGATGCCGATCCGAGCGTAGCGGTCCAGGTACTCCGCAACGACATCGGGTGGTCCGCCGACGGTGAGCCCCCGGTCGCTGCCATCGGATGCGGCGACGCCGGTCAGCCCATTCGCGCTGGCGGTCATCGCCCAGACCTCGGCCGCGGACTCGACGGTGTCGCGCACGACCGCATGGATCGTCACGGTCCGCTCGATGGCCTCGAACGGCCGCCCGATCTCGGCGCAACGCTGGCGCAGGATGTCGCTGGTGGCCGAGATCCGCTCCGGGGTGCCGAAGCCGTTCCACAGGTCCGCGTCGCGCGCCGTGGTACGCAGCGTCTTCGTCGGACCCGAGCCGCCGATGAGGATCGGCAGGCGCTCCTGCACAGGCCGCGGCGCGCAGACCGCCGCGTGCATCGGGTAGAAGCGACCCTCCGCGTCGACCTGCTCGCCATCGAGCAACCGACGGATCAGCCCGCTCGCTTCGTCGAGCCGGTCGAGCCGCTCGCCGAACCCGGACCCGAAGTCGATCCCGAGGGCCTCGTGCTCGGCACCGAACCAGCCGCCGCCGATGCCCAGGACGGCCCGGCCCCCGGACAGGTGATCGAGGGTGGTCGCCAGCTTGGCGGTGTGGCCCGGGTTGCGGAACGTGTTCGCCGCCACGAGGAGGCCGAGACGGACGCGATGGGTGATCGTCGCGATCGCGGCGAGCGTGGCCCAGCCTTCCATCTTCGGGTCGGCCGGGTCGCCCTCGTCGGCGAGCAGGTGGTCATCGATCCAGAGGCCATCCCAGCCGGCCGCCTCGGCCGCGAGGCACGCGTCGCGCAGCGTCGGCCAGTCGAGCCGGTTGATCCAGAAGGCCGCCCCGAATTTGAGGGGTCGCTTCACGCCCGGATCGTGGCGAGGAACCGGAAGACGGGCATGCCGGCTGCGAACGCGTCGGCGAGCGTGTCGGGCAGCCGAGGCGACGTGACCTCGTCGTCCGCCAGCCGCCGCCCGAAGACGACGTCCTTATACCGCAGCAGGTCGGCCATCGGGTGGTCGGCCGGCACGTCCGGCGGCAGGCGCTTGTATGTCTCGTGCGCGGTGACCGACCCGAACGCGGCGACGAATCCCGGCTCCTCGAGCGCGGCCTTGACCCGGTCGGGCTCCTCGATGATCGCCCGGCGGAACAACTCGAGCCGGGCCTTGTCCGGCATCCACATCCCGCCGCCCACGTACATCTCGCCCGGCTGGAAGTTGAAATAGCCGCCATTTCCGTGCGCCTGGAGGTCGACCACCTCGAAACCGTCCGCCCCCGGCTCCATCCACGGGAAGGACGCGCCCAGGTGCGTCTTGTACGGGGATTTGTCCTTCGAGAACCGGGTGTCACGGTAGATCCGGAAGATCGACCGCTTCGGGTCGGCATGCAGTGGGATGTCGCGGGCATCCAGGCGCTGTGCGAGTTCGGCGACGAGCGCTTCGAGCGGCTCCTTGACGAGGTGCTCGTAGTCGCCCTTGCGCGGCTGGAACCACGCCCGGTCGTTGTTGGCGGCCAGCTCGGCCATGAACTCGATGGCGGCGGGGTCGAACCCGCGGAACGTCGACGTGCTGGTAGCCATGGCAGGACCTCTCGATGGGCTGGCGCCCGGGTGACGCCCGCATCCTACGTCGCGCCACTCACCCGCAACGAACGGGTGCCTCACCCGCGACGAACCGGTGGGTCATCAGCGACGAACCGCTCGGTCATCTTCGACGCATCTGGGGTTCACGCGCGTATCCTGCGGCGACGATGCCGGCCGCCGCGACCGCGCCACCCACCCCTGCGCTGCCCGAAACCCGGGCCCTCGCACCGGGGCTCCGCGCGGCCATCCTCGGCTGGTACGCCGACCACGGCCGGCCGCTGGCGTTCCGCCGGACGAGTGACCCGTACGCCGTCCTGGTCTCGGAGGCGATGGCCCAGCAGACCCAGGCCGCCCGTGCCGCCGAGCGTTGGGAACGGTTCATGGCCCGCTTCCCGACCGTCGAGGCGCTTGCGGCCGCGACGCCGGCCGATGTCCTGCGTGAGTGGCGCGGCCTCGGATACGACCGTCGCGGCCTCAACCTGTGGCGTGCCGCTCGCGAGATCGTCGATCGCCACGGCGGCTGTGTGCCCTCGGACCTCGCCCTCCTCGAGGCCCTGCCGGGCGTCGGTCCATACACCGCACGCGCGGTGGCGGCGATCGCCTACGGCGTGCCCGTCGGCGCCGTCGATACGAACGTCCGGCGCGTCCTCGGGCGCGTGGTCGCCGGCGATCCCGCCGCCCTGACCACGCGCGAGCTCCAGCGGATCGCCGATGAGGTCGTCCCCGTGGAGGCGCCGGCGGCCTGGACCCACGCCGTCATGGACCTCGGTGCGTCCATCTGCGGGCCGCGCCGGCCCGCCTGTGACATCTGCCCCGCCCGGCGGTGGTGTGCCTATGCCCGCGCCGGGGGCACAGCCACGAGCGCGGCACCAGCCGATCACGCTCCGTCACCCGGGCGCCGTGTCCCTGGTCGCCCGGCGCCGCGCTTCGCCTCGACCACCCGCTGGCTGCGCGGCCGGATCATGGATCGCCTCCGCGATGCGCCCGATGGCGCCTGGACGGTCATCGGTCCCCCGATCGGCGATCACGACGCGCGCCGCCGTCGCCCGCGCGCTCGCCGCCCTCGCGGCCGACGGGCTCATCGAGTGCCGGGACGGTTCGGCGAGGCTGCGCGTCGCCTGATCGCCGTTCGGCTACGCTTCGGGGGCGATGCCCACCTCCGTCGAGTCGGCCCTGCCGGCCGATGACCCCCTGATCTTCGAACTCGACCTTCGCGGCCTGCGCGCGCGCTGGGCATCGCAGGCGGCCCTGCCGGCCATCTCGGCCGAGACGATGACCGGCGCCGATCGCCGCGCGCAGGCGTTCGGGGTCCCAGAAGAACGGCTCATGGAGCACGCCGGCACGGCGGTCGCCGCGGCCGTGAAGGCGCTCGCGACCGACCTCGGCCGATGGGGGAGCGGCCCGGTCGTCGTCCTGTGCGGCCCCGGCAACAACGGCGGCGACGGGCTCGTGGCGGCTCGCCGGCTCGCGCTCGCCGGCGCCCAGGTCATCGTGGGCCTCGTCACCGACGATGCGCGGCCGACCGGCGCCACGTCCGCGCGCAACTGGGACCGCATCGCGCGCGATGCGGGGATCCGCAAGGTCCACCTGCCGGTCGCCCGCGACGTGACGATGTTCGCGGCCGGGCTCGACCGGGCGGCGGTCATCGTCGACGCGCTCCTCGGGACCGGCGTTCGCGGTGCGCTCCGCGAACCGATCCGGACCGCGGTGGAGGCGATCGTGCGCGCGGGCTCGACCGGGATCCCGGTCGTCGCCGTGGACACGCCGACAGCGGTCGACCTCTCGAGCGGCGAACCGTCCGACCCCGCGGTGCGTGCCGATCTGACGGTCACCTTCCATCGGCCCAAGACCGGCCTGCTCACGAAGCGCGGCTCCGCCTATGCGGGCAAGGTCCTGGTGGCGCCGATCGGCATCCCGCCCGAAGCCGACCGTGGCTGACCGTCAACCCGGCTGGCGCGAGGTCGCCGTCGTCGCGCTCGTCGTCGTCGCCGTGGTGCTCGGTCTCGCGGTCTTGACCAGCGTCCTCCCGACGTCGCTCCAGGAGATCGTCTTCCACACGCCGCTCGCGATCCTGGTGCTGATCGTCGGCACGGGCTGGCTCTTGTGGCGCATCTCGAGGCAGCGGCCGGAGGCCCCCCGGTGACCGGCGGCCGCCCGGCCGACGCGCCCGACGACCGACCGGGCGGCGACCACGAAGACGATCGCGACGACGACCCCGGAGCTGGCCCGGAACCCACGCCGACGCCGCTCGACGCGCGGCGGGCGGCCCTCGAGCAGCTCACCGGCGAGACGTGGGACGTCGTCATCGTGGGCGGCGGCATCGTCGGCTGCGGCGCGCTCCTCGACGCCGCTTCACGCGGCATGCGAGCGGTCCTCATCGAGCAGGACGACATCGCGGTGGGGACCTCGTCGCGCTCGTCGCGGCTCATCCACGGCGGCCTGCGCTACCTCGAACAGTTCCGGTTCGGCCTCGTACGAGAGGCGCTCGCCGAGCGGTCGCATCTGCTCCATCTCGCCCCGCACCTCGTCCGCATCGAACCGCTGCTCTTCCCGATCTACGGCATCCCGTTCGCCTCGAAGGCGTTCTACGACGCCGGCCTGACGCTCTACGACATCCTCGGGGCACGACACGACGGCGGCTGGCACCGTCGTCTGTCGCGCTCGGCGACCCTCGAACTCGCCCCGACGCTCCGCCGGGACGGGCTGCGTGGCGGGCTCGTCTATCACGACGGCGTCGAGGACGACGCGCGCTACACGCTCGCCGTCCTGCGGACCGCACTCGTCGACGGCGCCGCCGCGGTCACCCGGGTCCGCGCGGTCGGGCTCCGCTCGGATGCGTCCGGCCGGATCGCCGCCGTGCGCGCGCGCGACCTCGCGAGCGGGGCGGACCTCGAGATCCCGACCCGGGCCGTCCTCGACGCGACGGGCGTGTGGGAGGCGGAGCCGGACCATCCGTTCGGTGGCGGCACGATGCGCATCCTCCCGAGCCGTGGCGCCCACCTCGTGGTCCCGCGGTCGCGGATCCCGAACCAGGTGGGGCTGACGATCCGGGTCCCCGGCAAGATCGTCTTCCTCGTCCCGTGGCCCGACTTCTGGCTCATCGGCACGACCGACGCCGAGTACGAAGGCGACCTCGACCGTCCGTCGGCGGACGGCTGGGAGGTCGACAAGCTGCTCGACACCGTCAACGCGACCATGGACGTCGGCCTGCGCCGCGAGGACGTCGTCGGCACGTACGCCGGCCTGCGGCCGCTCATCGCGCCGTCGTCGGGACCGACCGTCAAGGCCTCGCGCGAGCACCGCGTGACGGCCGAGGCGAATGGCGTCGTGCGCATCGGCGGCGGCAAGTACACGACCTACCGGGTGATGGCCAAGGACGCGATCGATGCGGTCCTCGGCCGCGACGAGGCGGCGCGGCGTCCGAGCGCGACGGCCGACCGCCGCCTGGTCGGCGCCGCTGATCCCGATGCGCTCGCGCGTATCGTGACCGAGCTCGACACGATCGCCGCGGTCCGTGCCGTATCGCCGGACGCGGCCGCGCGGCTCGTCGCCCGCCACGGGACCGAGGCGCCTGGTGTGGTCGGGCTCGGTGCGGAGTGCGATCTCATCCGGCCGCTCGTGGCGGGCCGCCCGTTCCTCGAGGCCGAAGTGGTCTGGGCTGCCCGGCACGAGCTGGCCCTGTCACTCGATGACGTGCTGTCGCGGCGGATGCGGCTGTCCGCCGAGCTGCCCGACCGGGGTGCCACGGTCGCTCCACGTGTGGCCGACCTTCTCGGACGCGAGCTCGGCTGGGACGGGACGCGGCGGGATCGCGAGGTCGAGCGCTATCTCGAGACGGCCCGTCGCGAGTTCTCGGTCGCGGGCCCGTCGCCGGCCTGACCCAAGCAACGGCTCGCGATGCTCGCGCCGGATCCGTCGGGTCAGTCGCCCGCCTGGATCGGGGCAGGCGGGGCCGGGGCGGCGGTCGCGGGCGCCGGGGCGCTCGGCGCGGGCGCCGGGCTCGTCCCGTCCTCGTTCGCATCGTCGGCCCGGAGCAGCACGTCGCGCTTGCGCAGGTAGTCCGTCACCGCGAGGACCGCGGCCGCGGTCGGGATGGCGAAGATCGCGCCGATGACGCCGGCCACCGCCGTGCCCAGGATCACGACCGTGAAGACCGCAACGGGTCGCATATCGACCGCACCGGCCATCACGAAGGGCGTCACGACCACCTGGATCGCCGCCGCGGCTATGAGGCTGATGGCGAGGGCGGGGATGGCCATGCTCGGATCGAGGAGCGCGGCGAACGCCGGCAATACCGCCCAACTGATCAGCGGCCCGATCCAGGGGATGAAGGCGATCAGGCCGGCGATCACCGCGATGAGCGGCGCGTACGGGATGCCGAGGAGGACGGCCGCGATGCCGATGACACCGCCGTAGATGGCCCCGATCAGGAGCCGCCCCCGGACGAAGCCGCCGAACGAGACGGCGATCGCCTGCTCGAGCTGGCTGATGTCACGGTAGGTGCTCCTCGGCAGGAAGCGCTTCGTCCAGCCGAGCAGCGACACCTGGCCGACCGCGAGACCGATCGAGATGAAGACCGCGGTGATGAGCGCGCTCACGATCAGGACGACGTTCCGGATCGTGAGTGCGACGGCATCGGCGAGCTGGCCGGCGTTCGACTTGAACCACGTCTGCACGCCGGTCACGAGGTCCTCGCCACCGGTCGGCATCGTGATCCCGAGGCCCGACAGGATCGGCTGCAGGGTCTCGCCCAGCTTCGCGGTCAGCGCGGGCACGTTCTGGAGGAAGGCGATCGACGCCTGGAGGATGGCGACTCCGGCACCGAGGAGCACCACGACCGCGATCACGCCCGTGATCAGGTAGGTCAGCGCGACGGCCGGTCCGCGGCCCTTGAACGGCATGTGCCGCTGGAGCAGCGAGACGAATGGCTCGAGCACGTAGGCCATCAGCCAGGCGACGAACAGGATGATCGCGGGCGTCGCGAGGACCGCGGTGATCTGCGATCCGAGCGTCGCGATGACGGCGAAAAGGGCGATCCCGATCAGCCAGAAGAGGAGTCGCGCCTCGCGCTTCGAGACGACGTCCCAGATCGTGCCGGTCGCGGGGCGATCTTCCACGGCGCCGACGATACCGCACGCAACGCGGCTCGTTCGCGTTCCGCTCGCGACCGCGCCCGCGCGGGCTTCCTGGCGCGTGCGCGCCACGCACGAAAGTCAGGACTATGCAAGTCCGCGACGAGCGCGTAGACTCCCGCAGGCAAACGCCACGGAAGCGTCCGTGGCCAGAACGTAGCTCGACGCAACTCGGACTCCTCTCACGGCTGACGCGAGAAAACCCGATGGGATCGCGCCGGCTACCGAGAGGAGTTTCGTTTTCGTGTACAGCGACAAGAACCTGACCTGTGCGGACTGTGGACAAGAATTCGTGTTCACGGCGTCCGAGCAGGACTTCTACGCACAGCGCGGCTTCACCGAGCCGCGTCGGTGCGCTTCGTGCCGTGCCAGCCGCAAGGCCGCCCGCAATGCGGACGGTGGCGGTGGCTCGTACGGCGGGTATTCTGCCGGTGGTGGCTATTCCGCCGGTGGGTCCGGTTATAGCAGCGGCGGCGGCGGTGGTGGTGGCTACGGCTCCCGCGACCGCGGGCCCCGTGAGATGTTCAGTGCCACCTGCTCGAACTGCGGCCGCGAGGCCCAGGTCCCGTTCCGGCCGACCAGCGGCAAGCCGGTCTATTGCAGCGACTGCTTCCGGAGCATGCGCGGCGGCTGATCCAATCCTCTCGGTGCGGGCCGACTCACGGCCCGCCGAACCAGCGTGATCTGTGACCCGGGTCGTCAGCCGACCCGGGTCCGTCGTTTTCCGGCACCTGATCCCGTCGCCTAGCTGCTGGGACGTTGCGCCTAGCTGCTGGGCCGTTTCCCCGCGAGCAGGCTGAGGTCGAACTTGCGCTCGGTGCCGTGGAGCAGCCGATCGATGTTGTCGGCGTGGGCGAGCCAGATGAGCGCGGCACCGACGGCCGAGTAGAGCACGTAGGGCAGGGGGGTGTCGGGGACCACCATGAGCACGAGCAGCATCGCCGGGAACATGGCGGCCGAGCCCAGCAGCGATCCGAGCGACACGTAGCGGGTCAGCAGGATCACCCCGACGAAGACCGGCGTGGCCAGGAGCACCGCCACCGGCTGGATGACGAGCATCGTGCCGACGCCCGTGCCCACCCCGCGACCGCTACGGAACCCGACGAAGACCGACCAGATGGCGCCGGCCACGGCGGCCACCCCGCAGAGGACCTCGACGAGCGGATCGCCGCCGGTCACGAAGCGTGCCAGGAGGACCGGTACGGCGCCCTTGAGCAGGTCGCCCAGGACCACGAACGCCGCCCATTTCCGGCCGAGCGCGCGAAGCGCATTGGTCCCGCCGGTCCGCCCCGAGCCGACCGTCCGCGGATCCGGGCCGCCGGAGAGCCGTGCTGCGACGACGCCCATCGGGATCGAGCCGGCGAGGTAGGCGACGAGGATCAGACCGGCCGTCTGGAGGGTGGCGGGATCCATCCATTTCGCTCCTGCATCGGGGCAGTCGCCCGAAGCCGCGAGCATAGCACCGGGTCCCCTCGCACCCGGGCGGCGTCGGTTGCCGAAGCCGCGACCCCGCGCGTACCATCGCCGCGATGACCCACCCGCCTGACCGGCCCGCTGTCCATGTCTCGCGACGGCCGCGGCACAGGCATCCCGAGGCACCCTGACCCATGGCCGTCGGCTCGTCCAATGATTTCGATCTCGTGGTGCTCGGCGCGGGCACGGGAGGCTATACCGCCGCGTTCCGGGCCGCGCAGCTTGGCCTGAAGGTCGCTCTCGTCGACGAGGACAAGATCGGCGGGACCTGCCTCCACCGCGGATGCATCCCGACCAAGGCCCTGCTCGAATCGGCCGCCTTCGCCGAGCGTGTCCGGCACGCCAAGGACTACGGTCTGGTCCTGCCCGGGGAGGCCGAGATCGACTACGCCGCGATGGCGGCACGTCGCGACGCGGTCGTGAAGCGCATGTGGACGGGCGTCAAGTCGCTCATCACCAAGAACAAGGTCACCTGGATCGAGGGCCGAGGCCGGCTCGACGGCCCCACCAAGGTCCGCGTCACCCAGGCTGGCGAGGACGGGACGCCGGGCGGGGGCGGCGAGCGCGTCCTCAACGCAACGGACGTGATCCTCGCGACCGGGTCGCGGGTCAAGTCGCTGCCGGGCCTCGACCCGGACGGTACGCACATCGTCACCAGCGACGACATCCTCAAGCTCGACAGGCTGCCCAAGGACATCGTCATCGTCGGTGCGGGCGCGGTCGGCGTCGAGTTCGCCTCGATGTACCACGACCTCGGCGTCCCGGTCACGCTGCTCGAGTACCTGCCCCAGATCGTGCCGCTCGAGGACGGCGAGGTGAGCAAGCTGCTCGAGCGCAGCTTCACCAAGCGCGGCATCGCGGTCATGACCAACGCCCGGTTCGACGCCGCGTCGGTCACGGCCGACAAGGACGGCATCTGCGTGATGGTGGGTCCCGAGGGCAAGGACCCCGCGGAGCTCCGCGCCGAGATGATGCTCGTTGCGACCGGGCGAGCCGCGAACATCGAGGACATCGGCCTCGAGACGACCAAGGTCGAGACGGACCGCGGCATCGATCAAGGTCAACGGCCACATGCGGACGCGGGAGCCGCACGTCTACGCGATCGGCGACATCATCGGCGGGCTGTGGCTCGCCCATACGGCCGCCCATGAGGGCATCACGGCGGTGCACGTCATCGCCGGCGAGGCGGACGTCCACGAGATGGACTACCTGTCCCAGCCGCGGGCGACCTACTGCCGGCCGGAGATCGCGTCGATCGGCCTGACCGAGGAGCAGACCAAGGCGGCCGGCACCGAGGTCAAGATCGGCAAGGTCCCGTTCCAGGCCATCGCGAAGGCGATCATCGGCGGCGAATACGAAGGCTTCGCGAAGGTCATCGCCGACAAGCGGACCGACGATACGCTCGGCGTCCACGTGATCGGCCCGCATGCCACCGACCTCATCGCCGAGGTCAGTCTCGGGTTCACGCTCGAGGCCGCCGCGTGGGAGATCGGCGCCGCCACCCATGCGCACCCGACGTTGTCCGAGGTGATCGGCGAGGCGGCGATGGCCGTCGATGGCCGGTCCATCAACTTCTGAGGTCCACGCGGTCGAGGGTCGGATCCCGTTGACGGAGGCACGCTCGAAGCGATGGCGGTGACGCGCGGGGGCTCGCACCTGGGCGACGCGGTCGGGCTGTCCGATGCCGATCTCATCGAGATGTACCGGCTCGTGGCACTCGCCCGGGCGGTGGACGAGCGGATGTGGATCCTCAACCGCTCCGGGCGCATCCCGTTCGTCATCAGCGGCCAGGGCCACGAGGGGGCCCAGGTCGGGATCGCCTGGGCGTTCGAGCGGGGTCACGACTGGATCGCGCCGTTCTACCGCTCGATCGCCACGTGCCTGACGTTCGGCATGAGCGCGCGCGACATCATGACCGCGCAGTACGCGACGGCGAACGATCCCTCCTCGGGCGGTCGCCAGATGCCCGGTCACTACGGCAGCCGGGAGCACAACCTGGTCTCGGTCAGCTCGCCGGTCGCGACGCAGCTGCTCCACGCGGTGGGCATCGCCCTCGCCGCGAAGATCCGCAAGACGGGCCAGGTGGCGATGACCTCGATGGGCGAGGGCTCGTCCAACCAGGGCGACGTCCACGAGGGCCTGAACTTCGCGGCGATCCACAAGCTGCCATTCGTGTTCGTGGTCGAGAACAACGGCTACGCGATCAGCGTGCCCGTCGCGATGGAGGTGTCGGTCGCGAACGTGGCCGATCGCGCGTCGGGGTATGGCATCCCGGGCGTCGTCGTCGACGGTGAGGACGTGCTCGCGTGCTACGCGGCGGCGCGCGAGGCGGTCGCGCGGGCACGGGCCGGCGATGGGCCCACGCTCATCGAGGCGAAGGTGACCCGCCTGACCGCTCATTCGTCGGACGACCAGCAGACCAAGTACCGCTCGGAGGACGACCTCGCCGCCGGGCGGGAGCACGACCCGCTGCCACGCTTCCGGGCGCAGCTGCGGGACGCCGGCGTGCTGACCGACGAGATCGAGGCGGACCTCGCGGTCGGGATCGCCGCCGCCGTCGACGACGCCACGGACTACGCCGAGGCGCAGGACGACCCCACGGTCGAGAGCGCGACGCGCTACGTCTACGCCGAGGACGTCGACTGATGCCGGCGCGCACGTTCATCGAGGCGATCCGCGAGACGCTGGCCGAGGAGATGCGCCGGGACGAGGCGGTCATCGTGCTCGGCGAGGACGTCGGCAAGAAGGGCGGCGTCTTCCTCGCCACCGACGGCCTGTGGGCCGAGTTCGGCGACGAACGGGTCATCGACACGCCACTGGCCGAATCGATGATCGTCGGCGCCTCGATCGGCGCGGCCGTGAACGGCCTGCGGCCGGTGTGCGAGATCCAGTTCGCCGACTTCATCCATCCGGCGTTCAACCAGATCGTGTCCGAGGCGGCACGGATGCGCTACCGCTCGAACAACGGCTACGCGGTCCCGATGACGATCCGCGCCCCGTACGGTGGCGGCGTCCACGGAGCGCTGTACCACTCACAGAGCGTCGAGGCGTTCTTCGCGCACGTCCCGGGACTCAAGGTGGTCGTGCCGTCCACGCCGTACGACGCCCGCGGCCTGCTGCGTTCGTCCATCCGCGACGACGACCCGGTGCTCTTCTTCGAGCACAAGAAGATGTACCGCTCAGTGCGCGGCGAGGTCCCCGACGGTGAGTACGTCGTGCCGCTCGGACAGGCGAACGTGACCCACCCCGGTTCGCACGTCACGGTCATCGCGTACGGGCTCATGGCCCATTACGCGCTCGAGGCAGCAGACCGGGTCGCCGAGGACGGGATCAGCGCCGAGGTCATCGACCTGCGGACGCTGCGGCCGCTCGACAAGGAGACCGTGCTCGACTCCGTCCGCAAGACCGGCAAGTGCCTTGTCGTCTACGAGGACAACCGGTTCGGCGGCTATGGCGCCGAGGTCGCGGCGATCGTCGCCGAGGAGGCCTTCGACTATCTCGACGGCCCGGTCACCCGCATCGCCGGGCCAGACGTCCCGGGCGTCCCGTACAACCACGTCCTCGAGGACTGGTTCATGGTCAGCCCCGAGAAGATCGCCGACGGGATCCGTCGCCTGGCTGCCTACTGACCCGGGGGCGGCGATCGCGAACGAGGCGCCGCCCGCGGACGCCACTCGACCCGCAACCCACGGATGGAGGAAACTAGGCGCCGACATCGAGCGAGGTCGACCCAGGCGGCCCCAGCGGAGGACCTGCGAACGTGGCGAAGGTGACCATGCCCCAGCTCGGCGAGAGCGTCGCCGAGGGCACCATCGGGAAGTGGCTCAAGCAGCCCGGCGACCACGTCGCCAAGTACGAACCGCTGCTCGAGGTCATCACCGACAAGGTGAACGCCGAGGTGCCCTCGCCGTTCGAGGGCGTCCTCACCGAGATCCTCGTCGAAGAGGGCGCCACGGTCCCCAACGACGCTGAGATCGCCGTCATCGACACGGGCGATGCCGCCGAGGCCCCGGCGGCGACCGGCCCGGTCGTCACGTCGGCTCCCGCGACGCCTGAGCCCGCGCACGGCCCGGCCGGCTCGGACGAGCGTCCGGTCGCCCCGGCACCCGCACCCGCCCCGGCGGCTCCCGCCCCGCCCGCGACGATCGCCGCGACGACCGCCTATGCGCCGGCCGCGGTCCTCGCCACCAACGGCGATGCCGACGCGCGCATGACCCCCGCGGTGCGACGCCTGCTCCGTGAGCACGGCCTGCGCCCGGAGCAGATCCACGGCACGGGCGGCGGCGGCCGAATCACCCGCGACGATGTGCTGGCGGTCGTCGAGGCCATCCGGACCGGTGGCGCGACGCCGGTCGCCGTCATGGCCGCGCCATCCGCACCGGCGCCGGCCGCACCCGGCACCGCGGCCCCCGTCGCACGCGGCCCGGTCGGCGGCGGCGTCACGTTCCCCGAGGGTGCCGACGAAGTCCTCCTGCCGATGACCCAGATGCGCAAGGGCATCGCCGCGCAGATGACCCGCTCCCTCGCGGCACCGCACGCGTACGTCCACATGGAGGTCGACGCGAGCGGGCTGGTTCGCGCGCGGGAGGCGGCCAAGCGCGCGTACCAGGAGCGCGAGGGCGTCTCGCTGAGCTTCGTGCCGTTCGTCATCAAGGCCACGGTCGAGGCACTCAAGCAGTACCCGACCTTCAACGCGCACTGGACCGACGCGGGCATCGTCGCCAAGCGCCGGGTCAACATGGGTGTCGCCGTCGCGGTCGATGACGGCCTGATCGTGCCGGTCGTCCGGGACGTGGACGGGCTCTCGATCAACGGCATCAACAAGGCGATCGCGGACGTCGCCGCGCGGGCTCGCGCCGGGAAGCTCCGCGTCGACGATTTCGGCGGCTCGACGTTCACCATCGACAACACCGGCTGGTTCGGCTCGAACCTGACGATGCCGATCCTGAACGTGCCGGAGGTGGCGATCCTGACCATGGAAGCGATCACGAAGCGGCCGGTCGTCCGCGAGACGCCCGAGGGCGATGTGATCGCGATCCGCCCGATCATGAACATGGTCATGGCCATCGACCATCGGGCGAACGACGGCGCCCAGGCGGCGGCCTTCCTGCGGAAGGTCAAGGCCGAGCTCGAGGCCGTCGGGACGGACACGCCTGTCTACTGACCCGCCCGAGGGAGAGCCCATCGGCGCGAAGCCCGGGGCCGACGCCGACGGTCCGTCGCACCCGTCGCGCCCGAGCATCGACGACCGCGCGGCGCGACGCGAGGAGATCGCCCACTCCGACCGGGACCGCTACGACGCACTCCTGCGGCACCTCCAAGCCGGCCGTGAGCTCCAGATCGAGCCACGACGTGGCTGGCAGGCGCCCCGCCTGGACGTCCACCGATACGGCCCGCGCCTCCTCGCCATCGCGGTCGTCGTCGTAGCCGTCTGGGTCGGGGCGATCGCGTTCACGGACTGGCTGCGCGCGGGGCGTGTCGAGACGTGGACGGGCCCGGACGCGACCGTCCAGTCGGGCGTGCAGCTCGCCGGCTGCACCTTCCCGGTCTCTCCCTCCGACCGGACGTTCCCGGTCTGGATCCGCTATGGCGGCCAGCTCTATCGCTGGGGTGACCTGACGGTCCCGATCATCGACGAAGAGATCCCCAGCATCTACGCCCCGACCGGGTACACGCTCGGTGGTCTGACGCTGATGACCGTGGAGAACACGCCGGCCGGCCAGGCCCGCGAGCGAGTCATCGTTCGTAACAACCAGGCGCAGGGTGCCGCTGTCTATCTCGTGATGCCGGAGTGCACGTGACCGAGGCGTCGAACCCGGCCCCGACCCCGGCCTCGACCCGGCGGATCGCGGTCACCGGCGGGGGTGGGTTCGTCGGCGGGGCGCTCGTGCGTCGGCTCCTTGCGCGCGGCGACGCGGTCACGGCCCTGGTCCGCGATCCTTCGGGATTCACCGCGGCCCCCGGCGCGGCCTCGGGGCCGGGGCTGCATCTCGTCGCGAGCGACCTGTCCGATCGGGACGCCGTGGCCGACATCGTGCGTGGCGCCGACGCCGTGGTCCACGCGGCAGGTTCCTACCGGGTCGGCATCCCGGCGGCGGAGCATCCCGCGATGCTCGACGCGAACCAGGGGACGACCGAACGCGTCCTGGATGCAGCCATCACGGCGGGCGTTCCCCGGATCGTGTACGTCTCCACCGTCAACGTCTTCGGCGACACGAAGGGCCGGGTCGTCGATGAGACCTATCGGCGCGACCTGGCCGACGGGTACGTGAGCTACTACGACGAGTCGAAGTGGCTCGCCCATGTCGCGGCCGAGGAACGGGCCGCCGCCGGCGCCCCCCTCGTCATCGTGCTGCCGAGCCAGGTCTACGGTCCGGGCGACCACACCTCCATCGGGGAGCAGCTGGGGCTGGCGTACACGGGGCGGCTGCGGTTCATCGGGCTCGGCGGGGTCGGTCTGGGGCTCGTGCACGTCGACGACCTGGCGGCCGGGATCGCCGCCGCCCTCGATGGCGGCCTTCCCGGTCGCTCGTACATCCTGTCCGGCCCGACCGTCCACCTCCGTGACGCGCTCGCGGCCGCGGCCAGGGCCGGTGGCCATCGCCTCCCACGCATCTCCATCCCGGACGGCGTCCTTCGGTTCGGCGCTGCGCTTGGACCGAACCTCGGGGGGTTGTTCGGGCTCCCGCCCAACCTGGGCGAGATCGTCAGCGCCTCGATCGGCGTCACGTATTGGGGGTCGTCGGCGCGGGCCCAGGCTGAGCTTGGCTTCGTCGCGCGCGATCTCGAGACCGGGTTCGGCGACGTGTTCGGCGGCTCGCTGGACGGTCGTTCGGCCGCCCGGCGCTGACCGAGGCTACACTCCCGCCATGTCGCGCGAGCTCCCGATGTTCACGCCGCCCGGGACGGGTGACGGCCACGGCGCCGACGGTCACGGCGGGACCGGCCACCACCGCCCGGACCTGCCGATCGCGCTCGGTGGCGGCGCGCCGGGCATCCCCGCCGCGGACGGCTCCGTCGCGCTGCGTCGCCACCCCGAATGGATCCGCGCGCGGATGCCGTCGGGCGAGAACTACCACGACCTCAAGGGTCTGCTCCGCGGACTCTCGCTTAACACGGTCTGCGAGGAGGCCCACTGCCCGAACATCGGGGAGTGCTGGGACCAGCGCACCGCCACGATCATGATCCTCGGCGACACGTGCACCCGCGCCTGCGGGTTCTGTGCGGTCAAGACCGGGCGCCCGACCTGGTTCGACGACGATGAGCCGCGGCGCGTCGCCGAGGCGGTCGCCGCGATGCGCCTCGAGCACGTGGTCGTCACCAGCGTCGCCCGCGACGACCTGCCCGACGGCGGCTCACGGATCTTCGCCGAGACGATCAGCGCGATGCGCGAGCGCTCGCCAGGCATGGGCATCGAGGTCCTGATCCCCGACTTCGACGGCTCGGACGACCGGCTGCGCACCGTGATGGACGCCCGCCCCGACATCCTCAACCACAACCTCGAGACGGTGAGGCGCCTCCAGAAGCCGGTCCGCAAGCGGGCACGCTGGGATCGCTCGCTCTACGTCCTGCGCCGGGCCAAGGAGATGGCGGTCGAGATCGGCTACCCGGTCCACACCAAGTCGAGCCTGATGGTCGGCCTGGGCGAGACCCGTGAGGAGCTGACCGAGGCCTTCGAGGCGCTCCGGGCGAACGACGTCGACATCCTCACCATCGGGCAGTACCTGCGCCCGTCGCTGCAGCACCTCCCGCTCGAGCGCTACTACCACCCCGATGAGTTCGCGGAGATGAAGGTCGAGGCTTTGGCGCTCGGGTTCAAGCACGTCGAGTCGGCGCCGCTCGTCCGTTCGAGCTACCACGCCCGCGACCAGGTGCCCGGCGCCGAGCTCAAGCGCCTGCGCCGCCAGGCGACGCTCGACGCCGAGGGCCGGGTCGTCCCGCTGGCCGGGTAGGGAACCGGCCCGGCGCCGGATCATGCCGGATCGGCGAAGCGGGTTCGCACTCGGGTCGTCGCTCACCCTCGAGCAGCTCGACGGGGAGCCGTACGCGGCCCTGGCCGAGTTGCGCGAGCACGAACCCGTGTCCTGGGTGCCGGCGCTCGGCGGCTGGCTGGTCACCCGCCGCGACCTGTGCATCGAGGTCATGCGCGATCCGGAGCGGTTCACCGTGGATGACCCCCGGTTCTCCACGGCCCGCGTGGTCGGGCCGAGCATGCTGTCGCTCGACGGCGAGGACCACCGACGCCATCGCGACCCATTCGCGCGAGCCTTCCTCGGTCCGGACGCCCGGGCGCGGTTCGCAGGCCAGGTCGAGGAAGAGGCGCGGCGCCTCGTCGACGCCCTCGCCTCACGCGGACGGGCCGAGATCCGCCGGGACCTGGCCGGTCCCCTGGCCGTGCGTGTCGTCGCCCGCGCCCTGGGGCTCGTCGACGTGGCGACCGGTGACCTGCTCCGCTGGTACGACGACATCGTCGCGGCCGTCGATCGGGTCTCGACCGGCGGTCGGGTCGGCCCGCGCGCCCGCGCCGCCTACGCCGAGCTCGACCGGAACGTCACGGCGACCATCGGGCTCGGTGATGGCGTGCTCGCCGACGCCATGGTGACCCTGCAGATGGGCGAGGTCGTCTCGAATGCCGCGGTGATGATGTTCGGCGGCATCGAGACGAGCGAGGGGATGACCACGAGCCTGTTCTGGCACCTGCTCAGCCGTCCCGAGCGCCTCGCGGCGGTCGCGGCCGACCGAACCCTTCGCGCGAACGCCGTCGAGGAATCGCTTCGACTGGAGCCCGCCGCGGGGAGGGTCGACCGCTACGCGACGGCCGACACGGAGCTCGCCGGAGCACGGATCCCGCGTGGGGATCTCGTGATCGTGTCGTTGACGGCGGCCAACCGTGACCCGGCGACGTTCGCGGATCCGGACACGTTCGACCCGGCGCGGCACAACGCCCGCTCGCACGTGACGTTCGCCCAGGGGCCACACGCCTGCGTCGGGATCCACCTGGCTCGCCTGGAGGCATTGTCGGCACTCGATGCCGTGCTCGACGCCTGGCCCGGCCTCCGCCTCGAACCGGGTGCCACGCCACCGAGCGGCGTCGTCTTCCGCAAGCCGAAGTCACTGCCGGTCCGGTGGGACGCCTGACCGTCCGGTATCCTGCGGTCGTGGTCCGACCGCTCTCCCGGAAGATCCCCCTCGCGGAGCTCCACTGTCACCTCGGCGGCGCGGTGACGCCGGCCATCATGTGGGGCATCGCCCACTCCCAGGGCATCAAGCTGCCGACGAAGGACTACTGGGAGTTCCGCGACATGATCACGGTCTCCCCGAGGCGCGCGCGCTCGTTCGACGGCTACCTCCAGCTCTTCCACTGGACCGAGCTCATCCAGAGCTCGCCGCTGGCGGTCGAGCGGAGCGTGTACGAGGTCGTCGGCGGCGCGTACCGCAAGAACAACGTCACGACGATGGAGCTCCGCTTCAACCCGATGAAGCGGAACCGCGGCGGCGAGCAGGACCTCGACCACATCATCGCGGCCGCGCTGCGCGGGATGGACAAGGCGTCGCTCGAATACCCGATCAGGCCGGGGCTGATCTTCTGCCTCGACCGGGCGTTCCCATTCGAGTTGAACGAGATCCTCGCGGAGAAGGCGATCACGTGGCGGGACCGCGGGGTGGTCGGCGTCGATATCGCCGGTCCGGAGTCGGCCACGTTCCGGGTCGCCGACTATCGCCGGCTGTTCCGCCGCGCGCGGCAGTACGGCCTGGGGATCACCGTCCACACCGGGGAATCCGGGCCGGTCGAGGAGGTGGCCCGGGTCGTCGAACTGCTCGAGCCGGACCGCATCGGTCACGGGGTCAAGGCCGCCTACGACCCACGCGCGATGGCGATGATCCGCGAGCGCGGCATCGTCCTCGAGATCTGCCCCACCTCGAACCTCAACACGCGCGTCGTCTCGGGCTGGGACGAGTTCCGCTGGATCTTCGACACATTCCGCCGCAACGGGATCCGCTACACGATCAACACCGACGGCCCCGAGATGCTCAAGACCTACATCCGCGACGAGATGCGTCAGCTCGGCCGGCTCGGGATCCTCTCGGTCGAGGAACAGGAGCAGGCCGCGGCCACGTCACTGGCCGCGTCGTTCGTCCCGAACGTCTCGGACGTGCCCGCCCCTCGCCTCGAACCCGCCCCGCGCGTCGTCGTCGAGCGCGAGGAGGCGTAGCGTCCCGCACGGGGCCTAGTCGCCCGGGCGCTCCTCGATGCGGTAGGAGCAGCAGCGGTCGCCCGACGCGATGTGCGTCTCGCGGACCACATCGGCGCCCAGGACCTCGCGGAAGAGGTCCAGCTCGGCCTGGCAGGCGGCCGGCGTGCCGCGGGCGACGTGGTAGATCGCACAGTTGTGCTCGCGCAGGCGGATTGACCCGTCGACGTCCATCACGGTCTCCGCGAGGTAGCCCTGGGCGGCCTGGATCTCGGCGAGCTCCCGGACGCGTTCAGACAGCGGGGCGTCGGTCGGGACCCGCACGGCCAGCTGTTCGCGCACGCGATCGCCGAGCTGCCGGCGACGTGCCTGGAAGACCTCCTCGACGAGCTCGTCGCCGCCGACCGCCCCGATCGCCGCGAGCAGCCCCGACGCGAGCGCGTCGTAGGTCGACGGAAACAGGTCCTGCGCATCCGGAGTGACGTCGTAGAGATGCCGCGGCCGCCCGACGCCGTGCTTGACGGTCTGGCGGGTCACGAGGTTGGCGGCCTCGAGCGCGCGGAGCTGCTGGAGCACGCCGGTGCGGCTTGCGCCGAGGACCGCGGCGAGCTGGTCCGGGGAGGAGGGACCGTCCAGACGGAGCCGCAGCAGCAGGTCGCGTCGAAGCGTTGACGGACCGCCGATGGCACCGCCGTTGAGGCTCGCCACGGGGCCGCTCTGGGCTCCGACCGACGTGGTGGGCTCGGGCATCCGAGAAGGCTAGCACCGAGCCCCGGGATGCGCTGTACCGGTGCTACGCTCGCGTGGATGGACCTCGACCCCTCCCCCGAGCACCTGCTCCTGCGGGACACCATCCGCGACTTCATGACGACCGAGGTCGCCCCGATCGTCGACGAGTTCGAGCACGAACGACGCTTCCCGACCGAGATCGTCCGGCGCATCGGCGAGCTCGGCTGGCTGGGCATCCCGATCCCCGAGGACGAAGGCGGCGCCGGGCTCGACACGCTCGCCTATGCGATCGCGATCGAGGAGATCGGGCGCGTCTGGGGCTCGCTCGGGCTCATCGTGGCCGCGCACACGAGCCTCGGCTGCGGACCGCTCCACCTCGCGGGCTCCCACGAGCAGCAGCAGCGCTACCTCGTCCCGATGGCGCAGGGCAAGGTCATCGGCGCGTACGGGCTGACCGAGCCGGGCGCCGGCAGCGACTCCGGCGGGACGCGGACGACAGCACGCCACGAGGACGGGCCAGACGGCGGCACCTGGGTCATCGACGGAGCCAAGCGGTTCATCACGAACGCCGGGCAGGCCGGCACGTACATCGTCACGGCGCGAACCGGCACCCGCGACGACGGTGGCGCCGAGATCAGCGCATTCATCGTCCCTGCCGACACGCCCGGGTTCAGCGTCGGACGGCTCGAGGAGAAGCTCGGGCTCCATGCCTCGGCCACCGGGGAGCTGCGGTTCGACGGGGCGCGCATCGCCGCGACGAACATGCTCGGCGCCCAGGGGAGCGGCTTCAAGACGTTCCTCGCCATCCTCGACGGCGGGCGGATCAGCATCGGCGCGCTCGCGGTCGGGCTCGCGCAGGCGGCGCTCGACGCCTCGATCACCTATGCGCGGACGCGCGAGCAGTTCGGACGGCCGATCGGGACGTTCCAGGGCGTCGCGTTCATGGTCGCCGACATGGCGACCGAGATCGAGGCGGCCCGCGCGCTCGTCTGGCGGGCGGCGTGGCTCAAGGACCAGGGCCGCGACTTCGGGCTGACGGCGGCGCAGGCGAAGCTGTTCGCCTCGGAGGTGTCCTCACGGGCCACCAACACGCCATCCAGGTCCACGGCGGCTACGGCTACGTCACCGACTACCCGGTCGAGCGCTACCTGCGCGACGCGAAGCTCACCGAGATCGGCGAAGGGACGAGCCAGATCCAGCGCCTGGTGATCGCCAGGAAGATCCTCGGCCTTCGCGTCGTCTGACGGCGAGACCGTCCGCGGTCCGCCGATCACGGCCACGGGTGAATTTCAGCCGACCTCGGTCAGGCGGACGATCAGGCGGTACTGGCTCTGCGCGCCGATGCACGTCTGGAGCGTCAGGCTCGGGCTCGACTGTGCCTTGTACGCCCAGGTGCCCTGGGTCGCGGTCGTGAGCTTCCACCACGACACGCGGTAGGCGTGGACCTGACCCGAGCCGTCGGCGTAGTACAGGGCCGCGCCCTTGCGCAGGCGACCGCGCAGGTACGCATCGTGGAGGGGCTTGAAGACGCTCCCGGCGTGGCCGAACAGGTAGACGTTGTTCTGCCCGGCACAGCCCCAGCGATACACGCGGTTGCCCGGATACGAGGCGTTCGAGCAGGCGTAGAACGAGATCGACTTGTCGATCCCGAGCGATGGCATCCAGACGTGGTTGCGACCCTGGTAGGCGGTCGGGCCGGTCGCGCGCCGCGCCGCTCGCGCTGCCGCCCGCGCCGCCGGACCCCGCCGCCATGATCGGGTGGAGGCGAGGCGTCGGGGCGTGCAGGGCGGCCCGGTCGAGGGCCGGCGTCACGGCCCGGGCGCGGCCGTCGTAGCGGGGCGCCGGCTCGGTCGTGGTCGAATGCGGGACGGTGACCACGGCCGCGACGACGACCGGTGAGATCGCCACGCCGGCGGCGGCCGTCAGCGGGCGATCTGGGGCGGCGTCACGACCGACCGCGACCGCCACGGTGCCGGTGGCGAGCAGGAGCGCGAGCAGGGTCGACCGGAGCAGGGGGGCTCGGCCGGGGCGGGCAGGGACCATGCCCGGAGCGTCGCTGGGACGGGCCCGATCGGACCGTCACCCGGTCGTCCCATCGCCCATGGGAAACACGACGGGACGAACCCCACCAGACCCCATCCGACCGTCGCGCACCGCCCCGGACGTCCGTCGCGCGCCCCGAGGTCAGGGCGCGCCCTCACCTCCGCCGCCGCCCGTCCCGCCGTTACCGGCGGCCTTGAGGAGCCCGGCGCGGATCGCGGCCTCGAACTTCTGGCCCCACGGTCCCTGGCCGGCGATCACGTACGGTGACTGGTCGACCGATTCGAACGACTCAGGGTCGGTGACGTAGCTCTGTGCGCAGGTGTCGATCATCTCGCGCAATCGCTCGAACGCGTCGTGGTCGCGGAACACGTAGAGGTACAGCTTCACGGTCGACGCCTGGTCGAGGCCCGACGCCTCCATCGAGATGGCCGTGGGGATCAGCGTGCGGTCCAGGCAGCCTGCATCGCCCGAGACGACATGGTCGATCTTCAGGCCGCGCTGGATGAACGTCACGGCGAGGTCGTTGAAGTCGGCCGGGGTCGGGGGTGGCAGCGATGTCGAGATGACCCCGCAGCCGGCCACGAGGAACGCCAACGACAGCATGGCGAGGCAGGCGCGGCGAGCGGGGGACATCGGGCCGAAGGCTACCACCGGTCGCCCGAACCGGCGGTCGGGGGATCGGGCGGCTAGCGGTCCCGCGCGCGACGCTTGGCATCGCGCAGGCGGGTCATCGTGTCGGCGGGTTCGGATGGGGTCGGCGAGGCCGAGGTCGGCGTCGTCGACGGCGGGGCCGCGGGGGTGGACGGTGCCGGGGGCGCCGAAGCCGGCTTCGCAGCCACCGCGGCGGGCTTCGCCGCCGCTGCAGTCGTCGGCGTCGTCGGTGTTGTCGCGCCGGGTGCCGCCGCGGCCGGGGCGTCCGGCCCGCCGGTCGGTGCCGCTACCAATGCAGCTCGCGATGTCGCGCCTGCCGCTCGTTCTCGGGCGCCCAGCAGGCTCTCACTCGTGGCCGTCCGTGGCCCGGCCGCCCGGCGGCGCCGCCCGAACCCGGTCGCCCAGCCGCGCGCGGCGGCGAACTCCCGGCGCCCGATCGAGACACGGCGCAGCGCGATGTCGAGCGGCCAGAGGAGCATCGCCAGGATGAGCAACAGCGGCCATAGGTCGGTCGAGTGGCTCGTCGCGGTCAGGTCGTGGATCCACGGATCCTTCGCGGTCTCGATCTGCGTGCCGCCCGTCACCGAGCGCAGCGACGCGAGGAACGGCTCGTCGGTGCCGATCAGCCGATACTCGGCGGCCGTCGGGGCGACCAGCCCGATCGTCCGACCGAGCGCGCTCGTCCCGGGCCGTGTCTGCGTGACGCGCACCGCATACGCCCCGGGATCGAGCTCGCCGAGCGGCGCCTCGTAGACACCGGGCGCCGACTGGACGAGGTTCACCGTCTTCGGCTCGAGGTCCGGCCCGACCACGGTCGCCGTCGTCGCGTAGAAGTCGCGCGGCGAGCCGTCGGCCTCGACGCTCTCGACATGGAGCGACGAGCGCCCGTCCACGGTGTCCAGCCGGGCTTCGATGCCGTCGGTCTCCTCACCGGGGAACGTCCAGCTGACGAGCTGCGAGAAGAACCGGTTGAACCCGCTCCAGCCGACCCAGTCCTTCGCCCATCGCCCGGTGGAGTCGGACGTCCACGCCACCGCCCGTCCGAGCCCGTACTGCCACTGGGCGAGGAGCGGGTCGTCGCGCGACGTGACCAGCACCGTCTGGGCGGCGGACTTCGCGGTCGTCCCGTTGTAGCCGAGCAGCTTCGGATAGCCCTGGTCGAGCCCGCGCAGGATCGGCGAGCTCGAGGTCTGGATCGGGAAGAACGGCTCCTCGACGATCTGCTGGCCGGAGACCTGCTGGGTCTCCTTGAGGAAGATGTCGGGGATGCTGGCGGGGTTCGCGGCCGCGTAGTACCGGCCGCCGCCCTGCTTGGCCAGCTGCTCGAGGAACGGGTTCGCGCCGCCGCCCGCGCCGACCGTCGAGAGGGTGATCCCGTCGGCCTTCATCTTGGCCAGGATCGCGTCGTACTGCCCCGAGGTGGACCAGCCGTCGGTCAGCAGGATGATGTGGCGGCGGGCGGCGGTCACGCCTTCGAGCGACTGGACGGCCTGGTCGAGGCCCGAGAAGATGTTCGTCTGGCCGTCGGCCCGGATGCCGGCGATCTGGCCCTGCAGGTCGCTGATCGTGCCGAGCGGCGCGGTGTGCACGACCCAATGGGCGGACTCGTTGAACGCGACGACGCCGAGCTCGTCGCGGTCGGTCAAGCGCAGCCGCTGCGCGCAGGATCGCCTCCTTGCCGATGTCGACCTTCTGGACGCCGGCGATGCCCGAGCCACTCGACCGGTCGAACGTGTTGCAATGACAGGCCGCCATCGAACCGGACTTGTCGATGACGACCACGAGCGCGATGTCGGGCTGCTTCTGGCGATCGCGCACGCCCATGTCGACCGGCAAGCGTCTCCTCGAGCGGCGTCTTCTGGTACCCGCCGGCGCCGAAGCTGTCCGGACCGCCGACCATCACGAGCCCCTTGCCGAGGTCGCGGACGTAGACCTGCAGCGCGGCGAGCTGCGTGTCCGAAAGCCGGATCCGCGGCACGTCGACGAGGACGATGCTGTCGTAGGTCGCGAGGCCCGCGAAATCGGTCGGCAGCGCCTCGGGCACGATCTTGTCGACCTGCTCGCGCTGGCTCTGGAGCGCGGCGATGAGCTCGGTCGCCACCGCGTCGTTCCCGGCCAGGACGAGCGTCCGCGGCTCGCCCTTGACGATGGTGTTCGAGTCGGCGCGATCGTTCTGGCTGAACGTGTCGCGGGCCGCCTCTACGACGGCACGGAACGTGTGGAAGCCGGCTTCCGTCGGCTTCACGTCGAACGTGACCCGCGTGACGCCCGCGTCGAGGTTGACCGGCTGCGTCGCGACGAGCGTCCCGTCGGCGAAGAGGCGGACCGTGGCCGACTGCGCCACGGAAGAGCGGATCTCGGCGACGGCCTCCACCGACTCCCCGAGGCGGGCGGTCGATGGCGTGGTCAGCCGCTCGACAAGGACCTCGTCGGCGTTGCCGAGGCCGATCGTGCGGGTCTCGATCCGGACGCCGCGACTGGCCGCCAGCGCGGCCTCGGCCTGGCCCGAACCCGTGGTGTCGTTGCCGTCGCTGAGGAGCACGATCCGCTTCTGGGCATCGTCGGGGAAGAGTGCCGTCGCGAGCCGCAGGGCCGAACCGATGTCGGTGGCCGACTTGACCGGCGCGGACGCGATGCGGTCGATGTCCTTGAGCTCCGAGGGCAGCCGTTCGACGAGCGCGTCCTTGCCGAAGGCGACGATCCCGGCGACGTCCCCGTCTGGCTTCTCCTTGAGCGTGTCGCGCAGGAACGCGAGGGCGTCCTCGTGCCCGGCGTTGCCGACCGAATCCGAGAGGTCGACGACGAACACGGTCGCGAGCCGGTCCACGGGGAGCACCAGCTGGAACCCGGCCACCGCGAACACGAGGAGGCCGAGGAGCAGCGCCCGGACGATGAGGGCGGCACGCCGCCGCCCGGCGCCCATGCGCCGTCGCGCGGCCAGGTGCAGGACGATCGTGATCGCGAGCGCCGGGACCAGCGCGAGGAGCCAGAGCGGGGTCTCGAACGAGATGCCCATCTAGCGGGTCCCGCCGACGGAGCGGCGCAGCCGGATCAGCGCGTCGCGGTGATAGACGGCCCACTCGATGCACAGGGCGAGCAGGACGATGACGACGACCGGCAGCCATAGCTCGTCGCGCGTGGTCGGTCGGGTTTCCGCGGCGGGTTGCTGGCCACTCCCCGGGGCGGGCGAGGCGGCCGGCGACCGGCCGAGGGTCTCGATGGCCGCCACCGAACCGGGCGCGATCGTCGATTCGCCGACATCGAAGAGGTCGACCGCGAACCGGACGGGCCCGGCGGCGTCCCCGGGGAGTGCCGAGGCGCCGGGTGACGCGCCGGCACTCGCCCCCGGGCCGGCCGACTCGACCGGTGCGGCGGTCGCACCCGCCGCGGCCGACCCCGACGCCCGACCCCGACCCGGACGCGCCCGCGCCTTCGGCGAGGATCGGCGTCACCGTGTAGATGCCCGGAAGCTCGGTCGCGGCGTAGGTCACGGTCGGGCCGCTCGCGGCGGTCGCGACGATGTCACTCGTCGTGCCGTCCGGTCGAGTGACCGTGATGCCGGTCGCGCCCGCGGGGATCGTCAGCGTGACCGGGTCGCCCGGGGCGACGGCTTCGGTCGGAGCCGCCGAGCCGCCGAGAAGCTCGCCGGTCAGGTTCGCGAGCAGGATCGGGAAGGCGACCTGCAGCGGGAGGTCCGACTGCCGCGGCTCGAAGGCGAGCACGGCGTTCGGCCGGCCGTCGCGGATGCCCGTGTACAGCAGCGGCGCGCCCTTCGGGCCGGGGATGACGACTCGTGCCCAGTCGGGCGCGGTCAGTGCCTGCGCCTGCGAGATGTGGGTCGTCGTCAGGTCGACGTAGCGAAGGATCGGCTCGTCCGGGCTCAACGCCCCGATGGCCGGGTCCTTGAGCGTGCCCGCGACCTCGCCCAGGGGGCTGGTCCGCGGCGGCGCGATCGCCAGGATCGGCGCGTCCGGCAGCGTCGCGGGCAGCGTCGACTCGAAGATGACGAGGTCCCACGGGCGGCCGTCCTTGCGCGCGGTCGCCGGCCCGTACTCCTCGGGGGTGACGCCATAGAGCTCGACGTTCGGCAGGTACGAGAGCGCGGTCTCGAGATACGGGTCGCCCTCGCCGACGAGCAGGACCAGCTTCGTGCCGGTCTTCGGCAGCACCGCCCACGCGTGGTCGTCGACCGCGAGGGCATCGGGCGCGGCCGTCGAGGACGAGTCCGGTCCGACCAGGCGGACCTCGATGACGCCGACGTCCTGGGGCACGTCGTCGATGACCACATCCGAGCGCGCCTGCGCATCGAGCGAGACGTCGCGGGCCTCGAGCAGGTGATCGTCGCCCCAGACCTCGATCCGGCGCTGCGCCGATTCGATGTCGAGGTTGGCGACGCTGACGAAGACCGAGCGGGTCACCGCCGACGGTGCGGCCCGGACCGCGAGGGCGACGATCGCCTGGTTCTTGCGGTCGCGGCCGACGGGCAGCACCCGGATCGGGGCATCCACCTTGGCGCTTGGCGCGGTGGCCAGCGCCGCGTCGGTCGCGACGAGGATCTGGGCGTCGCCCGAGCGGGCGGCCAGCTTGCCGGCCAGCTCGAGCGCGTCCCCGAGATCGCCGCGCATCGCCGTCGGCGTCAGATCATCGAGCGCCTGGCGGACGCGGCCGAGATCCGAGGTCTCGTTGACGACGATCCGCGCGCTCCGGTCGGCCGCGATGACGCTGACCTTGCCGCCCGTCGGCAGGTCACGGAGCGCCGCGATGGCGGCGTCGCGTGCCGCGGCCATCCGGTTCGGGGTGATGTCGGTGGCGGCCATGCTCGCCGAGGTGTCCATGACCAGCACGACGTCCTTGGCGAGGCCCGCCGGTCGCTCGAGGAACGGGCGAGCCGCCAGCAGCACGAGCAGCAGCACGAGCAGGAGCTGGAGCAGCAGGAGCAGGCTGCGGCGCAGGCGCTGCCACGGGGCGTTCGCCTCGACGTCGGTCGACAGGCGGCTCCACAGCAGGGTGGACGGCACGACCGTCTCGTCGCGCCGCAGCTTGAGCAGGTACATCGCGATGACCGCGGGGATGAAGAGCAGGCCGGCGAGCGCCAGCGGCGCGATGAACGGCATCGCTCAGCCCAGCACGCGACGGCGGCGCAGCTCGGCGAACATCAGGTCGGCGAGGTTCACGTCCGACGAGAGATCGACGTAGCTCGCGCGGCGCTTCGCCGCCAGGTCGGCGAAGCCCGCCTTCCAGGCCGTCAGTCTGGCCTTGTACTGGTCGATCGTGGCCAGGTCGACGGTCACGTCGAGCCCCTCGCCCGTCTCCACGTCCACGAGCCGGAGGTCGCCCTCGAGGACCGGATCGAGCTCCTCGGGCGAGAGGATGTGCATGACGATGAGCTCCGAGCCGGTCGCGGCGAGGTCGCGGATGACGCGGTCGGCCGCCGGGTCGAGCAGGTCCGAGAGGAGGATCACGACGCCCCGCCCGTGGAGCTGGGCCGCGGCGTGGCGGGCCGCGGCCAGCAGGTCGGTCGGCCCATCCGCCGCCTCGATCGCGGAGAGGTCCGCCAGGAGCCTGAACACCCGCCCGGAGCCGCGAAGCGCCGCCCGGCGTCGCGCCGTCCGGCCGCTGAGCGCGCTGACCGCGATCCGGTCCTCGCTCGCGAGCCCGATATAGCCGAGCGCCGCCGCCGCGCGCTTGGCGAAGAGCAGCTTCGATGGGGTGCCCGAGGCCATCGACGCCGACCCATCGACGAGGAGCGTGACGGTGATGTCCTCCTCCTCGACGAAGAGCTTGACGAAGAGCCGCTCGAGGCGGGCGTACACATTCCAGTCGAGCTGGCGCAGGTCGTCGCCGAGCGTGTAGTCGCGGTAGTCGGCGAACTCGACCGACTGACCGCGTTTCACGCTCCGCCGGCCGCCCTTGAGGCCGCCGCGGACCGGGGAGCGCATCAGCAGTAGCAGGCGCTCGAGCTGGCGCAGGAACGCCTCGTCGAAGACGGTCGGGTCGACCTCGCTCGGCAGGAACGCCGGACGCGTCCCGGCCGCGGCGACACCGGCCGGCGCCGCGGGGCCGTCGGTGGCGGGCGGCCCGACGCGGGGTCCGGTCATCTCGCTCGATCCGGGTCCGGGTGACCCGCTACTCGACGGTCGGCGGCGTGACCGCGTCGAGGATGGTGCGGATGATCGCCTCGGTCGTGATGCCTTCGGCCTCGCCTTCGAAGTTGAGGATGATGCGATGGCGGAGCGATGGCATCGCCACGGCGCGGATGTCGTCGATCGAGACGTTGAACCGGCCATCGAGCAGGGCGTAGATCTTGCCGGCGGTCACGAGCGCCTGGGCGCCGCGGGGCGAGCCGCCGTATCGCACGTACTCGCGGACGAGCTCCGGAGCGCGGGGCTGGTCCGGGTGCGTGGCCGAGAGCACGCTCACGGCGTACGCGGTGACGTGCGGCGCGATCGGGACGGCGCGCGCGAGATGCTGCATCGCCACGATCTCGTCGGCCGTGCAGACCTTGCTTGCAGCGACGGTCTCGGCGCCGGTGGTCCGATCCATGATCGTGATGAGGTCGGCCTCGGACGGGAACGGGACCATGACCTTGAGCAGGAACCGGTCGAGCTGGGCCTCGGGGAGGGGGTAGGTGCCCTCCATCTCGAGCGGGTTCTGGGTCGCGAGCACGAAGAACGGGGCCTCGAGGGGGAAGCGCTGGCGCGCGACCGTGACCTGGTGCTCCTGCATCGCCTCGAGCAGGCTCGACTGGGTCTTCGGGGTCGCGCGGTTGATCTCGTCGGCGAGGACCAGGTTGGCGAAGATCGGCCCGGGCTGGAAGCGGAAGACCCGCTGCCCACCCTCCTCGATGAGGATGTTCGTGCCGGTGATGTCGGCCGGCATGAGGTCCGGCGTGAACTGGATCCGGTTGAACGTGCAGTCGATGACGTCGGCGATGGTCCGCACGAGCATCGTCTTGCCGAGGCCGGGCACGCCCTCGAGGAGGACGTGGCTGTTGGCCAGGAGGCCGGTCAGGGTCTGCCGGACGAGCTCGTGCTGCCCGACGATGACCTTTCCGACCTCGCGCTCGATGGCACCCGCGCGCTCGGCGAACGCCTCGGGGGCGAGGGTGGCGGCTGGCGCTGCGGCGGTCTGGTGCTCCATGGAGGCCTCCGGTCGTTCGGGCGCCGAGGCGTCGGCGCCGCTCGTCATCGCTTGGGGTCGAGCGAGCTGAAGTACTCGCGCACGTAGTCCTTGACCGAGATCGGGATGTACCCGCGGTCGAGCGAGGTCTGGGCGTACTGCTCGAAGTCCGAATAGACCTGCTGATACGGGGTAAGGGCGCCGTTGTTGGTGCCGCTGCCGGTGCCGTTGCCCTGCTGGGTCTGGCCGTCGCCACCGGTCCCGGCGACGTACGACGGGTCACCCGGCTTGCCGATGCGATCGAACGGCGCGTAGACCGACGACAGGTCCGCCCCGAGCTCCGATGGGCGGTTCGGGTTCGTCGGGCCGGCCGGCCGCCCGTTGCCGCCGATCCCGTTGCCGAGCGAGCGGGCGTTCGAACCGCCGCCGCCGATGGCACCCTGGCCGGCGCTCTGGCCCTGCCCTTGACCTTGGCCCTGACCTTGGCCCTGGCCCTGACCTTGGCCTTGACCCTGCCCTTGGCCTTGGCCCTGACCCTGCCCCTGGCCCTTGGCCTTGCCCCTGCCCCTGGCCCTGACCCTGACCCTGGCCCTGGCCGATGCCCGGACTCGCCGAACCCTGCCCTTGCCCCTGGCCGGATCCCGCGCCACCGGATGGTCGAGGGCTGGCCTGCGCCTGCCCCTGGCCTTGCCCCTGTCCCTGGGCGGTCTGCCGGCCCGCATCGGCGAGGTCGCGTCGCGAATCCTGGAGCTGTGACGCCGCCCCCGAGAGATCGCGGTTCGTGGCGACGCGCTGCCCCGCGCCGTTCAGGGCGTCCCCGAGCCGGGCCAACGCCGACCGCGCGCCGGCCGTGTCGCCCTGGGCCAGGCTCTGTGCCGCGTCGTGGAGGGCCTGCGAGGCCGCCCCGTCGGCGCCCGAGGCGGTCGCCTCCTGCTGGGCGAGTTGCCGGGCGAGGTCGGCCAGTTCCTGCGGGGTCTTGTCGTCGAGTTGCCGGCCGAGCTGGGCGAGATCCTGCTGCGCCTGCTGCGGGTCGCCGTCCCGGTTGGCGTCCGGCTTGCCGGTCGCGGTTCGCGAAAGCGCGCGGCTCAAGGACGTCAGCGATGCTGCGCGCTGCTCGTTGCCGGGATCGATCTGGGCCCGGACGTCACTCTCGATCGATCCGATCCTCGCGAGGTTCACGTCGAGCTGATCCGGCCGCTCCCGAAGCTGACGAGCCAGGTCGCGGAGCTCCTGGGCGAGTCGTGTCCGCGGGTCGTCGGTGTCGCGGCCCTTGGTCTCGAGCTGCTTGGCGAGGTCGTCCAAACGCTCGGCCTGTCGGTCAGCGGCCTCCCGGACCTGGCGGTTCTGCGCGATGACGGCGTCCTGTGGGTTGGGGAAAAGCAGGGCCGGGATGAGCAGGAGTGCCGCGACGGCCGCGATCGCCGCCGGCCGGCGCGAGAGCCGCGGCTGGAAGACGTCCCTGCGGACGGTGCGCAAGGAGGCCAGCGCGTCGATCCGCTGGCGGCGCACGAACCGGTCGGCTTCGGCGGCGTCGTCGATGGCGACGGTCGCCGGCATGAGCGCCGGATCGAGCGGAGGTTCGGTCGACGCGGCCACGGCGTCACCGGGTCCCGCCGAGGCCGGGAATCCCACGGCGAGCTCGAGGGCACTGGAAACACGGTCACCCAGCCGCGCCTCGACGTCGAGGGCGATGGCGGTCTCGCCGATCGATGGCCGGGCGCGGACGACGGCCACGAGCCAGGCCAGGGCGACCACGATGGGGATCGCGACGGCTGCCTCAGTTGCCCATTCGAGCGGAAACACCCGCATGGCAAGCGCGAGGGCGAGCTCGGCGACCGCCACAGCGGCCAGCGCGATCCATGTGCGTCGCACGATCCGCCGGATCCACAGTCGTCGCCGATGGCCCTGGAGCCCCGAGCGGATCGCGAGGAGCGGCGGATCGAGCGGACCGTCGATCGCGGTCCGTGGATCCGGCGGGATCGCGGGACGCGGCTCGGGTGGCCCGACGAGGCGCCGCGACACGGCCGATGGGCGCCATGATGCGAACCGTCGGCGCCACGTCACGGTCGGCCCGGTCACGTGGTCGCCTCAGGTGTCGTCCCCTCGTCGGTCGCCGCCATCTCCGGATCCGCGGCGGGGTCGTCTTGCCGTGCGGGGCCAGCGTCGGCCTCGCCGCCCACGAGCGGCCCGGCGGATACGGCCGGGGCATCGACGGACGCGGTCGCGACCGGCCCGACGGCGTGCCCGGGCGGAGCCCGTCTCGATCGCCCCGGTCGCCAGCGGCGGGTCGGCGACACGAGCTGGATCGACGCGACGAGCAGCACCAACGAGACGATGAGCCACGCGACGACGGTCTTCGGCCAGAACTGGTCGCGTGAGACCCCGAAGGCGGTGACGTCGGCCGTCGGGGCGCCGCACCACGCCCGAGTCGACGACACCGAGATTGACGAGGCCCTTGGCCGGGACGCGGTTGGGCGACCTGGACATCGGAGTTGGTGAAGATGATCCCGTCGGGCGATCCCAAGATCCGGGTGTATCGGCTGCACCAGTCGCCGTACACGGTCTGGGTCCCGCAGATGATGTCGGCCTGGGCGAGGAACGGGTTGAGGTAGGCGAGGGCCTCCGGCGCGCGGCCCTTGATCGGCCCGAGCCCCGTCTGGCCGCTGGCCGACAGCCCGGCCATCACGTTCCAGAAGTAGAGGATGAAGACGGACCCGAGCGTCATCGCCAGGACCCCGAAGACCGTGATCACCGTGGCCGCCTGGGTCCGCTTCACGATCGTGGAGCAGAAGAGCCCGAACGTGCCGAGGCCGAGGGCCGTGGCGATCAGCACGATGTACCCGCGCACGACGTCGTCCGGGGCGACGCCGCCGAAGACGAACACGACCGCGGTGACCGGGACCGACGCGGCGATGAGGATGAACACGTAGGTGAGCGCGCTCAGGAGCTTGCCCACGACGATGGCGAGCGACGAGATCGGCGTCGTGACCAGCATGTCGAGGGTCTGCTTCTCGCGCTCGAGGCTGATCGCGCCGGCCGTGAACGCCGGCGCCAGGAAGACCACGAGCAGCGTGATGAGCATCAGGAGACCGCCGAAGATCTCCTGGCCGATGAGCGCCGAGGCGTAGGCCGCCGAGCCGCCGCCGCCGATGCCGACGCCGGCCTGCGCGACGAGGATGAGTTCGTACATCCAGGCGAACCCGCCCAGCAGCAGCAGATACAGGGTCAGGATCACGAAGGCACGCCGGCCGCGCATGCGACCGCGCAGCTCCTTGACGCCGACGGCCGCGACGCCGCCCATCGTCCGCCGGAGGCCGGCCACCGCCGTCATGCCGCGTCGACCGTGCGCTCGTCGGCGGTGACCTGCAGGAACAGCTCCTCGAGGTCACTGGCCGCGCGGGCGAATGTCACGACCCGGATGCCGTGCTCGATCGCGCGCGCCAGCAGGCGCGACGACGCGACGTCGTTGCCGCGGAACCCGAGCTCGATGGTGCCGTCATCGAGCAGGACCGCCGACACGACGTCCTGGTCGGCCGCGAAGTGGTCCACGGCCGCCACGAGCGCGTCACCCTCCTCGAGGATCCGGACCCGCAGGACCGCCCCGAAACGCAGCCGCCGCTCGATGTCGGCGACGCGCCCGTGTGCGAGGACCTGGCCGCGGTCGATGATCGCGACGCTCGTGCACAGCTCCTCGAGCTCGGGGAGGATGTGGCTGCTGATCACGATCGTCTTGCCCAGGGTGCGCAGCTCGCGCAGGAGCTCGCGGAGCTCGACCCTGGCCCGCGGGTCGAGCCCGGACGCGGGCTCGTCGAGGAGCAGGATCTGCGGGTCGTGGACGAGCGCATGGGCGAGGCACAGGCGCTGCTGCATCCCGCGCGAGAGCGTCTGGACGTAGGCGTCGCGCTTGTCGGCGAGGTCGAGGAGCTCGAGGAGGTCGCCGATCATCCGGCGCCGTGCCGCGGGCGCGATCCCGTAGCAGCGGGCGAAGAAGTCCAGGTACTCCCAGACCTTCATGTCGTCGTACACGCCGAAGACGTCGGGCATGAAGCCGAGGACGCGACGCACCTCGTCGGGGTTCCGGGTGACCGACCAGCCGGCGACCTCGGCGTCACCGCTGGATGGCCGCAGGAGCGTGGCCAGGATGCGCATCGTCGTCGTCTTGCCGGCACCGTTGGGCCCGACGAGGCCGAAGATCTCGCCCGGCTCGACGGCGAGGTCGATGCCCGCGACCGCGAGCGTGCCGTCATAGCGCTTCACGAGGCCCTCGGTCCGCACGATGGCGCTCATCGGATATCACCCGCGACCGCGAGGTCGAAGTTGAAGCCCACCGAGTCGCTCCGGTCGTTGACGAAGCGGACGAGCACGGAGCCGGTCTTCGAGTCGACGTAGCGGGTCGGATCGGCGACCGCGTAGCGGACCCCGGCGTCCATGTGCGGGAGGCGCACCCAGTCGGCCTTCGCCAGGTCGAACAGCTCGACCGCGGGCATCCCGTCCCAACCCAGCTGGGAGCACTCGGGCGCGTTGCTGCCATCGCACGACGGCGGGATGGCCGGCAGTGGATCGATCTGCTTCGCGACGGTCGACACGATCTGGTCGGGTCCCCAGTTGAGGGCGAACGTGAGGGCGCTGGGAGAGAGTGTGCCGTCGAACACGATCGGACGATAGGCGAGGGTCGCGCGCCCGCGACCGAAGTTGATGTTGAGCGGATCCTTGCCGAAGAACGGGGCGTCGCTGGCGACGAGCGTCGAGCGCATCAGGTCGCCGCGGAACGTGGTCTTGCCGCTGACCTTGGCGCTCGTCGGCAGGTAGTAGAGGACGTTGCCCAGCAGCTTGGGGGTCTGGCCGGCGATGTCGACCGGGAGCAGGCCGCCGGTGCCCCAGCCGAGGATCACCGGCCCGTCCGCCGTCAGCTGGTTCGTAGCGCCCGAGTTCGGGTCGAAGGTGAGCTGGTCGATCATCGAGTGCCGGATGTAGAGGTTCATCCGATCCGCGGTGAAGTCCGAGGCGTCACCGAAGAACGCGGGGCCCACGACGCGGTCGGAGAGCGCCTGCCCGAAGGCTCCCGGGCTCAGCGCCGTATCGACCCGCGCCGTCGCGCCCGGGGCGAGATCGTCGAGGATCGCTACGGTCGAGCCGAGCACGACGGCCGGCTTCTCGATGACCCCGGACGACGCGTTGTGGATCGTCCCGGTCAGATGGTTGTCCGCGACGCTGAGGTCGGCGTCGATCAGCGGGACCTTCACGGGCGTCTCGGCCCGGATCGTCCGCAGCGACCCGAAGCTGACGGCGAGGTCGCGCACCCGGGCGGGATCGCCCTGCAGGACGTCGAGCGCCGACGCGGTCCCGTCGCCGCCGAAGAAGTCGGCCGAGACCGGCGCCGAGAGCAGTGCGCCACCGGGGACCTGGACCTGGTACGTGCCGCGCGACGGGGAGAAGAGGCCGACATAGACCTGCGCCGTCCCGTCGGTCGTGCCGGGTGCCCCGCGCACGATCGCGACCTCGTTGACGAGGATGTCGCTGCCGCGCAGCAGCGCACCGAAGGCGTATGCGCCGACGGCGAAGACCAGGATCAGGACCGGCATCGTGACCCAGGCCCACTCGCGCCGGTCGAGGCGCTTGAGGACGAGGTAGTTCACGGGTCCCACCAGCAGGATGTAGGCGACCAGCAGCGCGATCAGGCCGCCGATCGGCGGGAGGGCGAGGGACGGGAGCTGCGAGACGGCGTTCACGAGCTGGCTGTCGTCGCCGGGCGTCCAGCCACTCGCGACACCCACCGGCAGGACGCGCCGCCAGAGGTCCTTGATGCCGGCGCTGTCGAGGCCCTTCGTGGTCGGGTCGAAGCCGAGCAGCGTGACCGAGCCGTTGCCGATCGCCCGCTCAGCGGCGACGACGCGATCGCCGCTCGTCGCCAGCGTCCGGCCGGGGCCGGGGTCGCCGCCGAGCGCCGGCAGGTCGGCCGCGCCCGCGGGCACCGTGCCGAGCAGCGAGGCGATCGAGCTCGGCGCCACGTCGACGGTGGCCGTCGGCCGATACGGCATGAGGCTGTCGGGGAAGGCGGAGAGCGCGCTCGGGCCGGTCGTGCCGCCCACGATCACGAGGCGGCCGCCGGCCGCGATCCAGCCCTGGAGGGCGGTCAGCTGGGCCGTCGAGAGCCGGTTGGAGTCGACGTCCTGCCAGACCAGGCGGTCGAGACCGCCCCACGCCTCGACCCGCTCGGGCAGCTCCTCGGGCGCGATCTGGATGATGGTCGCGGCCTGCTGGTTCTGGTTCGGGACGATGTCGATGCCGGCCACGATGTCGCCGGGTCGTTCGGCGATGACCGCGATCGCCATCTGTCCCGCGTCGTGGACCGCGAACGTCGCCTTGGTGGACGCGATCTTCTGCTCGCCCGAGACGAGGGCGATCTCCAGCTCTCGCCCGAACGCCGGCGGCTGGGCGTAGAGGACGTAGGTCTTGTCCGACTGGGTCGGCAGGTCGACGACCGTCCCGAAACGGGTCCGGCCCTGGGCGCCGCCGGCCAGCCGCAGCTCGCCGTCGATCGGCGGTCCGTCGTTGCGCAGGTGGACGCTGATCGCCATCCACGACCCGACTCGCGCGTGGCCCCCGAGGAGCGGGTGAGCCTCCATCGTGAGCCCGTCGGCCGCGGCCGCGACGGGGGCCGACAAGCCGATGGATAGGAGCAGGAACGAGGCGGCAGCGAGGGATCGTAGACGCACGAAGACTCCGAGCGTGGCGGTCCGGCTGGGTACGGTCGGAGGGAGGACGTCTCGCTCCGGTCGAAAGTTGCGTGTCCTTGGTGCCCCGAGTGGCCCCGGAGCGTCCCGACCTGGGTCGAGGTTCGCGCCGCGGCGGCCGCTATCGTACGATGGGTCGGTCCCATAGCCCGTCGGCCGTCCGTGCCGAACACGCCCGAAGGTCCCGTGCCCGAGATCCGACCCTTCCGCGCCCTCCGGTTCGCGCCGTCCGTCGTCGGCGACCTCGCCGACGTGGTCGCACCGCCCTACGACGTGATCGCGCCGGACGAGGCCGCGGCGCTCGCCGCGCGCCATCCCGCGAACGTGGTCCGGCTCGACCTCCCGACCGTGGCCGACGGCGACGAGCCCGACGACCGCTATCGCCGGGCGGCCCGGACGCTCGCCGAATGGCGTTCGAGCGGGGTGCTCCACAAGGACCCGCATCCCTCGATCTACGTGTACCAGCAGGACTACCGGGTCCCCGGGACGTCGGTCGAGCGGTCGCAGCGTGGCTTCTTCGCTCGCCTGCGCCTCGAGCCGCTCGAGCCCGGCGGCGGCGTCCGCCCGCACGAGCGGACCATGTCGGCGCCGAAGGAGGATCGATACAAGCTCCTGCGGGCGACGGGCGTGAACACGAGCCCGGTCGTCGTGCTCGTCGACGACCCGGGCGGCGAGGTCGATCGGGCGCTGCGCGCCTGGGTCGAGCGCGCACCCGATGTCGACCTGACCGACGGTGACGGCGTCCGCCATCGGGTGTGGGCGATCCCCGCGGACGGGGAGGGGCCCGACGCCGACGCGGTGGCCGCGCTGACGGTTGCCGCCGGCCGGGCGCCGGTGACCATCGCGGACGGCCACCACCGGTACGAGACCGCGCTGCGCTACCGCGACGAGCGCCGCATGAGCCGCTCGTGCGAGGAGGACCCCGCCTTCGACTACCTCCTCACCCTCTTCCTTCCCACGGGTCCGGCGCCGCTGACCGTCCTCCCGACCCATCGCATCGTGCGCGACCTCGACGACGCGGCCGTCGACCGGACTCCTGGACGCGGCCGACCGGTTCTTCTCGGTCGAGCGGGTCGGTGACGCCGACGCGCCTGTGCGAGCGGTTCGACGCGGCCGCGCTGGCGAGCGGCGGCGACGGTCGGTTCGGCGTCTGGACGCGGGCCGGCGGGGCGTTCCTGACGGCGCGTCGCGAGGCCTTCGCGCCGTTCCTCGTCGGCACGGATCCCGCGGCCGGCGCGCTCGACGTGGCGTTGCTCGGGGTGGCGCTGGAGCAGCTCCTCGGGATCGGGCCGGACGCGGTCACGGCCGGCGCCGTCACGTACACGAAATCCGCGCCGGACGCCATCGACCGCGTGACGCGCGGCACGGACGGCGCGAGCGTCGCGTTCCTCTTGGAACCGACGCCCGTGGCGTCCATCATGGCCGTCGCCGCGGCCGGCGCCGTCATGCCCCAGAAGTCGACCTACTTCTACCCGAAGGCCCTGACCGGCCTCGTCATCAACCCGCACGAATGGTGAGCCCGTTGCCCGACCAGACACCCGACGCCATCCTCGCCCAGGCGCAGCTGCCGCCGATCAACGGCCGGCCCGTCCGCAAGGACGAGATCGAGATCCACGATCGAGGGCTGTACATCGAGTCGTGGCTGCCGGAGCGCCGGTCGCGGCGCAAGCCGCTGCTCTTCCTGCACGGCGAGCTCACCGGCTCGTGGGTGTGGGAGCGCTACCTCGGGTACTTCGCCGGTCGCGGCTGGGAGGGTCACGCCCTCAACCTGCGGAACCACTTCTGGTCGCAGACGGCGGACCCGGCGCGAGCTCTCGTTCGACACGTATACCGAGGACGTGGTCGCGGCGCTCGAGCGGCTCGGCTCGGGAACGGTGGTGGTCGGTCATGGGATGGGCGGACTGCTCGGGCTCAAGGCCGCCGAGCGGATGCCGATCTCGGGCATCGTGCTGCTGAGCCCGGAGATGCCACGCGAACTCCGCCCGCCGGCCCGGCCATACGAGCTGCGCGAGATCCCCGAGGTCTACGGCCGCTCGCTCATCGGCTGGGAGACCCTCCCGGAGCGACTGCTGCGCGACCACCGCGACCTGTCGCTGGCCGATGTCCTGCGCATCCAGCATCTGCTCGGGCAGAAGCCGCACGAGGCGGGTGCGGCCCGCCGCCAGATGCTCGCCGGCGTGTCGGTCGACCGCCGAGGCGTCGAGGCCGTGCCGCGCCTGGTCATCGGCGGTGGGCTCGATCAGACGGTGACCCTCGACGCCACCGAGCGTCTCGCCGAATGGCTCGATGCCGAGTTCGAGCCCTTCGGCGCGCATTCGCACTACGGCCTGATCGTCGGGGAGGCGAGCTTCCAGCAGGTCGCCGAGACCGTCCGCGGGTTCCTGGAGACCCACCGCCTGTAGGCTCGGATCGGCGGTCGGAGGGTCGTCATCTGGTATCATCCCGAGCCGCTCCGGGTGGTCTGCCGCCCGGCCGATGCCGCATTCGTCTAGAGGCCTAGGACACCGCCCTCTCAAGGCGGAGATCACCGGTTCGAATCCGGTATGCGGTACCAATCCTCCGACCTTCCGACGCCCTCGGGATCGCCCCCGGGGGCGTCGTGCTTTTCCGTAGACTCGCGGGATGCGACCGACCGAACCGCGCCGCCTGGTCATCCTCACCGAGGGCCAGTTCGGCGCCCACCATGCCAAGACCGCCTACGGGGTCATCCGCTACGGCCGCGACGACGTCGTGGCGGTCCTCGACTCCACGAAGGCCGGCGAGAACGTGGATGCCTACCTGCCGGGTCACGACATCCCGATCGTCGCGACGCTCGGGGACGCCCTGGCCCTCGCGACACCGCCCGACGCCCTGCTGATCGGCATCGCGCCGACCGGCGGCAAGCTCCCGGCCGAATGGCGGGCGACGATCCTCGCGGCGATCACGGCCGGGCTCGACGTCCTGTCCGGGCTGCACACCTTCCTCGGCGACGATCCGGAGTTCTCGGCCGAGGCGGCCATCCACGGCATCGAGATCGTCGACTATCGCCGCCCGCCCGAGCGGATGGAGACGGCCGTCGGGCGGCGGCACGCGCCGGGCAAACGGGTGATCCTGACGGTCGCGACGGACTGCGCGATCGGCAAGATGTCGGTGGCCCTCGAGCTCCGCAAGTCGGCCCTGGCGGCCGGCGACGCGGCGGTCTTCGTGCCGACCGGCCAGACCGGCATGATGATCGAGGGCTGGGGCGTCGCCGTCGACCGGCTCATCAGCGATTTCACCCAGGGCACCGTCGAGTGGATGGTCGAGGAAGCCGAGGCCATGGGCGACTGGATCCTCGTGGAGGGCCAGGGCTCGCTCGATCACCCGGCGTACTCGTCCGTGACCCTTGGTCTCATCCACGGCGCGACGCCCCAGGCGATGGTGATGACCTACAAGCCCGGGATGACCGACCACGACTTCGACCACCTGCCCGACGTCACGTTCCCCATCGCGCCGCTCCCGGAGTTCATCGCCCTGCACGAGCAGGTGGCCGGCCTGGTGGCGCCGTCCAGGGTCGTGGGGGTCGCGGTCAACACCTCGGGGATCCACGACGACGGCGCGGCCCGCCGGGTCATCGACGAGGTCGCGGCGCTGACCGGGCTGCCCGCCGAGGACCCGGTGCGATTCGGGGCAGAGCGGTTCTGGCCGGCGGTGCGCGACGCCGTGGACGCCCTGCCCTGGGTCACGAGGGGGTGACCCTCCGCCTCCGCCACGAGGTCCTGTCCCTCGCGCTCCGCGACCCGTTCCGGATCGCCCGGACCGACCATCACGCCGGCGAGGGGGTCACGACCGTCATCGTCGAGCTGCGTGACGACCGGTTCCCGGGGATCGTCGGCCTCGGCGAGGGGTACCCGGACCGCTTCTACGGCGAGACGCCGGGGACGATGGCCGCGGTCTTCCCGTTGCTCCTCGAGGTCATCGGGCAGCCCGAGCCGTCCGCGGCCGGCCTCACGGCCGCCGCCGACGCCATGGCCGCGGCCATCCGCTGGAACGGCGCCGCGAAGTGCGCGGTCGACATCGCGCTGCACGACCTCGTCGGGAAGGTGCTCGGCGCACCGGTCCATCGAGGTGCTCGGCCTTCCGGCCGGCGATCCCGCCGACCGACTTCACCATCGGCATCGACGAGCCGGCGGTCGTCGCCCAGCGGGCGGCTCGCGCCGCCGACTTCCCGGCACTCAAGATCAAGCTGGGTGGGCCGCAGGACCTCGCGACGCTCCGAGCCGTGCGCGACGTGTTCGCCGGACCGATCCGCGTCGACGCGAACACGGGCTGGACGCGCGACGACGCCGACCGGCTCCTCCCCGAGGTCGTCGCCCTGGGCGTCGAGCTCATCGAGCAGCCGTTCGCCGCACGAGCCTACCGGGACCTCGCCTGGCTCCAGGACCGATCGCCGATCCCCATCATCGCGGACGAGAGCGCCGTGACGATCGAGGACCTCGACACGCTGGCCGGGGTCGTCGGCGGGGTCAACGTCAAGCTCGCCAAGTGTGGCGGCATCGGGCCCGCGAAGCGGATGCTCGAACGGTCGCTCGAGCTCGGGTTCCGGACGTTCCTCGGCTGCATGGAGGAGACGCGGGTCGGCATCGCCGGCTCGGCCGCCGTCGCGTCGCTGGCCGAATGGGTCGATCTCGACGGCTGCCTGCTCCTCGCCGACGACCCGTTCACGGGACTCGATCTCGACGACGACCACCGCTGGATCCTCACCGAGCGGCCCGGCCTGGGGCTCGCACGCGCGGCCCGCTGACCCCGACCGCAGTCGTCGGGACCCCGACCGCAGTCGTTGGGAACAGGTGTTCGGTGAACACCTGTTCGTGTGGATAACTTGGTGGATGAAGTGGTGGACAAGCCCCCTTCCCGCGTCGGCGACCTGAGGACTACGATGTCGGGCACCGGTTGCCGAGACCTCGGGGAGGGAACAGCCGGGACACCGGGACCCACCGTCCGGCGGGCGGATCGACATCGCCGATCCTGTCGGGCCGAGCTTCGTATTGCCTTCGCCGCCCCCCGGCAGCGTCGCCGGGCCGCGAAGGCCGCCTGAGGGAGGGCACGCCATCGATGGCCGCGCGCACCGCCAGCCTCGACCCCATTGATCCTGACGCGACGGACTTCGTGCGGTTCTGCTACCGCCGACGTCGTGTCGGCTGGCCGGAGCTCTACGACGACATGTGTGCCGTGGCCGCCCGCGGGCTGTACCGCGGGATGTGCGCCGACGAACTGGCCGGACTGGGCATCGGCCTGAGCCTCTTCGACATGCCGGCCCTGGCGAGCCTGGCGACCAAGGTGATCGCCGAGGAACAGGCCAAGCGGCGCCCGGTCGCGGTCGCGATCGTCGCCGAGCCCATCGCGGTGCCGGTGACTGCGGACGCTGCGTCCGAACCGGTCGCGCCCGAAGTCGACGTGCATATCGCGATCAGCGAGGCCGGCGTCGACCTCGTCCCGGCCGCCGCGGTCGCCGTCGCACCCGAGCCCCGCGGCGAACGTGCACCGGAGCGCGAGATCGACGTGCCGATCCGCCTCTCGCCGGCGCCGGCCGGCGCCTAGGACCGCCCGGCCGGCCGCGGATCGGCGGCCCGCCGCGTCGTCGAGTCAGGCGCGGATGCGGCGCCTCGCCATCTCGCCCTCGATCTGGCGCTCCGCCTCGACGTAGCGGTCGATCTGCTCGCGGAGCTGGTTCGCCTCCGGGGTGTAGAGGTGGACCTGCTGCTGGAGGATGTACGACAGGCGTCGGCTCGTCATGCGGACGTGGTCGAGGTTCTTCAGGAGGACCAGCGGATCCATCGAGGCGAGGTCCGACGGGTGGTACATCTGCTGCATGGCCGAATTCTAGATGGCGCGCAGCGCCCTCGGCGGCCAATCCCAGTCGATGTCGACCCCCGCGCCGGCCAGCGCTCGCCGACGGCCCGCCTCGGTCGCCCCGAGGACGAGGATGCGGTCGGTCTTGGTGGCCCGGCCGGCCTCGTCGCCCCACAGCTTGGTCATCTTGCGGACCGCCGCCACGTCGTCGAGCGCCACGCCCGCGAGCCTGTAGCCCTCGGGTTCGGCGGCCTGTTCCCAGGTCCGCTCGGCCAGGCCGATCCCGCCGCGGATGCGCCGGCCGCGATCGGTCTCCACGTCACCGATCACGAGGACGACGACCGCATCGTCGGTCAGGGCTGGGCGGAGGCCTGCGAGGACGTCACGCAGGAACGCGAGGTACGGCTCCCGGTGGTGGGCGTCGTCGAGCGTGGCGTCGATCCGGCGGGCGTCGAACCCCAGGAACCAGGTCCGCAGCCAGTTGTAGTAGCCGTACTTGACGACGCGCAGGTACGGCGGCGAGGTCACGACCAGCCGAGCCCGGTCCGGACGGCCGCGTTCCCGAAGGGCCGCGCGAGGCCCGCGGCGCGACGTCGCGGGCGTCGCCGAGCAGGGCGACCCCCTCGGTCGAGGGCGGAGCTCCGCGGTACAGGCGGTCGAGCTTGCTCGAGAGGCCGTCGAACACGTCCCGCTCCGGCGAGGTGAACGCGGTCCGCCGTGCGAAGTCGCGCACATAGCGCGGGGCCATGCTGAACGTATTGGGCATGAGAGCCGAGAGGTACGACGCGCTCTTCCCGTGCAGGATGCCGGTGATGGCGGCGGCCAGGAAGCGGTCGGTCCGATCGTCGAGGCGCAGCGTCGAGCGGACGAACAGCAGCTGTCCGAGCGTGTGCGGGTGGAACGCGAGGGCCACTTCGACAGGCACCGGCTCCGAGGCCGCATCGGGGCCGTCGCGTGAGCCGGCGAGCGGGACGAGGGCATCGGGTGCGCCGGGATCCGCGCTCACTCGGCCGGCCAACGCGAGCCAGCCTGCCGACTCGCCGTTCCACGCCAGTCGAAGGGCCGCCAGCCGGGTCGCGGCCTGCGCCCGGGTCGGTGGCTCGACCTTCGCTGCGGTGAGCAGATGGGCGAACGGGTTGAGGTCGTTGCCGACGCCGATCCGTCCCTCCGCACAGGCCTGGAGCGGGGTCGTGCCCCGGCCGGAGAACGGATCGAGGACGACGTCGCCAGGTCGCGAGTAGCGGGCGATGAACGCATGCGCGAGGGCGGCCGGGAAGCTCGCGAGATAGGAGCACATCGGGTGGAACGCGTGGCCCCACAGCCGTTGCTGGTCCTTCCACTCGGGCGCGATCGAGATCGGCGGCAGCTCGAGCGGCAGCTCGAGCGCGAGCTGACCGGCCGAGGCGGCACGCCTCGTCTGCGCGGGTCCCGACATGGGCGGGTCGGTGCCTCCCTGGCCGCGGGCCGTTCGCACGGCGGCCCGACGGGTCGCGGAGTGTAGCACGCGCGAATTCGCCGTCCGAGGCCGGCCGCGGTCCCGCGACGCACCACCTGATAGGACGAAGGTACTAGGCGCCGATGGGACCTCGTGGCAGACTATCCGACCCGACGCCCGGAGATCGCTATCGGTGCACCTCCCGCACGACCCGGTCCGGATCGCCTGGCCGACCCGCATGACCGCGGGCGGACTGACCGCGGGCGGCGTGGTCCCGGGCAGCGTCTCCGGCTGGCGACCCGTGGCATGGCGGGTCGCGGCGATCGGCTCGGTCGTGCTCACCTGGGCGACCGCCCTGGTGGTGTGGGTCGTCTTCACCGTGACGGGCGGGACACCGGTCGACGCGTGGTGCTACTACACCGCCCGACTCGACGACCTGTACTGGAAGGCGAGCTTCGCCTTCTTCTACTCGCCCGCGGCGGCGCAGGCGATCGCGCCGTTCGACGTCCTGCCGTTCGGCGAGTACGTCGCCATCCTGCGCGCACTCGAGCTGCTTGCGACCGTCGCCCTGGCCGGTCCGTTCTTCCCGCTCGTCATCTTCTGGTCGCCGCTGGCGTCCGAGATCAACGCGGCCAACATCAACATGCTGGTCGTCGCCGTGGCCGTCTGGGGGCTGCGGTGGCCCGGCTTGTGGGCGTTCGTCCTCCTGACGAAGGTGACGCCGGGCATCGGCCTGGTCTGGTTCGCCGCTCGGCGGGAGTGGCGGCATCTGGCGATCGCCTCCGGCGTCACGCTCGCGGTAGCCGGGGTCTCGTTCGTCGTCGTCCCCGACCTGTGGTTCCAGTGGATCGCCTACCTCACGACGGTGCCGCCCATCGACGGCTCACCACTCTGGCTCCGGGTCCTCGCGGCGGGCATCCTGGTCGCGTGGGGTGGCCGGACCGATCGGCCATGGACGGTCGTGATCGCGGTGACGATCGCGATGCCGCGGCTCTACCTGATGACGCCGGCGATGCTGGTCGGGCTGCTGTACTACGTCCGCCCGCACTGGTCGTTCAGGACCGGATCGTTCGAGCCCGCCGGTTCGCGCCGCCGCGGGGAGGTCGCGTAGAGTGATGCGACGTCCCCGTAGCTCAGTGGACAGCGCAGCCGCCTTCTAACTGTCCCGCTACTATCGACGTGCTCGCCCTCATGGGCTGGGGACCGGATGGGCCCCAGTTAGTTGCTGAGTCGGAGCCCGCGGGCTACGCTCGCTGCATGCACCCGAGGTTCCGAGATCGACCCGCAATCCTGGGCCTTGCCACGGTCGTCGTGGTCGGGGCATCGGTCGGAGATCGCGACTCGCACCAGCGACACCCGGACGATGACGGCATCATCCGCAGCCCCGCGTGGGTGAGGGTCGACGGGACCGACATCGTCACGATCTCCTCGAGCGGCGGCGGCTCGATCCATCCGGCTCCGTTCATCAGCGACGACCTCCAGATGGCCGGCGCGTACAGCTGGCCCCTGGCCGTCCCGCAGTCGTTCGGTGGCCCCGTTATCTAGCCCCGGTCGCTCCGGCTCGGCTAGCCGCTGTCGCGGGATCGCACGTCCGGACGCGGAGCCGGGGCCGGGCCACGGTAGCCGCGACCGCTTGGCTGCGACCTATGTCAAAGACTGGCAGGCCCGAGGTGAGGTGGATCTCCGAGGTTCATCCTTGTCCGCGGACCCGGCGGCTCCTATCGTCCCCCCACTGTGGCCGCAGTCAGAGGGAGCCGACGTGACACTGATCAATACCGAGGGGCTGTCGTTCATCGGACCGGGCTCGGAGTGGTTCTGGACAGCCCTCACCGGGTTCGTCCTGGCCATCACCTTTCTCGGCATCTATCGTCAGGTCAGGCTTCAGGCCCACGCCAGCGCCATCGAGCAACTCACCGAATTCCGACGCGAGGCGTACTCCGAACAGATGCTGCGGTACGGGCTCGACGTGATGATCGCGCTCCGCGACCACAAGGACCCGGCTGACGTGCCAGACGCCGCCGTCCTTGGACTCGGGGACTACTGGGAGAACATGGCCATCCTGGCCCGGACCGGCCATCGAGACCTGAAGCTGCTCTGGGAATCCGACTCTTCGACGACGCAGATCGTCTGGGTGTGGGTGGCACCGTGGGCCAGGAGGGTGCGAACCGAGTCCCGCCTCGGTCTCCCGACGTACCACGACTGGGAATGGCTTGCGGGTGTCATGGCCGAGATGGACCGCCGAGCGGGAAGGCCGGTCATCACGCCGGAGGTCGTCGCGAGCCAGCTCGGGCCTCTGATCTCCCTCAACGAGGCATTGATCCGGTACGCGCAGGCGTCGAGATCCGGCATCGTCGCGTCCCCTGAGACCCGGTCGGCAGAAGGCGCCCTGCCGGCCTAGCTGTCGCTTGATCCGGGCTACCCTCGGGCCATGTCCCGCCGTGCCGATCCCGCCCACATCGACCAGGCCTGCCGGGCTGCCACGCGCAACCTGCTCATCGGTGTGGGCATGAGCGAGGCGACTGCCGACGCCTGGCTCGCGGCATGGGAGGAGCAGGCGGCCCGCGACGGCCTCGAGCGCGGCGCGGCCTTTTGGGACGCGGGCTGGGACTGGATCGCGGCAGCTCGCGAGGGTGGGGTGAGGCCGTAGCCTCTGGTCGGGCACCTACCTGTAGGTCAGCTTGCGGTCGATCCACTCCACGAGTTCCGCGGCCCAGCCGGTGTCGACCCACAGCAGCGGAAGACTGACCAACCACAGCGCCGCCCTCAGGATCCGGGTCAGCGGGTCAGTCCTGTGCGAGATGGCTCGCCGCCAATCCTCGCCCCGCTGCTCCGCGGCCGAAGCAAGACCGACCTCGTAGTCTGAGACTCGATATCCGGCCTCCCGCGTGTACCGGGCCTGCAGGGCCAAGAAGGCTTCCTTCTTCGCCTTCACGTCTGCTTTCTGCTTGGCGGCTTGCGCTCTCGCTGCTGCCGCGTCGGGCCAACCCGCCACCGGATCGCTCATCGGGCGAGACTACTCCGTTCCCCAAGGTCGGCAATAGCTCCTTCGGTCGCGGGTCGCGACAGACCGTAGGCCAAGGAGCGAGCGCCAGGGGCCTGGTGAGCCGGGTGTATTTGAACCTTCAACCCGGCGGCCGGGTCCGCGACCGTGGCACCTACGCGGGTCGCGTCACGAGGTCGGCGCTGGCGCAAGGGTCGGCAAGGCGAACTCGGTCGCGATCTCATCGCGCAAGCCGAGGAGTCGGCTGATGGCAGGGGTCTGACTCTGCGCCTGCGGCCACGATATCCACGAGTGCCATGAGCTCATCGACATAGCGCGAGAGCGTGCCACCCCGGTCGATGAGGTCCGCCATGTTCTCGGTTGCCCACTGTGACTCGTCGATTGCCCAATTCGCGGTCAGCAGCTCGTTCTCCTTAGCGGCGAGTCCCGCCAGTTCATCGAGGCGCCCGATGATGTGCTTAGCGAAAGGTCCGTCGCTTGCTGGAGACGGTGCCTCCGGACTCGATCCGGCGGGCGCGAGGCTCGACTCGGCGGGCGTGACTTCGAATTCGCCGGTGACGGGAGGCATGCTGCTGGGGCTGATCCGATAGGTCATTCGGTAGTGGCCGGCCTCCAGATCGGGCAACGTCCCGAACATGCAGGGAGCGGGTTCACTCATCGTGATCGTCTGGGGGTCCTCGAGGACGACGCCGTCCTTCTCGACCGTGACCGTGATGGTGCTGCCCGCGGGCAGGGCCGGCTCCACGGTCAGCACGGTGCGGATCGTCACACCTGCCGGGAACGTGGATGCGGAACCCTCGAGGGTGCATCGGTCGCCACCCGTCCCAAAGCCGACCGACGTGAGGTCCGGACCGCCCGTCCCGGACTGGTCGGTGCAGGCGGCCACGACGAGCAGTGCGATCAGCAGCAGACGCCTCACGGTCGCTCCGCTATCGCCGGTTCGATGGCTGTCGGAGCGGCCGGTTCCCGAGGAGGTAGACAAGGGGTTCGACGTGCGGCACGGTCGCAAGGTACGCCCCGACCGTTGGCCCGTCGTCCAATCGATAGTCCGGTGGCCGCCGGTCAAACCCCGGATGCCCCGAACTTGGCTCGCGGCGTGGGCCGAGCAGGCAGCCCGGAATGGTCTCGAGCGCGGCTCGGCCTACTGGGAGGCGGGCCAGGACTGGATCGCGGCGCAGCGGGAGCGCGCGGCGAGGCCGTAGGCCCACGTCTGCTCATACTCGCCAGATGCTGCACAGGATCGGCCGGGCGCTCGTGACGATAGGTGCGTCGATCCTCTGGTTGCCCTTCGCTGCGCTCGCCGGTCTGTCCATCCTCGCGTTCCTGTCCTCACCCGGGCTTCCCGCTACGGACTGGCCGATGGCGCTCCTCAGCTTCGGCATCGTCGTGGCGCTGCCGATCCTGACCTGGCGGGCGCTCCGGACGACGGGCGTCGCGGCTACAGCCACGCTCGCACTCGTCGGCGTCGCGATCCCTCTGGTCTGGGCATCACTACTCCGGCCGGACTACTCGGCTCCGCTCTACTGGATCGCCTGGTTGGCGATCCTGGGCGGCAGCGCTACTGCCGTGGGCAGCCTGCTCATGCTCGCGAGGCCAGCTGCGCGACCGGAGCCACCCGCAGGGACGGGATAGACCACACGTCGGGTGGGGGTCGGCGTACTTCGGCGTACTGGGAAGCGGGCTGGGAGTGGGTCGCCGCGCAGCGAGAGCGCGGGGCGAAGCCGTAGGCTTCGGGGATGGGTGACTGGCTTGCGCCCCTGACCTTGCTCATCGGGCTGCTGATCGGGATCGGGTTGTTCCGCGACGACTTCCGATACGTATGGCGCAATCGCAAGCGCCGTCGGTAGGCCCGGCCGACCGGTAGTCCGAATCAGGCGCTGGCCGCTGTCGCGGGATCAGCCGCCACCGCATCCGATCGCGTGTTCGCCGACAGCCCACAGGGCGAACATCCACGCCGAGAGAGCGAGGGCCGCGACCAACGCACCGAGGCGGACGACCAGCGCGATCCGAGGCCAGTCCATGCTCCTGAAGACGTTGGCGCTGGCCGCCCTGTAATGGGACCCCGGTCACTCCGGCTCGGCTAGCCCTCCTCGCCCTGATCCAACCGCCCCTGGCACGCTGGGCAGCGGTCCTCGAGCCCGGGGTCCTCGAGGTAGTCGATCCCACGGTCCTCTCCGACGACCGAGGTCCCGCACACCATCAGCAGCAGCCCGAGCTCCCGCGCCCGCGTCGGACGGGCGTCCTCGATGTGCCAAGGCATCCGGTACCCACTTCTTTGCCGGCTACTGGAGACAGACGGCGGAGGTATGCGTACCGCCTGGAGGGCCGTCGTCATCGGGTCGTAGTCGTTGAGGCCCTCGCTTCGGTAGCGCGCGCTCGCCTCGTCGCCGACGCCATCGACATCTTCCTCGGCGGCGACCAGCAGCTCGCGACCGCGGGGCGAGAGGCGCTCGAGGGCGGCGGCGGCTTCCTGCGCGAAGGTCTCAGCGTCCGTCGCGGCGCGATAACCTGTCCACGGCTCCGCCCAGTCTGCCGCGATGTCGCCGGCCAGGATGATGACGATGCGCCGCTCCTCGATCTGTCCGAGCAGGGTGGCGGCGCGGTAGGACCGACCCGGCCGGAGGCTGATCACGTCGACCGGCACGCCCGACGGCCAAAGCGACCGCGGCATGGGCTGCCTCGTGCCATGCGGTACGGGTCCGTGAGTCGGGAAGAGGGCTCACGGGAGCGGGTACGTCTCCGGCCGGGAGCTGGATCCACTCTCGAAATCGTGTTGTGGCGAACGAACGCGATGAGACCGTCACACAGCCAGGCTTGCCCGTCCGTCCGACCGCAGAGGATCTTGTCCCCGCGGTTGGCACGCCGCGCCGTCCGCTCGGTTGTCACAGCCGATCGACGGGGCTCGTGTAGTGCTTTCTGGCCCGTTCCTCGGCCACGGACGCGCCATAGCGGTCGAGCATCTGCCGGCGACTTCCAGCCGGCGAGGCGCTGGAGGTCGCCTTCCTGCCCGCCGTTGTCGAGGTACTCGTGGGCGAAGGTGTGGCGGAACTGGTGCGGATGGATCCGCGGCAGCCCGGCCGCGTCGCACCGCTTGGCGATCATCTGTGCGATACCCGACGGGGTGAGCGGCCCGTCCTGCCCGAGCCAGAGGGCCTCGAGACGCCTGGCGGTTCGATGGGCCGCGCGCGACGCGGAGGTAGCGGTCGATGGCTACCGCCGTCTTGGCACCGAACTTGACGGCTCGTACGTGGCTGCCCTTGCCCGTGACGTAGGCCAGCCGGGCGCGGAGGTCGACGTCCTCGATCGTGAGTCCGGTGAGCTCGCCGAGCCGCATTCCGGTGTCGACGAACAACATGATGATCGCCGCGTCGCGGCGCTGGTTGTAGTCCGTTGCCCTCGGCAGGTCTTGAGCAGCTTCTGGAAATCAGCCATCGGCGACGACCGGGACCGGCGTCTCGCGGGACGCGTAGGCGCCTTGATCCGCTCCATGGGGGAGCGGTCGATCTCGTTTTCCTCGACGGCCCACTTCCAGAACTGCTGAAGCGCACGGAATTCGAGCGATAGCGTCGTCGGCTTGACCTCGGCTCGGCGAGTGGCCATGTAGGACTCGATGTGCTCGCGACGGACGGCCCGCGCGGTCATCGGCATCCCGTGGGACCTCGAGGTGGGCGATTAGGCCATCGAGCGCGGCGAGGTAGATGCGGACGGTCTTCGGCGCCCTGGTCGCATCGAGGTGGAGCGCGAATGACTCGCGTAGAGTGTGAAGCGCGTCAGGCGCGTACGCAGCCGTCGGGAGTCGTCATGGTGCCTCGACAGTTAGTCGCTCAGTCTACCGACGTGCTAACTGTAGCTGCGATCCAGACGACGCGTCAATTCGTTCGTTGTCGTGCGTGAACTGAGCAACGATACCGCGTCCCCGTAGCTCAGTGGACAGAGCAGCCGCCTTCTAAGCGGAAGGTCCCAGGTTCGAATCCTGGCGGGGGCGCCACCCTGGCTCCACCGAGGACGAGATGGCCTACGCGGACATGGCCAAGCGGCTGCTTGCGCTCAGCTCGGTGCTGGTCGCGCGGCGGGCGACTGCGCAGTCGGGGTCGCCATCGCGGCCGGCGGCGCGGCGTCGGCGCCTCGATCAGCGATGCGCCCTGCGCCGCCGCGAAGATCGCGATGTAGGCCGTCGCGACGACACCGGCGAACGGGCTCAGGATCGCCGCGAGCGGGACCCGCGTCGGGTCCGAACCGGTGACCAGCTCCGGACCGGCGATGCTCCCGATGGCGACGGCGAGCCAGACGGCCACGACCGCGGCTGCCGAACCGATCCAGGCCGTTCGTGAGCCACGGTCGGCGAGGCCGGCCGCGAGCACGACGAAACCGGTCGCGAGCGCCGCCCACAGCCAGTCGACGCCGGCCACGAGCGGGATGTGTTCCTGCTGGGCGCCGGTGATCAGGGACGGCGCGTAGATCGACGACGCGAGGGTCGCGAGCCAGATCGCCGCGACGGACGCCGCCACGAACGCGATCCGGCCAGATGACGTGCGAGACATGGCTGCCTCCTGTGTGTGATGGCCCCGGGACCGCTCGAAGCGTCCCGCGGCGAGCCACCGGTGCGTAGGGCCGAACGGGCGGTGGTCGCCGGCCGAAACGGCCCGTCCCGACCGCGCGCGGTCATCCGCGGAGCGTGACCGATGGGCCATCGCCAAGAGTCCGTCGGACCCTGTGGGCGAGCGGCCGGCCGGGCGCACGCTCTCGCCCGGAGGTACGTACCGATGCGATCCGAGATCCAACCCGCACCGGGCAGCGCCCGGCCGGTCGTCTTCGTCCTGGCGTCGTCGCCGGGCTCGTGGCCATCGCGAGTGGCGCGGGGGTGTTCCTGCGCGGCGACTTGGGCACGACCCCCTTCACGACCGTCCGCGGCGACGTCATCGAGAGCCTGGTCGGCGGCGCCTATCGGTTCAACGGCAAGTCGATCGCCTCGGAGGGCATCGGCTGGGACCTCGTGACGCTGCTTCCTCGTGGTGCCGGCACTGCTGGTCGTGCTCCCGGCGGTCGCCCGCGGTTCCCTGCGCGGGTCGCTCTTCGCGACGGGGATCCTCGTCTACTTCCTCTACCAGTACGGCGAGTACGCGACGTTCCTGGCCTACGGACCGCTGTTCGCGGTCTACGTCGCGATCATCGGCCTGACCGTGTCGGGCCTCGCGCTGCTGATCGGGCGACTCGACCTGCGTGCGTTGCCGGACCGGGTCGACGCCACGTTCCCGCGACGCGCGGTCACCGGGTTCGGGCTCTACATGGCGATCCTGCTCGCGATGCTCTGGCTGCCGCTGCTCGCCCGGACGTTCGGGGCGACCCAGGTCCCGGAGCTCGACGGCGGGACCACGCTCGTCGTGCAGGCGTTCGACCTCGGGCTGCTCGTGCCGCTCGGCCTGTTCACGGCCTGGACGGCGTGGCACCGTCGGCCGGTCGGGTATGTGCTCGCGTCCATCGTCGTCGTGAAGGGGATGGCCATGGGGGCGGGCATCGCGGCGATGCTCGTCGTCGAAGCCATCACGACCGAGCTCGCCCAACCGGTCCCGATCGTGCTGTTCCTCGCGACGGCGCTCGTCAGCGGCCTCATCGCCTGGCGGGTCTACCGAAGCATCGATGGCGACCGCCGTCGCGGATGTGGGCATCGGCGTGGGCGCCTCGACGCCCTCGGCGCGCCCGGTCTCCTAGGAGGGTTCGATCATGTGGCTCAAGCTCGCCCTGGCCGTCGTCGTGCTGTTCCACGGCATCGGCCACTTGCTGTTCCTCGGTCCGACGATCGGCGCCGTCGATTGGGCGGGCCAGACGGGGCACTCGTGGGTGCTGACCGGCGTCCTCGGTGACGGGCCGACCCGCACGCTCGGCGCGCTCATCTGGGTGGCGACGATCGTGCTGTTCGTCGCCGGCGTGGCCGGATTCCTCACCGCGCAGCCCTGGTGGGTCGGCGTGACCGTGCTGGCGTCGGTGCTCTCGATCGCCGGCATCGTCCTGATGTGGGACGGCATCGCGACCACGAACGCGGTCATGGCCCTCGTCGTCGACGTCGTGATCCTCGTGTCGCTCCTGTGGGCCCACTGGCCGACGTCCGAGATCGTCAGTGCGTCGTGACCCGGTGGCAGGCACGGCACTTCCGGGTCTGAGCGGGCGCCGAAACCGTACGATGGGGTGGTGGACCGCCCGACCGGCATCATCGCGCTGATCCCCGGGTACCAGGAGGGGCCGCGGATCGCGGCCGTGGTGACCGACGCGAGCCGCTATCTCCCGGTCCTCGTCGTCGACGACGGCTCCACCGACGACACGGCGGCCAACGCCACAGCCGCGGGCGCCGAGGTCATCCGCCAGGTCCCGAATGCCGGCAAGGGCGCCGCACTGCGAGCCGGGTTCCGCCGGGCGCTCGAGGAGGGCCGCGAGGCGGTCGTGACGCTGGACGCCGACGGGCAGCACGACCCGGACGAGATCCCGCGCTTCCTCGAGGCATGGGCGACCGCCCGGCCCGAGCTCATCATCGGCCAGCGTGACTTCGGGGCGATGCCGCCGGTGCGCCGCCTGTCCAACACCGTCGGCGGCTGGGTCCTGTCGGTGTCGCTCGGCCGGTCCGTCCCGGACAACCAGTCGGGCTATCGGCTCATCGGTCGCCGACTCATGCGCGCGCTGCTCGACTCGACCGAGTCCGGCTTCGAATTCGAGGTCGAGATGATCGCCCGCTGCATCGCCCTCGGCCTGCCGATGGCATCGGTGCCGATCCGGACCATCTACGCGGGCGAGCCGAGCCACATCCGGCCGTGGCGCCACTTCACGGAGTTCCTGCGCGTGAGTCGCGACGCTCGCCGGATCGCCCGAGGCGACGGGCGGTGACGGCGCTGGTGCCGGTCAGGAGCGTTCGCCAGCAACGGGTCCTGCGACTCCGGCGGACCGTGCGCCGCCTTGCCCCGACCGCCCTGGTCATCGCCGCCGCGCTCGCCGTGGGTGCCGTCGTGATCTGGGCCCTTGAGACGTACGGCCTCAACGATGCCTCGTCCGCGTACCTGCTGGCCGTCGTCGCGGTCGCGGTCCTGCGCGGGACCGGCCCGGCGGTCGTGACGGCCATCGGCGCGTTCCTGGCGTACGACTTCTTCTTCATCGAGCCGTACTACACGTTCACGGTCCGAGATCCGGCCGAATGGCTGAACCTCCTGCTCCTGCTCGTCGTCGGCGTGGTGGTCGGTCGGTTGGCGGGCCGGGAGCGCGATCGCGCGATCGCCGCGGTCGAGGGCGAACGGGAAGCCTCGGCGATGTTCATGATCAGCTTCCGGCTCGCGACCGATCGCGATACGACGGCTGCGCTCGGACCGGTCGCGGCGTTGGTCCGCGACGAGACGAGATCCCGTCGCGTCTGGATCACGGTGAGCGACGGCCTCGTCGCCGACACCGCCTCGAGCGACGTCGGACCGCCGACAGCGCCGGGCGTGCACGTCGTCCTGCGCCGGCGCCCGGGCGACGACCCGGCCGAATGGGTCCGCGTCCACGCCCCGGGCCGCGGGACGAAGTCCGGCTCGCCGCCATCGGAGTCGGCCTACCGCGTGGCCATCACCGCGGGCGATCAGGTCTTCGGGTCGGTCTGGGCGAGCCGCCCGCGCGAGCTCGGCGATCCAGATCCCGGCGAGACCCGCGTGCTGGCCGCCGCCGCCGATCAGATCGGTGGTGCCATCCATCGCGACCGGCTGCAGCGTGACGCGACATCCGCGGAGATCTCGCGTCGCAGCGACGCCTTGAAGTCGGCCCTCCTCGACTCGGTGTCGCACGACCTGCGGACCCCGCTCGCGTCCATCCGCGCCGCCGCCGGGACGCTCATGGACCCCGACGTCGAATGGCCGCCCGACCAGCGCCGCGAGATCGCGGCCTCGATCGATCGGGAGGCCGAGTGGCTCAACCGCCTCGTGACGAACCTTCTCGACATGAGTCGCGTCGACGCCGGGGAGCTGCGGCCGAACCTGGGGGCATTCCCGCTGGCCGATCTGGTCCGCGAGGCCATCGACCGGACCGGGGTCGATGATGGGACCCGGTCGGTCGAGGTCCGCGTCGCCGAGGACCTGCCGCCGGTGCTCGTCGACGAGGTCCTCATGGGTCAGGTCCTCGCGAACACGCTCGACAACGCCGCGAAATACGCCGGGCCCGCCGCTCCGATCCTGATCTCGGCCGTGCTCACGCCCGACCGGCACGTCCGCATCACGATCGAGGACGGCGGTCCGGGCGTCCCCGACGATGCCCTGCCCCGCCTGTTCGAGAAGTTCTATCGCGTGCCGCGCAAGGGCGAAGGGTCGCGTCGCGGGACCGGCATCGGCCTCGCCGTCGTCCGGGGCATCGTCGAGGCGATGGGCGGGTCGGTCGTGGCTCGCCGTGGGGAGCTCGGTGGCCTCGCGCTTGACATCGATGTGCCGGTCGCGGTCCTCGAGCCGCCCGAAGAGGACGGTTCGTGACGCTCCCGACCGACGGCAACGGTCACGGCGCGGCTGCGATCCTGCTCGTCGAGGACGACATGGCGACGCGGCGCTCGATCGCCACGTTCCTGCGCGGCCACGATCACGAGGTCGTCGAAGCCGGCGACGCCGCGACGGCCACGGCCGAGTGGGAGCGGCGACGGCCGGACCTGCTCGTCCTCGATCTCGGACTGCCGGACGAAGACGGGCTGGTCGTCATCCGCCACATCCGGCGGGAGGCGACGACGCCGATCCTGGTGCTGTCGGCCCGCGACCGCGAGCGGGACAAGGTGGCCGCGCTCGATCTCGGGGCGGACGACTACGTCACCAAGCCGTTCGGGATGGTCGAGCTGCGCGCTCGGATCGATGCCCTGCTCCGCCGCGCGGCCGGACCGGCCGCCGATGCCGCCGGCGAGGTCCGGGTCGGCAAGCTGCATCTCGACATCGGAAAACGCCTCGTGACCGTCGAGGGCCGGGTCGTCCACCTGACGCCGCGCGAATACGAGGTGCTCAAGGTGCTGCTCACGCACGCCGGCCGCCTCGTCACACACGGACGACTGCTGCGCGCCGTGTGGGGGACGGCCTACAGCGACGAGGCCCACTACGTCCACGTCTACGTGAGCCAGATCCGCCGCAAGATCGACCAGGCCGACCCGGACGGCTCGCTGCGTGGCCTCATCGTCGCGGAGCCCGGCGTCGGCTACCGGATCGCCGCGCCCTGAGGCCCGGACCGCCCGCGCCCTGACGCGTCCCGGCTCCCCGGCCGGCCCTCCCCTCGACCTTGAGCGGTCCTTGAGCGCGGATCGCGACCCCGGGCACCGCCGCCTCTTGGGCCTTGGTGCGAGGCTCGAGGCGTGACTGATCCGGGAGCGGCAGCGCTCCAAGTCCAACGCGCCATCGACCGCGAGGTCGAGCTCGTCACGAGCGCGATCAACCTCGTGGCGTCCGGTGGCGCGCCCTCGACGGTGGTCGCGGGCATGCACATGACGGAGGTGGTCATCGAGATCCTTCGGCCGTTCGCTGACGAGCGCGGCGTGACCGTCGAGCCGCTCTACGGGCCCGACGAGACCGTCAACGACGTCGTCGTCCGTCGCCGGGAGCCCACGACATGAGCGGGTCCCACCTCATGCTCGTCGAGGACGATGAATCGCTGGCCGGACTGCTGTCGGCGCACCTCCGCGCCCACGGTTTCGTGGTCACCGTCGCGCCGACGGCGGAGGCGGCCGAATCGCTGCTCGCCGACGAGACGTCCCCCGACCTGATCCTGCTGGATATCAACCTGCCCGGCGAGACCGGCTGGTCCGTGCTGCGGAGCGAGGCCTTCGCGGCCGCCGGTCGGCCGCCGGTCGTCGTCGCGAGCGCGATGGCGGTCAGTCCGGCCCGCCTTCGTGAATTCGGCGTCGCCGGATACCTCCCCAAGCCCTTCGCGCTTGACACCCTGCGGTCGACCATCGACCGCCTGCTCACCAAGGAGCCTTCCGAACCATGACCGACCTCCAGATCGCCGTGATCCTCATCGGCTGTATCGCCGTCTTCTCGGGGTACCTGCTGCTCTGCGAGCGGGTCGGACGATGAACATCCTCGAGATCCTGGCCGGGCTCGCGGCCGCGTTCGTCTTCATCTACCTGCTGTGGGCGCTCCTGCGCCCCGAGGACTTCTGATCGTGTCCCTCAGCGACTTCCTGACGCTCGCGACCATCGCGCTGGCGATCGTCGTCGTCACCCCCTTCCTCGGCCGCTACATCTACCGCGTGATGGAGGGCGAGCGCGTCTTCCTGAGCCCGGTGGTCCGCCCCGTCGAGCGGTTCATCTATCGCGTCTGCGGGATCGACGAGACCGTCGAGCAGGGCTGGAAGGGCTACGCGGTCTCGGTCCTGGTGATGGCCTTCGTCGCGATCATCGCCGGGTACGTCGTCTTCCGCCTGCAGGACGTCCTGCCCCTCAACCAGGGCGGCATCCCGCCGATGACCCCGGACCTCGCCTTCAACACCTCGGTGAGCTTCGAGACCAACACCAACTGGCAGAACTACTCGGGTGAGACCGGCGCCACGTACCTGACCCAGGCGACGGTGCTCGCGGTCCGCAACTTCACCTCGGCCGCGACCGGCCTGGCCATCGCCATCGCGCTCTTCCGGGGCCTCACCCGGCGCAGCGCCAAGACCATCGGGAACTACTGGGTCGACCTCACTCGAGGCGTCCTGTACATCCTGCTGCCGATCTCGATCATCGGGGCCCTCGTGCTCGTGTGGCAGGGCGTGCCCCAGACCTGGGAGCCGTCGCAGACCGTGACGACCCTCCAGGGCGCGACACAGACCATCGCGATCGGCCCCGTCGCATCCCAGGAGTTCATCAAGGAGCTCGGCAACAACGGGGGCGGGTTCTTCAACGCCAACTCGTCGCATCCGTTCGAGAGCCCGACGCCGCTGACGAACTGGCTCGAGATCTTCGCCCTCCTGATCGTGCTCGTTCTCGCTCGACCTACACGTTCGGCCGGTACGCGAAGAGCCAGCGCCAGGGCTGGGCGATCTTCGCCGCGATGGCGATCATCCTCACCGTCGGCGCCGTGAGCGCGATGCACGTCGAATTCGTCGGCAACCCGCTGTTCCCGGCCGGGCGCCGACCAGGCCGGCATCGGCAACATGGAAGGCAAGGAGACGCGCTTCGGCGCCGCGGTCGGCGGGCTGTTCATGGCCGCCACGACGGGCACCAGCACCGGCGCGATCAACTCCTGGCACGACAGTGCCCAGCCGATCGCCGGACTCGTCCCGCTCTTCAACATGGAGCTCGGCGAGGTCACGCCCGGAGGCATCGGCGCCGGCATGTACGGCATGCTCGTCATCGGGGCCATCCTCGCCGTGTTCATCGCCGGCCTCATGGTCGGCCGGACCCCCGAATACCTCGGCAAGAAGGTCGAGGCGTTCGAGATCAAGATGGCGATGCTCACCGCGCTCGTCCTCGGCGCCAGCATCCTCGGCTTCACGGCGATCGCGAGCGTCACGCCTGAAGGGACGGCCGGCCCGCTCAACCCAGGCCCGCACGGCTTCAGCGAGATCCTGTACGCCTTCTCCAGTCAGACGGGGAACAACGGTTCGGCCTTCGCCGGTCTGACCGGCAACACCCCCTTCTACAACATCACCGGTGGCTTCGCGATGCTCATCGGCCGCTACGGGATGATCGTCCCGATCCTGGCCCTCGCGGGCTCGATGGCCGCCAAGCGCGCGGTCGCCCCCTCACTTGGCACGTTCCCGACCACGGGCGTCCTGTGGGTGGTGCTCCTCATCGGTGTCGTGATCATCGTCGGGGCCCTCACGTTCTTCCCGGCGCTCGCGCTGGGTCCGATCGTCGAGCAGCTCCTCCAGAACGCCGGAAAGGTCTCCTGATGGCTCTCATGTCTGTCGATACCGGTCGCGGCACCCGCCGCTTCCAGCGCTTCGTCACCCTCGGTGGGGCGAAGCCATCCGGCGAGCCGCCCAAGCCGCGCGGGATCATGGACCCGGACCTGCTCCGGTCCGCCATCCCGCACGCCTTCCGCAAGCTCGACCCACGCCTCCTGATCAAGAACCCGGTCATGTTCGTCGTGGAGATCACGGCGGTCCTCGTGACCCTCATCGCGATCGCCGATGCGACCGGCGCCGCAGCCGGCCGGCGGCGGGCGGCCTCGGGTTCTCGGTCCAGATCGCGATCTGGCTGTGGTTCACCGTCCTGTTCGCGACCTACGCCGAAGCCGTCGCCGAGGCGCGGGGTCGCGCCCAGGCGGCCACCCTGCGCAAGACCCGCTCGGAGACCACCGCGCACCGACGACGGGCCGACGGGACCCTCGAGGATGTCGGCTCCTCGGAGCTGCGCAAGGGCGACATCATCGTCGTCAAGGAAGGCGAGACGATCGCCGGCGACGGCGACGTCATCGAGGGGATCGGGTTCGTCAACGAGGCCGCGATCACCGGCGAGTCCGCGCCCGTCCTCAAGGAGCCGGGGACCGACATCCGCAGCTCGGTCACCGGCGGGACGAGCCTGGTCAGCGACCGGCTCGTGATCGCAGGTCACGACGGACCCGGGCGAGACCTTCCTCGACCGCATGATCGCCCTCGTCGAGGGCGCAAAGCGACAGCGCACGCCGAACGAGATCGCCCTGGCGATCCTGCTCGCGGGCCTGACGATCATCTTCCTCATGGCGACCGTGACCCTGCGCCCGTTCGGGAACTACGCCGGGAACGACCGTCGAGACGGTGGCGCTCGTCGCCCTGCTCGTCTGCCTCATCCCGACGACCATCGGCGGGCTGCTGTCCGCGATCGGCATCGCCGGGATGGACCGGGTGGCCCGGTTCAACGTCCTGGCCATGAGCGGTCGCGCCGTCGAGGCATCCGGTGACGTCGACGTCATCCTGCTCGACAAGACCGGCACCATCACCTACGGCAACCGGCTCGCCGCCTCGATCACACCGGCACCAGGCATCACCGAGGCCGAGGTCGTCGAGGCCGCGCTGGTGGCCTCGATCCGCGACGAGACGCCGGAAGGGCGCTCGATCGTGGAGCTGGCCCGCAAGCGTCTCGCCGAGCTCGGCCGCGCGGCCGGCGTCGGCGATGACACCGGGTTCGCCGCGCTCGACAAGACCATCGCCGAGGAGATCCCGTTCAAGGCCGAGACGCGCACCAGCGGCGTCAGGACGACCTCCGGGACCACGATGCTCAAGGGTGCGGTCGACGCGATCGCGACCAAGGTCGGCAGCCTCCCGCCGGAGGTCGTCGCCGAGTCGGACCGCATCGCGGACCTCGGCGCCACGCCGCTCGTCCTCGAAAGCGAGGGTCGGGTCCTCGGGCTCATCGAGCTCAAGGACACCGTCAAGGAGGGCCTCGTCGAGCGGTTCGCCGAGTTCCGGCGGATGGGCATCCGGACCGTGATGATCACCGGCGACAACCCGCGCACCGCGGCGACCATCGCCAAGGAAGCCGGCGTCGACGACTTCATCGCCCAGGCGACGCCCGAGGAGAAGATCGCGTTCATCCGGGCGCAGCAGGCCGAGGGTCACCTCGTCGCGATGACCGGTGACGGCACCAACGACGCGCCAGCGCTCGCCCAGTCCGACGTCGGGATGGCCATGAACAGCGGCACGTCTGCGGCGAAGGACGCCGCCAACATGGTCGACCTCGACTCCGACCCGACGAAGCTGCTCGAGGTCATCGCCATCGGCAAGCAGCTGCTCATCACCCGCGGCTCGATCACGACGTTCTCGATCGCCAACGACGTGGCCAAGTACTTCGCGATCGTCCCGGCGATGTTCGTCACGGTCTTCCCGGAGCTCAACGCGCTCAACATCATGGGTCTGTCGACCCCCCAGAGCGCGATCCTCTCCGCGGTGATCTTCAACGCGCTGATCATCGTCGCGCTCATCCCGCTGGCGCTCCGCGGCGTCGTCGTTCAAGCCCGCGCCCGCGAGCGTGCTCCTCCAGCGCAACCTCCTCATCTACGGCGTCGGCGGGATCATCGCCCCGTTCATCGGGATCAAGGCGATCGACCTCGTCGTCACCGCCCTGCATCTGGCATAGGGACCTATCGATGACCACCTTCGCTCGCTACCGGCTGTGGCCCGCCATCGCGCTCCTGCTCGCTCTGACGGTCGTCACGGGCGTCATCTATCCACTGGTCGTGACCGCGGTCGCGCAGGTCGCGTTCTCGCACCAGGCCAACGGTTCGTTCGTCGTCACGACGGACGGCCGGACGATCGGCTCGAGCCTGATCGGCCAGGGCTTCAGCGATCCCAAGTACTTCTGGAGCCGCCCATCGGCGGCCGGCAAGGACGGCTACGACGCTTCCGGCTCGGCCGGGTCGAACCTCGGACCGACCAACCAGGACCTGATCGACCGGGTCACGGCCGCGGTCGCGGCCTATCAGGCCGACGAACGGGAACGCGCCGGTCCCGGTGGATCTCGTCACGACGTCGGCGTCGGGGCTGGACCCCGACATCAGCCCCGCCGCTGCCGAGTACCAGGTGGCGCGCGTCGCGAAGGAGCGCGGCATGTCCGAGGATGACGTCCGCGCCGCCGTCACCCGCCATACCGAGCAGCCCCTGCTCGGCTTCCTCGGCCAGCCGCGGGTCAACGTGCTCCTGCTCAACCTCGACCTCGACGGGCTGCTAGTGTCGTGATGCGGGCGTCTTCCGCCGCCGACCGAGACTCGCGCTGGAGGAGGAGACCATGACCGAGGGAAGGCGCGACGCCCTCGACGAACGCCCGACCGCGGAGGAGATGCTCGCGCGGACCGGTGGAGGGGAGCCGGCTCGCGGCCGGCTGCGCGTCTATCTCGGGATGGCCCCCGGCGTCGGCAAGACCTACCGCATGCTCGAGGAGGGCCATCGGCGGACCAAGCGCGGGACCGACCTCGTCGTCGGGTTCGTCGAGGCCCACGGGCGGCCCGAGACCGAGAAGCTCCTCGAGGGGCTCGAGATCGTGCCGCGGCGGCGTGTCGAGTACCGCGGCGTCGTCGTCGAGGAGATGGACACCGACGCCATCCTCGCCCGAGCGCCGGCGGTGGCCCTCGTCGACGAGCTCGCCCATACCAACGCGCCCGGGTCGGAACGGGTCAAGCGCTGGGAGGACGTGGACGTCCTCCTCGATGCCGGCATCGATGTCGTCAGCACCTGCAACATCCAGCACCTCGAATCGGTGGCCGACGCCGTCGCGACCATCACGGGTGCCCCGGTCAACGAACGGATCCCGGACGAGGTCCTCGCCGCCGCCGACGAGGTCGAGCTCGTGGACATGAGCCCGTTCGCCCTGCGCCAGCGGATGCGCCACGGCAACGTCTACGCGGAAGATCGGGCGCGGATCGCGCTCGACCGGTTCTTCACGGAGTCGAACCTGACCGCCCTGCGCGAGCTGGCGCTCCGCTTCGTCGCCGGACGCGTGGACGCGCAGCTCGAGGACATCGGTGCCGCGAGGCTGCGCCAGTCGGTCAGCGAACGGGTCCTCGTCCTCGTGGATCCGTCACCGGCGACCCCGCGCGCCTTGCGGCGGGCCGCCGCGACCGCGGCCATCCTGCGTGCCCCGCTGCTCGCGGTCGTCGTCGAGACCCCGGCCGAATCGGCGGCGTCCTCGGAACGGAACCGGCGGCTTCGCGAATTCCTCGACGACGCGACCGACCTCGGGGCCGAGATCATCGTCATCGAGGCGGCCGACGTCGCCGAGGGGGTCGCGACCGTGGCAAAGACCCGCCGCGTGACCCGCCTCGTGATGCCCCATCGCACCTCGACGGCGCTCGAGCGGATGCGCCGTTCGTCGCTCGCCGAGCGCATCCTCGAGCGGATCCCGACGCTCGAGATCACCATCGTCGCCGACGCGCCGGACACGACCGACGCCTACCCGGTCGGGCGCGGCGATTGAGCGCGGAGCCGCCGCGAGGGACGCGGGCCGTCGCGAGGAGCTCGCGCGACCACCCCGGACCCGACCGTGGTACTCGCGGGTACCCCAAAGTACGGCTTGGCGGTCGCGGTACCTCACTCCTACGCTCTGCCTCGCAGCGGGCCGGACCCTACCCTTGGCCACCCCAGGGGCCCGGAACCGCCGAGAAGTGCACAGAACGAGGCAACGACCGTATGGCATCGATGGCCGTCAACGAACTGGGACCGATGCTCACCGCGACCGAAGTCGCCGAGATGCTCCACCTGCATGTCAACACGGTGAAGCGCCTGGGTGACCGGGGTGAGCTGCCGTTCTATCGGGTCTGCAAGCGCGGGGACCGCCGGTTCCGGCTTGACGACGTGATGAAGTTCCTCTCGCAGAACCGCTGACGTTCCGGGTCGGCCGCCTCCAGGCGCGACCCGATCCCGTTCGTTCCCTGGGTTCGAGCGCCCGGCCTGCGTAGGCACGGGCGCTCGCTGCTGTCCGTCGCCGGATCGTCCGCCGTCGACCAGACTGCGCGGAGGGCGCGGGATCGCCGCTTGACCCCGCCGGCGCCGCGCTACTCGGTCTTCGCGAGGGTCTCGCCGAAGATCTCGACGGCCTCGGCGATCTCGGCTGCGGTGACGTCGAGCGGCGGGATCCAGCGCACGGTCTCGTGCTGGGAGCCGCAGGTCAGGACCAGGAGGCCGGCATCCGCACAGGCCGCCATCAGGCGGTCCGGGAGGCCGGGATCGGGCGTCCGCTTCGTGCGCTCGAGCACGAATTCCACCCCGACCATCAGGCCCGGCCCGCGGACGTCGCCGATCCGCTCGTCCTCGGCGGCGATGGCGCCCAGGCCGGTGGTGAGTTCGGCACCCCGCGCCGCCGCGTTCGCGACGAGCCCCTCCGCGTGGATGGTCTCGAGGACCGCCAGCCCGGCCGCGCAGGCGACCGGGTTGCCCCCGTACGTCGAGCCGTGGGCCCCGCGCCCCCAGCGCTCCTGGAGCTCGCGCGACGAGACGATCGCCGAGAGCGGCAGGCCGTTCGCGATCGCCTTGGCCACGCACACGACGTCGGGGACGATGCCCGCATGCTCGAAGGCCCACATCCGGCCCGTGCGCCCGTAGCCCGACTGGACCTCGTCGGCGATGAGCAGGATGTCGTGCCGGTCGCACAGGGCTCGCAACTCCTGGAGGAACGCGGCCGGTGCCGGCGTGTAGCCGCCCTCGCCCTGGACCGGCTCGATGACGATGCACGCCACCTCGGACGGGGGGATCTGCGAGGCGAAGATCGCATGGAGCCCGGCGAGGGCCGCCTCGGTGGCGGCCGCCTCGTCGCCGTCGAAGTCGCGGTAGGTCAGCGGGAATGGGGCGAGGTGCACGCCCGGCACCATCGGGGAGTAGCCCACCCGGTAGTTGAGCGACGACGAGGTCACCGACATCGCCCCGAACGTCCGGCCATGGAACCCGCCGCGGAACGCGATGATCCCGGTCCGCCCGGTCACCCGGCGCGCCAGCTTGAGCGCGCCATCGATCGCCTCGGAGCCGGAGTTGAGGAACATCACCGAGTCGAGCGGCTCGGGGAACGTGGCCGCGAGCTCTGTCGACAGGCGCGAGATCGGCTCGGTGAAGCCGATGGCGTTGATCGGTCCGATGAGCCTGTCGACCTGGGCATGGATCGCCGCGGTGACCCGGGGGTGCACGTGCCCCAGGGCCGAGACCGCGATGCCGTTCGCGAAGTCGAGATAGGCGCGGCCGTCGGTGTCGTACAGGCGGTGTCCCTTGCCGTGGCTCCAGACGCGCTGGTAGTAGCGCCCGAGGACGGGCGTGAGATTGGGGGCTGGGTCGGTGCCCGTCGGCGATGTTCCTGCGGGCGGGGTTGTACGAGCGGTCGACATGGTGGTGCGGCGACGCTCCGGCGCTGTGGGGTCGTCCGAGTATACGAGCCGGACCGCGCCCTATGCTGTCAGGCATGTCCCCGTTCCCGGACGAGACGATCGCGGCGGCCCGCACGATCGGCACGCTCATCGCCGAGGAGGCGGCGCGATCGCCGGACCGGATCGCGCTGCTCGCGCCGGACCGCCCGCCGCTGACCTACGCGAGGCTTGGCGAGGTGGTCGCAGGGGTAGGCGCCGAGCTGCAGGCGGCGGGGATCTCGGCCGTCGACCGCGTGGCCCTGGTGACTGCGAACGGGCCGCATGCGGTGACCGCCTTCCTCGGCGATCGCCGCCGTGGCAACGGTCGCGCCGCTCAACCCGGCGTACCGGCGAGAGGAGCTCGAGTTCGACCTCACGGATCTCCACGCGATCAGGGCCGTCGTGGTCGAGGTCGCGCTCGACACCCCGGCGGCCGAGGTCGCGGAGGCGCTCGGGATCCCGGTCTTCGAGCTGACCCACGAGGACGCGCCAGCGGGCACGATCCGCCTGCGACCACGCGGTCCCGGGTCAGACCGCTCTCCGACCATGCTCGACGTCGCGGCCGGGGCCGACCCCACCGACAGGATCGATGGGCCGAGCGCCGATGACATCGCCCTCGTCCTGCACACGTCGGGGACGACCGCTCGACCGAAGATCGTCCCGCTCACGCATGGCCGACTGGTCGCCTCGGCCCGGACGATCGCGGCCGCCCTCGAGCTCACCGAGGCCGATCGCTGCCTCAACGTCATGCCCCTGTTCCACATCCACGGCCTGGTCGCCGCGGTCCTGGCGACGATCGCCTCGGGCGGGAGCATCGTCGCGACACCTGGCTTCGTCGCCCCGTCGTTCTTCGGATGGCTGGATGCCTTCGAGCCCACCTGGTACACGGCCGTCCCGACCATCCACCAGGCCGTCCTGGCCCGGTCCACTCGACACCGGATTCGTCGACCAGGCGGGCGCCTCCGGTTCATCCGCTCGTCCTCGGCGTCGCTGCCCGTGGCCGTCTCTGGAAGAGCTCGAAGCCCGGTTCGGGGCGCCGGTCATCGAGGCGTACGGGATGACCGAGGCGAGCCACCAGATGGCGAGCAACCCGCTCCCGCCGGGCGCTCGGAAGCCCGGCTCGGTCGGCCGTGCGACCGGCATCGAGATCGCGATCCTCGACCCGGACGGGAAGCCGCCCGCGGCGCCCGGGTCCATCGGCGAGGTCGGCGATCCGCGGCGCGACCGTCTTCGACGGCTACGAAGCCAACCCGGAGGCGAATGCGGCGGCCTTCGTCGACGGATGGTTCCGGACGGGCGACCAGGGCATCGCTCGACGCGGACGGCTACCTGTCCCTGCGCGGCCGCCTGAAGGAGCTGATCAATCGTGGCGGCGAGAAGGTCGCCCCGGTCGAGGTCGAGGAGGCGCTGCTCGCGATCCCGGGCGTCGCACAAGCCGTGGTCTTCGCGATGCCGGATCCGCGGCTGGGCGAGGAGGTGGCTGCGGCCGTGGTCGCGGCCGAGGGAGCCCGCCTGAACGAGCGCGACCTCCAGGCCCGCGTCGCCGAGCGGCTCGCCGACTTCAAGGTCCCGCGCGCGATCCGGATCGTGCACGGAGATCCCGAAGGGTCCGACCGGCAAGATCCAGCGGATCGGGATGGCCGAGCGCCTCGGCCTGGGCGACTCGAACGGGACGAGCGCGCTACGGCCCGGCGGCGGAGCCTCGGCTGGAACCGGCGGCGATCGGTCGCGCGACGTCGTCGGACCGCGTACGCGAGCTCGAGGCGGCCCTCGTCGCGCATCTGGGCGCGAGGTCCTCGGCCTCGATGCCAGTCGGGGTCACGGACGACTTCTTCGAGCTCGGCGGCGACTCGATGCTCGCGGCGATGATCGTCACTGCGCATCGGGGATCGGCTGGGTCACCGGGACCTGCCGCTCGCCACCTTCCTCTGGGCGCCGACGATCGAGCGATACGCACGAAGGCCTCGACGCCGGCGCATGGCAAGCGGCGTCTTCGCCGCTGCTGCCGATCCAGCCCGAAGGCTCGCGCCCGCCGTTCTTCTTCGTCCACATCGACGACAGGATCATCGAGCCTCGCGTCGCTTCGCCGGATCCCTCGACCCGGACCAGCCGCTCTACGGGCTGCGCGCCGATCGGCCTCGACGGCGGCGAACTACCGCCATCGATCGATGGCCTTGCTGCGACGCCTTCCTCGGACTGAGTCCGAACGGTCCAGCCCGTCGGGCCCGTACTACCTCGGCGGCTACTGCTCGGGCGGGCGCGTCGCGATCGAGATGGCCCGACGACTCGAGCGCCGACGGCGAGCCGGTCGCGCTGCTCGCACTGGTCGACCCGCGGGTCGATCGACCGCACGATCGCTGTGCCTCGACTACATCCGACGCGCTCGCCTCCACCGTCGGCAACGGACGGTTCTGGCGCAAGCTCGGCGGCTTCGATCGGCTGGATCTGGCACAAGAATGCGGCGTCCGTCCGGAGGCAGCCACTCGAGCGACGATCCGTACGGTCGATCGCCTTGCACGGACCCGCGCGGCCACAGTCGCCCGAGCCGTACGGCGGGGACGTCGATCGATCTTCAGTTCGCGCGACTACGACGTCCCTCGCGACCTTCTGGGACGGAGTCGCCCGACACGTGACGTGCGAGACCGCTCCCGGTCGCGCACGAGACGATCTTCCAAGGGCGACGAATGGCGCGATCTTCGCGGCGCACCTGAGCGATACGCTGCGCGCCGCGGCGGTCGGACGCCATCGACCGTTCGCCGGCGTCGACCGCGTCCTCGTGACGGTCCATGTGGCGCCGGTGGGCGACGGGCACTGGCCGACGTCGACGCGCCTTGTCGAACGGTCTCGATGCCGCGGAACGCGATCCGCGTCGCCCAGGCGTTCGCGATCGCGCCGATTGATCGCGAGCGATCACGCCGTCGCGCACGCTCGTCCGGGATCCGCGTGATGGGTGGATGGCGGACACGCATGGCGACCACGATCGGGCCGTCGCACGCAGCCTCTCGCATGCCGGTGGCCTGGTGGCCGTCGCGGCGGCCCCGGCCGAGATCGACGATCGGCATCGACATCGAGCCGGTCGACCCGCGGCGCAGCGATCGGGCCGTGGCCGCGCGGTACCTCGCACACCGCGACCTGCTCGCATTCGATGCCGCGCCGAGCGGGGACCGCCCACGGTCGTTCGCTCGCGCGTGGACCGCGCTCGAGGCCGAAGCGAAGGGCCGCCAGGCGTCACTCGACGCCCTGCGCGGCAGGCCGCGTACCGGATACGTCCACGACATCGATGTCGGGCCTGACCATGTCGCTCACGCTCTGGGCGCCGGTGTCGCCGGTCATCGTCCGCCTCGACCGCCGCCTGCTAGCATCGGTGGCCTGACGCCGACGTAGCAGGAGGGCCCATGGTCGACTTCGCCCTCACCGACGAGCACAAGCTCGTCCGCGACAGTGTCCGGGCCTTCGCCGAGACCGAGATCCTGCCGCACATCCGCGAGTGGGACGAGAAGGGCGAGGTCCATCGCGAGGTCTTCGTCCGGATGGCCGAGCTCGGCTTCCTCGGCGCGCCGATCCCCGAGGCGTACGGCGGTGCCGGCATGGACTACATCAGCTTCGCCCTCCTGTGCGAGGAGCTCGAGCGAGCCGACACCGCGTTCCGCGTCGTCCAGAGCGTCCACGTCGGGCTCAACTCGCTGGCGCTGCTCCAGTGGGCGACCGAGGAGCAGCGCCAGCGCTGGCTCGTCCCGCAGGCCCGTGGCGAGAAGCTGGCGACGTTCGGGCTGACGGAGCCGGGCGTCGGGACCGACGCCGGCAACCTCGAGACGACCGCGCGCCGCGATGGCGACGTCTACCGCCTCAACGGCCAGAAGATCTGGATCAGCCTCGCCGACATCGCCGACCACTTCCTGGTCTTCGCCTCGGTCGACCGGAGCAAGAAGCACAAGGGCGTGACGGCCTTCCTGCTCGAACGTGGCATGGCGGGCCTCACGACGGGCACGCTCCACGGCAAGCTCGGGATCCGCGCCGGGAACACCGGCCTCATCAACCTCGACGACGTCCCGGTGCCGGTCGAGCACCGCATCGGCGAGGAGGGCGAGGGCTTCCTCATCGCGATGAGCGCCATCGACCAGGGCCGGTTCACGGTGGCGGCGGGCGCCGTCGGCCTCGCGGAGGCCTGCCTCGATGCGAGCCTTCGCTACGCCCACGAGCGCCACACCTTCGGCCAGGAGATCGGCGAGCACCAGCTCGTCAAGCAGCTGATCGCCAACATGGCCAAAGGCATCGAGATGGGCCGGCTCCTCGTCTGGCGGGCGGGCTGGCTGAAGAACCAGGGCCTGCGCAACACCCGCGAGACGTCGCTCGCGAAGTGGCACGCCACCGAGCACGCGGTCCAGAGCGCCCTCGACGCGATCCAGATCCACGGGGCGAACGGCTACTCGAACGAGTTCCCGGTGGAGCGGTACCTGCGCAACTCCAAGGCCGCCGTCATCTACGAGGGGACGAGCCAGCTCCATACGCTCATCCAGGCCGACTACGCGCTCGGCTATCGCGAGGATCGGCCGATCCGCTGCGAGCCGTGGCCGGCCCAGGGCTGGGGGCGCCCAACGGCGTGACCGACCCGACCTCGGCCGACGCGTCGCGCGGGCCGTGGTCGGCGGCCGAGCTGGAGACGCTCACCGCCGTCGCCGAGACCTTCGTCCGTGGCGACGGTGCGCGCCGCGCCCGCCTGGCGGCGGACGCGCTGGCCGAGGTCGGCGACCCGTCCCAGGTCACGCAGCTCCGGCTCGTGCTGCGCGCGATGGAGTCGCGCATCGCGAATGCGGCGCTCGTCGGCCACGCGACCGCCTTCTCCGCGATGTCGCCGGACGCGCGTGAGCGCTACCTGCTGGCGTGGGGGCTGTCGGGGATCCCCCAGCGCCGGACGGTCTTCCAGGGCCTGCGCAAGTTGCTGACGTTCCTGGCCTACGCCGACCCCGGCGTCGACACGCCGAACCCCCGGCTCGCGCGGATCGGCTACGAGCCCGACGATCCGCCGGTCACGCTCGATCCGACGCCGATCCGTCCGACGCCGATCCCCGATGGCGCGACGACGGATGCGCCGGTCGTGCTCGATGCGGACGTCGTCATCGTCGGGTCCGGCGCCGGCGGGGGCGTCGTGGCGGCTGCACTCGCGGAAGCCGGCCGGGCCGTGGTCGTGCTCGAGGCCGGCCCGCTCGTCACCGAGCCGGAGATGCCCCGCGACGAGCTCGACGCGTTCGACCGGCTGTACCTCGACCACGGCCTCGTCTCGACATGGGACGGCTCGCTCACCCTCCTGGCAGGCGGCACCGTCGGCGGCGGAACGACGATCAACTGGATGACGAGCATCCCCGCGAGCGAGGCCGTCCGCGAGGCATGGGTGCGGGAGCACGGCCTCGACGGCGTCACCGGCCGCCCGTGGGCGAGCGATGTCGACGCCATCGAGCGCGAGATCGAGGTCACGCCGGCGACCCACATCCCGCCGAAGGACGCGGTCATCCTGCGTGGTGCCCACGCGCTGGGATGGGATGCCGGCCCGACCGATCGCAACGCGACGGCGTGCGGCGATTGCGGGTCATGTCCGTTCGGCTGCCGGCGCGGCTCGAAACGGTCGGGACTGCGGGCCCACCTGGCACGCGCGGCCGTCGCGGGCGCGCGGATCGTGCCCGACGCGCGCGTGACGCGCGTGCTCATGGATGGCGGTCGCGCGACCGGCGTGGAGGCCGAGGTGGGACCCGACGGGCGACGCGTGCAGGTGCGGGCGCGGGCGGTCGTGCTCGCCGCGGGGGCGCTGCGCACGCCGGCGGTCCTCCAGCGCTCGGGACTGACCCACCCCTCGATCGGCCGGCACTTGCGGGTCCACCCGGTGCCGGTCATCGCCGGGCTCTTCGACGAGACCATCGACATGTGGCGGGGCACGATGCAGGCGGCCCGCTGCCTCGAATTCGGCGCGGGCGGGACGGCCGATGGCCCGGGCGGGCAGGACCGCCATGAGTACGTCATCGAGTCGGCGCCGGGTCACCCCGGGCTGCTCGCCCTGGCGTTGCCATGGGAGGGGACCGCCGCCCACGAGGCGGTCATGGACGGGGTCCGCCGGATCGCGCCGCTCATCGCGGTCACGCGCGACGGGGGCGAGGGCCGGACGACCCTGACCCGCGCCGGTCGCGTCCGGATCGACTACCGCCTGGATGCGATCGGGGTCGCGACGATGCGCCACGCCCTCGTGCGGATGGCCCGGCTGCTGCGGGCCGCGGGGGCGGTCGAGCAGATCGCGGTCGGGACGCCGCCGACGTGGTACCGCTCGAGCGACACCGCAGGAGGACCCGGCGGTGCGGATGCCGGCTTCGCCGCCTTCGAGGCGGCGCTCGCGTCCTTCGACTTCCGGCCCAACCGCGGCACGGTCTTCTCCGCCCACCAGATGGGCAGCGTCCGCATGGGCGCCGCGCCGGCCGACCATCCGGTCGATCCCTGGGCCCGTGTCCGTGTCGGCCCGCGCAACGACGAGGTCATCGGCGGGCTGTACGTCGCCGACGGATCGGTCTTCCCGACGGGCATCGGAGTGAACCCGATGATCACGATCATGGCCCTCGCCCGGCGCGCGGCCCGGACGGTCGTCTCGGAGCTGTAGGTCAGGCGGCGGCTTCCGTCGAGGTGGTGGCCGGCACGACCGGGGCGCTCACCGCGTCGGCGACCGGCCGCGGGCGAGCCATGCGGCCTCGCGCGGTGACGATGAGGGCCACGCCGCCGACGATGACGGCGCCGGCAAGCAGCGTCCGCGGTTCGATCGGCTCGTTGAGGACGATCGCGCCGAGGATGACCGCGACGATCGGGTTCACGTACGCGTACGTCGAGATGAGCGGCAGGGGCGCCTTGCGAAGGAGCCAGCCGTAGGTCGTGAACGCCAGCAGGCTGCCGATGACCACGAGATAGAGGAACGCGCCGACGGACGACGCCGTGACCGCCGCGGCGTCGAACCGGCCGGGCTCCCCGGCGATGACGCTCATGAGCAGGAGGACGGCCCCGCCGGTGACCATCTGGAGCCCGGTCGCGACGAGCGGCTGACGGGGCAGCCGGGCGCGATGCGACGCGAAGAGCGACCCGCTCGACCAGCAGATCGGCGAGATGATCAGTGCGGCGAGCCCGAGTGGATCGAGGGCGCCCGATGCGCCCGTCACCGATGGCGCGACGAGGATCGCCACGCCCAGGAAGCCCACGACGATGCCGAGCCCGGCGAGGCGCGGCAGCCGCTCACCGAGGACCACCGCGCCGATCACCGCGACCCAGACCGGCATCAGCGCGATCATCAGCGCCGCGATGCCTGAGGGGACGGTCAGCTCGCCGAGGGCCACCATGCCCATCCCGCCGCCGAGCAGCAGCCCGCCGACGATGGTGGAGTCGCGCCACTCACGTCGCGTCGGCCAGACGAAGGCGGTCCGGTGGCGGGCGATCGACCACGACAGGAGGACGATGCCGGCCAGCGAGAAGCGGGCGGCGGCCATCAGGAACGGCGGCAGGGTGTCGACCGCGAGCGCGATCGCGAGGTACGTCGAGCCCCACACGAGGTAGAGCACGAGCATGCCCATCCAGATGCCGGCGCTCCGCTCGGGCGGGGCGATGGGGGCCGTTGGCATAGATGGTTGGTCCAAAGTCGGTCGAGTGTACCCGCGCCGGTTGGCCTAGTCCAGTAGGACAACCGTTCTGCAACCCGCGCGGGCGCGCGACGCGTGAGGACGGGCCGGTCAGGCCGCCAACGAGCCGGCGCCCGAGGCCGGACGACACTCGCGGCAGGGCCGATAGCCGGCGCCGGCTGCCTGGTCGAGCGACCGGAAGGGCACCCGATGCGCATCGGTGATGCGCTTGGCGGCGTGGCATGTGGGCAGGCACACCACGTGGGTCGTGTCCGACCCGATGTAGCGGATGCCCGATCGCGCCATGGACTCCATCGCGTCGGGGTCGAGACCTTCCGAGGCGAGGATCGTCCGCTTGTTCTCGGGCCCACCGAGCGAGTACTGCCCGATCGTGCCATCGGTCCGGACCACGCGGTGGCACGGGACGATGAGCGGGACCGGGTTGTGCCCGAGCGCGGTCCCGACCGCGCGGACCGCCTTCGGCCGACCGATCTCGGCGGCGATCCAGCCGTACGGCCGGACCTCACCGCGCGGGATGTCGAGGGCCTTGCGCCAGACGTCGCGCTCGAAGTCGCTCGTGCCCCGGAGGTCGAGCTCGATGCGCGCGCGCCGGTCACCGGCCAGGCGCCGCTCGATCGCTCGGGCGAGATCCGGCGGCAGGGCATCGACGAGCTGGACGGGTCGCCCGGTCCGGGCTTCATGCGTCGCCGCGAACTCCTCGGACTCCACCCCGCTCACGCCCAGCCCGTTCCAGGCCACGTACAGCGGCCCGATGACGGTCTCGAGGCGCGCCATCCGGTCGGCGAGGCCGACCGCGACGAGGACGTTGGGGGCGAGGGTGGGCGGAGCGGTGGTCGCAAGGTCGGCCATGGCCGCCTCCACGGTGCGGTCGTCGGTGGTCATGCGGTCATCTCCTGGCGCTCGATGCGCTCATCGGCGTCGAATGCGGTCTTGAGGAGGGCCAGGCCACGATGGACCTGGGCCTTGACGGTGCCCTCCGGTCGGTCGAGGGCGATCGCGAGCTCGGGATAGGACAGGCCGTCCACGTGGCGGAGGACGACCGCGGCGCGGTACGACGGTGGGATCGTGGCAAGGAGCCGTGCCCAGCGCTGGTGCTCGGCGGCCCGGTCGGCGACTGCCGCCGGCAAGGTCGACGGATCGGTCGCGACCGGCTCGGGCAGCGCCCCGCTCTCGGCGTCGCGGTCGAGCGACAACGGCGGCCGGCCGGCGGCCGAGCGACGCGCCAGTCGCGTGCGGCAGATGTTGAGCACGATCGTCGCAAGCCAGGCTCGCAGACGCAGCTCACGGATCCTCGTGGCGTCGTAGCCCGCCAGCGCTCGATACGCCCGCACGAAGGCGTCCTGGGCCGCCTCCTCGGCCGCCCCCGGGTCGCCGAGCATCCGCAGGGCGATCGAGTAACAGCGGTCCTGGTGGGCGAGCACGAGCGCTTCGAACCCGCCGTCGAGGTCGCGGGCGAGGTCCGTGAGCAGGCGAGTGTCGGTGTCCATCAATGCCCTGAACCGCCACGGCGCTCGGACCGTTGCATCGGGGCATAAGGTACCCGGCCGGCCGACGCCGCGGAGATTGAGGCGCGGGGCTTCCGAAGGGTAGGGAGCGGACCCGATGGCGGGGTGGGGTGGCGAACCGAGCATGGCGACATCGCCACGGACGCTCGATCGGATGGACCGCTCGACGATCCGGAACGAACCAAAGGAGGAAGGACGAAATGTCCGCCACCATCAGCCAGCCCATCGCCGGGCAGCACAAGTCGGCCGCTCCCTTCGGGGCCGTGGCCCTCCTCGCCGGTGTGGTCGCCCTCGGCGCCATCGGCATCGCCGTCAACCAGGGCGTGAAGACTGCGGTCCCCGCCGGTCCTGACATCCAGGCCGTCAAGGACCAGGACCAGTCGGCTCCGCTCGCTCGGACGACGGTCGACTATCCCGACCAGATCGCGGCCCGCATCGGGACCGCCTCGCCGGTCGCGGACTATCCCGACCAGATCGCGGCCCGCATCGGGACCGCCTCGCCGGTCGCGGACTATCCCGACCAGATCGCCGCGCGGCTCCGCACCTCGCCGAGCCTCAGCATGATCATGACCGAGTCGCTCCTCGCCGACCGCTACGGCGACGCCAGCTACCTCGATCGCGTCGCGACCGAAGGCCTCCTGGCCGACCGCTACGGCCCCTCCGTCGCCGGCGTCTCGCTCGCCGACAAGGAGGCCCTGTTCGCCGCTCGGTTCAACAGCAACCCCTCCGTCGCCGGCGTCTCGCTCGCCGACAAGGAGGCCCTGTTCGCCGCTCGGTTCAACAGCAACCCCTCCGTCGCCGGCGTCTCGCTCGCCGACAAGGAGGCCCTGTTCGCCGCTCGGTACAACAGCAACCCCTCCGTCGCCGGCGTCTCGCTCGCCGACAAGGAGGCCCTGTTCGCCGCTCGGTACAACAGCAACCCGTCCTTCACAGCGACCCAGCCCCTCTCGCTCATCCAGACCGAAGGCCTCCTGGCCGACCGCTACGGCTCCACGAGGACCGGAACCCGGGCGAGATCATGCTCGGCCTCCGGCCGATGGCGCCATCACGGGCACGAGCACGGGCCCGCAGACCGGCCACCAGAAGGGCCTCGATGCCCCGAAGGTCGCGCACGCAGGCCCGGCCAAGCACCCCGTCGCCAACTGACCCTGGTGGGCGCCGGGGGGGCGCCCACCACCTACCCGCCAGGACACCGTCCGAACTCCTCCGGACGGTGTCCTGGCGTTCGGCTGCATGCGACAATCGGCCACCGATGCACCTGGATGACCGATTCGACGACCTCGTCGCCAGCCTGGCCGGGTTCCACAACACCTGGCTCGTCTATCTCGGTCTCGAGCTCGGGCTGTTCCGCGAGTTGCGCGATGCCGGGCCGGCGGGGCTGACGACCGCCGCCCTCGCCAACGCCACGGGCTGTCGGGCCGAGGCGATCGAGACCTGGGCCTGGGCGGCCGACGCGCATGCCCTCGCGACGCTCGACGGCGACCGCCTCACACTCGACGAGGACACGGCGATCGTGCTGCTGGACGAACGGCGCTCGGAGTATCTCGGCGGTCAGTTCGTCCACGCCGTGATCGCGTCGCTCGACTGGGGCGGCATGCTCGAGTTCTTCCGTTCGGGGACGCCCATCGCGTCCCGTCCCGACCGCTACCGCGAGTCGATCGAGCGGCTGACCGTCCAGGATGTCGCGGTCTTCTTCCAGGAGGTGCTCGCCGCGTTGCCCCAGCTCGCCGCCGACCTCGGTCGTGGCGGGCGGGTCATCGACGTCCACTGCGGCGGCGGCCGCTGGCTCATCGCGATGGCCCGCCGGTTCCCCGAGCTCACCCTGCTGGGCGTGGAATCCGAGCCGGACTCCGTGGCACGGGCCCGCGCCAACGTGGCGGCGGCCGGACTCGCCGACCGGATCGAGATCCGGGACGCGCCGGTCACCGAGCTCGGGACCGGCCCGTACGTCCTGGTCTACTTCCAGTACGCGCTCCACCAGCTATCCGACCCGGCCGCGGTCCTCTCGGCCGCCTGGGCGGCGCTCGCGCCGGGCGGCCGCATCGTGGTCCTCGACTGGCCGCTGCCGTCCTCGCCGGACGAGTTCCGGACGCGCCACGGCGAACTCATCGCCGGGGTCCAGCTCGACGAGCTGTACCAGGGCACCGCCCTGGTCGCTCGCGACGGGTTCCTGGCATGGTTCGCCGCTGCCGGTCTGCCGGAGCCGGTCGTCGTGGACCTTCCCTCTGGCGCGTCCGCGATCGTGCTGGAGCGCCCGACCGCCTGACGGTCAGCTGACCGTGATCGTGCCCTTCATCGAGGAATGGATGGCACAGTGGAACGGGTAGGTCCCCGGGGCGGAGAACACCAGGGCCGCGGTCGTCCCGGCGCCGATCGTGCCGGTCGTGCAGGTGCCGTCATCGAGCGTCGCGGTGTGGCCGGTCGTGTCGCCGTTCGAGAACGCGACGACGTCGCCCACCTTGGCACTGATCTGGGCCGGCGAGAACGCGAAGTCCTTGATCGCCACCTCGACCGTCCCCGCGTCGGTCGAGACCGTACACGCCGAGGCGGCGCTCGGGGCGGCCCCGCTGGCGGCCGGCGCACCGGCCGGGGCCGAGCTCGAGCCACTGCTGCTGCATGCAGCCAGGGCGATGGTCAGGGCGAATGCGGCGCCGATAGCGCTCATGGTGCGGCGGGTCATCGGGTCTCCTTATGCGTCCGTGTCGGTCGTTCCGTGCTACGTCGCGGCCGGTATCGCGGTTCTCCCAGTATGGTTCGCCCGATGTCCGAGCGACGAACCTCCGAATGGCTCCGCCGCGCCGTCGACGCCGAGACGATGCGACGCCTGCTCGTCCACGAGGCCCGTGTCCACGCGATGCCCGATCGTGATCTGCGTGACCTCGGCGACGCCATCCTGCTGACCGACCCCCACGACCCGGAGCCGTTCTGGAACCGCCTCGAGGCGGTCCGCTGGCCGGACGAGCCCGGACGCGTTCGACCGCCGCCTCACCGAGATCCTCGTGCTCTTCGCCTCGCTGACCCGCCGGGCGCATGTCTGGCCGGCGCCGGTCCACGACACTCCCGACGACCTCGTGGCTCGCCTCGAGGCGAACGGATTCCGGGACATGGGGATGGGCTGCGTGATGGCGCTGGTCGATCCGGATGTCGCCGTCCGCGGCACGGCTCGCGGCCACGGGCCGTCGGTCAGCCTCGAGCGCCTGGCGGGCCTGCGGGGCGGCGCCCTTCGGTCGGCGGTGGAGGCGATCTCGCCGGTGCTCTGCGACGCGTTCGACGTGGAAGGCGAGCGGCGAGCCGGCGTCGAGACCGAGACGGCGGCCTCGCTCTCGAACCCGGCGTTCATGCACTACCTGGTCCGGGTCGACGGGCAGCCAGCGGCCGCCGCCCGTCGGGCGACGTTCGACGGGGCGAGCTACCTCTCGTCGATCGGGACGGCGACATGGGCCCGCGGGCGCGGGCTCGGTGAGCTCGTGACGATGACCGCGACCGCCGACGCCGTCGCGGCCGGCAGCGAGTGGACCTACCTTGGTGTGTTCGCCGACAACGAGCCGGCACGGCGGCTGTATCGCCGGGCGGGGTTCGAGATCATCGGGGAGCCGTCCCCGGACCTGTTGCTCGTCGGGTGACGCCGGCCGTACGGTCCGCGATCGACGCCGCGGTCCGCGCCGACCGCCGGGTGGTCCCTGGCGATGCCACGCTGGCGGCCGTGGGCTGGTCGACGGTCGACTTCGACCGGGCCGCGGCCCAGCTCGGCGTCGATGTCGTGCCCGCGCCCGACGACGCCGCGCTGGGCGCCGTCTGCCGGGTCGCGATCGGGGGCGACGGGCCGGCCTTCATCCTGCTCGAGCCCTCGACCGAGGGCCGTCTCGCAGCCGCGCTGGCGCGCCACGGCGAGGGTCCGATCGCGACCTGGTGGGATGTCGACCCCGACGCCGACCCCGCAGCCGACCACGCTGCCGACGGCCCGCTGCTGCCCACGGCCGACGGACCGCTCGGACCCGCCCGCCTGCTGCGCGACGGAGCCCGCGACGGCCGCTTCCGGTTCCTGCGCGGGCGACGGACGGCTACCATCAGCGCATGACCGACCACGTGACCGATCGTCCACCCGTCACGCTCCGGGCCGCGGTCCCGGGCGACGCCGATGACATCGCCCAGCTGTTCACCGACGAGGGCTACCCCGCCGGACCCAGCGACATCGTCGAACGCCTCGAGCGGTTCGCCTCGCCTCACTCCCAGGTGATCGTCGCCGAACACGACGGCGCCGTCATCGGATTCATCGCGATCCACGCACTGCCCCGCTTCGAGCACGACGACCGGATCCTGCGCATCCTCGCCCTGGTCGTGGACGCGGGCGCCCGCGAGCGCGGCGTGGGCCGGACGCTGATGGCCGAGGCGGATCGGATCGGCCGGGAACTCGGGGCCGCCTTCGTCGAGATCACCGCCGGCCATCACCGGCCCGAGGCGCGCCAGCTGTACGAGTCGCTCGGGTATGACGCCACGGTGGCGGCGTACCTGCGCAAGAAGCTCTAGCCCGCTGGACCACCGGCCGACGCCGCCATCGTTCCCCCGCCTCCGGCTTCGGGGCAGCGCCGGAGCCCTCCTCGACCTGCCCTGGGACCGGCCATTGGCGGAGTGGGCCGCCAGCGACCTCCAGTTCAAGGACTACCCGGTCGGGCCCTCGCGCCACCTCGTCCGATTCCTCAAGCGCGACGGTCGCACGTACGCGCTCAAGGAAGAGCCGCTGGAGGTCGCGCGCCGGGAATTCGACGTCCTGCGACACCTCGAGGAGGCGGTGCTGCCCGCCGTCAAGGCCGTCGGACTCGCACAGTCGCCCGAGCGCGGTTCGGCGATCCTGATGACCGAATATCTCGCGTACTCGATCCAGTACCGGCGCCTGCTCATGCGCTTCCCGCTCGGGCCCGGGCCATACCGCGAACGCCTGCTCGATGCGATGGCCTGGCTGCTCGTCGACCTGCATCGGGCCGGGGTCTTCTGGGGCGACTGCTCGCTCGCGAACACCCTGTTCCGCCGCGACGGCGACAAGATCCAGGCGTTCCTCGTCGATGCGGAGACGAGCGAGATCCACCCGGGGCTGTCGGACGGCCAGCGCTCGTACGACCTCGACATCCTCGTCGAGAACGTCGCGTTCGGTCTGGCGGACGTGGCGGCGCTCCAGGGCCGCGCGGAGGCGTTCGACGACGCCGTGGCCGCCGCCGAGATGGTCCGCACGACCTACACCTCGATGTGGACCGAACTGCATGCCGAGCCCGAATTCGCGACCTACGACCGACATGCGATCAGCGCCCGCATCCGCCGCCTCAACGACCTCGGGTTCGCGGTCGACGAGATCAACGTCGAACCGGCGACGAGCGGCAAGCCGGGCGCCGTCCGCCTGCGCATCGCGGTCTCGAACCGGCATTTCCATGCCCACAAGCTCGAGAAGCTGACGGGCCTTCGCGCGCTCGAAGGCCAGGCACGGCTGCTCCTCAACGACATCCGCGAGTACCGGGCCTGGCTGGAGTTCTACGACCGACGCCCGATCGGCGAGGCGGAGGGCGCCGGACGATGGCTCGAGGAAGTGCTCGAGCCGACGCTCGAGGCGCTCGGTCCGGCGGTCGGCGAGGGCCGGGATCTCCTGCAGGCCTACTGCGACGTCCTCGAGGAGAAGTGGATCCTCTCCGAGCTGGCCGGCAAGGACGTCGGCCTCCAGGCGGCCCTCGACGCCTACCTCGGCCTGGGTGCACCCGCCCCGGAGGACGACCGCTCGGGCGGCGCCGGCAACCTCGCCCTCGACATCGATTGGAGCGGCGGGTTCGACGTCCCCGACGCCGACGCCGTCGAGGCCGAGGACCTCGCCGTGGACTCCGAAGCCGTCTGAGCGCGCCGTCGGCTCGGTCGGCCCCGCCGGCCGCGCGGGCTCGGCCAGGCCTCTCGTCGCGCCATGGCCGTTTCTGGCACCATCGGGACGTGCACCCCACCGCAACGGCGGTCGCCGCCGATCCCGTCGTCCGCGTCCGCGGACTGGTCAAGCGCTACGGCGATCTCATCGCCGTCGACGGCATCGATTTCGACGTCACCCGCGGCGAGGTGTTCGCCCTGCTCGGGCCGAACGGCGCGGGCAAGACGACGACCGTCGAGATCCTCGAGGGCCTGCGGTCCCCCGATGCCGGCACGGCCACCGTCCTGGGCGAGGATGTCGCGACCGGGGCGGACCGGCTCAAGGAACGGATCGGCGTGAGCCTGCAGACGGCCGCGCTGTATCCGAAGCTGACCGTGACCGAGCTCATCGACCTCTTCGCGAGCTTCTACTCGAAGTCGCGCCCGACGAACGAGCTCATCGACCTGCTCGAGCTCGGCGAACGCCGCAACGCCCGCACCCAGGAGCTCTCCGGTGGGCAGCGCCAGCGGCTCGGCGTCGCCCTCGCCCTCGTCAACGACCCGGAGCTCATCTTCCTCGACGAGCCTACGACCGGGCTCGATCCGGCGGCCCGACGCGCCCTCTGGGACATCATCCTGGGGCTCAAGGCGAAGGGACGGACGGTGCTCCTGACGACCCACTACCTCGAAGAGGCCGAGATCCTGTGCGACCGGGTCGCGATCATGGACCACGGGCACATCCTCGAGATGGGCACCGTCGACGAGCTCGTCAGCAAGCGCTTCAAGGACCGGGCCGTGCGCTTCGACGCGACCGACGCGTTGACCGACGGCGAACTCGCCGCGCTCCCGGCCGTGACCCGGGTGAAGCGCGACGACGGCGACCTGCTCGTCTATACCGGCAACGTCGGCGCGACGATCGGGGCGCTGCTCGACCTCACCGACGCCAAGGGTGTCGAGGCCAAGAACCTCACGGTCCGCCGGGCGACACTCGAGGACGTCTTCCTCGACCTGACCGGCCGGGCGCTGCGCGACTGACCGGAGCGACGACCGATGCGTGCCCTGTCCGCCCTCACCATCGCGAACATCCGGAGCTACACGCGCGATCGCGCGGCGGTCTTCTGGACCCTCGCGTTCCCCCTGATCTTCATCTTCCTGTTCGGTTTCATCTTCGAGGGCGGCGGGAACACCACGCTGAACATCGCCTGGGTCGACGAGGACGGCTCGGCGGCTTCGGGACAGTTGCACGCGGCGTTCGCCTCGGCGAGCGGGGTCCAGCTCGCGGACGTCGATGCGCGGACAGCGGCCGAGACCAAGATGAAGGACGGCGAAGCCGATGCGATCATCGTCGTGCCGTCGGGCTACGGCGCTGCGCTGGCCTCGGCTGCCGCCGGAGCGGGCGCCCCGGCGTCGCTCACCATCGTCGTCGATCCGTCGCGCTCGTCGCTCGTGGCGTCGGTCGACCAGGCCGTCGGCAGCGTGCTGGGTGTCGTGAACCTCGGCGGTCGGACCCCGCTGGTCATGGCGCAGGCCGAGACGATCCAGACGGAGAACCTCTCCTTCATCAGCTATTTCGTCCCGAGCATCCTGGGCATGTCGGTGATGCAGCTCGGGATCTTCGCCGCGGTGCCCCTCGTCGCCGACCGCGAGAAGGGGATCCTCAAGCGCCTCGCGGCGACGCCGCTGCACCGCTCGCAGCTCGTCGGCTCGAACACGCTGATGCGGCTGCTGCTCGCCATGCTCCAGGCCCTGATCATCGTCGGCGTCGGCGTGCTCGTGTTCGGCGTCGAGATCACCGGTTCGCTGCTCATGGCCGGCGCGTTCGTCGTCCTGGGTGCGGTCTCGTTCCTGTCGCTGGGCTACGTGCTGGCGTCCTTCACCAAGACGGAGGACGCCGCGAACGGCCTCACCCAGGTCGTCCAGTTCCCGATGATGTTCCTCTCGGGCGTGTTCTTCCCGATCGCCGCGATGCCACCGTTCCTGCAGACGATCGCCCGGCTCATCCCGTTGACCTATCTCGCCGACGCGCTGCGCCAGGTCATGGTCGGGGGCGTGCCGTTCGCGCCGCTCTACGTATGCGCCGCGGTCCTCCTCGGCTGGCTCGTCGTCTGCTTCGCGATCGCCTCGCGCAAGTTCCGCTGGCAGTAGCGCGCGGGGCGCGGGGCGCGCTCACGCGCGACCGCGGGGCCGCGCGACCGCCGGGTTACCAGCGCTCCTCGTGGACGAGGTCGCCGAGGGCGACCCGGCCGCCCGGCTTGGGCGGGCGCGTGAGGTCGGCCGGATCGGCCGGGTAGCCGAACGAGAGCAGGAACTCGCAATGGCGATCGGCTGGGTAGCCGAGGAGCCGCCGGGCGAGATCCTGGTCGTACACGGTCGCCGGCACGCTGCCGACACCGAGCTCCCACGCCGCGAGCTGCATGCTGTCGGCCGCCTGGCCGAGATCGAACATGACCGACAACGGCGCGTCGGTCGTCTGCGGATCCGGCGTCACGAGGGCGACGCCGACGGCAGCCCTGGCGAGGTGACCGGCCCACGGGCCGACGGCGCCGAGTTCGCGCAGGTGGGCGCGGTCGCGGCAGACGATGAAGGCCCAGCGCTGCTGGTTCTTGGAGCTCGCGGCGCGCCGGCCCGCGTTCAGGATGCGCTCGAGGTGGGCCGGGTCCAGCGGGCGATCGGCGAAGCGCCGGATCGCGCGCTTCGTCCGGATGGCCTCCCAGACCGGGTTCGGAAGGTCGCGACTCATCGCGGCGACGACGTCACGACTTCGTCGTCGGGCAGCGGCACGCGGCGGGTCGCGCCGGGGAGGAGCACCTGCGCGAGCGTCCTCGCGCCGCCTTCGATCTCCTCGGTCGCGGCGAACCTGAGCTCCGTGTCGGGGATGCGCTCGGCGGGCGTGGCCGCGGCGACGTCGCCGGCCTCGTCCGGATCGAGCGGACCACCAAGGGCGTTCGCGGCGGCTCGTGCGACCGCGCGGCGGTACTCGGGGAACTCGTAGAGCCAGGAGTGCTCGCCGCCGTCGACGAGGATGGTCTCGACCGGGGCGTCGCCGTCATGGCGGCCCGCTCGGGCCGCCTGGGCCAGCCGTTCGAGGTGGCTGCGCGGCACGACGCGGTCCTCGGACCCATGGGCCAGGAGCACGGGTCCGTGGTAGTCGGCGAGCGCGAGGGTCGCGCTGACGTCCGCGACCTCGTGGCCGCGCGGTCGCAGGTAGACGCGCGTCGTGAGCCAGGCGAGCGGGTAGGCGATGGGGTCCGGGATCGGCAGGTGGGCGAGCCGGAACGTGAGGCGCGTGAGCCGATAGGGGTCAGCGGGCGTCGATGAGGCCGCGAGGAACCCGACGCGCGGCTCCGCGGCCGCCGCCAGGATGGCGCCGATCCCGCCCATCGAGTGGCCGCTGATGCCACCGACGGTGACCTCCGGCCGGTCCAGCATGGCCCCGAACGCGGCGCCGGCATCGAGCCCGAACTCGCCGGCGCTGAGCGGCAGCTCCTCGGGCGGGTTGGCGCCGTGCCCGCGGACGTCGAACGTCAGGCAATGGAAGCCCGCCGCGTGGAGGAAGACCGCCATCGGGAGCGTACGGTCGCGGGCCGATTCCCAGCCGTGGACGAGCACGATGCCGGGGCCCGGCGCGGCCGTCTCGGGCGGGGATGAACCAGGCCGGGAGCTCGAGGCCGCCGGAGGGGACGGTCATGGTCTCGTACGGGAGCCCGAGGCGATCGGGCGTCACCCGCGGCGGGTAGCGGCGCGGGTACCCGGCCCGCACGCGGTACGCCAGGGCGAATCGGTAGGCGAGCCCCAGCGGCGCCGCCGCAGCGGCCGCGACCACGCCGGCGCGACGGACCTTGCCCATGTCCGAAGGGGACGCCACCGGGGACCGACCTGTCAAGCGCCCGGGCGTGCGCCGAGCTCCGCCCGCCCCCGCGTACACTTCGGTCGTGGCCAAGCGCGACCCGCGAGCGGTCCTCGGCGTGGAACCGGGGGCGACGCCGACCCAGATCAAGGCGGCGTGGCGGCGGCTCGCCCGGACGCATCATCCCGACCTGACCGGCGACGACCCGGCGGCCTCGCGCGTCGCGACACGCAAGATGGCCGAGATCAACGAGGCGTATGCCGCCCTCACGCGGGACCGCAGCAAGTGGAGCGGGTCGGGTGGCGCGGACGTGGCCGGTGCGCCGTCCCGCGGCCGTGGCGGCCCGCCGACACCCAAGCCCACTCGACCGGTGACCGGCCGCGTCGACATGAGCGCGACGTTCCGTGCCCGCAACTCCGTGGCGCACGGCCGTCGCCGCGAGCACATCCTCGCCGGCCAGGCTCCGCTCCGCAGCGAGATCGTCGACCGCGAGCCGCCCCGCGCCTCTACCCCGACGGGTCCGGCGGTCCGTGGGCGGATCCGCCACTTCCGCCGCCCCGCGCCCCCGTCGCTGGAGGGCGCGATGCAGTTCACCGTGGATTTCGGCAAGTTCCACGGGCACACGCTCGGCCAGATCGCCGCGTTCGAGCCGTCCTATGTCGACTGGGTCGCGGGCACCGTCACGCGCGATCCGGACCTGGTCGCCGCCGCCCGCGTCGTCCAGGCCGATCTCGACCGACGGGGCATCGTGCGTCGGTCCCGTCCGGCGTCGGAGCGTCCAGGGCGCTCCGCCTGACCGGCCCACGCCGGGGACGCGAAAACGCCCCCCGATACCGGAGGGCGTTCATCTCGCTAAGAACGTAGATCAGATGTGATGATCGCTGCCGTCCCGACGGTCCACCAGGCCTGTTGGCCGAAGCACCAGTTATTCGGCTCGTGAACTGGGTCCGGGATCTTCGACTCGGACCATCCCCGTGTCGAAGGCCGTTCCCTGTTCCGTGACCGACGCCCCAGGTTGCTCCCGGTTCGATCGCGGGTCGGCGTAGGCAGAACACTAGGCTCGGAACGGCGGCGAGGCAATGTGACCCTTGTCCCGACTTGTCTGGACACTTTGACCGGGCGCACGCGCGCACCGGACCGGGACGGTGGTACCAGGTGCGCGGATGCACCGCTCGAGGCGCATCGGGCGCCTCATCGCTAGGCTTCACGCATGGCCCCACGTCCCAGGCGGCAGGCGCGGTCGCGCGCCGCGCTCGCCGCACTGCGCGCCGCCCCGCTGCGCGCCGCCCCGCTCGTGATCGCGCTCGCGGTCCTGCTCGCCGGCTGCGCCGCGCCGGCCGCGTCGTTCGATCCCACCGGGCCGTGCAGCGCCGACGGGTCAGCGGCCGGCGCGTACCCCGACCTCGAGGCGCTGATCCCGACGCAGTATCACGGCGCCGCCCCCGAGCGCCTCGACTCAGGCCGGAACTGCACGGCCGAGAATCTCGGCTCGCTCGCCTCGGCGGGGATCTCGGAGGTCCGCTTCGCCGGCGGGACGTGGACCTTCGGGGACCCGGCGGTCGTCCTCGCCGTCTTCACGGCGCCTGGCCTTACGGCTGACCTCCTCGCCGACTTCTACGCGAACAGCGCGCGCCAGAACTCCCGTACGACCGTGCTTGGCGAGACGTCGCCGACGATCGCCGGCCGCCAGGGCCGCCGGCTGGACACGCAGACCGGCGAGCGCATGCAGTCGGTCATCGTCTGGCCATCCGCCGCGACCGACCGCGTCAACGTCGTCATCACCCACGACCTCCCGGAGGCCCGGATCCAGGAGGCGGTCGACGCCTTCGGGGTCGACTGACGCGAGTGCTAGAGTCGCTGGCATGACCCGCCGGTCCGACGATCGAGCCCCGGAGCGCAAGCCGCGCTTCGTGACGCTCGGGGACATCGAGATCGACCGCGTCTACGACCGGCACGCGCTCGACGCGGCGGGGATCGACCTCGACCGCGACATCGGTGCCCCGGGCGAGCCGCCGTTCACTCGCGGCGTCCACGCGAACGGCTATCGGAGCCGGCTCTGGACGATGCGCATGTTCGCGGGCTTCGGTGCGGCCGAGGACACGAACGCCCGGTTCCGCCAGCTCCTCGACGCCGGCCAGACCGGGCTCTCGATCGCCTACGACATGCCGACCCTCTACGGCTACGACACCGACGACCCCGAGGCGGAGGGCGAGTTCGGGACGTGCGGGGTCGCGGTCAGCAGCCTCGCCGACATGGAGGTCCTGCTCGCCGGTCTGCCCCTCGACCGGGTCTCGACCTCGATGACCATCAACTCGCCGGCCGCCCCGATCTGGGCGATGTACATCGTGGCCGCCGAGAAGGCCGGGGTCCCGCGCGAGCGGCTCGAGGGGACGACCCAGAACGACATCCTCAAGGAGTTCATCGCCCAGAAGGAGTACCTCTTCCCGCCGGCGCCCTCGATGCGCCTCGTCACCGACACGATCGAATTCGGGACGCAAGGAGCTGCCGCGCTGGAACACGGTGTCGATCAGCGGCTACCACATCCGCGAAGCGGGCTCGACCGCGGTCCAGGAGCTCGCGTTCACGATCGCCGACGGGATGGCCTACGTCGAGGCCGCCCTCGAGCGCGGCCTGCGCGTCGACGACTTCGCCCCGCGCCTGTCGTTCTTCTTCAACTCGCACTCGGACTTCTTCGAGGAGATCGCCAAGTTCCGCGCGTCACGCCGCATCTGGCAGCGGCTCATGACCGAGCGCTACCACGCCGAGAACGAGCGCTCCGCCTGGATGCGCTTCCACACCCAGACCGCCGGCGTGTCGCTGACGCCGCAGCAGCCGCTCAACAACCTGACCCGCGTAGCGATCCAGGCGCTTGCGGCCGTGCTCGGGGGCACGCAGTCGCTCCACACGGACGCGCACGACGAGGCGCTGGCCGTGCCCACGGCCGAGGCGGCGCTCCTCGCCCTCCGTCAGCAGCAGATCATCGCGGAGGAGACGGGGGTCGACGCCACGGTCGACCCGCTCGGCGGTTCGTGGTTCGTCGAGACGCTCACGGCCGAGGTGGAGCGCCAGGTGTGGCGCTACCTCGACGAGATCGACCGGCGCGGCGGCATGGTCGCGGCCGTCACCGAGGGCTACCCCCAGCGCGAGATCGCGGACGCGGCATACCGCTACCAGCGCGAGTTCGATGCCGGCGAGCGGCGGGTCGTGGGCGTGAATGCGTACGTCGACGAGGCGGAGTCGACCGCGGTGCCGGTCCTGTCCGTGCCTCCGGGCTCGCTCGAGGCGCAACTCGCCCGGTTGGCGCTCACCCGCCGGGACCGCGACGCCGAGGCGGTCGGCTCGGCCCTGGCCGGGCTGCGCGAAGCCGCCACCCGAGCCGGGACGAGCGAGACGAACCTCATGCCGCACTTCCTGCGCTGCGCCGCGGCGTACGCGACGCTCGGCGAGCAATGCGCGGTCCTGCGCGAGGTCTTCGGGGAGTACCGCGAGCCCGTCGCGGTCTGACCGCGCGTCTGACCGCCGCGCGTCACTCGCTCAGAGCTTCCGGATCGCCTCGTAGCTCTCGAAGCTGGCCCGGCCCCGGGCATCGCCGCGCGCCGAGGCGTGGTTCACGTCGATGGCGACCCCGACGAGCACGGCGAGGACCGCCAGGGCCGCCCCGATCGCGGCGGCCGCCGCGAGGTCGAAGCTCACCGCGACGAAGAAGACCCCCAGGCTCACGAGCATCACCACGCACTGCATGGCGACGAGGCCGATCGGCTGATACTCCGGCTCGCGGGCATGCGCGGCGGCCCGTTCGCGAGCGTCCCATGACGTCCAGCGCCACGTCCCGATCCGCACGAGGATGCCGAACCCGATCACGACGCCGACGATGCCGAGGACCATGGCGCCGACGGCCGGGAAGATGAGGATCGCCGCGAACGGCGCCAGGACGGCGTAGGACCCGAGCGCGAGGACGACCACGGTCGCCGCGATCCGGACCACGAGCCAGCGCTGGCTGGCGAGGAACGCGCCGATGATGACCGCGGCGCCGACCAGGATCCATGGGAGCGCGTCGGCGACCGCCGCGACGCCGGCCGTGGTGGCGCCGCCCGTGAACCGGACGGCCGCGGTGACGATGAGCACGAGGATCGGGGCGGCGGCCAGCAGCCGCCCGTGGCGGACGAGCCAGCCGATGAGCCGTGCCGGTCGCGAGACTGCGGTCGACCAGGGCGTGCTCCGCTCGGGCGGCGAGATGAGGGCGTAGGCCGCCGCGACGGCGATCAGCCCGGCCACGACCCACACGCCGATCTCGGCCAGGGTGTCGACCGGCCCGACGTCCTGGAGGTCCAGCGCGCGGATGGCGTTCAGCGGTTCCGTGACGATCTGGCTGCCGGGGACCACCGCCCAGGCGTTGGCGATGGCGTCGCCGATCCGCGGGACCAGGTCGTTGCCCGCGACGAACGAGGTGATGATCGCGGCCAGCGGCGCCATCAATCCCAGCTGCTTCCAGACCGACAGCACCGAGACGCGACGGCGCCGGCGGTTCGACCGCCGGATGTGCGCGATGTCGTCGCCGAAGTAGGACGTGTCGTCCGTCCGCCGTCCCTCGAGCCGGCGGAGGAGCGGGATGACGAACTCCTCGTCGTTGTCCCAGTACGCGCCGTGGTCCTCGGTGAACGACAGCAGGTTCCAGACGGGCATGCTCGTGAACCGTTTGGCGGCCGGGCGGAGGTCCGGATCGGGTGGCTGGAGCGGTCCGCTCGGGGCCGGATCGCGGGAGCCCCAGTAGTCCGTCCAGCGCAGCATCGGCCGGACCCGGGTCATGGGCTCGTAGAGCCGCTCGAACCGGCGGCGCGCCCGCTCGAGCATGCCCTCCATGTCGGGGTCGGTCCCGTCGCCCGACGTGATGTTCCAGCCGAGGTTGAGGCCCTCGCCGATCGTCACCAGGTGGTCGACCCGCAGGCCGCGCGTCGTCTCGTCGGCGAGGGTCATCCACGACACGATGGCCCCGCCCGAGTGGGCGATGACGACGATCTCGTCGGCGCGAGCCTCCTGGAGGTCCGCGATGGCGCGCGACAACCGGCCCCGGACGCTGGCCGCCTGGGCGGGCACGCCGAGCAGCACGTAGACGTCGCCGAACCACTCGAGCACGAAGCGGTCGATCGGGCGCGTCAGGGCGCCGTTGGCGAGCGGACCGATGGGGATGAGCGTCTCGATCGAGCGCAGCGCGCCGTAGAGCAGGAGCAGCAGCGCCGAGAAGGCCTGGAGGTATGCCCAGGCGCCCGCCCGACCGAGCCAGTCGCGCGTCTGGGTCATCGGCGCACGGCGCCAGCCCGTGACCGCGCGCCGCGCACGGGCGCCAAGGGCTTGGCCGCGCCGCTCGCCGAGCGCTCGATCGGGCGGCTCGGGCAGGGGCACCCCGTCGGGCTCCGGCGAGCTCGAGAGCGCCCGCGGATCCGAGCCGCCGCCGGCGTGCGGGATGATCGTCTTCACGATCCGCGGGATCGCCCCTTCCGGTCCCAGCCACTGGGCCATCTGGCCGAACGTGGGCGGGGTGATCTCGTGGGCCCACCAGGCCTCCGTGAGCAGCCAGTGCTCCTCGGCCCCGGTCCGGCCGTCCGCATCGGTCGTCGCCGGGAGCTGGAGCTCGACGAACATGCGGCCCGGTGCGGTCGGGTCGAGCTGGGTCGCGAGCACCGGATCGCCGTTCGCGCCGGCCGCCACGCGGAAATCGATCAGGACGCGGGCGATCGCGCCGCCCCAGTCACGCAGGATCTCGCCCTGCTCCTGCGAGCCGATGCCGTGCACGAAGACGACCCCGACGTGCCGGACCTTGGCGTCGCGGCAGAGCGGAAGATCGATGGCCGGCGACCCGACCGGGGACGGATCCATCGCGCAGAGGATACGAGGCCCACATGGCGACGGCGTCCCGTACCATCGTTCACATGTATCTCGATGCGCTCGAGTTCCTCGAGGAGGAGCGGGATGCCTGGGCGCCGTTCGAGGCGCTCGCCGACCTGTCGGATGCCGACCTCGAACGGCCGGTCGACGCGGCTCATGGCTGGAGCGGCCGCGACCTGATGGCCCACATGCTGGCGTGGCAGGCGGTCTCGCTCGACGCGGCCCGCGAGCTGGCAGTCGGCGAGACGAGCCCGACGATCGTGCGGGTCGACGAGGACTGGGACGCGCGGGGTGGGGAGGTCGTCAACGCCGAGATCCAGGCCGAGTGGTCGGCCCTGCCGCTCGACGAGCTTCGCGCTCGGTATCGCTCGCAGCCGGGTGAGCTGCGTGGGACCCTGACCGTGGTACCCGAGGCGCGCTGGATCAAGCACCCGACCCACATGTCGTCCTTCAACGAGGAGACGGTCGACCACTATCGCGAGCACGTCGCCGATCTCGAGGCGATCCTCGCGGCCGCCCGGTCGTGACCGCGGTCACGCTCGCGAGCCTGCTCCCGGACGTGGCCGAGGAGGTCCCGGGAGTGACGACCGTGGTCGGTGCGGACGGCTCGACGGAGTACCGCGTCGGCGAGCGAGCGATCGTCGTCCTCGAGGCCGATGGCAGCGCGTCGTTCCGGCTCGATCCGGCCGTCGCCGCCGCGGCGCGGCGGACGCCCGACACCGGCGCGTCCGACCGCGGCGCCGAGTGGGTCCGCTTCGCCCCGCCGGCCCTCGATGCGCACGGCGTCGACCGGGCGCGCGCCTGGTTCGAGTCGGCGGCGCGGCGAGCCCGCGCCGGCTGACGGCCCAGGAATCGAACGGCCCCGATCCTTGCGGACCGGGGCCGTCGCGGGAGGAGGAGGACGGGGTCAGTCGGCCTTGGCGGCCGCGAACTCGGTGAGCCCGAACTGCTGCTCGAGCTGCTCGAGCGGACGGAAGCCCACCACGCCCTGCGGCTGCGCGCCGGGCTTGAAGAAGGCGATCGTCGGGATGCTCAGGATGTTGAAGGCCTGGGAGAGGCGCGGATTGGCATCGACATCGACCTTGACGACGTCGACGGCGCCTTCGTACTTCTCGGCGAGCTTTTCCATCTCGGGGGCGACCATCTTGCAGGGCCCGCACCACGCCGCCCAGAAGTCGACCACGACCGGTCGTTCGGCCTTGAGGACGAGCTCCTCGAAATTGGTATCGGTCGCGACCTTGATCTCCGCCATGCCGCTGTGTTCCTTTCTCCCGCGTCGCCCTACCGGGCGATGTCCTGGATGAGTCGATACGCCTCGAGGACCCGTGGGTCCGCCAGGCGGTAGAGGATGGTGTTCCCGTCACGGCGGCTGGTGACCAGCCCCGCGTTTCGGAGGACCGCCAGATGCTGGCTCATGTTGGGTACCTGGCAGCCCACCCGGTTGCTGAGGTCGCTCACCGAGAGCTCGCCGATGGCGAGCGACTCGAGGACACACAGGCGCTTGGGATCCGCGAGGGCCCGACCGACGGCGGCGTACCGCTCCCGATCGATCTCCTCGGAGACCGGCAGGTAGTCCAACACGGCTTGGAATCTATCAGTACTTGCGCAAACACGCAAGTGCTGGTGGCCCTGTCCGGCGCCTGCCGGCTGCCATACTCCGGCGCATGGCGCTCCACACCGAAGCCCGGGACGTCACGCTCGAGGCGATCGACGCCGCTCGCGAGCGGATCGCCCCGGTCGTCCATCGGACGCCGGTCCTCACCTCGTCGACGGCCGCGACCTGGCTCGCCGCGGCCGGCGGACCGCGGGTCGCCGGCGACCGCCTCTACCTCAAGGCCGAGCAGTTCCAGAAGACCGGCTCGTTCAAGGCGCGCGGGATGTCCAACCGGATGGCGACGCTCCCCGAGGACGCGCGGCGGCGGGGCGCCATCACGCTCTCCGCGGGGAACGCGGGCCAGGCCTACGCCTGGGCCGGCAGCGCCGTCGGCGTCCCGATGACGGTGGTGATGCCGGAGGGCGCCGTGCGCTCGAAGGTGGACGCCTGCCTCGGGTACGGAGCACGGGTCGTGCTCCACGGCGCGCATGTCGGCGAGACCTTCGCCGAGATGGAGCGCCTCCGCGACGCCGAGGGCCTGACGTTCGTGCATCCGTTCGACGATGCCGAGGTGATCGTCGGTCACGGATCGATCGGCCTGGAGCTGCTCGAGGACGTGCCCGACGTCGATGTCGTGATCGTCGGGGTCGGCGGCGGCGGGCTCATCTCGGGGGTCGCCGCCGCGGTGAAGGGCCACCGGCCCGTCACGCGCGTGTACGGCGTCGAGCCGGAAGGATCCGATGCGGTCTCCCAGGCCATCGCCCGCGGCGAGGTCGTCACGATCCAGCCGAGGAGCGTCGCCGATGGACTCGGGGCGCCGTTCGCGGGCGTGATCACCCTCGAGCTGACGCGCCGCCTCCTCGACGACATCATCCTGCTCGACGACGCGACGATCCTCGGCGGGATGCGCTTCGGCATCGAACGGCTCAAGCAGGTCCTCGAACCGGCCGGCGCGGCGGCCCTCGCCGCGGTCCTGGCGGGACGGATCCCCATCCGGGCCGGCGAGCGGGTCGCGGTCGTGCTGTCCGGCGGCAACGTCGAGGTGAGCCGCCTGGGCGACCTGCTCGCAGCGGCCGGCACGCTGCCCGGGGCCGCCGCCTCGGCCGAGGTCGGCGCCGGCCGATGACCCAGGCCGTCGGGACGCCGGCGATCCGACTGGCGACCGCACGCAGCCTCATCGGGACGAGCTTCGACCTGCTCGGCCAGGCGACCGAGGAGATGCGCCGGGCGTCGTTCTACATCGGCGCCATCGCCGTCGGGACCGTGGCGCCGCTGGCCCTCGCGAGCTGGGTCATCGAGGTCCGGACCGTGCACCTGACCGTCCAGCAGGGCATCGAGCTCGCGGAAGGCGCGGCCGCGGGCTGGCAGACGTTCCTCCTCGTCCCGGCGTTCATCGGGGTGGTGGTCGCCTTCGTCGAGAGCCGGATCCTCGCCGCCGCCATCCTCGGTGGGCGGATGGTCGGCCGGCCGTTGACGACGGACCAGGCGCTGGCGCGCTCGCGCATGGTGTTCTGGCGGTCGATCGGCGCGGGGATCCTCGCCGGCATCCCGCTGAGCCTCGCCCAGGGGTTCTTCCAGGTCCTCGTCGACGCGCTCCTGCCCGTCGGCGGCGAGGGGACCGTCATCGCCCTGGTCCTCGCCAGCGTCCTGGTCGGCGCGCCATTCGCGTACGTGCTGTCCGGCGTGGTCCTCGGCGACGTCGGGGCCGGCGAGGCCGTCGCCCGCTCGTTCCGCGTCTATCGAGCGCGCAAGGTCGCCGCCGCCATCGTGGCCGTGTTCGAGGCGACCGCGGTCCTGCTGCTCCTGCTCGGCTTGAGCGCCGGCCTCGATCTGGCCCTGCGAGTGTTCGACGCGCTCGGGCTCGGCGCCGACGCCGGCCCGGCCGGCCTCATCCTCGTGACCATCGGGATCGTGGTCGCCATCTTCGCCTTCGGGACGCTGATCCTGACCGTCATGGCCATCTCGATCGCGCCCCAGGTCGTGATGTTCGTGGGGCTGACCCACGCGACGATCGGCCTCGACCGCGTCCGGCCGGGCGCCGATCACGACCCGGCCATCGACCGCCCGGGACGGCCGCGGTTCCGGGTCATCACCCGGTCGATGTGGCTCGGGATCGTCGCGGCCTGGGTCGGACTCGCGTTGGTGGTGCTCGTCGTCGCGCGCTTCTGAGGCGGGGGCGGCGCGATCGACGGTCGCCCGGTGGACGGTCGCCCGCTCGGGGACCGCTCAGTCGACGCCGAGCTCGGCGAGGCGGTCCTCCTCGATCCCGAGGTGATGGGCGAGCTCGTGGACCAGGGTGACCCAGACCTCGTCGGCCAGGTCGTCGGGGTCGGGGAAGTCCTCCTCGAGCGGCAGGCGGAACAGCACGATGCGATCGGGGAAGGCGACGCCGTCGGCGCCCCAATCCGTGCGCGGGACCCCCTCGTACAGACCGTAGAGCGAGTCATCGGCGGGCAGCCCCTGCTCGCGGAGCTGATCGGATGTCGGCTCGTCCTCGATGACGATCGCCACCTCGTCGAGCGCGGCCGCGAATGGCATCGGGATCGACGCGATCGCCCGGTCGACGAGCTGCTCGAACGGCCGGTGGCGCGAAGGGCGGGAGGGGGCGGTCCGCGAACCGCGGCGGCGCTTGGCCATGGTCTCCGTATCCTAGGGCCGATGGTGTCCCCGACGGACCAGGTCCCCGCCCCGGACGCGACGGCGGAGCCGGACGGCTTCGTCGTCGTCGTGGCGCCCGGCGATCGGATCCACTTCCTCGACTGGGGCGGACCGGCCGATCCGGCCGTCAGCGGGGGTCGTGGCGGGCCGCCCGTCGTCCTCGTCCACGGCCTCGCCCAGACCGCGTGGGTCTGGACACCGGTCGCGCGCCGGCTCCGGGCGGTCCGACGGGTCGTCGCCATGGACGTGCGCGGCCACGGCCTCTCCGACGCCCCCACCGAGGACGGTGCGTACGACCTCGAGGTCCTGGCCGAGGACGTCGTGGCCTCCGCCGAAGGGTCCGGGGCCATCGAGGGCGTCGACGACCGCGTCGTCCTCGCGGGCCACGGGTTCGGCGCGATCGTCGCGGCCTCCGCGGCCCTGGCCCTCGGACCGCGCTGTGCCGGGCTCGTGCTCGTGGACGGGGGCTGGGAGTCCATCGAGGCGTCGACCGGGCTGGACCTCGACACCTTCCTTCGAGGCCTCGATGAGCCGCCGGAGGTGCTCGCCTCGATGGCGGCGTTCCTCGCCGACCGGGCGGCCTTCGATCCCGCCACGTGGGACGTGGACCAGGAGCGCGCGGCGCGGGCGACCGTGGTCGAGACGCACGCCGGTCGCGTGGTCCCGGTCACGCGGCCGCACGTGCTCGAAGCGTGCGTGACCACGATGTTCGGGTACGACCCCGTCGAGACGCTGGGCGCGGTCGCCGCGCCGGTCGTGGCCCTGGCGGCGGCCGCCTCCGGCGACGATGCGCCCGGTGTCCGCGAGCGGGCCCTGGCGGCCGCGAGTGACGCGCGCGTGGCGGCCGGCCACGGTCCGATCGAGGCGATGTCGTTCGGCCACGACGGGCACAACCTGATGCGCTACCGTCCGACCGAGGTCACCCGGGCCATCCTCGGGGTGACCGCCGACGTGGACGCGCGTCGGATGCCGCCAGCCAGCTGAGGACGCGATGCAGGTCGTCTACACGCCCGCGCACCTGGGCCACGACATCACCGTCGAGACGTTCATGGGCCAGCCGATCCCGGCGAACGAGGTCGCCGAACGGGCCGAGATCATCCGCGCCACCCTCGACGCCGACGGGGGATTCGAGCGTGGCGAGCCGACCGCACACGGCACCGCACCGATCACCGCCGTCCACGACCCCGGGTTGCTCGCCTTCCTCGAGGTGGCCTGGTCCGAGGTCCGCCGGCAGCAGCTGGCCGTGCCGTTCCTCTCCGCGGACACGTACCCCAACCGAGCCATGTTCGAGGGCATGAGCGACGAGGCGATCGCCGCGCTCGTCCGCGAGCCGGAGCAGGCGGCCGGCCGGGCGGGGTACTGGGGACTGGACTCGGCGGCGCCGCTGGTCGCGGGCACGTACGTGGCCGCGCTCGGAGCCGTGGACGTCGCCCTGACCACGATGGACCTCGTCCTCGGTGGCGCCACCAGCGCCTACGGGCTGTGCCGGCCACCGGGCCACCATGCCGCCCGGGCGATGTACGGCGGGTACTGCTTCTTCAACAACGCCGCGATCGTGGCCGAGGCGATCACCGCCGCGACCGGCGAACGCGTCGCGATCCTCGATGTCGACTATCACCACGGCAACGGCACGCAGCAGATCTTCTGGCGGCGCGGCGACGTGCGCTACATCTCGATCCACGCGGACCCACAGCGCGCCTACCCGTACTTCCTCGGCCGCGCCGACGAGATCGGAGAGGGGGCCGGCGCCGGCGAGAACCTCAACATCCCGCTCCGCGCCGGCGCCACGAACGAGGACTACCTCGCGGCCACGGATCGAGCCGTCGAGGCCATCGCGGCCGTGCCCGGCTCGGTGGTGGTGGTGTCGCTCGGCTTCGATACCTACGGGCTCGACCCGATCGGCGACTTCGCGCTCACGACGGACGTCTATCACGAGGTCGGGCGGCGAGTGGCGGCGCTCGGCCGGCGGTTGGTGATCCTCCAGGAGGGCGGCTATCACCGGCCCTCGCTCGGCGAGAACGCACGCGCCTGGCTGCGCGGCGCGGAGGGTCGGCCCTTCGACCCGCGGCCCGCCGCCGGGTTCACCGCCGGGGGGACGGTCGTCTGACGGTCACGTCCCACATGGCGCTCACCGAGGCGACGCTCGCCGCGGCCGTCGCCGAACTCACGGCGCGCGACCCGGATCTCGCCGGGATCGTCGCCCGCTACGGGCCGCCACCCTTGTGGGACCGGGCGCCCGGGTTCCCGACGCTGCTCCACATCGTGCTCGAGCAGCAGGTCTCGCTTGCCTCCGCGCAGGCGGCCTTCGACCGGCTGACGGCGGCCGCCGACCCGCTGACCCCGGCGCGGTTCCTCGGATTCTCCGACGCGGAGCTGCTCGCGATCGGATTCAGTCGCCAGAAGGCCCGCTACGGGCGCGAGCTCGCCGCCGCCATCGAGGCGGGCACGCTCGATCTCGGGGCCCTCGTCCGGCAGGACGACCACGAGGTGCGCGTCGCGCTCGAGGCGATCCCGGGGATCGGCCCGTGGACGTCGACGATCTATCTGCTGATGGTGCTCGGCCGGCCGGACGTGTGGCCGGTCGGCGACATCGCGCTGCAGCAGGCCGTGGCCGAGGTCGTCGGCCTGGATCGCCGGCCGCGCCCCGAGGAGATGACCGTGATCGGCGAGCCGTGGCGGCCATGGCGTTCCGTGGCCGCCCGCCTGCTCTGGCACGACTACCTGGGTCGCCGCGGCCGATCCGGCTGACCTCGCGGTCCTCCGCGCCGCCCGTCGCGCTCCCGGTCAGGCCTCGCGGCGGTACGGCGCCTTCGCCTCGATGTCGCCCACGTACTGCGCCAGCCGCGTGTGGCCCATGATCTGGCGCACCGCGGACGCCTCGCCGATGTGATTCCAGTAGTGGTAGGTGATGCGCTGGATCTGCGACCCGGCGGCCGGCGGATCGGTCCGCGCCGTCGTGGGGGAGCGGGACGAGCAGGTCCTCCGTCGTGAGCGTGTCGAGGTACACGTCGGCGGCGGTCGTGATCCGCCGCCAGACCGCCCACATCGTCTTGAGCGACGGTGTCGTGGCGGGCTGGCCGCTGGCGACCGCATCCAGGACCGGCTCGACCCGCAGGCCCTGCCCGCGCTCCATCCAGACGAGCCGTTCGTGCCAGGCGAGATGGCCGACCATCCACGAGATCGAATTCATCGGCTCGAGGCGGCGCACGCCGTCCGCCTCGGTCAGGCCGCGCAGCCCTCGTACCCATTCGGAACGGGCGAACCGCAGCTGGTCGACTCGGGGATGGGCCACGGCCGGAGGGTAGCAGCCCCGACGACCGCGTTGGCGACACCGCCGGGCGACCCCACCGGGCGACCCCGGCGAGGCATCGCGGTACCATCGCCGCCTGCACGAGGAGCCCACCGCCGATGCCCAGCCCCGCCGACCTGCCGAGCCACGTCCGCGCCATCGTCGACGAGATCGAGACCGAGATCGGCGAGGACCCGCGGTCGGCGGAGACCCTGATCGCCGGCCTCGGGCCACATACGGGCAACGGCCGGGTCGAATCGGCGGTCCGGGAGATCCTCGGCGAGATCGGGGAGGACCCCGACCGCCAGGGCCTGATCGGGACGCCCGAACGGGTCCACCGCATGTACACCGAACTGACGGCGGGCTACCACGTGGACCCCGAGCGGCTCATCAATGGCGCCATCTACGACGTCGCCTACAGCGAGATGGTCATCGTCAAGGACATCCCGTTCTACTCGCTGTGCGAGCACCACCTCCTGCCGTTCTTCGGGACCGCGGCCGTCGCCTACATCCCGCGTGGCCGGGTCATCGGGCTCTCGAAGATCCCGCGCATCGTCGAGATGTACGCGCGCCGGCTCCAGGTCCAGGAACGGCTCACCCAGCAGATCGCCGAGTTCCTGCAGGAACGACTGGCCCCGCAAGGCGTGGGCGTCGTCATCGAGGCGACCCATCTCTGCGCGGTCATGCGTGGGGTTCGCAAGCCGGGCACGATCATGACCACCTCGTCGGTCCTGGGCCTGTTCCGGACGCGGGATCGGACGCGGGCCGAGTTCCTCGACCACCTCGCGAGGCGGCCGCCCGAGGCGTGACACCAGACGGTGCGCCGGTCCCTCACGAGCGCCCGAGGCGCTGCGGCCCCATCGCCGGGGTGCCTGGCTCAGGCCCGGCCGACCACCGTGATCGACTTCGTCCCGCCGATGACCTCGAGGGAGTAGCGGTCGCGCGCGTCCGCCCAGCCGGCCGGCTCGATGATGGTCTCGCCGCCGCGCGACCCGTATCCGCGGTCATCGACGACGAGGCTGTTCGCACCACCCACGACCCGGATCCGGATCGGGACGCCCGCGGGCCGCTCGACGCGCAGGGTCTTGGCGCCGCCCGTCAGCTTGAGCGACACGTCGCCGTGGGCTGGCCCGAATTCGAGCTGGCACCGCTCGCTGCCGCCGGTGATCTCCAGGCGGCGCACCACGATGTCGCGCAGGTCGGCCTCCACGCGCGCGATCCCGCCGACGATGTCGATCGTCCAGGGGATCGATGGGTTCAGGGCGAGCGTCGCCGTGCGCTTGCGCCAGTCGAACGGGATGCCCCGGTATTGGACGAGCACCCGCCCGTCGCGGACGCGGACCTGCGGGGTGGCGCCGTCGAACCGACCGCGGACGAGCTCGGTGGGTGCCCGGCCGGCCCGAAGCCGCAGGTCCTGCGCCCCCGAGCGGAACGTCAGGCGGGCACTGGTCAGGGCGCCGAGGGGGGAGACGTGCTCGCTCGGGCCGCCGGCGACCGTCGGGTCCTCGGTGGTGGTCCGCAGGCGGGCCGTCTCGGTCTGCGTCAGCTCGGCCATCCGCGTCAGGAAGTCGTTGATCGTTGCGAGCTGGTCGGGCGTGTACCGTCCGGCCTCCGTCTCGGCCGCGCTCTCGAGTGACGCCATCATCGCCTCGAGGCTCGTCACCTTCTCGGGAACGATCTCGACGATGACCCGCCGGCGGTCGGCCGGGTCCGAGACGCGGCGCACGTAGCCCGCCTGCTCGAGCCGATCCACCACCCGGGTGACGGTCCCGGTGGTGAGGCCCATGAGCTCGGCGAGCTTGCCGGCCGTCGCGGCGCCCGTGTCGATGAGCAGCTCGAGGGCGTCGATGTCGGATTCGGAGAGGCCCAGCCGGATCGCGACGGACTGGCCGAAGATCGAGCCCTGGAAGTTCACGCGTCGGAGCGCGCGGACCACGCTCTCGACACTCTGTCGTCGTTCCATCTTGACAAGTACTCCTGTGTCGGTAACTATCTGCGCTGTGCAGATAATGTCCGACAATGCGGAACGGCGCAAGTGACCCGTCCAGCATAGGACACAGGAGTACCGATGATGGCGATGATCGAGACGCACGACCTGCGTCGCACGTTCAAGTCACGGGGCGGGGCCGTCGAAGCCGTCCGCGGCGTCGACCTGGAGGTCGCGGCCGGCGAGATCTTCGGCTTCCTCGGTCCGAACGGGGCCGGCAAGACGACGACGCTGCGGATGCTGGCGACGCTTCTCAAGCCGACCGGTGGCCAGGCCACGGTCGCGGGTGCGGACCTGGCCCGGGAGCCCGAAACGGTCCGTCGACGGATCGGCTATGTGCCTCAGGGCGGTTCGACCGACCCGGCCGAGACCGGCCGCGGCGAGCTCGTGATCCAGGGTCGGCTGTACGGGATGGACAAGGCCGCCGCCCAGACGCGGGCCAAGGAGGTCCTCGCGGCCCTCGACCTCGAAGTCGCCGCCGACCGCCCGACCAGCACGTACTCCGGGGGCATGCGCCGCCGCCTCGACGTCGGCCTCGGCATCGTCCACCGGCCGCAAGTCCTCTTCCTCGACGAACCGACCACCGGCCTCGACCCGCAGGCGCGCGCCCGCATGTGGGACGAGATCCGCGGGCTGCGCGAGCTAGGGACGACGGTCTTCCTGACCACCCACTACCTCGAGGAGGCCGACGCGCTCGCCGACCGGCTCGCGATCATCGACCACGGCAAGATCGTGGCCGAGGGGACCGCCGACGCGCTCAAGCGCCAGGTCGCCGGCGACGTGATCACGCTCGGCGTCGACGGCGACCGGGAGCAGGTCCTCGCCACGGTCCGCGACCAGGCGTTCGTCCGCGAGGCGAGCACCGAGGACGAGCTCATCCGCCTCTACGTCGACCAGGGCGATACCGCGATCCCGCAGATCCTGCGCATCCTCGACGGCGCCGGGCTTTCGGCCCGGACGATCACCCTCGCCCGGCCCAGCCTCGACGACGTCTTCCTGCGCCAGACCGGCCGGTCGCTGCGCGAGGAGCCGGCGGCATGAACGCGACCGTCCTCACCCCTGACCGACCCACCACCACCCTGACAAGGAATCCGGCCATGCATCTGATCCGTGACACCTGGCTCATCTTCCATCGGTCCCTGTGGCTGACCATCCGGCAGCCCACCTGGATCGTCTTCGGGATGATGCTGCCGGTCCTCTATCTCTTCCTCTTCGGTCCGCTTCTGGAAGGGGCGGTCAAGGGTGCCGGGGCCACGACGAACGCGTTCAACTGGTTCGTCCCGGGTCTGCTCATCCAGATCGCGATCTTCGGAACGGCCTTCGTCGGGTTCGGGCTCATCGCCGAGCTCCGGAGCGGCGTCATCGAGCGCATGCGGGTCACGCCGATGAGTCGGGGGGCGATGCTGCTCGGGCGGTCGCTCCGCGACGTAGTCATCCTGATGTTCCAGTCGATCCTCCTGATCATCCTCGCCATCCCGCTCGGCCTGAAGGTCGACCCGGCCGGGATCGCGGTCGTCCTCGCACTGCTCGTGCTGATCGGTCTCGCGGTGGCCCCGCTGTCGTACGCCGCGGCGCTCGTGCTCAAGAGCGAGGACGCGTTCGCGCCGCTCGTCCAGGGCATCGCGATGCCGCTCCTGCTGCTGTCGGGGATCCTGCTGCCGATGGCGCTCGCGCCCGACTGGCTGCAGTTCCTGAGCTCGCTGAACCCGTTCACGCACACCGTGGACGCGGCCCGGGCGCTCTTCAACGGGCAGTGGGGCGATCCGGAGATCGCGATCGGCGTCGCGGTCACCTCGATCATGGCCGTCATCTCCGTGTGGATAGCGGCCCGCACGTTCAGCCGCGCGAACGCCTAGCGAGGCTTCGAGCGGCGCCTTCGAGCGGCGCCTTCGAGACGCCTGCTCCGATGACGTTCCATGGAGCGGACCGGGCGGTCATGCCGCCCGGTGTCGCTCCTTCGCACCACATTCGCACACGCACGAAAACGCGGTGCACGGGCGCACCGATGGGGTCGGTCCACGGCGACCGGCCCCACCTTCGTTGCTAGCATGACCGGACCCCACGCAGCGACTCGATCCGCGCGATCGAGAGGAGGTTCCCATGCATCGTGCCCGACGATGGGCCCTCGCCGCGGCGGCACTCCTGGTGTTGTCGGTGGCGTTCGCGGCCCCAGCCGCCGCTCACGGATCTCGCATCAAGACCCTCGCATCAGGTCTGGATAACCCTCGGGGCATCAGCGTCGACGGCCAGGGTCGTGTGTTCGTCGCGGTCGCCGGCCGCGGCGGCGAAGGCGGCTTCGGCCTGAGCGGCAAGATCCTGCGGATCACGGGCAACACCGTCCGGACCTTCCGCAGCGGCCTGCCATCGGCGATCTCACCTGAAGGCGAGGTCACCGGACCGGTCAACGTCGACGCTCGTGGCTGGGCGGTGGTCGCTGTCGTCGGCGGTGGCCCGCAGAACGTGGATCCCCGGTTCGACACCGTGTTGCGCGTGACCAAGCACAGCGACACGATCCTCGCGAACATCCAGGCGTTCCAGAACGGCGACCCGGACCTGACCGATCTCGACCAGCCGCCGAACCCCACCGACTCGAACGCCTACGGCATCGCGCTCCTGTCGCACGGCCGCAAGCTCGTGGCCGACGCCGCCGGCAACGACCTCCTGCTGGTCAACGCCAAGGGCGGGGTCCGCAAGGTGGCGCAGTTCCCGAACGAGCTCGTGTCGACCGCTCATGTCGGCGACCCGACGCTCCCGGCGATGATCCCGGCCGAGGCGGTCCCGACGTCGGTGACCGTCGGTCCGGATGGCTTCTGGTATGTCGGCGAGCTCAAGGGCTTCCCCTTCACACCAGGTGCGTCCCGCATCTGGCGCGTCGCTCCCTGGGCGCACGACGCCGTCTGCGATCCGACCGCGACGCATGGCGCGTGCACGCTCTACAAGGACGGCTTCACGTCGATCATCGACCTCGACTTCGGGCGGAAGGGTGACCTGTACGTCCTCGAGATCGCGAAGGCCGGGGTCCTGAACGTGTTCATCCCGAACGGAGACACGACCGGTGCCCTGATCCGCGTCCACCATGGGCAGCAGACGGAGATCGCAGCCGGGAAGCTCGATACGCCGGGTGGCCTCGCGGTGACCCGCGACGGCACGATCTACGTGACGAACCACAGCACGTCGGTCGGTGGTGGCGAGGTGCTCCGCATCCGTCACTGAGCGATGGGGCGGCCGGTCCCGCCGGCATGCTCGAGCACCAGCACACCGAGAGGGTCGGCCGGATGGCCGGCCCTCTCGCTCGTCAGTGTCCGGCCAGGCTCCGGAGCAGCTCGTTGATCGGCCCGGCCACGATCGCGAGGACGATGAAGGCGGCGAGCGCGACGAGATAGACGATCAGGACGGTCGCGATGGCCACCAGGATGCCGATCAGGACGACGAGCGGCCCGATGACCGCGACGAGGACGAGCGTGAGGCCCCAGTGGCGGCGCGGTCGCGTGCCCGATGCCGGCCCGGTCGGCAGCACCTTGCCACCCGACGCCTCGCCCGGGCGCTGGGCGCCCATCGCCTCGAGCCGGGCCAGGCGCGAACGCACCGACGGATCGATCGACGCGACCAGACCGGTATCCGAGAGGGACTGCCCGTGGCGTGGGTCGTCGGCCGGGGTCGAGCGGCCGCCGGCGACGAGCAGCAGCTCGAGCCACGCGCTGCCCGGCAAGCCGCGACCGTCCCCGAGCGTCGCGACCGCGGACGCCATCGCGGTCGGGTTCCGGGTGAGGTCGACGCCGACCGCGTCGGCGAGGTACACCCGCGAACGCCAGGCGAAGACGAGCAACGGTCCGGTCAGAAAGAGGTTGATCAGGGCCATGCCGACCGTGATGAGGCCGCCCATCGTGAGCAGGGTCAGGCAGCCCGACCGCGTGTCGTCGGGGATGTCGTCGTCGCTCGGGAGGCCTAGGAGCGAACCGATCCCACTGGCGCCCGTGGGATCGCCGGGGCCGGCCCCGCGCAGGCCGCGGACGGCCGCTCGAAGCCGTCTCCGTGCCGACGGGCTCACGACGGCGTTGAGCGTCGTGGACAGGAGCCCATAGGTCACGTACACGGCCCCGACGTCGGTGGCCAGGCCGAGATCACCGTCGACCGCCGACGCGATCAGACGAGCCATGGCGCCCTGGGTCGCCTCGCGGTCGAGCTCGACGAGGATGCCCCGGCCCACGAGGAGCGTCGCGTGATCGGGTGACCGCCCATAGACGAGCGCGTTCGCGGGGCCGTCGTCGTACAGCAGGACTCGTGGCGGGTCGATGCCCGCAGCGACGGCCAGCTCCCCGACGACGTCGACGAGTTGCTGTTCCTCGAGGTCGCCGGATCGCGGCTCGCGGCCGCCGATGGCCGCCGCGATCCCGTCCCCGCCGATGGCGCCGAGCCGCCAGCGGACGAGCAGGTACGCCACCGCCAGGCCGACGACGCCGGGGATCAGCCAGAGCAGCAGGACCAGGGCGATGGCCTCGAGGGTGCCCGGGTCGCCGTCGAGCAGGTGGTCGAGGCGGCCCATCACGGCGCCGCCAAGGTCGGGCATCGGGATGAGGAAGTTGACGAGGTCACTGACGAGGATCGCGAGGGCGAGCAGGACCGGCGAGAGGTACACCGACAGCGGGATGCCCATGACCGCGGCGGCGATGACCGCCGGGATCGCGCGCAAGCGTGCGGCGATGCGATGCCGTCGCTGCGCACCGCGGAAGTCCTCGGGTCCCGCTCGCTCGCTCGCTTGAGGCGCCGCCACGGGCGCAGTCTAGGTCGGGCAGGCTGTGGCCGGAGGACGGTCGACTGGATGGACCGGCCATGGCCGCCGACTAGGATGTGGACGGCGGACACACGTCCCCCAAGCGCAGAGGGCGATGACACGCGAACGCACCGATGGTCAAGGTGGGCCCTCATCCTCGGGGTGGTGGTCGCCGGTGGGGCGCTGGCGGCGCTCGTGTCGAGCGGTGTCGCGAGGCCGCACGACGCGTCGTCGGAGCGATGCCCGACGCTCGAGGACTACGCCGCTGCGTCGGCGGCGCCGACACCTGCTCTTGGCACGGCCCCGGACGTCTCGTTCCCGCCGGTCGCGCCGGAGGCGACCCCCACGACGGGGATGCTCAAGCCGGGGGATTGGGCGGTCGTCGCGGACGCCGACGGCCCTGGGGTGCAGATCCGCGTCCGGGATGTCCGTGACTGTGCCCGTTTGCCCGACGTCCGCTCGCGCCATCCAGGTGGTCGCTTCATCCTTGCGACCGTCGACATCCGGTCCCTGCGCCCCAACGCGATGATCTCGTTCCTCGGACCCGGAAGCTGGGTCGGGATGGGGCTCGCCGGTCAGGATCTCGGCGATCCGGGACGGGTCGGCGTCCCGGGTGGCGGCATCCCCGGCGTGTCGCAGATGTCGTTGCTGGACGCGCCTGACGGCTTCACCGACTCGAGCACGATGATCTTCGACGTGCCGGCGACCGATGCCATGGTGACCGCCGACCACCCGACGTTCGGCGGGGAGGCGCTCCACCCACTTCACGCGCCGATCATGCGCAACGAGGACCAGAAGCCCATCGTCACGTGGTTGCTCCGGCCCGGCCGCGAGACGGGCGGGTTCGCTGCAACGCCGATCCTGCCGTCCCCCGGCGCGAGCGCGACCACGGGGGACCTGACCCCGGGGACGGTCGCGACGGTCACGGCTCCGGACGGCGACGCGGTGCTGACCCTCACCGACGTGGACCAGGTCGATCGGTATCCCGGTCGTGAGCCGAGCCCCGGCCACGTCTTCGTCGAGGCGCGGTTCCTCATGGAGCGTTCGGCGCTCGAGACCGGCTCGGTGGAGAACCGCTGGCGGGTCCTGGACGGCGACGGCCACGAGCTCATGATCCTCGCCCCGAGTTCGCCAGACGCCGTCGATGACGGAGTCCTCCGCCCGCTCGCGCCGCCGACGTTCGTCGACGGGTTCAGCGAAGACTGGCTCGTCGTTGAGGCGCCACCGACCGGGCTGATCCGCGCCGAGCTGTTGCGTGGCGGAGCGGACGATCCGGTGCTGAGCTACGTCATCCGGGAGCCCTGATCGCCCGCGAATCCCAGCCCCAGCGCCCTCCTGACGCGCTACGATCGGCGGCATGACGGATCGCCCGCTCAAGGTCCTGATCGCCAAGCCTGGCCTCGACGGCCACGACCGCGGGGCGAAGGTTCTCGCGCGTGGCCTGCGTGACGAGGGATTCGAGGTCGTCTACACGGGGCTCCGGCAGACGCCCGAGATGATCGCCACGGCGGCGCTCCAGGAGGACGTGGACGTCGTCGGGCTGTCGATCCTGTCAGGCGCCCATATGACGCTCGTGCCGCGGGTCACGAAGCTCCTCGGGGAGCAGGGCCAGGGCGACGTGCTCGTCACCGTCGGCGGGATCATCCCGGACGACGACGTCGCCTCGCTCAAGGCCGTCGGCGTGGCCGAGGTCTTCGGTCCGGGGACGACCATCGCCCAGGTCGCGGACTACCTGCGTTCGAACGCGCGACCGCGCGAGTAGGGTGGGGGAGGCGCCGGGCTCCGAGGGCGTGGCACCGGGTCCGGCCCCGGCGGTCCCGGATCCACGCGCGGACCGCCTCGTCGAGGCCGCCATCGCCGGCGACCGTCTGGCGATGGCTCGGCTGCTCACCGCCGTCGAGAACCGGACCGCCGTCGCGGAGGCGGCCATGCGTCGGCTCTATCCGGCGGCCGGACGCGCCCACCTCGTCGGGATCACCGGGCCGCCCGGCGCGGGCAAGTCCACGCTCGTCGCGTGCCTCATCGCCGAGGTACGCCGCGCCGGGCGGACCGTGGGCGTCATCGCGGTCGATCCGTCGTCGCCGATCACCGGCGGTGCGCTGCTGGGTGACCGCGTGCGGATGCAGGCCTATGCGGACGATCGCGATGTGTTCATCCGCTCGATGGCGGCACGCGGCCACGCCGGCGGGCTGGCCTCGACCTCGAGTGCGGCTGCGGCCGTCCTCGACGCGTGCGGCTTCGACCTGATCCTCATCGAGACCGTCGGCACGGGCCAGAGCGAGGTCGAGGTGGCGGCCGCCGCGGACACGACGGTCGTGCTCGAGGCGCCCGAGATGGGCGACGAGGTCCAGGCCATCAAGGCCGGCCTGCTGGAAGTGGCCGACCTCGTCGTCGTGAACAAGGGCGACAAGCCCGGAGCGCAGCGGACCGCCGCCCAGCTGCGGGCGATGCTCGTCCCGACGACGGGACGCAGCGTGGTGCCGGACGCGGGCACCGGCGCGGGCGAGGGCGAGGGGCGGCCTCGACCGAAGCGCCCCGAGGTGCTCATCACCACCGCCGCCACCGGCGAGGGCGTGCCCGAGCTGCTGGCCGCACTCGACCGGCACCGCGCCGCCGGCCGGTCCGCGTCCGGGGCCCCCGCCGCCCGGCTCGCCCGGGCCGAAGCCCAGGTCTGGGCCATCCTGGGCGAGCGGCTGCGGGCGTCGCTCCTCGACGCCGACCACGGCGCCTCGACCCGGGCGATCCTGGCCGAGGTGGCCGACCATCGCCTCGACCCGTATGCGGCCGCCGACCGCCTCCTCGGGGAACGTTCGGTTAGGCTCGAACGATGACCATCGAGCGTGTCTTCGTCGCCGGGGCGGGGCTCATGGGGCACGGCATCGCGCAGGTCCATGCCGCCATCGGCAAGGACGTGACGCTCTACGAGCCCGAGCTCGCGCGCGCCGAGGCGGGCCGAGACCGGATCAACGGCAACCTCGAGCGCGCGGTCGCGAAGGGCCGCCTGACCGAGACCGAGCGCGACGCGACCCTCGGCCGCGTCGCGGTGACCAACGACCTCGCGACGGCCGCTACGGCCGACTTGATCATCGAAGCCGTCTTCGAGGATGTCGAGGTCAAACGCCGTCTCTGGCGCGAGCTCGACGAGGTGGCCCCGCCGGGTGCGCTCTTCGCCTCGAACACGAGCTCGATCGCGATCCGCCGGCTTGCCGACGCCGTCTCCCAGGAGCGGCGCGCCCGGTTTCCTGGGCATGCACTTCTTCAGCCCGGTGCCGGTGATGCCGCTGGTGGAGCTGATCCGCTCCGCCGACACGTCCGACGCGACCGTCGAGGCCATCCAGGGGCTGTCGGCGGACCTCGGCAAGCAGGTCATCGTGTCCGCCGACCGGCCGGGATTCATCGTGAACCGGATCCTGATGCCGTTCCTCGCGGAGGCGATGCGCGCCTTCGAGGAGGGCGTCGGCACGGCCGAGGACATCGACGCGGGCGCCCGGGTCGGGCTGAACCATCCGATGGGCCCGCTCCAGCTGGCCGACTTCATCGGCCTCGATGTCTGCCTCCAGATCATGCGCGTGCTCGCGGACGGTCTCGGACTCGAGCACGTCCGCCCGCCGCACGTGCTCGAGGAGCTCGTGAAGGCCGGTCATCTCGGCCAGAAGACGGGCCGCGGCTTTTACACGTACCCGCGGGATGCGATCCCGCCGACGAGGTGAGCACGCCCCGTGCCGGCAGCGACCTGTCCGAGGAGGAGCGGCTGCTCCAGGCGACCGCCCGGGAATTCGCCGAGCGCGAGGTGGCGCCGACCGCCATCGAGCGAGACGAGGCCGAGCGGTTCGACCGCTCGATCTTCGAGCGGATGGGCGCCCTCGGGCTGACCGCGGCGCCCATCCCCGAGGCGGTCGGCGGGGCCGGGTTCTCGTACCTCGGCTGGACGCTCGTCATGGAGGAGCTCGGCGCGGCCGACATGGCGACCGCCGTCACGCTCTCGGTCCACATCCTCTCGCAGTTCCCGGTCGTGACCTGGGGCACCGACGAGCAGCGCGCGCGCTGGCTCCCGGCGATGCTCTCCGGTGAGGCGCTGGGTGCGTTCGCGCTCACCGAACCCCATGCCGGCAGCGACGCCGCCGCCATTCGGACGCGAGCGGAACGTGTCGGACCCGCCGACGCGCCGACCGCCTATCGGCTCACCGGCACGAAGATCTGGATCTCCAACGCCCCCGAGGCGGACCGCTACCTGGTGTTCGCGTCGCTCGACCCGGCGGCCGGACCGGCGGCCATCACCGCGTTCCTCGTCGAGAAGGGCATGCCCGGGTTCCGGTCCGGCGCGCACGAACGGAAGATGGGGATCCGGTCCTGTCCCGCGGCCGAGCTGGTGTTCGAGGGCTGCGAGGTGCCGGCCGCCGACCGCCTCGGTGGAGAAGGCGAGGGGTACCGCATCGCGCTCTCGGCGCTCGGGGAGGGGCGGATCTCGATCGCCGCCGCCTGCGTCGGCATCGGACGGGCCGCGCTCGAGGCCGCGGCACGCTACGTGACGGAGCGCCAGGCGTTCGGCGGCCCACTGGCCGAGCAGCAGGGTGTGCGGTTCATGCTCGCGGAGATGGCGCGCGAGGTGGCCGGCGCCCGGGCGCTCACGCGCGAGGCGGCCCGCGCCAAGGACCGTGGGGAGCCACTCGCGGAGGTGTCGTCGCTCGCCAAGTGGTCCGCTTCCGATGCGGCCATGCGGGTCGCCACCGACGCCGTCCAGCTGTTCGGTGGGAGCGGCTATTCACGAGAGACCGGCATCGAACGCCTGATGCGCGACGCGAAGGGCGCCCAGATCTACGAGGGCACCAACCAGATCCACCGGCTCATCGTTGCCGAAGAACTCCTTCGTCGGGCCTGAATCCGGACGTTCGCGAGCCCGGTGTAGCATCGAGGACCATGACCAGCCCCGACTCCGGCCCGGACGGGCATGTCTTCATCGCAGTCGAGCGGGTCTGACATGTCGTCCTCAGCGAACCCCGCACCCCGCTCGCGGCGCGAGCCGTGGACCGTCCGGGTCGCCACGTGGAGTGCCCGCCACCGCTGGCCGGTCTTCGCCCTGTGGTTCGTCCTGGCGATCGGCCTTTTCGCGGCGAGCCTCGCTGCGGGCGGCACCCGGACCGCCGAGGCCGTGGCCGCCAACGGCCGGCAGGAATCGTCGTTCGAGTCAGCCAAGGCCTATGACGTCTTCGGGGCATCGGGCACCGCCGACGCGACGCACCAGACGCTCTTCCTGGTCAGCAGTACGACCGGGACCCTGGACGACCCGGCATTCAACGCCGCCCTCGACGACATCCTCGCGAAGCTCGCCGCCCACACCTCCACCGTCGACGGGGCGACCGTCGCGACCTTCGACCAGATCGTCGACCCGCGCCAGGCTCCGGCCGAGGCCGGCCTCGTCTCCCCCGACCGGACCACCGTCCGGATCCCGGCGCGCGTGCCGGGCGAGGGCGTCGCGGTCGACCAGCGACTCGAGCCGGTCCCGGCCTTCCTCGACGAACTGCGCGCGGCCCACTCGGAGTTGCGGATCCATTCGCTCGACGGCGTCCTCGCCAACAAGGACATCCAGGAGCTCGTCAACGGCGGTCTCGATCAATCGCTCCGCCTGACCATCCCGCTGACCTTCCTGATCCTGCTGATCGCCTTCGGCGCGGTCGTCGCGGCGGTCGTGCCGCTCGTCCTTGCGATCACGGCCTTGCTGGCCGCGTTCGGGATCCTCGGCCTGTACAGCCAGGCCATCGACCCGGTCAGCGCCTACGCGAGCCAGCTCGTCGTCCTGATCGGGCTCGCGGTCGCGGTCGACTACTCGCTGTTCATGATCACTCGGTTCCGGACCGAGCGACGCCACGGACGAGCGAAGCCGGACGCCATCCGGGTCGCTTCGGCCACCGCGGGTCGGGCCGTGTTCTTCTCCGGTCTCGCGGTGATGTTCTCGGTCGGCGGCCTGTTCCTCCTGAACGACGTGCTGTTCCGGTCGATGGCGGTGGGGACCATCTCGGTCGTCCTCATCGCGGTCATCGGCTCGCTGACGTTCCTGCCGGCCACGCTGGCCATCCTTGGTGACGGCGTGAATCGCCTCCGCGTCCCGTTCCTCGGGCGGCCCCGGCCCGAGGGCAGCGGCGTCTGGGCGGTCGTCGTCCGCGCTGTGATGCGTCGGCCCGTCCTCGCGTTCGTCGCCGCCTCTGCCCTGCTCCTCGCGCTGGCCCTGCCCGCGCTGCGCCTGCACATGGGCCAGTCCGACTTCGCGTCGTTCCCCGACCGGATCGACGCCGTCCAGGGCGTGAACCTGCTCAACGAGAAGTGGCCGCAGGGCTCGACCCTGGAGCTCCAGGTCGTCGTCACGAAGGCCGACCAGCCGGCGACCAAGGCCGCGATCGACGAGATGTCGAAACGGATCCTGGCCATCGATGGCGTCCACCCGCCGACCCAGACCACGATGTCGGTCGACGGCACGGTCGCGCTCGTCTCGTACGTGATGGCCGGGGATCAGAACGACGAATCGAATCGCCAGATCGTCCGTGAGATCCGACGCGACGTGGTGCCCGCGACCGTCGGCGCCGTCCCGGGCGTGGACGCCTACGTCACCGGCGACGTCGCGTTCACGCTCGACGTCGTCGACTTCTACGCGAACGGCATGCCGATGGTCATGGCGTTCGTGCTCGGGCTGTCGTTCCTGTTGCTGCTCGTCGCGTTCCGCTCACTCGTCATCCCGATCAAGGCCATCCTGCTCAACCTGCTCTCGACCGGGGCGGCCTTCGGGTTGCTCGTCGTCGTGTTCCAGGACGGTCAGGGTGCGGGGCTGCTGGGGTTCAAGCCCGGCCCGATCGAGGCCTTCGTCCCGGTCTTCATCTTCACGATCCTCTTCGGGCTCTCGATGGACTACCACGTGTTCATCCTCACCCGGGTCAAGGAAGCGCGAGATCACGGCCTCCACACGAACGAGGCCGTCGCACGCGGGATCGCGATCACCTCGGGGACCATCACGAGCGCCGCCGCGATCATGGTCGTGGTCTTCAGCGTGTTCGTGACGCTCGAGCTCGTGATCATCAAGCAGCTCGGCTTCGGGCTCGCTGTGGCGGTGTTCCTCGACGCCACGATCGTCCGCAGCGTGTTGCTGCCGGCGACGATGCGCCTCCTCGGCGACTGGAACTGGTGGCTGCCCGGCTGGCTCGGCTGGTTGCCGCGCGTCACGGTCGAGGGTGAGATCGACTTGCCCCCGGACGGTACGGCCGAGGGGCCGGGCGAGACCGAGGCTCCCGGCGAGCGACCGTCGTCGAGCGGGTCGGAGGAGCCGGGGCCGGCCGGCACCGAAGGCAAGGGCGGCGCCGTACACTCCCCGGCATGACCGACACGGCCACGCCCAAGACCGCGGCCGACGGGCCGGCCGCCGCGCCCCCGACGTTCCGCCACTTCATCGCCGGTGAGTGGTGCGAGTCCACGAGCGGCCAGACCTTCGAGAGCCGCAACCCGGCCGACACACGCGACGTCATCGGCCGGTTCCAGCAGGGGACGAAGGCCGATGTCGCGATGGCGGTGAGTGCCGCCTGGGCGGCCCGGCCGATGTGGCAGCGCACCCCGGCTCCGAAGCGCGGCGAGATCCTCTACGCCTTCGGCCAGCTCATGGCCGAGCACAAGGAGCGCCTGTCGCGGGCGATGACCCGCGAGATGGGCAAGGTGCTCGCCGAGGCACGCGGGGACGTCCAGGAAGGCATCGATATCGCGTTCCTGATGGCCGGCGAAGGGCGCCGGATGTTCGGCGACACGGTGCCGAGCGAACTACCCGACAAGTGGGCGATGAGCATCCGCCAGCCGATCGGCGTCGCCGGGATCATCACGCCCTGGAACTTCCCGATGGCCATCCCGTGCTGGAAGATGATGCCGGCCCTCGTGACCGGGAACGTGGTCATCTTCAAGCCCGCGAGCGACACGCCGCACTGCGCCACGCTCCTCGTCGAGCTCATGGCCGAGGCCGGCTTCCCGCCCGGGGTCGTCAACCTCGTGACGGGCAGCGGCGGCGAGGTCGGTGACGCGATCGTCGAGAACCCCGACATCGGGGTGATCTCGTTCACCGGCAGCTCGGCGACCGGCAAGCACATCGCCGTCAAGGCCGGCCAGCGCCTCAAGCGCCTCGCGATGGAGCTCGGCGGCAAGAACGGCGTCGTCGTCCTCGCCGATGCCGACCTCGACCTGGCCACCGACGGGATCCTGTGGTCGGCGTTCGGGACGACCGGCCAGCGCTGCACCGCCTGCTCCCGGGTCATCGTCGAGCGCTCGGTCGTCGAGCCGCTGCTCCAGCGCCTCGAGGCGCGCGCGAAGACCCTGCGGCTCGGGTCCGGACTCGACGAGTCGACCGACGTCGGGCCGCTCATCAACGCCGGGGCGCTCGACAAGGTCGCCTCGTATATCGATGTCGGTCGCGCCGAGGGCGAGCTCGTGACCGGCGGCGGCCGGGCGACGGGCGGCGACCTCGCCCACGGCCACTTCTTCGAGCCCACGATCTTCTCGGGCGTGAAGCCGATGGCCCGGATCGGCCAGGAGGAGATCTTCGGGCCGGTCCTGTCGGTCATCCCGGTCGCCGACTACGGCGAGGCGATGCTCGCGCTCAACCAGACCCGCTACGGGCTCTCGTCGTCGGTCTTCACCCAGGACGTGAACACCGCCTTCCGCGCGATGCGCGACTTCGAGACCGGGATCGTCTACGTGAACGCCGGCACGACGGGCGCCGAGACGCACCTGCCCTTCGGCGGCTGGAAGGAGACCGGCAACGGCCACCGCGAGGCCGGCCACGCCGCGATCGACACCTACACCGAGTGGAAGTCGATCTACGTCGACTTCAGCGGGCGCCTCCAGCGCGCCCAGATCGACAATCAGGCGTGACCGAGGCACGCTGCCCGAACACGTCCAGCGCAACCGGACGAGCTGGGACGAGTGGGCGCATGAGTTCGTCGCCCCCGGTGAGCGCGCGTGGCGCGCTCGGGCCGGGCGAGGAGACGTGGGGCATCTGGAACCTGCCGGAGGCGTCGCTGCACCTGCTCCCCGACGACCTCGACGGGAAGGACACGATCGAGCTCGGGTGCGGGACCGGGTACGTGTCCGCATGGCTGGCGCGGCGCGGCGCGCGCCCGGTCGGCATCGACAACTCGGAGCAGCAGATCGCCACGGCTCGCCGGCTGCAGGCCGAGCACGGCATCGACTTCCCGATCCTCCACGGCAACGCCGAGGAGGTGCCGTACCCGGACGCGAGCTTCGACCTCGCCATCTCCGAGTACGGCGCGAGCATCTGGGCCGACCCGTACCGCTGGGTGCCCGAGGCCGCACGCCTGCTCCGCCCTGGCGGCCGTCTGGTCTTCCTCGTCAACGGGCTGATCCTCGCCCTGTGCATGAAGGAGGAAGAGGACGTCCCCGCGACGGCCGAGCTCCTGCGCCCGTACTTCGGGATCCATCGCAAGGACTGGGACGACGGCAGCACGAACTTCTATCTCGGCTACGGCGACTGGATCCGACTGCTGCACGCCAACGACTTCGAGGTCGAGGACCTCCTCGAGCTCCAGGCCCCGCCCGAGGCCACGACCAGCTACGGGTTCGTGGACGCGGCGTGGGCGCAGCGCTGGCCGAGCGAAGAGGTCTGGAAGGCTCGCAAGCGCGGCTGAGCGCCGGCTACTCGGCCGGATCGGTGGTGACCATCTCGACCGCGACGCCATCGGCCTGGTCGGCGGGAGCCGCCTCGGCCACGCTCATGTCGGGACGCGGCGCGGCGCCGCCGGGCAGGTTCGCCGTCGCGGCGAGGTGGAGCAGCTCCCCGAGGCCGGCGCGGGTGGCGGCGACCACGACCTCCTCGCCGGCATCGAGCACCTCGTCGGCCGGGTAGGTCCAGCGCGCCTCTTCGGACCCTGGGTCGGCGACCGCGAGGACCCGCAACGCCCCCGGCGTCTCGAGCGACGCCGCGAGCCGCCCTTCGAGGCGCGACCCGGCCGGGACGCGAAGACGGGCGAACAGGACGACCCGACGGTCACCGACCGGCACGGTCGCGACGACCTCCGAGCCGATGGCGGCCGCCGCGAACGCGGGCGCGGCGAGGTGCGACACGCTCCGGGTGAAGCGGATGCCGAAGCCCTGCTGGACGCGGACGGCGAAGTCCGGATCGAACAGGCGCAGGACGACCCGCAGGTCCGGTCGCAGCGGCCCGCGCGTTCAGGGCGACGGCGAGGTTCACGAGGTCGTCGCTCGTCGCCGCGACGACGGCCCGGGCTTCACCCAGTCGCAGGTCCTCGAGCACCTCGCGATGGCGCGCGTCGCCGATGTAGACGGGGATGCCCGCGGCACGGACCGGCGAGACGAACCGCCCGTCGTCACTGGCCTCGACCGCGACGACCGGCACGCCGCGGGCCCGCAGGCCGAGCGCCACGCGGTAGCCGATCGACCCAAGCCCGGCGACGATGACGTGGTCGTGGATGTTGCCCGGCACCGTCCGGCGCCCGAGGGTCTGGAGGAGGCGCGAGCGGATGAGCGCGTCGGTGATGAACGCGTAGACGACCGCGACGATGGCGGCGCCCACCAGGCTCAGGAAGATCGCGTAGACCTGGAGCGCCGGATTGGTGGCTGCCGCCTGGATGTTCGCGGGGATCGCGGCGCCGGTCAGGAGCGTGATCGCGTACGAGACCGCGTCGAGCGGGGAGAGCGCCGCCACGAGCCAGAAGAATGCGGCGGAGCCGATCGCGAGCACGGCCAGGATCTCGGCGAAGCGGACCAGGCGCTGCTCCGGCCGGGTCAGGCGGGCGCGGAGTCCGGAGACGGCGTGGGTCGCCCGTCCGCGCCGGCCGTGCGGGTCTGGCGCCGCGGGGGCCACGGCGGCGTCTGCGTCGGTCGGGATCGCGTCGACGTCGACCAGGATGAGGTCGGCGTCGGTGGCAGCGGCATCCGGCAACATCTCGACCGTCCGGTCGCGTCGGAGCCGGGCGATGGGGATGCTCTGCGACCCCACTTGCGGGTCGCTCGAGCTGCGCGACGACAGCAGCCGGCCGGCGAGGCGGAAGCGGCTGCCGGCCTCGCCGTCGATGGCCGCCGACACGAACCCGGGCGCAGCGAGGGCCGAGGAGGAGAGCGCCACCGCGTCGGTGAACAGCTGCGGGATGTGGGCGCCCAGCTCCTGGTCGAACATCCGGATGACGATCCGCAGGTTCGGGTTGAGCTCGATCGCTGCGAGCGCGGCGTTGAGGTTGCCGAGATCGTCGTCGCTGGTCAGGACCAGCACCGACGCCTTGGTGATGTCCGCCTCGCGGAGCGTGCGCGGTACGCGCGGGTCACCGACGACGAGCCGGACGCCCTGCGATGCGAGATGCTCCTCTGCGTCGGCCGAATCGCCGATCGCGACCACGACCTCGTCCCGGAGCCGGAGCTCATCCACGGTGCGCAGGCCGAGATGATCGAGCCCGCACACGACCGCATGACCCGCGACACGCATGGCGCGCAGTCTAGGTGCGGGCGAGGCGGCCATGCTTCGCGACGAACCTTGACCAGCGGCGTACGCTGCAGGCGACCCTCGAACCCTTCGGCAGCTCAGGAGGTCGACATCCATGCGGAACCCACCGATCCTGATCTCGGTGCTCGGGTTCTTCGCCGCCTTGGCCGGATTCGGCTACCTGTTCTTCGGCCTGCGCGTACTCGGCTTCGACTGGTTCGGGCTGTTCGGCGACCTACCCAAGTACGAATCCGTCGGGCCTCTGGGGCTGGGCGGCCATCGCCATCGGCGTCATCTGGATCCTCGTGGCCTTCGGCCTGTGGGCGCTCCAGTCGTGGGCTCGCCTGTTCGCGATGATCATGGCCGGCCTCAGTCTCTTCGAGGCGGTGCTCGCCTTCTTCCAGTTCCCCGGCTCGGGCATCGGGTTCGGGATGGCGATCATGCCGGCGCTGATCCTGTGGTACCTCAGCACGGCCGAGGTCAAGACCGCGTTCGCGGAAAGCAACATCCAGTAGCCGCGGTCGCCCTCGTCCTGGGGGCTTTCCTCTCAGGCTCGGGCGTCGCGTCCGCGACGCCTTCGATGACCGAACGTCGCCCGTCGCGGTATCATGCCCGCCGCTGGTCGGTGCTGGCGGCACGGTGTCGGACACGCCTTTCATTGGGACTGTGACAGGTACCAATCATCGAATGTCCGAGCGGTGTCGTCTGGCATCCGACCAGTGACCGGCTCCAGCGGAGCACGATCTCGTGGGCCCGTAGCTCAATGGCAGAGCAGCTGACTCTTAATCAGCGGGTTGAAGGTTCAAGTCCTTCCGGGCTCACCACGAATCCACGCACGAATCGACCCCCGGACGATGGTCCGAGGGTCGTTCTGATTCACATACGATCTCGTCAACGACCCATGGAGTCGCGCACGATCCGCATCCGCTCGAGCCGCCAGGCGCGGAGTCGCTCGACATGGAAGGCGTCGTAGACGAAGAGCGACACGACGAGGGCGATGCCCGCGATGATGAGCCACTCGCCGTTGCCGCCCGCCTGCGTGTGCGCCAGTCCGGCAAAGCCTAGAAGCACCGCAAACAGGTAGTACGCGCCCCACGCGCGTCGGGCGGCGGTGCCCATCGGTTGCGTCTCGACCTCCGGCTTGTAGGAGATGGACGTCGGCCATGCCGAGGCGAGGACACTGAGGACGCCCAGGAGCAGGAAACCCTCCGCGGCGAAGAGGTCCTCACGGTAGTGCCACCCCAGGAACGCGAAGATGCCGCCGAGTGTCAGCATGGCGAATCCGAGTCGAATTCACGGTCGCCCTCCATGCGAGGTTGCGGGACGGGATCGTCCCGACCCGGGCACCCTAGTCGCAGGGGACCGTTGTGTCCGTGTGACCTTCGTCCGGGTCCGGTGTGGTCCGGGATGGTCCGGATGGGCCATATGAGGCGCATGATCGACCTGGACTGACGCACCTCTCGCGACCGTGGCCAGTCAAGCCGGGGCGACAGGGGCCTTACCGGCTCTTAGTCGCCACGCCGGCCCATGCCACGGTTCTGTCTGATCTTGGCCAGGGCCACGATGATGCCGGCGAGGAACGCGGTGACCGGGAGGAACAGGCGCTTGCGCATCGGGCTTCCTTGCAGCTAGGACGAGCCGGGTCAACTTCGGACCCCATCCATTCTGGCGCGTTCGTCACGCCCCTGACCGCCGACCGCCCCGGAGATCGATGCCGACGATGACCGTCCTACGGTCGGCGAGTCGCCCATAACGAGATCAGGCCGAGGGCGATCAGGGGCAGCAGGATGAGCCCGAACCCGCCCGGTGTCAGTGTCTGGAACCAGTGGAGGACGCCGTTGAAGGCGTTCACGACCCAGTTGACGATGTCGCCCAGCATCGGCTTGTTCCGCCGAGCTCAGGAGGCGGGTGCTGGCATCTGGGCGCTGAACACCTGCGTCAGGTCCGGCGACGTGATGGGGTCGTCCTCCACGATCCTGCCGTCGGCGAGACGGTAATAGGTCAGCCCGCGGGCGGTGATCTCCTCCCCGGAGGGGAGGGTGATCGCGTAGTCGAACCGAGCGACGACGGCATCGCCTTCGGCGACCAGGTCCTTGATATCCATGCGACCGCCGGGACCGGCCGAGGCGACCGCCAACCACGCCTTGAAGTCGGCGCGGCCCATGCCGCCCATCCCGCGATTCACGTAGTCGGCGGCCAGCAGGTCATCGACCAGGTCGACGTTGCCGCCGGCCAGCACCTCGGTGACGAACCGGCGGACGACGGCCTTGTTCTGCTCGATCGACATCGTGAGCACTCCTTGGGGACGGCTGTCCCGCAAGTATGGACCCGTCACCGCGACTGGAGGGAGGGTCCGGCATATCTGTGGTTGTCTGTTCTGTCATGGCATACTTTCTAGATATCGACCGGAGGAGGACCAGCGACGATGTCGATGGGCCCGGTCGGCGTCGAACCCCGGAGGGGCCGTCGGTGAAGTCGAAGATCCATCCTGCTGACCCTGCTCAGCATCGTTGTCCTGCTCGTCGCGGCGTGCGCAAGCAGCGGCGCCTCGAGCGCGCCGGAGTCCGCTGCGCCCAGCGCCGCGCCCGCCACCGTCGCGCCCGCATCGGCCGCCCCGTCGAGCGCCGCGCCATCGACGGCGTCCACCGAGATGACCGTCTTCGGCGCGGCGTCGCTCAAGGGCGTCCTCGACAAGGCCAAGGCGGCCTATGAGGCGGCGAACCCCGGCGTGACCGTCACGGTCTCGACCGACTCGTCGACCGCCCTCGCCACGCAGATCCAGCAAGGAGCGCCGGCCGACGTCTTCCTCTCCGCGGACACCAAGAACCCGCAGACGCTGGCGGACGCCGGGCTCACCACGGGCGCGCCGGTCCCGTTCGCCGGCAACAAGCTCACGGTCATCGTCCCGACCGCCAACACCGCCGGCATCACCTCGCCGAAGGACCTGGCCAAGACCGGGATCAAGGTCATCGCGGCGGGTGACGATGTGCCGATCACCAAGTACGCGACCCAGCTCGTCGGCAACCTCGCCAAGGAGGCCGGGTATCCGGCCGACTTCGTCGCGAAGTACACCGCGAACATCGCCTCCAAGGAGGACAACGTCAAGGCCGTCGTCGCCAAGGTCGAGCTCGGCGAGGGCGATGCCGGCATCGTCTACGTCACCGACGCCAAGGCCTCCGACAAGGTCACGACGGTCGACGTGCCCGACAGCGCGAACGTCCCCGCGACCTATGCCGGGGTCGTCATCAAGGCCTCGCCGCACGTCGACGCCGCGACGGCGTTCCAGACCTGGTTCGATGGCCCGGATGGGCAGGCGATCCTGGCCGCCGCAGGGTTCCTGCCTTCGCCATCCTGACGCGCCGCGCGGTCGGCCCGCGGCGCCGCCCGACCGGCCGCGCGGTCGGACCCGCCGGGATGCTACGCTGACGGTGTCCTTGCATGGCCGGTCCAGTGAGACCGGCGTACCGGTCCAGAGAGGCCGGCGAAGGAGGCACCGATGTCCGCGCACGCCCTCGCCCACCGAGCCACCGAGGCCGGTGGGTTCGTCGTCTCCGGGCCCCGGTGAGGGCCCGTTGATCGTCCCACCGCCCCCGCGCGCGAGCGCGGTCGTCGACCCCCGCATCGGGGACCTCGGGCCGGCCCTGCTGGCCCTCGAGGACGGCACGGTCTTCCCCGGCGTCGCGTTCGGGGCACCGGTCGCCGCCGGCGGCGACCTCGTCGTCAACACGAGCCAGACCGGCTACCAGGAGGTCTGCACCGACCCCTCGTACGCCGGCCAGGTCGTGGTCATGACCTATCCGCTCATCGGCAACTACGGCCGCCTCATCGCCGACGACCAGTCCATCCGTCCGTGGCTGCGGGCGTTGGTCGTGGCGAATGCGACGGCCGCGGTCCTCGACGACGCCCGGCAGCTGGCCGCGCTCCTGCGCGAGGCCGCGATCCCCGCGATCGCCGGGGTCGACACGCGGGCGCTGGCTCGCCACCTCAGGGCGAACGGCTGCCTGCGCGGCGTCGTGACCGCACCCGGCGACACCGACGAGGCCGCTGCCCGGCGAGCGGCCGCTGCCGTCACGCGCTGGGAGGACCAGGATTTCGTCGGCCAGGTGTCGCCGCCGGCGGTGACCGACATCGAGGAGCCCGGCGACTCCGGCCCCCGCGTCGCCATCGTCGATCTCGGCCTCAAGACCAACATCGTGCGGGCGATGCGCTTCCGCGGCGCGCGCGTCCGCGTCCTGCCGCACACCGCGACCGCGTCCGAGGTCCTGGCGTCCGACGTCGACGGCGTCATCCTGTCGCCCGGTCCCGGCGATCCTGCCCGCCTCGAGGCCCAGGTGCGTCTTGCCCGCGCGGTCATCGAGGACGGCCGGCCACTCCTCGGCATCTGCCTCGGCCATCAGATCGTCGGGCGGGCCGCGGGCGCCGACACGAGCCGGCTCCGGTTCGGGCACCACGGGGCCAATCACCCGGTGCGCGATCTCGAGCTCGGGCTCGTCCAGGTGACCGCGCAGAACCACGAGGTCCAGGTGGTCGCCGACTCGCTCCCGCGTGGGAGCGGGTTCCACGTGAGCCAGGTCAACCTCAACGACGGCTCGGTGGAGGGGTTGCGCCACCGCGACCTCCCGATCGAGACCGTGCAGTACCACCCGGAAGGCTCGCCGGGGCCCCTCGATGCGCTCGCCGTGTTCGACCGGTTCGTGGCGGCCGCGACGACCCGGTGAAGGGGATCCCGGTCATGGCCCGTCCGGCCTCCCCTCGGTCCCCGGTCGAGACACCGCGGCCCGCCTCGGTGCTCATCCTCGGGTCCGGTCCCGTCGTCATCGGCCAGGCGGCCGAGTTCGACTACGCCGGCACGCAGGCCTGCCGGGCCCTGCGCGCCGAGGGCGTGCGCACGATCCTCGTGAACAGCAACCCGGCGACGATCATGACCGACCCGGACGTCGCGGACGCGATCTACCTCGAGCCCCTCACCGTCGAGGCCGTGGAGGCCGTGATCGCCAAGGAGCGACCCGAGGGCCTGCTCGCCGGTCTGGGCGGCCAGACGGCCCTCAACCTCGCGACCGCCCTGGCCGAGGCCGGCGTCTTCGAGCGCTACCCGATCCGGATCCTGGGCACGCCCCTCGAGGCGATCCGCATGGCCGAGGACCGCGAGGCGTTCCGCGACCTGCTCGACCGGATCGGCCAGCCGTACGCGCCGTCGTCGATCATCGAGGGGCCGGACGAGGACACCCGCCACGCCTCGGCGGAGGCGGCCCTCGCCGAGATCGGGCTGCCCGCGATCATCCGTCCCGCATTCACGCTCGGCGGGACGGGCGGCGGCATCGTCACGACGGAGACCGGCCTACTGGGAGCGGGTGCGCGCCGGTCTTCGTGCAAGCCCCATCAAGCAGGTGATGATCGAGCGCTGCCTCGTCGGGTGGCAGGAGATCGAATACGAGGTCATGCGCGATGCGGACGACACCTGCATCGCCGTGTGCTCGATGGAGAACGTCGACCCGCTCGGGGTCCATACCGGCGACTCGATCGTCGTCGCTCCGGTCCAGACGCTCACCGACCAGGTCCACCAGCGGCTGCGCAGCGCGGCGCTCGCGATCATCCGGGCACTCGGCGTCGAGGGCGGGTGCAACGTGCAGTTCGCGCTCTCGCCCGACTCGACCGAGTACGCCGTGATCGAGGTGAACCCGAGGGTGAGCCGCAGCTCCGCCCTGGCGTCGAAGGCGACGGGCTACCCGATCGCCCGGGTCGCGGCGCAGATCGCCGTCGGGCGGCGCCTCGCCGAGATCCCGAACGTCGTGACCGGCACGACCGTGGCCGCGTTCGAGCCGGCGCTCGACTATGTCGTGGTCAAGCTGCCGCGCTTCCCGTTCGACAAGTTCCCCGGCGCCGACCGGACGCTCGGCAGCCAGATGAAGGCGACGGGCGAGGTGATGGCCATCGACCGGACCTTCGGGTCCGCGCTGAACAAGGCGCTGCGCGGGCTCGAGCAGGCCGGCGTCGGGCCGCTCGCCGAGGACGCCGCCTGGGACCCGACCTTCGACTATCTCGCGGCCGTCTACGCCGGCGATCCCGACGAGGACGAGCCCATCCGCTGGGTCGACGACGCGGGCCAGGCCTGCGAATCCACCCGCCACGCCCAGCGGACGGCCGCTCCGATCGTCCTCAAGCGGTTCCTCGAGCCGTCGGACAGCCGGCTCTGGCGCCTGCTCGGCCTGCTGCGGCGTCGCGTCCCCGAGGCGGTCATCGGCGAGGCGACCGGCATCTCGGCCTGGTTCCTCGCGGAGATGGGCCGCAACATCGGCCTCGAGGCCGACGTGCACGCGATGGGTCCCCGGCTGGCCGATGCCTCCGATGCGGAGGCCGCGACGCTGCTCGCGACCGTCAAGCGCGCCGGGTTCGGCGATCGAGAGCTGGCGGGTCTTGCCGGGACGACGACGGCCGACCTGCGGGCGACGCGGCTGGCGCTCGGGCTCCGGCCGGGCTACGCCATGGTCGACACCTGCGCCGCGGAGTTCGCGGCCGACACGCCGTACTTCTACGCCACGTACGCCGCCGCCGGCTCGGAGCCGGAGGCGCCCCCGGTCGCCCGGCCGGCTGCCCTGGTCATCGGCTCGGGGCCGGTCCGCATCGGCCAGGGCATCGAATTCGACTACTGCGCCGTCCAGGCCGCCGACACCCTGCGCAAGGCCGGCTGGCAGGCGGTGATGATCAACTCGAACCCCGAGACCGTCTCGACCGACTTCGACGCTTCCTCGAGGCTCTATTTCGAACCCCTCGACCCCGAGAGCGTCCGCAGCGTCATCGATGCCGAGACCCCGGACGGGGAGGGGCTGCTGCCGGCGGTCGTGGCGTTCGGTGGCCAGACGCCGCTCAACCTCGCAGCGCCGCTCGCGGCGGGAGGCGTGCCGCTGCTCGGATCGGATCTCGAGGCCATCGACCAGGCGGAGGAACGGACCCGGTTTTCGGCCCTGCTCGACCGGCTCGGCATCCCGCAGCCCGAGGGCGGCATGGCCCACAGCATCGAGGAGGCGCTCACGCTCGCCGAGCGCATCGGCTACCCGGTGATCGTGCGGCCCTCGTTCGTCATCGGCGGGCTCGCGATCGACTTCTGCTACTCGCCCGAGGACCTCGAGCGTCAGCTGGCCGCCGCCACCGTCGTCGATCCCGACCGGCCGGTGCGCATCGACCGCTACCTCGAGGGCGTCGAGGTCGACGTCGACGCCGTCTCCGACGGGCAGCGGGTGCTGATCCCGGGGCTCCTCGAGCACGTCGAGCGAGCCGGGGTCCACTCGGGCGACTCCGTCGGGGTCTTCCCGCCGCAGACCGTGAGCGAGGGGGATCAGGCGCTCATCGTCGCGACGATGGAGCGGATCGTGCTCGCGCTCGGTGCGCGCGGCCTCGTCAACGCCCAGTTCATCGTCCGCGAGGATGGGGTGTACCTCATCGAGGTCAACCCGCGCGCCAGCCGGACCGTGCCGTTCCTGTCCAAGGTGACCGGCGTGCCGATGGTCGCCCTCGCCGTGCGCATCTCGCTCGGGGCAACGCTCGAGGAGCTCGGCTGGCGCGACGGCCTGCTGCCGCCCCCGGACTTCATCGCGGTCAAGGCACCGGCGTTCTCGACCGCGAAACTGCGTGGCGTGGACCCCTCGGTCGGCCCGGGGATGCAGTCGACGGGCGAGGTCATCGGCATCGATACGGACCCACGGGTCGCGCTCGCCAAGGCGCTCCTCGGCGCGGCCCTCGTCCCGCCCCGGGCCGGCGTCGACGGCGCGCTCGCGCTGCTCTCGATCGCCGACCGCGACAAGGGGTCGCTCCCACGCCTGGCGGCGGCGCTCAGCCGTCGCCGGCTACCGGCTGGCCGCGACCCCCGGCACGCGCGCCGCTCTCGCGGCGGCCGGCTTCGAGGCGAGTCCCGTGGCCAAGCTCGGCGAGACGGCGCGCGAGGACGAGGGCGAGATCGCCATCATCGAGCTCATCGCCCGCGGCGATGTCCGCCTGGTCGTCAACACGCCGACGCCGCGCTCGGGGCCGGTCCGCGACGCCGTGGAGATCCGGCTGGCCGCGACCTCGGAGGGCATCCTCTGCCTGACCGCGATGGAGACGGCCATCGCGGCCGCCGAGGCCCTCGATCCGACGATCGCGGACCGCCTCTCGAGCGTGCGCTCGCTCGACGAATGGGTGCCGCGCGAGGTCCCGGTCGGGGCGTAGCCCGATCCGGCGCTTAGGTCCCGGCCGGCGCCTAGGTCCCGGGCTTCGGGGCGACGACGATCGCCTGGCCCAGCGACCAGAGCGTGAGCGACGTCAGCGCGACCATGACGACCGCGAGCGGGATCTCGCGCCGGCGGATGGCCGCCGAGTCCGTCCCCGCCGGTGCGTGCGCGGCCGCGTTCACATGCCCGGCCCACGCGCCCAGCATGTGCCCGCCGACGACCGCGGCGAGCTGCACCGTCCACACCAGCCCGGGCGGCAGCCACGCTCCCGACGGCTCGTGGAAGGCCGTCCCGAAGAGGTCCCAGCCGCGCTGGAACGGGTCCGAGATCGCGACGAGGATCCCCTGGCCATCGATGAGCAGGTAGGTCAGGTAGTGGGCGATGAGATAGCCGACCGCGATGGGCAGGAGGCCGGCGCCGGTCGCCGCCACCCCGACGAGCCGGGTCAGCAGCATCGCGGCGACGGCGAGCAGCCCGAGCCAGGCGAAGAGCAGGAGGGTCTCGCCACCGACGCCGGGCGCCCCGAAGACATCGAAGAACGGCTGGGTCTGGGAGAGGCCATCGAACAGGATCGACGCGACCCCGAGCGCCGCCAGGACGGCATCCCACCGGCGCCATCCGCCTTCGAGCAATCCGGCCGCGAATGGGCGGCTCCGGACGCGGCCGTCCTCGTCCACGAGCTCCCAATGGGCGAGCCGGCCGAGCAGGCGGTACCAGACCGTGAAGACCTCGGCGTTCGCGCGCCAGGTATCACGTCCGAACTGGGCCATCATCGCGAGCGTGAATGCGGTATAGCCGACGACGACCACGAACAACGTCGTGACCCCGCCGCCGGCATCGACCAGCTCGAGCCAGACGACCGCCACGAACGCGACGCACGCCGGCCAGCGCCCGAGTACGGCCGGGTAGTCGGCGGGCGCCCAGCTCCCGACGCCGAGCCGACGCAGGATCCACGCGCCACCATCGTGGAGCGTCGAGAACGGGTCGAGGGACTGCCAGGCCGGGCCGACGAACGCCGATATGACCGCCAGGCCGACCCAGCCGTAGACCCACAGGAAGAGCGGCGCGACCGACCCGGCGCTCGAGCCGCCGAGGATGCCCTGCGCGACGATCCACAGCCAGCCGATGAGACCGAGCGCCCGGAGGACGACCCGCAGCCAGCGCGGCGGCAGGTGCGGCTCGGCCGTGATCTCGGGCGGTCGTGCCCGGACGTCACGGGCGAGGATGAACAGGAACGAGAGACCGACCGCGAGCGCGGCGCCGGTCACGTAGACCGCGAGCGGCAGGCGGCTCGTGTAGGTCGGGTTCAGGGCGTGCCCGAGGGCCGCCGCTGGGTCGGCGAGGGCCACGGCGGCGAGGGCTCCGAGGCCGAGGCCGAGGTGTCGGACGGCTGGGCGCCGGTGGCGCCCGGAGATCATGGCTGGCTGGGGGTGGAGCGGTCGCGTCGGCTGTAGAGGAAGCCGCCGATGACGACCAGGATCACGACCGCCGCGAGGATCGGCAGCAGGACGTCGCCGCCGGACGACGTGCACTGCCGCCGTCGGCGCTCGGCGCAGGGGTCGGAGCGGCGCTGGTGGGGGCGGCGCTGGGCGCCGCGGTCGGCGCGGCTGTGGCCGACGCGGGCGCCGCGCTCGCCGACGGAGAGGTCGTCGTCGTCGCCGTCGGTGTCGGCTCGGATGTGGCGGCGGCGTGACCGTGAACGTCCACGTCGTCCGGTCGATGTCGCCATCGGCGGCGGAGGTCGTCGTGGACTTGACGGTGTAGGTGCCCGGTGCCAGGTCAGGGAGCGGGCTGATCTCCATCCTCTTGGCGTCGTCCGCCACGACACCGCCGAAGCCGACCTCCTTGCCGGTCGCGTCGGTGAGGAACAGCGAGCTCCCCTCGACCTTCATCGGCTCGCTGTACACGCCGCTGATCTCGGGCGGCGTCCCCTCGACGGTCGCGCCGTCGGCCGGGGTGGGTGTCACGAGCTCGGCGTGGGCCGTGGCCGTCGCCGCGACCCCGAAGAGCGAGAGGCCGATCGCCGAGCAGGAGCGCCCCAGGGCGCCGAAGCGGGAGGTGTCGCATCATGGCCGGAGCATACGAAACGTTCGCGTCGGACGCCGCGGACCCCAGCCGACGCGAGGAAACCGTGCAGATCCACTCCGCCGACGACGCACTGACCTACCGCCCCGGTGCCTGCAACATCGGTCCCCAGGAGATCGCCTACCGGCGCAGGAGCGGGTACGTGGGGCTGGCCATCACGGCCGTCCTCGCCGTGGCGCTCGTGCTCGTGGACGCGGCGCCGTGGCTTCGGCTCCTCGTCTTCCTGCCCCTCGCCGGCGCCCTCGTCAGCCTCGAGCAGGCGCGTCGCCACTTCTGCGCCGGGTTCGCCCTGGCCGGGATCCGCAACTTCGGCACGCGCGACCGCGGGCGGGGTCAGGCGGTCGAGGACGCCGCCGCGCGGGCGATCGACCGGCGGGCCGCGCTGATCCTGTTCGGCTACTGCGCGCTGGTCGCGGCTGCCATCACGCTGCTGTTCGTCGCGATCCCGATCTGACCGGCGGATCACCGCCGGCCGCCACCTGTTCGGAGGATCAGGCGACGGCCGGGATGATCTCGCGGCCGAACGTCTCGAGGCGCTCCAGCACGTGCGCGTCCGGGAGGTTGACGATCACGTGCTCGATCCCCTCATCGGCCTGGGCCCGCGGGGGCGTTGCCGCCCGCGAACGTCGGAGACACAGGAAGGACGGGACAGGCAGCCCGACCGGCATCACCGCGGACCCCATGCGGGTCGTGGATGCGAGATCCGCCCGACCGACGGGCCGTCGAGGCTCGGAGCCTCGCCGGGGATGAGCGGCGTGCCCGGCAGCGGGGTGATCACGGCGGCGGCCACCTCGTCGGTCGGCGCATCGCGCAGGAACCGCTCGACGCGGATCCCCTCGGCCATGTCGAGCAGGCGCTGGGTCCTGTCAGCCACCTGCCACGTCAGGTCGTATGTCACGCTCTTCCTCCTGTAAGACATCTATCTAACTCGATGACGGCGCGATCTCCCGCGCGGGAAACGGGGGTACTGGGCCTCAGCCCAGCAGGAAGTGCTTGACCTCGCCCGACGCGTCGTCGAGGCGGGATGGCCGCAGGCTGTAGTAGATGACCGAGCCGGACTCGGTGATGGTCACCAGGCCGGCCGCACGCAGGAGCGCCAGGTGGTGCTTGATGGTCGGCTTCGACAGGTCGAGCTCCTGGGCGATCTCGGTCAGGTACAGGTCGCGATCACGGAGCAGGCGAAGGATGCGCAGCCGCGTGTCGTCGCCGAGCGCCCGGTGCAGGCGGACGACCGCCGGCGGGGGAGCGAAGGGGTCGGCGGCGTCGAGTGCCGCGTCCGAGATCGGGTAGCCGAACAGGCGCCAATCGGCGCTGCCGAGCAGGAAGTTGTACGGCCGCGCGAAGTAGGACGGCGCGAGGATCACCCGGCGGACGCCCGGCTCGGACAGCCAGCGGATCCCGCCGGTCGTCTGCTCGATGAGCTCGAAGACGTCCAGCGTGGCGCGGTCGCCGGCACGGGCGGCGACGTCGCGGCGGATCATCTCCCCGACACGAGCCTCGATCGTCTGGAACGCCGGCAGCCAGGCCCGGAGCACCGCGGTGGCTGCGTCGATGAGCTGCCGTGGCTCCTTGTACAGCGTGGTCGCCAGATCCTTGACGTGGTCGTCATGGTTCCCGATGAGATGGTCGATCGTCGCGGCGATCGCGGCCTCGTCACCACCGATGGCCCGCTCCGTGACCTCGGCGCGTTCCGGGTCGCGCAGGTCCTCGCCCACGATCAACCGGACGATCTCGACATCCGGCGTCCGTTCGAGCACCGCGAGCAGCGAGGCGGCGTCGACGATCTCGGGCCGGTCGACCGCCAGGCCCGCGAGCACGACGCACAGCTCCTTGCCGTAGAGCTCGAGATCGTCGCCGAGGGACTCCCGAAGCGTGGCCTTGGCCTCCTTGAGCCAGGCGCGATCGGGGGCGGGGAGGTCATCGGATGCACCAGCGTCGTCCGACAGCGAGAACACGAAGTCGTAGGCGGTCCGGACGTCCCACTCGATGATCGGGCCGCTGCCCGGCCGGCGCAGGTCGCGGACGCGCGGCGACGCCGGGGCGGTCACCGTGGGAGCGCGGCGGGTGGCAGGTCGTGCGGCCATGTCGTTCTCGAGACTCCTAACGTGTGTTAGACGGACATCTAACATCGCCTCGGGACGGGTGTCAAGACCCGATCTCGCGATCGTCCAGCGGTCGGAGGCGGTACGATCGTCCCGGCCGACCGCCGAAGGCCCCCCGCCCGGATCCCAGGAGTTCCCGCGTGCCGACCCGTGTCCCGCATGTCGCCTTCAGCGACGACCGCCTGCCCAACGGCCTGCGCATCCTCATCGCCGAGGACCACCTCGCGCCGGTGGTGGCCGTCAACCTCTGGTACGACGTGGGCTCCAAGCACGAGCAACCCGGGCGGACCGGATTCGCCCACCTGTTCGAGCACGTGATGTTCCAGGGCTCGCGGCACGTCGCGAAGGCCGAGCACATCGCGCTCGTCCAGGCCGCCGGCGGGACGATGAACGGCTCGACCTGGCTCGACCGCACGAACTACTACGAGACGCTCCCGTCGAACCAGCTCGAGCTCGCGCTCTGGCTCGAGGCGGACCGCATGGCGACGCTGCCCGATGCGCTCAGCCAGGAGAACCTCGACAACCAGCGCGAGGTCGTCAAGAACGAGAAGCGGTTCTCCTACGACAACCGGCCGTACGGCTCGTGGCAGGAGAAGGTGCAGGCGTACCTGTTCCCGCCCGAGCACCCGTACCACCACTCGACGATCGGCTCGATGGAGGACCTCGACGCGGCATCCCTCGAGGACGTCACCTCGTTCTTCCGGACGTACTACGCGCCGAACAACGCGGTCGTCTCGATCGTCGGCGACGTCGAGACCGAGGCCGCCCGCGCCGCGGTCGAGCACTACTTCGGCGCGATCCCGGCCAACCCGTCGATCCCGCCGCTCGGCGACCTGTCGCTGCCGCCCACCATCGGCGGGGAGCAGCGCGAGACGGTCTACGACCGCGTGCCGCTGCCGCGCATCTACGTCGCGTTCCGCGCGCCGGTGTACGGCGACCCGCGCCTCGATGCCCTCGACATCGCCAGCCAGATCCTCGCCGGCGGCAAGGGCAGCCGCCTCGACCGGCGCCTCGTTCGCACCGAGCGGATCGCCCAGGACGTGGCCCTGTTCAGTCTCGGGTTCGTCGGCGGCGGCTCGATCTGCGCCGGCTGGGCCACGGTCCGGCCGGGCGTGGATGTCCCCCGCGTCGAGGCAGCGTTCGTCGAGGAGCTCGAGCGGCTCGCGCTCGAGCCGGTCACCGACGACGAGCTCGCCAGGGCCCAGGCGCTCGTCGAGGCCGACGAGCTCGGCTCCTTGCAGCGCGTGGAGGAACGGGCCGATCGCCTGTCCATGTACGCGACGCTCTTCGACGATCCGGACCTCATCAATCAGACCCTCCCGCGCTACCTCGCGGTCACCCCGGCGGCCATCCAGGCCGTGGCCGCCGACGTGTTCCGCAAGGACAACCGGCTGGTGCTGACCTACCTGCCCGAAGGACCGGCGGCCGACGAGGGCGCGCTCGACGCCGACGAGGCCGACGCCCCGAGCAACGAGGCGGCGGCATGAGCGCCACGCAGCGACCCCCCACGGCCGGACTCGATGGCCACGTGTTCGCCGAGCGGCCGGTCCCGGGCACCCCACGGCCCTACGACTTCCCATCGGTCGCCGAACATCGCCTGCCCAACGGCCTGCGCATCATGATCGCCGACCTGCCCGGCCGGCCCCTGGTGTCGGCCTCGATCGTGCTGCCGGTCGGGGCGGCCGACGAGCCGGCCGAGGTCGGTGGGGCGACGGTGCTCGCCGCACGGGCGCTGTCCGAGGGGACCGAGCACTACGACGCGATCGCGCTCATCGAGGCATCGGAGCGTCTGGGCGCCTCGCTCCATGCCGAAGCCGGCTGGGATGCGTTCTCGGCCGGCGTCGACGTCCCCGCCGACCGGCTGCCGCAGGCGATGGACCTCCTCGCCGAGCTCCTCCTCCGGCCGACCTTCCCGCCGGCCGAGGTCGAGCGGCTGCGCGACGAGCGCCTCAACGACCTCCTCCAGGCGAAGGCCGACCCGCGCCGGCGCGCGGAGGAGACCTTCATCGGGACCATCTATGCCCCGGCCTCGCCGTACCACCGGCCGGCCGGCGGGACGCAGGAGACCGTGGAGCGCCTGGACCCCGACATCCTGCGGGGCGCCTGGGCCGCAGGCCTCGACCCGTCGCGGGCCACGCTCGTGGTCGGCGGCGATCTGACCGGCCTCGACGTGGTCGGGACCGCCGAGCGCCTGTTCGGCGACTGGACCGCCGGTCCGGGCGTCCGGGCCTCGGCGGCGATCGATGACTCGCCATCGGCTACCGGCCGAGTCGTCCGCATCGTCCATCGGCCGGGTTCGGTCCAGTCCGAGATCCGGATCGGACACCGCGGGTTGCCGCGACGGATCGGCGATTTCCACGCGCTCTCGGTCATGGCGGCCATCCTCGGCGGCCTCTTCAATTCGCGCCTGAACATGAAGCTGCGCGAGGAGAAGGGCTACACCTACGGCGCGAGCGCGGGCTACGACCTCCGGCGCGGGGCGGGCCCGTTCGGCGCTCGCGCGGCGGTGAACACCGACGCGACGGTCCCGGCCATCCTCGACACGCTCGCCGAGCTCACGAAGATGCGCGACACGACCGTCAGCGATGCGGAGCTCGCCGCGGCCCGCGACTTCCTCATCGGCGTCTTCCCGCTCCGGTTCGAGACCGCGGCGGCGGTCGCCGGGGCGCTCGGTGGGCTCGTCGTGCACGGCCTCCCGGTGGACGAGCTGATCGGTTATCGGGAGCGGATCGAGGCCGTCGGGATCCCGGCGGTCGCCCAGGCCGCCCTCGACCATCTCGATGTCGAGCACAGTGCGATCGTGCTCGTCGGCGACGTCGACGCGTTCGGGCCTGCGCTCGAAGCCGAGGGGCTCGGCCGCGTGATCATCGAATCCGACGATGTCTCGGGCGCGTCCGGTCCTCCGCTGGCAGCCGTCGCGTTCGAGGCCGAGCCGGGCGAACGATCCGAGGCCGTCGATGCCGAGGACGAGACCGGTCCGACGACCGGTGCCGAGACGCCGTCCCTCCCCGGTTCGGCGGACGACCCGGTGACCGCCGACACCGATCCGAGCGAGCCCGCCTGAAACCTTTCTGAGCGTTCGTGTCTCGATACGACAGAAGCCGGTCGAGTGGCCGGCGGCCCAACGGAGCGACGACACGATGCGCATGGAAGCTCGATGGATCCGCGGCCTGGCGGTCGCGATGGTGTCCACCTTCATGGTGGTCGGCGGGGCATTCGCGGCTGACGGCCTGATCCGCTCGGGCGGGAACGACGATGGGACGCGCGTCGTCGACGTCATGACACCGGCGGGGACCGCCGAACCGGCCGAACAGGTCGAGTCGGTGGCGACCACCGAACCCAGCGAGACGGCCGAGCCCAGTGAGACGGCCGAGCCCGCGGAAGCGGCCGAGCCGGCGCAAGCGGCCGAGACCGCCGAGCCGACCGACAAGATCGAAGCGCCCGAGCACGAGAAGGGCGAGATCGAAGACGCGAACGAGCGACCACGGCGGTCAGAGCGGCAGCAACGACAGCGCCACGAACGCGAACGACGACCAGAACGACAACGAGAACGACGACGCCAACGAGAACGACGGCGAGCACCAGGACGGTGCCACCGACCAGAACGACGACAGCGGTGGCGACAGCGGCCACCAGGGCGGCGGCAACGACTAGGTTCACCCGACTCCCGAAGCGGTTGGGTGGCCGGCCGTGTCGCCCGATGGGTCGACCCGTCCCGAGGCACACTTGGGGCGGGTCGACCGACCATGTCCGATGGCCGATCAGACCCTGACCCAGGGAGGTCGTCCATCAGCAGTCCCGGTCACGTGCCACCCGACCGGTCGGTCCAGCTCGCCGGCGACCGTGCGGCCGTGGACGCCGTCCTCGCTGGGGACCGCGATGCGTTCCGCTTCCTCGTGGAGCGCGAAGGGACGCAAGTCGTCCGAGCCTGCCATCGCATCCTCGGCGATCTCCACGATGCCGAGGACGCCGCGCAGGAGGCATTCGTGACCGCGTACCGCTCGCTCGCCGGTTGGCGCGGCGACGGCCCGTTCGGCGCCTGGCTGATGCGCATCGCCGTCCGGATCGCGCTCCGTCGCGCGGGCCAGCGGCGTTCGGTGGCGTGGCGCGACCCGTTCGGTCGCGAGGACGCCCCGCTCCACGACCCGATCAGTGCGGCCATCGACCAGGCCGCGATCGCGGCCGCGCCCATGACCGACCCCTCGTCCCTCGCGATGCGCGCCGAGCGCGCCACGGACGTGCGCGGCGCCGTTTCCGCGCTTCCCGAGCCGTATCGCGAGGTCGTGACGTTGCGGTTCTTCGGCGACCTGAGCCTCGACGAGATCGCCGTCCAGACCGGACGGCCGCTCGGGACCGTGAAGACGCACCTGCACCGCGGGCTCCTGCGCCTGCGGACGAACCTCGCCGAAGGGGACGAGCGATGACCGGCCCGGGCCGCCGCTTCGACCCAGCCGAACTGGATGATGGCGCCGGTTCGACGGACGCCGAATACGCCGAGATCCTCGCCGCGGCGCGCGAGCTCGAGGCCCTCGCTGCCCGCGACCTGGTCATGCCGACCGGCGACTTCGACGACCGCGTGATGGCCGCCATCGCCGCCGAGGCCCCGCCACGCGTGATCGTCGCCTCCGGCGGTGGGATCGTGAGCCGGCTCACGGCGTTCGCCGCCGCCTTCGGGTCAGCCTGGCGCGTCGCGACCTCGGGCGGTCGCCCGGTGCTCGTCCGAGCGCAGGCCCTCGCGTTCGTCCTGCTCGTGGTCCTGGCCGGTGGTTCGCTCGCATCCGTCGCCACGATCGGGGCGGTGAACCTGCTGACCCAGCCGTCGAGTCCGACGCCGAGGGTCGCGCCCATCAAGACCGCGCCACCGACGCCGACGGTCACGCCGCCCGATGCGCCGGTGACGACGCAGCCGGGCGATGGGCCTGCCGCCACCGAGACGCCCGAGGCCACCGAGACACCCGAGCCCAGCGAGTCGCCGGAGGCCTCCGACGACCACGAGACGGCCGAACCCAGGACGCCGAAGCCGACCGCGGGACCCCGGAACGAGACGCCCAGGCCCACCAGGACGCCGCGCGCGGAGGAGACGCCCGAGCCCTCGGAATCGGAGGAGCCCGACAGCACCGAGGATCCGGGGGGCGGTGGCGGGAGCGGCAGCGGCAGCAGCGATCACGGGGGAAGCGGGCCGGGCTGACGTGACGCCACCCGCCGGCGCTAGGCTGGTCGGGTGATCGTCGTCGTGGGTCAGCCCGGTGATCGTGGCGCGGCCGGGATCGCCCGAGCCGCCGCCGACGCCGGCGGGCGCGTCCAGTTCGTCTCCCGGATCGCCGACGACGCGGCGGGGGACCGGATGGTCCTCGAGCTGGCCTCCGCGCAGGTCGGTCACGTCGCCACGCTGCGCCAGCCACCACCCGCTTCGCCGCTCGAGGCCGCCGACCTCGACCTCGCCCTCCGCTACCTGGCCGACGTCGGCGTCGTCGTGCTGTCCGATCCCGATGACGCGCTGCTCCGGGTCGGAGCCGACGCCGCCGGATGGAGCCGTGGGTCGCTCGTCGTGATCGTGCCGACCGGTTCGGCCCCGCCGCCCGGCGTACCCGACACGGCCATCGTCATCGAGGCCCCAGCGTCCGATCCGGAGGCCGCCTTCGCGATGGTCGTCGGCGACCTGGCCGCTCGACTCGACGCCGGCGCCGACCCCGAGGCGGCGTTCGCGGCCACGATGGCCGACCGGTCGGTCTGGACCCGGGCCGGCGACGACGAACCGGGACGGTCCTCGGACTAGCCGACGACGGCGCCGTCCGAGGCCGCACCGAGGACGGCATCCAGCGTCGGCTGGAGCGGCTCCGCTTCGTCCACCGCCAGGCGCTCGATGAGTTCCGGTCCGTCGCGGCGCACGTCGTTCACGAGTCGCGGGACCGGGTAGATCTCGAGCGCGACCTCGTCGGTCGGCTCGAGCATCGCCCGCAGCTCGCCGACGTCCGTCGCCGATGGGTCGAGCCAGCGTTCCCACGCGGCCGCCGGGAGGATGACCGGCATGCGGTCGTGCAGGTCGGCGAGCGCCTCGTTCGGGCGGGACGTGATGATGGTGAACGTCCGCCGGACCGTCTCGGTCGCCGGATCGCGCCAGCCGGCCCACAGCCCGGCGAGGACCAGGGGCCGACGGTCATCGGGGACGACACGGTACGGCTGGCGGACCGCGCCTTCCCGCTTCCATTCGTAGAACGAGTCGACCGGGACGAGGCAGCGCTTGCGGGCGAACGCGTCCCGGAAGGCGGGGCTGGTCAGGATCGTCTCGGACCGCGCGTTGAACATCCGCGATCCGACCTTCGCGTCGTCCGCCCAGTGCGGGATGAGCCCCCAGCGATAGGCGGTGATGGCCCGGCGCTCCTCGCGCTGGACCACGACGAGCGCCTCGTCCGTGGGGGCGACGTTGTAGCGGACGCCGAGGTCGTCGGCCAGCGGTTCCGCGCCGAAGATCTCGGCCAGCTCCGAGGCCGGTCGCTCCTGGGTGAATCGCCCGCACACGCCCCGAGTCTAGCCCCGGAACGAGACGACCCCCTCGCCCGGCTGGGCGAGGGGGTCGTGACTCGGTGCTTCGGCCGCGTGGGGCGAGGTCAGTCGGGACTAGGGCAGGACCAGGTGGACCGGGTTGCCGCGGATCGAGACCTGCCACGTCGTCGTGTCGTTGCCACCACCGACCGTGTATTCGATCTTCCACCAGCCGTCCTCGGTCTCGCCGGCTGGCCGCAGCCCACCGCTGCCATAGCTCGATGGCAAGGCGATCTGGATGGTCAGGACCGAGTTGTTGTAGTAGCTCGTGCCTCCCGAGGCGGTCTGCACCGACGTCACGTTCGTCCCGGATCGCCCGTTGTCGGCGACGAACGAGAAGGTGGCGTAGTTGTAGGCGTTCCCATCCGGACTGAGGATGCGGAGCGACGCGTTGCCGCTGACGTCGCCAGGATCGAAGAGTTCGATGACCATCGTCTTGCCGGCGTGGACGGCTTCGATCTGCGCCAGGTAGAACAGCTGCGTGCCCGCGTCGAGGTTGTTGTACGCGGCCATCTTGCCGCCGCCGTAGATGCGCGGCTGGCTGCCGCCCGAGACCCAGACCGACCACATGTTCTCGGCGTTGGTCGAGTTGTTGCCGGCGTCGCTGGTCTTGACGTTGAGGCGATACGTCCCCGCGGCGAGACCCGTCGCCATCGGCCACCAGGCGTTGTGGTACGCATTCGCGGCGCAGTTCGTGTACGAGCCAGAGCCGACGCGCGGACCAGCCGGCCGGCTGCCCGTAGTTGCCGCTGTAGTCGGCCTGGATCTCGTTCGCGAACAGCGTGCCCGACGAGGTGATCGCGGTGTCGTCGGTCGTGTCGTACGGCGTGCTATTGATCCCGTACAGCGTGAAGACGGTCGTGACCGGTTTCCCGGCCGTGCCGATCCAGTGGTCACCCGCGCCGTACGAAGCCGCCCGAGGCGTTGCCGCCGGTCGCACAGAACGTCGGGTCGTAGATCGACACCTTGCCGCTCGCCCCGACCTCGACGGTGTAGTCGTACCCGCCGGCGTTGTACTCGGCGTTCGCGCCGCCGCCGAGGCTGTTGTTGGCCGGGCTGTAGCGGTCGCCGTTCTGGCGATCCCCACCCTTGGTGAGCACCGCGCCCCAGAAGCCCTGCGACGTCAAGCGGCGCTGCCCGTCGAGGGATCGTTCACGTTGCGGGCGGTCGGGTCCGCATTCACGGTGGTGGTCGTGGTCGGGTTGTCCGTGGTGTACCAGGCCTGGACCTGGAGCTGGTCGAGACGGATCTGCGTCCCGGCGGTCGCGCAACCCTTGATGCCGGTCAGCCGGACGCGGAAGTTGGCGTTGCTGATGTCCGATGCGGTCCAGGTGGTGTGGCCCGTCCAGAACGTCGTCGCGCTCGTCGTCCCGAACGTCGTGTTCGGCCGGTGGTCGTCGTGAGCGCGGCGGTCTGGGCGACGACCGACGTCCACGTCGTGCCGCCGTCCCACGAGAGGGCGACGCCGATCTTCGTCGTGGCACACGCCGCCGACACCGACGCCTTGGTCAGCGTGACCTGGAGGCCGGTGATGTTGCCGCTGATCGACTCCCCGGCTGGGAGACCGGTCGTTGAGCCCGAACCCGCCGAATTGCTGGGTGGCGTTGTTCGTCGTCGTGTAGTCGTAGGCCGCGTTCGAGCTGTTGACCGCAGCGACGAGCGTGCCGGTGCTCGCCACCCACGGGGTGCCGGCTGGCGACGTCGTGGCCACGGCGAGCCCTGAGTTCCGGCTGTTGTAGTTGTGGGTCGTCGTCGTGGAGACGGTCGTGCCCTTGAGCGTCCCGACGCCGTAGTAGTTCTGCGGGCTGCCCATGGGCACCGGCAACACGAAGTCGGCCTTCGCATCGCGCGACGCGTGCCACGAGGTGATGCCGATGACGCGCGCGAAGTACGTCCCGACCGGACCGCTGACGTTCACTCGTAGCCGGCGCGAGTTCGACGGGTCCTGGACCGGGGTGACGGAGATGCCCCCGACGCCGTTGGTGTACCCGTTCTTGACGGCCTCGGCCCGGGCGGTCGAGATGGCCAGGGACGGATTGCCGGGCAGGTAGACCACGCCCGCGAGCGCGGCCGCATCGGCGGCGCGCTGCATCCGAAGGGTATTGGCCCAATACCACGAGACGTCGATGACGACGGCGGCGAGCAGGACGAAGAGGACCATCGCCCCGGCGAAGATGACGACGACCTGGCCGCGGCTCGCCCGACGGTCGGGATCGGTTCGGTGCTGGTTGCGTGCAAGCATGGTCATCGGGCTAGTTCCCTGGATTGAGGGCCATGACGGTTCGGTCGCTCATCGGGATCGTCGCCGGGCCGGCGCTACCGCCGAAGAAGCTCATGGCGGCCGAGAGCGGAGTGACGAGGTGGTAGGTGTACGCGACGCTCACGCCGATCGAGTCGGGCGTGCCGCCGTTGTCGCGGGAGCAGGCGGCCCATCCGGTGGACTGCGACTTGAAGTCGAGGACCTTGCCGTCGACCGTCGGCCCGCCACCCGCCTGGTAGACCCAGACGTTGACCGAGCCGCCGGCCTCGTTGCCGCTGGCGTTGGACTTGTAGATGCGGATGGACGTCACTCGGCTCTCGACGACCTGCGACCCGGGGGAGGTGATCACGCGCTGGACGGCGGCGACGATCTGCGGGTCGACGGTCGCGGCATTCGGCGATTGGCCGGGGCTGCACCCCAAGACACCGCCGCCGTTGGCCAGGGCCGACCCCGTGCGAGCGCCTTCGCGACGTCGCGTACTCGAGGGTCAGGTGATGGTCGAAGACGAATCCGAATTCGAGGATGCCGAGCAGGAACAGCATCACCACGGTCACGATCATGGCGAACTCGACCAGGCTCTGCCCCGACTCGCCGGCCTTGCCGCCACCGGCCCGATGCCGGCTCACAGGATCGGCTCCATGCGCATGACGTTGGCGCGGTCGAACGACATCGTCCCGCTCGACCCAAGGAAGGTCTTGACCGGCGTGACGTAGACATGCGTGTAGTAGATGCGCACGCCGATGTAGTCGACCGTCGTGTGGCCGCCGATCGGACAACCGCCGAGGACGTTGCACCGATTCGCCGTCGGATAGCCGTTGAGCGTCACGGTGTATGGGAGGGTGGCGGTACTGCCGTCGGGGAACGTGCACACCGTCGAACCCGTACGCGTCCAGGTCTCGGTCTCGGCCGGGGACGAGGCATCACCGGTCGACGTGGCGCGGTAGATCTCCACCTTCGAGACGCGCGCGTGATCGGCTGGAGCGCCGATGTCGCGTTCGATGCCTGACAGGACCACGCAGTCCGCACCGTCGGCGTTGCCTGCCTCCGCGGCCGCAAGGGCGGCGTTTCGCGAGGCGAACGTGACGGACAGGATCGCGTTGAACGTGAACGAGAACTCGACGACCCCCATGAACAGCGTGAAGAACAGGGGGAAGACGAGCGCGAATTCGACGAGCGTCTGACCACGCGATCGATGCCCAGATCGCGACGCCCGTCGACCTCCGGAGGGCTCGACGAGATGGTGGCGCTGCTGGGTCTCGCGGACTCGGACCATGGACCCGAGCCTACGGCCCGATCCGGGCGGATTCGAGAGGCTCGGTCGTTCGCGCGTAGCCTGCCGAAGGTCCTATTCGAGGCCTGCCGAATGTAAGGTGGGCTGCAAGGTCCGTGTCGTGGCCGTCGGCGGCAGTGCCGCCGCGGTCATGCCACGGCCCCCTCGCGTCGGACGGTGAGGGGGCCGTGGCTCCGTGCTTCGGCGTGGTCGGGAGGGGGTCCTAGGGAAGGACGAGGTGCACCGGGTTGCCGCGGATGTCGGCCTTCCAGGTCGTGACGTCGTTCGAGGTGCCCGTGCCGGACATGGTGTAGCGGATCTTCCACCACCCCTGCTGCGGGGCCGTATACGTGGTCGGGATGGTCGCGACGATCGTGAGCCAGCAGCCGTTGAACTTGCCGGTCGCCGTTGCCGCCGTTCGTGAAGGTGTTGATGGGTGACGTCGACGCCGTCGTGCGCGAGTTCGTCGCGCAGTTCGGCTTGCCGCTCGTACCGTCGGCACGCCCGGAGTTCGTCGTCCCGAGCGTCGCGGAGTAGGTCACGGGCGTCGCCGTCCAGCCCGAGGACGTCGGGATGAGGATCGTGAGGTCGGCCGTCAGCGGGCTCGTATCGCCCGGGTCCCACAGGGAGATCTGCAGGGTCTTGCCCGCATGGACCGCGTCGATCTGGGCCAGGTAGAACTCGGACTGGACCGTGCTGCCGCTGGCGCTCAGCGGGGTGAACGCCTGCATGGCGCCGATCCCGTAGAGCCGCGGGGTCCCGCCGGTCGCCGACGCGTACAGCGCGAAGCTGTTCTCGCCGTTGACGGTCTTCTGCGCGTTGACGTTCGACGGATCGGTCGATGTCGTGTGGATGCGGTAGACCTTCGGGGTGCTCGCCCCACCGACCATGCCCGCATAGAGCTTGTACCAGTGGTTGTGGTAGTCGCGCCCGTCGCCGTAGGTCGTATCCGACCAGTTCTTGCAGTCGCTGCCGCTGGCGGCACCACCCATGCTCTGGTCGGACCAGGACATGTTCTTGAACAGGTTGCCGGAGGTGGCCAGCAGCGCGTCATCCGACTGGTCGTACAGGGTCCCCTGCGTGTCGTAGAGCTGGTAGGTCGAGGTGACCGTGCCACCGTTGGTCCACCAGCGGTCGCCGGTACCGTGGTCGACGGCGACCGAGCAGAAGTTCGGGTCGTAGACGTAGACCGCGCCGCCGCTCGAGCCGGCCGGCATCTCGACCGCGTAGTTGTAGTAGTCGATCGCGTCGTAGCAGGCCTGGCCGGCGCCGGCGCTCGCGCACGAGACGGCCGGCGTCCCGGTGGCGGCGTCATAGAACGGCTGGAAGGCGTCGCCGTTGATGTTCTCGGCGCCCTGGGTGTTCATCGTGCCCCAGAAGCCGCGTGGGTTGAGGTTCGTGCCGTCGGCGAGGTAGCAGTTCGAGACGGCCATCGGGCAGGCCGTGCCCGGACCCTTGAGGTTCTGGTCGGTGATCGTGGTCGTCTGGACCGACGTGCTCGTCGTGACGGTGTTGTTCGCCCAATAGGCATTGACCCGGACCTGGTCGAGCAGGATGTTCGTGCCCGCCGTGGCGCACTTGATGGCGGTCAGGCGGACCTTGAAGTTCCCGTTCGAGAAGTCATTCGGGGCCCACGGATGCGTCGGGCCGGTGAAGGTCCAGAGCGTCATGTTGCTCGTCGCGCCGAGCGTGGTGTCGGTCCCGGTCGTGCTCGTGACGAGCGTGGCCGTCTGGGTCGACGCGGACATCGTGCTCCAATGCCCGCCGCGCGTCATACGACACCTGGACGCCGATCTTGGAGTTCGCACAGGTCGCCGAGATCCAGGCATCATCGAGGAGCACCTGAAGCCCGTTGATCCCGGTGACGGTCTGGTTCGCGGCGACGGCGCCGAGGAGGTTGAAGCCACCCAGGTCGATGGTGCCGTTGTTGGTCGTCGCCTGGATGTAGCGCGCGGCGCCACCGGTATTGGCCTCGTTACCGCAGGATGGCGGCGGGGATGTTCCCGGAGTTCGCGCTCCAGGCGCCGCTCGACGCGCCGGACGGCGTGGTCGCGGTCGCACCCGTCTTGCTGTCGGTGCCCGGCGTATTGATCGTGTTGACGACCGTCTGGCTCGTCGTGAGGCCACGGGTCAGCCCGAAGACGCCGTAGTAGTTCTCCGGGCTGCCCATCGGCACCGGGAGGACGTACTCGGCCTTCGAGTCGACCGAGGCATGCCACTTGCTGATGCCGATCGCACGGGCGAAGAACGTGCCGACGTCGCCTTCGAGGTGGACCTTCAGGCGCCGGTTGTTCACGGAGTCCTGGGTCGGCGTGACGGTCCATCCGCCCACGCCGTTCGTGTATCCGTTCTTGGCCGCCTCGGCTCGGGCGGTGGACGTCGCCGTGGCGTACGTTCCCCGGCAGCCAGATGACGCCGGCGAGGGCCGCCGCGTCGGCAGCGCGCTGCATCCGCAGCGTGTTCGCCCAGTACCAGGAGACATCGATGACGATGGCGCACAGGCCGACGAACAGGATCATCGCGCCCGCGAAGATGACGACGACCTGCCCGCGAGAGCGGGCGCGTCGAGGCTGTCGAGTGGTTCGCATCTGCATCTCAGCTTCCTGGATTGAGGGCCATGACGGTCTTGTCGGAGATCGGGATCGTGGTCGGGCCAGGCCCGCCGAAGAAGCTCATGACCGCCGAGAGCGGGGTCACGGGCTTGTAGGAGTACTGGACGAGGACCCCGATGGAGTCCGGCGCCGTGGTCGTGTTGCTGCGACCACACGCGTTCCAGTTCGCGGTCGTGTTCTTGTAGTCGAGGGCCTTGCCGTCGACGACCGGGCCACCGGCCTTCGCGTAGACCCAGAGGTTGTAGGTGGTCCCGGTCTGGGTGCCGCTGGCGTTCGACTTGTAGATGCGGATCTCGGAGACCCGGCTCTCGTCGACGCGCGACCCCGGCGAGGTGATGACGCGCTGGACGGCGGCGACGACGTTCTGGTCGACCTGGGCGCAGGGGATGGTGGACGAGCCGTTGCCGAGCGCGGAGCCCACCCGGGCGCCCTCGCGCGACGAGTACTCGAGGGTGAGGTGCTGGTCGAAGACGAAGCCGAACTCGAGCATGCCGAGCAGCAGCAGCATCATCACCGTGACGATCATCGAGAACTCGACCAGGCTCTGGCCGCGCTCGCCGTCCTTCGAGGTGCGGGTGGGACGCAGGTGCATCACAGGATCGGCTCCATGCGCATGACGTTCGATCGTTCGAAGGAGAACCCGGACCCGGTGCCCACGAACGTCTGGAGTGGCGTCACGTAGGTATGCGTGTAGAAGATCCGGATCCCGACGTGGTCGATGGTCGTGTGGGTCCCGCCGCAGCCGGCGAGGATGTTGCAGCGGTTCGCCTCGGGGTAGGCGTTGAGGGTCCGCGTATAGGGGACGGTCGCGCTGCTGCCGTCGGGCATCGTGCACGTGAGCGAGCCCGTGCGGGTGAACCGGGTGATCTCGGCCGGGAGGTAGTCGTCGCCATTGGACTTGGCCCGATAGATCTCGATCTTGGAGATGCGCGACGTGGCGGCCGGGGCACTGATGTCGTCCTCGATGCTCTGGAGGACCACGCAGTCGCCGCCGACATTGGTCCCGGCCTCGGCCGCGGCCAGGGCCGCGTTGCGCGAGGCGAAGTTGACCGACAGGATCGCGTTGAACGCGAACGCGAATTCGATGATGCCGAGGAAGAGGGTGAAGAAGAGCGGGAAGATCAGCGCGAACTCGACCAGCGACTGGCCGCGGGTGCGGCCGGCGCGTCGGCGTCGCATGTGGATCCCGTGAGGGCTCGGCACGATATGGGTTCCCCGCTGAGGGTGGGTAGTCGACGAGGCCGATCGTAGGTGGGGAGGTCCGGAAGCCAAGAGGCCCGGTCGTTCGCAGTCGTCGTGCCGATGGTCCTGATGCGGGGCGGCTAAATGTAAGGTCGGCTGAAAGGTCGAGTTCGGTGCGGTGCGCTGGGGCACGTCCGGCGTTCCGCCGGCCTCGGGGCCGGACTCTCCTGTACAGTCGCGCGGATGGACGAGCCAGGACCCCCGGCCGCGCCTCGGACGCCGCCGCCGACGGGGCGACTCTCCCGCGAGGAGGCCCTCGATCTGCTCGGCGCCGCGGACCGCCTGCTCGGCGCCGGCGAGTTCGCGAAGGCCGGGTCGTACTACCAGCGGGTCGTCGGCTTCGACGACTCGGCCGTCACGGCAGCGGCCCTCCTCGGCCTTGGCGAGGCCCGCTACCGGATGGACGACGAAGAAGGCGCGGTCGCCACTTGGAAGGCCGTGCTCGAGCTCGGTGAGACGCCATCGACGTATGCGGTCTGGCGGAACCTCGCCGCGTCGTACGTCCGGGCCGGCCAGATCGGTCCCGCCATGCGCGCGTACCGCGAGGCGGACGCGCGGGCGCCGGCGGCCGACAAGCCCGAGATCGCGAATCGGCTCGGCTGGCTCGCCAAGGAGAGTGGCGACACGGGCACGGCGAAGAAGTACTTCGCGCGAGCGCGCGGGGACGGGCCGCTCATCCCGTTCACGTACATCATCATCGCGGCCACCACGATCGTGTCGCTGACCGTGATGCTGACCGCCGAGGGACCGGATCTGCTCCAGGTCCTGTGGCTCGACAAGGCGGGCGTCGCCGCCGGCGAATACTGGCGCCTCTGGACCGTGACCCTGGTCCACTCGGTCGCGGACCCGATCCCGATCCATCTCCTGTTCAACATGTATGCGCTGTACCTGTGCGGCCCGATCGTGGAGCGCTGGTACGGGTCGTGGACGTTCCTCGCGTTCTACCTGACGACCGCGGCGGCCGCCTCGGTGGCGAGCTTCGTGTTCGGCGGCGATGCGCCGGCCGTGGGGGCGTCCGGGGCCATCTTCGGGTTGTTCGGCGTCCTGCTCGCCGCGGACCGGCTCCACCACCCCGTCGACCGGGCCAGCCGCGGGCTCGTCGGCCAGCTCGGGTTCCTCGTCCTGATCAACCTCATCTTCGGATTCGCCTCGGGTGGGCAGATCGACAACTCGGCCCACCTCGGCGGTTTCTTCTCCGGCATCTGGCTCGGGGCCGTCCTGCCGCCGACCAGGGTCCCGACGATGTCGGCGCTCTGGCAGGACGGCGAGTCGGGTGGACGGACGCGCGACGGCCGCCCGCCGCGGTACGCGCCACTCATCGCGTACGGGGTGGTCGTCGGGCTGGTGGTCGTCGGGCTGGTGGTCGGGACCGATGCCCGGGAGGGGATCGCCTCGTTGGCGAGCACGGGGCCCCCGATCGCCGGTACCGCCATGCTCGGCGCGCTGATCCGTCCCGGCTGACCCATGTTCGGCACGCTCCTCGGGGCGTTGCCCCGCCCGCCGCTCCCCGACGACGCCGACCCGAGCCTGATCCTCGAAGCGGTGCTCACGCTCCAGGCCGACCACGGGCTCGAACCGCTGACCGATGCCGGATGGTCACTCGCCCCCGACGACCCCGTCGCGAGCTGGCGGGCGACGGCCGCCCGGACGGATCGCCTGGTCAAGGCGGTCCTCACGGGCCCGTACACGGCCGGCCTGCCGACCGGCTCGTCGGTCGAGCGGTGGCGGACGACGCTCGAGGGTCTCGCCGGGGCGGGCTGCCGATACGTCGAGATCGCCGAGCCCGACGCGATCCGGATCGGCACCGACCCGGCGAAGCGGACCCGCTTCCGCGATCTCCACGACCGCCTGCTCGACGGCCTGCACGACCGGCCCGACCTGCATCTCTCGCTGGCCATCACCGGTGGCAGCGCCCACGAGGCCGGTGCGGCGACCATCCTCGAACCGCCGTACCAGAGCCTCGCCGTCGACCTCATCGACGGACCCGATGCCTGGTACCTCGTCCGCGCCACGCCATCGACGCGAGGCGTGATCTGCGGAGCCGTGTCGACGCACCCTGGATCCGACGACGGCCCAGAGGTGCTGCTCTGGGCGGGCGCCTACGCCGCCTCGAGCGGGGTCGGCGGCGGAGCCCGCGGACCGGCCCGGGTGGGGCTCGCGACCGCGGGATCGCTCGCCCAGCTGTCGTGGGAGGCCGCGGCGCGCAAGGTCGAACGCCTCGGGCACGCCGTGCATCTCGCGAGCCTGCCGGCGCAGGAGGCCCTGGCCGCATTCGATCCCCGCGCGATCGATATCCGGAGCGCCGCGCTCGGACGCTACGAACCGCGCCGGCCGCGCGCCCGGCACCCCGCGCCGCCGGCCGCCGAGGAGAGGCCAGCAGCGGATGCGGCGGCGACCGATGACGGTGCCGATGAGCGTCCCGATGACCTTGCCGAGGAGCGCCGCGCGGACTGACCGAGCCCGTCCCGGAACCGACTTGATTCCGCATCGCCACGGTGCCACCATCGTCCGACCTCACGCGACCCCATCCCGGTCGCCGTGGGACCCGCTCGCTCCAGGGGAGGCGCGGCCAGTTCCCGCGTCGCGTGCATGTTCCGGAGGAGGTCTTGCCCGTGGGCGAACACATCGAGCTGACGGTCAACGGGACGCTTCGGGAGCTCGACGTCGAGCCGAGACGGCTCCTCGTCCAGGCGATCCGCGAGGACCTCGACCTGACCGGTACCCACGTCGGATGCGACACCAGCCAGTGCGGCGCGTGCACCGTCCACGTCGACGGGAAGGCCGTGAAGTCCTGCACGATGCTCGCGGTCCAGGCGGACGGGGCGAGCGTCCTCACCATCGAGGGCCTCGCCGACGGCGAGACGCTCCATCCGCTGCAGGCCGCCTTCTGGGAGCAGCACGGCCTGCAATGCGGCTTCTGCACCCCCGGGATGATCATGGTCGCGGCCGACCTCCTCGCGCGGGATACCGACCCATCGGACGAGGAGATCCGCCACGCGATCGAAGGCAACATCTGCCGCTGCACCGGCTACCACAACATCGTGGCGGCGATCCGGCTCGCGGCGGCGACGATGCGCGAAGGGGCCGCGGCCCCGGCGAGCGCGTAGGCGGAGGCAGACGATGACCGACGTGCTCGACGCCCCGTTCGGCAAGCGCATCAAGCGGACCGAGGATCCGCGCTTCATCACCGGCAACGGCAACTACCTCGACGACATCAAGCTGCCGTCGATGACCCATATGGCCATCCTGCGCAGCCCGTACGCGCACGCGAACATCCGCTCCGTCGATACCTCGAAGGCGAAGGCGATGCCGGGCGTCGTCGCCGTCTTCACCGGGGCGGACATCCCGTACAACCCGCTGCCGATGGCCTGGCCGGCCGGCGGCAGCGCGGGCCTGCAGAACAACGTCAACACGCCCCGCATCCTGGCCACGGACAGCGTCAAGTGGTCCGGCGAGGGCAGTCGCGGCCATCGTCGCGGAGACGCCGGAGCAGGCGTTCGACGCCCTCGAGGCGATCGCGGTCGACTACGAGCCGCTGCCGACGGTGGTCGACGCCGAGAAGGCGACACAGCCGGGCGCTCCGCAGCTCCACGAGAACGCCCCGAACAACATCGTGTTCGAGTGGACGGTCGGCGACAAGGCCGGGACCGACGCGGCGATCGACGCCGCCGAGGTCGTGGTCCGCCAGCGGATCGTCAACCAGCGGCTCATCCCGAACCCGATGGAGACGCGCGGCGACATCGGCTGGTACAACCCGGGCACCGACGAATACACGATCTGGATGTCGAGCCAGACGCCGCACATCCAGCGGCTGCTCCTCGCGGCGTTCGTCATGGGCGTCCCGGAGCACAAGATCCGGTGCATCAGCCCGGACGTCGGCGGCGCCTTCGGGACGAAGATCTTCTGCTATGCCGACTACGCGCTGGTGCTGTTCGCGAGCAAGGCGCTCGGCGGCCGGCCGGTGAAGTGGGTCGAGGGCCGCAGTGAGAGCTATCAGAGCACGATCCACGGCCGCGACCACATCACCTATCTCGAGATCGCCGGCAAGCGCGACGGCGAGGTGACCGGCCTGCGGGTCAAGACGTTCGCCAACCTCGGCGGCCGGCTCTCGACCATCGGCCCGGGCATCCCCACCACGCTGTACGCCCGGGTCCTGTCGGGCTGCTACAAGATCCCGAACGTCTACGCCGAGGTCACCGGCGTCTACACGAACACCACCTTCGTCGACGCGTACCGCGGCGCCGGCCGCCCCGAGGCGACCTACGTCATCGAGCGCGCGATGGACCTGTTCGCCGCCGAGATCGGCATGGACCGCGCCGCGGTCCGCCGCAAGAACTTCATCCCGAACGACCAGTTCCCGTACGAGAACCCGTCGGGACTCGGCACCGCGTCGGGCGGCGCCAAGATCTACATCGATTCGGGCAACTACGAGCCGGCCCTCAACAAGGCCATCTCGATGTCCGGCTACCTGGACCTCGACAAGGCCAAGGCGGAGGCGAAGACGCGCGGCAAGCTCCTCGGCATGGGCCTGAGCACGTACATCGAGGTCTGCGGGGTGGCCCCGTCCAAGTGGATCGGCGCCGTGGGCGAGGGCTGGGGCGCGGCGATGTGGGAGTCCGCCAACATCCGCGTCCATCTCACCGGGAAGATCGTCGTCACGATGGGGACCCAGCCACAGGGCCAGGGCCACGAGACGACCTACGCCCAGGTGGTGGCCACGGAGCTCGGCGTGCCGATGGAGGACATCGTCGTCCAGCACTCGGACACGCAGGGGACCCCGTTCGGCTACGGGTCCTACGGGAGCCGCACCTCCTCGGTCGGCATGACCGCGGCCATCAAGGCGGCGGCCAAGATCCGCGAGAAGGCGCGCAAGTACGCGGCGCACATGCTCGAGGCCTCGCCCGAGGACATCGAGGTGGTCGGCGCCGAGTACCGGGTCAAGGGCTCGCCCGACAAGAAGAAGACCATCCAGGAGATCGCCTTCGCGCTCGACCTCGCGTTCGATGCGCCCGAGGGCATGGAGCCGTACCTCGACGAGACCGCCTACCACGACACGCCGAACTGCACGTGGCCGTTCGGGACGCACATCGCGGTGGTCGAGATCGACGAGGAGACCGGCGGCGTCGACCTGGTCCGCTACATCGCGGTCGACGACGTCGGCAAGAAGATCAATCCGATGATCGTCGACGGCCAGCTCCACGGCGGCATCGCCCAGGGCGTCGGCCAGGCCCTCTGGGAAGGCGCGATCTACGGTGAGGACGGCCAGCTGCAGACCGGCTCGATGCTCGACTACGCGCTGCCGCGGGCCTCATGGCTGCCGAGCTTCGAGCTCGACGAGACCGTGACGCCCTCGCCGGTCAACCCGATCGGCGTCAAGGGGGTCGGCGAGGCCGGGGCCATCGCGAGTACCGCGGCCGTCGCCAACGCCGTGGTGGACGCGCTGAGTCCGCTCGGCATCCGGCACCTCGACATGCCGTACACGAACCAGACCGTCTGGCGGGCCATCCAGTCCGCGAAGGGAGGCCAGGCATGATCCCGGCGGCGTTCTCCTACCAGCGCCCGACGACGGTCGACGCGGCGGTCGCCGCGCTGGCGGCGTCCGGTGGCTCGGCGAAGGTCATCGCCGGTGGCCAGAGCCTGCTGCCGCTGCTCAAGCTGCGGCTCGCCTCCACCGACACGCTCGTCGACATCGGTCGCATCGCCGAGCTCAAGGGCCTCGGCCCGACGGCCGACGGCGGCTATGAGATGGGCGCCCTCACCACGTACGCAGAAGCCCTCGAGTCGACCCCGCTCGGGTTCGCCCGGGACTGCCTCGAGGGCATCGGCGACGTCCAGGTCCGGAACCGGGGCACGGTGGCCGGCTCGATCGCGCATGCCGATCCGGCGGCGGACGTCCCGGCGCTCGGGCTCGCGCTCGACTACGAGATCATCCTTCGCTCGCCGCGCGGCGAGCGTGTCGTCGCGGCCGACGGGTTCTTCGAGGGCCCGTTCCAGACAGCCATGGAGTCCGACGAGATCATCGTCAAGCTCCGGCGCGGCCCACTGCCCGCCGGGGCGACCGGTTCGTTCCTTCGGCTCGAGCAGCCGGCATCCGGCTACTCGATGGTCGGCGTCGCCGTCGTCGTCGCGTCGAGCGGCGGCACCATCTCGCACGCCCGGGTCGCCCTGACCGGGGTGGGGGACCACCCGTACCGGGCGAAGGCCGTCGAAGCCGCCCTCCTGGGAAGTGATGGTTCGGCCGCCGCGGTGGCGGCCGCCGCCGAGCACGCCACGGACGGCCAGACGGTCAACAGCGACATCCACGCGGACCGCGACTATCGGACGCACATGGCCGTGGTCTACACGCGCCGGGCGATCGACGCCGCTCTCGGCCGCTGATCATCCGAACCCGGCGAACCGCGCGTGCGCGTCGAGCGGGTCACCCCTGGTCGACGCGCACCCACGCGCCTGGAGGGCGCGGTCCTCGCGCGCGACCTGACCGTCGGCAAGGAGCGCTGGTCGAAGGGCCGGCGGCTCAGCAGCGCTGACCTGAACGCCCTCGCCGCGGCCCATCCGGGACCCCCGGTCACGGTCATCCTCGCCGACGCCGGCGAGTTGCATGAAGACGAGGCGGCCGTACGCCTGGCCGAGGCGGTCGGCGGCCCGGGACTCGACACGCGTGGCCCGCTCCAGAGCCGCGTGGACCTGGTGGCCGCGCAGGCGGGCGTGGTCAACGTCCGCATCCCCGAGCTCGAGCGACTGAACCGCCTCGATCCCCTCGAGGTCTTCACGGTGTTCGACGGCCAGACGGTCGAGGCCGGTGACCTCGTGGCGAGCATCAAGGTGGCGCCCCACGTCGTCGAGGCATCGATCGTCGACGAGGGCGTGCGGATCACCGACTTCGGCGCCCACCCCATCGTGTGGGTCGCGCCGTTCGTCGCCGGTCGGGTCGGCGTCCTCGTCAAGGAGTCGCTCCACGCGCCCGCGCGCGAGCGGTTCGAGGCCAGCGTCCGCGCCAAGGTGGAGAGCCTCGGGTCCACCATCGCCGCCATCGAGTACGTCGAGGACGACGCGGAGGACGTGGAAGCGGTACTGGCCCGGTTCACGGGCGAGCCCGACGCGGTGGACCTGGTCATGACGGCGGGCGCCGCGAGCACCGACCCGCAGGACGCGGTGTTCCTCGCGATCGCCGCCCTGGGTGGCCGCATCGTCCGGCGCGGTGTGCCGGCCCATCCGGGGTCCATGCTCTGGCTCGCCCGCGTCGGCCGGACGGCCATCCTCGGTCTGCCGACCTGCGGCGCCTACTCGAAGGCGACGGCCGCCGATCTGCTGCTCCCGCGGCTGCTGTCGGGCGAGCCCGCCTCCGAGAAGACCGTCGCCAAGCTCGGCTACGGCGGGATCCTGACGCGGAGTCAGCGGTTCCGCTTCCCGCCCTATGCCCGCGACCTCGATGCACCCGACGGCTGACCTCGCCGGTGACGGCCGCCCGCCGCCCCGTCGAGCCGGGACGTGTAGATTCCGTCGATGAGCGACCGAGAGAACCGTCCGGACGGGACCCGAACCATCGAGGCGATCCAGGCCGACTTCCGCTCGCGCGACTACATCGCCGACCGCTCGCTGGCGACCGCGGTCTTCCTGGCCCTCGAGCTCGAACGGCCCCTGCTCCTCGAAGGTGAGGCCGGCGTCGGCAAGACCGAGCTGGCGAAGGTCCTCGCGGCCTCGCTCGGCGCGAAGCTGATCCGGCTCCAGTGTTACGAGGGCCTCGACGTCAACACGGCCGTCTACGAGTGGAACTACCCGCGCCAGATGCTCGAGATCCGGCTGCTCGAGGCGCGCGGCGAGGCCGACAAGGCCAGCGCGCACGACATCTTCGGGTCGGATTTCCTCATCCGTCGGCCGCTCCTCCAGGCACTCGAGGTCCACGGCGGCGTGGCGCCGGTCCTGCTCATCGATGAGATCGATCGCGCCGACGAGGAGTTCGAGGCGTATCTCCTCGAGATCCTGTCCGACTTCCAGGTGACGGTCCCGGAGATCGGCACGATCACCGCCGAGCTTCCGCCGCGGGTCGTCCTCACCTCGAACCGGACCCGCGAGGTCCACGACGCGCTCAAGCGGCGCTGCCTCTACCACTGGATCGACTACCCGACCGCCCAGAAGGAGTTCGAGATCGTGCTCGCGCGCGTGCCGGCGGCGCCCGAGCAGCTGGCCCGCGAGGTGGTCGGGTTCGTCCACCGGCTCCGCGAGGCCGACCTCACCAAGGTCCCGGGCATCGCCGAGACCCTCGACTGGGCGGCCGCGCTCCTCTCCCTCGGGGCCCGCGAGCTCACCCCGGACCTCGTCGACGAGACGCTTGGGGTGGTGCTCAAGTACGAGGAGGACATCCGCCACGTCCGAGGCGAGGCCGCCCGGCGGATGCTCGTGGAGGCCGCCGCAAGCGGCTGACCGGAGCGACCCGTGACCGACCCCGCCATCGTCCAGGCACCGTTCGGGCCCGAGGTCGACGGCCGTCGCCTGCTGGCCGAGGCGGTCGGGTTCGGGCGGGCCTTGCGTGCGTCCCGCCTCCACATCGACATCGGGGCTGCGGTCGACTTCGCCCGGGCGCTGACCCTGGTCGACATCGGCGACCGCGAGCAGGTCCGGGCCGCGGGCGAGGCGATCTTCGTGCGACGTCGCGATGACCGCGAGGTCTACGACGCGGTCTTCGACCGGTGGTGGCGCCAGCGGAACCGGCGCCAGGTCGGCCACTTCGAGCCGCCACCTCTGCCCAGTCCGCACGCGCCGGCCGAGGCGGAGACCGAGGACGGCGCGGCCGAGCCGATGGCCGGCATGGACCCATCCGAACACGAGCTCGATGAGCGCGGCATCCCGATCCCCTCCGACGGCGACGAGGGCGCCGACGACGACAGCGACATCGAGGGCATCGTCATCGCCCCCGATGCCTACAGCCAGGGCGAGGTGCTGCGCCACCGCGAGTTCGACCGGATGACCCCGGCCGAGCTGCGCGAAGCCGAGCGGCTCGTCGACGCGCTGATCCCGCGCCTCGAGCGGCGACGGACGCGCCGCCACGAGCTCCATTCGCACGGCCGGCGCCTGGCACCGCGCGCGATGTTCCGACGGAACCTGGGCACGGGCGGCCAGCTCATGACCTGGGTCTGGCGGCGGCCGATCCGCGAACCGCGCTCGCTCGTCGTCCTGTGTGACATCTCCGGCTCGATGGAGCGCCACTCGCGGCTGCTCCTGCGCTTCGTCCAGGCCCTCTCGGCGGCTTCGGAGGTGCACACGGAGTCCTTCGTGTTCGGGACGCGCCTCACGCGCGTCACGCGCCTGCTCCGCGACCGGGACCGCGATCGGGCCCTGGCGCGCGTCTCGGACGCCGTGAACGACTGGGCCGGGGGGACCCGCATCGGCGAGTCGTTCCGGACGTTCAACCAGCACTGGGCGCGGCGGACGCTCCGGACGTCCGGCGTCGTCATCGTCGTGTCCGATGGCTGGGATCGTGGCGACCCGGCGCTCGTCGCGGCCGAGACCGCGCGCCTGCGGCGCAACTGCCACCGGCTCATCTGGCTCAACCCACTCGCGGGCACGCCCGGGTACCAGCCACTGGCCGGTGGGATGCGCGCAGCGTTCCCGTACATCGACGACTTCCTCGCTGCAGGCACCGTCGCCAATCTCGAGCGCCTGGGCGAGATCCTCGGTGGGGTCCGCGCGGGCGACACCCGACGCGGGAGCGAGGCCGCCGCCCACGCCGCCATCCCGGACGCCACCATGCCGACCGCCATCGCGCCACCGATCGAGGTCGGGGCGCCGCCGTCCGATCCATCCGCACCGAGGCCGATCCGATGAGGGAACTGCTCGACACGCTCGATACCTGGTCGCGCGACGACGTGGCGGTCGGACGAGCCGTCGTGGTCCGCACGTTCGGGTCGGCGCCACGACCCGAGGGGGCCGTCCTGCTCTACGCGACCGACGGCCGCATCGCGGGTTCGGTCAGCGGCGGCTGCGTGGAGGGCGCCGCGGCCGAGGAGATCGATGGCGCCCGGGCGACCGGCCATGCGCGGGTCATCCGCTACGGGATCAGCGACGAGCAGGCCTGGGACGTGGGCCTCGCCTGCGGCGGGACCATCGACGTGCTCGTGGAGCCGGTGCTGCCGGCGCCGGTCGTCGCGGCAGCCCGCGCCTCGCTCGGCGCCGGCGGCCACGGCTCGGCGGTCATCACGCCACTTCCCGAGGACTCGCCTCCGGGCACGTTCGGCCCGCACGAGCCCGGCGCCGGGGCGGTGCCGGTCCCGGAGTTGATCCTGCACGACGACGGGCGCCTCGAGGGCACGATCGGTTCGGCCGGCCTGGACGCATCCCTGGCCGACGCCGCCGGGGAGGCGCTCCGGCGCGGGCTCTCCCGCACGGTCGAGCTCGCGGATCGGTCGTACTTCGTCGAGGTCTTCCCGGTGCGGCCGCGGCTCGTGGTCGTGGGCGCCGTCGAGGTGGCGCGTTCGCTCGTGCGGCTCGCGCGCGAGCTCGGGTTCGAGACCGTCGTCATCGACGGACGGGCCACGTTCGCGACCCCCGAGCGGTTCCCGGACGTCGACCGGCTCATCGTCGGCTGGCCCGACGAGGTCGCCGACGAGATCGGGCTCGGGCCGAACGATGCGGTCGCGGTCCTCACGCACGATGTCAAGTTCGACGAGCCGGCCATCGTCGCGGCGCTGCGCCGCGGCTGCCGGTACGTCGGCGCCGTCGGCTCGAAGAAGACGCAGGCGGACCGGCGGGCGCGGCTCCTCGAGGCTGGCGTGACCGAAGCGGACCTCGCGCGGCTGCGTGGACCGGTCGGCCTCGATCTCGGTGGTCGCGCCCCGGCGGAGACGGCCCTCGCGATCCTCGCCGAGATCGTCGCCGAGCGCTACGGCGGCAGCGGGGTCCCGCTCAAGCAGCGCGCGGTCGCCTGACCCGCGTGGGCGGTCCTCGTGTCGCCGCCCTCGTGCTGGCGGCTGGGGCGGGTTCGAGGTTCGGGGGCGGCAAGCTCCTCGCGTCGGTCGGCGGTCGCCCGGTCCTCCAGCACGTCCTCGACCGACTGACGGCGGCCGGGCTCACCGACATCGTGGTCGTCCTCGGCGACGATGCCGACGCCCTGGAGGCCGCGATCGAGTGGGGGAGCGCCCGGCGGATCCGCAATCCCGACCCGACCCGCGGCCTGTCGAGCTCGCTCCAGGCCGGTATGGCGGCGCTCGACGACGCCGGTGACGGCGCGACGGAAGGGGTCGATGGCGGTCGCCTCGATGGCACCCTGATCGTCCTCGGCGACCAGCCATTCCTCCCCATCGAGGCCGTACGCGCCATCCTCGACGCCCCGCCGGACGACCGCCGCCCGATCGTCGTCCCGGTCTATCCCGACGACCGCGGGCGCAACCCGGTCCTGCTCGGGCGGGCCGCATTCGGCCTGGTCCGGGAGGCCACCGGTGACCGCGGGCTCGGACCGTTGCTCGCCGCGCATCCCGACCTCGTCCGCGAGATCCCGGTCCCGGGCGAGAACCCCGACGTCGACACCCGGGCCGATCTCGTCCGCCTGCTGGAGGAGCGCTGGGCCACGCGGGTCCGCGAGAACCGCGAGCAGGTCGACCGGCACCGCGAGGTACCCGACGGGGCGGACTTCTACGCACCGGTGACCAGCCTCTTCCGGGCCGATCCGACGCGGACCGATGAGCCCGCCCTGGAGGTGCTCGCGCTCGCTGGTCCTGCCGGGCGAGACGTGGCTCGACATCGGCGCGGGCGCCGGCCGGTACGCCCTGCCGATCGCGGCGGCGCTCGACCCGAGCGGCGGGTCGGTCATCGCCCTCGACGCGTCCCGCGGCATGCTCGAGGACCTGCGCGAGATCGCCACCGACTACGGGATCGCCAACGTCCGCGTCATCGAGGGCCGCTGGCCGCCGGACGACCCGGGCGCGTTTCGGGCGGACGTCTCGCTCATCGCTCACGTGAGCTACGACATCGAGGCGATCGGGGCGTTCGTCGCCGCCATGGAAGCCGCGACCCGGCGGCTGGGGGTCGCGGTCCTCATGGAGCGTCAGCCGTCGTCGATCGCCGATGTCTGCTGGCCGACCGTCCATGGCGAGGCGCGGGTCGCGCTGCCCGCCTTGCCGGATTTCGTCGAGTTGCTCAGCGCCATGGGCCGCGAGCCCGACGTCCGCCGCCTCGAGCGCGAGCCGCGTCGGTTCGGCGACCGCACCGAACTCGAGGGGTTCCTGCGGCGACAACTCTGGATCGAGCCAGGCGGGGCCAAGGACGCGATCTTCCGATCCGAGCTCGATGGGCTGGTCGTCACCGACGCGCACGGCCGGGTCGGGCTCCGCGACCAGGCGCCGATGCCGATCGGCATCGTCACATGGGAGCCCGCACCCGACCGATGATCGAGTCAGCGGGGTCCGGCCTCGCGCTCCATCGCGAGGAGCGTCCGCTCGCCGCGTGACATGCCGGCGATCCGGGCGCACTCGACGATGAGCGGCGCGATCGAGGCCGGGTCGATCTCCTCGTCCGGCGTGAACGTCAGCCAGCGGACGAGCTTGGTCACGCCGCGGCCCTCGAGTCGTCTCCCCGGGTCGTCCATCAGCACGCCGCGCTGGAACCCGAGGTGGACGTGCTCGTTCTGGGCCCAGATCCACAGGAAGAATCGCGGTCTTCGCCCGACCGGCAGGTCGTAGCCGATCAACCGCCAGCCGGGCCGCACCCGCTCGATCGCCTCGGGCATCGTGTCGTGGACGATCACCCGCAGGCGCTCCGCCACGCGGCGCATGTCGTCGGGGTAGTCGGCCAGCAGGAACTCGGCCGGCATCGCGTCGATCACGACCGCATCGTATCGCGCGATCGTGCCAGGACCTGACAGCTTCGCTGGATCGGGGGTCGTCTGGCCCTTGACCCGCCGTCGCCCTCGGTCGACGCTGAGAGCACGACAGGAGTGCGAGGCTGGCAGTGATCAGGATCGTTCGTCGGATCGGGATCGCGATCGGGTCCCTCGTGATCGCGTACCTCGCCGTGACGCTCGTCGCCGGGGTCCCGCTCGGTCCTTCGGCATCCACGAGCCCCTTCGTCGGCTTGGTCATCGTCGTGCTCGGCGGCCTCGTCTTCGCGGACATCGTCCGTCGGGAGCGCTCAAGGACCGCCGCCCCGGACCCACCGACGGGCGCGCGGTCGTGAGCGAGCCGAAGGGAAAGCACGCCGTACGGAACGCCGGCGCGTTCCTGGGTCCCGACATGCTCGCCCCGGTGCCGATGCGCACGCTGAGCGACGACTACCACGACGAACCGGTCGATCCGCCCGATGACCGCGTCCCGCCGCCGGAGCCGCCCGGGTTCCTGCGTCGCGCGATCGACCGCCTGCGAGCCCTGCGCGATACGGAACGCCGGGGCTGAGACCAGCCGTGTGGCACACCGGCCGGCTCGACGCGCGAGGTGGTGTCAAGGACCCTTGACAAGGCGCGCCTGACAAGGTACCTTGACAGGCGATGACGAACGACATCCGGACCCTTCGCGAACGGCAAGGCCTCAGCCAGGGCCAGCTCGCGGAGGCGCTGCGCGTGTCGCGCCAGACCATCAACGCGATCGAGACCGGTCGCTACCTGCCGTCGTTGCCCCTCGCATTCGCGATCGCCCGCTACTTCGGCCGGCCCATCGAGGAGCTGTTCCATGACGAAGACCATGACTAGATGGTTCGTGCCGGCCGTCGCGCTCGTCCTCGGCCTGTTGATCGCGGCTTCGCTGCTGGGTCCGAACCCGAGCCCGGCACAGGCGGCGATCTCGTTCGCGATCGTCGCGGCCTACGCGATCGTCCTCGTTGCGCTCCAGTCGCGGTCGGACGTGGCGAGCCTGCTCTCCGGGATGCCACGCGACGAACGCTGGGACACGATCAACCTGCGGGCGCTGTCGCTCGCGGCACAGGTGCTCGCGGTGGCGCTGGTCGCGGCCTTCATCGTCACCCAGTTCCAGGGCGGCGATGCCATGCCCTATGCCTGGACCGGCGGGCTGTTCGCGGTTCGCCTACCTGGGCGGCATCGCCTGGTACCGCGCCCGGTCGTAGGGCGCCTCGGGAACTTGGTCGCCGATCTGTGATGGTGACCGCGACGAACGGTCGGTACGTCCTGCGGCGTTCGGTGGTCGTATCGTCGTACCCATGACCGAGGAGGACTCCAGATGCGCAGCGTGACCTATTCGATGAGCATGTCACTCGACGGCTACATCGTCGGGCCGGATGGCGGCTTCGACTGGACGGCGCCCGACCCCGAGGTCTTCCGCTTCTGGATCGACGAGATCCGAGAGGTCGGCGTCCACCTCATGGGACGACGGCTGTACGAGACGATGCTGTACTGGGAGACCGCCGACGAGGATCCCTCGCTCGACGACGCCGAGCTCGAGTGGGCCGCGCTCTGGAAGCCGTTGCCGAAGGTCGTGTTCTCCACCACGCTGTCGGCGGTCCAGGGCAACGCCCGCCTGGCCTCCGGCGGCCTCGCGGAGGAGATCGGGCGTCTACGAGCCGAGCCGGGGGACGGCGACATCGCGATCGGCGGCGCGACGCTCGCCGCCGAGGCGGCCGCGATGGGCTGTCGACGAGTACCGGGCCATGGTCTACCCGGTGCTGGTCGGCGGTGGGATCCCGTACTGCCCGCGGCGCGAGCGCCGGGTGATCTCGAACTCGTCGAGACCCGCACCTTCAGCTCGAGCGTCGTGTACCTCCGCCCCCCGGCTCGGCTCGCAGACGCCCGATCTCCTCCTCGAGGCCGCCGGAGGCCAGGCGGGCATTGCCCTGGACCGCCGACAGCGTGGTGGAGAACACGACCTTCGGCAAGGGCTTCCAAAGCGCGGCCCACTCGATCTCTGCGTCGTCGAGCGAGGGATTCTCGTCGGCGGTCTCCCAGTACAGCATCGTCTCGTACAGCCGTCGTCCCATGAGGTGGACGCCGACCTCTCGGATCTCGTCGATCCAGAAGCGGAAGACCTCGCCGTCGGGCGCCGTCCAGTCGAAGCGGCCATCCGGCCCGACGATGTAGCCGTCAAGCGACACGCCCATCGAATAGGTCACGCTGCGCATCAGGAGTCCTCCTCGGTGACGGGTCCGACGATACGACCGCCGGACGCCGTTCGTCGGCGCGGGCTTGACACGTGACCATTTAGTCACATAACATCGCGGCCATGACGGACGACATGGCCCCGGTGTTCCGGGCGCTCGCCGACCCAGGTCGACGGGTGCTGCTCGACCGGCTCTTCGAGCGCGATGGCCAGACGCTCGGGGAACTGTGCGAGCACCTGCCCGCGATGACCCGGTTCGGGGTCATGAAGCACCTCGGTGTCCTGGAAGAGGCCGGACTCGTGACCACCCAACGGGTCGGTCGCGAGAAGCGTCACTTCCTCAACCCGGTGCCGATCCGTCTCGTCCACGACCGGTGGACGGGCAAGTTCGCCGAGTCGATCGCCGGCTCGCTCAAAGCCATCAAGACGCAGTTGGAGACCCCGATGGACCGGATCGATCACGTCTATTCGATCTACATCAAGGCCGCGCCCGAGCGCGTCTGGCGCGCCATCACCGACGGCGACGACACGCTCAGCTACTACTACGGCACCCGCGTCTCCTCCGACTGGCAGCGCGGCTCGAAGCTGACCTACGCCTACCCGGACGGCTCGGTCGCCGCCGACGGCGAGGTGCTCGAGGTCGACCCGGGTCGCTCGGTCGCGATGTCGTTCCATCCGCGCTGGGATCCCGAGATCGATGCCGAGGGGCCGATCAAGATGGTCTGGCTCGTCGAGCCGACCGACGACGGCGGCGCCCGGCTCACCGTGACGAGCGGGCTCATCCCCGGTTCGCGGACGGAACGCGAGTTCTCCGGCGGCGTGGTCTACATCGTCTCCGGCCTCAAGACCTACCTCGAGACCGGGGCCCCGATGGCGGCCGCCGCCGTCTGATCCGCCGCCGGGCCCGGACCCCCGGAGCCCCCGGACGACCACGGACTCGAGCGCAGCGCGATCCCGCCCGACGGCCGGCGATCGCGCTGCGTTGACGTGCGAACGACCCCGGCGCGATACTCATCAGCAACGTCACCGAACCGGTCCGGTCGTACCCAGGACGCACCCGACCGCCCGGCCAGCGAACGTCGCCACGGCTCCGGTCCCGCCCCGTCGGCGGGTCATACCTCATCGCCCCGCGGGAGCGGGCAGGAGGGTAGCGCGCGATGATCCCCGGCCAGTTCGACTACGTCCGTCCGGCGAACCTGGACGAGGCGCTGCGGATCCTCAAGGACCGTGAAGGCGAGGCGAAGCTGCTCTCCGGCGGCTACAGCCTCATCCCCCTGATCAAGCTCCGGCTCGCGCAGCCGGCCCTGCTCGTGGACCTGCGCGACATCGACGGCATGGACCGCATCGTCGAGACCGACGACGAGCTGCGCATCGGCGCCCGTGCGACCCATCGGCAGATCCACGAGAACGCGATCATCCGCGACCACTACCCGATGCCCGAAGAGGCGACGGCCCTCATCGGCGACCCGCAGGTCCGCAACTGGGGCACGATCGGTGGCTCGGTCGCCCACGCCGACCCGGCGTCGGACTGGCCGGCCATCCTCATCGCGATGAACGCCTCGGTCGTCTGCCGGAGCGGGAGCGGCGAGCGGACCATCAAGGCCCGGGACTTCTTCCTCGACACCTTCACGACGGCCATCGAACCGACCGAGGTCCTGACCGAGATCCGGATCCCGCGCCGACCGCATCACGCGGCCGGCTGTTACCAGAAGCTCGAGCGCAAGGTCGGTGACTTCGCGACGGCCGGCGTGGCCGTGATGGTCCGACTGGGCGCTAACGGCCGGATCGAGAGCGCCGGCGTCGGCGTCACCGGTGTCGCCGAGGCCCCGTTCGCGGCCACCGACGCCGAGGCCATCCTCGTCGGCGGCACGCCGGGCGACGACCTCTACCGACAGGCCGGCGCCGCGGCCGGTGCGCAGAGCCGGCCCTTCGCCGACGTCCGCGGACCCGTGGACTACAAGCGTGCGATGGTGGCCGAGCTGGCGCTGCGCGCCCTTCGGACCGCCGTCGAACGCGCCCGCGCGTACGCGTAGGAGGCCAGCACGATGACGACCCAGCACATCTCGGTCACCGTCAACGGCGCGGCCCACGAGGCCGACGTCGAGCCACGGTTGCTCCTCGTCCACTTCCTGCGCGACAGCCTCGGCCTGACCGGCACCCACGTCGGTTGCGACACCAGCAACTGCGGGGCCTGCACGATCCATATCGACGGCGAGAGCGCCAAGTCGTGCACGATGCTCACGGTCCAGGCCGACGGGCGCAGCATCAAGACCATCGAGGGGATGGCGGACGGCGCCACCCTGCACCCGTTGCAGCAGGCGTTCTGGGACCAGCACGGCCTCCAGTGCGGCTTCTGCACGCCCGGCATGATCATGGAGGCGGCCTGGTTCCTGGGGGAGAACCCCGACCCCACCGAGGAGGAGATCCGCTGGGGGATCAGCGGCAACCTGTGCCGCTGTACCGGCTACGTGAACATCGTCAAGGCGATCCAGCAGGCCGCCGGCGAGATGCAGGCTGCGGCCGCGACCCAGACCGGTACGCCGGTCGCGGCCGGCTGAGCGGGGAGTGACGAGATGACCACCGAAGCAGAGCCCCGCACCAGCTTCGAGATCGGGGGCATGGGCCACTCGGTCAAGCGCAAGGAAGATCCGCGCTTCATCCGCGGCCAGGGCGAGTACATCGAGGATGTGAACCTGCCGGGCCAGCTCTGGCTCGACATCGTGCGCAGCCCGTACGCGCACGCGACGATCAAGTCGATCGACGCCTCCGAGGCGCTGAAGATCCCGGGCGTCGCCGCGGTCGTCACCGGCAAGGACCTGGAGGGCTACAAGCTCGCCTGGATGCCGACGCTGGCCGGCGACATGCAGATGGTGCTCCCCGTCGATACCGTCATGTACCAGTCGCAGGAGGTCGCGGCGGTCATCGCCACGTCCCGGTATGCGGCGGCCGACGGTGTTGCCGCGGTCCTGGTCGATTACGAGCCGCTGCCGGTCGTGATCGACCCGCACAAGGCGATGGAGCCCGATGCCTTCGTGCTGCGGCCCGACCGCGGCCCGGACAAGGCGAACAACCACATCTGGCACTGGGAGTCCGGCGACGAGGCGGCGACCGACGCGGCCATGGCGGCGTCAGAGGTCCGCGTCTCCGAGGACATCTACATCCCGCGCATCCACGTCGCCTCGATCGAGACGTGCGGCTGCGTCGCCGACTGGAACCCGGTCCGCCAGCAGCTCACCCTCCACATGACGACCCAGGCACCCCATGCCATCCGGACGGTGATCGCCCTCGTCGCCGCCGGCGCCGGCCTGCCCATCTCCGAGCAGAACATCCGGGTCAAGACCCACGACATCGGCGGTGGCTTCGGCGGCAAGGTGCCGGTCTACCCGGGCTACGTCCTGGCCGTCGCGGCCTCGTTCCTGACCGGCACGCCGGTGAAATGGATCGAGGACCGCTCGGAGAACCTCCAGGCGGACTCGTTCGCCCGCGACTATCACATCCACGCGGAGATGGGCGCGACCAAGGACGGCAAGATCACGAGCCTCAAGGTCAAGACCCTCGCCGACCACGGCTACACCGACGCGGCCGCCGACCCGTCCAAGTTCCCGGCCGGCCTCTTCAACGTCATCACCGGCTCCTATGACTTCCCGAACGCGTTCGTCGAGGTCGATGGCGTCTACACCAACAAGCCGCCCGGAGGCGTCGCCTATCGCTGCTCGTTCCGCGTGACCGAGGCGGTCCACGCCATCGAGCGGATGGTCGACATCCTCGCCCACGAGATCGGCAAGGACCCGGCCCAGCTCCGGATGGAGAACTTCATCCAGCCCGAGCAGTTCCCGTACAAGACCCCGACCGGTTGGTCATACGACTCGGGCAACTACCCGGCCGCGCTCCAGAAGGCGCTCGACATGATCGGCTACGACGACCTGCGCAAGGAGCAGGCGGAGAAGCGGTCGCGCGGCGAGCTCATGGGCATCGGCATCAGCAGCTTCACCGAGATCGTCGGCGCCGGGCCCTCGCACGACTTCGACATCCTGGGCATCAAGATGTTCGACAGCTGCGAGATCCGCGTCCATCCCACGGGCAAGGTCCTCGCCCGGCTCGGCGTGCAGTCGCAGGGCCAGGGCCACGAGACCACGTTCGCCCAGATCATCGCCGAGGAGCTCGGCTTCCCGGTGGCGGACATCAAGATCGAGGAGGGCGACACCGACACGGCGCCGTACGGCCTCGGGACCTACGCGTCGCGCTCGACCCCCGTCGCCGGAGCGGCCACGGCGGTCGCGGCGCGCAAGATCCGGGACAAGGCGCGCAAGATCGCAGCGCATCTGCTCGAGGCCAGCGAGGACGACCTCGAGTGGGAGCCCGGCAAGTTCAGCGTCAAGGGCTCGCCCGACCGGTTCAAGACCATCCAGGAGATCGCCTTCGCGGCCTACACGAACCATCCCGCCGGGATGGAGGCGGGCCTCGAGGCGGTCGACTACTACGATCCGCCGAACCTGACGTTCCCGTTCGGGAGCTACATCTGCGTCGTCGACATCGACAAGGGGACGGGCCAGGTGCACGTGCGCCGGTTCGTCGCCATCGACGACTGCGGCAACATCATCAACCCGATGATCGTCGATGGGCAGATCCACGGCGGTCTGACGATGGGCCTCGCGCCCTCCCTGTACGAGCAGATCACCTACGACGAGCTCGGCAACAACATGGCCGGGACCTTCATGGACTACCTGCTCCCGACCGCCGTCGAGACGCCGGCCTGGGAGACGGGCAAGACCGTCACGCCTTCGCCGCACCACCCGATCGGCGCCAAGGGGGTCGGGGAGTCGGCAACGGTCGGCGCCCCGCCGGCCATCGCGAATGCGGTCGTCGACGCCCTCTGGCATCTCGGCGTCCGCAACATCGACATCCCGATCACGCCGCAAAAGGTCTGGGCCATCCTCCACGAGAAGGGCATCTCATAGGCCGCCGGGGAGGCTGCTCGTGAGCTCCCGGTCGATCTTCGCGCGCGCCGCCGAGCTCGAGGCGGAGGGTCGGTCGTTCGCGGTCGCCACGGTCGTGGCGGTCCAGCGGCCGACCTCGGCCCGCCCCGGGGCGAGCGGCATCGTCCATCCGGACGGCACGATCGAGGGCTGGGTCGGCGGGAGCTGCGCCCAGCCGGTCGTCGTCCGCGAGGCACTCCGCTCGATGGGCGACGGCCAGCCCCGTCTGCTTCGGCTCTCGAAGGACGCGCCCGCCGAAGGCCGGCGCGGCGACGGCATCATCGAGCTCGTCATGACCTGCCATTCGGGCGGGACCCTGGAGATCTACGTGGAACCGCATCTTCCTGCCCCGGTCCTGTGGGTGGCCGGGACCACACCCATCGCCGGCGCGCTCGCGGCCCTGGGGGCCGCCGCGGGCTGGCGCGTCACCGTCATCGACCCGGTCGCCGACGCCGACGCGTTCTCGAGCGCCGAGCGGGTCATGCCGACGGCCGACATCAAGCGTCTCGACCCCGATGCGGCGCCGTACATCGTCGTCGCGACGCAGGGGGTCTGGGACGAGGAGGCCACCGCGGCCGCGCTCGCCCGCGAGGCCTCGTACGTGGGCCTCGTGGCCTCGCCGACACGGGCCAACGTCGTGCGCACGTGGCTGCATGAGGAGGCCGGCGTCCCTGACGAGCGACTGGCGGCGCTGCGTGCCCCGGCCGGCCTCGACCTCGGCGCCGAGACGGCCGAGGAGATCGCGCTGTCGATCCTCGCCGAGCTCGTCCAGGTGCGCCGCGGCCGGGCGTCGTTCGTCGCGGCCCCGGGTCCGGCGACGATGGCCGGCAGCGAGTCGCCCGCGATCGAGTTGCAGCCCGTGGTCGACGACATCGTCCTGCTCGACCCGGTCTGCGGCATGACCGTGGATCGCGCCCACGCCCGACATCTGGCCGAACACGATGGGGTCGTCTACGCGTTCTGCTCGATCGGTTGCCGAACGCGGTTCATCAAGGAACCGACGGCCTACGTGCCCGCCTCGGTATCCTCGCCCGACTGATCGCGACCCGGCCGCGTCGCGTCCATCTCCAGACCCGGAGGAACCGCATGCATTTCGAAGGCTCCGTCCCGATCAAGGCCAGCCGCGAGAAGGTCTGGGCGTTCGTCATCGACCCGAACCAGGTCGGCCAATGCGGTCCGGGCGTGGAGAAGATCGAGGTCATCGACGACAGCCATTTCAAGGCCACGGCCAAGGTCGGGATCGGGTTCATCAGCGCGCGGTTCGTCGTCGAGATGACGTTCGCCGAGCTGACCCCGCCGGACAAGGCGGTCATCAAGGCCCACGGCCAGGCGCCGGGGAGCGCGGTCGACGCCGACGCGCAGATGGCGCTCTCGGACGGCCCGGACGGCACGACGGTCATGGACTGGAACGCCGACGTGAACATCGCCGGGACGCTCGCCAGCGTCGGGGCGCGCCTCATCGACGGCACCGCGAACAAGATGATCGGCCAGACCTTCGACTGCATGCGCTCGAAGCTCGAAGAAGCCGGCTGACGACGAGCCGAAGGGCGAGGCGACCGGGGCGCGTCGACCTGCCAGACTCCCGGCATGGAGCGCCTGAGCCGGGTCGTCGGGCCGATCGCCACGAACGTGCACGTCCTCGCGGACGAGCGCTCGCGTGAGGCGATCGCGATCGATACCGCGACGCCGTCGCTCGCCTGGATCGCCGGGGAGCTGAAGGCCCGCGACTGGACGCTCAAGCTCATCGTCTCGACCCACGGCCACTGGGACCACATCGGCGACAACGCCGCGGTCGCCGAACACACGGGCGCCGAGATCGCGGTCCATCCCCTCGACCGCGACCGGCTGCTCCATCCGGAGCCGATCTGGGCGCCGTTCGAGATCGTCCCGTCCGTGCCGGCGGTCGAGCTCGCGGAGGGCGGCGAGGTCCGGTTCGGCGACATCCGCCTCCGGGTCCTCCACACGCCCGGGCACACGGAGGGCTCGGTCTGCCTGCTCGCCGAGGACGAGGGCGTGCTCTACAGCGGCGACACGCTGTTCGCCGGCGGGTGGGGCCGGGTGGACCTGCCGGGCGGGGACTCCGACGCGATGGTCGCCTCGCTCGCGCGACTGACCGGCCTCGAGGACCCGGTCGGGGTCTTCCCCGGGCACGGCCCGGCGACCACCATCGGCCGCGAGCGGGCGTGGATGGAGCTCGTCCGGGATGGCGGGCGGCTGTTCGCATGAGCGGGACGGCCGGTGGCACGCGCCCCGTGACGGGCCGCCGGGAAGCACCAGATGCAAGGAACCGGGCCGCCGGCGCGTAGAGATGCCGTGACCGACCAGGAACCCCGCCGCGAGGCCGTCGACCGGGCGTACCGGGACCATGCGGACGACGTGTATCGCGTCGCCTACGCGATCCTGCGCGACCGAGAGGCGGCCGTGGACGCCACCCACGACTGCTTCGCCCGGGCGTTCGAGCGCTGGGACCAGTACGACAGCCACCGCTCGCTCCGGGCCTGGCTCCACGGGATCGTCAGCCATGCGGCGCTCGACGACCTGCGTCGGCGACGCGTCCGACGACTCGCCGTCCCGCGCGTTGCCGAATCGCCCTCGGTAGCCCCCGGCGGGGCGGCGCAGGCGGGCGACCCGGCCGCCGCCGTCGCCACGCGCGACCTCATCGAGTCCGGTCTGGCCGGGCTCAAGCCCGACGTCCGGGCCGCGCTCGTCCTCCGCCACTACTACGGCTACGACTACAACGAGATCGCCGGCTTCCTGCGGACGAGTCCCGGGAACGTCGGCTCCATCCTCAGCCGCGCCCACGCGACCCTCCGCGAGCGGCTCGCCGCGGATGCCCCCCCGACCGATGAGCGCGCGGTGCCGCGCCGAGCCGTCCGATGACCCGAGGTGTCCCGATGGAACCCGACCGCCCGTCCGTTCCCGCCCGCGAGCCGCTCGACGACGCCGCGCTCGCCGCGGCGGTCCGCGAGGTCGCCGACGACTGGCGGATGCCGCCCCAGCGCCTCGACGAGGTCACCTGGCGCGATCGCGTCGGGCATGGGCGTCGCTCCGGCGGATCCGGGAGCGGCCGTGGCGTCACCTGGACGAGGCGCCTGGTCGGAGCCGCTGCCGTGGCCGTGATCGCGACGGTCTCGCTCTCGTACCTCGCGGTCTGGCTGACCGGGCCGTCCCAGGATCACGGGGCAACCAATCCGGCAGCTCCGACCGCCACGCCGGGCAGCGGGTCGCCCGCGCCCAGCGCGAGCAACCAGGCCCCCAGCCCCTCCGCGAACGGCCAGCTGCCGCAGCTCGCCGTGAACGGGGCGATGCCGGCTCCGTCGAAGGTCATGGTCCAGACGAACGGCCGGTTCGTCCTGGCCGACCTGACGACGGGCGTCCTCGGCAAGAACGTCGATCGATCGCCACCCAGGGCCCGAGCACGGTGCTGGCTCGTCCCGGCGGCGGCTGGGTCTGCGTCTGCGGCGACTGGACGCAGCTCTCGGACGGTGCCCGCACGGCCTGCGGCTCACGCTCGACGTCGTCGACGCGTCCGGGGCCTCGGTCGAGCGCCGTCCCCTGACCGAGTACAGCGGCACGTACGACCCGAACGCCCCGAAGGCCGAGCAGCCGCAGCTCGTCGATGCCAGGACCGTGGGGACCGCGGACGGCCGGTACGCGCTGATCGGCTGGACGAGCCGAGACGGCGCCGCCGGATGGCGGGTCGGGGTGGACGTGCTCGACCTCACGACGCTCAGGCTGACCAGCTCGGCCGTCGACGCAGGATCGGCGAGCGACGTCACGGTCGGCGGCAAGACCCCGACCCGGAACGCCCCGGCCGTGTCGGTGTCGCCGTCGGGCGACGACCATGCTGGTCGCGAGCACCTGGTACATCGAGGATCCGAACGACCCGACCCCGCCGTCCGGTACGGATCACTGGGTCACGGCCTTCTCCGACGGGCGCCTCGGACCCGACGGCAGCGGGGGCACAGCCGCCTTCTCGCCCGCCGGCTCGAACGACGCCGCCGACTGCGCCGAATTCGAGCGCGGACTCATCGACGACGCCACGTACTACTCCGTCTGCTGGGGAACGACGGACCGGCGTCGAGCGCGTCTCGCGCCACCACATCGACGGCTCGCTCATCGACAGCACCGACCTGCCGCGCCAGGACGGCGAATTCGGCGTCGTTCGTCGCCCGGACCGATGACGCGCTCTTCGTCTGGAACCCGTTCGGGCCCTCGATCGTGCGGTTCGACTTCGCGACCGGCTGCCGTCACGCAGGCCCGGGCCACGCCGGCGACCTCGAACGCGACGCCCGGCGACGTCCTCGCGTCGCTCGGTCGCCGGGTCGGGCGCTGGATCGCGCCGTCGGCCTTCGCCAAGGTCAACCTCGAGCCGGGGATCGTCGCGAGCGCGGACGGCACGCGGATCTACGCCCTCGGCATCGGCGGACCGGACGGTGGCGCCGGATCGACCGGCGTGTTCGCCTTCGATGCACGGACGCTCGACGTCCTGGGGACGTGGGCGCCGCTCGGTGACCTCGGATCGCTCGCGGTGAGCGTCGACGGCCGCTTCGTCTACGCCGCCGCTCAGGGCGGGGTCTCGTCCAACGGCCAGCCGACCCCGGGGATGGGCGCCTCGATCACCGTGTACGACACGGCCGACGGGAGCGTGCGGCTCGTGGCCGGCAAGCTGGGCACGGGCGACCTGTGGCTGACCGAGCCGATCCTCCGCTGATGGGCGCGCGGGCCTAGCCCTCGAGCGCGCGCCGGTAGGCCCGCTCGCGCTTGTCGACGACGAACCCGAGCCGCTCGTAGAGGCCGAGGGCGCCCGTCGGGTTCTCGGCGTCGACGCCGAGCATCGCCTCGGCGATGCCGCGCTCGCGCAGGCGGACCATCGCGGCGGCCGTCAGCGCCCCGCCGAGGCCGCGGCGCCGCCACGGCCGGCGGACGCTGATCCGCTCGAGCCAGCCGCGCGACACGCCGAGGCGGGCGTTCTCCTCCGGCCAGATCCACGTCTGGACCACGCCCGCGAGCTGGTCGCCGTCCCAGGCGACCGCCCACAGGCTCGTGTCGAGCTCGGGGTGCTCGAACGTCAGCCGGTAGTCCTCCTCGGTCTGCTCGCGGTGGCCCCAGTGGTCGCGGAACGCCTCGGCCTCGCCGTCGAAGATCGCCCGGTACTGGTCGGGGGTGACCGGCCGGATCTCGAGACCCGCCGGCAGCGAGGGCTCCGGGACCGTCCCGAGGTCGGGTCGGCGCATGAGGAAGAAGTGGCGGACGAGCTCGAAGCCCGCACGCTCGAGGAGCGCCCGTCCGGCGACCTCGCGCTCGTCGGCGAACCCGCCGAGCAGCGCCGTCATCCCGGTCGTGTCGGCCGCGGCCCGTTCGCGGGCGCGCCGGATGTTCTCGGCGAGCAGCGCTCGCCCGATGCCCCGCCGGCGGTAGGCCGGGACCACGTGCCCGCCGACTTCGAACACCAGCTCGCCGTCGCGCGGGATGCGCCAGACCTGCGCCTCGGCCACAGGCTCGCCATCGACCTCGACGATCACGAGGTCGGTGTGCTTGTCGATCGTGCTCACGAGCCCGTCGAGCTCGAGGCGCAGCGTGTCGGCGGTGGGCATCCAGGGGATGTCGTCGTGCTGGTTGGCCGCGACGATCACGGCGGCCAGCCGCTCGAAGTCACCGGGATCGCGGAACCGACGGGCCACGAGCCCCGGGATGGCCGGCATCCCGGGAAGGTCGAGGAAGGTCGGCTCGGTCGAGGTGGTCATGGTCGCGTCTCCGTGTCGGTCGGGCCGGGCATGGGCTTGGTCCAGTCGGTCTCGCTCGTGCTCACCTCGAACCCGAGCGATTCGTAGAGGTGGACGGCCTGGTTGGGGTTGAGGCCGTCGACGCCGAGGTAGGCGCTCGTCATGCCGCGCTCGCCGAGCAGGACGAGCACGCGGGCGAGCAGGGCCTTCGCGAGCCCGCGTCGCCGGTACGGGCGGCGCGTCCAGACCCCGGCGATGTACCCCTGCTGCACCCCGTGGTGCGCGTTCTCCTCCGGGTCGATCCGGCCGTGGACCCCTCCAGCGACGTCGTCACCGACGAAGGCGATCGCCCAGAGCGACGGGTCCCGATACGGGTCGGCCATGTGGCGCTCCCAGTCGCCCTCGGACCACTCGCCCTCGCCGCGCTCGTCCCGGAACGCCTCGGCGGAGGCGTCCCACACGCGCCGCGCATCCTCGGGGCCGACGTGACGGATCTCGAAGCCGTCGGGCAGCGGGACATCGGGGATCGCTTCGAGGGTCGGCCGGATCATCTCGTAGCCGCGGCCCTCGCGGGTCCAGCCGCGCCGCTCGAGCAGCCGGCCGGCCCCGATGTCCCGGTCGAAGGACCAGGCGCGCATCACGCACGCTGGTTCGGGCGGGAAGGTCGCGGCGAGCTCGGCCATCCGGCGCTCCTGCCACGCGAGCATCGCGCCGCCGATCCCGCGCCGTCGCTGGCTCGGGTCGAGCAGGCAGATGGTCTGGAGGTAGCGCGGTCCGTCGATCGCCTCGCGCCACTCGACGCGCGCGTAGCCGACGATCGTCCCGTCGAGCTCGACGATGAGCAGGTCGTCGTGGGTATCGCTGTTGACGAGGTGCTCGTACTGGATCGCGATGCTCTCCGGGCTGATGTGCTCGAGGGAGCCGGTCGCGTCGCGAAGCGCCTGGTTCGCGGCGGCCATCCCGGCATGGTCGGCGGCGCCCCGGAAGTGGCGGAAGCGCAGCCCCGGGATGTCCGGTCGCTCGGGTACGAGGATCTCGTCGCTGGTCGAGGCGGTCGGCGTCGTCATCGGTCTCCCCCGTACTTGCGCTGCATGTGCTCGTTGACCGACTTGTGGATGATCCGCCACCGTCGGCGCTCCTCCGCTTGGGCCCGGGGGTCGCCCCGGCGCTCGGCGTGGGCGAGCTCGCGCTCGAGCTTCTCGTGGCTGCGCAGCCGCTCGATGCTCAGGCGGCCGTCGGCCAGGGCGCCGCGGACGGCACAACCCGGCTCGCCCGCATGCCGGCAGTCGCTGAAGCGGCACTGCCGTCGCGAGATCGTTGATGTCGTCGAAGGCGGTCTCGACGCCCTCGTCCGCACCGGCCACCTCGATCGAGCGGATGCCGGGGGTATCGATGAGCAGCGCGCCGCCGGGAAGCACGAACAGCTCGCGATGCGTGGTCGTGTGCCGGCCGCGCGAGTCGTCGTCGCGGACGGCGGCCGTGGCCTGGCGCGACTCCCCGAGGAGCGCGTTCACGAGCGTCGACTTGCCCACGCCGGACGACCCGAGCACGACCGCGGTCTGCCCCGGTCGCAGGTGGATCGCCAGGTCGGCGAGGTGCGCGCCGGTCAGCGCCGAGACGGTCACGATCGGCACGCCCGGCGCGACCGCCTCGACCGCGATGAGCCGACCCTCGAGGTCATCGGCGATGTCCGCCTTGTTGAGGACCACGACCGGCGTCACGCCGCTCGACCAGGCCACCGCGAGGTAGCGCTCGAGGCGGCGCAGGTTGAAGTCGCCGTCGAGGCCCGCGACGATGCAGGCGACGTCGACGTTCGCGGCGATGACCTGCTCGTCGGCGAGGAGCCCCGACGTCCGCCGGTTCGAGTCGGCCGCGCTGCGCCGGAACGCCGAGCGACGGGGCAGGACGGCCGCGATCACCGCCGTGTCCAGGCCCTGGGCGTTCGCCCGGTCCGGCTCGAGCACGACCCAGTCGCCGACCGCCGGATAGTCGGACGGCGCGAGGGCCGTGAACCGGAACCGCCCGGAGACCACGGCCGGCCGGTCGGCAGCGAGGCCGTCGCGGACGATCGAGGTCTCCTTGTGGACGGCGACGACCCGGGCCGGACGCCGCTCGCCGACGGCGAGCGGCGCCATGGCCGCGGTCCAGGCCTCGTCCCACCCGAGCGAGCGGTGGTCCATGGTCGTCATCGCTCAGCCGACCCGCTTGAGCTTGCCGGTGCGCTTCGCATAGCGCTCCGCGCGCCCGAAGGCCCACAGCCCGAACGGGATGAGCACGATGCCCATCACGATGAGCGGCCAGATGTCGTACCCGAGCTCGCTCGCCGGGACGCCCTCGATCAGGCCCTTCCGGACCCCGTCGAGGACATAGGTCGCCGGCGACAGCTTGGACAGCACCTGCATCCACTGCGGCAGGATCTCGACCGAGTAGTACACGCCGCTGACGAGCAGCAGGCACGACTGCAGCACGAACGTCATCTGCGTCCCGCGCTCGACGTAGAGCAGGGGCAGGATCGCGGCGATCATCCCGATGCCCACGAAGCTGAACGAGCCGAGCAGCATGAACACGACGACGGTCGCAGGGTTCGCGACCGAGAGGTCGAGCTGTCGGAAGAACAGCACGAGCACGACGAAGATGACCGCCGTGTGGACGAGGCCGTACAGCATCGCGTACGAGACCTGGCCGAGCAGCTGCGACCAGCGGCGGACCGGTGCCATGAAGGTGTACTCGAGCGTGCCCTCCCAGCGCTCGACGGAGACGGTCTCGGCGATCCAGCTGAACACCACCGACAGGTAGTTCCAGAAGATCGCGCCGATCATCAGCGACAGCAGCAGTTCGGTGCTGCCCTGCTGGACTCCGATGAGCGAGATCGAGAGCGCGCCCGCCACCGAATAGACCAGGAACGCGAGTTCCCAGCCCCAGTAGCGTCGAGTGAGATTGAAGTTGCGCTCCATGAAGGCGTACGAGGCCTTCAGCTCATTGGCGACGACGGTCATCGGAGTGTCTCCTGGTGGGGGAGCGTGGCTCGGTCCTCAGCGGGACCGAGCCAGCTCACGTGGGGGTTCCGCCGCGACGCGGGCACCGAACGCGATGATCCGGCGACCCACCGCCTGGCGGAGGGAGTTGGCGGGGTCGTGCGCGTGTCGCGCGGCGGCGGCACGGGCGACCTCCCGGCGCTGGTGCTCATCCACGAGGAGGAGCGCCAGCCATGGCTGCATCAACATCTGTCATCACCTCCTTTCCGTTCCTATTCCTCATCCGGGTCGGTCTCGTCCTCGTCGACGTCGTCGTCGAGCGAGCGACCCGTGAAGGTCATGAACACGTCTTCGAGGCTGGCCGTCCGGCCGAGCCGTTGGCCGACGAGGGTCTTGAGCCCGTCGGGCGTGTCCTCGGCGACGACGCGGCCGGCGTCGAGGACGGTGATCCGGTGGCAGAGGCGTTCGGCCTCGGTCAGGTCGTGCGTGGTCAGGACGATCGTGGTGTCGTGCGTCGCACGCAGGTCTTCGATGAAGGTCTGGACGTCGAGCTTCGAACGTGGATCGAGTCCGGTCGTCGGCTCGTCGAGGAGCAGGAGGGTCGGGCTCGTCAGCAGCGCTCGCGCGATCGCGACCTTCTGCTGCATCCCGCGGCTCATCTGCTCGATGGGCCGGTCGACCCGCTTCTCGCTGATCCCCAGGCGCTCAAGGATCTGAAGCGCATCCCGTTTGGCGGCCTTCGCGTCGAGCCCGTAGAGCCGGGCCGCGAACACGAGGTTCTCCATCGGGCTGAGCTTCTTGAAGAACGCGGCATCCACGCTGACCCGGTTGATCAGACGCTTGACCGCGAGCTCCTCGCGCTCGAGGTCGTGCCCGAAGACCTCCACCCGGCCCTCGTCGAGGGTCAGCAGACCCGAGATGAGGCGGATGAGCGTCGACTTGCCCGACCCGTTGGCCCCGAGGATGCCGTGGGTGTCGCCACGCTCCAGGCGCATCGAGACGTCCGTGATCGCCTCGACCGGCTTCTTGGCCCGGCCGACGACGAACCGCTTGCTGACGCCCTCGATGAGGAGCGCCGGGACGCCGGACGGCGACCGGCCACGCGGTCGGCTTGGCCGACGGCCCCTCGTTCTTCAGTTGGTCGATGAGCGTGGTGGCGGTCACGGTGGACTCCAGCTGGGTGGGTGAGGCGGACATGGAACGAGCCGCGGGCCTCGTCCGACGGTTCGTCGGGTGGGCCTCGCGGCTCGTGGTGTCCGTCATCGGCCTGGACTGGCCGGGAAGGGCATCAAAAAAGCCGGGGGCCCGATCTGGCCCACGGCTCGTGGTCTGTCCGGAAGGCGGTCCTGCCGCCTGCGGCTAGCTCGAGATGGGCACAGATCTCCCGCGATCGACCGCGCCATCGGGCGCCGTCGACGGCCGGAAGAGGAGATGCTTCGTCATCATGGAGCCGCCTCCATCGAGCTAGACGAGGACGTGCGGGGTGCACGCCGGGCGGCAGTCTAGGCCTCGGGGACGACGCATGTCAACCCTGACGGACGACCTGGACCGGGCTGCGTCGGATGACGTAGGTCGCGCTCAGAGCGCGAGTCGCACGATGGGTCGGACGCGCGTCGCGGCGTTCGCCTGGCGGCGGGCGATGACCTCGAATCCGGCGTCCTCGAACATCCGCAGCGTCCCGGCGTAGAGGTTCGCGGCCGGTATCCGCGACCCGTCGGTGTCGGCCGGGTAGGCCTCGAGGTGCGTCGCGCCGTGGCGTCGGGCGTGGTCGATCGCGGCGTCGAGCAGTGCCCGCGCGACGCCCTGGCCGCGAGCGCGCTTGGCGACGACGAAGCACACCACCGACCACACCGGGGTGTCGTCGACAGGACCGAGGACCCTGGAATGCGTGAGCCGGTCGTAGGTCTCGCGTGGCCCGACGCTCACCCAGCCGACGACGGTCCCACCCTCGTAGGCGAGCAGGCCGGCGGGCGGCTCGTCGCCGGCCCGCGCAGCGAGCTCGGCCCGGTTCCCCGCGGCCGTGGAATTCGACCAGTCGCGACCCCGGACGCGAAAGAACGTGCACCAGCACCAGCGCGGGTCACCGCCCGCCTCGAAGAGCGCCGCGAGGTCGTCGAAGCGCTCGGGCGTGAGCGGGAGGACCTCCAGGCGGTCGGGTTCGGGCATCGGTCCGATCGTACCCGGCCGATCCGGTCGGGACCCGGCAGGATCAGTGGGCGGTCAGGGGTCCGGTGTCGGGGGATCCGGCGTCGGCGTGGGGTCCGGCGTCGGCGTCGGCGTGGGGTCCGGCGTCGGGGTCGGGCGTCGGATCCGGCGTCGGGGTGGGGGTCGGGGCCGCGGTCGGCGTCGGGGTCGGGGCCGCGGTGGGCTTGGGCGTCGCGCCGAAGCCGGCCCCGCCGGTGCTGACGGTCTCGTCGGGGCGCGGCGTCGCGCCCGACCCACCGCCGCCGCCACCACCGCCGTTGCCACCGCCACCGCCGCCGCCCTGTCCGCTCACCTGGCGAGGGACCTTGCCGTCCACACCGGGCGTGGCGATCGGGGGGAACGTGCCGAGGACGTCGGTCGACGTTGCCGGCGCCTGGGTGTCGGGTTCCGGGACGATGGTCGCGACCGCGCGATGTCCCATGGGCAGGCGGCCGAGGGCGGCGAGGGAGATGCCGGCCACGCCGAACAACGCGACGGCCACGACGAGGAAGCCGATGAGGCTGGTGACACGACCTGGCCGGCCTGGTCGACCGGTGCCGGCACGCGGCGCCGTCGGGGCTGCGGCGCTCCTGGCCGCCGCCGGGGCCGGAGCTGGCGGGCGCTGCCGTTCCGCCGCGGGTGGCAGCGTCGCCGGTGTCGGCTGGCCGGGGCGGACCTGCCAATCGACCGACCGATCGGGCCATTGCACTTCCCGAGGCGTGGCAGCGGCCGCCGCGGCCGCGCCCGCAGCCGAGCGCTTCGGGGTCGGCAGGGCCGGGAGCTTGGGTCGCTTCGCCTGGCCCTTGGTGCTCGCGGCCGGGACGACGGAGGCCGCGGCCGAGGTCGTCGGGGCTGGCGGCGGGGTCGAGGGCGCGGGGCTCGACACCGCGGGGATGGCGGATGCGACACCGGTCGCACTCGCGCTTGGCGGCGCCGTCGGCGGTGAGGTCGCGGGTATCGCCGATACAGGAGCGATGGTCTTGGTCTTGGCCTTGGCCGCTCCGGCCGCGGCGCCGAGGACGGCCGGCGTCTTGATCCGTCGCCCGCGCTTCTCCTTGGTGTCGGGCTTCGCGGGCGCGGGTGCGGCTGGCGAGCTCCCGGCGGCCGTGCCGCCCATGACGGGGAGCGGCGGGGCGAGGGCGGCCTTCGGGAGGGCGGCGGTCCGGCTGATCGCGGCGGCCGCCAGGCTGTCGTCATCCGAGGTGGTCGCCACGAGCCGGGGATCGGTCGGCGCAGCCACGTCCGGCAACATGAACGGCACGCACTTCAGGCAGGCGCCCGCGACGATGTTCCAGCAGTTCGGGCAGACGGCCTGACCGCATCGCGCGCACTCGCGGAATGGCGCGATCGTCTCGTCGCCGAGTTGGTCGCGGTGGATCCCGCACTGCTCGCAGAACGTCGCTGCGCGCGCGCCGTAACGGTCCAAGAACGCAACCTCCGTGCGGCGGGCAGACGACGACCCAAGGCTAGGGGCTGCTGGATCGGCATCGGAGCGAGAAAGTCGTACGGGCGTGATGGCCCGGTGGTCCGGGGTCGCGGCGCACCGGGGCCCGGCGTTTGACGCTCCTCGGCAGCCGGCCGTACGCTGGCGGACCCCGAACCGGTCGTCGCTCCTTCGGAGTCCTTCCCGTGGCCGACCTCACGACCGGGACCCGGTGGGCCTTCCGCCCGCCTCGGCCCCAGCCTCGATCCATCGTGGAGCTCATCGATGCCGGCACCCTCGATGCCGAGCTCGCCGCCATGCTCTGGGTGCTCATCGAGGGGCGGGTCCCGATCGTCGTCGCCGCCGAGGCCAGCGGCACCGGGAAGACCACACTCCTGGATACCCTGCTCGCGTTCGTCCCTCCCGGTGTCCGAGTCATCGAGCTCGCCGGCGCGGCCGAGACCTTCGACTGGCTCCCCCAGGCGTCCGAGCTGGGCTGGCACCGGACGCGCCCGTCGGGAGCGCCGGCGGCCCCGACCGCCGCCGGGCCACGCGACGGCGCGTCGCCGGTCCGCCCCGACGACACCGTCCTGCTGATCCCAGAGCTCTCCGACCACCTGCCCTCGTACACCTGGGGTGCCGAGGCGCGTCTGGCGATCCGGGCAGCGTCGATCGGCTACGGCCTGGCGGCGACGATCCACGCCGACTCGCTCGACGAGGTCTTCGACGAGCTCCGCCGCCCGCCGGTGCAGGTCGACGACGACGAGCTCTCGCGACTGGGGGTCGTCCTTGTCCTGCGGCGGGTGGCCGGCGGGCCGCGGCGCGTCGTGGCGGCGCACTACGTCCGGCCGACCGCCCGCGACGTCCATGGCCACGTCCAGCGCCTCGGCCCGGCCGTGCTGGCGACCTGGGATCCCTCGACCGATGCCTTCGAGCACTTCGGGTGGGGGATCGTGCCCGAGCTCGCGACGCGGCTCGGCGTCCATGCCGGCGACCTCGAGCTCGACATCGACCGCCGCCGCGACTACCTCGCCGGCCTGCGGACCGCCGGCCTGACCGGGGCCGACGACGTCCACCGCGCCATCGACGGCTTCCGTGCCACACCAGACCGACCCGCATCCGCCGCCGCCCGTCCGGCGAACTAGAGGACACCGATGCCGACCACCCCGCGCCCCGCCACCATCGCCGAGCTCCGCGCCTCCGGCTGGCGGTCGCGCACCGTCAAGGACGAGCTCCGGGCCAACCTGCTCGAGCGCCTGGCGACGGGCGCCGATGTCCTGCCCGGGATCGTGGGCTACGACGACACCGTGGTGCCGGCGATCGAGAACGCGATCCTCGCCGGTCAGGACCTCGTGTTCCTGGGTGAGCGCGGCCAGGCCAAGACGCGGATGGCGCGGGCGCTCGTCGGTCTGCTCGACGAGTGGCTGCCGGTCATCCGCGGCGGGGAGCTCAACGACGACCCGTATGCGCCGGTCAGCCCGGCCGCGCGGGCGATCGTCGAGCGGGACGGCGAGGACGCCGCGATCGACTGGCTGCCGCGCGACCGGCGCTATGCCGAGAAGCTGGCGACCCCGGACATCACGATCGCGGACCTCATCGGCGAGGTCGACCCGATCAAGGTGGCCGAGGGCCGTTACCTGTCCGACGAGCTGACGCTCCACTACGGCCTGATCCCGCGCGCGAACCGCGGCATCGTGGCCATCAACGAGCTGCCCGACCTGGCCGAGCGGATCCAGGTGGGCCTGCTGAACATCCTCGAGGAGCGCGACGTCCAGATCCGCGGCTTCGTCGTCCGGCTGCCGCTCGACCTGTTCGTGGTGGCCTCGGCCAACCCCGAGGACTACACGTCGCGGGGTCGCATCATCACCCCGCTCAAGGACCGTCTCGGGTCGCAGATCCGGACCCACTACCCGCGCAGCCTCGAGGGCGAGATGGCCATCGTCCGCCAGGAGAAGCGCCGCTTCGAGCCCGGCGACGGCGTCCCCGCGGTCGTCGTGCCCACGTTCATGGAGGAGCTGATCGCCGAGCTGACCCAGCTCGCCCGGCGCTCCCCGGAGATCAGCCAGCGCTCTGGCGTGAGCGTGCGGGTGAGCGTCGCCAACACCGAGGTGCTCGAGGCCGCCGCGCTCAAGCGGGCCGTCCGCCTCGGTGAGCCGCTCGGGGCACCGCGCGTCTCGGACCTCGGCGCGGTCGTCGCCTCGACGATGGGCAAGGTCGAGCTCGAATCCGTGGGCGACGATGCCCCCGAGGAGCGGATCGTCGAGCGCCTCATCACGAAGGCGCTGTATACGACCTTCACCCGGCGTGTCGACCTCGATTCGCTCGACCCGGTCATCGAGGCGTTCGAGGACGGCTTCGTCATCGAGACCGGCGAGCGAACCCCGTCCCGCGAGTACGTCGCGTGGCTCCATGAGGTCCCCGGGCTCGACGCCGCAGTCGACCGTCTCGGCACCTACGACGTGACCGACGGCGCCGAGGAGCCGGCGGTCGTCGCGTCGGCCGTCGAGTTCCTCCTCGAGGGCCTCCACCTCGCGCGGCGGATCAACAAGGACCGCATCGCCGGCGGCACCTCGTACCACCGGTGAGCGGGCTCCCGTGACCTCGTATTCGCCCGACCCGCGCGATCTCGCCAGCGGGCTGCGCGACGCCGACGCCTCGGCCCGATTCGCCCAGCGCGCCCGCTACTCGCGCTGGGACGGCTCCCAGCAGCTCCCGGATCTCGATGCCGACGAGATCATGGACGCCCTTTCCGATGACGTCATGGCCGAGGGCGATGTGGCCGAGGCCCTCCGCCGGCTGCTCGAGCGCGGCTGGCGGTCGGGTGATCCGACCCGGACCGATCTCGCCGGCCTGCGCGACCTGATGGATCGCCTCGAGCGCCGCCGCGAGGCGGCCCTCGAGCGGTACGGGCTCGGCGACGTCCTCGGCGACATCCGCCGCGAGCTCGACGAGATCGTCGCGGACGAGCGCTCCGGCGTGGAGCGGCGTCTCGACGAGGCATCGCGGGCCGATGCCGACGCGTCGGACGCCTCGCTCCGCGAGATGCTCCGAGACGTGGCCGCCCGCCGGCTCGACCAGCTCGACGGCCTTCCCGTCGACGTCGGGGAGCGCCTGCGCTCGCTCCAGGAGTACGACTTCCTCGAGCCGGGCGCGCGCGACCGGTTCGGGGCCCTCGTGGAGCGACTTCGCGCCCAGATGCTCGACCAGTACGTGGCCGGCATGTCGGAGGCGATCCGCTCGATGCGCCCCGAGGACCTGGCCGCCAACCGAGAGATGGTGCGCGACCTCAACGAGCTCATCCGCGAGCGGATCGGCGGCGGCGACCCCGACGTCCGCGAGTTCCTCGCGAAGCACGGCCGATTCTTCCCCGGCGCCACCACGTTCGACGACATCATCGACCAGCTCGCCGCGCGCATGGCCGCGATGCAGTCACTCCTGCGCTCCATGTCGCCCGAGCAGCGAGCCGAGCTCGAATCGATGATGGACGCGCTGCTCCAGGACGACCGCCTGCGGGTGGACCTGGCCCAGCTTGCCTCGAACCTCGACCTCCTCCTGCCCGGCGGACTCGGCGAGCGGGTCCCGTTCGGTGGTGACGAGCCGCTCGGACTCGAGGGGGCGCTCGCCCAGATCGAACGGCTCGCGGCGATGGACCAGCTCGCGGACGACCTCTCCGACGTCGAGACACCCGGTGATCTCGCGGCGATCGACCGCGACGCCGTCCACGACCTCCTCGGCGACGAGGGCCTGCGCGACCTCGATGCGCTCGACGATCTCGCCCGCCGGCTCGAGGCGGCCGGCTACCTCACGCGCGACGGGGAGCGGCTCGAGCTCACCCCGCGCGGCAGCCGTCGCATCGGCCAGAAGGTCCTCGACGACCTGTTCGCCCGGCTCGAGCGTGACGCCTTCGGTGGCCATCGCATCGACCGGTCGGGGCGTGGCGGGGAGCGCGAGGAGACGTCGAAGCCGTACGAGTTCGGCGATCCGTTCCACCTCGACCTTCGGTCGACGCTCACGAATGCCCTGGCCCGGCCCGAGAACGCACCGGCCGCGCGGCGGTCACGCGGCGAGCGTGGCGTGCACCTGGCGCCGGCGGACTTCGAGGTGTTCCGGACCGGGCAGCTGACCCAGACCTCGACCGTGCTCCTCGTCGACATGAGCCGCTCGATGCTGCTGCGCGGCTGCTTCCTGGCGGCCAAGCGGGTGGCCGTGGCCCTCGACACGCTCATCCGGACGCAGTACCCGCACGACCACCTGGCGGTCATCGGCTTCGCCTACTACGCCCGCGAGATCCGGCCGGGCTCGCTGGCCGAGCTGACCTGGCACGGCTACGAGTACGGCACGAACCTCCAGCATGGCCTGCTGCTGGCCCGCCGCATCCTGGAGCGGCATCCGTCAGCGAACAAGGAGATCGTCGTCATCACCGACGGGGAGCCGACGGCCCACTTCGAGGACGGGCAGGTCGAGTTCAGCTATCCGCCGACCCGGCGGACGATCAGCGAGACCCTTCGCGAGGTGCGGCGCTGCACGCAGGAGGGGATCACGATCAACACCTTCATGCTGGAGCGTTCGCGGGCCCTCACCGAGTTCGTGGCGCACATGACGCGCCTGAACCGGGGACGGGCGTTCTACGCTACCCCGGAGCGGCTCGGCGAGTACGTCCTCGTGGACTTCGTCGGACGGCGTACGAAGCGGGTGTCCTAGGCCCTATCCTGCGCGAGTCGGGGGTGGCTTCCGAAGCGCGTGAGGATGTCGCATGCAGCAATCGCAGCTCGTCCCGTTCCTGCTGTTCCTGCACGTCATGGGCGCGATCCTCGCGTTCGGCCCGACGTACGCCTACTCGATCATGGCGTCACTCGGGCGCAAGGAGCCGCAGCACGCGAACTTCAGCGCGCGACAGATCGAGCTCATCGGGAACCGCCTGGTCTATCCGCTCGCGATCTTCCAGGGGGTGACCGGGGTGCTGCTCATCTGGGCGGCCGGGATCAACGTGATGTCGAGCGCGTGGCTGCTCATCGGGATCGTCCTGTACCTCTTCGCGCTGACCTATGCGCTCACCGTCCAGCGCAACGCCCTCCATCGGCTCATCGAGCTGAGCTCGACCCCGCCGCCGCCCGGCGCACCCCCCGGCCCGCCGCCCCCGGAGCTCGTCGCGACCGCCAGGCGCATCGCGATGGGCGGGATGCTCCTGGGCATCACGGTCGCCGTCATCGTGTTCTGCATGGTGGTCAAGCCGACGTTCTGACGATCCGACCTCGTCATCCGTCGGTCCCGATCCGGGACGACGGACGATGGCGGAGGGCGGTCGCGGGCGTCATGGTGGGACCCACACGTCCTGACCATATCCGCGCCCGGCGGCCCAGCCCCGTCGGGCGCATCCGCCTCCGTTCGAGGCCCATCGGCCGCCGACCTCTCCCCCCGGGTCGGCGGTCGTCCCGTCTTCGTCCCGTATTCGTGCCGTTCGGCAGGCGCGTCTCGCCCGGCCACAGACGTACCATGGCGGCTGCCGCCAACCCGCGAGGAGACCATCCACCCATGCCCCACGTCGCGACCTCGACCGCCGACCTGCTCGCGAACCTGCACGGAACGGCGCATCTCGACGGAGACCGGCTCGTCATCGACGACGAGGCGGCCTTCCGCCGGTCCGCCATCCGCGACCTCGCCTGGACCGCCGCGTTCAGCACCGACGAGGCCACGACGGCGGCGACCCAATGGCTCGTCTGGGAGGCGTCCCAGGCGCTCGGGGCCCGGTCGGCCAGCATCCAGGAGCTCTATACCGCAAGGGCCCGCGGCGAGGTCTCCGGCTTCACCGTCCCGGCCATCAACCTGCGGACCCAGACGTTCGACATGGCGCGGACCGTGTTCGAGGCCGCGGCGGCTGCCGACGTCGGCGCGGTCATCCTGGAGCTCGCGCGGAGCGAGCAGACCTACACGTTCCAGCGACCCATCGACTACGCCACGGCCGTGCTTGCGGGCGCGATCGCCGCCGGCTGGCGGGCGCCGGTCTTCATCCAGGGCGACCACTACCAGTTCAATGCGAAGAAGTACGCGGCCGACCCCGAGGCGATGACCGAGGAGATCCGGCGCGCCTGCCGGCTGGCGGTCGAAGCCGGCTATCGCAACATCGACATCGACTCGTCCACGCTGGTGGACCTCTCGAAGACGAACGTCGACGAGGAGCAGCGCGAGAACTACCGGCGCGCCGCCGAGCTGACCGCGCTCATCCGGACGCTCGAGGCCGACGGCGTCACGGTCAGCGTCGGTGGTGAGATCGGCGAGGTCGGCACGAAGAACTCCACGGTCGAGGAGCTGCGCGCCTACCTCGATGGCTACCGCCGCGAGCTCGACGCGCGCGCCCCTGGCGCCACGGGCATCAGCAAGGTGAGCGTCCAGACCGGCACGAGCCACGGTGGCGTGCCGCTGCCGGGCGGCGGGGTGGCGGAGGTCAAGCTCGATTTCGAGGTGCTCCGCGAGCTGGGCGTGGTCGCCCGCGAGTACGGCCTGGCGGGCGCGGTCCAGCACGGCGCATCGACGCTCCCGGACGAGCTGTTCCATCACTTCCCGGCGGTCGAGACCGCGGAGATCCACCTCGCGACCGGCTTCCAGAACGCGCTCTACGAGCACCCGGCATTCCCCGAGGCGCTCCATCGCGAGATCGAGACCTGGTGTTACGCGAACGCCCTCGACGAGCGCAAGACCGGCCAGACCGACCAGCAATTCGTCTACACGACCCGCAAGAAGGCCATCGGGCCGTTCAAGCGCCAGCTGTGGGAGCTGCCGGAGAAGGACGAGATCCTCGCGTCGCAGGGACGAAAGATCTCGTACCTGTTCACCGAGCTCCGCGTCAACGGGTCACGCGAGATGATCGCGGCGTACATCCACCCGGCCGAGGTCCATCGGCCGATGCCCGACGTGCTGCGCGAGGCCGTCGCGGCGGGCTGAACCCGTCGCACCGGGCCAGAGCCCGCGGGGTGCGAATCACCCCGCGACGGGTGTCCCATCCCTTCGAATCGCTCGTTGACGGCCCGGAACGCGGTGCTATCCTCGCGGCCAAGTCCGTCCGGTCCAGGGAGGTCCGGTCGGGTCAGTGCCCGCGTCCCTCGCGCTCGCTCCCCAGAGGTCAGGCTCGCACGGGCTCGTGCGGTGGTAGGAGGAGGAGATCGTGGCCGGTTCGACCCAACCCCAGGACGTGGCGGCGCGAGACGACGCCCACCTGCGTTCGCTCGGCATCAAGCCCGAGCTGCAGCGCTCCCTCGGGTTCCTGTCCAACTTCGCGGTGGCGTTCAGCTACATCAGCGTCTCGACCGGCACGTTCACGAACCAGGCCGTCGCCTTCGGCGTGGGTGGTCCCGCCATCTTCTGGGCGTGGCCGCTCGTCATCCTCGGCCAGACCTTCGTGGCGCTCAACTTCGCCGAGCTGTCGAGCCACTTCCCGGTCGCGGGCTCGATCTACCAGTGGTCGAAGCGGCTGTCGAACCGCACGCTCGGCTGGTTCACCGGCTGGATCTACTTCTGGGCCGGCGTCATCACGGTCACCGCGGTCGCGGCGACCGTGCCGCTCGTACTGTCCACGATCTACCCCGATGCGATCAAGCTCGCCGATCCGTCGCCCATCCCGTCGCTCGACATGCAGTCGTTCATCGGCCTGCTCGTGCTCGTGACGACGACCATCATCAACATCGCCGGTGTCCGGTTGCTGGCGGTCATCAACAACATCGGTGTCGGCGCGGAGATCCTCGGGATGCTCGTGTTCGCGCTGATCCTGCTGTTCTTCGCGAACCATCAGCCGGTGTCGGTCCTCTTCGACACGTCCTACACGACGAACCTCGCCGACGGCAGCTTCCCGGCGGTCTTCCTGGTCGGCATGTTCATGGCCCTGTTCGTGGTCTACGGCTTCGACACGGCCGGGACGTTCGGTGAGGAGACCCTCGACGCCAGCCGCCAGGCGCCTCGCGGCGTCCTGTCGGCGATCTGGATCTCCGGCATCGTCGGCGCGATCTTCCTGCTGGCGGTCACCCTCTCGTTCCAGGACATGAGCGCCGCGGTGGCGACCGGACAGGCGTTCGGGTTCCCGATCGCGGACACCATCAAGCAGAACCTCACGGCCTCGATCGGCGGTATCACGATGGGCGACCTGTACCTGGTGGTCATCCTGATCGCGGTCTACGTCTGCACCCTGGCCATCCAGGGCGCCACCGTCCGGCTCATGTTCTCGATGGGCCGCGATCGCCGCCTGCCGTTCGGGGGCGCGTGGGGGCACGTGAACCACTCGCTCAAGACCCCGGCCAACGCGTCGATCGCCGTCGGCATCCTGGCCGCGATCCCGTTCTTCGTCACCGGCGCCGGTGCCGCGATCTATATCGCCATCGGGGCGACCGGGATGATCTACATCTCGTACTTCCTCTGCAACCTGGGCGTCCTCGCCGCCCGACGCCGGGGCTGGCCGCACCAGGCGGCGTGGTTCAGCCTCGGGAGCTGGGGCACGGTCCTCAACATCTTCGCCCTCGTGTGGGGCGGCTTCATGATCATCAACATCGCGCTGTGGACCGATCCGGCGCTGTTCGGCGTCTTTGGCAACGACCTGCGCAACACGTGGTCGAACCCGTTCATCAACACGTTCATCAAGTTCGGCGGGGAGGTCCAGACCGGCCTGCCGCCGTGGCCGATCTTCGAGACGCTCGTCGGGGCGGTCGTGATCATCGGCGCGCTCTACTACGTCGTCGCCCAGCGTGGGAAGCTGGACGCCGTCCAGGTCGAGGCCGACGCGGCCACCGGCGAGGCGACGATCGGCTAGGTGTCCGGCGAGGTCCTCCGCGGCGAGCTGCACGACACGCTCGTCGAGGCGCTCGGCCGGCTCCCCGAGCTGGCCGGGCGCGACCTCGGGCTGACCGCGCTCTCCGGGGGGATCACCAACCGCAATTACCTCGTCACGGCGTCCGGAACGACCGACCGCTGGGTCATCCGCCTCGCCGGCAACGACACGTACCTGCTCGGCATCAGCCGCGAGGTGGAGCACGCGGCGACCGTCGCGGCCGCCGGGGTGGGCGTCGGGCCGGAGGTGACCGCCTTCATCCGGCCCGAGGGCTACCTCGTGACCCGGTTCATCGAGGGCTCGCCGGTCAGCGACGAGGCCGTGCACCGGCCGGACACGCTCCGCCGCGTCGCCGACTCGCTGCGCCGGATCCACGACGGTCCGGCGATCCCGGGGCTGTTCGTGCCGCTGCGCATCGTCGAGGCGTATCGGGCGCTGGCGATGGCGCGCGGCGTGCGCATCCCGGTCGAGTACGAGCTGGCGGCGGCCATCGGGCGTCGGATCGAACTGGCCTGCCTGGCCGCTCCGCTCGAGCTCCGGCCGTGCCATAACGACCTGCTCAACGCGAACTTCATCGATGACGGGGCGCGGATCCGCATCGTCGACTGGGAGTACGCCGGCATGGGCGACCCATTCTTCGATCTCGGCAACTTCAGCATCAACCACGAGCTGACGCCCCAGGAAGACGAGCTTCTCCTCGCCGCCTACGACGGGTCGGTCGCAGGCCCCAGGCTCGCCCGCCTGACCCTGATGCGGGTGGTCTCGGACTTCCGCGAGGCGATGTGGGGCGTCCTCCAGCAGGGGATCAGCACGCTCGACGTCGATTTCGTCGCGTATGCGGGCGAGCACTTCGACCGGCTCCTGGCGAATGCGGCGACGCCGGTCTTCGAACGGGCCCTCGACGAGGTGGCGGCGGACTAGCGGCGGTCCGCGCCCGTCGTCGGGCTCCCGCCGGGCGGGGGCGCCTAGTGGCAGTGCGCGGTGCCGGCGTCGGTGACCTCACCCGTGGCCGGCACGAACGCCCAGTCGTAGGCATCGGTCTTGAGCGTCAGCTTGAAGACGCCGGCGTACCCGCCGATCCGCAGCTCGCTGTTCGCCGCAACCTTGCCGAAGTCGCGCAGCTCGGCGCCGCCGGTGCCGACGACGAACTCGCGGATCCCGCGTGCCCGGTCCTCGTTGCCGGCCGGATCCTGGGGCGCGAATCGTTCGTAGTCGTGGTCGTGCCCGTTGACGACGAGGTCCGCGCCGCCCGCGTAGAGCAGGTCCCAGAACGGGGCGACCCCCCGGTCGTTGCCGTGCATGCCCGAGCTCCAGCGTGGCTTGTGCCAGATCGCCAGCGTGCAGCGGGCGCTCGAGGCCGCCAGGTCGGCGCGAAGCCAGCGGCCCTCGGGGGAGTCGGCGCCGCAGCCGCCGACGGCGCCACATTCCGAGTCGAGGACGACGACGTGCCAGCTGCCCGAGGTCGGTGGAGTACCAGGAGGTTCCGTTCGGGTGCGCCCGTGCCCCGAAGTAGCCGTAATAGCCCTCGAGCTTGGGGGTCAGCCAGTCGTGATTCCCGGGCGCTGGCAGGAGTGTCCGGTCGAGGAACCGGCCCCAGGTCGGACCGTAGCAGTCCTGGAACTGCTTGGGCGTGCCCGACGGGTACGCGTCGTCGCCGGCCGTGAACACGGTGCCGGGGATCCGGTCGATGAGGCGGGCGGTCGCCTCGTCGTCGTTCAGGCTGCAGTCCGCGATGTCGCCCGCGCCGACGAGCACGACGTCGGCGGGCTGCCCGGGAGACGCCGACGCGGCGCCGCTCGCCGACGGGATGGCCCCCGAGCCCGATACGGCCGGGCCGCGGAGCCTGACGCGGTTGCGGAGCCCGATGCGGCCGGGGAGCCCGATGCGGCGCCGGTGGCCCCTGGGACAGGCGATCCCGAAGGACCCGACGCGGATGCGCCCGGCGATCCGGACCCGACGGCCGCCGCGAGCGACGCGCCGGCCGGCCCCGACGGCCCCGGACCGGACCGGCTCGCGACCGAGCCGAGACCGACGAGCAGGACGAGGACGGCGGCGAAGACCACGACGGTAAGGGCGACCTGGCGGCCCAGCGCACCTTGGGAGACCTCGGCCATGCGCCCGATCGTAGCCGAGCCTCCGGTTCCATGCGCCCGGACCCTGCCGACGCCACCCGCGGGGTCGTACCGTGTCGGCCATGAGCAACGACGCGGCACGGGTCGTGGTCATCGGCGGCGGCATCACCGGCTGCAGCGTCGCCCTGCACCTGGCCGAAGCGGGCTGGACGGACGTGTTGCTCGTCGAGAAGGCCACGCTGACCGCGGGGTCGACCTGTCACGCCGCCGGGCTCGTGACCGCCTTCAACCCGTCCGCGACGATGATGCGGTTCCGCCGCTACAGCATCGAGCTCTACGAGCGGCTCGGGGTGTTCGACCGGGTCGGCAGCCTTCGCCTCGCTTCGAGTCCGGACCAGCTGCGAGAGCTCGAGCGGACGGCCAGCCGCGCCCGCGGGATCGGGCTCGACGCGGGGGTCATCGGGCCGGAGGAGGCCCGGGCGCTGATGCCGGCCATCTCCCCGGAGGCCCTCTACGGAGCGGTCCACCTGACCGGCGACGGCCACCTCGACCCGCACACCGCGACCCACGCCGTGGCCGATGCGGCACGATCGCTCGGCGTGCGCATCCGGACCGGCGTCCGGGTGACCGGGTTCGAGCTGGGTCGGAGCCGCGACATCCAGCGAGTGCTGACCGACGCGGGACCGATCGACACCGAGCTCGTCGTCAACGCCGCCGGGATGTGGGCCCCGCAGGTCGCCGCGATGGTCGGGGCCTTCATCCCCTCGACCCCCGTCGACCACCAGCACATCGCCCTCAAGGCCGTCCCGGGCGCAGAGCTGCCCAGGGACATGCCCTGCTTCCGCGACCCCGACAACCTCGTCTACGGCAAGAGCGAACACGGCGGGATGGTGTTCGGGGGCTACGAGGCCGATCCGCCCTCGCGCTGGGAGGACGGGGTCCCGTGGGACCACGCGGCCCAGGCCCTGCCGCCGGACTACGAACGGTTCGCGCCGCTGATGGCCGGCGCGATCCGGCGGTTCCCGTTCCTCGGGGACGCGGAGGCGGTCCGGCTCGTCTGCCACCCGGACGCGATGACCCCCGATGCCAACCCGCTCCTCGGACCGGTACCGGGCGTCCGCGGGTTCTGGGTCGCGGCCGGGCTCTCGCTCAACGGCTTCGGCGGCGGCGGCGGCATCGGCCGGGCGATGGCCGGCTGGATCACGGCCGGCGATCCGGGCGTCGACATCGGCCCGTACCGGGCGTGGCGGTTCGCCGATGTCTACCGCGACCCCGGGTTCGCCGCGGGCCTCGCGCGCGAGACCTACGGCGACTACTACCGGCTCCGCTACCCGTTCGACGCCGACGTCGCGGGGCGGCCCAAGCGGCTGTCGCCCCTCCACGGACGGCTCCAGGACGCGGGCGCCGTCTTCGGGACCAAGGCCGGCTGGGAACGCGCCGATCACCACGAGCCGGGGCGTCCTTGGCGGCGGGCCGGCCGAGACCAGCACGCCTGGGGCTGGGGCATGCCGCCCTGGTTCGCGCGGGTCTGTGAAGAAGCGCTCGCGGTCCGCGAGCGGGCCGGGATCATCGACCTGACGTCCTTCGGCAAGATCGCCGTCGAGGGGCCGGGCGCGCTGGCGCTCCTCGAGCGAGTCGCGGCCAACCGGATGGATCGCCCCATCGGCAGCGTGACGTACACGCCGTTCCTCGACGAGCGCGGCGGGATCGTCGCGGACGTCACCGTGACCCGGCTCGGCGAGGACCGGTTCCGGGTCGTGACGGGAGCCGGCTTCGTCGCCTCGGACCTCGCGTGGCTGCGGACGCATGCGACGGGCGACGTCTCGCTGCGCGACGTGAGTGCCGAGCTGGCGACGATCGGGCTGTGGGGTCCGCAGGCCCGCTCGATCCTCGCGGAGACGACCCACGACGACGTCGGCGACGCCGCGTCACCCGCCCGACGGGCGGTCGAGATCGACGTGGCGGGCGCGCCTGTGCTCGCGTCGCGGATCAGCTACGCCGGCGAGCTCGGCTGGGAGCTCTACGTGGCCGCGGACCGCGCGGTGAGCGTCTGGGACGCCCTCCGGGCGGCTGGACGCGAGACGGGACTCGAACCCTTCGGCTACCGCGCCCTCGATGCGCTGCGGATGGAGAAGGGCTACCGCTATCACAGCGTGGACATGACGATGCTCGAGACCCCCGACGAGGCCGGCCTCGGTGCGTTCGTCCGCCGCGGTCCCGGCGACTTCATCGGCCGGGCCGCCCTCGAGGCTCGCCGGTCTGCCGAGTCCGATGGCCCGGCGCGTCGGCTGCGGACCGTCCTGGTCGGCGAGACCGGCACCGGCTTCCTGCCGGTGTACGGGGGTGAGGCCGTGCGCCTCGGCAGCGAGGTGATCGGGCGCCTCCGGAGCGTCGCGTTCGGACCGTCCGTCGGCCGGACGATCGGCTACGTCTACCTCCCGCCGGGGATCGCCGAGGGGACGGCACTCGAGATCGATGTCTTCGACCGTCGGGTCTCGGCGACGGTGGCACCGGACGTCCTCGTCGACCCGACCGGAGCGCGGATGCGCGACTGAGACCGCGCCGATGGCCAGGCGATGGCCGCCCGATGGCCCGCACCCGCGCCGCTCCGACTCGCCGCCGACCGCCCGTTCACCCACCCGGTGGCTCAACCAGCGGTTGGCCGCCCGTCCGGCGCGCAGGAGCCGCCCCCTGGCGCTCGCCGACCGTCCGTTCACCCACCCGGTGGTTCAACCAGCGGTTGGCCGCCCGTCCGCCGCGCAGGGGCCGCCCGGCGCCGCCGACCGCCCGTCACCCACCCGCGCCGCGACGTATCGGGACCGCGGCGCGATCACGCCCGGACGGCGCGGATCCAGCCTTCGAACTCCGGCCTATCGAGCATCGCGCTCGCTCGCGCCCAGCGCTCCTCGGCCCAGCCCATGAAGTCGTAGTCGATGCTGGAGATGCGCGCCTGGATGGCGGCCCACAGGGTCCAGCCCACGTCCGACATGATCATCTGGAGGTGCATGCGCCCGAGCATGGCGGGCGACGCCTCGCCGAAATAGGCCGCGCAAAGCTCGCCGAGCTGATCCTCGTCGTAGCCGAGCTCCTGGGCGGTGTTGCCCAGCTCGAAGGTCGGGTCGTCGTTCCCGCTGTACTCGTAGTCGACGATCCAGAGGCGGTCACCCGAGTCGATGTAGTTCTCCGCAAGCAGGTCGTTGTGACACGGGACGCGGGGCATGGGATGGACGGCGAACGCCGCCTCGATGGCCGGGATGCGGTCGAGGTGCTCGCGGTAGCCGGCCGGGACCGCGATGTCGCGCTCGTCGACGAGCCGCAGGTATCGCTCGGCGAGCCGGAACATGTCGAAGTCGTCGCGGAAGCGCGGGCCGGCATGGAGCTGTCGCAGGACGGCCGCGATGCGCGCCGGCATCCCCGGCGCCCGGAGCCCCTCGTTCGACATCGTCACGCCGTCGATCCATTCGAGCACGAAGACGTCCCACTCGGGCAGTTCGTGGACGACGCGCGGCGAGACGCCGGCCGCGGCCGCCGCACGGGTGTTGTGCCGCTCGTTCGCCCGGTCGACGGCGAGCAGCTCGGTCGAGGCGCCCGGGATCCGCACGAACATCGATACCCCGTCCACCGTGACCCGGTAGTTGGCGTTCGTCAGCCCGGCCTCGATCCGCTCGGCTGACACGGATCCGCCCGGCCCAGGCGGGGATCGCGGCGATGACCTGCTCGATCGTCGGGGTCGTCGGGATCTCGACTGTCATGGGCCCTCCGTGGGGCGAGCCTACCGCGTACGCTACGGGTCGTCGTCCCCGTTCCCGGTGCAGGAGGCTTCGCCCGGATGGTCCAGCACGCCCGAGCCGTCATCATCGGCGGCGGTGTCGGCGGCACCTCGATCGCGTATCACCTGACCGAGCTGGGCTGGACGGACATCGTCCTCGTCGACCGGGCCGAACTGACCTCCGGGTCGACGTTCCATTCCGCCGGGCTCGTCGGCCAGCTGCGAAGCTCGGTCACGCTCACCCGGATGATGATGTACGGGACCGAGCTGTACCGGCGCCTTGCGGCCGAGACCGGCGTCGACCCCTCGTGGCATGAGGTGGGCTCGCTCCGCCTGGCCGCGTCGCCCGAGCGGTTCGAGGAGTTGCGCCGGCAGGCCGGCTGGGCGAAGACCTTCGGGCTCCCGCTCGACCTGATCACCGCCGACGAAGCGCAGGCGCGGTTCCCGCTGATGTCGACCGACGGCGTCCTGGGCGCGGTCTGGCTCCCGACCGACGGCTGGCTCGACCCGTCGGGGCTCGCGCAGGCGCTCGCGGCCGGGGCCCGCGCCCGTGGCGCCGCCATCCGGCCCCGGACCCGCGTCGTCGCCGTCGGCACGGAACGCGGGCGGGTCACCGGCGTCACCGTGGAGCACGCCGGGGAGCGCGAGGAGATCCGGGCGGAGGTCGTGGTGAACGCCGGCGGGATGTTCGCGCCCGAGATCGGTGCGCTCGCGGGGGTGACCGTGCCGATCATCCCGATGGCGCACCAATACCTGTTCACCGACGCCATCGATGGCGTCCATGCGGGCCTGCCCCAGCTCCGCGACCCGGACAACCTCGTCTACTTCCGCGAGGAGGTCGGCGGCCTGTGCATGGGCGGCTACGAGCACGACCCGGCACCGTGGGCCCTCGACGGGATCCCGCCCGACTTCAACGGCAAGCTGCTGGCGCCGGACATGGCCCGCTTCGAGCCGATCATGGCCGGGGCGATCCGGCGCGTGCCGGCCATGGCCGATGCCGGCGTGAGCCGCGTGATCAACGGCCCGGAGGGCTTCACGCCCGACAACGAGTTCATCCTCGGCGAATCCGAGGTCGGCGGATTCTTCGTCGCCGCCGGGTTCTCGGCGCACGGCATCGCCGGCGCGGGCGGGATCGGCCGGCAGATGGCCGCCTGGATCGTCGAGGGGGAGCCCGAGCTCGACCTCTGGAAGATGGACATCCGCCGGTTCGGGCCCGCCTACCGGTCGCGCGGCTACACGCTGGCGCGCTCGATCGAGAACTACGCGACCTACTACGACATCCACTACCCGAACGAGGAGCGCCAGTCCGGCCGCCCGCTGCGGACGGCCCCGACCTACGAGCTGCTCGCCGAGCTCGGCGCGTCGTTCGGCGAGAAGTCCGGCTGGGAGCGGCCGAACTGGTTCGAGTCCAACGCCTCGACCGAGCTCGAGGCGCTCCGGCCGCGCGGCTGGGCGGGTGAGCACTGGTCGAGCGCGATCGCCGCCGAGGCGCTCGCGACGCGTCGGGCCGCCGGGTTGTTCGACGAGAGCTCGTTCGCGAAGCTCGAGATCAGCGGGCCCGGCGCGGCGGCATTCCTCGAGCGCATGTGCGCGAACGTCGTCGACCGGGAGGTCGGCGCGATCGTCTATACCCAGCTCCTCGACCGGCGGGGCGGCATCCAGGCCGATCTCACGGTCACCCGGACCGGGCCGCAGACGTTCCTGCTCGTGACCGGCACGGCCGTCGGCAACCACGATGCCGCGTGGCTGCGCCGGCACCTGCCCGCCGATGGGAGCGCGGTGCTGCGCGACGTCACCTCGTCGCGCGTGTGTTTCGGCTTGTGGGGTCCGCGGGCGCGCGACATCCTCGCGCCGCTCACGCGCGACGACGTCTCGAACGCCGGCTTCCCGTACCTCACCGCGCGCGAGATCACCGTCGGGAACGTGCCGCTGCTCGCGCTGCGCGTGACGTACGTCGGGGAGCTCGGCTGGGAGCTGTACGCCCCGACCGAGTACGGTCGCGCGCTGTGGTCGACGCTCTGGGAGGCCGGCCGCCCGCACGGCATGGTCGCCGGCGGCTACCGGGCGATCGACGCGCTCCGACTCGAGAAGGGCTATCGCGTCTGGTCGAGCGACATCACCCCGGACGAGAACCCGTTCGAAGCGGGGCTCGGGTTCGCGGTCGCGCTCGACAAGCGGGCCGAGTTCCTCGGGCGCGATGCGCTGGTCGCGGCGAAGGCGGCCGGTCCGCGCAAGCGGCTGCGCTGCCTCGTGCTCGACGACCCGCGGGCGGTCTGCCTCGGCAACGAGCCGGTGCGTCTCGGCGGCGCGATCGTCGGGCGCGTGACCTCGGGTGGCTCCGGGTTCGCGGTCGAGCGCTCCATCGCGTACGCCTACCTCCCGCCGGACGCGGCGATCGGGACGCGCGGCGAGGTCGAGGTCTTCGGTGACTGGATCGGGTTCGAGGTGGCGCGCGAGCCGCTGTGGGATCCATCGGGCGAACGGATCCGGGCATGAGCGAGCCGACGTACGGCCCCGAGTGGTCCGCATCGCTGCGGCGCGGCAGCGACGCGGAGCTGCGCGGCTGGCTCGACGTGGCGCTCGCCGCGTGCGACGAGGCGGACGTCATCGCGCGGCGCCACTTCCGGCGCGACCTGACCATCGAGACCAAGCCCGACCGGTCGTTCGTGACCCAGGCCGACAAGGCCATCGAGGCGATGATCCGCGAGCGGCTCGCCGACGCCTTCCCCGATCACGGACTCGTCGGCGAGGAATACGGCACCTCGGCCGGCGACGCGTCCGTCCGCTGGTACATCGATCCGATCGACGGGACCCACAACTACATCCGCGGCGTGCCGCTGTTCGGGACGCTGCTCGCGGTCGAGCGCGACGGCGAGCTCCAGGCCTCGGTCATGTCGGCGCCGGCGCTCGACGAACGGTGGTGGGCGTTGCGCGCCGGTGGCGCGTGGGCGCGCAACCGTGGCGAAGCGCCGCGACGCGTCCGCGTCTCGGAGATCGCGTCGCTCGACGACGCGCAGGTGCTCTACGGCTCCGGCCGCGACATCCAGGCGTCCGGTGCCGCTCCCGGCTTCGGCGACCTGCTCCGGTCCGTCTGGCGCGAGCGTGGCTTCGGCGACTTCTGGGGCTACGCGCTCGTCGCGGAGGGCGCGGCGGAGGCGATGGTCGAGGTCGGGCTCTCCTCCTGGGATGCCGCCGCCCCGCTCGTCGTCATCGAGGAGGCCGGCGGCCGTGCCACGGACTTCGACGGTCGTCGGGCCATCGACAGCGGCACGTTCATGACCAGCAACGGCCGCCTCCACGAAACCGTCCGAGAGCGACTCATCACGCGATAGGAGGGCCGCATGCAGGAGTCCATCCACGTCGGCGCGGCGGCGTCTCGACCGATCGACCAAACGCACGACTCGGCGGTGGCCGCCACGGACGAGCCACTGGCCGACCCTCGCGCGCTCCAGATCCTCTCGACCGAGCATTGGAGCCTCCTCACGGGCCGGGCGCTCGCCTACAACGAGGCCTTCAGTCGGGCAGGGATGTTCCTGTCGTTCCTGTCCGCGACGCTCATCGTCATCGGCTTCCTGATCGGCGCCCAAGGGCTCTCGCCGACGGTCCTCCCCGTTGCGGCGCTCCTGCTCATCGCGGACCTGTTCATCGGGGCGGCGACCGCCGGACGGCTGATCTCGGCCAGCCGGGAGGAGCTGCAGGCGATCCGCGGCATGAACCGGATCCGCCACGCGTATCGCGAGATCGTGCCGGGTGTCGAGCCGTACTTCATCACGAGCTTCTACGACGATGCGCGCGGCGTGCTGGCGACCTATGGCGAGATCGCGACCGGGCACAGCCTGATCGGCAATATCGCGCATGGCCTGACGACGACGATCGGGATGGTCGCCACCATCGACGCGATGATCCTCGGGGCGTTGGCGGCAGTGGGGGCGATCGGCCTGGGGGCGCCGCCCGAGGGCTCCCTGGCCGCCGGGCTCATCGGGTTCCTGGTCGGGTTCGTCGTGTTCTCGGTCGTCGGGATGCGCTGGGTCCTGCGGGACGAGGCCGACGCCGAGTCACGGTTTCCGTCGCCGCCCGACGACCACGGGAGCTGATCCGGACGCTCGGTGGCCCGCTCAGGCGGGTCCGTTCGGGCGTCGCGCGACGTCCGCGACGATCGCGACGATGAGCACGACCGGGATCGCGACCGCGAGCCAGCCGTACTGCGTCGCGTAGACGAGGATCGCGAGGCCGGCCGCGACGAGCAGCCCGATCGTGATCGGCCGTGCCCAACGGCCGCTCGGCCGGCCGTCGGCGGCGCGTGCCGGGTGCATCGACTCGACGAACGCGTAGTCGCCCCGCAGGGTCGCCAGCGTGTCGGCGTCGACGGCATCCCCGACGACCGCGGCGAGCGCCGCATCCTCGACCGCGAGCACGATCGCCGCCCGGTCGGCGACCCTCCCCGACGAGCGACCCCAGTTGAGGCCGAAGATCGTCGGCTGGTACATGTCGCTCGTATACGCACGGAGGACCGACTCTCGGGCGGCGACTCGAGTCGTGTCGGCGAGCGGGCCGAGTCCGACGACGTCCGCGGTGACCAGGGCCTCCGACCGCGCCGACGCGCGCTCCTCGGCCGCGTCGGGCGGGATCGACAGGCCGCCGAAGTCCGCCGCGCCGAGCCGGTCAAGGCCCGCCAGGAATGCCGTCGCCCGGAGCTCCGCGGCCTCGAGACGGGGCTCGGTCACGGGTCGCGACCTCTGCCGGACCGCCCGGTCAGGCGCCCGCGGCCGCGAGGGACTCGTCGAGGATGGCGAGCGCCTGATCGATCTCGGCCGCGGTCGTGACCAGCGGCGGGATGATCCGGATGACGTTCACGTAGGTCCCGGCCGTCAGCACGATGAGCTTGCGGGCGAGCGCCTCGGCCTGGATCCGCTTGGTCAGGTCGGGATCCGGCGTGCGGCCGTCGCCCGCGCCGGGCTTGACGAGCTCGATCGCCACCATGAGACCCAGCCCGCGGGCGTCGCCGATCGCGGGGTAGCGGGTCTTGAGCGCCCGGAGTCCGGCAAGGAACTGGGCTCCACGCTCGCGCGCGTTGGCCACGAGGCCCTCATCGGCGATGACGTCGAGGGTCGCGTTCGCGGCCGCGCAGGAGACGACGTTGCCCCCGTAGGTGCCGCCGTGGGTGCCCGGCTTCCACGCCGCCATGAGCTCCTTGCGGGCGATGATCCCCGACAGCGGCAGTCCGGACGCGATCCCCTTGGCCATGACCAGGATGTCGGGCTCCACGTCCCAGTGCTGGACGGCGAACATCTCGCCGGTCCGCCCGAAGCCGGTCTGCACCTCGTCCGCGATGAGCAGGATGCCGTGCTGGCGGGTGATCTCGCGCAGTCGCGGGAGGAAGCCCGGTGGCGGCACGATGTAGCCGCCCTCGCCGAGCACCGGCTCGATGATGATCCCGGCCACCTGGTCCGGGTAGACGTACTGGTGGAAGGTCAGGTCGAGCTGGGCCTCCCAGTCGCAGGTGCATGCTTCCGGGGCGTGCGAGCCAGCCGGCGCCCGGTAGCAGTACGGATAGGACGTGTGGTACACGCTCCCGGGCAGCGGCTCGAAGGCGGCCCGATAGACGTCCTTCGCCGTCGTCAGGGCCATGGTCTGGGCCGTCCGGCCGTGGTAGCCATAGCGGAACGCCAGGATCACCGGCCGGCCGGTCGCGACCCGGGCGAGCTTGACCGAGGCTTCCACGGCCTCCGCCCCGGAGTTCGACAGGAACGCCTGCCACGGGCCACCGGGGAGCACCGTCCGCAGCCGGTCGTACAGCCGCAGTCCGGGCTCGTGGTACAGGATGTTCTGCTGGCCGTGGAGCAGCTTCTGGGCCTGCGCCGCGATCGCGGCGGCCACCCGCGGGTGGGCGTGCCCCGTGTTCGTGACCCCGATCCCCGACGAGTAGTCGAGGTAGCGCTCGCCGTCCCGGGTGATCAGCCAGGATCCCTCGCCGCGATCGACGTCGAGATTCGTGATGCGCCCCCAGACGCCGGGGACCACGCTGTGGTCGGGGAGGGGAGCGCCCGTCACGGGCGCCGGAGCGTCGGCGGTATCGACCATGGCGGTGGACCTCAGCGAACGCGGGGAGCGCGACCCGAACGCAACGAGCTCAGCCCGACGAGCGACACCGCGCCGATGAAGATGATCGACCCGATGACGTTGATCTGGACCGGCAGCGCGTTGCGCTGGATCGAGTAGATCCAGATCGGGAACGTGTTCGTCGTCCCCGACACGAAGTTCGTGATGACGAAGTCGTCGATCGAGAGGCTGAAGGCGAGCAGCGCCGCCGCGGCGATGCCGGGCAGGATCAGCGGGAACGTCACCTTCCAGAAGGTCGTCAGTTCGTTGGCCCCGAGGTCCATCGCGGCCTCCTCGAGCCGCCGGTCGAAGCCCGCGAGTCGCGCCTTCACGGTCACCACGACGAAGCTGATGTTGAACATGATGTGGGCGATGAGGATCGTCGTGAACCCGGTCGGATACAGCGTCGGCACCTTGCCGACCAGCGGCTGGAGCGCGGTCGCCACGAACAGCGTCAGCAGGCTGGCGCCCATGACGATCTCGGGGGTGGCCATCGGCAGGAAGATCAGGCCGTTGAGTCCGCCGCGGCCGCGGAATTCGTAGCGGGTCAGGGCCAGCCCGATCATCGTCCCGAGGATCGTCGCGAAGAGCGTCGAGATGACCGCGACCGACAGGCTCGTAGTGACCGCGTCCCCGAGTCCGGGCCAGTCGAACGGGTGGAGCCAGCCCTGCAGGCTGAACTCGTTCCAGTTGTAGTTGAACTTGCCGACCGGCTTGTTGAACGAGAAGACGATCATCACCGCGATCGGGATCATCAGGTAGGTGATCGCCAGCGCCGTGAAGATCGGCAGGATCTTCGGCGAGATGCGCTGCCAGATCGACGGGCGCGGCGGCGCGGTGACGTCGGCCGCGCTGGTCGTCGTGGTGGTCGCGGTCGCCATCAGCCGGTGAGCTGCTCGGTGCCGAGCAGCCTCGCGTACACGAACACGGCGATGAGGATGCCGGCCATGAGGATGAACGACAGGGCCGACCCGACCGGGTAGTCGTTCTGGACGAGGAGCCGGTTCTGGATGACGTTGCCGATCATCCGGGTCTGCGGGTTGCCGAGCAATTCGGCATTGATGTAGTCGCCCATCGCCGGGATGAACGTGAGCAGCGATCCGGCGAAGACCCCTGGCAGGGACAGCGGGAGGGTCACGCGCCGGAAGGCCGCCGCCCGGTTCGCGTAGAGATCGTCGGCCGCCTCGATCAGCCGGTAGTCGATCTTCTCGAGCGCCACGTACAGCGGCAGGATCATGAACGGCAGGAAGTTATAGGTGATACCGGTGAGCTGGGCGAGCGGCGTCCCGAGCAGGCTGAAATCGCCGCTGATGAAGTGAAGGTTGTGCTTGAGGGGGCCAAGCAACGGGCCCTCGTCGCCGAGCAGGATCTTCCACGAGATGGTCCGGATCAGGAAGCTCGTGAAGAACGGGGCGATGACCAGGAAGAGCAGCAGGCTCTTGTGGCGCCCGCCACGGAACGCGATCGTGTACGCCACCGGGAAGCCGATGAGCAGCGTCAGGATCGTCGCCGCGCCGCCGAACAGGATCGAGTTGAGGAACTGCTTGCCGTAGCGCTCGATCCCCTCGCGATACGCGTCGAGCGACCAGGTGATCGTGTAGCCGGTCTCGACGTTGCCGGTCGAGATCGAGTACGTGAACATCTGGATCGCCGGGACGACGTAGAAGATGATCAGGTAGAGGAGGCCCGGGGCCAGCAGGATGTAGGGGAGCGCGCGGGCGAGCCGCTGGCGGAACCCCGGGCCCTGCGCCTTCGCGGTGACGGCCGCGCTCGTCATGCGATCCGGCTCACGTGCCCGAAAGCTGCGCGAACATGTCGTTCATCGCGGCCTCGAGTTCATCGGACAGGAACTGGAAGTTGTGCGACTTCGCCACGACGTCCGGGGGCGGGAAGAGGAGCGGATTGGTCGCGAGGCTGGGATCGAGCGTCTTGATCGCCTCCGCGACGCCGTCCACCGGCGACACGTAGTAGACATAGGCTGCGATCTGCGCCGCGATCGGCGGGTCGTAGACGTAGTCCATCATCAGCTCGGCCGTGTACTTGTTCTCGGCGCCCTTCGGGATGAGCATGTTGTCGGTCCAGATGACGTTCCCCTCCTCGGGAAAGACGAACTGGTCGTTCGGCCCGCCGGATGACGCGAGGTCGCCGGACCAGACGAACGCCGCCCAGACCTTCTTCGAGCCGAAGTCGAGCAGGTACTCGTTGCCGGTGAAGCGCAGGCCCTTGTCGACCAGGGGCTGCATGTCGTCGGTGACCTTCTGCAGGTCGTCGACCGTGACCGTCGCCGGATCCGGGGTGATCCCAAGCTTCAGCAGGCCAAGCGTGTAGGTGTCGCGAGCCTCGGTCAGGAACGTGACCTTGCCCGACGGGATCGACCAGAGGTCGGCGATCTTCGTCGGCAGCGCGATCCCGTTGTCCTTCAGGGTCTTCGCATTGAAGCCGATGCCGGTCATCCCGGATTGCCACGGGTAGTGGTAGTCGTTGTTCGGGTCCCAGGTCTGGTTCCGCAGCGGGTCGCGCAGGTTCGTGGCGCAGTTGGGGACGTGCGTCTGGTCGACCTGCTCGGCCCAGCCCTTGCTGATGATCTTGGCGGCCATCCAGTCCGTCAGGACCATAAGGTCCCAGCCGGTCGGCAGACCGGCCGCGAGCGCGGGCCGGATCGTCTCGAAGAATGTCGGGTTGTCGCCGATCTTCTCCTCGTAGTCGACCTTGACGCCGTACTTCTTCTGGAAGCCCTCGATCGTCTTCGAGGAGCCCGCAGGCAGGACCCCGGTCTCGGCGTCGGCCTCGGTCGCCTGGTCGATATAGGCGGGCCAGTTGGCGAACTTGAGCGGGCCGGTGATCGCCGGGACGGGCGTCGCGACCGGGGCCCCGGACGGTTCACCGCTGGCGACGGGCGGGAGGCTGGCCGGCGGTGGCGTCGGGATGTTGGCCTCGCTCGGGGCGGGTGACGCGGCCCCGGAGCCGCTCCCGGAATTGGCCAGGAAGGCGGCGAGTCCGACGGCCCCGAGACCGACCACGGCCGCGGCGACGACGAACCGACGGCGCGACGGGTTCGGTGGGACCTCGCCGCCGGCGCCGGCCCCGACCAGGACCGGAGGCGCGATGTCGGGCGGCGCGTCGCCGCCGGCCTGGACCGCGAAGGTGTGGTTCGGCGACCAGGTCATGCGGACTTCTTCGCCGGGCTCCCAGAGCTCGGTGCGCGTGGCGCGTTCGACGTTCTGTTCGTAGACGGTGATGCTGCTCCCGCCGCGGGCCTCGACGATGTAGCTGGTCGACACGCCGAGGTAGGAGACGTCGCGGACCGTGCCGAGCATCTCGTTCAGGCCCGCCGGGACGTCCTCGGTGAGTTCGCGGAGCTTGATCTTCTCCGGGCGGACGCCGACCTCGAAGCGCTCCATCCCCTCGGTCAGGTTGCTCGGCACGCGGACCTGGGTGCCGTCGGCGAGCTTGCAGACGGTGAAGCCATCGGCGGTCCCGTCCGGCGTGGTCGGGAGCAGGTTGCTGACCCCGAGGAAGCCCGCGACGAATCGCGTCCGCGGCTTCTCGTAGAGGCTGGCCGGATCGCCCAGCTGCTCGTACTTCCCGTGGTTCATGACCGCGATGCGATCGGACATCGTCATCGCTTCTTCCTGGTCGTGGGTCACGAAGATGAACGTGATCCCGACTTCCTGCTGGATGCGCTTGAGCTCGACCTGCATCTGCTTGCGCAACTTCAGGTCGAGGGCACCGAGCGGCTCGTCGAGGAGCAGGACCGACGGCCGGTTGATGAGCGCGCGCGCGAGGGCGACGCGCTGCGCCTGGCCACCCGAGACCTGGTTCGGCTTGCGATTCTCGAAACCGGGCAGCTCGACCAGCGCCAGCATCTCGGTGACGCGCTTGCGGACATCGTCGTCCTTCGCACCCGCGCGCCGCAGCCCGAAGGCCACGTTCTCGTAGACCGTCAGGTGGGGGAAGAGCGCGTAGTTCTGGAAGACCGTGTTGACGTGGCGCTTGTAGGGCGGCAGCCACGTGACGTCCTGGCCCTTGAGCTCGATGAGCCCGGACGTGGGGGCCTCGAACCCACCGATCATCCGCAGGGTGGTCGTCTTGCCGCAGCCGGAGGGCCCGAGGAGGCTGAAGAATTCCCCCGTCTGGACCTCGAGATTGATGTGGTCGACGGCCACGGCCTCGCCGTACCGTTTGACCACGTCCACGAGCCTGACGTCCACGGTCGGCATATTCGGGGAGACTCCTGGTGGGGCGGATCGCGGCCGAGGATAGGGTCGCAGGATCGACCGTGTCAACCGACCGTACCCGCACGCGAGCGCCCAGTTTCGCGTGCGAGATTCGCACGACCGCGGCGGCGCACCGACGAAATCCGAAGGCGCCGGGTGAGCCACGCGAAACGCTCCCGCGGCCGCCGGTGGGCGGCAGGCGTGGTCCTTCGCGGCGGCGGGGTAGGATATCGACGCTCCGACCGTCAGAACAGCACACCCCGAGGACCCGGAGGGACCCGACCACCGATGCCCATCCTCACCGAGAGCGCCGTCATGGACGCGCTCCGCAACGTCCAGGAACCCGAGCTCGGGCGCGACATCGTCACGCTCGAGATGGTCAAGGACGTCGCCATCGATGGCTCGGCCGTCGGGCTGACCATCGAGCTCACGACCCCGGCCTGCCCGCTGAAGGACGAGATCGAGGGCAACACGCGGACGGTGCTGGCCGCGATCGGCGCGGACCGCGTCGACATCACGTGGGGCGCGATGGTGCGGCGGGCCCAGCCGCGCCAGGCGGAGCAGCTCCTGCCCGGCGTCAAGAACGTCATCGCGGTGGCGTCCGGCAAGGGTGGCGTCGGGAAGAGCACCGTCAGCGTCAACCTCGCCGTCGCGCTCGCGCAGGCGGGAGCCGCGGTCGGGCTGCTCGATGCCGACATCACCGGCCCGAACATCCCGATGATGCTCGGGCTCGAAGGTCAGCCGAGCCGCGACCGAGAACAACAAGATCGGGCCGCTCGAGCGCCACGGCGTCAAGACGATCTCGATCCAGTTCTTCGTGCCCGAGGGCCAGCCCATCGTGTGGCGCGGGCCGCTCGTCGGCGGCGCGATCCAGCAGTTCCTGCGTGACGTCGAGTGGGGCGAGCTCGACTACCTCGTCATCGACCTGCCGCCGGGGACCTCCGATGCGCAGCTGACGCTGGCCCAGGCCGTGCCGATCTCGGGGGCCGTGCTCGTGACCACCCCGCAGGCGGTCGCCCTCTCCGACGTGTCGAAGGCACTCGCGATGTTCAAGCGCATGAGCGTGCCGATCATCGGCCTCGTCGAGAACATGACCGCGTTCGTCTGCCCGCACTGCGGCGAGGTCACCGAGATCTTCGGCCGCGGCGGCGGCGAGCGGTTCGCGGCCGAGAACGGACTCGACTATCTCGGTGGCGTCCCGCTCGACGTGACCGTCCGCCAGGGCGGCGACGTCGGGGTGCCGGCCGTCGCCCAGCGCGAGCCGGGACCCGCGGCGCGAGCGCTGACATCGATCGCCGGCGCGGTCGCGGCGCGGATGAGCGTCCGCGCTGCCCAGGCCGCGAACCAGCCGGTACTGACGGTCTCCTGACCCCCGCGTCTCCTATGCTGTCCGCGCACCGAGGCGCGACGGACGGGAGGGGTCTGACGGGTGCGTTGCCCGGCCTGTGGTACGGAGAGTCCCGACGACGCCCGCTACTGCGGCCGCTGCGGCACGGCCCTCGCGGGCAGTGGAGCGCGTCCGGAGTTCGTCTCGGGCGAGGCCGGGGACCGGCGCGTGGTCACCGCCCTGTTCGCCGACCTCGTCGGCTACGTCCGGATGGTGGCCGAGCACGACCCCGAGGATGTCCGCCAGCGCGTGCGAACGGCGCTCTCGGTCATGGCCGACGTCATCGCCAGGTACGACGGCACGCGGGAGAAGTTCATCGGCGATGCCGTCTTCGCTGTCTTCGGCTGGCCGCGCGCCCACGATGACGACGCCATCCGCGCCGCGATGGCCGCCCTGGGCATCCGCGCCGCGCTTCGCGGGCTGACCGAAGGGGGCGAGCCGCTCGAGGTCCGGATCGGGATCGCGACCGGTGAGGTGGTCACGACCGAGCGCTCCGACCTCGGCCGTGATGACCTGGGACTCACCGGCGGCGCGATCACGACCGCGGCGCGCATCCAGTCGCTCGCCCGGCCCGGTGAGATCCTCCTCGATCTCGCGACGGTGGCCGCGGCGCGGGGGCGCCTCGTCGTCGCCGACCGCGGCTCGGTCGTCCTGCGCGGGCAGTCCGAGCCGGTCGGCATCCGGGCGCTCGAAGGCGACATCGGGCTTGGCGGGTATGCCGAACCGCGACCCCCGTCGCCCGGCCGGCTGGTGGGCCGGACCGAGGAGCTCGACCGGATCACGGCGCTGCTCGATCGGGTCCGGGCAAGCTCGACCGGCGGGGTGCTGCTGATCGAGGGTGAGGCCGGCATCGGCAAGACGCGCCTGCTGGCCGAGGTGGAGGAGCTCGCGCGGGCGCGCGGCTTCGCCTGGATGTCGATCGAGTGCACGTCGTACGGACAGACCGACCCGTATCGCTTCTCGCGCATCTTCGCGCAGGTGGTCGCGGACGAGCACGGGGTCGACTCCGGGACCTACGCACGATCCCTGCTCTTCACCCCCGACATGGATCCGGCCGAGATCCGTCGGTTCGGCGGGGCGATCGCCGCGATCGCCCGGGATGCGGCGTTCTCCGGCTGGGAGGCCGAGTCATCCGAGACGCCGGCTGACCCGGCGGCCCTGACCGCGGCACTCCTGGACGTGGCGGACCGGTACATCGCACGGATCATGCGAGACCGCGGGTCCGCGCGTCATCGTCATCGACGACCTGCACTGGATGGACCCCTCGAGCGTCGGGCTGGTCGAGGTCCTGATCGACCACGCCGCCGACGCGCCACTCGTCGTGCTGGCCGGGATGCGACCCGGGACGCCGCCATCGTGGGTCGATCGGCCGTGGGTGGAACGACTCGACCTGCGTGGGCTGGACATGCCCGAGACGGCCCAGCTCGTGACGGAGATCGCGCGCGCGGCGCTCGATGCCGACGATGCCCGACGGATCCATGAACGGACGGCCGGCAACCCGCTGTTCGTGACCGAGACGGTCCGCGCGTTCCTCGACGACGGCACCCTGGCCTGGCACGACGGCCGCGTGACGCTCTCCGACATGCCGGTCGGGTCGCTGCCGCTGACCCTTCGCGCGGTCCTCGGGGCGCGGATCGACGCGCTCCCGCCCGATGCCCGCGAGGTCCTCGGGGTCGGGTCCGTCGTCGGCATCGAGTTCGATTCCGAGCGCGTCGGGGGGTTGACCGGTTCACCCGTCCAGCCGGGCACGATGGAGTGGCTCGTGGACGCCGGGCTGGTGGTCCCGACCGACGCCGGCACGGTGGCGCTTCAGCCACCCGCTCATCCACGACACGGCCTACGCCGGGGTGTTGACCACTCGCCGCAGATCGCTCCACGCGATGATCGCCGACGCGCTCGAGGCGGCCGGCGATCCCAGGACCATGAGCCTCGTCGCGATGCACCGGGCGGCCTCGGGCGACCGGGCGCGAGCCATCCCGCTGCTCGACGAGGCCGGGACCGCGGCTCTCGTGATGGGGGCGCCGACCGAGGCGGCCTCGTTCTGGCGCATGGCGGCCGACCTGGCCGAGGATCCCGCGACCGCTGAGACCTACCGCTCGCGGGCGGCCGCGGCGCTGGGGGACCGGCCCGACCCGTGACCCGACGCGCCGTCGACGGCATCGGCGCGTCGGCCGTCATCGACGGCGCGGTCATCGGCCGTCGGCCGGCGGATGGTCATCGTGAGGCCGGCCACCGCCGGCTTGATCCAGGGTCCGGCCGCCGCGCACATCGCCTCGAGCTCGGCCCGGCGCGACGGGCGCGTAGTGGACGAGCAGGGCGGAGCGCGCTCCCGACCGGGTGGCCAGGTCGATGGCCTCCTCGGGCGTCAGGTGGCCGCGCTCCTCGTCGTCGTCGCGTGAGCTCCGGAGTGCCGCCTCGACGAGCAGGAGGTCGGCGCCGCGGACGGCCTCGACGACCGCGTCGCTCGGGCCCGTGTCACCCGTGTAGGCGAGGCGGCTCCCGTCGGGCGCCTCGATGACGACGCCCCACGCCGGGACGTAGTGCCGGCCGCGGATGAATCGGATCGTCAGCGGCCCGACGACGAGCGGCCGGTCGGGATCGAATGCCTCGATCGCGAACGACGCGTCGAAGAAGCCTGGTCGTTCGGAGATCGCCGTGGCGAGCGCCTCGATGCGCGACTCGCCGCCGGGTGGCACGTACACGGGGAGTCGGCGGTCCGCGGTCTGCCCCCATGGGAAGAGATACCGGAGCCCCACGACATCGAGGTAATGATCGGCGTGCATGTGGCCGATCACGAGCGCGTCGAGCGCGGTGGGGTCCATGAACCGCTGGAGGCGACGGACCGAGCCCTGGCCCGCATCGAGCATCAGGGTGGTATCGCCGTGGTCGACGAGGAACCCGGCCGCCGGCCAATCCGCGTGCGGGGCCGCGGTGCTGCAGCCGAGCACGGTCAGGCGCAGCCGGTCGGCCGACGTCGTGGTCATCGCTCGCCATCGTATGCGCGACGTCTCATGCGGCGCGGACGGCTCGCCGACCATGGGGCTGTCGGCCAGCGGACACCCGTCGAGGGCCGGGCACGGTCGCTACGATGGCGCGAGGATGCCGGTCGACCGACAGCTCATCGATTCGCTGACGACCATCCCGTTCTTCGCGGGGCTCGACCCGTTCGCCCTCGAGCGGGTCGCGCTCGGGATGCGCGGCCGGCGGTTCCGCCGCGGCGAGGTGATCTTCCACGTCGGCGACCCCGGCGATGCCCTGTTCATCATCACGGCGGGGGAGGTGAAGATCTCGCTGCCGTCCGAGGCCGGCGATGAGGCGATCCTGACCCGGCTCCACCAGGGCGACGTGTTCGGCGAGCTGGCCCTGCTCGACGGTGCGCCCCGTTCGGCGACGGCCACGGCGCTCGGTCCGGTCGAGGCCGTCATCCTGCCACGCGAGCGATTCCGCGAGCTCATCGCCGAGGAGCCCGCCGTGCGCGACGCCCTGCTCGCCTCGCTCGCCGCCGAGCTCCGACGGCTGACGACGCATGTCGAGGAGCTCCATTTCCTCGACATCACCGGACGGCTCGCCGCCTGCCTCGTCCGGCTCGCCGCCGACAGCGGGACGCCCGCCGCCGACGGCGGGATCCGGTTGCGCATGTCGCTCACCCAGGGCGATCTCGCGGCGATGGTCGGGAGCACCCGCCAGAGCGTGAACAAGCTCCTCGGCCAGTTCTCCGCCGACGGGTACCTGCGGGTCGAGCGCGACGCGATCGTCGTGACCGACCTCGACGGACTGGCGCGCGCCGCCCGGCGTTAGTCGCCGACTGCTCGCCCGCCCGGCGCTAGCCGCGGGCCTGCGGGCCCCCGGGCGCTAGTCGCCCGGCGGCTCCTCGCGGAGCGCCTCGAGGAGGATCGAAGCCGCCGAGAGCGCGGCGCGGCTGCGACCGTTCGCGCCACCGAGGAAGACGAGGCGCCGTTGTCGCACCGTCCGCGTCGGCGTCACGACGGCGACCGAGACCGCGGTGTCGCCCTGGCGCGGTGTCGCCCGGACCGTGAGTCCGACGTCGCTGCCGCCGAGCTCACGGGCGCGCCGGGCGAACCGGATCAGGGCATCGCCGGCGTGACGATCCTCCGTCGGTCCGGCGTCGGCCGGCGGCTCCGTGTCATCGGCACTCGCGCCGTCTTCCGCTTCGTCATCCCGAGCCGGGTGCCCGTGGGCGAGCGCTCCCGGGCTGTCGAGCGGCCAGCGACTCATCGAAGCGGAGCCACGGCACATCGCCGAACAGCGCCGCGACCTGCCCGGCCGTGCCGATCTCGACGACCGAGAGCGACCAGCCGAGCTCCGCGAGTCGGTCGCCGATCGCCCCGGACCACGTGGTCTCACCGGTCGCCCAGACGAAGTCGCCGATCGCTTCGAGGACGGCCCGCGAGGCCGCCTCGACCCGGGCCTCGGCGCTGGCCGCCGCATCGCCGACCGCGGAGATCCGAACGTCGACGGCCTCGACCCGCGCGTAGGTCGCGACCTCCGGGTTCGTCGCCCGCAGCATCGCATCGCCGAGGCGATCGGCGACCTGCGACTCACCGATGCCCATGAGGCGGTAGGTGCGGCTCGCGACGTCCGCCCCGAGACCGATCCGCTCGAGGCGGGGGATGACCTCGTCGCTCCACATCGGACGCATCTCGCGCGGCGGGCCGGGCAGCGCGACGACCACGTGCCCGTCAGGGCGTCGTACGAACCAGCCGGGCGCGGTGCCGTTCGGGTTCGGCAGGGCCTCGGCCGAGGGGATGACCCAGGCCTGCTTCAGGTTCCGTTCCGGGAAGGGCATGCCGCGCCGACGCCAGAGCTCGCGCAGCCAGGCCTCGAGCTCGGGGTCGACGGCCACGGTCTCGTCGCACGCGGCGGCGATCGCCTCCCGGGTCAGGTCGTCGGGCGTCGGGCCGAGTCCGCCGGTCGAGACGACGAGGTCGGCCCGCTCCATGCCGGCGGCGAACGCCTCCCGGACCATCGCCTCGCGGTCGGGGAGGGCCGTCAGGCGCAGGACCTGGACCCCGCGCGCCGTGAGCGCGCGGGCGAGCTCGCCCGCGTTCGTGTCACGCGTCTCGCCGACCGTCAGCTCGGTGCCGATGCTGAGCAGCTCGGCGGTACGGATCGGGCGCTGGGACGGGTTCGCTCGGCGGGCCACCGAGGCAGCGTAGCGAACCGGCCGGGACGGCGCGACGCGTCCGGCGGCGGTCGGCCGCGCTGTATCATCGACCCGATCCCCGAACGCGTCCGCATAGCCGGAGCACCGCCCTGGACGACTCGACCCCGACCCCGCCGCCGGCCGACCCCGGCCCGGACGACCCGAGCGACCCGACCGAGCGCACCGGTCCCACCGGGGCCGATGCCGCGCCTGCGGGTCCAGTTCCGGCCGCGCCCGAGCCGCCGCCGCGAGCACCGGGACGCCCGCGTCCCCGCCGCCGGCGAGCGCGAGCGCCGACGCGACCACGGGCGGGACGAAGCCGCCTTCGACGCCGGGCGCCGGGACGATCGCCAGCCGGCGGACCCCGCCATCGGGCGGTTCCAAGCCGCCGCCCCCGCCACCGGGCGGCCGAGCCGCCCCCGCCACCGGGCGGAGCGACGCCCGGCGCCCCGAGCCGGCGCACCCCGCCACCGGGCGGGAGCACGCCACCACCGCGCGGCAGCCCGCCGCCACCGGGCGGGAGCACGCCACCACCGCCTGGCGGCGGCCGCGGCCGGCCACGCGGGCTCCGTGACCAGTTCATGGCCACCCGCGACGCAGCGATGCGGCTCGCGGTGGCCCACGTGGACCTCGCCAAGGCCGAAGCGAGCGAGATCGGGACGGAGGCCGGCAAGGTCGCTGCCGCGTTCGTCGTCGCGCTCGTCCTCGTCCTCATCGCGGCGACGCTCCTCGTCCTCGGGACGTCGCTGTTCCTCGGGGAGTGGCTGCTCGGCTCGATGGGCTGGGGGATCGTCAACGGCCTGGAGGCCTGCCTTGCCGTCGCGATGTCGCTCGTCCTCGCCGCGCTCGGCATCGCCGCGGCGCGCATCGTCCGGGCGATCGCCATCGGCGTCGTCGTCGGCATCCTGGTCGCCCTGCTGCTCGGCTTCTGGGTCTTCAACCGCCTGTATGGCGGCATCGCGGACGCGCTCAACCTCTCGCTGGATCGCGCCACGGCACCGCTGACGGTCGGCGTGGTCCTCGTGGCGATCCTCGGCGCGATCGTGGGCATCGTCCTCGCGGCGCGCTACGCGGCGACCTGGGGCAGCCGCATCGGCACCGTGCTCGGCGGTCGCCATCCTCGGCGCGCTCGTCGGGGCGTTGACTGCCATCACGTACAACCCGCAGGTCGCGGCCGGCATCGGCATCACGGTCGGCTATGCCGTCTGGATGATCGTGCTCGGCATGGACGTGGCCCGGACGGGCATCGACGTCGAGGCCCTCAAGACCCGCTTCACCCCGACCCAGACCATCGAGACCAGCAAGGAGACCCTCGAGTGGCTACAGAGACGGATGCCGCCCGGGATCGGGTGATCGCCGCCCGGGCCGACCTCGAGACCGAGCTGATCGGACTCGAGGCATCGTTCCGGGACGCGATCGACATCCCGGCCAAGATCAAGCGCAGTCCGGCCAAGGCCGCCGCCGTCGTGGGTGGCGCGGGCTTCGTCGCGCTCAAGGGGCCGCAGCGCGTCTTCCGGGTCGCCAAGCGGGCGGTCACGGGGGCACCGAAGCCGCTGCCCGACGCGATGCTCCCCGAGGAGATCGAGAAGACCCTGCGCAAGCTCGGGGACGATGGCGACAAGGTCCGCGGTGCGCATCGAGCGGGACTTCGCGTCCTACGTCGGGAAGAAGACCAAGGAGCGCCGGGACGCCCGGAACCTCTTCCTGATCGGGATCGCCCGGCCGTTCCTCCTGCGTGGCGTCAAGGTCGGCGTCGACTGGCTGACTGGCACCGACGAGGCGAGCGTCAGCGAACGGATCGCCCTCGTCCGCGCGCGGGCGGAGCGGCAGATCGACGAGATCCAGCGCGACGCGCCGAACGACCGCCGACGGGACCGAGGAGCCCCCGACCGGGGTCTGATCCCCGCGCGCCACCCGGCGCTACACTCCCCGCGGGCGAGTGGCGGAATGGCAGACGCGCCGGCCTTAGGAGCCGGTGCCGCGTGAGCGGCGTGTCGGTTCGACCCCGACCTCGCCTACCACCCGATCCGCATGCCCGGGTCCGTGTCCACGCAGGCCCCCGCGGCGACGCCGGTACGGCCGCCATCCGGCCCGTCACCGGATGCCGCCCTATACTGCCGGGCGATGCAGATCACGAGTACCCCCGGCCCCAACTCCACCATCGAGCTGCGTGTCGAGGTCCCGCCCGACCGTCTCGACCGCGCCATCCGCGACGCCGTGATCGCACCTCTCGCGCCGGACGCGCGTGCCCGGCTTCCGACCGGGCAAGGCGCCGCGACCCGTCCTCGAGCGCGTGCTCGGCCCCGGTGCGGTCCTCGACGACGCCGTCGAGCACCTCGTCGAGACCGCGTACCGCGAGGCGCTCGTGGAGGAGGACATCCTCCCGATCTCGAACGCGGACGTCGACGTCGTGCAGGCCGAAGAGGGCAAGCCGCTGGTCTTCACCGCGAAGATCCAGGTCCGCCCGGACGTGCAACTGGGCGACTACAAGGGGTTCAACTTCGCCCCGAGCATCGAGGTCATCGACGACGCCCGCATCGACCAGGTCGTCGAGGAGCTACGCGACCAGAACGCCACGCTCGCGGCCGTCGAGGACCGCGGGGCCAAGGACGGCGATTACGCCGTGATCGGGTTCCACGGCACGCGCGACGGCGTCGCGTTCGAGGGCGGCAGCTCGGAGCGGATGCCGTTGATCCTCGGGCAGGAGCGCCTGATCCCGGGGTTCGAGACGCATCTGGTCGGGATCGAGCCCGGCGGCTCGACCGAGTTCGACATCACCTTCCCGGAGGACTACGGCGAGCCGGAGCTGGCCGGGGGGACCGTCCACTTCGCCGTCGACCTCAAGGAGCTGCGCGAGAAGATCCTGCCCGACCTCGACGACGACTTCGCCGCCCAGCTCGGCGACTTCGCCGATGTGGCCGCCCTGCGGGCCGACATCAAGGAGCGGCTGGAGCGCAACGCCATCGACCGGGCCCGTCACGAGTTCGCCGACCGGATCATCGAGTACGCCGTCGCGAACGCCACACTCGAGCTCCCCGAGATCCTGGTGGACCAGGAGGTCGAGGTGATGCACGACGAGTTCCGCAGCACGCTCGCTCGACAGGGCATCACCGAGGAGGCCTACCTCAAGGTCGTCGACAAGACGGACGCCGACCTCCACACCGAATTCCGGCCGGGCGCCGAGAAGCGGGTCAAGACGCTGCTCGTCCTCTCGAAGGTGGCCGACGCCGAGGGTCTCGAGGTCTCCGACGCCGACGTCGACGAGGAGGTGGCCCGCGGCCGCGACCGATACGCCGACGATCCGAAGCTCATGGCCTACTTCGAGTCGGACCGCGGACGCAGCTTCATCCGCAGCACCCTCCGCCGGAGCCGCGTCGTCGAGACCATCGTCGACGGCTGGCTCGCCGACCATCCCGACCATCCGCCGCTGCCGCACCTCGAGGACGCCGCTCCGTCGGCGCTCGAAGGCGAGGAAGCCGAAGCCAATGCCGCGATCGACGCCACCGATCCCGGCTCCATCCTCGCCGACGAGCCCGCGCCCGCCGGATGACCGACGCCCCACGGTCCCTCGAAGTCGAAACGGAGATCCCCACGATGCTCGTCCCGATGGTCATCGAATCCAGCAGTCGAGGTGAGCGCGCCTACGACATCTACTCGCGCCTGTTGCGTGAGCGGATCATCTTCCTCGGCGACGCGATCGAGGACCACCTCGCCAACCTCGTGATCGCCCAGCTGCTCTTCCTCGAATCCGAGGATCCCGAGAAGGACATCAGCCTGTACATCAACTCGCCCGGTGGGCAGGTCACGTCGGGGCTGGCGATCTACGACACGATGCAGTACCTGCGGGCGCCGGTCAGCACGATCTGCATCGGCCTGGCCGCCTCGATGGCCGCGGTCCTGCTGTCGGCCGGCGCGAAGGGCAAGCGCTATGCGCTCCCGAACAGCCGGATCATGATCCACCAGGGCTCCGGCGGCTTCCGCGGCAACGCGCCCGACGCCGTCATCCAGATGAAGGAGTGGGAGCATCTGGTGCACGTCAACAACGAGATCCTGGCCCGCCACACGGAGCAGGACCTCGACAAGGTGGTCAAGGACACGGACCGGGACTACTTCATGTCTGCCGGTGAGGCCAAGGACTATGGCATCATCGACGCGGTCTACGCGGTCGAGAGCAGCTCGCTGATCGCGCAGGCGCACGACGCCGGACGGGCCGGCGGCGAAGGACCGCCGGTCGCCGAGGCCGGTGAGGCCTCGACGAAGAAGTCGAAGGACGGCTAGGGGGCACACGGGCACGTGACCACGAGCAACAGCACCAAGGGACCCAAGGTCCCGTACCGCTGTTCCTTCTGCGGGAAGAGCCAGGAGCAGGTCCGCAAGCTCATCGCGGGGCAGGGCGTCTACATCTGCGACGAGTGCATCAACCTGTGCCAGGAGATCATCGAGGAGGAGCTCCTCGAGACGCCGCGCCCGAAGTCGGCGGCGGCGAAGCTCCCGAACCCCCACCAGATCAAGGACGCGCTCGACCAGTACGTGATCAGCCAGGAGAAGGCCAAGAAGGTCCTCTCGGTGGCGGTCTACAACCACTACAAGCGGGTCAACGCCGGCCACCAGGTCGACGAGGTCGAGCTCCAGAAGTCGAACGTCCTCCTCGTCGGGCCGACGGGGTCCGGCAAGACGCTCCTGGCCCAGACGCTCGCGCGCGTGCTCGACGTCCCGTTCTGCATCGCCGACGCGACGTCCCTGACCGAGGCCGGCTACGTCGGTGAGGACGTCGAGAACATCCTGCTCCGGCTGATCCAGGCGGCCGATTTCGACGTCGCCCGGGCCCAGCGCGGGATCATCTACATCGACGAGATCGACAAGATCGCCCGCAAGGCGGACAACCCGTCGATCACCCGCGACGTGTCCGGCGAAGGCGTGCAGCAGGCCCTGCTCAAGATCCTCGAGGGGACGGTCGCCAACGTCCCGCCGCAGGGGGGCCGGAAGCATCCGCACCAGGACTTCATCCAGATCGACACGACGAACGTGCTGTTCATCTGCGGCGGCGCCTTCGATGGTCTCGAGAAGATCGTCGAGGAGCGGATCGGCCGGCGGTCCATCGGGTTCGGCTCCGAATCGGGGATCGTGAAGTCGGACCGCGCCCGCATCCTCGACCGGCTGATGCCCGAGGACCTGCTCAAGTTCGGGCTCATCCCGGAGTTCATCGGCCGGCTGCCGGTGATCGTGACGCTCTCGGCGCTCACGGCCGACGATCTCGTCCGCGTACTGACGGAGCCGAAGAACGCCGTGACGCGCCAGTTCGAGAAGTTCCTCTCGCTCGACAAGGTCGAGCTGGTCTTCACCGAGGGCGCGCTGCGGGCCGCCGCGGAGGTGGCGCTCGACCGCAAGACCGGCGCGCGGGCGCTGCGGTCCATCGTCGAGGAGTCACTCCTCGAGGTGATGTACGACATCCCGGACCGCACCGAGATCCGCAAGTGCATCATCACCGAGGAGACGATCCGCGGCGGACGCCTCCCGCTGCTCCTCACGAAGACCGATGTCGACGGCGGGGTCGACGAGACGAACTTCGAGGAGTGGCTCGCCGAGCGAGGCGAGACCGCGTAGATGACCGAGCCAGGCGCGTCGTCTGGCTGGGTCCGGTCCGATCGGTCGCCATCCCTCGGTCGATGGGTCATCGGCTGCGGCATCATCCTGCTGCTCCTCGCCGTCGCCATCGCCTTGATCACCATCGTCGTGCTCCGCTCGCCCATCCCGCGGATGGTCACGGCGTCGTCGGCGATCAAGCAGCAATCGGACGAGCAGATCTCCGCGGCGAACTTCTACTGGGACTTCGGCTCCGAGCCGACCTTCCAGATCATCCTCGAGGGGGGCGTGCCGTCATCAGTCGCTCGCGACCTCGGTTGCGACGTGATCGAGCGGGAGTTGGCCGCCCAGGGTCTCTCCGGCACGCATTGGACGATCTACGCCCTGGACTTCCATCCCATCCTGGATTCCGAGGAGGCGCACTGCTCGTGAGCGGTGGCGGGGGCGGTCGACCGCCGACCGCCCGAGACCCGGGAGATCAGACCTCGATCGGGACCTCGTAGACCTCGGGCGTCGGGTGCCCTGACTGCTCGTGGACCCGCATCACCGCTTCCTTGGAGGGTCCGGTCGCCAGGCAGAAGACCTTGCCCGCAACGGGGTCGAGCCAGGCGTGCTCGTAGTGGACCCCCTCGGGGCCCTCGTTTTCGAGGTCGCGCTGGTGCGCCTCCGCGAGCTGCTGTGCCGACACGCCGAAGAACCCGTCGTGGACGTCCATGAACTTTGGCATCGAAGCTGCCTCGTTGCGGAGCGCCGGCCCCCGACATGGGGGCCACGTCGGGGAGTGTAGGTCGTCCCGAGCCCGGCCGAGCTGCGGATGGCGCGTGCTACACTCCCGCCCTCACGGCGACGACCGAGAGGAGTAGCGCCGGGACGGGCCACCAAGCGAGCGTGGGGCGGTGCGAGCCACGCGGGACCGCCGGCGTGAAGGTCGCTCGCGAGCCGTGCGGGTGGCGCCCGATAGCGCGCCGCGAGGGCGTCCGGAACCGGCGATCGCGATGTGCGACCCGCCCCAGGCGCCGAACCAGCAGGTGGTACCACGACCCGTTCGTCCGCTGGACGAGCGGGCCGTTCTGTTTCCGGAGGCCGAGGACGACGAGATGTCGGGAAGGGAGCGCGAGATGACCGGGCTCGCCAAGACCTATACCCCGCGCGAGGTCGAGGGCGCGATCTACGAGCGCTGGCTCGAGGCCGACGTCTTCGCGCCGGACGGTCGTGGCTCGACCGCGGATCCGGCCCTGCCGCCGTTCACGATCATCCAGCCGCCACCGAACGTCACGGGCTCGCTCCACCTGGGCCACGCGCAGCGCACCGCGGTCGAGGACCTGATGATCCGGCACGCCCGGCTGCGCGGGCATCCGACGCTCTTCCTGCCCGGGCTCGACCACGCCAGCATCGCCGCCCAATTCGTCCTCGATGGGATCCTCGCCAAGGAAGGCGAGAGCCGCCAGACCCTGGGCCGCGAGCGCTATCTCGAGCGGATGCGGGCCTTCAGCGATTCCACGAAGCCGGTCATGCTCGGGCAGCAGCGACGGGTGGGGGCCTCGGCCGACTGGAGCCGCCTGCGCTACACGATGGACGAGGGGTCGGCCACCGCCGTCCGCGTCGCGTTCGAGCGGCTCTATCGCGACGGCCTCGCCTACCGTACGGAGGCCCTGGTCAACTGGTGCCCCGGGTGCCGGACGAGCGTCAGCGACCTCGAGGTCATCTCGACGCCGGAGACCGGCACGCTCTGGTCGATCCGGTACCACCTGATCGACGAGACGACCGGCCGGCCCGATCCCGACGCCACCATCACCATCGCGACCACGCGACCCGAGACGCTCCTCGGAGACACCGCGGTCGCGGTCCATCCCCTCGATGCGCGCTACCAGGCCCTCATCGGACGGCGCGTCCGGATCCCGTTCGTGGACCGCGACGTGCCGATCATCGCGGACGACGTGGTCGACCCGGCCTTCGGGACCGGGGCGCTCAAGATCACCCCGGCCCACGACCATGACGACCACGCGACCGGCCTGCGCCACGGCCTGCCCGCGATCACGATCCTCGCGGACGACGCCACGATCACCGGGACGGGCACGGCCTACGACGGCCTCGACCGGTACGAGGCCCGGCGCCGGATCGTGGCCGACCTCGAGACACGTGGCGACCTCGTCGGCGCCGTGCCGCACGACATGGTCGTGGGTCACTGCCAGCGCAGCGACGATGTCGTCGAGCCGCGCCTCAAGACGCAATGGTTCATCCGCACGGGGCCGCTGGCGGCGCGGGCGCTCGACGCGACCCGCTCAGGGCGGACCCGGATCCTGCCCGAGCGATTCGAGAAGACCTGGGAGCACTGGCTCACGAACATCCGCGACTGGAACGTGAGTCGCCAGCTGTGGTGGGGCCACCGGATCCCGGCGTGGTACTGCCCCGACGGGCACGTGACGGTGTCGTCGTCCCTGGCCGGCCCCGACGCTTGCGCGGTCTGCGGTCGACCGGCGGCCGACCTCCAGCAGGACCCGGACATCTTCGACACCTGGTTCAGCTCGGGGCTCTGGCCGCTTCTCGACGCTGGGCTGGCCCGAGGACACCGCCGACCTGCGGCGCTTCTACCCGACCTCGGTGATGGAGACCGGCTACGACATCATCTTCTTCTGGGTCGCCCGGATGATGATGCTCGGGCTGCACCTGACGGACACCGAACCCTTCCACACGATCTATCTCTCGGGGCTCATCCGCGACCCATTCGGCGAGAAGATGTCGAAGACCAAGGGCAACGTCATCGACCCCCTCCACGTCATCGACGAATCGGGCGCCGATGCCCTGCGGTTCGCGCTCATCCACGGCGCCACCCCGGGCCTCGACCAACGGTTCGGCGCCGCCAAGCTCGAGAACGCCCGCAACTTCGCGAACAAGCTCTGGAACGCGACCCGGTTCGTCGTCGGCGCCCGCCCGCCGTCCATCCCCGAGGACGCGGAGCGCCGGCTGCCCGACCCACGCCATGCCGGCGCGCTCGAGCGGTGGCTCGTCTCCCGGGCGGCCGCCACGACCGCGGCGGTCGACGCGGCCATGGCCGACTTCGCCTTCGGTGAGGTCACCAGGATCCTGTACGACGCGATCTGGAACGAGTTCTGCGACTGGGGCGTGGAGCTGGCCAAGGTGCGCCTGGCCGACGAGGAGCTCGACGCCGCCGCCCGCGAGTCGACGTGGTGGGCGCTCGTCGATGCGCTCGACACGTACCTGCGCCTGCTCCATCCGGTCATGCCCTTCGTGACCGAGGCGCTCTGGGCGGCATTGCCCCATCGGGCGACCGACCCCGAGTTGCTCATCGTCGCGCGCTGGCCGGGGGTGGGGGAGCGCGACCTCGCCACCGAAGGGCGACGTGGCCGCGCTCATCGACCTCGTCACCCAGATCCGCAACGCCCGCGCGACCGCCAAGCTGCCGGCCGGTGGCTGGCTCGAGACGCGCGTCGCACTCCCCGTCGCGATTGGGCCCGACCTTCGAGGCGCTGCGTCCCGGCATCGAGCGGCTCGCCCGTGCCCGGCCGCTGGAGCGCGAGCTCACCGCCGAGGCGCTGCATGCGACGGCGTCGCCGGGCGACCTGGTCGTCCTGGCGGACGGCGGCCGGATCGAGGCGCGGATCCGGTCCGTGATCCCGGACGCCGATGCCGCGGCGAACGAACGAGCGCGGCTCGAGCGCGACCTCGCCGATGCGGAGGCCTGGCTCCTCGCCGCCCGGGTACGCCTCGCCAACGAGTCGTTCGTGGCGCGGGCGCCCGCCGACGTGGTGGCGGGCGCACGCGCGCGCGAGGCCGAACTCGCCGACCAGGTGGAACGGTTGCGGGCCCGTCTCGGAGCGTGATCCGGGCCCGGTCGCAGGGCCCGAACGGTCGGGTCGCGGCGCCCGTCGCGGACCCGGTACGGGAAGGTGCCAAAAGAGTCTTGCGCGGCGCCACCGGCCCGTGATACGGTCCCGTGGTACCGGTTCCACGGAACCGTTTCGCATCGCACCAGGAGGAGACTAGCGTGCGAACCCGCTTACTCGCGATCCTGGGCGCCACGGCCATCGTGGTGTCCGCCTGTAGTAGTGGGGGTGGCGCATCGGCGTCGCCGGCGGCCTCGGCCCCGGCCTCGGTGGCCCCCGCATCCGAAGCCCCGGCCTCGTCGGCGCCCGCGCAAGCGCCGCCGCCAGCGCCGGCACGAGCTTCCTCGACCGCGCCCTCGCCGGCGAGTTCAAGGGCACCGACGGTGACGGCCAGCGGGCCGTTCGTCGACCAGGATGCCGTGAAGTTCAACGCCACCATGAAGGACTTCGAGGACAAGACCGGCATCGACATCCAGTACACCGGCACCAAGACGTTCGAGACCTCGATCGGCACCCGCGTCGACGCGGGCGACCCGCCCGACATCGCGGACTTCCCGCAGCCGGGCCTGCTGGCGGGCTTCGCCAAGGCCGGCAAGATCATCGACCTCGAGGAGCAAGCTCGACCAGACCGCCCTCGCCGCCAACTACAGCGCGGACTGGCTGAAGATGGCGACCATGGCCGGCGCCAGCGGCGACATCATGGCCGGCGTCTGGGAGCGCGTCAACGGCAAGAGCTTCGTGTGGTACCCCAAGAAGGCCTTCGACGCCGCGGGCTACAAGGTGCCCACGACGTGGGACGAGCTGACCGCGCTCGAGCAGCAGATCATCGCCGACGGCGACACCCCGTGGTGCATCGGCATCAAGTCGGGCGACGCCACCGGCTGGCCGGTCACCGACTGGCTCGAGGACTTCATGCTGCGCACGACGAGCCTCGACAACTACGACGCCTGGGTCAAGGGTGACCTCAAGTTCAGCTCGCCCGAGGTCACCAACGCGCTGACCAAGGTCGGCGAGATCATGCTCGACCCCAAGATGGTCAACGGCGGCACGGCCGGCATCGTCGGCACGGACTTCGGTCCCTCGACCGCCCCGATGTTCGCCGATCCGCCCAAGTGCTGGCTCCACCGCCAGGGCAACTTCATCACCTCGTTCTTCCCGCAGACGGCCAAGTCGGGCGTGGACTACGACGTGTTCTACCTGCCGGGCATCGATGCCGCAGTACGGCAGCCCGGTCCTCGTGGCCGGCGACATCTGGGCGGCGTTCAAGGATCGCCCCGAGGTCATGGCCGTGATGGAGGAGTTCACCAAGGGCGCGCACCTCGAGTCGTGGGTCAAGTCCGGTGGGGCCATCGCGCCGCAGAAGGACGCCGACCTGTCGTGGTACGCCGATCCGACGACCGCCTTCGTGGCCAAGACCATCGTCGACGCGCAGTCCCTGCGCTTCGATGCCTCCGACCAGATGCCCGGAGCCGTCGGCTCCGGCGCCGAGTGGAAGGAGTTCACCAGCTGGATCTCCGGCAAGGAGGATATGGCCACCGCGCTCAAGAACATCGACGCGGCCTGGCCCAAGTAGGCCGCTCGATCCTAGTCGGCGGCGTCGCTCCGCGACGCCGCCCACCCTCGCCGACCCTGGGTCGGGACCGGACGGTCTCCGGCCCGGGGTCGTGATATCCCGGAGAGTGGGTCGTCGGCGCCGGCGCCGATGATGGGCGATGACGGGAGGGAACTCGTGGCGATCGACCTGGCGGAGGGGAATCGGCCGGTCCGCGGACTCGCCTGGGCGGCGACGATCGCGGCGCGGCTCGTGGTCTCGATCATCGTGCCCTTGATCGCGTTCGCGATCCTGTGGCAGGGCTTCCTGTTCCTGCGCAATCCACCGAGGCGCCCGAAGGTCGTCGTCGGCGGCGGTCGCGATCGTCTGGGGCGTCGGCGGCGTCGCCCTCATCTACTGGGTGATGAACTGGTTCATCGCCCGGCTGCCGGAACGGGTCGGGTCGCGCATCCTGCCGTACCTGTTCGTGGGACCCGCCGTCGCCATCCTCATCTGGTTCCTGGCCCTGCCGACGGTTCGGACGATCTACATCAGCCTGTTCAACTCCGACAGCTCCACCTTCGTGGGCCTCGACAACTACGGCAAGATCTTCAGCAACCCGGCGATGCTCGAGGTCTTCCGCAACAACATCCTCTGGCTGGTGATCGGGACGACCCTCGTGGTCAGCTTCGGTCTGGTCATCGCGGTCCTCGCCGACCGGAGCAAGTTCGAGTCGCTGGCCAAGGCGATCATCTTCATGCCGATGGCGATCTCATTCGTCGGCGCGGGCATCATCTGGAACTTCGTCTACGAGGTGCGCCAGGAGGGCCAGCCGCAGATCGGCCTGCTGAACGCGGTCGTGACCGGCGCCGGGGGGACGCCGCAAGCCTGGACGTCGCTGCTCCAGCCCTGGAACAACCTGTTCCTGATCGTGATCATGGTCTGGCTGCAGGTCGGCTTCGCGATGGTCCTCTTCTCGGCGGCGATCAAGGGCATCCCGGCCGAGCTCACCGAAGCCGCGCGTGTCGACGGGGCGAACGACCGCCAGATCTTCCGCCGCGTGACCATCCCGATGATCCGGGGCACGATCATCACCGTCGCCACGACGACGATCATCCTCACGCTGAAGATCTTCGACGTCGTCATCGTCATGACCGGCGGCCAGTTCGGGACCGGCGTCATCGCGACCGAGTTCTACCGCCAGTACTTCATCAACCGCGACTTCGGCATCGGCTCGGCGCTGGCCGTCCTGCTCCTCGTCGCGGTCATCCCCGTGATGATCTACAACCTTCGTCGCTTCCGTAGCCAGGCGGGTTTCCGATGACGATCGCCGACGAGCAGTGGCTCGCTCACCCCAAGGAGCCCGTGCCCGCGAAGAAGCCAGGACGGTTCCACCGTCCGACGCCATCGGTGACGCGCGGCACGATCTTCGTCAACGTCGCGCTCATCTTCATCTGCTTCATCTGGCTGATCCCGACGGTCGGCCTGCTCGTCTCCTCGTTCCGTCAACCGGACGACATCCAGCAGAGCGGCTGGTGGACGGTCCTGCCGCACCCCGACCAGGTGAAGGTGGCCGAGATCCCGATCCCGGATGGCCTCGACAAGAACGGGATCATGACCATCGAGGGTGCGACCGGCACGTTCGAGCAGTTCCGCGCGGGCATCAAGGCCCCCGACGGCAAGACCGTCATCTGGATCGGCAACAAGCGCGCCGGCAAGATCCAGATCCAGGACCAGGCGATCACCATGAACACGAACTTCACCCTCGACAACTACGCGAAGGTGCTCAACGGCAAGACCTACGAGGTCACCCTCGCCGATGGCACCAAGCAGACGGTCCAGGGCGACGACCTGAGTGGCGCCTTCATCAACAGCCTCGCCGTCGCCATCCCGGCGACGCTGATCCCGATCCTCATCGCCGCCTTCGCGGCCTATGGCTTCGCCTGGATGCGGTTCACCGGGCGGGCCGTCCTCTTCACCCTCGTCGTGGCCATGCTCGTCGTCCCGCTGCAGATCGCGCTCGTGCCGATCCTGCGTGACTACGTGGCCCTCAACCTCAACGGGACATACCTCGCGGTCTGGCTGGCCCACACCGGATTCGGCCTGGCCCTGGCCATCTTCCTGCTCTACAACTACATCGCCGAACTGCCACGCGAGATCATGGAGTCGGCCTTCATCGACGGGGCGTCGCACTTCCAGACCTTCTGGCGGCTGATCATGCCGCTGTCCGTGCCGGCCCTCGCGGCCTTCGCGATCTTCCAGTTCCTGTGGGTCTGGAACGACTACCTCGTCGCGCTGATCTTCATCGGGGCGAAGCTCGAGAACCAGGTCGTCACCCAGCGGTTGGCCGAGATCGTGGGTTCGCGCGGCAACGACTGGCACCTGCTGACGGCGGGCGCGTTCATCTCGATGCTGCTTCCGCTCTTCGTGTTCTTCGCGCTCCAGCGGTACTTCGTCCGCGGTCTGCTTGCCGGCTCCGTCAAGGGGTAGGGGGTGACCGTCGAACGCAGCGTGACGGTCGACCCGACCGAGGAGGCGCCGGAGGCGTCGGGCGACGCGATGTGGTCATTCCCGCCCGGGTTCCTCTGGGGCGTGGCCACATCGGCGTACCAGATCGAGGGCGCCTGGGACCAGGACGGCCGGGGCCGGAGCGTCTGGGACGACTTCGTCCGCACCCGCTACCACGTCATCGACGGGTCGACCGGCGACGTCGCCTGCGACCACTACCACCGCATGCCCGACGACGTCGAGCTGATGCGATCCCTCGGCATGGGCGCCTACCGGTTCTCGATCGCCTGGCCACGCATCCACCCGGCCGGCCGCGGGCCGGTCAACGAGGCGGGCCTCGACTTCTACGACCGCCTCGTCGACCGCCTCCTGGCCGCGGGCATCCGCCCGTACGCGACGCTCAACCATTGGGACCTGCCGGCCGCACTCGAGGCCGAGGGCGGCTGGACCGCCCGCGCGACCGCGGCTGCCTTCGCCGACTACGCGGGCACGATGTTCGACCGGCTGGGCGACCGGGTCGACGGCTGGCTGACACACAATGAGCCGTGGTGCCAGGCGTTCCTGGGGCATGCCACCGGCCAGCATGCACCGGGGCGCTGCGACTGGTCTGCGGCGTACCAGGTCGCGCATCACCTGCTCCTCGGTCATGGTCTCGCGGTCCAGCGTTACCGGGCGAGCGACGCGGTCGGGCGGATCGGCATCGCGCTCAACCCGCAGTGGTACGTCCCGGCCAGCGATGACGATGCCGACGTCGACGCCTGCGATCGCGTCCGGGCCAACGCGACATCGCTCTTCCTCGACCCGATCGTCCACGGGCGCTATCCCGCGAAGCTCACGGATTGGATCGGTGTCCACGCGCCGCGGGTCGAGCCAGGAGACTTCGACGCGATCCGCCAGCCGATCGACTACCTCGGGGTCAACTACTACAACGCCGAGCGGGTCTCGTTCGATGTCCACGCGCCGATGCTCAAGGCGCGCTCCGAACCGCTCTCCGAGCCGGGCTGGGGTCGGACGACGATGGGCTGGGGCATCGCCCCCGCGGGGCTGGCGGCCGTGCTGGCCGATCTCCACGATCGGTATCCGGGTCTCCCGCTCGTGATCACCGAGAACGGGATCGCGCTCGACGAGCGCCCCGATGCTGACGGCCATGTCGAGGACACCGGGCGCATCGACTACATGCGCGCGCACCTGCGATCGCTGGCCGGGGCCATGGAGCGCGGTATCGACGTCCTCGGTTACTTCGCCTGGTCGCTGATGGACAACTTCGAGTGGGAATCGGGGTACACGCGGACGTTCGGGCTCTGCTCGGTGGAGGCCGGTACGCTCCGTCGCATTCCCAAGGCCAGCGCCTCGTGGTATGCCGGTGTCGCCCGTGCCCATGCCATCGACGGCTAGACGCGCCCCACCGCGAACCATCCGCCGCGTGGGCGCTGGCGGGCCCACCGGGGGGTCGCCATGGGCGTGACCATCGCCGATGTCGCGCAGCTCGCCGGCGTCGGCCGGGGCACGGTCAGCCGCGTCCTCAACGACCGCGCCAACGTCGATCCGCAGACGCGCGCCCGCGTGCTGGCGGCGATCAAGGAACTCGACTTCGTCCCGAGCCCGACGGCTCGCCGGCTGAGCCTCGGCAGGACCCAGACCGTCGCGGTCATCCTGCCGTTCCTGACGCGGCCATCGGCCGTCGAGCGCTTGCGCGGGATCGAGTTCGCGCTCGTCCAGGCCGGCTACGACCTGATCGTGTTCAACGTGGAGACCGTGCAGCGGCGCGACTCGGTGTTCCAGGACCTGCCCCGCGCCGAGCGCGTCGATGGCCTGATCATCGTGTCGCTGTCACCGCACGAGGTCGAGCTCGAACGGATCCGCCGCTCCGGGCTCCCCACCATCCTCGTCGACGCGCATCACCGGTCGCTCCCGAGGGTCGTGGCCGACGACGTCGGCGGCGGACGGATCGCAACGGAACACCTCGTCGCCCTCGGCCATCGGCGGATCGGATTCATCGGGGACATCCCGCGTGTGCCGCTGGCTTTCACCTCGAGTCGCCTTCGTCTTGCCGGCGTCCGCCGGGCCACGACGGACGCCCGGGTGCCGCTGCCCGACTGGATGATCGCGATCGGGGACCACTCGCGTCATCGCGCGGTGGAGCTGGCCCGCAAGATGCTCGCGCACCGCAGCCGGCCGACCGGCATCGTCTGCGCGAGCGATACCCAGGCGGCGGGAGCGCTCGAGGCCGCGGCATCGCTCGGCCTGTCGGTTCCCGGTGACGTCTCGATCACCGGCTACGACGACCTCGAGCTCGCCGACCACCTCGGACTCACGACCATCCACCAGCCGCTGTTCGAGTCCGGCGTCCGGGCCGTCCAGCGCCTGCTCGTGGGGATCGACGGGCGGCCGATGGGGCCGTTGCGCGAGGTCCAGGACATCAGCCTGGTCGTGCGCCGGACGACGGCACCCGTCAACGCCTGAGCCGTCGGCGCGCGGCAGGCTCCGAGGTTGACATGGGTCCGTCCGCTCGCGGACACTGCACTGGAACCGGTTCCAAGGAAGGGTCTCCAGCGAAGAGGATGCGATCCGGTGTCTCGATCGGTCGTCTCGTGCTCGGCGCCGCGCAGCGGCCGGATCGCGGCGTGACGGGCGACGGCATCTGGAATTGACGACCGACTTCCCAGGGTCGATGTCGCCGCGTGCGGCGGTCCGGCGAACCTCCTCCGCCGGGCCGCCGCCGACGCCCCCGAGCCTCGAACGAGCGACCGACCGGGCCGCAGCGCGGCTCCGTGGTCTTGACGAGGCCGAGGCCGGCCCGATGCTCGAGCGCCTCGCGCGCTGGTGGGAGGACCTCGTCGTCGGGTGGACGAGCGTCTACGGCATGGGCGGTCGCGGGCCGGCGGGGCTCGACCGGCTCGTGGACCTGCTCGTCGATCGCTACCACGACCGACGGTCGGCGCTCCGGCAGCTCGACGACGTCAGGACCGTGGACACGGACTGGATCCAGGATCCATCGATGATCGGGTACGTCTGCTATCCCGCGTCGTTCGGCGGGACGCTGGCCGGGGTCGCCGAGCACCTCGACTACCTCGAGGAGCTCCGGGTCCGATATCTGCACCTGATGCCGCTGCTGCGGTCACGCGAGGGCGAGACCGACGGTGGCTACGCCGTGGTCGACTACCGGGCCGTCGAGCCCGCGCTCGGGACGATGGACGACCTCGAGCACCTGTGCGACGCGCTGCGGGCGCGGGGCATCAGCCTATGCCTCGACCTCGTGCTCAACCACACGGCGGCCGAGCATGCGTGGGCACGCCGCGCGGCGGCGGGCGACGCCGACGCGGCGGCCATGTATCGCATCTTCCCGGACCGCACCATGCCCGACCGGTTCGAACGGACCCTGCCGGAGACGTTCCCGGAGCTCGCTCCCGGCAACTTCACGGCCCTGCACGACGGTCGCTGGGTGTGGACGACGTTCCATCCCTGGCAGTGGGACCTGGACTGGTCGAACCCGGATGTGTTCGTCGAGATGACCGACGTGCTGCTCGCGCTGGCCAACCGGGGCGTCGAGGTCCTCCGGCTCGATGCCGTCGCCTTCCTCTGGAAGCGGATGGGCACGAATTGCCAGAACCAGCCCGAGGTCCACGACCTGCTCCAGGCGCTCCGGGCGTGCGCCCGGATCGTGGCCCCGGCGATCGTCTTCAAGGCCGAGGCGATCGTCGGCCCGGACGACCTGGCGGCCTATCTCGGCGTCGGCCGGCACCGCGGCCGGGTCTCCGACATGGCGTACCACAACAGCCTGATGGTCCAGTACTGGTCGGCCCTCGCGACCCGCGACGCCCGGCTCATGACCCAGGTGCTCGGAGGCCTCGAACCCAAGCCGGGCAGCACGACCTGGGGCACCTACATCCGCTGCCACGATGACATCGGCTGGGCGATCACCGACGAGGACGCCGCGGCCGTGGGCTGGGGCGGCCGAGCCCACCGGATGTTCCTGTCGTCCTACTACTCCGGCACGTTCCCCGGGTCGTTCGCGCGCGGTGCGTTGTTCAACGCCGTACCCGAGACCGGCGACAGCCGGGTGAGCGGCACGTTCGCCAGCCTGGCCGGCCTGGAGGCCGCCCTGGAGGCCGGCGACCCCGGCGCGATCGACGCGGCGATCGAGCGGATCCGCCTCGGCCATGCGCTGATCATGGCCTGGGACGGGGTCCCGCTCCTGTACATGGGCGACGAGATCGGCCTCCGCAACGACCATGCCTTCGAGGCCGACCCGGACCGGGCGGCCGACAGCCGCTGGCTCCACCGGCCACGGATGGACTGGGCCGCCGCCGGCCGACGTCACGATCACGCGACGATCGAGGGGCGGATCTTCGATGATGTCCTTCGGCTCGTCGAGGCCCGCCGGGCGGCCCCGCAGCTCCATGCGGCACGACCCCTCGAGATCGTCGACCTCGGCGACCCGGCGCTCTTCGCCTTCGCCCGCCGGCATCCCGCCGGCTCGCTCGTGGCGATCCACGACTTCGCCGACGAGCCCCGGACCGTGCCGCTGACGCGGCTGCCCTTCGCTCGTTCGACGCGCGGTGCGGCGTCGGCGGCCGCGCCACGCACGCGCGCCGGCCGCGTCGTCGACCTGCTCGAACCCGGGTTCGCGGCCGCGTCGACCGGCGTGGTGATCCCCGCACGCGGCGTGCGCTGGCTCGTCGAACGGCCCGCGGTCGCATGAGCCACCGATGACGGACACGGGCGGACGGGGTGCCGCGGTCGGGCCGGTCGGTGCCTGCTTCGGCGACGACTGGTGGCGCCGCGGGGTCATCTACCAGATCTACCCGCGTAGCTTCGCCGACGGCGATGGCGACGGGCTCGGCGACCTGCGCGGGGTGATCGACCACCTCGACCACCTCGGCCCGGACGGTCTGGGAGTCGATGCGATCTGGCTCTCGCCGATCTACCCGTCGCCCGGTGTCGACGGCGGGTACGACGTGATCGACCACTCGCGAGTGGATCCGAAGCTGGGCGGCGACGAGACGTTCGACACGCTCGTGCGCGAGGCGCATCGGCGCGGCATCCGGGTGATCCTCGACCTCGTGATGAACCACACGAGCGACCAGCATCCGTGGTTCGTCGCCTCCCGCCGGGACCGGCACGGGCCGTTCGCCGACCACTACATCTGGCGCGATCCGAGCGGCGTCGACGCGGCCGGGGCGCCGCTCCCGCCGAACAACTGGGTCTCGTGGTTCGGCGGTTCGGCGTGGACCTTCGACCCGGCGCGTGGCCAGTTCTTCCACCACACGTTCCTGGCCGAGCAGCCCGAGGTGGACTGGCGCGTACCCGCCGTCGAGACGGCGATGTTCGACATGGTCCGCCGCTGGCTCGATCGCGGCGTGGACGGCTTCCGCCTCGACACGTTCAACGTCTTCCTCAAGCACCCGTCGATGCCGTCGAACCCGACGCGTCCGGGGCCCACGGCCTGGACCCGCCAGATCCACCGCTATGACATCGACCAGCCGGACCTCCCGGCGCTCATGGACCGGTTCCGCGCCGTCGTCGATGCCCACCCGGGGCGGATGTCGGTGGGCGAGCTCTTCGTGGGGGCGCTCGGGAGGGCCGCCGCGCTGACGTGTGAGCGCCATCTCGTGTTCGACTGGGAGCTCATCGGCCAGCCGTGGCGGGCGGACGCGTTCGCCACGACGATCCGGCGCCGCGAGCGCGCCTTCGGTGACCGCTGGCCGACCGTCGTCCTCTCGAACCATGACCAGCCGCGGCACGTGTCCCGCCTCGCCCGCTCGGTCGGGGCACCGGACGCCGACCAGGACGCGATCGCCAAGGCCGCGGCGACCATCCTGCTGACCTCGCGCGGGACGCCGTTCCTCTACTACGGCGAGGAGATCGGCATGGGTGACGTGGCGATCCCGGCGACCGAGAGCGTCGATCCGCCGGCCGCGCGCGTCGGGCCCGACTTCGCCTGGTGGGACCGCTCGCAGGCCCGGACCCCGATGCCCTGGGGCGAGGGCCCAAGTGCGGGCTTCACGAGCGCCCAGCCGTGGCTGCGACTAGCCCCGGACGTCGCGGAGCGCAACGTCGCGCGCCAGGTCGCCGACCCAGGCTCGGTGCTCGCCTGGTATCGGGTGCTGCTGCGGACCCGGCGCGAACATCGGTCGCTCCAGGACGGCACGATCCGGGTCCTCTCGACGCCGGGCGCCGACGTCCTCGCCTACGTCCGCCGCGGGACCGGACCCGCGGTGCTCGTCCTGGTCCGGTTCGGCGCCGGGGCCTGCCCGTTCCGGCTGCCGTCGAGCGCGACCGGGACCTGGCGCGTCGTCGCCGGTACGCATCGCGATCCGCCCCCGACCCTCGTCGGCGGTCGCGATATCGAGTTGCGCGGCTACGAGGCCATCGTGGCCGTCGGTGCCGACCGATGAGTGCGTCCTGCTACCATGCCTCACGAGCCAGCCTTGACCGGGGAGAGACCACGTGCCGCTCGAGTTCCTGAAGAAGCGCGGGGCCACCGACGACGCCGCCGCAGCGGCCGCGTCGAGCGCCGCGACCAGCGGCGCGATGCCCGAGGAGATCGTCGCCCAGGACCACCAGCTGCGCCTGTACTACGCGGGCAAGAGCAGCGAAGGCGTCCGGATGAAGAACGGCCAGAAGGCGCTTGCCGAGATGCCGGGGATGATGGCCGGGCTCGCACAGTCGGAGATCGAGGTCGTCGCGCCCCTCCCGATCGAGTTCAGCCAGGCGGCCCCGACCATCGCCCGCCCGTCCGAGGCGATGCAGTGGCTCAACGCCCACCACGGCAATGCGCCGATCACCCGGCACGCACTCGTCGTCCTCGAGTCGATCGATGCCGTGGACCTCGCGTTCGACACGTTCGCCTGTGCGCTGCTCGACGGCGAGGTGGACACCTCGGGATACCCCGAATACAACGCCGTCGTCGGTGGCGTGGCCTCCCACTGGGACGAGGCGACAGGCGACATGATCTGCCGGGCCGTCGTCGGCTGGGGTGGCCGCGGCGTCCGCGGTGACACGGACCGGATCGGTGCCAAGCTGCTGTCCGGCATCCTGACGAACATCCTGGCCAGCCAGTACGCCAACGGGATCGCGACCATCGAGCGCCCGGTGCCGGCCGCCGGTCGCGGCGGTCTCGTGTGTGCGCACTGCGGGTTCGCCTCGGCGCACGAGCGGGCGTTCTACTGCCCCAAGTGCGGCATGCGTCTCCTGCGCGGCTGACGCCGCCCCGACGGATGCCCCTCTACGACTACGACTGCGCTGCGTGCGGGCGTCGGTTCGAGGTGATCCACGGCCTCCACGAAAGCGGGCCGACGACCTGCCCGCTGTGCGGGAAGGGCCCCGTGCGCAAGGCCGTCACCGCCTCGGCCGTCCACTTCAAGGGGTCGGGCTGGGCGAAGAAGGAGCGCGGCTCGACGTTGCGCAGGAGCGCTGAGAAGGCGGAGAAGGGCGAGTCGGGCGACACCGCCACGGCCGCCACGACGACGTCGGAGGGGCCGGCCGAGACCGGCAAGGCGAGCGCCGCCAAGTCGAGCGCTCCTGAGTCGAGCGCCACCAAATCGAGCGCTCCTGACGTCGAGCGCCACCAAGTCCGCGACATCGAGCGACTGACGATGGCCGGCGCGGCGGACTGGATCACGCTCGCCGAGGCGTCCGAGATCCTGCGCGCGAGCAACGTGCATTTCACCCCGGCCACGATCGGTGGGTGGGCGCGCGCCGGACGGCTCGCGAGCATCAAGCTCGGTGGCCGGCGGTACGTCCGCCGCGGCGAGGTCCGGGCGCTCGTCGCGGCGCCTCGGCGCGTGCGCAGTGACGACGTCCAGCCCGTGCTGTTCGAGGACCTCGGCCGCTGACCCGATTGATCGATCGCCTCAGCGCGTTCGTCGACCGCCTGCTGGAGCGGCCCAGGGTGGCGTTCGTGCGACAGGTCCTCGACACCTTCGGGAGGGCCGCCGGCGGGCTCCTGGCGAACGGCCTCGCGTACGCGGCCCTGTTCGCCGTCGTCCCGACGGTCCTGCTGGTCCTCGGCCTCACCGGATGGTTGCTCAACGACCCCGCCGTCCAACAGTCCCTGGTCGACGCGCTGGCTGCCACCTTCCCGCCGCTCGCCGAGATCTTCGAGGGCATCCTGACCTCGCTCACGCACGCCGCGGCGCTCACCTCGATCATCGGGTTCATCGGACTGCTGTGGGCCGTGAGCCAGTTCTACGGCGCGCTCGATGTCGCGTTCGCGCGGATCTACTCGGACGCCCCCGAGCGCGACATCGTACGTCGCACCGCCCGTGGGTTCGCCTGGGTGGCCCTGATCATCGGGATCGTGATCGTCGCGATCGTCGTCGGGTCGCTCTCGACGCTGTTCGACGCGTTCATCCCGGACGACATCCCGGTCGCGACCTCCGTGTCGGGAGTCCTGACGTCACCGGCGGCGCTGATCGCCGCATCGGTCGGCGTGGTCGCGCTGCTCTACCGCGTCCTGCCGCCGACCGCCCCGAGCTGGTGGGCCATCCGGCCCCCGGCCGCGGTCGTCGGGATCGCGCTCGTCGTGCTGGCCCAGGTGTTCATGTTCCTGGTGCCGCGGCTCGTCGGCACGGCCGCCTTCGCGGGCTCGCTCGCGGCGGCGTTCATCGCCCTGGCGTGGCTGTCGTTCAGCTTCCAGGCGCTGCTCTATGGGGCGGCCTGGGTGCGCGTCCGGGACGAGACCCGATCAGGCGTGCTGGGCGGTCCCGCAGCGCCGGCAGAACCGGGCGGTCGCGGAGAGTGACAGTCCGCAGCTGACGCAGGACTGGACCCCGGTCATCGGTCGGTCGCTGCTGGGTGCCGCGGTCACCTCCTGGTCCGACGCGGCCCACAGTGCCTCGACGCCACCGGTCGGGACCGCGGGGCGGCCGAGGAATGGGAGGCCGACCGACGCCTGCTGCGCCGGCCACTCGGGCTGCGCGGGCCACTCGGGCGGCGCGGCCTGCGCCGCCGGGGCCGCGGTCCCGTTGGTCGGGGCGACCGGGGCGACCGGCGCCGCGGGGGCCATCGGGACGCCTTCGGTCGGGGCCGGCGTGGGCTCCGGCGCGACGACCGTCCAGGTCGGCTGCTCGACGATGTCGACCGCCGGTGCGGGTGGGGTCGGGATCGGCGCAGCGGCGACCGGCTCGGGTGCCGGCTGGACAGGCTGCTGTCGGGATCGGCGCAGCGGCAGCGGCGACCGGCTCGGGTGCCGGCTGGACGGGCTGGGCCGGCTCGGGGACGACGGCCACCGGCTCGGGCGGCACAACGACCGGCTCTGGCACGATGGCGACGGGCTCGGGCGGGACCGGTGACGCCGCCATCGGCGCCGGCTCGATGACCGCCGCGGCGGCCTCGACCGGGACGACCGGCTCGGCAGGCGCGGGGGCCTCGGAGGCCGGGACGTCGGCTCGCTCGAACTCGTCGAGCGCCTCATCGAGGCTCTGCCCGGGCCGAAGTCCGGCGACGATCGCCGCGGCGGCGGCCGCGGCGTGATCGTGCTCGGCCGCGGCGGAGTCGGGTTCGACGGATCCGGCGTGGATGGGCTCGGCGTGGATGGGCTCGGGGGCCGGCGGCGGCGCGACGTCCTCGATAGCGAGCGAGGCCGCGAGCGCATCGACCGCCTCGTGGTCGATGTCGTACGGGTGGAAGACCAGCTCGTCGAGCGGCTCGATGACCGGCTCCGGCTCGGCCGCATCGACGACCGGGAGGATCTCGGGCTCGACGTCCGTGATGGCCGCGACCGGTTCGGCCGCGACGGGCGGCACGATCGCGTCGACACCGGCGGGCACGACCGGAACGAAGGTGGCGGGAGCGATGTCCTCGTTCGGGGCCACGTCGACCACGGCCGACTCGGCGGCGTCGACGACGGCCGGCTCGGCCGTGTCGGGTTCCGGCAGGGGAGCGTCGTCGGCGCCGATCACCCCAGCGACGCCGAGGGTGGCGGCCTCGGCTTGAAGGTCGAGGACGATCTCGGGTTCGGCCTCGGGCTCGGCGGGCATCGGTCCGGCGAACGACGGCTCGGTGGTCGGTTCGGCCAGGTCTCGACCGGGGCCGGCGGCTCGACCGGGGCCGGCGGCTCGACCGGGGCCGGCGGTTCGACCGGGGCCGGAGGCATCGACAGGGCGTTCAGGCGAGCGATGGGGTCGAAGGCGTCCGCGTCGTCGACGTGTCCGTTCGTCGCGGCGGTGATCGAGGTCGGGCGCTGCGCCGTTGAGCGGGGCGGCCGGACCAGGCGTCGGCGCCGGAGCGACCCCGTCGGTCGCGATCGTGAACGGGGCGGCCCCGTTCGCGCCGATCGGTTCGGCGGACGATGGCGCATGCAGGCTCAGCGGGGCGCAGGTCAGGCAGCGGCCCTCGGCGTCGTTCCAGCAGTTCGGACAGGTGTACTGCCGGCACTGCATGCAGAAGTTGAACGTCTGGTGGAAGGCGTCGAGCTGTGAGGTCGTGACCTCCCGGTCCGTATCGCTCCGGGCGGCGGCCATGGCCTCATCGAGCGACGTCTTGTCGTCGAGGACGAAATTCTTCAGCCCGCGCGTCAAGACCTTGGCCCGCCGCATCTTGATCTTCGGGGCCGCGGACTCGAACGTGTAGCGCGAGCCACAGCGTTCGCAGAACGATTCGGTCAGGATCTCGGTCATGGTGCCCTGGGTGCGCTGAGGACATGCAGGGACGGTCGCACCGCCCGAACAGGGCCGAGAGTATAGCCCAGGGTCCCGAGCGTTCCCCCCACGGGGGTACCGCCCCACAGCGGCGGATGGTCCGGGCCGCGGGACCCCGTGGGAGGGTCGCGCGCACCCGACCGGGACAAGCTCCGCCGGGGTTCCGGGGACCCTGTGGTAGAGTCCGCCACCGACCATGCCGCCGCTGGCCGCCATCGAGCGGTTCTTCGAACGCCTCTTCGAGCGCCCGACCGCCCGGCTGTTCCGGACCCGACTGCAGCCCGTCCAACTCCAGCGTCGGATCGAGCGGGCGATGGAGAGCGAGCGGCTCGCCGCGTCCGACCGGACCCTCGTCCCGAACCGGTTCGTCGTCCACCTCCACCCGAGCGACCTGGAGGCCTTCGAGGACATGGAGCAGTCCCTCGCCTCCGAGCTCGCCGACGAGGCCCTCGTCTTCGCGCGCGCGCATCGATACACGCTGGTCGACCGGCCGCGGGTCGACCTCGTGGCCGACGACACCGTCGAGCGCTCCGACATCCGCGTCGTCGCGCGGTTCGCCGATCCGATCGCCGGCCGGACGGGCCTCGGGGACGCCCCGGATGGAGCGCCGAACGGCCACGCCGGTGGCGCGGGCGAGCCGGTCGCCACGATGGTCTTCGCGGTCCCGCAGCCGGCCATCCCGCGCGCCCGCCTGCGCGTCCACGAGTCGAGCGGCGGGACGCGGGTCGTCGGGATCGGCGCCGGTCTGACCATCGGCCGTGCTGCCGACAACGACGTCGTCCTCCGCGACGAACGGGTCTCGCGCCACCACGCGCGCATCGCCGGGAGGCGCGGCTCCCTCGTCCTGAGCGACCTGGGCAGCACGAACGGGACCGAGGTCAACGGCCAGCGCGTGAGCGACGTGGTGCTCGGCGCCGGGGACCGGATCCGCATGGGCGAGACCACGCTCGAGGTCGAGGTCGATGAGGCCTCGAGCTGATGGACGGCGCGCTCGTCCTGCTGTGGCTCCTGCGCCTACTGTTCCTGGGGCTGCTGTACGTCTTCCTGTATCGGGTCGTCCGGGCCCTGCTCCACGACCTGCGGACCGCGACCCACGAGGCCACAGCCGAGCTCGGACGGCTCGTCGTCGTCGCCTCGCCGGCGGGTGAGCCGGTCGCCGGCACGGCCCTGTCGCTCGATGCCATCACGACGCTCGGTCGCGACGTGAACAACTCCATCGTCGTCGATGACCCATTCGCCTCGGCGGAGCACGCGATCCTGACGTTCCGCGGGCGCGGCTGGTATCTCGAGGACCTCGAGAGCACGAACGGGACCTACGTGAACGGGACGCGCATCGAGGCCGTCTCGCCCCTCACCTTCGGCGACGAGGTCCAGATCGGTCAGGTCCGGCTGCGCCTCGAGCGAGCCAGGCGATGAGCGCGGGCCACGCCCCGGCCATCGACCGGCGTCGGGCGACCGGCCTGCCCGGTGTCCTCGGCCGCATCCGGCCGCGGCCTCGCTGGGTCGAGGCGCGCCTGCTCGCGCTCGTCGCCATCACGCTCGTGGTCGGCAGCCTCTCGCTCGGGGCGACGACCGGCGGTCACGTGCGGCTCGCCGAGCCGATCCAGCTCCTGCTCTACCTGGCGGCCCTCGCCGGGGCGCACATCGCCCAGGTGCTCGCGGGCCGCCGGACCGACCAGGTCCTGCTGCCGGTCGTCGCGATGCTCGGCGGGATCTCGCTGCTGCTCATGGAGCGGCTCCCGCAGGACCTGGTCGTCCAGGGCTGGTTCGGCGGCGCCGTGGGCCTGGCGACGGTCCAGCTCGTCTGGCTGCTCCTCGCGGTCGCCATCACGACGACGCTCGCGATCGTGGTCCGTTCGGACGCGTGGCTGCGGCGCTACAAGTACACCTGGGCGGCGGCCGGCGTCGGCCTGCTGCTGCTCACCTTCGTCCTCGGCACGGACGTGAACGGCTCGCGGCTGACGCTCCAGATCGGGCCGCTGAGCGGCCAGCCGTCCGAGTTGCTGAAGGTCATCCTCGTCGTGTTCCTGGCCGGCTACCTGTCCGAGAACCGGCCGCTCCTCATGGAGCAGGACACGCGGATCGGACCGCTGCGCCTCCCACCACTGCCGTACCTGGCGCCGATGGTCGCGATGTGGGCGATCGCGCTGCTCATCGTGGTCGTCCAGCGCGACCTCGGGGCGGCCCTCCTGTTCTTCGCGGTCTTCCTGGCGCTCCTCTACGTCGCGACCGGCCGGGTCAGCCTCGTCGTGATGGGGCTCGTGCTGTTCGTCCTCGGCAGCATGCTCATGGCGACGGTCTTCGAGCACGTCCGGACCCGGATCGACATCTGGCTCGATCCGTTCGCCGACCCGCTCGGCGCCGGGTACCAGGTCGTGCAGGCGCTGCACGCCTTCGCGCGCGGCGGCCTGCTCGGTGTCGGGCTCGGGGCCGGGTTGCCCCTGGTCGGCGGCCGGCTGCCGATCCCCGAGGTCCACACGGACTTCCCGCTCGCGGCGCTCGGCGAGGAGCTCGGCGTCGTCGGGATCATGGCCATCCTCGGCCTGTACCTCGTCGTCATCGAGCGGGGGCTGCGCATCGGCGCCGCCGCGGCCGACGACTTCCGCGCGTTGCTGGCGGTGGGCCTCTCGCTGGTCATCGGGATCCAGGCGTTCATCATCGCGGCCGGCAATCTCAAGGTCCTGCCGCTGACCGGCGTGACGCTCCCGTTCATCAGTTACGGCGGCTCGTCGATCCTGGTGAACGCGGTCGTCATCGGACTCCTGCTCGCGCTGTCGGACAAGGGCGTCGAACCGCCCCCGCCACCCGCCCCGCCTCGGCGCGGGCGCCTTCGCCGGCGGCCGGCATGAGCTGGAGCCACGCGACCGGTCGCCGCCCGCTCGGCCGTGGCATCGTCCACCTCGCGGTGGTCCTGTCGCTCGCCTTCGGGACCCTCGGCGCGGCCCTCGGGTACTGGGGGGTCATCCGCGCAACGGACCTCTCGACCGCGGCGGACGATCCCGCGGTCATCGCCGCCGCCCGGACCGTCCCTCGCGGCCAGATCCTCGACCGCGACGGCAAGGTCCTCGCCCGGAACAAGAAGGACCAGCACGGCGAGTACTACCGCGTGTACGCCGGCGATGCCATCAGCCACGTGGTCGGCTACGCCTCGCGCCAGTACGGCCGGGCCGGGCTCGAGCGGACCTATGACGCGGAACTCGCCGGGTTGGCCGGCGATCCCCTGGCCGACGCGCTGCGCAAGTTCGGGGCGACGCCCTATGACCCCAAGACGCTGACGCTGTCCCTGTCGCTCGACCTCCAGCGCGCGGCCGTCCGGGCGCTCGGGACGCACAAGGGCGCGGTCGTCATGCTCGACCCGCGGACGGGCGAGGTCCTCGCCCTCGCGTCGACGCCGACGTACGACGCGTCGGCGATCGCCGACCCGGCCACTGCCGTCAAGACGTTCCAGGGGCTCCTCGACGACAAGGACCAGCCCCTGCTCCCGCGCGCGACGATCGGGCGGTACGTGCCCGGGTCGGTGTTCAAGATCGTGACCGCCGTGGCCGGGCTCGGGTCAGGGGCTGTCACCGCCGACACGACCTACGCCGAGCAGCCGAAGGCCGAGAAGGACGGGCTGCTGGTCGACGGCTTCCGCATCCGCGACGGGCATCACCCCGAGACGGGCTCGAAGCGCCTGGCCTTCCTCGACGCGACCGAGGTCTCGTGCAACATCTGGTACGCCCTTACGGGCCTGCGGACCGGCGGCGACAAGCTCGTCGAGTACGCCGACCGGATGGGCTTCGACAAGCCCATCCCGTTCGACCTGCCGACGGCGGTCTCGCAGGTCACCGGCGGCGGTGGTTCCGAGCCCGGCGGCTTCGCCGATGACGTCGAGCTCGCGAATGCCGCCTACGGCCAGGCCGAGACCTTCGTCACGCCGCTGCAGATGGCCCTCGTGGCCTCGACGGTGGCCGATGATGGCGTCCTGATGACGCCGCACCTCGTGACCGCCATGACCGGCAAACGCAGCGGGACCCGGACGATCGGGCCGTCGCGCCTCGCCACGGTCGTCGACCCGACCATCGCCCGCGAGATCAAGGCCGCGATGGTCCAGGCGGTCGAGGGCGACCTCGGGCGGCAGTTCACGTCGGGCGCCAAGGTCCCGGGCGTCACGACCGCCGGCAAATCGGGTACGGCCGAGCTGGGCGGCACGGGCGAGCCGCACTCCTGGTTCATCGGGTTCGCGCCGGCCGAAGCGCCGACCGTGGCGATCGCGGTGATCGTCGAGCAGGGCGGACGCGGTGGCGAGACGGCGGCGCCCATCGCCGGCGACCTGATGGCCCGCTGGCTCGGGCGGGGCTCGTGACCGACCACGGGGCACCCGCCGCGGACCAGCCATCCCCGGCGGACCGGCCGTCCCCGGCCGATGACGGGACCCCGGCCGACGACGACGACAGGACGCCCGCCGACGGCCACCCGCCGACGCCGAACGAGACACCGCCGGCGACCCCGCGCCCGGTCATCGAGCGCATCGGCCTGGCGTTCATCGCACTCGTGCTCGCGATCATGTTCGGCGGCGTGTCGGCGGCGTCGTGGGTCGGCGGCGAGCCGTTCCTGGCGGTCATGGGCGGGGTCGGCTGCCTGATGACGGTCTGGGTCGGGGTCATCACGCTGCTGCGCGGCTGACACAGGTTGAACGATTCGGCCACCTTCCGGCATCTATAGCGTGAAGAGAGGGAGGGGCCATGCCGAACCAGGCTTTGCGGGACGACGTACTATCCTCCGACGACGAACGAGCCGAACCGCGCTCGTCGTACCCCGAACGCCGCCCACCCGTGGTGTCCCTGGTGACGCCCACCCCACGAGAGAGGCCGATGACGAAGATCCAGGAGACCGGCGATCGCGTCCTCGCCAACGTCGAGCACGTCATCGTCGGCAAGCATCATGAAGTCCGACTCGCCCTGGTCGCGCTCCTGTGCCGCGGCCACCTGCTGATCGAGGATGTCCCCGGGACCGGCAAGACGGTGCTCGCCAAGGCCATCGCGCGTAGCCTCGGCTGCTCGTTCCGGCGCATCCAGTTCACGCCGGACCTCCTGCCGTCCGACGTGTCCGGGCTGTCGATCTACAACCAGAAGACCCAGGAGTTCGAGTTCCGCCCGGGCCCGATCATGAGCCAGGTGGTCCTCGCCGATGAGATCAACCGGGCCACGCCCAAGACCCAGTCCTCGCTCCTCGAATGCATGGAGGAGCGCCAGGCGACCATCGACGGCACCACCTACCCGATGCCCGACCCGTTCCTCGTGATCGCGACCCAGAACCCGATCGAGTACGAAGGGACCTTCGCCCTGCCCGAGGCCCAGCTCGACCGGTTCATGATCCGTCTCCGCCTCGGCTATCCCCAGCCGATCGAGGAGATCGTCATCCTCGACGAGCAGAAGCGCACGCACCCGCTCGAGGAGCTCCAGGAGGTCGTGAGCGTCGAGGAGCTCCGCGAGATGCAGGAGGCCGTCCGCGAGATCTATGTCGACTCGAGCGTCGCGGACTACATCGTCCGGCTCGTCAACGCGACGCGGAATCACCCGGACGTGTACCTCGGCGCCTCGCCGCGTGGCTCGATCGCGCTTTACCGTGCCGGTCAGGCCCTGGCCGCGATGCTCGGCCGCGACTACGTCATCCCAGACGACGTCAAGGCGCTCGCCGAACCGGCGCTCGCCCATCGGCTGATCATCAAGACCAGCTCGTCGATCCACGATGTCCAGGCCGGACAGGTCGTGCGGGAGCTGCTCGAGACGACGTCGGTCGAAGGGATCCGGCCTACCGGGACCGGCGGCCCGACCGAGCTCCGAGGGGTCCCTGGCCAGGCCTCGGTCCCCGGCGCGTAGGACCCGGATCGACCCAGCGATGCGAGGCGGAGGTCAGCGCCGATGATCCGACGCCTCGAGGTGCTCATCGTCGCCACGATCCTGGTCGTGGCCGCGTTCTCGACCGGGGATCCGTTCCTCTTCTACCTGCTCTATCTCTCGATCCTGGTCATCGGCGGCTCGTACGTGCTCGTGCGACTCGGCCTGACCGACCTCGAGGCCGGGTACGCGGTCAGCCAGCTCCACGGCCACGTCGGCGACAAGTTGCGGGTCACGTACACGATGCGCAACAGCAGCCGCTTGCCCAAGCTGTGGCTGGAGATCCACAACCCGACGACCCTCCCGGGCGCACTGCCCGGGCGGGCGCTCACGCTGCCGGGACGGAGCGAGCGTTCGTGGCTCATCCGCCTGCCGCTCTCGCGGCGCGGCCACTTCCGGATCGAGCCGCTGCACATCCGCACGGGCGACCCGTTCGGCTTCTTCGAGGCCGCCGCGACGGTCGGACAGGGCGTGTCCGTCGTGGTCTACCCGCGGCTCGAGCCGATCCCGGCGTGGCGACTCCCGGCGGCCATCCTCGAAGGGAGCCACGCGTCCCCGGAGCGGACCCTGCAGACCACCCCGCTGGCCACGACCGTCCGCCCCTACGCCCCGGGCGACAGCATGAACCGCATCCATTGGCGCTCGACGGCCCGGCACGGCGAGATCCAGGTCAAGGAATTCGACCTCGAGCAGACCGCCGACGCCTGGATCGTGCTCGACCTCCAGCGTGGCATCGGCGGGGGCCGCGGCGACGAATCGACGACGGAGGCCGCCATCCGGGCGGCGGCCGCCATCTCCGACAAGGCGATCTCCGAGAACCGGGCCGTGGGGATGACCGTGAACAGCAGCCGGACGGCGTTCCTCCCGGCCGACCGCGGCGGCCGCCAGCACCAGAAGATCATGCAGCTCCTGGCGGCCGTCGAGGCCGACGGGAACGCGCCGCTCGTCGAGACGCTGATCGCGACCGTCGGCCGCCTGCGCCGCGGCATGACCGCGGTGGTCATCACGCCGTCGATGGACACTTCGTGGATCCGCCCCCTCGCGAGCCTCCGTTCGCGTGGCGTCTCGTGCGTCGCCGTCACCCTCGACGTTGCGGCCTTCGACCGGTTCGCGCGCGAGGCGGCCGCGTCCATCGGCGCCGACCGCCCGGCGCCCGATGCGGCGGCCGAGGAGACGATCGCGAAGCGGCAGCGAGCGCTCCGTCATGCGCTGGCCGAATACGAGCTGCCGACCTATACCGTCGTCCCCGGCCGTCCGCTCGGGGAGCTGCTGGTCCGATGAACGAACGGCGGATCGCGTACGCGCCGAGTGAGGGCTGGCTGACCCTCGGCCTGGTGCTGCTGCTGTGCCTGACGATGGCGTGGGCCATCGACGACGTCCGGCTGGTGCTCGGGGAGGGTGCGTTCACCGACTTCCTTGCCCCGATGGCGGTGCTCGGGGTCCTGTGCTCGTTCGTCGGGGTCAAGGTGGGTTGGGGCCGCTGGCTGACCTACCTCATCGGGGCGCTGTTCGCCGCGCTCGTGGTGCCCCTGGTCGTCGGATCGATGCTGACGACGGAGGGCACGCTCGCAGCGTGGTTCGACGCCACGGCCGGCTCCGCGGCGAAGGCGTTCAACGTGCTCGTCGTCCAGAACCTCGGTCTGACGACCGAGTACGGCCACTACATGCTCGTGCTCGGGTTGGTCGTGTGGGGCACCTCGATGTTCGCGAGCTACGCGACCTTCGGCCACCGGCGCCCACTCAACGCCATCGTGATCGTCGGGCTGGTCCTGCTCGTGAACATGTCCGTGACGTACGCCGACCAGCTCGTCTACCTCGTCCTGTTCAGCATCGCGTCGTTGCTGCTCCTGGTGCGCTACCACGTCCTCGATGAGCAGACCGAATGGCTGCGTCGCCGGATCGGCGATCCCGCCTCGATCTCGAGCATCTATCTGCGTGGTGGGACGGTGTTCATCGCCGTCGCCGTGGCGGCCTCGCTCCTCCTCACGAACATCGCCCGGTCGGCCCCGCTCGAAGGGAGCTGGGGAGCGCTCGGTGGCACCTTCCTGGACCTCTCGCGATCGATCTCGAAGTTCGTCCCGACGGGCGGCGCCACGAAGGCGTTCGGGAGTGACTTCGATCCGATGTCGACGGGCATCCACGGGAAGTGGCAGCCCAACACGGCCATCATGGCCACGATCAAGCTGCCGCCCAACGCCCCGAAGCTCATCTACTGGCGGGCGGTGACCTACGACCAGTTCCTGCTCAACGAGTGGCGTCCGAGCGAGCCGATCACCAAGACCCAGGTCCCGGCGGGCGACGAGCTCCTCGCGGGGACCGTCGAGAACCAGTTGCTCGGGAACACCTCCGAGCTCACCTTCACCGTCCAGCCGATGCAGGACACGGGCCGGACGGTGCTCTCTCCCGCCACGCCGGTCCTCGTCGACAAGGACGCTGACGTCACGTTCGTCGGCCAGACGGGCAACCTCGACGCCGTCGAGCGTCGCGAAGGTGGGCCATATTCGGTCAAGGCTCGCATCCGGCTTCCCGGCAACGACCAGGGCGAGCTCAACGCGGCCGCGCTTCGAAGCGCGGGCACGGACTATCCGGACGACATCGCGGCGCTGTACCTGGATGTCCCCGACGACGCGATGCCCGCCGGCGGCCCGGCCGATCAGCTGTTCCAGAAGCTCGTGGCGGGCGCGCCGAACCCGGACAACCCCTACGACTTCGCCAGCTACCTGCAGACGCAGTTCGTGAAGCTGCAGAAGGACGGCGGCATCTTCAAGTACGACACCGATGTCACGGATCTCGTCGTCGGACCCTGCAAGAACATCTCGATCGTCGATTGCTTCGCGCAGTACAAGCGCGGCTTCTGCCAGTGGTACGCGACGACGATGGCGATCTTCCTGCGCGCCCAGGGGATCCCGGCGCGGATCGCCGAGGGCTACCTGCCCGGCAACCGGGTGCAGGACCAGGAGACGATCCGGGGCGACTCGCGCCACCAGTGGGTCGAGGCCTACTTCCCGTACTACGGCTGGGTGATGTTCGACCCGACCGGCGGCGTGTCGGTGCAGCAGCCACTGCCGCCGGGCCCGGCGGGAGCGAGCACGCCGCCGCTCCCGTCGAGCGCGTTCGCCATCCCGAGCTTCCGCGACCCGCGGGACCAGGAGCCCAACGACCTTGGCCGTGGCCCGAAGACGCCGGGTCCGCCCATCGCCTCGTTCATCGCGATCGCCATCCTGCTGGCCGTCATCGTCGGGGCCCTCGCGTTCTACATCTGGACGCGCGGTCCGCGCGGTGGCACCACGGCCGACCACGCGTATCGCACGGTCACCCGGATCGCGGCCCGCTTCGGCTTCGGGCCGCGGCCCAACCAGACGGTCTATGAATACGCGGGATCACTCGGTGAGGTGCTGCCCATCGCCAGGCCCGAGCTGGAGATGGTGGCCCGGGCGAAGGTCGAGACCGTGTACGGCCGCTTCCGGCTCGAGGATGACCGGATCCAGGCCCTCCGGGCGGCCGAACGGAAGCTCCGGCTCAACCTGCTGCGACTCGCCTTCCGTCGACGCGAGCGCCGCCGCCGGCGCTAGCGGGGGGCCGCCGGTCGGCGGCCTGATCGCGTCGCATTCGGACCCGCCCGATCCCGTCAGAGGGCGCCGGTCGCCTCGCGAGCCTGCCGTTCGGCCAGGGCGGCGGCGTCCTGCCGCGGCGCGAGATGCTCGGTCAGGTTGTGGGCACGGAGCACCGCGTGCCCGCCACGCAGCTCCACGATCGAGAGCCCGCACAGGTCGAAGGACCACATCCAGAACCGGTCGAGCGGCAGGTCGAACAACGAGAGCAGGACGACCTTGAACACGCCGTCGTGGGCGACCAGGATGCTCCACGGACCGCCGGGCCGGGCGCCGACGTAGCCGGGGACCGGGTCGGCCCGCTCCGCGGCGGGCCCGGCCGCCAGGTCGGCGATGACCGTCTCGAGCGCCGGTCGCACGCGCGCGGCGACCTCGGCCAACGATTCGCCGCCGGGGGCCCAGACCTCGGCGGGTCGGGCTCGCCATCCGTCGAGGACCTCGCCGTAGCGGGCCCGGATCTCGTCGCGGTGGAGGCCTTCCCATTCGCCCTGGCCGATCTCGAGCAGGCCGTCGTCGGGACGCCGCGGTCCGCCGTCGCCCGCTGCGTCCATCGCGGTCGCGATCGTCTCGGCCGTCTCGGCGGCCCGGGCGAGCGGGGAGTGGACGATCTCGCGCGGCGGTCCGGGTGGGATGGGCAGCGCCGGCGGGCCCCCGGCTCCGGCGAGCCGCGCGGCGACGAGACGCGCCTGCTCCCGGCCGGCGTCCGTGAGCGGGCTATCGGCCTGGCCCTGGAACCGCCCCTCCACGATGAGCCGGCTCTCACCATGACGGACGAGGACGAGGGTCGCCGCGAGCCCCTCCGGGATCGGCGGTCCGCTCAGTGGTCGCCGCCCAGGCGGATCGTCCACAGCGCCTTGACGTTCTCGTGGGTGCGGATGGCCTCGGCCACCGACGCGGGGACGTCGTCGTCGAGGGCCAGGACCATGAGCGCTTCGTCGCGCGGGCGCGTGCGCCCGAGGTGCATCGCGCTGATGTTCACGTCGGCCTCGCCGAGCATGATCCCGATCCGCCCGACCGTGCCCGGCCGGTCCATGTGGCGGGTGATGAGCATGACCGCGGCCGGCTCCATGTCGAGCCGGTAATCGTCGAGCCGGGTGATCCGCGGCTCGCCGCCGGCGACCGTGCCGGCGACCGTCGTGGTGACCCCGCGCCGCTCAGCCGAGAGCGTCAGCTGCGACGAATAGGCGCCGGCGTCGGGCGTCTTGCGCTCGATGACGGTGATGCCCCGGGCGCGAGCCATGGCGCCCGCATTGACGAGGTTCACGCGCTCCGTCGTCGAGGTCTCGAGGAGGCCGCGAAGCACGGCGGCCGTCAGCGGCGTCCCGTCGAACTCGGCCAGGTCGCCGGCGATCTCGAGGGTCAGCGTCTTGACGCCGCCGGGCGAGAACTGGGCGAAGAAGCGCCCGAGGACCTCGGCGAGGGGCAGGTACGGGGCGATGGCCCGCGCGGTCTCGGGCGTCAGGAGCGGGGCATTGACCGCGTACCGGGCACTCCGGCCGTCGAGCACGTCGAGGACCTGGCCGGCGACCTCCTCCGAGACGAGGATCTGGGCCTCGGCCGTGGATGCGCCGAGGTGCGGCGTGAGCAGGGTGTTCGGTGCGTCCAGGAGCGGCGAGTCGGTCGGGGGCTCGTGGTCGAAGACGTCGATCCCGGCCCCACCCAGATGGCCGCTGCGCAGCGCGTCGGCGACGGCCGCCTCGTCGACGACCCCGCCTCGGGCGACGTTCAGGACGATCGACCCCGGCTTCATCTTGGCGATGGCGGCCTTGCCGATCAGGCCCTTGGTGCCGCGCGTCAGCGGCACGTGCACGGTCACGACGTCCGCTCGGCGCAGCAGCTCGTCGAGGTCGACGAGCTCGGCCCCGTGGTTGGCGGCCTGGTCGGCGGTGACGAACGGGTCGACCGCGAGGACCGGCATCTCCATGGCGCGTGCGCGCAGCGCGATGGCCTGGCCGATCTTGCCCAGCCCGATGATCCCGAGCGTCCGGCCACGCAGCTCGAGGCCGGTGAAGGCGGATCGCTTCCACTCACCCCGGCGGAGCGAGGCGTCGGCGGGGGCGATGCGCCGCGCGATCCCGTACAGCAGCGCGAGCGTGTGCTCGGCCGCCGCGATCGTGTTCCCGGTCGGGGCATTCACGACGGTGATCCCCGCCCGCGTCGCCGCGTCGAGGTCGACGTTGTCGACGCCGACCCCAGCCCGCCCGATGACGACGAGGCGGGTCCCTGCGGCGATCAGCGACGCGTCGACCTGGACCTGGCTCCGGACGACGAGCGCGTCGTACTCGGGCAGGATCGCGCAGAGCTCGTCGTGCGAGAGGCCTGGCCGCTCGTCGACCTCATGCTGGGCCCGGAGGAGCTCGATCCCCTCGGCCGCGACGGGTTCGGCGACGAGGATCCTCACGCGCCCGCGCCGGCGGTGCTGTGGCTCGCCAAGCCGAGGGCCTCGACTGCGGCGGCCTGGGCTGCGGCGACCGCGGCGCCGGGCCGGACGGCGCGCCCGGTCGAGAGCGAGACGAGCTCGAGCGTGCTGATGGCGCCCAGGATCTCCTCGAGCGTCACCGACCCGAGATGGCCGAGCCGGAAGATCTTGCCCGTGAGCTTGCCCTGGCCACCGGCGAGGACCACGCCTCGCCGCTTGACCTCGCCGTTGAAGGCCTTCCAGTCGAGGCCGTCGGGGACCCACGCCGCCGTCACGGTCCTCGAGGCGAAGGCCGGATCGGCGAACAGCGTGAAGCCGAGGCCCGCGAGGCCGGCCCGCGCGGCCGCCGCGCAGACCTCGTGGCGCAGGAAGATCCCCGCCGAGCCCTCCTCGCCCATCAGGCGCAGGCCCTCGTCTACTTGGTAGACGACGGCGATGGCCGGCGTGAACGGCGTCTGGCCGTTGACGGCGGCATCGCGATGCGCCCGCAGGTCGAGGTAGAAGCGTGGCATCGTGGCGGTCTCCATCGCGGCCCACGCCCGCGGCGACGCCGCGATCATGGCCAGTCCCGGTGCCGCCATCCAGGCCTTCTGCGAACCGGTGACGACGACGTCCACGCCCCAGGCGTCCATCTCGAACGGCACGGCCCCGAGCCCCGAGACACTGTCGACGAGGATCAGTGCGTCCGGCGCCTCCTCGCGGATGGCCGACGCGAGCTCACGGATCGGGTTCATGACGCCGGTCGAGGTCTCGTTGTGGGTCAGCAGGACGGCCTTGACGCCGGCGATCCCGCGGATCCGCTCGCGGACCTCCTCGGGTGCCGCGGCGTAGCCCCACTCGGCGTCGAGCTTGGTGACGTCGGCCCCGTAGATGCCGGCGATCTTCGCGAACCGGTCACCGAACGAGCCGATCGAGACGCCAAGGACGGGGTCGCCGGGGGAGAGGACGTTGACCACGGCGGCCTCGAGGCCGCCCGACCCCGCGGTCGTGATCATCGCGATGTCCGATGTCGTGCCGAAGAACGGGCGCATCCCGGTCAGGATCCGCTCGAGCATGGCCGCGAACTCCGGGCCGCGGTGGTTGATCATCTGGCGGCCGCCGGCGACCCGCACCGAGGGCGGCAGGGCCGTAGGGCCGGGGATGCGGAGATTCGGTTCGAAGCGGTCCAACGTCAGGCCTCCGGGCGGGGCGGATGTTCGCGCGATGGTCCCACGCCTTGACGCCGTTCCGCTAGCGTGTCATATAGGACGTCATATGACGACCCATCGCACGACGATCCTCGCCGACGCGGACCTGCTCGACCGGGTCGCCCGCTTCGCGCAGCGCGCACGGACGACCCGCACCGCGGTCATCACCGCGGCCCTCGAGGCCTACCTGGCCGAGCACGACGAGACGCCGGCCCTCGCCTTCGTGGCCGTCGGCCGCAGCCAGCACGGACGGCTCTCGCTCGACGGTCGGTCGATCGCCCGACGGGAGGCCGGTCGGCGGCCGACCGGATCACGCTGACCGGCCGGCGTCCACCGCCGGCCCTGAGCGACCCGGACCGCACGGCCCCGCCCCCGGCACCACTCGATGGCCATCCTGCTCGACGCCAGCGTGATCGTCGCCGCGGCCGATGAGGCGGATCTCAACCATGCCGCCGCGGTCGCCTGGTTCGCTCGCGCCGACGAGCCCCTCCTGCTCGGCAGCCTGACCCTCGCGGAGCTGGACCTGCTCCTCCAGCGCGAGCTCGGGCTCGCGGCGACCCTGGCGCTGCTGCAGACGATCACCGCAGGCGCGATCCGTCTCGTCGCGCCCACCGACGCCGACCTTCGGCGCGCGGGCGAGCACCTCGAAGCGGCGGCCGAACACCGCCCACGGCTCGCGGACGCGACCCTCGTCGCCACCGCGGAGCGGCTCGGGGTGCGCCGGATCGCCACGTTCGACCGTCGGCCGATCGCGGTCTTCCGACCGGCGCACGTGCGGACGTTCGACCTGGAACCCTGATCCGCCGTCGCACGTCGAGGGTCCGCTTCGTCGTTCGGCCGTACAGTGTGCCCAGGGGGATCACCCATCGCATGATCAGCCGACCGCGCCGCACCACGCAGCTCCTCTCGATCGTGCTCGTCATCGGGCTCTTCGGCATGGCCCTGGGTGCCGGAGCGGTCGGCGTCAACGCGTTCGGGGCCGGCGACAAGTTCGATCGCCTGCTGGCCAAGATCGACCGGTTCATCACCGGTCCGCCGCCCGATCGCCCCACCGTCGCGACGGTCGACGTCCAGGACCCGCTCGACGTCCCGGGCGCCGACGAGGAAGTCACAGACGCGGACGCCACGCCGATCCCGACGGCGACGCCCGAACCCACGCCCACCCCGACGCCGGCGCCCGGTGAGAGCGCCGCACCGACCCCCGAACCGACCCCCACCCCGACGCCGGCGCCCGTCCGCAAACACGTGGATGTCAACATCGTGGCCCACCCCAAGCGGGTCTTCGCCTCCGAGATGGACAAGGACCTGTGCGCGGCCGCCGGCGTCCAGATGGTCCTGGCCATCCACGGCAAGGTGGATACGTCGAAGAAGACGCAGGACCAGATCGCCGGCCGGGTGCACCGCTGGGAGAGCTACTCCGACAGCCACAACGGGGACTGGGGCCCGGGCGCGATGGCCCTCGCCCTCAAGGCCTACGGCGTGCCCGGCTACGAGATCCGGGCCTACAACACTCGCCAGGGGGCCCTGCGCGGGGCGGCGCGAGCGCTCCAGGCCACCAACGCCCCGGTCATCCTGCTCGCCTGGCGCGGCGCCCATACCTGGGTGATGACGGGGTTCCAGGCGGATGCCGACCCGACGCTCTTCAAGGACGCCAAGATCACCGGGACCTACATCCTCGACCCGTGGTACCCGCGGATCTCGAGCATCTGGGGGCCGTCCGATCCACCGGGGACCTTCCAGGACGGGTCGGAGATGATCCGCAACTTCCTGCAGTGGAAGCGACCGGAGGGCAAGTACCCCGATCGCGACGGCAAGTACATCATCGTCGTGCCGACGATCAAGCGGTCGGCCTGACCGGCCAGGAGCGGCGCAGCCGGGTGACGAGGAACGCCGCCAGCAGGGCGTCCTTGGCGGCCATCCCGAGCGCATAGCCGAGGGGGATCGCGAGCAACCCGGTCGGCCCCACGAGGAGCTGCGAGGCCACGATCACGACGCCGAGCCCGACGAACGACGCGGCCACCTGGCGGATCGTGTCGTGCGTCGCGTACAGACCGCGGGAGAGCGGGTAGGCGAGGGCGTCGAACGGGATGGACAGCGCGAATGCGGCGACGACGGCGCTCGTCCGCGCGACATCGTCGGCGTCGAACTTGCCGCCGCCGAGCAGGCGGTCGACCAAGACGCCCGACAGGAGGAACATCGCGATGGCCGAGAGGATCGTCAGGCCGGCGATGACGAGGATGTTGCGGCGCAGGAGCGAGACGAAGACCGCCCGGTCGGCGTCCGCGTAGGCCACCGACAGCGTCGGGAAGATGGCGAGCGAGAACGAGATGCCGATCAGGCTCACCGGGACGACCTGGTAGTCGGCGGCGAAGTTGAACGACGACACGCTCCCCACGCCGAGGCTCGCCGCGAGGACCGTGAAGTAGGCGAAGGTGATCGGCTCGATCGGGTGGCTGATCATCCGGGGGATCATCAGGCGGAGGAACTCGCGGAAGGCCGCCGTCCCCGACTCGAACATCGGCCGGATGCGGAAGCTGGTCCGGAACGTCCCGGCGACACGGATGCCCAGGTGGGCGACCGCGCCCGCGACGGCGCCCAACGCGGTCGCGACGATGCCGAAGCGCGCGGAGAACAGGACCGTCCCGAGGACGATCCCGGTGGTGTAGAGGACCGGGGCCAGCGCGTAGAAGACGAATCGGCGGTTCGCCACGAGGATCTCGCCGAGGGCGATCGACGCCGCGAACATCACCTGCGCGACGCAGTTGATCCGGGTGAGCTGGACGTAGAGGTCGCGTGTCCGGACATCGAAATCGCGCCCGATGTGGTCCCCGAGCCAGGGCGCGGCGAGGAACAGGACCGTGGATGCGATGACCATGACGCCCACCGCCCCGGTGAGGACCGTCCGTCCGAAATCGTTCGCATCCTCGTCGGAGCCGTGGCGCAGGCTCGTGAAGATCGGCACGAACGGGGCCGTGAGCCCCGCCGCGACCAGGACGTCGAGCGCGATCTCGGGGATGCGGAACGCCGCGTTGTAGGCGTCGAGCTCGGCGCCGGCGCCGTAGGTATTCGCGAAGACCCGGTTGCGGACGATCCCCATCGCGAAGTACGCGAAGCTCAGGACCGACAGGACGATCGCCCCGCGCGGGACGAATCGATCGAGCCAGGTCATGGCCGTCGCCCCGCCCGGCAGGCCCCGTACGCGGTCGCTGGTCGCCATCGACCGATGATGACGGACGCGTCCACCGGCCGGGTCCGAACCGGTCAGGGATCGAGAAGCGCGGGCCATCGAGGTCACCTAGAGTGACCACCATGGACGTGATCATCCCGCCTGCGCCGCAGGCTGCCGACAGCCACGATCTGATCCGCGTGCACGGCGCGCGCGTCAACAACCTCAAGGACATCAGCCTCGCGATCCCGAAACGCCGGCTGACGGTCTTCACCGGCGTCTCCGGCTCGGGCAAGAGCTCGCTGGTCTTCGGCACGATCGCCGCGGAGTCGCAGCGGCTGATCAACGAGACCTACAGCGCCTTCGTGCAGGGCTTCATGCCGACGCTGTCGCGGCCGGACGTCGACGTCCTCGACGGGCTGACGACCGCGATCATCGTCGACCAGGAGCGCATGGGCGCCAACGTTCGCTCGACGGTCGGCACCGCGACCGATGCGAACGCCCTGCTGCGCCTGCTCTTCAGCCGCCTGGGGAAGCCCCATGTCGGTCCGCCCACGGCCTACTCGTTCAACATCCCGCAGCGCAAGGCCAGCGGGGCGATGACCGTCGACCGAGGCAAGGGCGAGCGGATCGTCGTGCGCAACGCCATCTATCACGGCGGCATGTGCCCACGCTGCGAGGGCATGGGCTCGATCACCGACATGGACCTCACCCAGCTCTACGACGACACCAAGCCGCTCAGCGGCGGTGCGCTCAAGGTCCCCGGCTACAGCATGGACGGCTGGTACGGGCGCATCTTCGCGGGCGCCGGCTTCGACATGGACAAACCGATCCGGGAATACAGCCCCAAGGAGCTCGATCGCCTGCTTCACGCCGAACCCACCAAGATCAAGGTCGAAGGGGTCAACCTGACCTTCGAAGGGCTGATCCCGCGGATCCAGAAATCGATGCTGTCGAAGGACATCGACACGCTCCAGCCGCATGTCCGCGCCTTCGTCGAGCGGGCGGTGACGTTCACGACCTGCCCCGACTGCGGCGGCACGCGGCTCAACGAGCCGGCCCGATCGTCGAAGATCGCCGGCATCAACATCGCCGACGCGTGCGCGATGCAGATCGACGATCTCGCCGAGTGGCTGCGCAGCCTCGACGAGCCGTCGGTCGCGCCGCTGCTCGCCGGGCTCCAGCACACGTTCGACTCGTTCGTCGAGATCGGGCTCGGCTACCTCTCGCTCGATCGACCGTCGGGCACGCTGTCGGGCGGCGAGTCGCAGCGCACCCGGATGATCCGCCACCTCGGCTCGTCGCTCACGGACGTCACGTACGTCTTCGACGAGCCCACGATCGGACTGCACCCGCACGACATCGCCCGGATGAACGGCCTGCTGCTGCGGCTGCGCGACAAGGGCAACACGGTGCTCGTCGTCGAGCACAAGCCCGAGGTCATCGCCATCGCCGACCACGTCATCGACCTCGGGCCGGGCGCCGGGACCGCTGGCGGCGAAGTGGTCTTCGAGGGCACGGTCGACGGGCTCCGGACCAGTGCCACGCTGACCGGGCGACACCTGGACGACCGCGCGTCGGTGAAGCCGACGGTGCGGACGGCATCGGGCCGGCTCGAGGTGCGCGGGGCCAGCACCAACAATCTCCAGGACGTCGATGTCGACATCCCGCTCGGCGTGCTCGTGGTGCTGACCGGCGTCGCCGGGTCGGGCAAGAGCTCGCTCATCGACGGCTCGGTCGCGGGCATGGACGGCGTGGTGTCGATCGACCAGGGCGGGATCAAGGGCTCGCGGCGCAGCAACCCGGCGACGTACACGGGGCTGCTGGACCCGATCCGCGCGGCGTTCGCGAAGGCCAACGGCGTGAAGCCGGCGCTCTTCAGCGCCAACTCCGAAGGCGCCTGCCCGACCTGCAACGGCGCCGGCGTCATCTACACCGAGCTCGGGTTCATGGATACGGTCGCCACGACCTGCGAGGACTGCGAGGGGAAGCGGTATGAGGCGACGGTGCTGGAGTACCGCCTCGGTGGACGCGACATCAGCGAAGTGCTCGCGATGTCCGTGAGCGAGGCCGAAGTGTTCTTCGGCACCGGGGAGGCGCACACGCCGGCCGCGCACGCGATCCTCCAGCGTTTCATCGACGTCGGGCTCGGCTACCTGCGGCTCGGACAGCCGCTCCCGACCCTGTCCGGCGGCGAGCGGCAGCGGCTCAAGCTGGCCACCCACATGGCCGAGAAGGGCGGCGTCTACGTCCTGGACGAGCCGACGAGCGGCCTCCACCTCGCCGACGTCCGGCAACTGCTCGCCCTGCTGGACCGGCTCGTCGACGCCGGCAAGTCGGTCATCGTGATCGAGCACCACCAGGCCGTGATGGCGCACGCCGACTGGATCATCGACCTCGGCCCGGGGGCCGGCCGCGACGGGGGCCGGATCGTGTTCGAGGGCACGCCCGCGGACCTCATCGCCGCCCGCTCCACGCTCACCGGACAGCACCTCGCGGCGTACGTCGGCGCCTGACCGTGGTCCTGGCGGACACCGCGCTCCATGCCGTCATCGCCGTCCTGACCCGCCCGGGCGGACTCGCAGCGCTCAGAAGACCTCGGGCACGAACGTCTGGTCCGTGCGTGGCGGCCGGACGTAGCCCTTGTCGGGGCCCCGCGGCGGGAGCGCCAAGGGTTCGGGCGTCAGGTCCTCGTACGGGATCAGGGTCAGGAAGTGGGTGATGAAGTTCAGGCGGGCGCGCTTCTTGTCGTCGGCGTTGACCACGTACCAGGGCGCCTGCTTGATGTCCGTGTGAGCGAACATCTCGTCCTTTGCGATGGAGTACTCGACCCAGCGGGCACGTGACTGGAGGTCCATCGGGCTGAGCTTCCAGCGCTTCGTGGGGTCGTCGATGCGCGACTGGAACCGACGCTCCTGCTCCTCGTCACTCACCGAGAACCAGTACTTGACGAGCATGATCCCGGACCGGACGAGCATCCGCTCGAACTCCGGGCACGAGCGCATGAACTCCTCGTATTCCTCATCGGTGCAGAAGCCCATGACGCGCTCGACGCCGGCCCGGTTGTACCAGCTGCGGTCGAACAGGACCATCTCGCCGGCTGCCGGGAGGTGGACGGCGTAACGCTGGAAATACCACTGGGATCGCTCACGTTCCGAGGGGGCGGGCAGGGCCACTACCCGGGCATAGCGCGGGTTGAGCGAGAGGGTCATGGTCTTGATCGCGCCGCCCTTGCCCGCGGCATCGCGGCCTTCGAAGAGGACCACGACCTTGAGGCCACGCGCCTTGACCCATTCCTGGCACTTGACCAGTTCGACCTGCAGCCGCTCCAGCTCGCGTAGATAGTCGGCACCCCGGATCCGCTTGACCGCACCGCCGATGGTCTCGACGGGCGGGTCCGGCCAGACCCTGGCCAGGTCCGTGTCCTCCTGCCGCTGCTCGTCCTTCGACTTCGCCATGGTCGCCCTCCGTCGTGCGCGTCCAGTATCGCGCTGCGGGGAGGCTCCGATCAGGGCTCGGCGGAGCGAGCGGACAACGCCTCGGTGGTCTACGGCGACCGTGACGAGCAACCGAACGACTCCCAGCACGAGGAGACCCCTGATGCCGAGGAGCGAACAACCTGCGTGGCCATCGGCCGGCATGACCCGGTAGGACGGTCCGGGCTCAGGTCCGGTCGGCTCGCTCATCCGGATGCGTCGCTGCCCGCGTCCCGCTTCTCGGTCTCGGCGAGCTTCTTCCGGTTGGTCTCGCGGGTCCGCATGATGTCTCCGCCGCCCTTGGTGAGGGTCGGCTTGGGGTGGGCGTCGCGCGCGGTTTGCCGGCGGCCCGGGCCTCGGCGCGGGCGGCCATCCGGTTCGCGATCGTGCCCTCGTAGCCCTGGTCGGTCGGCAGGTAGTAGCGGCGGTCGGCCAGCTCGTCGGGGAGGTACTGCTGGTCGACGTCGGCGCCCTCGAAGTCATGCGGGAACTGGTAGCCGACGCCGATCCCGTGCCGCTTCATCAGGTGATGGCCGGCGTTGCGCAGGTGGAGCGGCACCGGGAGTGAGCCGTGCGCCTCCACGTCGGAGGCGGCCGCCCAGTACGCGGCACCCGACCGGTTCGATTTCGGGGCCGTCGCGATGTAGGTCGTCGCCTGGGCGAGGGCGTACTGGGCCTCGGGCAGGCCGACCCAGTCGAGGGCCTGCGACGCCGCGACCGCCACCTGCAGCGCGCGCGGATCGGCGTTGCCGACGTCCTCGGACGCGCTGATGATCAGGCGTCGGGCGATGAACTTGGGATCCTCGCCGGCGGCGATCATCGAGGCCAGCCAGTAGAGAGCGCCGTCGGGGTCGTTGCCGCGCAGGCTCTTGATGAACGCGGACACCGTGTCGTAATGCCCGTCTCCGGCGCGGTCGTAGGCGAGGATGCGCTGCTGGGCGGCGGCTTCGACGTCCTCGAGCCTGGGCGAGATGCGACCCTCGCCGTCGCGGACGCCTTCATCCTCCGCGACCGCCGTCGCCCCTTCGAGCACGTTGAGGGCCGTCCGGGCATCGCCGCCGGCCAGCGACACAAGGTGGTCGAACGCATCCTCGGCGAGCGCGACCCCGCCCGCCGGTCCAAGGCTGCCGGCCAGCCCGCGGTCGGCGTCGGCCAGCGCCCGCCGGACCACGGTCGCGACCTCGTCGTCGGTCAGCGCCTCGAGCCGCCAGACCCGCATCCGGGACAGGAGCGCGGCGTTGACCTCGAAGTAGGGGTTCTCGGTCGTGGCCCCGATGAGGGTGACGGTGCCGTCCTCCACGTGCGGCAGCAGGGCGTCCTGCTGGGCCTTGTTGAAGCGATGGATCTCATCAAGGAACAGGACGGTCCGCGCGCCGTGGAGCGCGAGCCGTTCCTGGGCCGCCGCGATCGTCGCGCGGACGTCGGCGACACCGGACATGACCGCCGAGAGGGCGATGAATTCGGCGCCGATCGCATCGGCAAGGAGCCGGGCCAGGCTGGTCTTGCCGGTTCCCGGCGGGCCCCACAGCAGGGTGGAGGAGAGGTGGCCGCGAGCCACGCTCCGACGCAGCGGGCCACGCTCGCCCACGAGATGCGCCTGGCCGACGAACTCTTCGAGGTCGCGCGGTCGCATCCTCGCGGCGAGGGGCTGCCGCTCGGGCGGCGGCTGGAAGAGCGCCTCGGGGCGGGCCCCGGTCGGGCGTCGCGCGGTGGGCATGGCCCGATGGTAGCGCTCCGCCGGCGCGCCCCGACTAGGCGGTGTCCGGCTCCGCCGACGTCGTCGTGTCCGGATCGGCGTCCGAACCGGCGTCCGCCGCGCCCGAGACGCCCCGGATGTCGGCATAGGCGGCGACGTTCCAGGCGTGGCTGAAATACGGATCGGGGACCCGCCAGCCCTCGCCGTACAGACGTTCCAGGTAGACCTCGGGCTGGGCGGGGATCGCACAGGGGACCCCGAGCAGATCGGCGGAACCGGGCGGGAAGACGATGTCTCGCGTCAGCCCGCCGCGAGCGCCCGGGTACCACGACACGGCCGCTCCCTCGAACAGCCCGACGAACACGTCCACCCGCTTGCGACCGGGACGGCGGACGTGCCGATGGGCCGCGAACGCGCCGGTCACGTCGAACCCGAGCGGGCGCAGGTGCGCCTCGACCAGGTGCAGGGCATCCGTCAGGGTCGCCGCCTCCGCGGGCTCGAATCCGACGATGACGTCGATGTCGTCGTCGTGCGGGATCAGGGCGTGGTCGCGGACGACGGCGAGGACCGACCCGAACCCGAGGCAGACGTTCGGGGTCAGGGACCGGAGCGCCTCGACGACGAGGGCGCTGTCGCGGACATAGTCGACCCGTTCGGCGTCGCCCCACGAGCGGAATGGGCGCTGAGGCCCGTGGACGGTCCACTCCCGCCCGCGTGCCGGCAGCAGCGCCACGTTGACCGCGCCTCGGAACCACACGCGCAGCGCCTCGTCGGGGACCCTGGACCCGAGCGCGGTGTGCGCGCGGGCGTATTCACCGCGGACCGTCAGGTCCAGGACGTCGAGGAGGGCCACCGTCTCGGGATCGGCGGCCGCTCGTGCCTGTGCCTCGGTCACCATGGCTCGCCACGCCCGTCGCTGCTCGCCACCGTCGTAGACGGTGCGACTCCGCCAGCGACCCTTGACCGAGATGCGCAGGCCCCGTGCCGAGCGGGCCGTCTCGTCGGCCACGTTGCGCAGGCCGAGCCGGGTCACGGTCAACGGCCGCGCGAAGGTGACCTCGGCCCAGGCGGGGCCCTCGGCCCCGGTCTCGATGACGGTCCCGGTCGGCCGCTCGAAGTCGAACAGCGCGGCGGCATCGAGTGGTCGCCCGTCGCCGGATCGCTTTCCGCTTGCCTGCACCCGGGCCACGTCGGCGATGTCGGCGACCCCTTCCGCATCGATCTGCATCGACTGCAACTGGAGCGACTGGCCGGCCGGCAGCTCGAGACGGATGGCCTGGACGCCCGTGGCGTCCAGCGGCAGGTCGAGCAGGCCGTCCGGGGCGAGGTAGCCCAGGTCACCGAACCGGGCCGCGGCGACGCCGATCAGGGCATCGACGGCCGGCGGCGGCTCGAGGGCCGGATCCCGGTCGGTCGTCGGCGCGGTCAAGCGCGCGAGCTCGCGGTCACGAAGCGTGCCGGCGGAAGATCGTCCGGGCGACGTAGGCATCGTCCTGGCGGTACTTGGCGAACCCGAAGCCCTCGACCGAATAGATCACATCGAAGCCGCGCCCGAGCGCTCGTGCCTCGAAGGCCGCCGGAAGCACGAATCGCCGGTAATGGTTCTTGGTCACCTTCGCACCGCTCGAGTCGCGGACCGTGCGGTATTCGACCGCCAGGAGGTCGCCGGGATCGGTCAGGCCGGCGGCCAGATCGAGGAGGTCCTCCTCCTCGGCCTCGGTGATGGCGTGAAGGAAGAACCGGGCGTAGACGATCCGCGGACCGACATCACCTCGGATCCGGTCGGCGAGACCGGGCTCGTCGATGCGCGCGACGATGAACGACGCGGTCTCGCCGAGCGTCTCGGCCAGCCCTTGGCAGGCCTCGATGGCCATGTGCGAGGCGTCGATACCGACGACCTCGTGACCGTAGCTGGCGAAGAACATCGCGTCGCGCCCGTCGCCGCAGCCGAGCTCGAGGACGCGGTGTCGCTCCCCGAGCTCCCCGGCCACGAAGGTCGCGAACTGCGACGGCAGCTTGCGGACCGGGGTGCCCATCGCCGCGTAGTACTCGTCCCAATAGTCCGTGCGGGCGTCCTGCATGGCCTCCTTGGGCGTCGATCCTTCCTGGTCCATGCAGCCGATGGTAGCGTCCTCGCGGGGCGCTGCCGGCTCAGATCGGCCCGGCGCCGGACAGGTGGGAGAGGATCGCGAGCGCGACCAGCAGGATGATGAGCGACCCGCCGATCAGGGTGATGCGGCGGACGTCCCGTCCGACGTAGGCGTACTCCTCGGCGGCGGTCACCGCGAGGGAGCTGCGGGCGGCCGGCACGGGCGCCGTCGTCCGGGCCTTGTCGCGGTCATTCGAGCGTCGCCGGGCATCATCCGCCGCGCGCTCCTCGGCCACGATCTGGGCCTCGATCTCGGCGGCGCGGGCCTCTTCCTGGGGCGTCAGGCTCGCGGGCCGGGCGGCGACCGCCGCGGACGACGGGGTCGCCGGCGGGCGCGTCGTCGTTCGCTGGAGCGGCGCCCGCTGGCCGGGTCGATGGGTGCCGCGCACGCGTTTGGCCATGGTCGGGACGGGTCCTCGTTGCGGATGGGCGTGATGTCGGCGGAGAGGATAGCACCGCCCCACCGCGCGGCCGCCGCGGGGGGCCTGCCTGCTAGACTCCGGCCATCCCCTGGAGGACCCATCCGATCGACATCGGCGCATCCATCGACCAGAACATCGACGTCATCGTCGCGCTCCTGGCCATCGCCGTCGTGGTCCTCGCGGGCGCGGTCGTATGGCTGGCTCGCAGCGTGTCGCGGCTCGAGGCCCGGCTATCGGGGCTGACCCGCGGGGCGGACGGCCGCAGCCTGGAGGCGGTGCTCGACGCCCACCTCGAGCGCGTCCACACGGTCGCACGCCAGGTCGACGACGTGGCGAATCGGACGGCGGTCCTCGAGTCCGCGTCGCGCCGGGCGTTCTCGAGGGTCGGCCTCGTCCGGTACAACCCGTTCGAGGAGACGGGCGGGAATCAGAGCTTCGCGCTGGCCCTGCTCGACGCGAACGGCGACGGCTGGGTCCTCTCGAGCCTCCATGCTCGCTCCGGCACGCGCGTCTACGCCAAGGCCATCTCGGCCGGCCGGTCGGACGCCGCACTGTCCGATGAGGAGGCCGCGGCGATCCGGCAGGCGACGGGCCTGACAGGCTAGGTGACACGGCGGTCGACGATGGTCCGGGCATGGCCCCCACGACGACCCCGCCCGATCCTGAGCCGGCGGTGACGCGCCCCCGCATCCGTGCCCGGCGGGAACCAGCGCCGCTCGACCAGCTGCCGGCGTGGCGCGATCTCGTGCCGGTCATGGACCCGGCGCTCACGACGGAACCGGAGCCGGGTCTCGAGGCCTTGCTCGGGGGGCTCAACGCGGACCAGCGGCGGGCCGTCACCCACGAGGCGGGGCCGCTTCTCGTGGTCGCCGGCGCTGGGACCGGCAAGACCCAGGTCATCACCCGGCGGATCGCCTGGCTCATCGCGACGCGGCGGGCGCGACCGTCGGAGATCCTCGCCTTGACCTTCACGGACAAGGCGGCCGAGGAGATGGCCGTCCGCGTCGACCAGCTCGTCCCGTATGGCTATACGGACACGGCGATCTCCACGTTCCATGCCTTCGGCGACGGGATCATCCGCGAGTACGCGCTCGAGCTCGGCTTGCCCACGGACCTGCGGGTCCTGACCCGCCCCGAGGTCGTGATCTTCCTGCGCGAGCACCTCTTCGAGTTCGAGCTCGATCGGTACCGACCGCTCGGCGACCCCACCCGATTCCTTGACGCGCTGGCCGCGCTGTTCAGCCGGTGCAAGGACGAGGACATCGCGCCGGCGGCGTATCGCGACCACGCCCTGGCCGTGGCCGCCGAGGCCGAGGCGCTCGACCGGCTGGTCGCGCGCGGAGATCCGGCCGCCGAGGCGGACGCCGATGCGGCGGCGGCGCGACGGGAGGAGGCCGCGCGCCAGGACGAGCTCGCGAAGGCCTATGCCACCTATCAGGAGCTCCTCGCCGCCAACGGCTGCATCGATTTCGGCGACCAGGTGTCCCTCGCCCTGCGGCTCGTCCGAAGCTCTGCCGCGGCACGCACCGAGATCACCCGTCGGTTCCGCTACATCCTCGTCGACGAGTTCCAGGACACGAACCGAGCGCAGGCCGAGCTCGTGGCGCTGCTCGCCGAGTCCCACCGGAATATCACGGTGGTCGGTGACGACGACCAGGCGATCTACGCGTTCCGAGGCGCCGCGATCGACAACATCCTCGACTTCCGGGACCGCTACCCGGGGGCGCGCACGGTCGTCCTGCGACGGAACTACCGCTCGCACGCGCCGATCCTCGACGCCGCCTATCGGCTGATCCGGCACAACGACCCCGACCGCCTCGAGGTGCGGACCGGGGTCGGGAAGCGGCTGCGGGCCGAGCGGGTCGTGCCGGGGCCACGACCCGTCCGGCTCGAGGCGTTCGCGACGGGCTCCGACGAAGCGGACTGGGTCGCGGCCGAGATCGCGCGACGGGTGGCCGCCGGCGCGGTACCGCGCGACCACGCGATCCTCGTGCGAGCGAACGGTCATGCCGACGCGTACCTGCGCGCCCTCAACCTGGCTGGCATCCCGTGGCGCTTCTCCGGCACCTCCGGCCTGTACGCGCGGCCGGAGGTCCGCCTCCTGCTCGCGTACCTGCGGGTCGTCGCCGATCCCGACAGCAGCGGCGACCTCTACGCCCTGGCCGCCTCCGAGGTGTACGCGCCCGATGGCGAGGACCTGACCGCGATCGTGAACCTGGCGCGGCGTCGCCACCGGTCGGTGTGGGCGACGCTTGCCGAGCTCGAGGCACAGCCTGGGATCCTGCGCCTGCGACCCGAGACCCGCGCCACGATGCACGCCCTCCTCGCCGACCTCGCGCGCGACGTGGCCCTCGCCCACGAACGACCGGCGGGCGAGCTCCTGTACCGGTTCCTGCGGCGGACCGGGATCCTGGCGCGCCTCGCATCGACTGATTCGGTCGCGGCCGAGGAGGCCCTCTCGAACATCGCTCGGTTCTTCGAGATCGTCCGGGCCCAGTCGGCGTTGCTCGCGGACGACCGAGCGATCTTCCTCGCGCCCCACCTCCAGACCTTGATCGAGGCGGGCGACGACCCCGCGACGGCCGACCTGGATCCCGATCTCGACGCGGTCGCGGTCCTGACCGTCCACAAGGCCAAGGGCCTCGAGTTCCCGGTCGTCTTCCTGCCCGGGCTCGTCGCCGGGCGGTTCCCCGGCCTCGGTCGTGGCGAACCGCTGGCGCTCCCGGCGGCCCTCGGTCGCGGCCGGGCCCCGAGCCCCGAGCTGGCCCTCGCCGAGGAACGCCGGCTGTGCTACGTCGCGATGACCCGGGCGCGCGACGAGCTGATCCTGTCGCACGCGGCCGACTACGGCGGGACGCGCGCCCGGCGGGTCTCGCCGTTCGTGCTCGAGGCCCTTGACCTGCCGGGTGACGCGGCCGTGCCCGGCGCCGGGGTCGAGCCGGCCGGTCCGCTCGACCGGCTGGCCGCATTCGCGGCCGCCACGGCCCGGCCGGAGGTGCCGCGCGGGCCGATCGACGAGCCGCTGTCACTGAGCTTCTACCAGGTGGACGACTACCTGACCTGCCCGCTCAAGTACAAGTACGCCCACGTGCTTCGTGTCCCGCTCGCCCCGCATCACGCGATCGTCTACGGGGCGGCGCTGCACAAGGCCGTCCAGGTGTTCCACCAGCGGCACGCCCGCGGCGACGTCATGAGCGAGGCGGAGCTCGACGAGGTCTTCGAGTCGGCCTGGTCGAACGAGGGGTTCGTCAGCCGGGAGCACGAGGAGGCCCGGCTCGAAGCCGGCCGCCAGGCGCTGCATCGGTTCCGGGCGGCCCAGCTCGAGCCGGGGGCCGTGATCCCGACGTATGTCGAGCGCGAGTTCAGCTTCGATCTTGGCGGCGACCGTGTCCGCGGCCGCTGGGACCGGGTCGACATCGAGCCGATCGCCGCGGACGACCGGCCGGCGATCGTGCCGGGCGACGGTGCGACGGCATCGGCCGATGTGGTCTCGCCGACGCTCGGGATCCTCGGCCCGGAACGGGTCACGATCACCGACTACAAGTCGTCGGACGTGCGCGACCCGGCCAAGGCGCGCCAGCGCGCCCGGGACTCGCTCCAGCTCCAGATCTACGCGATGGGCTACGAGGCGATGACGGGGCGGCTGCCGGACGCCATCGCCCTCCATTTCCTCGAATCCGGGCTCGTCGGGCGCGTCGAGGTCGATCCGAAGCGCCTGGCCAAGGCGAAGGCGCGGATCAAGACCGCGGCCGCGGGGATCCGGGCACGCGATTACACGCCCAAGCCTGCCTATCTCGCCTGCACGTACTGCGCGTTCCGCGACATGTGCCCGTCCAGCGTCGCGCGATAGGGCGCTGGCGGCCGTGGGCGAGCCAGCGGGCGCGACCCGGCCGTAGACTCGCGCGGCATGGAAGCGCGCGACCGCATCGCCAACCTGGGGCTGCTCGGCGCGGCCGCGCTCGTGTGGCTCCTGGTGGCGCTGGTCGTGACGACGCGCGATCCGGTGCTCGAGCCCGAGGCGGGCTACATCGGCGCCGCGTTGATCGGCCTGGCCATCGCCCTGACCCTGATCCCGGTCTTCTGGCTGCTCGTGTTCGCGAGACACAAGCGGATCGCGTATCGCGGGGACTGGCTGCGCGCGGTCCGGCGTGGGGCATGGGTGGGGCTCATCGTCACGGTCCTCGTCGCGATGCGGCTCCAGGGCCTGCTCGAGTGGCCGATCGCCCTGTTCGTCATCGCACTCGCGCTCATCGCGGAGACGACGCTGTCGGCCGAGCGCTGACGCGCCGCTCGGGACGCCGCAGCCCCTGGTCGTCGAGACCGTTAGGCTCCGGGCTTCACGCCGCACCATCGACCGCACGCCCGGCTGCGCAGAAGGAGCCTGACCCGTTGACCGACCTCGTCGCCACCCCGCCCGCCGAGCCGTACCCCGCGGCGAAGGCCCGCCTCGCCGCGGATCGTCGAGGCCGCTCGCGACGAGATCCTCGACCTGTCGCATCGGATCCACGCGGACCCGGAGCCGGCGTACGAGGAGTTCCACGCCTCGGCCTGGGTCGCCGAGGCGCTGCGGCGGCACGGGTTCGACGTCGAGTACCCGGCCGGGCGCCTGGCCACGGCCATCCGGGCCGTCCGGCGGGGCGGCCGGGGCGGGACCGGCCCGCGGATCGCGATCCTCGCCGAGTACGACGCGCTGCCGGGGCTCGGGCACGGATGCGGCCACAACACGATGGCCGCCTCGGGGGTCGGCGCCGCGATCGCCCTGGCGACGATCGCCGATGACCTGCCAGGCGAGATCGTGTTCTTCGGGACCCCGGCCGAGGAGCGGGGGAGCGGCAAGGCGACGATGATCGAGGACGGGCTCTTCGACGGCATCGACGCGGCGCTCATGTACCACCCATGTGACCGGAACCACGTGGCGAGCTGGCCGCTGGCCTCGGAGGACATCGAGGTCGTCTATCACGGGCAGGAGGCCCACGCGTCCTCGGATCCGTGGAAGGGCCGGAACGCGCTCGACGCGATGATCCTGCTCTTCACGTCGATCGGGTTGTGGCGCCAGCAGTTGCGCCAGTCGTCGCGGGTCCACGGGGTCATCCGTGAGGGCGGGACGGCCGCGAATGTCATCCCGGCGAGGACCGCGGCCTGGTTCATGATCCGCAGCGACGACGAGGCGTACTACGAGGTCATGCGCGCCCGGTTCCAGGGACTGTGCGAGGCCGCGGCGCTCGCGACCGAGACCACGGTCGAGGTCACGTTCGCGGGTCGCGCCAGGACGATGCGCAACAACACGGTCCTCGCCGAGCGCTTCCGAGCGAACATGGCCGCCTACGGGATCGCGGATCAGGGCGACGACGAGAACGCCGGCAGCACGGATATGGCGAACGTCAGCTGGGTCTGCCCGACGATCCACCCCGATCTGGCCATCGCCGACGAGGGCACGCCAGGCCACTCCCCGGCGTTCCGCGACGCGGCGGTCACACCGCGCGCCGACGACGTCACGCTGCTCTCGGCGGTCCTGGTCGCACAGACGGCATACGAGCTCTTCGCGGACCCCGAGTTGCTTGCCGCGGCCTGGGCCGAGTTCCGCAGCACCTGACACTGCGGGAGTGCGCGCGCAAGCCCGAGTGCTACCATCCCGGCGCGCGCCCCGCTGGACGACGGGATCGAACCGGCGGCGCCCTCAGCGAGACGATGGGGAACACCGGCGCGGCACGGCCGCGCCCGTCTCGGGAGGTTCCGGTGGCCAAGCGCACGCAAGGCCGGTCCACGACGTCGGCCCGGTCGACGTCGTCCGCACCAGCATCGTCGTCGGCCGCACCCACGGGGTTCGCGGCACGGAACGGCTGGGATCGTCCGTTCGAGGTCTATCACGACTTCGACCTCCCGACGTACGTCGGCCCGGTCTCGTTCATGAAGCTGCCCTGGGTCACGGAGCCCGCCGACCTCCGCCGCGAGCGCGTGGACGTAGCGATCGTCGGCGCGCCGTTCGACGACGCGGTGACCCACCGGCCCGGGACGCGCTTCGGCCCGCGGGCGATCCGTGAGGCGCAGTACACCTCGGGCATGATCCACTCCCTCCAGCTCGACGTGGATCCGTTCGACGTGCTCAACGTCGTCGACGCGGGCGACGCCAACGTCGTCCCGTCGTGGATCGAGCGGGCCCACGCGATGATCTTTCGCAAGGTCCGCGACGTCGCCGAGACGGGCGCGATCCCGATCATCCTCGGCGGCGATCACTCGATCACCTGGCCCGCCGCGAGTGCCATCGCCGAGGTGCGCGCCCCCAAGCGCGTCGGGATCGTCCATTTCGATGCCCATGCGGACACGGCGAACGACGCCTGGGGCGTGCTCGCCAGCCATGGCGCGCCGATGCGCCGGCTCATCGAATCCGGCGCGGTCGCGGGCAAGAACTTCGTGCAGGTCGGCCTCCGCGGCTACTGGCCGCCGCAGGCGACGTTCGACTGGATGAAGGCCCAGGGCCTGCGGTGGCACCTGATGCGCGAGATCGAGGAGCGAGGCGCCGAGGCGGTCATCGCCGACGCCATCGACCAGGCGCTCGATGGCCCCGACCTCGTCTACCTCTCGCTCGACATCGACGTCATCGACCCCGGGATGGCGCCCGGGACCGGCACGCCCGAACCCGGCGGCATGCTCACCCGCGAGGTCCTGCGCGCGATCCGCCAGATCGTCGGGGCCGTCGACCTGGCTGCGATGGACATCGTCGAGGTCTCGCCGCCCTACGATCATGCCGAGACCACGGCGATGGCGGCCAACCGGGCCGCACTCGAGGCCATCAGCGCCCTCGCCGTCCGCAAGCGCGCCGGCCTGCCGGTCCGCTGGGAGGGCTGACGCCATCCGCGACGATCCCTGGGGGACTCCGGATCGCGCGACGGCCGACGCGCTCGCCCGGTTCTACGACCTCGACCTCGTCGACGACCCGGGCGACCTCGACCTGTACCTCGCGCTCGCCGAACGGACCGGTGGACCGGTCCTCGAGCTCGCGGTGGGGACCGGGCGACTGGCCGTGCCGCTGGCCGCGGCGGGCGACCGGGTCACCGGGGTCGACCTGGATGGGGCCATGCTCGCCCGCGCTCGACGGCGGGCCGAGGCGGCCGGACCGGAGGTCGTCGAGCGCCTGACCCTCGTCGAGGCGGACCTGGTGGGACTGCGGCTCCCCGATGCCGGCCGGTTCGGGCTGGCGATCCTCGCCCTGAACTCGCTCATGGTCCTCGACGGCCGTGCGGCCCAGCGCGCGGCACTCGAGACCCTCGCGGCGCATCTCGCCCCCGGCGGGGTCGCGGCCGTCGATGTCTGGCTGCCCGACGCCGAGGACCTCGCCCAATTCGACGGCCGCGTGATCCTCGAGTGGCCGCGGCCCGACCCCGAGACCGACGACGTGGTGACCAAGGTCGGGTCCGCTCAGCACGACGCCGCGACCGCGACGGTCACGCTGACGACGATCTTCGAGTCGGCCCGGCAGGGGTCGCCGGCGCGTCGGTGGGTCCGCCACGACCGGCTCCGGCTCGTCTCCGCCGACGAGCTCCGGACCTGGGCCGAGGACGCCGGGCTGGTGGTGGAGCTGCTCGCCGGCGGGTACGACCTGGGCGCACTCGGACCCGGTGCGGAACGAGCCGTCCTGATCGCGGTCAAGCCCTGATCGATGGTCCGCCGCGGGTACTCGCGGGCCCGGACCTCTGAGGGACTTCCCCGAACGGAGCGCGTGGTATCGTCGGGCGGATGGCTTCGAGTGACCAGACACGCCTGCTCATCGTCGAAGACGTGCCGCAGGTCGCCCAATACATCCGTGGTCTGCTCAACGCGCAGGCCAAGGTGAAGCTGCTCGATGTGCTCTCCGAGGGCGGCAAGGCCATCGCCCAGATCCAGGAGCTGCGTCCCGACGTCGTGATGGTCGACGCGCTCCTCCAGGGTCGGGTCAAGGGCCTCAACCTGGTCGACCAGATCCACAAGTCCGGTCTCGGCGTGCCGGTCATCGTCATGACCGTGCCGCAGAACCCGGTCGAGCCCAATCCCGATCGGGGGATCCACGGCGTCCTTTCGATGCCGTTCTCCGGATTCGACCTGATCAGCCGCATCGGCTCGGTCCGCAAGGCGTACGAGGCCGAGCAGGAGGCGGGCGGCACGCGGATCTTCTCGGTGTTCGCCCCCAAGGGCGGCGTCGGCAAGACCACGATCGCGTTCAACCTGGCCGTCTCGCTCGGTCAGCTCGAGCAGCGAACGGTCCTCATCGACGGCAGCATCCAGTTCGGCGACCTGCGGGCGCTGCTCAAGGTGCCGACCGACGCCCCGTCGATCCTCGACCTTCCGACCGACCGCATCGCGGAGTCGGACCTGGGCGACGTACTGTGGCGCGATCCCTCCGGGATCGACATCCTGCTCGCGCCGCCGCGGATCGAGATGGCCGAGATGGTCACCTCGCGCGACATCGAGAAGGTCCTGTCGCTGCTGCGCCGGGTCTATGGCGCGATCGTCATCGACATGTCGAGCCACCTCAACGACGTGAACCTCGCCTTCCTTGACGCGAGCGACACGATCATCGAGATCGTCACGTACGATTCGACGACCATCCACAACACCGTCGCCATCGCCGACACCTTCCGCGCGATCGGCTATCCGGCCTCGAAGGTCCGCTACCTCATCAACCGGGCGGACTCCACCGGCGGGATCGACGCGAACACCCTCGAGCGGGCGCTCGGGCGGGTCCCGGAGCACCAGGTGATGTCCGACGGGCGGTTGGTCGTCCAGTCCAACAACGAGGGGGTGCCGTTCGTGCTGGCCAACCCGGCCGCCCCGATCAGCCAGGACCTCGCGCGCCTGGCGAGCGAGCTGCTGGGGTCGGTGCGGACGCCGGCGGCCGCGCTCCGCTAGGGCATCCGTGTCCGATCCGCGGCCGATCGGGGTCTTCGACTCGGGGGTCGGTGGCCTCACCGTCCTCCGAGAGATCACCCGTCGGGCCCCGGCCGAGCCCACGGTCTATCTCGGGGACAACGCCCGCGCCCCGTATGGCGTGCGTACCGACGATGAGGTCCTGGCGTTCTCGATCCAGGCCCTCGATGCCCTCGTCGAGCACGACGTGAAGGCGCTCGTGGTCGCCTGCAACACCTCGACCGCCGTCGGGCTGAGTGCCTTTCGGCGCCGGTATGACCTGCCGGTCCTGGGGGTCATCCGGCCGGGCGCGGCCGCGGCCGCCCTGGCCACGAGAGCGCGCCGCGTCGGGGTCATCGCGACGCCCGCGACGATCCGCTCGCACGCCTACTTCACCTCGATCAAGGACGAGAACCCGGCGATCGAGGTGTACGAGCACGCCACGCCCGCGCTCGTACCGCTCGTCGAGGCCGGGTCGCTGAGCGGTCCGGCTGCCGAGACGACCGTGGCCGCGGCCCTGGCGCCGCTCGTCGGCGAACGGGATGCGGACGGCGAATTGATCTTCCCGCGGCCGCCCGGCGCGTCGATCGACACGCTGCTCCTGGGCTGCACGCACTACCCGCTCCTGGCGCCGCTCATCCAGGCCGTGGTCGGCGACGGGGTCGCGGTGGTCGACTCGGCGACGGCGACGGCATCGGCGGTCGCCCAGATGCTCGGCATCAACGGCCTCGAGGCGCCGGCGGCGTCCGAGGTCGCGCATCGCCAGCTCACGACCGGTGATCCGGGGCGGTTCCGCGAGATCGCGGCCCGGATGTTCGGCGACGAGTTCCCCGACGTGTCCTCGATCGACCTCGCCGTGGCGGCCCGATGAGCGACCGGTCGGCGTCCCGCGGCCCGGCCTGGCGCGACGACCGCGTCTGGCAGGCCGGGTTCCTGATCGGGTCGGCGCTCGGCGCCGCGGCGACCGTCGTCGGTCGCCACGCGGAACGGTCCGCCCGCCGCGGCCTCGTCGACTGGCCCGCGGTCGAGCGCATCGCCATCGCCCGTCTCGCCTCGGCGCCGGGCACGCTCTCGGCGGCACGAGCTGCGCGCCCTCGAGCCCGCCTATGTCGAGGCGATGGCCACGATCGTGCCGGCCCTCACCGACGCGCTCGGCACGGAGCTGCCGGGCGTGGTCGAACGCTCCGGCGTCGTCGATCGGGCCGGCTGGGTGCGTGCCAACACGGCGACCTTCGCATCGCTCATCGGCAAGCTCGAGGCGGACCTGCTCGACCAGGTCGTCCCGCCCGGCGGTGGCCTGGCCAAGGCGTCCATGGCGATCGCGAACCGCTGGGTCACCACCCGTCAGCTCGGCTACCTCCTGGGGTTCATGGGCTCGCGCGTCCTCGGCCAGTACGACCTCGCGTTGCTCTCCGCCGAGCAGACGCCCGGACGGCTGCTCTTCGTCGAGGAGAACATCCGGGCCACCGCCGCGAGCCTGCGGGTGCCCGTCGGTCCGTTCCGGACGTGGATCGCCCTGCACGAGACGACCCACGCGTTCGAGTTCGAGGCCCACCCCTGGTTGCGGCCGTACCTGAGCTCGCGGCTCGAGCGCCAGCTGACGCTGTTCGGACGGGATGCCCGCGGCCTGGGTCGCGAGGCCTTGCGCGGTCTCGGGCGCACGCTGCGCGGCGAGGCCGACGGGGAGCACTGGATGGAGCGCCTCATGGGCGACGAACAGCGCCGGCTCTTCCGTGAGACACAGGCCGTGATGAGCCTGCTCGAGGGGTTCAGCGACTACGTGATGGACGAGGTCGGCAAGGGCCTCGTCCCGGACGTGGAGCAGATCAGCGCGAAGTTCCACGAGCGACGGAACCGGCGCTCGACCTTCGAGCGCTCGATGCTCCGACTGACCGGCATGGACCTCAAGCTCGAGCAGTACAAGAAGGGCGAGCGCTTCGTGCGCGCCATCGCCGACGCGCGCGGCCGTGCCGCCCTGACCCGGCTCTGGGACGGGCCGGAGACGCTGCCACGGGACGGGGAGATCGAGGCGCCCGAGCGCTGGGTCGCACGCGTGATGGACGCGCCGGCCGGCGCGTGAGCGGGATGGCGGGTACCCGCGCATGAGCGACCCCGAGCCGGTCGTTCGTCGCGCCGGCCCCGGGAGTGGACCCGGCGGGGCCCCGACGGCGATCGCCCTGAGCCCGATCCTGTCCGCCCGCTACCGTGCCGGCGACCTGGAGCGGATCCGCGCCGCGGCACCCGGCGCTCGCCTCGTCACCGTGTCGGTCGAAGGCCTCGCCGACGGCCCGCTCGACGATGTCGAGGTGATGCTCCGCGGCTGGCTCGGCCCGGATGCGTTCGACCGGCTCCTGGCTCGCGCCCCGCGGCTGTCGTGGGTCCATTCGGCGACGTCCGGCGTGGAACGGGCCCTCACGCCCGCGGCGCGGCAGCGTGGCCTGGTCGTCACCAACGCCCGCGGGGTCTTCAGCCGGCCGATCGCGGAATACGTCGTGATGATGATCCTGGCGGTGAGCCGCCGGCTCCCGCAACTCCTCGAGCTCCAGCGTGAGCGGACCTGGCAGCCGCTCGAGGGGCGGGAGCTGCGCGACGTCACGGTCGGCATCGTCGGCCTGGGCTCGATGGGCCGGGCCGTCGCGTCGCTCGCGAGCGCCTTCGGTTGTCGCGTGGTCGCCGTTCGCCGCCATCCCGCCGCCGGAGAGGCCGGCACGGCCGGTGACGACGAGGCGGTCGGCGAGCTGCGACTGGCCCGGGTCGGCGGTCCCGAGACCCTGCCGGAACTGCTCGCGGAATCCGACTTCATCGTGCTCGCCGCGCCGCTCACGCCCGAGACCGAGGAGATGATCGACGACGAGACCCTGGCCTTGGTCAAGCCCGGTGCCTGGCTGATCAACGTCGCGCGCGGGCGCCTCGTGGACGAGCGGGCGCTGATCCGAGCCCTGCGCGACGGGCCCCTCGGCGGCGCGGTCCTCGACACGTTCCACGACGAACCCCTGCCGCCGATGTCGTCGTTCTACGACCTGCCCAACGTCATCGTCACGCCGCACACGGCCTGGTCGAGCAGCCGCGTGCTCGACCGGAGCGTCGAGCTCTTCTGCGACAACCTCCAGCGGTTCGCGACCGGCGAACCGCTGCTCAACGTCGTCGACCCGACAGCGGGCTACTGACCTCATGCAGTTCGGAGGCATCCAGATGGACGATTACCGCGTCCGACTCATCGACATCGCTCGCGAGCTCGCCGGTCCGATCCAGGACGAGGCGGCGTTCCTCCGGCGCTTCAGGGCGATCTATCAGCATCTCGCGGTCACGGTCGAGACCTCGGGAGGCGGGTCGCAGATCAATCCGATGGCGATGGGCATGGATCCATTCATGCGGACGCCCGAGCAAGTCACCGAGCTCCTCGACCGGAGCGACGCCAACCTTCGCGAACTCGGAGGCTAAGAGGCGCCGACCCGCGGGCCGGCAGGTCGCGTGCTTCGATCGAACCAGGAGCGCTCGCCGTCCGGGAGGCCGCCGCCGCGCCCGCCGGCTCCCCGCGCCCGCTACGCTTCCCGATCATGCAGACCGCCATCGTCGGGCTTGCCGGGAGCGGCAAGACGACCGTCTTCAATACCCTGACCCGCGGCCACGCCGAGACCGGGGGCTTCGGCGGGGTGACGCTCAACGTCGGGGTCGTGAAGGTCCCCGATGCACGCCTCGACCGGCTGGCCGAGATCTTCAAGCCGAAGAAGACCGTCCACGCCGACGTCACCTACGTCGACCTGCCCGCCCCGCCACCATCGAGCGAGGGCCACGTCGGCACGGAGGAGCTGCCGGCGGACCATCTCGCGAGGCTGCGCGACTCGGATGCGCTGCTCCACGTCGTCCGGGCATTCGAGGACCCCGCCCATCCGCATCCCGAGGGCAGCGTCGACGCGGCGCGCGACCTCGAGCGGCTCGATCTCGAGTTCATCCTCGCCGACCTGACCATGGCCGAGCGGCGGCTCGAGCGCCTGACGACGAGCGGGCGGCACGGGACGCCGGCCGAGCGCGAAGCCGCGGAGCGCGAGGAGGTCATCCTGAGCCGCATCCACGAGGGGCTCCAGGCCGGCCGACCGATCCGCGATCTCGGCCTCGACGCCGACGAGGAGAAAGCGATCCGCGGGTTCCGGTTCCTCTCGCAGAAGCCGGTCCTCGTCCTGCTCAACGTCGGTGAGGCCGATCTGGCGAACGCGCCGGCCGCCGTGGCCCGCATCGCAGCCGGCTACGACCACCACGACGCGATGGTCGATGCCTTGTCCGCCCGCATCGAGATGGAGCTCGGCGAGCTCGAACCCGACGAGGCCGCGGTGTTCATGGAGGAGCTCGGTATCGCCGAGTCCGGGCTGGACCGCGTGATCGCCCTGACCTACCGCCTGCTCGGGTTGATCTCGTTCCTGACCGCCGGACCGGACGAGGTCCGGGCCTGGCCGATCCATGACGGCTCCACGGCCGTCGACGCCGCCGCGGCCATCCACACGGACCTGGCCAAGGGGTTCATCCGGGCGGAGACCGTCGCCTACGACGACCTCGTGAGCCTCGGCTCGATCGCCGAGGCGCGCAAGCACGGCAAGCTGCGCTCCGAGGGCAAGACGTACCACGTCCGCGACGGCGACGTGGTCGAGATCCTCTTCAGCAAGTAGACACGCGGCGGCCGGCCCCGGCCGTCGATCTAGTTGAGGCGGCCCCCAGGCTCGAAGTCGACCAGGACGGAACGGAAGTCGGTCCTGTCCTCGTCGTCATCGTCATCATCGTCGTCGGCATCCTCCTCGGCGTCGGCCAGCTCGACCTCGAGCTCGGCGAGGAAGTTGTCGCTCTCGACCGTCGAGACGTTGACGGCCGCGACGAGCCGGTCGTCGCCGACGTAGACGAAGCCGTGCTCGCGCTCGAGCTCGACGGCGATCGCCTCGATGAGCGTATCGTGCTGGTAGGTGTCCTGGATCCGGCGACGGATCGACTGGACGAGCTCGAAGAACTCGTCGGGCTCCCATTCGGATTCGCTCACGACGAGGACGTCCGAGTACACCTTGTCGTCGCCCTCGTGCAGTTCGTAGAAGAACACCTTGGCCTCTCGATCGCGCGGGTTGGGGCGGCAGTATACGTCGGTGGTCCGGACCGCCCGGTCGGGCCTGTCGGGCCGGGACGGCCGCAGGGAGGGCTTGGATGGCGACCACCGCGCTCGAGGTGCTCCACGTCGGCTCGGCGTCGCGCGACCTGACGGCCGACGATCCGCGCGGCTGGCGGCTCGGTGGCGGGGTCACCTACGCGGCCCTGACGACGGCGCGGCTGGGCCTGCGCACCGGGGCCATCGTCGGCGTCGACGAAGCGGCGGCCGGGGCGCGTGAGCTCGACGAGCTGCGCGCCGCCGGGGTCGACCTCATGCTGGTCCATCTTCGCGAGGGACCCGTCTTCGAGAACATCGAACGGCGCTCCGGCCGGATCCAGCAGTGCGTCGCGAAGGGCGTCCCGATCGCCCCCCCGGCACTGCCCGAGTCCTGGTCCGGGGCCGCCGCGTGGTCGATCGTGCCGGTCGCTGGGGAGATCGGCCAGGAGTGGGCCGCCCACGTGCCGTCCACGGCGCTCCTCGCGCTCGGGTGGCAGGGATTCCTGCGTCACCTCACCGCGGGCCGCCAGGTCGCCCGCCGCACGCCGGCGGCAAACCAGCTCCTCGCCCGGGCCGATCTGGTCGGGGTCAGCCATCACGACGTCGACCCGGCGACCCCGATCGCGACGCTCACGGCGATGCTGCACGACGGATCGCACCTGCTGATCACCCGTGGCCACCAGGGCGGCCTGCTCGTCGACGTCGCCGCGGGCACGCCCGCGAGCGTCGTGCGCTATCTCCCGACCCACACCGACCGGGAGGTCGACGCGACCGGGGCCGGGGACACGTTCCTGGCGGCGCTCCTCGCGACCGCGCTCCGCCCCGCGATCGCGGGGCGGCACCGGAGCCGGCGGCCTTACGACCTGCGGTTCGCCGCCGCGGCCGGGTCGTTGGCGGTCCAGGGCGTGGGACTCACCGGCGTCCCGGACCGAGCCGCCGTCAACGTCCGGCGGGCGAGGGAGCGAGTCCGCCGGACGGTGCTGCCGAGCGCCGAGTCGCAGGTGGGCGCGCTGGCGGTCGACGACATCGGCTGACGGGGCGCCGGCCCGACGGCACCGCGCCGCGCCGCGAGGCGGCGGCGGAGCCTCCGACCCCGCGCCTGCAGATCCGCCTCGAGTCGGGGCTCGGGTCGCCCGAGGGCGCGACGTCGCTCGGCGAGCGAGAGCCCGCGGGCGACCGACGCGATGGCGGCCTCGGGGTCGCGCCGACGATGCTCGTGCACCTTCGCGAGCTCGATGGCCGCCACGATCGCGGTCCGGCCGGGGCCCGCGGCCAGCCCGCCCCAGGCCTCCGCCGACTCCGTCCACCGGCCGAGTCGGCGGAGGAGATAGGCACGCTCGACGGCGATCCGCTCGGTCGTCCACGGGACCGCGAAGGCCGCGTTCCGGTCCGCTCGGGCCGTCTCGGGGGGAGCGACCGGCCGGCCGCCGAAGTCCGGTCGGGCGGCGGGTGCCCACCACGGCAGGTTCGTCCGAGGCGCGTCGGGTGGTCGCGCGAGACCGTGCGCCTCGACCCTCGCGCCGGGCGGGCCGTCGCGATCCGCGACACGGTCACGACCGGGGTCCGCGGCCCGTCCGGCCGCCTCCAACGCCGCGTCGTAGCAGTCGAGGGCATCCTCGAGCCGGCCGGACCGGGCGAAGGCCCGGGCGAGCCCGCCCAGGTCGCCGGCCGGTGCCGAGCGCCGCGCGTCCCCGCTCGCATATCCGGTCTCGAGGTAGGCGAGCAGGTGCCCCAGCGAGCGGACGTCCTGGTCGTTATGACGAACCACGTCGACGAGCGGTCCGACGGGGCCGCCCCGCAGGAACCCGAGATATCGCGCCGGGATCTCCCAGCCATCGACGTCACCGTGCCGCTCCATCCCGAGGAGGCCCGACTCGGCGGTGCGCAGGCGGGCGTCGTCGAGACGGTGGCGGAACAACCGGCGCACGACCGGCAGGAGATCGAGGTGACCGCCGTGCTCGGGCGCCGGACGGCGGTGCATCCGGTAGCGCGTCACGAGCAGCGGCCAGTCGAACCCGCGCCCGTTGTACGTCACGAGCCAGGCGTCGGCCGGGATGGCCGCGGCCACGGCGTCGAGCAGGGCGGGCTCCTCGGCATGGTCGGGGAGGAGCAGCTGGACCTGCCGGAACCGGTCGCCCGTCCACCAGCCGAGTCCGATGAGGAACGCCACGGTCCCGGTCGCGGTCGCGAGCCCCGTCGTCTCGGTGTCGAGACAGACGAGCGGCGCGTCGGCCGGTGGCTGGCCCGGCAGCGACGCGAGACGATCCCGGTCGACCGCCAGCAGCCGCGTCCCGCTGTCGTAGCGGACGACCGTCCCCAGGCTCGAGCGGACGACCTCGGCGTCGAGTGCGGCGGCGAGTCGCGCGGCGAGGTCCGCCGCTCCGATGCGGCGGCCCGGCGTGTCCTCGTCGACCCGTCGAGGTTCGCCATCGGCCGTGCGGGTCGCCGCGCGATATCGCTCGAGCCGCCTTGCGAGGCTGCCGCTCGGGTCGCCCGCTGCGATCGTCATCCGGCGGCGGCGAGCAGGGGCGCCGACCGTCGGGCCCCGAGCTCGCCCAGCAAGCGGGCCGCGAGGGCCTTCGCGTCGACATCGGGCTCGAGACGGGGACCCGTGCACGCCGGGCAGCCGGCCTCGCACGGACAGGCCGCGATCAGGTCGGCGGCACCGTCGATGAGCTCCTCGTGACGCTGCCAGAGCCGCTCCGACAGCCCGATGCCGCCCGGCACGGACTCGTACAGGTAGATCGTCGGCTCCTCGGCGTGGGGCGAGCGAACCTGGGCCACGAGCCCGAGGTCGCGCGGGTCGCCCATGAGCAGGATCGCCGCGACCGTCTGGATCGCCCGGCCCGCGCCGAGGAGCGCGACGTCGAGTTCGTCGTGCCGCCACCGATCGCGAGCGCGGTCCGCGGTGAGCCAGTAGGCGGTCGTCTGGAGCTCGAGTTCGGGCAGGTCGATGGGGCCCCAGCCGACGTTCTCGTCGGTGACGAACTTGAGCTTCTTGAACATCGTGACGAGGCTGGCCACCATCACCTCGCCATGGATCCGCCGGCCGCGGGTCGCCGGCGCTTCGGCGAAGATCTCGAGTGGCTTGAGCGTCACCGCCCGGTCGGCGTAGGTGTAGTGGTCGACGTCGATCCGGTGGACGTAGGCCTTGCGTTCGCCCCATTCCAGGCGGTCCACGTAGTACTGGATCGATTCGTGGATATAGATGGCGCGCTCGTGGACCAGGACCTGGGCGCTGAACAGGTCGACTTCGCCGAGGACCCGGGGTCGGTCGGGCGTCGTGTCGATGATCACGACGTTCTCGGGCGCCGCCGTCCGCAGGGAGATCTCCGAGGCCGGGAAGTTCTCGCTCGACCAGTACCAGCGGCCGTCGTCGGCCTGGCGGACGTGACCCTCCTCACCGAGGAACGCGAGGAGGTCGTCGGCCGGGCCGGGTCCGAAGACCTCGCCCGCGTCGAAGGGGAGCTCGAATGTCGCCGCCCGCAGGTGCCCGAGCAGGACATGCAGGTTGTCCGGGTCGACCCGCGCTTCCTCGGGCGCGCCCTCGAGCAGGAACTCGGGGTGGTGGATGACGTACTGGTCGACCGGGGCGCCCGACGCGACGAGCACCGCCACGCTCGTGCCCAGCCGACGGCCGGCCCGGCCGAACTGCTGCCAGGTGCCGGCGACCGAGCCCGGATAGCCGGCCAGGATCGAGACGTCGAGCCGGCCGATGTCCACACCGAGCTCGAGGGCGTTGGTGGCGACGACCCCCAGGATCTCGCCGTCGCGCAGGCCATGCTCGATGGCCCGCCGTTCGGTCGGCAGGTAGCCGCCGCGGTAGCCACGGACGCGGCTCCGCGGACCGTAGCTCTCGCGGAGCGACTCGCGCAGGCCGGTGAGCAGCAGCTCGACGGCCACCCGCGACCGTCCGAACACGATCGTCTGCCGGCCGGCCCGCAGGAACGGCAATGCCCAGCGCTGGGCGAGGGTCACGGCGGACCCGCGGGCGCCGCTGGCCGGCTCCATGACCGGCGGATCCACGAGCACGATGTGGCGCTCGCCCGATGGCGCGCCGTTCCGGTCGATGAGCCGGGTCGGTCGCCCGATGAGGGCCGTCGCGAGCTCCTGCGGGTTCCCGATCGTCGCCGAGCAGCAGACGATGACCGGATGGCTGCCGTAGTGCGCGCAGATCCGCATGCAGCCGTCGGAGGACGTTCGCGACGTGGCTCCCGAACACGCCGCGATAGGTGTGGAGCTCGTCGATGACGATGATCCGGAGCTGCTCGAACAGCTGGAACCACTTGGTGTGGTGGGGCAGGATCGCCGAGTGGAGCATGTCCGGGTTGGTGACGACGACCTGGCCGGCGGCCCGCACCTTCGAGCGGATGGGCGCGGGCGTGTCGCCGTCGTACGTCGACGTGATGATCGACAGCCCGGCGGCCTCCGCCAGGCCCCCGAACTCCGCCACCTGGTCCTGCCCGAGCGCCTTCGTCGGGAACAGGAACAGCGCTCGCGATGCCGGGTCCTCGGCGATGGCCTGGAGCGTGGGCACCGCGTAGCACAGCGTCTTGCCCGACGCGGTCGGGGTCACGATCACGACGTCCTCACCGGCGTGGACCGCGTCCATGGCCTCGGCCTGGTGGCGATACGGCCGGCTGATGCCGCGGGTGCCGAGCCCCGCGACGATGCGCGGATCCAGCCAGCCGGGAAAGTCGGCGTGCTCGGCCGGCCGGGGCGGGATGACGGCGTGGTGGACGACCCCGCGGGCCATCGACGGCTCCTCGAGCAGGCCGGCGAGCACCGCCTCGGGATCAGCGGGGGCGTAGGTGCGCATGCGGTTCCTCGAATAGCACGGATGTTCGAATCCGCTGGAGTCTAGCGCACCGTGACAACCCGTCGTGACAGCTCGGGTGTCACGACCACGCGGGTTGACACCGCAGCTGAGCGTCAGCTACCCTCGCGCGGATGGTTCGCCGGCCACCCGCCACGCCGCCCCTGGACGAGCTCGACGAGATGGTCGACAGCCCGTCCGACGCCCGAACCCCGGATCGAGGCCGTCCAGGTCAGGACCTCGTCGCCGATCTGCCGGACCTCTCGAGCCTCGGCATCGCCGGATTGACCCGTCGCCACGTGGCCTGGATCCTCGGTGCGGTCATCGCGGCGTGGATCGTCATCGTGTTCGCGCGCCAGGTCGGAGACGCGCAGGCCGCGACGGCCCGGGTCGAGCAGATGACCATCGACAACGACGGCCTGTCGACCAGGGTCGAGGCCCTGTCCCGCGAGCTCGACATGATCAGGCGCGAGGCGTACATCGAGCAGCAGGCTCGCGCCCACGGCCTCGGCGGGCCCAAGGAGATCGCCTTCACGTTGGCCCAGGACGCGCCGCCGCTGCCGGATGACGCGCCGGGCTCGGCGAGCGTGCGGCTCGGGGCGCGGGCGACGCAGGTCAGCCCGCTGGAACGCTGGCTGACGCTGCTCTTCGGCCCGGGCGAGTGATCCGGGTCGGCGGCCGACTGGCGGCCCGGTGGTCAAGTCACGGGGGCCTGCGCTAGAATCCGCGGCCGCGGCGGAGTAGCTCAGTGGTAGAGCAGGGGACTCATAAGCCCTTGGTCGGTGGTTCGAATCCGCCCTCCGCTACCAGCTTCGGTCCCGACGACCGGCGGGCACGGCCCGGTCGTTGCGAATCCTTACCTTCGACAGACGCCACCGGACGGCGCTCGGGAGCGTCCGGATGCGTGTCAGCGTGTAGGACCTCTGTCACGGGGTCCTTGATGTCCCCAGCGCTATACTCGGCCCCACGGCGGCGCGTCGGCGCCGTCACCCCCCGGAGGCTCCCTCGTTGAACCCCAAGTTCTTCCGCAACGGCATCGTGATGGTCGTGCTGGTCCTCGGCACGGCTGCGCTGCTCTTCACCTGGATCAACGCCAGCGCGCCGACCCAGCCGGTCGGCTACTCGACGTTCCTCGACAGCGTCAAGTCGGGCGAGGTCAAGAAGGTCGTCCAGGAGGGCGACACCCTGACCGTCACGCCGACCGACAGCTCCACCGCCACCTACACGGTCGTCGTCCCCAGCATCCTCACCAAGGTCTACCCCGATGACATGCTCGCGGCGGCCACCGCCGGCGGGCGCACCCTCGAATCCGTCGACTACAGCGCCGTCAAGGCGCCCGACACCTCGTGGCTCGGCCTGCTCCTGACGGGGCTCCTGCCGCTCATCGTGATCGGCGGCTTCATCTTCTTCATGATGCGCCAGGCCCAGGGGACCAATAACCAGGCCCTGAGCTTCGGGAAGAGCCGCGCACGGATGTTCCTCGGCAACAAGACCGTCGTCACCTTCTCCGACGTCGCCGGGGTCGACGAGGCGAAGATGGAGCTCCAGGAGGTCGTGGAGTTCCTCAAGTACCCCGAGAAGTTCAACTCCCTCGGTGCGCGCATCCCGCGCGGCGTCCTGCTCGTCGGACCTCCCGGCACCGGCAAGACCCTGATGGCCCGTGCCGTCGCCGGCGAGGCGGGTGTCCCGTTCTTCAGCATCTCGGGCTCCGAGTTCGTCGAGATGTTCGTCGGCGTCGGCGCGAGCCGCGTCCGCGACCTGTTCGACCAGGCCAAGCGCAATTCGCCGTGCATCGTCTTCGTCGATGAGATCGACGCGGTCGGCCGCCAGCGCGGCGCCGGCCTCGGCGGCAGCCACGACGAGCGCGAGCAGACCCTCAACCAGATCCTCGTCGAGATGGACGGCTTCGACACGAACACGAACGTGATCGTCGTGGCTGCCACCAACCGCCCCGACGTCCTCGACCCGGCGCTGCTGCGCCCGGGCCGGTTCGACCGCCAGGTCATCCTCGACCGCCCGGACATGCGTGGCCGGACGGAGATCCTCCGCGTCCACACCAAGGGCAAGCCGCTCGACAAGGGCGTCGATGTCGAAGGCGTGGCGCGCCAGTCGCCGGGCTTCTCCGGCGCGGATCTCGCCAACCTCGTCAACGAGGCCGCGATCCTGTCGGCCCGGCGCAACAAGAAGGTCATCGGCATGTCCGAGTTCCAGGAGGCCCTGGAGCGGATCGTCGCCGGACCGGAGCGCAAGTCCCGGGTCATCTCCGACGCCGAGAAGGCGATCATCGCCTACCACGAGGGCGGCCACGCCGTCGTGCAGCGGATCCTGCCCAAGTGCGACCCGGTGGCCAAGGTCACGATCATCAGCCGTGGCCTCGCCCTCGGGTACACGATGGCCCTCCCGCAGGAGGATCGCTACCTCCAGTCCAAGTCCGAGTTCGAGGACAAGATCGCCGGGCTGCTCGGTGGCAACGTCGCCGAGAAGATGATCTTCGGCGACACCACCACCGGTGCCAGCAACGACATCGAGAAGGCGACCGACATCGCGCGCCGGATGGTCACCGAATTCGGCATGAGCGAGAAGCTCGGACCGCTCTCCTTCGGGAAGCGCGACGAGCTCGTCTTCCTCGGCCGCGAGATCGGTGAGCAGCGCAACTACAGCGACGACGTCGCCCGCCAGATCGACGAAGAGGTCCGGGCGATCATCGATCGTGCGTACGAGCGGGCCACCGAGGTCCTGACCACGCACAAGGACAAGCTCGTGGCCCTCGCCGAGAAGCTGGTGGCCGAGGAGACGGTCGATTCCGAGGGCTTCGAGTCGCTGTTCAGCGACCTGCCGCCGAAGATCAACAGCCACGCGCCGCCGTCGATCATCGGGCCAGGCCAGCCCGTCCCCGAAGCGAACCCCCAGCCCGCCTGAGCCGAACGGCTCCCGGGCTCCAGCACCGACACGAGCGGGCCGGCGACGGCCCGCTCGTCGCGTGTCAGGCGCTCGGTGGGGCAGGCGCCGGGGCCGGAGTGATCGCCGGTGACGCGTGCGTGTCGGTCGGGCGTGTCGCCTCGCCGGCATCGGCCTCGGCGGCGCCTGCGTCAGACGTCGCATCGGTCGGCGGGATCTCGCCGATGGCCGCGAGGACGTGGCGCCAGACGGCGCCGGCGATGCCGACGACCGGGACCGCGAGGAACATGCCGAGCACGCCGGCGAGCGTGAATCCGGCAGGGATGACGATGAGCACGACCGCCGGGTGGAGGCTGACCGCGCGGCCGTAGACGAGCGGCGCGATGACGCTGCCCTGGACGATGTTGAAGACCGCGGTCCAGATCCCCATGAAGATGATGTCCTGGGTCGTGCCGAAGGCGACGGTGATCAGGAACGCGATCGCACTCGTGACGAACTGGCCGATGTACGGGATGAAGCCGCCGAAGAACGACAGGACCGCGACGGGCAGGGCGAACGGGATCCCGAGCAGCGTCATGATCACGAAACCGGTGATCGCATTGAACGCCCCCAGGACGCCGGTCGCGATCATGTAGCCGCCCAGCATGACGACCGCCTGGTCGCCCACCGCCCGGACCTCGCGCTCGCGCCAGCCGCCGATCTTCCCGGTCATCCACGACCAGGCCTTGCTGCCATCGCGCAGGAAGAAGTAGGCCAGCAGCGCCGAGAGCACAAGGAAGATCACGAAGGTCGCGAGGCCGGCGACGAGCGAGGCCAGGGCCGGGAGGATCCCGCTCCCGACGGCCGAGGTGAGGCCGGACACCGCGCCCGACACGCCGGCAGGCAGCGATCCGTCGGCGCTCGTCGCGCCGGTCGAGGCCCCAGTGATGGCGCCCTGGATCGAGTCGGCGGCCGGCGCCAGCAGCGCCCCGATGGAGAGGATCGTGACGATCGTGACCGTTACCCAGAGCACGATACTGATGACGAGTGAGGACCGTGCCCGTGTCCAGCCGCGTCGCGCCTCGAGGATCCTGACGGCCGGCAGGAACGTCGCGGCGAGGGTGACCGCGACGACGATCGGGCCGATCACGGCCGGGATCTGCGCCGCGATCACCACGAAGAGCAGCATGAAGGCCCCGCCCACGAGCAGCCGCCAGCTCCACTGCGCCAACCGGTCGAGCCAGTCCGGGATGTCGGCCGCGTTGAGCTGCTCCTCATCGGCGTCGCGTTCACCGAGCGCGTCGACGATGGCCCCGGAGACCGCGGTGATGACCGCCACGGTCGGCACGGCCACGAACATGCCGACGATGCCGCCCATCGTGAAGCCGACGAGCAGGGCGATCAGGATGACCGCCGGGTGCATGTCCAGCGTCCGCCCGTAGACCGACGGGCCGAGATAGCGGTGCTCCGCGATGTTCATGATGACGATCAGTGCCAGCAGGATGACCGCGGTCGTCAGACCGCCCGATGCGTACCCGGACAGGACGACGACGGCGCTCGCGAACACCCCGCCGATATACGGGACGAACCCCGCCACCAGGACGATGACCGCCAGAGGCCCGGCGAGCGGGACGCCAAGGACCGTCAGGAAGACGAAGGCGGCCACTGCGTCGACGGAAGCGATCAGCGCGGTGCCGCGGATGTACCCGCCGGCTCGCCGCATCGCGTCCTCGCCGGCGGTCCGGATCCGAACGCGCCGCCACTCGCGCAGGTCGCGCAGGCCGACGTCCCAGCCCTTCTGGCCGTCGAGCAGGAAGTAGAACGTCAGGAACAGGCCGAGCATCACGATCGTCGCGACGTTCGCGATCGAGCTGACGATGGAGGTCGCCTCGGCGCCGACCCAGGCCTGGACCTGCGACACGAACGTCTGGACGGCCGAGGTGACCTGGGACGACGCGCCGATCTTCGCCAGGTCCTCGTCGAGCTGGTCGACGCCAGCCTGGGCGTTCTGCGCGAGTTGGACGAGCGATGGGACCAGGGCCAGCAGGATGAGAGCGAGGGCGACGATCACGACGCCCGCAGCCAGGAGCAGGGCGACGGCCGACGCCTTGGCGCGTCCCCAACCGCGCGCCAGGAGCCGCTCCTGCAGCGGACCGAGTGTCGCGACCGCGATCACCCCGAAGAGGATCGACAGGGTGACCGTGGAGAGGTACCGTCGCGAGGTAGAAGATGACGAGGCCGAGCGCGACCGTGACCAGGACGCGCCAGCCGATGGCGGCGAGCCGGTTCAGCCAGCTGGGGACGTCGGCGGAGGACGGGTGGTGGGTCGATGCCATGCGCGTCGGACGACTCCATCGGGACGGCCCGGTGCCGCGGGCTGCCATCCTACTCGGTGGCGCACCCTACAATGCCGCCGACCGCCCGCCGATCCCGAGTCTGACGAGGACCCATGACCGAGTCGTTCGCCGCCCTCGACGCCGCGACCGAAGCGCACCTCCACGCGACCCGCGACGCCCGCCTCGCGTCGTACCTCGACTTCATCCGGATCCCGAGCATCTCGGCGCTGCCCGCCCACGCCGCGGACTGCCGTCAGGCGGCCGCCTGGCTGGCGGATGCGCTGCGGACCGCCGGTGCCGAGCACGTGGAGATCGCCGAGACCGGCGGCCATCCGGTCGTGTACGGCGACTGGCTCCACGCCGAGGGCGCGCCGACCGTGCTGCTCTACGGGCACTACGACGTCCAGCCGGTCGATCCGCTCGAGCAGTGGACCTCGCCGCCGTTCGAGCCGGTCGTCGTCGGCGACCGCGTGCTGGGCCGCGGCGCGGCCGATGACAAGGCCAACATCCACCTCCACCTGATGGCGGCCCAGGCGCTGCTGGCGACGCGTGGCGCGCTCCCGGTCAACGTGCGGTTCCTCTTCGAGGGCGAGGAGGAGTCGAGCTCGATCCACCTCGACCGCTGGCTCGAGGCGAACCACGGCCGTCTCGGGTGCGACGTCGTGATCATCAGCGACACCGGCTTCTTCGAGGGCAACGTCCCGGCGATCACCACCGGCCTGCGCGGCCTGATGTACGCCCAGGTCGACGTCCAGGGCAGCCCGGTGGATCTCCACTCGGGCGGCTATGGCGGCGTGGTCGAGAACCCGGCCAACGCCCTCGCCCGGATCATCGCGTCGCTGAAGGGCCCGGACGGTCGGATCCTCATCCCCGGCTTCTACGACGACGTCGTGCCGCTGACGGACGCCGACCGGGCGGCCTTCGCCGCGCTGCCGTTCGACGACGCCGCCCACGCGGCGACCATCGGGGTGCCGGCCCTCGTCGGCGAGGTCGGCTACACCGTCCTCGAGCGACGTGGCGCCCGGCCGACGCTCGACGTGAACGGGATCTGGGGCGGCTTCCAGGGCGAGGGGAGCAAGACCATCATCCCCGCCGTCGCCCACGCCAAGATCAGCTGCCGGCTCGTCGCCAACCAGGATCCGGACCGGATCTACGATCTGTTCCGCGACTTCGTGCTGTCGATCTCGCCGCCCGGGGTGACGACGACCGTGACCGACCTCGGGGGCGGCAAGCCGAGCCTGACCCCCATCGATCTTCCGGCGACCCAGGCGGCCGCCCGCGGGCTCGAGGCGACGTTCGGGCAGGCGCCGGTCTACATCCGCGAGGGTGGCAGCATCCCGGTCGCGGCCAGCTTCGAGACGATCCTGGGCCGGCCGGTCGTCCTGGTCGGGTTCCCGCCGCCCAACGACAACGCCCACGCGCCCAACGAGTGGATGGACCTGCGCAACTACGAGGGCGGGGTCCGCGCCGTGATCCGCATCTGGGACGAGCTCGCGGCCCTGCCTCGCTGACGGGCTTCGAGGCGCGTCGCGGCGCTTGCCTGTGCGGTTCCGGGGGGTCCGGGTGGGTGATTCAGGGGGTTCCGGATGCTACCCTTTGCGTCACCGCACCACTCGGGGAGGTCCGCGCGAACGTGAGCACCGAAGCTGCCGACACGAAGCCGAAAAGCGCTGCGCCCGCGTCCTGGCGACTCGACACCGCGAACGGCAGCATGGCGCCCCGTTCCGCCCTCGACGTGCTCGTCGACCTCAACGAGAAGGTCGTCGGCGGGCAGGTCGGGGAGTACCAGCCGGTCCCCCTCGGGTTCACCCCGCTGGACAAGACCATCGGGGGCGGCCTGCGTGCCGGTGAGCTCCTGCTGATCGGTGGCGCCCAGGGCACCGGCAAGACCACGATGGCCCTCCAGATGGCGCGCAACATCGCGTCGGGTGGCCAGGCCAACGTCCTGTACATCTGCTTCGAGCACGACGAGCCGTACCTGCTGAACCGGCTCATCGCGATGGAATCGGCGCTCGCGCACCTGCCCCACAAGACGGGCGCGATCAAGATCGTCGACGTGCGCAAGGAGATCCTCGGCACATGGATGGCCGAGGGCGGCACGGGCGCCCAGCTCGCGAACAATCCGCGCCTGCGCCCCTCGCTCGACCGGATCGCGCGCTACGGGCAGAACCTCTTCCTGCTGCGCGGCTCGCAGACCGCGAGCACCATCGACAACATCCGGACCCTCGTCCAGCAGCACCGCGTGCTGTCCGGCGACCGCCGGCTGGTGGTCTTCGTCGACTACATGCAGAAGGTGCCGCAGATCCCCGAGCCGGAGAACGAGACCGAGAAGGTCACGTTCATCGTCAACGGGCTCAAGGACATCGCGCTCGCCGAGGACGTGCCGATGATCAGCATCGTCGCGGCCGACAAGGAGGGCCTGAAGGCCGCGCGGCTGCGCAACTTCCACCTGCGCGGCAGTTCCGCCATCAACTACGAGGCGGACATCATCCTCATCCTCAACGAGAAGTACCACATCGTCGCGAAGGTCAACATCGAGTTCAACCCGTACCAGGCGCAGCGGTTCCGCGACTGGGCCATCATCTCGGTCGAGAAGAACCGTGGCGGGCAGGACAACATCGACCTCGAGTACGAGAAGCACTTCGAGTTCTCCTGCTTCGACCCCAACGGTCGGACGGTGCAGGAGAAGCTCATCGAGGAACGCCTCTACAACGACTAGGCGGGGCGCCCTCCGGCGCCATCGCGGCGTTGTCGGCTGCGCGCGCTCGCTCACGCACCTCGGGGTGCGCTCGCTCTCGTGCTCGCCTCCGCCTTGCGCTGACGCCGCCGAGCGCCCCGTCTCTCTCGCCGACGCCGCCCGTCGCGTGCCCCGGGTCAGCGTGGCTCCGGACATCGCCGGTTGGGCCACCCGGTGGGTGAACCAGCGACCGAGGCGGCCACGACGGCCCGTCCGGCGGCCGAGCCAGCGCTCCGATCGCCGGTTGGGCCACCCGGTGGGTGAACCAGCGACCGAGGCGGCCACGACGGCCCGTCCGGCGGCCGAGCCAGCGCTCCGATCGCCGGTTGGGCCACCCGGTGGGTGAACCAGCGACCGAGGCGGCCACGACGGCCCGTCCGGCGGCCGATGCGTCGGCTGACGCGGCAGGCGTCTCTGAGCTGAACCTTCGGGACGCCATCGCGCGCTACGATGCGCACCGGCGCCATGAAGCGAGACCTACCGACTGGGATCGTCACGTTCCTGTTCACCGACGTCGAAGGGTCGACGCGGTTGCTGGAACGGCTCGGCGAGCGATACCGCGGCGTGCAGCAACGGCACGACGGCATCCTTCGAGACGCCATCCACCGTGGGGACGGGCGCGAGGTGAGCACCGAGGGTGACGCCTTCTTCGCCGTGTTCCACGACCCGAAGGGCGCGGTCCTTGCCGCCGTTTCGGCGCAGCGCGATCTCGCCGCGGCGGCATGGCCCGACGCCTCGGTCATCCGGGTGAGGATGGGCCTGCACACCGGCCAAGGCATCCTCGGCGGCGACAGCTACCTCGGCCTGGATGTCAATCGGACGGCGCGGATCGCGGCCGCGGGATACGGTGGCCAGATCCTGATCTCGGATGCGACTCGAGCTCTCGTCGATGGGACCCTGCCGGCCGGAACACGGCTCGCCGATCTCGGCCGGCATCGACTGAAGGACCTGACGCGGCCCGAACACCTTCACCAGCTCCTGATCGACGGGCTCGATCAGGACTTTCCGCCGCCTCGCACCATCGATGTCGGCATCAACAACGGTCCGGCGCAGCTCACGCGGTTCATCGGCCGTGACGACGAGATCTCGCACATCCGCGACCTGGTGGAAGCGAACCGCCTCCTGACGCTCACGGGCCCCGGCGGGACCGGCAAGACGCGGCTTGGTCTCGAGGTCGCGGCGGCGCTCCTTCCGAGCTTCGCCGATGGTGTGTGGTTCGTGGATCTGTCGGCCCTGACCGACCCCGGACTGGTGGCTCCGGAGATCGCCGACGCGCTTGGGCTGCGGGTCGCGGCGGATCGCCCGCCGGTCGAGGCCCTCACGGATCACGTTCGGGACAAGGAAATCCTGCTGGTGCTCGACAACTTCGAGCAGGTGGTCGATGCCGGCCCGATCGTCGTGGAGCCACTGCTGCGTGCAGCACGGGGCGCGAAGGCCCTGGTGACCAGCCGTGTGCCACTCCACCTGTACGGGGAGCGCGAATACGCGGTCCCGCCGCTGGGCGTCCCCGACGGGGATCGCCTCCCCGACCTGGAGGTGCTCCTCCAGGTCGACGCCGTGGCCCTCTTCGCCGAGCGCGCGACGGCCGTGAAGCCGGACTTTCGCGTGACCCCGCGAAACGCCCGGACGGTGGTCGAGATCACGGCGCGTCTCGACGGGTTGCCGCTCGCCATCGAACTTGCCGCCAGCCGCGTCAAGGTCCTTTCACCGGAGGACCTGCTCACTCGGCTGACGCAGCGACTGCCGATCCTCACCGCGCAGGAGCGGAACGTACCTGAGCGACAACGAACGCTCCGGCGGACGATCGATTGGAGCTACGACCTGCTTGACGAACCGGAGCGCCGGATGTTCTGGCGCGTGGCGGCCTTCGTCGGTGGCGCGGACTTTGACGCGGTCGACCTCGTCACGAATCCGTTGGGCGAACTCGGGCTGGACACCCTCGATGGCATCACCTCGCTGGTCGACAAGAATCTCGTCCGCGAGACAGCGACGGCCGAGGGTTCATCTCGATTCGGGATGCTCGAGACGATCCGGGAGTACGGCCTCGAGCGGCTCGCGGCGTCCGGCGAGGAGCCCGCGCTCCGTCGACGCTTGACCGAGCATTGGATCGCGGTGGCCGAGGCGGCGACCCAGCGGGCCTCCGACGACGCGCCTGCCGCCACCATCGGGGATCTGGACCACGATCACGACAACTTCCGCGCAGCGCTGGGTTGGGCCACCGAGTCCGGCGAAGCCGAGGAGGGGCTGCGGCTGGCGGCCGCTCTCCGTGGGTACTGGCGCCTCGGCAGTCACTTCCGCGAGGGCGTGCGTTGGATCGACGATCTCCTCGCGCTGCCCGCAGCCTCGGAGCGGACGCGCCTTCGAGCTCGGGCGCTGACCGCGGCGGCCGATCTGTCGTCGTGGATGGGCGAGAACGAGGGCTATCTGCGCCGCGCGGAGGAGGCGGTCTCGATCTACCGCGAGATCGGGGACGCGGTGGGCTTTGCCGATGCCCTGTCGGAACTCGGCGTCGCCCAGATGAGCGCCGGCAAGCTCGATGCGGCGCGTGCCACGCTCATCGAGGCGCGCGACCGCAACACGGCGGTCGAGGATCGCCAGAAGGCGGGCGAGTGCACCGTCGCCCTTGGCTTCCTGGCGGCCCTCTCGGGGCGGCCCGATGAGGCGCGCGGACATCTGGAGGACGCCCTCGGAACCTTCACGCAGCTCGCCGACCCGTTCTGGAGCGCGTTCACCGAGCGGTGGGTCGGTTGGCTCGATCAGCGCGATGGCGAGGAAGCGTTGGCCGAGCGCCGCTATCGGTCCAGCCTCGCGGTCGCCCGAACGTACGACATCGCGCTGGTCGTGGCGATGGACCTCTACGCGTTCGCCGACCTCGCGCTCGCGCGCGGCGAGAACGAGCGGGCGCTGCGCCTGGTGGGAGCATCCCAGACGCTCCGCGACCGGATCGGCGATGCGCCGTCCCTGGAGATGGCCGCCGTCGGCGATGTGCGAGCGAAGGCCCGCGTCGCGGTCGATGCGGGGATGGGGGACGACGCCTACGAGGAGGGCCGGATGATGGATCTCGACGATGCCGTTGCCTACGCCCTGGACGACCCAGCCGTGTTCCCCCTGCGGACCGGATCGTGAAGCCCGGCATCGATCGGCCGGCACTCCCTACACTGTCGAGGTGGAGAGCCCAGGGCCGTTTCCCGATGTCGTCGAGATCGTGGTCGAGATCCCGCGCGGGTCGCGGAACAAGTACGAGTACGACGAGACCGCGCACGTCTTCCGGCTCGACCGGGTCCTCTCGAGCGCCGTCTTCTACAACTTCGACTACGGGTTCATCGAGGGCACGCGCGCCGGTGACGGCGACCACACGGACGCCCTGCTGATCATCGACGAGCCGACCTTCACCGGCTGCCACGTCTGGGCGCGCCCGATCGGCGGGCTCGAGATGCGCGACGAGAAGGGCTTCGATTTCAAGGTGCTGTGCGTCGCCATCGGTGACGCCCACCAGCAGCACATCGAGCGGCTCGACCAGGTACGGCCGCACCGGCTCGTCGAGATCGAGCATTTCTTCCAGACGTACAAGGCCCTCGAGGACAAGACCGTCAAGATGCGCGGCTGGCGCGAGCGCGAGCAGGCGCTCGAGATCCTGCGCGCCGACCGCGCCACCTGGCAGCGCGAGGTCGGCACACCCGACGCCGGATGACCCGACACGGAGCGGACCGCCGGCCGGCATTCGACGATCGGCCGGGCCGCCGCCTGTTCGTCGCGGTGCCGCTGCCGGAGGCGGCCGTCGAGGTCGTCGTGGCCCTCGTGGACCGTGTCCGTTCCGATGGCGTGCCCCGTGGGGGACGCGACGTCCGCTGGGTCCGCATGGACGGGCTCCACGTGACGCTGCGCTTCCTCGGGCCCACACCGGATCCAGGCATCCCGCCGGTCGTGGCCGCGGTCCAGCAGGCGGCCTCGACCCTTGGCTCGTTCCGCATCGTCGTGGACGGTGCCGGCGCATTCCCATCGCCGGCTCGGCCGCGGACGATCTTCCTCGAGATCACCGAGGGTGCCGAGGACCTGGCCCGGCTCGCCGCCGAGGTCGACCGGTCGCTGACCCCGGTCGGCTGGCCGCCCTCGGACCGTCCGTTCCGGGCGCACCTGACCCTGGCTCGCTCCGACGGCGTCGCCGCCGGCCCGGCCATCGCCGCCCGGCTCGCCGACGCGGCGCGCGACCTCGGCCTGGCGATGACCATCGACCGCGTCGGGCTGTTCGAGAGCCTCACCGGCGGCGGTCCGGCCCGCTACGAGCCACTGGAGCTCGTCGACCTCGGCTGATCCGGTGCGGCGGCCGGGCGCCACGCGCAGCGCCGGATGCGTCCGCCCGGTTGCGATGGCCGGTGCGGCACGCTAGGCTCGCGTCCCCGGCGCGGTCCCTCTCCCGACCGTCGCCGCGACGGCGATGAGGTGCGTGATGGCGGTCTCGGTCGATCCCCGGCAGACGAAGTTCGTCCTGGACGAATCGCGCATCCCGCGGTCCTGGTACAACATCGCGGCGGACCTGCCGAGCCCGCCCCCGCCGCCGCTCCATCCGGGGACCGGCCAGCCGATCGGGCCGGCCGACCTGGCTCCGTTGTTCCCGATGGAACTCATCAAGCAGGTCGTCAGCACGGACCGCGAGATCGAGATCCCCGAGCCGGTCCGTGACGCGTATCGGCTGTACCGGCCGAGCCCGCTGCACCGTGCCCATCGGCTCGAAGCGGCGCTCGATACGCCCGCCCACATCTACTACAAGTACGAGGGCGTGAGCCCCTCGGGCAGTCACAAGCCCAACACCGCCCTCGCCCAGGCGTACTACAACAAGGCCGAGGGCGTCACCCGGTTGGCCACCGAGACCGGCGCCGGGCAGTGGGGCAGCGCGCTGGCCTTCGCCGGCGCGGTCTTCGGTCTCGAGGTCAAGGTCTACATGGTCCGCGCGAGCTACGACCAGAAACCGTATCGGCGGGTCCTCATGGAGACCTACGGCGCCGATGTCGTGGCCAGCCCCAGCCTGTCGACCGAATACGGCCGCCGCATGCTCGCCGACACCCCCGACCACACCGGATCCCTCGGCATCGCCATCAGTGAGGCGATCGAGGACACCGTCACGCACCCGGGCTCGAAATACTCGCTGGGCTCGGTGTTCGACTTCGTGCTCCTTCACCAGACGGTGATCGGCCAGGAGTCGATCGAGCAGATGGCGATGGCCGGCGAGGAGCCCGACGTCATCATCGCCTGTGCCGGCGGTGGCTCGAACTTCGCCGGATTGACGTTCCCGTGGCTCGGTCGCGTGTTCCGCGAGGGGGCGAAGTACCGGATCATCGCCGCCGAGCCCGAAGCCGCGCCGTCGCTGACGCGCGGCGTCTACGCCTACGACTTCGGCGACACCGGCAAGATGGCCCCGCTGGTGAAGATGCATACGCTCGGCTCGGACTTCGTCCCGGCCCCCATCCACGCGGGTGGGCTGCGCTACCACGGGATGGCGCCACTCGTGTCCCATCTCAAGGAGCTGGGCGCGATCGAGGCGACGAGCGTCCATCAGGTGGCCTGCTTCGAGGCCGGCGTCACGTTCGCACGGGCCGAGGGCATCCTTCCGGCCCCCGAGCCGACGCATGCCATCAAGGTCGCGATCGACGAGGCGCTCGCCGCCCGCGAGGCCGGCGAGGCCAGGGTCATCCTGTTCAACCTGTGCGGCCACGGTCACTTCGACCTGTCGGCGTACGAGCGCTACCTGGCCGGGTCGCTCGAGGACTACGAGTACCCAGCCGAGAAGGTCAAGGCCGCGCTGGCCGCCCTGCCGGTGGTCTGAATGCCGCGACTCGCCTGCCGCGCGTGCGGTCGCCAGATCTATACGACGGTCCCGCTCGAGGCGCTGTTCGCCGAGGAGCGTCGCTGCCCGCGCTGCGGCGCCTCGCTCAACGACGAACGGCGCGACACGGAGCGGCGCGTCCAGAACCGGCGGCAGAACCCGCCCGACGATCCCGGCCCGCCCGCGGGCGAGGACGAGCGCCGGACCGCCGATCGGCGGAAGCGCCGGCGCCGCGGCGGAGCGACGTCGTCCGCGCCGGGGAACGACGACTCCGGCTGGATCGACTGAGCGGCCCGGGCCGCCGCCGATCCGTCCCGTGCGTCTCGCCCTCCTCGGTCTCGGCCTCATCGGTGGCTCGATCGCGCGCGCGCTGCGCCTCGAGCCGGCCACGGGCGGCTGGCATGTCGTCGCCTGGAGCCCGTCCGGCCGGGGCCCGGCGGCCGCCCTCGCCGACGGCGTGATCGAGGCGATCGCGGCGACGCCCGAAGGCGCGGTCGAGGGTGCCGACCTCGTGGTGCTCGCGGCACCGGCCACCGATTGCCTGGCGCTCCTCGACGGCCTCGCGGGTCCGTGGCGGGCCGCCCTCGCCGACGGCGCGATCGTGACCGACGTCGCGAGCACGAAAGGCGCCATCGGCGAGCGAGCCAGGGCGACCGGCCTGCGATTCGTCGGTGGCCACCCGATGGCCGGTCGCGAGGCCACGGGCTACGAGGCGGCGACCGCCGACCTGTTCGCCGGGCGGCCGTGGATCCTCGTCCCGGACGCCACCGCCGGCGAGGCCGAGACGGCGGTCGTCGCGTCACTCGCGCGTGCGTGCGGAGCGCGGCCCGTCGTCATGACGGCGGAGGACCACGACACGGCCGTGGCCGGCATCAGCCACCTGCCGCTCATCGCGTCGATCGCGCTCGTCGAGGCCGTCGCGGGCGCCGCCGGAGGACCGCCGAAGGGCGATTGGCCGGAGGCCGCCGGACTCGCCGCGGGCGCCTGGCGCGACATGACCCGCATCGCGCGTGGCGATCCGCGCATGGGGGCCGCCATCGCGACGACCAATGCCCCGGCCATCGCGGCGCGCCTGCGAGCCTACCGCGTGGTCATCGATGACTGGCTGGCCGCGCTCGAAGCGCCCGACGGCCCGGACGAGGCCGCCCTCGTCGCGCGGCTCGAGGCCGTCCGCGATCGCCTGGAGTCCCGGACGGATGGATGAGCTCGTCCTGGTCGTGCCGCGCGACGTCCTCCCGGAAGCGGCGGGCTGGCACGGCGTGCGCACGGACCTGATCGAGGGGTTCGAGGCGATCGTGGCCCGCGACGGCCGGTTCGTCCCGCGTGGGGCCGCCGAGGCGGACCCCAGCCACAAGCAGATCATCCCGTACCTCGTCCTGCGTGACGGGGAGCGTTGCTTCCTGATGCGCCGCACGCGCGCGGGCGCCGACGCCCGGCTGCACGACCGCTACTCGATCGGCGTCGGCGGCCACCTCAACCCCGGCGACGGCGACCTGCTCGGCGGCCTGCGCCGCGAGTGGCACGAGGAGCTCGTCGCCGACTTCGAGCCCGAGTTCGAGCTCGTCGCGCTGCTCAACGACGACTCGACCGAGGTCGGCTCGGTGCACCTCGGGGCCGTCTATGTCGCCGACGCCGGCGGCCGCTCGGTGTCCGTTCGCGAGACCGACAAGCTCCAGGGCGGCTTCGCCGGGCGCACGGAGATCGAGGCTGTGGTCGACCGGATGGAGACGTGGAGCCAGCTCGTGTTCGAGGCGTTGCCGGAACGCAACGCGGTCCCCTGATGCCCGGCCGGGGCCGCAGCCTATAATCGCGGCGCCGGGGGCCCCCAAGCCGGCTGTACCGATCGAATCACCCGCTCGGAGGACCGATGGCGGCCAAGATCCTCGTCGTCGACGACGACCAGAACGTCCAGCGACTCCTGCAGTACACGCTCAAGCAGGAGGGGTACGAGGTCATCGTCGCGGCCGACGGGGCCGAGGGATTCCGCCTGTGGGGCGCCGAGGGCCCTGACCTCATCCTCCTCGACGTCGCCCTGCCCAAGCTCGATGGGTACCAGGTCGCGACGAAGATCCGGACCGAGGAGGGCGAGTCCGCCCACGTGCCGATCATCATGCTCACCGCCGAGCGCGAGGTCGAGCAGAAGGTCCGCGGGCTCAAGGCCGGCGCCGACGACTACCTCATCAAGCCGTTCCACCCAGCCGAGCTGCTCGCCCGGATCAAGAGCCTCCTGGCGCGTTTCGCGCCCAAGGACGCCCTCCTCGCCCGACCGCCGCTCGGGCGGATCCTCGCCTTCTACGGCGCGAAGGGCGGCGTGGGCACGACGACCATCGCGATCAACGCGGCGATCGCGCTCCATCGCGAACTGGGACGGAAGGTCGCCCTCATCGATGGCAACCTCCAGTTCGGCGACCACCGCGTCTTCCTCGACCTCGGGCTCGACCGCAAGAGCATCGTGGATGTCGTCACGGCTTCGTCGATCGACGCCGACATCATCAAGTCGGTGCTCGTCAAGCACGACTCCGGGGTGGATCTCCTGCTCGCCCCGCCGTCGCCGGAGACCGCCGAGCTCGTGAGCGCCGAGCACCTGCCGATCATCACCGAGGCCCTGCAGGCTTCGTACGACTACATCGTCGTCGACATCGACAAGCGCCTCGACGACGTGAACCTCGGCATCTTCGAGGTGGCCGACACGATCTTCGTGGTCATGACCGCCGACCTCTCGTGCCTGAAGAACGTGCGCCTGATCCTCGAGACCGTCGACCACCTCGGCTACCCGCCGAACAAGGTCCAGCTCGTGCTGAACCGCTCGAACGCGTTCACCGGCATCAACGTCAAGAACGCCGAGGGCGCGCTGCGCCGGACCATCGACCACCAGATCGTCAACGAGTATCGCGGCGCGATCAGCGCCCTGAACTCCGGGGCGCCGTTCATGTTCATGAAGGCCGACTCGGCGCTCGGCGGCTCGTTGCTCCACTTCGCCCGGGCGCTCGACAAGCCGGCGGAGGCCATGCAGGCGAGGGCGGCGATCCCCGCTCGCACCTAGACGGCGCCGCCTCGGCGCCCCCTGGCTGTGCTCGTCCCGTTGCCCGCCGGATGGGCCGCCGGTGATCGTGCGATGACCGAGGGGTGAGCGCCCCGCGCTAGCGTCGCGGCGTGCTGGCCGTCGTGTCATCCGCCACGCTGCTCGGCCTCGAGGGCCGGGTCATCCGCGTCGAGGTCGACGTCGCGCCGGGGTTGCCCGGCTTCACGATCGTCGGGCTCGCGGACACCGCGCTGCAGGAGGCCCGCGAGCGGGTCCGCGGCGCGCTCCGGAACGCCGGCTACGTCCATCCGCCGCGGCGGATCACGGTAAACCTCGCCCCGGCCGACCTGCGCAAGGCCGGCGCCTCGCTGGACCTCGCGATCGCGATCGGGATCCTGCTCGGCTCCGAGCAGGTCACCCCGAGCCGTCGCCGGATCGGGTTCCTGGGTGAGCTCTCACTCGGCGGCGAGGTACGGTCCGTGCCCGGCATCCTGCCGATGGTCGCCGCCCTGGCCCGGCGGGGCGTGCGCACGGTCGCAGTGGCCGAGACGGCCGCGGCCGAGGCCGCCCTCGTCGGCGGCATCGAGGTCGTCGGCCTCGGGACGCTCGCCTCGGCCGTCGATCTCGTTCGGGCGCCCCGGACGCGGCCGCGACGGGCGACGGTCCGGCGCGTCGGGCTCGACGAGGCCGCGGCGCCTCGGCCGGCCGGCGACGATGCCCGCGAGATGCCCGGCGAGCCGGCGGACGCGACCGCCACCGGCCAGGTCGTGGACGGATCCAGCTACCCGGATCTTGCCGAGGTCCGTGGCCAGGCCGAAGCCCGGCGCGGGCTCGAGATCGCCCTCGCGGGCGGACACGGGCTGCTGCTCGTCGGGCCGCCCGGGGTCGGCAAGACGCTGCTCGCCCGGACGGTGCCGGGCTTGCTCCCGCCGCTCGACGACGTGGCGGCGCTCGAAGTGACGGTGATCGCCTCGGCGGCCGGCGAGGGACCGTTGACCCGCCTCGTCCGGCGACCGCCGTTCCGCACCCCGCACCACACGATCTCGTACGCGGGCATGGTCGGCGGCGGTCCGCGACTGTCGCCCGGCGAGGTGACATTGGCGGACCACGGCGTCCTGTTCCTCGACGAGCTGCCCGAGTTCGATCGCGACGTGCTCGAGGCGCTGCGCCAACCGCTCGAGGAGGGCCGCATCGCGGTGGTCCGCGCCGGCCGGGCGACGACGTTCCCGGCCAGGTTCCAGCTCGTCGCCGCGATGAACCCGTGCCCATGCGGGCACGCCGGCGCGACGGACACCTCCTGCCGCTGCCCACCGACGCTCGTCGAGCGCTACGAGCGACGCGTGTCCGGGCCGCTGCGCGATCGGATCGACCTGTGGATCGCCATGCCCCGGGTGGCCCCGAGCGCCCTCCTCGGTGGCCCCGAGCCCGAAAACTCGGCCACCGTCGCCGGACGGATCGCCGTGGCCCGCTCGATGGCCACGGACCGGTTGGCCGGCACGGTCGACGGCCGCCGTGGGCTGCGCCTCACGGGTGCCGTCCTGCGTACCGCGTGCCGTCTCGACGCGCTGGCGCGGCGGCAGGTGGTCGCGCTCGCGGAGATGGAAGGCGCGAGCGGGCGGGGGACCGAGCGACTGCTCCGGGTGGCGCGCACGATCGCGGACCTGGCCGGCGACCCCGCCGTTCGGGTCGCGCATCTCGATGAGGCGGCATGGTTCGGCTCGAGCGCGAGCCCTCGGTCGGCCGCACGGGCCGTCTGACATGTCATCGGAACGCGACGCGTGGGCGGTGCTGGCGAGCGTGGCCTCGCTCGGCCCGGCCGGGCTCCTGACGTTGCTCGACCGCGTCGGGAGCGCCCGCGCGGCCATCGAGATGGCACGACGGGACGGCGGACCCGTCGCGCTCGTCGCGGCGATGGGCGAGGGAGGATCGGCGGGCCGGGAGCCCATCCTGACGCTCGAGGCCGCCGAGGCCATCCGCGAGGCGGCCCTCGACGAGCCCCGGGTCCTCGAGCGCATCCATGGGCTCGGCCTGCGGGTCCTGACCGTCGGCGATGCCGCGTACCCGACCCGGCTGGCCGCGACCGAGCACCCTCCACCGGTGCTGTTCATCCGGGGCGACCCGGCATCGCTCGACGCGGCGCGCATGGTCGCCGTGGTCGGGACGCGCCGGCCGACCATCGCCGGCAGAGGCGTCGCCGCTCGGATCGCCCGGGCCCTGACCGCCGCCGACGCGACCGTGGTCTCCGGGTTGGCGATCGGCATCGACGGCGTCGCCCACGCGGCGACGATCGAGAACGGCGGCCGGACCATCGCGGTCCTTGGTGGCGGACACGGATCGATCCATCCACGCGCCCACACGAAGCTCGCCGCGACGATCGTCGAGACCGGTGGTGCCGTCGTGTCCGAGGTCGCACCGGATATCGGACCGAAAGCCTGGAGCTTCCCGCAGCGGAATCGGATCATCAGCGGGTTGTCGGATGCGACGGTCGTCGTCGAGGCGCCGGCCCGCAGCGGGGCCCTGCTGACGGCGGGTCGGGCCCTCGAACAGGGACGGGAGTGCTTCCTGGTGCCCGGATCGATCGATGCGCCCCAGAGTGCCGGGTGCCTCGCGTTCCTGCGCGAGTTCCCGGGGAGCGCCCGGATCGTCTCGGGCATCCCGCAGCTCATCGAGGACCTCGGCCTCGTCGACCGGCGGCGACCGGCGACGCGAGGCGGTGGGGTCGCGACCGCGACGATCCAGGAGCTCGGGGCTTCGCTCGGATCGACCGCCGCCCGGGTCGCGGAGGCGGTGGTCGACGGCCTCGCCACGGTCGACGAGCTGGTCGCCGTGACCGACCTGCCGGTCGCGACGATCCTTGCGACCCTGGCGGTCCTCGAACGCGGCGGTCATGTGGTCGGCGCGTTCGGGCGCTACCGGGCCGCCGGGAGTCTCGCCTACATCGCTCCGAGGGGACCGCGCCGCCGTCCTCGCGCGCCCTCGGCGTCGCGCACGTCGCTCGCCACCGCGCAGGCCGCCACGCGGCTGCCAGAGGTCGAGGTGCCGGCATCCTGACACCACCGATGGTGTCGCACGGGCCGTTCCGGTCCCTTCCGGGGGGCTGGGAGGCGGTTGCCTCGTTCGCGCGAGCGATGCTACCCTCAGGCGACGTCGCCGCCCCCAGGCGACATCCGCGTGCCCAACCCGGGCCCCGCCCCATGCCCCAGCAGGGAGCGTCGTCTATTGCGAAAGCTGGCCACCGCGCTGCTGGCCGTCCCCGTCCTGGCTGCCATCTACCTGAGCACGTTCGTCGGTCGTTCGATCGTCGCACGGACCGGGGTGGCGCTCGGGGTCGGCGCGCTGTTGGCGCTCGGTGTCATCGCCGCCGTCCACCCGGCGCCGGCGACCGCGACCCCGGTCGGGACGGACCTGCCGCTGACCGCGGCCGCGTTCCGGACGGTCGTCGCGACCGATCGTGACCTCGACGAACCGGTCACGATCGATTTCAGCGTCCCGATGGACCAGCGCTCCGTCGCCGCGGCCCTCACGGTCACCCCGAACGTCGCGGTCCGCCTCTCCTGGGACGACGCCGGCCAGGTCGTGACCGTCACGCCGCAGCACGGCTGGGTCGCGGGCACGTATCACACGATCACCGTCGAGGCCGGCGCGCTCGCCGCATCCGGCGTGCCGATGGCCAGCCCGGCTCGAGCCGCCTTCCTGACCCGCGAGAACGGCGGCGCCCGCATCGGCGCGACCGCTCGGCAGGGCTCGCGCGTGGCGGTGACGACGGCGATCCGGATCTCGTTCGACCGGCCCGTGGATGCCGCCACGCTGGCGCGAGCGGTCCGCCTGACGCCGCGCGCGACCGGGTCGGTGACCCAGGTCCCGGCGCCGGACGGTGTCTCGACGTACGTGTTCCGGCCGTCGCAGCCGCTCAAGCCCGACACCCGCTACAAGCTCGTCATCGACGGCGTCCGCGACGTCGACGGTGTCCGGGTCGCCCGTGCCATCCTGTCGTTCCGGACGGCCGGCGCCACCTCCGTCGTGCGCTTCCGACCCCGGGATACCACGACGGACGTGCCCCGATCCACGGCCATCTCGGTCCGCTTCACCACGCCGATGGACAAGGCGACCACGAAGGCGGCCGTCACCGTCACCGCGGCCGGGAAGCCGGTCACCGGCAAGATCACGTTCGCCGAGGACGACACGGTCCTCGTGTTCGTCCCCGCCCGCGCCCTGCCCTATCACGTCAGGGTCGTGATGCGCGTCGGGACGGGCGCGACCAGCCGCGACGGCGCGGCCCTGGCGGCACCGGCGATCGGGCGCTTCACGACGCTTGCCAAGCCGAGCCCACGGGCGCCGGGTGTCGGCGGTGGCCGGCCGATCGGCGGCGGCGGCGCCGTCGGGGGCGGGAGCTGGGGCTCGGTCGAGACGTACTACCTCGGGCTGATGAACTGCACGCGGACCGGCGGCTGGGTGACCTCGGGCGGCTCGTGCTCGAGCCCGGGCGGGCGGAACGTGGCCGCGCTCAAGCTCGACCGCGGCATCAGCACCAACGTGTCGCGCCCGTACGCCAAGCGCCTCGCCGTCAACGGCGACTGCAGCCACTTCATCGGCGGCAACCCCGGCGACCGGCTGCGTCATGCCGGGTACACGAACTACACGTGGGCCGAGAACCTCGGCTGCCGCTCCGGGAACCCCCGATCGGCGGTCCTCGGGTCACATCTGTTCTTCCAGAGCGAGAAGTCGTACAGCGGCGGCCACTACGTCAACCTGATGAACTCGAAGTACGACCGGGTGGGCATCGGCGTGTGGGTCTCGCACGGTCGCGTGCGACTCGTCATCGACTTCTACCACCCCTAGACCGGACCATAGTCCCGCTGACGTACTGGGATCCGCGGGCCAAGATGCGCTCGTGATCACGAATGCCGTCATCCACATCACCAGCGAGCAGCCGCTCGTGGCCGACCTCTTCGAGATGCCGACCTCGGCGGACGTCACGCTGCGCTGCACGAACCTGCGCACCCTCAACGGGCAGCGCCCCGTCTTCGCCGACGACCAGGACTCGATCTTCATCTTCCCCTGGATCCTGATCCGGTTCCTGGAGATCCCCCCGACCGCCCAGGAGGGCGGGGAGCGTCGCGTCATGGTCGGCGCGCGAGCCCGTCCGGGCCGTCCGTCCGACGGCACGGCCGATGAGAACGAGCCGGACCTCGAGATCGACGAGGACTTCCTCCGCCGCATCCGCGACGTCTAGCGATCCCGCGCGAGGGGCCACCAGGAGCGCATCGGCCGCTCAAGGGTCCGTGCAGGACCCGGTGCTACACTCCCGGCCGTGCCAAAGAACCTTGTGATCGTGGAGTCGCCGGCGAAGGCGCGCACGATCGAACGCTACCTGGGTCCCGACTACCAGGTGCTCGCTTCGTACGGGCATGTGCGGGACCTCCCCGAGAACCCGGGCAAGGGCAAGTTCGGGGTCGACGTCGACCACGACTTCGCCCCGGAATACGTCGTGTCCGACGACCGGCGCCGGCAGGTCAACGAGATCGAACGGGCCGCGCGCGGCGCCGACGCGGTCTTCCTCGCGACCGACCTGGACCGTGAGGGCGAGGCCATCGCCTGGCACGTGGCCGAAGCGGCGCATGTCCCGACCGGCAAGACCCACCGGGTGACCTTCAACGAGATCACCGAGCCGGCGATCCGCGACGCCTTCGCCCACCCGCGCTCGATCGACCAGAACCTCGTCGATGCCCAGCAGACCCGCCGGATCGTCGACCGGCTCGTCGGCTACACGCTCAGCCCGCTCATCTCCCGCAAGGTCCGCGGCGGCCTGTCGGCCGGACGCGTGCAGTCGGTCGCGGTCCGCCTGGTCGTCGAGCGCGAGCGCGAGATCGAGGGCTTCGTGGCCCGCGAGTACTGGACGATCGAGACGACCCTCGAGACCGCGACCGGCGAGCGGTTCACGGCCGACCTCGTCCGGATCGATGGCGAGGCGATCGACATCGGCGACGAGGCGACCGCCACCCGGCATGTCGAGGCGCTGCGCGAGCGGCGGCCCGTCGTCCGCAAGGTCGGGACGCGGACGCAGAAGCGATCGCCCGCGGCCCCGTTCACCACGTCCACGCTCCAGCAGGAGGCGAGCCGGCGCCTGGGGTTCAGCCCGAAGCGAACGATGTCGGTCGCCCAGCGCCTGTACGAGGGCGTCGAGACGGGCGAGGGCCAGGTCGGGCTCATCACCTACATGCGGACGGACTCGACCGCGATCGCGGGCATCGCGATGGGCGAGGCCCGCGAGGTCATCGGGGAGCGCTTCGGCGACCCGTACACGATGCCCAAGGGCCGGGTCTACAAGACCAAGTCGAAGGGCGCCCAGGAGGCGCACGAGTCCATCCGGCCGACGAGCTTCCGGCGCGACCCCGACTCGCTCGCGGGCCATCTCAAGAGCGACGAGCTCCGGCTCTACCGGCTGATCTGGCAGCGCGCCCTGGCGTCGCAGATGGCCGCCAAGGAGCTCGAGACCACCACGATCGAGCTCGCGGACGAACCGTACGAGCTGCGCGCGTCGGCGACCCGGACGCTCTTCGACGGCTTCGCCCGCGTCTATACCGAGGGCCGCGACGACGACGCGTCGGAGGACGAGGACGAGAGCGGCCGGCTCCCGACGCTCGCCGAGGGCGACGGCACGACCGTGGCCGACGCCATGCCGACGCAGCATTTCACCGAGCCGCCGCCGCGCTTCACCGAGGCGACGCTCATCAAGGCCCTCGAGGAGCACGGCATCGGCCGCCCCTCGACGTATGCCGCGACCATCTCCACGATCGTCGACCGCGGCTACGTCCGCATCGAGGAGCGGCGGCTGCGTCCTGAGCCGGTCGCCGCGATCGTGACGGACCTGCTCGTCGAGCACTTCGGCGACTACATCGACGTCGAGTTCACCGCCCGGATGGAGGAGGAGCTCGACGAGGTCGCCCGGGGCGAACGCGAGTGGGTGCCGATGCTCCAGGCGTTCTATCCGCCGCTGCGCGACCGGGTCGACGAGGTCCGCAAGACCACGCGGCGTCGCGACTTCACGACCGAGCCGACCGACGAGGTCTGCTCCGAGGGCCATCCGATGGTCATCCGCCTCGGGCGCAACGGGCGGTTCCTGGCCTGCTCGCTCTATCCGGAGCACAAGGAGAGCCGGCCACTCCCCGGGGAGGAGCCACCGCCCCAGGAGGGTACCGGCGAGGTCTGCCCGAAGTGCGGCGAGGGGACGCTCGTCGGCCGGCGCGGCCGGTTCGGACCGTTCCTGGGTTGTTCGCGCTACCCCGACTGCGACTACATCAAGCGCGACGGCCCGCCGCCGCCCGAGCCGCTCGTCGTTCGAGGTCGACTGCCCCAAGAACCACGACGGCCATCTCGTCGCCCGTCGCGCACGGCGGACCGGGAACGTCTTCTGGGGATGCTCGAACTACCCGAAGTGCGACTACACGACGAACTTCGAGCCGCTCGGCGGCGTGCACGACACCGACGACGGACCGATCGCGCGCAAGGGCGAGGCGGCGATCTGCCTGGTCTGCGGGGCCACGATCAGCCAGCCGCCCGAGGCGATCGTCGCGGGCGAGCGCTACCCGGGCGGCCCGCCCGATCCGGAGGCGCTGGCTCGCCCGGCACGCGCCCGGCGCGGCGGTGGGGCGGCCGCGAGCCGAGGCGGCAACCGGCGCGGCACGGCGCGATCGTCGGGGCGGTCGGGGACGCGACGGTCGCGACCCGTCGAACCGGCCGCGGACGCGTGAGCGGGGTCGACCTCGACCCCGCGACCCAGAAGGCTCTCGACCGCTTCCTCCGGACCCTCGGCGCGCGCGACGCCTCGCCCCATACCCGCCGCTCGTACGCGGCCTCGATCGGGACGTACCTCGCCTGGCTCGAGGCACGGGGGGTCGACTGGCGCCGGCCGGACCGGGGATCCCTGCGGGCCTACCTCGCGACCCTCGCCGACGGCCATGCGCGCTCGTCGGTGGCCCAGCGGCTGGCCGCGATCCGCTCGTTCCATCGCTGGGCGGCCCGCGACGGCCTCGCTCCGGGCGACCCGTGGGGCGCGATCTCGACGCCCCGCCAGCCCGCCCGGCTGCCGCGGGTCCTCGAGGTCGAGGACATCTCGGCCCTGCTCGCGGTCGTCGACGCCGACCTCGTCGAGGCCGAGCGCGCGCCGGTCCCGGAACGGCGGGCCATCGGTGTCGCCATCGCGCTGCGGGACCGGGCCCTCGTCGAGACCGCCTATGCGGCCGGCCTGCGGATCAGCGAGCTCGCCGCGGCGTCCCTCGGCGAGCTGGACCTGCGCCGTGCTGAGATCCGCGTGCTGGGCAAGGGGCGCAAGGAACGGATCGGCCTGCTGGGCCGGCCGGCTGTGGCAGCGCTCGCGCGCTACCTCGAAGACGGCCGTGGCACGCTGCTCGAGCGCCGCGGGCCGGCAACGGCGCCCCCGGTCGAGGTCTTCCTGAACCATCACGGCGAGCCGCTCGGCGTGCGTGGCCTGCGCTACCGGCTCGACCGCCTGCGGCGCCGGGCCGGTCTGCCCGACGGCGTCTCGCCGCACACGCTCCGGCACTCGTTCGCCACGCACCTGCTCGAAGGCGGCGCGGACCTGCGGGTGGTCCAGGAGCTGCTCGGCCACGAGAGTCTCGCCACGACCCAGGTCTACACGCACGTCTCGCCGACCCGGCTCCGCACCGCCTACCGCGCCGCCCACCCCCGCGCGAAACGCGATCCCGTCCCGTGACGAGTACGACCGGGAGTCTCGCCCGGGCCGGGGTCATCGTCTCGGGGGCGTTCCTCGCGTCGCGGATGCTCGGCTGGCTGCGCATCGTCGTCATCACCAACATCTACCCGACCGGCCCGGACCTCGACGCGTTCTTCGCCGCCTTCCGGATCCCCGACCTCCTGTTCCAGCTCGTGGCGGCCGGGGCCCTCTCCTCGGCGCTGATCCCGATCGTGTCGGGGCTCCTCGCGAGCGATGCCCATGCCCGCGCCTGGCGGGTGGTCTCGACCGTGGCCAACCTCGTCGTCCTCGGGCTGCTGGTCCTCGGCGTCGTGTTCTTCGTCGCCGCGCCGGCGGTCGTCCCCGTGATCACGCCCGGCTTCACCCAGCCCCAGTGGGACGAGACCGTCCAGCTGACCCGGATCATGCTGCTGAGCCCGATCTTCCTGGCCCTCGGCGCGGTCGCGACGAGCGTCCTCAACTCGGCCGGCCGGTTCGCGGCCGCGGCCGCCGCGCCGATCGTCTACAACCTCGCGATCATCGGTTCGGCGCTCATCCTGGGGCGCTCGATGGGCGTGACCGGCCTCGCCATCGGGGTCGTGGCCGGGGCGATGGGGCATCTCCTGATCCAGGCGCGGCCGCTCGCCAGGCTCGGGTTCCGCTGGACCCCACGGGTCGACCTGGGTGACGCCCAGGCGCGCAAGGCCCTCGTCCTGATGGCGCCTCGGGCCGTCGGCCTTGGCGCGGGTCAGATCACGTTCCTCGTCGTGACCTCGCTGGCCTCGACCCTCGGCACCGGCGCGGTGACCAGCCTGAACGTCGCCTTCACGATGCTCCAGATCCCGATCGGCGTCATCGGGGTGCCCCTCGGCGTCGTGGTGTTCCCGTCCCTCTCGCGCGAGGCGGCCGTCGGTCGCGAGCAGGGATACATCGACCTGCTCACCCGTGCGCTCCGGCTGCTCATCTACGTGATGGTCCCGATCAGCGCCATCGCCGCCATCCTCGCCACCCAGACCGTCGACCTGCTCTTCGACTACGGGCGCTACGACCAGTCCGCGCTCGCGATGACGTCGGCTGCGCTCGTGTACTTCCTGATCGGCCTCGCCGCGCACTCGCTGATCGCGGTCCTGGCCCGCGCGTTCTACGCGCGGCAGGACACCCTGACGCCGGTCCTGGCCGCGGTGCTCGCCGTGGTCATCAACACGACGCTCGCCGTGGCGCTCGTCGGGCCGCTCGGGATCGAGGGGATCTCGCTCGCGATCGCGGTCGCGGCCTGGATCGAGGCCATCGCCCTCATCGTCATCCTCGACCGGCGGCTCCGCGGCTTCCGCCCGTTGGTGCTCGTCCGCGTCGCGGTGGAGTCGATCGTCGGCACGCTCGTCGCCGGCGTCCTCGCCGAGGCGACGCTCCTGGGACTCCAGGGCTGGCTCGGCACCGACCCCACCAAGCTCGGGCTCATCGTGCAGATCGCCGTGACGAGCGTGGTCTTCGGCGCGGTCTACGCCAGCGTCTCGCTCGTGTTGCGGATCCCCGAACTGCCCACTATCGTCGGGGTCATGGCCGACGTGATGCCCCGCCCGCGACGGTCGTGACGGAGCTGACCGGCCCCGCCGCCTGGGACGCCTTCGTGGCCGAAAGCGATCCGGGGTCGTACCTCCAGCAGACGGCCTGGGCTCGGGTGAAGGCCGTCAATGGCTGGACGGCGCATCGGATCGTGGCGGCCGATGCCGCCGATGCCATGCGTGCCGTCGCCGCGACCGACCGCGCCGATGCCGGTCGCGAGACCGGGCCGGCCGGCGCGGCGGGTGGCCGCATCGGCGCCCAGATCCTCGTCCGCCGTCCGCGCCCGATGCCCTGGGCCTTCGCCTACGCGCCGCGTGGTCCGGTGGCGGGGGACTGGACGCCGGCGTCGATCGCCGCGTTCACCGATGCGTGCCGGACGGGCCTGCGTCCCGCCGCGGGCCGGGTGAGCCACCTGCGGATCGACCCGGAGATCGAGGCGAACGGACCGCACGACCCCGACGGGGGCCTGCAGCGAGCCTTCCGAGCCGCCGGCTGGCGCGTCGCCCCGCCCATCCAGCCGGCGTCCACGCGCATCGTGGACCTGCGAGCCGACGAAGCCGCCCTCTGGGGCGACCTGCGCAAGAAGTGGCGGCAGTACGTGAACAAGGCGCGCTCGGCCGGGATCGCCGTCGTCGACGGGGATGGGGCGCGCCTCGGCGAGTTCTACCGGATCTACCGGGAGACCGCGGACCGGGCCGGGTTCCTGATCCGGGCCGAGAGCGCGTATCGCGACGTGTGGGACGCCTTCGCCCCGGCGGGCCAGGCGCGGCTGCTCTTCGCGCAGCTGCCCGACGGTGAACCGGTCGCCACGCTCTTCCTCGTCCGCTGCGGGCCGCGGGTCGTCGAGCCGTACGGTGGGATGACCGCCCCCGGCGGCGACTCCCGGGCGAACTACCTGCTCAAGTGGGAGGCCATCCGGACGTCCCGGGAGGCCGGCGCGACGAGCTACGACCTGTGGGGACTCGCTACCGGGGGCATCGCCCACTTCAAGACCGGCTTCGGTGGCCGCGAGGTCCGTTACATCGGCGCTTGGGACCTGGTCCTCGACCCGCTCGGCCGGCAGGCCTACGAGGCCGCGCTCAAGGGCCGCGTCCGCTGGGCTCGCTGGCGGCACGGAGCGACGGGCTCGACCGGGGCGTCCGCCTTCGGTGGTGCCGATTGAGCGCGGTCCGCGAGGCGACCCCCGAGGAGCTCGATGGCTGGGATGCGGCCACGGTCGACGCCCCGGGCGGGCATGTCTACCAGTCACGCGCCTGGGCGGAGCATCGGTCGTCGTCGGGCTGGCGGCCGCGCTTCCTCATCACCGAGGACGGCGGACGGGTCCTCGCCCTCGAACGCCGCTGGCCCCTGATCCGCGGCGGCAGCGCCTACGTGCCACGCGGTCCAGTGCCGCTCGCCGGCGTCGACGGGACGGCGCTGGCGGCTCGCCAATCGGCCGTCGCGGAGGCGCTCGCGAGCGAGGGGATGGACGTCGTGGCCGCGGACCCCGAGGTCCCGGCGACCGACCGGGCCTACGTCGACGCTCTTCGCGCGTCCGGTTTCGCGCCGATCGAGGAGATCCAGCCGTCGCGCCACCGCATCGGACTGCCGCTCGGCGACGACATCGACGAGAGGCTCGCCTTCGGGCATATCGCGAAGTCGACCCGCCAGCGCATCCGTGCGGCGGAGGCCTCGGGCCTGACGGTCGTCCGCTACGACGCCGCCGTCACCGGCGACCCGGGCGAAGGCTTCGAACCGGCGACCGGCCCCGCGGACCTCGCGTTCGATCGCTTCTACGACCTGCTGCTGGCCACAGGAGAGCGTCGGAACTTCACGTTCGGGCCGCGCGAGGGGTTCACCGGCTGGTGGGCGCGCGCGCTCGCGGCCGGCCATCTCGTCTACCTCGAGGTGCACGAGGAGTCGACGGACGCGTCTCCCGATGGGGCGGCGATCGCCGGGCTCGTGCTCTACCGGCACGGTGGACGGCTGTCCACCGTCCACTCCGGCGACCGGGCCGCGATCCGCCGCCAGCATCCGGGCGCGTTGCACCTCGTGCGCTGGCGGGCCATCCAGCTCGCGATCCGCGAGCGCTGCAGCGAGATGGACCTCGGCGGCGCCGATGTCGCGGGCGTGCGACGTCCGCCGCTCGAAGGCGAACCGATGTGGGGCCTCTACCAGCACAAGCTCTCGTTCGGCGGCGAGTGGATCGAGCTCGCCGGGGCGCACGAGCGGGTCTTCCGGCCCCGCCGCTACGCGCTCGGGCGGGCGGCGAGCCGGCTCGTTCGGACGGTGCGCCGATGACCGACGTGCGGACCATCGCCGAGCGCATCGCCGCGGCCGAGCCGACCGAGCCCGCATCGCTCGCCGGCCTCATCGAGCGCCTGACCACCGAGGGCCGGCTGCGCGGTGCCCGCCGCGACAGACGGGCGATCGGACCGCGCGGCCTGGGCGACATCGCGGTGCGGGGGGTGACCGACGACTCGCGGGCCGTCGTCCCGGGTTCGCTGTTCGTCGCGATCGCCGGCGCGCGTGCCGACGGCCACGACTTCCTCGACGCCGCGGCGGCGGCAGGCGCGGCCGCCGCGCTCGTCGAGCGGCCCGTGCCGGCCTCGACCCTCCCGCAGCTCGTCGTGGACGGCGGACGGCCGTCGCTCGCGAGCGCGGCTGCCTGGTGGTACGGCGACCCGAGCCACGACCTCGCGGTCGTCGGGATCACCGGCACGGACGGCAAGACCACGACGTCGTACCTCGCGACGGCCGCGCTCGAGGCCGCGGGCGTACAGACGGGGATGATCTCCACGGCCGGCACACGCGTCGGCGGCCGCTCCGAGCCGAACGAGGCCCACGCCACGACGCCCGACGCGCCGCATCTGCAGGCCGCCCTGCGGGCGATGGTCGCCGGCGGCGATCGGGCGGCGGTGGTGGAGACGACCTCGCACGGGCTGGCGCTCGAGCGGGTGGGCTCGGTCGCCTACGACGTCGCGATCCTGACGAACGTCACCCACGAGCATCTCGAGCTGCACGGGACGTGGGAGGCGTATCGGGCGGCGAAGCTCTCCCTGTTCGAGCGGCTCGCCCCGTCCCGGCGACGCGGAGCGGTCGCGGCCGCCAAGCCCGCGGACCGGGCCTGGCCGAAGACCGGCATCGTGAACCTCGACGACCCGTCCGCCGGCGCATTCATCGGCGTGACCCAGGAGGCGGGCGCCCGGGTGCTGACATACGGCACCGATCCGGGCGCCGACGTCCGCGCGACCCAGGTCGCCGAGGACCGGGACGGGCTCCGGATCGAGCTCGACGCCCCCGGCGGCTCGGCCGTGCTGCGCCTGCGTCTGGCCGGGCGGTTCAACGTCCACAACGCGCTCGCGGTGGTCGCGCTCGGCGAGGCGGCCGGCCTGGACCCGGCCACCGTGCGGGCGGGCCTCGAGGGACTCGCCCTGGTGCCGGGCCGGATGGAGCGCGTGGACCTCGGCCAGCCGTTCGGCGTCGTCGTCGACTTCGCCCACAGCCCGGCGTCGCTCCAGACGGTGCTCGACCTCCTCGCGCCGGCGGCGGCGGCTCGCGGTGGTGGGCTCATCGCCGTCTTCGGCTCGGCGGGCGAGCGCGACATCGCCAAGCGCCCGCAGATGGGCCGCATCGCCGGGGAGCGGGCCCGGATCGTCGTCGTCACCGACGAGGATCCGCGGGGCGAGGACCGCGACGCCATCCTCGACGAGATCGCGCGGGGCGCCGAAGCCGTGGGCAAGCGGCGTGAGCACGACCTGCTCCTCGTCGCGGACCGCCGTGCGGCCATCGAGGCCGCCTTCGACCGGGCGCGGCCGGGCGACATCGTGCTGCTCGCGGGCAAGGGTCATGAGCGCGAGATCATCGGCCGGGACGGCTCGATCCCGTGGGACGAACGTACCGAGGCCGAGCGCGCCCTTCGGGAGCTCGGGTTCGGCTGAACCTCGCTGCTATCCTTGCGGCCCGATGTCGACCACACCATCGCACGCCAAACCCGCTCGGGCCACCGCCGCGACCGCCGCGGCGACGGCGAGCGCCGCCGCGGCAAGCGTGCCCGCCACGAACGCCCCGGCCGCGAGTCCCAAAGGCGCGGGCGCGAAAGGCGCGAGCGCGAAAGGCGCGACCCGGGCCACGGCCAGCCGGCGTGGCCCGCGGCGTGCGCCGGCCTTGCCGCGCCGCGCCCAGGAAGGTGAGGTCGACCTCGAAGCCCTGCGGCGCACCCTCCAGGCGGCGATCGCCGCGCACTACCCCGAGGCGGATCCGGGCCCCGTCGACCAGGCCTTCGACCTTGCGGTCGAGGCGCACGCGGGCCAGCGGCGGGCGACCGGCGAGCCGTACGTCACGCATCCCATCGCCTCGGCGCAGATCCTCGCCGATCTCGGCGTCGACCCGATCGCCATCGAGGCCGCGCTCCTCCACGACGTGCCCGAGGACACCGAGTACAGCCTGACCGACGTCGAGGAGCGGTTCGGCGCGGAGGTCGCGCAGCTCGTCGACGGGGTGACGAAGCTCTCCAAGTTCAGCACCCACTCCCACGAGCAGCAGCAGGCCGAGAACATCCGGAAGATGTTCCTGGCGATGGCCCAGGACATCCGGGTCGTGCTCATCAAGCTCGCCGACCGCCTCCACAACATGCGGACCCTCTACGGGTTGCCATCGGACAAGCAGCAGCGCATCGCCCGCCAGACGATGGAGATCTACGCGCCGCTCGCCGAGCGGCTCGGGATCTGGCAGATGAAGTGGGAGCTCGAGGACCTCGCGTTCAAGGTCCTGGAGCCGGAGCGGTTCCGCGAGCTCGCCAAGCTGCTCGACACGCGCCGCAAGGGGCGCGAGAGCTACATCGAACGGGCCATCGCCGAGTTGCGCCCGAAGCTTGAGGCAGCCGGGATCGAGGCCGACATCGAGGGCCGCCCGAAGCACATCTACAGCATCTGGAAGAAGATGCAGCGCAAGGGCGCGGAGTTCGGCGAGATCTACGACGTCTACGCCATCCGCCTGCTGGTCGACGAGGTCCGCGACTGCTACGCGGCGCTCGGGATCGTGCACTCGCTCTGGCGGCCGATCCCGGGTCAGTTCGACGACTACATCGCGGTCCCCAAGAACAACCTGTACCAGTCGCTCCATACGGCGGTGATCGCGCTCGACGGCAAGCCGCTCGAGATCCAGATCCGGACCCACCAGATGCACCAGGTCTCCGAGGTCGGCATCGCCGCCCACTGGCGCTACAAGGAGGGGACGAAGTCGGACCGCGAATACGACGCGAAGCTCGCCTGGCTCCGCCAACTCATGGACTGGCAGCGCGACGTCAGCGACGCGACCGAGTTCGTCGAGGGCATCAAGCTCGACATCTTCCAGGACCAGGTCTTCGTGTTCACCCCGCGCGGCGACATCAAGGACCTGCCGGCCGGCGCGACCCCGCTCGACTTCGCCTACCGCATCCACACCGACGTCGGCCACCGGACGATCGGCGCGAAGGTCAACAACCGCCTCGTGCCGCTCGACTACCGGCTCAAGAACGGCGACATCGTCGAGATCGTCACGACCAAGGGCGAGCATGGTCCGTCGCGGGACTGGCTGAATGTCGTCCGCACGAGCCACGCCCGCGAGAAGATCCGCCAATGGTTCAAGCGCAAGGACCGCGACGAGAACATCGTCCACGGGCGTGAGTCGCTCGAGCGCGAGCTGCGCCGCCTCGCCCGCACCTCGATCGCCGGAGTCGGCATCGAGCGGATCACCGAGGTCGCCAAGGCGTACAACTACGAGACGGTCGACGACTTCTACGCCGCCATCGGCTACGGGGCGATCGGGGCACAGACCGTGGTCATGCGCCTCGGCGTGGTGGACGACGGCCAGAGCACGCTCCCGACCGTCGCGCCGCCGCAGCAGGTCACGCGGACCGGTGGCGTCCGGGTCAAGGGCGTCGGCGACCTGCTCGTCCGGTTCGCCAAGTGCTGCCACCCGATCCCGGGCGACCCGATCGTCGGGTTCATCACCCGCGGCAAGGGGGTCACCGTCCACCTCCAGACCTGCCCGACCGTCGCCAACGAGCGTGAGGTCGGCCGGCTCATCGAGGTGGAGTGGGAGGCCGAACCGACCGAGACCTACCCGATCGCGATCCGCGTCGAGGCCTACGATCGGACCGGCCTGCTGTCGGACATCACCCAGGTCGTCGCCGAGAACAAGGTCAACATCGTCGCCGCACAGGTGGGCGTGACACCCGACCACACCGCGGTCGTGACGGCCACGCTCCAGGTCCATTCGGTGTCGCAACTCGCGCGGGTCATGAGCCGGATCGAGAACCTCAAGGACGTGATCAGCGTCCAGCGCGATCTCGGCTAGGCAGAGGAGGGCACCATGGGTGTCATGGACCGGATCCGGTCGATGTTCGGCGGTGCGCCGGACGCGGCGACCGACGACGGGAACAAGAACGGCCTCGACGACGAGGTCGACGAGGAGATGGCGATCAACCAGGTGAACGCGGACGTCGCCGCCGAGAAGGAGCGGGCCGCCGAACGCCTCATCAACACGCCTGGGATGGAGTGAGCCCCGGCCGACCTGAGCAGAGGAGCGGCCGCGGCTGACGCGTCGTCCGATAGACTCGCGCGGATGCCCGCCTTTCGCGCCCCGCGGGGCACGCGCGACCTGCTGCCGACCGAGACGCCCGTCTGGGACCGGCTCGAGCGGATCGCGACCGAGCTGACCGCCCGCTACGGCTACCGCCGCATCGAGACCCCGCTGTTCGAACAGTCCGAGGTCTTCGAACGGGGCATCGGCGAGGTCACCGACGTCGTCGAGAAGGAGCTGTTCCGGATCGCGCCGCGGACCGATGAAGGCGAGGCGTGGGCGCTCCGACCGGAGCCCACCGCGGGCATCGTGCGGGCCTACGTGCAGCACGGGATGCAGACCTGGCCACAGCCGGTCAAGCTCACCGAGACCGGCCCGATGTTCCGCTACGACCGGCCGCAGGCGGGGCGTTATCGCCAGTTCTGGCAGTTCGACGTGGAGGCGATCGGCGACCCGGGTCCGGCCGTCGACGCCGAGATCATCGAACTCGGTGCGCGGTTCTATCGCGAGGCTGGGCTCGAGGGGGTCGTCGTCCACCTCAATTCGATCGGCGACCCCGCTTGCCGACCGGCATACATCGAGGAGCTCACGGCCTATTTCCGGGCGCACGAAGCGGCGCTGCCGCCGGTCGAGCGAGCCCGGCTCGACCGGAACGTGCTCCGCCTGCTCGACTCGAAGGACCCGGCGATGTCGGCCATCAACGCGATGGCCCCGCGCATCACCGACCGGCTTTGCGACGCGTGCGCCGCGCACTTCCAGGCCGTCGAGGCCCACCTCTCGGCGCTCGACGTCCCGTTCGTCCTCGAGCCTGGGCTCGTCCGGGGCCTCGATTACTACACGCGGACGGCCTTCGAGTTCTACGTCACCGGGCGCGAGGGCCAGCAGCAGGCGGTCGGCGGCGGTGGCCGGTACGACGGCCTCGTCGAGCTCCTCGGTGGCCGGCCGACGCCCGGGATCGGCTTCGGCATCGGGCTGGACCGGGTCGTCCTCGCCCTCGCGGAGATCGGCCACGGACCGGAAGCCGAGGCGGCGGCTGCGGTGGCGCCCGTGGCGGTCGTCGTCGGGGCCGATCCCGACGACACGGTGATGCGCCTCGTCGTCGCGACCGAGCTGCGTGCGTCGGGGATCCCGGCACGCGCCGAGCTCGGCCGCCGCAAGCTCGGCAAGCAGCTCGAGGCGGCTGCCCGGGATGGCGCCCACTTCGCGGTCATCCTCGGTGACGAACTCGATGCCGGCGACGTCCAGGTCCGGGACCTGCCCGCGGGCACGCAGAAGGTGGTCGCCCGGGTGGATCTCGCCCGCGAGCTCGAGCGAGCCCATGGGGCCCACCACCACGGCTGAGGCTCAGCGATCGTCGGAGGAGGGTTCGCATGCGCGACGTCGAGGTCATCACTGGCGCTGAGCTTCAGCCCGCATCTCCCGCGACGCCTGGGATGGATCGGCGAATGGCCTTCCACGACGACGCCGCGTGGGTCGGCACGGTCAGCACTGAACCCGGCGTCTTGACGGGCTGGCACTCGCACCCCGGGTACGACACGTACATCGGGGTCACGAGCGGGCACGCGGTCGTCGAGTTCGGCCCGGGTGGCGGGTCGTCGCTGACCGCCGGGCCGGGCGACCTCATCCGGATCGGTCGCGGGGTCGTCCATCGCGAAGGTACGGCGGCCGGCTCGAACGGGGTCGAGGCGATGCTCGTGCGGGTCGGCTCCGGCGACGTCGTCCAGAACGTGGATGGTCCGGATCCCGCCTGATCGGTCAGTAGGTCAGGACGCGGTCCGCGGCGAACGTGAGCTCGACGAGCTTGTCGGGTGGAGCGAGGGTCACTGGCAGGCCGCCCAGGGCGTCGGTCGTGAGCCCGCGCGCCTTGCTCGACATGCCCGATGCGTAGAGGGTGGCACCACCGCCGACCAGCGCGTCGATGTGCTCGCGGAACGACCCGGTCCCGATGCCGTGACCGGCGTCGAGCGTCTCGGGTCGAAGCAGCGAGACCCCGTCGCCCGCGATGAACACGTCCACCTCATGCCCGGCGGCCCGGGCGGTCCGCGCGACCAGCATTCCGAGGGCGGCGCGCGTGGGGTTCTCGGGGCCCGTGGCGATGTGGATGAGCAGACGTCCCATGGCGTTCTCCCTCAGGTCGGATCGTCGAACTGGATGAGGCCGATGACGTTGCCGTGCGGGTCCTTGAACCAGGCGGCGCGGCCGGCCGGCATCCGCGCGACGCCACCTTCGGTCTTGGGCATCTCGTATTCCTCGAAGACCACCCCGCGTGCACGCAGCTCCGCCACCTCGGCCTCGATGTCCGACGACCGTGAACGCCATCTGGGTGTGCGTCGAGCTCGACGGCGTGCCGGTCCGCGAGATGGCGAAGACCGTGCCCTCGCCCGCGTCGTACAGGACCGCGCCGGCGCGCACCGCCCGCGGCGTGAACCCGAGCACGTCCTCGTAGAACGGGCGAAGCGCGTCGACGTCGAGCGTCGGCAACGTGGGATGGACGCGACGATCAGAGAGCATCTGGGACCTCCACCGGTCCGTCCGTCGGACCCCGCTTCGACTACGATACGCCGGCCATGACCGAACCCACCCCCAGCCTCGCCACGCCCTACCGAAGCCACACGTGCGGGCAGTTGCGCGCGGCCGACGCCGGTGCTCAGGCCCGACTCGCCGGGTGGGTCCATCGTCGCCGCGACCACGGTCAGCTCATCTTCCTCGACCTGCGCGACCGCCACGGCATCACCCAGGTCGTGATCGACAAGACCGATGCGCCGGCCGCCCACGAGGAGGCGAGCAAGGTCCGCCCCGAGTTCGTCGTGATGGTCGTCGGGGAGGTCGCCCGGCGCCTGCCGGGGACCGAGAACCCGCGTCTGCCGACCGGCGAGATCGAGCTCCGCGCGACCGAGGTGCGCATCTTGTCCGAGGCCAAGACGCCGCCGTTCTACATCAACGAGCCCGACGCCCCGGTCGACGAGATCCTGCGGCTCAAGTACCGCTACCTCGACATCCGCCGCCAGCCGATGGCCGATCGCCTGCTCCTGCGCTCGCGGATGGTCCAGGCGATCCGGGAGGTTCACCACGCGAACGGATTCGTCGAGGTGGAGACACCGACCCTCATCAAGAGCACCCCCGAGGGTGCGCGCGACTTCATCGTCCCCTCACGCCTCCAGCCCGGCAGCGTCTACGCCCTGCCGCAGAGCCCGCAGCAGCTCAAGCAGCTGCTGATGGTGGCCGGCATGGACCGCTACTTCCAGATCGCTCGCTGCTATCGCGACGAGGACCTGCGCGGTGACCGGCAGCCCGAGTTCACCCAGCTCGACCTCGAGATGAGCTTCGTCGACGAGGAGACCGTGATGGGCTTCGTCGAGATGCTCGCGATCGCCGTCAGCGGCGCGACCCGTCCGGACCGGCCGATCCAGCAGGTGCCGTTCCCGCGCTTCACCTACGAGGAGGTGATGGAACGGTTCGGGAGCGACAAACCGGACCTCCGCTACGGCATGGAGCTCATCGACATCGCACCGGCGCTGGTGGATGCGGACGGGACGCCGGCGTCCGGCTTCGGCGTCTTCGACACGACGCTCGCGGCCGGCGGGCGCGTCAAGGCCATCGTCGCGCCCGGTCTGGCCGGCATCTCGCGGCGCGAGATGGACGAGCTGACCGAGCTCGCCCGGCGATTCGGGGCGAAGGGTCTCGCGCACCTCTCGCTGGGGTCCGACGGCGAGATGAAGGGCCCGATCGTCAAGTTCCTCGGCGACGACACGAAGCGCGCCCTCATCGAGGGGACCGGGGCAGGGGAGGGCGACCTGATCCTCATCGTCGCCGACGCGGCTCCCGTCGTGGCCGACGTGCTCGGCCGGTTGCGGGTCGAGCTCGCCGACCGGCTCGGCCTGGCGGATCCGGACGTGCTCGCCTACGGCTGGGTGAACCGCTTCCCGATGTACCAGTGGGACGCCGAGAACGAGCGCTGGGACGCCACCCACAATCCGTTCAGCGGCGTGCTGCCCGAAGACGAGGCGCTCCTCGTGACCGCGTCGGGTGACCTCGACCGACGATCGCCCTCGGACCCGGCCGGCCGGGCGCGGGCGATGCAGTACGACATCGTGCTCAACGGCTGGGAGCTCGGCGGCGGTTCCGTGCGCATCCACCGCCACGACCTGCTGGAGCGCAGCTTCCGGCTCCAGGGCCAGTCGATCGACAGCATGCGGGCGAAGTTCGGGGCCATCCTCGATGCCTTCGAGTACGGCGCCCCACCCCATGGCGGGATCGCCCTCGGCATCGACCGCTGGTCGATGATCTTCTCGTCGCAGACGAACATCCGCGAGGTCATGGCCTTCCCGAAGACCCAGTCTGGGACCGACCCGATGCTGGAGGCACCCTCGCCGCCTGATCCCACGCAGTACGAGGAGCTCGGCCTGCGGTTCGTGGGGACGCCGCCACGCGATCCAGCCTGACCGCCCTCGGTCCGCTGGCCGCCGTCGGGCGGTTCCCGCGCGCGGCCGCGCTGGCCGGCGCGTTCTGCATCACGTTCTCGGGCATCTTCTACCGCTGGTCCGGCGTCAGTCCCGCGACGGGCGTGGTCTTCCGCTGCCTGTACGGTCTGCCGCTGCTCCTGCTCGTCGCCTGGTTCGAGCACCGCGAGTTCGGGCCGATGAGCCGGCGAACAATCGCCTTGTCGGCTCTCGCGGGCGTGTTCTTCGCCTCCGACATCCTTTCGTTCCATTACGTGGTCGACAACGTCGGTGCGGGGATCGCGACGATGATGGGCAACCTCGCGGTGGTCATCGTGGCCCTCCTTGCGTGGCTGCTCCTCGGCGAGCGGCCGCGTCGGGAGGTCCTGATCGCCCTTCCGATCATGCTCTTCGGGGTCGTCCTCATCTCCGGGGCGATCGGCGGCGCACCGTACGGTGAGAACGCCCCGCTGGGGGTGGCGATCGGGCTCGTGTGCGCCGGTTCGTACGCCGGCTACCTGCTCGTCATGCGCGTCGCGAGCCCGGAGATGCGCCCGGCCGGTCCGGTGAGCGTCGCGACGATCGTCTGCGCGCTCGTCGCCGGCCGTGTTCGGTGCCGCCGCCGGCAACCTCGACCTCGTCCCGTCCCTGCCGGCCCACGCCTACCTGCTCGCCTACGGGATCACCAGCCAGTCCCTCGGCTATCTCCTGATCCAGGTGTCGCTGTCCCGCCTGCCCACCGTGCTGACGTCGGCGATCCTGCTCGCCCAGCCGGTGCTGACGGTGGCGTTCGCGATGATCCTGCTGGGGGAGGCCCCGTCGCTCGGCCAGCTGACCGGGATCCTGCTGGTCATCGTCGGCCTGGCGATGGCGACCGGCGTGCTCGGCTGGGTACGCGACGGCGTTCGACCGGCGACCGCCGAGGGCTAGCCCGCGTCCGGGACGGCCAGGCCCGCCTCGGTGGCGACGTCGTCACCCCACTCGTGGGTGTGGCCGGCCGGCGGGTCCGGCGGGCCCTCGTACGGCGGCAGGTCCGCACGCGCGGTATCGGCGTCGTGGACCACGCCGGGGTCGCCGAGCTCGACGGTCCGGGTCGGCGCGACCTGGGCGAGCTCGTCCACGATCGACGGCGGCATCCGGTCGGCGGGGATCGCTCGAAGGGCGTCGAGGTGTGCGAGCGGCACGAGCACCGGCCAGCCGGGATCACCGTGCCAGGCGGGCCGGAGCACGGCGCCGCGGTCCGTGCCGTGCGCCTCGATGAGCGAGGTGACGGTCTCGGGTCCGACCCAGACCATGCGCGCGGGCCAGAGGAGCGCGGCCGTGAGGTCCTGGACCTCGACCGCGGCGAGCTCGATCCCGCGGACCATCTGGCCGACCGGTCCCGCCTCGAGCGGAGCGGGGAGGCCGTGGACCGCCTCGCTCCCGACGAGCGCGGCCGCGACCGCGCCATCCGGGTCCGGGGAGAGCACGACGATCGGCAACGCGCCGCCGGACCACGCGAGGTCGACGAGCCGGCGGACCCGGGGCTGCCCGGCGGTCTCGGCGAGCGCCCCATCGGCGGTGGCGGACAGGATGATGGCGGCGACGGTCATGGCCGGAGCGTAGCAGGAGGCGCGACCGGATCGCTCGCGAGCCGATCGCCGGCCGGACGACACGTCGCGGACGATGTGCGACACTGCGGCCCGCCCATGACCGATCCCTCCGTCGCAGGTCCCGCCATGCCCGCCGCCCCGCCCGTTGCCCCCATCGCCACACGCACCGACCTTCGCAATATCGCGATCGTCGCCCATGTCGACCACGGCAAGACCACGCTGGTCGACGCGATGCTGCGCCAGACCGGCACGTTCCGGGCCAACCAGGCCCTGGTCGACCGGGTCATGGACTCGATGGATCTCGAGCGCGAGAAGGGCATCACGATCCTCGCGAAGCAGACGACGGTCGACCACGACGGCGTCCGCCTCAACATCGTCGACACCCCGGGCCACGCGGACTTCGGCGGCGAAGTGGAGCGCTCGTTGTTGATGGTCGACTCGGTGCTGCTCCTGGTCGATGCCGCCGAGGGGCCATTGCCGCAGACCCGCTACGTCCTCCAGAAGGCGATGGCCCGCCACCTGCCGGTCGTCGTCGCGATCAACAAGATCGACCGTGGCGACGCCCGCCCGGGCACGGTCCTCGACGACGTGTACGAGCTGTTCCTGGACCTCGGCGCGGACGAGCACCAGATCGAGTTCCCGATCGTCTACACGAACGCCAAGCTCGGGACGGCGACGCGCGATCTCGCCGAGCCGGGGACGGACCTGCGACCGCTCCTCGACCTGCTCGTCGAGGTCACCCCGCCGCCGACATACACGCCCGAGCACCCGCTCCAGCTGCTCGTCACGAACCTCTCGGCCAACGATTACGTCGGACGGATGGCGGTCGGCCGGATCTGGAACGGCACGATCCGGACCGGTCAGCGCATCGTCGTGGTGCGCGAGGAGGCGGACGACACGGCCGGCGCCGTGGAACCGGGCCGGATCGTGACGCTCGCCGGCAACGTGACCAGCCTCCAGACGGCCCACGGCATCGACCGCATCGACATCGAGGAGGCCGGCCCGGGCGACATCGTGAGCGTGGCCGGCCTGCCCGAGGTGACCATCGGCGACACCCTCACGGACCCGTCCGATCCGCGCCCGCTGCCGCGTCTCGACGTGGATGCCCCGACGCTGCGCATGACGTTCGGCGTCAACACGTCACCGCTGTCCGGCCGGGAAGGCAAGTACGTCACGAGCCGCCAGATCAAGGCTCGGCTCGAGAAGGAGGTCCTCGGCAACGTCTCGATCGAGGTCCGTCCGGCCGAGTCGAGCGAGGCGTTCGAGGTCCGCGGTCGCGGCGAACTCCAGCTCGCGGTCCTCATCGAGCAGATGCGACGCGAGGGCTACGAGCTCACCGCGTCACGACCGGAAGTCCTCCTCCGCGAGGTCCGCGGGCAGACCCAGGAACCGTACGAGCGGATCACGATCGACATCCCGCCCGACTACATCGGCGAGATCCAGACCGCGATGGCCGGCCGCAAGGGCCGGCTCGACCAGATGTCCACCGATGCGGACGGGCGCGTCCGCATGGAGTTCGTCCTGCCGGTCCGGGGCCTGATCGGCTACCGCGGCCAGCTCCTGACCGACACGCGCGGCACGGCACTGCTGCACCAGATCGGGGAGGGCTACGGCCCGTGGGCCGGGGAGGTCACGCATCGGACGAACGGCGTGCTCGTCGAGCGACCGCGCCGGGCTCTCGAACGCGTACGGCCTTTTCAACCTCCAGGAGCGGAGCGAGCTGTTCATCGACGCCGGGGTCGAGGTCTACGAGGGGATGATCGTCGGCGAGAACAGCCGGTCGGGCGACATGGACGTCAACCCGACCAAGGAGAAGAAGCTCACCAACATCCGCACCCACGCCCACGACGAGGCGCTACGACTCACGCCGCCGCGCCCGCTGACGCTCGAGAGCGCGCTCGAGTTCATCGCGGGCGACGAGCTGGTGGAGGTGACCCCGGCCTCGATCCGGCTGCGCAAGCGGGCGCTGGCGAAGACGGACCGGGAGCGCGAGCGGAGTCGCTGACCGAACTGGTCAGACCGGATGAATGGTCGGATCGATCCGGAAGCGGAACGGCGGGAGGTCCGTCTCCTGGACGCCGAGCGGTCGGTCGGCCCCGATCTCGGCGCCGAACATGCCCTCGAAGAGGTCCGCGGAGCCGGCACCGAGCCAGGCGCCGACGATGACGACGAAGAGGAACGAGGCGGCGAGCAGGACGAGCGTGAACGGATCCATGGTGCGTGCTCCTGAGGGCTCAGGCGCCGTAGGCGCGATAGGTGGACTGGAACGGCGGGAGTCCGCCCTGCCGCTGGGCGGCGCGGATCGTGTCGACGGTGAGCGCGGCGAGCATGGCGGGGACGACACGATGAAGAGGATGGCGATGACGGTCATGGCTGGGCTGCCTCCTGGCGGTTGATGGAGCGAGCGTGCCGGACGGCATCCGCGCGGACCATCGGCCGATGACGGGCCCGGGCATGGACGAACGACGGTCTGTCGGCTGCCGAAGGTCCGTGGTGACCGTTTCGCGCCGGCGATGCTAGGGTGGGTCGCATGCTGACCTTGCGACGCGCCTCGATCTTCGCGACCATCGGGCTCCTGCTGGGGGCCGTGATCCCTGCCGCGGTGATGCCCGCAGCCGCGGCCACCGGCGGCATCACGCTGTCGCGGGTCGTGAGCGGCCTCCAGTCCCCGACCCAGGTCACCAATGCGAACGACGGGACCGGCCGCCTGTTCGTCGTCGAGCAGCGCGGGACGATCCGCGTCGTCCAGGGCGGCGTCCTCCAGCCGGGGTACTTCCTCGACATCCGCTCGTGGGTCGCGAGCGGCGGCGAGCGCGGCCTGCTCGGGCTCGCCTTCCATCCCGACTTCGCCACGAACCATCAGTTCTTCGTCTACTACACCCGCAACGGCGGCGACATCGTCCTGATGCGGTTCACGGCCGGCCCGCCCGGCACCACGACGCCGAAGACCACCGCGGCCGCCCTCATGGTCATCGAGCACAGCGCCGCGTCGAACCACAACGGCGGATCGCTGGCCTTCGGGCCGGACGGGCTCCTGTACATCGGCGTCGGCGACGGCGGCGGCGCGGGCGATCCAGGCAACGATGCCCAGGAGAAGACCTCGACGCTGCTCGGCAAGATCCTCCGCATCGACGTCGACGGCACGGGCAACGGCAAGTACGGCCGCTACCGGATCCCGCGCAGCAACCCGTATGCCGGGGATGCGAAGCCGGGATTCGGCGAGATCTGGGCGATCGGGCTGCGCAACCCGTGGCGCATCTCCTTCGACCGCGTGGCCGGGCGGCTGTACATCGGCGACGTCGGGCAGAACCGCTACGAGGAGATCGACCGCGAGATCAAGGGCTACCACGGCGGCCGCAACTACGGCTGGAACCCGATGGAGGGCAAGCACTGCTACAAGGCCTCGCAGCTGCCCGCTGGCCGGGCGACACGCTCCCGGTCGCCGAGTACACGCCACTCCGGCGGGAACTGCGCCATCACCGGCGGCTACGTCTACCGCGGCCCGACCCAGACGGCGCTCGTCGGCCAGTACGTCTTCGCGGACTACTGCAGCGGCCGGATCTGGACGATGCCCGCGACCGGCACGCACGCTGACCCTGCGCCATGGCGCGACCGGCATCCACATCACCTCGTTCGGCGAGGACGAGGCCGGCGAGCTGTATGCCGTGACCTCGGCGAATGGGACCGGCGGGCTGTACCGGGTCCTCGCCTCCTGATCCTCGCCTCGGGCGGCCCCGACCTGGGCGCCCGGGGCCCGGGCCGATCCCGAGGTGTACGATCGACCCGATGCCGATCTACCTCGATCACGCGGCGACCACGCCGGTCCGCCGCGAGGTCCTCGACGCGATGCTCCCGCACCTGACGACGACGTTCGGCAACCCGAGCTCGGCGCATGCCTTCGGCCGCGCCGCGCGCGCCGCGCTCGATGAGGCGCACGAGCGGATCGCGCGCGGCCTGGGCGCCGATGCCCGCGAGATCGTGCTCACCTCGGGCGGCACCGAGGCGAACAACCTCGCGCTCAAGGGCGCGGCCTGGGCCGGCAAGGCGCGCGGGCACCGGATCGTCACATCGTCGGTCGAGCATCACGCGGTCGGGCACACGCTCCGCTATCTCGAGAAGTTCGGCTTCGAGATCGTCGAGCTGCCGGTCGACCGCTACGGGCGGGTCGACCCCGACCAGCTCGAGGCCGCGATCACCGACCGCACGACCCTCGTCTCGATCATGCTCGCCAACAACGAGGTCGGCACGATCCAGCCGATCGCGGAGATCTCCCGTCGGGTCCGCGCGCACAAGGGGGTCCTGCTCCACATCGATGCGGTCCAGGCGGCGCACTACGTCGACATCGACGTCGACGCGCTCGGGGCCGACCTGCTGTCGATCAGCGGGCACAAGATCGAGGGCCCGAAGGGCATCGGCGCCCTGTACGTCCGGCACGGGACGCACATCCTCGCCCAGCAGCAGGGCGGCAGCCAGGAGCGCCACCGCCGGGCCGGCACCGAAGACGTCGCCGGCGCGGTCGGGCTCGCGACGGCCTACGAGCTGTCGTGCGCGGAGCGCCCCGGGACCGTCGGGCGGCTGCGTCGCCTCCGGGACCGCCTCTCCAAGGCCGTCCTCGCGGTGCCGGGCACCGAGCTCACGGGGCATCCGAAGACCCGCCTCCCCGGGCTGTTCTCGATGGTCGCGCGCGACACGGACGGAGCATCGGTCACGGTGGCGCTGGACCTCGAGGGGATCGCCGCGTCCGTCGGAAGCGCCTGCACGACGGGGTCGACCGAGGTGAGCCACGTCCTGACGGCCATGGGCTACCCGGAGGACGAGGCCCGGGGCGCCCTCCGCCTGTCGCTCGGCCGCACGACGACCGAGGACGAGATCGTCACCGCGTGCGAGGTCGTCCCGCGCGTGGTCGCGTCCATGCGCGTCGGGGCCGCCATCGTCGCGGCCGACCCCCTGGGCCAGGGCGTCCCGGCATGAGCCGGATCCTCGTCGCGATGTCCGGCGGGGTGGACTCGTCGGTCGCGGCGGCCCTCCTGCACGACGCCGGGCACGAGGTCGTCGGCGTCTGGATGCGCCTGCACGACGTCGCCGACACGTACTCCGAGGTCAAGAAGAGCTGCTGCTCGCTCGATGCCGCCGACGACGCCCGGCGGGTCGCGGCCCAGCTCGACATCCCCTTCTACGTCATGAACCTCGAGCGCGAGTTCGATGCCGGCGTCCTCCAGCCGTTCCTCGATGCGTACCTCGACGGCCGGACGCCGAGTCCGTGCGTCGACTGCAACACGTACGTGAAGTTCGGCGCGCTGCTCGGTCGTGCCCGCCACCTCTACGAGTGCGAGGCGGTCGCCACCGGCCACTACGCGCGGCGGGTCACCGGCGATGACGGGCGGGCTCGGCTCCTGCGGGCGCCGCGACGAGGCCAAGGACCAGACCTACTTCCTCTACGGGCTTCGCCAGGACCAGCTCGAGCACGCGCGGTTCCCGCTCGGCGAGCTCACCAAGCCCGAGGTGCGCGAGGTCGCCCGCGGGCTCGGCCTCGCGACCGCCGACAAGCCCGAGAGCCAGGAGATCTGCTTCGTTCCGGGCGGGGACTACCGCGATGCCCTGCGCGAGCGCGCCGGCTGGTCGCCGGCGCCCGGGCCGATCGTCGACCTCGACGGGGAGCGGGTGGGGGAGCACGGCGGGAGTGCCGGGTTCACCGTCGGCCAGCGACAGGGTCTCGGCGTCGCCCTCGGCGCGCCGCGCTACGTCAGCCGCATCGACCCGCTGACCAACACGATCACGCTCGGTCGGCGCGAGGACCTCGAGACCCGCACGGTCGAGCTCGAACGGGCCACGTTCGTGGCCGGCGCCGCGCCCGGGCGGACGTTCCGGGCGACCGTGCGCATCCGCCACCGCGCGACCCCGATCGCCGCGACGGTCCGCGTGCGGGCCGGCCGCCGGTTGACGGTCACGACCGATGAACCCGTGTGGGCGGCGGCACCCGGCCAGGCCGCCGTGCTCTACGACGGCGACGAAGTGCTCGGCGGCGGCCGCATCGGTCGCGAGCCGGCGCTCGCGGCCTCCGCGTGAGCCTGGACCCAGGCATCGTGCTCGGCGTCCTGGTCGGCATCGGCTGCGCGGCGCTCTACGTCGCCATCCGCGGCAGTGGCGGCGGACGCCTCCCCCTCATCGTGATCGCGGCCATCCTCGGCGCGTGGGCGGGCGACACGCTCGGCGACCGGCTCGGGTTCACGATCGGGTCGATCGGCGACTTCCGCCTGATCGCGGCCATCCTCGGTGCCGGGATCGGCATCGCGCTCGTCAACGTCGTCGCGGTCCTCGGCCCGTCCGAGCGGCGACTATGAGCCGGGACGCCGGCCGATGATCCCCGGGAGGGCCCACTGATGCCGCTGCCGCGACGCTCGCCGGACGACCAGATCACGGCCACGTTCCTGCGCGGCCTGACGATCGGCGCCCTCGTCGGCGCGGTCGTCGCGGGCTCCTCGATGCTCTCCCGGCGTCGCGCCCGATCGGCGGCGAGCGACTCCGCCGGCCGTGCGACCGACCGGTCGACGGCCGTCACCGACCCCACCACGGACACGCTCGCCGACCCGGGGACGCCTCGGTCCTGACGCGCCGGAGTGGCCGGGCATCGCGGACCCGCTCGCCGAGCGCGGGAGGCGACGTCCCGTTCGGTACCATTGCCCGCGATGTCCTCCCCGACCGCCCAGCGCGACCCGCGGATCACGCCCCTGACCGCCGCCGAGATCCGGCGGCGGTTCGTCGAGTTCTTCGAGGAGCGTGGGCACACCCACGTCCCGAGCGCCAGCCTCGTGCCGGCCGGTGACCAGACGCTCCTCTTCACGAACTCGGGCATGGTCCAGTTCAAGGAGGTCTTCACGGGGGCCGACACGCGCTCGTACACGCGCGCCGTCGATTACCAGCGCTGCCTGCGCGTCGCCGGCAAGCACAACGACTTCGAGGAGATCGGGCGCTCGCCGCGACACCACACGCTCTTCGAGATGCTCGGCAACTGGAGCTTCGGGGACTACTTCAAGCGCGAGGCCATCCACTACGCCTGGGACTTCCTGACGCGCGACCTCGGGATCCCGGAGGACCGTCTCGCGGTGACCACCTACACGGACGACGAGGTCGCGCGGTCGGTCTGGCGCGACGAGATCGGCGTCCCGCCCGAGCGGATGGCGGCGTGGGGCGACGTCGACCACGGCGACGACCACAACTTCTGGCGGATGGCCGAGACCGGGCCGTGCGGGCCGTGCAGCGAGGTCCACTTCGACCGCGGGGCGCACCTCTCCGAAGGGCCCGAATGCGTGCCCGACCACTCGGAGCAGTGTCCGCGCTGGCTCGAGATCTGGAACCTCGTGTTCATGGAGTTCGACCAGCGGCCCGACGGCCGCGTGCCGCTGCCGTTCACGAGCGTCGACACCGGGATGGGCCTCGAGCGCATGGCGAGCGCGCTCCAGCAGGTCGACTCGAACTACGACACCGACCTGTTCGTGCCCATCCACGCCCGGATGCGCGAACTCCTCGGCCACGACCCGGATGCCTTCGAGGCCGAACGGTTCAGCTACCAGGTCATCGCCGACCATTCGCGGGCCGTGACCTTCCTCATCGCCGACGGCGTCCTGCCCTCGAACGAAGGCCGCGGCTACGTGCTGCGACGGATCCTTCGCCGGGCGGTCCGTCACGGCCGGCTCCTCGGCCGGCGCGAGCCGTTCATGGCCGGCATGGCCGAGGTCGTCATCGAGGTCATGGGCGAGGCCTACCCGCACCTGGTCGAGCGCCGCGACGCGATCCTCGGCGCGGTCGAGCGGGAGGAGGCCCAGTTCGGGCGCACGCTCGATTCGGGGACCCGACTCCTCGAGAGCGCGCTCGCCGGGCTGGCCGCGGAGGAGCGGGTCGTCGGGCGTCGGCCCGAGTCGCTGCCGGCCGATGCGCCGGCCATCCCGGGCGACGTCGCGTTCAAGCTCCACGACACGTTCGGGTTCCCGATCGACCTCACGGTCGAGCTCGCCGCCGAGTACGGCGTCGGGGTGGATCGCGCGGGGTTCGACGCGGCCCTCGAGGAGCAGCGCCAGCGGTCGCGGTCGGGCAAGAAGGCGGAGCTGGCGAGGCACGCCGAGCTCGCGGCCCTCTACGGCTCGATCCAGGCCGGCTCGGGCGACACGACGTTCCTCGGCTACGAGACGACGACCGCCGAGGCTCGCGTCGTCGGCATCCTGCGCGACGGCACCGCCTACGACGAGCTGACCGGCCACGGCGAGGTCGAGGTCATCCTCGACCGGACCCCGTTCTACGCCGAAGGCGGCGGGCAGATCGGCGATCGCGGCGTGCTGCGCGAGCCGGGCGGCGGAAGCGTCCTCGTCGAGGTCGAGGACACCCAGAAGCCGCTCGGCGGGCTCATCGTCCACCGCGGGACCTTGCGCGGCCGGATCCGCGTCGGCGAGACCGTGGAGGCCGCGGTGGACGCCGAGCGGCGGGCCCACACCATGCGCAACCACACGGGCACGCACCTGCTCCACCGGGCTCTGCGGAACGTCGTCGGCGAGTCGGCTCGTCAGGCGGGCTCGCTCGTGACCCCGGACTACCTGCGGTTCGACTTCCCGTTCGACCGGGCGCTGACCGCCGATGAGAAGCGCGCGATCGAGGACGAGGTCCGCCGCATCATCCGCGATGACCGGCCCGTCACCGTCGCGTTCATGAGCATGGCCGAGGCGATCGAGGGCGGCGCGGACGCCTTCTTCGACGAGAAGTACGGCGAGACGGTCCGGACCATCCGCGTCCAGGACTACTCGTTCGAGCTGTGCGGCGGGACGCACTGCCGGGCCACGGGTCAGATCGGCGGGTTCACGATCACCGGCGAGCGGAGCATCGGCACGGGCATGCGCCGGATCGAGGCGGTGACCGGCGCCGCGTCGGATGCGCTGGCGCGGACTCGCCTCGAGCTGCTCGAGCGAGCCGCCGACGCCCTCGGCGCCCAGACCCTCGAGGCGGTGCCGGAGCGCGTCTCGGCCCTGCAGGACGAGGTGAAGGACGCGAAGCTGCGGCTCAAGCGGGGTGCCGGCGGCGGCGCGATCCCCGGGCCCGCCCAGCTCGCGGCCGGCGCCGCGGAGGTCGTGCCGGGCGTCCGCGTGGTCGCCCATGCCGCACCGTACGAGTCGATGGAGGCCCTCAAGGGCGCCGCGCGGACCGTGAGCAGCACCCTCGGTTCGGGCGTGGTCGCGCTCGCACTCGATGCCGACGAGCCGCAGCTGTTCGTGACCGTGTCGCCCGACCTGACCGCGCGCGGCATCTCCGCCGGCGCGCTCGTCCAGGCGGCGATGCCGGCGATCGATGGACGAGGCGGGGGGCGACCGGAGATGGCCCAGGGCAAGGGCACGAGGCGCGAGGGCCTGCCCGCGGCGCTGGCGGCGGTGCGAGCCGCCATCGAAACGGCGGCCTGATGGCGTTCTGGCGGCGCATCTGGCAGCGCGACGGCGAAGAGAGTCTCGCGGCGTGCACGGCGCTCGACGTCGGCACCGAGTTCGCCAAGGCGCTCGTGTTCGACATCGATGCGAACGGGCACGGGACGGTGCGGGGCGTCGGGCGCAAGCGCCAGGGGCTCTCGCACATGCAGTCGGGGACCGTGGCCGACATCGCCGCGGTGGTGGACAACTGCGCGGTGGCGCTGCAGGAGGCCGAGGAGATGGCCGGCTTCCGCCCGACCCAGGTCGTCATCGGCATCGCCGGGGAGCTGGTCAAGGGCTTCACCACGACCCACTCGCAGGAGCGCAAGCGCCCGGACCAGCCGATCACCGAGGGCGAGCTCCAGAAGCTCATCGACACGGTCCAGCGCGAGGCGCTGCGCGAAGCCGAGCGCGCGATCATCTGGGAGACCGGGCTGCCGCACGTGGACGTCCGGCTCGTCCATGCGGCGATCACGGGCGCTTCGATCGACGGCTATGCCCTGACCAACCCGGTCGGGTTCCAGGGCCGCCACGTCAAGATCGGGATCTTCAATGCGTTCGCGCCGCTCGTCCACCTCGGCGCGCTCCAGAGCGTCGCGAGCCAGCTCGACCTCGAGCTGCTCGAGATCGTCGCCGAGCCGTACGCCGTCGCCCGTGTCCTCGGCACCGACATCGTTCGCCAGTCCGGCGCGTTGTTCATCGATGTCGGCGGCGGGACGACCGACGTCGCGCTCGTCCGCCAGGGCGGCATCGAGGGTACGCGGATGTTCGCACTCGGTGGCCGGGCCTTCACCAAGAGCCTGGCCGACCGCCTCGACCTGCCCTTCCCGCGTGCCGAGTCCGTCAAGGTCGACTACGCCCGCGGCCTGCCCGTCGACGACCGCACGACCGTCGAGTCGATCATCGGCGACGACGTCCGCGTGTGGGCCGCCGGGGTCGAGCTCGTGATGGAGGAGCTCTCGGGCGGCGACCTCCTCCCGAGCCGCATCTACCTGTGCGGCGGCGGGTCACGACTGCCCGAGATCCCCGCGGCATTGCGATCTGAGGCATTCTGGAAGGGCCTGCCGTTCGCCCGACCACCCGAGGTCACGGTGATGGCCCCAGATCAGATCGAGACGATCTCCGACTCGACGCACCTGCTGGTCGACCAGCAGGACGTCACGCCGCTCGGCCTGGCGTATCAGGCCATCGAGCTCCAGACGACCGAGGACGCCCTCGACGCCGCGCTTCGGCGCGTCCTCCGGGCGATGAAGGTCTGACCGTGGCGGGCGGGATCCTCTACCTCGATATCGACGACGAGATCACGTCGGCGGCGGCACGCATCCGGTCGGCCGAGGGCCGCCGCGTGGCGGTCGTGCTGCCGTACGGCTCGCGCGTCGCGACCTCGCGGATCAACTTCCGGCTGCTGTCTCGCGATGCGCTGACCCACGAGAAGCGGCTCTCGATCGTGGCTGCCGACGCGGCCACCCGCGCCCTCGCCGCATCAGCCGGACTGCCGGTGTTCGCCTCGGTGGCCGAATACGAGGCGTCCGAGGAGGCGCCGCGGCCGCCCCGCGACGGTGGCGGCACCGCGACCGGGCTCGCGGCCGCGGGCCTGGCCGGCGAGACGGCACGCGTCGCGACGTCGTCATCCTCGGTCCGCGGGCGCAAGCCGCGGTCGGCGCCCCCGCCCGAGCAGGCGACCCTCGACGAGATGGAGGCCGCCGAGCTGGCCGCGGCCGCGGCGGCGATCGGGGCATCGAGCCCGCCGACGAGCCAGCCGCCGGCGAGTCAGCCCGCGCCTGCGCCCGCCGCCGACGAGTCGGACGTGCCGCCGCGACCGTCCCGTGGGAGCGCCCGGACCACGGCCGTGCCGAAGACGGAGCCCGAGCCCGGACCGCACGACGACGTGGAGGCGCCGGCCTTCGTGGCATCGACGACCGCCGGAGTCGCGGCCGCCGGCCTGGCCGCCTCGGGTCCGACCGCGGCGGTCCCGACCGCCGCAGGTCCGACCGCCTCTGGATCGCTCGTGTCCGAGCCCGCCGTCACGACGAGGCCACCGACCCGAGCCTCATCCACCTCGCCCTCGGCCGGGCCGACGTCCCTCGGGTCCTCGGCGGTCGTGACCCGCCCAGCACGGGCGCGGCCTCGTCCCGCGACCAGCGGTCGCGGCGGACGGACCGCGCTCGCGATCGGCCTTGCCATCGTCGCGCTCGTGCTCCTGGTGGGCGGCGTCGGTGCGTACATCTGGCTGCCCTCGGCCTCGATCGTCGTGACGCCGAAGGAGGAATCGGTCGGGCCCGTGCTGATGACGATCGCGGCCGACCCGTCGGTGACGACGCCGGACGCGTTGGCCGACCCGCCGGTCGTCCCGGCCGAGACCGTGTCCGTCGACGTCACCACGAGCGGGACGTTCCCGGCGACCGGCAAGCGCGTCGTGAAGGAGAAGGCGACCGGCACGGTCCGGTTCCGCAACAAGGACTTCACGTCATCGAACACGATCCCGGCCGGGAGCGTCGTGAGCACCGCCAACGGGATCCGAGTTCAAGACCGACGCCTCGGTGACCGTGCCCCGTGCCGACATCGTCGGCCTGCAGGTCTTCCCGAAGACGGCGAGCGTCAAGGTGACCGCGGTCACGGCCGGGCCGGAGGGCAACGTCGAGCCGAACACGATCGTCGTCATCCCGCGAGGCGAGGACCCCATCTCGCTCGACGTGAACAACCCCGACGCGACGAGCGGCGGCAAGCGGGACGAGTTCCCGAAGGTGACCCAGGAGGACGTCAACGGCGCGATCGCCACGCTGAACACGCAGCTCGACGCCGCCTTCGTCGACCAGCTCAAGGACCCATCGATCGCGGCCCCGGGCGCGACGGTCTTCCCCGAGACCCGGGTGCTCGGACCGGGGGCCCCGAACGTCGACCCGGCGACGCTCGTCGGCCAGGAGATCGAGTCCTTCGACCTGGGCCTGACCGCGACCGGGACGGCGACGGCGGTCGACGAGGCGCCGATCCAGCGGGTCGCCGAGGAGCGCCTCAAGGCCGGCATCGATGCCGGCCATCACCTCGTCGCCGATTCGGTCGAGGTCACGGTCGAGCCCGCCGTCGTCGCCGGCGGCCAGATCAGCTTCCCGGCGAGTGCCTCCGCACGGCAGACCGCGGTCCTCGACCCGAACGAGTTGAAGCGCCAGGTCATGGGCAAGCCCCTCGACGAGGCCAGGTCCATCCTCGGCGCCTACGGCGACGTGACGCTGTCGGCGTGGCCCGACTGGGTCTCGACCGTGCCGACCCTCGACGGCCGCGTCGACCTGACGGTGAGCAACGCCGTCGCCATCGAATCGGCCGCCCCATCCCAGACCACCCCCACGCCGAGCCCGTGAGCCGGCTCCTGGGCGTGGACCTCGGCGAGCGCCGCGTCGGCTTCGCCCTCGCCGATGGCGACGGCGCCCCGGCGTTCCCGTTGACGACGCTCCGACGCGCATCGCGGCCGGACCTCGATGTCGAGGCGATCCGGACGCTCGTGCGGAGCCACGACGTCGGCGAGCTGGTCGTCGGCCTGCCCCTCGAGGCGTCGGGCAACGAGGGCCCACAGGCGCAGCTGACGCGGGCCTGGGCCGACGCGCTCGCCGCGGATCTGCGATTGCCGGTAACCTTTCGCGACGAGCGCCTGACCAGCCACCTCGCCGAGGACCGCCTGGGTCCGATGCCGCGAGGCCGGTCGGGCGGGCCGCCGACGAAGGCCCAGCGCGACGCCTATCGGGCTCGCGTGGACCGCGAGGCGGCCGCGATCATCCTTCAGGATGAGCTCGATGCTCGCGCCGGGACGGCGTCGTCCCGGACCCGGCCCAGCGACCCTTCGGAGAGCCGACCATGACGATCCGCTCCGGCGGACGCCCTCGCGATGCACGTGCACCGCACGCCCATCCGTACGACCCGGAAGCCTATGCGACCGAGGCCATCCCGCCGTACTCCGAGCCGGTCACGCGTGGCGGCCGGGGCGACCGGAACGGCTCGCGCGGCGGCGGGAGTGGCGTCGGCGGGATCGTCAAGTTCCTGATCTTCGCGCTCGTGCTCGGCGGGATCGTGCTGGCCGTGGCGCTCACCGCGCTCCGGCCGCTCGTGAACAGCGCGATCCTCGGCTGGGCCGCCGATAACCCGGCCGCGTTCTCGATGCCGATCGTCAAGGACATCGTGGCCGAGGACATCGGGCCGGCCATGACCCGGCCCGCCTCGACCGACCCGTCCCAGGTGGAGTTCGTCGTCCAGAGCGGCGACACGGCGTCGACCATCGGCCGTCGCCTCGAGACCGAGGGGCTCATCCTCGACGACCGGGCGTTCACGTTCATCGCGATCAACCGGGACCTCACCGGCGCGCTCCAGCAAGGCACGTTCCTGCTCCGCAAGAACATGACCCCCGATGAGGTCGTCACGGCTCTCCTGGCACCGCCCCGCGTCCCGTACGTCGAGATCCCCCTGCGGACCGGCCTCCGCCTGGAGCAGGTGACGGCCAAGCTCCAGACGTTGCCGCTGGACATGGACCCCAAGGATTTCTACGACATGGTCAAGAAGCCGCCCAAGGCGCTTCTCGACGACTACCCCTGGCTCAAGAAGGCCCTGGCCGACGCTCCGCCGGGCGCCGGTCTCGAGGGGTTCCTGTGGCCATCCACCTACAAGGTCCTCCCAGACACCACGCCCGACGAGCTCGTCCGGCTCATGCTCGACAACTTCGAGAAGAACGTCGGCGCGGACCGGATGAACGTCCCGAAGAGCCGGGGGCTCTCGTTCTACCAGGTGCTGACCCTCGCATCGATGGTCGAGCGCGAGGCCAAGCTCGACGAGGAGCGGCCGTTGATCGCCGGCGTCTACCAGAATCGCCTGGATCCGAAGCTGTTCCCGACCCAACTCATGCAATCCGACCCGACGATCTTCTACATCCACGACACGCTGACACTGCGGAACACGCCCTTCGCCCAGTGGAAGGACTACGTGTTCTGGGCCCCGATCAAGGGCGGCCTCACCGACGAGGCGCTGCCGGACGACCTGGCGGGCTACAACACGTACACGAGCAAGGGTCTGCCGCCCGGGCCGCTCGTGACCCCGACGCTGCCGTCGATCGATGCCGCGCTCGATCCCGATACGAAGGACGGGTACCTGTTCTTCATCGCCAAGAACGACGGCTCCGATACGACGGCGTTCGCGAAGACCTACAAGCAGCACCTCAAGAACGTGGCGAAATACCAGCCCGGTGGCTGACCGGTCCGGCTGGCCGTCGCCGGCCGACTTCACAGGGTCGCCATCGTCCGCCCGGCGGCGTGGCTGGGGTGAGGCCGACCGGGCCGCTCGACCGGCACGGGTGGACCGGGTCCGCGCCCGGTTCGCGGCCGCCGGGGTCGATGCCTACTTCGGCGTCCGGCCCGAACACACCCGATACCTCACCGGGATGATCCTCGGCGAGGGCGAGGAGAAGGTCGCCGGCCAGTCCGGCCAGTTCCTCGTCGGGCGCGAGGAGGTGGCGCTCCTGGCCGACTCGCGGTACACGATCCAGGCGCGCGAACAGGCGCCCGATGCCCGGCTCGTGGAGGCGTACCACGACCTGCCGAGCCGCTGGCCGGCCCTCCTCGCGTCGGTCGGGGCCAGGCGCGTGGCGGTCGAGGCCGGGTTCGTGGCCCAGGCCACGTGGACGCGTCTTGCCGAGGCGGCCCCGGAGGTGGACCTGGTCCCCGTCGAGGGCTGGGTCGAGGCCGATCGCGCGGTCAAGGAACCCGCGGAGCTCGAGCGCATCGCAGCGGCGTGCGCCGTCGCCGACCGCGCCCTGGCGGCGCTGCTGCCCGAGATCCGGCCCGGCGTCACGGAGGCCGACCTCGCGCTCCGGCTCGAATGGCTGATGCGCACGGGCGGCGCCGAGGCGCTCGCCTTCGACGTGGCGTGCCTGGCCGGTCCGCAGGCCGCGCTCCCGCACGGGTCACCCGGCGAGCGGCCGGTCCTCGACGGTGCGGTGCTCCTCTTCGATTTCGGCGCCCAGGTCGACGGCTATCGAAGCGACATGACCCGCACGCTGTTCGTCGGCGAGCCGGTGGCCGCGCGACCTCGAGGTGTACGAGCTCGTGGCCGGTGCCCAGGCGGCGGCGATCGACGCGCTCGAAGCGGCCGTCGCCGCCGGGACGGCGCCGGACGGCCGGCTCGATCGACGCCGTCGCCCGCGGGATCATCGCAGCGGCGCGGTCACGGCGACCACTTCGGCCACGGCCTGGGCCACGGCATCGGGCTCGCGACGCACGAGGCGCCCAGCCTCAGCCGGACCGCCGCCGAGACGCCGCTCCCGAGCCCGACGGTCTTCTCGGTCGAGCCCGGGGTCTACCTCGACGGCGAGACCGGCGTGCGCATCGAGGACCTCGTCGCGCTTCGACGCCGACGCCCGGGCGGTCGAGCGACTGACGCGGTTCCCGCGCGAGGTCCTCGTCATCGGGGGCTGACATCGAGGCAACGGGTCGGTACGCTCGCGCCGATGTCGTTCGACCTCGGATCCTTCGTCGGCGTGACCATCATCCTCGCCCTGCTCATCCCGCTGCTCACGACGGTCGTGATCGTCGGGGTCGTGGTGTGGGCCATCCGCGGTCGCGTCCCGCCGAGCGAGGATCCCGCGGTCGCCGAGCTCAAGGCGCGACTCGCCCGCGGCGAGATCGACACCGCCGAGTACCAGGTTCGGATGCGCGCGCTCGAAGAGGGCGACTGACCCGCGGACGGCGCGGATTGACACAACCGCACGATCGATCGACCCATACCGGGTGAAGCGGGCGGACGAAGCCGACCGCATCGAATGGAAGTGGTCGTGGATCTCGATCTCGTGGTCCGAGCCCAGCACGGCGACAAGGGGGCGTATGCCCTCCTGGCCGCCGGGACCGCCGATCGGTTCCTGGCCGTGTCGCGCCGGATCCTGCGCGACTTCGACCTTGCCGAGGACGCGACGCAGCAGGCGCTGCTCGCCATCTGGCAGGACCTTCCGCAGCTTCGCGACCCGGCCCGCTTCGAGGCCTGGTCGTACCGACTCCTCGTGCACGCCTGCTATGCCGAGGGTCGGAAGGAACGTCGCTGGGAGCCGACCCTTCGGCTCCTGCCGACGGACGAGCCGATCGCGGATGACGGCCTGGGTTCCGTCGTCGACCGCGACCAGCTCGAGCGCGGCTTCCGCCGCCTGCCACTCGAACACCGAGCTGTGGTGGTGCTGCACCACTACCTCGACCTGCCGCTCGACCGGGTCGCCGACATCCTCGGCATCCCGGTCGGGACGGCCCATTCCCGACTGCATCACGCGATGCGCGGGCTGCGTGCGGCGCTCGACGCCGACTCGCGGCCGCCCGTGCCGGGAGGTTGCCCGATGAGCGCCGAACGCGACATGACGCGCATCGTCCGGTCGTGGCTCCGAACGGACGAGCACGAGTCCGCGGACCGTGTCCTCGACGATCGTGCTCGACCTGCTGGACGCGACCCCACAGCGCCGGTCCCGGTGGCCGGCGCGGAGGATCGCCGACATGAATACCTACGCCAAGATCCTGGTCGCGGCTGCCGCCGTGGTGGTCGTTGCCGTCGTGGGCTTCAACATGCTCCCGGCCAACGGCGGCGTCGGGGGTGCGGCGTGCCGTCGCTCTCGCCATCGCCGTCCGTGACGCCGCCACGCCAGTCCATCACCGTCGCTCGGCCTCTTCCCGCCAGCCGGTGAGCTGGCCATCGATGCGAAGCCACCATGTCAGCCAGAGTGGCGTCCGATTCACGCTGGACGTCGCCGAAGCCAGGGTGGGTGAGCAGCGGTGCGCCGTCGCGCATCGACGGCGTGAACTTCTCCAAGGGTCCCGAGATGAGCAGGGACGGCTCATGGATGCTGTTCTGGAGCGTCGGCGGCGTCTATGCCGATCCATGCGGCCACGTGGAAGGCCCGCGTGCTCGGTCCGTCGGCGGCCGAACTCGCGGCGGCCGTGGCGGCGCTGCCAGGCACGAGCCTGGTCAGCGGGCCGACTGACGTGACCGTCGGCGGCAACCCGGCGAAGTACGTCGAGTCATCACCATCCGTGATGACATCGGCTGTGCGCCCGACCAGTTCTACCTCTGGTATGACGCTGCAGCGTGCGGCGACGCCCCCCAGTGCTACCGATGGGTCTCGGCGTTGGGGACGACCACGGGTCTGGATCGTCGAGGTCGATGGGCAGTACGTCTGGGTCGAGGCCGAGACCTACAAGGGCGCCGGTCCGGACATCGAGCAGGAGATCCAGCAGATCATCGACTCGATCAGCTTCGAGTAGATCATCGAGCGGGCGATCCCGTCGACCCGCCTGACGGCGGTCGCGGCCAGGAGTCGCGGCCGCCTGCGCAGGCTCGGCTAGAATGGCGCTCCACACACCCACGACGCGCCGCCCCGCGTGCGCGCGCCCGCGTCGGACCCCCAGGAGCCCACCCGACCATGATCAGCACCGGTGAACTCAAGAAGGGCGTCGCCATCGAGCTCGACGGCGAGCTCTGGCAGATCCTCGATTACCACCACATCAAGATGGGCCGCGGCTCGGCCCAGGTCCGCATCACGCTGCGCAACATCAAGCGCGGCCAGACCGTGGAGCGCTCGTTCCAGGCCGGGACGAAGTGGCCGCGCGCATCGATGGAGAAGCGGCCCGTCCAGTTCCTCTACCGCGACGACGACGACTACCACTTCATGGACACCGACACATACGACCAGTTCGTGCTGACGACCGACCAGCTCGGCGAGACCGCCCAGTACCTGACCGACGGGATGACGCTCGATCGCACGAGCTATCAGGGCGAGACCATCGGGGTCGAGCTGCCGGTCACCGTCGATCTCGTCGTACAGGACACAGAACCTGGCTTCGCGGGCGACACGCAGACCGGCGCGCGCAAGCCGGCCACCACCCAGACGGGGCTCGTCGTCCAGGTGCCGATCTTCGTCGAGACCGGGGACACCATCCGCATCGATACGCGGACCGGCGAGTACCAGACCCGGGTCTGAGCGATCGAGGTGGCGGGCCGCGGCGGGATCGAGACGATCCTCGACCTGATGGACGAGGCGTTCCGCGGGCGCGGCATCGAGGAGAGCGACGAGAGCCAGGCGTTGCTCACCAACCTGACGTCGGTCCCGGCGGCCGCGTGGACGGGGTTGCCGGCGGGTGCGTCGCGCACGATCCAGTCGATCGCGATCCATGTCGGCGCCTGCAAGATCATGTACGACGACTACGCCTTCGGGACCGCGTCCTTGCGCTTCGCGACGCCGGAGGTCGAGCCCTGGGGCGACGGGCCGGCCACGCCGGCCGAGGTCATCGCCTGGCTCGTCGACGCGCACGGTCGCCTGACGGCGCATGTCGGCGAACTCGATGGTGACGCCGAACTCGACCGACCACGGATGACCAACTGGGGCGAGCTACGACCGACCCGGTGGATCCTCGCGGCCATGATCACGCACGACGCCTACCACGCCGGCGAGATCAACCACCTTCGCAGCATGCTCGGCGACGACGATCGTTGGCGGTACCAACAGTCGGGCTTCGGTTGAGCGACCCGTCTGATCCGCGGCCCGGGGCGGCCGACGCCGGCACGCTGCCTCAGGCGGCGATCGTCCCCGGCGGGACGTTCGGTGTCCGCATCCTCGGGGTCAGCGAGGTCTCGAGGGCCATCAAGGGCGCCATCCGCGAGGACCCGCGCTTGGCCGACCTGTGGGTCGAGGGCGAGATCGGCCGGGTGACCGTCTCATCGGCCGGCCACGCCTACTTCACGCTCAAGGACGAGCGCAACCAGCTCCAGTGCGTCTGGTTCCGCGACGACCGGCTGCGCTCCGTGTTCGAGGCCCGGGCCGGCCTGCGGGTCGTGGCCCACGGTCGGATCGACCTCTTCGAGCCGCAGGGCGCCCTGCAGCTGTACGTCGAGTCGCTGCAGCCGGCCGGGGTCGGGGACCTCGCGCTCCGCTTCGAGGAGCTCAAGGCGAGGCTCGCGGCCGAGGGGCTGTTCGAACCGGCACGGAAGCGGCCGCTCCCCGCACGTCCCGCCACGATCGCGGTCATCACGAGTCCGACCGGGGCGGTCTGGAAGGACGTCGCGACCGTCCTGGCTCGACGCTGGCCGCTGGCGCGGGTCGTCCTCGTCGCGGCCAAGGTCCAGGGCGAGGACGCGCCCGCGAGCATCGTCACTGCGTTCCGTCGCCTCGAGCGCTATCGCGACGACCTGCGCCGCGCCGGCCGCGGCGGGGACGCCCCCGAGGTCACGATCCTGGCCCGCGGCGGCGGCTCCCTCGAGGACCTGTGGTCCTTCAACGACGAGCGGGTCGTGCGCGCGATCGTGGGCCACCCGATCCCGGTCGTCTGCGGCGTCGGCCACGAGATCGACGTGACGCTCGCGGACTTCGCGGCCGACGTCCGTGCCCCGACGCCGTCCGCGGCGGCGGAACTGGTCGTGCCGGACCGGGTCGAGATGGCGGGCGCGTTGCGCCGTGCCGCCGGGCGCCTGGCGGGCGCCACGGAGGCGCGACTCGTGAGCGCCGCCCGTGAGCTCGCCGCGGAACGGCGTGCCCTGGAACGCGTCGGTCCCGCGTCCCGTCTGGCCGCTTCGCGGGAGCAGGTCGGCCTGCTGTTCGACCGCGCCACCCGCGCCCTGGATGCGAGGCTCACCCGCGACCGTGCACGACTGGATCGCGCCGCTATCGCCCTGCCGCGCCTGACCGAGGCCCGCCTGGCCGCCGCCGGTGCGTCGTTGCGGACGTCGGCCGCCGCCCTGGCCGTGCTGGGGCCGCAGGCCACGCTCGACCGCGGCTATGCCATCGTCCGACGGCGGGCGGATGGCTCGATCGTGCGGGTGCCATCGGCGGCGCCGGCCGGGACCGGCCTCGACATCCGGGTCGCGACCGGTTCGCTCGGGGCGACCGTCGACGATGCGGACGCCGGCGGATAGGCGACTGCCATGGACGCCGTCATCTTCCTCGTCATCGCGGTCGTCTTCGCGATCCTCGCGGTCCGCATCGGTATCATCTTGGCGCCGCTGGTCGGCCGCCTCAGCTCGGACGAAGATGACGAGGAGACCCGTGACTGACGCGCCGGAACCGAGGGTCGAGGATCTCGCCTTCGATGACGCCCTGGCGGAACTCCAGCGGACCGTCGCCGAGCTCGAGGCGGGCGGTCAGCCGCTCGAGCGCGGCGCTCGCGCTCCACGAGCGAGGCGCCGCGCTCATCGCCCGCTGCGATCAGCTCCTGAACGACGCGCAACTCCGGCTCGAGCAGCTCGTGTCGCGTTCGGGCGGCACGCTCGAGACGCGACCGGTGACGCCGGACGACGCGATCGAGGACACCGTGGCCTGACGCCGCCCTCAGCCGGGTGGGGGAGCGGGCGGGATGTTGAGGTTGAACCGGAAGACGTTGTCCGGGTCGTAGCGGCGCTTGATCGCCTGGAGCCGCGCATAGCGCTCGGGTCCGTAGCCGGCGCGCACGCGATCGTCGGTCTCGTCGACGGGCGCGTAGTTGCCATAGCCGGCGCCGCTGTACGAGGACGGCGCGAACGAGGCCGCGGTCCGCCGCGCCCAATCGATCTGCGCGTCGTCGTCGGCCGGGTCCTCCCAGATCGCGAGCGCGCTCACGTTCCAGCGGGCCTCGCGCTGACCGAACGCGGCGCCGCCCTCTGGCTCGATGCGCGCCCGGCCGTTGATGGCCTCGAGCAGGACGAACGGATGGGCCTGGCGGGCGCGGTGCGCATGCCGTCGGCGATGGCCCTCGGCCGCCGCGTCGGTCGAGTTCCCGCAGGAAGTGGCCCTTCCAGTAGTGGCGCAGGCCGAACGGCAGCAGTCCCGTCGCTCTGGAGCGCCTCGTACGTGTCGGCGCTTGACGGTGCCGCGCCAGTGCGGGTCGGCGGCCAGCGGCGCGAAGGCGGCCATCGCGACGGCCTCCCGGGCGTGGCATGGCAGGCTGCAGCCGAAGCGACCGGCGACGTGGTCGAACGGTCCGGGTCGGCCGGTCGCTCGCCGCTGGTCGTCGGCGCGACGTCGTGGCCGCGGTGGGCCCTCGACGAAGATGACGATCTCGTCGGGCATCGGATCGGACGTAGGCCGCCAGCCCCTCGAGAGCGCGTGCCTCGCGTCGATCGAGGTCGGCGCGTACGAACCGGCCGACCTGCCATCGGCCCGACGGGATGCAGCTGGAACTCGAACTCGGTGACGACCCCGAAGTTGCCCCCGCCGCCGCGGAGCGCCCAGAGGAGCTCCGGGTCGCCCGCCGGACCGGCTTCGACGATGTCGCCCGACGGCGGTGACGACCGTCGCCCGCATCAGGTTGTCGCAGGTGAGTCCGGCCGTGCCCATCAGGTAGCCGAGGCCGCCGGTCAGCGTCAGCCCGCCGACGCCGGTGTCCCAGAACGTGCCGCCGGTCGTCGCGAGGTCGTGCGGGATCGTCGCCTTGTCGACGTCCTCCCAGAGCGCGCCACCCCGCACGCGGGCCCGTCGGGCGGCCGGATCGACCGAGACGCCGAACGCATCCGGCGCAGGTCGATGGTCAGCGCGCCGTCGGCGATCGCGTGGCCGGCGACGCTGTGTCCGCCGCCGCGGACGGCGATCGGCAGACCCGGCCGCGCGGGCCGCCCGGACGGCGGTCGCGACCTCCTCGGTCGGTCTCGGGCAGCACGATGACCGCCGGCCGGCGATCGATCGTGCCGTTGAAGATCGCACGCGTCGTCATCGAAGTCGGCGTGGTCCGGTCCGATGACGCGCCCTTCGAGCTGCCGGTCGAGTCCGGCCAGGGCGTCGAGCTCGCTCACCATGGCCGGAAGCCTACGCTCCCGGCATCGCGGCACGATCGTCGGCGCGACAGGGCATCATCACGTCGGCAGACGCCGAGCCGTCTGCACACCGACCACGCGTACAGGAGCCCCCGCCGACCGTGTCCATCCTCGCCGAACTCCGCGAACCCGCCGACCTGCGCGGCCTCGACGACGCGCAACTGGCGCAGCTCGCCCCCGAGATCCGCGACACGATCATCGAGACCGTCGCGGTCACCGGCGGCCACCTGGGGTCGTCGCTCGGCGTCGTCGAGCTCACGCTCGCGCTGCACCGGCTCATGGAGTCGCCGCGCGACAAGATCGTCTGGGACACCGGCCACCAGGCGTACCCGCACAAGCTCCTGACCGGCCGGCTCGAGCGGTTCGGGACGCTTCGCCAGCTCGACGGCATCGGCGGCTTCCCGCGTCGCTCGGAGTCTGCCGCACGACGTCTTCGACGGCGGCCATGCCGGCACCGGGCTCTCGATCGCCGAAGGGCTCGCGGAGGCGCGCGACGTCCGCCACGGCTTGGAGCGGATCGCGGTCGTCGTCGGGGACGCCGCGATGATGAGCGGCCTCTCGCTCGAGGCCCTCAACGACATCGGCCAGCGCCAGACGCAGCTGCTCATCGTGCTCAACGACAACGAGATGTCGATCAGCCCGACCGTCGGGGCGTTCTCGACGTACCTGAGTCAGATCAAGCTGTCGAGCACGTGGCGCCACAGCAAGGGCGCCTACGACCGGACCGTCGAGCGGATCCCCGTGGTCGGCGTGCACGTGCTCGAGCTCAGTCGCCGGCTGCGCGCGTCGGTCGTGCGGTTCGCCCAGCCCGGCCAGCTCTTCGAGGACCTCGGGATCACCTACATCGGCGCGGTCCCGGGCCACGACATCCACGCGCTGCTCGAGACCCTCGGGCGCGCCCTCGCGATGCCCGGTCCGGTGATCGTCCACGTGCGGACCCAGAAGGGCCGGGGCTATCGGCCGGCCGAGACCGACCAGGTCGGGTTCCATGGGGCGGCCCTGCCGCCGATGCCCGCCGCGATCCCGACCGAGTCGATGTCCGACGACGCCGCGCCGCCGACGCCGGCATTCGAGGCGCCGAAGAAGCTGCCCAACTACACCGCCGTGTTCGCCGCCGAGCTCATCGAGCTGGCCCGGACCGACCGGCGCATCGTCGGCATCACCGCGGGGATGCCCACGGGCACGGGCCTCTCGAAGTTCCAGGCCGAGTTCCCGGACCGGTTCTTCGACGTCGGGATCGCCGAGCAACATGCCGTCACCTTCGCGACCGGGATGGCGCTCGGCGGGCTGCGCCCGGTCGTGGCCCTGTACTCGACCTTCCTCCAGCGCGCGTTCGATCAGACCGTCCACGACGTCTGTCAGAACGACCAGCCGGTCGTCCTCGCGGTCGACCGGGCCGGGCTCGTCGGCGAGGACGGGACGAGCCACCAGGGGATGTTCACGTTGCCCGCGCAGCGGCAGCTCCCGAACCTCGTCATCGCCTCTCCCCGGGATGAGCAGGAGCTGCGCTCGCTCGTCCACACCGCGTTCAGCCAGGATCACCCGTTCGCCCTGCACTACCCGCGCGATGCCGGGTTCGGGTTGCCGCCGATCACGCCCCAGGTGCTGCCGGTCGGCCGCGGCGAGGTCCTCCGCGAGGGCCACGATCTGCTGTTCGTCGGGTTCGGGCCGATCGTCATGCGGGCGATCGAGGCCGCCGACGTGCTGGAGGCCGAGGGCTGGTCGATCGGGGTCATCGATGCCCGGTTCGCCAAGCCGCTCGACGGTCAGCTCATCCTCGACGGCGCGCGTGGCAAGCGGCTCGTCGTGACGTTCGAGGAGAGCGTCGCGGCCGGCGGCTTCGGCAGCGGCGTGCTCGAGCTCATCGAGGAGGCACGCACCACCGACGTGGCCCTGCGCGACGTCCTCGTCAAGGTCATCGGCATCCCGGGCGGCCGGTTCGTCGACCACGGCTCGGTCAAGGATCTCCGGCGCGTCCTGCGCCTCGACGCCGCCGGGCTCGCCGAGCAGGTGCGCGAGACGCTCGCCGCGCTCGAGGCCGCACCCGACCACGCGCGCGCCCGCACCGGCGGCTGACCCGGGCGGACTCCCGCACGACCGGCACCATCGGGTGGTGCGCGGACGCACCGCTGGGCAGTCTGGTGCGGTGCGCATCGGCGCCGCTGGCGCTAGGGTGCACACCGGTCACAGGTCGGATCCGGGGGTTCGGGGATGAAACGTCTACTCGTGATCGTGCTGCTCGTGGCGGCGTGCGGGAGCACGACACCATCGCCGTCGGGCAGCCCGCACGCGGCGGCCACGCCGGCCAACCCGGCTGCCTCCGACGCCGCACCTCAGCCGTCGGCCTCGTCCGGCCCGGCGTTCATCGGCGAATTCCCGCCCATCGAGATCAAGGGCAAGGGCAACAAGGACGTCTCGTTCGAGATCCCCGAGGACTCGATCGCGATCGCCGCGCTGTCACACCCGGCCAAGGGCGCGTTCAACGTCGCTGCCTACGACGAGGACGGCAAGCTCACCCAGCAGCTCGCGAAGGTCAACGGCAAGTACGCCGGGACCGTCCTCTTCGACCTCGAGACCCACAGCGTCGCCTTCAAGGTCCAGGCGAAAGGGCCGTGGAAGATCACGATCAAGCCGGCCGAAGCTGCCAAGGAATGGGATGGCACCAAGGCGGCGAAGGGCAAGGGCGACCAGGTCCTGCGCCTCACGACACCGTCCGCCGACGGCACGAACCTGCTGCTCCAGGCCAGCGGAGCCTTGCCGTACCTCGTCCGTGCCCACTCGCCCGACGATGACGTCGACATCGCCTCGGGGACCGGGCCGGCCAAGATCACCAAGAAACTCCCTGAGGGCACGGACCTCCTCGAGATCGTCGGCCGCGGCGGCTGGCAGCTCGCGCTCGGCTCCTGAGCCGCGACCCGCGCTTCGCGGTGAGTCCCGGTGCAGCGGGCTGTGCCACGATAGGCGGGTGAGTGCGGCCGGCGCCAAGACGAGGAAGGCCACGAACCCAGCCGAGCGAACCCGGCTCCGACTCGACCAGTTGCTGGTCGAACGCGGGCTGGCCGAGTCCCGTGCGCGCGCCCAGGCGCTCGTGCTCGCCGGCAAGGTCCGGGTGGGGGAGGGTGATGCCGCGCGCCGCGACCGCAAGCCGGGCGACCTGATCGAAGTCGATGCCGCGATCGATGTCGCCGCGCCCGAGCCGTACGTCAGCCGCGGCGGCCACAAGCTCGCCGCCGCGCTCGATGCGTTCGGGATCGATCCGAAGGGCGCCGTCTGCCTCGACGTCGGCGCCTCGACCGGCGGCTTCACCGATGTCCTCCTGCAGCGCGGCGCCGCCCGTGTCTACGCGCTCGATGTCGGGCGCGGCCAGCTCGCGGAGGCGCTCCGACAGCGATCCGCGCGTCGTCTCGATGGAGCGAACGAACGCCCGCACCCTGACGGCCACGACGCTGCCCGAACCGATCGTCCTCGCGACCATCGACGTGTCGTTCATCTCGCTCGCGAAGGTGCTCGCGCCGGTCGTCTCCACCCTGGCGCCGGGCGGGGCCATCGTCGCGCTCGTGAAACCGCAGTTCGAGGCCGGTCGAGGGCGGACGGATCATGGCGTCGTCCGCGATCCGACGATCCATCGCGAGGTGCTGGATCGTGTCATCGGCGAGGCACAGGCGATCCGCCTGGGCGCTCGCGACGTCATCGCCTCGCCCATCCTCGGGCCGGAGGGGAACCGCGAGTTCCTGCTGTATCTCGCCCCGGGACCGGGCTGCGCCGAGATCGGCGACCGGGTCGCGGCCCTGACACCGGGCGGGACACCGACCGATCCCGAGCCGGCGGCGGCCACGGGCATGGCGTCATGACCATCGAGCGGATCGGGTTCGCCTATAACCCGACGATCGAGGCGGCCATCGAGCTCAGCGCGCGCGCCGTCGGCTGGTGCAGCGTCCGCGGCCTCGACCACTGGGAGGCCCAGGCCGACGACCTGCCGGCCCTGCTCGAGCACCTGCCGACGACCGACGCACTCGTCGTCCTGGGCGGCGACGGCACGTTCCTGCGCGCCGCCCGGGCGATCGCCGAAGTCGACGTGCCGATCCTCGGCGTGAACCTGGGCAAGGTCGGGTTCCTGTCCAAGGCCGAGGCCGGCGAGCTCGACCCGACCCTCGCGCGGATCGTCGCGGGGGACTACCGGATCGACGAGCGGATGGCCATCGAGGGCCGGATCCTGCGCGACGGGAAGCCGCTCGACCCGGCGCGGCACGTCGCGCTGAACGACATCGTCATCGCCCGGGGCGCGCTGGCCCGCGTGTGCCGGCTCGACGTCGCCATCGACGACACGCACCTCGCGACGTTCATCGCCGACGGCCTCGTCGTGTCGACCCCGACGGGCTCGACGGGCTACTCGTTCTCGGCCGGCGGCCCGATCCTCGACCCGGTCGGGCGCAACCTCGTCGTCACCCCGATCGCCGCGTACCTCTCGGCCATCCGGTCGGTCGTGGTGAGCCCGTTGCAGACCGTCCGGTGCCGCGTCGTCGACGCCCACGAGGCGCTCGTCTCGATCGACGGTCGCGAGGACATGCAGATCCAGGTGGGCGACGTGGTCGAGGTGAGCGCGGTCGAGCGTCCGCTCCGGCTCATCGAACCGAGCGGGGCCGTCCCGTTCTGGGACCTGCTGCGGCGCAAGGTCGCGCTGCTGCCGTCGTGACCGGGCGACTGCTCGAACTGACCGTCACCGACCTCGCGGTCATCGAGCGGGTCCGCCTCGCGTTCGAGCCGGGGTTCAACGTGATCACCGGTGAGACCGGGGCCGGCAAGAGCCTGCTCATCGATGCGCTCGGCCTCGTCACCGGCACGCGCGCCGACACGAGCCTCGTCCGGCACGGTGCCGAGGTCGCCCGGGCCGAGGCGCTCTTCGACCGGTTGCCCGAGCCGATCATCGCCGTCCGCGAGGTCTCCGCCACGGGCCGTTCGACGGCGCGTCTCGACGACGAGACGGTGACGGCCGCGCGGCTGGCCGACGAGGTCGGGCCGCTCGTCGAGGTGCACGGGCAGCACGATCAGCAGCGCCTCCTCGATGGACGCTGGCAGCGCGACCTGCTCGACGCGTTCGGCGGGCATGAGGCGGACCGGGCGGCGATGGCCGCGGCCGTGGACGCCTGGCGCGCAAACCGTGCGGCACTCGACGAGCTCGTCGCCGATCCTCGCGAGCTCGCCCGCCGGCTCGAGGTGCTCGAGTACGAGGCGGCCGAGATCGCCGGAGCGCGCCTCCGACCCGGGGAGGTCGACGAGCTTCGCGCGCGGCTCGCGGCCGCCCAGCACGGGGAGGCGATCGCCCGCGGTGCCGCGGCGGTCCATGAGGCGCTCCTGAGCGAGGGTCGCGGAGCGCGGGAGTCCACCGCCGTCGCATTGCGCGAGGCCCGCGGCGTGGCTCGGGTCGACCCGCGGTACGAGGCCCTGGCGGAACGGCTCGAGGGTCTCGAGGCCGAGCTGGCGGACGTGGCGATGGAATCGCGAGCCCTCGCCGAGAGCATCGACCACGACCCGACCGCCGTGGCCGCGATGGAGGAGCGCCTGGGCGCGATCTTCGCGCTCGAGCGGCGCTACGGGGACGACGAGGCCGCCGTCATCGCCCACGCAGAGCGGGCCGCGGCCGAGGCGGAGCGCCTGCGTCACATCGACGATGAGCGCGCGGCGCGCGAAGCCGACGATGCCCGGCTGCTCGAACGCGTCGCCGCGGCCGCCGCCGCGCTGTCCGCGGCACGGGCGGATGCGGCGACCGTGCTCGCCCGCGATGTCGGCACGGTCCTCACCGATCTGGGATTCCCCGAGGGCGTCTTCGAGGTCGGCCTCGGGCGCCGGACGGCCGGCCGCGACGAGCCGGCGGTCGAGTTCGACGGCGATGCCGTCGCGTTCGATGCGTCCGGGATCGACGAGGTCGTCTACCGGCTGGCCCCGAACGCCGGCGAACCCGCCCGGCCGCTCGCCCGGATCGCCTCGGGCGGGGAGCTCTCGCGGGTGGCGCTCGCGATCAAGCAGGTCCTCGCCGAGGCCGACGACACGCCCACGCTCGTCTTCGACGAGGTCGACACGGGGATCGGCGGGCGGAGCGCGGACCCGGTCGGACGAAGCCTCTGGACGCTGGCCCGCCGGCACGAGGTCCTGTGCGTGACCCATCTCCCGCAGATCGCCGCCCACGCGGACGCGCACTTCCGGATCACCAAGCGCGAGCGTGATGGGCGGACCGTCACCGAGCTGGAGCGTCTCGACCGCGAGGGCCGGATCGTCGAGCTCGCCCACATGCTGGGGAGTGGCGACGCCCGTGGTCAGAGCTCGGCCGCCGGCCTCGCCGCCGCCCGAGAGCTCCTCGACCGCGCCGAGGCGTGGCGCGGCGAGGCCGCCGCGGTCCGTTGAGGGGACCGGACTGATGTCCGCACCGGCGACCGACACACGCCCGGCCGCCCCGGGTGGGTCCCTCGACCGGGCCATCGACGAATACCTCACGTACCTCACCGTCGAGCGCGGGCTGTCCGGCGCGACGATCCGGGCCTATCGCGGCGATCTCGAGGATTTCGCGGCGAGCCGCGGCGTGGCTGCCCGTTGGTCGCGCTCGGCGGATCCCGCGATCGGCTATCTCGCGTCGAGGGCGCGCCGCGGTCGCCCGAACGATCCGGGCCTCGCCCCGACGAGCCTGCGCCGGCGGGCGGCCTCGCTCAAGGGCTTCTACCGGTTCGCGTACGGCGAGGGCCTCATCGACCAGGACGTCGCGGCGCACCTCGACCTGCCGCGCCAGACACGGCTCCTGCCCGAGACCCTGACGATCGAGGAGACCGAGCGGCTGCTCGAGGCCGCCGGAGGTGACGACCCGGATGCGCCCGATGCGGACCGCCAGCTTCGCGACCGCGCCCTGCTCGAGCTGCTGTATGCCGCCGGCCTGCGGATCAGCGAGGCGCTCCGCGCTCGACGCGGAGGACCTCTCGATCGACGGCGGGTTCGTGCGGGTCATCGGGAAGGGCGACAAGGAGCGGCTCGTGCCGGTGGGTGACGTCGCGCTCGACTGGCTGGCGCGCTGGATGGCCGGTCCACGGGTCCGGCTGCTCTCGCTGGGCCACGTGACGCCGGCGCGCGGCGGGCCGGTGTTCCTCGGCGATCGGGGACGCCGGCTCGCCCGCCAGCAGGCGTGGGCGGCGGTCAAGTCGGCGGCGGGCCGCGCCGGCCTCGACGACCGGGTCAGCCCGCACACCCTGCGCCACTCGTTCGCGACCCACCTGCTCGAGGGCGGTGCGGACCTGCGCATCGTCCAGGAGTTGCTCGGACATGCGAGTATCTCCACGACCCAGCTCTACACACACCTCACGGGCGAGCGGATCCGCGAGGTCTACAGTCGGGCCCATCCGCGGGCCTGAGGAGGCGGCACCGATGGGCTTCGCGGACTCCCTGCTCTCGACCGGGGAGCGGATCGTCCACCGCGAGAAGCAGCACTGGTTCGTGTTCGTGTGGGGCGCTCGCTTCTCGATCCTGGCGATCGTCCTCGCCGTGGTCCTGCTGTGGCTCAGCCAGGGCCTCGATCCGAATGGCTTCACCGGTGGCATCCAGTTCGTCGTCCGCTGGGTCGTCGTCGCGATGTTCGTCGCGGGCCTGGCGGTCCTCGGCTGGACGACCCTGCGGTACCTCAACCAGGAGTACGTCCTGACCAACCGGCGCGTGATGCAGGTCGGTGGCGTGCTGAACAAGCACTCGGCCGACAGCTCGCTCGAGAAGATCAACGACGCGGTCCTGACCCAGTCGATCTTCGGGCGGATGCTGAACTTCGGCGACCTCGAGGTCCTGACGGCCTCGGACATCGGCATCGACACGTTCAAGATGATCCGCGGGCCGATCGAGTTCAAGAAGGCGATGCTCGACGCGAAGCACGAGTACGAGGTCGACATGGAGCGCCAGAGCTGGCCGCCGAGCCCGCCGCTCAAGCCGGCCGGACCCGATCCGTTCACCGGCGATGCCGGCACGACCGTGACGCCGACGCCGGCCGCGCCGAGCGCGGCTGCCCCGGCCCCGGATGCGTCGAGCGCCGCTGCGCCGCCCGCGGCGCCGACCGCGGCGCCGGCGCCCCGCTCGCGACCGATCCGGAGGACGTGACGCGGACCCTGGCCAGCCTGGCGGACCTGCGCGACCGCGGCGCGATCACCGCCGAGGAGTACGAGCAGAAGAAGGCCGACCTGCTGGGCCGACTCTAACGGCTACCATACGCCGGACCCCCTGCACGAGGTAGCGCGTGAGTCTGGACCCGAACGAGCTGATCCCTCTCGTCATCGTCATCGCGATCATGCTGCTCGTCGGATTCCCGGTCCACGAGTTCTCGCATGCGCTCGCGGCGTACCGGCTCGGCGACGGCACGGCCAAGTTGTTCGGCCGCCTGACGCTGAACCCGATCGCCCATTTCGACCCGATGGGCGGCGTCCTGCTCGTCGTCACCGTGCTGCTGTCCGGGGGCGCGTGGGGCTTCGGCTGGGCGAAGCCGACGCCGGTGAACCCGCTGAACCTCCAGGGCGGCCGGCGCGGCGACGCCATCGTCGCCCTGGCCGGTCCGCTCTCGAACCTTGTCCTGGCCACGGCGGCGGCGCTCCCGCTGCGCTACCTCGTGGCGAACCCGGAGCTCGGGAGCCAGATCCCGATCGTCGTCAACGTCCTGTACTTCTTCGTGACCGTGAATCTCGTGCTGATGATCTTCAACCTGCTGCCGATCCCGCCCCTCGACGGCTCGCACGTGTTGTTCGCCGCGCTCGATCGCGAGACCGAATGGCGCGTCCGCCCGATCCTCGAGCAGTACGGCTTCATCATCCTGTTCGCGCTGATCCTCTTCCCGTTCGGCGACCCGATCCTCGGGCGCGTCATCACCCCGATCATCGATGCCTTCTTCAGCCTCCTGGTGGGCGTCTAAGGTCCGCCAGTTCCGGACGCACCTCCGGGCACGCGTGACGCCCGGGGAGCGGACGGCGCTGGCGACCTGGACGACCCCCGCCGAGCAGGCCCTCTTCGACACGATGCACGTCGCCGACCGGCGGCACGGCCTCGACGTCGTCGCGACACTTCGCGCCGACGGCATCACGGACCGCGACGTGCTCGTCGCCGGGCTCATCCACGACGCGGGCAAGGGGCAGACGGGCGTCTGGCCGCGTGTGGCGTACTCGCTCGGCCAGGCGTACGGGACATGGGTCTGGCGTGCGGCTGCCGTGGTGCCGGGGATGGAGACGTCGCTCGAACGGCTCCGGACGCACGCCGAGACGTCCGCGGCCCTTGCGGAGGCGGCCGGCTGCTCGCCGCGGACCGTCGAGCTGATCCGCTGGCAGGACGCCCCGCGCGACCCCGAGTACGGCGAGCGGCTGCGGCTGGCCGACGAGGCGAACTGATGACCGCGACGGCCGCCGGCGTCCCGGTCATGGCGGTCGATCCGGCCGTCCGCTTCGGGGACGGTCGCCGCCCGGAGACCATGACCCGGGTCGAGCTCACCGGATTCGAGGGGCCGCTGGGGCTGTTGCTGTCCCTGATCGAAGCGCGCCGGATGGACGTGCTGACCGTGCCCCTCGGGGCGCTGGCCGACGCCTATCTCGACGCGCTCGCGACCCTGGAGGCCGACCGGCTCGGCAACGTGAGCGCGTTCGTCGCCGTGGCCGGGCAGCTGATCCTCATCAAGAGCCGGGCGATGCTGCCGCGCACGCCGGTCGCCGACGCCGGGACGGACGACGAGGGCCTGGACCCCGAGGCGGAGCTCCGGGCACGACTCATCCTGTACCGGGCGCATCGGGACGCCGGCCTGCGGCTGGCGGACCTCGCCCTCGTCCGGGTCGGGCTCTTCCGTCGCGAGCCCTCGGCGGCACACGCGGCAGCGCTCGCCGGCGCCCGGCCGATGGATACCGCCCCCCTCGATCCCGACCGGCTCGTGCGGGCGCTCGATCACCTCGCGGTCCTCGCCCCACCGCCGGTGACGCCGCCCGGAGGTCGTGCCGCGGACCATCACCCTGAGCGAGCGGGCCGAGATCATCCGGGCCGCCCTCCGCGGCGCGCCGACGGTCGTGCTCCAGGAGCTGCTCGGCGGGGTTCGCGACCGGGTCGTGATCGCCGTGACGTTCCTCGCGATGCTCGAGCTGATGAAGCGACGCGAGATCGTCGTCTCGCAGGAAGCCCCATGGGGCCCGATCGTCGCCCGGTTCACGACCCCCGAGGAGCGTCGCGCCGCGGGGGTCGGCGCCGACGCCGAGGCCGCACCGCTCGACGAGGCCCTGGAGGGCTTCGCGTGACCGACGTGACCGACGCTGACCGACGAGTCGACCGACGACGAGCGTGGCCGCGATGGATCGTCCCGATGACGACGCTCCCGAGACGGACGCGGGCGGACCCGAGCGACCGGCCGCCCTGCCGCCGATCGACCTGACGGAGGCCGCCCTGGAGGCGCTGCTGTTCGTGGCGGAGCGGCCGCTCGCGCGCCGCGAGATCGCGACCCTCGCCGGTGTCGAGCGCGAGACCGTCGATGCGCGTCTCGGCGACCTCGAGATCTCGCTCCGTGGCCGCGGCATCGTGCTCATCCTCGACGGCGACCGCGTCGAGCTCGCGACGGCGCCGGCCGGCGGCGCGCTCGTCGCCCGCTACGTCGGCGCCGACGCGGTCCGCCTCTCGCCGGCCTCGCTCGAGACGCTCGCGATCGTGGCCTATCGCCAGCCCATCACCAAGGCCGGCATCGAACGGATCCGTGGCGTGGACTCGGACTACACGATCCGGTCGCTCCAGCACCGGCGGCTGGTCGTCGAGCTCGGGCGGTCGAGCACGCCGGGCCGGCCGTTCCTGTACGGGACCGGCTTCGACTTCCTCGAGCGGTTCGGGCTGACGAGCCTGGACGAACTGCCACCGCTCGAGGCCGACGTGGCCGCCCGGCTGGCGGAGTCGGGTGACGACGTGCTCGAGGCGATCGAGGAGGCGGTCGGGTCGGCCGGTGGCGAGGCAGCGCTCGACCTTGCTCCCGCGCCGGACTCTGCGCCGGACCCTTCGCCGGCCCCGGACTGATGCCCGCCGAGCGGCTCCAGAAGGTGCTGGCGGCCGCCGGGATCGCCTCGCGGCGGGGGAGCGAGGCCATGATCGCCGCCGGGCGCGTCACGGTCGATGGCCGGGTCGCCGAGCTCGGCACGCAGGTCGACCCCGACCGCGCGGTCATCGCCGTCGACGGACGGGTGATCGGCGCCGCCGCGGCGAACGCCTACCTCCTGCTCCACAAGCCGGCCGGGGTGACGTCCACCACGAGCGACCGCCACGCAGAACGGACCGTGCTCGACCTCCTGCCCACGGCCCTCGTCCCGGAGGGCGCGCGGCTCTATCCGGTCGGGCGCCTCGACCAGGACTCCGAGGGCCTGCTCCTCCTCACCAACGACGGCGCCTGGTCCGAGCGCGTGCTCCACCCGCGCTACGGCGTCGAACGCGAATACGCCCTGGGTCTGCGTGGCCCGCTCGACAAGGACCAGGCCGCCGCCCTGAAGGCCGGGATCGAGCTCGAGGAAGGGCTCGGCGAGGTCACGAACCTGCGACCGATGACCGCCATCGAGGTCGAGCGACTGAGCGAGCTGCTGCGGCCGCCACCGCCCGACCTGACCTGGTATCGGGCGACGCTGGCCCAGGGCTGGAAGCGCCAGCTGCGTCGGATGTTCGGGGCGGTCGGCGCCCCGGTCGAGCGGCTCGTCCGCGTCCGGATCGGGCCCGTCCGCATCGATGGCCTGCGCAGCGGCGCCGTCCGTCCACTCAAGGCGCCGGAGATGCGCGGCCTGGCCGGTGGCGGCGGCCGCAGCCGTCAGGCGTCCGCCGTCGATTATCCTGCCGACCATGACCGCCGACCGGCGACCCGCCGGACTCATCGTCGCCCTTGACGGCCCCGGCTCGTCGGGGAAGAGCAGTGTGGGTGCCGCCGCCGCGGTGCGACTCGGCTACCGGTTCTGCGACACGGGCCTGCTGTACCGGGCCGTCACCTGGCTCGCCGAGCAGCGCGGCGTCGAGGTCGACGATCCGGTCGCGCTGAGCGAACTCGTCGACGAGGTCGAGCTGACCCCCGATGAGCTGGGCCGGTTGTCCCGGGTCCTCGTCGACGGTGTCGATCACACCGACGAGGTCCGCAGCCCGGCCGTGGACGCGGCCGTCTCGGCGGTCGCGGCCGTCCCCGAGCTGCGTGACGCGCTCCTGGCCCGCCAGCGCGATCTCGCCGCCGCGGGCGGCATCATCATGGCCGGCCGCGATATCGGGACGGTCGTGCTGCCGGACGCCGACCTCAAGGTGTTCCTCGACGCATCGGTCGAGGAGCGGGCCCGTCGCCGGACTCGGGAGCGCGGCCTCGACCCCGAGAGCGACGAGGCACAGGCCATCCTGATCGCCCTCCGGCGTCGCGACGGCCTCGATCGCAACCGGCCGGTGGCGCCGCTGCGGGCCGCCGACGACGCTCGCATCATCACGACCGATGGCAACGAGTTCGAGGACACGGTCGACGCCCTCGTCCACGCGATCGAGGACGTGACGGCGCGGCGTGACGACGTCGGGGCCGGGGCTCGTTCGTGAGGAGCGCCGCCGACCGGGCCCTGTCGGACGAGGCGCTGGCATCGTCGGTCACGCCGCTCATCTCGACGCTCACCCTCGGCGGCCGCATCTTCGCTCGGGGCATGAGCCGGATCCGCGTCGAGGGCGCGATCGACGAGATCCCGCGCGAGGGTCCGCTGATCATCGCGGCAAACCATGCCTCGAACTTCGATGCCGTCGTCCTCGGCTCGTGGCTGATCCCGAGGCTGGGTCGGCGTATCCACTGGCTCGGGAAGCGCGAGCTCTTCGACTGGCCCATCGTCGGGTGGACCGCGGCGTACGGTGGCGTCCACCCGGTGGACCGCGGCTCGGCCGACATCGAGGCGTTCCGGCTCGCCAAGCGGATCCTCGACAGCGGGCAGGTGCTGTTCGTCTTCCCGGAAGGGACACGCAGTCGGGACGGGGCCCTCAACGAGGCACGGGACGGCGTGGCGCTCCTGGCGCTCCGGACCGGGGCACCCATCCTGCCGGTCGGGATCGCCGGCTCGAATGGTGTCTGGCCGCGGGGTCAGAAGCTGCCGCATCCGGGCGGTCGAGTCTCGGTCAACGTCGGGCGCCCGTTCCGCCTCGAGGATGAGCTGCCCCCCGGCACGGACCGCAAGGCGGCCAAGGGCTTCGCCACGGAGCTCATCATGCGGCGCATCGCCGAGTTGCTCCCACCCGCCCAACGCGGGGTCTACGGCACACCCGCGTCGGAGGCCACGAAGGGGGAGGCGCCGGACCCCGTGCCATAATCGAGGCATGGGAACCGTCCAGGAAGTCCGCATCGCGAAGCGCACCGGCTTCTGTTACGGCGTGCGCGAGGCGATCGACAAGGCGAAGGAGACGGCCGCGGCCGGCAAGGCGACCCATACCCTCGGCGAGGTCGTCCACAACGATGGCGTCGTGCGCGACCTCAAGGCGCTGGGCATCCAGACGGTCGATACGCTCGACGACGTGGACCATGGCGCGGCGGTCGTCATCCGCGCCCACGGGGTGCGCCCCGATGTCCTCGAGCGCGCCGAGGCGCGCGGTCTCGAGGTCATCGACGGCACCTGCACCTGGGTCATCGCCGAGCAGCGGGAGCTGCGCAAGCTCGTCGAGGAGGGCTACACGATCGTCCTGCTCGGGACCCCGAACCATCCCGAGGTCGTCGGCCTGCTCGGGTTCGCGCCGGACGTCATCGTCGTCGACGACGAGGAGGAATGGGACGCGGCCATCCCGCGACGGAAGCGGCTCGCGCTCATCAGCCAGTCGACCCAGCCCCCGTGGAAGTTCGAGAAGCTCGCCGCGCTCATGGTCGCCCGCTCGCATGAGCTCAAGATCATCAACACGGTCTGCCCGGTGACGATCCGTCGCCAGGAGGACACCGTCGAGCTCGCCCGCGACGTCGACCTCATGGTGGTCGTCGGTGGCAAGTCGAGCGCGAACACCAAGGAGCTCACCCGGCTCTGCGAGATCGTCGGAACGCGCGCCGTCCAGATCCAGGGCGTCGCCGACCTGTCCGAGCCGGGGATCTTCGACCGCACGCGGACCGTGGGGGTCACCGGCGGCACCTCGACGCCGATCGAGGACCTGCGCGACGTCGCGCAGTGGATCCTGGCCAATGCCGGCACGCCAGAGGCGCAGGCGAATGCCGACGCCCTTGCCGAGGCGGCCCTCGCCAGCGCCGCGACCCCGGCCGGCCGCACGACCTCGCTCCCCGCACCGGCACGCGCCGTCACGACCGGCGCAGCCTGACCCGTGGCGCGCATCGGCCGCGGGCTCCCGGTGGTCGCCATCGTGGGCAGGCCGAACGTCGGCAAGAGCACGCTCTTCAATCGGATCGTCGGCGAGCGCGCCGCGATCGTCGAGGATCGCGCCCGGACGACCCGCGACCGGCTGTACGGCGACGCCGAGTGGAACGGCCGCCGCTTCGTCCTCGTCGATACCGGCGGGCTCGAGATCGACCCGGGCGATCCCATCGAGGCGCGCGTCCAGGAGCAGGCGCAGCTCGCGATCGCCGAGGCGGACGTCATCGTGTTCGTCGCGGATGCCGCGGCGGGGCTGACGCCGGCGGATTCCGAGGCCGCCGCGATCCTGCGTCGGGCCAAGGCGCCGGTGATCCTCGCGGTCAACAAGGCGGACAACGAGAAGCGCGAGATCGAGGCGGCCGAGTTCCATGCGCTCGGCTGGGACGAGACCTACGCGATCTCGGCGACCCACGGCCGGGGCACCGGTGATCTCCTCGACGCCGTCGTCTGGGCCCTGCCGCCCGAGAGCGAAGCCGAAAGCGCCCGAAAGGCGCGCGAGGCCGAGGCGGAGACCTGGGCCGAAGAGGTCGCGGCGGGCCGGCTCGAGCCATTCGTGGTCGGGGAGGAGGGCGACGAGGACATCGCGACGGACGGCGCCGACGAGGCGGACGGTGCGGATCTCGACGGCCTCGATCTCGACGAGGCGGCCGCCCGCTGGGACGCGGCCATCGCCGCCGAGGCCGACACGGAGCCGGCCGCGATCGCGTTCGTCGGTCGCCCGAACGTCGGCAAGTCGAGCCTGCTCAACGCGCTCCTCGGAGAGGAGCGGGTCATCGTGTCGGAGATCCCCGGGACGACCCGAGATGCCATCGACACTCGGATCGAGTGGGGCCGGAGCGAGGTCGTGCTGATCGACACGGCCGGGATCCGTCGGCGCGGGAAGGTCGCCTCGAGCCCGGATGCGGAACGCTACTCGACGCTGCGCGCGCTCCGAGCCCTGTCGCGCGCCGACGTCGCGGTGCTCGTCATCGATGCCGTCGAGGGCCTGACGGCGCAGGACGCCCACGTCGCCGGATATGCCCTGGAGGAGGGGACCGGGCTCGTCGTGGCGGTCAACAAGTGGGACCTGCTCACGGAGAAGACCGACCGCACCTTCGACCAGTACATCGAGTGGATCCGCTACGAAGCACCGTTCCTCGACTTCGCGCCGGTCATCTCGATCAGTGCCAAGACGGGCCAGCGTGTCGGACGCGTCCTCGAAGCGGCCGTCGACATCTGGGCGGAGCGTCGCCGCCGCATCCCGACGGGCGAGCTCAATCGGATGCTGCAGACCGCGACCGATCGCACCCCGCCGCCGCCGGTCCGTGGCCGCCGCCCGAAGCTCTTCTACGCGACGCAGGCCGCTATCGCGCCGCCGACGTTCGTGTTCTTCGCGTCCGATGCGTCGGCCGTCCACTTCAGCTACCGCCGGTACCTCGAGAACCGGCTGCGCGAGACCTTCGGGTTCGACGGCACACCGATCCGCCTGGTCTTCCGCGACCGCGCCAAGGTCCGGGCGCCGCGCCGCCGATCGACGACGAAGGCCGCCAAGGCGGCCAAGACGCCGAAGGCGCCGGCATCGACGAAGCCCGGGACGGCCGCCCGCCGGTCGAGCCCGGGACGGACTCGCCGCTCGCACTGATGGCCGAACCCCGCGTCGCGGTCATCGGTGCCGGCGCCTGGGGGACGACGCTCGCCCGACTCGTCGCGCGGATCGAGCCGGTGACGCTGCTCTGCCACTCCCCGGAGACGGCGGCACGGATCCGTGAGACCGGGCGCAACGAGGCTCGCCTGCCCGGTGTCGACCTGCCCGCGACGGTCGTCGCCACGGCCGATGCACGCGCGCTCGAGGGCGCGACCGACCTCGTCCTGTTCGCGGCGCCGTCGGCGCACCTGCGGGCGACGACCGCCGCGTGCGCCCCGTATCTCGTCCCGACCGCCGACCGACTCTCGGTCGTCAAGGGCCTCGAGGCGGGCACGCTCCTGCGCATGAGCGAGGTGGTGGCCCAGGCGAGTGGCGTGCCGCCCGTCCGCGTGGCCGCCTTGTCGGGTCCCAACCTGGCCGCGGAGGTCGCCCGGAACCTGCCGACGTCGGCGGTCGTGGCTTCACCCGACCAGGACCTTGCGCGGCGCATCGTCGACCGCCTCGCCCGCCGTCGCTTCCGCCTCTACGTCAACGAGGACATCCTTGGTGTCGAGCTGGCCGGCGCGCTCAAGAACGTGGTCGCGATCGCCGCCGGCGCGGCGGACGGCCTCGGGTTCGGCGACAACGGCAAGGCCGGCCTGCTGACCCGCGGTCTGGCCGAGATGATGCGGCTGGGGATCGCCGCGGGGGCCAACCCGCTGACCTTCGCCGGGCTCGCCGGGATGGGCGACCTCATCGCCACCTGCGGATCGCGGCTGTCACGGAACCACCGGCTCGGCGAGGAGCTCGCCAAGGGCCGCTCCTGGGCCGAGATCGAGGCCACGATGCCGGGCACCGCCGAGGGCGCCTACACGGTCAAGGCGGCGCTCGCGCTGGCCGACCGGCTCGGCGTCGAACTGCCGATCGCGCGCGAGGTCGAGCGCGCGTTGTTCGAGGGCAAGAGCGTCCAGCGCTGCCTCGTCGATCTGATGTCGCGCGAATCGAAGGACGAGCTCGCCGATGCGAGCGCCTGGATGGCGCGGATCGGCCGCCCCGTGTGAGCGCGGTGGCGGGCGACGGGCCCCGGGCATACCGCCCCGGGCATACGGCCCGCACCGGTCAACATCGCCCCGCCCCGAGCTCACGGGGCCGGCAGCGGCCCCTTCAGGCTGACGTGGCGTGGCTGATACGCGTAGCCGAGGGCGATGTTGAGCCCGCGCATACGCTCGTTCGTGCCGTCGTTGTAGGTCTCGAGGCGTCGCCAGCCGGCCCGCGCGGCCCGCGCGGCCAGCTCCGTCTTGAGCGCCCGGGCGATGCCCTGCCGTCGCGCATCGGGATGGACCGCGGTCATGCCGATGAACGCGATCCCCTCGGCGTTGTCGTAGATGAGGATCGAGCCCACGACGTGCCGGTCGCGGAGGGCGATCACCGAGAGCTCCGGCACGAACCCGGGATCCCCCGCGGTCTGCGTGTGCCACGCCTCGAACGACGGGGTCGGTTCCAGGGCGAGGGTCGGGATCTCCGGCTGCACGAGGACGTCGAGCTCGTAGATCGCCCGCTCGAGGTCCGGCCGCTCCGCCAGGGTCGTGATCTCGAGCCCGTCCGCGCCGCCCGTGCTCTGGGCCGAGTGCGCGGGCGTGAGCTCCAGCGAGCCCATCTGGCCGCCTCCGACGACCACGAGCCCGAACCGTTCGGCGAAGCGGACCGCGCCCGCATCGCCCTCGAGCGCGTACGAGCGCCCGGTCCGCATCCCGGCGTCGTGAGCGAATCCGACACAGCGCTCGATCAGCTGCGTCCCGATGCCGCGGCGGCGGTAGGCGGGCAGCACCCAGGCGTCGAGGAACACCGTCTTCGCTTCGCTCGAGATCGCGCCCCAGCCCGTTCCGGCGGCACCGACGTCGACCCCATCGAGCGTCGCCAGCAGCTCGAGGTGCTCGCTCGCGGCGGTCAGCTCGGCCCGGAACCCGGCGAGCGTCAGCGGCCGAGTGTCGACCGCGTTCCGGACGGCCAGCCACCGAGCGAGTGCGTCGTCGTCCTCGACGGGCACGGTGGTGATCAGCAGATCGAGGACATCGGTCATGGACGGCTCCTGCTTTGGTGCGGCATGGCCGCATCGTCGCGCATCGCCGTCGCGCCGGCATCCGAGGCCGGTCGAGGGCGACCCCCGTGCTAGACTGCGGACCCCGTCGGGGCGTGGCGCAGTCTGGTAGCGCACCAGTCTGGGGGACTGGTGGTCGTCGGTTCAAATCCGGCCGCCCCGACCATATTCCGAGCGTGAAGAGGCCCCGGCCGCGAAGTGCGGACCGGGGCCTGACCGCAGTTCTGACCGCAGTTTCGTCTAGCCAACCGCCTCGGCGGGTGCCTCGCGTCGCTTGAGGAGGCCGTCGATGCGAGCCGCCGCGACCCGTGATCGCTCGGTCGACAGGTGCGAATAGACGTCGACCGTCGTCGAGTAGTCGGCATGGCCGAGCATCTTCGAGATCACGGCGACCTCCTCGCCGGCGTCGAGGAGCAGGGTCGCGAAGGCGTGGCGCATGTCGTGGAACCGCTGCCGACGGACGCCGGCCCGCTCCTGCGCCCGGACGAAGCGCGGCGTCGAGGCTGCGCCACTGCATCGGCCGCCCGTCCCTCGTCGCGAACACGTGACCCTCGTCGTGCCAGTCAGACCCGGCCGCGATCCGCTCGCGGGCCTGCTGCGCCTTCTGTGACCGCAGCGCGTACATGGCGAATTCCGGGAGCCCGAACGACCGCCGGCCACGCTCCGTCTTGACGTTGGCGAGCTCGCGGCTGCGGTCCAGCTGCGCGCTGCCGCGACCGACCCGGGCAAGGGAGCTCGGACTACTACTCATGCTCTGCGGGACGTCGTTCAGCGCCGAGGACCGCGGGATCGACTGCCTCGAACGACCCCGGACTCGAGGACAGGTGCCCGGCGTGCCAGGGGCGTTGGTTCAGGGGCGAGGAGGGCTAGCCAAGCCGGAGTAACCGGGGGCCCCATTACAGGGCGGCCGGCGCCCACGTCGTCACGAACATGGACTGGCCTCGGATCGCACTGGTCGTCCGCCTCGGAGGGGCTCTCGGCGAACACGCCCTCGGATGCGGGGGCGGTTGACCCCGCGACAGCGGCCAGCCGAGCCGGAGCCGGACCACCCGTCCGCCAGGCCTACCGACGGCGCTTGCGATTGCGCCATACGTATCGGAAGTCGTCGCGGAACAACCTGATCCCGATCAGCAGCCCGATGAGCAAGGCCAGGGGCGCAAGCCAGTCACCCATCCCTGAAGCCTACGGCTTCGCCCCACGCTCGCGCTGCGAGGCGATCCAGTCCCAGCCCGCGACCCAATACGCCACCCCGCGCTCGAGGCCGTCACGGGCCGCCTGCTCGGCCCACGCCGCGAGCCGTGCGTCGGCGGTGTCCTCGGTCATGTGCTCACTGATGAGCCGGTTCCGGGTAGCTGCCTCGCGGGCTGCGTCGATGCGGGCAGGATCGGCTCGACGGGACATGGGGGCGAGGGTAGCCGGATAAGCGGACAGCTAAGCGATCACGGCTACCGTGGCGGCGCCCCGGCTCCGCGCGTTCGCTACGTCACCGGCGCTAGACGGATGTCGCCGCCAGCCGGCGTGGGCGCCGAGGCCGACGAGCCGGGTCGGAGCGATCGGGCGTCCCATCTTGCGACGCCGAACGCGCGGGTGGACACTCGATCGATGCGCATTGGCGCGAACTCCTTGCGCTCACGATCGATTGGGTGCATGGCTGTGCTTGCCACGTCGATCCTGCTGGTGGGCTGCAACGCTGAGCCTGCGGGAACCCGGATCTTCGGCCTCAACGAGTCGGATCGAGACGTCATCGTCGCCTCCTCGCAGCATCACGGCGCCCCGCGCGTCCTCACCGCGCACACCTGGGGCCTGTTGTTCGACGAGCCGTTCGAGCTCCCGAGCGGCGAGATCACCGTCTACGACGGGGAGTGTCAGCCAGAAAGCTTCGTTGCCACGAATGCGGGAGATCAATACGCTCCATATCGGATCGAATGGGGACATCGAGTTCCTTGGCAGGTGGGAGGGCCCCCTCCCTTCGGGGATCCACCAAGCACCCGCCAATCCCAGTGGAGACGGCACACTCTGGCGGGAGGCGACTTGTCCGAGTCCGAGCTCCGACCGTCCGAGTAACCGCTGAGATAGCGCAGGGCTAGGCTCCGATGCCCTGGCCCGCGTCCGGACGTGCGATCCCGCGACAGCGGCCAGCCGAGCCGGAGCGACCGGGGGTGGCTACCTCGTGACTCGTCGCCTGAAGTTGATAGCTTGGGCGAGGGGGGCGACGTCGCCGACATGCCCGGTCCATTGGATGTCAGGGTTTCTCATCGTCAGTTTGTGGACCTCGAGATCATCGCTCGCCTTGACCACGACCTCGTGACGGACCTCGCGCACGTCCTCCCAAGGCACAAGGACGGCCGAACCGCCAGAGGTCGGCGTCCATGAGATCGAGACGATGCCCTCTGGGAAGACGAATAGACCCGCCATCCCACCGCTTTCGGCCTCCTTCCAACTCCCCCTATCGATCTCCGAGCACCCGAGACCCTTGAAGGCCCGCGTGCGGAATCCCTCGAAATCAGTCATCCCAAACGTCTGGTTGGCCATGTCTCCTCCTTGGCATGGCACTCTACCGCCCCTCCCTTCCTTCCACGTTGTCCACACTTGACGACAAGGGCGTGCGTCACTGGAAGAGCGCGGCGGGCCCTGGCCTGAGAGTAGCCCCGTTGGCGTGACAGCTTCGATGACAGGCGGAGGCCCGCCGGCGAGTGTCAGTCGCGCATGCCGGCGGGCCGAACTGACCATCGCCGAGGCGTGTGACGCACGGATGACGGACCCTCGTTTATGCGATCCCCAGGGAGGCGAGCCTCGACGTGCCGCCGACCTCGGCGACCCCTGCCCCTGCGAGCCGTGCCGGGGCTACGTTTCGTCGCGCGGCACGGCATGCCCCAGCGACCGCTCCGCGGCTAGTGGAGACAGACCGCCGAGGTGTGTGTGCCGCCTGCGCACGTGCCGATCGTGTCGTACTCGGTGCCCCCGAAGAAGCTGCCCGCGCTCAGCGAGCCCTTGATCGAGTCGCGGCCGCTCTGGCCGTAGAAGGCGCCACCGGTCACGTCCCCACTCACCACGTCGCGGTCAGCGCCGCCGCGGAACGTCCCACCCGTGAGCGAGCCACTGATCGTGTCATTGCCGTCCTGGCCGTAGAAGGTGCCACCGGACGCATCCCCGGTCACGACATCACGGCCGCTGCCGCCGAAGAACGTGCCGGCCTCGACGCCGCCGGCGCGGTCGTCCCCGTCGCCGCCGATGAACCTGCCGAAGACATGGCCTGCCACGACGTCGTTGCCTGTCCCGCCGTCGAACACGCCGCCGGTCACGCTCGTGACGACGTCGTTGCCGCTCCCGCCGTCAAACGTACCACCTGACTTGGTGGCGACGGCGTCGGCGCCACTCCCGCCGTCGAACATGCCACCGGACATGGTCGCGACGGCGTCGTTGCCACTCCCACCAGTGAACGTGCCGTCGGTCATGGTGGCGATCGCGTCGGCGCCCCCGCCGCCACTGAACGTGCCGCCGGACATCGTGGTCGCGCTGTCGTCGCCGTCCTGGCCATAGAACAGGCCGCTCCGGAATTCAACGACCGTGTCGTTCCCTGCGCCACCGTAGAAGGCGCGACCGTCCAGGGCGCTGACTGTGTCGTTACCGTCGCCCCCGTAGAACGTGCCGTCATGCCGGCCCGACCACGGATCGGTGCCCAGGCCGGCCCGATCGTCGCCGGGACCCCCGTAGAACGTGCCGGCGTAGACGCCCGCGAAGTCGTCGCCGTCGCCGCCGTTGAAGGTGCCCCCGGCCATCGGCTCACTGAGGCGGTCGTCGCCGGCGCCCCCGTTGAACGTGCCGCCGCTCATGGTGTTGAAGATCACGCCGTCGTCGCCGTCGCCGCCGTTGAAGGTGCCGCCTTGCATGAATTCGACGGCGTCGTTGCCGTCGCCGCCGTTGAAGGTGCCGCCGCTGACTCTTCCTGTGTCGCTGTCGTCACCGCCGTTGAAGGTGCCGCCTTTGACCGTCGCGAAGTCGTTGCCGGCACCCCCGTTGAACGTGCCGCCGGTCATCGACTGGACCGTATCGTTGCCGGGGCCGCCACATAGGACGTCACCCGCCTGGACGGTGCCGTTCGGATAGGTCCCGCCCCCGTCGGGGAAGGTGTAGGTGCACACGACGGCTGCGGCGGGCATCGCCGTCGCCCCCGACCATCCTGCCAACCACGCGACCGACAGGACCAAGACGGCCGATCTGCGCATGGCACCATCCCTCCAGGGGCGGCGCGCCGACGAACGGGGTCGATCTGGCATCGATCACCGGACGCGTAGGGTCTCGCACCATAGACGCCGCCCGTTTGTCTGCGTCGCATGGGCGGCGTCCGAGGGTCGGCTGTCCTAGGAGCCCGAGGATCGGCAGCTGCCGACAGTCGCATCTGCGCGCGGTCTAGGCGTCCGGTCGTCCCGCTCCTTAGCCGGGCGGGAGCGAACGGCCCCCGCCTACGTTTCGTTGTCGCGCGGACAGGTCGGGCGGTACGCGAATCGGATCGAGCTGACCTGGTCATTCGAACCGAGGTCGGACATCCTCGGCACCTTCACGGAACCCCACGGGAAGATCCACGGCCCCCGGAAGGTGCTGCCGTAGTCGTCATCCTCGTAGAGGCGAACGCGGTAGTGACAGTTCGCGGTGAACTTGAACGAGCTGATGCAGTCGTTCCAGGAGGTGTTCTTGAGGCTGGTCCCGGGGACCGGGGGGTACGGGAAGGCGCGCGGGCAGAGGTGATCTGCGCTGTAGGGACGCTGTTGAGGCTCGGCACATCCGTGCCGAAACAGAAGACACGCGGCGCGACGCCGTCGGGGTTCCGGTAGTCGGCGTCGCCCCAGACGCTGAGCGTGGCTGGGCAACTCGCGGCGGATACGGGGGCTGCGCTCGGGACCAGGGCACCAGCGATGCCGATGGCGATCGCCGCAACGACGACGAGCGACCTCGCCAACGACGAGCGACCTCCCGCCGCGCTCTGGGGGTCTGCACGGCGTCATAGTAGGCCCCGGCGCGCCGGCGTGCAGCGTCGTCCCCCAGGGCGCACCGATCTTGCCATCGGCCGCGATGAGTCGCGCTCGAGGAGCCGTCGTCGCGCGATTCCGCCGTCTCGGATCGACGCCTAACGCCAGAGATGGCCGTACGGGTGATCGCCCACCAAGAGCCGGCCCTCGGCGAACCGCTCGAGCGAATAGCCGGAGATGTCGACCGTGGTCGCCCGGCCATCGAGGATGAGCTCCGCGAGGCAGGCGCCCACCGCCGGCGCGGTCTTGAACCCGGTCCCTGAGAAGCCGCAGGCGAGATAGAAACCGTCCGGTCCCGCCCGGCCCAGGATCGGGCGTTGGTCGGCCGTGGTGATGCCGTCCTGGCCGCCGTGATCGGTCCGGAGACTGCCGTCGGCCATCCAGGGGATCCGCGCACAGACCCGCCGCACCATCTCCTCGATGATGGCCGGACTCGGGGACTCCAGCGGCCGGTCCGGCGATCCGCCGATCTCGTTGCCGGCCTCGAGGCCGACGAGCATCATGTCGCGGCCTTCGGGCCGGAAGTAGACCTGGTTCAGCTCGTCGATGACGATCGGGAAGTCCGGCCCGCGGCCGGCCGGGAGCCCGAAGAAGGCGGTGTCGTGACGCCACGTCTCGACCGGGACATCCACCCCGATGGTCCGAGCGAGCCCGGCCGCCCAGGCGCCGGCGACATCCACGACGATCGGGGCATCGAAGCGACCGCGGTCGGTCTCGACCCCGGCGACGGCATCACCTTCGACCCGGATCGCCAGCACGCGGCAACCTTGGACCAGCCGCGCCCCGTGTTCTCGTGCGGCAGTCAGGAACCCTGCCGCCGTGCCCGACGGATCCGCGTAGCCCGATTCCGGCTCGTACGCGCCGACGGCGATGTCCTCGGTCACGACCCCGGGGAGGAGACGGGCGATCTCGGGCGGCTCGACGATCCGCGTCGTGATGCCGATCCGTTGCTGCATCTCGACATTGGCGCGCACATTGTCCGCCAGGGCTTCGGGCATGAGTTGCATGAACCCGGTCCGGACGAAGCTGCAGTCACCGGCTCCGACCAGCTCCTGCCACGATCCGGAAATACGGGAACGAGGCCCACGCGAGGCGTGCGTCGCTCTCGAGGTCGTAGTGCATCCGCACGAACCCCGACGATCGTCCGGTCGCCCCGGCGGCGACGTTCTCGCGCTCGAGGACCAGGACCTGCGTCCCGCGCCGCGCCAGGTGGAAGGCGAGACTGGCGCCCTGCACCCCGGCGCCCACGACGATGACGTCGGCCGTCTCGACCATGCGCCAATCATGCGCGTCTGCCGCTCGGTCGTTTCGATCACCGACGAGCCTGGGGCCGGTCACATCGGGACGCACGGGACGTGTCGCGCGCGCGACACGGACTGACGCCAAACGGCTATAGTCCGTTGCCCTGGCGCACCGACCGAGCACAGATCGGACTCGCGGTCGGTGCGGTTCGTCGTTGGGCTGTCCCTGGGAGGGAAGGGTCGGATGCTCAGGCTGGCCGCGCTGGTCATGTCCGTCGCAACCCTGTGGGTGCCGAGCACCGCGCTGGCGGCTCGTGCGCCGACCATCCTGTGTACATACACCTTCCCCGATTCGGGTGGACGCCTCGGCGGCGACGGATCACCGGGTGACGTCGCGTTCGGCGGGAATGGCAACCCGGTCGTGAACGGCGATGTCATCTGTGGCGGGCCGGGCGATGACACCGTCGTCGACATGGAGGGCGGCGTCTTCTACGGCCGCGGCGGCAATGACACGGTCGTCTACAACGCGGGCACGTTCTACGGCGGCCCCGGAAAGGACTCGGTCACGCGGGCCGATACCGATCTCGCGTCGGTCAACGCAGGCACCTTCGACGGTGGTCCGGGGAACGATTTCGTGTATTTCGACCGGGGGGTGTTCGACGCCGGCCCGGGCAACGACAGCGTCGATTACCTCGAAAGCGGTATGTACGGCGGTGGCGACGGCGACGATTTGCTTGACATGATGATCGGCGGGACCTTCTCGGGCGGCAACGGCAACGACCACGTCGCCCAGATGCTCGGGGGCGTGTTCGACGCCGGCGCCGGTATCGACAGCGTGACGCTCATGTACGCCGGGATCTACCGAGGTGGCAGCGGTCGTGACGTGGTCGCAGGCGACATGTTCGGGGGAAGCTTCTACGGCCAGAGCGATAGCGACGCGATCCAGGGCTCGCTCCTCAACGGGGTTTTCGACGGCGGTAGCGGCAACGATGTCGTGACCAGGAATATGCCGGGGGGCCGTTTCTACGGCAGGAGCGGGCAAGACTCGATCAGGCACTCGCTCAACGGCGGCTTCATCTCCGGCGGTCGCGGTCGCGACACGATCGGCCGATGTCGCGGCGGCACGCGACGCTCGGCGGTCTGCCTGCACTAGCCGGGCGCGAGTGTCCTCCGCGGCGGAGCCGTGCATGATATGGGCGTGGCTCCACCACCTCGATGATCGGAGAACGCCTACATGACGCGTGACGCAGAGCGCATCGAACGATCGCGAGACCCGCAGCTCGTCGGCGGATTGCCCGACGCGCCGGGGATCCTGACCGCCCTCCGCTTGACGCCCGGGCTCGGGCTCCACCTTCGCGGTCTCGCGGACGAACTGCTCGTCAACGACTTCCCAGGAACGACCCTGAAGCGATACGAGCGCGAGATGATGGCGACCGCCACGTCGGCCGGCAACGACTGCTTCTACTGCATGGACTCGCACGGCGCGTTCGCGACCGCGCTCCTGGAGCACGATGGTGCGACCGACCTCGTGCCGGTCATCGACGTGATCAAGGCCGGCTCCTCGGAGGGTCTCTCCCCGAAGATGCAGGCCCTGCTCCAAATCTCGCGCACGGTCCGGCGCCAGCCGCTCGACCTCACCGCCGACGACGTGGCTGCCGCGCATGCGGCGGGCGCGACCGATGCCGATGTCCAGCTGGCCGTGCTCATCGCCGCGGCGTTCTCGATGTACAACCGGATGGTCGACGGGTTCCGCGCCGCGACGCCGCCGAGCGCGGAGGTCTATCGCGATCGCGCGTCCGAGATCGCCGCGCACGGCTACAGCGACCAACGAGTCACATCCGTCCCGGGTCGGTGACCGTCTCGCGATAGAACGAGATGACGGCCCGGACCGCCGTCCGCGTCGTGGTCGTAGCCGCGGCGCTCGTGCTGCTCGTCGTGCGCTTCGCGGCGATCGATGCCACGTCGCATTCGGCCAGCGACACGCTCCGACCGTGGTTCATCGAGGCGGCACTCGTGGGTGTCGTCGCGTGGCTCGTGATCCGTGCCGCCGACATCGTGCTCGCCCGACGGGACCGCGCCGGCTGACGCCCGGACGATGCCGACGAGATTCGCGCGTCGTACGATGCCGGCATGAGCGAGGGAGACGCGAACGACCTGCCCAAGCAGCCGATGCCCTGGGAGACGGGCGCGACCGAGGATGCGGCGAGCGGCGGGTCCTCCCCGCCGTCGCCCGATGCCGCGCCGACCGAAGTGGTGCCGACCCCGGAGCCAGCCGAACCTCCGCAACCCGTCGGGGCTCCGACACCGGCCGAACCGATCGTCCCGCCACCGGCCGCCGGGCTGATCTCGGCCGCGCCAGTCGGATGGGGTGCCCCGCAACCGCCGGGCGGTGAGGCCGTCGGCGCCCCAGGCTCGGACATCGCGGCACCCGCGGTCGGGTGGGGCTCACCCGAACCGACCGGCCGCGACGTCCCGGGCGCCCCCGGCTTCGTCTTCGCCAGCACCGCGACGCGGCTAGTCGCCTATCTCACCGACATCTTCGTCACCTGGTTCATCGGCTTCACGATCGCCGCGGTCGTCGTCGCCGTCCTTTACAACGCCGGACCTCGTGTCGGCCGATTCGACGCGTTCGTCGTTCCTCAGCGGCGTGCTGATCTGGGTCATCGCGCTCGCTGTTCAACCTCGTCTACTTCGTCTTCTTCTGGTCCGGCGGACGACGCTCGACGCCGGGACAGCGCCTCTTCCACATCCAGGTCGGCAACGCGGTGGACGGGCGCCAGCTCGATGTCACGCAGGCGGCCGTCCGATGGCTCGGGTACGGGCAGTGGTTCGTGGTCTTCGGATTCCTCTCGGCCCTCTCCAGCATCGTCGGGCTCATCTCGCTCGCCTGGCCGTTCCTCCTCTTGATCACCACGATCATCAGCCCGACGAAACAGGGCCTCCACGACCGCATTGCCGGCACCTGGCTCGTCCGGCCGGCCGCCGCCGACTCCAGTGGGCTCGCGCTCGGCTGCATCCTCCTGCTCGGCCTGCTCGTGATCATCCCGATCGTCGCGATCATCGGCCTGATCTTCCTGGGCGGCCAGGTCAGCACGATCCTGTCGGCGGTCGGCGACTCCGTCTAGCGCGGCTACACTCGGGGTCATGACGGACCCCACGGCCGCGGCGCCCGGCGCCGAGGGCGGCCGCACGATGCCCGAACTCGGCGACATGACGCCCGAGGACTTCCGAGCCGCGGCCCACGCGGTCGTCGACCTCATGGCCGACTACCTCGCGACGATCGAGTCGCGGGACGTGTTCCCGGCGGTCGAACCCGGTTCGCTGCGAGGGCTGTTTCCCGCGACCGCGCCCGAGGATGGCGAGCCGATGGCGGCGATCCTCGAGGACTACGTCCGACTCATCGAGCCGAATGCGACGCAGTGGCAGCACCCGGGGTTCATGGCGTACTTCCCCACGACCGGGTCGAGCGCCGGCGTCCTCGGGGAGATGCTCACGGCGGTCCTTGGCCAGAACCCGATGCTGTGGCGCACGTCGCCCATCGGCACCGAGCTCGAGCAGGTTGTCGTCGACTGGCTCCGCCAGGCACTCGGGCTCCCGGGATCCTTCGACGGGCTCATCACCGACACCGCGTCGACGTCGTCGCTCATGGCGCTCGCCGGGGCGCGTCAGGCGGCCGGATTCGAGGTCGCCCGACATGGGCTGACCGGACGGCCGGAGGTGCCCGCGTTGCGGGTGTACGCATCAGTCGAGGCCCACAGCTCCATCGAGAAGGCCTGCATGACCCTGGGTCTTGGCCGCGACGCGCTCGTCCGCATCCCGACCGACGATGGCGACCGGATGCGACCGGACCTGCTGCGCAGGGCGGTCGCGGAGGATCGAGCGGCCGATCGCGTTCCGATCGCGATCGTGGCGACCCTCGGGACGACGTCGTCGACCGCGGTGGATCCGGTCGCCGAGATCGCCGACATCGCCGCCGCCGAGCGCGTCTGGCTCCACGTCGACGCGGCCTATGCCGGCGCCGTGGCCCTGCTCCCCGAGGCGCGCGAGCCGTTCAACGGCTGGGAGCGCGCCGACTCGATCGTGGTCAACCCGCACAAGTGGCTGTTCACGCCCCTGGACGCGTCGTTGCTCCTGACCCGGCGCATGGACGTGCTGCGGTCCGCCTTCAGCCTCGTGCCCGAGTACCTGCGCACCCTCGACCGGGACACGCCCGTCCGCGACTACAGCGAATACACGCCCCAGCTCGGCCGTCGCTTCCGCGCCCTCAAGCTCTGGATGCAGCTGCGCTGGTTCGGGCTCGAAGGCCTGCGTCGACGGATCCGCCACGACCTCGAGCTGGCCGCATGGCTCGCCGACGCGGTGGATGCCGATCCCGACTGGGAGCGGCTGGCGCCCGTCCCGTTCTCGACCGTGTGCGTCCGCTGGCATCCGCGCGGCTGGACCGGGAGCGAGGAGGCGCTCGACGACGCCAACGCGGCGATCATGGATGCGGTCAACCGGACCGGCGAGGTCTTCCTGTCCCACACGCGCCTGGGAGGCCGATTCACGATCCGGATCGCCATCGGGAACCTCCGGACCGAGGCGCGCCACGTCGAGCGGGCCTGGGCGCTACTGCGTGACGCGGCGGCGTCGGTGAGCGGTGCCGTCGCATGACGCCGACGCCACGCGACGTCCGATTCTTCGAGACGGCCGACGAGTTGCGAGCGTGGTTCGAGGCGAACCACGCCACGGCCGAGGAGCTCTGGCTCGGCTACCACCGGAAGGGCACCGGTCGGCCGAGCGTGGACTGGCCGCTCGCCGTCGACGAGGCACTGTGCGTCGGCTGGATCGACAGCATCCGCGTCGGACTCGACGAGGCGACGTTCGCGCAGCGCTTCACCCCGAGGCGCAAGGCCAGCGTCTGGAGCGCCGTCAACGTCGCGAACGTCGAGCGGCTGCAAGCTGCCGGTCGGATGCGGCCGGCCGGCCTGGCGGCGTTCGAAGCGCGAACCCCGGAACGGACGGGGGTCTACTCGTATGAGCGTGTCGTGCTCGGGTTCAGTGCGGCCGAGGCCGCGCGATTCCGCGCCGACGCGGGGGCCTGGGCCGATTGGGAGCGGCGTCCGCCCTCGTATCGAAAGGCCGTCACGCACTGGGTCACCAGCCCGAAGGGTGAGGAGACTCGACAACGGCGGTTCGAGGAGCTGCTCGTCGAATTCGGCCGCGGGGCGGCGAGTCAAGCCCATGCGGGTCGGGCGCAACGATGCGGGCTGAGATCGCCGAGCCGCTCGGGCGCGCCGTCGCGGGACTCGCGGCCCTCGGACTCGGCGACGCGTTCGACGCGCGAGCGGCGCGAGTCATCGTCGATGCCGGGCTGCATCGGCTGTGCGTGCCGGCCTCGGCGGGCGGCCTCGGTGCCTCGATGACCGAGGCGGCCGACGTCCTCATGGCGATCGGCGCCGTCGATGGCTCGACGGCGCTCGGGTTCGCGATGCAGGTCCACGTCACCGGCGCCCTTCGCGAGGCGCCCTTCGCGGCCGTCGCGGCCGGGGAGGCGCCAGACGCGATCCGAGTCGGTCTCTTCGAGGCGATCGTCCGGGACGGTGCGCTCGTGAACAACGCCTCGACCGAGGAGGGCGGCGGTTCGCCGGCCCGTGGCGCGATCCCGGGCACGGTCGCCGCGGGCTCCGACTCGGCGGGATGGCACCTCACCGGCGAGAAGACGTGGACGACCTGGCTCCCGAACCTGAGCCACGCGTTCGTGACGGCGCGACTGGCGACGAACGGTGCGTCGGCGTCGGTCGGCGGAGGACGCTCCGCCCGAGATCGGGACGTTCCTGGTCGATCTCGAGTCGCCCGGCGTCGAGCGCCGCGAAGGCTTCGAGGCGCTGGGCATGCGTGGGTCGGCGTCGGGCCGGCTCCGCCTCGATGACGCTCCGGGCGTCCTCGTCGGGCACCGCCCCGCCGGATCCGCCGATCCGCGAGGCGTTGCGCCTGGTGCCTGGTTCGCGATGGCCGTCGCGGCGACGTATCTCGGCGTCGGCGAAGGGGCTCGTGGCGACGTCGTTCGCTGGGCGCGGGACCGGCGTCCGGGTGACGGCCGGACTTCCGTCGCCGACCTCCCGACGGTCCAACTCCGGCTCGGGCGTCTGGATGTGGCGCTCCGGACGGCACGGATCGCGGTCCTCGATGCGGCCGGGCGCTGGGACCGGGCCCGAACGGCGAGCGACGAGGGGGCCGCGGCCAGCGCAGCCGCCGACCTCACGCTCGCCAAACTCGTTGCGACGCAGGCGGCGGTCGTGGCCACGGACGAGGCGCTTCGCATCGCCGGCGGGCCGGGTTTCCTCGCCGGCCGCCTCGAACGAGCCTTCCGCGACGCTCGGGCCGGGCTGATCAATCCGCCGCTCGAAGACGTCGCCCTCACCGGCTTCGGCCGTGCGCTCGTCGAGGGTGGTCGATGACCGGTCCGGCGGATCCCGGGGTGGGTCCGAGCGTCGAGGGGTCCGAGGAGGCCGACGCGCCGCCGTACCCGGCGGCGTTCCATCACGGGCCGGGGCACATGATCGTCCACGGCAACCCGCCGTTCCTGGCGATGTTCGGCCAGGGCGCCCTCGGCCAGCCGGCGCGGGAGGCGATGCTCGACCTGCCGACGAAGGCCTTCGAGCTCATGGACCTCGTCCTTGCGAGCGGCAAGCCGGCGGCCTGCCAGGTCCGGACGACCGCGGGTCCACGTCGTCTCGTCGTCGCACCGCGCAAGGATCCGGAGACCGGCGAGACCTACGGGGTCACGACGCACCTGCGTCCGCCGAAGGCCTGAGGGATCGTCAGATGACGCCCGCGTCCGTCGCGACGACATACATGACGACGATCACGATCACCGCCAGCACGAAGACCGCCGTCAGAAGGTTGGGTCCAGCCCCGGCCTGAGGCGGCTCGCTTGCCTTCTCACTGATGGGCCGGACGACGAAGCCGAACGGCGCCAGCAGACGAGAGACATCGTCGGTGGCGAGCTCGACCGCCCGCCTGAGTTCCGCGGGCGTCAGGGTGGTCGGAGACTCGTGCTCGCCGAGGAGGATCGACATCCCGACCGCTCGCAAGCCGTCGTCGTCCATGTGGTCGGACGCCGGCTCGGTGGTCACATCACGATGGTACCCCGTGGCGCGACGCCGAACCTACGACCCACGGGGCGAGCACAGGGCTCAGCTCGCCGCCTTCTTCACGAGCGCGCCGATCTTCGCCTCGTCGGCGGCGGTCAGCTCCGTCAGGGCGTACGACGTCGGCCACATCGCGCCGTCGTCCAGGCGGGCCGCCTCCTCGAAGCCGAACGTCGCGTACCGCGAGTCGAACTTCGATGCGGCCTTGAAGAAGCACACGAGCTTGCCATCCTTGGCGTAGGCGGGCATCCCGTACCAGGTCTTCGGGTCGAGATGCGGCGCAGCGGCCGTGACCAGGGCGTGGATCCGCTCGGCCATCGCCCGATCCGGTGCGGGCATCTCGGCGATCTTCGCGAGCAGGTCGCGCTTCGCCGTCCGCTCGGTCGCTGCTGCGGCGCGACTCGGCCTTGAGCTCCTTGGCTCGCTCCCGCATCGCGGCCTTCTCGTCGGCCGAGAATGTCGTGCTGTTCGCCGTCTTCTTCGTCTCAGTCATCCCAGGTCTCCTCACCTATCGGTCTGGATGGGTCGACCCTCATGCTAGGTGGCCCCCGCCTCGCCGACTTCTTCGAAACTGCTCGAATCGGAACGAAGATGCAACGAATCGGCGGTCTGAAGCGCCCTTAGGAGCAGAGGGGACGCTCGATGCCGGTGAGGCCGATCGATGACCGCTGAACGACCGACGCCGCAGGACGACGATGAGGTCGTCTTCGTGCTCGCGATGACGCTGCCACTCGTGGCCCGATCGGACTCATCGGACTCGGGCGCATCGGACCCGGGCCGGGTGCCTCCGGAATTCGCCGCACATCTCTCCGCGTTCGATGCCGACGCGGCCTCGTTCGACCGGGCCGCGGCGGTCGCTCCGGAGCTTCGGACCGCGGCGAAGGCGCCCCGCTAGCGAGACGCTCGCCGGTTCCGGAGGGTGAGGACGACCGCCGACGAGACGAACACAAGACCGAGCCAGATGAGCGCGGGCGAACCCGACGCCGGGGCCGCGGCCGCGGGGGCGGTCGAGGTGGGCGGCGGCGTCACCGTCGCTCCAGCGGCGGCGACACGGATGGTCACGTTCGTCGTGATCGCGGTTGCACGGCCGTTCCTGATAGGTACCGATGCGGGGTGCGCAGAGGCACCGAACGGACCAAGGGTCACATCGACGCCGCTCCCGGGCGTCGGCACGCTGGCCGCAGGCACCGGGCGCGCGGGGAGGTCCGCGACGCCCACGATGCGCAGCGGAGGACGAGCGATGGCTTATCCCTTGAACCGGCATGTCCCGTGGCGCCGATCGGCGCTGGCCGCGGGCGTCGTTCTGGCGATCCTGGCGGTGGCGCCGGTGTCGGCCGGGAACAACGGCACGTTGAAGGTCCATGCGAGCGGTTCCCCGGTCGGCACGCCGGACAATGAGCCGCAGGTCGGCTGCGTGTTCGACATCGAGGCATTCGGCCTCGACCCGAGCCAGGACGGCACGCTGATCCTCTCGACGCAGGGCGGCGACGGGCCGGTGAACCCCGACGTCATCTCGGCGCTCGGTCCCGCCAACGCGGACGGCTATGCGATCGCCAACTTCCAGAACGTCCCGACAGGCCACTACCGCGCGACCTTCTACGGCAAGGACGGCGATCCGGAAGCCAAGGCGAAGTCGAAGGTCTTCAAGGTGACCTGCGAGGGTGGCGGTGGCGGCTGACCGTTCTCCCGGGTGCCGGTCGGGACCGACCGGCACCCGAGCCCCGTGGCATCATCCCGCTATGCCGCCGATCGACGAACTGACCCGCATCGAGCCCGTCCATCTCGAGCGCCTCGACCACCAGGGCATCTTCACGACCGGGCTGCTGCTCGAACGCTCGGAGACGCCGACCCGGCGTCAGACGCTCGCCGACCAGGTCGCCGCCGATCTGACCGATGTCCTGACCTGGCGCGACGAGGCCCTGATGCTCAACCTCGCGAGCTTCGGGCCCGACGAGCACCAGCTCTTCATCCAGGCCGACATCGAGGGCCTGCGGGCGATCCTCGACCTGCCGCTCGACGACTTCAAGGCACGCATCCGCGCCGCGGCCGCCGAACTGGGCTGGGACCCGCCAACCGACCTCACGATCGAGGGCTGGTGGGACCAGGCGAGGACCCTCGAGGACGAGTGATCCGCTCGGCACCGGCTAGGATGGCGCGGTGCAGAGCCTCGGCGGACGCGTCGCCTCGGTCGTGATCGGCATCGCGACGGCGGTGGTCATCATCGCGATCGCGATCCTCCCGTTCCTGACCCCACAGTGGGTCGGCTTCGAGCAGGGCCGCGCCCAGGCCGAGGCGTGGAGTGGTTACTCGACGGCCGAACTGCGCGAGGCCACCGATGCGATCCTCTCCGACCTCGTCTTCGGGCCACCGGACTTCGATGTCGCGGTGGCCGGACACCCGGTGCTGGAGGCGCGCGAGCGTGCCCACATGCGGGACGTGCGCAACGTCTTCGTGGCGCTGTGGGTCGCGGCGGTCGCCTCGGCGATCGTGCTCGCCGTCGCGGGCTGGCGGATGACCGACCGCGCCCGTCTGTGGCGGGCGATCCGGCGCGGCGCGCTCGTCCTCGCCGTCGGCGTGGTGGCGCTCGGTGGGGTCGCGCTCGTCGCCTTCGACTCGCTCTTCGAGCTCTTCCACGAGTTGTTCTTCCCGGCCGGGTCGTACTCGTTCGACCCGAACACGGACAAGCTCGTCCAGCTCTTCCCGTTCGCGTTCTGGGACGAGACCGCCATCGTCGTCGGGGCGGTCATCGTGGTCATCGCGGCGATCGTCGCGGTCCTGGCGGCGCGACGCGAACGACGCTCGGCCATCACGATCGCCGCCGATGCCGCGGCCCCGATGGTCGCGACGGGATGACGATCCCGGCCGGACGTTGGGCCGGCATCCAGGTCCGGATCCACGTCTCCTGGACGATCATCCTCGCGCTCATCGCCGCGACCGTCGCGACGCAAGCCGACGCGGTAGAACCCGGTTCTTCCGTGGTCGAGCGCTGGGCCGTCGGCGTCGCGGTCGCCCTTGGGTTCCTCGCGTCCTCGGTCGCCCATGAACTGGCGCATGGGATCGTCGCACGGCGTCGGGGGGCGCCCGTCTCGGTCGTGGTCGTCCACTTCCTCGGCACGGTGGCATCGCCGACCGTCGACGTGGCCCGGCCACGCGACGAGGTCGCCGTGGGGGTCGCGGGTCCGCTCACGGCCATCGCGATCGGCGCGGCCTGTCTTGCGGTCACCGTCGTGACGGCGTCGATCGGCGGCGGGCTGCCGAACGCGATCGCCTCGGTGACGCTCGTCGTCGGCACGCTCGATATCGCGATCGGGCTCATCAACCTGATCCCCGCATATCCACTCGATGGCGGACGCGTGGTGCGGGCCCTGGCCTGGGCGCGGACGGGCGATCAGCGCCGAGGACTGCGCGTCGCCGCGACGGTCGGCCGGATCACGGGCATCGTCGTCGCGATCCTCGGTGTCGTCGCGATCATGCTCCTCGAGCCGCTCGACGGGGTCATGATCGCCATCGGCGGCTGGTTCCTGGTCTCGGCCGCGAAGGGTGTGGAACGGCGCGCCGCCATCGATGACGCGCTCGACGGCGTGGTCGTGCGGGACGTGATGGACCGGGACGTGACGACGCTGCCGCCGGGGCTGACCATCGACACGTTCGCCGACCAGGTCCTCGATGGGTCGTCAGCGCTCGCGTTCCCGGTCGTCCGGGGCACGGAGCTGCTCGGGCTCATCGGGGCGCGCCAGCTGCGTCGGGTGCCGTCGCGCCGCCGTTCGACCGTGCGCGTCGAGGACGTCATGGTGACGCCGCCCGAACTGCCGCTGCTCGACCCCTGGTCGACGCTCCAGGACGCGCTCGACGGGCTGGCCCGGAGCGGGCTGGACGGGCTGCCGGTCATGGAGGATGGCCGGCTGGCCGGGGTCGTGATGCGACGGAGCGTGGCCGCCGCCGTCCGGATGCGCATCGACCGAGCCGGGATCTCCCCGTGGTGACCGACGCGGCCGCGCGAGGGCTCCTGAGCGTCGAGGACGCCCGTGACCGCGTGCTCGCGGCCGCCGTGCCGACGGGCGTGGAGCGGATCGCCACGGCCGATGCCCTCGGACGCGTGCTCGCGGCGGCCGTGACCGCCCGGACGTCGTTGCCGCCCTGGCCGAATTCGGCGATGGACGGCTACGCGATCGTGGCCGCGGACACCGCCTCGGCCGAGGAAGCCACCCCGGTCCGCCTCGTCGTGACGGGGGAGGTGCGGGCCGGCGTCCCACCCGACGCCCTCGTGCGCCCCGGGGCCGCGGTTCGCATCGCGACCGGGGCCCGCCTCCCCGAGGGTGCGGACGCCGTGGTCCCGGTCGAGGCAACGACCCCGCTCGACGCCGAGGATCTCCCCGGCCCACGCGGTCGCGAGGCGGCCGGACCGCTTCCGGCCGCCGTCCTCGTCCATGAACGCGTCCCGGTCGGCGGTTCCATCCGCTCGCCGGGCAGCGACCTGGCCGACGGCGCCACGCTGGCCGAGGCGGGGACCGCGGTCGGGGCCGCCCTCGTCGCCCTGATCGCCGGCGCCGGCGTGGACGAGGTGGAGGTCCACCGCCGCCCGATGGTCGCGGTGCTGGCCACGGGCGACGAGATCCGCGCTCCGGGCGTGCCCCTCGGCCCGGCCGGGATCCCCGACGCCAACGGCCCCGGCCTGCGGGCGCTCGCGACGGCGGCCGGTGCGACGGTCCTCGACCTCGGCATCGCTCGCGACGTCCTCGACGATGTGCTCGGCTGTCTCCGCCACGGCCTCACGGACGGCGCGGACCTGGTCATCGTGTCGGGTGGCGTGTCCGTCGGTCCATTCGACGTCGTCAAGACGGCCATGGAGACGGTCGGCACCGTCGACCTCTGGCGGGTCGCGGTCCAGCCGGGCAAGCCGTTCGCGTTCGGGACCGCGCCGCGCCCGGGTGGCGGGCCGCCGGTCCTCATCGTCGGACTGCCCGGCAACCCGGTCTCGAGTGCGGTCACGTTCGAGCTGTTCGTCCGCCCGGCGCTGCGCCGGATGAGCGGGCGCGTCGACGTCCTGCGGCCGCTCGATCGCGCGGTCCTCGCCGATCCGGTCTCCAAGAGCCACGGGCGTCGCGCGTTCGTCCGGGTCGTCGCCGAGCGCGACGCGACCGGCGCCCCCGTCCGCGACGCGCAGGGTCGCGTCCGCGTGGCCCTGGCGGGCGGCTCGGGCGGGCAGGGGAGTCACGTGATCTCGGCGCTGGCCATCGCGGACGCGCTCGCGGTCATCCCCGAGGATGTGCCGGGGCTGCCCGCGGGGGCCGACGTCGCGCTATGGTGGCTGGACCGACCCTGAGACCGGGACCGGGCGGGCCGGGTCACACCCGGACGGCCCACGAGCGGAGGAGCGATGGACCCCAGACCCGACCCGCGTCGCGCCCCCCGCGCCGAGCGCCGACGCCTGACCCACGTCGACCGGAGCGGACGACCGCGCATGGTCGACGTGTCGGACAAGCCCGTGACCGCGCGTCGGGCCGTGGCCGAGGCACAGGTCGCGGTGTCGCCCGAGACGATGAGCCTCGTCATCGACGGTGGCGGGCCCAAGGGCGACGTCCTGGGCGTGGCCGAGTTGGCCGGCGTCATGGGGGCCAAGCGGACGAGCGAGCTCATCCCGCTCTGTCACCCGTTGCCGCTGACCGACATCGCGGTGGCGATCACGCCCGACCGGTCGGCCGGTGTCCTTCGCATCCGCGCCGAGGCCGCCACCACCGGACAGACCGGGGTCGAGATGGAGGCGATGACGGCCGCGTCCGTGGCGGCGCTCACGGTGTACGACATGGTCAAGGGCGTGGAGCGCGGCGTCGAGATCCGTGCCGTGCGCCTGGTCTCGAAGACCGGCGGCAAGAGCGGGACCTGGGCGCGACCCTCGGACGCGAGCGCCGACAGCGCGACGACGTCGGCGAATCGAGGCGGCCCGCGACCGGGCGACCGGGTGGCCGGACGGGTCAACCCGAAGCGGAAGCGCCCGGGGTGACCGGCGCAGGACGGACGGCGCTGGTCCTCACGGCCAGCGACGGCGCGGCGGCCGGCGTCCGCGAGGACGCCTCGGGCGACGCCATCGAGGCCCGGCTGCGCGCGCTCGGGTTCGACGTCGAGCGGGTCTTGACCCCCGACGACCGGCCCGCCATCGAAGGTGCCCTGCGCGCCGCCGCCACCCGCCACCCGCTCGTCGTCACCACCGGCGGCACTGGGCTCACCCCACGCGACGTGACGCCGCAGGCGACCCGCGCGGTGGTCGACTTCGAGGTGCCCGGGCTCGCCGAGGCGATGCGCGCGGCCGGTCGGGCGAACACGCCGCTCGCCGACCTCTCGCGCGGCGTCGTCGGGGTCATCGGTCGGTCGCTCGTCGTCAACCTGCCGGGCAGCCCGAAGGGCGCGACCGAATCATTCGATGCCATCGCACCCACGCTCGACCACGCGCTCGAGACGCTGGCCGGGCCACACGATCACGGGAGGGAGGCGTGACGCTCTTCGGGACGTTCGAGCACGTGCCGGCCTATGTCCTCGTCTTCCCGGTCTTCTGGGGCGCAGCGGCATTCTTCGTGCTGGCCATGGCCCGCCACCTGCGGGTGTTCGCGGCCGCTCGCACGACCGGCCCGAACCCCTTCGCGGACATCCCGCTCCGGCTCGGTGGCCTGATCGAGTTCGCGTTCGTCCAGACCAAGATGTTCAAGGATCCCGGTGCCGGCCGTCATGCACGCCGGCATCTTCTGGGGGTTCGTCCTCCTGACGATCGGGACCGCGAACATCGTGACCGGTGGCGTCATCCAGGCCATCCTCTCGATCCCGTTCGACGGCCTGCTCTGGACGCTCATCTCGGCGATGCAGAACGTCGTCGCGCTCATCGTGCTGGCCTCGATCGGCTGGGCATTCTTCCGGCGGCTCGTCACGAAGCCCAAGCGACTGACCTTCAACCGCGACGCGCTCTTGATCCTCGCGATGATCGGCGGCGTGGTCGCGACCGAGCTGCTCGCGCAGGCCTTCGAGGCGGCTCGCTACGGGGACGTACCCGGAGCCTTCGTCGCGAACGCCCTCGCCGTGCCGCTCCGGAGCCTCTCGCCGGAGCTCCTCCAGGCGGGGTTCGCCGTGCTCTGGTGGGGCCACATCGCGCTCGTGGCGGCGTTCCTGTGCTACCTGCCGTTCAGCAAGCACCTCCACATCGCCACGGCCTTCCCGAACATCTGGTTCCGCAAGCTCGCCCCGCGCGGTGAACTGCCGAAGCTCGACCTCGAGGCCGAGGACGCCACGTTCGGGCTGCGCACGCTCCAGGACCTCGGCTGGAAGGACCTGCTCGACGGCTTCACCTGCACCGAGTGCGGCCGCTGCCAGGAGGCCTGTCCCGCCTGGAACACCGGGAAGCCGCTCAACCCCAAGCTCCTGATCATGGGCCTGCGCCACATGTCGATCGAGGCCGAGCACGGGATCGACATCATCCCGAACTCGCCGATCGTGCGCGACACCTACGGCCTCGACGACACCACGCCCGATCCGAAGGCGCTCGCGAAGCCCATCGTCGACGACGCGATCCCGTACGACGCGGTCTGGGACTGCGTGACGTGCGGCGCGTGCGTCGAGGCCTGCCCGGTCCTCATCGAGCACGTCGACAAGATCGTCGGGCTGCGCCGGAACCTCGTCCTCGAGGACTCTCGGTTCCCACAGGAGCTGACCGGCGCCTTCCGGGCGATGGAGAACCAGGGCAACCCGTGGGGCCAGCCCGCCTCGGCCCGCCTCGACTGGGCGAAGCCGCTCCCGTTCGAGGTCGAGACCGTGGCCGACGTGGCCGCTGCCGGCCGCCTCGACGGACTCGAGGTCCTCTACTGGGTCGGCTGCGCGGCCGCCTTCGACCCGCGGAACCAGAAGGTCGCCCGGGCGGTCGCCACCTGCCTGCACGCCGCGGGCGTCCCGTTCGCCGTGCTCGGGCAGGAGGAATCGTGCACCGGCGACCCGGCGCGCCGGATGGGCAACGACTACGTGTTCCAGATCCTTGCGTCCGGGAACATCGAGACCCTCGATCGCTACCGGGCGGGGGAGCGGACGATCGTGACGGCCTGCCCGCACTGCTTCAATACGCTCGGCAACGAGTACGGGCAACTGGGCGGCTCGTATCGGGTCGTCCACCACTCCACGTACCTGGCGGAGCTCCTCGCGAACGGCCGGCTGGTGACGCTCCCCGAGGACGCCGCCTCATCGACCGGCGATCACCGCCCGGGCAGCGTCACCGTCCATGACTCGTGCTATCTCGCCCGCTACAACGGCGTGATCGCGGCGCCACGCGAGGTCCTTGGTGCGGCCGGCGTCGAGATCACCGAGATGGAGCGGTCTCGACGCAACACGTTCTGTTGCGGGGCCGGCGGCGGACGCATGTGGATGGAGGAGGATCGCGGCACGCGCATCAACGCCGAACGGACGCGCCAGGTCCTCGAGACCGGCGCCTCCACCGTGGCCACCGCCTGCCCGTTCTGCATGGTCATGATGTCCGATGGGTTGACGGAGGCCGCGACGAACGGGGTGGGGGCCGCGGCCGGGGTGACGGCCCTCGACGTCAGCGAGGTCCTGGCGGCCAGGATCGCCACCACCCCGGCGGATCGACGCCTGCCGGTCGTGTAGGCGGGCCCGCTGGGCCCGAGGCGGGCGCCCCGGCCCAGGTTCAAGCTCGGCGTCAGTTCCAGCGTGAGCTCTTGGCGGCTTCCGGCAGCGGCTTGCCGCAGGCGGAGCAGGTCCGGTCGCCGACGAGATTGCCCATGCCGCACGAGGGGCAGCGTTCCATGCCCTCGGTGCTGACCGCGAACGGGCTCTCGTGGTCGACGGCCGACAGCTCCATGCGGTCGCGCCGGAGGATCTGGATGGTCGCGACGATGCCGACCGCCGCGGCCGTGATCAAGAGCAGCAACCCGGATTGCGTTTCCATGACCCCGTCCCCGAGACCGCACCAACGAGCCCGCGGCGCCACCTCCGGCACCGCCGTACGCCGTTGCGGCGGCTCCCGACGAGCCTACGACGCTCGTGGCGGAACGCAACGGCACGGGACCGCACCGGACCCGCGCGGACCGCACGCGGGGGTGCGTTTGGCCCGGTGCGCGACGGGATACGATGGTCCCGGTGACGACCCCGACCGACGACCTCGGCTACCGGCTCACGGAATCGCAGCGGCTCCTGCGTGACGCGGTCCGGACCCTCGCCGACGAGCGTGTGGCGCCCCGGGCGGCCGAGATCGATCGCACCGCCGAGTTCCCCTGGGACCTCAAGGCCTTGCTGGCCGAGCAGGACATCCTCGCGCTCCCGTTCCCGACCGAGCACGGCGGGCTCGGCGGGGAGCTGCTGAGCGTGTGTCTGGCGGTCGAGCAGCTCAGCCGCGCGTGCGCCACGACCGGGCTGATCCTCGCCGTCCAGGAGCTCGCGTCGCTGCCGATCCTGCTCTTCGGCACCGCGGACCAGCAGGCTCGCTGGTTCCCGCGTCTCGCGAGCGGGGAGCAGCTCATCGCGTTCGCGCTCACCGAGGCGGAGGCCGGCTCCGATGTCGCCGCCGTCCGCACACGGGCCGTCCGCGAGCGGCGACGACTACGTGATCACCGGCTCGAAGCGGTTCATCAGCCACGGCTCGGTCGCGGATCTCATCACGGTCTTCGCGGTCACCGATCCCGATGCGCCGCGTCGCCGGCACCTGAGCTGTTTCGTGGTCGAGGTTCCCACGGACGGGTTCAGCGTCACGCGGATCGAGCACAAGATGGGTCTGCGCGGCAGCCCGACCGCCGAGCTTGCCTTCGACGGGGTGCGGGTCCCCGCCGCGAACCGCGTCGGCGAGGAGGGCGAGGGCTTCGAGATCGCGATGCGCACCTTCGAGCGCAGCCGCCCGGGGATCGCGGCGCAGGCCGTCGGCATCGCCCAGGGCGCCCTCGAGGTCGCGACGGCGTACGCGCGCGAACGCCGCCAGTTCGGCCAGCGGATCGGTGACTTCCAGATGGTCGGGGCGATGCTCGCCGACATGGACGCCGCCACCGAAGCGGCCCGCCAGCTGCTCTACAAGGCCTGCACGGAGATCGACGCGGGCTCGGCGCAGGCCGGTCGATGGTCCGCGCTGTGTAAACTCGTGGCCGGTGACGCCGCCATGCGGGTCACGACGGATGCCGTCCAGGTCATGGGCGGATACGGCTATATCGATGAGTTCCCCGTCGAGCGGATGATGCGCGACGCGAAGATCACGCAGCTGTATGAGGGGACTCAGCAGATCCAGCGACTCGTCATCGCGAGGTCGCTGCTCGGGAAGGGCGGCTGACCACTCGGGGAGGTTCACGCCCGTTGCACATCGTCGTGCTTCTCAAGCCCGTCCCGGATCCGGCATCCGCCGGGGAGCGGCTGGGTCCGGATGGGCGGCTCGACCGCGCCGCCGTCCCGGCCGTCATCAACGGCAACGATGAATACGTGCTCGAGGCCGCGCTCAAGCTGATCGAGGCGGCCGGTGAGGGCGAGATCACCGTCCTCGCGATGGCGCCTGCCAGCGCGCCCGAGACCATCCGCAAGGCGCTCGCGATGGGTGCGACGCGCGGGGTGCTCGTCACCGACCCGGCGCTCGAGGGTTCGTGCGCCGTTTCGACGACGGTCGTCCTCGCCGCGGCGCTCAAGACGCTCGAGTTCGACTTCGTCGTCGCCGGCGTCGATATCGAGCGATGGCCAGGCGGGCGTCGTGCCGGCCGCGGTCGCCGCCCGGAACGGGCTGCCGTATCTCTCGTACGCCGCGAAGATCGAGCCCGACCTCGGCGCTCGCACGATCCGCGTCCGGCGCATCAGCCCGACCGGCTACGACGTCCTCGAGGCGGCCATGCCGGCGCTCATCAGCGGCACCCAGGCGCTCGGTGAGCCGCGCTACCCGTCACTCAAGGGGATCATGGCCGCGCGGTCGAAGGAGATCGTGACGCTCTCGCTGGCCGACCTCGGCCTGGACGCCGCCACGGTCGGTGGGGCCGCGGCGACCACCAGGGTCGTGGCCTCTCGAGCGCCCGAAGCGCGGGCCGAGACGCGCATGGTCCGCGAGACGCCCGATGAGGCGGCGCGTCAGGTCGTCGACTTCCTCGTCGAACGACGGCTGGTCTCATGACCCGCATCGTCATCGTCGGGGAGCTCGCACCCGATGGGTCCCTCACGAAGCTCTCGACCGAGGTCGCGACGCTCGGGCGCACGCTCGGCGACACGGCCGGCGTGGACGTCGTCGGCGTGGTCCACGGTTCGGCCGGGGTCATCGGTGCCGCAGCCGAGGAGCTCGGCCGGTTCGTGCCGAGCGTCCTGACCGACACTCGCGTCGGCGGGGAGGCGCGGGCTGTGGATGTGGCTGCCGCCCTCTCCACGACCGTCGGCGCCGACGACGTCGTCCTGCTGCCGGCCTCGCCCAACGGCCGCGACGTCGCCGGGACCCTCTCGGGCCTGACCGGAGCCGCGGTCCTCGCGAACGCCACCGGTGCCCGCTGGTCCGACGACGGTCCGGTCGTCGAGATGAGCGCGTTCGGGGGCAGGCTCATCACGGAGAGTGCCTTCACCGCGGGCCGCGGGATCGTCACCGTGCGCCCGAACGCGGTGACCGCGGTCGCCCGCGACGGCGCGGCATCCCAGACCGCCGTCGCCGACGCCCCGGTCCCGCCCCAGCCGGCGGTGCGCCTCGTCGAGCAGGTCGCCGAGGAAGCGGCCGCGGTGTCGATCGACGATGCCCGGATCATCGTCTCGGGCGGCCGAGGCGTGGGCAGCCCGGACGGCTTCCGCCTCGTCGAGGATCTCGCGGACGTCCTGGGTGGCGCGGTTGGCGCGACGCGGGCCGCGGTCGATTCGGGCTGGATCCCGTACGCGCAGCAGATCGGCCAGACCGGCAAGATCGTCAAGCCGCAGCTCTACCTCGCGCTCGGGATCAGCGGAGCGATCCAGCACAAGGTCGGGATGCAGACCGCCGGCACCATCGTCGCCATCAACCGAGATCCCGACGCCCCGATCGCGGGCTTCGCCGACATGTTCGTGGTCGGCGACCTGTTCGAGATCGGCCCGGCGCTCCTGGCGGCGCTCCGGGCCCGACGCGGCTGAGCGAGGCCCCGACCCAGCGCCGTGGACGTCGTCGTCCTCCTGCCGATCCTCGCCTTCATCGCGCTCGCGGCCGGGCTCGCGGTGGTGTTCCGACGAACGGGGCAGATCGTCGGGAAGACCCGCGAGACGGAGCGGTTCCGCTCGACGGTCCGCGACCTGTGCACCCGGGTCGACGTCTCGCTCGCCGGCGCCGCCGCCCGCATCGACCAGGTCCGCCATCACGAGCTGACACCCGATGCCATCAGCGACACGCTCACCGCGGCGACCGACGCCGTCGAGCGCTATCTCGACGAGGCGCGTGGCCTGCACGGCCCGCCGGCCGCGGTCGAGATCCGCGAGGACCTCGTGCTCGGACTCGAACGCGCCGGCCGGGCGCTCGCGACCGTGGAGCACGGAGCGACGATCATGACCTCGGTCCGCGGCGGCGCCCGTGAGCTCGAGGCGCAGACCTCGATCAAGCGCGGCTATCTCAATCTCATCCATGCCCGCGAGGCCATCGCCCGCCAGGCGAAGGCCGCAGAGACGCTCGAGACCCGACCGAACCACACCATGTAGTGGTATCGTGGGTCGACACCACAACACCTAGTGGTGGTGCGCAGCCCACAGGAGCCCGATGCGTTGTCCCCAGTGCGGTGAGCGCGAGACCCGCGTGGTCGACTCCCGCGACCTCGATGACTCGGCCACGATCCGGCGACGCCGCGAGTGCGCGGCCTGCTCGATGCGGTTCACGACCTATGAGCGCGTCGAGGCGGCAAGGCTCGTCGTCCTCAAGCGCGACGGCACGCGCCAGGAGTTCGATCGCGACCGACTCGCCTCGGGCCTGCGCAAGGCCCTGACCCGTCGCCCCGTGCCCAGTGGCGCGGCCGAGGCCGCGGCCGACGCGATCGAGGCGGAGCTGCGCGCCGCGGGGACGAGCGAGATCCCCTCGTCGACGATCGGCGCGCTCGCGATGGATCACCTGCGCGCGATCGACCAGATCGCCTACATCCGCTTCGCGAGCGTCTATCAGAGCTTCGAGGATCTCGAGACGCTCAAGCGCGAGGTCGACACGCTCTACGCGGAGAAGGGGAACGGGGGCCGCGCCAAGTGAGCGTCCTGTCCGACCGCGACATCCGCGCCGAGCTCGAGGCCGGGCGGGTCGTCATCCGACCGTACGACTCGATCGACCTCCAGCCCTCGTCGGTCGACCTGCACCTCGATCGCAGCTTCCGGGTGTTTCGCAACAACCGCTACGCGTACATCGACGTTCGGTCGCCGCAGCCCGACCTGACCGAGCTGCTGAGCGTCGACGACGACGAGCCGTTCATCCTCCACCCGGGCGAATTCGTGCTCGGCCAGACGCTCGAGTGGGTCGAGCTTCCAGATGACCTGGTGGCCAGGCTCGAGGGCCGAAGCTCGCTGGGCCGACTCGGGTTGCTGATCCACTCCACCGCCGGGTATGTCGATCCAGGGTGGAAGGGCAATCTCACGCTCGAGCTCTCGAACGTCGCGAACCTGCCGATCGCGCTCTACTTCGCGATGCGCATCGGGCAGATCTCGTTCTTCAAGATGTCGTCGCCGGTCGAGCGGCCATACGGCTCGCCCGAGCTCCGCTCGCGCTACCAGGGCCAGAAGGAGCCGACGGCCTCGGCCTACCACCAGGACTACACGAAGCGCTGACCCGATGGCCATCAACGACTCGGTCGACTGGGGGACCGAGCTTGGAGGGGGCGTCCGCGTCGCGCTCGTCCAGGCGGGCACGTTTCGGACGGACGCGGGGGCGATCTTCGGGCCCGTGCCGCGGCTCCTGTGGGACCGCCTCGTCACCGATGAGATCGACCACGACCATCGCCTGCTCCAGGCGCTCAACTGCTTGCTCATCGAGACCGCATCGGGCCGCGTGCTGGTCGAGACCGGCATCGGCGAGCGACTCGACGACAAGACCCGCGCCATGCGCGGCTACGAGGGGCCTTGGATCGCCGCCGCCCTCGAGACCGCGGGCTTCCTGCCCGAGTCGGTGAACGTGGTGGCGATGAGCCACCTGCATTTCGACCACGCCGGCGGTCTGCTGCGTGCGAACGGCGACCGCGCGTTCCCGCACGCGTCGATCGTGGCCCAGAAGGCCGAATGGGAGATCGCCCTGGGCGAGAACCCGCGCCTCGTCGCTTCGTACGTGCAGCCTGAGCTGCGCCTCGTCGCCGACTGGGGCGCCCAGGGCTGGGTCGACGGCGAGAAGGAGCTGCTCCCCGGGGTGACCGTGGTGCCCACCGGCGGCCACTCCGCGGGTCACCAGGCCGTCATCGTGCGCGGGACCGGCCACGGTGCCCGGACGCTCGTGTTCCTCGGGGACCTGTTCATGCGGCCGTGGGGCGCGAACCCGCGCTGGGTCACCGCGTTCGACGACTTCCCGCTCGACTCGGTCGCCCGCAAGGCCGAGCTCTTCCGCCAGGCCGTCGATGAGCACTGGACGATCGTCCTCTCGCACGAGCGCGAACACCCGATCGGCCGCCTCGTCCCGGACCGCGACCGCTACCGCTTCGAGCCGATCTGAGCCGGCGTCGCCCCAGGTCCGCGCCCGTCGTCAGTTGCGCGCGTCCGGCGGGAACTCGAGCGAGGCCGTCAGCGCGTCGGTCCAAGTCGCATCACCCCGTGACAGGATCGAGTACACGCGGCCGCCCGGCGCCTCCACGAGCGTGATGGACTCGCCGTCGTGCACGCTCCACCCACCGGCATTCGTCGGCCAGCGTCCACATATCCCGGAGGGATCGGACGGTAGGCGCAACGTGCCGCGCACACCGGGAAGCCCGGCCACTGTGACCGGCGTGCGATCCACGAGCATGACGCCGGCCGTCGTGAGCGACTCGAGATAGCCGAGCACACCATCGAGAGCCGCCGGGATGATGGGATCACCGCAGTCCGAATGACTCCGACGATCGACCCGCGTGATCGCCCACAGGTTCGAATCGGCGTTGGCGAGGGAGACGGTCGGGTCGCCGTGATCCCATACGAATGCCGGGCCGCTTGGCGGGATCGTGAGCCGGACCGCCAGCTCCGGGACGTAGAAGCGTTCGCTGGCCGGGACCCTGGGCTCCCAATTTCCACGGTACGGGAGGTTCGGCTCGAATGGGCCCTCGAGCAATGCCCGGCGAGCTGGACATCCGTCCGATTCGGCCGTCAAGGTCAATCCCTCGGCCGTCCTTGCCCACCGATACGTCGCCGCACTACCGGCTTCACATCCGAGACCGGCGTCCAGCTGGGTGAAGCGGAGTCGGTCCGGCCCGTCCGCGGTCACCGACACGGTGACTCGGTCACTCGAACCGGCATCGAGCGTGGCTTGCGTGAACCCGAGTTGCAGGCGATGGGGCCCCGCCTTGACGCCCTCCTGCTTGAAGTCGAGGATCCGCGCCCACTCGCCCCTCGCGGCTGTGGGTGTCGCGGCGACCGGCTGGTCTCCCAAGCGTGGCTTCGTCAGGTCATCCGATCCGAGCCAGCCGACGATCATCCCGTGGACCTCCGAGACGATCCGCCCCGTCTGAGGGTCCACCAGGTACTGCGGTCCGTCTGATCCACCGTCCTTGGTAACCACCACGATCCGGCTGTCGTCGGGCGCTATCGCGGCGATCCCGCCGTCGTTCGAGTACGTCGCAGACACGGTGACCGGGAACGAGATCACGTCGCGCTCGGTGCCATCGCTCGCCACGTGGACGAGGCGGACCGTGCTTGGACCGTCTGCCCGGGTCTCGAGGAGGACCCATCGACCGCCATCCCGTGCCGCTGCGTAGTCCGTGACTCGCTCGTCCGGGTGGGACCCCTGGACGTCGAGGGGTTCGCCAAGCCTCGTGCCGTCGGCGCGGTCTCGGTGCGGGCCAAGGCCGACGTCCACGGCCTCCAGGGCCCCCTGCGGCGTCTCACCGTCGGAGATGGCGACACGTGATGTCCCGCCGGTATCGAGGTCGTAGACGGCGATGGTGCCGTCGTTCGCGTCGAATGCGAGTCGGCCGTCCGGGCGCCATGTCGCGACGGATCCCACGGCGTCCGGGTACCGGGGTGGGGCCGCCGGATCGCGGAGGTCCACGATGGCGAACTGGTTGTCGGCGGCGCCGACGTATGTCGGGACCGACAGACGCCCGTCACCCGAATACGTCACCGTCTGGCCGGTCCACGACCCGCCGAGCTGCGCCTCGCCGAACGTCGCAAGCGTCTCCTCGGTTCCTCCAGGACCGATTGCGATGGCTGCGACCGTCGCGCCGGATCCCAAGGGCGCGACCGCCCGCACGACCAGGAGCCGGGGCGCGGGTGGCGAGAGGTGCTGGCTGAGCCAGGCGCCGACGAGGATGGTCCCGCCGATGAGGGCGAGCACGGCTGAGGCCACCAGGACGGACCGCACGCGTGACGACATCGACCGGTCAGTCCTTGGCCGAAGGCGAAGCACCCGGTCCTGCGGCGTCACGTCGATGCGATCCAACGCGCCGGCGAGGACCCGATCGGGAGCGACGATCGCCGGTGCGCCCGAGAACAGCCCGGCGATACCGGGATCGAAGTCGATGACGCCGGTCATGCGGGACTCTCCGACAGCGGGATCGACCGCGCATCCGCGGCGAGCGCCGCACGCATCGCATCGGTCGCATGGTGGAGGCGAGACTTCGCGGTGCCGTCGGGGATGCCCATCGCATCCGCGATCTCGGGCACGGTGAGGCCGACGAAGTACCGCAGGACGAGCACGGCTCGATGGTCCGGGGAGATCGCTCGAAGGCCACGGTCGAGCTCATCCCGATCGGCGATCGCCATGGAGCCGTCCGGGTGGCTGGGCTCGATCCGGATGACCCGGACCTGCGCGTCGTGTCGACGACCGCGGCGCTGCTCGTCGACGATCGCCCGCATCAGCGTGCGCCGCTGCCATGCGTCGAAGCGGCTGGGATCTCGGAGCGATGGGAGTTGTCGCCACGAGCGGACGAGGGTCTCCTGGACCGCGTCCTCCGCGCGATCTGCGTCGCGCAAGACCATCCGAGCGACCGCGTACAGCCGATCGACCGACGCTGCCGCGAGGGCGGCGAACGCATCACGATCGCCACGCTGTGCCCGCATCACGAGTTCGCGGTCCACATCCGACCTCGCGCCGACCCACCCGGCGTGGGTCACTCAGTATTCTGACGAACCGTGTCGGCCGGACCGTTCAGTCCTCGCCTACGAGGGGCTCGCGCCCGGTGCCGGCAGGATCGCCTGGACGCGCGGCTCGGCCTGCGCCTCGGTGAGCGGCGCGTAGACGACGTCGCGGATGATCCCGTCGGGGCCGATGAACACCTGGGTCGGGAGGGCGTAGCCCTTGTAGAGGTGGAAGATGTCGGCCGAGGTGTCGAACCCGATCGTGTAACCGAGCTGGTAGCGGTCGGCGAAGGCCTGGACGTCCGCGGGCGAGGTCTCCTGGACGGCCGCGGCGACGACTTCGAGCCCGGCGTCCTTGTACCGCTCGGAGAGGTCACGCAGCACGGGCAATTCCTGCTGGCACGGCGGACACCAGGTAGCCCAGAAGTTGACCCATACGCCCTTGCCTCGCAGGTCCGCCAGGCGGATCGGGTTGCCGTCGAGGTCGGCGAGCTGGAAGGTCGTGCCGTCGGCGTGCTGGACCGAGAATTCCGGCGCGAGGTCCCCGGGCTTGAGACCGACCTCGGGGGCCGGCCCGATGACGAATGCCGTCGCCTGCGGGTCGGTGAGCGGCGTCGCCCCGGTCGTGCCGAGCGGCGTCGTGACTCCGATCAGCACGACGGCGGCCACGATGACCACGACGAACGCGGCCACGAGCTGCCGCCCGCTGAATGGCCCCACCAGGCCGTGCCGCTCACGCTGGTGCGTGAAGTCGGGTCGTTCCGACACTCAGACCCCGCCGAAGTTGAAGTAGCGCGGCAGCAACGAGAGCCAGTCGAAGATCATCGCGAGGCCGATGAACGCGACGAGCAGGCCGCCGATGAGCGACACCGTTCGCCCGTGACGGACGAGCGGCCGGACGATCGCTGGGGCGCGGTCGTAGAGGACGGCGATCGCGATGAACGGCAGACCCAGCCCGATGGTGTAGGCGACAAGCAGGATCGCGCCCTGCAGGTTCGAGCCCGACGTGATCGCGAGCGTCAGGATGCCGCCGAGGATGATCCCGATGCACGGGGTCCAGCCGATGGCGAAGATCGCCCCGAGTCCGAACGAGGCGAGCCACCCGCCGCGATGGCTGACCAGGCGCGAGCCGAGCCGGTCACCGAGACCGTCCGATGAGCCGCCGAGCGACATCGTGCCGGTGGCGGTCGCGAGGGACGAGGACGCGCCGGCGTCGAGCGGGCGCCAGGTCCGCTCGAGCGCGGAGACCCGGATGATGCCGGCGAGGCTGAGCCCCATGAACACGAGCACGAACCCCCCGATCACGCGCAGCGGCGCCAGGTACTCGTAGAGCGGGCCGGCGGCGAATGTGGCCGTCAGTCCGAGGAGCGTGAACACGGCCCCGAAACCGGCCACGTAGGCGATCGCATGACGCACGGCCAGCCAGCGCGACGGCCGGGCGCCGGGTTCGGCCCCGGCCACCGCGACCGCGGTCAGCTGTCCGAGATATGCCGGCACGAGGGGCAGCACGCACGGCGAGAGGAAGCTCACCACCCCGGCGGCGAGCGCGACCAGGATCGTGAGATCAGTGCCGGCCACGATGGCTCAGGCGTCCAGGACGTCGTGCAGCAGGGCTCGGAGCTTGGCGGCGCTGGTGGCGAGCTCGAGGCGGCGCCCGGCGAACTCGACGACCGGGATCGTCGTGAAGTAGGCACGCTGCCAAGCCGGATCGGTGTCGATGTCACGCTCGACGAGCCCGGGGGTCGACAGCGCGAACGCGGCGCGCTCGGCGAGCAGCGCCTCGAGGATCTGCCGCGTCTCGTCGCACAGGTGGCAGGCGGGCCGCGAGTACAGGACGATGTCAGGGACCGGCGCGTCGTCGGGGAGGGGAGCGTCGCCGGAGCGGGGAGTGTCGATCATCTCGGCCCGATCGTACACGAGGGTGCCGCTCGGGCCCCGCGGGCGGCAGTAGGCCGCCGCGGGAGGAGCGGCGGCCATAGGTCCGTAACGTCGCACGGGCCGTTCTGGTTCCCGGTGGAGTGGCCGGCGCGCGGTACGATGGAGTCCGCGCCCCCGTAGCTCAGTGGACAGAGCGAGGCCGTCCTAAGGCCTGCGTCGGCGGTTCGAGTCCGTCCGGGGGCGCCACGATGACGGCGGTTTCCTGATCCTCGACGAAGCGGGGGCCTCGTCTTCAGGACGCCGGCCGGAGATAGACCGGATACTCGCGCACGGCGACCGGCTTGCCGCTGTACTCGGAGATGTCCCAGACGCGGAGCGTCCCCCACTGGGCGGTGGAAACCTTGTAGGACAGGGTCACGTCGAAGCGACCCCAGCAGCCCGTGCCGCAGGTCGCCAGCACCGGAGTTTCGACCAGGACCTTGTCGTTGCGATCGAGCAGGGCCATCCGGAACTGCGCCTCGTTGACGTTGGCGAGTCCCGTGACCCGACCGGGGCTCAACAGGGCGGCACCCCACGCCGGCCGATCGACGAAGATCAGGGGCAGGTAGTGGTCGCGGTACGTCGCCTGGGTGACGGGCTTGTCCAGGACGACCGCCTCGGACGAACCGTCTTCCGGGTCCGCCATCCCGGACAACATCTTGACCGGCTTGCCTTCGATCTTGAAGTCGACGCGATCCACCGTCGTGAATTGGGTCAAGCGTGTAGGCGACCTGGGCGAGACGGCCTCGGAGCGAGAACATCCCGCCATCCCAGGCGTCCTCAGGGGAAAACGTGGCGAAGTCGGCGGACAGGTCGACGGTCGCGAGTCCACCCGAGATCTCGATCCCGAGGAGCTTCGTGCCGGCTGGGATGAGCGTCTTGATCGGCGGGACCGCCGCTCGCTCCTTGGCCGATGGTCCGGCGAGCAGCGCCGTCATCGCGGCCGCTGCCGTGGCCTTGCTCTTGGGCACGGTCCGGAGAACCGGAACAAGCGTTGGCTCGTTGACGACCTCGCCGCCGCTGAACGGATCGCGCAGCAGGAAGTACGCGCGAACGATCATCGTCGTGGGCGCCGGCGAGGATGAAGGCGGCGCGTTCGTCGGGCTCGGTGTCGCCGGAGTGAGCGTCGGGGACGGCGACGGCGACGGCGTCGGCGCAGTCGTGGGCGCAGTCGTGAGCGACCGGGACGGCGACGCCGTCGAAGATGGGATGCTCGTTATCGAGGTGCCCGAGGCCGTTGGGCTCGGGCTTGCGGCGGGTGCCGCGCACGCTGCAACGAGGGCAACGACGAAGAGCGCGACGACCGACCGAAGGCGGAACATGTCAAGACCCCCCAACGGGAGATTCACCCATCACTCAGGATCGGCATCCGGCTCTCCGCCGACATCTGCCGCCAGTCATGAACTCGTCGGCCAACCGGCCCGACCCGCGGCCCTCTCCGCGGCGATGAGGCCATCAGGCATCGCTGGCCATTGCCATCGCGTTCTTCAACCGGACCACGGGCGCTCGGCGATACTTGCGGCGATGAAGCTCTACTTCGCCGGGCCGCTCTTCTCGGCCGCGGAACGGGCCTGGAATCACGAGCTCGCGGCGGCCCTTCGCGACGGAGGGCACGAGGTCTTCCTGCCCCAGGACCAGGAACCGGGCATGGACGCCGCAGGGATCTTCGCCAAAGATGTCCGTGGGATCGACTGGGCCGACGCGCTCGTCGCGATCATGGATGGCTCGGATCCCGATTCGGGCACCGCCTGGGAGTGCGGCTACGCCTACGGCAAGAAGCCGATCGTGCTCGTCCGGACGGACCTCCGGAGCCACGCCAGCGGCGGCGCTTCCTACAACGCGATGCTGACCCAGTCCGCGACGATCCGGCTGGAGTCGCCGCTCGCGCCGATGGCCCGCGTCGTCGCAGAGGTTCTCGATGCCCTCCAGCGCTTGGAGCAGTCGTCGCGATGACCCACCCGATGGCTCCGTCGGCACTCTTCACATTGCCCGCGCTTCGTCGCGCCCGGGACCTGATCGACCTGCGGTACGTGGAGCCGCTCGATCTGGCCGCGCTGGCCCGGGAAGCGGGCTATTCCAAGTTCCACTTCCACCGGGCGTTCGCCGCCGCCTACGGTGAGACCCCGCGCGCTTACTTGACCCGCCGCCGGCTCCACCCCCACGCGTGCCGCTCACGATCGGCGCGTGGCGGACGTTGCCTACGAGCCCGCCCAGGCTCCCTGCGCGCCATTCTCGCCCTCGATGATGACGAACTTGCCCGCCATGGGTGCGTCGGACGTCTGGAACATCGATCCCCCCTGGCCCGGAACCGGGTTCACCCAGATCCAACAGCTCTTCACGCTCTTCGGGGGAAGCAGGAAGGTCACCCTCTTGGTGGCTCCGGCTGGCACGACGTTGGGGGTCACGGACCCACATAGCTGCGTGGGACCGTTCTCGCCCTCCTCGGCCAGGAACAGCGTCGCGGGATCGGAGCTCTTGTTGACGACAGTGACCTTCCAGGTTCGTGCGCCTGCCGGGACGGGACCGGCCTCGGCCGGGAACGGGGTCGGGATCGGGGTCGGGGTTGGACGGGGGGTCGCACTCGGGATCGGGAGGGCAACCACCGCGGGTGGCGGCGACACGCCGGCAGGGACGTACAGCTCTGCCGAACCCGATGCCCAGCAGCCGCTGCCGGTTTGACACTCTTGGCCACCTGCCACCAGCACCGTGCCATCAAGGAGCAGCGTGGCCGAAGATGGGCCGTCGAGCATGTTCCCGGTCTCGGTCCAGGACCCCGTGGCAGGGTCATACAGCTCGGCTGAGTACACCCCGTCGTCGGGTCCATCCTGGCCGCCCGCCACGAGGACCGTGCCAACGGGGAGCAGCGTGGCCGAAGTTCCGCCGTAGAGCATCTTCCCGGTCGCGGTCCAGGACCCGGTGGCCGGGTCGTAGATCTCGGCGAAACCCAGGCGCATGTAGAGCAGGGTGCCATCCTGCAGGAGCGTGGCCATGCCGCCACCACGAGGGCAGCCTGCCCGACAAGGAGGGCCGTGCCGCGGCGTGTCCGCGATGGCGGTCCAGGAACTCGAGTCCGGATCGTACAGCTCGGCCGAGTACACCTCGCCGTCGTGACTGTCTGTCCCGCCCGCCACGAGCACCTTGCCGTCGGGCAGCAACGTGGCGGTGTGATGGTGACGCGGCGTGATCATCTTCCCGGTCGCGGACCAGGTCGCGCTGGCGGGGTCGTACAACTTGGCGCCGTTCTCGCCTGCCACGAGCACCTTGCCGTCGCGCAGCAAGGTCGCGGTCGTGCTGGCCAACCATCCCTCGGTGGTGAACAACCTCCCCGTGGACGACCAGGTCCCGCTTTCCGGGTCGTACACCTCTGCGCCTGTGATCCAGGCATCCGCCGTCGGGTCGTCGACATCCCCCACGAGCACCTTGCCGTCGCGCAGCAAGATGGCCGGGAAACCGGCGTACGGATGGACCATGTTCCCGGTGGCGGTCCAGGTCCCGGTGTCAGGGTCATACAACTCGGCGGAGGTCAGGTCGGCCTCATCATTGGCTCCTGAGCCGCCCGCAACGAGCACCCGGCCATCGAGGAGCCGCACCGTGGTGTGGTCATGGCGAGGCGTGCCCATCGTCCCGGTGGGGATCCAGACGCCTGTCGGACTCGTGATCGCGGACGGGGTCGGACTTGCCGATGGTCCAGCGAGGTCGCTCGGGCTGGGGGACGTCGCATCTGGCGATGCCGTGGCGACCACGCCGAACGATGGGGCAGGCACCGGCGGGACGATCGACGGCAGCCGCAGCACGCCGGAACCCGCCACCAACGCCCCACCGACGAGCAACAGGGCCGCCGCCGCGAGAAGCGTGACGCCGCGGCCCCGGCCGAACCGCGTGGCGGGACGGGACGACGCCTTGGAGAGGCGCGTGGCACCCGGCTGGGTGCCGGCGATCGCGGCACGGGCGATCGACCCTGCCTCGAACGGACCAACGCTCTCGTCGGCGTCGGAGCGAAGGGCGGCTCCGAGGCGCCGCTCGAACTTGTCGAAGTCATGCATCACGAAGTTCTCCCCGGAGCCGAAGTAGCAGGCGCGAGAGTCGGCCGCGGGCGCCGGACGACGACATCCCGAGCGTGCGCCCGATCTCGTCGGAACTGAGCTCGGCGACGTAGCGCAGGGCGATGAGAGCCCGGTCAGTGGGATCGAGCGTCGCGAGGACGCGCCGCAGGTCCGCGATGGCGATCCCGTCGGCCAGCGGGTCGGATCGGAGGTCAGGCACCCCTTCGAGCTCGATGTCGCCCACCGAGATCTCGTGGACGCTCGGCCGGCGCGACCGCATCGTCCGGCGGGCCTCGTTCGCCGCGACCGCGACCAGCCAGCTCCGGATCTGATGCGGGTCCTTGACGTCGCCCATCCGGCGCCAGGCGATCGCCCACGCCGCCTGTGCCGAGTCCTCAGCCAGTGAGGCGTCGCGGCAGATGACGTAGGCGACGCGCAGCATGTCGCGGTGATGGCGCGAAACGAGCTCTGTGAACGCCGCCTCGTCGCCCGTCGCGGCAGCTTGCACGAGTTCCGCGACCTGGACCGCCATCATGCCCACCATGCCATAGAGATACCGGCCGGAGCCGGATCGATTCAGGAGACGTCCGGTTCGAGTCCGTCCGGGCGCCAGAACAGCAGCAGCGGGCAGCGGACAAGTGCCCTCGTTCCTCGCCGGACGACCCTTGCCTTGACCTGCGCCGTGCGCCTACCGTCCGCCCATCACCAACGTGACAGCGGAGGGGCACGCGTGAACCTCGTCAACACGGATGGCCTGGTGCTGCTTGGACCGGGGTCGGAGTGGCTTTGGACGGCCGTCAGCGGCATCGTCCTCGCCGGTACCTTTCTCGCGATCTACCGTCAGCTGCGTCTCCAGCGGACCCAGATGCGTGAGAACACGAAGGTGCTGCGCAGCCAGGCGCACTACAACGCGCTTCTGCTCGGCACGCGGCCGCTCGAGATCCTGATCCAGGACGGGGGCTTGGCCGAGATCGTGTCCGTCGGCTATGCGACGCCGGATGCGCTCAGCGAGGCCGACTGGTTCCGCTGCGGCAACTAGATCTTCCTGCAGGTGAACGCCTGGGAGTACTTCTATTACCAGTACCGCGATGGGTCGATCCCGAAGGAGCTCTGGGTCGGCGCTGACACCTACTTCCGCGCCCACGTCGAAGCTGAGTTCGCGAAGAAGCCGACCGTTGAGACGGACGGTCCTGACACGGACTGACCCCGTCACAGGCCGACGATGCGACTTGGATCGGTCCTGTACTAGCTCGACAGCCTGAGGCCGTGCCGATCACGCCCGCGAGCGACTACGTCGAAGGCTCGCGACCAAACGCGGCAGGCCCGGTTCGGCGTCGGCGGTCTTCACGCCCTTGACCAGGAGCCACAGGGCCAGCCCGAATTCGGCGACGAAGCTCACGGCGAGGCCGGGGTAGATGATCGCGCGGTAGTCCGGCAGGAGCAGGCCCTGGAGGAACCAGATGAGGACGCCGATCCCGTCAAGCATCAGCAGGACGCCCAGGAACCGGGGCAGGAACCCGGACTTGAAGACGAGATACCCCAGTGGGAACAACCAGGCGCAGAAGAACAGCTGGGCCGTGACCCAGCCCGTCTTGTAGACGCTGATCGAAAGGTACTGGAGTCCTTCCACCTGGGCCGGCGAATAGGCCTGCATGTGGCTGACGCCATCCCCCAGCAGCATCGCCCAGACCAGCCCCAACATGCTCGCACCCTGGATGGCGACGCCGACCGCGTTGAGCACGAGGAACAGCAACGCGAGCGACTCGTTGACGGGTCGGAGGAGGACGTAGAGTCCCCAGGCGGTCACGAGGAAAAGGAGCCCCGAAACCAACGCGACGACCAGTCCCAGGCGGAACGACCCGGGATCCGATGCGATCGCGCCCTGGACCTGCTGGGCGGTGCCCAGGCCGATCTGCCCGAGCGCAGTCGCAAGCACGGATGCCAGGATGTACGCGAGATACAAGCCGCCCGTGATCCTGGCGATCCTGTCCGGCGCAAGCTGATGGGTGACGTTGGAAGACATCCCGGTCCCTCCTCTCGGTCAGCGAGGCATGCCGACCGGCGCTCGATAGCCGCCTTGAAGGAGCCTAGTGGCGCTGATGACGGACCCGGAAGTGCCGACGGGCATGTCGTCCCGATGACAACCGATCCCCAGGGGCGATCAGGTGTGACGCGACGACTCGGCGTGCTCGCAGCGGCAGGAGTCCTGCTCGCGACCATCGTCGGATGCGGACAGCGTTCCGCGACGACGAGCGCCACGACGGTCCCTGCGTCGCCGGTCGCCAGCCCGTCCATCGCGACGGACAACGCCCCCGCGTGCACCACGGTCGGGCAACGATGGGTCTCGCCCAAGGACGGTGTGACGCTGGTCTGCGTCCCCGCCGGCTCGTTCTTCATGGGCGTTGCCGCTGATGACCCGTACGCAGCACTCGGGAACTCGCCCCGACATCTGGTCCGGCTCAGCGCGTACTGGATCGACCGCACCGAGGTCACGAACGCCGAATTCGAGCAGTGCGTCGCGGCCGGGTCTCTGCCCGCCGCGCCCCAAGGATCCGGGTACGACGGGCGTGGCCTCGAGGACCCAGCTCGACTACTACCACGACCCGGCCTACGCCGACTACCCGGTCCTGCTCTACACGCCCGAGGAGGCCGCCGCGTATTGCTCCTGCATGGGACGACGCCTGCCCACCGAGGCGGAGTTCGAGCGGGCCGAGGGCGGGACTGTGGCGCACGCCTACCCGTGGGGCGACACGCTTGATTGCGCCCACGCGAGTTACCTCGGCTGCACGCCGGATACGACCGACGTCGGGACGCCGTTGGCGGGAGCGAGTTCGTTCGGCGCCCTGAACATGGCCGGCAACGTCTGGGAGTGGGTGTCCGACTGGTACAGCGAGGACTACTACGCGACCTCGCCCGTCGACGATCCCACCGGCCCGGCCACCGGCGAGTTCAAGGTTCGGCGAGGCGGTGGGTTCAGCAGCCTCGAGCGAGACCTGCTCGTGATCGCCCGAGCGAGCGGTGACCCCCAGCACTACTTCGACGGGCAGATGGGCGTCCGCTGCGCGATGAGCGCCGGGTCGGGCGCGAACTGACCCGATCGAAGGCTCGGACCGGTCAGGCGCCGGACCTGACCAGGCGCCACACGTCGCGGGCGCTCGGGCGCTGGCCGTACAGGAGGACCCCGGCCCGGTAGATGCGGGCGGCCAGCCACAGCGCGGCCACGATGGCGACGACGAGCAGCACGATCGAGAGGACGACCTCCCAGGCCACCGCCTGGCCGGACGTGATCCGGCTGAGCATCATGAACGGGCTGACGAGCGGAATCTGTGCGAGGACCGCCATCACGTCGGATCGGACGTCGATGAGCCCGGTGGCGCTGTAGACGGCCACGAGGTAGCCGCCGGTCGCGATCAGCGTCATCGGCATGACGATCGCGTTGACGTCCTCCTGGCGGCTGACGAGCGACGCCGCCGCCGCATAGAGGACGGCGAAGAGCAGGAAGCCGAGCACGCCGTAGACGCCGAAGACGAGCAACAGCTCGATCGTCAGGCCCTTGGGGAGCGTCACGTCGGCACCGTTCCCGAGCACCAACCCCGCGACCGTCCCCTGGGCGAGCACCGCGGCGCCGCCCGCCAGGAGCAGTGCGGCGTATTGGGTGAATGCGACGGCGCCCACGCCGAGGACCTTGCCGCTCAGCAGCTGGAACGGCGTGGCCGCGTTGAGCACGACCTCCATGACGCGCGACGACTTCTCCTCCACGACGCTCATCGCGATCCACTGCCCGTAGATGACGATCATCATGAAGATCAGGATCGTCATGCCGAACCCGAGCATGTCCTGGTTGACCATCTCCGCGGTGCCATGCACCGGGGCGGTCACGGACGGGTCCGGCGACGCGACCGAGAAGGGTGGCGCCACGAACAGACCAGCCTGCTCGGCCGGCGCCACGCCGACCCGCGCGAGCCGATCCGCGAGCGCGATCGTGGTCGCAGCCTGACGCACGAGCGACGCCTCGCGACCGACCGCATTGGCGTCGGTGTACAGCGTGAAGACGAGGTCGCCGTCGGGGCCGCGGGCGATGTCGAGGACACCGCCGTAGGTCCCGTCGATCACGGCCTGTCGGGCCGCGGCCAGGTCAGGGACGGCGGTGATGATGAAGTCCGGTCCACTCCCGTTCCCGGTGGCGCCAGTCTGGGTCGGGGCGTTGAGTACCGCGTTCATCGTGGCGACCGGATCGGTCGCCAGATCGGTCGCGGAGACGTGGACGGCGCCTCGAGTGGCATCCGTGCGGTCGAAGTAGCCGATGATCACCGGCAGGAACGCGATCGCGAGGACCGCGACGACCAGCATGATCGTGCCGAACATGAAGCTGCGGGTCCGGACGCGGGTGGTGTACTCGCGTCCCGCGACGGCGGCGACATTGGACAGGTTCGTCATGACCGTGCCTCCGCGGCGGCCAGCGTCCGCTCCTCGACGTCGAGTGCGCCCACACGCTCGACGAAGACATCCTCGAGGGACGGGTCGCCGACCTCGAAGCGAAGGACGTCACCACCCTTGGCCATCGCCGCGCGCAGGACCTCCTGCGGATCCGTGCCGGCGTCGACCCGAAGCTCGGTGTAGTCGTGCCCGGGTCGCGTCACCGTGACGTGTGGCAGCGACCGGAGCCACGCGAGCTCGCCATCGGTCGAGGTCGCGACACGGACGACTTGATGGCCGGTCGAACGCTTGACCTCTCGGGTCGGCCCGGCCGTCACGATGCGGCCGTGGTCGATGATCACCACCGAGTCGCACAGCTCCTCGGCCTGGTCGAGCTGGTGCGTGCTGAAGACGAGCGTCTTGCCCCGATCCCGCAGCTCCAGGAAGGCATCCTTGAGGAGCGCGACGTTGATCGGGTCGAGCCCGACGAACGGTTCGTCCATGAGCAGCACGTCTGGGTCGTGGAGGACCGTCGCGATGAACTGGACCTTCTGCTGGTTGCCCTTCGATAGGCCCTCGGCCCGCCGGTCGGCGAGGTCGGCGATCCGGAACCGCGCCAGCCATTCGAGGGCGGACGTCCGGGCCTCCCGACGTGAGAGCCCATAGAGCACGCCGAAGTAGACCAGCTGGTCGACGACGGGCATCCGCACGTAGAGCCCGCGCTCCTCGGGCATGTAGCCCCAGGTCCGCCGCGGCCAGGTGCTCGTGTCCCGGTCGTTCCAAGTGACCGTGCCCAAATCCGGGCGCAGGAACCCGAGCGTGATCCGCATGGTGGTGGTCTTTCCGGCCCCGTTCGCCCCGAGGAAGCCGCAGATCTCGCCGGGCGACACCGAGAACGACACGCCATCGAGCGCCTGCACCTCTCCGAACCGTTTCGTGAGCCGATCGATGACGAGCGCCATTCGGACACCTCCCCAGGGACGGACGCTTCGACGGTCGGCGGACCCTCGCGGCTCCGCGCACCCGTTCAACGGTGCCATGACGGTCCGAGGCGGGCCACGGCCAATGGACTCGAAACGGATGGGCCGGTAGGACGAACCGTCACCTGGTGCTGCGCTCGGACTGGACACCGCGCGCGACACTGGTCGACGAAGCGAGGAGGGGACGATGGACCGACGGGCGTGGCTCGAGGACCGGCGAGCGGCGGTGACGGCCGACTACGACGACGAGGCAGCCACCTACGACGAGCATCCTTATCCGAACGAGATGCAGCGGGCGTTCATCGACCGGCTGCTCGAGACCTGCCCGGTCGGCGGGATCGTGCTCGACGCACCGTGCGGGACCGGGCAGTACTTCGCGCAGGTCGCGGCGTCTGGTCGCCGCGTGGTCGGGATCGATCAGTCGGCCGGGATGCTCGCGCAGTCCGGGGCGCGTGGGATCGCGGACGCGCTGTACCTGGTCGGACTGCAGGAGCTCGCGTTCGAGCGCGAGTTCGACGGGGTGATGACCGTCGACGCGATGGAGAACGTGTTCCCGGAGGATTGGCCGCTGGTCCTCTCGAACCTCCGGCGCGCGGTCCGTCCCGGCGGCCACCTCTACCTGACCGTCGAGGAGGTCGACGAGGCGGCGATCGCCGCGGCCTTCGCCGAGGGGACCGAGCGCGGCCTGCCGGTCGTGCGGGGCGAGGTCGTGGAGGGCGACACGGCCGGCTATCACTACTACCCCGGGCGAGCCCAGGTGCACGCGTGGCTCGCCGGCGATGGCCTCACGGTCGTGGCCGAGGACACCTCCGACCACGGCGACTGGGGGTACTGGCACCTGCTCCTGCGGGCGCCGTAGCCACCCAGGCGGGCGCCCGCTACCCGACCTGCCCCGCCGACCTGCCGGGGCGGTCCTACTCCCCGCGGATCTGCGTCGCGGTCAGGCTGAGCACGCCCGTCACGGCGTGGTAGTAGCGCTGGCTGGCCTGAGGGTCCATCCAGACCGTGGCCCACGAGATGTTCGCCGAGGCGAACTGGAAGTCGAGCGTGCCGCTGAAGGACTGATCGTCGAGGAACATCTGCTCGACGGTCTTGTCGCTCGTGAGCAGGTCGGTCAGGACCGAGTCCAGGCTCCCATGACCGTTGGCGATGACGGCCTTGGCGCCGGCCCGCAGGAACCCGGCCGCATACCCATCGGCGCGCTTCTTGGCGGTCGTCTTCGACGGCAGCGTCCGGCCCGGCTCCGAGTTCCCGGAGGCGTAGCACAGGTGGTTCAGCAGGACCACCGAATTCGGGGCGAGCGCCAGCTGGCGCATGTACGTCTGGCCGTAGTACTTGACGTTGCTGTGCCCGTGGTGGGCGGACGCGTTCAGGCCCATCCCGTTGCGCCGCGAGGCGACGAACGGCCCGTATGGGCTCGGGTAGCCGTTCCCGTGGCCGAGGTAGATCAGGATGTTGGCGCCCTTGGCGGCGTTGCGGACGCGTCCCCAGGTCGCGATCGGGCTGTAGACCTCCGTGACGCTCGCCCCGTTGGCGCGGGCGATCGCCGCGTACGAGCGGGCGATGCTCTTGTATCGGGAGGTCGTGCTCTCGACCGGTCCCACGACGATCACGACCTTGACCGGGGTTGCGGCGACGGCGCGCGCTGGGGTCGCGGCGAGGCCTCCGGCGACGAGCACGAGGGCGAGGACGCCGAGCACGATCAGACGAAGGGGGCGCCGCGTTGCGGCCGTGGGGGCGACGAGGGCGTGGACGGGCACGGACACGATGGCTGCCTCCTGGCGACCCACGATCCTCGGGTGAGCCGACGAACGGTGGGCGGTCGGTCCCGGCGGCGAGTCGACGTCGGGACGGGACGCTGGGGGGTCGCCCGAAGCTTGGCAGCGCGCGGCCGGATGGGCCAGCCCGACCATCCGGCCACTCGCGAACAGCAATTCGGGTCAGCGCACCGACGCACCACGATCGGTCTCGTTGCGACCCGTGCGAGTGGTCGCCCGATAGGCGAAAGTAGGGTTCCGTCCGGCGTACGGATGGCGCATGATGCCCTCCCGCATGACCACGATCAACGACGTCCTTTCGACCCCGAGCGAGACCCCGGCCCCGGTCGAGGCCGCCCCTGAGGCCGCGTCCGACGCGGCCCCGGTCGCCCCCGACGAGGTCCTCACCGAGGTCAAGCCCCGGCGTCGGATCTGGCTCCGCCTGCTCGTCGGTTTCGTGCTCGGCGTCCTGCTCTGCCTGGGCGTCGCCGGCGGGTCCCTGCTCGCCCTCGACGCGCAGTACGAGGGACGGGTGCTGTCAGGGGTCCACGTCGCCGGCGTCGACCTCTCGGGCCTCGATCGCGCCCAGGCGTCGGCGGCCCTCACGACGGCGCTCGCCGGGTACGGGGAGGGTCAGGTCGTCGTCCAGACGTCGCGCGGGGACGTGGTCGTTCCGTATTCGGCCTTCGCGCGGCGTGCCGACGTGGACGCCATGGTGGACGATGCGATGCAGACCGGCCGCGTCGGGACGCCGCTCGAGCGGGCCTTCGGCCAGGTCCGTCTCGCGATCAAGGGGGTGACGATCCCGGCGAGCGTCGCCCTCGATCCCGAGGCGCTGACCTCGAACGTCAACGACGGGGTCGCCAGGCTCCGACTCGAGCCGCTCGACGCGCGGGTCGTCAAGAGCGCCGGGTCGATCTACACGATGCCGGCCAAGGACGGTGTGGCGTTCGATGGAACGGCCGCTGTCGCCGCGGCGCTCGAGGTCGTCTCGCGCACGGATGCCCCGGCCGAGGTGGTCGTCGGCGCGACGCCGACCGCGATCCCGCCCGCCCACGACGACAGCGAGGCGATGAACGCCAAGACGTCCGCGGACCGGATGATCGGCGACGACGTCATCGTGCAGCTCGGCAAGAAGAAATGGACCATGCGGGCCAAGACAGTCGCGACCTGGGTCCGGTTCGACACGACCGCCGGCGGCACACCCACACCGACCGTGAACGAGGCGGCCATCGCCAAGGCGCTCAAGCGGGTCGCGAAGTCGGTCAAGACCGCGCCGACGTCGGCGATCTACCTGAAGGACCGTCGCGGACGCGTCGTCGGCGTCGTGCCGGCCAAGGACGGCCGGCAGCTCGACGTTCCTGCGACATCCGCGGCCATCGTGGCGGCGCTCGGCGACCGGGCCGCCGGGTCGGAGCCGGCCGGCGTCGCGGTCAAGACGCTCAAGATCGCTCCGAAGTTGACGACGGAGGAGGCCGCCAAGCGAGGCCCCGTCATGTCGCTGCTCGGGACCTGGAAGACGTGGTTCCCGATCAGCGACCACAACTTCTTCGGCGCCAACATCTGGCAGCCCGCCAAGATCATCAACGGGACCGTGCTCTACCCGGGCCAGCGGTTCGAGTGGTGGTCGAGAGTCGGCCCGGTCACGCCGGCTCGCGGGTTCGGGCCGGGCGGGTTCATCGCCGGGAACCACACGGAGCCGACCGGCGCCCTCGGTGGTGGCATGTGCTCGAGCTCGACCACGCTGTTCAATGCCGCGCTGCGTGCCGGGCTCCAGATGGGCGCCCGCTCGAATCACAAGTACTACATCTTCCGCTACCCGCTCGGGCTTGACGCCACGGTGTCCAAGACGCGGGGCGGCGGGTCGCAGACGATGTCGTTCACGAACGACATGGCCCATCCGATCGTCATCCGCACGTATCGCTACACGGCGGGCGGCCGGGGCTGGGTCAAGTACGAGATCTGGGGGATCCCGGATGGCCGGACGGTGAGCCTGAGCAAGCCGTCGGTGAACAATGTGCTCAGGGCGGTCACCCGGATCCAATACGTATCGACCCTCAAGCGCGGCGTCCGGATGCAGACCGAGTTCCCGGCGAACGGGATGGACGTCTCCGTGACGCGGATCGTCCGCAAGAACGGGCGGGTCATCCACAGCGACACGTATCGGACCCACTACGTGCTCTGGAACGGCATCATCCAGGTGGGCCGCTAGGCGCTCGCGGCCTGGCTATCGGCGCGCCGGGCGGGTCGGACGTTCAAGATCCGGCGCCGGGCTCGCCTGATGGCTCGGTCGGGGGCCGCGAGGCGGAGATCAGGGGAGGGTCGTGCGGCTCGTCCGCGGCCGACTCCAGGCGAGGCAGGAGTTTCGAGGCGAGGAACCCGGTGATCGTCGTGATGAGCGCGATCCCGACACCGATCAGCACCGACCCGACGAACCGACCCCAGGGCGTCACCGGGTACTTGTCGCCATAGCCGACGCTGGTGACCGAGACCCAGGCCCACCACAGGGCGTCGCCGCCGTTCTCGATGTTGGCCCCGGGCGTGCCCGGCTCCGTGAGCAGGACGGCCGACGAGGCGATCTCGAGGACGATGATCGTGACGAGGGCCACCGCGACGACGAGGCTTTCCGCCCGCTGGCGGACGAGCTGACGCACGAGCGGACGGCCCCCCGCGGCCCGGAGGAAGCGGATCGAGATCCCGACCCGGAAGAGGCGGAACAGGCGGAAACCGGGGATCGGCAGGCTCCCGAGGAAGTCCGTCCAGCCCCAGCGCAGGTAGGCGCGCCGGTCCGGGGCGGAGATCAGCCGCCACAGGAAGTCGAGCATGAAGATCACGCACAGCAGCGCATCGATGATGAACACGACCTGCTTGATCTCTTGTTCGACCGGCAGGACCAGCAGGGCCAGGTTGGCCAGCGACAGGAGCGACAGGCCGAGGATGAACAGCTCGTAGCCCGGATGCCCCACGCGGAACGGGGCCGTCATGTGGTCCATCGGCGCATGGTAGCGAGGTCACGTTCGTGCTCGCGTCCCGGCGGCGACTATCCTGCCTCGGTGACCCGACCGCACATCCCCGACGAGGTGCTCGACCTGGCACACGCCCGCTCGCGGGCGCGCGCCGAGCGGGAGTGGGCCGAGGCCGACCGGCTGCGCGCGCAGATCGAGGCGGCCGGCTGGCGGGTCGTCGATCGCGGCACGGACTTCGCGCTGTCCCCGGCGGCGCCGCCCGACCTCAGCGAGGGATCGCGGGTCCGCTACGGCGTCAGCGCCAACGTGCCCTCACGGTTCGAGGACGAGCCGACGGGCGTGGCCACGGTCGTCCTGGTGGCGACGGACTGGCCCGGCGACGTCGCGCGGACCCTGGCCGCGCTTCGGACCCACGCGCCGGCGGGGACGAGCGTCGTGGTCGTGGCGGACGGCCCGTCCGATGAGCAGACGGACGCCCTGACGGCGCTCGAGGCCAGCGAGGCGGACGGTGCCGCCGGCGTCGCCTGGGCAGGCTCGCCCGAGGTCGTCTGGACGAGCGCACGGCTCGGTCAAGGGGCGGCACTCAACGCCGGGATCCGGCGCGCCTCCGGGCCGGTCGTGATCGTGCTCGACACGAGCGTCGAGCCGACCGGCGACATCGTGACGCCGCTGGTCCGCGCGCTCGACGATCCCACGGTCGCGATCGTGGGCGGGTGGGGGATCGTGTCGCCGGACCTGCGGACGTTCCGTGATGCCCCCGGCGGGGACGTCGACGCGATCGAGGGCTACGCGATGGCCTTCCGGCGTTCGGATGCCGCGGCGCGTGGCCCCCTCGACGAGAAGTTCCGCTTCTATCGGAACCTCGACATCTGGTGGAGCCTCGTACTCCGCGACGAGGGCGAGGGTGTGCCGCCACGACGTGCGGTCGCCCTCGACGTGCTACCGGCGACGCGCCACGAGCATCGAGGATGGGCCGCCCTCTCGGAGGACGAGCGGGCCCGCCAGAGCAAGCGGAACTTCTACCGGATCCTCGACCGCTTCGGGTCGCGCCGGGACCTGCTCACCGGGCGCGGGTGACGACCGGCCCGGACGGGCCGTCGGTCACCGACCAGCCGGCCGCCTCGATCTCCGCGCGCAGCGCGTCCGCAGCCGCATAGTCTCGCCCGGCCCTGGCGGCTGCTCGCGCCTCGATCAGGTTCGCGATCTCGGGAGGCACCGCCGGCATCGACTCGCCTGCGGCCCCAGCGTCCTCGTCCCACACCCGATCGAGGTCCAGCCCGAGGATCGCGTCCGCGTCGAGTGCGAGCCAGCGCCGCTCCTCGGCCGGCAGGTTGGAGCGCAGGATCTCGCGGACGACACCGAGCGCCGCCGGGAGGTCGAGGTCGTCGTCGAGCGCGTCGACGAATCGGCGATGGAACACCGCTCCGGCCTCGGACAGCGGCGCCGAGGGGGCGTGCGCCCGGTCGATCCCGGCCGGCGGCGTCGCGGCCCCCGCCTCCGTGCCATGACCCGCGATGCCCGGCGCGATCCCGACGGGTCGGTCGCCGGCCGCCCCCGCGTGGACGGCGGCCGGCGCCGCCCACGGACCATCGAGCGGCGGCGGTCCGAGCCGCTGCAGCCGCGATCGGAGCGAATCCAATGCTTTCGCCGCGCCACCGATCGACGCGTCCGAGTAGTCGAGCTTGTGCGCGTACCGAGCGGTCATCGCGAGATAGCGCAGCGCGAGCGGGTCGATGCCGCGATCGGCCAGCTCGGTGACCCGCTGGAAGTTGCCGGCGGACTTCGCCATCTTGCGGCCGGACATGAGCAGGAACTCGCCGTGGACCCAGTGGTTCGCCGGCACGCCGCCGACGACCGGGGCGGACTGGGCGATCTCGTCCTCGTGGTGCGGGAACACGTTGTCGATCCCGCCGGTGTGGATGTCGAACCGCTCGCCGAGGTAGCGCATCGCCATCGCCGAGCACTCGAGGTGCCAGCCCGGGAAGCCGTCGCCCCAGCGCGCCGTCGGCCACTTGAGGATGCGGCCCTCGCCGGCGGCCTTCCACAGCGCGAAGTCGGCCGGGTCGCGCTTGTCGGGTTCGATGTCGCCGCGGTGGCCGGCCCGCAGTTCATCGAGGGTGTTGCCCGACAGCTGCCCGTACCCCTCGAACCGGGCGACCTCGTAGTAGAGGTTGCCGTCCGCGGAGGCGTAGGCGTAGCCGAGGTCCTGGAGTCGCTCCGCAAGGGCGACCATCTCGGGGATGTGCTCGGTGGCCCGCGGGAACACATGGGCCGGCAGGATATTGACGCGCGCCTCGTCCGCATGGAACGCGGCCTCGTACGCGGCCGCGATCTCGGCCGGCGTGCGGTGCTCGAGGCCCGCCTGGACGAGCATCCGGTCCTCGCCGCGGTCGAAGCGCTCGTCGCGCAGATGACCGACGTCCGTGATGTTCTTGACGTGGAACACCTCGAGGCCGTGGTAGAGCAGCACGCGCCGGATGAGGTCGGCGAGGAGATAGCTCCGCAGGTTCCCGACGTGGGCGTAGCGGTACACGGTCGGGCCGCAGGTGTACATCCGGACGCGGCCCGGCTCGATCGGGTCGACCGGGCGCACGGATCGGGTGAGGGTGTCGCGGAGTCGCAGGGTCATGGGCGTGGGCTCGTGCGGGCGGGTGACGCCATCCTAGCCTCGACCGGCCGGAGGGCGTCCCGAAGGGCCTCCGGGCAGGGTCGCCCTATACTCCCGCCGATGCGCCGTCCCCATGCCCGATCGGTCGCCGTCGGTGTCGCGCTGGTCGTGGCGATCTTCGGCGGATGCTCGCCGTCCGTGCCGACCGGCACCGCGTCCGACCGCACCGTGCGGATCCTGGCGGGTCAACCCACCACGCTCGACCCGGCCGCCCAGGGTGACGGCGGGACCGCGGCCATCGTGGCCCAGCTCTACGAGACGCTGACCGCATTCGACCCCGACCTGCAGCTCCGACCTGCGCTGGCGCAGTCCTGGCGGATCGAGGAGGACGGCCGACGGATCGTCTTCACCCTGCGGCCGCACCTGGCCTTCTCCGACGGCTCGCCGCTGCGCGCGAGCGACGTCGTCCGCAGCTGGCTCCGGGTCATCGACCCCGCGGCACCATCACCGCTCGCGTCGCTGATGTCGGTCGTGACCGGGGCCGACGGATCACCTCGCCGGCCGGTCCACCGATCCGTCCGCCGTCGGCCTGACCGCGGACGACGCGGCGGGCACGGTCACCGTGGACCTGGCGCGCCCATCGTCGGACTTCGTCGAGGTCGTCGCGAGTCCGACGTTCGCGATCGTGCCGCCGGGGTTGACCGCCTCGGCCGACGTCCATCCCGCGACGGACTTCGTCGGGAGTGGGGCCTATCGCGCGATGGACCAGAGCGCCGACCGGATCGTGCTCCGCGCCAACCCGAACTACTGGGCGGGTCCACCCGCGGTCACCAACATCGAGCTCGTGACCGACATCGGCGGCCAGAGCCCGGTCGAACTCTTCGAATCGGGGGATCTCGACTACACGAGCATCTTCGACGCCGACGCCACGTGGGCCGCCTACGACCCGACGCTCGGGCCGCAGCTCCGGGAGGTCCCGGCGCTCTCCACCGACTACTACGGCTTCGACACGTCCAAGCCCCCGTTCGACGATGTCCGCGTCCGCCAGGCGTTCGCGATGGCCGTCGACTGGCGCCGGATCGCCCGTCTGGCCGCGACGGATCCGGACGCCCCGCCCGTCACCTCGATGGTGCCGCCCGGCATCCCGGGACGATCGGACAAGGACTTCCTGCCGGTGCACGATCCGGCCAAGGCCCGCTCGCTGCTGGCCGCGGCCGGCTATCCGGGTGGCGCGGGGTTCCCGCCCACCACGTTCATGACCGGCGGCGGGGGCGCCGACGCGGCGGTCATCGAGGAGATCCGCCGAGAGCTCGGCATCGACCTCTCCTACGAGACCATGGACTTCAACGACTACTACCAGCGACTGGCCGATGACCCACCAGCGATGTGGTCGCTCGGGTGGATCGCCGACTATCCGGGGCGGAACGACTTCCTCGGTGTGCTGCTCGAGACGGGCTCGACCAACGACTACGGTCACTGGTCGTCGGCCGAGTTCGATGCCGCCATCGCCGAGGCCGGTGCGGCGACCGATCCGGCGGCCGCGACGGCCGCGTACGACCGCGCGGAGTCGATCCTCGCCCGGGACGTGCCGGTGATCCCCGTCGGATACGGGACCGGCTGGGCGCTCTCGCGGGACGGGCTGCTCGGGGCGACCGAGAACGGCCTCGGGATCGTGCGCATGGCGGGGCTGGCATGGGCCGACTGATGCGACGTCGGGCGCGGTCATGCCGGCCGTCGCTGCTGCCACGTCGCCGTCGTGCTCGTCGGGGGTTCGCGCCCGTCGCCGCCGCGGCCGACGTCGCGACCTTCGGCACGCCGACGGTCGAGGGGTCCTTCGGCCAGGACATCACGTTCCGCCAGCCCGTGACCATGGACGCGACCGTCGGATCGCGCCGAGCTGCTGGTCACGTTCGCGGACGCGCTCGGGCCCACGGTGTTCGAGGTCGCCCGCGCCGGTGACCGGCGCGACGACGCTCGCCTACACCATGCAGATCGCCGACCAGGGGCACATCCTGCCGAACACGCCGATGACCGCCAGCTGGCGGCTGACGCCCGCACGCCGACCCGTCGGCGCCGGCGATCGGGCCGTCCGTCACGCATGTCTACGCCGACGAGGGCCACGACGTGGCAGACGACCGCCGGCAAGATCGTCCGGGTCCACTGGTACGAGGGGAGCGAGGCGTTCGGCAAGCGCGCGCTCGAGATCGGCGAATCGGCCATCGAGCAGTCGGCCGCCCTGCTCGGCGTCACCGAGACCGAGCCGGTGGACTTCTTCATCTACGCGGACGAGGATTCGTTCCGGGCCGCCCTCGGCCCCGGGACGCGGGAGAACGTCGGCGGGCAGGCGGATGCGGAGATCCGGACGATGTTCGCGTTGATCCCGGCAGCCCAGATCGACGACGCGTGGGTCAAGGCCGTCGTCCCGCACGAACTCACGCATCTCGTGTTCAACACCGCGGCCGACAACCCGTACCACTTCCCACCGCGCTGGCTCAACGAGGGCGTCGCGGTCTACGAGAGCGAGGGGTACGGGCGCCTCCGATCGGAGCGACGTCGCGGCCGCGGCCGCGCAGGACGGCTCGCTCCTCCCGCTCTCCGGGCTGACCGGGCAGTTCCCGACGAGCGGTGACCGACTTCCGCCTCGCCTACGCGGAGAGCGTGTCAGCGGTCGACTTCCTGATCAGATCGCACGGCCAGGACGCTCTGGTCGGCCTCATCCACTCGTACGCGGACGGCCGGACCGACGACGAGGCATTCCAGGCCGCGACCGGGATGACGATGGCGGGATTCTCGGATGCCTGGCTGGCCGACAACAAGGCCAAGGCGCCCGTGAAGGCCGGGCCGCAGCCCGCCCCGGCCGGTCCGTTGCCGGCGGGATGGACGGGTCCGCTGGCGTCGTCGCCGACGCGCGGTGAGCCGGCGGCCACGGCGGGCGCCTCGGCCGCGTACGCGCCGGCACCGTCGGCGCCCGCATCCGCCGCGGCGTCCGCGCCACCCGACGGCACCGCCTCGTCGTCGAGCTCGGCCGGTGCCGTCGCGGCGATCGTCATCCTCGGCGGCCTGCTCATCGTCGCGGGGGTCCTGGTCGCGCGCTGGCGCCGCGGGAGCGCGGACGTGACGGTCGCGGCGCGGGTCCGACGGATCCCGAGCTGGCAGCTGACCCTGGGGGCCGCGATGCTCGGCCTCGGGTTCCTCATCGCGGCCCAGCTCGCGTCCGAGGGTCCGCGCGTCCGCTACACGACCCAGGAGCGCTCGCCGCTCATCGATACGGCGACGCAGCTCCAGGCGACCCAGGACGGGCTCAAGGCCCAGATCCTCGACCTGCGGACCCAGATCGGCCAGATCGAGAGCACCGGGGAGGGCTCCGCGGCGACCGTCCGCCAGCTCAACGACGACCTCGAGGGGGCCCGGATGGCCGCCGGCCTCATCCCGCTGACCGGGACCGGTATCGTGCTCCAGCTCGACGACTCGACGCAGCCGGTCGCCGCGGGCGCGACCGAGGCGGATTACCTCGTGAGCTCCGCCGACATCCGCACGGTCATCGATGAGCTGTGGCTCGCCGGCGCGGAGGCGATCGCGGTCAACGGCGAGCGCATCACCGCGACGACCTCCGTGCTCGACATCGGCTCGTCGATCCTCGCGAACTCGGCCTATCTCGCCCCGCCGTACCAGGTGACGGCGATCGGCCCGCCGGACCTGTACGACCGACTCGCACAGTCGCCGGGGTTCGTCGAATTCGTCCAGGCACGGGCCGAGACCTACGGGATCCGCGTCTCGTTCGCCGAGCCCAAGTCGGTGGACGTCCCCGCGTTCGCTGGCACGGTCTCGCTGCGCTACTCGCATCCGGTCGCGAGCGCCTCGCCGGCGACGAGTGGCTCGCCGGCCGTGAGCGCCTCGCCGGGGACGCGCTGATGGGCAGCCGGCGCAACCAGCTCACGATCGCGGCCGTGGCGTTCGTCCTCGGCCTGCTCGTCGTGGTCCAACTGCGTGCCCAGGCCGGGAACACGGGCCTCGCGTCGCTCTCGGCGCAGGACCTCACGGTGCTCGTCGCCAACCTGAACGAACGGAACGACCAGCTCGCGCGGGAGGTGGCCTCGCTCGACCGCGAGCTCGCCACCCTGACCTCGAACCAGTCCCGCGGCGACGCCTCCATCGACGAGATCCGGTCCGACCTGGCCAAGGTGCGCGCCTACGCCGGGCTCGACCCGGTCGAGGGTCCGGGCGTGACGATCTCGGTGAGCGGGCCGATCGACGGGGCGGGCGTGGAGGACATCATCAACGAGCTTCGGACCGCCGGCTGCGAGGCGATCGCGGCGGGCGATACGCGACTGGTCCCGGGTGTCGTCATCGTCGGGGACCCGGGCGCGGCGACCGTGGACGGGGTCGCCCTCGGCGACCCGTTCGAGATCCAGGCGATCGGCGCATCGGAGCAGCTCGTCGGCTCGCTCACGCGCAGCGGCGGGGTCATCGCCCAGCTGGCGGCCACGGAACCGGACGTCTCGATCGTCGTGACGCCGATGGACCGGCTGGCACTCCCGGCCACCCACCGGGACCTCCTGCCCAGTCACGGTCAACCACGGCTTTGATACCCTGACCGGCCGGATGACGGGACCCGAGGTGCTCCAGCTCTACATCGGCGATGTCCTGCGCCTCCGACGGACGCACCCGTGTGGTTCCGACACATGGCTCGTCGACCGTCTGGGCGCGGACATCGGCCTGCGCTGCCGCGGCTGCGGCCGGCACGTGCTCATCGGGCGGAGAACGCTCGAGCGCCGGCTCGCGGGCTTCGTCGAGCGCGGCGACCCAGCGGTCAGCGCCGCGATGGCTCCCCGCGGCGCGGGCCCGGCCTTGTGACGAGCGCGACCACCGCCCCGACCCCGACGACCGACGAGAGCGCGCTCGCGGTCTTCCGCAACCGGGCCTTCCTTCGCCTCTGGTTGTCGCAGGCCGCGACCCAGATCGGCGGCAACATGGTCCTCTACGGGCTGACCGTCATCGTCGTCGAGTCGACGGGGCTCAAGACGGTCGTCAGCCTGCTCATCCTCACGTTCCTCGTGCCGGCCGTGCTGTTCTCGGCGGTCGCGGGCGTCTACGTCGACCGCATCGACCGCCGGCTGATCCTGATCGCCACCAACGTCTTGCGCGGTGCCGCGTTCATCGCGTTGTACCTCGTCGGCACGAACCTCGCGTTGATCCTGTTGCTCAACTTCGCGATCTCGACGATCACGGTGTTCTTCGCCCCGGCCGAGGCGGCGATGATCCCGTTCGTCGTCGAACGCCGCCAGCTGCTCGCGGCGAACGGCATCTTCACGCTGACCCTGAACGCGTCGTTCGCGCTCGGGTTCGCCCTCCTGGGGCCGCTCGTGGTCAACCTGGCGTCGCCGCAGGCGGTCATCATCGTGGTCGCCGCCCTCTACTTCCTCGCGGCCGTCTTCTGCTTCACGCTCCCGCCGTCGCCGCCCACGATCGGCGCGGACGCCGGCTCGACCACCGGGGCCGCGGGGGAGACCGAAGAGGCGGTCGAGTCGACCTTCGCCCAGCTGCGCGAGGGCCTGAGCTTCATCCGCGGCCACCACCGGGTCTTCTGGTCGTTGATGTATCTCGCGATCACGGCCTCGCTCGTCGGGGTCCTGGGGGTCCTCGGCCCGGGCTTCGCGAAGGAGACGCTCGGCCTCGGGGCGAAGGACTTCGCCGTCGTCGTGCTCCCGCTCGGGTTCGGGATCGTGACCGGCATCCTGCTCCTCAACGCGTATGGCCACCTGCTCCCGCGCCGCCGGGTCATCGAAGGTGGCCTGATCGCCCTCGGCGTGCTCCTTGCTCTGCTCGCCGTCTCCGGCCCGATCAGCCGCCTGCTCCAGCGTGCCGATGCGCCGGGCGGCCTGGACCTCTCGGGGGTGACGTCGCTCCTGGCCGTCGTCGTCGTGATCGCGCTCACGGCCGGCATCGCGTACGCCTTCGTGGCCATCCCAGCGCAGACCCAGCTCCAGGAGGACCTGCCCGAGGATGTTCGCGGTCGCGTCTTCGGCATCCTGAACATGCTGGTCTCGGTCGCGAGCTTCGTGCCGATCATCATCGTCGGGCCGATCTCGGACGTGGCCGGTACGACCGCGGTCCTCGTGATCGTCGCGGTCATGGTGTTGGTCACGGGAATCGCGTCGGTGACGATCCGGGGGCCGCTGTCGGCGACCGACGTCCACAGGGCGAAGGATCCGCGGACCGTCGATCCGATCGCCGCGGCGCTCGGCGCCGACCGGCCGTCGTGGAGCGAGATCGAGGCGGGCGGCCGTCGCTCGACGGACCGCGCCGAGCAAGACCGCGGTCGACCGGGACGGTCGAGCCGGAGCCCGAGCTCGATGTCTTCGGCGACCCGCTGGCGCCCAGGGGCGAGGCGACCCGCGCCGACGACGACACGCTCGTCCACACCGGGCCGGCCGACCCCGCCGACCGGGACTGAGCGGAGGGTCCGTGCCGCTCGACATGCTCGTCACGGGGCGGATCGCCACGCTCGCCGGGGCCACCGGGTTCGGGTGGGTCGAGGCGATCGGCATCCGCGACGGCCGGATCGCCTTCGCCGGCTCCGAGGTGGACCTCGAGACGCGAGCCGACCCGCACACGCGGCGGATCGTGCTCGACCCCGACGTGGTGGCGATCCCCGGGCTGACCGACGCGCACCTGCATCTCGTCCAGGCGGCTGCCGCCCGGCGCCAGGTCGACCTGTCGGGCGACGCGACGCTCGAGGCGGGCATGGCGGCCGTGACCGCCGCCCACGAACGGCTCGCCGCCGAGCCGGACGCCTGGATCGAGGGCCACGGCTGGGATCCCGACCGCTGGGGTCGCTGGCCGACGCAGGACGATCTCGAGCGGGCCGCGCCCGGCCGACGCGTGGCGCTGTGGGCCCACGACCACCACTCGCTCCTCGCGAGCCGGTCGGCCCTCGCCGCGGCCGGCGTCACAGGGGACACGCCGGATCCCGCCGGTGGCGCGATCCGCCGGGCGACCGATGGGACGACCACCGGGGTCCTTCACGAGTCGGCCGCTCGCCTGGTGACGGTCCGCGTCCCAGGCGCCGGACCCGGCGGTCCTCGAGGCCGACCTGGTCACCGTCGGGCACGAGCTCGTCCGTCTCGGTGTGGTGGCCTGCCATGATCCCGGTGGGGTCGCGCCCGACCCGGACCTCACCGTCGGGTTCCCCGCGTACGCCGCGCTCGCCGACCGCGATGACCTGCCGCTTCGCGTGCACGCGAGCGTCCGCGACGACGGCCTGCCCACGGCCATCGCGCGTGGGCTGCGCAGCGGCGCCCTGCTCGGGGAGGATCCCGACGGCCGGGCCCGCATCGGCTGGGTCAAGCTGTTCGCCGACGGCTCGATGGGCTCGCGGACGGCGGCGCTCCTCGAGGACATCGAGCCCGAGCCCGACGCGCCGCTGCCGCCCGAGCGACGACGCGGGATCTGGATGACCCCGGCCGATCGACTCGCCGAGCTGGTCCGGACCGCCGCCGCGGCCGGCATCGCGGCGCAGATCCACGCCATCGGCGATGCGGCCGTGCGCGCCGCGCTCGATGCCCTGGAGGGCGTCGGGCCGGACCTGCCGCTCCGGCCGCGCATCGAACATGTCCAGCTCGTCGCCCCGGCCGATCGCGGGCGCTTCGCCGCGGAGGGCATCGTGGCCAGCGTCCAGCCGTGCCATCTCGGTTCGGATGCCATCACGGCGCGGCGGCTGTGGGGCGCCCGCGCCGAGGCGAATGGCTATCCCTGGGCCACGCTCGCGGCGACCGGCGCGGTCCTCGCGTTCGGCACCGACGCGCCGGTCGAGCCCGTCGACCCGTGGCCGGGACTCGCCCTGGCGGTCCGTCGCGAGGATCCGCGCTGGCCGGCCGGGACGCCGCCGTTCGGACCGGCGGAGGAGCTCTCGCTCGACCGGGCGCTGCGGGCCCAGTGCGTCGGTCCCGCGGTGTCGGCCCGCGAAGCCGATCGCGGCCGGCTCATCCCGGGCCAGCGCGCCGATGTGGTGGTCATCGCCGCTGCGGCCATCGACGACCCCGTCGAGCCGGGTGGGGCCCTCGCGACGGCCCGGCCCGTGATGGTCCTGATGGACGGCGAGGTCGTGTTCGAGCGCTGACGGCGCCGGTCGACGTGAGCCCGCGGGCGGCGGCGACGCGCCTGGACCTAACCCGCGCCGTGGACGACGCTGCCCGGCCGATCGAGCTCGCGCCGCGCATCAGCGAACAGGCCGTTGAAGATCCGTGACGTCGACGGGAACGCGTGGATCGTCTCCGCCAGGACCTCGACGGGCACGCCCGCTTTGACCGCGAGCACGCATTCGTGGATGGCCGCCGAGGCGTCGGGGCAAGCCATGGCGGCCCCGACGAGCTGACGGGACCGCCGGTCGACGACGATCGTCACGTGGCCGATCGTCGCTTCGACCGAATAGCCCTTGGCGGTCTTCGGGAAGTCGGCCACGAGCTCGAACGCATCGAGCCCCTCGGCGAGGGCCCCGTCGAGCGTCACCCCGACCGACGCCGCCTCCGGATCGGTGTACGTGGCCCGCGGGAGGGCCCGGTAGTCGGGCCGGATCGCCTCGCCGAGCGCCATCCGCACGGCGAGCTCGCCCTGATAGTGGCCCTGGTGGGTGTGGAGCTCGGGGCCCGCCGGGTCGCCGACGATCCAGAGGCCGTCGGCCACGCGCAGCCGGCCGTCCCGCGGATAGGGCGTCCGCCCGCTCGTATCGACCCCGTAGTGCTCGAGGCCGAGGTCGTCGATCGGGAATGCGCGCCCGACCGCCAGGAGGATGGCGTGCCCGGTCGCGGATGTGCCGTCGTCGAGGTCGACCCGGTGCGGCTCACCGGCCGCGGCTCGCGGCGTGGGCCCGCAGCGCGCGGACGCCAAGCCGGACCTCGACTCCATCGCGTTCGAGGGCCGCCCGGACCGCGGCCGAATTGCGCGGGTGATCCGTCGGGGCGAGTCGGGGCCCGGACTGGACGATCACCGTCGGGACGCCGAACCGGGCATAGACCTGGGCCAGTTCGCAGCCGGTCGGCCCGCCGCCGAGCACGAGGAGCGTCTCCGGGAGCTCCCGCGCGAGCGTCGCGTCGCGGTTGGTCCAGGTCGGCACGGCCTCGATCCCCTCGAGCGGCGGCACCTTCGAGACCGAACCGACCGCGACGATCACCTGATGGGCGCCGATCTCGTGGGTGACGCCATCGTGGGTGACCGCCACCCGGCCGGCCGCGACGATCCGTCCGGAGCCGCGGTAGGCGATCGCGCCGGCCGCCTCGAGCGCCCGGACGTGCCCGCTGTCGTCCGGCTCGGCGGCATCCGGGGCGCGATTGACCATGTAGTCGCGGCGAGCCGAGGCTCGGGCCCAGTCATAGGACGCGGGGTTCGCGGCATGACGAGCGGCGCTGTTGAGCAGCGACTTCGACGGCACGCAGCCGATGTGCGGGCAGCTGCCGCCGAACCAGCGCTGGTCGACGATGGCCACCGACGCCCCGAGCTCGCGTGCCTTGTTCGCGGCGGCCTCGCCGGCGGGTCCGGCCCCGATGATCACGAAGTCGAAGGTCTCCATCGGATCAGTCTCCGTGCGTCGCGTGACGATCGCGTTGCCGGCGAGCCTCGTAGAGCAGCACGGCCGTGGCGACCGAGACGTTCAGGCTGTCGGCGATGCCGAGCATCGGGATCCCGACGGGCTCGACTGGCCCGTCGGCCCACAAGGACGACAAGCCCTCGGCTTCGGCCCCGACGACGAGTCCGACGGCGCCCTGCAGGTCCGCGTCCGTGTAGCTTCGAGTCGCGCCGACCTGGGCGGCGACGAGGCGCAGGCCCTGTGCTCCGGACCACTCGAGCACCTCGGCGGACGAGGCCGCGCCGAGCGGGACGCGGAAGATCGTCCCCGCGCTCGCCCGGATCGCGTTCGGGTTGAAGAGGTCGGTCCGCGGCGAGGCCGCGACCAGGGCGTCGGCGCCCGCGCCATCCACGGACCGCAGGATCGCACCGAGGTTGCCCGGCTTCTCGACCCCTTCGACGATGACGACGAGCGGATCGGCCGGGAGTACGAGGTGCGCGAGGTCGAGGTCCGGGATGCGCACCGTGGCCACGATCCCCTCGGCACGGTCGCCGAACGCGATCTTCTCGAGGACGTTCACGCTGACCGACGTCGTCGAGATGTGGCGTGCCTCCAGCGCGTCGAGGGCGGCGCGGGCTTCGGGACCCGCCAGCCTCGCGTCGCAGACGAACGCCTCGACGACCTCGGCCCCGGACTCGATGGCCCGGCGGACTTCGCGAGCGCCGTCGATGACGGTCAGACCCGTCCGCTCACGCGCCCGGCGGTCCCGCAGGCTCGCGACCTCCACGATCCGCGGGTTGGTCCGGCTCGTGAGCACGACCGTGGTGGGGGAGGGCATGGCCGCCATCATGCCGTGCGCGGCGCCCGGGCGAAGGCCCCGAGCGCCAGGACGCGGCCGTCGGCCGTACGCAGCGCGAGATCGCCGGCCTCGATCTCTCGAGGTGGCCGGCCGATGCCGTCGCCGAGCAGGCGGCTCAGCCGTTCGGCGTCGTAGCCCGGCGTGTGCGCGGTCAGGAGCACGAAGGCGCCGGGTTCGAGCAGGCCGCGGCAGGCCGCCAGCAGCTCGGGCAGCGCGTCCATCGTCCAGGGTCGGCCGTCAGGCCCATGGCCGTACGACGGTGGATCGAGGACGAGGCCGCCGTAGCGACGGCCGCGACGCTGCTCTCGACGCACGAATCCCGGGGCGTCGTCGACGATCCATCGGACGGGACGATCCGCCAGGCCGGAGAGCGCGGCGTTCCGGCGCGCCCAGGCGACGGCCGGGCGCGACGCGTCCACGTGCGTGACGGCCGCCCCGTCCCGCGCGAGGGCAAGCGTCGCGAGCCCGGTGTAGGCGAAGAGGTTCAGGACGGTCGCGGCGTCCCGGCCCGCGAGCCACGGCAGCATCGCGAGGTGCTCGGGAAAGAACCCCACCTGGCCCGCGTCGGTCGGGCGGAGTTCCAGGGTCAGATCCCGACCAGGCCCGTCGAGCGCGGTCGTCCACGAGCCGGCTGCCGCGGCCGGGCCGGTCCAACCGTGCTCGCGATCGAACCGCAGATCGGCGTCTCGCCAGGCGGCCGGGTCGCTCCGATCGTCGAGGGCCGCGGGTGCCGGGCGATCGACGATCCGGTCGCCGAACCGCTCGAGGCGGCCGCCGGCGCCGACGTCGATGAGCGCATAGGACGTCTCGTCCGCCATCGGCCGATGATGACGCGACCGGGGGCTTGGGGTACGATGCGCGTCGCCGCCGGCGACCGAATCACCGCGGGCACGGCTCCGTCACGGACCTGGAACACCCGTGAGCCAACGGAGACGCGACCACGGAGACGCGGGGGCCGGCGACGTGGGCGGCTAGCTCAGCTGGTTAGAGCACTTGCTTGACATGCAAGAGGTCACTGGTTCGAGTCCAGTGTCGCCCACCATCGAACCGAACGATGAACGACGCGTCGACCGGGACAGGCCAGCCGTCCCGCCGATCCCAGAGAGCCGGGTCCAGGCTGCGAGCCCGGCGATCGGAGCGGCATGGCACCACCCGCGAGCAGACCGGTGAACCGGTCCGGGAGTCGCCCGATAGCGCGACCCACGAGTGCGCGTGCCGGCACGGTACGCGAAGGCGGGTGGGACCGCGGGAGTGAACCTCTCGTCCTGTCGATGGACGAGGGGTTCCGTGATTCTCAGGAGATGTGATGGGCGACGACGCAGCGATCGAAGTCGAGGAGATGCCCGAGGCGCCCGAACGCGGGAGCGCCAGCGAGCTCATGGATCACGGCGCGGCCGGCGAGCTCGGCCCGATGCGCCACAGCGCGGCGCACGTCCTGGCCGAGGCCGTCATGGACCTGTTCCCGGGCACGAAGCTCGGGATCGGCCCGGTCATCACCGACGGCTTCTACTACGACTTCCTGCTGCCGCGTCCGCTGACGCCCGACGACCTGCCGGCGATCGAGGCTCGGATGCGCGAGTCGATCGCGGCCGACCACCCGTTCGAGTTCTCCGAGGAGACGCCCGAGCAGGCGCGCGCCGCGCTCATCGAACGCGACCAGCCGTTCAAGGTCGAGATCGTCGACGACCTCGCCGCGGCCGCCGCGCGCGACGGCGCGCCCGATGCCGCCGACGACCTTCTATCGCCAGGGGCCGTTCATCGACCTGTGCCGTGGGCCGCACGTCGCGAGCACGGGCAGGATCGGCCCGTTCAAGCTGCTCGGCACGGCCGGCGCGTACTGGCGCGGCGACTCCAAGCGCCCGATGCTCCAGCGCGTCTACGGCACGGCCTGGGCCACGCAGGAGGAACTCGACCAGTACCTGTGGCGCCGCGAGGAGGCGAAGAAGCGCGACCACCGTCGCCTCGGCGTCCAGCTGGACCTCTTCAGCTTCCACGACATCTCGCCGGGCGCGGCGTTCTGGCACCCGAAGGGCTGGACGTTGTACCGGACGCTCGAGAACGCGATGCGCGAGCTCCAGGCGAGGCGCGGCTACCAGGAGATCTATACGCCACTGGTCGTCAGCCGGCGGCTGTGGGAGCAGTCGGGACACTGGGACCTCTATCGGGAGCACCTGTTCCTCATCGAGTCCGAGGGCCAGACCTTCAGCCTCAAGCCGATGAACTGCCCCGAGTCGACGTACATCTATCGCAGCCGGGTGCGCTCGTATCGCGACCTGCCGCTGCGCTACTCGGAATACGGGAAGCTCCACCGGAACGAGCTGTCGGGGACGCTCTCGGGCCTGACCCGCGTCCGCCACTTCGTCACCGACGATGGTCACATCTACGTCCGCCCCGACCAGGTCGGCTCGGAGATCGCCGGCCTGCTCAGCGACATCAACGAGGCCTACGGCTGGGTCGGGCTCGAGCCGCGCCTGACCTTCGGCACCCGTCCGGACAAGGCACTCGGCGACCCGGCGATGTGGGAGCGCGCCGAGGGACTCATCCTCGATGCGCTCCGGGCGTCGGGCATGGCCTACCGGGTGAAGGAGAAGGACGGCGCGTTCTACGCCCCGAAGATCGACATCCAGGTCGAGGACGCCCTCGGTCGTGAATGGCAGACCGCCACGATCCAGGTCGACCTCGTCATGCTGCCCGAGCGATTCGACCTCCACTACATCGACGAGGACGGCACCCAGCAACGGCCGCTCGCCATCCATCGGGCGATCTACGGCTCGCTCGAGCGGTTCATCGGCGTCATCACCGAGCATTTCGGTGGGGCCTTCCCGCTCTGGCTGGCCCCGGTGCAGGCCGTGGTCATCCCGATCGCGGATCGCCACCAGGACGGCGCTCGGGCACTCGCCGAGGTCCTCGGGGCGCGCGGCCTGCGGGTCGAGGTGGACGTTTCGGACAACCGGATGCAGAACAAGATCCGGCTCGCCCAGGAGCAGAAGGTGCCGTACATGCTGATCCTCGGCGACCGCGAGATCGAGGCGCGGTCGGCGGCGGTCCGCCGGCGCGGGGCCGCGAAGGACGAGCCGCAGGAAGTCGTCGAGTGGGACGCGCTCGCCGAGCGCCTCGCGGCCGAGAGCGCCGCCCGGCGACCGGACTGAATGGTGCGGTTCGAGGCCACCAGCGGCGTGTCCGGCCGCATGGCGGCCGGCCGGTGAGCGGCTCGCGACGGATCCGGATCCGGGGCGTGCTCGGGGACCTGCGACGGTCGGAGACGCGCGGCGATGCCCTGACCCGGATCCGGCGGCGTGCGGCGGCCGGCATCCGGAGCGTGCCCGGTCGCGGTGCCACGGTTGGCTCGAACGAGGATCCGGCGAGGGCCGGGGCATCCGCCCGGAGTGGCACGAAGCGGCCGGCAGCCTGGTACGTGGACCAATGGACCCGTCTCGCGCGGGCGGTCTTCGGTCTCGACACCGGGCCGGCGCACGGGGCCCAGGTCGATGCGAAGCGGTCGCGTGAGGCGGTCGAGACGGCACGGCGCCAGCGCGCCGAGGCCGTGCTGGCCGAGTCGCTCGCGCTCGGCGAATCGCTCGAGCGAGCGGTGTACCGCAGCGTGGATGCCCTGGCGGTCTTCAAGGAGGCACCGGCGGCCTGGTCGCTCGCCGAAGGTGTCGGCCGACGGCCCGAGGGGGCGATCGCCTCCATCGTCGGTCACGCGGTCCTCCTGCACCGGCGCCGACAGTACGACCGGATCTGGCCGCGGATCCGCGACCTGGACGACGCGACGCTCGCGGCCTGGCTCCCGGTGGAGGCCGTGGATGCCGCGCTCTCGACCGGGACAGCGGCAGACCGGCAGCGAGCCATCGCGATCGGCACCCCGACCCCCGCGATGGACGCCGGTGTCCTCGTCGACCTCGCGGGACGGTTCCTCGTCGGTCGACGAGCGACCGACGGCCGCCGCCCTGGTCGATGAGCTCCGACGCCGCCCCGCCCCCGAGCTCGACGGCCGTCGTCGCCAGGCGCGTTCGCTGATCGAGACCTGGCTCGAGCGGCCCGCGCAAGCGATCCCGGCCGGATCCGTGCCGGTGGCGGTGCTCGACCATCGGTCCCCGGATCCCGCCCATGTCGCCCCGGACCCGGGCGATCACATCGAGACGCTCGCCGTGCTCGGCAACCTCGCCCGGTTCCGTGACGTGACGTTCTCGGGCGACGATGGGCTGGGCGAGCTGGTGACGGAGCTCGGGGCGCGGGTCCATCCCGAACGGCGGGTGGCCGGCACCGGGGCGGTGCACCTGCTGGCGGTCGATCGCGACTTCAGCAGCGCGGCGGATGTCCCGCCAGGGACGTGGCTGATCGCGCACGGCTGGCACATGCCCTCGCTCTTCGACCTGCGCACGGATTTCCCGTACCACCCGAACATCCGGCCGATCTTCCTCTCGTTCCACCTCCACCGCCTGGAGATGCTCACCGACGAGGCGCGCGCGTACCTCCGCCGATGCGGCCCGGTGGGTTGCCGTGACTGGAACACCGTCGACCTGCTGCTCGGCGCGGGCATCGACGCGTTCTTCAGCGGCTGCGTGACCACGACCCTCGACGCGATGTACCCGTCGCGGACGACGGCCTACCGGGGTGGGGGACCGACCGGCGTCATCGACCTGCCCGCGAGTGCCGCCGGTCGGACCGCCGGGTCCATCTCGCTCCTCCGCCACGGGACGGACGACGGCGGAAGACCGCCTCGATGACCCAGGGCGTGCTGGACGCCGGCGCCCGCCTCGCCGGGTATCAACGCGAGCTCGACCGGGTCGTCACGAGGCACCTCCGCGAGTACCTGGCCCTGACGACCCTGGGGATCCCCGTCGACTTCCGGCCGGAGAGTCCGGGGGATATCGAGTTCGGTGGTCTGACCGGCCTGCGCCCGGGCGATGCCCGGCTCGCGGAGATGCGGGACGGGATCCGCGACCTGCTGGCCGGGGTGTTCGAGACGATCCTTGCCGGCGCGGGCGAGGCCGAGGTGTACGAGCGGTGGCGCGCCCTCACGCGCGACCGGGTCGCCGCCGCGCGGGCCCGCTTCGAGGCGCCGGCCGTCGACGTGCCGACCACGATCGACGTGCCGGCGGCGGTCGAGGCCAGCATGGCCGCGAGCCAGCGGTTCGGGCCGCACGATGAGGTGGATCCCGCCGTCGTCGCGGACATCGTCCTCGCGTTCGACCAGAACCTCCTCGACCCGGCGGCCGTCCTGGTCGAGTCGCTCGTCGAGCACACGTCGGGGCCGCTTCGCCTGTGGGTGCTCGGTCGGGGGCTCCCGGACGCCTATCCCGGCTGGCTGGCAGGTGCCTTCCCGGCCCTCCCGATCACCGTCATCCCGTGTGACCGGATCACGTTCGGGGCGAACGGCCGGCCGGCCCGGATCCCGCCGCGGATCACGATCTCGACGATGGACCGGCTGCTGGTCCCCGAGATGCTCACCGACATCGATCGGGTGGTGTACCTCGACATCGACACCATCGTGTTCGACGACATCCGGCGGCTCGCCACGATGGACCTCGGCGGCCATCCGGTGGCGGCACGCCATTCCGCGGTGAGCGAGGCGAGCGAGTGGCAGCGCGCCGGTCGCCGGCTGACCGCCGACGCCGCGACCGAACTCCGCCGCGTGATGGCCGGCCGCCACGCCTACGGCCATCCGGCCTTGAATGCCGGCGTGCTGGTCTTCGATCTCGCCCGGATGCGGCAGGACGGGTTCTCGCGGATGGCCCTGGGCTGGGTCGAGCAGTACGGCCTGAACGACCAGGACAGCGTGCTCGCATACGTGGGACCCGAACGCGCCGTCATCGAGCCGCGCTGGAACGCGCTGCCGTCCCTCGAGGACGTGCCCGACCCGTGGCTCATCCACTGGGCCAGTCTCGGCAAGCCCTGGGAGGCGCCCCTGACCTTCGAGCAGGACCGCTGGCGCGCGTACGCCGAGCGGCTCCACGCTCGCGCGGGCAGGCCGCCAACGGGCTGATCGCCGCGCCGCGCCGAGGGCCGGCGCACGGCGCGTTCGGACCACCCGGTCCGTTGTCGCATCGCGAACCGGTGTGCTATCCTCCCCGCTCGGCCGACGGCGGCCTCTACAGCCGTGCCGGTCGACTGTCAGGGACCATCCGAAGGAGCGAGCCATCAGCCGAGACCTGCGAGTCAATCAGATGATCCGGATCCCTCAGGTCCGGGTGGTCGATGAAGAGGGTGCCCAGCTGGGTGTCATGCCGACGCCTCGGGCTCTTGAGATGGCGCAGGAACGCGGCTTCGACCTCGTGGAAGTGGCCCCGCTGGCATCGCCGCCGGTGGTCAAGTTCCTGGATTTCGGGCAGTACAAGTACGAACTGACGAAGCGCGAGAAGGAAGCCAAGCGCAAGCAGCGCTCGGTGACCTTCAAGGAAGTCCGCCTCTCGCCGAAGATCGGCACGGGCGACTTCGACACCAAGGTCCACCGGGCGATCGAGTTCCTCGAGGACGGCGATCGGATCAAGGTGACCGTCCGCTTCCGAGGCCGCGAATTGACCCATCCGGAGATCGGCCGGAACCTGATCGCACGGTTCTCCGAGCGAGTCAAGGATCACGGGATCCCGGAGCGGGCGCCGCTCCTGGAAGGCAAGTCGATGCACATCACGATGGCCTCGACGCACAAGCCCAAGGGACACGACGGTCCGGCCCCCAGGCCGGCCCTCGACGAGGCGTCCGAGGAGGCCGCCACGACGGCACCGGTCGCACCGCCGGTCGCGAGCACCGGATCGGCTCCGGCCGCGAAGGCCGCGACCAACGGCGAGGCGCCGGCCGCCCCGCCGGCCAAGGGCGATGGACCGGCTCCGGCCGCGACGCCGGCCAGGGAACGCTCCGCACCGGCGTCCGCGCCGGCATCGACGAAGACCGACAGCGCCGCCCCGGCACCCGAGCCGGTGGCGACAGGAGAGTGAGGCCAGGGTGCCGAAGATGAAGAGCCACAAGGCGGCCCAGAAGCGCATCGGCGTGACCGGCAGCGGCAAGGTCGTCCGTGTGAACGCCTGGCGTGGCCATCACCTCGAGATCAAGTCGTCCCGACGCACGCGCCGCTATGCCGGCAAGTCCGTCATCGGTCCCGAGCACGCCAAGCAGGTCCGGCGCCTGCTGCCGTACCTGTAAGGAAGGCGTCCACCACCCATGGCACGAGTCAAGCGCGGCGTCGCCGCCCACAAGCGCCACAAGCGCCTCCTCCAGGACGCCGAGGGTCGTCGCGGTACGCGCTCGAAGCTGGTCAAGCCGGCCCGCGAGGCGCTGCTCCATGCGATGGCCTACGCGACGCGCGACCGCAAGCAGCGCAAGCGCCAGATGCGCGAGCTCTGGATCGTTCGGATCAACGCCGCGGCACGCGAGAACGGCCTGACCTACGGCAGGTTCATCAGCGGGCTCAAGCGAGCCGACGTGGAGATCGACCGGAAGATCCTGGCGGACCTGGCGGTTCGCGACGCCGCCACCTTCGGGCGGATCGCCGAGCTCGCCAAGAGCGCCTGACAGCGCCCCAGACGCACGATATCCGCGCCCACGGACGAGCCCTCGACATCCTCGCGCCGATGCGCTCCGCCGAGCGCGCTCGGCCCTCGGAGGGCTCGTCGCCGATCCTCGCCGTCTGGTGACGGTCCGACGTTGGTGATGCTGAGGCCGATGGAAGGACGGATGTGGATCTCGCCGACCTGACCCGCGACCTCGAGGCGCTGCGCGACGAGGCCCTCGCCGCGGTCGCCGCGAGCGGGGATGTGGCCGCGCTCGAGGCCCTCGAGCTCGACGTGCTCGGCAAGAAGGGCCGGCTCACGAGCGTCCTGCGCGGGATCGGTGCGCTGCCGGCGGAGGACCGGCCCAAGGTCGGCCAGGTCGCCAACGCGGTGCGGACCGCGATCGAAGCCGCCCTTGCGGAGCGTGGCGCCGCCCTCCGCGGCTCGGAGCTGACGGCGCGACTCGCGGCCGAGACCGTCGACGTCACCACGCCCGGCCGGCCCATCGCGCGCGGCTCGCTCCACCCGAGCATCGAGGCCATGGGCGAGATCGCCGACATCTTCGGCCAGTTCGGGTTCGTCACCTACGAGAGCCCCGAGATCGAGGACGACCTCACGAACTTCCAGATGCTCAACATCCCGCCCGACCACCCGGCCCGGGACCTGTGGGACACGCTGTACGTCGACGTCGAGGGCCGCCTCCTGCGGACCCACACGTCGCCCGGGCAGATCCACGTCATGCGCTCGGTCGCCCCGCCCATCCGGGCGCTCCTCCCCGGTCGCTGCTACCGCTACGAGTCGATCGATGCCTCGCACGGTTCCGAGTTCTTCCAGGTCGAGGGCCTCATGGTCGACGAGGGCACGACCATGGGCGACCTCAAGGGCCTGCTCGACCAGTTCGCCAAGGCGATGTACGGCTCCGACAAGCGCACGCGCTTCCGGCCGGGCTACTACCCGTTCACCGAGCCGTCGGTCGCCTTCGACGTCGAATGCCTGGTCTGTGGCGGGGTGGGCTGCCCGGCCTGCGGCCGATCGGGCTGGATGACCATCCTCGGCGCCGGCATGGTCCACCCCGTCGTGCTCCAGTACGGCGGGCTCGACCCCGAGCGCTACCAGGGCTTCGCCTTCGGGATGGGCCCCGAGCGGATCAAGATGCTCAAGCACGGCATCACCGACCTGCGGCTGTTCCTCGAGGACGACCTGCGCTTCCTGGAGCAGTTCGGGTGAGATCCTCGGGCCGATGGCATCGCGGGGCTCAGCCTCGGACCTCGGAGATGCCGTACCTGGATGACGGGCGATGAGAGTGCCGCTTTCTTGGCTGCGCGAGTTCGTCGACGTCGACCTGACGCCCGAGGCGCTCGCCGTGCGCCTGACCCTCCTCGGGATGGAAGTGAAGGGCATCGAGCGCTGGGGGTCGGCGTGGCGCAACGTCGTCGTCGGGGAGCTGCTCGCGGTCGACCGCCATCCTCGCGCCGACCGGTTGTCGCTCACTCGGGTGGACGTGGGCGACGGGGAGCCGCTCGAGATCGTCTGCGGGGCCACGAACATCGCCGCGGGTCAGCGGGTGCCGGTGGCCCTGCCCGGCGCGGTCCTGCCCGGCGACCGGCGCATCGAGCGCACCGAGAAGATGGGCGTCGTCAGCAACGGCATGCTCTGCTCGGGCGACGAGCTCGGGATGACGAACGACGCCGATGGCATCCTCATCCTCGCGCCGGACACGCCGATCGGGGCCGCGCTGACCGATCTCTACGGTGACGACGTGCTCGACGTCGATGTCAAGCCGAACCGCGGCGACGCGCTGTCGATCTTCGGCCTGGCACGCGAGGTGGCCGCGGTCACCGGCGGGGAGCTCCGTGAGCCGTCCTTCGAGGTCGTGGAGGGTGGGCGGCCGATCGCGGAGCGGCTCCGGGTCGACGTCGAGGAGCCGGTCCTCTGCCCGCGGTTCGTCGGACGCTGGGTGAGCGGTGTGACGGTGGGGCCGTCCCCGGACCGTGTCCAGATGCGCCTCCTGGCCGCCGGCCAGCGTCCGATCAGCAACGTCGTCGACGCGAGCAACTACGTGATGATCGAGCTCGGCAAACCGGTTCACACGTTCGACGCCGCGAAGGTCCGGGACGGCCGGATCATCGTGCGGCTCGCGCGGCCGGGCGAGCGCCTCGAGACGCTCGACCACGTGGTCCGCGACCTCCATCCCGAGACGCTGCTGATCACCGATCCCGCCGGGCCGATCGGCCTCGCCGGGGTCATGGGCGGGGCGGACTCCGAGGTGAGCGACGGGACCACGGACGTGGCCGTCGAGTCGGCCGTCTTCGACCCGGTCAACATCCGCCGGACGGCGTTCCGCTACGCCCTGCGGTCCGAGGCGAGCCTGCGCTTCGAGAAAGGGCAGGAGTTCCGGCTGGTCCGGCTGGGCGCCGACCGGACCGCCCGCCTCGTCGCCGAGTGGGCCGGCGGGACGGTCGCGCCGGGCGTGGTCGATTCGAATCCCGTGGAGCCGGCATCGGCCCGGGTCGCCTTCCGGCCGGCCCGCGTGGATCGGCTGCTCGGGGCCAGCATCCCGGCCGAGGAACAGCGCACGCTCCTGGCCCGGGTCGGGATCGAGACCGTGCCGGCCGCCCCCGGGACCCGCGTCCCAGTGGCTGCCGGCACGAAGCCACTCGACGTCGACGCGGGAACGGACGCGGTCCTCGAGGCGACCGTGCCGACGTGGCGCCGTGACCTCGCCGTCGAGGCCGACATCGCCGAGGAGGTCATCCGCGTCCGCGGCTATGACCAGGTGCCATCGATCCTCCCGCACACGACGATGCCCGAGTACCGCCACGATCCGCTCGAGCTGCGCAACGTCGTCCGCGAGACACTCGTGGGGGCCGGACTGACCGAGGCGGTGACGTTCGCCCTCGTCTCGCCGCGGCTGGTCGAGCGGTTCCCGGCGCCCGACGACGGCAGCCTCGACGCGGAGCCGGAGCAGCGCGCCGAGGGGCGGCCCATCGCCGTCACGAACCCCCTCTCGAGCCAGCATGCGATCCTGCGCCAGAGCCTGATCGGCAGCCTGCTCGAGGTGGTCTCGACGAATCTGCGCTACGGCCGCGATGCCGTCGCGCTGTTCGAGGTCGGCAAGGGCTACGGCGCGGTCGGCGGCGATCGGTCCACGCACGAGTGGTGGCGCCTCGGGCTCGCCCTGACCGGGCCGGCCGAACCACCCGCCTGGAACCGGCCGGCGCGCGCGTACGACCTCGACGACGCCAAGGGTGTCATCGAGCTCGTCTGCCGGCGCCTCGGCTATCCACCTCCCGCGTATGCACCGCTCACCGACGACCCGAACCTGCATCCGGGTCGCAGCGCTCGGGTGTCCGCCGGCGGCCGCATCGTCGGCCGCGTGGGCGAGGTCCATCCTGCGACGATCGAGGCGCTCGACCTGCGGACCGAGGTCGTGGTCGTGGCCGAACTCGCCATCGAGGGCCTGGCCGCCGGCCAGCTGCGGCCGCCGCCTGTGGTGGCGCCGTCGCACCAGCCGTCCGTCGAGCGCGACCTTGCGGTGATCGTGGTCGAGGACCGCCCGGCCGCCGAGGTGGAGGCCGCGATCGTGCGCCATGGTGGTGCGTTGCTGCGCCACGTGTCGCTGTTCGACGTCTACCGGGGTCGTCCGCTCGCCGAGGGCGACAAGAGCCTGGCCTATCGGCTCGTCCTCCTCGACGACGAACGCACGCTCACGGAGGCGGAGGTGGACGCCACCGTAGCGGCGATCGTGGCGGGCCTGACAGCCGACCTGAGTGCCCGGTTCCGCACCTGAATCGCCCGGACGGGACGGGACCCATCCGTACTGCACCGATGGGATTCGAATCCTATTGCGACCCGCGATGAGCCGCTGCTACCCTTGCGCCGCCCCGGACCAGGCCGGGGCTCGGACGCCGACAAAGGAGCGTTGGTGGACATCCAGGGCTTTCTCAACGGGATCGAGCGGGTCGACCTGCTGATCTTCCTGTACTTCATGGCGTTCTTCGTCCTCGGGTTCGCCCAGGGCACGATCCGCCGCCTGATCGGCATCGCGTCGATCCTGTTCTCGTTCTTCTTCGCGGCGAACGTCGCCGAACCCCTCGGCAACTACCTCGCGAGCAACTGGACGCAGTTCTCGCCGGAATACGCGCGGATGATCGGGTTCGCCACGGTGTTCCTCGCGTCGTCGATCGCGTTCGCCGTCGTGGTGCAGGGCCTTTACAAGCCGCAGCCGCTGTTCCAGAAGGCGCGCTTCGTCGACGAGCTGATCGGCGGCATCCTCGGCCTGCTCGAGGCCGCCCTGATCTTCGGCTGCATGCTCGTCATCCTCGATTCGTTCTACCGCATCCCGGGCATCCCGCCCGATGCGCAGGAGATCAAGTTCCTGCGCACGTTCTGGGAGCAGATCGATCCGTCCAAGGCCGCCGCGATGTTCCGCGACACCGTCATCCCGACGTTCTTCGCGCTGACCGGTTTCCTCGTCCCGGACTGGATCGAGCAGTTCTTCCCGGGCTGAGCACCTTCGACCGGGGGCGCCTCCGCGGTCCCCCGATCGACGCGGCTCGCGCGCTCCTCGGCGCCCGGCTCGTCCGCGCTGACGGGACGGGCCGGCGGGCCGGCCGGATCGTCGAGGTCGAGGCCTACGCCGGCCCCGCGGACGGTGCCTCGCACGCCCGCTTCGGGCGCACGGCCCGCAACGCCGTCATGTTCGGGCCGGCGGGCATCGCCTACGTGTACCTTGTCTACGGGATGTACGACTGCCTGAACGTGGTCGCCGGCCCGGATGGCTCGGCGTCTGCGGTGCTCGTCCGTGCGGTCGAGCCGCTCGAGGGGCTCGAGCTGATGCGCGCAGACCGCGCCCGCATCAGCGCATCGCGCCGCAAGACCCGTCCGGCGCCAGCGACCACGATGGACCCGGTGACGGTGCCCGTCGACCGCGTGGCGAGCGGTCCGGGTCTCGTCGGCGCGGCGTTCGGGCTGGACCGATCGTGGACCGGCACCGACCTGTGCGATCCGGCGTCCCCGCTGCGCCTCGAGCCGGGGGACGACGTGGCGGATGCGGCGGTGGTGGCCACGCCTCGTGTGGGCATCGCCTATGCCGGCGATCCATGGGTCGGCCTCCCGTGGCGACTCGCCCTCGCCGGCCATCGCGCCGTCTCCGGCCCGCGCGCCTCTCGCTGAAGGCCACAGGGTGGACGACCGCTCGATCGCGCTGCTCGAGTTCCCCCTCGTCCGGGCGCGCCTGGCCGAGGCCACGTCGTTCCCGCCGTCTCGGCGCCTCGCCGAGCGGCTCGAGCCGTCCTCGGACCCGGTCATCGTCGCCCGTTCGCTCGACGAGACCGATCAGGCACGCGGCCTGCTGGTCGAGCGACAGGGGGTCGGGGTCGGATCGGCCCACGACATCGGGCCGGCCGTGGAACGCGCGGCTCGCGGGGGACGCCTGGAGCCGGCCCAGTTCCTCGAGCTGGCCGAGACCCTCGACGCGACCGCGCGCCTGGCCACGACCCTCGCCGACGAACGCCGGCCGCTGCTGCGAGACCTCGGCCGTGAGCTGCACCCGCTGCCCGCCGTACGGAGCACGCTCGCGCGGAGCTTCGATCCGGTCGGAGAGCTGCTCGACACCGCCTCCCCGCGCCTCGGCGGCCTGCGCGCCGCCGTCCGCGTCGCCTACGACCGCTTGCGCCGGCGGCTGGACGCGCTCGTCGGAGCGGAGCTCGGGAGCGCGCTCCAGGAACCGATCATCACGCTCCGTAACGGGCGTTACGTGGTCCCCGTGAAGGCCGAGGCCCGCTCGCGGGTCAAGGGCATCGTCCACGACGCGTCGGGCAGCGGCCAGACGCTGTTCATCGAGCCGCTCGTGGCCGTCGAGCTCGGCAATGCGTGGCGCGAGGCCCAGGTCGCCGAGGCGGAGGAGGTCGCGCGCATCCTCGACGAGCTCTCGGCGCTCATCGCGGCGAACGCGGTGGCCCTGCGCGAGACGCTCGACGCGCTTGCCCGGTTCGACTTCTGGGCGGCCAAGGCGTCCCTGGCGGCCGACATGGACGCCGTCCGCGCCGGGACCGCCGACGAGGCCACGGTCGTCCTGCTGTCGGCCCGGCACCCTGGGTTGACCGGGCGGGTCGTGCCGATCGACATCCGCCTTGGTGACGGCATCCGGGCGCTCGTCGTCACCGGCCCGAACACGGGCGGCAAGACCGTCACGCTGCGCACCCTCGGCCTGCTCAGCCTCATGCACCAGGCGGGGCTGCACGTCCCGGCCGCCACCGGCAGCCGGCTGCCGGTCTGGCGCGACGTGTTCGCCGACATCGGCGACGAGCAGTCGATCGCGCAGTCGCTCTCGACGTTCTCCGGGCACCTGCGCTCGATCATCCGGATCGTGGCGGCCGCCGGGCCGGGGACGCTGGTGCTCCTCGACGAGCTCGGAGCCGGCACCGACCCGACGGAGGGGTCGGCGCTCGCGCAGGCCCTCCTCGACCACTTCATCCGCGCCGGCGCGATCGTGGCCGCGACGACCCATTACGCGGAGCTCAAGGCCTACGCCCACACGACCGAGGGGGCGACGAACGCCGCGGTCGAGTTCGACCTCGAGACCTTGAGCCCGACCTACCGGTTGACGATCGGCCTGCCCGGCGGGAGCCAGGCCTTCGCGATCGCCGAGCGCCTCGGGTTACCGCAGGCGATCGTGGGCGATGCTCGCTCGCGCCTGTCCGAGACCCAGCGCTCGTTCGAGGCGACCCTCGCAGCGATCCGGGCGACCGAGGGCGAGACGAGTGACGCGCTCGATCGGGCGCGTCTGGCCGAACTGCGCACGGCCGACGCGCTGCGCGCCGCCGAGGAGGAACGGCGACGGGCCCGGCGCGAACGCGACGAGGCGGTCCGCGCCGCGCGGGCCGAGGCCGACCGGATCCTCAAGGACCTGCGCGCCGAGGTCCACGACCTGCGCCGCGCCCTCGAGCGCGAGACCATCACGGCGGCCGGGCTCGAGGCGACGCTCGAGCGGGCCGAGGCCACCGCGGCGGCGCTCCCCGAGGTCATCGAGCCGGTCGCGGAACCGTCACCCCCCGTCGAACACGCCTGGGTGGTCGGTGAGCGGGCCCGCAGCCGGTCCGGGGGCTGGGAGGGCCGCATCGCCGCCCTGGAGCGCGGTGGACGACGGGCGACGCTCGAGGCGGGAGGGATGCGGATCACGGTCGATGTCGACGACCTCCTGCCCACGCTCGGGGTGGACGCCGTGGCGACCGCCCCAGGCCGCCGGTCCCGCCCGGCCACGACGTCCTCGTCGAACGCGGCCGCGCTCCGCCTGGCCCGGGCGAGCACCGTCGCGTCGTCGCTCGACCTGCGCGGCGCCCGGGTCGAGGAGGCCCTCGAAGCCCTCGCCCGCTACCTGGACGATGCGTCGCTCGCGGGCCTCGAGCGGGTCACGGTGATCCACGGTCTCGGGACCGGTGCCCTGCGCGATGCGGTCCGGCGCGAGGCGGCGGACCATCCGCTCGTGAGCTCGGTGCGCCCCGGCGAGCGGGGCGAGGGCGGCGACGGGGCGACGATCGTCGCGTTCTGACGAGCCCGCCTGCTGTCGCGGCGGGCTAGGGGAGGCGGCGGTCCGCCGCCGCCGGGCGGACCATCGGGCGGCGGCAGGCTCGGACACGGCGTGATGAGTGTCGGGGTCGAGCGGATCGCAAGGCGCCGTCGGCGGTGGGGCGAGCGGGCACTTCTTGCTCGGGGCGAACGGTGCGCCCCAGGTCCGCCCGAAGGGCGCGAAGGCGCCGTTGTAGAAGTACGCCGTCCGGGTGCCCTTGCGGGTCCCGCGCACCCCGGGGCCGCGTGCCGCACGGGCCGCCCAGTTCCGGTCGGCCTTGTTCCAATTCGGGAACGCCGCGTCGATCTCGCTGACGTCGAAGAAGGCCTTGGTGACCTTCGGCCCGACGCAGCCGTCCTGCCACAGGAGCCCACTGGCCTGGTCGATGTCGCGGACGACGCGGCTCGTGGCCTTCTGGGTGGGCACGGTGCCCGGGAGGAAGATCTCCTTCACGGTCTTGCGCGTGAACGGACCCGGCTTGAGCCCGGTGAACGCATCGACCGTGGCGGTCTTGAGGCCGCTGGGCTGGTGGAACTGGGCGATCGGCATGCCGCGGCTGATCTCGGTCAGGATCGCCGACCACAGCGGCGCCGAGGTATCGAGCGAGAGCTTGCCGTCGTTGGGGGTGTTGTCGCTGTTGCCCATCCAGACGCCGACCGCAAGGGCCGGGGCCTTCTTGTCGGATGGCGGGGCGAGATAGCCGTACGCCGCGACGTCGCGGTTGTCGCTTGTCGTGCCGGTCTTGTACGCGGCGGGACGTCGCTTGCCGCCGTTCCGGATGGCCCACTTGCCCCAGAAGGGGTTGATCGACATGACCGTATTGCCGGCCAGGATGTCGGTGATGATGTAGGCGGCCTGCTTGCTGACGACCTGCTCGCCCTTCGGGGTGTCCGTCGGGAGCGGATAGACGACGCGGTCGTGGTCATCGACGATCGAGAGGATCGTCTGGCGGGGCATCTTCACGCCGCCGTTCGCGGCGGTGCCGTAGGCCCCGAGCAGGTCGATGGGGTGCACCTCGAGCGTGCCGATGCCCATCGACACGACCGGGACGGCTGTCTTGGGGTATTGCAGGCCCAAGTCCTTCGTCCGGTCGAACAGGTGGTCGAGGCCCATCATCACGCCCGACTTGATCGCCGGGATATTCAGCGAGAACTGGAGGGCGTTGCGGAGGCGGACCGGACCGCGCTCGAGCTTGTCGGCCTGGGTCGGCATGAAGCCGCCGCCGAAGTCGGTCGTCACGTCCATGAACATCGTGGCCGCGGTCAGGGTCTTGTCGTTGATCCCGACCAGGTAGTCGATGGGCTTGATCGCCGAACCCGGCTGCCGCCAGCCATCGGCCATGACGTCGAACTGGGGCTGGAATTTCCTGCTGCCCTTGGAGGTGTAGCTCGCGCTGCCGACGTAGGCGAGGACCTGGCCGGTCCGGTAGTCGATCACGCCGGCCGCGGCGTTGTGGATGTTGTGCCCGCGCAGCCCGAGGATCCAGCGCCACTGGCTGCTCGGGATCTTCTTGGAGCGCAGCACCGACCGCGGATCGCTCGCGTTGGGAGCTCGCGCGGCGGCGTACACGTAGCGCTCGGCGATCTTCTGCATCCGCATGTCGATCGAGGTGATGACGTGGTACCCGCCGGTGTCGACCTTGTCGCAGTTGTCGGGCGTGTCCGGGCACAGGATCTTGGCGAGGTCCTTGCGGACCTGCCACACGAAGTGCGGCGCCTTCCAGTTGGCCGAGACGAGCGGGGTGAGGACGACCGGCTCCTCCTTCGCGGCGTCGTACTCGGCGGCCGTGTGCTTCGCCCCGGTCAGGACGGAGCGGGTCTTCATCAGCTCGAGGATGTAGTTGCGGCGCTGGACGATCTCGGTCGTGGCCGGCACGACGAGCTGGAAGTTGTCATCACATTCGCCGGCGCCGGGCTGGGTCTGGCCGGGACAGATCTCCTCGGCGTTCTTCATCAGGTCGAACTTCGTCGGTGACTGGGGGATCGCGGCCAGGATCGCGAACTGGGCGAGGGACAGCTGCGAGAGGGGCTTGCCGAAGTAGCCCTTGGCCGCGGCCTTCACGCCGTAGCTGTTGTTCCCGTAGAAGTTCTGGTTGAGATAGGCCGTGATGATCTGCTGCTTGCCGGCCTGGCCCGGGAACTCGCTCGTGAGTCGGACGGACTGGATGATCTCGCGGAACTTGCGCTCGTAGACGGTCCCCTCGAAGTCCTCGGGACGCAGGAGGCGGGCCCGCACGAGCTGCTGGGTGATCGTCGAGGCGCCGCGCGGCCGCCCCGAGAGCGTGTCGATGCCGGCGTTGACGAACGCGATCGGGTCGAAGCCGGCGTTCTGCCAGAAGTCCTTGTCCTCGATCGACGTGGTCGCGTCGAGCATCTCGCCCGGGATCTGGTCGAACGGCACGACCTCGCGCTTGAGCTCACCGAGGCGCGCCAGCTCGATCTTGCCGGTCCGGTCGTACAGGATCGTCTGCTGCTCGAAGGCGATGTTGGTCAGCTTCTCCTTCGGGTCGGGCAACCCCGCCGCGTAGTGGTTGTACGTGCCGACGGCAAAGACAAGCCCGGTCCCGCCCGCTACCAGGAGCGAGACGATGAAGAGGAGAAGGACGACGAGTGCGACTCGACCGACGATCGAGCCACGACCCGCCTTTGAGCGGCCCTGGAGCGCCCGTCGATGGCGCTGGCGCCGCGCGAGGCTGGTCTGCATCTGTGGCCGCACGATAGCATAGGGAGCGTGAACGAACGGACGAGCGCCTCTCCCGGGGTCGAGACGTCTCGCCCTTCCGGCCTGTGACGTCCGCCCCCGTGGCGGGCCTTGGCGGACTCCTCGCGGAACTCGAGTGGCGGGGCATCCTCCACGCCACGACCCCGGGCCTCGCCGAGCGGCTGGCGAGCGGCCGGTCGATCTCGGGCTACATCGGGTTCGATCCGACGTACGACTCGCTGCACGTCGGCCACCTGATCCCGATCTTCGGGCTCGTGCGGCTGCAGGCGTTCGGCGGCCGCCCCGTCGCGCTCGTCGGCGGAGGCACGGGCATGATCGGCGATCCGTCGGGGCGCTCGGCGGAGCGCAACCTGCTCGACCACGAGACGCTCGCCCGGAACGTGGCCGCGATCCGCGACCAGCTCGAACGGTTCCTCGACTTCACGCCCGGTTCCGGCGCCCGGCTGGTCAACAACCTCGACTGGCTGGGCGAGCTCTCCCTCATCGACTTCCTGCGCGACACCGGCAAGCACTTCACGGTGCCCTACATGCTCGCCAAGGACTCGGTCCAGCTGCGCCTGGAGCGCGGGCTGTCGTTCACCGAATTCAGCTACATGCTGCTGCAGTCCTACGACTTCGCCCACATGCACCGGACGATGGGCGTCGAGCTCCAGATGGGCGGCGCCGACCAATGGGGCAACATCACCGCCGGCCTCGAGCTCATCCGACGCACGAGCGGCGGGGGCGACGATGCGGACGCCGGCGACGGGATCGCGGGTGCCGGCGACGGAGCCGCGGGCGCCACCGGCGGCGAACCCGCGCATGGGCTCGCCTACAAGCTGCTGCTCTCGCCGTCCGGCGCGAAGTTCGGGAAGAGCGAAGGTGGCGACTCGATCTGGCTCGACCCGGCGAAGACCTCGCCCTACGCGTTCTACCAGTACTGGGTGAACACCGACGATCGCGACGTCGGGACGTATCTGCGCTGGTTCACCGATTTCGATCGCGAGCGGATCGAATCGCTCGAGGCCGACGCCGCCGCGCATCCCGAGGCCCGACCGGCCCAGCGGGCGCTCGCGCTCGACATCACGGCCCGGACGCACGGTCAGGAGGCCGCGACGCAGGCCGTGGCCGATTCGGCGGCACGGTTCTCGGGCGGGGCCCTCGACGACCCGGCCGCCCTCGCGTCGCTGTTCGCCTCGAGCGGCGGGTTCACCGTGACCCCATCGTCGCTCGCGGAGGGAGCGGCGGTCATGCTCGCCGATGGCGGCCTGACGACGTCACGCGGCGAGGCGCGCCGCTTGATCGCCGGCGGCGGGGTGACGATCAACGGGGTGCGGGTCACGGATCCGGCACACGTCCCGGAGCCGATCGCCGGGGAGTGGTTCGACGTGCGGCTCGGCAAGCGGCGGCGCGAGATCGGACGTCGCGTGGGGTGATCGCGGTCCGCCCGCGGCTCGGCGCGATGGCCGGCGGGGCGGGTCTGGTCGTGGTCGGCGTGGTCGCGCTGGCGTGTGGGTCGACGGCGCCGACGCTCGAGATGGATGGCTGGTCGACCGGTGCGCTCCTCGAGGACTGCACGACGACCGCGACCGTCGGCGACTGCGCCCGGATCGTGACCCCGGCGTTGACCGTCCTCGACGACGGCCGCGAGCGCCGCTCGATCAAGGTCTACGAGGAGGGCCCGTACACCGACGCCTCGGGCGACACGCGCCGCCTGGACCGCGGCGAGAACCCGCTCGTGATCGTCGTGGTGACCTACACCGATGGCTCGCGCCGGGCGGCCGGCGTCTACTGCGCGACGACGATCGAGGGACAGGCGCCGCCCGCCTGCACGGTGTCGGAGCCGCCGTTCGGCTAGGGGGTGTCGGGCGCGCCCGCGGCGGCCGGTGCGTGCCGCCGGCGAAGGACCTCGATGACCGCTGAGGGCGGCACGTCGCGGGCGGCAAGCAGGACGAGCGCGTGGTAGAGCAGGTCGGCGGACTCGCCGGCGAGCGCCTCGCGGGTGGCGGCGCGGTCGCGGCCCGCGGCCTCGGCCGTCTCGTCGTCCTTGGCGGCCAGCAACACCTCGGTCGCCTCCTCGGTGACCTTGCGGCCGGCCGCGTCCACCCCTCCCTCGAGCAGCGTGGCGGTGTACGAGCCCAGCGGCCGTTCGGCGGCACGGGCAGCGATCGTCGTCCAGAGCGTCTCGAGCCAGGCGAAGCCCTGGGCGGTCGCCGTCGGGGCGCCCTCGGGATCGAAGCAGCTCCGCGTCCCGCGATGGCAGGTCGGCCCCACCGGATCCACGGTGACGAGGAGCGCGTCGCCGTCGCAGTCCGACGCGAGGTCGACCAGACGCAGCACGTTGCCACTCGTCTCGCCCTTGCGCCACAGGCGGTCGCGGGAGCGTGAATGGAAATGGACCTCGCCGGTCGCGAGGGTCGCCGCGAGGGCCTCGGCGTCCATGTAGGCGACCATCAGGACGCGGCCGTCCGCGCGGTCCTGGACCACCGCCGGGACGAGCCCGTCGGAGCCATACCTGACCGCGGTCGTGTCGAAGGCCGCAGTCACGCGACGGCCTCGGGAACGAGCCGGACCGGGATCCCGGCGGCGGCCATCGCGGCCTTGACGTCGGCGATGGCATGGATCCGCCGATGGAAGATGGACGCGGCGAGGACCGCATCGGCACCACCGTCGCGGATGGCGGCGACGAAGTCGTCCGGCCCGGCCGCGCCGCCGGAGGCGATGACCGGCACGACGACCCGGTCGGTGATCGCCCGCAGCAGCGCCGTGTCGAAGCCGGCGCCGGTCCCGTCGCGGTCGATCGACGTGATGAGCAGCTCGCCCGCGCCGAGCTCGACCGCGCGTTCGGCCCAGGCGAGAGCGTCGAGCCCGGTCGGCACGCGTCCACCCTGGACCACGACCTCCCACCCGGGTTCGCCCGTCGCGGTGGCTGCGGCCGACGCCGCGGGCCCGCCGGACGCCGCGGTTCGCCGCCGGGCATCGATGGCCACGACGACCGCCTGTCGGCCGAAGCGCGCCGCGCACGCCGAGACGAGCGTCGGATCGGCCACGGCGGCCGTGTTGAGCGAGACCTTGTCGGCGCCGGCGCGGAGGACGTCGCGCATCTCGTCGACGCTCCGGACGCCGCCGCCCACCGTCAACGGGATGAAGGCGCGCCGCGCGGTGCGCTCGACGATGTCGAGGAGCGTGCCGCGTCGCTCCGGCGCCGCGGTGATGTCGAGGAAGACGAGCTCGTCGGCGCCTTCGGCCGCATAGCGCTCGGCCAGCTCGGGCGGATCGCCCTCGTCGACGAGGTCGACGAACCGGGTGCCCTTGACGACGCGGCCGTCCGCGACATCGAGGCAGGGGATCACGCGGTGGCGGAGCATCAGGCGGCCCTTGCGAGTGCCACGAAGTTGGCGAGCAGGCGCAGACCATCGGGGCCGCTGCGCTCGGGGTGGAACTGGACGCCGAGCAGTGAACCGCGCGCGACCGCGGACACGAACCGGCGCCCGTGCTCGGTCATGGCCAGGACGGCGTCCTCGTCGGGCGCCGTCGGCCGGCCGGCATACGAGTGCACGAAGTAGAAATCGGCGCCGGCCGCGATCCCGTCGAACAGCTCGTGGTCGCGCGTCCGCTCCACCTGGTTCCAGCCGATGTGCGGGAGCGTCGGCGCGTCCTCGAGGCGGACCGTGTGGCCGCCGAGCACGCCCAGCGTCGCGGCGTCGTCCTCGTCGCTGCGCTCGAAGAGGAGCTGCAGCCCCAGGCAGATGCCCAGGAACGGCCGCCCGGCCCGCACCCAGGCCTCGATCGGCTCGACGAGGCCGGCGGCACGGAGCCGGTCCATGGCCGGCGCGGCGGCCCCGACGCCGGGCACGATCAGCGCGTCGGCGCCGCGGATCGCGTCGGCGTCTCGGGCGATGGTCACGTCGGCCCCGACGGTGGTCAGCGCCTGGTCGATGCTCACGAGATTGCCCGCGCCGTAGTCGATCACGGCCACGCGCGGTCGGGCACTCACCCGAGCGTCCCCTTGGTCGACGCGACCCCGGTCCGCCGCGGGTCGGGCTCGCAGGCGCGCCGAAGCGCATACGCGAGCGCCTTGAATGCGGCCTCGGCGAGATGGTGGTCGTTGCGACCCGCTCCGTGCAGGTGGAGCGTCGTACCCGCGGTCCTGGCGAACGCCTCGAGCGCGTGCTCGACGAGCTGGGTCGGCAGGGCCCCGACGCGTTCGCCGCGGAAGGGCAGGTCGATGACCGCGTACGGGCGACCCCCGACGTCGACGACCGCGGTCGCCAGTGACTCGTCCATGGGGATCGATGCCTCCCCGAAGCGACGGATCCCGGCGCGGTCCCCGAGCGCCTCGGCCACTGCGGCGCCGAGCACGAGGGCGACGTCCTCGACCGTGTGGTGCTCGTCGACCTCGAGGTCGCCGCGCGCCTCGATGGTCAGGTCGAACAGCCCGTGATGCGCGAACGACGTCAGGAGGTGGTCGTAGAAGCCCACCCCGGTCGAGATCGTGGCCACGCCCGTGCCGTCCAGGTCGAGCGTGATCGAGACGTCGGTCTCGCGCGTCGTCCGGCGGATGGTGACGCGGCGGTCCGCTGCGCGCGTCGAGCGCGACGTCGCCCAGCGGGCTGGTCATCGTGCCGGCTCCGGGTCCAGCTCGATCTCCGCGGCGGCCTCGATGAGCCGGTCGTTCTCGCCCGGGTCGCGGACCGTCAGGCGCAGGAACGCGGCGACCGGGTGGCCCTTCGGGAAGGTGCGCGGGACGAGGCCGCGGCGCAGGAGCCCTTCGGCCGCGAGTTCGGCCCGCTCGGGCGTGGTGAAGTCGACGAGCAGGAAGTTCGTCACGGACCGGCCCACCGACCAACCTGCATGTGGACAGACCCTCGCTCAGCCGCGCGCGCTCACCCTCGACCCGGCGCAGGTTCCGCTCGAGGACGGCGGGGTCGAGCAGGGCCTCGGTGACGACCGTGACCGAGACCGTCGAGACCGACCCGGGCGGCCGGTACGGGTTCAGCCGGGCGATGACCTCCGGCCGGGCGACCGCGAAGCCGACCCGCAGGCCGGCGAGCGCATAGGCCTTGCTCGCGGTGCGGATGACGACGAGGTTCGGATAGCGCCCGCGAAGGCCGGCCAGCGACGATCCGACGAACTCGGCATAGGCCTCGTCGAGGACGACGATCGGGGTCGGGCGGCGATCGGCCTCGGCATCGGCACGGACCCGGTCGAGCACGGCTTCGATGGCGCCGTCCGGTTCCGGCAGCGCCGTCGGGTTGTTGGGGCTGCACAGCCAGACGACCGACGCCTCACGGGCGGCCGCGGCGACCGCCTCGACATCGACCGCCCAGTCGTCCGCGGCCGGGCGCCGGGGCACGGCGAGGACCGTGGCACCGCGCTGCTCGGTCACGACCCGATACATCGCGTAGGTGGGCACCGGGACGACCGCGGCGCCACCGGCCGGGATGCACGCCTTGGCGATGACGTCGAGCACCTCGTCGGCCCCGGCACCCACGAGGATCTCGTCGGGTGCGGCGTCGTAGCGGGCCGCCGCGGCCTCCACGAGCCGGCGATAGTCGGACGGCGGGTACTCGGAGAGCTCGGTCTCGAACCGCCCGGCCGCGAGCAGCTCGGTCACGAGGTCGGGCGGGGTGGGGGAGGTGTTGAGGTCGAACCGGACGACCTGGTCGAGCGGGACGCCGTAGCGCGCGGCCACCTCCTCGTTCGTGGCCTCCCAGCTGTACGAGGCGGGCGCGGTCGGGGTCGTGAACGTCACGGGCGTCGTCCTCACGGCTCGGGCTCGAAGCGGATCTCGACGGCATCGCGGTGCGCGAGCAGGCCCTCGGCCTCGGCGAGCGTCGTGACGGCGTCACGCAGCCCGGCGAGCCCCTCGCGGGTCACCCGCTGGACCTGGATGAACTTGCCGTACGTCTCGACCGCGAGTCCGCCCGCGCCACGCGCGAGACCGCCGGTCGGCAGGACGTGGTTCGCGCCCGTGGCGTAGTCGCCGGCCGATTCAGGGGCCCACGGGCCGACGAAGAGCGACCCGGCGTTGCGGATCCGCGCGACGGTCGGCTCGAGGGGCTCGACGTCGACCGAGAGGTGCTCGGGCGCGTAGGCGTCGACGAAGGCGATCGCGACGTCGAGCGACGGGGCGAGAGCGATGGCGCCGTGGTCGCGCAGGGCCCGTTCGAGGATCTCGCGCCGGGCCGCGGTGGCCAGGAGACGCGAGACCTCGCGTCTCGACGGCGTCGGCGAAGGCCGCGTCGGTGGTGACCAGGATGGCCGGCGAGTCGGGGCCGTGCTCGGCCTGGGTGATGAGGTCCGCGGCGACGCGCCGGGGATCGGCCGGCGGCGCGGCCAGGACCATGCCCTCGGAGGGCCCGGCCGGAAGGTCGATCGAGACGTCGCCGCAGACCTCGATCTTGGCGGCGGTCACCCAGGCGTTCCCGGGGCCGACGATGCGGTCGACGGGCGCGAGACCCGCGCCGGGGAGGCCATAGGCGAGCGCGCCGATCGCCTGGGCGCCGCCGGCGACCACGACGGCGTCGACCTCCAGCAGACCGGCCGCGCCGAGCAGGACCGGATGGTTGGTGCCGTCAGCGGCGGCCGGCGAGGCGAGCACGACCCGGCCGACGCCGGCGACCCGAGCCGGGACGACGGTCATCACGACCGACGACGGGTACGGGGCCGAGCCGCCGGGCACATACGCCCCGACCGAGGCGAGCGGTGTCCAGCGGCGCTCGATCTCGACGCCGGGACGGATCGTCGTGCGGGTGGACGTCGGGCGCTGCGTCTCGGCGAATCGCCGGACGTTCGCGATGGCCTCGTCGAGCGCGCGGCGGACACGAGGGTCGAGGGCGTCGCGGGCTGCCCGCAGGTCATCGGGGTCGAGCACGAGCCGACCGTCGAGACGGCCGCCGCCGACGCGAGCGTTGGCGTCGCGGACCGCGTCGTCGCCACGCCGGCGGACGTCGCCCAGGGTGGCCCTGGCGGCGTCGCGGACCGCGGCCGCCGGCACCGCGCCGCGCCGGACGAGCGCATCACGCGCGGCCACGGCGTCGGCGACGCCGGCCTCGACGGCCGCGAGGTCCAGGCGGCGGAGCGCGAGCGTCGCCGTCGTCATGGCACGATCTTCTCGATCGGCAGCACGAGGATGCCCGACGCGCCGGCGGCCTTGAGCCGGGGCAGGAGTCCCCAGACCTCGTCCGCGCCGACCACCGAGTGGATGGCGATCATGCCCTCGTGGGCGAGCGGGATGACGGTCGGCGACTCGAGGGCCGGCAGCAACGACTCGAGTTCGGGCAAGGTCGCGGCGGGCGCGTTCATCATCAGGTACTTGCGATCGCGCGCGGCGATGACCGCGCTGATCATGGTGTCGATCGCCGCGAGCTCGGCCGCTCGCTCGCGATCGGCGGCCGGGTTCGCGATGAGGACCGCCTCCGACGCCAGGACGTCGCCGATCTGGCGCAGGCCGTTCATCACGAGCGTCGAACCGGTCGACACGAGGTCGACGATCCCCTCGGCCAGGCCGAGCCGCGGTGCGACCTCGACCGCACCCGAGATCGGGATGACGTCGACGGGGATCCCCCGGTCGGCGAAGAACCGGCGCGCGGTGTTCGGGTGGGCGGTCGCCACGCGCAGGCCGGCGAGCTCCTCGACGCTGGTCTGCGGCGCGTCGTTCGGGACGGCCGCGGCGAGCCGGCAGCGACCGTAGCCGAGCTCCCGGACGCGCGGCAGCTCGGCGCCCGTCTCGGTCAGGAGGTCGATGCCGGTGATGCCGAGGTCGGCCACGCCGTCGCCGACGAACTCGATGACGTCGTTCGTTCGGACGAAGAGGATGTCGAGGTCGAAGTTCTGGACGCGCGCCACGAGGCTGCGGTCGTGCTCCTCGAAGACGAGGCCGGCGTCGTGCAGCAGGCGCAGGGTCGGTTCGACCAGACGGCCCTTGTTGGGGACCGCCAGCCGGAGTCGCTCGTTCATGTTCCGGCGTCGCGGATCGCGCGGGTCTTGTCGAGGACCGAGCGGTAGCCACCCTCGCCGTGGTTGAGCCAGGAGGCGATCCGCGTGATGGTCGCGGTGCTGGCCCCCGTCTCGCGCGAGATCTCGGCGTAGTGTTTGCCCTGGTCAAGGAGGCGGACGACCGCCCAGCGTTGGGCCATGTCGCGGAGTTCGTTCAGGGTGCAGAGGTCGCGGAAGAAGCGCTCGGTCTCCTCGAGCGTCTCGAGGTCCAGGATCGCCGTGAAGAGCGCCTGCGTGTCGGGCGTCCGCCAGTCGTCCGCCATGTCGTCATCCACCTGCCTGCGGCTGTGCTAGCGTTGTAGCGTGCTAAAACGATAGCATGGTGGTCTGATGGCGGCAAGCCCCTTCGACGTCCTTCCGGCGATCGACCTCCGCGGTGGTCGCGTGGTTCGCCTCATGCAGGGCGACTTCGACCGCGAGACGTCGTATTCGGATGACCCGGTCGGTGTGGCGCGACGGTTCGTGGACGCCGGCGCCATCTGGTTGCACGTCGTCGACCTCGATGGCGCGCGGACCGGCGTCCCGGTCCACGTCGCGGTCATCCGGTCGCTCATCGCGGCCGTGGGGGACCGGGCCCGCGTCGAGGTCGCCGGCGGGCTGCGCGACACGCGCGCCGTGGCGGCGGCGATCGGGGCCGGCGCGGCACGGGTCGTGATCGGGACGGCCGCGCTCCGTGACCCGTCGTTCGCCGGCCGGCTGGTCGAACACTACGGCCCCGAGCGTGTCGCGGTCGCGATCGACGTCCGCGGCGGTCGCGCCGTCGGGCAGGGCTGGGCGACGGATGCCGTCGGGGTCGATCCGGCGCATGCCGTCCGGCAGCTCCGCGACGCCGGAGTGACGACCTTCGAGGCGACCGCGATCGAGCGAGACGGCTCACGCGAAGGGCCGGACGTCCGCCTCTACGAGCGGCTCGTCGCGCTGGAGCAGGGTTCGATCATCGCCTCGGCCGGGATCTCGTCCCAGGCCGATCTCCGAGCGGTCCGCGAGGCCGGCTGCGTCGGGGCCATCCTCGGCCGTGCCCTCTACGACGGGACGATCGACCTCACGGCGGCCCTCGAGGCGTTCGCCTAGGGTGCATTCACTCGTGCTTGACGATATCGACCGAGATCTCCACCGCCGGGGTCGTCCCCCGGTTCTCGAGCCAGTGGGTGGTGTCCCGATCCTCGGGCCAGCCCACGCCCGGCCCATAGTCCGTGGCGACGCCATCTCGATGGTCGGTGATCGTGCCTTGCAGGATGTAGACGGTGCCTGGTCTGCCTTGATGGTCGTGGATCGGGCCGAAGACGCCTCCAGGCTCGATCGTCACCAGACGCATCCGAAGCCGGCGCCCGGCCATGCCCTCGATCTCAGGGCCAAGGTCGACGGTCGCAAGCGGCTCCACCGTCACACCCTTCGACGCAGGTGCCACCTCTTCGGTGCTCATCGACCGCTCCTCTCGGCTCAGTGCCCGCCGGCCTCGACGGCCTTCTTGTGCTCGGCGATGACCTTGTCGGCGAGGTGGGACGGCACGTCCTCGTAGTGGTCGAGCTGGGCCGAGAACGTCCCGCGGCCGTGGGTCAGTGACCGGAGCTCGATCGCGTAGGTGAACAGCTCGGCCTCGGGCACGTGGGCGCTGATGATCTGGGTCGAGCCATCGGAGTCCATCCCGAGCACGCGCCCGCGCCGGCCGTTGAGGTCGCGGTTGACCTCGCCCATATAGGCCTCGGGGACGCGGATCTCGACGATCATGATCGGCTCCATCAGGGCCGGCTTCGCCTGGAGGACGCCCTCCTTGAGCGCCATCGAGGCGGCGATCTTGAAGGAGAGCTCGTTCGAGTCGACCGGGTGGAACGAGCCGTCGTACAGCGTCGCCTTGAAGTCCGACAGCGGATAGCCCGCGACCACCCCCTCCGCGGCGGCCTCGCGGATGCCCTTCTCGACGCCGGCGAAGAAGCCCCGCGGGACCGAGCCACCGACGACCCGCTCGGCGAACTGCACGCCACCGTCGGGGTTCGGCTCGAGCTCGATCCAGACGTCGCCGAACATGCCGTGCCCGCCGGTCTGCTTCTTGTAGCGGCCGTGGACCTGGGTCTTGCCGCGGATGGTCTCGCGGTAGGGGACCTTGGGCGTGTGGGTCACGACCGCCGCCCCGAACTTGCGCTTCAGCCGCTCGATGATGACCGCGATGTGGGCCTCGCCCATCGTCCGCAGGATCTGCTCGCCGGTCGCGCTGCGCTCGAGGCGCACCGTCGGCTCCTCCTCGAGCATCCGCTGCAGCGCGGGCCCCATCTTGTCGAGGTCCGACTTCGAGAGCGGCTCGATGGCCACGACGAGTGACGGCGTCGGGAACTCGAGGGCCGGCAGGGTCAGCGGCCGTTCCTTGGCGCTGAGCGTATCGCCGGTCTCGGTGACCGTGAGCTTGGCGATGGCCCCGATCTCGCCGGCCTTGAGCTCGCCGATGGGCTCCTGCTCCTTGCCGTGGAGCAGCAGCAGCTGGCCGATGCGCTCCTCTTCGTTGCGCGCGGTGTTCCACACGTGGGCCTGGGATCGAAGCGTCCCGGACAGGACCCGCAGGTACGTCAGGCGGCCGACGAACGGGTCGGCCGTGGTCTTGAACACGCGCACGAGCAGTGGGCCACCCTCGTCCGCGGCGACCTCGATCGTGGCGCCGCTCCGGTCGGCGGCCTTGGCCGGCGGTTCGTCCGCCGGGGAGGGCAGGTAGCGCACGATCGCATCGAGCAACCCGCGCAGGCCGATGCCCTTCGCGGCACTCCCGACGAGGACCGGCGCGAGGATGCTCTCCTTGACGCCCTTGCGCAGGCAGACCTCGAGCTCGTGGTCCTCGATCTCCTCGCCCTCGAGGTACTTGTTCAGGACGTCGTCATCGGCCTCCGCGGCGGCCTCGAGCAGCTGGTCACGCCGTCGCGCGACCTCGCCGGCGAGGTCGTCCGGGATGGGGACCTCGACCTCCTTCGAGCCGTCCCACGTCCAGGCCTTGCGGTGGACGAGGTCGACGTAGCCGCTGAAGGATTCGGCCGCCCCGATCGCCAGCTGGATCGGAGCGATCTTGTTGCCGAACGTGCTCCGGAGCGCATCGAGGGCGGCGGTCGGGTCGGCGTTCTCGCGGTCGCTCTTGTTGATGAAGAAGCAGGCGGCCCGGCCCGTACCACGGCCGAGCGCGACGGCGTTCTCCAGCCCCGCATCCACGCCGCCCGAGGCGTCCATGACGAAGATCGCGCCGTCGGCCGCGGCGAAGCCCTCGATGACCTCCGCGAAGAAGTCCGGATACCCGGGCGTGTCGACCAGCGAGATCCGCGTGCCGTCGCTCTCGAACGTGCCCACCGCGAGCGTGAGCGACTCGCGACGCTTCTGCTCCTCGGGCTCGAAGTCGAGATGGGCGGTCCCGTCCTCCACCTTGCCGAGCCGCGGGATGGCCCCGGCCTTGAACATCAGCTGTTCGGCGAGCGTCGTCTTGCCCGAACCGACATGGCCCGTCAGGACGACGCTGCGAAGGTGGGGGAGGTCGACGCTCTTCATCGTCATCGTGGTTCGAAGGTCCTCCTGCTGGCAGTTGCGACGGGCGGTCGCGGAGGGGGCGCAAGGGGTCCGGCCATCATAGTCGGCTATACTCCCGCCCGCGATGTCAGGTCATTCCAAGTGGTCCACGATCAAGCGCCAGAAGGGTGCGAACGACGCGAAACGAGGCGCCCTCTTCACGAAGGTGGCGCGCGAGATCAGCGTCGCGGCACGCCAGGGCGGCGGGGACCCCGACGCGAACTACCGGCTCCGCCTCGCCATCGAGAAGGCCCGCTCGGTCAACATGCCGGCCGACAACATCAAGCGGACCATCGAGAAGGCGACCGGCGGCGGCGACGCCGAGCAGTTCGAGGAGATCGTCTACGAGGGCTACGGCCCGGGCGGCGTGGCGGTCCTCGTCGAGGCCCAGACCGACAACCGCAACCGCACCGCCGCCGAGGTCCGCTCGATCTTCACGAAGGCGGGCGGGCAGCTGGCCGGCAGCGGCGCCGTGGCCTGGCAGTTCGAACCGCGCGGCCTGATCTCGATCACGCGCAACGGCATGGACCCCGACGAGGTGGCCCTCACCGCCATCGATGCCGGCGCGGATGACGTCGACACCGAGGACCCCGAGACCATCGAGATCTACACGACCCCGACCGACCTCGAGTCCGTCCGGAAGGCCCTTGAGGGCTCGGGCGTCCCGGTGGAGTCGGCGGAGACGACGATGATCGCCAAGCAGACCGTCGAGCTCGATTCGAGCCATGCGCGCCAGGCGCTGCGGCTCGTCGAGCTGCTCGAGGATCTCGACGACGTCTCCCGGGTGACGGCCAACTTCGACATCCCCGAGGACGTCTTCGCCGAGGTCGCCGGGTGATCGTCCTCGGGATCGACCCGGGGACCGCCGCACTGGGCTACGGGATCGTCGACCGTTCGGGCGGCCGGTTGCGCGAGGTCGATCACGGGTGCCTGACCACCAGTCCGGACTCGACGCTGCCCGAGCGACTCCTCGCGATCCACGCCCTCGTCGACGAGCTCATCGCCCTCCACCAGCCGGCCCTCGTCGCGGTCGAGCGGCTGTTCTTCTCGAAGAACGCCCAGACCGCCTTCGCGGTCGGACAGGCGCGCGGCGTCGTGCTCCTGGCCGCGGCCCAGCACGGGCTTCCCGTCCGCGAGGCGACGCCGAACGAGGTGAAGAGCGCGGTGACCGGGTATGGGGCGGCCGAGAAGGGGCAGGTCGCCCGGATGGTCCAGCTGGTGCTGGGCATGAGCGAGTTGCCACGACCCGATGACGCCGCCGACGCCCTGGCGATCGCCATCTGGGCGGTCAACACGGAACGAGCGGGCGGGCCGACCGTGGGCGCGCCCGTGATGGACCGGGCGGCCGTCGCGCCCATCGCGCGCGGCGAGTCCTCGTACGAGCGCGCGGTGCGCGAGGCCCTCGCGGCCGAGCGCGCGGAAGCCAAGGCCGCTGCCCGCAGCGCCAAGCGCAGCGCGTCGTAGCCGCGTGACCGCGACGCCCGTCTTCGTCGCGCGACCGTGATCGCCTCGGTCGAGGGCACGGTCGGCGCGGTCACGCTCGACTCCGTCGTCATCGAGGTCGGCGGGATCGGGTACCAGGTGTTCGCGGCACCAGCCGTGATCGCCATCGCGGTCCCGGGCGGCCGGCTCAAGCTCCACACCTACCACCTCGTCCGCGAGGACCAGCAGGCCCTGTACGGCTTTCGCTCGCCCGAGGAGCTCGGGTTCTTCACGCTGCTGCTGACCGTGAACGGGGTGGGACCCAAGGTCGCGCTCGCGATCGTGGGGTCGAGGCCGACGGCCGATCTCCAGCTCGCGATCATGACCGGCGACCAGGCCGTGCTCGTGGCCATCCCGGGCATCGGCAAGAAGCTCGCCGAGCGGATCATCTTCGAGCTCAAGGAGAAGGTGACCGCCGCCGGCGTCGCCGCGATCGTCCCAGGGTCGGTCGCGGGCGTCGGTGCCGCCGAAAGCGAGGTCGTCGCGGCGCTCCAGGCGCTCGGCTACTCGATGGCGGAGGCCCGGGAGGCCTCCAGGATCGCCCTCGCCGACACGACGATCGGCGGCTCGCTCGAGGAGCGGGTCAAGGCCGCGCTCCGGAGCCTCGTCCGCGACTGACGATCCATCGACCGGACCCGCGTCCGGCGCGCATGAGGGTCAGGGGCGCATCCCCGCAAGGGCATCGGCGTGGATGCCGCGCGGGTCGATCGAGGCACGCCCGGGTCGCGCCGCCAGGTCGGCGAGCGTCTCGCGATCGAGGATGTCGAGGATCGCGTCGCGGACGTCGAGCATGGTGTCGCGCAGGGGGCACGTGGCTTCGTCGGGGCACGAGCAGGGCTCGTAGTAGCGCAGCGAGACGCAGCTCACCGGGGCCAGCGCGCCGTCGAGCAAGCGAACGACTCGGCCGATCGAGACCGTCGCGGGGTCGCCCGCCATGGCATACCCGCCGTGCGCGCCGAGCGTGGTCCGGACGATCCCGGCGTGCTTCAGGGTCGCCATGATCTGCTCGAGGAACTTGGCGGGGAGGTGCTCGCGCTCGGCCAGCGTGGCGAGCGCGACGGGACCCTCGTCGGCGTGGCGGATGAGGTCGGTGAGCGCCCGGAGGCCGTATTCCGAGCGGCGTGAGAGCCGCATGGCTCGACATGCTAGCGCCGAACCCCTACCGCCGTGGTGGGACTTCGCACTGGCTCGATCGCACGGTGCCGACGCATGTAGAACATGCGTGCGAAATGGTCGCGGGCTGTGCTAGACTCCCGGCCTATGGCGGACGACCTGTCGCGCATCCTGTCGGCGGACCCGGGCGACGAGACGGACCTCGTGGTGGAGGGCACCCTCCGACCGAAGACGCTCGACGAATACATCGGGCAGCGCGAGGTCAAGGCGAACCTGTCGATCCTGCTCCAGGCGGCGCGGGGCAGGGGAGAGGCCGCCGATCACATCCTCCTGTACGGCCCACCGGGCCTCGGCAAGACCACGCTCGCGACCATCGTCGCGCGCGAGCTCGGGGTGAACGTCCGCTACACGTCGGGACCGGCGGTCGAGCGCGCGGGCGATCTCGCCTCGGTGCTCACCTCGCTCGACGAGCACGACGTCCTGTTCATCGACGAGATCCACCGGCTCAACCGGGCGGTCGAGGAGATCCTCTATCCGGCGATGGAGGACTACGCGCTCGACGTGATGATCGGCAAGGGGCCGAGCGCGCGGAGCCTGCGCCTCACGCTCAAGCCGTTCACGGTCGTCGGGGCCACCACCCGCGCCGGCCGCATCAGCTCGCCGCTGCGTGACCGCTTCGGGGCGACCTACCGCCTCGACTTCTACACCGACGAGGAGCTGACCGCGATCGTCGACCGCTCGGCGTCGATCCTCGGGGTCGAGATCGATCCGGCGGCGGCGCGGGCCATCGCCCGGCGTGGGCGCGGCACGCCGCGCATCGTCAACCGGCTGCTCAAGCGCGTTCGCGACCACGCCGAGGTCCACGGCGACGGCCGCGTCGACGAACCCATCGCGACCGCCGCGATGCGCGCGATGGAGATCGATGACGAGGGCCTCGATTCGACCGACCGCAAGCTCCTGGCCGCGATCATCCAGAAGTTCGCCTCGGGGCCGGTCGGGGTCGCGGCGCTGGCCGCGGTCCTCTCCGAGGAGATCGAGACGATCGAGGACGTGTACGAGCCGTTCCTGCTCCGTCTCGGCTTCATCGACCGGACGCCGCAGGGTCGGATCGCCACCGAACTCGCCCGCGCCCATCTCGCGGGCCTCGGCTACGAGATCCCGCCGCCGCGACGCGCGGACGCCTCGATGCCCAGCCTCTGGGACGATCCCACGCCGGCGGACGAGTGACGGCGCCATACGAGGGCCGGGCGGCACGGTACGAGGTGACCGTCCCGCCCCCGGCGGACGGCTCCACCCGGGCGCGGATCGGCCGGCTGTCGCTGCCCCACGGCGAGGTCGAGACCCCACAGTTCATGCCGGTCGGCACGAACGCGACCGTCAAGGCGCTGAGCCCGGACGACGTCCGCGACGCCGGGGCCACGATCATCCTCGCCAACACCTACCACCTGTACCTGCGTCCCGGCGCGGACCGGATCGCGCGGCTCGGCGGCCTGCACCGGTTCATGGACTGGGATCGGCCGATCCTCACCGACTCAGGCGGATTCCAGGTCGTGTCGCTCGGGGACCTGCGCGTCGTCGACGACGATGGCGTCACGTTCCGGAGCCACCTCGACGGCTCGACCCATCGGTTCACGCCGGAGGTCGCGATCGGCGTGCAGGAGGCGCTCGGGTCGGACATCGCGGTGGCGTTCGACCAGCCGGTCTTCCCGACCTCGCCTCGTCCCGTCGTCGCCGAAGCGACCGAGCGGACCCATCGCTGGGCGGAGCGTTCGCTCGCCGCCCACCATCGCGAGGACCAGGCGCTGTTCGGCATCGTCCAGGGTGGTCTCGACCCGGAGCTGCGAGCGGCCTCGACGCGTTTCATCGCGAGCCTGCCGTTCGACGGGATCTGTCTGGGCGGCCTTGCGGGCGACGAGACCCCCGAGCAACGCGACGCCACGCTCGAGATCGCGGTGCCGCTCCTCGACGACGACCCGCGGCCGCGCTACCTGATGGGCCTGGGATCCCCGGCCGACCTGCTCGAGGCGGTCCACCGCGGCGTCGACCTGTTCGACTCCGTGCTGCCGGCGCGGGTCGCCCGCAACGGCCAGTTCTGGGTCCCGGGCGGGCGACTGAACATCCGCAATCGGGACTTCCTCGACGACCCGCGGCCCATCCAGGACGACTGTCCGTGCCTGGCCTGCCGGCGGTTCAGCCGGGCGTACCTGGCCCATCTCTTCCGGGCCAAGGAGCTCCTCGCGTACCGCCTCGCGACTTGTCACAACCTGACCTTCACCCTAGACTTCATGGCCAGGATCCGAGCCTCGATCACGGCTGGTTCCTTCCCCGCCTCGATGGCTGAGTTGCGTCTACGCGCGGGCCGGATGAGCGTCGGTGCAGGGGCCGTGAAGTCCGCGTGAAGGGTCGACCGATAGCGTGCAAGACGACGCGGAGGCGCAGCGATGGGCTCGCGAAACCGTCCCGGCAAAGAGGCCAAGAAGAAGCCGAAGGCCAAGCTCGGCCAGCCGAAGCTCTCGCCGTTGGAGGTCCCGCCTCAGAACGTCGAAGTCATCCGCAAGCCGCGCAAGGAGAAGCCCGTCGTCGAGGACGACGCGGACGAGGGCTGAGCATCGGACCATCGCCGTCCCGGCGCGTTCCGGTGCCCGGTCGAACCGATCGATGAGGAGCGTGACGGACCCATGGCGATGACCGACGAGCGGACCACGGAGAAGACGGCCGGCGAACGGAGCAAGGCCGTCGACGCGGCCCTCCTCGCGATCGAGAAGCAGTTCGGTCGCGGGGCGATCATGAAGCTCGGCTCGCGCGAGAACCAGCAGATCGACACGATCCCGACCGGGTCCATCGCCCTCGACCTCGCGCTCGGCGTCGGCGGCATCCCGCGTGGTCGGATCACCGAGATCTTCGGTCCGGAGTCGTCGGGCAAGACGACCGTCTGTCAGCACGTCATCGCCGAGGCCCAGCGCAAGGGCGGTGTCGCCGCGTTCATCGATGTCGAGCACGCCCTCGATCCCGGGTATGCCCGGGCCTGCGGGGTCAACGTCGACGAGCTGCTCGTCAGCCAGCCGGACACCGGCGAGCAGGCGCTCGAGATCACCGAGACCCTGATCCGCTCCGGCGGCATCGACGTGGTGGTGGTCGACTCGGTCGCGGCGCTCGTGCCGCGCGCCGAGATCGAAGGCGAGATGGGCGATTCGTTCGTCGGCATCCAGGCGCGGCTGATGAGCCAGGCCCTGCGCAAGCTGACCGGCGCCGTCAGCCGCTCGAACACCTCGCTCGTGTTCACGAACCAGCTGCGCGAGAAGATCGGCGTGATGTTCGGGAATCCGGAGACGACGCCGGGCGGCCGCGCGCTCAAGTTCTACGCCTCGGTCCGGCTCGACATCCGGCGCGTCGAGACCATCAAGACGGGCACCGAGTCCGTCGGTAACCGGGTCCGGGTCAAGGTCGTCAAGAACAAGGTCGCGCCGCCGTTCCGCGTCGCCGAGTTCGACGTCATGTACGGCGAAGGGATCTCGAAGGAGGGCGGCCTGCTCGACGTCGGCGTCGCGATGGATGTCGTCAGCAAGACGGGCGCCTGGTTCAACTTCGGCGAGACGCGGCTCGGCCAGGGTCGCGAAGCCGCCAAGGAGTTCCTCAAGGCCAACCCGACCATCGCCGAGGAGATCGAGGGCCGCATCCGCGGCAAGCTCGCCGACGATGTCGCGATCCCGGTCGAGGGCATCGAAGAAGCCGAATAGCAACCGCCGTGATGCGATCGGTCCGCTGCGTTCGCGCATCCGCGCCGTCGCTCACGCACCCCCAAGTGCGCTCGCGGCGGTGCTCGGCGCGGCCTTGCGTCACGACCACCTGACGGCGGTTCCGTCGAGGACATCACGGTCATACGCGGAGCGTCGCGAGGAGAAGGCCGCCGTCGATGACCCGCAGGTCGTGCTTGACGCCGCCGGCCGGTTCCTCGAGACGCGGTCACGCTCCGTCGCGGAAGTGCGCCGGCGGCTGACCTCCGCCGGCTATCGACCCGAGCTCGTCGATGGCGCGATCACCAAGCTGCTCGAGTTCGGGATGCTCGACGACGAGGTGTTCGCGCGCAGCTGGGTCGAGTCACGCGACCGGGCACGGCCTCGCGGGGAGCGAGCGATCCGCTCCGAGCTGCTGCAGAAGGGCATCGACCGCGAGACGATCGACCTCGTCCTCGCCGAGCGACGAACGGGCATCCGCGAGACGGCGCCGGCGGACGATGGGTTGGCCGGCTCGCCGGACCGCGCGGCCGCCGAGCGCTTGCTCGCGAAGCACGAGCGCGCCCTCGCCCGCGTCGCGGACCCGCGACAGCGCCGCCAGCGCGCGTACGCCCTCCTTGCTCGGAACGGCTTCGACCCCGACACGTGCCGGGAGGTCGCGGCGCTCGTCGTGGAGCCCGCGGAACGATGAAGCGGCTCGTCGGCGTCGTGCTCCTCTCGGTCCTCGTGGTCGGGTGCGGGGTGGCGGAAGCCACGCCATCTCCGGGCAAGACCATCCCACTCGCGACGCAGCCGCCGGTCGGTACGGTGACGCCCGAGGTCTGCATGGCGGCGTTGCTCTCCGGGACGCTGGCGCTCGATCCGCGGACCGGCCTCGGCGTCGAGGGCGCGGACGTGGCCGGCACGGGTCGCTCAGGTCGTGTCCGTGCGCTGGCCGAACGGTTGGATGGCGCTCGACACGGCGCCGGTCACCCTCACCGACGCGGACGGCACCGTGATCGCCCACGTCGGCGACCACGTCGCGATCGGCGGTGGCTTGGGCGGTGGGGGCCTCGGCGTCGCCGACACCTGGGAGGCATGCCCGTACGACATCAAGGTCGTGCCGTAGCCATCGGCGGGGGCCTTAGGTGTCCCAGTGCGCCGCCAGGTACTCGGCGTCCTTGGTGATGCCGGCGAAGTTGGCCGAACCCTGGTTGTACTGCCAGAGGAGGCCGAGGAACGAGAGCCCGGGTACCGCGGAGACGCCGCGAGCCTGCCGGGGCAGGCCCCACTCGTCGAAGATCGGCAGCTGGAGCCAGCCGTAGTCCGGCGCGTAGCCCGATGTCCACAGCACGCTCGTGATGCCCTCGGCGGCCAGGTCGAGCTCCGTCAGCTCCGGGGGCTGGAACGTGGACCAGACGCGGTCGTCGGGTGGCGCGTCGACCCCGGACAGCTCGATGTAGCGGTCCGTGGGATCCCGGAAGCGCTCGTCGAAAAGGCCGTCCGCGAAGGCGAGGCTCGCCGAGAGGTCGGCCCCGAACCGCACGCGCTCACCGTCGGCGCCGAGGAACCGCCCCGCCAGCCGGATGCCGCGACGGGCGAACTCGCGAAGGTCCGTGTCGTGGCCGCCGCCGTGGCCGGAGAGGTGCGGGTTGCAGGCGAACCGGGCGCTCGGATCGGGCAGCCGGTCCACGTTCGGGAACGGGATCCCCAACGCGTCGGCGTCGCGAACCAGGGCCTGCATCCAATGGAAGAAGTCCTCGCCGCGATAGCGGCGCGGGACGCGCCCGCAGTGGCCCACCGAGAGGACCACAGCACGGCCGACCTCGAACAGCTCCTCGGCCAGCTGCACGCCGGTCTGCCCGGTGCCCACGATCAGGACCCCGCCCGGCGGCAGGTCCGACGGTCGCCGGTAGTCGTGGGCGTGCATCTGGACCACGCGGGCCGGCAACGTCGCGGCCGCCGGCGGGATCTTCGGGACGTGGAACGGCCCCGTCGCCACGACGACGCTCCTTGCGTGGAATGTGCCGCGCGACGTCTCGACGTCGAACCGGGCCGCGGCCGCGGCACGACCCTTGTGCGCCCCGAGCCGTCGCACGGCCGTGCCCGTCTCGACCGGCGCGCCGATGATCTGCGCGTACGCCGCCATCCGCTCGACGATCTCCCGCCGGGTCAGGAAGCCGCCGGGGTCGCCGTCGAAGGGGAACCCAGGAAGACCGATGATCTCGCTCGGCGTGACGAGGCAGAACGCGTCCCAGCGGTCCTGCCAGCCGCCGCCGAGCGTCTCGCGTCGCTCCAGGACGACGTGCTCGCGCCCCGCCTGGCTCAGGTGCCACGACGCGATCAGACCGGACTGACCGGCCCCGATCACCACCGTCTCGACCGACGTCGGACCGCCGACCATGCGCCTCCTTTCCTCGCCTCTCCGAAAGTATCGTCGGCCCAGCCGACATTCGGTTGACCCTCTCGGGCCCGCCTCGTACCCTACCCACAGACAACGAAGACGCCGCCCGAGCGGCGTTGACACGGACCTGCGTCGAAGTCGCGGCCCTGGGAGGGGGCCTGCTGATCGCCCAGGGTGACGATCCCGGTCACCCCCAACCTCGCGCTCGGCGCATCCAACCTACGCATACAAGACCTCCGGTCGGTCCGCTCGACCGGATGGGAGGATCACTGATGGAGACACCGGTCGTCGTGGCGGCGGTCCTCGTGGCCGCCGTCGGCGGAGCCGTACTCGGCGTGCTCTTGCGCAGCCTGTGGGCCTCGCAGACGATGAAGGCGGCCCAGTCCGAGGCCCGGCGCATCGAGGCCGAGGCCCGTGCCCGCCAGAAGGAGCTCATCCTCGAGGCGAAGGACGAGAAGCTCCGGATGCAGAGCGAGGCCGAGGACGAGGCGCGCGCCAAGCGCAACGAGCTCTCGACGCTCGAGCGCCGGCTTCTGGCTCGCGACGAGCAACTCGACCAGCGCACCGACATGCTCGAGCAGCGCGATCGAAAGCTCCTCGATCGCGAGCGGGAGCTCGACAAGACCCGCGAGGACCTCGCGACGGCCCACCAGCAGCAGGTCGAGGCGCTCGAGCGGGTGTCCGGGATGTCCGCCGACGACGCGAAGGGGGCGCTCCTCGAGGCCGTCCGAGAAGAGGCCGAGCACGACGCCGTCAAGCTCGCACGGGCCATCGAGCGTGCGGCGCGCGAGGACGCGCAGGACAAGGCCCGAGACATCGTGGTGACGGCCATGCAGCGCGTCGCGGCCGATCACACCGCCGAGCACACGGTCAGCGTCGTCCACCTGCCGTCCGACGAGATGAAGGGACGGATCATCGGCCGCGAGGGTCGGAACATCCGGGCGCTCGAGCAGGCGACCGGCGTCGACCTGATCATCGACGACACCCCCGAGACGGTCGTCCTGTCCGGGTTCGACCCGGTCCGCCGGGAAGTCGCCCGCCTTGCCGTGACCAAGCTCATCGCCGACGGCCGCATCCATCCCGGCCGCATCGAGGAAGTCGTCAACAAGGCGCGTGCCGAGGTCGAGCTCGTCATGCGCCAGGCCGGCGAGCAGGCAGCCTACGAGGCGGGCGTCCCGGGCCTGCCCGCGGAGATCATCAAGCTCCTTGGCCGCCTCAAGTTCCGCACGAGCTACGGCCAGAACGTGCTCAACCACGTCGTCGAGACGAGCCACCTCGCCGCCGTCATCGCGGCCGAGATCGGCGCCGACGTCCAGATCGCCAAGATGGGCGGCCTGCTCCACGACATCGGCAAGGCGGTCGACCACGAGGTCGAGGGCCCGCACGCGGCCATCGGGGCCCAGATCGCCCAGCGCCACAACCTCCCGTTCAAGGTCGTGAACGGCATCGCGGCCCACCACCAGGAGGTCGAGTACGCCTGTCTCGAGGCGCCGATCGTCCAGGTCGCCGACGCGATCAGCGCGTCCCGGCCCGGCGCCCGCGGCGAGTCGATGGACACGTATATCAAGCGCCTCGAGGACCTGCAGGCCATCGCCGAGAGCTTCTCGGGCGTCGAGCGCTCGTTCGCCGTCCAAGCCGGCCGCGAGGTGCGCATCCTCGTCCGGCCCGAGGAGATCGACGACCTGACGGCATCACGGCTCGCCCGCGACATCGTCAAGAAGATCGAGGAGCAGCTGACCTACCCGGGCCAGATCAAGGTCACGGTCATCCGCGAGACGCGCGCCGTCGAGTACGCCAAGTGACCGTCGGGCGCGTGCCTCGCTAGGTTCGGTGGCTCGCTAGCCGGGTGAGGGTTTCGTGACCGGGCGTGCACGTGCGCGCCGGACCACGGTCTTGGACTCGGGCGCGACCGCGGCGACCGCGGCGGCCTTGGCGACATCGGGCGCTTCGGGACGCTCGGAACGGTCGATGTTCTGGTCGAGTTCACGCATCAGGCCGGTCACCTTCGACCGCACCTCGGCCAGCGCGGCGAGCTGGGTCTTGAGATCCGCCTCCTTCTGGTCGAGTTGCTCGAGCGACGCCAGATAGGCGGCCTTCAGGTAGTGCAGCTGGACCGGCGGCAGGCCGGTGAACACAGAGGTCGCCACGGGTCAGCCTCCGAACAGGCTGATCAGGGACCCCAGCGGATCCAGCGGGTTGAAGTACGGCTGGCGTTTCCCTCCGGTGCCTGTCGTCCCGCCGGGCTGACCTGCGCCACCCGTCGTGGCACCACCGTCGGGGCCGGTGTTTGCTGGCCCGCCCGTCCCCGGTCCGGGTGCGGTCTGGACGTAGGTCGGACCCGGCTGTCCGGCGTGACTTCCGCCATGTGAGCCCTGGCAGCAGCAGGACTGGATCACGACCGGCGGGTACGGCGGATACGGCGGGAACGGTGGGAACGGCGCGTACGGGGCGTACGGTGGGTAGGGCGGGAGCGGCGCGGCCCCTGGACTCGGCTGTCCGTCTGCCATCGGTGTCTCCTCATCGGCTGTCGTAGGCAGGCTCCCGGGCCTCCAGTCCGGGAGCGCAGGTCCCATGACCGGACGGGGCGGCGGAGGGCGCGCTGGCCGAGCGGTCGCGGCCGAGTCTGCGCCGGCGGATCGGGATCTTGGTAGATGACCCAGACCCCCCGGGAGTACCACGGTCCGGCCCGTACGAACCGGGCGGCCAGGCCACTAGTACCTCGAGGTACTTTCGCGTCGGTCGCGGGGGATTGACGCGCCACACGGACCGGCACGAACGCTGGGCCACCCATCGATGAGGAGGCCCGCGATGAGTCCGAACCGCCACAAGGGCGACGAGAAACGGCCCGAGAAGGGCACGGAGCCGGACACCAAGCCGCCGGAGGGATCCGAGGGTTCCGAGGGGTCTGACGACCGTGAGACCGCCCGGTATCGAGAACTGGCGGAGCTCTACCGGCCCATCCACGAGGCCGCCGAGGCCACGATGGCATCGAGTCCGGCCGGCAAGAAGGCGCTCAAGGCGGCGGAAGACGTGGCGGAGCGACTTGCTGAGGTCGCACGCGGGATCGCTGATGGTGAGATCGCCGTCGCCGAGGGGCTTCGGGCGACGTCCGAGCTGCGCAAGGCGTTCCGCGAGCGCCATGGAGCGGCATGGCTCGACGCTCGCGCGGCGAACGAGCGGCTGCATCCGTCGACCGAAGCCATCGCCCGAGCGATCGATGCCGACGCCCTGCGGGAGCGGCAGGTCTGGAAGGCCGAGATCCGCCCGTTCGAAGCCATCCTGCTGACGCCGAAGGAGGCCCCGACCGATGTCGGGACCGTCCAGCAGGGGCTCGGCGACCCGGAACCGGCAGGGCCCGTGCGCGACTGCATGGGACCGGCGTACGTGCGTCACGAGACGAACGTCAACACCCAGCTGTTCAGCTTCGCCAACGCGAGTGCGGATCCGAGCGGGGGCATCTACGCCGGCGCGACCGGCGTCGCGGTCGCCGGGGTCGGTGGCGGGGCGAGTTCAGAAGGGTTCGTCGGGGGCGATGTCAACGTCCCGGCCGGGCACCAGGCTTACGAAGTCGTGGCCGACGTCGACTTCGACTACTGGGCATCGAGCTACGCGATCGCCGGCGCATCCGGCTGTGGGAGCGAGATCGTCATCCGGGTCGACAAGGGCGATGGCGCACCCGGCGAGGAGCAGAAGACGTCGCTCTTCTGGCTCGTCTCGCCGGTCCTGTGGGGGAACGGGGCCTCCGGGACGGGCAATCGTCGGCTGGTGATGCCGTTCCGCCGCGCCACGTCGAGCGCCGGTCAGGTGCGCGTGATGGTCGGTGGCGCCTCGCACGCGGGCGCCTGGGCGGCCTCCGCGGTGGCGAGCGTCACCGCGTTGCTGACCGTGAAGGGGATCTGCATCAACTCGACAGACTGACCGGCCGGCCCGAAGGGCAGCGCCCCCGCTAGACTCACGGCGTGGATCCACGCCCCTCCGCGCCGACCGGCCGCCCGAGGTGACCGCGCCCATCGGGCGGACGCGCCTTGGAAACCCGGTCAACGGCGACGCGCCGCGGCCGAGCGGTGCCGTCCGCGTGCTGCTCATCGGGGACCTGATCGGCAAACCGGGACGCGCGACGGTGGAGCACCTCCTGCCCGGGCTTCGCGAGGAACGCGGCATCGACTTCGTGACGGCGAATGGTGAGAACGTCGCCGGCGGGATGGGTCTGACGCCCTCCACGGCGGAGTCGCTGCTCGCGAACGGTGTCGACGTCATCACGAGCGGCAATCACATCTGGGACAAGCGCGAGATCTACCCGTTCCTCGAGGCGAACGATCGCGTGCTGCGGCCGCTCAACTACGGCACGCACGAGGTCCCCGGCCGTGGCTGGGGGGTGTACGGCGCCCTCGACGGCACCGACGTGACCGTCATCAACCTCCAGGGCCGCACGTACATGCAGCAGATCGAGAACCCGTTCACCGACGCGGACCGGCTGCTCGACGAGTCGTCGGAGCCGCTCCCGCCGGTGCGCGTCGTGGACTTCCACTGCGAGATCACCTCCGAAAAGAACGCGCTGGGGCTCTATCTCGACGGACGGGTGAGCGTGGTCGTCGGGACGCACACGCACGTCGTGACCGGCGACGAGCGCATCCTGCCGAACGGGACCGCCTACCTGACCGACATCGGCATGACCGGGCCGGTCTGGAGCGTCATCGGCTTCGATCCCAAGACCGTCCTGCCGCGCTTCATCAACTCGCTCCCGACGCGGTTCGAGGTGGGGGAGGGGCCCGTCATCTTCAACGCGGTCCAGGTCGACATCGATCCGGCCACCGGCCGGGCGCTGCAGCTCGAGCGGATCCAGCGCCTCATCGAGGTCTGAGCGTGGCCACGCCACCAGCGAGGCGACGGCGCCACGACCCACTGCCGCCCGAAGAGGCGAGCTGGCTGCCCCACCACCCGCCGTCGACGATCGACCTGCATGCGCACACGACGCGTTCCGACGGGGTCGTCGCGCCCGGCGCGCTCGTCCGACAGGCGTTCGACGTCGGCGTCCGCCTCTTCGCCCTGACCGACCACGACACGCTGGCGGGCTACCGCGAGGTCGTCGTCGACGGCGCCATCCCACCCGGCATGCGCCTGGTCCCCGGGGTCGAGATCAACGCGATCGTCACCCGCAACCTCGGCCTGTGGGAGGGCGAGCTGCACATCCTCGGGTTCGGCATGGACCCAGACGATGCGGCGTTCGAGGCGGCATTGGCCGACCAGCGTGACCGTCGCCGGCAGCGGTTCGAACGGACCGTCGACCGACTGCGCGAGCTCGGCCTCTCGATCGACGCGCAGGTCGCCGCCATCGACCGGACCTCGGACGATGCCCTGGGCCGGCCGACCGTGGCGCGGGCCTTGATCGAGGCCGGCCACGCCGAGAGCGTCGAGGACGCCTTCCGGCGGCTGCTCAGCTGGGGGTCGCCCGCCTACATCCCGCGCGACGGCATGGGTCCGGCCGAGGCGATCACCGTGATCCGCGCGGCGGGCGGCCTGCCGGTCCTCGCGCATTTCAGCGAGGCGGCGCACCGCATCGACGTCGTCCGTGACCTCGTCGACGAGGGTCTCGGCGGCCTCGAGGTCTACTACCGGACGTTCGACGCCGAAACGGTCGGCTCGGTCGGGGACGTCGCGACGAACCTGCGGCTGGTCCGCACCGGCGGCACGGACTATCACGGCGACACGGGGACGTACGCCGAGTCCCACGCGCGCCTGTGGGTCCCGCCCGAGGTCGCCGATGGCATCGAGACGGCCATCGGCGTAGGCTCCCGGCCAGACCGATGACCGACCGTTCGCTGCTCGATCGCACGCTGCCGATGCTCGAGGTGGCCCCGCCACCTCCGAACGCGACGCCGCGCCTGCCGGCGGCCCCGCGGGACGAGCGGGTCGCCGAGTACCTGCCCGAGGCTCGGACGCTGCCGCGCTTCCACGTCTGGACGCTCGGCTGCCAGATGAACCGCAGCGACTCCGAGGAGATGGCCGGCCGCCTGCTGCAGGCCGGCTGTGCCGAGGCGACCGGCTTCGAGGACGCCGACCTCATCGTCATCAACACCTGCGCGATCCGCGAGGGCGCCGAGCAGAAGGTCATCGGCCGGCAGGGCCAGCTCGCGAGGCTCAAGGACGCGAACCCGGGCCTGCGGGTGGTGCTGACGGGCTGCTCCGTGCGGGAGCCCGATCGCGCCGGCCTGCGGCACCGGTATCCGGCCGTGGACGTGTTCCTGCGCCCGGACGAGGAGCCCGAGCTCGTCGACCGACTCGGCCTTGCCTCGGCGCAGGCGCCCATCGGGGCCGTCGGCGCCACGACGGTCGTGGGCCGGACGGTCGTCGGCGTCGCCGATGGGTTGTCGGGGACGCGGGCTCGCGCCATCGGGGAGGGGACCGTCGCGCGCGGTTCGGCCGTCAGCGCCTGGCTGCCGATCATCTACGGCTGCGACAAGACGTGCACCTACTGCATCGTGCCCTTCAGCCGGGGTCCGGAGCGGAGCCGGCCGTTCGACGAGATCGTCGACGAGGCGCGGGCGCTGGCGGCCGCCGGCTACCGCGAGGTCACGCTCCTCGGCCAGAACGTGAACTCGTACGGACACGACCTGCCACCGGATCCGCGGTTCGCCCACGTGGACGCCGAGCGCTGGGCCGGGCGTCGGCTCGATCTGCAGGGTCGTCCCGATCTCGCCGAGCTGATCCGGGCCATCGACGGCCTCCGCACTGCGGACGGGCGGCCGGCCATCGGGCGATTGCGCTTCGTCACCTCGCACCCATGGGACCTGTCCGACCGGCTCATCGCCGCGCTCGCCGAGTGCGAGAGCGTCTGCGAGCACCTGCACCTGCCGGTCCAGTCCGGCGACGATGCGGTCCTGCGCCGGATGGGCCGCCAGTACTCGATCGAGCACTATCTCGAGCGGCTCACGCGCATCCGGGAGGCCGTGCCGGGGATCACGATCTCGACCGATGTCATCGTGGGGTTCTGCGGCGAGACCGACGCCCAATTCCGCTCGACGTTGCGGCTCCTCGAGACCGTCCGCTACGACCAGGTCTTCGCGGCGGCCTACTCCGAGCGCCCCGGAACGCCAGCGACGAAGCTGGATGACGATGTCCCGGCCGACGTCAAGCGGGCGCGGCTGAACGAGCTCCTCGCGCTCCAGGAGGGGATCGGACTCGAGCGCAACCGGGCCTGGCTCGGCCGCGAGGTCGAGGTGCTGGTCGATGGGGTGCACGAACCCCGCGCCCACGACCACGACGCCGAGGCGGTACCCGGCGCACGCGCAGGCGGCGGGCTGACCGGCAGGACCCGCGGAAACAAACTCGTCCACCTCTCCGGGGTCGATGGACCTGTTGGGTCGCGAGGTGAGCATCCGCGTCGAGCACGCCGGCCCGTATGCCCTCCGGGGCTCGCGGCCCGACGCTGGGGACGATCTGACGATCTAGAGCCGCAAGCCAAGCTCGCGCCCCTCGTAGAACGCGAGGCTGGCGCGGCGAGCGGCGACGGCGTCCCCGATCAGGTGGAACGGCAGATCGCGAGCCGTCAGATCGGTGGCCAGGTCGGTGACGGGTCGCGGGGTCTCCGCCACCACGAGCGTGTCGGCGGCGAGGGTGCGCTCGGCGCCGGTGAGCGTCGAGCGGAGGCGCGCCTCGCCAGCTCGCCACCCGAGGACCAAGGTCGACGGCACCATCGCGCCTCCGGCGGCGGCGAACCGCTTGCGGAGGGGCCCATCGACCGCGCTGTGGACGAGCCCGCCACCGACCACGGCTGCCGAGGTCACGATGGTCACGGCATGACCCGACTCCGCGAGGAACAGGGCGGTCCCGAGCCCGCGCCAGTCGCCGAGGTCGTCGACGACGAGGACATGCCGACCGACATCCACGGTGCCGTCCAGGACGTCGTCGATGGCCAGCGCACTCGGGTCGTCGATGCCGGGCAGCCGGTCGACCATCGGCATGGCGCGTTGGAAGCCCGCCCGGGCCGGTGCCGCGCCGGTGGCCACCACCACATCGTCCGGCGCGACCTCGGCGACCAGTCCCGCCGTCGCGTCCGTTCCGAGGCGAACGTCGACGCCCAGTGCCGCGAGACGGCGGGCGTACCAGTCCAGCAGATCGAGGATCCGACCGCGTGTCGGCTGTCTGCCCGCCAGCCGGAACTGCCCGCCAAGATCCCCCGCGCGCTCCACGAGGGTCACCGTATGCCCTCGTTCAGCCGCGACCCGAGCCGCCTCCAGACCCGCCGGCCCACCACCGACGACGAATACGCGTCGGGCCACGGCCGCGGTCTCGAACCGATCCCCACCCCACGCCCATTCCCGTCCCGCCGACGGGTTGACGAGGCACGAGATCCAGTAGTCGCGCGACCGCCGACCCCAGCACAGCTGGTTGCAGGAGATGCACGGGCGAACGTCGGCCGCGCGGTCGGCGCGGGCCTTGGCCACGAGGTGCGGATCCGCGATCTGGCCCCGGACGATGCTGACGAGGTCGGCGTCGCCAGCAGCGAGGACCGCTTCGGCATCATCGGGCGTCCGGATGAGGCTCTCCGCCTGGACGGCCGCATGGCGGACGACGCGCTTGAGTGCCGCGGCATACGGGACGCCAAGCCGGTCGTCGTAGAGCGACGGCGGGATGATCGCGTGGAAATCGAAATACGATCCCGTCCCGCAGGTCACGTAGTCCATCAGTCGACGCTCGTCGTGCCAGGCCACGATCTCGGCGAGCTCGTCGATCGACAGCGCCGGCTCCGAGTCGGCATCGACGCTCACGGCGAGCCCGACGATGAAGTCTTCTCCGCAGCGTTCACGGATCCCGCGGAGGATCGCATCCGACAATCGCATCCGGGCTTCGAAGGATCCTCCCCAGCCATCCGTCCGTCGGTTCGACCACGGCGTCCAGAACTGGTCGACAAGAGCGTGGTAGGCGGCGAAGACCTCGATCCCGTCGAAGCCAGCCGCCTGGACGCGTCCGGCGGCGGCCACGAATCCGCCGATCACGGCTTCGATCTCGTCCTCCGACATCGCGTGGCTGCCATCCGAGTCGTGGTAGGAAGGCAGCCCCGACGGCGACCAGTTCGGCGCGAACGAGTTGTCGGCGTCGCCGTGCTGACCCACGTGGTAGAGCTGCTGGATCATGACGACGTCCGGACTCGCCGCACGACAGGCGTCGGCAACCCGTCGGAACGGCTCGACCACGGCATCGTCGCCGTGCCGGAAGTTGCCGCGGGTCAGGACCGCCGTGCGATGCACCGGGACCGGCTCGACCACGATCATGGCGGCTCCGCCGAGCGCCCGCTCGCGGTAGTAAGCGAGATGGCGCTCGCCGGGCAGGCCATCGACCGCCATGTTCGCGGTATGCGCCCCGAACGTGATCCGGTTGGCCAGCGTCCGATGGCGAAGTCGGAGGGGTGCGAAGACGTGCGGATAAGCCATGGCGCAGGATACTGCCATGGTCGGCGCGTCCCCCCTCATCGTCATCGCGGGCGCGACGGCGACGGGCAAGACCGCGCTGGCGATCGAGCTGGCCGAAGCCATCGCGGCGGGGGGCCGGCCTGCGGAGATCATCTCGGCGGACTCGCGCCAGGTGTTCCGTGGCCTGGACATCGGCACGGCCAAGGCGACCGCCGAGGACCGGGCGCGCGTGCCGCATCACGGCCTCGACCTGGTCGATCCCGACGAGCCGTTCAGCGTCGCCGACTTCGTGACGCACGCCGGCGGGGTCCTGGCCGACCTCGCGGCACGGGACGGGGTGGCGATCCTGGCCGGCGGGACCGGGCTCTATCTCCGGGCCGTGGCCCGGGGCCTCGACACCGATGCGCTCCCGAGCGACCCGGCCGTCCGCGCCGCCATCGAGGCCGACCTGGCCGCCGAGGGCCTCGCGGCGCTCGCCGAACGCCTCGAGACGCTCGCCCCGAGCCTGGCCGCGTCCGTCGACTTGCGCAACCCGCGTCGCGTCGTCCGTGCCCTCGAGATCGCCGAGATCCAGGGGGACGCGCCGCGCCCGCCGGCACGTGGCTACGCGGGTCCGGTCACGTGGGTCGGCCTGACGATCGAGGCGGGTGAGCATCGTCGGCGGCTCGCGCTCAGGGCCCATGCCCAGTTCGATGCCGGGCTCATCGACGAGGCCGACGCGTTACGGGCCCGCTTCGATCCGACCCTCCCGGCCTTCTCGGCCATCGGCTATCGCGAGGCCTGGGCCGTCGTGGACGGGGAGCTGACCCGCGACGCCGCCATCGAGCTCGACGCTCATCGGAACGTCGCCTTCGCCAAGCGCCAGCGCACCTGGTTCCGCTCGGAACCGGATATCACCTGGCTCGACGCGACCGCTGGTGTGACGGCCGCGGACCTCCGCGCGACTGGAGCGCTCGCGGGCGTCCTCGAACGCTGACCGGCATCGCGACGGGCGTTCGGCGAACCGGCGCTACGCTACCGCCGTGACGAGCGGCGGAGTCGCCCTGGAGCGGCCGGTGACCGATGGCGGCGTGCCCGCGGTGTCGGTCAGGAACCTGTCGAAACGCTTCGGCGATCGGCTCGCCGTCGACGACGTCTCGTTCGACGTGGCGCGCGGCGAGATCTTCGGTTTCCTCGGACCCAACGGCGCGGGCAAGACCACGACCGTCCGGACGCTCGGCACGCTCATCGCCCCGAGCTCGGGCTCGGCGACGGTCGCCGGGATCGATCTCACCCCGGAGAACGGCTTCGAGATCCGCCGCCGGATCGCGATCATGCCCGAGTCGCCGGGCCTCTACCTCCGCCTGAGCGTGCGCGAGAATCTCGAGTGCTTCGCCGACCTCTACGAGGTGCCCGACTCCCGCGGCCGCATCGACGCGGCCCTCCGCGCGATGGACCTCACGGACCGTGCACGTGACCCGTGCGGGACGCTCTCGAAAGGCCTCCGCCAGCGGGCGGCCCTGGCGCGTGCGCTGCTTAGCGACCCCGAGGTGCTCTTCCTCGACGAGCCCACGGCGGGCCTCGATCCCGTCGCCGCCCGGGAGGTCCACGAACTCATCGTCGGGCTCGGGCACCGCGGCGTGACGATCTTCCTCACGACCCACCGACTCGAGGAAGCGGAGCGGCTCTGTGACCGCGTGGCGATCCTGAACACCAGGCTCCGCTCGATCGGCCGGCCCGGTGAACTGCGCGACCAGCTCTTCGCCCGGGCGTTGACGGTCACGACCGTCGCCCCGCTCGACGCGCCCGACCGGGTCTTCGCCGGGCTCCCGGGCGTCGAGGCGTGGCGAGCGGACGGCGTGGTCGGCTACGTCCTCACGGTGTCGGACCCGGCGCTTGCGGCGCCCGGTGTCACCCGGGCGCTGGTGGCCGCTGGCGCGGACGTGCTCTCGATCGACGAGTCCAGGCACTCGCTCGAAGACGTCTACCTCGAGCTCATCGACGACCAGCCGGGGACGACCCCGCGATGAGCGTGAGCCGGAGGCGCATCGGCGCCATCGCCCGCAAGGAGCTTCGCGAGTACCGGCGGCACGGCTCGGTCGTCGCGGCGACGGCGATCTTCCCGCTGATCTTCCTCATCCAGCCGCTGTTCATCGTCTTCCTCGCCTCCGGGATGTCGGCCGACCGGCTCGGGTCGTGGCACCTGCTGCTGTACATGCTCGCCATCCCGATCTTCGCGCCGACGGTCCTCGCCGCCTATTCGGTCGCCGGCGAGCGGCAGCAGGGGAGCCTCGAGCCGGTCCTGACCACCCCGATCACCCGTGAGGAGTTCCTCGTCGGAAAGGCCCTGGCGGCGCTGCTGCCGAGCACGGTGATCGCGTACGTCGTCTACGCGATCTTCCTCGCCTGCGTCGTGCTGTTCGCGCAGCCGGACATCGCCGTGGCGGTCCTCCGGCCGGCCGACGTGCTGGCCCAACTGCTCTTGACGCCGCTGCTCGCCGCCCTGTCCATCTGGATCGGCATCGCGATCTCGACACGGACAAGCGACGCCCGCGTCGCGCAGCAGCTCAGCCTGCTCGCCGTCATCCCGCTGGTCCTCGTGACGTCCTTGATCGCGTTCGACACCATCCCCCTGACGCCGGCGCTCGCGATCGGCCTGACAGCCGCGCTCGTGATCGCGGATGTGCTCGGCTGGCGGATCGTGGCGCCGATGTTCGACCGCGAGCGCCTCGTCACCGGGACGCGCTGAAAGGCCGACCTGCTGGCGCAGATCGGCCTTCGCGTTCAGCCTGGCGCACCCCGGTCCGAGACCGAGGACGCGGGAGCCGCTAGCTCGCGGGCGGCGCCGGCGGGGCCGGCGGGGTGGGGGACTGCGATGCGGGTGCGGCCGGCGGCGGAGCCGCTGGTGCGACCGACGCCTGGGCCATGGCGAGCTGGGCGGCCTGCATCTGCTGCATCGCGGCCCGCTGCTCCGGGGTCATGAGCGACAGCTCATGCTCCATGAAGGCGTTCCGCACGCCCGGGTAGTTCAGGTAGAAGAAGATGATGATCGCGACGAGCATCGGGCCCGACTCGGCCTCCAGGGTGGAGGCGCCGAGGATGGCGAAGAAGCCGAAGAGCATCGTGAACAGGGCGATGAAGTTGCCGAACGACCATGCATACGCGCGGACGTTCCAGAACCCGAGGGCCACCCAGAACCAGATCGCGGCCAGCAGGACCGCCCAGATGACCTGGCCCCACTGCGGTTCGTTGAATGAGACTTCCTTGCCGACGAACGTGAAGCTCGTGATCCCGAGGAACACGAGGATGCGCCAGATCTCGAACAATCCGGCCACGCCGGCCAGGATCGCGAGGATCGTGACTCCGATGGGACGATGCATGTGTCGTTGAGCCTCCCTCCGACCGTCCTCCCCAAAGCCGGGGAGGACGCAGACCTCACAGCATAGCCGCCCCGGCAAGCCGGTCGTCGCGGGATCACGATACGGCGGCGCTCTTGCCGGGGGACAATGGGCGCATCGGCGGACCATGCGCGCATCGCTCCGACGCGCACGCTCGCGCTTCCGCCAACGATCGTCGCAGGAGGGTTTCCCTTGGACCTGATGAACGATGTCCGCCGCCTGGCGTCCATCGGAACGTTCTTCATCTACGTCGGCTGGGTCTTCATCATCTACGCGGTGGTCGCCGGCATCGTCTGGTGGATCGACCTCGCGCAGCGTGCAGCGTTCAACCTGATCGAGGCGTTCGCGATCTCCGCGGGCGCGATCGGCGTGCCGATCTTCCTCGCCTTCGTCGTCGCCGGGTTCGGCTACGCGCTGCGGCTGTTCGCGCTCTACATCGGCACCAAGTCCGCCTGACATGCGGATCCGGCCGCTCGCGGTCCTGCTCGTCTTCGTCCTCGGCCTCGTCGCGGCGTGCTCGCCGGGCGGTGGCTCCGGGGGTGAACTCGACGGCACGACCTGGGTGCTGCGCTCGTACGCCAACGGCGGGACGCTCGAGATCGTCCCCGAGGGCCTCTACGCCGACGCGCACTTCACGAACGCCCGGATCGACGGCTTCGCCGGCTGCAACGACTACGGAGGCCTCGCCCGCGCAAGTGGTCGGACCCTGCTCATCTCCCAGGTGAGCTCGACCCAGAAGGCCTGCACCGACGTCGTGATGACGTTCGAAGCGACCTACCTCACCGCGCTGCACGACAGCCGCTTCTATGGGATCCGTCTCGACACCCTCACGATCTTCGGCGCCGGCGGGGAAGTGATCCTCGTCTTCGACGCGGCCCCCAAGAATCCGCTCCTGGGTTCCTGGCTCGTCGACTCGTTCGCGAATGCGCCGGGGTCCCAGGCCATCCCGATCAGCGGGACCGAGCTGACGGCCGTGTTCGGCATCACCAACGTCGGTGGCTCGAGTGGCTGCAACACCTATGACGGCGTCTACGGGACCAACGGCACGATCGTGCACATCAGCCGCCTCGCAACGACGCGCAAGGTGTGCGCCGACGATGTCATGACCCAGGAGACCGCGTTCCTCGCAGGCGATGGAGGACGCTGCCGTCGTCGAACGCCGTGGCGAAGCCCTCGTGCTCCGCGACCGCAACGACGACGTGGTCGTCGCGATGACCCGACCGCGCGCCGAGCCCTCGGGGTCCATCCCGCCGGTGCCGACCGCTCCACCGACCGCGAAGCCGACCCCCACGCCGACGCCCAAGCCGTCGGAGACCGCCAAGCCGTCCGGGAACGCGTCCGCCAAGCCGTCCGCGAGCGCGACGGCGAAGCCGACCGAGACCCCGAAGCCCACGGCGACTCCCAAGCCCACCCCGCCGCCGACACCCGTGCCGACGCCGGCCCCGACGCTGCCGCCGCCGCCCTCGGTCCCACCCGAATCGACGTGCACCGTGACCAGTCCGAGTGGTGTCCAGCTCGCGTCGATCGTCTATCCGGCCACGTGGCATACCCTGTCCGAGCCACCCGGGCTCGCCTGCCGCTACTTCGACTCGGACCCCATCAGCGTCCCATCGGGCGGGGGCGCCCCCGACACGGACGTGACGGTCAAACCCGACGTCGCCTCGTACGAGGACGCGGTCGCGGCCGCCACCGACCCGGCGAACTGGACCGTGGTCCAGCAGGTCGAGACCACGGTCTCCGGCCTGCAGGCGACCCTCGTGGAGGCGACCTCGACGGCGCCCGAGAGCGGGACGCCGGTCGGCACGACGCTGTACTCGTACATCGTCGACTACGGCGACGGCGGCACCGTCACCATCCAGACGAGCGGGACGACGGGCGACCCCGACTACGCCACCAACACGAGCGCCGCCGACCTCATGGCGCAGGGCTCGACGTTCACGCCACAGAGCAGCTAGCGGCACGCCGCATCCCACCCTCCGGATCGCGCACGAGCAGGACGACATGACGGCGACGCTCCGCCTCGCGACGCCGGCCGACGCCGCGGCCATCGATGCGCTGATGCTCGCCTCGATCGAGGCGATCTTCCCCTCGACCTACGACGCCCGTCAGACCGCTTCGTCGGTGACATACATCGATGCGGTCGACCGGACCCTCATCGAGGACGGCACGTTCTACGTGGTCGAAGACGATGGCGAGCTCGTCGCCTGCGGCGGATGGGGTCGGCGCGACCGGTACACGCATCGGCCGGATGGTGACGATGGGCCATCGCCGCCGCTCGATCCGGCGGTTGACCCCGCGCCGATCCGGTTCATGTTCACGCGTTCCGACCACACGCGCCGGGGCTACGCCACGCGGATCCTCGAGGCTTGTGCGGCGGCGGCGCGCGCCGAGGGCTTCCGGCGCCTGTTCCTGCGCGCGAGCCTGCCCGGCGTGCCCGTGTACACGCGGTTCGGGTTCAGCGAGGTCGACCGGTTCCCGGTCACGTTCCCCGATGGCGTCTCGATCGACGCGGTGGACATGGAGCGGCCGATCTGAGGCCGCTGACCTCGCTTCGTACCGACCGCCTGCCGGCCCCGACCGGCTATCCTTCGCGCCGTGCCCCACGACCTCATCGACCTCGCCCCGCCCGTCGAGAAGGCCTTCCTCGTCGCCGTCGATACCGGTGACGCGGACGGTTGGAGTGCCCAGGACTCGCTCCTCGAGCTGGCCAACCTCGCGACCACGGCCGGCGCCGACGTCGTCGGCGCCGAGTGGCAGAACCGCCGCCATGTGGACCCGAACTGGTACGTGGGCAAGGGCAAGGCCGAGGACCTGGTCGCCGCCAAGCGCGAGACCGGGTTCGACGTGCTCGTCGCCGACGACGAGCTGTCGCCCGGCCCAGCAGCGCGCGCTCGAGGAGCTCGTCAAGGTCAAGGTCATCGACCGGAGCCGGCTGATCCTCGACATCTTCGCGCTGCACGCCCAGACCCACGAGGGTCGCCTCCAGGTCGAGCTCGCCCAGCTCGAGTACCAGCTCCCTCGGCTCACCCGGATGTGGACCCACCTCTCGCGCACCGGTGGCGGGATCGGGACCCGTGGACCCGGTGAGAGCCAGCTCGAGACCGACCGCCGGATCATCCGGACGCGCATCGCGAAGATGAAGGAGCGCGTCGAGCAGGTCCGCCAGCAGCGCGCCACCGCGGCTCGCGGACGGGACCGGCGACTGTGGCCGACCGTCGGCATCGTCGGGTACACGAACGCGGGCAAGTCGACGCTGCTCAACATCCTCGTCGGCTCCGAGGTGGCGCTCGCCGAGGACAAGCTCTTCGCCACGCTCGATCCCACCAGCCGCCAGGTCAAGCTCGGCGACGGCCAGACCGCGATCGTGACCGACACCGTCGGGTTCATCCACAAGCTCCCGCACCAGCTCGTCGACGCGTTCCGAGCCACGCTCGAGGAGGTCAACCGGGCCGACGTGCTGATCGAGGTCGTCGACGCGTCCGATGCCCACCTCGAGGAGCACCGCGCGACGGTGCAGACCGTCCTCGACGAGCTCGGGGCCGGCGACAAGCCGCGGCTCGTGGCCTACAACAAGGCCGACCTGCTCGACCGTTCCGCGCGCGATGGCGCCACGCCGGCGCCGGCCATCGGTGGCGCGGTCTTCGTCTCGGCCCTCACCGGCTACGGCATCGACACGTTGCGCGCGGAGATCGCCGCGCTCCTGGCCTCGCTGTGGGTCGACGTCGACGTTGCCGTCCCGTACGCCGCGGGCGAACTCCTGGCCCGCGTCCGCGAGCGGGGCACGGTCGAGGTCGAGTATCGCGAGCGTGACGTCCGCGTGACCGGGCGCGTGGCACCCTCGCTGGCCGGGGAGCTCGAGGCGGTCGCGGCTCGCTGGGCCGACGACCTGCTCGACGCCGGTGAGCCGGGAGCGTCCGGAGCGGTCGGCGCCGAACGATGAGCGAGCCGGTCCGGCTCGCCGGCACGGGCCACCTCGGCGACGTGTCCCTGACCTGGACCGTGTCGGAGGGCCGGCGCGGACGCCGCTGGCGCGAGGTGCTGACCCGCGACGGCACCATCGTCCACTCGCTCCTGCTCGAGACCGATCCCGAGCGCCGCTTCGCCCACCTGGAGCTGTCCGTGCCGGGGGTGCTGCTCACGCTCCACCCCGAGGGTGACGGCACGCTCCACGGCAATCGGGTCGACGCGGCGGGCACCGGGGTCGAGCACGTCGAGGGGCTGCCGTTCCCCGGCGGCGCGTTCGTCGTCGTGGATGGCTCGCCCCTCGGGACCGCCGCGGTGCTCTGGGGCGGGCAGGGGAGCGGTGGCGGACGCCCGGCGAGCGCCATCCTCGGCGCGCTCGTCGATCGACGCGGCCGCGTGACCATCGTCGAGACAGCGGCGCTCGTCACCCGGTTGTGGCCCGGACTCGAGGTCGATCGACGCGGCATCCCGCGCCTCGACGAGGGTGCCACCTGGCCGCTCGAACGCTGACCGGAGCCCGTCCAGGGCCCGCTCGTGGACGCCCTGTGGACAACCGGTCCGCAGACGGCCGACGAACCGCGAAACTCGTGGATAAGTCCCTTCCCGGCGCCCGCACGCACCGGCTAACGTAGGTCTTGCCCGAAGGGGCGACCAGACCGAACAGCGGTGTCGCAGGTGTTTACATCGGCGGTGCTGACTACGGACCGGTGGTTCCTTCGGGCGTTTCGTTGCCCGCCGACTGGTCGAGCATGTACGACTCCCCCCACCTGACCCCTGCCGCGATCCGCGCTGCCCACGCCCGGATCCACCCCGCATTCACGGGGAGCCCGCAGTACGTGGCCCCGGGCCTCTCGGAACGGCTCGGCGTCCCGGTGGTCGTGAAGGTCGAGACCGTCAACCCGATCCGCTCGTTCAAGGGCCGCGGGACCTGGGTGGCGGTCCGGGCGCTGGCGGGGGAGGGGAGGATCGGCCCGGGCCGGCCCATCGTCGTGGCCTCGGCCGGGAACTTCGGCCAGGGCATCGCCTTCGCCGCCCGCCCGCTCGGCATCGAGGCCGTCGTCTTCACCTCGCGCCATGCCAACCGCGGCAAGGTCGCCCGGATGCGCGCCCTCGGCGCCACCGTGGTCGAGGCGGGGGAGGACTTCGACGCTGCCCGGGCGGCGGCAGCGGCCTACGTCGAGGAGCACGACGCGTTCCTGCTGGTCGACGGCGAGGACGATCGGATCGCGGCCGGTGCCGGGACGATGGCCCTCGAGGTCACCGACGGGGTCGACGCCGGCACCCTGCCGGCCATCGCGCAGGTGTTCGTGCCGGTCGGGAACGGCGCCCTCATCAACGGGATCGGGTCGTGGTTGCGTGCGGCCGCGCCCGGGTGCCGGGTCATCGGCGTGAGCGCGGCGCGGGCCCCGGCGATGACCCTCAGCTGGCAGGCCGGCCGGCCCATCGACACCGAGACCGCCGACACCTACGCCGACGGGATCGCGGCGCGGGTGGCGGTGCCCCAGGCGGTCGCCCTCATGGCCGGACGCGTCGACGACATGGTCCTCGCCGACGAGGACGCGATGCACGCCGCGCAGGCGGAACTCGACGCCGAGCTCGGCCTCACGGTCGAGGGCGCGGCCGCCGCGAGCTGGGTCGGGGCCCAGATGGGCCCTCGGCCTGACGGACCGGTGCTCCTCATCATCACCGGGACCAACGTCTGACGACTGGGACCCGGATGGCGGCCTGTGCCGTTCGGGTCATGCGCGCTACCATCGCCGGGATCGTCGGCCTCCTGGCCGGCCGCGAGCACACGGAGGGTCCGTGACCGAGCTCCTCGCCTACATCGATCCCGGCTCCGGGAGCCTCATCATCCAGGTCGTCATCGCCACGCTCGTGGCCATCCCGATCTTCTTCCGGACGCAGCTCAGGCGTCTCATCGACACGATCCGCGGCTCCAAGGGAGCGTCGTCACCGACTGATGATCGCGCCGGGACCGACTGACGCGGCCCCGGCCGAGGCCGGGCCGGAGATCGCGCGCGACCCGGGCTCCTATCGGGATCCGGGCGGCTTCGTCTACCGCCGCGACGGCGTCCTGTATCGCCAGATCGGGCCGTCGGTGTTCGACGAGTGGCAGGCGTTCGTGGCGAGCGGCCTCGCCGCGTCGCTCATCGAGTCGGGGAAGCTCATCGGCTACGAGACGGCGGACCTGAGCCGGGCCGCGACGCCACAGGCCCGGGCGATCATCCGCCCCGATCCCATCGACTTCATCTCGTATCCGTACGAGTGGACCTTCGGCGAGCTCAAGGACGCGGCGCTCCTGACGCTCGACATCGAGCTCGAGGCCCTCGCCGCCGGCTGGACGCTCAAGGATGCCTCGGCCTACAACGTCCAGTTCCAGGCAGGCCGCCCCATCCTCATCGACTCGCTCTCCTTCGAGGTCCATGAGGACGGGACGCCGTGGGTGGCGTATCGCCAGTTCTGCGAGCACTTCCTGGCGCCCCTGGCGGTCATGTCGCGGCGTGACATCCGGCTGGCCGCGCTCCTGCGCGCCGATCCCGACGGCATCCCGCTCGACCTGGCCAAGGGCCTCGTCCCGTGGCGCACCCGCCTGAACTTCGGGCTGCTCTCGCATCTCCACCTGCATGCCAACGCGCAGGTCCGCCACGCCGACGACGATGACGAGGGCGCAGCGGCGAAACGGGCCCGCATCAGCCGGACGAAGCTCATCGCGCTCGTGACGAACCTGCGCAGTACCGTCGCCGCGCTCGACTGGAAGCCGGGCGGCACCGAATGGTCCGACTACGCCGACAACACGAGCTACAACGACCGCGCGACCGCCGACAAGGAGCGCCTGGTCGGGGAGTACGTGGGCCGGGTGAACGGCCCCGAGGTCTGGGATCTGGGCGCCAACACGGGCCGCTACAGCCGGATCGCGGCCGAGCACGGCAAGCGGGTCCTGGCCTTCGACATCGACCCGGCCGCCGCCGAGCGCAACTACCGCCAGCTCAAGTCCGAGGCGCGGTCCGACATCCTGCCGCTCATCCTCGATGTCGCGAACCCGAGCCCCGGCATCGGCTGGGCGAACCAGGAACGACGCTCGCTGCTCGAACGGGCGAACCCCGACGCGATCCTCGCGCTCGCGCTCGTCCACCACCTGGCGATCTCGCGCAACGTGCCCCTGCCGATGCTCATGGACCTGTTCGGCAGGATGGCGCCGTGGGCGATCGTCGAGTTCGTCCCCAAGGCGGACCCGATGGTCCGCCGGCTCCTCTCGACGCGCCGCGACGTGTTCCCGGACTACACGCTCGAAGGGTTCCGGGCCGCGGCCTTGGGGACGTTCGAGATCGTGGCCGAGACGCCGATCGAGGACAGCCCCCGCACGCTGTTCCTGCTGCACCGGCGCTGAGTCCGGCGCGGCCGGTCGTGCCGCGTGCGGGCCCTGAGGACTCGAGCCGCGTCGCCGCGGTGACCAGGACCCGATATCCGGATGGCATCATCGCCGCGTGTCCGTGAGAGCCGGCCGCTCGGCGATGCCGACCGACGCCCGCGAGTTCGCCCGCTCGGCGGTCCCGATCGGGCTCCTCGTCGTGGCGGCGGCCATCCAGCCGGCCCGGCCGTTCGTGCTCGCGGCCCTCGTGGCCGGCGTCGTGGTCGCGGTCCGTCGCGACGCCCCGGTCCGCTGGGCGTGGGCGGCGCCCATCCCGGTCGCGGTCGCGCTGTGCTGGGGCCTCCTGCCGGCACCCGTCGCGGACCCGGGCGGTACCGACTGCGCGACGCTCACCTCGCCACCGGCCGTCTGGCGCCTGGCCGAGGCCGCGCTCGTGCTCGGCGTGCTGGCGATCCTCGCGGTCGTCCTCCGCGCCAAGCCGGCGGACCTCCTGCTTCGATGGCCGCGCCGACAGGTCGTCTGGTGGTCGATCGGCGGTGCCATCGTCCTCGGGCCGATCGGGCTCCTCGTCGGGGCCGCCCTCGCCCGCCCGTTCTTCGGGTCGATCTCGCTCGATCTCGGGAACCTCGGCTTCCTGCTCCCGGCCCTCGTCTTCGCGACTGCCAACGGCGTCGCCGAGGAGCTGGCCTACCGCGGCGCCCTGATGAACTGGACCGCGCGCGTCACGGGCACGTGGACCGCGCTCATCGCCCAGGCGGTGGTCTTCGGGCTGGCCCACGGCGGCCCCGATGTCGGTGGCTCGCCGATCGTGCTGATGGCCGCCCTCGGGCTCGGGGGTTTCATCGCCGGCTGGATCGCGCTCCGGACGCGCTCGCTGTTGCTGCCCATGGCCTGGCACATCGCGCTCGACCTGCCGCTGTACGCGTACCTCGCTTGTCGGGCATCGTAGACACGTGTTCGAGCGCCTCGACTACGTGTACATGCCCAGCCTCGACCCGGCCGCGGACGTGGCCTACTTCGAGGGCGTGCTCGGTGCGCGGGTGATCTTCGCGATCGAGGGCATGGGCACCCGAGTCGCCATGGTCGAGCTCGCGCCGGACGCGCCGAGGATCCTGCTGGCCGGCCATCTCGAGGGCGAGCAGCCCGTGCTCGTGTACCGCGTGGCCGATCTCGATGCCGCGGTGGGGGAGTTGCGCGCTCGCGGCTGGAGTGGGGGACACACCCTGGAGATCCCCCAGGGCCCGGTCCACACCTTCGCCGCACCCGGCGGCCAGCGCATCGCCCTCTACGAGCTGACGCGGCCCGGGGTCATCGAGTCGTCGTTCGAGGGCCGCCGCGACTTCTGAGGGAGGACGGACGCATGTCGGATCCAGGCACGGCGGTGGGGGAGAGCCTCGCGACGGACCTCGGACGCACCCGGGCCGGTCTGTGGGCCGGCGTGATCGGACCCGTGCTGTTCGTGGCGGTCTTCCTCGTCGAGGGCGTCATCCGCCCCGGCTACGACGCGATGCGCCTGCAGGTCAGCTACTTGAGCCTCGGCGACGGCGGCTGGGTCCAGGTGGCGAGCTTCCTCGTGTGCGGCGCGCTGATCGTCGCGTTCGCCGTGGCGCTCCGGCGCGTCCTGGGCGGGGGAGCCGGATCGACGTTCGGACCGCTGGGGGTCGGCTTCGCCGGCGCCGGGCTGGTCATCGCCGGGCTGTTCTCGACGGCCCCGGCCTTCGGCTACCCGCCCGGCACGCCCGACGGATTCCCGACCCAGCTCCCGACGACCGCCTACCTGCACGTCCTGGGCGCGTTCTGCGCCTTCGGCGGCATGATCGTCGCGCCCCTTGTCATGGCGCGCCGCTTCCGCCGCGAGCACGATGGACTGTGGGTGCTCTATTCGGTCGTGACCGCCCTGGTGGTCTGGTTCTTCTTGGGCGCCTCATCGGCCGACGCCAGCGGTCAGCCGTTCTTCCCGGAGACGGTCGGTCTCTATCAGCGCATCTCGATCGTCGCGGGGCTCGCCTGGATCGCGTTGCTGGCGGCTCGATATCTGCGCCGCGATCCCACGTAGATCAGGTACCGCGGAGCCCGAGCACGTTGCCGTCCGGGTCGTGCATCCAGGCGCCGCGCGCCGGCCCGATCTGGGCGATGTGGCCGGTCGTGACCAGGGGGCCCTCGGTGTAGTCGATGAAGGCGACGCCCTTCGCCTCGAGCTCCTGCACGGTCGCCTCGATATCGTCGACCTCGAAGTGCGCGAGCGTGTGATCGGCCACGCTCGGGCCACGTCGGAAGATCGAGAGCTGCGAGCCACCGCCGGCGTCGTAGCGCACTGACGCGGGGTTCTCCCACAGCATCGGGAGTCCGAGTGTCCCGCCGTAGAACGCCTTCGAGCGCTCCAGGTCGGTCACCGGGATCGTCGCGACGATCATCTGGGGCTGCATGTGTACTCACCTCGCGTGGCTTCGGAACGCCATCGGCCGGGTCGTGCCGATCGTAGGCGATTCGATCCTGGCGCCGCACGGGCTCGCAGACCGCCCATATCTACTTCCGATAAGGTGAGTTATGTCTGTCCGCTTCCCGTCAGCCCACCGCCGGTCACCATTACCAGCTTCCTTCGTCGGTCATCGGCCGCGTCGTATCGGATCGAGCGCCAGATCGACGTGAGCCTCGCGAGTATCATCCCGCGGCGCCCGAGTGGTTCGCGGCGCCAGCCCAAGGAGGTGCGTGATGGCACGCCACGATCACGATCTCGAAGAGCAGGTGCGCTTTCGAGCGGACGAGTAAGCGTCGACGGGGCTTCCCCTCGGAGACGAACGTCAAGCGCGGCGACCGCGTCGTGCACGGCGACAAGGAGTTGCTTCACCGAGAAGCTCGGTCGGAACGACCCATGTCCGTGCGGATCGGGCAAGCGCTATCGAGCCTGCTGCATGATCGGCGGTCGCTTTCGAAGGTGACCGCGACCACTACGAACGCTGAATGAGTTGGGCCGGTGCCAGGAGGTGCCGGCCCTTCCACGTTTGCGTCACGCGTTCAGGGCGGACTTCCACCTCGTCCAGCGGGCGCTGGATGTCGTCGGCGGCGGGCGGCTGGATCGTCGGCGTCGAGGATGGCCATGTCGTCGGCGGCGGCGCGCACACAGATGCCCGACGCCTTGGCGTGGGACGATTGGGCGTGGAGATCTGACCCTCGCTGAACTCATTCTCGTCGCAGTGGATCCCGTTAGGAACGACCGATGACGTCACATGCCAATGGAGACAAGCCAAAGGCCCCCGAGTCGGCCGCACAAGGCAACGTCCTGACGACGCTGCCGGCCGCCATGACTGGCAGGGCAAGCCCGGCGAAGGCCGCGGTCGGCGACAAGCCGGTCTTCGCCTACATCAGCAGCTTGCCGCAGCCGCAACGCTCCATCGCCGAACGCGTCGATGCCCTGGCGGCTAAGACCCTGCCTGGCCTGCAGCGCTCCGTGAAATGGGGCATGGCGTGGTATGGCGTCGGCGACGGCTGGTGCTTCTCGTGCGGCGGCTTCGAGGGCCACGTCAAGCTCACGTTCGGGCGCGGCACGTCGCTCACGCCCGTACCGCCAGTCACGCCGATCGGGATGGGCAAGGACTCGCGCGGCGTGGACCTCGCTTCAGTGGACGACATCGACGAACGCCAACTCGCGTCGTGGATGCAGCAGGCCGCGGCGATCCCCGGTTTCGGGAAGCGCTGAGCCCCCGCTTGACCCGATACCTCGTCCTCCTGCGCGGCATCAACGTCGGCGGCCGGAACAAGGTGCCGATGGCGGCCCTGCGCGACCTCCTCGAGTCGCACGGCCACACGAAGGTCTCCACCTACATCGCCAGCGGCAACGTGATCCTGAGCTCCGACCAATCCGCGGCCGCGATCAAGCGAGAGCTCGAAGAAGCGCTCCCCAAGACCTTCAAGCTCGACAGCGAGCTGATCTCGGTGCTGATCCTGACGCTCGCCCAGCTTCGCGCCGTCGTCCGGAAGCGGCCGAAGGGCTTCGGCGACCATCCGGAGACGTACCACAGCGACGCGGTCTTCCTCATCGGGATCGACGCGCCGACGGCGATGCAGGTCTTCGACCCGCGGCCCGGCGTCGACGAGGTGTGGCCGGGAACCGGCGTGATCTACTCGCAGCGGCTGAGCGCCCAACGGACGAAGAGCCGACTCGGCAAGATCGTCGGGAACGCCGCGTACAAGTCGATGACGATCCGCAGCTGGCAGACGACGCTGGCGCTGCTCGAGCGCATGGAGGCGCCCGAGGACGAGGCCTGATCGCCGATCGCCGACCCGAGGTCAGCCACACCCCTCCCCTGCCCACGGGGCGACGCGTGGGACAGCTTCGTTGTAGGCCGGCTCGCGCGCGAGGGCCTCTCGCTCAGGCCGTGAGGTGCGGCAGATGCTCCGGGTAGTGCTTGGTCGAGTCCCACTCGATGGCTGCCGCCAGCGTCTCCTCGCCGAGCCAGGCGAACCGGTCCGCCGTGAACAGGTCCTCATCCGATGCCGCTTCGACCGCCGCGACGAGACGATCGAAGGCGGCCGCCTCGTACGCGCGGACCGCCGCCGGGTCCCGATCGCGGAACTCCTCGAGGATCGTTCGGTTCTGGGCGTCGATGTCGAAGTCGGCGTTTCGTTCGTACGGCACCTCGCCGGCCCGTAGCGCCGTGATCACGCGCACCGAGTGGTCGGTCCACCACCCGACATGCGCGAGCGCGTCCTTCCGGGTCCAGCCGTCCATGTCCGGAAGCGGTTCGGCCCACGCGACGTCGGCCAGGGTGCCGGCCACCGCGGCGAGCGGCTCGTGGGTCGCGAGGATCTCCGCGAGGAAGGTCCGCTTGTCCATCTGGGACAGGATGCCCCAGAACCCGCAGCTTCGCGCGTCTCACCGAGATAGCGGTGCCAGCACCCAGCCGATTGGTCCCCACGATGGTGACGCCGTCGACCGCCGGGTAGTTCGAGTAGTAGCGGTCAGGGCAGACGGCCCGCGATGTGGTCGGCGGCACCCAGGCTGGCCTTCTGCGAGCAGGACGGGTACCCGCAGTAGACCTCGAAGAAGTACTTGCCGTCGAGGACGAACAGGGCGCTGATGGGCAATCCGACCGAGGCACCGGTGCCGTAGGCCGATCGATCGAACTCGGTCAGGTCCTTGACGGGGATGTCGGCTGGGACCTCAGCGCGTTGTGCATCCCAGTAACCCTTGGCGGTCGCGGCATCAGCAGCCGGCGCCGCCAGGAACACCTTCAACTCGGCCTTGCCGCTCTTGAACGTGCAGACCCGCACCGGGTCCGCGTAGTCGCTGACGCCGGCGCTCATCTTCATGCCGATGACTTTCGACGCTTCGTCGGCGGTCAGCAGCGTGCAGGGATCGATCGCCCCAGGCGTGGAGGATGCCCCGGTGACAGGCCCGCCGCTCGAGCTAGGCGAGGCACTCGGCTCTGTGGTGGGCGCGGCGCTTTCGGGGGTGATGGTGGCGGTCAGGCTGGAGACGGCGACCGGCGGTGCTGTGGCGGCCTGCGAGGCGACGGCCTCCGACGGTCCGGTCGACGAGCCGCCGGTGGTGGTGCAGGCCATCAGGATCACGACCAGGGACACGAGGACGGCACAGAAGCGGTTCACGGGAGCTCCTTTCGACAGTCGGTTGCGCCCAGCGCGATGGCGGTCGCGATCCGATCGATGGGCAGGTCGGCTCGCTCGTTCAACCGGCGAGCGGCCTGGTCGTCGACCGCCTCGATGAGCGAGAACACGACCTGGTCGACGGGCATGAGGACCGAGCCCAGATGTCGCACGGGCGTGTCTTCGGCCGTCATGGCGCGGGCGGCGCGCTCGAGGCCGGACACCACCGTCCGAGCGACCGCTTCGTCGATGCCCGGCCAGTAGCGTTCCAGGAGGAACGTCCGCTTCCCAGGTGACGCAACGGTCTCACGGTCCATGTGCGGCAGGCTATCGGCGGCGCGCTGCACGACGAAAGGGGCGGTCACCCCGATCTGTCGCGCCGACTCCCCTCCCCCATCCGGGCTCCGAGCAACGCGAAATCAGGCTCGCCGTGGTCGTCCAGCGCGATGACCTCGCCGTCGACGATGGCGGTCCGGGCCTCGATCCACGCCCGCGTCAGGTCCTCTTGGTCCCCACGATGGTGACGCCGTCGACCGCTGGGTAGTTCGAGTAGTAGCGCTTCCGCCAGTGGAGTTTGCCGTGGTCGTAGATCGACACGGTGACCCCCACCTTGGCGCCGTCCGCCGGGGCGTTGTTGAAGAACCGGTAACCCACCGGCTTGGTCGGATCCCTCACGATCGTCGACCTCGCGCGCGGACCGTGCTGGATGACAAGGTTGCTGATCTTGTAGGTCCGGCCGTTCGGCACGCTCCAGATCTTGAACGTGAGCCACCGCTTGTTCCCGGCGTTGGTGATGATCCGCTGGATCAGGATCGGGTACTTCGTGTCGTTCGTGAAGCTCATGGTCTGCTTGGTCGTGCCGACGATCCACACGGTGGCATCGAGGCCCGGCGGATACCGGTTGATGAACTCGTTGTGGTTCTGTCGGGCACCCGGCACCATGCCTGCCCGGAACGCCGCGTTGAACAGCGTCGTGGACGTGGTGCAGATGCCGCCGCCGAACGCGCCGGTGACGGTGATCTTCCCGCCCTCGATCGCGTTGCCTGGGCCCTCGCCCGGCAGCTTGCGCAGGTCGCCGACGACCTTCCAGAAGTCGAACTTGCCGCCTGGCGGCACGACCGTGCCGTTGATCTTCGTGGCCGGCGCCTCGATGTTCCCGCCCCAGTGGTTGTTGACGATGACCCAGTAGTAGACGCTGTACTTGCTGATGACCCGCATCTTCGGGGCGAAGGCCTTGGCGTCCGCCGTAGTCAGCTTCGGATCGACGGCCTTGACGACGGCCGCGACCGGTGATGCCGCCGCACCCGACTGACGGGCCCTGATCTCACTGAGGATCGCGGCCTTCATGCCATCAGCGTTGAGCGTTCGGCCCTCGCGGCTGCTGCCGGTGGCGACGATGTGTCCATCGATACGCTTGAGGCCCGCGTCACGCACCTTCTGGTTGACCTGCTTGGCCAGCGACTTGACGATCGGGTCGAGGCCCGACTCGTCAAAGGTCGGGGCCATGCTCCCGTCGCCCGCGGTCCAGAACGAGATCAGCGGCGCGAGGGTCTTACCGGCGATCGTCCAGTGTTCCTCGCCTCGGGCGACGACCACGTCGGCCACCATCCGATGCGCGGCCGCCTGCGCCGCCTCGGCCGATGTGGTCGCGACGGCGGGTGGCAACGTCACGACCGGCACATCCATCGTGATCGCCGCCGGCGTGTCGAGCGCCGCAAGCGGCTGGTCCAGCGCGGTCAGCAAGGCCGCCTGGTCCACGGCGCGACCGTCCTTCGCCGTGGAGACGCTGTACGTCCCACCCGGGCCGGCCGACACGGAGGCGTCCTCGGGCGTCTCGTCGATCGTCGCGGCGAGGGTCTCGACGGCGGCCGCCAGCTTGTCGCGGTCGTAGGTCACGGCCGAGTCGAGGTTCGTGCCGTGGATCGCGGCCTGGGGTCCGCCGATGAGGTCCAGGAGCGGTTCGCCCTGGCGGCCTGCCGCGAGGGCCGCGTCGACCAGCGCTGTGGTGTCGGGGCCGCGGCCGACGTCGGCGTAGCTGATGGTCGTGGTCTTGCCATCCGGGCCGGTGAGCGTGATCTGCCCGGTTCCGAGCGACCCATAGGCGTTCGCGAGCGCCGTCTCCGCCTGCTCGCGGGTGAGCCCACCGAGTTCCGTGCCGCCGACGCTAACGCCGGGCAGGACCCGGCCTTCGTATTGCTGGCTCCATGCGTACATGACGCCGGCGCCGATGCCGATGGCGAGCAGGAAACCCAGGACGAACGAGACGCCGAAGCGGAGGGCAAGCGACCGTCGACGCCGGGGCCGTGCCGGGGGCTCGCCGTGGGTCACGGCGGCCGCGAGAGGCAGGACCGGCACGGCATCGACGCCGGGCTCGAAGGTCGTCGTCGTGTCCGCCGGGGCGTTGTCGGTCGGCTCGCCCGGCGCGGGCTCGTCGGCGGTGGTCGCATCAGCGGTGGTCGCATCAGCCGGGGCGGCGTCGGGATCTGGCGAGGTCGAGTCCGCCGCGGCCGAGGTGGCCTCGAAGACGGGCTCGGTGGCATCCGCCCCGGCTTCTGGCGCGACGAGCGCAGCGAGCTCGGGGTCGCCGGCGTCCGGCGGTGCGTCGCCCCGGACGAGCGCCGCGAGCTCGGAATCGCCGGCGGGCGTCTCGCCGTCGGGTATGGAGGCGTTGTCAGCCTGATCGGCTGCGGAGTTGGGCAGGTCTGTCATCAGTTGGGCAGGTCGGTCATCAGATGCTCATGCGCGGTGGCCGGCGCCGCCTCGTCCCTGGCAGCCGCGACATCTTCGCGCTTGCACGCGAATCTGTCACGCAGAAGTATCTCATCGGTCGTCGACCGGCGACGGATACCGTATGGATGGGGGCATCGAGGGGCCCAACGAGTCAGAGACGCGAGAACTGAGAGCGGGATGAGAATGATCGGTCGTTCGAAGGTCAGAAGGTCACGAAGGTCACCGGCCTTCTCATGCTCGTTGCCCTCCTCAGCGTCGGCTGCTCGGGCTCGGATGGCTCTGCGGCAGCGCCAGCGGCCGCGACCCCCACCCCGACGGTCACCGCCGGAGCCACGAGCAGTCCCCCGCTAGCCCTGGAAGGTGCACACGTCCACGTCCTCGGCCTGTGGAGCGGACCCGAGCTCGACAGCTTCCAAACGGTCAAGTCGGCATGGGAGCAGGAGACTGGAGCGATCGTCGATTGGGAAGGGACGCAAGACCTGCCGGGCACCCTGGCCGACCACGTGCAGGCCGGAAATCCCACCGACATCGCCATCTTGCCCAACTTGGCGGTGATGGAACGGCTCGCCGATGACGGGATGTTGATCCCGCTCGACTCGGTCCTGGACATGCAGCAGATCACCAGGGACTACGCGCCGGCATGGATCGACCTTGGAAGCCACAACGGGAAGTTGTACGGCATCTTCTACAAGGTCACGAACAAGGGGGTGGTCTGGTACAGCCCGAAAGCCTTCGCTGTCGCCGGCTACACCGTTCCCGTGACGTGGAACGAGATGATCAGGCTGGCCGACACGATCGTCTCGGACGGCCACGTTCCCCTCTCGGTCGTGGCAGCACGCGGTCCAGCGAGCGGCTGGGCGCTCACCGACTGGATCTCAGAGATCGTGATCCGGAACTGCGGTCCGGATCTCTACGATAAGTGGGTCTCAGCCGAGGTTCCCTGGAACCAGGCGTGCATCAAGCAGTCGTTCGACATGTTCGCCAAGATCATCGCGACCAAGGGCTACGTGCTCGGGGGCAGCGATCGCATCATCTCGACCGGTGACGACGTCGCGGCGGACCCGTTGTACACGGACCCGCCGACGGCCTACTTGTGCTATCTCGCGTCGTTCGCACAAGCGTTCATCGCCGCGAGCTACCCGGACCTCGAACCTGGAACCGACTACGACGTCTTCGAGTTCCCGACCATCGACCCCGACTACAAAGGGGCCGTCACCGTCGGCGCCGATGTCCCGGTGATGGTGAGCGATAGCCCCGCCGCTCGCTCGTTCATGACCTACCTCGCGAGTGCCCGGGCACAGGAAACGTGGATCAAGCTCGGTGGGTTCACCTCCGTGAACCGCAGCGTGTCAGCGGACACCTACCCCGATCCGGTGGCGCGAAAGGTCGCCGAGGAGCTCATCAGGGCCGACGTGATTCGTTTCAGTGCCGGCGACATGATGCCCTCGACGCTGCAACGGGCCTGGTGGGCGGCGATGCTCGACCTTGTCCAGGATCCGAGCAAGGTTGACTCGATCCTCGATGGGCTGACGGCCGCCGCCGAGAGCGCTCGATAGGGTTCCGCGACCGGTCCGTTGCGCGGATCGATGACACGGGGTTGGAAGGCTGGGCATGCACGGCTCCAGGTCGGGCGATACCGTGGCCGTGGCAAGGTCCGCTCGGAACTGGGCACATCCCGGCCCGCGTGTTCCGACCGCTGCTCTCGTTGGAGACCGTGAAGGAGCGACGCCCATGAGATTGACCGCATCGGAGATGGTGACCTTGGACGGCGTGTACCAGGGTCCCGGCGGGCCCGACGAGGACCGGCGTGGCGGGTTCGAGCGCGGTGGCTGGACGGCGTCGCATGCCGACGCCGAGATGGGCCCATTCCTGATCGAGTTGTTCGGGCGCGCCGACGCCCTGCTGCTCGGGCGCAAGACCTGGGAGATCTGGGAGCCGTACTGGCCGAACCACGATGACAACCCGTTCGGCCACACCATCAACGTCCTGCCGAAGTACGTGCCCTCGACCACGCTCAAGGACCCGACGTGGCACAACACCCATGTCATCGATGGTGACGTGGAGGGGGCGATCCGCGAGCTCAAGGCGAGGCCCGGGCGCGAGCTCCAGGTCCATGGCAGCGGCGTCCTGCTCCGCTGGCTGCTCGAGCGCGACCTCGTGGACGAGCTCAACCTGCGCATCTCCCCGGTGATCGTGGGCGACGGGCTGCGGCTCTTCCCGGAGCACGGACAGACGCACGACTTCGAGCTGGTCGACTCGCGGTCGACCTCGAGCGGCGTGATGATCCAGACGTATCGACCGAACGGCCGCGTGACCTTCGGGCCAGCCGGCTGACGGTTCCGACGGCGCGGACGCCCACCGTGCATCATCCGGGTCGATGACGCGATCCCGGGTGCTTGTCGTGGCCATCTCCGCTGGCCGGGATCGGCGGGTCCTTGATCCCCGCGTACCTGTCGCCCGCGACCGGCGGCCTGTAGCATCGGGCGGCGATGCGGATCCTGATCGTCGGTGCCGGGATCGGTGGACTGGCCGTGGCTCGTGCCGCCCGCCAGCGCGGACTCGATTGCGAGATCGTCGAGCGGGCGCCCGATCGGCAGACGCCCGCGGCCGGCATCTACGTACCCGGCAACGGCATGGCGGCGTTGCGGCGGCTCGGACTCGCGGAGGCCGTCGCGGAGCGCGGCGCGGTGGTCGGACGCCGGCGGCTGTTCGACGACCGGGGGCGCCAACTCATCGACTTCAACGAGGCCGGACTGTGGCGCGATGTCGCCCCACCGATCGCGCTCCATCGAGCGGACCTGCACCGGATCCTCGCGGACGGAGCCGCCGAGGTGCCGATCCGCTTCGGCGTGACCGTGACGTCGATCCACCCTGGATCCGAGGGCGTTCGCGTCGACTTCGCTGACGAGACGACCGCGACCCACGACCTTGTGATCGGGGCGGATGGCATCCACTCGTCCACACGGTGGTCGGTCTTTGGCGGGCCGGATGCCCGGCTGGCCGGCCAGGTCGGCTGGCGCTTCGTGATCGACGGGCATCCCGGCATCGATGGCTGGAACGCCTGGCTCGGCCGGGACCGCGGGTTCCTGGCGCTTGGCATCGGCGGCGATCGGGTGTACGGCGTCGGCGACATGCGCTCGACCGATGGCACCGACCCGACCGGTGGCGATCTTGAGGCCTTCCGGCAACTCTTCGATGGATATCCCGAGCCGGTGCCGACCATCCTCGGCCGGCTCCGGTCAGCGGAGGACCTCTGGTTCTCGCCGTTCGAGGAGGTGTCCCCGCCGGCCTGGGCGAAGGGAAGAGTGGTACTTCTCGGCGACGCGGCCCATGCCACGGCCCCGAACATGGCCGAAGGGGCATCGCTGGCCATGGAGGACGCCCTCGTGCTGGCCGAGGCCCTGTCGGTGGGTGGTGACCTGCAGGTCGCCCTGGCGACCTACGCCGACCGCCGCGCGCCGAGGGTGGCCCACGTGCAGCACATGACCCATCGTCGCGACCGCCTTCGCTACCTCCATCCGACCATCCGGCGCGCGGTGACGGGCGTCGCCGGGCACGTCCTCTTCCGCGCGCACTATCGACCGCTCCTCGACCCGCCGTGATCGGCGCTCAGCAGGCGTCGAACACGTAGCCCTTCTCCCCTTTCGGCACCAGGTCCAGGTCGCGCAGCACGATCGACAGGTTCGGGTAGGCGGCGCAGCCGGCGTCGAAGTCGCGACGGCGGTACTCGATGACCAGCACGTGGTCGCCATAGCCGCCGGTGTAGGCGTCGCACTCGTGAGTAGCGGTCGCATTCCTCGGCGACGGCGAAGTCGGTGCCCATCTCCCCTGCCCTGCCGACGATCTCGGCCGAGTTCTTCTGGGCGATCGGTAGCCCGACGGCGTGGGCGGCATCGGCGAACAGGCGCATCTGGGCCACGGCGTCGTCCTCGGTGATGAGCCCGTGCGAGCGGGTGAAGGTGTCGAGGTTGTCGATCTCGACGGCATCGAACCCGTCGGCCGCGCACTTGGCGATCCACTCCCCGATGACGCCGGCAAGCTCCGCGCGGCGCGCGGGTGACGTCGGCGCGAGCATCGTCTCGTCCCAGTCGGGGTCGATGACCGGCTTGCCGTCCTTGCCGCGCAGGATCACGTCGGGGTGGTTGGCCGCCCACCACTCCCCTTCGCCGGGCTGGATCTGGAAGCCGTTGACGTAGCAGATGTTGTAGAGCCCGGGCGCGGGCGCCTCGGTCCGGTCGCGCGACACGACCGTGACGCCCTCCGGTGGCGGGTACGCGCCGCCGAGCTGGTAGTCGAAGCCGGCGTTGGGCGGCGGGAGCTGCGGCGGCTAAGCGGCGTCGGGCTCGGGCTGCGCTGGGCGATGGAGGTCGGGGTCGCTTGAGAAGTCGGTCGAGGCGTCGGGCTCGAGGGCTCCAGACTCGGCGCGGTCGTTGGCACTGGTGGAGGCTGGTCCCGCATGCCGAGCACACGATGGCAACGGACGATCGAAACTACAGCGATCAAGGCGCGCGTCACTCTCACAGCCTACCGAGGGGCACCCACGCCGGGGCTGGGGCTCTACCGAGAAGCTCGGTCGGAACGACCCGTGCCCGTGCGGATCCGGCAAGCGCTACCCGCGTGCTGCCTGAGCGGCGGTCGCTTTCGAGGGTGACCACGACTTCTACCAGCGTTGATCGAAACGGGCCGGTGCAGCGAAGGCGCCGGCGCCCTTGCTTACTCGGAGTGCGACTCGTCCGTCGTGGCGTGTCGAGACGCCCGTCGGTCCGTCGCGATCGACGGACGACCCTGAAGGCGGAGCGACGCGGTGCGCGCATGCAGCCGGTTGGGATCGACGGTGCCACGGTTGCCGCCATGTCGGCGTCGCGGTGGCACGTGACCGCTGAGTTCGTGGACCGGATCACCCCGTTCGCGAGCTCAAGACTCGATAGGACGGTCGCCGTGAGGGCGTAGCCGATCGTGCCGGCCGGCAGAGCCAGGAACGTAAAGGATCGTCGGATTGAGGGACAGTTCAGCTCGTCGACGTCGGGACTTGACAGGAAGCGGTACCATGCGCGGAAGCTGTAGACTTCGATAGGACGGTCGCCGTGAGGGCGTAGCCGATCGTGCCTTCCGGCAGAGCCAGGATCGCAAGGATCGTCGGCTTGGACAGTTCGAGCTCCTCGAGGTCGGGACTTGACGAGTGTAATCCGCGGTTCCCTCCCCCACCGGCGGGCGCGCTCGTCGTACCCCGGGCATCCACCGAACGGTTGATACGCCGCTCGACCGAGTGCGGCCGCAAGTTCGGCGCATCGTCCGATGTCAGCGGGACCGGCGGCGACGGATGCTGCAGCGCATGAGCACCTTGACCGACGCCCAGCGCGTCACCACGACCAACAGCGATCCTCGCGCAGTCGATCCTCGAGACCGACCGGGCCCGGGCGCATTCCCCTCCGGCCGGCGACCAAGCGGACCGACATGGGGAGCCAGCCGGCATGAACGTCATCGAAGTCACCGACCTCCAGAAGCGATACGGCGACCGCCTCGTCGTGGACGGCGTCTCGTTCGCCGTCGAAGAAGGCGAGATCTTCGGGATCCTCGGCCCGAACGGCGCCGGCAAGACGACGACCGTCGAGTCCATCGCCGGTCTCCGGACGCCGGACGGCGGACGGATCCGCGTCCTCGGGTACGACCCCCGGAACGACCGGGATCGCCTGCGGACCCTCGTGGGCGTGCAGCTCCAGGAGAGCGAGCTGCCCGAGCGGATGACCCCACGTGAGGCGCTCGACCTGTTCGCGTCGTTCTACGCCGCACCGGCGGACACGACCCGCCTCCTCGACGACCTCGATCTCGCCGACCGCCGCGACACCGCGTACCGCAACCTGTCCGGTGGTCAGAAGCAGCGGCTCTCGATCGCCCTCGCGCTCGTCGGGCGGCCTCGGGTCGCCATCCTCGACGAGCTCTCGACGGGCCTCGACCCGCACGCCCGCCGCGAGACGTGGCGTGTCATCGAAACGATGCGCGACCAGGGCGTGACCGTCCTCCTGGTGACCCATCTCATGGAGGAGGCGGAGCGGCTCGCCGACCGGGTCGCGGTCTTCCGCGATGGCCGCGTCGTCGCGATCGACACGCCGGCCGGGATCGTCGCCCGCGCCGACCCCGAGCAGCGCGTCCGCTTCCGGCCCTCCGTCGAGCTCGATGACGGGCTGCTCGCCGGCCTGCCCGAGGTCCGCCGCATCGAGCGGTCCGGGCCGACGGTGGTGGTCACCGGCCGCGGCGACCTGCTGTCGGCCGTGACCGCGGTCCTGGCCCGCAACGGGATCGTGGCAAGGGACCTCCGCATCGACCAGGCGACGCTCGACGACGCCTTCATCGCCCTCACCGGCCGCTCGGCGGCCGCCCCTGCACAGGAGCTGTCATGAACGAGTTGCTCGCGCTCATCCGCACCGAGGCGAAGCTGCTGTTCCGCGAGCCCGTCTCGTGGCTGGCGGCGGTCGCCCTCCCCTCCGCCGTCCTCCTGATCTTCGGGTCGATCTTCTCGAAGGGAGACCCGGACCCGGGCCTCGGCGGCCTGCGCTTCATCGACGTCTTCGTCCCATCGCTCGTGGTGATCACCGTGGGGACCCTGGGCATCCAGACGCTCCCCATCCGGCTCGCGACCTATCGCGAGAAGGGCGTCCTGCGGCGCCTGTCGACCACGCCGGCCCACCCGATGCGCCTCCTGGCCGCGCAGCTCGTCACGTACCTCGCCACGGCGCTGGTGGCGCTCGTGCTGCTCATCGTCGTCGCCCGTGTCGCGTTCGACGTCCCGCTCCCGCATGACCCTGTCGGCTATGTCGCGGCCGTCGTCCTGGGCACGTCGTCGCTGTTCGTCGTCGGCCTGGTCCTCGCGGCCGTGGCGCCGTCCGCCCGCGTGGCGACGGCCGTCGCGATCCCGATGTTCTTCATGGTGATGTTCCTGGGCGGCGTCTACGTCCCGCGGGCGGCATTGCCCGACGTGCTGGTCCGCATCGGCGAGTTCACCCCGCCCGGCGTCCAGGGCCTGCAGGACGCATGGGTGGGCAACGGCCCACAGCTCGCGCCGCTCGTCGCGATGGCGGTCCTCACCGTGGTCGGCGGCGTGCTCGCGGCACGCGCGTTCCGGTGGGAGTGAGCGGGCAGGTGCGCGCACCGGTCGGCTTGGAGTAGCGTGCGGCGATGCGGACTCTCGGGGATCGATCGTGGGACGGGCTCTCCGACGCGATGCTCAGCGTCGGCGGGTACGCGCTCCTGGCGGTCGGGACGATCCTCGGTGTCCTGCTGGGCGATCCGGATCCGGCCTGGCGGCTGACGACGCTGGCCATCGCGCTCGTGGCGGCCGTGTGGATCTACGTCGGGTACACGCGGATGCCGCAGCCGCGCCGGGACCACCAGGCGCGGCTGCTCGTGTTCTGGGTCGGCGTCGTGCTCCTCGCGTCGATCCTGATGGTCCGGCAGCCGCTGTTCTTCATCTTCATGATCGCCGGCTTCTTCTACGCCACCGCGCTCCGCCCGTTCGCCGTGGCCGTCGCGGCGATCGCCGTGACCTCGGTCCTCGTGAACTCGCTCCTCGCCGGACTCCCGCAGACGGCCACGGCATGGACGTTCTGGTTCGTGATCATCGTGGTGCAGACGGCGGTCATCAGCGCCGGCACGTTCTACGGTGAGCGGGTCGCCGAGCAGAACGAGGCGCGTCGCGAGACGGTCGCGCGACTCGAGCAGGCGCTGGCCGAGAACACCGGCCTCCACGCCCAGCTGCTGGCCCAGGCGCGGGAAGCCGGGGTGCTGGAGGAGCGCCAGCGGATGGCGGCCGAGATCCACGACACCATCGCCCAGGGCCTCACCGGCGTCATCACCCAGCTCGAGGCGGCCCGCCATGCGCACGACCGACCCGAGGCGCACGACCGGCACCTCGCGAACGCGGAGCGACTGGCCCGCGAGAGCCTGAGCGAAGCCCGCCGGTCCGTGGAAGGGGCGCTGCCCGCGCCGCTGGAGGCCGCGACGCTCCCCGATGCGCTGCGCGAGGTGGCGCGCGAGTGGTCCGAACGGACGACGGTCCCGGCCGAGGTCACGGTCACCGGCGACCCCATCACGCTCGACCCGGAGATCGAGGTCACCCTGCTGCGGACCGCCCAGGAGGCGCTGGCCAACGTCGCCAAGCACGCCCAGGCGGGTCGCGCTCGCATCACGCTCTCGTACATGGGCGACGAGGTCGCCCTCGACGTGCACGACGACGGGGTCGGGTTCGACGTCGGGCGTCCCGCCGACGCGTCGGGCGCCGGGTTCGGACTCCACGGCATGCGACAGCGCGTGGCCCGGGTGGCGGGCTCGCTCGCCATCGAATCGGAGCCGGGCCGCGGGACGGCGATCTCCGCCCGCGTCCCCGCCATCGCGATCGATCCGTCCCCGGCCGCGACTCGATGAGCCCCATCCGCGTGCTCATCGCGGACGATCACCCCATCGTCCGCGACGGCCTCCGGGGCATGCTGACCGCGGAGCCGGACTTCGAGGTCGTCGGCGAGGCCGGCGACGGGGCCGAGGTCCTCGCGCTCGTGGACTCGCTCGCGCCCGACGTCATCCTCATGGACCTGCGGATGCCCGGCGTCGGCGGCCTCGAGGCGATCCAGACCCTGGCGCAACGCCGGTCAACGGCTCGGGTGCTCGTGCTGACGACCTACGACAGCGACCGCGACGTGCTCCCGGCGCTCGGTGCCGGCGCGACCGGCTACCTGCTCAAGGACGCGCCGCGGCCCGAGCTCCTGCGGGCCATCCGCGCGGCGGCCCGCGGCGAGGCGGTGCTCGCCCCGTCGGTCGTGACCCGCCTCGTCGACCGATCTGCGCAGCCCGGCCCAGGAACAGCTGAGCGAACGCGAGCTCGAGGTCCTGACGCTCATCGCCCAGGGCGAGACCAATCGCGGGGCGGCGACCCGCCTGTTCATCTCCGAGGCGACGGTCAAGACGCACCTCCTCCACATCTACGCCAAGCTCGACGTCGGCGACCGCGCCGCGGCCGTCGCGGTGGCGTACGAGCGAGGCCTGCTCCGCCCACGGTCCGGGTGATGCACCAGCGCCGGGTCCGGATCGGGCATCACGGCCATCGCTCAGCCTCGTTTCGCCAACGACGCCAGCCAGGCGTCGCGGTCGAGTGGGCTGGGCCCGGAGCGTGGGCGCCGCGGCGGGTCGTCGCCGATCGGCTGATAGCCGTCGGGGCGCGACTCGAGGATCCCCTCCCCCATCGACAGGCCGGGCAGCTGGTGCTGCAGCGATCGGACGCGCGCGACGGGCAGGACGGCGCTCGCCTTCGTGACGCCGTCCGCCGAGAACTGCCCCGTGACGCGACCGCTCAGGCGCCCGAGGACGCCCAGGACGCCCGGAGCTGTCGAGGTCGGCATCTCGAGCGCGAGGTCTGCGAGTGGCTCACAGACCCACGTCCCGGCTCGGTCGAGGGCGGTCATCAGGACCAGCTGCGTGAGCCGCCGGAAGTCGCTCGCGGACGACGCCGGCGAGCTGTAGCCCGAGTCGGTCATGGTCACCACGCAATCCGTGACCTGCCAGCCGGCCAGGCCCTCGGCCAGCGCCTCGCGGACGTAGGTCTCCATCTGGCCGACGAAGGTCTCGACCGTGTGGAACAGGTAGAGCGGGACGTAGCGGACCTCCACCTCGCTCCGGAACGCGATCCCGGACCCGGACGGTGCCGGCTCGATCCGGAGGGCCAGCGTGGCGGTGAACGGGTTCGTGCTCAGCGGCGAGCTTCGGCCGGTGACGTTCGTGTGGGTCTTGGAGCGGATCACCTCCTCGGCTTCGCCGACGCGAGCCGGCCGTTCGATGCAGACGGTCGTGGTCTCCCGGAAGTCGGCCGCGATGCCATAGTCGCGCTCGAGCGTGGCCTGGATGACTTCCTTCTGGACCTCGCCGTACAACGAGACGGCGATCTCGTGGCGGTGGTCGTCCTGGCGGACGTCGATGAGCGGGTCCTGTTCGGCGAGCTGCCCAAGGGCCGCCCGGAGGCTCCCGGAGTGCTCCGGCCGGCGTGGGAAGACGACGGCCTCGAGCGCCGGACGCGGAAATCGAGCCGTCTCGGCCTGGCCCGGCGGCGGTTCCCCGATCGCGTCGCCGACGCGGACCGCGCCCAGGCCGCGGACCATGGCCATGTCCCCCGGCGTGAGCACGCCGGGGCGAGGCGCGCCGGCCGGGGCGAAGACCTTGATCGAGGTGGGCTTGGCCCACTCCCCTCCCCCGACCCGAACGCGCTGGCGTGGACGCAGCGTTCCGGCGAACAGCCGGACGTACGCGACGCGCTCGCCAGCTGCCGTCCGTTCGATCTTGAACACGCGACCCGAGATGGGCCCCTCCGGGTCGTCGCGGGCGCCCGAGAGGAGCTCGTCGATGCCCGCGAGCAGCTCGTGGACGCCGGTGCCGAGGGCGGCGGAACCGAAGTAGACCGGGTGCAGCCGGCTCCGGCGCGTCTGCTCGGCGAGCCCGGCTCGGAGGCGGCTACTCGAGAGGGCCGTCTCGTCGCGAACGAAGGCCCGCAGGATCGACTCGTCATGGTCGGCCAAGAGCTCGGTGAGCGTGGCCAGATGCGCGGCGTCGTCAGGTTCGAACGGGACGAACGACGCCTCGGGGCGCCCGGCGTCGCGGACACTCCCCATCGGCACCATGCCCGGTGCCAGGCGGCGGGCCATGGCCCCGAGGACGCGCCCCGGATCGGCGCCGGCCCGGTCGACCTTATTGACGAAGATCAGCGTCGGGACGTGGAGCCGCTGGAGCGCGCGGAAGAGCAGCGGCGTCTGCGGCTGGACGCCCTCGACCGCCGAGACGACGAGGACGGCACCATCGAGCACCCCCAGGACGCGCTCGACTTCGGCGATGAAGTCGGGGTGACCGGGCGTGTCGACGAGGTTGACCGCGAGATCACCGACGAGGAACGAGGCGACCGCGGAGCGGATCGTGATGCCGCGTTCGCGTTCGAGCTCGAGGGAGTCGGTCTGGGTGGTGCCGGCGTCGACGCTGCCGACGTGATCGATGGCGCCGGCGGTGAAGAGGAGCCGCTCGCTGAGGGTGGTCTTACCGGCGTCGACGTGCGCGAGGATTCCGAGATTGAGCGTGCGCATGGGACCTCATGCCTTCCAAGGAGGTGATCACCTTCTGGCTGGACATGGGTGCTCCCATCTCGCTCCTTTCTCGTGACTGTGCGGCTGTCGTCGGAACAGCGTCGCATGACAGGTCAAGTCGATCGGCGCGCCGCCATCGCCCGTTCGATCTGGAGCACGTGCTCGCGCTCGTGTTCGGCCAGGCGGTGTGCGTAGTAGGCGGCCGTCCGCTCCTCGGTGCCCCGGCCGGGGAGGCTGACGCTCGCCGCTGCGCGGCGAGCGCGTCGTCGTCGCCCGTGCGGAGCCGCGCCATCAGCCGGGCACGGTCGCGTGTGAACGCCTCGAGCGACTCGCCGAAGGGCATGGTCAGGAAGTCCGTGCGACGAATGGTGGAGCGCGGACTCTCCGCACGGAACGAGGGATGGTCCTCATCGAGGATCCGCCCGATGTAGCCGCCCCAGGTGCGGTCGCATGCCCGCATGTGGCCGAGGACGTCGCGCGCCGACCAGCCGCCAGGCTCGAGGGGCTCGATCAGGTCATCCGCGGGCACACCCGAGGTCGCCGCCGCGATCCGGCCCGGAGCCGACTCGAGCATGTCGAGGACCTCCGGCAACGAAAAGCGCGGTTCGGGCTCACCCACGGGACGCTCCCGACCCCTCAGGCATCGAACGGCACGATCGCCAGCATGGCGTCAATGTAGGCGACCCCAGGGCCGCGATGCGTCATGCCGTATCGGCATCGGTCACATCCGGACCGGCTCGCGGGTCAAGCCATCAAGGGACCGACCGCAGGGATCTGAGGCATGCACGACCAGGACTGGCTCGCCGAACGCTTCGAGGCCGACCGCTCGCACTTGCGCGGCGTCGCCTTTCGGATGCTCGGCTCGCTGACCGAGGCGGACGACGCCGTCCAGGAAGCCTGGATCCGCCTGAGCCGGACCGACGCGAGCCAGGTCGACAACCTTCGGGCGTGGCTGACCACGGTCGTCGGTCGCGTCTGTCTCAACATGCTGCGATCGCGCCGAACGCGACGCGAGGCGTCCCTCGAGACCCACCTGCCGGATCCCATCCTGAGCCCGGAGGACGGCGTCGATCCCGAGCAGGAAGCCCTGCTGGGCGACTCGATCGGGCTGGCCATGCTCGTCGTCCTCGACTCGCTGACGCCCGCGGAACGGGTCGCCTTCGTGCTGCACGACGTCTTCGCCGTGCCCTTCGACGAGATCGCCCCGATCGTCGGCCGGACGCCGACCGCGACCCGGCAGCTCGCGAGCCGGGCGCGGCGCCGGGTCCAGGGTGCACCCGTGCCCGACGTCGACCTCGATGGCCAGTGGGCCGTCGTCGACGCCTTCCTGGCCGCGGCGCGCGCCGGCGACTTCGAACGCCTCCTGGCCGTCCTCGACCCGGATGTCGTCGTTCGATCCGACGGCGGCGTCGCGCGTCCGGGGCTGGTGGCGGTGACCCGCGGCGCCCAGGCCGTCGCCAAACAGGCGATGTCGTTCCGACGATTCGCCGAGTCGGCGACGCGAGTCCTCGTCAACGGGACGCCCGGGGGCATCGCGTGGTCGCCCGACGGGACGCCATTCGCCGTCCTGGCCCTGACGGTCAGGGGCGGCAAGATCGTCGCGATCGAGGTCCTGGCGGATCCCGACCGCCTTGGCCAGCTCGACCTCACCTTCGTCGCCGGCTGAGGGTTCGCCTGTCGGCGGCGGGACGCTCTCGCCGCGCGGCGGTCACGTTTTCGCCTTCTTGCGGGTCCCCTGAGTGAGACCCCCAACAGATCCCGCAAGAAGGAGTCACACGGATGAGCGAGCAGATCAGCGACGCAGGTCAGCAGCCACGCAGGCGCGCCACGCTGGGTCACGATGTTCACCCCGATCACCCGTCCCGCTGTTGGCGGCCGGCGTCCCACTCGGGCCCAACGGGCTCCTGACGGTCCCGGGCCGGAAGAGCGGTCAGCCTCGCACGACCCCCCTGGCGATCATCGAGTCATCGGGCCGGCGCTGGGTCTGGTCCCCGTGGGGCGACGTCCAGTGGGTCCGCAACCTGCGCGCCGCCGGGCAGGCGACGATCACCGTCCGGGGCCGCAAGGAGGACGTCACGGTCACGGAACTCGACCGGGCGGAGCGCGTCGGGTTCTTCCGCGACGTCCTTGGTCCGGTCGCGCGGGACATGCGATTCGGGATGTGGTTCGTCCGAACCGTAGACGGGACCGATCTCGACGACCCGGTCGACGCAGCCGAGGGTCGAGCGGTGTTCGAGCTCCACCCCCACCGGACGGCGGGCGGAGGACGCGGTACGGTTTGACCGATGAGAGCCGTCGTCCAGGACCGCTACGGACCGCCGGAGGTGCTCCGGATCGAGGAGGTGGAGCGGCCCGTCCCGAAGGACGACGAGGTCCTCGTCCGAATCCGCTCGAGCACGGTGACGCAGAGCGACCTGCACCTGCGGGCCGCGAGTCCCGTCCTGTGGCGGCTGATCCTCGGTCTCCGCCGGCCTCGGCGGCGCACCCTCGGCGTCGAGTTCGCCGGTGACGTCGAGGCCGTCGGGGCGGCCGTGACCGAGTTCAAGGTGGGCGACGCCGTGTTCGGCCACCCGTCGACCTGGTTCGGCGCTCATGCCGAGTACATCTCCACCAAGGCGATCGCCCCGATGGGCCCCATGCCGGCCGGCATGAGCTACGAGGAGGCCGGCGCGGTCTGCGACGGAGTGGCGCAGGCGTTGTCGGCGCTGCGCCTGGCCGACGCGCGCGCGGGTCGACGTCTGGTCATCTACGGCGCGTCCGGCTCGCTCGGCACGGCGGCGGTCCAGCTTGCGAAGCACTTCGGGGCGCACGTCACGGCCGTCTGCGGCACGGCGCACGTCGACCTCGTGCGGTCGCTCGGCGCCGACGAGGTCATCGACTATCGGCAGGAGGACTACACGAAGCGGGGGCAGACCTACGACGCGATCATCGACGCGGTCGACAAGGACTCGTTCCGCCACGGCCGGCGAGCGCTCGAGCCCGGTGGCGTCTACGTCGCAACGGATGGCGGCCGCTTCTTCCTCGAGACGTTCGCCTGGGTGTTCGTGACCCGCTTCTTCGGTAGCCGGCGGGTCCGGATCGCGGCGGCTCGGCGAAACAAGCCCGACATCCTGTTCGTGAAGGGTCTCATCGAGGCCGGCGAGTTCCGGGCGGTCGTCGATCGTCGCTACCCGATGGACCAGGTGGTCGAGGCGCACCGGTACGTCGCGACGTGGCACAAGGCGGGCAACGTCGTCCTCACGATCGCGCCCGACGGCGACTGAGCGCAGGCCCTGGACCGGGCCGGCCGCTCAGGGGACGATGGGTCTGCCGGGGTCAGAACGTCGTTTCGGTGGCGTGGGCGCGACCGTCGCCGATCGACGCGTAGGCCTGCAGGATGATGTCAAGGACGTGGCGGGCATGTTCCGCGGTCAGCACGGGCTGCTCCTCCCCGAGCAAGCAGGCGACGAAGTGGCGCGCGCCCGTCTCGACCACACCGTACGTTTCGCGAGGGACGTCGACGTCGTGGACCCATCCCTCCGTCGCCGCGTCCGTCTCGTCGTCGGTGTAGATGCTCACCGGAGCATCGGGCTCCCAGGACTTGCCACCGAAGCTCACCGTGCCGCCCGTGAGGTGCAGTTCGAGCCACGGGGCGAGGGTCTCGGGCGTGCCGAAGCTCGCGAGGAGCTGCCCCAGCGCTCCGTTCGCGAACTCCATCTGGATCAGGACGTGGTCGGGCGTCGACACGTCGATCGTGCGACCGGTCAGCGGACCGCCGCGGACGCGTCGGCGCGGGATCGAGATCGCTCCCATCGCCTGGACGCGACGGACGGGTCCGAGGACCGTCGTCATCTCGTGCAATCGGTAGACGCCGTGGTCGAACACGGGACCGACGCCCTCGCGATAGAACGGCGTTGGGTCGCCGGTGTACTCGCGCCAGGCGGCCGGCCCCGGATCGGCGTGATGGGCGACAGCGAGGGTGGGTCTGCCGAGCTCACCCGAGTCAGCGAGGTCTCGCAGCCAGCGGACGCGGGCCGTTGCGGCCGACCCCGGCGCGACGAGGAATGGCGTGCGCCCGCTGGCGGCCAGCTCGAGCAGTGCATCCGCATCGACAAGGCTCGACGCGAGTGGCTTCTCGCTGAAGCACGCCACACCGGCCCCGAGGATCGCGCGATTGACGGTCCCGTGGAGGGGTGCCGGTGTCAGATCGAAGACGGCGTCGAGCGTCTCCTGCGCCAGCATCGCCTCGACACTCGGATACGTCCTTGCACCGGGCGACCAGGATGCCACCGCTGACGCGACGGCCTTCGCGGCCTCAGCGCTCGGATCTGCCAGGGCCGCAACCTCGACATCTTCCGATCGAGAACGGAGCGCCGGCAGGTAGTGCCGCTGGCTGACGTCGCCGCAACCGACGATCCCGATGCGCAGGCGGTCGGTCACCATCGGCGTCGCGCTTCCACCGGACGTGTGGTCGGCATGACCGAATGGTGGCATGACGTCGGGCCGCGCGCGCTCCCCCGGCGGGGCGCAGAGGGGCGTCGCTCCGAACGTCATCCGCCGAGTTGGCGCATCCTTTTGTGATGACGACTGCGACGGCCTCGCGCCACCCCTGGTTCGGTCTGCACCTCCCAAGCTATAGCCACCCGGACGTTCCGCCGGAGCGCCTCTTCGACCGGGTCGTCGAGCAAGCCCAGGCGGCGGAAGCCGCCGGCTTCGAGCTCGTGACGGTGATGGACCACCTCTATCAGATCCCGGGCATGGGCTCGACCGCCGAGCCGATGCTCGAGGCCTGGTCGGTCCTCGCCGCCCTCGCTCGAGAGACCTCTACGGTGCGCCTCGGGACCCTCGTGACCGGTGTCACCTATCGGAACCCGGCGCTGCTGGCCAAGCAGGTCACCACGCTGGACGTGATCTCCGGCGGGCGCGCGATCCTGGGTCTCGGGGCCGCGTGGAACGAGGAGGAACATCTTGGCTACGGGTATGACTTCCCGCCGGTGAAGGAGCGGATGGACCGGCTCGAGGAGGCGCTGACGATCGCCAGGCTGATGTTCACCGAGGAGCGGCCGTCATTCGAGGGGAAGCACTACCGGATCCACGAGGCCCTCGACAGCCCGCGCCCGATCCAGGCCGGCGGCCCGCCGATCCTCGTCGGCGGTGGCGGCGAGCAGCGGACGCTCCGCATCGCCGCCAGGTTCGCCGACCTGACGCATTGGTTCTCGATCGGCCTCGATGCCCTGCGCCACAAGGACGAGCTGCTGGTCCGCTACTGCGAGGAGATCGACCGCGACCCCGCGACGATCGAGCGGACGATCGGTGCTCCGGTCATCGTCGTCGGCTCGGACGCGGAGGCCAAGGCCTTCCTCGAGATGATGCCGCCCGAACGGCGGCCGTACATCGTCGCCGGCACGCCCGAACAGGTCGTGGACGACCTGGCCAAGTACATCGAGGCCGGGTTCACCGGGTTCACCTTCAACAACGCGCTCTACCGGACGCCGGAGCAGATCGCCCGGATCGGTGAGCTCCTCCGGATGGTGAGACCCGTCGCCGCACGCTGAGACCGCCGAACACGACCATGACTCGAGACCCGCCGTTGGCATCGGGTTACGATCGATGGGCAGGCAGCGACGCCTACGAGCGATATATCGGGCGCTGGAGTCGGCGGGTCGCCGACCTGTTCGTGGTTTGGCTTGAGGTGCCGGTCGGGCAGCGCTGGCTCGATGTCGGATGCGGGACGGGCGCCCTGAGCCAGGCGATCCTGAATCGATCTGCGCCGGCCTCGGTCACCGGCATCGATCCAGTGGGGCGTTCATCGCACGCGCCTCGGCGGAACTGACGGACCCTCGCGCGGTGTTCGGGTGGGATCGGCCAGCCAAACCGGGTTTCCGGATGGCGCGGTCGACGTCGTCGTGGCGGCCTCGTGTTGAACTTCGTTCCCGACGTCGATGCGGCCCTTGCCGAATGGCGGCGGGTCCTGCACGCGGCGGCGTGGTGGGCGCCTACGTCTGGGATTACGCCCGTGGCATGGGGTTCATCCGCCAGTTCTGGGACGCGGCGGTGGCTGTCGATCCCGCTGCAGCAAGCTGGATCAGGGTCGCAACGGGCATCACCGTCGCCGGGCACCTGGAGGCGACCTTTCGAGCCGCCGGGTTCGTGGCCGTCGAGGCGCGCTCGATCGCGATCCCGACGGTCTTCGCCGACTTCGACGACCTCTGGCTCCCCTTCCTCGGTGGCACCGGAGGCGCTCCGGGCTATGTGGCCACGTTGGATGCCGCCCATCGCGACGCCATCCGGGAACAGCTTCGACGGTCCGTCACCGCGGAGCCTGACGGCACGATCCACCTCGAAGCCCGCGCCTGGGCGGTCCGAGCCCGCAGGGACTCGACCAGCGGAGTGACGCCGCCGAGAACCCAAGAGGTGTGGCCCCCAACGCGAAGAAGTCGATGTGCTGCACTTGACGGCCTTGACATACAACCGTATGGTTGTATCAATGCAGCTCGCCTTCAACGCCGACCAGATCTTCGCCGCCCTTGCCGACGCCACCCGGCGTGACATCGTGCTGCGCGCCCTGAACGGCAGCGAAGGGGTGGCTGAGCTGGCCGGCCACTACCCCATGAGCTTCGCGGCGGTCCAGAAGCACGTCGCGGTGCTCGAACGGGCTGGCCTGGTCACCAAGGAACGCACCGGCCGACGCAAGGTCGTGCGCACGAACATCGAGGGGCTTCGCCTGGCGCGCGGCCTGCTCGACCAGTACGAGGCGCTGTGGCGCGGCCGCATCGACCGCATGACGGACCTCATCCGCAGCACGGAGGAGACCATCGCATGACTGTCACCGCAGTCCACAAGGATCCCGACGCCCTGACCCTGACCCTGACCGCCGAGTTCGACGCAACGCCGGAGCGCGTCTGGCAGCTGTGGGCCGATCCGCGCCAGCTCGAGCGCTGGTGGGGCCCGCCGACCTACCCGGCCACCTTCACGGCCCACGACCTGGCGCCCGGCAGCCGCGTCGAGTACTACATGACGGGGCCGAGCGGCGACCGGCCGCACGGCTTCTGGGACGTCGTCGAAGCCGATCCGCCGCGCCGGCTCGTCTACATCGACGGCTTCGCGGGCGAGGACGGCACGCCCAACGATGACTTCCCGCGCAACGAGGGGCGCGTCACGATCGAGCCCATCGAGGCCGGCCGCACGCGGATGTCGATCGAGAGCCGCTTCCCGAGCACCGAGGCCATGGAGCAGGTCCTGGCCATGGGCATGGAGGAGGGCCTCACGCAGGCCGTCGGCCAGATCGATGCCATCCTCGCCGAAGATGCCGTTCCCTCGGCCTGAGTCCCGATCACGAACCACGAGGAGAGACACGATGACCACGATGACCGAGCCGACGACGCACACCCTCGAGGTGCCGGGCGCCGACCCTGACCTACGACGTCCGCAAGCGTGGACTCCCCTGCCCCGGCCCTGTTCATCATCGGTTCGCCGATGGGGGCGGGCGGGTTCGGGACCCTCGCCGGCCACTTCCCCGACCGGACCGTCGTGACCTACGACCCGCGCGGCGTCGAACGCAGCACGAAGGCCGACCCGTCGAGCCAGTCCACGCCCGAGCAGCACGCCGACGACGTGCACCGGATCATCGCCGAGCTCGGCGAGGGCCCGGTCGATCTCTTCGCCAGCAGCGGGGGCGCGGTGAACGCGCTCGCCCTCGTCGCGAAGCACCCGGAGGATGTCCGGACGCTCGTCGCGCACGAGCCGCCCATCGCCTCGATCCTGCCCGATCGCGATGGCGCGATGGCGCTGACCCAGGCGGTGGCCGACACCTACCAGCGCAGCGGGTTCGGCGCCGGCATGGCGCAGTTCATCGTCGCCGTGAGCCACAAGGGGCCGATCACCACGGACTTCGCCGCCCAGCCGGCGCCCGATCCGGCCATGTTCGGGATGCCGGCCGGCGACGACGGCAACCGGACCGACCCGCTGCTGTTCCAGAACATCATCACCTGCACCCACTACGAGCCGGACTTCGACGCGCTGCATGCCGCATCGACGCGGATCGTGCTGGGCGCCGGCGTCGAGTCGGATGGCGAGATGGCGCATCGCGGCGCCGAGGCCGTCGCCGAGCGGCTCGGCACGACGCCCGTCGACGTTCCCGAGCGGTCATGGCGGCTTCCTCGGCGGGGAGTACGGCCAGACCGGCGAACCCGATGCCTTCGCGGCGAAGCTCCGCGAGGTCCTCGCCCAGGGCTGATCCCGAGCCCATCACCTCGTGTCTTCGGCGCCGGATCCAACCACTGGGTCCGGCGCCTCCGCGTGTGGCTACACCTCGAACTGGTCGTGGCGGGCCATGAACTCGGCGCGTTCGGCGTCGGTGTACGTGCGGCCTGAGGCGATGCGCTCGGCGAGCTCGCGGAAGTAGGCCTCGCGCGGCGGCGCCGGCGAGAACAGGATGAGCATCGAGACCGGCGCGCCGCTGTCGTTGCGGAACGCGTGGATGCCGCTCGGCGGGACGTACAGGAAGTCCCCGGCGCTGCCCTCGCGCCAGGACGTGCCGTCGTAGCAGCGCGATCCGGCCGTCGAGCACGTAGAACGCCTCGGAGAACGTCCGGTGGTAGTGCGGCGTGGCGCCGCCCGACGTCGCGCTCATGTCCCAGCGGAACAGCCCGTACCCACCGTCGGTCTGGGTACCGGTCGCGACGAGGCGAGCGGTCGTGGCGCCGACCCGCAGCGTGGGGATGTCGGCGGCGGCCGTGAGGATGGCGTCGGTGTTCGGTGCGTCCGCTGGAAAGCTCATGGTCGTCCGCGAGTGTACGGTAGGCTGGCGCGCGCTCCACAGCGAGAGGTGACCCCATGGGGATGCATCACGGCATCGTGGCGGCGGAGGCCAGTGCCGAGCGGCTGATCGCGACGCTCGATGCGCTCTCGCCCTCCCTGACGCCCGGTTCGCGGCGCGGCGTCCTCGACGACCTCGACCTCGAGCACAGCGACGATGGGTTTCGCCTCGCGTTCGGCGAGCGGGACGGGCGGAGCTACATCCTCGACTCGTCCATGGTCCTCTCGGCCGACGGCGACGCGATCATGGAGGCATCGCGCGCGCTCGGCGCCCTCGTCGTCGGCTGCGGCGAGGAAACGACGAGCGGCTCGTACTGGTTCCTCGCGGCCGACCGGGGCCAGCTGATCCGTGCCTACTGGAACTGCTACGCGGACATGCGCCAGCCGTGGTCGAAGGGCCAGCCCCTCGCGGTCGAGGCGTCGCAACCGCTCGAGGACCTCGACGGCGCCGGCATGTTCGCGGCGCTGACCAGCCTCGGCTTCGACTACGAGGGCTGGATCGACGGGCCGGACCTCCAGGAGCTGACGTTCGACCTCGCTGAGAGCCCGCCCGCCGGCGGCCCCGGGCCACTCCAGCGGGAGCTCGAGGCCTTCCGCAAGAGCGTCGAGATCCCGGAGGGCCAGCAGCCCAAGCCGACCGTGGTCAAGCGCGACGGCGGGTTCGACCTGGCCACGACCGCCGAGACGGCGTCCATGCCGGCACCGAAGAAACGCGGACTGTTCGGGTTCCTTCGTCGCGACTGATGCGCTCAGGACCGTCACGGGCAGGTCCCGGCGGTCACGCCGCCGGAACTTCGTCGGTGTGGGTGATGAGCGCGAAGCGGCGCCACAGGATCGCGACGAGCAGCGCCGACCCGATGAAGCCGAACCAGAACGGCGCCGTGATGCCGTACGCCCGCGCCAGCAGGCCGCCGATCGGGATCCCGATGACTAGGCCGCCGACCATCGCGACCCGATAGACGCCGGTCACCCGACCGAGCAGCTCGTCGGGCACCGAGCGCTGGCGAACGGTCTCGGTGGTCGTACCCCAGACGAACTCGTGAGCCCCGAAGACCACGAACGTCGCGAGCGCCACCGCCGGCAGCGTCGTCAGGGCGAGGGATCAGGTGCGTGGCCGTCTCGATGAGCAGGCCGGTCCGCATGATGTCGCCGAGCGAGAACCGCCGCTCGAGGCGGCCGTACGAGACGGTCCCGATGATCCCTCCGATGGCGACGGCCGTCGTCAGGAGCCCGAACCCGACGGGACCCAGGCCGAGCCGCTCGTTCGCGTACAGGACCAGGACCGACCAGGCGGCCCCGAAGGTGACGTTGAACGTGAAGATCGTCAGCGTCAGCGTGCGCATCGGCGGATGCGCCAGCAGCCAGCGGATCCCCTCAGCCATCTCGGTTCGCAGGCTCGAGCGCTCCCGCAGCTCCGATCTCGTGCTCGTGACGACGCGCGAGACGAGGACCGCGCCGAACACGAAGCACACCGCGTTCGCCGCGAACGGGAGCGCCATGCCGGTCGCGAACAGGAACGCGCCGATCGGCGGCGCGACGAGCTGGTTCGTCAGGAGGAAGGCGCCCTGCATCCGGGCGTTGGCGATGCCGAGGTCCTCGCGAGCCACGAGGCCCGGCAGGAGCGTGCTGCTCGCCGAGTCGGCGAACGTCTCGGCCGTGCCGAGGACGAACAACGTGACGAGCACGACGGCGATGCTGATGTTCCCCGTCACGATGGTCGCGACGAGGACCACAAGCGCGAACGCGCGAGCGAGGTCCACGACGATGACCATCCGGCGCCGATCGAAGCGGTCCGCGATCGCACCGCCGAGCACGCCGAACAGCAGGGTCGGAAGGTACTCGCTCAGCACCGCCATCGACACGAGGAACGGGTCACTCGTCTGCGAGGCGACGAGCAGCGGTCCCGCCGCGAGGACGACGCCGTCGCCGAAGTTGTTGACGATGGCCGCGGACAGGAGCCACCGGAAGCTCCGTCCGAGCCTCGTAGGGACGATGGCCTCGGTCGGCCGGGCGATCACGGAACGCACCGGCGGCACGATAGCAAGCCATGGATGACCACGGTTCAGTCGCTTGCCGGCCTCGGCGCTTGGCGCGCCGATCCGTCGCGCCCGATAGGTCAGGCTCGCCCGAAGGCCGCCTTGATCTCGGGACGGTAGAGGTACCAGAGCACGACCGCCGCCAGGATGGCGGGAACGAGGGTGGCAAGGGCCGTCGCCAGGATCCGGCCCACGAGGCTATCGGCGAACAGCGACAACGCGGCGCCGACGAGGCCGACGACGACACCCAGGCTCGCCCAGAGCCTCGTGATGGTCCACGCCCAGGAACGTTGCTGCCAGAGGCCGTAGCCGGCGAACAGCGCGAGTGCGCCGACGACGACGAGCACGATCCCAAGGACGGCCATGATCGAGTCGAGCGTCGCGCCGAAACCGATGTCGCTGAGGAAGCCGCCGCCGATCGCGATGTCGCCGACACCGGCCACGACGTGCAAGACCCCGGCGATGATCGCCACGACGGCCATGATCGTCACGCCGGACGCCCGAGTGGTCGACCCGTCCATGACACCCTCCTTGCGTGTGGTCCGCGCCTACCGTGGACCCCTCCACATCGCTGGTCAATGGTCCAGACGCCAAGGTCCGGGCATGTATGGTTCGGCGACGGAGGGAAGGCGATGGAATTCGGCGTCCACCTGCCGCAGATCGAGTGGGATGACGAGCGGGTCTCGCTGGACCGACTGATCGCGGTCGCGACGACCGCGGAGCGACTGGGATTCGGGACCCTCACGGCGAACGACCACCTCGTGTACGGGCGCCCGTGGCTCGATGGGCCCACGGCGCTCGCGGCGGTCCTGGCGGCCGCTCCGAAGGTCCGGCTGATGACGAGCGTCTCTTTGCCGGTCGTCCGCGGGCCCTTCGCGCTGGCCAAGAGCCTGGCCGCCATCGATCTGCTCTCCGGAGGTCGCCTCGAGGCAGGCCTGGGTCCGGGCTCATCGCAGGCGGACTATGCGCTGATCGGGATCCCGTTCGATGAGCGATGGGCGCGATTCGACGAGGCCGTCTCCGCGATCCGTGCGCTGTGGGATGCGGACGGCGCGCCGTTCGTCGGGCGCTTCTACGACACGACCGGCATCACGTTGGCGCCGCCCCCGGCGCGGCCCAAGGGCCCGCCGATCTGGATCGGCAGCTGGGGATCCGACGCGGGCCTCCGACGCGTGGCCCGACTCGGTGATGGCTGGCTGGCCTCCGGCTACAACACGACCCCGGAGGACTTCGCCGCGACCTGGACCGTCCTCGGGGAGATGCTGGAGAAGGAACGGCGGGATCCGTCGACCTTCCCGTCCACCCTCGCGACATCGTGGACGTACGTCACCGACGATGCCGCAAAGGAGCGCGCCGTCGTCGCGAGGCTCAGCCACATGCTGCGTCGCACCGAGGAGGAGGTCGCGAGTCGCCTTCCGGTCGGCTCAGTGGCCCGATGCGTCGACCTGTTCGGGCGCTACCAGGCGGCCGGCATGCAGCGGGTCCTGCTGTGGCCGGTCGGTGACGAGCTGGAGCAGATCGAGCGCGTCGCATCCGACGTCATCCCACAGGTCCACGGTCCGAACTGACCTGTCGGCTCGGTCGGCGCCGACGGCCCTGTCGGCGAACCGTCCGAGCGGCCTCCGATCGTGGTCCATCCGACCCTTCCGCGCGCCGGCGCGAACCGCTTGACTGACCACGAACGCGGAGATCCGCGGTCGGTGTGGAAGGCCGGCCAGGAGGCAGAGTCATGACCAAGGTGCTCGTCGTCTACGGCAGTCGGCACGGCGGGACGCGCGGGATCGCCGAGCGGATCGGCGAGGTGCTGGTGACCGAAGGGCTCGAGGCGGACGTCGTGTCCGCCGACCAGGCCCCCGACGTCGACGGCACCGATGCGGTCGTCGTCGGCAGCGGCGTCTACATGGGGAGCTGGCTCAAGGAGCCGATCGAATTCCTCCAGCGCAACGAGGCGTCGCTCGCGACGCGCCCGCTGTGGCTCTTCAGCAGCGGGCCCCTCCTCGGCTCGACGGCCAAGAAGACCGGCGGCGGCCCGATCGAGGATGCGCTCGGACCGACGGACGGTCCCGGCAGCGGCGGACGCAAGAAGATCGAGGCGATCAGCGCGGCGACGCATCCACGGGACCATCGGGTCTTCTTTGGGGCCTTCGACCCGAAGGACCCGCCCAAGTCGATGTCGGAACGCGTCGTTCGGATGATGCCCGTCGCCAAGGGCGTGCTTCCTGCCGGCGACTTCCGCGAATGGCCGGCCATCGAGGGCTGGGCTCGCGAGATCGCCGCCACCCTGGCGAAGAAGCCGGTCATCATCGCGTCGCCCGCGTAGGCGCTCCCGTCACTTCGGCCACCTCGGCCGCTCCCGCCACGTCGACGGCCGTCAGTCCGGGATGACGAGGACCTTGCCCCGGGCGCGTCCGGAATCGACGAATCGGAGCGCGTCGGCGACGCCCTCGAGCGGGAACCGGCGGTCGATCTGCGGCGTGACCTTGCCCTCAGCGACGAGCGAGGTGATCGTCGCGACGTCCTCGGCCTTGAACGGTTCCCACCACAGCAGGAGCCCCGACCAGCGCGTCGGTCGCAGGTTCGAGACGAGGGTCCCGAGCAACAGGGCCCCGAAGATCGCCCGCGCCGTCCCACCAAGCGTGATGTACACGCCGCCGGGCTCGAGGTTGCGCCGGGCTCGGAGGACCGAGTGGTGGGAATCGGTGTCGAGGATCCAGTCGTAACGCTTGCCGGTCCGGGTGTAGTCGTCGGTCGTGTAGTCGAGCACGAAGTCGGCCCCGAGCGAGCGCACGAACTCGAGCTTGCCCGGGCTGGCGGTGCCGGTGACCTGGGCACCGAGCGACTTCGCGATCTGGACCGCGAACGGCCCGACGTTGCCCGATGCCCCGTCGATGAGCACCCGATCGCCCGGTCGGATCGTCCGCCCGTTCTTGAGCCGGAGTCCCTGGACCGCGAGGATCGCCGAATGCGGCAGCGTGGCCGCCGTCTTCGAAGCCCAATGCATCCGGGATCGGCTGGAAGGCGCGCTCTCGAACGCAGACGAACTGCGCGAAGGCCCCCTGTCCGAACGGGAACAGGTCGGCGAAGACGCGGTCGCCCGGCTGGAAGCGCTTGGCCGTCGGGCCGACCGCCTCGACGACTCCCGCGACGTCGAGGCCGATCCGGGGGTTCCTCGGCGCGCGCATGCCAAGGAACAGGCGCGTGAACTGCGGCCGCGGCGTCAGACCATCGAGGTCGGCGCGATTGACGGACGCGGCCTCGACCCGAACGAGGACCTCGTCCTCGACCGGGGTCGGACGGTCGACCTCGACGAGCTCGACGACGTCCGGCGTGCCGTAGCGCGTCCGCACGGCAGCCTGCATGGTCGCCTTCCCTCCCCTCGTGCCTCCGTGGACCGCGCAAGCGTACGCGGTCCCCGGATCGCTTCGGCGGTCCCCGGCCGCGACGGTCGCCGACCCTCAGGCGAACAGGTCGCGGACCAGCGGGTTGACGATGTCCGGTCGCTGCATCCCGAGCAGGTGGCCGACGTCCGGGATGATCCGCACGTCGATCTCCGGCACGAGTCGTCCGGCCCGCTCGGCGGCGGCGATCGGGTCGTAGATCATCTCCTGGTCGCCGAGCACGAGCAGCGTCGGGCACGGGATGGCCGCGAGCTCGCCGTCCGTGAAGGCCGTCGGGTAGACCCCCGACCGGTCATAGCGGAATCCGGCGACGCCGACCTCCATCTGATGGACGATCGATGCGTCCGGGAGGTCGCCGCCCATCATGCCGCGCAGCCCCGGCTTCACGGTCATCGGCAGCGGCACCAGGCTGCCCGAGCGGATCATCGCGTTCGCCGAGCGGCCGGAACGGCCGGATCGTGGCTGCCGGGGCGAGGAGGGCCAGCGCCGAGACGAGGTCCGGGCGGTGGATCGCGAGGTTCGCGGCCTGGAAGCCGCCGAACGACGAGCCGACGAGGGCCGCCCGTTCGAGGCCGAGCCCGCGCAGGACCGATGCCAGCCAGGCCGCAGCGGCCGCCCGCGAGTGGATCGGGGCGGTCTGGGTCGAGCGACCGATGTCGCCCATGATGTCGATGGCGTACAGGCGGTGGTCGGCACCCAGGTCGACCGCCTGCAGGTACCACTGCGTGGCCGAGAGCGAGGCGGCGTGGATGAGCACCACGGGCGTGCCCGTCGGCTTCCCCGAGACCACGACGTGCGTCCGGCCGAACGGCCCGTCCACGTCACGATGCTCGAACGGGATCGGCCAGAGGCCCATCGACGCGTCGTAGGCGGCGTCATACGATGCCTTCGCGTCGGGATCGGCCCAATGCGAGATCGCCGCGCCGTCGGCCGGAAGCGCCACGACGAGGCCGTCGCGGACCGCCTCGGCCTCCGCGCGGCTTCGCACCGTCTGGAGCAGTCGACGCATCATCGGGAAGTCGCCGAACTCCATCAGGAACATCGAGCCGAGCGCCGGCAGCGGCCGGTCGAGGTCGTAGCGAGCCTTGAGGCGTGTCACGAGACGGGTGCCGCCCCCGGGCAGCGCGTCGAAGCGCCACGCCCAGGTGCTGTCCGGCTTGTGCCACAGCAGCCATCGGTCGCGCTCGAAGGCCTCGACCCGGAACGACGTCACGTCCGTGGCGGGCTCGGCCATCACGACCCGGTCCCCGATCGCGGTCTTCTGGAACCCGGGGACGATCTCGCTCGGCGCTGGGCTGGCCGAAGTTGTCGAGCAGGTCATAGGAGTAGAACCCCGCGCGACGGAAGCCGATCTGGACGATCCACGGCCAGACGCGGTCGGGCGGAGCGGCGATCGAGATGGCGCGCGTGGCCTCGAAGTGCGCGTGGGGCAGCAGGTCGTCGCCGGGCATCGCCGAGCTCACCTCATCGGGTGTCGCGCCCCAGTGGCGGTGCCAGGGGCGGAGCAGCGGTCCGCTCCAGAACCAGGGAAGTGCCTTCGCGACGTCGACGGTCGCGATCCGTTGCGCATGGGTGAACATGTCGGCCTCCTCACCCGCGCGAGCGTGCCGGCTTGCGCAGGCGAAGCGATGGTGCCGTCGGGAAGCCCCAGCGGTCAGTGCCGTCCGGCCCGGATCGGGTGGGCGCCATGTCCTCGCGCTGGGCTAAGGTGGCCGGGTGAACGACATCCTCTCCCCGGCCGCGCTCGAGTTGCTGGCCTCCGATGCCGTCGCGACGATCGTGACGCTCGACGCGGAGGGCACACCGCAGGTCAGCGCGGCGTGGGTCGGCATCGAGGACGGCGAGATCGTCTTCGGGACGCTCGACGACCAGCGCAAGCTGCGCAATCTGCGTCGCGACCCGCGCGTGGCCGTCAGCGTCCAGTCGACCGTGGTCAATCCCTGGGGACTGCGTGAGTACCTCGTCATCAACGGCACCGCGCGCATCACCGAGGGCGGTGCCGCGGACCTGCTCCAGCGACTCGCGTGGACGTACCTCGGGCCGGACGTGGTCTTCCCCGGCATGCCCGACCCGCCGCCCGGGTACGTGACCCACGTCCGCGTCGAGCGCGTGTCGGGCATCGGCCCCTGGCGTCCGTAGACCCGCTCGAGCGATGGATCGCGACGACCCCGCGTACCGGGGCCAGGCCGATTACAGCCGTCCCCTGCTGAGCGCGTACGACAGGATCGTCCTCGGGCCGGTCGCCCGCTACGTCTGGCGCTGCCCGTCCGAACGCCTCCTCGAGGGCTATCGACGCCACATCCGCGAACCGCATCTCGACGTCGGCCCCGGGACGGGCTACTTCATCGAACGATCCGGGCTCCTCGACGGCAGCCGGGTGACGATCGTGGACCCGAATCCGACCGTCCTCGAGCACGCCCAACGCCACCTCCAGCGCCTCGAGGTGACCGCGTGCGAGGCCGACGTGCTCAAGCCGTTGCCCGTCCGCGGCCCGTTCCAGTCGGCGGCCCTGAACCTGGTCATCCACTGCCTCCCGGGACCCAGCACTCGCAAGGCGCTCGCGGTGACCGACGTGGCGGCCGTGCTCGCGCCAGACGGCATCCTGTTCGGGGCGTCGGTCCTCGGTGAATTCGGGTCCGCATACCTGGCTCTCCCGGCGTGTCCTGCGCGCCTTCAACCGGCGTGGCGCCTTCGACAACCTCGCCGACAGCGAGGCGATGCTCCGCGACCTGCTCGAAGCGTCCTTCGAGCAGGTCGAGATGGAGATCGTCGGATCGGCCGCGATCTTCGCGGCTACGACGCCGAGGCGCCCTCCGCCGGCGTGACGTCGGCGGGCTCGAAGGTCGTCCGCGTCACCTGCCCGATCGAGCGTGCGAGGAGGTCGAAGATCGGCGCCAGGCCCTCGAGGAGCTGGCCACCTTCGCCGTAGATCGACAGGTTCGTGCCGTGGAGGACCTTCGCGGCCGCCTCGACGATCCGCGGCGCCTGCTCGAGCGGCAGGATCTCCAGTCGAAGGTCCTGCTGGGCGCGGGGCAGCAGGAGGTCGCGTTCGACGTCGAGCGCCTGCACCTCGGCCTGGAGCCGCCGCAGCACGAGCTCCTGTTCCAGTACCTCGCGCTCCCGGGCGATCCGCTGGAGGCGGACGGGGGTCTCGGTGTCGACGTGGTCCTGTTCGACCGCCATCTCACTGCGGAAGCGCTCCTGGGCGTGGCGGAAGGCCTGCTGGTCGCTCGCGAGCCTGCGCTCCTGGACCTCGCCCTCGGCCGCGAGCTCGGCGAGGCGGATCGCCTGCTGCGAGAGGATGTCGGACTGGTCGCTGCGGACCTTGATCTCGTTGCGGACCTCGGCCTCGAGCTGCTGGCGCAGGGCGGCGTCGACGATGAAGACCTGGGCGACCTGGGCGACCTCGACCTCGATGCCCCACGGGTCTCCGCCATCGCCCTGGGCGTGGATGGTCGAGCGCAGCGACGCGTCGACGACCCCGCTCAGCGTCGTCTTGCGCTGCTCGATGCACTCGACCATGGTCATGTGCGAGACCGCGTGGCGGAGCTCGCCGAGACAGACGTGGGTGAGCAGCGTGGTGATCTGGCCGATCCCCGCGTCGCCACTGAAGTCGAACTGCTTCGCCGCCGCGACCGGGTCCGTGATGCGGTACAGGACCGTGCCCTTGAAGCGAAGCGGGATCCCGTCCCTGGTCTCCTGGGTGAACTCGAACGCTGCCTCCTGCTTGGTGCTGGGGACGAGCAGGTGGATGGTGCCCGGGCGCAGGAACACCTGCACCGCGGAGCCCCGGTTCTCGAGCGTCCCGTGACGCCCGACCAACAGATACTGGTTGGGTCCGGCTCGGACGATCGCCATGGTCTGGGCCTCCTCGACGACCGCCTCCGGGCGAGGCGGGATGCTTCGAACGAACCACCGAACCCGCCGAGCGCCAATAGGACGATGGTCCCGGTCGGTGGATCGGGGCCCGTCTGGCGCGCTCGTGGCACGGCCGGCGCGCCGGCGTCCGGTGCGTCCCGGCATCCGAACACGCCGGCGGCGCGTATGGTTCATCGATGGAGGCAGGACGGGTCCGTCTCGACTCGCGGGTCCTGTTCGGCGCGCTCTTGCTCGCCGTGATCCTCGTCGGCGCGGCGTGTTCGCCATCCGAGCAGCCGTCGCCCCCGGCCTCCGCCGCTCCGTCCTCCCCCACCGCAGCGCCATCGACCGCCCTCGTGCCCTCCTCCGAACCGTCGGCGGTCGTCGCCCCGTCGCCGACGTCCGCCCCGACGCCGACCCTGATCCCGCTCGAACGCCCGCTCGCCTCGAAGGGCTCGATCGCCGTGGTCCGGGCCGACGGGACGTTGTGGATGGTCGATGTCGGCGGCCGGATGACCCCCTTCGCCGACGCCCAGCAGGGGAACTACGGGTTCCCGGCGTGGTCGCCCGACGGATCGAAGCTTGCGTCGATCCGGACGACCGCGACCGGAGGGGCGATCGCGGTGTTCGACCTAGGGGCGGCTGGCTCCGGCGCCGCCATGCCGCCGGAGCCCAAGGTGATCTTCCAGAGCACGACCGTGGATCCGTTCTACCTCTCGTGGTCGCCCGACGGCAAGCAGGTCTCCTTCCTGGCCAACGATGCGGGGAGCCTGGCGCTGCGGATCGCGGCGGCGGACGGCAGCTCGGTCCTTGACGGGACCGGCCCCGGGGCGGTCATCCGGACCGGCTCGCCGCTCTACTTCGACTGGATCGACCCGGATCACCTCTTCGCTCATATCGGGACCGGCGCCGAGGCGTTCCTCGGCGAGATCGACCGCGCCGGGGACGGCGTCGCGCCGGCGATCCCGACGCCCGGGACGTTCCGCTCGGTGGACGTGAGCCACGACGGGAAGTACGTCGGCTACGTCCGTGCCGGCACGAACGGGAAGGATGCGGTCGTCGTCGCCCAGCGCGATGCCTCCCACGCGCACTCGATGCCGGTCTTCGACATCGCCGCGGTCGGATTCAGCCCGACCGCGGACGTGCTCGCCGCCATCGGATCCACCGCGCCGGTCGAGACGCCGGTGGGGTTCCCGAACGGCCCGCTGCGTCTGCTCGACGCGCGCTCGGGCAAGGTCCGCACGCTGCTTGATGGCCAGGTCGTGGGGTTCTCCTGGTCGCCGGACGGCAAGACCATCGCCGCCCTTCGCCTCGTCGAGGTCTTCGACGGCGGCGCCCTCGGGAGCCCCGCACCGTCGGGCTCGGGCGCGTCCGCCGGCTCACCGGCCGCGGCGTCGGCGAGCCCCGTCGCGTCCGCGGCGCCCTCGCGGACCGAGATCCGGCTGACGTTCATCGACGTGGCGTCGGGCGACATCCGATCGGATCCGAGCGTGACGCCATCGATCACCTACATCAACGCGGTCCTGGCCTACTTCGACCAATACTCGCTGAGCCATCGCCTCTGGGCGCCCGACTCGTCGTCGATCATCCTGCCCGAGCTCGCCCAGGACGGCAGCGAGCACATCGGGGTGCTCTACCCGGACGGTGCGTCGCCGGTCTCCTTCGAGGGCACGCTCGCGTTCTGGAGCCCCTAGAGTCGGTTCGCCCGGCGGCGCTCGGCTCCCTCGTTCAGCTCGACGGCGGCGGACACGCGTTCGGGTCGGCCTTGAGCGTGTCGAGGAACGTCCCGACGACAGGCCCGCCGCACGAGCCCCAGAACGACGCCGCCGCGTCGTGTCCGGCATCCGCGATGACGACGGTCGTCGCGTCCGGGAACAGCGTGGCGAGTGGCGCGTTGACTTCGACCGGTGCCTGCGTGTCGAGCTCGCCGGAGAGGATGAGCGTCGGGATGCCGGCGAAGGACGTCCCCGCGGGCACGATCGGGTCCGGCCGCACGACCGTCGGCCAGTCGAGGCAGAGCTGGTAGAAGGGCGCAACCGCGTCGACGACATCCTGCGCCGTGAACGGGGCGAATCGGTCCGCAGGGACGGCTTCTACGGCGGCCTGGAGCTTCTTCACGCGAACGTCCGCGGGGTCATCCTGGGCCCACGGGAACGCGCCGTCCGTGCACGAGGCCGCGGCGTTGTCACCTTCCGAGAACACCAGGAGCGGATCGGACGGGGACGGCCAAGTCGGATGCTCCGACGCGAGCTTGGCGATCGCCTCGGTCTTGCCGGCCTTGGCGTCCGCGATGGCGTCGAGCAGGTCGGGGGCACCCCCGTTCGCCACCGCGCTCAGGATCGAGAACATGACCGCGCCGTCGATGGTGACGTCCGCACCGGAGGCGAACTGCGCGGTGAGCGGGTGCTTGACCACCGTCGCGATGAAGTCGGAGATCTCCTGGGCCGGAGCCGGGTGCGCGGCACTGCACGCCGGATCCCTAGTGCACGTCAGGCCCGCGACGCGGAGCCACGCCTTCGGGTAGTCGAACCCCCAGAAGTAGGTGCCGAGCGTGTCGAGCTCCGGGAACCCGGAATCGATGACGAGTGCGTGGAGGTGCTGTCGGAATTGCGCCGCGTACGCCTGCTCGGCCTTGGTGGCGTAGGAGGCCCCGTAGTAGTCGAATGTGTCGATCCCGAGCGCCTTGCGGACGTCTTCGACGTCGCGGGCGACGTCAGCCGCACCGTACCGGCTCGCGGCTTCCCCCAGGTGCCTGGCGCAGGCCACCACCGCGGCACGGAGCGCGGCCGTATCCGCGGTCCCGGCTTGGAGCTCCGGGCAGTCGATGACGGCCGAGTCGCCGACGCCGCGCGGGTCGATGAGGACCGTGTCGTGATGGATCTGCCAGTCGGCGATCGGCACGAACCCGTGGTCGCTCCAGATCGAGGCGCCCGGGCCGCCGGGCGTCACCAGCACCGGCTCGGCCGGCGGGGAGGTCTGGTCGGTCCGCGGCTGGATGTAGACGTGGATCGGGATGGTGCCGAGCGATGGATCGTTGCGGTCGAGCGCGACGTCGACGGTGGTGCAGTGCCAGGCGGCATCCGCGGGACACGCCGGCAAGTCGGCGCCGACGCTCGGGATCGTGGCGGCGGAGGCGGAAGGTTCGGACCTCGCCTGCGAGGGCGATACGACCGGCTGCGGCGCGGTGGTCGGCGCGGTGGTCGGCGTGGACTGGCCGCACGCGATCAGCGCAGCAGCCATCCACGGGCTCAGGACGATCGCTCGTCCTCGAAGACCGCGGTTCCGATCAGACACGCTCGCCTCCTCATCGGCTCCGCTCGCGAGAGCGGTCACTCTAAGGGAGCGCCGGCGCGGCCGAATTGTTCAAACGACGCGTCGGGCGGTCAGCCCTTGGTCAGGATGTAGATCCCTTTCGAGCCGTCCGCGAACACGACCAGGGCTCCCGACGTGGGGTCGACGCGGACGACCGCCGGCCAGATGTACTTCGTGCCCGGCAGCGTCTTGGACGTCCAGCGTCTGCCGGTGGCGCTCGTGAAGTACCTGAGCCCCCCGATGCCACCGACAAGCGCATGGATCCGACCCGTGTCGGCGTCAACAGTGAACACCGACCCGTATGTCGATCTGGAGAGCCGGATGGTCGTCCAATGATCGCTGGATGCCGTGCCGAAATAGGTTCCGTCCGATCGGGTTCGGACCCGGCCCGGCGCATCCGCCACCGCCATCGCTCTGCTGGGTCCATGTGATGTAGGGCGTGTCGCCGGAGCCGAGCACGAGCGAGGGCCACCAAGATGTAGGACCCCTTGATGGTCGCGATCGTCTGGATCGAGAGTCGTGCCCCGTCCACGCGCGCATACCGGATGGAATGCCTCGTGTTGTAGGCGATCCGGGCGTGGCCGTCGTCCCCGACGCGGACGGCCGCTGAGATGGCGTTGGGAAGCTGGATGCGAGTCGTTCTCGCGCCCGAGGCCGCCTCGTAGAAGACCTTCGCTCCATCGTTCGCAGACACGATCAGGTGCTCCACCCCGTCCCGCACGCGGAACGTCTGCAGGCTATCTCCGACGGTCCCGACACGGGACGGCTTCGACCAGTCGCCGTCCGGTAGATGGCGGCTTCGGACGTAGACGCCGACATCCCGAAGGCCATCGTCACCGCAACCGCCTTCAGTGGGAGCGAGTCGGCTGTAGGCCAGGTAGATCGAGTCGCCGTCGACGGCGAGCTGTGGGTCTCGTTCAAGCCGATGAACGGGTGTGTCGAGCGTCGTCTTCGACCAAGACGTGCCGTCGTTGGAAACGAGGTAGACGATCTTCTCCGAGCAAACCGCGGCGACGTGGTCGCCGACCGTCCGCGTCGATGGTCGCCGCAACCTGCCAACAGTCGCCCTTCGCCACGAGCCGAGGCTTCGACCATACGGCGGACGCCACGTGCGCCGGAGCTGGCGCGGGGGCGTTCGCCGGCCTCGTGGTCGGTCGGACCGGCGAAGGCGATCCGGCGGCTGCCGTAGATGGCGTTGCGGCGATCGAGTCGGGGGTCGCCGAGGCATCGGGTGCGGCGACATCCGACGACGTCGGCGTCGACCCGCATCCTGCGACGACGGTGACCACGATCGTCGCGGCGACGACCCATCGACGGAAGCAAGGGCATGGCGCCCTCCTGTCGACGGCCGATGGTCGACCGCGCGAGGTGCAGACGCTTCATAGCATCCGGCTGTTACCGAGGCATCCGGTCCTTTCGGGCTATCCGGGCGGGGCCAGAAGCGGTCAGAACCGGCGTCGGGGCGTCGTCAGTAGCGGTACAACGACGCGATGAACGGCGTGCGATTGAACATGAGCAGCGAGATCGGCAGGCCGATCACCGTGAGCTGGATGAGCCACGCCAGACCCATCCAGATCCCCGACGCCCACCAGCCCACGAGCACGAACCAGATCCCACGGATCGGCCAGGCCACCTGCGCACGGCCGCGTTCGTCGACGACAGTGGCACCGGTCTCGTCCGTTCCCAGCGACCACGTCCGCGTGCGCGGCCGCAGCGTCAGCACGGTCGGCAGCCGGTTGATGAGGTAGATCCCGAGCGGGATGCCGATGATCGTGATGAGGGCCACCCAGGCGATCGTCACGACGATGCCCGAGAGCCACCAGCCGATGAACAGCCACCAGAGGAAGCGGATCAGCAGGTTCGGGCCGCGCTGGTATTCGGTCACGTTCGCCATCGTCGGTCAGGATAGTGCCCGACGGCGCCGACCCTCGGCGCACCGCCACGGGAGATCCGATGCCTGATCCAGTCGAGGTCATCCTCGCCGACCTCGTCGGCTCGCTCGGCTGCGAATCGGGCGTCATCGTCGTTCGCGATGGAACGACCGGCGAGCGCACGATCCTCGCCTCGGCAGGACTGCCGGAGGTGGCGGTCGCGGGTCTCGCGGCGGCCTTGCGCGACCCGGATCACCCGATCACCCGCACGTTCGCGGAGCCGGCCGCCTCGTTCGACGTCCGGCCCACTCGACCTGGCGGGCCGAAGCTGCGCGGTCACGTGCCGCTGCTCGTGGAACCTGGCGGGCGCGCGGAGGTCGTCGGGGTCCTCGCGCTCGCCTACGAGCGACCGATGGACGAGCGATCGCAGAAGGAGGTCGAGGCCGCGGCGGCACGGATGGCGGCGGCGGTCGACGCGTCCCGTTAACGCGTCGGAAAGGACAGGCCCCGGACCGGGTGGGACAATGGCGCTCCCCCACACCGTCCGGACGGGCGGCGCGACGTCGGAACCCTCGGAGGAGCTGGTCATGACGAACGCAGCGACCGCGATCGCGAACAAGCCGGCCTGGGTCGATCTCGGGACGCACGATGCCGGAGGCGCCCGCACGTTCTACGCGACGCTCTTCGGCTGGGACATCCAGGTCAGTCCCGATCCGCAGTACGGCGGCTATGGGCGAGCGCTGCTGCACGGCCAGGACGTCGCCGGCATCGGCCCGGCGATGTCCCCGGAGCAGCCGACCATGTGGGCCCTCTACATCGGCACCGACGACGTCGACGCCCTGTCGGCGAAGGTCACTACGGCCGGCGGCCGCGTGCTCATGGCGGCCTTCGATGTCGGTGACCAGGGCCGCATGGCGGTCTTCGCCGACCCGGGTGGCGCGGTCATCTCCGCCTGGCAGCCGATCTCCATGGGCGGCTTCCAGACGCAGGGCACGGGCGCATACGAATGGGCCGAACTGAACGCCCGCAACGTCGGCGAGTCGCTGGCCTTCTACCACGACGTCTTCGGCTGGGAGCTCCACACGAGCGACAGCCCCGAGATGCCGTACACCGAGTTCAAGGTCGATGGCGTCAGTATCGCCGGCGCGACCGAGATGAGCCCGATGGCACCGGCCTCGATGCCGAACTACTGGCTGGTCTACTTCGGCGTCGACGATGTCGATGCCTCGACCGCGAAGGCGGTCGCGGCCGGCGGCAAGGAGATGCTCGCGCCGCTGGACTTCCCGGGTGGCCGGATGTCGATGGTCACCGACCCGCAGGGCGGCATCTTCGGGCTCCTCAAGCTCGCTCGCGGCTGACCTCGCGATCCCACGGACCCGTGGCGGGCCTCCCGCCACGGGTGGACGCGTGGCGTACGATCGGTCCTGGTCATGGCTGTCACGAGCGTCCGGCCCGAACGTCCCGACAGCGCGGCAGGAGACCCGGAGCAACAGGTCCGGTTCTGCCGCGGTCGTGATGGCGTGCGCCTCGCCTGGGCGATGCACGGCAGCGGCCCGCCGCTGATCGTCGTCTCGTGCTGGCTGAGCCATCTCCAGCACGATTGGCGCAGCCCGGTCTGGCGCCACTTCCTCGAGGACATCGGCGCGTTCGCGACCATGGTCCGCTACGACGAACGCGGCTTCGGGATGTCCGACTGGAACGTCACGGACTTCTCGCTCGAGGCGCGCTACGACGACCTCGAAGCGGTCATCGCGGCCACCGGCTTCGAGCGATTCGCGGTGCTCGGCATGTCGGGCGGATCCTCGGTCGCGCTGGCGTATGCGGCGCGGCACCCCGAGCGGGTCACGCGACTGATCCTCAACGGGACCGTCTGCGGCCGTCCCGTGTCCTTCGAGGGTGACGGGCTCGCCGAAGAGGAGACCTACCGGAGCATGATCCGGGTGGGCTGGGCCAAGGAGGACCCGCTGTTCCGCCGCGTCTTCACCCGCATCTTCATCCCCGACGCGACCGAGGAGCAGATGCGATGGTTCGACGACCTCCAGCGACTCTCGACATCGCCCGAGAACGCGGTCGCGAGCCGGCTCGGGCGCCAGGCGGTGGACATCGTCGACGAGCTCCCGCGGATCTCGGCGCCGACCTTGATCCTGCAGGCCATCGGTGACCGGTCGACGACGTTCGAGAACGCGGTCGAGGTGGCGGGGGCGGTTCCCGGCGCGCGGCTCGTCGAGCTCGATAGCTCGAACCACATCCTGCTCGCCGACGACCCGGCGTGGGCGGTCGCGGTGCGCGAGATCCGGGCGTTCATGGAGCCCGATGCCCGAGCCGCGGCCACCGCCGCCGACGCCGGCGTCACGCTCCACGAACCGCTCTCGGCGCGCGAGCTCGAGGTCCTCGCCGGAGCGGCGCGCGGGCTGGGCAATGAGGCCATCGCCGACGAGCTCGGCCTGAGCCCTCGAACGGTCGAGCGGCACCTGTCGAACGCCTACAGCAAGCTCGGGGTGAGCGGCAAGGCCGCCCGGGCCGCGGCCGTCGCGGAGGTCGTGCGCCTCGGCCTGATCTGAGTGGTCTACGTGTTGGGCGCCATGCGCGGCCCTGTCGCCGTCCGCCGTTTGGGTGCCATCACGGTTCCGTCACCGACCCGGTCGCCGTCAACGTGACGGTCATCCCTTCCAGCGAGGGAGGGCCGAGACGGCGGAGGCACACCATGACGGTCGAGACCATCTCCGAAGCCGAGTCCAAGTTCCGGGCCGACCCCGGCGCCGCCCGCGGGACCCCGACGGTGACCGCGACCCTCGCCGAGGGTCGAGCCCATCTGACGGCCGGCGCGTTCACCTGGGAGGCCGACCTCCCGGTCATCATCGGCGGCACCAACCAGGCGCCGAGTCCCACGGCCTACCTGCTCGGGGCCTTGGCCGGCTGCGGTGTCGCATTCCTGCACGACACCCTGGCGCCCCAGTTCGGCGTCCGGATCGACGGGATCACCGCCACCGCACGCTGCGCGACGGACCTGCGCGGACTCCTCGGGATCGACGGCGCCTCCCCGGAGCTCGATGACATCGAGCTGACGATCGAGGTCCAGACGCCCGACCCCGAGTCGAAGACCGAGCCGATGTTCGAGGCATGGCGGGCCCGTTGCCCGATCTACCTCGCGCTCCTCAAGCCCCGGTCCGTGGCCCTCACGACCCGGATCGCGTAGGACTGCGAACGGCGCTCAGTCGGCGGCCCGGATCAGGCCTGGCTCGGTACCCGGGCCGCCGCCGACGATCCCGAGCCGGCGTCCGCCCACGGATCAGCCTTCTGCGGCGAGTCGGGCCGCGGCCGTCGTGTCGCGCGCCTCGGCCGCGCCCCGGGCGATGCGCTCGGCCGCGGCGTCGGCGCCCTCGCGGACGAAGACGGTCGATTCGGCACGCCCGTAGGCGGCCAGCAGGTTGCGCACCAGGCGTGCCGGCTCGCTCGGCTCGTGCCCGAGCATCGCGAACGTCTTTTCGACCTGGATCGCGTGCTCGCGGATGTGCGAGCTCCATCGGCCGAACCGGAATCCGATCGTCACCGCGAAGCCGGCCCAACGGCTGCCCAGCGTCGACCCGCTCGTCCGGCATGCCGGCGAGCCGCTCGGAGGTCAGATCGACGACCGCGTCCAGGCGAGCCCGCAGGTCATCCATCGTGCCGGCGGCCTCGGTCGTCGCCTCGTCCGGGAGCGTCGCCCAAAGGGACTCGGGGGCCCTTGGCGGGAGCGCCGGGTCATCCGCCGGAAGCCCTGCGCCTGCCACCAGGCGGAGCCCCAGCCATACCCGCGCTGGCCGCTGATGATGTGGCCCAGGGTCAGGCGGATCGTCCACTCCCCTCCCCCAGGATCGGCGTCGAGCAACGCGTCATCGAGCGGGAAGCAACAGGCCGTGGAGGTCCCATCGCGCCGCCGTGGTCGGCCCGATGAGCCGTGCCGCCCGCCGCTCCGTGGCCTCCAGGGGCGCCATCAGGCGGCGCGCGTCGAGTTCGGCGGCCTCCATCAGCTCGGCGGCCCGGTACGCGCCGTAGCGGACCTCCTCCTCGCTACCACCCTTCCACGCCCAGGGCTTGGGCAGGGCCGTCTCGGGGATCGCCAGCAGGTCCCGCGCTGCGGCAAGCACATCGGCCCTGGCGGTCGCGAGGGCAGCCGGCAGCGGCCGCGTCGGCAGGTCGGCGGTGAGCTCGAGGAACGGCGCGTCGATCGGTCGGTCTGTCATGGAGCGAGCGTACGACACCCGCCGCGCGGTTCGTCGGACGCGATTGGCCAGGCACACCGACGGGGCATCGGCGGTATCGCCATCGACGTCGGCTGACGGCGGCCGAGGCTCGCCTCAGGCGTGCCGGGTCGCGTGCTCCCGGACGCGCGCTTCGACGATCCTCCTCACGAGGTCGAGCGGGATCGGCTTGCCGGCCGGGAACCGGACGGTGCCCTTCCCGGCGAGGTAGGGTCGCAGCTCGTCGCCACCCGCCAGCACCATCGCGTCACTGGCCGGGAAGAGGCTGTAGTGGCGCTTGTACGCGTCGTATGACACGAGGAAGCGGCCGTCGGCCGAACGGAGCGCCGGCATCGAGTACGCGATGGTCTCGATGGCATCGGGCGCGGCGGCATTGATCGTCGCCCGGAGCTCGTCCATGACCGTGCGCTGATCCGGCGGCAGCGTCGCCAGGTACTCGTCGACGGTGTCGGCCACGCGGTCCTCCTCCGGGCGTCGAGATCGGCCTCCACCGATCATCGCATGGACGCGCCGGCGAGATGCGTCTCGACAAGATTGAACGGGCGGGAGGCGTCCAGACTCAGTACGGGCGGAAGGTGCCCCCGACTGGGTGCCGCGGAGGCCGAACCGTTGGATCGCGACCTCGTCGAGCTGGCACAGCGTGGGGACCGGGAGGCATTCGCCATCCTGGCTCGTTCGCATGGCGACCGGCTCATGGCGATCGCCCAACGGATCCTCCGGGATGTCGGACAGGCCGAGGATGCCGTTCAGCAGACGCTGGTGATCGCCTGGCGCGAGCTGCCGAGCCTCCGCGATCCGGACCGGTTCGACGCCTGGCTGCAACGCCTCCTGATCAACGCGAGTTACGCCGAGGCGCGTCGAGCACGCGCCTGGAACGCGAACGTCCGCGTCCTGCCGATCGACGGACCGGCCGGGCCGGACGACGCGCTGACGGTCGACGACCGCGACCGCCTCGATCGAGGCTTTCGTCGATTGCCGCCCGATCAACGCGCGATCCTCGTCCTGACCCATTACCTCGGCCTGACACCGACCGAGATCGCCGAACGTCTCGGCATCCCGGTGGGCACGGCCCGCTCACGACTCCATTACGCCCATCGGGCGATGCGCGCGGCCATCGAGGCCGATGAGCGCCCCGTCGCGGTGGCCGGAGGGCGACCCCGATGACCGACCAGCAGGAACTCGACCGCCTGATGACGGCGTACTTCGTGCCGGGCACGAACGAACTTGCCGATCGCGTCCTCGATGCCGCACTCGATGAGATCGACCACACCCGTCAGCGGCGCACTTCGGTGCTGCCGCGGAGGTTCCACGACATGACGATGCCCATCCGCCTCGCCGCGGCCGCCGTGATCGGCGTGCTCGCGATCGGGGGACTCTGGTACTTCACAAGGTCGGATCACGCCCAGATCGGAGGCCCGCAGCCCACGGTATCCGCATCCTCCGCACCGGCCATGTGGACGCCGGCCGCGACCATGCCGACCGACCGCTACGCCGCCACCACGACCCGGCTCGCCGACGGTCGCATCCTCGTCGCCGGCGGCTACGTGCTGCAAGGGACGACCCAGGCGCAACAGGCGACCGCCGAGCTCTACGATCCGGCGACCGGCACGTGGACGCGGGTCGCGGACATGGCGTCCTCCCGCCGGTACCACACGGCCACGCTCCTGCCGAACGGGAAGGTCCTCGTCACCGGCGGTGGCGGGGGCAGCGTTCCGGGCGGAGATGCGCAGAGCACGGCCGAGCTCTTCGACCCGACGACAGGCACCTGGTCACCCGCACACGCGATGTCGGAGGCACGAGGCCAGCAGGTCGCGGTGCTCCTGAAAGATGGTCGCGTCCTGGTCGCCGGCGGGAACCAGGACAGCCAGGTCGGGACGGCCGAGATCTACGACCCGGCCTCGGACACGTGGACGACGACCGGGAACCTGCTCATGTCCCGCGCGTCCCCGGCCGCGGCGCTGCTCACGGACGGCCGCGTCCTCGTCGCCGGCGGATTCGCCGATCAAGGGGATTCGGCCGAGATCTACGACCCCACGACAGGGACGTGGACGGCCACCGGGAGGATGCAGACGACGCCCAAGGACGAGGCGACGACGCTCCGGCTCACGGACGGGCGGGTCCTCGTCATCGGTGGTAGTCCGGCGCTCGCCGATCTCTTCGACCCGACGACCGGCACGTGGACCGCGACGAGCCCGCTCGTCGGTCCGCATGGCGAGGTAATGACGGCGGCGCTGCTCCCCGACGGGAACGTCCTCCTGGTCGGCGCGGCGACCCGTGCGGCCGCGGGCCCTGCCCCCGCGGAGCGCTATGACGTCGCGACCGACAGGTGGAGCGATGCCGGGACCATGACCAGCGCACCGTTCGCTCGCTCGGCGACCACGCTCCCCGACGGCCGGGTCGTCGTGATCGGAAGTACGGCCCCCGAGGGTGGCGGAGCGGCGCCGGTCGACCTCTTCGATCCGACCGCCACCCCGTGACCCCGCGATCTCGTCACAGCCCCCATGGTCCAGCGGGTCGTGGGGGCTGGTTCCTGTCCGGTCCCGAGTGACCTAAAGGGCCGCGCCGACCAAAGACTCACGGATCTCCAGATGGCGGGTCGGGCCGTTAGCGCGACGCTGATATGGGACACCACACGCGTCGATCGGAGATCCGTCCATGATCAGTTTCGTCATCTTCCTCTTGTCGGCGGGCGCCGTCGTCCTGGCGCTCGTCGTCTTCGATCTACTGGCGCTCGCGTTCGGCGTCGACTCACGCGATGCCTGGCGGCGCCCATGACCATCACGCGGCGTCGGCGTGCCGTCCGTCGGCGCGAGCGTTCGTCACCCTCGTCAAGAAGCCATCGTCGTCCGTCGACATTCGTCGATGGAGCGACGGGCCGCGCGACGACATCCTCCAACGACTGTCCGTCCACCCCAGGAGAACGTATACCCATGGCCATCGCCATCCCGTCCGACCTGACCGCGATCAAGGTGCGCCAGCAGGCGACCTGGTCGAGCGGCGACTACCACATGATCGGGACCCAGATCCTCATCGTCTCCGAGCAACTCATCGAGACCCTCGATCTCCATTCGACCGAGCGCGTGCTCGATGTCGCCACCGGGAGCGGCAATGCGGCGCTCGCCGCCGCGCGACGTGGCGCCGAGGTCGTCGGCATCGACTACGTGCCCGCGCTCATCGAGCGGGCGCGTCAGCGCGCCTTGGCCGAGAGCGTCCAGGCGACCTTCTATGACGGCGACGCCGAAGCCCTCCGATTCGACGATGGCAGCTTCGATGTCGTCACCTCGGTCTTCGGCTCCATGTTCGCGCCCTATCACCAGCGCACCGCCGATGAGATGGCCCGCGTGACCCGCTCCGGCGGTCGGATCGGCATCGCGGCGCACACGCCCGAAGGATTCATCGGCCAGCTGTTCCGGGTGATCTCCGGCCACGTGCCGCCACCGGCGGGTCTCCCCTCCCCGATCCTGTGGGGCATGGAGACCCATCTGCGCGAGCTGTTCGCCGACAAGTTCAGCGAGATCCGCGCACAGAAGCGGTTCTACGTCTTCCGGGCGAGCTCGCCGAAGGCGTTCGTCGACGACTGGCGCCGGTTCTACGGTCCGACGCTCAAGGCGTTCGAGGCCGTCGGCGAGTCCGGCGCCCCGGCACTCGAGGCGGACATGCTCGACCTCATCGAGCGGTTCAACCGTGCCGACGACGGCTCGATGGTCGTCCCGAGCGAGTACCTCGAGACCGTCATCGTCAAGCGGTAGGGATCCGACGGCCCGCCGGCGCGCTCGGATGGGCGCCCGGCGGGTCGGGCCCCCGTGATGTCCGGGTTCCGACCCCGGTTGTAGAGTCACGCCAGGCCGCCGATCGGCTCGGCCTGTGCAGCGTCGGAGGGCGGCGTGACGTACTCGATCGTGGCTCGCGATGCGTCGACCGGCGAACTCGGCGTCGCGGTGCAAACGCGTTGGATCAACGTCGGCGAGACCGTGCCCTGGGCTGAGCCCGGGGTCGGCGCCGTCGCCACGCAGTCGTTCTCAGAGAAGTCGTACGGTCCGCTCGGACTCGAGCGGATGCGCTCCGGCGAATCGGCGCCAGCGACCCTCGCGGCCCTGCTCGCCGCGGACGCGGGGCGCGAGGTCCGCCAGGTCGGCATGGTCGACGCAGCCGGCCGGTCCACGGCGTTCACCGGGTCGCGCTGCGTCGAGGCCGCCGGGCATATCACGGCCGACGGCCTCTCGGTCCAGGCCAACATGATGGAACGCCCGACCGTCTGGCCCGCCATGGCCGAGGCGTACAACGGAGCGCGTGGCGAGCTGGCTGACCGGCTGCTCGCCGCGCTCCGGGCCGCCGAAGCCGAGGGCGGCGATGTCCGGGGCCGACAGTCCGCGGCGATGTTGGTCGTCCCGGCATCCGGGCCGGCTTGGTCGACTCGTTACGACCTGCGCGTCGAAGACGACCGCGCACCCCTCGACGAGCTCGCGCGCCTGCTGCGCCTCGCCCGAGCCTACGAGGCGTTCGACCGTACCGAGGAACCGGCCATGGCAGGCGATCTGCAGACGGCCGCCGACGCGATGACGACCGCCCACGAGCTCGCGCCCGACGATGACCAGATCACGCTTTGGACGTCGCTCTTCTATGCCGGGGCCGGTCGGGTCGACGAGGCGAAGGCCCTGTTTGCCGAGGCCAGCCGCGTCGAGCCACGCGCGGGCGAGCACCTCCGCCGCTTCCTCGCGGCCGGGGCCCTGCCGCCGCAGGTGGGACCGATCATCGACCTCCTCACCGCCGGGACAGAGCCACTCGCCCCCAGCTGAAGGTTTTCGTCGCCCCGGTTGTCATGTCATCGTGAAGACGACACTCGAGGCGGTGGACATGGCCGGTACGGAGGCGACGGAACTCGAACGGCCCGTCGAGCCCGCGCTCGCCTTCGAGCGCCTCGCGGACCGTCATCTCGACGCCGCCTATCGGCTGGCGCGGGCGATCCTGCGCGACCCGGTCGAGGCCCAGGACGCGACCCACGACGCCTTCGTCCAGGCGTGGCGGAAGTGGTCGACACTCCGCGACCCGGACCGTTTCGAGGCCTGGTTCGACCGGATCCTCGTCAACACCTGTCGGAACCGGCTCCGCAGCACCAATCGGCGACAGGCACGTGACATCTCGGACGAAATCCGCCTCGCCGTGGACGATCCCTACGCCGGTGCGCACGACCGAGACGCCATCGGACTCGCGCTCGCCGAGCTGACACCGGACCAGGTCGTCGTCGTGGCGCTGCGCTTCTACCGCGACCTGACCATCGAGGACATCGGCGTCCGGCTCGGTATCCCGGCCGGCACCGTGCAATCCCGCCTCCACTACGCCCTCCGCCGGCTGCGGGAGGTCATCGACGACGTCGAGCGCAAAGGGATGACCCGATGAACGAGCACGATCTCGACCTCGAGCGACGGCTGCGCACCTGGTACCGACGGGAGATCGACGACGACCTCCCGACGCCGGCACGGCTCGCGCAGGACGTGCGCTCGATCCCGCGCAACGTCGGGAGCGTCGCTCGTCGCCGCGACCAGCGTCGAGGGCTGACCCTGCTCGCGGCGGCGGCCGTGCTCGCGGTCGCCGGTGGCGTGGTCCTGATCGGCACGGGACAGCACGCGGTCGTCCCCTTCCCGTCGGCCCGAACGACCGCGGTGCCGTCGCTCGCTTTCGAACCGTCTCCGGTCGTCCAGCCATCGCCGGCGGTGCGATCGTCGGCGCTCCCGACATCCGTCACAGAGCCCTCCCCCGCGCCGGCGGTCACGGTGGCCGCGGGCGCGAAGTGGGAACCGGCCGGCACGATGTCGACCCCTCGCGAGGTGCCGACCGCGACACTGCTGCTCGACGGCCGCGTTCTCGTGACGGGTGGCATGGCCGTGGGCGCACCGGCTCTGGATTCGGCGGAGGTGTGGGACCCCGCGACGCGGACCTTCGCCCCGACCGGATCCATGCATGTCTCGCGCGTCGGCCATGCCGCCGCGCTGCTCCACGACGGCCGCGTCCTCGTCGTCGGCGGCGATGACCTGCGGAACGCACTCACCGATCTGGAGGTCTGGGATCCGGCCACGGGCGAGTTCACCATCGTCGCCACGGCCCCGGCCCGCCTGCGGTCCGGCTTGACGGCCACGACCTTGGCCGACGGGCGGGTCCTCATCGTCGGCGGGGTCGACTGTCCCCGGGACTACGTCACGAAGAAGCCCTCGGTCTGCCGGGACGGCGATCCGCTCGCGACCCTGCTCTGGGATCCGGAGTCCCAGGTCCTGTCATCGGGCGGGGAGCTGCATCTCGACCGTGATTGGCACGACGCGACCCTGCTCTCCGATGGGCGTGTACTCATCGTCGGGCGGGACCGGCGAATCCGCGGATGATCCTGAATCGGCCGAGGTTTGGGACCCGGCCACGAGCTCGTTCCAGCTGGTCGGCGAGCCCCTGGAGTACCGCTCCGGCGGCGGGACTGCCACCCTGCTCCCCGATGGGAATGTCCTCATCGTCGGCGGCTACACCGGCTCCCTCACCCGCAACGATGCCTGGGATGGGCCGCTCGGCACCGCCGAGCTGTGGAATCCGGCAACGGGGGTGTTCAGCCCGGCCGGCAAGATGCACCACATCCGGGTCGGGCACCAGGCGGCATTGCTCGGGGACGGCCGGGTCCTCGTCGTGGGCGGGACCGGCGCGGCCACGGACTTCGTCAACGTCGGTCTCCGCTCGACCGAGCTGTGGGACCCTGCCACGATGACGTTCAGTCCCGGTCCGGCCATGATCGACGGTCGCCGGGGGTTCACGCTGACGGAACTCGCCGACGGCAGCCTGCTGGCCATCGGTGGTTCTGCTCGGATCGATCGTGGCGAGAGCACCCGGGTCCGCGACACCGCCGAGATCTGGGGCGCACCGACCCGCTGATCCCTGCGCGATACTGCGGTCATGACGAAGCGCGGCGCACCCGTGGCGGAGGTCACCCACTACGCCAGCGGGAACGTCAAGTACCGCGGCGCGAACGTCGACGGGCAGATGCACGGCCACTGGGAGTTCTTCCGGACCGACGGATCGATGATGCGCTCGGGCGATTTCGAGCACGGCCGGCAGATCGGCATCTGGCGCACCTACGACCGCTCAGGGCGCGTCGTCAAGGAGACGGACTTCTCCTAGCGCCGCTGCGCGGCGCCGCCGTCAGGTCCAGGTGATGCTGACGAGGTCCACGGGCTTCTTGACCCCCTTCAGGATGGTCGACGCCGGTGCCCCCGCCCGGCCCTCGGCCGCGGGTCCGGCCTCGGCGATGGTCTCGGCCGAGGCGAGGATCTCGCCGGCGCCCGCCAGGGCGGCCACCCGGGCGGCCACGTGGACGCCGGTCCCGCTGTAGTCGCCGCCCAGGCGGTTCGCGTCCGCCGTGTGCAGGCCGATCCGGACCGGCACCGTGAAGGCCGACGTCTGGCGCTGCTCTCGCAGCGCCTGCTGGACGCCGATCGCGGCCTCGACGCCTTGCCGCGCCGACTCGAATGCCGCGAAGAAGCCGTCGCCCGTCGACTTGACGACCTCGCCGCCGTGGCGCGCGATGAGCGCCCGGAGTGTGTCGTCGTGCCAGCGGAGCAGTCGCCCCCATGCCTCGTCGCCCATGGCTTCCGCGAGGTTCGTCGAACCGACGATGTCGGTGAACATGAACGTCATCCGGGCCGCGATCGGCCCCGAACGACGCTCTTCGACGTCGTGCGTCTCGCGCTCCGCGAGACCGATGTCCGACTGGGCCCCGAGCCGGCGGAACTCGTCGAGCGCCGCGCGCAACTCGAGGTCGGCATCCTCGTCGTCCTGGACCCCGCGCAGGGCGCGCGAGAGGACGAGTTGCGCCCGAGCGACTTCGTATGGCGCACCGACCTCGCGCCATCGCCGGATGCCGGTCCGGAGCTCGCCCACTGCGCCAGTGGCATCGCCCTCGGCGAGCAGGACCCGCCCGTGGGCCACCTCACGACCGGCCTCCAGGGCCGGCGATGGGTACCCAGCGACGATCGTGCCGAGCTCGTCGACTGCGGCTCGTGCCGCGGGATCGTCACCAGCGGCCAACGCGACCTCGACGCGCGCCGGCAGGAGCCGCGCGCGCGCCCACTGGTCGGCGGTCGTCTCCGCGAGCGCGGCGTCAAGCATCTTGGCGGCACCCTTCGGGTTCCCCTGCGCCAGCCGGATGAGCGCCATCGCGGGCTGTGGCGTTCGGCCCTTGGCATGGGCCTCACGAAGTGCCGCCTCGGCACCATCGAAGTCGCCCCTCAGGCGCCGGATGTCGCCGATGGCATACCAACCGTCCGCCTGCGGCGGCACGGCGTTGTAGCCGTCGAGCTCATGGGTCGCCCGTTCGAGCTCCTGCTCCGCCCGTTCCCAGGCGCCGCCGACGGCGGCGACCTCGGCCCGATGGATCCGGCAGATGCCCGGGAACCCCGAGAGCGACTGGCGTTCGCAGTAGCGCTCGGTCGCCTCGATCCACTCCGTGGCGCGCTGGTAGTCGGTCAGGTTCCGGCACGCCCCGATGGTCCGACACGCGGTGATCCCGGTGGTGAACGGCGTCAGCTCGCCGTTCACGGCCGACACCGTGGCCTCTTCCATGAGTGCCATGCCGTCCGAGGTCTCGCCGGTGGCGATCTTGAGCTCGCCCAGGTTGCTCAGGGCGTGGGCCCGCAGATCCGCGTCCTCGGCTCGCTGACTGATCGAGATCGCCTGTTCCGCGAGCTCGAGGGCGCGATCGATGTCGCCCGTCGCGCGAGCGCCCTCGCTCCGTACGAGGGCGAGGTACCCATCGACGTACGTATCGCCGCTCGGGCCGATGAGTTTCTCGGCCCGCCGCAGCCAGACCGAGGCGATCGCGCGCTTGCCCTGGTAGCCGTAGGTTCGCGTGAGGTTGAGCGCGAGGTAGGCCGCCCGTTGGGTATCGCCGGCCGCTTCGTAGACCTTGAAGGCGCGCTCCTTCGCCTCGGCCTCGTCATCGGCCCGGGCCACGAAGAACGCCGACTCCGCGAGATCCTCGAGCTCCGGACCGGACAGCGGTCGCGCCGCATCGGCCGTCCGGAAGTGGTCGTACGCCTCCTGCCAGGCATGCCGAGCGAGGGCCGCGCGCCCGGCGGCGACCTCCTCCCCAGCGATATCCGCGGGAACGGACCCGACCTCGCTCATCGCGGGCATTGTGACAGTGGATGCGCCGAATCGGATGACAGGTGTCTGACACCGACGGGCGGGCTTGCACCGGGTGCGAAGATGCGCGCATGGTCGAGTACGGGCATGCGGTCGCGGACGGCGCCGGCAAGGCATCGGGCGCCCACGGCGGCGGTGGCGGCGGTGGCGATTGGGGCGCTCAGCTGAGCGGGATGGTCACGGACGCCGCGCACCAGGTCTCGATCATGCCGCCCGGCCAGTTGCTCCTGCTGTTCGGGGCGATCGTCGTCGGCCTGCTGGTGCTCCGCAAGGCGCTCTAGCCCGTTCGTCGCAGGCCACGCCAGGCGGCGACCATCATCCCGACGCTCAGGACGATCAGCGCCGCCAGCAACGTGAGCGTCAGATACCCGTTCAGGGTGACGAACCCGAGCCCGAGCCACGGCTCGTCGAGCCCGGTCTGCTCAGGGATGGCGAGGCCGAGGCTGAAGACCAGGACGAACCCCGCGAGCAGGACCTGGACGGCCCCGAACAGGCCCGCGAGCAGGTAGCCCCACGACGATCGGCGCCAGACGCCGAGCGCCGCCACCCATTGGCCAACGCCGACGGACCCGAGGACCGCGTTCCCGTTGGCGACCCCGACGGACACCGCCCAGAGGCCGACGACGACGAGCGTCGCGATGGTCGCGGTCTCGAGCTTCGGCCTGGTCACCCCGACCCTCCGATCGGCGGTGTCATCGGTCCGAGCCCATCATCGAGTACGTCGGCGACCGGACGGCCTCACGTGCATCGCGGATCTGCATCCGCGTATCATCGCCCGCCGCCCGCACCGATGGGTTAGATGCGGGCGACCTACGCGTTGGCGAGCAGGGCCTCGAGCTCCGAGCGCAGGATCGGGCTTTCCTGGATCGCCCAGCCATTCCCGTCGGGATCGCTGAAGAAGATGAACGAGTCGTAGTCCCGCTCACCCTTGCCGTCCACCCAGCCCGAGTCGCCCATATGTCGCACCGGGGTGCAATCCACCCCACGGTCGACGAGCTGGGTGTGGGCCGCCTCGATGTCGCCCACGCAGATCTGGAGGCCCTGAAGGGAGCCCGGCGTCGACTCCGCGAGCCCCACCCCGATCGCGATCGAGCAGGCCGATCCGGGCGGCGTCAGCTGCACGATCCGGAACGACCCCGTGTCGTGATCGACATCGACGTTGAAGCCGAGCTGCTCCGCATAGAACTGCTTGGCGCGATCGACGTCCGTCACCGGGACGACGACGAGTTCGAGTTTCCAGTCCACCTCGGGCCTCCTCGGACGCGGTCAGGATCGTCAGTGGACCGGCGCCGCCATCGACTCGACGAGCTCGTCGAGTCGCGCGTAGCCGTCGTCCATGCCGCTCTGCATGCCGCCGGCGATCATCGCGTCGCGTGCCTCGACGGTCTGGAACACGGTGTGGATATGGACGACGGTCTCGTCGCCTCGATCCTCGAAGGTGAGGTGGTCGAGCGAGACATGGCCGGGTGCCCCCTCGAACTCGAAGGTCTGGGTCATCCCGTCGACCGATTGCGGCCCGTGGAACACGCCATGGAACGCCCACTCGTTGCCGGCGTCGTCCCGATTGATGTACCGCCATGAGCCGCCGTCGCGCACGTCGTAGCGATCGATGATCATCGCGTACTTGCGCGGTCCCAGCCAGCGAACGAGCAGGTCCGGCTCGCTGTGCGCCCGGAAGAGGAGCTCCGGTGACGCCTTGAACGATCGCGTGATGTCGACGAACGGCAGCCCCTCGGGGGCCTTGATCTCGGTGGTGCCCATCTGGCTATCCCCTTTCCTCCGTGATGGCCTGGAGCGACTCGAGCAACTCGTCGAGGCGCTCGTGGCTCTCGTGCCAGTACTGGCGGTACTCGATCAGCCACTCGGTCGCCTGCCGCAGCGGCTCGGCCTCGAGATGGCTCAACCGGGCAGTCGCCCGGCGACTGCGCGAAACCAGCCCGGCTTCCTCGAGCACCTTCAGGTGCCGTGAGATCGCGGGCTGCGAGACGCTGAACGGTGCGGCAAGCTCCGTCACCTTCGCGTCCCCGTCCGCGAGGCGGGCGAGGATCGCCCGACGGGTCGGGTCCGCGAGGGCACTGAACACGACGCTGAGCTGGTCCGTGCTCATGGATAACCACATCGTTCTATAACCATGTCGTTATGGAACCACGTGACCAGCCGGTTGTCAACCGCGAGGTCGGCCGTCGGTGGTGCGATCGTCCGGCGGTCCTTGGGTCACGCGACCTCGCCGCCGGCATCCGGCGCACCGGCCGGCTCGGCCGGGACGGGATCGCCCTGACCGGGAGGCCACCCACGCTCGGTGCGATACCGATCGAACGACTCCACAAGGAATGCCTGGACGACCGCGGCCATGGGGATCGCGATGATCGCGCCGACGGCTCCGGCCAGCTGGGCACCGAGGAGGAACGCGAAGGTGACCACGATCGGATCGAGCTCGAGGGCCCCGGCACGGACCAGCGGCGCCAGGATGTTCTCGTCGATGAACCAGCCGACCAGCATGAACGCGGCCACCGGCAGCGCGAGCTCCGGGCTTGTGAGGAGGGCGACGAGGACCGGCGGCAGCCACGAGACGTACGGGCCGTAGATCGGGATGGCCATGATCGCGCCCGCCAGGAACGCGGTCGCCGGCGCGAACGGGAGCCCGAAGATGACGCTCACCACGAAGGCCCAGATGCCGTAGAGGCCGCCTAGGACCACCTGGCTGCGGATGAACCCGACGAACGCGGTCGCGACTCGGCGCCGGAACAGCAGCGCGTCGGCGCGACGCTCCGGCGGGACGAGATCGATCCCGAGGCGAAGGATCTTGTCGCGGTCGATGGCCATGAAGATCGCGAGGCTGACGACGATGATGGCATCGACGAAGGTCCCGACCGCCCCGACGATCCCACTGAAGAGTGCGATCGCGAGGTCCGTCAGCCCGGAGAGCAGGCCGGTGACCGCCGACTGGAACGCCGACACGACATCCACATCGATGCCGCGGGCGGCGAGCCACGTCTGGAGATCGGTCACGAACACCGGCGGGTGCGCGGCCAAGCCGGGCAGGGCCGCCGCGAGCTGGACGAAGGACTCGGCGAGCGACACGACGACCCGGACCGCCACGATCGCCAGGATGATGATCACCGGCACGATCACCGCGATGACCGCGAGGGCTCGCGGGAGGCGCGTCAGCCGCCGTTGGAGGAAGTCGGCGACGGGCGAGATGAGGAATGCGAGAAAGCCCGCCAACCCGAACATCAGGATGAGATGGAAGTAGTCCTGGAAATAGGCCGCCAGGAACCCGAGGACGATGAAGCCGACGGCCGTGGTCGCGAGGACGACGAGGGCCTCGAGCCAACGCGCGCGCCGCTCCAGCATGTCTCGAACGCGCGGGCCGAGGCCCGACCCGCCCGATGACGCCGTCACGGCCACGGTCGGTGCCGGAGACGAGTCCATCGCGTCCTCCATCCCTCACGAGACGCCCGCGGGACGGCAGACGTCGCCTGCATTCTGGCGAGGCCGCTAGGGCTCGTGCAAGGCCTGCAGCGCGTCGCGTTCGTCCTCGATCGCCTCCCGTTCGGCCCTCGTGATCGGTTCGAGCGGGTCGACGACCACGGCCCCGTCCCGAACCGACCAGGTGGCGACCACCCGGCCGTCGACGAGGACCGTCCCCACCGAGAACGGATTCTTCGTGCTGAAGATCACGGGTCGGTGCGGCTCGGGCAGCAGGCCGGTGCGTCTCGCGTGGGCGAGCATCACGGCGTCCCAGTGCGGGAGGAACCGCACCGGTGCCGGCGTGTCGGGGTCCGGCAGCGGCGCGTTGGGCAGGTCGACGAGCTCGCGTCCGGCATCGTCGCGGTAGCGGACCAGCGTGAGCGCCTCGCCCCCGCGCCGGGCGTCCGTCACCGGGACCCCCGCCCAGGACGCGATGTCGCGCCACGGGGCCGGCCCGAACGCGCGCAGGTAAGCCCGGACGATGTGGGCCAGGCCCTCGCCCTCGTCGACGTCGGACCGCCCGACCCAGTCCTCGGCCAGCGCGAGCCGGTCGGCGCGTCGCCGCTCCCATGTCCCCGACGGCGGCACGCGCACGAGGTCGACCCACAGGCCGAGGTTCCCGACGAACCCCGCCCCGAGGTCGCCGAGCTCCTTCACCGTCTTCGGTCCGTCAGCAAGCGCGGCTCGGATGGCCTCGGCCCTGGCGGCCATGGCGGCCTCGTCGGCGCCATGCGGCTGGACGCGCCGGGCCCACTCGCGCCGAGCACGCGTGATGCCCGCGACGTATGGCCAGAATTCGCGCCGCGAGACCATGTGGATCGTCGTACGCATGAGCGTGGCCTGGATGATCCTTCGGTCCTCGAGCGCGGCCGTGAGGTCGCCCCGGCGGAACCCGGCGACGCGCGTCCAGAGGCCGACGTAACCCGACGGCGCGTACTGGGTCTGGAGCCCGCCGACGTCCTCGACGACCGTTTCGATCGGCCGGGTGGTGCGCTCGAGGAGGTGCTGGCGGGCCAGCAGGGCGCGGTTCAGCGCCCGCGTACTCAGGGTCCGTTCGGTCACGCGGCCGATGATGGCAGGTCCGCCGTGCGGGACGCGCGTCGCCTGCCTGACGCGGCGCGTTCTCATCGGACCCTCAGATGGCTCTCAGGACACCTGAAGGTTCCGGCCCGTACGGTGGGTCCCTGACGATGACGACCGATCTCCCAGGACGACGAAACGGAAGGGACGACCCCGATGATCCAGCAGCCCACCCTCCTCCCCCACGACGATCACGACGACGAGGACCGCGCCGAGTACGACCGCGGCCTCGTCTACGACCTCGGCACGCTCGACCGGCGGCGGATGCTGCAGATCCTCGGCTTCGGCGGGATCAGCGCGAGCCTGTTCGTGATCGCGGGCTGCACACCGGGGGCCGGCGCATCGGGCTCAGCCTCGGCGGCGGCGACGGCCGCGGCGGTGGCATCCGCGGATGCGGCCTCCTGCGTGGTCATCCCCGAAGAGACCGCCGGACCCTTCCCCGGCGACGGCTCGAACGGGCCGGACGTCCTCAACCAGAGCGGCGTCGTGCGCAGCGACATCCGGTCGAGCTTCGGCTCGTCGTCCACCGTGGCCGAGGGCGTGCCGCTCACCATCCACCTCGCCATCCAGGACGCGACAGATTGCGCCCCGATCGCGGGCGCTGCGGTCTATCTCTGGCACTGCGACCGGGACGGGAACTACTCGCTCTACTCGCAGGCGGCCGCGAACGAGAACTATCTGCGCGGCGTGCAGGCGGCCGGCGACGACGGCATCGTGACCTTCACCAGCGTCTTCCCGGCGTGCTACTCGGGGCGCTGGCCGCACGTGCATTTCGAGGTCTATCCGAGCCTCGACCTCGCGACCGACGAGAACAACAAGATCGCGACGTCCCAGATCGCCCTCCCCAAGGACACCTGCGACCTCGTCTACGCGACCGCCGGCTACGAGCGGAGCGTGACGAACCTGAGCCAGGTGTCGCTCCAGAGCGACATGGTCTTCGGCGACGACGGCGGGGTCCGTCAGCTCGGGACGATGGACGGGTCCGTGGCCGATGGGCTGACCGTCACCCTCACGGTCCCCGTCGGCGCCTGAGGCAACACTCGAGCGGCGGCCTACCTGGATTCCTCACGCGCGCGGCGGTCGGCGCGGACACTCGATAGCTCGTCGATCGCGGCCTGGAGGAACCGACCCACCGCGTCCCGACCCGACGGGTCGATCGTCGCCAGGGCGCGCTCGATTGCCTCGACCCGCCACAGGTAGGCACGTTCGACCACGTCGACGGCGTGATCCGAGAGCGACACTCGCACGACCCGGCGGTCGGATGGGTCGGTCGTACGGACCACCATCCCGGTCACCTCGAGCTCCGAGACGACTCGACTGGCCCATCCCAGCGAGATCCCCAGTCCGTCGGCAAGCTCGCTTACCGTCAGGGTCCCCGACTGCCATAGATGCATGGCGGCCCGGATCGCGTGCGGAGAGACGCTGGCCGGACGCCCTTGCTCTTCCCCACCCTGCGGGTCCCGACTGCCGGACCCGTCCTCACGCATTGCGTAGACGACGTGGATGAGCTCGACCAGGCGCTGGGCGACCTCGAGCGCTTCACGGTCGCCAGGGTGCGACTCGCCCGCCCGACCTACGCCCGGTTCGACGCGTTTCGTCATCGGTAGTATCGTAACGAAATACTTTCGGGACGCAACTACTAACCCGCCCCGGATCCCGGACAGCAAGGGAGCTCGACGGACCATGGCCAACGGCGAACGAAGCGCCACCGCGGTGGACGTGGCGGGACGGGGGCGCTGGATCGGCCTCGCGATGCTGAGCATCGGCGTCGCGATGATCATCGTCGATGTCACGATCGTGAACGTCGCGATCCCCTCGATCATCCGCGACCTGGGGCTCGACTCGACGCAGGCCGAGTGGATCAACACGATCTATGCCCTGGTCTTCGCCTCCCTCCTCATCACGATCGGCAGGCTCGGCGACGTCCTCGGCCGACGTCGGCTGTACCTGACCGGGTTGGTCGTGTTCATCGGGGCATCGATGCTCGCCGGCATCTCGCCGACGGGTGGCGTCCTGATCCTGGCCCGCATGCTCCAGGGCGTCGGCGGGGCGATGATCCTGCCGTCGACGCAGGCGATCCTCAACGCCAACTTCCAGGGCCGTGACCGGGCGATCGCGTTCGGGATCTGGGGCTCCGTGATCGGTGGGATGGCGGCGGTCGGTCCGCTGATCGGCGGGTTCCTGACGACCTATCTGTCGTGGCGATGGGCGTTCTTCATCAACCTCCCCATCGGCCTCGTGGCGCTCTGGGGGACGCTTCGCTACATCGGCGAGTCGAAGGACCCTGAGGCACGGCCGGGATTCGACGTTCCCGGGTTCGTCCTGATCACGGCCGGGTTGGGGGCGGTCATCTACGGCCTGATCGAGGGCCGTCAATATGGCTGGTGGACCCCGAATCCTCGACACCCGTTCGAGATCGCTGGCTGGACCTGGCCGTTCGCGAACGTCTCGGTCATCCCGTTCGTCATCGCCTTCGGCGTGGTGGCCCTCATCCTGTTCGCGGCCGTCGAGACTCGCCGCCGCCGAGCCGGGAAGTTCTTCCTCTTCGACTTCACGCTGTGGCGTTTCCGCGGCTTCCGGTATGGCAATCTCGCCGGCACCATCGTGTCGCTCGGTGAGTTCGGCCTGCTCTTCGCCCTACCGCTCTTCCTGCAGGGCGTGCTCGGCTATACGGCCTTCGAGACCGGGCTGGTCTTCCTGTCGCTCGCGATCGGCGCGTTCGTCGCGGCCCCGCTCGCGGCGACGTTCGCTCGGCGGTATGGACCGCGCTGGGTGGTGACCAGCGGCATGATCCTCGAGGCGATCGGGATCCTGGCGGTCTCCCTGCTCATCTCGACGACCCTCGATGGGCTGATGCTCTTCATCCCGTTGTTCATCTACGGTGTCGGCGTCGGCTTCGCCACGGCGCAGTTGACGAGCATCGTCCTGTCGGACGTGCCGATCGAACGGTCCGGGATCGCCTCCGGCGCGAACTCGACGCTCCGGCAGGTCGGCTCGGCGCTCGGCATCGCCATCCTTGGAACGGTCCTGTTCAGCGTGCTGGTCAACCAGTCCATCGAACAGTTCGCGACCGTCCCCCCACCATCGGGACTGCCGCCTGCCATCGGTTCCCAGATCGGCGACTTCGTGGCGACCGCGCTTGACGAGTCCGCGGGCCAGGCCATCGGGCCCCTTCGCGACGATCCGGCCAGCGTCGCCTCGTATGTCCAGCTCCCAGCCGGAGTCGGGACGCTCCTCGCCGACCCCGCGGCGAAGGCCGCCCTCGAACCGTACGTGACCATCGCCGAGCAGTCGTTCGTCGACGCGACGCGTGCTGCTGGGTTCGTGGCGACCGGGTTCGTCGTGCTCGGCATCCTCTTCTCGCTGCTGCTGCCGTCGACGACGACGCGTGCCGCGGTCGAGCCGGCGGCGGGCCCGAAGCGGGTCGCCTCCTCCCGGCCGGCCTGAGCGGCACGCCCGCTCGGCGACATCGGTCGTCCGACGCGGATCAGGGTGTCGCGATGGACGCGTCCGTGGCGATCCCGGGGTCTGGCTCGCGCTGGACGAGCATGAGCGCGCCGGCGCACACGAACCCGAGCAGCGCGCCACCGGTCATGGCCACGGTCAGCCCGACCGTCACCGACAGGAACCCCATCACCGGCGGGTAGATGATCGAACCGGTGACGGCGGCACCGGTCAGGAAGCCGCTCACGGCCGAGGACCGCTCCGGGTACCGGTCGCCACCGATGGCGATGATCATCGGGAACACGGGCCCGGAGGCGAACCCGGCGAGCGCGAACAGCGCGATCGAGAGCCACGAGACTCGGGGCGAAGATCGCCGCGAGGAACAGGACGCCCATCGCGGCCGCCGCAGTCGCCGCGAAGTGGATATGGTCGAAGCGATCGGCGATCCGGGACGACACGAACCGGCCGATCGCGAGCCCGGCCCAGAACAACGAGAGCGCGGTGGTCGCGGTCGAGAGCGGCGCCGGCTCGAGGAAGCGCACGAGCCAGTTCGAGATGCCCGACCTCGGAGGCCACGTAGGCCCCGATCGCGATGGACAGCAGGATCACGGGACCGGTCAACAGCGTTCCGCCGACCAGGCGCGCCGGCCCACCCTCGGTCGCCGAAGGCTCGGCCTGGTCCGCCTCGGTCCCGCGCCGCCCGTCGGGCATCGCCACCAGGGCGAGGCCGAGCGCGACGGCCAGGGCGACGATCCCGGTCGCGAGGAAGATCAGGGTCCACTCGAGCCCGCCCTCGACCAGCCGGCCGACCACGAGCGGCGCCGACAATGCCCCGATGCTGAAGAACGTGTGCAGGAGGTTGAGCGCCTTCCCGCGGCCGGTCGGGGCGAGATCGAGCACGAGGCCGTTCATGCCGCCGTCGAGGGCCCCGACGCCGAGCCCGGTCGGGAGAGCCGCGAGCAGGAACAGCTCCCAACCGGGCGCGAGGGCCATCAGGGCGAGGCCGACCCCGACGAACGTCGCGGCCAGCGTCAGGACCGCGCGCCGGCCCAGGCGCTCGGTGACGAGTCCGCCGCCGAGCGAGCCCGTCGCATACACGACCGCGTAGATGAAGTAGTAGAGGCCGATCCCGGCGTCCGTCTGCTCGAACGTGTCCTTGATCGAGCGGATCAGCGACGGACTCAGGAGCCCGGTCCAGCCGATGAGGATGAACGTGGCCCACGCGAGGAGGATGGCAGCCGGCGGCCCGCGCCGACCGGAGGAGGGATCGGTCACCCCCCGATGCTATCCGGTCGCGGATCTCACAGTGGCGGCGGCTGCCACCCGCCGAGGGCGGCCTCCACCACGCCGGCCGCCGCGAGCGCCACATCCTCGCGCCAGGGCGCTGCGATGAGCTGGACGCCGATCGGCAATCCCTCGGGAGAGGTCCCGCCGCGGACGACAGCCGCGGGCCAGCCGGTGAGGTTGTGCACCTCGCTGTAGCCGTCCTGGAACGCATCGGTCCAGCCGTCGCCGTGCGGCAGCGCCACGTGCGGGAGCACCGGGCTGACGATGAGATCGACGTCGGCCATCCAGCGCAGCATGTCCGAACGGACGTCGTCGACCGCCTCGACCAGCGCGGTGAGGTCGTCCCCGGCGAGCGGCGTCGACCCGGTGGCCCAGTCGGCGCGGCCCTCGTACGAGCCCGCGCCCGGCGTGCCGGCCGCCGCGATGAGGCGGCGCAGCCAGGCGTGCCCGTCGGCATCGACGAGGGCCTCCCACAGGTCCGATGCGCGGCCCTGGTCGGGTGGCATCCGCTCGCCGACCGTCGCGCCCGCGTCGCGCAGGGCATCGGCGGCGGCACGGACCGTGGCCCGGATCTCGGGCGTCGGACGGTGGCGGCCGTCATCGTCGAACCAGGCGACCCGGAGGGAGCGGACGTCGACCTCGGCTGGATCGCGGAGCGGGACCGGCGCGATGTGCGGGTCGATGCCGTCGGGGCCCGCGATGATCGGCAGCAGCAGCGCCAGGTCCTCGACGCGCCGGGCGATCGGTCCGAGCTGGGTGAGCGACTCCAGGATGCCTCGGTACGACGGGGCGTGCCCCGTTCGCGGCACCCGGCCGCTCGTCGGCTTCAACCCGGCCGTCCCGCAGACGTGTGACGGCTGCCGGATGCTGTCGCCGGTGTCGCTGCCGATGTCGAAGGGCGACCCGCCGGCGGCGACGATCGCCGCGGAGCCGCCGCTCGAGCCGCCCGGCGAGCGCTCGAGGTCGTACGGGTTCGACGTCCGGCCGTACACGAGGTTGTCGGCCTCGTTCGCCCACGTGAACTCGGGCGTGTTCGTCTTGCCCAGCAGGATGCCGCCGGCCGCCTTAAGCCGAGTGACGACGGTCGCGTCGCGGTCCGGAACCCGGGCCGCCCAGCCGACGGTCCCAGCGGTCGTGACGATCCCGGCGGTGTCGAGCGAGTCCTTGATCGTGAACGGCACGCCGTGGAGCGGCCCGCGGCGTGTGTCGTCGCGAGCGACCGCGTCGGCGGCGCGGGCCCGGCCCTCGGCGTCGTCGGCGAGCCGGACCACCGCGTTGAGCCGTGGGTTCACGGCCTCGATCCGCCGCAGGCACGCATCGACGACCTCGGCCGACGACACCTCACCCGAGGCGATCGCCGTCGCCAAGCGGCTCGCGGAGGCGGCCCACAGCGGCCCCTCGAGGTCGGTCACGGCGGCGCGACGTCGTGTCGGCCGCCTAGAAGAACGTCGTGCACCACGGCTCATCGAGCGTTCGCATGAGCCCGTCGAGCCGGTCCGCCGCACCGGCCGCGTGCTCCTCACCGCCGAACCGCGCGGTCGCGTGGCCGAGCGGGGTCGCGCCGAGATACACGGCGCCGAGCGTCGCGACATCGACGGTGAGCTCGGGCGACTTCGTGGATCGGCGGCACCGGGCGCCGGCTCTCGAGGCGTCGAGCTCGACGCGGATCCGGCCACCTCGCGCCTCAGGATCGATGACCTCGAGCACCAGGCGCCCATCGCCGGCGTAGGTCCTCGCCTCGAGCGCCTTCGGGACATCGTGGATCCGCACCCACAGGTCGTCGCCCTCGTCGGACGGCATCGCGGCCCGCGCGTTCACCAGGAGCCACGGCAGGGGCTCGGACGGACTCCGCCACTCGGCCTTGACCTTCGCGACCCAGTCCATCTCCGCCAGATAGCGCCACAGGTCGGCGTAGGCGCCGTCGGTCAGGGCCATGAGCTCGTTGACGGCCAGGGTGTTGCGCGGCTGGTGGTCGACCCACGTGTCGTCGGTCCGCCGATACCGGACGTACCCGTCGACGCCGCCTCCGGTGTCCCGATGCAGGGCCAGGAACCCCTTCCAATCGTCACCGAACGCGCTCGTCCGCAGGCCGAAGTCGTAGTCCCAGATGACGTCGCGGCGGCGGAGCGAGGCCGGCTCGCGGAGGCGCCACGTCTCGTAGACGGCCTTGGCCAAGTCGCGGGTCTCGGCGCTTGGCGTGACGAGCTCGACCGTCCCCGAGACGTCGCCCACGAACTCCGCGCGGTCCGTATCGAGGGTCCACATCGCCGTCCGCGTCGCCGGCCCGTATCCGAACCGTCCGTAGATCGGGTACTCGGCGGCGTGGAGCAGCCCGAAGACCTCGCCGCGTTCGCGCATGGCGCGATGCTCGGCGGCCGTCATCGCCCGCAGGACCCCGCGGCGCCGGTGGGTGGGGAGCACGGTGACCGCCGCGACCGCCGCCGCGGGCAGCTGCGCGCCGCCCGGCACGGTCAGCTCGGTCGCCCAGGACCGGAACGTCCCGCACAGCCGGTCACCGTCGAAGGCGGCCCAGACACGCTGCAGGTCCCAGATCGGCTCGAGCTCGGCGGCGACCTTGACCGGGTCCGGACGCTCGAGGAATGCGGTCGTGAACGTGTCGACGTACGCCGACAGTTCGTCCGCGCGGATGGTCCGGACCTCGATGGGCATGCGGCCGACGATAGCAGCCCGCGTGCACGTGCGGAGGCCTCGGTGGAGCCGGTCGTCGCGGCGGACGGGGCACGATACGAGACGGTCATGTGCGCCGCCGTGGCCGGTGTCACCATGCACCGGAACCCCGTCACGCAGTTCGCTGTGCCCGGCGAATGGAGGCCCTTCCGATGCGTCGACCACTCACCGTCCTCACGTCCCTCGCGCTCCTCGCCCTCGGGACCCTGGCGACGGCGGCGCCCGTGCTCGCCGCTCCCTGCGATGGGTCGGGGGCAGCACTCGGCAACGGTGGCTTCGAGACACCGCCGGTCGCGCCCGACACGGTGAATTTCTTCACGACCGAGACGGCGCCGTGGCAGACCACCGACGGCGCCGGCGAGATCGAGATCTGGGGCGACGGCTTCAACGGCGTGCCGGCGGCGGAAGGCAATGCCTTCGCGGAACTCAACGCCAACACCGCCGGCACCCTCTATCAGGATGTGATCTCGACGCCCGGCGCGACCATGACGTGGACGCTCCAGCACCGCGGCCGTGGCGGCGATGACGTGATGGAAGTCCTCATCGGCGACGCCAGCGTCGCCGATGTCAACGGTTCGGCGGGCTGGGACTACACCTCGCCTGACCTCACCGATGGCGTGACGGCTTGGGGCACGCACAGCGACGCCTACGTGGTCCCGGCCGGGCAGACGTGCACGAGGTTCGCCTTCCGAGCTGTCAGCACCGGTTCCGGCGATGACTCCATCGGGAACTTCCTCGACGACGTGTCGTTCATCGTGACGGCGCCGCCGGAGCCCGAACCGGAACCCACCACGAAGGTGACGCCGCCGCCGACGGACACGTTCGTCGCGACGACGACCGGGTCCGGCGGCGCCCCGCTGCTCCCGCTGGGACTGGCGATCCTCGGGGCGATCGCCGGCTTGACCGTGCTGGCCGCGAGGACCCGCCCGTCCGACCGCCGCTGAGAAAGCCCCCTCGGCGCGACCGTGCGATGTCGGGCCCGATCAGGCCTCGGCGGTCGGCGGCGTCCGGCTCTCGATCAAGGTCGTCGGTGCGGCGTGCACGGCCGGGATCGTCCCGAGCCGGCCCGCCTGGTAGTCCGCGACGGCCTGCATGACCTCCTCGCGCGTGTTCATGACGAACGGGCCGAGCCACGCGACCGGTTCACGGATCGGACGACCGCCGAGGATGAGGACCTCGAGGTTCGGGTTGCGCGACTCCTGGATCGTCGCGGCCGACGCGGTCACGGCGTTCCCCGGACCGAACACCACGAGCTGCCCGGTCCGGACCGGGTGGCCGTCCGGCCCCGCGGTCCCCTGCCCTGCCATGACGTACAGGAGCGCGTTGTCCTCGACGCGCCACGGCAGCGCGAGCTTGGCGCCGGGACTCAGCGTCGCGTGCACGAGGGTCATCGGGCTGTAGGTCGATCCCGGACCGGCGTGGCCCGCGACCTCGCCCGCGATCACCCGCACGAGCGTCCCCCCGTCCGGCGATGAGGCGAGGGCGACCTGCGAGGCCCGGATGTCCTGATAGCGGGGCGCCGCCCACTTCTGGTCGGCCGGCAGGTTCACCCAGAGCTGGAAGCCATGGAAGAGGCCACCGCTCTGGACGAGCGCCTCGGGCGGTCGCTCGATGTGGAGGATGCCGGCGCCCGCGGTCATCCATTGCGTATCCCCGTTGGTGATGACGCCGCCGCCGCCGTTCGAATCGCTGTGCTCGAAGGTGCCGTCGATCATGTAGGTGACCGTCTCGAAGCCGCGATGCGGATGCCACGGCGTGCCCTTGGGCTCGCCCGGGGCGTATTCCACCTCGCCCATCTGGTCGAGATGGATGAATGGATCGAGGTCCTCGAGGGCGACACCCGCGAAGGCGCGCCGCACCGGGAACCCCTCCCCTTCGAATCCGCTCGGGGCGTTCGTGACGCTCCGCACGCGGCGGAGGTCGGCCACGGTCGGGTCGGGCTCCGGGATCCGGGGCAGGACGGTGATGTCGTCGACGGTGATGGCGGGCATGTGCAGGTTCTCCTTGTGTGCGCATCATGCCACATTGATAGTTGCGTATGCAACTAGTTAGCCGCGATGGACCCGCGGATGACCGCCAGGTACGTCCCGACGCGTAGCGTCGCCCGAGTCGACCGATGTCCCGCCCATCCCGTCGTCGACGGTCGGACGAGGTGGTCGGATGTCGTCAATGGCCCGTCGCCGGGCGCTGCTCGTGCTCGGCGTGATCGCGGCGTATGCCGTCATGGCGGTCGGGGTGTCTGCCGCGACCCCGGCGCCGAGCGAGCCGTGCGTCGCCGGGACGGTCTGGGAAGACCCGGCGAGCGGGGTGAAGTACCTGTGCGTCTACGACGAACTGTACGGCGGGACTCGCTGGGAACTGATCTCGAGCGGCCAGCAGGGCAACCAGGGCTGGAGCTTCCGCTCGAGCACCGATGGCTGCATCTTCCTGACGGTCGGCCTGACGACGGTCGGCGGCGCCGAAGGTGGCGACACGTTCGTCCGGAGCTTCCGCTGGCCGTGTGCCACGATCGCCGACCGCTCCTACCAGCCGCCGGGCCAGATCCGTGTCCGGACGGTGCTGCAGCGCTACGGGTCCGCGTGGGGGACGTGTCGGGACTCCGGCTACGCCACGAACGGCGGGTCGGCCTGGACGCTTGTCTCGGGGCTCCGGATGGGCACGAGCGCCGACTGCGGTCCCGGCTACTACCGCACGCTCGGCTACGGCCAGGTCTATCAGGGCGGCGCCTGGCACGGCACCACGCTGCTCACGCCACCGATGTGGCTCCGCTGACGCGGTCTCGGCGACGGATCAGGCGAGGTTGAACGGGAGATCATCCGGGACCTGATCCGGGCCGTCGCTGTAGGCGCGCTGCGCGATCGTGGCTCGGCGGAAATAGGCGGCAACCTCGGTCGCGACGACCCCGGTGATGCCGACGTCCTCCAAGGCACGATCGAACGCGGCCAGGCACGCCTCATCGAGTTCGGGGTGGACCCCGTTCCCCGCGTGGAGGCGCTGCACGGACGATTCGTCGCCGTATCCGGCCGTGTACAACCGCGGCCCACCCAGCGCTTCCGCCAGATAGGCAGCCAGCCGCTCATCGTGCTGTGGGTGCAGCGCGTGCTCGAAGGGGTGGGCCGCCGCGGGGTCGTCGAGGCACAGCCGATGCCAGCGCCGGACGAGCGCCAGGATGGCGTCGAACCCGCCGACCGCGTCGTACAGGGTCGTCATGGCCGCATCGTAGCGGGCGGCGTCGGCCCCGTCGGAGTGGCGATCCGACCCGCCTCGCCCTACGGCTGGACTCGCGCTCCGATCGCGAGGAAGCGGCCGGCCTCGTCCCGAACCATCCTGGATACGCCGAGGATCGCGCCACGTTCGATGGGACCGTAGACGTGCGGGTAGATGCCGCGAACGTCCTCGATCCGCCACGGTGACCCGACGCGGTCGAGGTCGATCGTCAGGACGAGGTACTCGCGCGGATCGTCGGCGAAGTGCCGGTTGGCCGTGGCGACCACCTCCTCGGTGCCGTCCGTGCAGTGGATGAACCCCTCGTCGGCGAGGGACCGGTCGCGGTACGGCTGACGGGGATCGCTCGGCCGACCAGATCCTCGACCGACACGAGATGGAAGGTCGGACGGGTCACGCCGGGCGCTGGTCCACCGAGACCCAGCGACGATCGAGCGCGACCTGGATGACCGTCGGGCGGTCGGCCGCCAGCGCGGAGCGGAGCGCGGGTTCGAATTCAGCGTCGGTCTCGACGCGAGCACCGCGGGCACCGCAGGCACGGGCGATCGCGGCGAAGTCGACCGGGCCCAGCTCGGTGGCGACGCCCTGGCCGGTCCCGCGCTGCTCCTGCCACATCCGGATGGTGCCGTAGCGCTCGTTGTCGAAGACGACGACGATCACGCGGGCGTGCTCCCGCACCGCGGTCTCGAGTTCTGCCATCGTCATGGCCAGGCCACCGTCGCCGACGAGCGCCACGACCGGCCGGTCCCGGTGGATGAGCGCGGCCGTGATCGCGGCCGGGAGCCCGTAGCCCATCGCCCCAGACGTGGGTCCGAGGAATGTCCCGGGGCGCCGGAAGCGGAAGCCGCGGGCGGCCCAGCCCCCGAAGTTCCCAGCATCGGTGGTCAGGATCGCCTCGTCGGGGAGCACCCGGCGCAAGGTCGCGATCGTTCGACCCGGATGGACGCCCGGCCCATCCCAGTCGCCGCCATCGACGACCGTCTCCGCCTCCCAGGTCGCGCGGTCGGCGCCGTTGTTCGCGTCGCGGGTCGAGACTCGTTCGGCGTCAAGGACGGCACCGGCGAGCAGCCGCTCGTTCGCGCCGCGGAGGAACGCGCGGGCGTCCGCGGCGATGGCGATGTCGGCGCCGGGGAGATCGCCGGTCCGTTCGGGCACGACGTCGACGTGCGCCCAGCGCATCCCGGCCGGCGGGATCGTGTACCCGTACGAGGTCGCTTCGTTGAGGCGGCAGCCGATCACGAGCATCGCGTCGGCACCCTCCAGACGGGCCCGTACCGAGGGCGGGGCCCCGAGTCCGGCCATCCCCAGGTACAGGGGGTGGTCGTTCGAGATGACGTCTGCCCGGCGCCAGCCAGCGATGACCGGGACGTGGAGCAGCTCGGCGAACTTCAGCAGCTCGGTCGACGTCCGGGCGCGGAGGACGCCGGCCCCGGCCAGGATGACCGGCCGTCGGGCCGAGGCGAGCAGGTCGATGACCGATCGGATCTCCTCGGCCGTGGCGCGTGCCGACGGACCACGCGACGTCTCCGGCGCATCGAGCTCGACGACCTCGTCGAGCAGGTCCTCCGACAACGACAGGAGGACCGGTCCGGGACGCCCGCCCAGGGCCTCGTGCACGGCCCGTCCGATGACGGCCGGCAGCTCGCCGGCGGTCGCCGGCTGGGCGGCCCATTTCGCGAGCCCGCCGAGGGTCGCGACCTGGTCGATCTCCTGGAACGCCTCGCGCCCGAGGAACGAGCGCTCCACTTGGCCCACGAGCGCGAACATCGGGCTCGAGTCCTGCCGAGCCGTGTGGATCCCGATGCCGAGGTTCGTGCCCCCGACCGCGCGCGTCGCGAGACAGGCTGCCGGCCGGCCGGTCAGCTGGCCATGGGCCTCCGCCATGAAGGCCGCCGCGCTCTCGTGGCGGGTCGCGACCACGCGGATCCCGACGTCACCGAACGCATCGAGCAGGCCGAGGAACGACTCCCCGGGGACGGTGAACGCGTACCGGACGCCGGCAGCGCGCAGGGCGGACGCCACATACCGACCGACCGTGACCGGACCGGCCTCGACCTCGGGCGGAAGCGCCTCCGATCCGCTGTCGTCATCGTGCGGGTCGGCGCCCTCGGGCGCGTCGCCCTCGGGCGCGTCGCCTTCCGGAAGGGCCTCGGCCTCGGGAGCGGCCTCGACCTCGGCAGCCTCGACCTCCGGCGTCGGGACCTCCGATGTCGGGACGTCCGGTGCCTCGACCTCAGACGCCTCGGGCGCCGCTTCGATCGCGTCGGCCGCCGCCCCATCGACCTCCGGGGGCTCGGGGTCGAGCGGCTGGTCCGCGGGAAGCGCTTCGTCGGTCGTCATCGTCGATCGGCCATCGGCAGGGCGATCGTGGACAACACGAGGCCGACGACGATCACGATCGTGACCGCCAACATGACCGCCTTGGCGAAGCGCGCTCCCGGCATCGTCGCTACCGGTAGTTCTGGAACTGGAGCGGGACGGGCTCATCGAGCTCGCGCAGGCGCGTGATGACCTTCTGCAGCTCGTCCTTGCTCTTGCTCGACACGCGGACCGCATCGCCCTGGATCTGCGACTTGGCCTTCGGGAACTCGTCGCGGATGAGCTTGGTGATCCGCTTGGCGACATCCTCGGGAAGGCCCCGGCGCAGCCCGATCACCTGGCGGACCTTGTTCCCGCCCGACGGCTCGACCTTGCCCCAGTCGAAGATCTTGAGCGACAGACTGCGCCGGATCGCCTTCGACTCGATCAGGTCCTTCACCGCGGCCGCGCGGTACTCATCGTCGGTCACCAGCGTGAGCTCACCCTTGCCCTGGGTGAGATCGACCGTCACGCCCTTGAAGTCGTATCGCTGCTGCACCTCGCGGCGCACCTGGTCGAGCGCGTTCCGCAGCTCCTGTTCGTCGAAGTCACTCACGACGTCGAAGGACACGTCGCCTGCCATCGAGCCTCCTCCCTACCCGACGTGACCGGCGGGCGCGGCCACGGTCCACTCCCGCAGCTTCGCGATCCGGCCATCGGGCGCCATGTCCCACGTCATGAAGCCCGCGAGTCGCGCACGGGCGCCATCGGCCTGCTGCACGTAGCTCGCGTGCCACGCACACAGCACGGTCTCCCCGGAGACCCAGTGGCGCTCGACGGTGAACTCGACCTGTTCGGTCGTCCGATAGCCATCGAGCCAGTAGGCGCGGATGGCATTGTGCGCGACCATCGGCGGTGCGAAGGGATCGGCGTGGTATTCGGCGTCCTCCGTGAAGAGCGACACGATGAGGTCGCCGTCGAAGGTCTCCCAGGCCCGACCGAACGTCTCGAGGCGATCGGTCGCGCCCGCATAGTCGATGGCCATGTCCAGGCGGGACTCCACTGCGGAGCGACCATGGTAGGCCACCGCCCCGCTCGACGTCCTCCGGCGGCCCGCGCGGCCGCGCCGGTATCCTTGCCCTCGTGCAGATCACCTTCCTGGGCCAGGCCGGCCTCTACATCGAGACGCGTGGCGTCAGCATCCTCTGCGATCCCTGGTTCAACCCTTCGTTCTTCGGTTCGTGGTATCCGTTCCCGGCCAACGACGGGATCGATCCCGAGCGCATCGGCCACCCGACGTTCCTGTACGTCTCGCACCTGCACCACGACCACTTCGACCCGCGCTACCTGCGGGACCACGTCGACAAGGACGCGACGGTGCTCCTGCCGGCGTATCCGATCGAGGACCTGCGCAAGGAACTGACCGCTCTCGGGTTCCACCGGTTCATCGAGACCGTCGACCTCGAGCCCTTCGCGGCCGGGCCGCTGACGCTCCAGATCCACGCGCTCGTGGCCCCGACGGACGGGCCGATCGGTGATTCGGCACTGCTCATCGACGACGGCGAGGTCCGGGTCCTCAACATGAACGACTCGCGGCCGCCGGAGCCGGACCGGCTGCTCGAGGGTGGGCCGCTCGATGCGGCGTTCCTCCAGTTCTCCGGGGCGATCTGGTACCCGATGGTCTACGACTATCCCGACAACGCCCAGCAGATCCTCGGGCACAAGAAGCGGGTCGCTCAGCTGGCTCGGGCGTTCCGCTATATCGAGGTCCTCGATCCTGCGTTCGTCGTGCCGTCAGCCGGGCCGCCGTGCTTCCTCGACGACGACCTCTTCGAGTTCAACGACCTCCACGGCGACGAGTGGAACACGTTCCCCGACCAGCCCACGTTCCTCGAGTACATCCGCGAGCGTGGTCGCGACGGCGGCCGGCTGATGCTGCCCGGGTCCGTGGCGACCGTGGCACCCGGCCGATTCGACGTCGTCCACCCCGTCGAGCCGGCGACGATCTTCGCCGACAAGCGCGCCTACCTCGAGGCCTACCAGGCCCGCAAGCGGCCGGTCATCGCGGCCGAGCGGGCGGCGTGGAAGGGACCCCCGGTGGATCTGCTCGCCGAGCTCAGCGAGTGGTGGGATCCGCTCCTGGAGCAGGCCGACATGATCTGCGCCGGAATCAACCAGCCGGTCCTCCTCGACGTGGGCGACGAGGCGCTCATCATCGACTTCGCCGAGCGGCGGGTCCGCCGCCCCGTCCCCGACGAGAACCCGCGCTACCAGTTCTTCATCGAGCGCGAACTGGTGGACCACCTCGTCCGCGAGCACGTCATCGACTGGGTGAACGAGCTCTTCCTCTCGATGCGCTTCCGGGCGCACCGCCGCGGGCCGTACAACGACTACGTCTACACATGGTTCAAATGCCTGAACGTGGAGCGCCTGCAGTACGCGGAGGGCTTCTACGCCGAGCACGGACCGATCCAGGGGACGTTCGAGCTCGCCGGCTACGTCGTCCAGCGACGGTGCGCCCACATGAAGGCAGATCTGACGCGCTTCGCGTCCGTCGAGGACGGTGTGATGACCTGCGCGCTGCACGGCTGGCAGTGGGATCTCGCCACGGGCAACTGCCTCACCTCGGAAGGCCACCAGCTCTACACGCGCCCGGTGGGGGCCGACGACGCCGCGAGCGACGAGCAGGCGGCCGCAACAGTCGGTTGAGTGCCGGGTCGTCAGCGCCGCGCGCGCAAGTGCTCGACGAGCCGCTCTGCGGCGACATACGAGCGCCCGCCGCCCATCACCAGCACGACGTCGCCCGGCTCGACCTGTCCGGCGAGGTACAGCGCCGTGGCCTCCGGGCTTCCGGGCGCGACGGCCGGCACCCGGCTGATCGCCGACGTCGCCGCCGCAAGGGCCGCAGCCGACGTGATGGTCGTGTCCGGGTCGCGCACGGCCCAGATATCGATGACGGCGGCACGATCGGCCTCGGCGAGGACCGCGGCGAATTGATCGAGCATCGCGGCCGTCCGGTGGTAGGTCAGCGGCTCGTAGACGGCCCACAGGCGACGTCCCGGGTAGCGCTGCCGGGCGGCCGTGAACGTGAGGCGCATCGCCGTCGGGTGATGGGCGTAGTCGTCGAGGACGGTCACGCCGCCGACCTCGCCCTTGAGCTCGAACCGGCGGCCCACCCCTTCGTATGAGGCGAGCCCGGCGAGGATCGCATCGGCGCCGACGCCCGCCGCCAGCGCGCCACCGGCGGCCATGAGCCCGTCGATCGCCAGGTGCCGCCCGATGAGCCCGATCCGGACGCGGTCCGGCGGATCGTCCGGCCCGCGCAACCCGGTGATCTCGAGATCGGTCGCCGCTCCGTCCTCGTGGACGACCCGGCCGATGATCGCGGCATCCCCCACCGGGACCGCCTGGTCGGCGCCGGCCGGTGCGAGGCGGACGAGGATCCGTCGCCCATCCCAGTCGCCGAGGGCGTCGAGCACGCGGCCGACCCCGGTATCGCCGGCATTGGCGACGAGCGTCGGGGGGCCGGACGCATCGGGCGCAAGGCGCCGGATCCAGGCCGCGAAGGCATCGAACACGGCGTCCTCGGACGCGAACACGTCGGGGTGATCCCATTCGGCCGAGACGAGCACGGCGATCCGAGGCCGATATGGGTCGAAGTTGCCGGCATACTCGTCGGCCTCGACGACGAAGTCCCCGCCGGTGCCGGTCCGGGCGACGCCGCGGGACGGCCCGGCCAGGCCGGCCGGCAGGGCCGCGCCGACGAACCCGGACGGATCCCGCCCCGCCGTCGCGAGGATGTGCAGGATCCAGCCCGACGTCGTCGATTTGCCGTGGGTGCCGGTGACCCCGATCAGGCGACGGTCGCCCGTGGCGGCGGCGTCGGCGATGACCTGCTGGACGCTTTCGGGCTCGACGCCCGCGTCCCGCGCCGCGACCAGCTCGATGTGGTCCGGCTCGACCGAGGTGACGGCCTTGGTGACGGCGAGGCGGTCGACGACCGGGTGTCCCGTGTCGTCGCGCACGTGGGCGACATCGTGGCGCCACTCGATCGGGATCCCGGCCGCGAGCACGGCTCCGGTCAGCGGATCGGGGCCGCCGGCGTCGCAGGCCGTCACGACCGCGCCGACCGCCGCGGCATGGAGGGCCGCCCCGGACGCGGCCGCGCCGCCGACGCCGAGCACATGGATCCGCGTGCCTGGGGTGATCGGGCGGGCGGGTCGGGCAGCGGCGAGGCCGCGCGAGATGTCGGCGGACGTCCGGGTCATGGGCGCCACGCCGTCCGGGTCAGGGCCCCCACGCGCGCCCCGGCCACGAGCGTCGACGCTCGCTCGAGCAGCAGCTCCAGCGCCGCGGCCGCACTCTCGGCGATGTTCATCGCACGATCGCCCGTCCACTGGAACCGACGGACGTCGGCGCCGCGCGCATCGGCGACCGCGATGAACACGAGCCCGACCGGCTTTTCGGGGGTCCCGCCATCGGGACCGGCCACGCCGGTGACGCCGACGCCGAGGTCCGCCGCGAGGCGTGTGCGGGCGCCCGTCGCCATGGCCACCGCGACCTCCGAGCTGACCGCGCCGTATGCGGCGAGGAGGTCGGCCGGTACGCCGAGCTGCGACGTCTTGACCGCGTCGGAGTAGCTCACCACGCCGCCGACGAAATAGCCCGACGACCCCGGCTGCGACGTGATCGCGTGCGCGACGAGGCCACCGGTGCAGGACTCGGCCGTCGCCACGGTCAGGCCGGCCGCCAGGCAGGCCGTCTGGAGTCGCTTGGCACGGTCCTCGAGCGTCGCGCCGGTTGTCCCCATCCGGTCCGTCAGCGCCGGTCGGTGCGCACCGGCGCGTCGGGCGGTGCGAACAGCCACGTTTCCGGGTTGCCGGCGTTCGACATGTGCCCGAGGTCGACGCCGTTCACCGTGAAGTACGTCGCGCTCGACTTGCCCGTCCGGACCTCGACGGATTCCTTCGCCGCGAAGGTGAGCACCTTGCCGGGGGCGTACACCCGGCCGGCCGCGCCGGTCACGTCGGAGACCTGGCCATCGACCCACACCTTGAGCCACGCCCGACCGTTCTTGATCGAGATGACGACGTTGACTCCCTTGAAGGCCACCGTGACGTTCCGCGTCAGCGAGGTCGACTTGCCCTCGGCGCTCGTCGCGGTCACGGTGATCGCCCATTTGCCGGTGGTGAGCTCGAGCGGCGTGTTGAACGAGCCGTCGTCAGCCGGCTTGACCGTGACCGGCTTCGGCGCCGGGGGTGGCGCCGGGGTCGCCTTCGTCGTGGCCTTGCCGTCGGCGGGACCTGAATAGGCCGCGCTCACCACCACCGAGGTCGCGTTCGTGGCGTGACCCTGGACCGGGATGGCGCCGTTCTCGACGGTCGCCCCCTCCGCTGGCTGGTCGACGGTGAGGGCCGGTGCCTCGGTCACCGTGAACGGCACCGTGATGTACAGCCGGATGGTCTCCTCCGAGTGCTTGCCGGTCTCGGGATCGAGCGCGCTGACGTCGAACTGGTTGCGGCCGCGGCGCAGGTCGACCGGCACCGACCAGCGGCCGGTGGAGTCGGCCGTCACGCCGTACGGGTCGCGGCCGGGCGTCGCGACGTTGACCGTCGCACCGGCGATCGTGATGCCACGCAGGGTGTACGAGGTCATCGTGTCGTCGACGTCGATCACGGCCGCGGCGGGGTCGGTGACGGCCACGGTCGGCGGCTTGGCGAAGCGCAGGAGCTGGACCCCGAGGTAGGCGACGAACACGATCACGCCGACCGTCATGAGGGCCAGGACCACGAGGAAGGGCGAGAACGTCAGGCCCTTGCGCGGCGTGGCGATCGGACGCGGCACCGAGATGACCGGAGCCGTCTCGCGCGTCTCGCCCCGCTCGCGTCGCCACTGGGTCAGGACTTCGTCCGGGTCCAGCCCCAGGTACAGCGCGTAGTTGCGCAGGAAGCCCTTCGTGTAGACGTCGCCCGGGAGCTCCTTCCAGTCGCCTCGTTCGAGGGCGGCGAGGTAGCGGGCACGGATCTTCGTGTCGCGTTCGGCGCGGTGCAGGTCGACGCCCTTGCGCTCACGCGCCGCGTACAGCCGCTCGGGCAGCGTCTGGACCGGCTCGGTGGCCGGCGGCGGCGCCTCGGGGCGCTCGCCGCGGACGGCCCGGCGGAGCTGGTCGCGTGTCGTCATCGCTCGTCCTCGTCCGGATCGTCGCCCCGGTCGTCGCCGGGCGCCGGTTCGCGTCGAAGCACCTGGCGGGCATTCGAACCGTCGAACGCCCCGATATAGCCCCGGGCCTCGAGCTGGTCGATCATCCGGGCGGCTCGCGCGTAGCCGACCTTGAGGCGTCGCTGGAGGAGCGAGGCTGAGGCCCGATCGTACTCCCGGATGACATCGATGGCATCGGGCAGCAGGCGATCGGCCTCCTCGTCGACGAGATCGTCGACCGAGCCGGTCCCCTCCTCGTCGTTCTCGGTGATCGAGAGGTCGTAGTGCGGACCGTCGATCTGGTCCTTCCAGTGGCCGACCACCTTGGCGATCTCATGGTCGGACACGAACACGCCCTGGAGGCGCATCGGGCGGGGCAGGTCCGACGGCTGGTAGAGCATGTCGCCCCGGCCGATGAGGTCCTCGGCCCCGGGGGCGTCGAGGATCGTCCGCGAGTCGATCTGCGAGGCCATGGCGAAGGCGATCCGGCTCGGGAAGTTCGCCTTGATGAGGCCGGTCACCACGTTCACGCTCGGGCGCTGGGTCGCGAGCACCATGTGGATGCCGGTGGCCCGCGCCTTCTGGGCGAGTCGGACGATCGGGTCCTCGACGTTCTTGCCCTCGCGCATCATCAGGTCGGCGAGCTCGTCGACGACGATGACGATGTACGGCATCCGGTCCTCGGGGTCGGCCCGGGTCTCGTTGAACGCCTTGATGTTGCGCGCCGCGGCGCCGGCCAGTCGGCGGTAGCGGGCCTCCATCTCGTTGACCGCCCACTTGAGCGCGGCCTTGGCCCGTTCGGGCTCGGTGATGACCGGGACGAGCAGGTGCGGCAGGCCGTTGTAGGCCGCGAGCTCGACCCGCTTGAGGTCCATCAGGATCATCCGCACGTCGTCGGGGGTGGCCTCGCACAGCAGGCTCGCGATGAGCGCGTTGACCATGACGCTCTTGCCCGACCCCGTGGCCCCGGCGATGAGCAGGTGCGGCATCTTGGCGAGATCGACCGCCTGCGCCTTGCCGGCGACATCGCGGCCGAGGGCGAACGTGAGCGTCGAGCCCGAGGCCTTGAAGTCGACCTCCTCGAGGATCCGCCGCAGGGCCACGACGTTGAAGTCCTTGTTCGGGACCTCGATGCCCACGGCCGTCTTGCCCGGGATGGGTGCCTCGATGCGCAGGGAGCGGGCCGCGAGGGCCATCGCGAGGTCGTCGGCGAGCGCCTCGATCCGGCTGACCTTGATGTCCGGCGCCGGCAGCACCTCGTACTGGGTGACGACGGGCCCCGCATTGCGGCCGGCGATCTGGGCCGGGATGTTGAAGCTCGCGAGCTTGCGGACGATGATCTCCTCGTTCCGCCGGTGCGCCGCCTCGTCCCCACCCGCCTCGACGGGCGTGACGATGTCGTCGAGGAGGGCGGTCGACGGCAGGACGTACTCGATGCGCTCGCGGGTCGGCGGCGAGTCGCTCGCGTCGGTCACGTCGTCCGGGTCGCGGGCGGGTCGCACGGCCAGCTCGGCCGCAGGACGGACGGCGACCTCGGTCCCCGTGCCCGCGCGCGCCGGGGCGAACGTCGCGGAGGTCGGGACCGCGCTCGGGACCGCAGCCGGGATGTCGGTCCGCTGCGGCGTCGCGTCGGCACCCCAGATGCCCGTCTGGCCCGCCGATGCGCCCGCGGCCACGCCCGTGGCGCCGGCGCCGGCCTTCGCGGGCTTGCCGTTGCGGCCGTTGCCGGCCGCCGGCTTGCCGGGTCCGACCGGCGTCCCCGCGCCGCTCCCCGTCGAACCGTCACGCTCGAGCGCGGCGGCTCCGGTGTGACGCAGCCAGGCGATGAACGCCGTGAACGGCGCGATGAGCTGGGCGAGCCCCAGGTTGAACGCGAGCATCAGGCCGCCCGCGATCATCGCGAGAAGCACGACCAGGGCGCCCGGGGCCGTGAGCAGCGGCTCGAGCACGCCCTGCAGGAACCGGCCGACCCGTCCGCCGTTCGCGCCGAGGACCTCGGCCGCGCCGACGAACCCGGTGTACGCGATGGCCATCCCGAGGAGCGTCAAGCCCCAGCCCTTCGGCTGGCGCCACTCGAGGTACCAGCCGGCGAGCAGCAGCACGAACGGCAGCGCCCAGCGCATCGCCCCGAACCACGGCGCGAAGACCCCGGTCCACCAGCTCGTGAGCGTCCCTTCGCCGGGGAGGATGAGCGCGATGAGCGTCATCGCGCCAAGCACGAGCAGCACGATCCCGACGATCGAACGCACGACCTCGGGCGTGATCCGGCTCGCGAAGGCCGCACCCGTCCGGCGCCGGCCGCGGCGGCCGGTCGGCGAGCTCGAGCGGGTGGTCGTCGTGCGACGACGGGTGGCCATCGTCAGACCTCGACGACCACCGGGAAGACCATCGGCCGGCGCTTCGTCTGCTCGTAGAGGTAGCGCGACACGCCGTCCTTGATCTGGGTCTTGAGCAGGCCGACCTCGCTGATGTGATCGCCCGGATTCTCGATCGCCGCCATCACGCGGTCGAGCGCCTCCTCCATGATCGGGTCCTTCTCGTTCAGGTGGACGAAGCCACGGGTCACGATCTCGGGCCGCCCCACGACCTGGCCGGTCTGCTTGTCGACGGTCACGACGATCATGAACATCCCGTCGTTCGCGAGCGACCGGCGGTCGCGCAGGACGATCTCGCCGACATCGCCGACCGAGAGTCCGTCGACGAAGACATAGCCGGCGGTCACGGGATTGCCGCGCCGGGCGGAGCCGTCGGCGTAGATCTCGATCGGCGTCCCGTTCTCGATGATGAAGACATTCTCCGGCGACACGCCGGTCTCGATGGCCAGCCGGCCGTGCTGGACCTGCATGCGGAACTCGCCGTGGATGGGGATGAAGTGTGTGGGCTTGGTCAGCCCGAGCATCAGCTTGAGCTCTTCCTGGCTCGCGTGCCCCGAAACGTGGGCGCGCTTGATCGTGTGGTAATAGACGTTCGCGCCGGCCTTGAAGAGGTTGTCGATCGTCCGCGAGACGTATTCCTCGTTGCCGGGGATGGGGCTCGCACTGACGATGACCGTGTCGCCGGGCTGGATCTCCACGAAGCGGTGGTCGCGGTTCGCCATCCGGGCCAGGCCGGCCATCGGCTCGCCCTGGGCACCGGTCGTGGCGATGACGAGCTGCGCGTCGGGGTGGTCCTTGATCTTGTCCTTGGGGACGATCATCGACGGGTCGTAGGTGAGGTACCCGAGGTCGGTCGCGATCCGGAAGTTCTGCTCCATCGAGCGGCCGATGACCGCCACGTTGCGACCCATGTCGCCGGCCGCGTCGAGGACCTGCTGGATCCGCGCGATGTTGCTCGCGAACGTCGCCACGATGACGCGTCCCTCGAGCGGCTCCATGATCTCGCGGAAGGCCTCGCCGACCGTTCGCTCGGACGGGGTGTAGCCCGGGTTCTCGGCTCGCGTCGAGTCCGACAGCAGGCAGACGACGCCCTCGGCGCCGAGCTTGGCCAGGATGGCGAAGTCGGACAGCTTGCCGTCGACCGGGGTGTGGTCGAACTTGAAGTCGCCCGTGTGGACGACCGTCCCGACGGGGGTCCGCAGCGCGATCCCCATCGCGTCCGGGATCGAGTGGCCGACCCGGAACGGGATGACGTGGAACGAGCCGATGTCGATCTCGTCACCCGGGTCGAGGGCGAGCACCGGGTTGTCGTGGAGCTTGTGCTCCTTGATCTTGTTCCCGAGGAGGCCGCGGGCCAGGGTCGAGGCGTAGACGGGCACGCCCGGGAACTCGGGGAGCACGTACGGCAGGCCGCCGACGTGGTCCTCGTGGGCATGGGTGATGAGGAATGCCTTGAGCTTGGAGCGGTTCTCCTTGAGATAGGTGATGTCGGGGATGACGAGATCGATCCCGAACATCTCTTCGTCCGGGAACATCAGGCCGCAGTCGATCACGACGATCTCGTCGCCGTACTCGAAGACGTACATGTTCTTGCCGATCTCACCCACCCCGCCGAGCGGGATGATGCGGAGCGGCTGGTCTGGTTGGTTGGTGGGCATCAGGGTCCTGTATACGGGTTCAGAAAAGGCTGAGTTGGTCGGTGTCGACGTCGTCGGCGGCCTCGGCGGGCGCGCCGATCGCGACGGGCTCGGGGGTCGCCGCGGGGACATCGGGCCGGACACCAGGCGGGACATCGGGCGCCGCCATGACCGGGATCGGCTCGACGACCGGTTCCGCGATCATGTCCGCCGCACGATGCTCGGCGTGCTCGGCGCGCTTCGCCCGCGCGTCGAGTAACACGGCCGGGACCGTCGCCATGTCGGCAAGACTGTCGCGCTCGATGGCCGGCGTGCGCAATGCGGCCGCCGGGTGATACATCGCGAGCACGAGCGCGTCACGGGCGCCCATGGCCGGGTCGACCGGACGGACCGTGCCGTGCGCCTGCGAGATCCGCGCACCCGGCATGAACCGGCCCATCGAATGCCGACCGAGCGTGACCACGAGTGCCGGGTCGAGGACCTCGAGCTGGCGTGCCAGGTACGGCGCACAGGCGGCGATCTCGTCGGGCTCCGGATCGCGGTTCTCTGGCGGCCGGCACTTCACGACGTTCGTGATGAACACGTCCTGGCGGCGCCAGCCGATCGAGCCGAGCAGCCGCACGAGCAGATCGCCGGCCCGGCCGACGAACGGCCGGCCCTGCTGGTCCTCGTTGAAGCCCGGTCCCTCGCCGACGAACACCACCTCGGTCGAGGCATCGCCCTCGCCCGGCACGGCCCGCGTTCGGGTGGCGTGCAGTCGGCAGCGCGTGCAGTCGCGAACCTCGGCCGCGATCGCCTCGAGCGCCGCTTGGCGCTCGGCGTGGGTCACGCCGTCCCTCCGCCGACCGCCACCTCGCTCCCGAGCGCTCGATACGGCCGAGCGCCGCGGGCCGAGGCGTGCGCGACCCAGTCGCGGGCGACGAGGATCTCGGCGAGTTCGACCGTGTTCGTTGCGGCGCCCTTGCGCAGGTTGTCGGACACGACCCAGAAGGCCAGGCCCCGGCCGTCCGGGATCGACGGGTCCTGGCGGACCCGTCCGACGAAGATCTCGTCGCGGCCGGCCGCGTCGGACGCGAGCGGGTACGCGTGGGTCGCCGGGTCGTCCTGGACCACGACCCCCGGCACGGCCGCGAACAGCTGGCGTGCCCGCTCGGGGGTCACCGGCTCGCGGGTCTCGACGTGGATGGCCTCGGAGTGGCTCACGAAGACCGGGATCCGGACGGCCGTGCACGACAGCCGCAGGTCCGGGAGGCCCAGGATCTTGCGGTTCTCGTTGACGACCTTCCATTCCTCCTTCGTGTAGCCGTTCGGGAGGAACGTGTCGATCTCAGGGAGGGCGTTGAAGGCGATGGGATGCGGATAGACCTCGGCGCGCTTGGGGTCGCCGGTCACGTGGGCGCGGATCTGCCCCTCGAGCTCGGCAAGGGCATCGGCCCCGGTCCCCGAGACCGACTGGTAGGTGTCGACCACGACCCGCTCCAGGCCGACCGCGTCGCGCAGCGCCATCAGGACCGGCGCCATCTGCATCGTCGAGCAGTTCGGGTTCGCGATGATCCCCTCGTGGCCCTCGAGGTCGTCCGGGTTGACCTGCGACACGACGAGCGGCACCGAGGGGTCCATCCGCCAGGCGGACGAGTTGTCGATGACGGTCGTGCCCCGCTTGGCGGCCTCCGGTGCGAGGTCGCGCGAGACGTCGGCGCCGGCCGAGAAGAGGGCGATATCGACGCCGTCGAACGCCTCGGCCACGGCCTCGCCGATCTCGAGCGTCCGCCCCTCGACCGACACGGTGCGACCCGCCGAGCGGCCGGACGCCAGCAGGCGCAGCTCGCTCATCGGGAACTCGCGTTCGTGGAGGACGGCGATCATCGTGCGGCCGACGACGCCGGTGGCGCCCACGACGGCGACGGTGAGTGGGTTTCGGTTCATCCGGGGCATGGCTCCGCGGGGTCGGTCATCGGGTCAGGGCACCGGCCGAGTATACCAGCGCCCCGTCGGGTCCCCGACCGGGCGCTGGTCGCCGAAGTGGTGCGTGGACGCGCCAGTGACGGCGCGACGGGCTCGTCCCGCCTAGACCGGATCCTTCGCCAGGTGGCGCTGCATCGCGGCCTTGCGCGAGAGGTTGACCCGGCCCTGCCGGTCGATCTCGGTGACGACCACCATGACCTCGTCGCCGACGGACACGACGTCCTCGACGGTCGGCACGTGGTAGTCGGCGAGCTCGCCGATGCGGACCAGGCCTTCCTTGCCCGGCAGGATCTCGACGAACGCGCCGAAGCCCATGATCCGGGTGACCTTGCCCAGGTAGAGGGCACCGATCTCGACCTCGCGGGTGAGGCTCTCGATCCAGTTGATGGCCTTGCGCGAGTTCTCGCCGGAAACGGCCGCGATCTCCACGGTGCCGTCGTCCTCGACGTTGATCTCGGTGCTGGTCTCTTCCTGGATCTTGCGGATCATCGATCCGCCCTTCCCGATGATGTCGCGGATCTTCTCGGGATTGATCTTGATGGTGATGATGCGCGGCGCGAAGTCGCTCATCTCGGCACGGGTCTCGGGGATGACCTCGGTCATCTTGTCGAGGATCTCGAGCCGGGCGGCGAGCGCCTGCTCGAGGCCGTCGCGGATGATCGCCTCGTTGATGCCCTGGACCTTGATGTCCATCTGGAGGGCCGTGATGCCCTCGCGGGTGCCGGTCACCTTGAAGTCCATGTCGCCGACCGAGTCCTCCTTGCCGAGGATGTCGGTCAGGACGACGAACCGGCCGTCCGGTTCGCTGATGAGGCCCATGGCCGCACCGGCGACGGGCGCCTTGATCGGCACGCCTGCGTCCATCAGGGCGAGGGTCGAGCCGCAGGTCGAGGCCATCGACGTCGAGCCGTTGGACGACATGCACTCCGACACGAGCCGGATGACGTACGGGAAGTCCTCGTGATCCGGCAGGACCGGCACGAGGGCTCGTTCCGCGAGATTGCCATGGCCGATGTCACGACGGCTGGGCCCGCGCATCGGCTTGTTCTCGCCCGTCGAATAGGGCGGGAAGTTGTAGTGGTGGATGTAGCGCTTCTCGGTCTTGGGGCTGATCGTGTCGATCCGCTGCACGTCCGAGGACGAGCCGAGGGTGGCGATCGTCAGGACCTGGGTCTCACCGCGGGTGAAGATGCCCGAGCCATGGGCGCGCGGCAGGTACCCGACCTCGACCGAGATCGGCCGAAGCTCCTTGAGGCCGCGACCATCCATCCGGATGCCCTCATCGAGGGCCAGGGCGCGGCACGTCTTCTTGTGGATCAGGTTGTACAGGCCCTTGGAGACGCGCGCCTCGCGGCGAGCGGCCTCGAGGAGGGCCTTGGAGTCGCCGCCGGTGCGGGTCGCCCGGACCGCGTCCGCGATGGACTCGCGCAGCGTCTTGATGCGACCCGGCAGGTCATTCGCGAACCAGATGAGGAGGTTCGCGGTGGCCTCCGCGTCAGGCCCGGCGCGGTGGGACTGGGCGAGCTCGATGCCGAAGAAGCTCGAGAGCGTCGCGAGCTTGTAGTTCTCGAGATCCGGATAGCCCTCGCGGGCGATCGTCAGCGTATCGAGGTAGCGGCCCTGCTCGAACCGGGTGCCATCGCCGAGCGCGGCCTCCAGGAAGCCGAGGTCGAACCCGACGCTATGGCCGACGATCGGCGCGTCGCCGATGAACTTGACGGCGTCCTTGGCGGCATCGGCCGGCTTGGGGGCCTTCTTGACGTCCGCGTCGGTGATGCCGTGCATCTGGTGGCCGATGATCGGCCGACCGGGGTTCACGAGCGTGGACCAGCGGTCGACGATCTTGTTGCCCTTGACCCGGACGGCCGCGATCTCGACGAGGTCGGCCATCTTGGGATCGGTGCCGGTGGTCTCGACATCGATGATCACGAACTCGCCGCCGGCCTCCGCCCCCTTGGCGAAGTCGAGCACGGTGCCGGTGCCGGCCTCGAGGAACGGCGTGATCTTCGCCTTGCCGACGGCCTTGCGAAGCTCTTCCTGGATGTCGATCAGCGGCTGCAGGGCGCGGTGGCCGAACAGGATCGCCTCGGCCATGACGGCCTCGGGCAGTAGCTTGGCGCCCGCCTCGACCATCATGATCGCGTCCCGGGTGCCCGAGACGATCAGGTCGAGTTCCGACTCCTCGAGCTCGGTGTACGTGGGGTTCACGACGAACTCCCCACCGATGCGGCCGACACGGACGGCCCCGACGGGACCACCGAACGGGATCTCGCTGATGCTCAGCGCGGCCGAGGCCGCCGTGGTGCCGAGCACGTCGGGCTCGTTCTCCTGGTCGGTCGAGAGCACGGTGATGACGAGCTGGATGTCGTCCTTGTAGCCCTCGGGGAAGAGTGGGCGGATCGGGCGGTCGGTCAGGCGGGCGGCGAGCGTGGCTGCCTCCGACGCGCGAGCTTCGCGCTTGATGAAGCCGCCGGGGATCTTGCCCGCGGCGTACATGCGCTCCTCGAACTCGACCGTGAGCGGGAAGAAGTCGAGGCCCGGTCGCGGATCGGACCGGTTGGCGGTCCCGAGGACCAGGGTGTCACCGTAACGGACGGTGACGGCGCCGCCGGCGAGGCGCGCGAGGTGGCCGGTCTCGATGGTCAGCGTACGACCACCGATCTGCGTCTCGAAAGTCTGAGACAAGGGAGCTGTTCCTCCTTGACCGTGGAGGAGGTTCGACCTGCGGGCAGGCCGGCCGACTGGGCCGATGAGCGTCGAACGCGAGGGGACCCCGGGTATCCCGGGGTCCGGGGGCGGCGTCGCTAGCGGCGGAGTCCGAGTCGTCCGATGACGACCCGGTAGCGCGCGCTGTCCTTCTTCATCAGGTAGGCGAGAAGGCGGCGGCGCTGGCCGACGAGCTTGAGGAGGCCGCGGCGCGAATGATTATCCTTGGGAAAGCCTCGGAGATGTCCGGTCAGCTCCTTGATCCGCTCCGTCAGGAGCGCGATCTGGACTTCCGGGGAACCGGTGTCACCTTCCTTGGTGGCATACCCGGTGATGATCTCCTGCTTCAGTTCCCGCGCGAGCGGCACTCGTTCCTCCGAACACGGCGTATGACGTTGATGTCTTCCATCTTTGACCGGCGGATGGTATCAGGCTCGACGACTCCCGGCAAACGTCGCACGAGCGTGGCGCGCCGCCGGACGGGCCATCCCGTTACGCTGAGCGGACGCAGGGAGGGCCGCATGCCCAAGCTCGATCGCATCTACACGAAGACCGGCGACGAGGGCACGACGGGGCTCGGCGGCGGGCAGCGCGTCCCCAAGGACTCGCGCCGCGTCGTCACCTACGGCACGGTCGACGAGCTGAATTCGCAGCTCGGCGTGGCGCTCGCGACCGGCCTCTGCGAACGCCTCGCGATGGAGCTCCCGGTCATCCAGAACGAACTCTTCGACCTGGGCTCCGACCTGTGCTGGCCGTCCGACGATCCGCGCAGAGCGCGCATCCCCACGGTCGAGGCCCGACACGTCGAGAAGCTCGAACGCCTCATCGACGAGCTCAACGAGGCCGTCGGACCGCTGACGAACTTCCTGCTCCCAGGCGGCTCGCCGGGCGCGGCCCACTTGCACGTCGCGCGCACCATCTGCCGACGCGCCGAGCGCGAAGCGGTGCGCCTGGGACGGGACGAGGCGATCGGCGAGCATGTCCTCGCCTACCTCAACCGGCTCTCGGACGCGCTGTTCGTCATGGCACGCTACGAGAACCACGAGCGCGGTGTGGCCGAGCCGCTCTGGCAGCCGGGCGCGTAGACCGGCGTTCGGCGCGCGCGCGTCAGCCGGCGGCGAGATCCGGCCAGCAGAACTCGGCGTCGACCATCGGTTCGCCCGGTCCGGCCGCCTCCGGTTCGAACGGCGTCCGGAACGTGAACGCCCTCGGCGTCGGGCCGTGCTGGCGCAGGTGATCGAGGCGTTCGAGCGCCTCGTCGACGCTCGGGATGTGGCCGGCGGGCACCCACCAGAGCACGAGATGCGCGGTCGCGAGGCGCTCGAACCAGTCGCGCCGCTGCCGCAGGATCCCCACGTGCGCGGTGTCGTACGTGAAGGCGCGCAGCGCCTCGAGCGACGACCACACGCTCATGTTGATGAGGAACAGGTCGTCCTCGGTCGGACGGATCGATGTGGCGTCGCCCGCGTCGGTCTGGAGTCGCCAGACGAACCCCGGGCTCGCGTCGGCGATGGCGTTGATGGGCTCGAGCGCGGCGACGAACCCGGCGATCCGCTCGGACTCGACCGGCGCGAGGAGCCGGCCCACGTTGAGCTGGGCGAGTTCCCAGCGGTCGTCCGACCCTGCGTCGACCGACGTCACGAACCATGCCCTCCCGTTCGAACGAGCTCCACCGTCACGCGGCCCGTCACCTCGGCGCCGACGACCGACGACGTCGGGATCGGGCTCGACGGTGACCGTGACGGGACGGGTCCCGACCCGGCCAGCGTACCGGCCGGGTGGCGGCAGCGCCATCGGCATCTCGAACGTGAGGGTCCCATCCGCGTCGAGCGCGCCGGTCAGCGTCACGGGTCGCCCGAGCAGCGACTCGGCGGCGCCGAGGTCGCCGGCGGCGATCGCCGCCCGGATCTCGCTGCTGCGCACCGGACGCCCCTCGAGGGTGAAGGGCGGCACGACCACGACCTCGAAGCCGTCGCGGGCCCCGAGGGCAGCGAGCGTCTCCGGTGTGCCACGACGCTCGAAGCCGAACGCGGCATCGGGCGTCATGAGGAAGCCGGCGAGTCCCACCCGGGCGCGGATGCGCTCGACGAACGCGTCATACGGGGTCTGGCGCAACGCCGCATCGAAGTGCTGGACGACGGTCACCTCCACGCCGATGTCGGCCAGCCGCTCCAGGCGTTCATCGGGATCGATGAGCAGCGGCGGGGCGTGCCCGGTGAGGACCTCGTCGGGGTGATGATCGAACGTGATGACCGTCGGGCGCGCGTGGTGGGCCGCGGCTTCGACGACGAGATCGCGCAGCAGGTACTGGTGGCCGAGGTGCAGGCCATCGAAGACGCCGACGACGACGAAGACCGGGCCGTCGTCCGGCATGAGGGCGTCGACGCCCGAGGCGACGCGCATCGGCGTCACGCCGCGCCCGAGCCGGCAGGCGTCGGCGCGTCGTCGGCCGAGGGCCCCGAGACCGGCGTCGCGAACACCTTCTCTGGCGCGAGCCGGATGCCCCGTCGCGTCGCGATGGCCACGAGCGCGCCATCGGGCCCGCGCAGCCGGTAGTGCTCGGCCGCCGGCGGCAGGCCCGCGGACGGCGTCACGAACTGCCCACGCGCAGCGGCCTCGACCTCGGCGGCCGTGAGCGTGACCTCGGGGAACGCCCCGAGGCCCGCGTCGATGGGGCGCAGCGACGGGACCAGGCCCTCGGGCCCGGCGGCGGTGGCGGCTCGAACATCGTCGAGGGCGACGGCATCCTCGAGCCGGAACGGCCCCGATGCCGTGCGGGTGAGCGCGCCCAGGTAGGCCGCGCTTCCGACGGCGACTCCGAGGTCCCGCGCCAGGGCCCGCACGTACGTTCCCGCCGAACAGGCGACATCGACGACCGCGATCGGTCGGTCCGGATCGGTGTCGTCCCACGAGACCAGGTCCAGGCCGTGGATCGTGACCTCACGCTCGGGGATCTCGACGGTCTCGCCGGCGCGCGCCATGGCGTAGGCACGTCGTCCGCCGACCTTGATCGCGCTGTAAGCGGGTGGTCGCTGGACGATGACGCCGAGGAACCCGCCGAAGGCGGCCTCGACCGCGGCGCGGGTCGGCGCGGGGCCCTCGGACGGCGTCCGTTCCCCTTCGAGATCGTCGGTCGTCGACGACGCCCCGAAGCAGACGGTCGCGCGATAGGCCTTGCGGTCGGCGAGGTGGTACTCCACGACGCGCGTGGCGTGCCCGAGGAAGATCGGCAGGACGCCCGAGGCGAACGGGTCGAGCGTGCCGCCATGCCCGACCCGACGGGTCGCGGCCAGCCGCCGGACGAGGGCCACCACGTCGTGCGACGTGGGGCCGGTCGGCTTGGCGACGACGAGGATCCCGTCCAGGCCGCCGCTTCGCGGTCCGCGGGCCATCGTCAGCGCCGAACGGCGGCGACCAGCCGCTCGGCCTCGGCCAGGACCGGCGCCTGGGCGGCGCTCACCGGCAGCTCGATCGTGGCGCCGGCAGCACGAGCGTGGCCACCGCCGCCGAAGGCTCCGGTCAGGACCGTGGCGTCGACGCCGCCCGGTCGGGTCCGGACGCTCAGCCGCGTCCCCCGCGGGTCCTCCTTGAAGAGGATCGCCACCTCGGCATCCTCCGCCTGGGCGAGCAGGTCGATGATGCCCTCCGAGTGTGGCGGGGTCGTCCCGGTCGCCTCGAGGTCCGCATCGGTCAGGGTGGACCACACGATGCGCCCGCCGTCGGCGGTCTCGAGGCGGTCGAGGACCCGGCCGAACAGCCGCAGCTGGGCGTCGGGCTTGGTCCGATACAGGCGGCGCGAGATCTCCGAGAGCGGCGCCCCGGCGGCCACGAGTGCCGCGGACACCGCGAGCGTGCGCGTCGTCGCGTTCGGATGGGCGAAGGTGGCGGTGTCCATGACGATGCCCGCCATCAGGACCGTCGCGAGTGCGCCGTCGCCTTCGTCGAGCGCCACGCCGAGGCGCGTGGCCAGCAACGCCACCATCTCGCAGGTCGCTGCCGCATGCGGATCGATCCAGTCGTGCGTCCCGTCGCCGTCGTTCGAGGCGTGGTGGTCGATGATGAGCGTCGGGACCCGCGCGAACAGGTCGGCGTGGCGGACGCCGACCGCCCCGACCCGTTCGAGGGAGCCGCAATCGGAGATGACGATGAGGTCGTAGTCGGCGGCCGGATCCGGGTCCGTCCGGACGCGCTCGATCCCGGGGAGGAAGTCGTAGAGCGGCGCCGGGGCGTCGGTCGTCACGACATCCGCGGTCCCGCCCTGACGGGCGACCAGCCGCGCGACCGCGAGCGAGGCACCGAGCGTGTCGGCGTCGGGGTTCTCGTGGCCGACGGCCAGCACGCGATGCGCGCCCGCCAGACGCGCCACGACCACATCCGGCACGGCCGCGGCGAAGACCGCCAGGTCGACCGTCATCGTCGCTTCGCGGGTCGCCGGTTCGGGGACGAGGGGTGCCGATCGCGCCGGCGCTTCGGGGTCGTCACCGGGGGCGGGACGGCCGAGGGCGGCTCGTCGATCTCGTCGCCCTCGTGCGGGAGTCGCACGACCGGCGTCGGCAGCGGCTCGATGGTGCTCGCAGCCGCCTCGGGACCCGCACCGGCCTCGAGCTCGTTCAGCAGCCGCAGGACGCGCGTGCCGCGCTCGGCCGTGTCGTCGAGCCGGACGTGCAGGTCCGGGATGCGCTTGATGCGCAGGCGCTTCCCCAGTTCGTGGCGCACGAACGGCATCGCGTGGCCGAGCGCGGCAACGGCCGCGTCCCGCTCGGCGGGCTGGCCGATCACGCTCACCCAGACCTTGGCATGGCGCAGGTCGGGCGTGGTCTCCACGCTCGTGATCGTGATGAAGCCGATCCGCGGATCGGCCACGTCCCGCGCCACGATCGACGTGATCTCCTGGCGCAGGAGCTCGTCGACCCGATCGGTCCGCTGACTCATCCGTCGGCCGCGGCAAGCAGATCGGTCATCGTCGACCCGGAGACGGCGCGCGGCTACACGGTCTGCGACGTGAAACATTCGATGACGTCGCCCTCTTCCAGGTCGTGGAAGTCGGCGAGGCCGATGCCGCACTCGTAGTTCGCGAGCACTTCGCGGACGTCGTCGCGGAAGCGCCGCAGCGATTCGATCTTGTCGGTCGCGATCACCTTGCCGCCACGCCACACTCGGGCGCCACCGCGGACCATGCGACCCTCGGTGACGTAGCTGCCCGCGATGACCGTGTTCTTGCCGACCCGGAAGATCTGGCGGACCTCGGCGCGGCCCTCGACCACCTCGACCACCACCGGCTCCAGCAGGCCCTTGAGGGCCGCCTCGATGTCGTCGGTGAGCTTGTAGATGATGTCGTAGAGCCGGACGTCGACCCCTTCGGACTCGGCGGCCCGGCGGGCGGTGTCGGTGATCTTCGTGTTGAAGCCCACGACGATCGCGTCGGAGGCCGCGGCGAGCATGATGTCGTTGTCGGTGATGTCGCCGGCACCCTCGAGCAGGACGTTGACGCGGATGTCGTCCTCGTCGAGCTGCTCCAGGGCGTGGCTGATGGCCCCGAGCGAGCCCGACACGTCCGCCTTGAGGATGATCCGCAGCTCCTTGGCCTGGCCGGTCTGGATCTGACGGTACAGGTCCTCCAGCGTGGCCCGGCCACTCGTGTCGCCGGTGCGCGCCGCGGTCGCGGCTTTGCGCGCCTCGACCATCGAGCGGGCTTCCTTCTCGTCGCCGACGACGCGCAGGATGTCACCCGCCTCGGGCACGTCCGCCAGGCCGAGGATGACCACGGCACTCGATGGCCCGGCTTTCGTGACGCGCTTGCCCTTGTCGTTCTCGAGCGCGCGGACGCGCCCGAATGTCTCGCCGACGACGATGATGTCGCCGATCTTGAGCGTGCCGGTCTGGACGAGCGCGGTCGCGACCGGTCCGCGGCCCTTGTCGAGCTGCGCCTCCACGATCGTGCCGATGGCCGAGCGCTTCGGGTTGGCCTTCAGCTCCTGGAGGTCCGCGACGAGCAGGATCATCTCGATGAGCTCGTCGAGGCCCAGGCGCGCCTTCGCCGAGACCGGCACGAGCGGCACGTCGCCGCCGTACTCCTCGACGACGATGCCGGCCTCCGTCAGCTCGGTCTTGACCCGATCGGGGTTCGCGTCCGGCTTGTCGATCTTGTTGAGCGCGATGATGATCGGGACCTTGGCCGCCTTCGCGTGGCTGATCGCCTCGAGGGTCTGGGGCATGACCCCGTCGTCGGCGGCGACCACGACCACGGCGATGTCGGTGACCCGCGCGCCGCGGGCGCGCATGGCGGTGAACGCCTCGTGACCCGGGGTATCGAGGAAGACGACGCGCTTGCCGTCGTGGGTGACCTCGCTCGCGCCGATGTGCTGGGTGATGCCGCCCCGTTCGCCGGCGGCCACCTCGGTGGTCCGGATCGCGTCGAGCAGGCTCGTCTTGCCGTGGTCGACGTGGCCCATCACCGTCACGATCGGGGCTCGCGGCTGGAGGAGACTCGGGTCGTCCTCCTCGAACAGGACCTCCTTGGTCGCATCGGGGGTCTTGCCGTCGGTCTCGCCGTCGGTGCCGTTGGTGCTGGCCGTCGCCGCGCTCGCCTCGGCCACCTCGTAGCCGAGCTCGCTCGCGACCAGGGACGCGGTGTCCCGGTCGATGAGCTGGTTGATCGTCGCGAAGATGCCGCTCTTGATGAGCTCGCGGATGACGTCGGCGGGGTTCACCGCCAAGAGCTCGGCCAGTTCCTTGACGGTGATCGTCGCGGGCAGCTCGATCGCGCCCCGGTCCTTGGGGTCGGCGACCTGCACGTTGCTGTTGGTGAATGCGCCGTCTCGGCGCGGCGGCTTGCGCGGCCCGCGACGGCCGCGGGTGCCGCTCCTACTCCTGGCCACGGGCTCCTCCTTCGAGATCGTGTTCGGTGGCTCCGGCCGCCAGCGTCGCGCGCAGGCCGGTCGGGAGCGAGGTCTTCAGCGCCCGTCCGAGGGCGCCCTTGCTGATGGCTTCGGTGCGGCAGCTGTCCTGGTCGCAGACGTAGGCGCCGCGACCGGGCATGCGGCCGGTGGGGTCGATGATGACGCGACCGTCCGTCGTCCGCACGATGCGCACGAGTTCACGCTTGGGCCGGACGGTGCGACACGCCACACACGACCGGCTCGGGAGCCGGCGAGGGGCCGTGCTGCGCGTGCCGCCGGCTACGACGACACCTCGCCGGCCGGCTCGGCGGTCTTGCCCGCCTTGGTCGACTTCGTGGCGCGCTTCGGCTTGGCGGGCGCAGCCTCCGACGCGGGCTCGGGCGCGGCTGGCGCCGTCTCATCGGCGACGACCTCCGGGACCGCCGCCGCCTTCTTCGTCGTTCGCTTCGGCTTCGCCGGGGCGGCCTCGGCGGGCGCCTCCGCTGCAGCTTCGGCCGGGATCGGCTCGACGACGGCGTCAGCCGCAGGGGCCGCGTCGGCCGCCGGGACCGCATCAGCCGCCGTGTCGGCCGCATCGGCCTTGGTCTTCCTGGTCGCGCGCTTCGGCTTCGCCGCGGCCTCTGGCGTCTCGGCCGTTGCGGCGGCCTCGGCCGTCCCCGTCGCCTCCGCGGCCTCGGTCGCGGCATCGGCGGCGGCCTTGGCTTCGGCCACGGACACGTCGCTGCGGATGTCGATGCGCCAGCCGGTAAGCCGCGCGGCGAGGCGGGCGTTCTGGCCCTCGCGGCCGATCGCGAGCGACAGCATCCGCTCCGGAACGGTGACGCTCGCGATGCGGTGCTCCTCGTCGATGTCGACGGAGATGACCTGGGCGGGACTCAGGGCGTTGGCGACGAACAGCGACGCATCGTCGTTCCACGGGATGACGTCGATCTTCTCGCCGGACAGCTCGGCCACGACCGCCTGGACCCGCGCGCCACGCTGGCCGACGGTCGCCCCCACCGGGTCGAGCCCGTCCTGGCGCGACGCCACCGCGACCTTCGAGCGGCTGCCGGCCTCGCGGGCGATCGCCTTGATCTCGACGGTCCCGTTGTGGATCTCGGGCACCTCGAGCTCGAAGAGGCGCTTGAGGAAGCCCTTGTGGGTGCGGCTGACGAGGATCTCGGGCCCGCGCGTCGCGCGGCGCACCTCGAGCACGTAGGCCTTGACGTTCTGGCCGATCCGGTAGTGCTCCAGGGCGCTCTGCTCAGATGGGCGGAGCACGGCCTCGACGTTCTTGCCGACATCCAGGATCAGCCCGCGCGGCTCGACGCGGTTGACGGTCCCGGTGATGAGCTCGCCCTCGCGGCTCGCGAACTGGTCGAAGACCTGGTCGCGCTCGACCTCGCGGATGCGCTGGAGGACGATCTGCTTGGCGGTCTGGGCGCCGATCCGGCCGAACACGTCACCGTCGAGCTGCTCGGTCTCGACGAGGTCGCCCACCTCGGCGCCCGCGTCGAAGGCCTTCGCCTGGTCCACGGTCATCTCGGTCAGCTCGTCCTCGATGTCCGCGACGACCCGCCTCGCCCGGAACACGCGGATCTTGCCCGTCTCGGCGTCGATCCGGACGTGGATGTCCTCGTCGCCGGCGACGCGGCGATACGCGGATTGGATCCCGTCCTCGACGGCCCCGATCAGCTGTTCCCGGGAGATCTGCTTCTCGGCGTTGAGCTGGAGGAGGGCACCGACGAAGTCTCGACTCACGATGGCCTCCGTTCGTTGTCGCGCGCTTATAGGAACGACGCCGCTCAAAAAGAAACGTGGGGGTCACCCACGTCACGGAGCGGCCGTTCAGTTGGACGTGGAGTATACACCCGGATGGGTGGACGCCTCAACGCCGCGAGCGTGAGCGGGTGGACTTAGGCGCTCGGCGCGTCCGCTGCCGACGCTGCGCCCGGGGCCGGGAACCGCCGCGCGACGTAGGCCTCGAGGATCTCGATGAACTCCGCGACGAGGCCCTCCCCGCGGAGCGTCCGGTCGAGCTGCCCGTCGATGAATACGGGCGCCACCGGGTCCTCGAACGTGCCGGGCAGGCTGATCCCGATGTCGGCGTGCTTCGACTCGCCCGGGCCGTTGACGACGCAGCCCATGACGGCGACGCGCAGGTCCTCGGCGCCCGGATGCGTCTCGCGCCACTCCGGCATCCGGTCCTTGAGGTACCCCTGGATCTGCTGGGCCATCTCCTGGAAGAACGTGCTCGTCGTCCGGCCGCAGCCGGGACACGCCGACACCTGCGGCAGGAACGACCGCAGGCCCATCGACTGGAGGACCTGCTGGGCGATCTCGACCTCGCGCTCTCGCGGGGCGCCGGGCTCCGGCGTGAGCGAGACGCGGATCGTGTCCCCGATGCCCTCGTTGAGCAGGATCGCCAGGCCGGCGGTGGACGCGATGACGCCCTTGTCCCCCATCCCCGCCTCGGTCAGGCCGAGGTGCAGCGGGTAGTCCGTGCGCTGAGACAACAGCCGGTACACGTCGACGAGGTCGCGGACGCCGCTCACCTTCGCCGACAGGATGATCCGGTCGTGGCGCATCCCGGTCGCCTCGGCGAGCTCGGCCGAGCGCATCGCCGACTCGAGCATCGCCTCGATCATCACGTCGCGCGCGTCGCGCGGCTGGGCCGACGTGGCGTTCGCGTCCATGAGCTCGGTGAGGATCGCCTGGTCGAGCGAGCCCCAGTTCACCCCGATCCGGACCGGCTTGTCGTTGTCGATGGCGACGCGGACGATCGTCGCGAAGTGCTCGTCGTGACGCTTGGCGCCGACATTGCCCGGATTGATGCGGTACTTGGCGAGCGCCGCCGCCGTCTCCGGGTACTCGGTGAGCAGCTTGTGTCCGTTGTAGTGGAAGTCGCCGATGATCGGCACGTCCACGCCGAGACCACGGACCTTGCGGACCATCTCGGGAACGGCGGCCGCGGCGGCTTCCGTGTTGACCGTGACCCGCACCAGCTGCGAGCCGGCATGGGCGAGCCGCGCGACCTGGATCGCCGTGGCGTCGGCATCGGCGGTATCGGTGTTCGTCATCGACTGGACGACGATGGGATGTGCGCTCCCGACGAGGACGCCGCCGACGTCGACGGAGACCGTGCTCCGGCGGACGGGCTTACCGTTCACGACCGTTCCCCGCAGGGCTCGGTCACGTGCCGGTGCCACCGATGGCGCGTGCGATGTCGAACCCGCTGATCCAGATCATGAAGGCGAACAGGAACACGAACCCGACCATGTAGGTCAGCTGCTCCGCTCGCATGCTGATCCGGGGCCCGAAGAGGCGCTTGAGGACGAGCATCAGCATCCGGCCGCCGTCGAGGGGCGGGAACGGCAGGATGTTCACGAAGGCGAGGTTCGCCGACAGGGCGGCCGCCACGTACAGGGTCATGATCGGACCGGCATTCCAGAACACGTCGCCGAGCTGGATCCCGATGCCGATCGGCCCCGAAGCCGGCGGCGGCGCGGTCGGGTTCGTGGCGACCGATTGGACCAGGGTAGCGATACCGCCCGCGATGAGCCCGAGTGCCCGGACGGTCTCCTGGGCCCCGAGTCGGATGGCCGTCGGCAGATCGTGTGATGTGTACTGACCGAAGAAGTGGGTGCGCAGGCCGGTCTCGCCGCCGCTGATCCCGAGCGCCTTGTGCTGATCGTCGATCTCGGCCGCGGACCGCAGCGTGACGGCGACATCCTGGCGGGTGCCGTCGACGCGGTCGATGGTCAGGGTGACGGTCTTGCCGAGATCGTTCTGGAGGTCGTCGACCGGGGAGACGCCGCCGAACCATTCGTACCGCCGGCCGTCGATGGCGACGATCGAATCGCCGGCCTGCAGACCGGCCCGCGATGCCGGCGAATCGGGCTGGACGACCGGGAACGTCACGCCGATGTACGGCGTCGCCAGCCAGGCGATGCCCGTGAAGATCACGAACGAGAGCAGGAGGTTCATGAGGACGCCCGCGACCAGGATCCAGAGCTTCGTCGGCAGCCGCTGCGCCGAGAACGCCCGCGGGTCGTCGGCGGCGTCGCCGTCCTCGCCCTCGAGCTTCACGAAGCCGCCGATCGGCAGCCAGTTGAGCGAGTACAGCGTCTCGCCCTTCGAGCGCAGGACCTTGGCCCGCGGCGGGAAGCCGATCCCGAACTCGAGCACCCGGACGTTCGCCCGCCGAGCGGTGATGAAGTGGCCGAGCTCGTGGATGATCACCAGCGCGCCCAGGATCAGGATGAACAGGGCGACCGTGATGATCGACTGGACGAAGCCGGTCATGCGCGGGCCCCGATCGGACCGCTCGCGAACGCCGCGCGCACGGCGGCGTCGAGCTCGACGAGACCATCCACGTCCGGGTCCGGATCGCCGTCGCGCCCGAACCGATCGACGGCGGCCTCCAGGAGTGCCGGGATCCCGGTGAAACCGAGCGTGCCGTCGAGGAACCGGGTCACGGCCACGTCATCGGCCGCGATCAGCGCGGCCGAGGCGCGCGGCCCGAGCCGGCCCGCCTCGCGCGCGATGCGCAGCGCCGGGAAGCGACCCTCGTCGGGCGCCCGGAACTCGAGGCGGCCCGTGGCGATCAGGTCGGCCGCCGCGGCCGGGGATGGGAGGCGTTCGGGATACGTGAGCGCGTACTGGATGGGAAGTCGCATGTCCGGGGTGCCCAGTTGGGCCTTGAGCGAGCCGTCGCGGAAGCGGACGGCCGAGTGGACGACACTCTGAGGATGGATGACGACCTCGATGGCGTCGTCCTCGACATCGTACAGCCAGTAGGCCTCGATGACCTCCAGGCCCTTGTTGGCGAGCGTCGCGGAGTCGATGGTGATCTTGGCTCCCATGGTCCACGTGGGGTGTCGCAACGCCTGACGCGGCGTGACGGCGGCGAGTTCCGCGGCGGTGGCGTCGAGGAACGGTCCGCCGGACGCCGTCAGCACCAATCCGGCGACATCGCTCATCCGTTCGCCGACGAGGCACTGCCAGATGGCCGAGTGCTCCGAGTCGATCGGGCGGAGCCAGGCGAGCGGGCTCGCGAACGCGTCACGGGGGTCGGTCGCCGCGGCTGCCGCGGCCAGCCGACGAGCCTCGGGCATGACGAGATGACCGCCGGCGACCAGGGTCTCCTTGTTGGCCGTGGCCACGACCTTGCCGGCGCCGAGCGCGGCCAGGACCGGCCGCAGACTCACGACGCCGCCCGTCGCGATGACGACCAGGTCGACGTCGTCACGGGTCACGAGTTCGGCGAGATCGTCACCGCCCGCGCCGAGGCGCGACACGAGGGGACCGAGCCTCGCCGTCTGCTCCTCGAGGAGCGCGGCGTTCGTGCCCGCGGCGAGCGCCACGATGCGGAACGCGTCCGGGTGCGCCTCGATCACATCGACCGTCTGGCGGCCGATCGACCCGGTGGAACCGATGAGCGCGACGCCCCGCGGCGCTCCGGCCCTAGCTGAGGACGGCGAGGACATACAGGGTCATGACCGGGGCCGCGAAGAGGAACGAGTCCACGCGGTCGAGCACCCCTCCGTGGCCGGGGATGAGATCGCTCGAGTCCTTCGCGCCGGCGGCACGCTTGATCACGGATTCGGCGAGGTCGCCGGCCTGCGCGGCGAGCGCGGTCAGCGGCCCGAGCAGGAGGGCGTGGTAGGGCGGCTGGCCGACCGCCCACAGGGCGACGGCCAGCACGACCGTGCTCGCGACGATCCCGCCGACCAGGCCGGCATAGGTCTTGGACGGCGAGATGTGGGTCAGGAACTTCCGGCGGCCGAACTGCTTCCCGACGAGGTACGCGCCGGTGTCATACGCCCAGACCGACAGGATCAGGACGAGGATCCAGGCCGACTCGCTGCCACGACCGTAGAGCGGGGCGCCCTGCGGGATCGCTGGCGCCGCGTGCCCGAGACGGATGACGAACGACAGCAGCGAGACATACAGCGCCCCGAAGATCGTCGCCATCCACGTGGCGAGTCCTTCGTGCGGGTCGAGGCGGGTGAATGCCGCGACCGCGACCAGCACGATCCCGACGGCGCCGAGGAGCAGGCCGCTTCCCTCGAGGACCTTGGGAAACGCCGCATCGAGGACGATGCACAGGGCGAGGGCGGCGCCCAGCGGAGCGAGCGTCGCATAGCCCGCGGCGCGCAGGAGCTTGAAGACCTCGAGCGCCGCGATCACCGTGATCACGGCGATGGCGCCGGCCAGGACATACCCGCCCAGCCACAGGACGATGAGCAGGACCGGGACCAGGATGGCCGCGCTGATCGCGCGTTGTCGCACGCCGGCCCTCGTCAGCGCCCGAAGCGACGATGCCGCCGCGCGAATTCGACGAGCGCCTCGTCGAACGCGTCCGGCCCGAAGTCCGGCCAGAGCAGGTCGGTGAAGTAGAGCTCGGCGTACTGCGCCTGCCAGATCAGGAAGTTGCTGATGCGGTACTCGCGGCCCGTCCGGACGAGCAGGTCGAGCGGCGGCAGCCCGACCGTGTACAGGCGCGCATCGATGGCGGCCTCATCGATCTCGGCCGCACTCAGCCCGTCCTCGAGGCAGCGCCGGGCCGCATCGACGATCTCGTGGCGGCCGGAGTAGTTGAACGCGACGTTGAGCATCAGCCGTTCGCCATCCGCGGTGGCCGCGAGGGCCTCGGTGATGGACGCGCGAGTGTCCGCCGGGAGCTCCTCGAGGCGGCCGAGCAGGCGGATCTGGACGCCCTGCTCGCGCAGTTCGGGCGTCTCCTGCCGGATGGCCGAGTCGAGGAGGCCGAGGAGCACGCCGACCTCTTCGGGCGACCGCGACCAGTTCTCGCTGCTGAACGCGAAGAGCGAGAGCGCCCGGATGCCGCGGCGAACGGCGTGGCGGATGATCGGGCGGATGGCCTCGACACCGGCCGCGTGGCCCTCGGCCTCGCTCAGTCCGGCCTCGCGGGCCCAGCGCCGGTTGCCATCCATGATGATGGCCACGTGACGGGGCAGGTCCTCCGGCGCGACGTCGAACGACCCGGTGTCCATCGACGCCTCATCGGCCGGCCGGGCGAACGGTGCGCGAGCCACTAGACCTCCAGGACCTCCTGTTCCTTCGCGGCGCCCAGGCGATCGACGTCGGCGATGTGCCGGTCGGTCGTCCGTTGGAGGGTCTCGAGCTGGCGATGCGCTTCGTCCGCCCCGACCTCGCCGTCGCGCTCCTCTTTCTTGAGCGCGTCGGCGCCCTCGCGGCGCAGGTTGCGGATCTCGACCCGGGCCTCCTCCATCCGCTTGTGGACGACCCGGACGAGGTCCTTGCGACGTTCCTCGGTGAGGGGCGGGATGTTCAGGCGGACGACGGTCCCGTCGACGTTGGGCATCAGGCCGATGTCGCTCTTGGTGATGGCCTTCTCGATCGCCCCGAGGACGCCGCGATCCCAGGGCTGGATGACGATCTGGTGCGGCTCGGGGACGCTGATGCCGGCCAGCTGGTTGAGCGGGGTCGAAGTGCCGTAATACTCGACGTGGATGCGCTCGACGAGCGCCGTCGATGCCCGCCCGGTGCGGACGCCCTGGAAGTCGCGCTCCATGGCCTCCACCGCCCGCGCCATCTTGTGGTCGGTGTCGGCGAGGATCTGGCTGCTCATGCGCGCACCCCTCTGGTGGCGGGCGAGGCGCCCGAGATCAGGGTCCCGACCGGTTCGCCGGTGGCCACTCGGGTGATGTTGTCGGGCTGGTTGAGATCGAACACGACGATCGGCAGGTCGTTCTCCATGCACAGGCTGACGGCCGTCGCGTCGAGGACCTTCAACTGGTCGCGCAGGAGGTCGGCGTATTCGAGGTGAGCGTAGCGCTCGGCATCGGCGTGCGACATGGGATCCTTGTCGTACACGCCGTCGACCTTGGTCGCCTTGAGCAGGACCTCGGCGTTGATCTCGATGGCCCGGAGGGCCGCGGCGGTGTCGGTCGTGAAGTACGGATTGCCGGTGCCGGCCACGAACATCGTCACGCGGCCCTTCTCGAGGTGGCGGATCGCCCGGCGGCGGATGTACGGCTCGGCGATCTCGTTCATCGCGATCGCGGTCATGACCCGGGTGGGGACACCCACCCGTTCGAGCGCGTCCTGGAGGGCGAGGCCGTTCATGACCGTGGCGAGCATGCCGATGTAGTCACCGGTGGCGCGGTCCATCCCGCGGGCAGAGGCCGCGAGACCCCGGAAGATGTTGCCGCCACCGACGACGACGCCGATCTGCACGCCCATCCCGTGGATGGTCGCGACCTGGCCGGCGATGAAGGCACAGACGGCTGGATCGACACCGTACGGCCGATCGCCGAGGAGCGCCTCACCGGACAGCTTGAGCAGGATCCGCCGGTAGCGCACTGCACCGCCGTCCTGACCCGCGCTCGCCGTCCCGTCCACGCTCACAGCTCCTCCCCGACCTCGAACCGGACGAATCGTCGCACACGGATGTTCTCGCCGATGGTGGCGATGGCATTCGTGATGAGCTCGCCGACGGTCCCCTCGGTGTCGCGGAACGGCTGCTCGGTCAGCACGACCTGCTGGTACCACTTCTTGAGCTGGCCATCGACGATCTGCTCGCGGAGGTGCTCGGGCTTCTTCTGCACGGACTCGTCTGCGAGGAGCTCGCGCCTTCTTGGCCGCGAGTGCCTCCGCCGGGATCGAGTCGATCGTGGGGTATTCCGGGCGCAGCGCGACGACCTGGATCGCGAGGTCCTTCACGAGCTGCTGGAACTGTTCGTTGCGGGCGACGAAGTCGGTCTCGCAGTTGACCTCGATGAGCGCACCGAACCGGCCGCCCGTATGGATGTAGCTGCCGATCAGGCCCTCGCGGGCATCGCGGCCGGCCTTCTTGGCGGCCTGGGCCACGCCTCGCTCGCGCAGCAGCGTCGTGGCCTTCTCGAGGTCACCGTCCGTCTCGGCCAGTGCCTTCTTGCAGTCCATGAACCCGGCGCCGGTCCGCTCACGCAGTTCCTTGACCAGCTCCGCCGAGATGTCCGCCATGGGTGTTCGTCGCTCCTGTGTCTGGTCGTCCGGCATGCCGTTTCGGCCGCAGGTCGGTGGTCGGTGATCCGTGGGTGGGCCGGCTGGGGCCGGCCCGTCGAAGGGTCAGGCGGCGCCGGCGGCGCCGTCCTCCTCGTCCTTTTCGGCCGCCTCGCGGGCGAGCTCGGCCGCGATATCCTCGGGCGTCGCCTCGGCGACGGCCTCGGCGGGCACCGCATCGGCCCGGGGCGAGCGATCGCCCGGCAGCAGCTCATCCTCGTCGTCGAGATCGGGCTCGAAGGTGAGCGCCGCACCGCCGGCCAGGGCCGCGACCAGTGCATCCGAGGCGCCGGCCTCTTCCTCTTCCTCGGCCTCGGTCATCGCGATCGCCTCGACGATCTCAGGCTCGGCGGCGGCGCGCGTCGCGCGCTCGCGGGCCCCTTCGATCGCCGCGTCGGCGACCAGCGTGCAGAGCAGCCGGATCGCCCGGATGGCATCGTCGTTGGCCGGGATGATGAAATCGAGCTCGTCGGGGTCGACGTTCGTGTCACCCGTCCCGATGACCGGGATCTCGAGCTTGTTCGATTCGGTCACGGCGATCCGCTCGCGGTGCGGGTCGATCGACGAAGATCGCGCCGGGGAGGCGCTTCATCTTGCGCATGCCACCGAGCGTGCCCTGGAGCTTGACCATCTCCTCGGTGAGCTTGGCGGCTTCCTTCTTCGTCATGCGCTCGAAGTCGCCCGCCTGCTGGCGCGCCTCGAGCTGCTCGAGCAGCCCCATGCGCTTCTTGATCGTGACGAAGTTCGTGAGCATGCCGCCGAGCCAGCGCTTGTTGACGTACGGCATCCCCGCACGGGTCGCCTCCTGGGCGATCGGCTCCTGGGCCTGCTTCTTGGTCCCGACGAAGAGCACGAGCTCGCCGCGGGCGACGGTGTCGCGGACGGCCTCGAGGGCGAGGTCCAGGCGAGACACGGTCTGGGCGAGATCGATGATGTGGATCCCGTTGCGCTCGGCGAAGATGAACGGGCGCATCTTGGGATTCCAGCGGCGGGTCTGATGGCCGAAGTGGACCCCGGCCTCGAGCAGTTGCCGCATCGAAACGGACGGCACGGTTGGTGACCTCCTGATCGGTTCATTCCTCCGCGGACGTTCGTCGCTGGGGACCGGGCCGATCCGTCTCCGGGCTTCCCCGTCGATCTCGGCGCCGGCACCACCCCGAACGGGATGGGTCCGCGTGTGGGCTCCGTGCCGGCCGACCTTCGGCGCGACGCGGGCGGTGGATCTGGCGGCTCGGACCCTGGGGGGCCCGGACCGGCGCGGAGTGTAGCACAGGGTCCCGCTGCGATCCGGTGGCCAGGCGCCGACGGGGTCGACGGGCACCCCCGGCCGACGGGCCGCTCCCAGGCCGCCGACGCGCTCCCAGGCCCGCCGCACCGCTACCAGGCTGCCTTGTGGTGTCGCACGCGCGGCGGACCGGTCCGCCCACCCGCTGGCGGCTCCACGACGACGAGATCGAACCGGAGCGGCAGACGCGGCAGGGTGGCACCGTCGGGGAGCCGCCCGAGGTCGAGCAAGCCGTAGGCCGCGGTCCGGACGCGGGTCCGCTTCCGGTGGTCGACGGTCTCCTCGGGCAGCCCGAACGCGCGGTCGCGACGCCAGCGGACCTCCACGACCACGAGCCACGCGGGTGGTCCCGGATCCACGGCGATGAGGTCCACCTCGTGGCGACCCATGCGTACGTTGCGGCCGAGGACCGTCCAGCCGGCCTCGGTCAGGCGAGCGGCGACGAGCGCCTCGGCGCGGTCACCGAGCTGGCGAGCGAGCGGGGCCGGCTGACCGGGGGCGTCGTCCATGGACGCGACGATGCACAGCCGGCATCACCCCGCAGTCATCACCGACTCATGTCGCATCGACCGCGGACTCACCCGGCTCTTACGAGGCGGCCGCCTCGAGGGTGGCGAGATCCAGGGCATCGAACGCCGCGTCGTCGGCCATGACGGGCATCAGCTCCCGTTCGAGGAGCGCGTGGGTCTCGGGCGACGCCGCGGGGTCGGCCAGCAGGTCGAGCTCGAGCTGGTCCCCGGCCAGCGTCCGCTGGAGCGCGAGGAACGACCGCCGGTGGAACGGCGTCAGCCCGAGCGCGCGGATCGCGTCGCGGTGCTCCTGGGTGGCATACCCCTGGTTGTGCTCCCAGCCGTAGCCCGGATAGCGCAGCGCGAGGCGTTCCATCATCCGGTCGCGGATGACCTTGGCGACGATCGACGCGCAGGCGATCGAGTAGACCTTGGCATCGCCGTCGACGATGTTCGTGTACGGCCCGACCTGGGCCTCGAACCCGGCGATCCGGTTGCCGTCGACGAGGACATGCTCGTGACCGCCGACCCGGGCGACGGCCCGCCGCATCGCCAGGTGCGTGGCGTGGTAGATGTTCAGCAGGTCGATCTCGCGGACCGAGGCGGCCCCGACCCCGATCGCCACGGCGCGTTTGCGGATGAGCGGAGCGAGCCGCTCGCGTTGCGCCGCCGACAGCATCTTCGAATCGCGCACCCCCGGGATGCGGTGACAGCCGGGTCGCATGATCACCGCGGCGGCGACCACCGCCCCACAGGTCGGCGCGACACCGACCTCGTCGACGCCGACCACCCGGACGAGTCCCTCGTTCCACAGGCGGCGCTCGTGGCGGAGGGTCGGGACGATGACGGCCATCGACCGCAAGGGTACCGCGGGCCGGTGTCGGCCATGGGATGACGCGGACCGACGCGGGGACGGGCGTCGCCGACGCGGGCGGCCCGGCCCTGGAGAAAGCCCTGGATATGGGACGACCCCGCGTCGTGCGGGGTCGTGACGTGGATCGGGCGGCGGCCATCAGGCCGCCCGGCGTCAGCCGTTCGAGCGGCGCTCGCGCAGGGTCGCGGCCTTACCGACGCGATCGCGCAGGAAGTAGAGCTGCGCGCGGCGGGCGACGCCGTGACGGACGACCTCGATCTTCTCGATCCGTGGGCTGTTGACCTTGAAGGTCCGCTCGACGCCGACACCCGACGCGATGCGCCGGACGGTGATCGAGCGGGTGATGCCGCCACCGCGCAGCCGCATCACGGTGCCCTCGAAGACCTGGATGCGCTCGCGGTTGCCCTCGACGACCTTGGCCGACACCTTCACGGTGTCACCCGTGGCGAGTTCCGGCAGGTCGGAGCGGAGCTGGTCCTGGACGATCTCGTCGAGCACGTTCACGCGGCGGTCCCTTGGTCTGTACGGTCGGGGTGGGCAGCCGAGGCTGCGGGGCTGAGCGTTCGGGATGGCCGCGCGGGGCGCGACCGGCGCCGGAGTATAGCACGAGCCGTTCGGCCGTCAGTCGGGGCGCTCCGCCTCCGGGAGCAGGTCCGGCCGACGTGCCCGGGTCCGCGCCAATGCCTGTTCCTCGCGCCAGCGCCGGACTGCGCCGTGATCGCCCGACGCGAGGATGGCCGGCACGTCCATGCCGCGGAACACCGGCGGTCGCGTGTACTGCGGGTATTCGAGCAGCCCGGCCCCGAACGACTCCTCCTCGATCGAGGCCGGGTCGATGGCTCCCGGGAGCAGTCGGAGCACGGCATCGATGACGACGAGCGCCGGCAGCTCGCCGCCGCTCAGCACGTAGTCGCCGATCGACAGCTCGAGGTCGACGAGCGCGCGGATCCGCTCGTCGACGCCCTCGTACCGTGGGCACACGAAGATGAGATGCGGGCGCTCGGCGAGCTCGGCGGCGCGCGCCTGCCGGAAGACCTCGCCGCTCGGGTCGAGGAGGATCGCGAGGGAGCCCGGCCGCCGCAGGGCGTCGAGGGCGTCCGCTACGGGCTCCGGGCGCAGGACCATCCCGGCACCGCCGCCGTACGGGGCGTCATCGACCGAGCGATGGCGCCCGATGCCCCACTCGCGCAGGTCGTGGACCCGGATGGTGGCGAGGCCCTGGTCCTGGATACGCGCCGGGATGCTGTCGCCGAGCGGGCCCGCCAACATGCCCGGGAAGAGCGTGACGACGTCGATCTCGAGGGTCATGGCTCGGCGACCGGTGGCGTCCCGGGATCGTCGGCCGGCGGAGCGGCCACGGGATCGTCGGACGCCGGTGTCGCCGGCGCCTCATCCGGCGATGACCGTGCCGGGCCCCGCCGTCGCCGTCTCGGCGCCTTCGGCCGGTCCGGACGGGGGGCCTTCGAACGCGCGGGACCCAGGTCCAGGGAGTCGGCGTCCACGACGATCTCGCCGCGACGCGGCGCGAAGACCCGGATGAATGCGCGGACCGCGGGCAGGTCGAACGCCGCCACCGGTCCACCGTCGACGACGAAGACCTCGTTCTCCGCGACGCGATAGACGTCGCGCACGGTCCCGAGGAGCGTGCCGTCGACGCCACGCACCTCGCAGCCGACGATCTCGTGCCAGTAGTACTCGCCTCGCCCGAGTTCGAGCTCGGGGACGACCTCGGCCTCGAGGTAGGCACCGCGAAGCGTGTCCGCCGCATCCCGGTCGGCGATCTCGCGGAAGCGGAGCCGCCAGCCGGGTCCGTCGGCGACGGCCTCGGCCGAGGAGATGGTGAGGGGCTCCGTGTGGCCCTCGCGACGGAGCACCGCGCCGGGGACGAACCGGGACTCAGGGTGGTCGGTCAGGACCTCCACCCGGACAGCGCCGCGGAGCCCGTGGACGCCCCGGACGAGGGCGACCACGAGCCGTTCGTCGACGCTCAGAGGATCTCGAGCTGGACCGGCTCGCCGTCGCGGGCGGCGGTGACCTTGAGCAGGGTGCGCAGCGCCTTGGCGACGCTCCCGTTCCGACCGATCACCTTGCCCATGTCGTCCTCGGCGACATGCAGCTCGATGACCGTCCCGCCGTCGTCCCGGACGACCTCGACCTTGACGGCCTCGGGATCGTCGACCAGCGACTTGGCCACGTACTCGACCAGATCCTTCGCTGCCACGGCGATCCCCTACTTGGCGGCGGGCAGGATGCCCGCCTGACGGAAGAGACGGGCGACGGTGTCGGACGGCTGGGCGCCCTTCGCCAGCCAGGCCTTCGCCTTCGCCTCGTCGACTGCTGAATCTCGACCGGCTCGGTCCGCGGGTTGTAATGCCCGAGCGTCTCGATCGCGCGGCTGTCGCGGGCGCTCCGCCCGTCGGCCACCACGACGCGGTAGGTCGGCTGCTTCGTGGCGCCGACCCGCGTCAATCTGATCCTGACTGCCATGTGGATGCGGTTCCTCCTCTGCGACGGCCTCTCCCGGGCCGCGGTTCGCCGGGGCGCTGGGGCGCCCCGGGCCTTACTTGACGGTGACGATGACGGTCGTGCGGTTCACGTCGCCCCCGACCGACCGTGACGCGACGAGCGCGTCGAGCGGTTCGAGGAACGGCTTGAGGTCGCTCTCATAGCCCTTGAGGGCCGACGGATCCGCGCTCTTCGCGAAGCCCTCGATGAACCCGCGGACGCCCGCGATGTCCACGAAGACCGAGCCCGTGCCGTTGCCGACCCGGCCCATGAGGTCCTTGTACCGGCTGGTGCCGGCCAGCGAGGACCCCTCGGTCGTGTCGAGCACGTGCCCGACGAAGGCCGGACCGGTGCCGATGACCACGAGGTCGTCGGTGACGGCCCAGGCGAGCTGGATCTTGTCGACCGGAAGCGCGAACATCTGCACGCCGCCGGCGCCGGTCAGCCCGGCGAGGTCGACGGTGGCCACGTTGATCGTGGTCCCGCCGTGATCCTCCTCACTGAACGTGACCCCGGCCATGCCGCTGAGCGACGCCAGGTTCTTGACGCTCGTGAAGAAGCTGCTGGCCGCCTTCGCGTCCGTCGGCAGGATCACGACCCCACCCTCGATGGCGCCGCCGGACTGGTTCACGACGAGACCGGTGTCGCCGATCCAGCCGATCGCGTTGTCGGCGCCGCCGAGGGCGCCGAGGCCCTGCTCGATGGCGCCCGTGACGTCCTTGAGGGCCGACTGCTGCTTGTAGAGGTCGAGCACCTGCTGGAGGGTCTTGCCGGTGTCGTGGCTCACGGCCAGGGCGATGGTCGAGGCCGGCACGTGCTTGGCGATGTCCGATGCGCGATCCGTGGTCGGCCCGAGGGTCGCGGCCGGCTTGGCGCCGGTGGCCTCGAACACGACGGCGTCACCCTGGACCCGCATCCAGTAGGCGCTCCAGTCCGGGACGAACTGGCGCATCGCCTGGCCGAGGCCGGCGGCCCCATCCGAGCCCGTGCCGTTGCCCAGGCTGCTCCGGAGCTGGTCGGTCCAGTCGAGGACGGCACCGAGGTCGACGTAGGCGAAGCCGATGTGGTCGCCGCTCGCCGAGTCGAGGGCCTTGCGGACGTTCGGGTCCGCCGCGAAGCCGCCCTTGCCGCCGGTATCGATGGCGGCCTTGACCGCGTCGGCCGAGCCGGCGACCGCGACCTTGCCGTCGATGATGGCGAACGCGCCCTGCGGCCCGTTCGAGCCCGACACGACCGAGAGCGTGGTACCGGCATAGTCCTGGCTCGTGGCCGTGCCGCCGTGCTTCTTGAGCTCGGCGTCGAACCACGCCTGCGCGGCTGTGGCGTCCTTGATCGAGATCAGGGCGAGCCCGTTCCCGATGGCCTTGGCGTCCTTGGCCGACCCGATCGACGCCGGGGTCGGGAGCGGACCGGCGCTGAACGCCAGCTCACCGCCGAACCACGGCTTGATGTCCTTGGTGAAGGTCTGGGTGCCGTCGCTGGCCTGCTTGACCAGGTCGTCGAGCGCCTCGTCGAGCTTGTTATCGAGGGTGGACTGGTCGGCGAATCCTGGGAAATGCGAGAGGAACTCGCCGACGGCCTGGCGCTGGTCGCCGGGCAGGTCGAGGCGGACCTCGCCGTAGGCGACGGCACCGCTCGGGACGTAGCCCATGACGGCCGCGTCGGGCGAACGCCCGACGAGCGCGTAGACGATCCCGGCCGTGATCGCGACCACGACGGCGGCCGCGACGACCGCGGCGGCCCAGCGGCCGCGGCTCGGCTTCGGGCCGGTGGATGCCGTCGACACCGGGCTGACCGGCGCGGGCGTGAGCGGCGGAGCCGTCACCGGCTCCGGGGCGACGGGCGGCGCCGTCGTCACCACCTGGGTGACCTCGTCGAGCGGCTGGTCGTGGTCGGTCATCGTGATCCCCCTTGTCAGCGGCGGCCGGCGATCGCGCCCATCGCGGCGCGCCGGCCACCGGCACCGGATAGCTGCTTCATGAGTTTCTGCATCTCGGCGAATTGCTTCACGAGACGATTGACATCCGGGAGCGTGGTGCCCGAACCGGCGGCGATGCGCCGCCGGCGGGAACCGTTGAGGACACTCGGATCGCGGCGCTCGGCCGGGGTCATCGCCCGGATGATCGCCTCGGTGCGTTTGAGCTCGCCCCGGTCGACGGCGGCCTGGGCCTCGTTGGCCATCCCGCCCATGCCGGGGATCATCCCCATGATCTGGCCGATCGGCCCCATCTTCTGGACCTGCTGGAGCTGTTCGAGCATGTCGTCGAGCGTGAAGCTGTTCTTGCGCAGCTTCTCCTCGAGTGTCGCGGTCTGCTTCGCATCGAAGGTGTCCTGGGCGCGCTCGACGAGCGTCAGGATGTCGCCCATGCCGAGGATCCGGCCCGCGAGCCGGTCCGGATGGAACACCTCGAGGGCATCGGTCTTCTCGCCGGTCCCCAGGAACTTGACCGGGAGGCCGGTCACGGCCGAGATGGACAGTGCCGCGCCGCCGCGGGCGTCGCCGTCGATCTTCGTCAGGACCAGGCCGGTCACGGGGACCGCGGCGACGAACGCCTGGGCGACCGCGACCGCCTCCTGGCCGGTCATCGCATCGACCACCAGCAGGGTCTCGACCGGTTTCACCGCCGAGTTGACCTCGGCGATCTCGGCCATGAGCGCCTCGTCGACCGTCAGGCGGCCGGCGGTGTCGAGGATCACGACGTCGCGGACCTGGCGCTTGGCGGCCTCGACCCCGCCACGCGCGATGTCCGGCACGCTCGTCCCGACCGGGGCGCGGTAGACCGGGATGTCGAGCGCGCGACCCAGGGTCTCCAGCTGGTCCGCGGCGGCCGGTCGGTACGGGTCCGCGGCCACGAGGAGCGGCCGCCGGCCGAGCTTGACGACATGCTTGGCGAGCTTGGCCGTCGTCGTCGTCTTGCCCGAGCCCTGCAGGCCGACCATCGCGACGACCGCGGGGTTGCCCGACAGGTGGAACGTCCGGTCCCCGGCGGAGAGCAGCGCGACGAGCTCGTCGTGGACGATCTTCACGACCTGCTGGCCGGCGGTGACGCTGTCGAGGATCTCCGCGCCGATGGCCTGCTCGCGGACGCGCGCCACGAAGTCCTTGACGACCTTGAAGTTGACGTCGGCCTCGAGGAGGGCGAGGCGGACCTCGCGCATGGCGGCGTCGACGTCGGCCTCGCTGATCCGACCGCGGCCGGTCAGGCTGCCGAGGGTCTTGCGCAGGCGCTCGCTGAGGCTGTCGAACACGGTCCGGTCTGGACTCCGTCAATGGTGGTTCCGGGTCGACGACGTGGCGTGGCGGTGGGCGTCGCCGCGGCCGATCCGGGTGGTGCGCGGGTTCTGACGCACCGAGGCGGTCGAAGTGTAGCGCAGCCCTCTCCGGGACGCCGCTGGGACGAAGGTCCGGCACGGTGCGCTTGAGCACCATCTGCTCCGGGTCCGAGGCGGACGCGCGGCCGGCACGGCCACCGGGTAGGCTCCGCCCTCGTGCGACGTCCGTTCACGTCCGGGATCTGGTCGGATCCCGCCTTCGTGCGGGTGTGGAGCGCCGCGACCGTCTCGATCTTCGGGTCGCTCGTCACGCGCATCGCGCTGCCGCTCACGGCGATCCTCGTCCTCGGCTCCGGCGCGGTCGAGGTCGCGATCCTGCGCGGGCTCGACCTCGCGGCGGCGCTGGTCGTCGGCCTCGTCGCCGGCGCCTGGGTCGACCGGCTCCGCCGGCGTCCGGTCCTCATCTGGGCCGACCTGGGGCGAGCGCTGCTGCTCGGGTCGATCCCGGTCGCGTTCGCGCTCGGCGTCCTGACCTACGGGCAGCTCCTCCTGGTGTCGGGGCTGGCCGCGGTCCTGACGACGTTCTTCGATGCCGCCGACGGCGCCTACCTGCCGACGATCGTCGAGCGTGAACGACTCGTCGAGGCCAACGGCGCCCTCGCAGCGAGCGGCTCGGCATCGGAGTTCCTCGCGTTCGGCGTGAGCGGGTTCCTCGTCCAGGCGCTGACGGCGCCCATCGCCATCGCCATCGATGCAGTGTCGTTCCTCGTCTCGGCCGCCCTGCTGGGGAGCATCCGGCGGCCGGAAGCGGCCCCGCCACGACCGCAGGATCGCGAGCCGGTCCTGCACGAGATCCGGGAAGGCGTCCGACTCGTCGTCGACGACCCCGTGCTCCGGGCGTTCGCCGGGGCCGAGATGGCGCTGGCCGGCCTGTGGGGCATCTTCGGCGCGACCTGGTTCCTGTTCGTCCTCGACGAGCTGCAGCTGAGTCCGGCGGTCCTCGGCCTGGTGGCCGGGGTCGGCGGGGCGTCTTCGTTCGTCGGCGCGGTCGTCGCGGCCCGAGCCACGCGTCGCTGGGGCATCGGACGCGTCGCGGTCGTCGCCCTGCTGCTCACCGCCCTCGGCAACGCGTTCATCCCGCTGGCGCCCGCCGGTCTGCCGCTCGTCGCGATCGGCTGCCTCGTGCTGCAACAGCTCGTGGGCGACTCGTCGGCCGTCGTCTTCGAGATCACCGAGGTCTCGGTGCGTCAGTCGATCGTGGCGGACCGTTCGCTCGGCCGGGTGACCTCCACGATCCGGGTCGGGTCGGTCCTCGCGCAACTCGTCTGTACCGTGGGAGCGGGGCTCCTGGCCGAGGCGATCGGGTTGCGTGCGACCTCGTGGCTGGCCCCGCTCGGGGGCCTCGTCGCGGCCGCCATCGTCTGGCGGTCACCGGTCATGCGGCTCCGTGACATCCCCGTCGCGGACGACCTGCAGGCGGTCGAGGTCGCCGTGGAGACCGAGCGCGACCAGCCGGTGGGCGCCTGATCGGTATCAGGCGAACAGGGCCTCGACGAAGGCGTCGGGGTCGAAGTGGAGCAGGTCGGTCGCGCCCTCGCCCACCCCGACGAACCGGACCGGGACCTTGAGCGAGTCCTCGATGGCGAAGACGATGCCGCCCTTCGACGTGGAATCGAGCTTGGTCAGGACGATCCCCGTCAGCCCGACCGACTCGTGGAACGCCTTGGCCTGGGCGAGGCCGTTCTGTCCCGTCGTGGCGTCGAGGACGAAGAGGGTCTCGGGCGCGGCACCCGGGATGCGCTTGTCGATGATCCGGCGGATCTTGGTCAGTTCGTCCATGAGGTTCGTCTTGGTGTGCAGCCGCCCCGCCGTGTCGGCGATGACCATGTCGGCGTGACGCGCGATCGCGGCATCGAGGGCGTCGTAGACGACCGCCCCCGGGTCGGCACCGGGCGCGTGGGCGATCATCGGGACCCCGGCCCGGTCGGCCCAGATGCGCAGCTGGTCGATGGCGGCGGCACGGAACGTGTCCGCGGCGGCCAGGATCACGTGCCGGCCCTCCGCGGCGTAGCGCGTGGCCAGCTTGCCGATGGTGGTGGTCTTGCCCGTGCCGTTGACGCCGACGATCAGGACGACCGCCGGACCGCCGTCGACCGACGGCAAGGGGGTCCAGTCCACGTCGCGCGCCACGAGCAGCGCCGAGAGCTCGGCCCGCACGGCCGCCTCGGGTCCGCCGGGATCGCGGCGGGCACGGGCCCGTTCCACGACCTCGATCGCCAGCGCGGCGCCGACGTCGCCGGCGATGAGCGTCTCTTCGACATCGTCCCAGGCGGGACCCCCCGGTTCGCCGAGGAAGCCGCGCAGCTGCGACATGAAGCCGCCCCGCGTCCGCTCGAGACCGGTCTCGAGCGAGGTCGCCGGCGGGGCCTTGGCGAAGGCGGTCGGGTCGAACGCCGCGAAGGCGGGCTCGGGCGCCGGCTCGGGCGGCGCCGGCTCGGGGTTCGGGGTGGTGGGTGCCGGCTCGACGGACGCCGCAGGCTCGATGACCTCGGGGGCGGCCGGCGTCTCCGTCTCGGCGGGCGCCTCCGTCTCGGCGGGCGCCTCGGACTCGGCCGGGGCCTCGGCATCGTCACCGGGCCGGCGTCGGAAGAAGCGCATCAGCCGGCGCTGACGAGCTCGGCCCGACGATCCTCGGCGAGCGCCTGGGCCTCGTCGAGCCGCAGGCTGATGACCCGGCTCACGGAGTCGTCGCCGACGGTCACCCCGTAGAGGGCGTCGGCGGCCTCGATCGTGCCCCGGTTGTGGGTGATCACGATGAACTGTGTCCCATGGGCGAGGCTGCGGAGGGCGTCGGCGAACCGCCCGATGTTGGCCTCGTCAAGCGCGGCGTCCACCTCGTCAAGGACGCAGAAGGGCACGGGCCGCACCTCGAGCATCGCAAAGAGCAGGGCGACCGCGGTGAGGGCCCGCTCGCCCCCGGACAGCATCGAAAGCGCCTGCTGCTTCTTGCCGGGTGGCCGGGCGACGATCTCGACGCCGGTCGCCCCGAGGTCCGACGGGTCCGTCAGCGACAGTCGCGCGAAGCCGCCGTCGAAGAGCTGCTCGAAGCGGCGCTCGAACGCCGTCTCCAGGGCCCGGAACGTCGTCTGGAACTGGTCGGTGATCATCGACTCGAGTTCGGCGATGAGCTCGCGCGTGCGGGCGATGGCCGTCCGCAGGTCAGCGGCCTGCGTCTCGAGCGTCTCGAGGCGCCCCTTGACCTCGGCGTACTCCTCGACGGCGAACGGGTTCGTCGCACCGAGTTCGTGGAAGCGTCGTCGCAGTTGGGCGAGCCGGCCGCTCGATGGAGCCTCCTCGGCCGGTGCGGTCGATCGACCAGACCTCGGTCGCCGGCGCCAGGGCCGCCTCGAGGGCGGTCGCGAGGTCCTCGTCCCGGTCGCCGCCCTCGCCGGAGGAGGACGACTCGGTCCCGGCGATGTCGGCGCTCGCCGGCTCGCTCGCCGTCGCGATGGGCGCTGCGCGCGCGGGTTCGACCGTCGCGCTCCCGCGGCTGACGTCGGCCAGCCGCGCGACCCCGATCTCGCCGAGCCCCGCGAGGTCGACGACGATGGATTCGCGGAGGGCATCGAGCGCGAGGCGGGCCTCGAGATCGTCGCGATCGGCCAGGCGAAGGCGCTCGTCGGCGACCCGCAACCGGTCGCGCGTCCCGGCGGCCGCGCGCTCGGCGGCGGCGAGTCGCTCGCGCTGTGCGGCATCGGCGGCATGGAGTTCGGCGAGGGCCGCCCGGGCGCCCCCCTCGGCCGCGGTCGCGCCCGCGACGTCCGAGCGCAGCTGCTCGCGCTCGGTCGCGAGCCGTCCCGCGCGCTCCTCGAGGCGCGTCGCTTCGGCATCCGATCGGACCATCCGTTCCTCGCCGAGCCCGGCGGTCGCCTCGGCACGGGCTCGCCGACTCTCCGCGTCACGCCGGCCGGCATCGCGGGTCGCGGCATCCTCGGCGAGTCGATCGCGGCGGGCCCGGAGCTCCCCGGCCCGGGCCTCCCACGTGGCGATCGCGGCCGATGCGTCCGGACCGTCGGCCCGGCCGGACCCGGTCGCGGATCCGCGATCGGTGCCACGGGAGGCGACGGGCGCTTCGAGGATCGCGAGCGCCGCCGCCGCGCGCGCCGCCTCGCCGTCGAGTCGCTCGGCCTGTGCCGTGGCCCAGGCGGACTCCCGGACGGCCGCCTCGAGGTCGCGAGCGGCGAGTCGCTCCCGCTCTTCCGCGTCCCGGCGGGCCGACCCGGCGCGAGCCTCGTCCAGGCGGGCCGCCTCCAGGCCCGTCCGCGCCGTTGTCGCGGCATCCGTGGCCTCGGTGAGCGCCGCGTCCGCGGTCGTGACGTCGCCCTCGAGACGGGTCAGCTCGGTCGCGAGTCGCGTCGCTTCGGCTCGCCGCTCGAGGACCAATTCCGGGGCGCCGAGCCGGACCGCCAGGTCATCGACGACCGCCGCACCGTCGCGGGTGACGACGATCCAGCCGGGCGGCAACAGGGCCTGGATGGCCAGGCACGTCGCGAGGTCCGGGAGCCAGGCGGCACGACGCAACGCCCGTCGAGCGGCGCCCGTGTCATCGCGCCGGATCGCGTCGATGAGGAGGCCGCCCGCGGCATCGGACAGGGCGTCGCGGAATCGTCGTTCGCGGGCATCCGACGAGGCGCCGGCCGCCGCCTCGGTGGGCGGGGCCGCGGCGCGTTCCGCGACGATCAGCGCGCCCCGCTCGGCGGCGAGCGAGGGCACGGCGTCGCCACGGACGACATAGGCACGGGCGGCCTCGGCGAGGGCCGCCTCGACCGCGGACCGGAGCGAGGTGTCGACGACCAGGTCCTCATCGAGCCGGCGTCCGCCGAGGCGCTTGGCGGCCCGGGCGATCCCGCGGCCCTCCTCCTCGGCCAGCCGAGACTCGAGGATCCGCTGGCGCGCGGTCGCGGCCGCCAGGCCGGCCTGCGCGGCTGCGGAGCGGGATTCGGCACTGGTCCGAGCGGCATCCGCGGTCTCCAGGGCCGCCCGAGCGGCCTCGCGGGCGTCGTGCGCGATCCGTTCAGCCTCGACGGCCGCTTCGCGAGCGACTCGGGCCGTGACGAGGGCCGCGTCGCGTTCCGCACGGCCGGCCTCGGCCGCCGTCGCGCGGGCCGCCTCCTCGGCCGCGTGGCGGGTCAGTTCCGCGTGCCGCCGTCGGGCGGTCTCGAGCTCCGCTTCGCGCGCGGACTCCGCCCGGCGCACGGCGGCCAGTTCCTCACCCTGCGCTCGTTGCGCGGCCCGCAGGGTGGCGAGCTCGGCGAGCGCCTCGGCCAGCTCGCGCTCGGCGGCCGTCAACGCCGCCTCGGCATCCACGTCCCGCGGCGGGACCGGCGCGGCCATCGATCGGCGAGCGGCGGCGACCTCGGCTTCGGCGGCACGCCGTTCGTCGTCGAGCCGCTGACGGTCGCGGGCGATCGCGTCGAGCTCCGAGGCCAGGCGCGCATCCCGCAGCTGGACCTCGGTGAGAGCCGCCCGCGCGGCGTCGTGGGCCTCCCGACGGGCACGCTCCTGTTCGGCCCGTTCGCCGAGTTCGGTGGCCAGCGCGGCGGCCGCCGATTCGGCGGCCTCCATCTCGGCGATGGCGCGATCGGCCTCGGCGCGAGCCGCGGTGCCGCGGGCGATGGCCGCGGCCGATCGGCCCGCCGTCTCGTGCCAGCGCGCGTGCGCCGACAGCAGCACGGCCGACACCAACGCCTCGGCAGTGACCTCGCGGCTCGTCTGCTGCTCGGCCTGGGCGGCGAGCCGGCGGGCCTGCGGCCGCAGCTCGGCCACGATGTCCTCGACCCGCGTGAGGTTCGCCTCGGACTCGACCAGCTGCTCCTGGGCGCGGCGGCGGCGCCGCTCATGACGACGGACGCCGGCGACCTCCTCGAAGAGCGGCCGCCGCTCCTCGGGCCGGAGCGCGAGCGCCTGGTCGACCATGCCCTGGCCGATGAACAGGAACGCGTTGTCGGCGAGATGCGCCGAATCGAGCAGGTCGACGAGATCGCGCAGCCGGATCCGCTGCTTGTTCAGGAGGTACTCGTTCTCCCCCGACCGATACAGGCGCCGCCCGAGCTCGAGCACGGAGAACTCGACCGGGAGCAGCCCATCGGCGTTGTCGACCACGAGCGTGACGTCGGCCATGCCCTGCGCGGCGCGCTTATCGGAGCCCGCCCAGATGACGTCCTCGGACTTGCGCGAACGGAGCGCCTTGCCTTGCTCGCCGAGCGCCCAGCGCAGCGCGTCCGCGAGGTTGCTCTTGCCCGATCCGTTCGGTCCCACGACCGCGCTGATGCCACCGCCGAACTCGACGCTCGTCCGCTCGGCGAACGACTTGAAGCCCTGCAGCCGCAGCGCCAGGAGGCGGGCGGCCGCCGGTCCCGGCCCGTTCCGGTCGCTCATACGCCGATCGCTTCCGGTTCCGCCAGCGCCGTCATCCGGAGCTTGTCGAGGGCCTGGGCCGCGGCCGCGGTCTCCGCGGTCCGCCGAGACGAGCCCTCGCCGATCCCGAGCACCTCGCCGTCGACGGTGACCTGGATCCGGAACGTCTTCTCGTGATCCGGTCCGCTCACCTCGACGAGGTGGTACGACGGGCGGCCGCCGGTGCGCTGCTGGGTCAGCTCCTGGAGCCGGCTCTTGGGGCTCTTGAGGGCGTGGATCGGGGCGTCGGCCGACAACTCCGGCCCGGCAAGCTCCGTAAGCCAGTCACGGACGGCCCCGAACCCGAGGTCGAGATAGCAGGCACCGACGATCGCCTCGAATGACGACGCGAGCAGGGTCGGGCGACGGCGGCCGCTGCGCCGGGATTCCCCCTCCCCGAGCAGCAGGGCCGGACCGAGGTCGATGCGGCCGGCCAGACGGGCGAGGCCGGTCGTCGACACGATGGCCGCCCGGCGAGCCGACAGGTCCCCCTCGTCGTCGGTCGGATGGCGCGTGTAGAGCGCCTCGGAGATGATCAGATTGACGACGGCGTCGCCCAGGAACTCGAGGCGCTCGTTGTGGCCGGGAGCGTCTTCGGGATGTTCGTGGAGCCAGCTGGCGTGGACGAGCGCCTGCTCCAGGAGGCCGATGTCGCGGACGGGGAGGCCGAGACGGTCCGCGAAGGCCCTGGCGGGGCGCACCTGGCCCGACGCCCGGGCTGGACTAGGCCGAGTGCTCGTCGATGTAGTCGACGGCGTCCTGGACGGTCCGGATCTTCTCGGCATCTTCGTCGGAGATCTCGGTCCCGAATTCTTCCTCGAGGCTCATGATGAGCTCGACCAGATCGAGCGAGTCGGCGTTCAGGTCGTCGACGAACGACGCCTCCGGCTTGACCTCATCCTCGTCGGCGCCGAGTTGCTCGACGACGATCTTCTTGAGGCGCTCGTACGTGGTTGCCACTGACTCCCTCCTCGGAGTTCGCTGGTCCCGATGGCCGGGCTTCGCTGGTTGCCGCTGCGATGCTCCCGAGGACGCCGTTCATGAGGCGTCGCATCGGGTCTCCACTGTAGATGCGTGCCAGCTCGACCCACTCGGCGATGGCCACCCGGGCCGGCGTGGGCGAGTGTAGCACCTCGCCTATCGCGCAACGGAGCAGCGCGCGGTCCATCCGGGCCAGTGCCGTGACCGGGTATCGAGGGGCCCGGATGGCGATCTCGGCGTCGATCGTGTCGCGGTGGCGGACGACCGCGGCGACGAGCTCGCGGGCGAGTCCGGCGGCCACCGGATCGCGCTCCGATTCGGCCAGGTGACGCTCCAGGACGGCGTCCGCGGTCCGTTGGCCGAAGTCGGCCTCGAAGACCGACGCGAGGGCGAGGCGACGTCCGGTCCGCCGTCCCCGGACGCGGTCAGCCCCCGACACCGTCGACCAGGACGGTCACGGCTCCGAGGTCGAGCCCGAGCAGCCGCTCGACCGTGGCGGCGACCGCGACCCGCACCTGTTCGGCCAGCGGTCCGAGCGCCTGGCCGGGCCGGGCGACGATCCACAGCCGGACGATCACCCGCTCGTCGTGGAGGCGCACGCTGACCGAGCGGCCACCGAGCATGCGGCGCCAGGCCGGTCCGCCGCGACCGACCCGGGCGACCCCCGGGACCTCGAAAGCGGCGAGGCGGACCAGCTCCGAGATGACCGACGTGCCGACGGTCAGCTCGTGCCCGCTCATGACGCGACCTCCGCCGGCGCCGCGGGTGCTTCCGCCTCGTCCGGCCGCGCGGGGCCGGGCGTGGTGTGCGCGGCGAGCGCGTCCGCGATCCGCGCCGGGACTCGCGTCCGGACGGTGGTCGCCCCGACGTCGCAGGCGAACTCGACCATCCGCCGCCGTGCGCGCCCGTGGGTGATGATCACCGTGCCGCGGACGCCGAGCAGGATCGACCCGCCGACCTTCTCGTAATCGAAGACGTCGCGAATCCGGTCGACGCCCGGCTTCATCAGTCCGTAGGCGAGCTTCCCGCGGACGCCGCGCTCGAACTCGGCCCGCCACAGGTCGAAGATGAAGGTCGAGAGCCCCTCGAAGAACTTGATGACGACGTTCCCGAGGACGGCGTCGCAGACGACGACGTCGGCGAGGTGCCGGGTGAGGTCCTTGCCCTCGATGTTGCCCTCGAAGCGCAGGTCCGTCGCGTCGAGCAGCTCGGTGGCGCGCTGGATGCGCGCGTCGCCCTTGCCCTTCTCCTCCCCGATCGAGAGAAGCGCGACACGGGGATCGGTCACCCCCAGCACCCCCTCGGCGAAGATAGCGCCCATCCGGGCGAACTGGGCGAGGTTCTCGGCGGTCGAATCGGGGTTGGCACCGATGTCGAGCAGGACCATCGGCCCGGAGTCGGTGATCTGCTGGACCGCGAGCGCCGGACGATCGACGCCTGGGAGCCGCCCAAGACGCAGGACCGCGGCGGCCATCGCCGCGCCGGTATGACCGGCCGTGACCACGCCATCGGCCTCGCCGCGCTTCACAAGGTCCGTCGCCACGAGGATCGAGGCGTCCTTCTTCTCGCGGAGGGCGAGCGCCGGGTGCTCGTCCATGCCGATGACCTGGGCGGCGTGGACGATGGTGGCATTCGGGGGCAGCGAACCGGCGATCCCCATGATCACGCCCTCGTCGCCGACGAGGAGCAGCCAGTCGGCGGGATGCGCGGCGGCCCACGCGATGGCGCCCGGGACGACCTCTTCGGGTCCGTGATCGCCGCCCATCGCGTCGACGGCGAGGCGGACGCCGGTGGCGGCCTCGGACGGTTCGGACCGAGGCTCCGTCACGGGATCAGCGCCCGGCGTCGTCGCCGGCGGGCTTGAGCTCGATCGCCTGCCGGCCGTTGTAGAAGCCGCAGTTCGGGCAGACGTGATGCTGCTGCTTCATCTCGTGGCAGTGCGGACACTCCTCGAGATTCGGCAGGCTGATGGCGAGATGCGCGCGGCGCTCGCCCTGGCGGGCATGCGAGACGCGACGCTTGGGTACACCCATGGGGTCGTGGGCTCCTTGTGGGATCGTGACTGGGTCGGGGCCGCTGCGCGACCGGCGCAGGTCGCGGCGCCGCGCCGACGGCGGAGTCTACCGTGAAACCACCCCCGCCGTCATGCGTCGTCGGCGCGGAAGGCGCGCAACGCCTCGAGCCGCGGGTCGATGTCGTCGGTGGGGTGGTCGTGCGATCCCTCGTCGAGGGGTTCGCCGCAGACCGGGCAGAGGCCCGGGCAATCCGGTCGGTCCAGCGGCGCGATCGGCTCCGCCAGGATGATCGCCTCGCGGACCGCCGTCTCGAGGTCGAGCTCGTGGTGGTCGGTCAGGCGCGACGCGTCGGGTTCGGCTTCGATGGATACCGGCGCCCCGGTCGCGAGGTCGAGCGAAGGCAGGAACTCCTCGTCGATCCGAAGCTCGAGCGGCACGCGGGCCGGCCGCAGGCAGCGACTGCACGTCTCGTCGAGGACCGTCGTCAGGGTCGCGTGCGCGAGGATCCCGCGGTTCGTACGGGTGAGCCGGACGTGACCGCGGACAGGTTCGGCGAGCGCGAGGCCATCGGGCAGCTCGGGTCGAGCGTCGGCCACGTCGAAGGCGCGCGACTCGCCGGGGTCGTCGGCGAGCAACCCTGCCACGTTCCAGACCAGCGGCCCGTCGAGCGGGCGCCCGGTCATGTCCGGATGGGCTGCGAGACGTCCTCTTCCTCGACGGCCCACTCGGGCTCGAGCTGGTCGGCGTCCTCGACGACGCCGGCAGCCGGGGCGCGGCGCTCGTCGAGCATCGCGATGCCCTTCTTGATGCTCTGCAACGTCTTGACGACGTCGCCTTCGAGGCCGACGAGGACGTTCACCGCGTACTCGTCGGCGCCACGGCGGATCTCCTCGGCGTCCTGGTGCGCCGCCTCGATGATGCGCTGACTCTGGGCCTGGGCCGCCTCGGTGAGCCCGCGCTCGTCGATGAGGTAGGCAGCCTGTTCCTGCGCCTTGGCGACGATCCGCTCGGCCTCGTCCTGGGCCTTCTCGATGATTCGCTCGCCCTCGGCATTGATCCGCTTGGCGGCACGGACCTCCTCCGGCACCGCGACCCGCAGCTCGTCGATCAGGCCGAGCGCGGCGTTCTGGTCCACGACCACATTGTTCGTGAGGGGGAGTTTCTTCCCGTTCGCGATGAGCGACTCGAGGCGCTCGACGAGGAAGATGATGTCGATCGGAGTGCCCTCCAGCTCGGCGGTTCGGGTCCCCGCACGCGTCGGCGTCAGTATGGCACGCGAGTGGCGCGTCAGCGCCCCCGCAGCACCTCGGCCATGGCGGCGGCCGCACCCGGCGGGACCATCGTGGAGACATCGCCCCCGAACGAGGCGATCTCCTTGACCAGGCTCGAGCTCACGTACCCGTTCTCGACCGAGGTCATGAAGAAGACCGTGTCGATCCCCGGCGCGAGCACGCGGTTGTTGTGGGCGAGCTGCATCTCGGTCTCGAAGTCGCTGATGGCCCGCAGGCCGCGCACGATCGCGGTCGCGCCCTGCGCCCGCCCGAAGTCGACGGTGAGCCCGTCGAACGCCTCGACCGAGATGCGCTCGGCCGGGAGGCCGGCGGCCCCGATCGCCGATTCGATGACGGCGATGCGCGTGGCGGCCGGGAGCAGCGGTGTCTTGCGCGGGTTCTCGAGCACCCCGACGATCACCCGGTCGAAGACGGCCGTCGCCCGGGCCAGGATGTCGAGGTGGCCGTTGGTGACGGGGTCGAACGATCCGGGATAGACCGCGACGCTCATCGCTCCTCCTGGCGCCGGTAGAAGGTGAGGGTCGTCTCACCGAAGCGGCGCTCGCGCTCGGATGCTAGCAGCCCCACCGTCGCGGGCGGCGGGGTCGCCGTCGCGTGCTTCGCGACGACGCGCGCCGTCGGGGCGAGGTGCGGCCCGAGGGTCCCGAGCGCGCCGTCGAGCTTGGCCGGCTCGTCGTATGGCGGGTCGACGATGACGAGGTCATAGGTCCGCTCTGGCGCCCGGCGCAGCCACTTGGCGACATCGCCGGTGATCACCCGCGCGCTCGGACCGGCGAGATGGGTCCGCTCGAGGTTGGCGGCGATGACCGCCGCCGCGGCCGGGTCGCGCTCGACGAACGTGACCGAGGCGGCGCCCCGCGAGAGGGCTTCGATGCCCGCAGCACCGCTCCCCGCGAACAGGTCGAGGACCGTCGCGCCCGGCAGGTCCGGGTCGAGGATCGCGAACAAGGTTTGTTTCACCCGGTCGCCGATGGGTCGCGTCCCCTCCCCCGGGCCGGCCAGGCGGATCCCCCGGGCCCGCCCGGCGATGACCCGGCCGGCGTCAGCCCGCGCCATCGGGCCCGGCATCGGTGTCGTCGTCGGACCCGGCATCGCCGCTTGCCACGCGGCGCAGCCAGCCCGAGTCGAGCTCGCGACGGAGGGCGTCATGACCCTCGACCATGGCGCCGCGATCGTCGAGGAGCCCCTCGGCGTGCGCCCGAGCCCGGACGGCCAGCTCGCGGTGGTCGTCGCGGGTCAACGACGCGACGCGCAACTGCGGGAGGCCGCTCTGCACGAGCCCGAGGACGTCGCCTTCGCGGCGCAGCTCGAAGTCGCGCTCGGCGAGCTCGAACCCGTCGCGCAGCTCGGCGACGGCCTTGAGCCTGGCCTGGGCGACCTCATCGGTCGTGTCCGAGACGAGGACGCAGAACGACTCGACGGTCCCGCGCCCGACGCGGCCACGGAGCTGGTGGAGCTGCGCCAGTCCGAACCGGTCCGCCCCCTCGATGACCATCATCGTGGCGCTCGGGACGTCCACACCGACCTCGACCACGGTGGTGCCGACCAGCACGTCGAGATCGCCGTCGCGGAACCGGGTCATCTCCGCGTCACGCGCCGCCGCCTTCATCCGGCCGTGGACCAGGCCGACGCGAAGCGGCGCCAGCAGCTCGCCCAGTCGGACGGCCTCGCTCTCGGCGGCGACCGCGCCCTCGGACTCGATGCCCGACTCGTCGATGAGCGGCACGACGACGAACGTCGCATGGCCCCCTGCGGCCTCCACGCGGACCTTCTGCCAGGTCCCGTCGAGCTCGTCGGGGCGGCGGATCCCGGTGCGGATCGGCACGCGCCCTGCCGGCGGCGTCCGCAGGTCGGAGACATCGAGGTCGGCATACAGGACCTGGCCGAGCGTCCGCGGGATCGGCGTCGCCGTCATCAGCAGGACATGCGGCGGGCGGCCGCCGGCCTTCGCCTCGAGCGCGTCCCGCTGTCCCACCCCGAACCGGTGCTGTTCGTCGATGACGACGAGGCCGAGGTCACGGAACGACACGGCCTCCTGGATGAGCGCGTGCGTGCCGACGACGACCGACGCCTGCCCGGACCGGATGTCATCGAGGGCCTTGGTCCGCGGCTCCGCCTTGAGCGAACCGGTCAGCAACGTCACGCCGATCCCGAGGTCCGCGAGCAGCGCCCCGACCGTCTCGAGATGCTGCCGGGCGAGGAGGTCGGTCGGGGCGAGCAGGGCACCCTGGAGACCGGCTCGCGCGACCGCCGCGAGCGCATACGCCGCGACCGCCGTCTTGCCCGAGCCCACGTCGCCCTGGAGCAGCCGCAGCATCGGGGTCGGGCGGGCGAGGTCGGCCCGGAGGTCGGCGATCGCCGCGTCCTGGTCGGTGGTGAGCTCGACCTGGCGCCCGACACGGACGGTGAGCGCCTCGGTCAGCGCGGTGCGGACGGCCGCATCGGCCGAGTCCGAGATCTCCAGGACCGGCGCATGGGACCGGGCCCGCTGCCGGCGGCGCGACACCATCCCGAGCTGGAGCGCGAGCAGTTCGTCGAATGCCAGGCGCCGCAGCGCGGCGTCGCGGCCCTCGAAGCTCGCCGGGTAGTGGGCCTCCTCGAGGGCGCCGACGATGCCCACGAGTGCCTCGTCGCGGCGGATGGCCGGCGGCAGGTACTCGGGATAGCCCACACCCGCCCGATCGAGGGCCTCGCGGATCGCCACCCGCAGGCGGGCGGCGGTCAGTCCAGCCGTCAGTCGGTAGACGGGCACGATCCGCCCGGCCATCAGGACCTTCTCGGCCCCGTCGATGGTCTGGAACTCCGGGTTGTCGATCGTGAGCGCGCCCTTGAACCGCTTGAGCCGACCGCTCACGACGATGTCCTGCCCGATCCGCAGGCGTCGCTCGATGTACCGGCGGCCGAACCAGGTGGCGCTGATGCGACCCGTGTCGTCGGCCAGCTCGGCGACGGTCCGCTGGACCCGGCGCCGGAAGCTCGCTTCCACGCGGACGTCGGTGACGACGGCCTGGAGCGAGACGACGGTGCCGTCATCGCGATCGCGCAACTGGGCGATCGAGGCCAACTCGCGAAGGTCGTCGTAGCGCCGCGGCAGGTGGAAGAGCAGGTCGCGGACGTCGTAGATCCCGAGCCGGATCCCGGCCCGGCGCAGGAGGGCCGCCGCGGACAGCCCCGACCTGGCCAGCGGCGTCGAGAGCAGCTCGACCGGATCGGTCGGGGGCGGTGGGACGGGGGCCGCGGTCCGGGCCATGGACTACTCGGTCCGGGACACGGCGCTACTCGGCCGCGATGAGATATCGGTAATAGGGCTGACCGCCGTGCCGGACCTCGACCTCGACGTCGGGGGTGAGTTCGCCGATCCGCTTCGCCACCCCCTCCGCCTCGGCGAGGTCCGCGCCGTCGCCGTAGAACAGGGTCACGAGCTCGTATCCGGGCTGCAGGGCCCCGATCGCGGACAGCACCGCCTTGTCCCGGTCGCCCGCGACGGCGATGAGGCCGTCGTCGGGATCGAGCGCGATCGTCTGGCCGCGCTTGACCTTACGGCCACCGATCGTCGCGTCGCGGACGGCGTCGGTGATGACCACGGTCTGGATGGCTCTCGCGGCCTCGGTCATCGGGCCGGCGTTCGAGCCGGCATCCAGGGTCGGGTCCAGCGCGAGGAGCGCCGCGAAGCCCTCCGCGGCGTTGCGGGTCGGGACCACGATCACGGGGCGCTCGGTCATCGTCGCCACCTGGCGGGCGGCGAGGACCACGTTGGGGTTGTTCGGCAACACGAGGATCTCGCGCGCATCGACGCGCTCCACCGCCGCGAGGAGCTCGCCGGTGCTCGGGTTGGCGCTCTGGCCGCCGTCGACGACCGCGGCCACCCCGAAGTCCCGGAAGATCGCCGCGAGGCCCTCGCCGGCGACGACCGCGACGACCCCGAGCGGCAGCGTCATCGCGCCGCCCGCCGCCGTGCCATTGAGCCGGTCCCCCGTCGTCGAGGCGGCGGTGAACTCGGCCGCGCGGCTCTCCCGGATGTCGCGGGCCTGGTTGTCGAGATTCTCGACGCTGATCCGGGACAGGGAGCCTTGCTCAAGACCGAACGCGATGACGAGATCCGGACGCTCGTTGTGGACGTGGACCTTGAGCGCCCGCGAGTCGCCGGCGACGAGCACGGACTCGCCGATCGATTCGAGACGGAGCCGGATGGCATCGACATCGAGGGGCCGTGAGCTCTCGGCCTGGAGCAGGAACATCGTCTCGTAGCCGAACCCCTGGTCGGCATGAGCGACGAGGGTCGAGGGCTTGGGCGCCGTGGCGGTCCGTTCGCTCGCGGCCGCCGCCGGTGCCTGCCCGACGAGATGCAGCAGCGCTCCCTGGAACAATCGATACAGCCCCTGTCCGCCCGAATCCACGACGCCCGCCTCGCGCAGGATCGCCAGCAGCGTCGGCGTGCGCGCGACGGAGTGCTCCGCCGCGTCCACCGTCGCCGCGAGGACCGTCTCGATGTCCTCGCTGTGCTCGGCGGCCGCGAGCGCCGCCGCGGCCGACTCCCGGATCACGGTCAGGATCGTGCCCTCGACCGGCTTGGCCACGGCGCTGTACGCGGTGCGCGCGCCTTCCGAGAGCGCGTGGGCGAGATCGAGGCCGTTGAACCGCCGCTTGCCGTCCAGGCCTTCGGCCATCCCGCGGAAGATCTGGCTCGTGATGACCCCCGAATTCCCGCGGGCGCCCATCAGTGCGCCGAAGCTGATCGCCGCGGCGACCCGATCGGCGGGCTCCCCGGAGACCCCTTCCGCCTCGTCGAGGGCCGCGCGCACCGTCGCCGCCATGTTCGACCCCGTATCGCCGTCGGGGACCGGGTAGACGTTGAGGCTGTTGATCTCGTCGACATGCGCCTCGAGGTTGGCGACCGCGGCCCGGAATGCCTCGAGGAGCCCGGCCCCGTCACAGGCCCGGCGGACCATCAGGCGACGTCCGTCCCGCTGTCGGCCAGGTCGCGCAGCGGGACCGTCGCCGGGTCGTGCGCGGCGATCGGCGGCGCCGACGTCGGGGGCTGGAGGCGCAGGCCGTCGATGTGGATCACGAGGTGGCGCACCTCGCGCCCCAGCGAGCGATCGATGGCGTACCGGATGGCCGAATCGACCTGCCGGGCGACCTCCGCGACCGGGACGCCGAGGGCGACATCGAGGTCGAGGGCGATGTCGATGCCGCCGTCGAGGCGGATCGAGAGACCGGGCTGCGCGAGCCCGACCCGGGCGAGGACCCGCTCGAGCGGGCCGGCCGCGAATCCCGTCACGCCATACGAACCGAGGGTGGCCGCCCGGACCACGTCGGCGATCGCGCGACGGGTCACGAAGGAGCGGCCGGGGGTCTTCTCGGGTGGCACGCGGGCGACGTCCTCCTCGCACGACGGATGGGGGCGGCGTCCGAGCTGGGCGTCGGAGGCCGTGTGGTATCCTACCGCTTCCGTTCGGGCCGCTCGCGGCTCGACCCTGCTGATCACCACCCCTGAGGACCACGCATGGCCCGCTCCTGCGCGATCTGCGGTAAGACATCGATGGGCGGCTTCAACCCCCAGTCGTCCGGTATGAACCGGGTCCGCGCGCATCGCCGCTACCAGCCGAACCTCCAGCCACTCGTCATCGACCAGGGCGGCGTCCCGACGCGCGCGCTCGTTTGCACGCGCTGCCGGCGGACCCGCACCAAGTCGGCGAAGTAGCCCTCAGCGTCCCCCGGTCCCGGCGGGCGTCGCCCGCTCGGCGCTGTCGAGCCAGATCGTGAACGGCCCGTCGTTGACCAGCTCGACCTCCATCTCCGCCCCGAAGCGTCCTGTCGCCACGCGGATGCCAAGGTCGCGCAGCGCGCTCGCGTAGCGTTCGTACAACCGTTCCGCCAGCTCGGGTCCGGCTGCGCCCGTGAACCCCGGGCGCCGACCGCGGCTCGTATCGGCGTAGAGCGTGAACTGGGACACGACCAGCGCGGCACCGTCGACGTCGACGAGCGAGCGGTTCGTCCGTCCGGCCTCGTCCCGGAAGATGCGCAGCTCCGTGCTGCGGCGGGCCATCGCGTCGGCCGTGGCCTCGTCGTCGTCCGGTCCGACGCCGACCAGCGCGACCAGGCCCACCCCGATCTCCCCGACGGTCTGGTCGGCGACGTGCACGCTCGCTCGAGCGACCCGCTGGAGCAGGACCCTCACGGGAGGGCGGCGGGCGGGATGACGCCGTGCTCCGCGATGAACGCCGCCCGCCAGGCATCGGCCTCGCGCAGGGCCGCGGCCCGGGACGAAGCATGGCGTTCCTCGACGAGCCCCTCGACCGTGGCAGGGACCAGCAGATCGTAATCGCGGATCCCGTCGGGGTTCATCTCGCCGTTCCCGCGGAGCATGACGACCGGGACCCCGCCCGCCTCGATCTCGTCCATCAGCTCGCGCGCGATGTGCTTCGGCAGGGACGCGAAGCGGACCATCTTGTCGCGTGGGATGGGTGGCTCGCCGCCGTTGAGCGTGTACTGGTAGCCCTCGTCGGCGAGCGCCCGGATGAGCCGGATCTCGCGGGCCATGTCGCGGCCCTTCACGAACAGCGCCGAGCCGACGACGAGGATGTCGACGCCGAGGCCGCCGGCGAACTCGGCCGTCTCGCGGTTGACGCCGCCATCGACGTGGACCTCGCCGCCGTGGGCCTTGTGGCGCAGGTAGTGGCGGGCGGCAAGGAGCTTCTCGCGCGCGACATCCTTCATGAAGACCTGCCCGCCGAAGCCGGGCTCGACGGTCATCACCATGACGATATCGATGAGCTGCTCGTACGGCTCGAGGGCCGAGAGCGGCGTGCCCGGCTTGACACACAGGCCCGCGGCACGACCGGCGTCGCGGATGGCCTGCAGCGTGGGGGCGATCGGCTCCTCGATCTCGACGTGGATGGTGATCGAATCGCAGCCGGCATCGAGGTACTCCTCGATGTACCGGCCGGGCTCGCTGATCATCAGGTGCGCGTCGAACGGCAGCTCGGTCCGCGGGCGGAGCGCCTTGATGGTCTTCGGCCCAAAGGTCAGGTTCGGCACGAAATGGCCGTCCATGACATCGAGATGGATGCGATCGGTCCCGGCCTTCTGGACCCGGCGGACCGCGTACGCGAGATTCGAGAGGTCGGCGTCAAGGATGCTCGCGGCGACCCGCGCCCGGCCGGTGCCCACGGCTACTCCCCCACCCCGACGGGGACCGGGTCGTGGCTGCGTTCGCCGCGGAGTGCCGCCGCGCTCTCGGTGACGAGCCGCTCGCGCCGCCGCGCGACGGTCAACGGCGCCGGCTCGCCCGCCCGTTCCGCAGCGAGCTGGCCGCACGCGGCGCCGATCTCCTGGCCGCGGTTCCGTCGGATCGTCGTCCCGATGCCGGCCGCTCGGAGCGTGGCCGCGAATGCCTCGATGACGGGCATCGGGCTGGCGGTCCACGGCGTGTGGGCGACCGGATTCATCGGGATCAGGTTGACGTGGGCGTGGTCGCCACGCAGCAGGTCGGCCATCGCCGCCGCGTCGAGCGCCGTGTCGTTCACGCCGCCGATCATCGTGACCTCGTAACTGATCCGCCGGCCCGTGGCCCGGCCGTGCGCCCGCGCCGCCTCGACGACCTCGGCCACCGGCCAGCGGCGGTTCAATGGGACGAGGACGTCGCGCAGGGCGTCGCGTGCCGCGTGGAGCGAGATCGCCAGCGTGAACTGCGGTCCGAGCGCGGTCAGGCGACGGATCCCGGGGACCACGCCCGAGGTGGACACGGTGATGTGCCGCGCTCCCAGGCCGAAGCGATCCGGATCGTTGAGCGCCTCGACGGCCGCGAGGACCCGGTCGAGGTTCAGCAGCGGCTCGCCCATGCCCATGAACACGATGTTCGTGAGGTGCCGGTCGTCGGCGGCGAGGCGGCGGGCGGCATGGCGGACCTGGTCGAGGATCTCGGCGGTCTCGAGGTCGCGCCCGAAGCCGAGCTCCCCGGTCGCGCAGAACGGGCAGCCGACGGCGCACCCGGCCTGGCTCGAGATGCACAGGGTGTGGCGCTCGCGAGATCCGCCCCGGGCCGGGTAGTGCATGAGGACCGACTCCACCAGGGCGCCGTCCGCGAGCCGGTGCAGCGCCTTCTCGGTCAGGCCGCCATCGCTGGCGCGGACCTCGGTGTCGGCGACGGTGTCGAGGCGGAAGGCCGCGTCGAGGTCGTCGCGGACGGACCCCGGGAGTGTGCCGATGTCGCGTGCCGCGGCGACACCGCCGTCCCGCCAGACGGCGGTCGCGATCTGCCCGGCGCGGTAGGCCGGCTGCCCCGTGGCCGCGACCCACGCCGCGAGGTCGCCCGGCGCGATCCCGGAGATGCCGGGTCGATGGTCATCGGTCACGGGGTCGATGCTACCGCAGGCCGCTCACCCGGCCGCGACGACCCGCGTGCCGAGGATGGTCGGGCGGCCCCGCAGGTACTCGGCCCACGACATCGGACGGCCGCCGGCCGGCTGGACCGTCTCGAGCGCGAGCCTCCCGTCGGGGGTGCCGAGCCCGCGCTCGTCGATCCGTCCCGGGTCAGGAGGATCCGATGCGGCGGTGGACCTGGGCCGGGATCCGGCTCCGCGCGAGCGGCCAGGACCGTCACGCGACCCGCAGCGGTGTCCACGAAGGAACCCGGCCACGGCTGGAACGCCCGCACGTGCCGGGCCAGTTCGGCGGAAGGCCGCGACGGGTCAAGGCGTCCATCCTCGCGACGGAGCGGCCGGGTCAGGCTGGCGCCGTACGCCGGCTGGGGTGTCGCGGGGAGCGCGCCGTCCAGCCACGGCGCCAGCGAGCGCGCCAGCAGATCGGCGGCCAGGATCGACAGCCGCGCCTCGAGCATCGGCGTGGTCTCCGACCCGTCGAGGGCGACCCGCTCGACGGCGACGATCGGGCCGGTGTCGAGACCCGCATCCATGCGCATGAGCGTGACCCCGGTCTCGGCGTCGCCTTCCAGGATCGTCGCTGGGATGGGCGACGCTCCGCGATGGCGCGGGAGGAGCGACGGGTGCAGGTTCAGCGCGCCATCGTCGAGATCGAGCAGCCCCGCGGGAACGAGCCGGCCGTAGTCGGCGAGGACCAGCAGCGACGGTCCGAGGTCCAGCACCGCCGCGATCGCCTCGGGCGTCCGGAGCCGCTCGGGGGCGAGGACCGGGACGCCGGGGGGCGCCGCCTCGGCGATCGGCGTGGACCGGGGGTCGCCCTTCCGCCCAGCGGGGCGGGGCGGCGCCGTCACGATCCCGACCAATTCGACCGACGGATGTCCCGTGACCGTGTGCAGGATCGGGACGGCGAACCCGCCGCTACCGAGGAAGACGGTGCGGACCGGACGCGGGTCCCGCCCCGTCGGGGTCACGCCAGGGCGCTCGTCGCCTCGGCGACCTCGTCGTCGTCCTCGTTCGACGCCCCGACCTCGATCAGTTCGTCCATCGAGTCGAGGTAGTCGATGTAGAGCTTGCCGTCGAGGTGATCCAGCTCGTGCTGGAGCGCCCGGCCGAGGAGACCGGAGCCCGCCACCTTGATCTTCTGGCCGTGGCGATCCTGGGCGACGACCCAGACCTTCTCGCGCCGGGTCACGTAGGCGACGTACCCCGGGATCGAGAGGCATCCCTCGAGGTCGCGATCGTCGCCGGCCGAGCGGACGATCCGCGGGTTGACGAGCTCGTGGAGGTGGTTCTCCACCTCGATGACGCACGCCTGGAGCGCCTCACCGAGCTGTGGCGCGGCCAGGCCGACGCCCGGGGCGTCGCGCATCGTGTGGGCGAGATCGTCGAGCAGCTCGTGCAGGTACTTGCCGAAGCTGTCGACCGGCAGTCCCTTCAGCCGCAGCCGAGGGTCGCCGAGCATGACGATGGGTCGGACGCTCATGGCCGCGAAGTATACCGACGGGGTCGGGAGCGCCTCAGGCGCCGGCTGCTCCGTTCCCGTTGATGGCGGATCGGCCCGCATCGGCCGCATCCGCGGCGATGTCCTTGGCGGTGTCCACGGCGTCGGAGGCGGTTTCGGTCGCCGCGTCGGCCACATCGGTCGCGGCAGCACGAACGTCTCCAGCGGCTTCGGCTACGGTCTCGCCGGCCTCGGTCGCGACGCCCTCGGTGGTCGACTTCGGCGCTTCGGCGTCCATCGCGGCGCGGACACCGGCGGCCCAGGTCTTCGAGCGCTCGGCGAGCTTGTCGCTCGCCTCGGCCGTCGCCTGACCGGCCTTCTTCGCCAGCGGCGCGGCTTTGGCGGCGGCCACGGCGGTGAGCTCGGCCGCTCGAGCGCCGACTTCGCGGACGGCGGGGGTGGCGCGCACGGCGATGTCGTCGATGGCATCGCGGAGCGAGTCCATGATCGCGGTGGCGCCGCTCGACTTGGCAGCGTTCGCCGGACGGACCGGCGCCGGATGGGCCGTGGCTGGGCTCGGGATCGTTCGGGGTCGGGGTGACGGACGGGTCGGTCATGACGGAGCTCCTCGAAGGGTGATGGCCACCATGTTCCCACGAACCCGGCCGAGGGGTTCGGTGACGGCTCAGGCTCGTCAGAGGAGCGACTCGGGATCGACGTCGACGGACCAGGGCGCGTCGACGCCGCCATCGAGCAGTGGCACCGGGTCGGGTCCGCGGAGCACGAGGTTGAAGCGCCATCGGTCCGATCGTTTCGCGATATACGCCGGCGCGGGTCCGGCAACGACGACGTCGACGCCGCGCTCCCTGGCACGTGCCCGGAGCGTCTCGGCGAGCTCGATCCCCGCCCGCTCCGCGGCCTCGCGATCGGGCAGGCCGATCGTCAGCTTCACGAGCCGCCCGAAGGGTGGCGACCCGAAACGGCGGCGGAGGTCGAGCTCGGCGTCGTAGAACGCGGCGGCGTCGCCGGTGGCGACGGCCACGATGGCCGGGTGCTCGGGCTGGTACGTCTGCAGGAAGGCCCGCCCGGGCCGCTCCCCTCGGCCCGCGCGACCCACCGCCTGGGTGAGCAGCTGGAAGGTCCGTTCCGCGGCACGTTCGTCGGGGAGGTTCAGGGCGACGTCGCTCGACACCACCCCGACCACCGTCACGCCCGGGATGTCGAGCCCCTTGGCGACGAGGCTCGTCCCGACGAGCACGTCCAGGCGTCCGTCCGAGAACGCGTCGACCACCCGCTCCGCGGCGCCCTTGCGCTCGGCGACGTCGCGGTCCAACCGGCCGACGCGCAGCGCCGGGAAGCGGACGCGGACCTCGCGTTCCACGCGTTCCGTACCGCCGCCGAGGTAGCGGATCCGCGGCGAGGCGCAGTTCGGGCAGCGCGTCGCGAGCGGCGTCGCGCGGCCGCAGTGGTGGCAGCGCAACGTGACCCCGGCCTGGTGGTAGACGAGCGGCCGCTCGCAGTCGGGACACGCCTGGACGTGCCCGCAGTCCCGGCACAGGACGACCGAGGCGCTCCCCCGCCGGTTGAGCACGAGGATGGCCTGGTCGCCGGCCGACGTGTCCAGCCCGGCCAGGGCCGCGGCAAGCGGACGGGAGAGCAGCCCGCGCTCCCCGGCGGCGAGCTCGGCCCGCAGGTCGACGACCTCCACCGTGGGCAGGCGCCCGACCGGGCGATCGGCGAGGACGACGTGACGGTACCGGTCCATCCGGGCGAGGCCGAGGCTGTCGACCGCGGGCGTCGCCGATCCGAGCACGACCGCGGCCCCGGCGAGGCGGCCGAGCTCGATGGCCACATCGCGCGCCTGCAGCCGCGGGGTCCGGTCGCTCTTGTAGGCGGCGTCGTGTTCCTCGTCGACGACGATGACGCCGAGGTCCGTCAGCGGGGCGAGGACCGCCAGGCGCGTCCCGACGACGATGTCCACGTCGCCCGCCCGGATGCGCCGCCACTCGTCGGCGCGTTCGCCGTCGCCGAGGCCGGAATGGATGATCGCGATCCGCGCCTCCAGGTCCGCCCGCAGGCGGTCGACGAGCGGCAGCGCGAGCGAGATCTCCGGGACGAGCACGAGCGCCCGCCGGCCGAGCGACAGGGCATCCGCGATCGCCTCGACGTAGACCGCCGTCTTGCCGCCGCCGGTCACGCCCTCGAGGAGGAGCGGCGTGGCATCGCCCTCGCGCATCGAGGTCGAGATGACCGTGATCGCCTGGGCCTGGGCCGGGAGCAGGTCCGAGGCGGGTGGCCGGCCGCCGCGGCGACCGGCCGGGCGACCGGCAAGGGGGCGGCGCGGCCGCTCGCGAACTTCGGCTTCGACGAGGCCCCGTCGGATCAGCCCGGCCAGGGCCGATGACCCGTGGCGTCCGGCGACCTCCGCCGCCGCCGCGCCCGGCCCGCGCGACGAGGGATCGCCGGACGCGCCGGCACCTTCCGATCCGGCCGGTGCCGGCGCGGTTCGGCCGGTTCTGCCAGTTCGGCCAGGGCCGCCACCTGGCGCGGTCCCAGGGGTCGGCCGCTCGGCCGGCCGCCGCCCGCCACCAGGGCCGCGACGGCGGCGCCCTCGCTCGTCAGCCACACCCGCCGCTCGTAGCGCGGACCGCCGGAGGCGGCCAGCAGGGTCCAGTCGAGCGAGATGACCCCGCGCGTGGCAAGCGATCGCAGGCGGCGGACCAGGCCGGCCCGGCCCTCCGGGGCGGCCAACTCGCGGGCCGGTCGCGCGCCGCCCTCGAGCTGGTCGACGAGGTCGCGGTCGACCGTGTCGAGCCCGCCGGATCGCGTCGCCGCCCGGGGCCAGCTCGGCGACGAGCTCGAGCTTCTCGAGCATGCCCGGCGGCAGCATCGCCCGGAGCACGATCGCGGCCGGCGCGAGGTAGTGGGCGGCGATCCAGCGGGCGAGCTCGAGCCCGAGCGGTGGCAGCAGCGGACCGTCGGCCCGGACCCGTTCCAGGATCGGCCGCGGGGCGACGCCGGCCGGCACCGACGCCACGTCGGCCAGGACGATCCCGAGCGCCTGCCGCTTCCCGAAGTCGACGAGGACCGCCTCGCCGATGTCGAGGTCGGCCAACGTGTCGGGCACCGCGTACGTATACGTGCGAGCACCGCCGGCGCCGGCGGCATCGACGGCGACTTCGACGAGCCGGGACGCCCCGCGGACCGGCACCTCGTCCGGGGCGAGGCCGAGGGTCACGACCCGGTCCTAGACGCGGACTCGCCGCGACGGATGGAGCTGATGCGTCTCCTCGATGATCCGGTCGATGGTCTCGGCGGTACGCTCGACCTGGCCGGTCTCATTGACCACGACATGGTCGTAGTCGTCCTGGCGCGCGAGCTCGATCGCGGCGTTCCGCTGGCGGACCTCGAGCTCGTCGGCGGACTCCGTCGCGCGCGCCCGAAGGCGCGCGAACAACGCCTCCATCGAGGGCGGGACGATGAAGATGAGCAGCGCCTCCTCGACCCGTTCCTTGATCTGCTGGGCACCCTGGACGTCGATCTTGAGGATGACGTCGTGGCCGGCCACGAGCGCGTCGGCGACCTCGGCGCGAGGCGTCCCGTACCAGTGGCCGTGCACCTCGTTGGCCTCGATCAGGCCACCCGCGTCGCGTAGCGCGAGGAACGTAGGTCGATCCAGGAAGTGGTAGCTGACCCCGTCGACCTCGCCCGGTCGGGGCGCCCGCGTGGTGCAGGTCACGACGAAGTGGTAGTCGGGATCGCGTGGCCGGCGTCGCAACGCGTCGATGATCGTGTCCTTCCCCACCCCGCTCGGGCCTGAGATGATCACGAGCTGGGCGCCGGGGGCGCCAGTGATCGCCATGGCGGCCGCCGCGGCCATCCGACCGTCGCTCAACGTCCGGGTCCCGTCGCGGATCGAAGGTCCTCGAGCACCGCCTCGAGCTCGTCGGGGAGCGGCGCGGTCGCGCGGATGAGGTGACCGTCGGACGGGGCGGTCAGCTCCAGCCGCCACGCGTGCAGGAACATCCGCGACAGGCCCGTGGGCCCGCGGCGCGCCAACGCCCCGCCGTAGACCGGGTCACCCGCGACCGGGTGGCCGATGGCGTCGAGGTGGACACGGATCTGGTGCGTCCGCCCGGTCACCAGGTCGAGCTCGAGGAGGGTCCAGCCGGCGAACCGCTCGCGGACGCGATATCCGGTGACCGATGGCCGCCCTTCGGGCACGACGGCCATGCGCGTCCGATGCTTCGGATCCCGGCCGATCGGCGCCTCGATCCGGCCGACGGCTGCCGATACGCTGCCCTGCACGAGGGCGAGGTATGTCTTCTTGATCCGCCGCGCCTTGAGCTGGGCCATCAGCGAGGCCTGGGCGGCATCCTGCTTGGCGACCATCAGCAGGCCGCTGGTGTCGCGGTCGAGGCGGTGGACGATGCCCGGCCGGCTGACCCCGGCGATCCCGCCGTACTCGGCGCCACCGGCTCGCGCCAGCAGGGCATTCACCAACGTGTCGGCCGAGTGGCCCGGTGCCGGATGCACGACCAGGCCGGCCGGCTTGTCGACGATGAGCATGTCGTCGTCCTCGTAGACGACATGGACGGGGATGTCGGGCGCCGGAGCCATCTCGAGCGGCGTCGGCGGCGGGACGTCGAGCCGCAGCTCCGCGCCCGGGCCGACGATCGCGTTCGCCCGAAGTGGCTCGCCATCGGAGGTCAGGCGTCCGTCCGAGATGAGCTTCTGGACGTAGCTCCGCGAGAGCCCGGTCGCGTCGGCGACGAATCGGTCCACGCGGCCGGCGGGGCCATCGGGCACGCGCAGTGTGCGGGGCCCCGCGACCACCGCGGCGTCAGGCATCGGTCGAGGCACCGAGGCGGGCGGCCACGCTCGGGAACAGCGCGAGCCCGATGAGCATGAGGATCGCGGTCGTGATCGCTGCGTCGGCCACGTTGAACGTCCAGAACCGCACGTCGCCGATGCCCATGTCGACCCAGTCGACGACGTAGCCCAGGCGGAACCGGTCGATCAGGTTCCCGATCGCCCCACCAAGCAGCAGACCGAGGGCGACCGAGAGGTAGAGGTTCCGGCCGGACCGGGCGTGGTACGCCACGATCAGCCCGACGACACCGAGCGAGACCAGCCCGAACACGATGGCCTGATCGCGGAACATCCCGAACAGCGCGCCGGAGTTCTGGCTCTGGACGAAGCGCAGCCAGTCGCCGACGACGCGGATGGCCTCGCCCGGCGCCACGGCCGACACGAGCCACGCCTTCGAGAGCTGGTCGAGGACGACCACGGCGATGACGATGGGGACGAAGACCTCCCAGCGCGCCCGGCCGCGGGTCGCGCCGTGCTCCCCCGATCCCGTCCCCGAGACCGTGATCGAATCGCTCCCGTCCAGTTCCTCGCCTCCGTCGCCCGCCGCGCCCGACGTCATGCGAGCCTACTCGTCGCCCGGACGGCGGCGCAAGGCGACCATCGCCTCGCCCGACTCGAGCGCCACCGTAGCGCGATGGGCGTCGGCCGGGGCCGGTCCGTCGGCGAGGACTGCGAGGGTCTCGTCGGCCACCGACGGGAGATGGACCGCCACCGCGGACGCCAGGCCGTCCACCCACAGGTCGATGGTGTCGTCGAGCTCGAGCGCCGCCTCCTTGCGGAGGTCCTGGATCTCGCGCTGGAGCTCGCGAGCGTCTCCCTCGGCGCGCAGGGCCGGTGTCAGCTCGGTGTCGATGACCATCACGAGGCCGTCGTCCTCGGCCACGGCCGTCCCCGGTCGCGGCGACGCCTGGATCTCGACTTCGTCCGCGGCCAGCGTCACGCCCGCCAGCGTGACCGAGCCGTCGTCGGCGAGCGTGAAGGCTCCCTCACGCGCCGCGGCCATCACCGCGGGGATCGCGGCACCGAGGCGTTTCCCGATCTTCGGCAGGAGCGGCTTGACGCGGCGCTCGACCAGGTCCGAGTCGTCGGCGATCGGCACGACCGTCTTGACGTTGATCTCATCGGCCAGGATCGCGAGAAGGTCGGGGCCGACGTCCAGGCCACGATCCGGCAGCGCGATCCAGGCGGTCGCCAGCGGTTGGCGCGTCCGCAAGCGAGCGGAACTGCGCAGGGTCCGCGCGAGGTCGACGGCGTCCTGGGTCGTGGCCATCGCCGCCTCGAGCCGCTCATCGCGGTACGTCGCCAGCTCGCCCGTGGGCCAGGCGGTCAGGTGGACGCTGTCGGGCGCGGCGGCGAGGTCGCTCGCCAGGTTGCCGTACATCGCGTCGCTCAGGAACGGGAGGATCGGGGCGAGCATCCGCGTCGTCGCCGTCAGCGCCTCGTGCAGCGTCGCGAATGCCGCCGACCCGTCGGCGGCGTCCTCGTTTCGGCGCATCCGCTCGCGCGAGAGGCGCAGGTACCAGGTCGACAGACCGTCCATGAACACGGACAACGCCCGGGTCGCCCCGGCCGCGTCGTACTCGCGCAGGCGCGCCTCGACCTCGGCGGCCGCCCCCGCCGCCCGCGACAGGATCCAGCGGTCGAGCGCGGGCCGGGATCCCGACCGGGGGCGCGGGCTCGTCCGGGGTCCAGCCCGCCAGCCGGGCGTAGGTCACGAAGAACGAGTACACGTTCCAGAGCACGAGCAGCTCGCGCCGGGCCTCGTCGCCGGCATGCCAGCCGAACAGGATGTTCTCTTCCGGCCGCGCCTTCGCGAACATCCAGCGCATGACGTCGACGCCCATCCGCTCGGCCGCCTCGTCGAACTCGATGGCGTTGCCCCAGCTCTTGTGCATCGGGCGGCCGTCCTCCCCGAACACGAGGGCGTACCCGAAGATGGTCTTGAACGGCTCCTCGCGGCGCAGGACCGTCGCCATCGCGAGCATCGAGTAGAACCAGTTGCGGAACTGGCCGGGGAAGCTCTCGGTGATGAAGTCGGCCGGGAACCACTTCGCCCAGTACTCGGGCTCCTCACGGAAGTGGAGCGTGGAGAACGGCACGATCCCCGCGTCGAGCCAGGGATTGCCGACGTCCTTGATGCGCTCCACCGGCGCCCCGCAGCCCGGACAGGCGATCTTCACCGCGTCGACGAACGGGCGATGCGGCGTATGCCCCTCGAAGACCTCCCAACCCTCGACGGCCCGCTCGTGCAGCTCCTCGCGGCCGCCGATGACCTCGACGGTGCCGCACGCCGTGCAGTCGTAGATCGGCAGCGCCAGCCCCCAGTAGCGCTTCTTGCTGATCATCCAGTCGTGCATGTTGCGGAGCCAGTCGAGCTCACGCTCATACCCGAATTCCGGGATCCAGCGGATCCGGTCGACGACCTCCATGATCTGGTAGCGCAGGCTCGCGTCGACCTGCTCCTTGGTCAGCTCGTCGCGCGGCCCCTCGTACACCGGCCCCATCGAGATGAACCACTCGTCGACGAGGCGGAAGAGCAGCGGCGTGCCACATCGCCAGCAGTGCGGGTAGCGGTGCGAGTACGCCTCGAGGTGGTAGAAGAACCGGCGCCGCTCGAGGTCGTCGACGATCCGCTCGGCGACGTTCGGGGCCTCCAGGCCGCTCAGCCAGCCGAACCCCTCGAAGTAGCGGCCGTCCTCGTCGATCGGGCCGAAGACCGGCAGGCCGAGCGCCTTGCCGAGCTGATAGTCCTCGGCCCCGCAGCCGGGGGCGATATGGACGATCCCGGTGCCCTCCTCCTCGGTGACCTCGTCCCACGCGATCACGCGATGCTCGTATGGCGTCGACGGCTCGTCGCGGGTCCCCTTGGCGAACGCGGCCTGGACCGCGGGTAGCGCGTCGAACGGGCCGGTGTACCGCCACCCGACGAGCTCGGCGCCGGTCTTCTCCTCCTCGATCTTGAAGTCGCCGATCAGGGCCCGCTTGAGGACGCCACGGCCCAGCCAGAACGACTCCCCGTTCTGGCGGACCCGCACGTAGCGCTGTCCCGGGTGGACGGCGGCGGCCACGTTCGCGGCGAGCGTCCAGGGCGTCGTGGTCCAGACGAGCAACGCCTCGCCCGGGCGGTCGACGAGCGGGAACCGCACCGTGAGCCCGGGGTCCTCGCGATCCTGGTAGCCCTCGTTCATCTCCATCTGGGAGAGCCCGGTCCCGCAGCGCGGACACCACGGCATCGAGTCGTGGCCCTTGTAGAGCCAGCCCCGCCGGTGACACTCCGCGAGGAACCCCCAGATCAGGTCGTTGTTCTCGTTGCTGAACGTGAAGTACGAGCCCCCGATCTCGGGCATGCCCAGCCGGCCGACGAGCATCTCGGCGGTGTCGGTGACCGGACGATCCGGTCCCGGCGTCGTCGCGGGGGCGCCCGGGTCGGTCGCGAGCAGGTCGCGCAGGCGGCGCAGCTCGTCGGGGTCGTTCCAGTCCATCCACATGCCGAGCCGGATCGACGCCTCGGTCTGGCGCGCCGCATAGGTCAGGACGCGCTGCTTGCAGAGCGACACGAACCGGTCGATGCCGTACGCCTCGATGTCCCGCTTCGAGGTGAATCCGAGATCGCGTTCGACGTTGACCTCCACCCAGAGGCCCTGGCAGTCGAACCCGTTCTGGAACCGCTGGTCCTCGCCGAGCATCGCGTGGAATCGCTGGTAGAGGTCCTTGTAGGCACGGCCCCAGGCATGGTGGATGCCCATCGGGTTGTTGGCCGTGATCGGGCCATCGAGGAAGCTCCAGCGCGGCCCACCGGCGTTCTGTGCGCGCAACCGGGCGAAGGTCCGTCGGGCCGCCCACTGGGCGAGGATCTCGTGCTCCTGGGCGACGAGGTCTGGCTTCGAGCTGACGGCGTGGAACATGCGACTCCGGCTCGGGGAACGGACGCGTGCCCGCTGGGCGGGAGGGCCGCGGACAAGGCAAAACGGCGGGTCCGAGTATCCTACCCGCGATGCAACGACCGCAGGAAGCGCGACCGCGCGCCCGCTCGCCGTTCGCCGCGGCATTCCTCTCGCTGATCTTCCCCGGCCTGGGCCAGCTCTATGCCGGTGCGACCATGCGCGCGCTCGCGTTCGCGGCCCCGCCGATCCTGTTCCTGGCGCTCTCCGGCGGCGTGTTCCTGCGCATGCCGCGGACCGACCTGATCGGGCTCGTGTTCGACGTCTTCTTCCTGCAGTCGGTCTTCGTCGTCAATCTCATCGTGCTCATCTACCGGATCGTGGCGGTCGTCGACGCGTATCGCGTCGCCGAGTACCTCAACGCCTACGACGCCGGCGGCACGGGCAGGCTCGGACCCGGCCGGATCCGCCGGCGACCGCTCTCGCTGGCGGGCCTGCTCGCGGTCGTGCTCGTCCTCGCGGGTGCGCACGTCGTCGTCGCCCGCTACGACATGCTCGCCCTGGACGCCCTGACGAGCGGCTGCATCTTCGTCGGCGAGGACCAGGACGCGGTATGCGCCAACGACGGCGGCGACACCGGTGATGCCGCGGCATCGGGTTCACCGGGGGCGACCGACACCCCCGATGGGACCGACAGCGCCGCGCCAACGGATACACCCACCGCGGAGCCCACCCCCATCGGCACGCCCGTGCCCGAGGTCTCGATCGCGCCGTGGGACGGCAAGCAGCGGCTCAACATCCTGCTGATCGGGGCGGATACCCAACGCGGCGGCCACAACACCGACACGCTCATCACGGTCTCCATCGACCCGGTGACCAAGCAGGTGGCGATGTTCAGCCTGCCGCGCGATACGACCAACGTCCCGCTCCCGCCCGGGGCGCCGCGCAACTTCTGGGGCTCCGTCTACGGCCAGAAGATCAACTCGCTCTGGGTGAACAACCGAAACCGGACGGACCTGTGGCCGGGCAAGAAGTCGCTCGTCGGCTACACCGCGCTCAAGCAGACCATCGGCTACCTCTACGGGGTCGATATCAAGTACTTCGTCGAGGTCGATTTCGCCGGCTTCCGGCAGGTCCTGAACCAGCTCGGCGGGGTCACGGTCAACGTCCAGGTGCCCATCGTCGACGACAGCTTCCCGGGCTCGAAGGGCCAGGACGTCCGCCTGTACATCCCGAGTGGCCTGCAGCACATGGACGGCGCCGCCGCCCTGCAGTACGCGCGATCACGCCACACCACGACGGACTGGGACCGCGCGGCGCGCCAGCAGCGACTGCTCCTCGCGATGCGCCAGCAGGCCGATCCGCAGCAGCTCATCCCGAAGCTGCCCGATCTCGTCAAGGCGCTCAAGGGCGCGATCAAGACCGACATCCCCGTCGACCAGTTCGATGAGCTGCTCGGGCTCGCCTCGCAGATCGACACGGCGAACATCAGCTCGTACGTGTTCCAGCCCCCGCTCTACGGCAGCGAGGTGTTCTCGCCCATCTACAAGAGCTACCCGAACATCCAGCGCATCCGGTCCGCGGTGAAGTCGGCGTTCAGCCGCAATCCCCTCGACGAGTCGAAGGCCGAGGCCCTCGCCGCCGAGGCCGCGCAGGTCTGGGTCATGAATCCGTACAGCGACCGCACGCGCGGCAGCGACCTGGCCGGCTACCTCGAGTACCGCGGGCTCGCGGCGTCGGCACCGCGCCAGAAACCGGCCGGCGGACCCCTGCCGACGACGTCGATCGTCGTCTACAACGGCGCGGAGAGCCGGATCCCGCAGACGATCGCCTACCTCGAGAAGACGTTCAAGGTGACGTCGGAGACCGCGACGGACCCGGCGATCCGGGCCGACGTCGTCGTCACGATCGGCGCCGACACGCCAAGGCTGACCGCGCCGCCGCTGTCCTGATCCCGGCGGATCGCGGCCGACGCCGACCGATCCGCGGCTTCGGACGACCCCGCTTCGCGGGACCGCGACCGGGTCACTCGATCGGCGTGAGCCAGTGCTGGTACTCGGGCAGCCGCCCACGGACCGCGTCGAAGTAGCGCTCGCGGACGATGTTCGAGATCGGTCCGACCGTGCCGGAACCCACCGGTCGGTGGTCGACCTCGACGACCGGCGAGATCTGGACGCCGGTGCCGCACAGCAGCGCCTCGTCGGCGACGTAGATCTCCGAGCGGTCGATCGAGCGGATCTCGACGGGGATGCCCTCGTTCGCCAGGATCTCGAAGATGGCCTTGCGGGTCACGCCCTCGAGCAGGTCGTCGTTGACCGGCGGGGTCAGGGCCACGCCGTCGCGGACCACGAACAGGTTCGCCGCCGACGCCTCGTTGATGTGGCCATCGCCCGTCAGCACGAGCGCCTCGTCGTACCCGTTGAGCTCGGCCTCGGTCTTCTGGAAGGCCATGTTCACGTACCCGCCGACGATCTTGCCGCGGGCCGGGATCGCCTCGTCGGCGTTCCGGCGCCACGACGAGGTCATGATCCTGAGCCCGTGCTCGGTGTCGACGTAGTTCCCGAACGGCAGGGTGATGATGTAGAGCTCGTGCTCGAGGTCGTGGAGCCGCACGCCGATGGCCTTGGTCGACTTGTAGAACGACGGCCGGATGTAGACGTCCTCGCGGAAGCCGTTGCGGCGGACGGTCTCGACGATCAGGCCGGTCAGTTCGTCCACGCTGGGCACGTCGTCGATCATCAGGATCCGGCACGACTGGCGGATGCGCTCGACGTGTTCGCGCAGCTTCAGGCCGTACAGGCGCCCCTGGTCGGCGTTCCAATAGGCGCGGATGCCCTCGAACGTCGCGGTGCCGTACATGAAGGCGTGGGTCATGATGCTGACCTTCGCGTCGCGCATCGCGACGAAGTCGCCCTCGAAGTAGCAGATCAACTCGTCGAGCGACCCGGGCTTGGGCGCGTGGTGCGCCGCCGGGGCCGGCGTGTCCGTCGACTTCTCGGTCAGCATGCGTATCGGCTCCTGCGCTGCCGTCGCGGCGCGGAGCCACGACACGATCCGAAGCGGTCGCCGGAGTATAGCAGCGGCCCTTCCGGCCCCCGGCCGACCCATCCGGGCCAGACCGGCGCAGACGAACGGCCCATCCCACCGCCGGCGCGGTCCTAGCCGATCACGCCCCCGACAACCAGGGCGACGAGCGCCAGGTAGACGACGTAGAACGCGCCACCGACGAGCAGCCCTCGACCGCGCAACCGCCCGCTCCTGGCCATCGGGATGAAGATCGCGGCCATCGACAGGAAGGCGATGCCGGCCGACGCGAAGGCGATATACGACCCCTGGGTGGCGACCCAGGCGCTCGAGGCGAACACGAGCGCGACCACCGTCGGGATCGTGGATTGGAAGACCATCGCCCCGGTGATATTGCCCATCGCCAGGGTGTCCTTGCCGGCCCGGACCCAGATGATCGAGTTGAACTTCTCAGGCAGCTCGGTCGCGATCGGCGCGATCACCAGAGCGAGCAGGATCTCATCGATGCCGAGGATGGCGGCGAGGTCCTCGACGGCGTGGACGAAGACCACCGCACCCAGGATGATCAGGGCGAGCGCCGCGATGACCTGGAGGTTGACGACGCGCAGCCGAGGGACCGTCGGATCGGCCTGGTGCGCCCGCCGGTCGATGCGGTGGAAGCGCAGGGGCTTGAGGTCCTCGGCGTCCACGTCGCCGTCCGCCTCGAAGTGGCCCTTCACGTACCACGCGTACATCCCCAGGAGCACGAGGGCCACCAGCCACTTGAGCTGGACCGGTTCCACCGGCAGGAACGCGGCGCCGATGGCGATGGCGTAGGCGATCGCGAAATACCGCACGTCGTGCGAGAGGACCTGCGTGTCCACGAGCATGTCGTCGCCGGTCTTGCGCTTCCGCGCCACGTAGAGGACGGCCACGCCGGTGACGAACATGGCCAGCGTCGCGAGCATGAACGGCGCCCCGAGGATGGCCCCGATGCCGACCTCGGCGGAGTGCGCGCCGGTCGCGAAGAGGATCGCGATGATCGGGATCATCGTCTCGGGAAGGGCCGTGCCGACCGCGGCGAGGACCGAGCCGACGGCACCCTCGGCGAGGCCGAGCTTGCGCCCGAACCACTCGATGCCGTTGGTGAACAGCTCGGCGCCGGCCAGGATGATCGAGGAACGCGAGCACCAGGACGACGACGTCCAATCAGACCTCCGTCAGGGCGGCGCTGATCACCCCGACGGCGATCACGGCCAGGATGGCGATCGCCACCAGCACCATGCGCCATTCTCGGTCAAGCGCGTACCCGACGCCCGCGACGATGACCCGGAGGATCGGCGTGACGATGACCGTAAGCAGCCCGAGCCACAGGAACCCGGTCGGCTTGAGGCCCACGATGTCGGCCGGGATCGTGGCCGGGTCGAAGGGCGGCGCGCCATCCAGTGGCGAGATCCCGTCGCGCAGCATCAGCAGGACACCGACGATCAGCAGGGCGACCGAGACATAGGTCAGCAGGATCAGCATCCGCCCGATGATCTGCTCGAAGTCGCGCCCGGATGGCGCGGACCCGCTCCCGCTCATCCGATCGCCTTGAGGAGCATCTGGGCGGCCGTGTAGAGGAGGACGACCACGAACAGGATCCGCAGATAGCGGAGGTCGATGCGATGCGCGACCCGCGAGCCGATCGAGGCGCCGATGAACACGCCGATCGCCGTCGGGCCGGCGACGTAGGCGTCGATCCCGCCATGGATCGTATAGATGACCGCGCTCGCCGCAGCGGTGATCCCGATCATCAGGTTGCTCGTCGCGGTCGCGACGCGCAGCGGGACGCCCATCCCCAGGTGCATCAGCGGCACCTTGACGATGCCGCCGCCGATCCCGAGCAGCGCCGAGATGAGACCTGCTCCGAGCGAGCCCACGACCCCGAGCGGCATGTTGTGGACGGTGTAGCCCGGACCGCCGGCCGCGTCGGATCTCGCGATCTCTGCGGCGACGGGCGTCGCAGCGACGGGCGTCGCGGCAACGACAGGCGTCCCGGCCGGCTCGTCGTCATCGGCCGGCGGCTCCTCGTCGGGCGTCCCGCGACCGCTGCGGAGCATCGAGATCGCCACGTACGCCAGCAGCACGGCGAACAGCGTTTCGAGGACGCGCTCGTCGAGGAGGAACGCGATGCTCCCGCCGACCAGGGCGCCGGTCGCGGTGAACAGCTCGAGCGACATCCCGAGGCGCAGGTTCGCGACGTGGCGTTCGAGGTAGACGCCGGCCGCCGCGCTGCTCGTCATGATCACCGCGACGAGCGACACGCCGACGGCTTCTCGCAGCGGCAGCCCGAACCCGAGGGTCAGGAGCGGCACGAGCAGGACGCCGCCGCCCAGGCCAAGGAGCGAGCCGAAGAGCCCGGTGGCCGCGCCGCCACCGATCATCAGCAGGCCGACGAGCACGTCAGCCCAAACCGGGGTACCGGCACCCGCTCCGGAGTGCTGGTACCGACGCTCCGAGGTCGGAGGCGGAGCCCCGCGACGCCATCCGCCCGAGGATCCAGTGGGCCGTTACGGCCGGAGGTGCTGCGGGGCGTACGGGAGCAGCGCGACGTGCCGGGCGCGCTTGAGGGCCACGGCCAGCTCGCGCTGGTGACCGGCACAGGTTCCGGTCTTGCGACGCGGCTCGATCTTGGCGCGCTCCGAGAGGTACCGGCGGAGGCGGTTGACCTCCTTGTAGTCGATCTGGACGGTCTTGTCGGCGCAGAACGCGCAGACCTTGCGGCGGCGACGATCGCGGTAGAAGTCGTCGCGCTTCTTCGAACGGGCGGGGGGCATGGTCCGGTGGTCTCCTGATCAGAACGGAAGGTCGTCGAGGTCGGTGTCGTCGGCGGCGCCGCGGGCCGGCGCTCCGCTCGCGACCCCGGCCGGGGCGCCCGCGAAGGCGCCATCGTCATCGCGGCCCTTGCGGTCGAGGCTGATGACGTTGTCGGCGGTCACGTCGAGCGAGGTCCGCTTCTGGCCGTCGTTGCCCTCGAACTCGCGGGTCTTGAAGCGACCCTCGACGAAGACGCGATTGCCCTTGCGGAGCTGCTCGGCAGCGCGCTCGGCGCGGTCACCGAAGACGCTGACGCGGTACCAGTCCGTGCCTTCGTCCACCCAGCCGCCCTGGCCGTCGGGCTTGCTGTTGCTGACGGCCACGCTGAACTGGGTCACGGGACGGCCGTTGGGGGTGTAGCGCATCTCCGGGTCGCGGCCCAGGTTCCCGATGAGCATGATCTTGCAGAACGCCATCGTGGGCCTCCGTCAATCGATGGCGGCGGGTGCCGCCTCGCTCTCGGATTCGTCGATCCGCTCGGTGCCGTCGTCCTCGTCCTCCTCGTCCTCGCCGGACGGGAGCACGGTCTCATCGCCGGCGTCGAGATCGACGCCGCCGCCACGACCGGCCTTCACGGGCCGCTCGACGCGGGTGACGAGGTGCCGAAGGACCTCCTCGGTGATGAGCAGGGTGTGCTCGAGGTCGCGGATCGAATCCGACGGCGCCTCGAACAGGATGATCTGGTAGGACCCCTCGCGATGACGGTCGATGGGATACGCGAGGCGGCGGCGCCCCCACGGGGCGACCTTCACGATCTGGCCGCCATCGGCCACGATCTGGCGGGTCGTACGGTCCACGACCGCCTGGCTGCGATCGTCCGCGACATCGGGACGGATCACCAGCATCAGTTCATAACGGCGCATGCGCGCAAGCACTCCTTCCAATGGGGAAGCCCCGTTGCCGGACATCCGGCACGGAGCGGAAAGGACAGGCGGCCAGTCTAGCACGGGACACCCCGGGCCCCGCCCCGACGGCTCGATGTATCCTCTGCGCCGTCCACCGCGCGCGGCCCGCCCGGCGCGGACCGCCAGCTCCAGGGGGAGGCCCCGTGCCCGCCAGTCCCATCCTGCTCATCGCCGCGGAGCCCGTCGCGGCCGAGGCCATCGAGGCCGTCCTCGTCGGTGCGGGCTACAGCGTGACACGGACCGCGGACGCGGCCGGGACGCTCGCGGTCGTCCCCGCGCACCAGCTCGTGGTGATCGACGTCGTGGTCGGCCCCGTGACCGCCCCGGACCTGTGCAACCAGATCCGTGCCGACCCGGCCCTGGTCGGCATCCCCGTCCTGTGCATCAGCCAGACCGAGGCCGTCGACGAGCGGATCGCGTTCCTCGAGGCCGGCGCCGACGACGTCATGGCCAAGCCATTCGACAGTCGCGAGCTCGAGGCCCGGGTCGAGTCGCTCCTCCTTCGGTTCAAGCGCACCCGCGACAACACGCCGGCCGCCCCATCGGACGGTGTGTCGATCGCCCGGGCTCGGCGGACCGTTGTGGTGTTCAGCCCCAAGGGTGGCGTCGGGACGACGACCATCGCCACCAACGTGGCCATCGCCAAGGTCCAGGGCCGCCCGGACAAGGTCGTGCTGGTCGATCTCTCGTTGCAGTTCGGCGGCGTCGCCAGCCAGCTGAACATCGAGCCGAAGCACACGCTCGCCGACGTCGTCCGCGACGAGACCGCGATGCGTGAACCGGAGATCACGCGGACCTATGCCGTCCGCCATGACTCGGGGCTGCACGTGTTCGCCGCCCCGGGGACGCCCGAGGGCGCGGAGCTCGTCGAACCGGCGCATGTCGAGCAGATCCTGCGCAATCTCCTCGAGTGGTACGACTTCGTCATCATCGACGCGGGGTCGGTCGTCGACGAGCGGTCCCTGACGGCGCTCGAGGGCGCCGAGTCGGTCGTGCTGCCGGTCTCGCCGGAGATCTCGTCCCTGCGCGCGATGCACAGCCTGCTCGAGTTCCTCGAGGATGTCGGCTCCATCGGGACGAAGGCCACGTTCGTGCTCAACCACATCTTCGCCCGTGACGTGCTCAAGCCCCGGGATATCGAGAACGCGCTCGGCCAGCGGATCGAGATCGACCTGCCGTACGACGCCTTCGTCTACATCAAGGCCGCGAACGAGGGCAATCCGCTGGTCCTCGGCTCGCCGCGCACGCCGGCCGCCGAGCAGATGATCAAGCTGAGTCACACGGCCTTCGCCGACGAGGGCTACGTCGTGGACGATGCGCCGACCTCGAAGAAGGGCGGGCGATTCTTCCGGCGGAGCTAGGGCGCCGGGGACCCGAAGGCCGCAGCCCGGCCGCCAAGGCGGCCGACGGCGCGAGCGGGCCTACGGCGCGAGCGGCCCCCACACGAGCAACGCAACGACGGCCCACATCGCGACGCCGATGACCGCCACGGCCACGATCACGGACCAGATCGCGCGGAACCACGTCCGGCGGTCGCGGGCGCCGCTCAGGCGACCGGCTGCGAGCATGCCGAGCACGAGGGCGGCCAGCTGCCCGAGGACCAGCACGTTGCCGGGCACGACGAGGGCCTGCGCGAACGAGAGCCCGAAGTAGACGATCGCGCCGAACGCGGCGGCGTTGATCCGACCGCGGCGGGTCGAGTCGGGTGAGATGGCCACGAGTTCGGCTCGCGGCGGGGTCGCGGAGGCGGTCGTCAGCGTCGTCATCGGCGGGTCCCTCGGTTCGAGGGTCGTAGCCTCCCATCGCGCCCGGCGGCTGGCGATAGCCTGATGGTCCCCGACCGCACCCGACCGGTTCGGCGCCGCGTGCCGCAGGCATGCGACGGTCCGGCGGCTGGGGGGACCGCCGCCGGACCGCGGGAGAGTCTGCACCCTGCCCTGTCGGATCGCGCCACATGGCCCGGCAGGAGCAACGGCCCGCGAGACCCGCGGGTCAGTGGCGCTGCCCGGCAGGCGCCGGGGCGAGGTCGCAAGGCCCCTGCAACGACGACGTCCGGTCGGGTCACGGGTGTCAGTCGTCATCGGGTGTACCGTGGACGAGGCCCCCGGCGTCCGACGCACGCCGCTGCGCGGGGATGGGGATGCCCATGGGATGCGGCACTGCCGCAAGGAGGAACTGATGCGACTCGTCTTTGTCATCGCCGCGATCGCGATCGCGATGCTGGGCATCGTGGCCACGGTCGCGTACCGGCAGGACTGGCTGACCCATGAGGATGTCGCCGACGCGCTCGACGACGTCGAGGCGGCACTCCCGGCCGGCTGACCGACGTCCGTGATCGCCGGTCCACCTCCCCAGGTACCGGCGGGTCATGGCTCGATGGTCACGGTTCCAGCGTGGCCAGCGATTGGCCCGATTCGGGCATCGCTCGGATGCACCACCCTCGATAGGCTGAGGGCACGATGCGTGACCCCTACCGGGTGCTGTCCGTGCCACGAGACGCGGACCGCAGCGAGATCCACCACGCGTTCCGGGCGCTCGCCCGCGAGCTGCATCCCGACCGCGGCGGTGATCCGGCGCTGATGCAGGCGATCAACGAAGCGTGGGCCATCCTCAGCCGGCCGACGCATCGGCGCGCGTACGACGAGGCGCGAGCGGCCGCCATCGAGCGAGCGCGCGCCAGGAAGACCCAGAAGGCCCAGCGGGCGGCGGGCCTGGCGCAGACGCCGCCGCCTCCGACGCCGTCAGCCGGCTCGGGGTCATCGACCACACGCGCTCCGCGGGTCCATCGCGCCGACGCGCTCGACTACGGCCGCTATGAAGGCTGGACCATCCGGGAGCTTGCCCAGGAGGATCCAGACTACCTGCTCTGGCTGATGCGGACCCCGGCCGGCCGCATGTATCGGACCCGGATCATGGAGGCGCTCGCTGACCGCGACGCTCGCATGTCGGCCGTCCGAACGACCACGCTGAGCTCGAGAACCGGCCGCCGCTAGGACATGCGACGAGGACTCTCGCCCGACGCGCTCGGGGACCTGTTCGTGCTGCCCCTCTCCGCGGTGCTGTCGTTGGCCAAGCCGGATGGCACGGTCTTCAGCCGGCCGGTCTGGCATCGATGGGACGACGGGCGATTCACATTCCAGCTCCCGGCGGGCGACCGGAAGATCGCCATGCTGGAGCGGGACGACCGGGTCACGCTGCTGCTGGCCGAGCAGGCCATGCCCTATCGCGGCATCGAGGTCCGCGGCCGCGCGCGGATGCGCCGGGACGACTACCACGCCATCGGGCGCGAGATCTGCCGCCGATACGTCGAGGCCTATGATCCGGCGACGCCGATCGATACCTATCTGAGCGCGGAACCCGGCATGGTCGTGGACGTCGAGGCGGACGTCACCCACTGCTGGGACTACGCCGACGACGACCTGATGCCGATCTAGGCCTGCTCGGTATCATCGAACGCCATGATCGCGTCGTAGCTCGGGGATGATCGAGGAACGTGGATCACGTTGAGATGACCCGAGACGACGCGCGCCGGGCGCTCGTCCTCCATGACCGGGCCCTCATCGTCGACCTGATCCGACTGACCTTAAATCACGGGCTGTTCATCGTCCGGGACGCTCGCGACCTCACCGAGGCTGAGACGATCCTGGCCGAGTGGCACCCGCACCTGCTCGTGGTGGACATGGACCACGACGACAGCACCACGTTGCTTCGGCGGCTCGGCGCGACGAATACCCTCCGGCGGAGCGTGACGCCGGCCCTCGGTCTGACCCGACGGGGTGACCTCAAGTCGAAGCTCAGGGCCTTCGATCTCGGGGTGGATGACATCCTGACCGTGCCCTTCTCGCCCGAGGAGCTGTTGGCGCGGGCCATCGTCATCACCCGTCGAGCGACGGGGACCGACCGGCCTATCATCCCGACCATCCGGATCGGCGAGATGCAACTCGACATCGTCGATCGCGAGGTCCGCACGGGGTCATCGGTCGTCCATCTGAGCGCGATCGAACAGAGCCTGCTGTACCTCCTCGCCAGCCGCGGCGGCAACGTGGTGACCCGCGACGAGATCCTCGATGCCATCTGGGGTCCGGACTTCATCGCCGAGAGCAACGTCGTCGATCGCCATGTCCGAAGCCTGCGCATCAAACTGCGCGACGACTATCGGCGCCCGCGGTTCATCGCGACGGTCGCCGGGCAGGGATACCGCTTCATCCCGACGTTCTCGAACTTGGGGTGGGACTCGCACGAGGGACCGAGCGACCGCGTGCGCGGGTGACCGCCGGAGCCGGGTCGACGGCCCGCGAACGCGTGTGCATGAGATGACACGTCGTCATGACGTGCGGTGGGCCCAATCGGACACTCAGATCCGGCGCGAAGCGTGGGCGTATCCATGCAGGCGCCGTGGAGCCCGGAGCGGGCGGCCACACATTGGAAGGAACGGTTCTCGATGGGCTTCCTCGCATGGATCGTGGTCGGCGCGATCGCCGGCTTCCTGGCAACGCAGCTCACGGGCTCGCGTGAGGGTCTGTTGATGATGGTCGTCCTGGGCATCGTGGGCGGCCTTGTCGGCGGGTTCGTCGCGACGAGCGTCCTGAAGATCGGCTCGGTCGACGGCATCAACGTGGAGAGCATCGTCATCGCGACGCTCGGCGCGATCGCCGTCGTCTTCGTGGCGAGCCTGGTGACCGGGTCTCGCGGCATCCGCCACGCCTGAGGCGGATCTCGGAACGGGACGGGAGCGAAACCCCGTCGGCTCGGTGGCCCTGGGGTGGCTCGACCCGCCGACGGTGAGCCCACAGCAGCGATCACCAGCTTCTTCGATTGGCGGGCTCCGACCTAAGGCCCCGGTCGCTCCGGCTCGGCTGGCCGCTATCGCGGGATCGCACGTCCGGTCGCGGAGCCGGGGCGGGTGTCAGACGAACCCGTCGTTGCCCTGCTAGCTGATCGCACTCCATCCGGCGGTAGGATGACTCGGTTAGTCACGCCCGCAGCCACACGGACAACTCGGCAGGCTCCACCGCCCGGGCGACTGTCGCGCTGATGTCAGCTTGGAGCTGACCGAGCTCGACCTCGTCCCGTAGCCGGCTCACAAATGCCGCCACAGTCCGCTCGGCATCGTAGCGAGCCCGGTTGAAGCGCCGGTCGACGCGCGTTTGGACTCGCCGGCGGATCGGCTGGAACAGCGCGGCGACGACCAGTGTTGAGGCGGCGACCGCCAGCGTATTCGATGCCGTGACCGACGCCAGAAGCGCCTGGGTCACGAGGATCACCGAGACGAACACGGCGGCGAGGACCGCGCTGACCACGGACCAGCTAACGGTGCGGCTGACGATCCGGTCGATCTCGTAGAGCCGGTAACGCTGGACCGCGATCCCGACCGCCGGTGGGATCGTCGCGTAGCCGATCAGCGCGAAGATCCAGATGCCCGTGCCGATCCGCGGCACCGTAACGACGACCGTTACGGTGGCCACCATGAGGACCCCGGTGATCGCGAGCGACGCGACGAGCCATTTCAGCTGCTCTCGCTCGATCCCGCGCGTCCGCCGGAACCGGACGATCATCGAGACGACCCCGCCGACCAGGAGCCCGATGGTCGCGACCTCGAACGATCCATCCAGACCGTCCGGGAACGGCAGCAGGCCCACCGGGTTGTCCAGGCTGCGACCCAGATAGACCGAGCTGAAGTTGCCCGCGAGGTGCGGACCGAAGCCGCCAGCAACGACTGCGGCGAGTGGCACCACGAGCGAGACGCGGACGACGCGTCCGATCCGACCGGAGGGCAGACGACCGGACGGGAAGACGAGCGTCAGCGCGTAGTAAAGGCCGAAGAGGGCAGCGTAGGCCCACGTCTCGACCCAGATCAGGGCCAAGGGCAGCCCGCCGGGCAGCGGGGCGCCTGATCTGACGGCGGTGCCGCCGAGCCCGTCGGCGGCCGTTGCGCTCGCGAATACGAGCAGGATCGCGAGGAAGATCCAGCCGATCGGGTTGCGTGGGCGGCGGATCGCCAGCAGCGCCCCGACCGCCCCGTAGAGCACCGCCATCGCTAGCGTGATCGCCGAGGATGGATCCGTGATGAGGCTCGCTCCCGAAAGGGCGAAGCCCACGACGACGATGACCCCGACGGCGATCCGCTCGGGACGAACGGTCATCGTGCCCGTGGCTCGGGGCAGGCGAACTGATGTCGACATGCCGACAGATTGACGGGACACCGTCCTCCGAACGTTACGACGCTTGGATGTCGCGGCCGGGACCGCCCTCACGCTCGACGTCCACAGCCACGTCACGCCGACCATGCACGACGAAGCTGCGGCCACGATGGAGCGCGTCCTCGTCGGCTGAGGGGGTACGTTGGGGGTACAAGATGGTGCCGGAGCCGAGATTCGAACTCGGACGCCCTTGCGGGCCGCGGAGTTTAAGTCCGCTGCGTCTGCCGTTCCGCCACTCCGGCGCCGGGCCAGCGTAGCGGACGCCGCGGCGCTAGGCAGGCGCGTAGGCCTCGTCGGGTTCGGCCGTCTCGAGGTCGAGGGTCCGCAGGGTCGGCACCGTCGCGGCGACGAACGCCACGACCCCGAGGGTGAGCACCGCGCCGCCGACGACGGCCGGCACCGTCCCGAACACGCGGGCTGCGACGCCGCTCTCGAACGCGCCGAGCTCGTTCGAGGCGCCGATGAACACCCAGTTGACGGACGCGACGCGCCCGCGCAGCCGCTCCGGTGAGAGGACTCGGAGGATCGTGCTCCGGATGACCATGCTCACCCCGTCGGTGACGCCGCTGAAGAACAAGGCGATGAGCGACAGCCAGAACACGGTCGACAAGCCGAACACGATCATGCTCACCCCGAACCCGGCCACGCACACCAGGAGCGTCGCGCCGGCGTTCCGCGACGGCGGACGGCGGGTCGAGATGAGCATCGCGAGCAACGCCCCGATCGACGGCGCCGTTCGCATGACCCCCAGCCCGGCCGCCCCGACGTGGAGGATGTCGGTCGCGAACACCGGCAGCAGCGCGATCGCGCCACCGAAGAAGACCGCGAACAGGTCGAGCGCCATCGAACCGAGCAGGGCCGGCGTCCGGCGGACATATCGCCAGCCACCGAGCACGCTCTCGACGAGCGACTCACCCTCGGTCCGCTCGGGCATCGGCTTGCGGCTGATGATGAGGATGCAGCCCGTGGAGAGCGCCAGAAGCGCGGTCAGGACGCCGTACGTGCCGGCGACCCCGAGGACCGCCGCGGAGATGCCGCCCAGCGTCGGGCCGAGGATCATCCCCAGCTCGCTGACGCTGCTGGTGTACGAGACGCCCTTGACGGCGTATTCGCGCGGGATGATCTGCGCTTCGAATGCCGAGACCGCCGGCCGCTCGAATCCGCTCGCGACGCCGGCGGCGAAGATCACCGCCAGGATCCACGCGAACGTCACGGCGCCCGAGGCGGTCACGACGGCAAGCGTCGCCGCGCACAGGGTCGCGACGATGCTCGTCACGACGATGATCGAGCGCCGATCGAGCCGGTCCGCGAGATGGCCGCCGAAGAGCATGAGCGAGAGCGCCGGGATGGCCTCGACGAGTCCGAGGGTGCCGAGGGCCAGCGGGTCGCCGGTCAGGATGTAGGTCTGGAACCCGACGACGGTCGCGAACGCGCTCCCCGTGAACGCGAACAGGTAGCGCAGCAGCAGGAACGCACGGAACTCGCGTTCGTGCAGCAGGGGGAAGGTCACGGCGGCCGGGTTCCATCCATCACGCGAAGCCTACCGAGACGCCGTCGGGCGCGACGTCGGGCGGAGTCGCTCGGCTCGAACGGGCAGTTCGGCACTGGCCGCGGCGGCCGTTCCGGGCGGATGGTTCGATCAGCACGCTGTGCATCGATCGCTCGAGGGGGTGGTGGGCATGACCGCGACATTGACCCGCGCGATGTCCGAGGGGAGCGGACCGGCGCCCGCGGCGGTGTCCTTCGATCCGGAAGCCCAGGTCGACGACATCCTCGCCCGTCGGCCCGCCGTCGGCTTGGCGCTCGGCGTCGTGCGTGACGGTCGGCTCGAGTCGTTCGTCGGTCGCGGCCTGGCCGACGTCGCGACCGGAGCATCCATCACCGAGGACACGCTCTTCCGCATCGCCTCGATCAGCAAGACATTCACGGCGATCGCGATCATGCAGCTGTGGGAGCAGGGGCTGGTGGATCTCGATGCGCCGGCGTCCGAGTCCCTCCGCGCCTTCCGCCTGATCCCGGCCAGGCCCGGCGACCGGCCCGCGAGGATCCGAGACCTGCTGACCCATACGGCCGGCGTCCCCGAGTTGCTGCGACCGTCGGACCTGTTCAAGCCCGATTGGGGCGACAGCGTGCGGGTCGGGGAACCCATCCCCTCGCTCGCCGACTTCTACCGGGGCGCCATCCGCCTCGACGCGGAGCCGGGCACTCGGTTCACCTACACAAATCACGGGTTCGCGGCACTCCAGCAGGTCGTCGAGGACGTGAGCGGTGAGCCGTTCGATCGATACCTGCGCGACCACCTCCTGGCGCCGCTCGGGATGGTCGAGAGCGACATCGTGCGGTCGCCGCTCGTGGTGTCGCGACTGGCGACCGGCTACACCATCGGGTCCCAGGGGGCCAAGCCCGTCGTCGAGCGTGACTGGGTGACGGCGGGCGCGTCGTCGATCTACTCGACGATCCGCGACATGTCGCGCTACATCGCGGCGCTCCTCGGCGGGGGCAGCAACGCGCACGGGACCGTGCTCCGCCCGGCGACGTTGGCGATGATGTTCGAGCCGCAGTATCAGCCGGATCCCCGCGTTCCGGGCATGGGCCTCGGCTTCGACCGCGGCCTGGCGGGCGGGCATCCGATCGTCGGCCATGGCGGGATCCTGCCCGGCTTCAACTCGCAGCTGTTCGTCGCTCCCGACGATGGCGTGGGCGTGATCGCGTTCACGAACGGGGCGCGACTGGCGATGCTCTGGCTGCCCACCGAGCTCGGCCGGGTGCTCGCTCACCGCCTCGGCGTCGAGGACGACACGCTGCGGAACGACGTCCCCCACCATCCGGAGACATGGGGCGACCTGTGCGGCTGGTACGCGAACCCGGCCAAGATCACGGACATCCGGGCGCAGCTGATGCTCGGTGCGGGTGCCGAGGTCTTCGTCCGCGGCGACCGGCTGGTCCTCCGGCTGTTGTCGCCGATGCCCGCGTTTTATCGCGGCTTCGAGCTCCACCCGGACGACCCGACGGATCCGGACGTGTTCCGCGTCGATCTCACCGGATTCGGGCTGCCGACCGCTCGGATCATCTTCAGCCGCGAGCCGGGGCGACCGGCCTCGGCCGTCCACCTCGATATCTTCCCCGTGTCGCTTCGCCGGCGACCCGGTCGCACGAATCCCCGCCTATGGGTGCAAGCCGGCCTCGTGGGACTCGGGGCGGTGTCGACCGCGGTGGCCGTGCGCCGTCGCCTCGCGGCGAGGGCGCGGCCGTGACGACCGGGACGGCGCCCCGGCCGACACGCACGATCGGCCTGCTCGCCGGGCACGCCCCCGATGAGATCCCGGCCTCGCACCGCGACCTCGTGGAGTGCCCGCCGGTCGCGGCGCTCACGACGGTCATGCCCGACGGGTCACCGCAGACCTCGGTCGTGTGGTGCGACACCGAGGGCGACCTGGTCCGCGTGAACACGATGCGCGGCTTCCAGAAGGAGCGGAACATGCGGCGCGACCCGCATGTCACGCTGCTCTGCTACGACCCGCGCGACACGCTTCGGTACCTCGAGGTGCGGGGCACGGTCGTCGAGATGACCGAGGTCGGCGCGCTCGAGCACCTGGACCAGCTCGCCTCGAAGTACGCCGGGCGGCCGATCCGCTACTTCGGGGAGTGCATCCCGGCCAGCTTCGCCGACACCGAGGTCCCGGTCCTGTGCCGGATCCGCTCCACCCGTGTCGTCGCCGTCGACGCCCGGCCCGCCGAGGAACGGACATGACGACCTCGATCGCGTCGGCCGACCCGATCGCGTCGGCCGCGCCGACCGTCCCGGCCGACCACCTCGACCTGCTGACGCGGCCGATCTGCGGCGTCTTCACGACGATGGGCCCCGGCGGCCAGCCCCATTCGTGCCTCGTGTGGGTCGATCACGACGGCGAATGCGCGCGCGTGAACACGACGTTCCAGCGCCAGAGTGGCCGCAACGTCCGAGCGAACCCGAAGGTCAGCCTCCTCGTCGTCGATCCCGACGACACGTCCCGGTTCATCCAGATCCGCGGCGAGGCGGAGCTCGTGACCGCCGGCGCGATCGAGGACCTCGACGCGCTGACGCGCCGCTACACCCGCCATGAGCACTTCTACGGCGGCGTCTATCCGCCCGATCAGGCCGCTCGCGAGACCCGCGTGATCTGCCGCATTCACGCCCGCCGCATCACGCTCGACGCCATCCACGCCTGACGGCGCGACGGCGCGGCGGCGCCGCCGAGCGGACGCTTCGCTAGTGTTCGACCACCTTGTCAAGCTTGGCCGCCCCGTCGATCCACGCTGCGATCTCGTCCTCGCTCGGGGTCCGGCGGACGATGCCGGGACGTGCGGCGACGACCTCCTGGACCGTGATCGCGAGGTTGGCTGCGTTCCGCTGGGCGAGCTCAGCCGGTGAGTCGACGCCGGCGGCCTCGAGCAGGTCGCTGTACTGCGGCCCGACGCCGGGGACCCGCATGAGATCAACGAGGTTGACCCACTCGAGGATGAGCTTGCTGCTGATCCCCGTGGCCTCCGCGATCTGCTCGCGGTCGTAGCGCTTCGCACCGGCCTTGAGCAGATCGTCGGGGGTCGAGATGCCGACCGCCGCGAGCTTTGCAGCGTTCTCGGGGCCGATCCCTTCGACGTCCTCGATCCCGGAGTGACCCTCGGCACCTGGGGCCGATGCGGGCTCAGGGGCGGCCGACTCACGGGCCGGGGTCGTGGCCGCCGCTGCAGCGACCGGTGCCGCGGCCACCGCGGGCGCCGGTGCTGCGGGTGTCGCAGGTGCCGCGGCTGCGGCTGCCACGGTCGCGACGGGCGCTGCCGCAGCGACGGGCGCGGCCGCGGGAGCCGCGGCGGCCGCCGCTACTGCCGGCTTCTCGCCGATCCCGAACGCTGCCTTCACCTCGCTCGTGCTCAGGTACCACAGGATGAACGCCGGCATGATCGCCATGCCCAACGCGACGCCGGTGCCCGGGAACTGGAAGAAGGCCAGGACCGCCTCGAACAGCCCGAAGCCGGCCATGATCTGGGCGAAGAGACGAGCCCACGGCTGGAGCGCCCACAGGCCCAGCGCCGCGAAGATCCAGATGATCCCGGTGAAGACCGCGAGCCAACCCCACAGCCCGACGTGCTCGAACGCCGGCAGGTCGCCGAACGCACCGAACCAGTCGAAGCCGAGCACCCGGAGTCCGAAGAACAGGAACCCGAATCCCGCAAGTGCTGCGAAGAAGCCGATGATCGCGATGAGGATAGGTGGGTTCTTCACGATTGGCCCTCCACATGACGAGTCACGACGATGGAAACTCTCCGAGCGAGGCCGGCCCGACGTGACCCACCAACTCTAGCGAACCGCCGGCCGCCAGTCACCGTGGGCGCGGTAGGGTTCGTCGAGGGCCGCGGACCGGCCCCGCTTGGCGTGGATCGAGGCCACCGGGCGATCCTGTGACCAGATCGCGTGCAGAGGAAGTCCGATGACCCTTTCGCCAAAGGCGGCCGGCGTCGTCCGGGGCCTCGTGGTCGTCCTGCTGGCGGGCATGTCGGCCGGCGTCGTGTATGTCGCCTTGTCGGGGCCGCTCGATCCATCTGATGTGGCTCGGGGCCTCATCGCTGGAGCGCTGATCTTCGTCCCGATCTACCTGTTCGACGTTGCTGCAGCGAACACCGAATGGGGCAGACGGCTTCGCCGGCGGAGATTCGTCGTGGCGATCGGCCTTCGGACCCTCGTCTACCTCCTGTTCATCGTCGTCGGTCTCCTCGTGGCCGCCCTGGCCACTGGCGTTCCCCTCTCCGATGCAGCGGGCATCCTCGGCGGAACGCACATCGGCTTCGCGTTCCTCGTCGCGTTCGTGTTCAGCACGATCCGTCAGCTGAGCCGCATGCTCGGACCCAGCGTCCTGACGAGTTTCGTGACCGGTCGCTACCACCGACCGAGGCTCGAGGAACGCGTCTTCCTGTTCATGGACCTCGTCGATTCGACGACCATCGCCGAGCGCCTCGGCCCACTGCGCTTCCACGGACTGCTCGATCGGATCGCGTTCGACATCGCTGACGCCGTCGCCACCTACCACGGCGAGATCCATCGTTACGTGGGTGACGAGATCATCGTGACCTGGCTGGCGGACCAGGGGCTTCGAGATGCCGCCTGCATCCGCACGGCGTTCTCGATGCTCGGCGGCGTCGATCGCCGCGAGTCACGGTACCTGGAGGACTTCGGCGTCAAGCCCGCCTTTCACATCGCGATCCACGTCGGTCCAGTCGTCGTTGGCGAGATGGGCGATCTGCATCGTGAGATCGTCTTCCTGGGCGACACGGTCAATACGACGGCCCGCATCGAGGCGGCCTCGGGCGACACGGGCCGCGGCGTGCTGGTCTCCCAGGAGCTCGTGGATCGGCTCGGCGCCATGCCAGCCGAGGTCGCGATGGAGCCGATCGGGTCGATCACCTTGCGCGGCAAGCAGGCCGCGATCCCGCTGGTGTCGCTGACATGGCGCTGAAGGAGGCGGCCGTTCGCGGCCCAGACGAGCCAAGGGCCTGGGTCGTCGAGGTGCCAGCGCATCCAGAGGCCGAGGCCGCGCAGGGCGGGCCATCGTGGGGAGATCGCCCGTCCTCAACCTGGCCCGATGGTGGCCGCGATGAATCCGATCAGCGCCTCGCTTTGACTCGCGAAATCAAAGGCGAGGTAGTGCCCCGAACCGGGGACGATGGCCAGATGGGCTCGGCCCGGCGCGACTTCCTCGATGGCATCGTGCAACTCCACGCTCTGCTGGTACGGCACGATGCAATCGGCGTCCCCGTGAGCGATGAAGAACGGCGGAACGTCCCGGCCGGCGTGGATGTAGGTGACCGGGCTTGCGGCGGCGGCGAGATCCGGTGCTGCCGTTGGCGATGTCCCGAGCAGCAGGGCGATGTTGGGGTCGGGCTCCGCCGGGCAAGCCGAGTTCAGGCGCCGCTGGTTGTCGGAGGTGGTGAGGTCGGCCGGCCCATAGAAGTCGACGACGGCCTGGACCGCGCTCGACACCCCGGCATTGCCGAGGGCTGGGTCGTCGAACTCCGCCTCGCCCGCCGTCGTCCCGAGGAGCGCCGCCAGGTGACCACCCGCCGATTCGCCCATGACGGCGATCCGATCGGGGTCGATGGTGAGCGCCGTGGCATTGGCGCGCAGGTATCGGATCGCGGCCTTGACGTCGAGCAGCTGCGCCGGGAACACCGCCTCGTCGGCGAGGCGATAGTTGACGCTGGCCACCGCGTAGCCGAGGTCCAGAAGACCGGCGGCAGCCGTCGTCGGAAGCTCACCCCGCTTGTCGCCGGTGACCCAACCCCCGCCGTGGATGATCACGACCAGCGGGCGCGGCGCGACGCCGGCAGACGGCAGGTAGACGTCGAGACGTTGCGCCGGCGATCGGTGGGCGTAGGCGACGTCGTCGACGAACGGCTGCACGATGGCGGGCGACGCCGGAGCTGTCGGTGCCTGGTCCGGAGTCGCCGGCGTCTGCGTGGCTGTCGCCATCGGCGTCGAGGTCGGGCCGGCAGCGCCGGCACAGCCGGAGGCGACGAGGGCCAGCGACGCGGCGACGGCCAGGATGCCCATCCGCTTCACGACCCGATTAGACGAGGGCGCCGCCGCCGGCGACAGAGCCGAACGTCACGTCCCCGCTCGATGCGTGGCCCGTGCCGAGGCCGTAGGCGGACAAGAAGAACGGCCCCGAAGGGCCGTTTCGTGCTCGGATTGTGGAGGCGACGACCGGATTCGAACCGGTGAATAGAGGTTTTGCAGACCTCCGTGTTGAACCACTTCACCACGTCGCCAAGGGCCCGGCTGCCGGCGGAGCCTCCCGATGTCTGGCTGCCCCTCGAGGATTCGAACCTCGGTTCACGGATCCAAAGTCCGCTGTCCTACCACTAGACGAAGGGGCAGCGGTCCTCAGGGAAAGGAGTGGAGCGGAAGACGGGACTCGAACCCGCGACCCTCACCTTGGCAAGGTGATGCTCTACCAACTGAGCCACTTCCGCCCGCATCGCCCGATCACCGAAGTGATGGTGCCGAGAGCCAGATTCGAACTGGCGACACCGCGATTTTCAGTCGCGTGCTCTACCAACTGAGCTATCTCGGCCCGATGGCCAACCAGCCTGCGGCTGTCCGTCGGCGGGACGGAGGATACCACGACCCTCCCGGTCTCAGTCGAGCCCGGCCAGGCTCGAAGCATCGGACGCGTCGAGCGGTCCTTCGCCGGTGAGCTGGCGCAACCGGTTGATCCGATCGAGGATCGGCGGGTGCGTCGACATCAGGTTCGATGAGCGCGCTTCGAACTTCTTGATCGGGTTCGTGAAGTACATGTGCTGGGTGCCGCGGTTGGCCACCTCGAGCACCTCCTGGTCGGCGCCGATCTTGGCCAGGGCACGTTCGAGGCCGACCGGATTCCGGGTCAGCTCGACCGACGAGGCGTCCGCCAGATACTCGCGTTGCCGGCTGACGGCCAGCTGGATGAACCGGCTGATGAGCGGCGCCAGGATCGCGAGCGCGATGGCGACGACCGCGATGATCGCCGCGGCGCCGCCTCCGCTCCCTCCCGGTCGCGCGAGCGTCCGCTGACGCCGCCCCAGAACGTGAACCGCAGGAAGAAGTCGGCGAGGATGGCGATGACCCCGACCATCACGCCGACGACGAGCGAGAACCGGATGTCGAAGTTGCGGACGTGCGAGAGCTCGTGGCCGAGGACGCCCTGGAGCTCCTCGCGGTCGAGCTTCTGGAGCAGGCCCGTCGTGACCGCCACCGAGGCGTGCTGCGGGTCGCGGCCGGTGGCGAAGGCGTTCGGGGCCGTGTCGTCGATGATGTAGACCTTGGGCATCGGCACGTTCGCCGCGATGGCCATCTCCTGGACGACGTTCATGAGCTGCGGGGCTGACGTCGCGTCGACCTCGTGGGCGGCGCTGACCGCGAGGACCAGCTTGTCGCCCTGGAAGTACGTGAAGGCGCCCGACAGGCCGCCGAGGAAGATCGCGAACACGGTCACGGCGAGGCCGCCCGCCGTCGAGCCGAAGAGGACATACCCGATCGAGAAGCCCAGCGCCGCCAGCAGGGCGACGACGAGCAACGCCATCAGGAACGAGTTCCGCCGATTGGCGGAGATCTGGTCGTAGAAGGTCGATCCGGCCACGGTCCCTCCTGAGGACCGCTGATCAGCTCAGGCTGAGGTCGACGTTCGGGACGTTCTCGGCCTCGGGCTCGGCGTCGAAGAACTCGCGCTTCAGGAACCCGAAGATCCCGGCGAAGATGACGCTCGGGAACGTGGCGATCGACGTGTTGTAATCGAGGACCGTCGCGTTGTAGTGCTGGCGCGAGAACGAGATCTGGTTCTCCGTCGTGGTCAGCTGCTCCTGCAACGAGAGCACGTTCTCGTTCGCCTTCAGCTCCGGGATAGTTCTCGACCACCGCGAACAGCGAGCGCAACGTGCCGGTCAGGGCGTTCTCCGCGGCGGCCTGCTGGGCGGGACCCTGGGCCCCGGCGGCGACGGCTGCGGCTCGGGCATTGGTCACGTCGGTCAGGACCTTCTGCTCGAACCCCATGTAGCCCTTGACCGCGTTCACGAGGTTCGGGATGAGGTCGTGGCGTCGCTTCAGTTGGACTTCGATCTGGGCGAATGCCTCATCGACGCGCAGGCGCCGCTGGACCAGACCGTTGTAGATCCCGACCACGACCACGACCAGGATCACGACGATCGCGATGATGATGATCAGCGTGAGGTCCATGCGCCTCCTCCGTCGGGGCCACCCTCCGTGGCGCCCTGCCGGTCAGTCTACAGCGCGCCGGGCCGGGCACGGATACCACGCGCGCCGGCCTGGTGCTACTGGTCCTGCTGGCCCGCCCGTGCGGCCGATCTTGACCCGGTACCTCCTTCTCATGGTCGTGTGGTGCGAGCTGGCATCAGTATCGCCGAACGGGCCCCGACATCGCCCTCGGCGTGCGCGGTGTCATTGACACGGACCCAGGCTCCCAGCGTGTCCGACAGCCCAGTTCGCAGCGCGAGGAATTGCATGACAGCCTTCACACGGATCCGGCCTTCTCGGCCGGCCACCCGGACCGCACTGTTGGCGACAGCGACCGCCATCGCCCTCGTGGGCGCATTCGTCGGCGTCGCGTTCGGTGGTTCGGCGCCAGGTTCAGCGACGAAGAACCCGATCGTCTTCGGCGCCGCGGCGCCGAGCGGCTCCGTCTACGTGCCCGTCACGCCGAATCGCGTGCTGGACACGAGGATCGATCTCGGGATCACCGGGAAGATCCACAGCCGTGTCGCATCGACCTTCCAGGTCACCGATCTCCATCCGGGGGACGACACGATCAATATCCCGACGGACGCTGTCGGGATCACCGGCAACCTCACGGTCACCAAGCAGAGCAAACTGGGCTACCTCGCCCTCACGCCGGAGCCCGTGAACACGCCGACCACCTCGACCCTCAACTTCCCGATCGATGACAACCGCGCCAACGCGGTCACGGGACCCCTTGGTTCGGGCGGCAAGCTGAGCGTCACCTACTGGGCCGCGCCCGGCGCGACGACCGACGTCCTGTTCGACGTGACGGGGTACTTCGTGCCCGGCGGTACCGGTCCGCAGGGCGATCCGGGTCCGCAGGGTGATCCGGGTCCGCAGGGGCTTCCGGGTCCGCAGGGTCGGTCCCCGGGTCCGCAGGGAGAGCCCGGTACCCCGGGTGGCCCCAGGGTGACACCGGCGACACCGGGCCCAAGGGCGACACCGGGGACACCGGTCCGCAGGGCCTTCCGGGTCCCCAGGGTGATCCGGGTCCGCAGGGCCTGATCCGGGTCCGCAGGGGCTTCCGGGCGACAAGGGTGACACCGGGGACACCGGTCCCCAGGGCCTTCCGGGTCCCCAGGGCCTTCCGGGCGACAAGGGTGACACCGGCGACATCGGTCCCAAGGGCGACACCGGCGACATCGGTCCCAAGGGCGACAAGGGTGACACCGGCGACACCGGTCCCAAGGGCGACACCGGCGACACCGGTCCCAAGGGCGACAAGGGCGACAAGGGCGACACCGGCGCCGACGGCGCCAGCTACGCCCTCGGCCAGTCGATCGTCCCGGGGACCGCGACGGCCGACAACGAGTTGGACAAGACGGCTACGGCCAGCTGCGGTGGCAGCAAGGTCGCGGTCGGAGGCGGCTACCGCACCTCCAACGTGAGCAACGAGAAGCGAAGTCAACATCACCAACAGCTATCCGAGCAGCGCCACGACGTGGACCGTGACCGGCACCGTCGACAACACCAACGGCGGAGATCAGTCGTACTCCCTGCAGGCGTACGTCATCTGCGCGAACCCGTAACTCGTCAGCACCGCTGATATCGACGACCCCGGCAGGGTGACCTGCCGGGGTCGTTCTTCATGCGCCTGGTGTTGTGGCCGGTACTGGGATCGAACCGGTGACCTCCTCGGTGTGAACAAGGCGCTCTGATCACGCGCCCGGTCCCTACGCGACCTGGATGGGACCTTCGGGGGATCGGCGGGCATGCCGCTTCGCGGCAGCATCGACATCAGCCCGCCAGCGAACACTCTCATCTCGCCGGCGGGCTTCTTCACGCCGTTCGAGCCTGGCTCGAGTCGCAGGCGAGAACGCCGGCCCATCATGGTCTGGCTCATGACCTGCCGGCCTTGGGGGTGGGGCGGCTACCTCAGGACGGCCAATGCGTCGAGATCGACCCGCGGGCGCCCGGAGGTGCCGACGACGACGAACTTGACGGTCCGGCGTGCGGCCGTCGACCAGCTCTTCTGCCACACGATGACTTGAGACGTCCTGCTCGTCGCATACAGGTCGACGGTCGCCACGTACGCGCCATCGATGTAGATCTTGGTCTTGCCGCGTGAGGGGGCCTTCGTCGTGACGAGCGCGATCGAACGCCCGCTGAGCGTATAGCTGGCCGAGGCGTGCGCCGTCGTCGCGTACCTCGCGGTGCCGCCCGAGTACGCGGTCGAGGTCGAGTTCGTCCACGTGCCGGTGTACCTCACCGAGGGACTCGTCTGCTGGATGAGGCGTGGCGAGAGTGTCGGGCCATATGCCCATGGGCTGACGTTGTCCATCCGGTCGACCGACCTGGCCCGGAATCGGACCGTGCCCGATACTGGAACGATCACGTCCACGGCAGGCGCCGTCAGCGTGTCGGAGATCGTCGTCCACGTCACGCTCCCGTTGACGCTCACGGCAACCTCGTGACGAGCGATCCCGGTACCGCCATGATCGGACGCCCTCCACGTCAGCCGAAGCGGGATGCCGGGGTCAGCCAGGGTCGACTCCGACCTCGGGACGCCGAGCAGGGAACCCACCGTCGGCGGCGTGCGGTCGATCGTGACCGAGGCCGTGGCAACGTCGGCCGCGGGACCTGACTGCGATGTAGCGCCGCTGATGACGGTATTCGCGCCGAGCTTGAGGACGACGGTCCCGTCAGAGCATCCATCGACGGCGACGGCGTAGCTGGCTGCCGATCCGGTCGGGGCGCCGACACGGCAGCCGCTCGCCGTCCCGGCCAGGTGGAAGTCCCCTGCGACCAGGCCGGTCACCGGTTCACTGAAGGCGACGGCGTACGACAGCGTTGCCGCGTTCGTCGGGCTCGTCGGCGCGGTCAGGATGGCCGTCGGGGGTGCCGCCGGGGCTTCGATATGCGCGAGAAGGTTCGGGCTACCCGGCCCTGGATCGGACACCACGCCCGGGGTGGCGTCTCCGACGATGGCCGCGCTGACACTTGACGCGTCCATGGTCGGGTGAAGGCCATAGACCACGGCGGCGATGCCCGCGACATGCGGTGACGCCATGGACGTACCGCTCCCGTACGCGCTTGCGGTGTCCGATGAGATACCCGCCGAGAGGATACCCACGCCGGGCGCGAACAAGTCCAGGCACGAGCCGTAGTTGCTGAACGAGGCACGATGATCCGACAGGTCCGTCGCCCCGACCGTCAGGGCGTCCGGGGCACTCGCCGGCGACCCGGCGCACGCGTCGGAGCTCCCGTTGCCGGCGGCCACGACCACGACGACGCCATCGGCGACCGTGTTGGCCACGACCGTGTTGAAGACGGCGTCGAACCCTCCGATAAGGCTCATGTTGACCACCGCCGGCTGCCCACTGGCGTGGTCGGCGATGACCCAATCCAGGGCCGCGATGATCCCCGAGACCGCGCCCGACGCGGTGCAGTCCAGGACGCGGACCGGCACGAGGGTCACGGCCTTGGCGACCCCGTAGGTCGCGCCGCCGATCGTTCCGGCGACATGCGTGCCGTGACCGTGACAGTCGTTCGTGCCGTTGTCGTCGGGCACGAAGTTCACGCCGGTCTTCACGCGACCGCCGAAGTCGTGATGCGTCGCGCGGATCCCGGTATCGAGCACATAGGCCCGGACGCCCGCGCCCCCGTTCGGAACGTATTCGTACGTCGAGGAGAGCGGGAGGCTGCGGCTGTCGATCCGGTCGAGCCCCCACGGAGCATTCGGTTCGGTGTCCGCGGCCGTGACGACCATGTCGCGGGTCACCGAGGCGACATCGTGGTCGCGGCGGAGCGTCGCTGCCTGGTCCGAGGTCAGCCAGGCCGCGAATCCGTGCAACGCGGCGCGATAGGTGTGGGTGATCGCCGCCGTCGGCAGGCCCCGTGTCACCGTTCGAGTGAGCGTGCCCGACGCGACCTCGACGAGATAGGGGCACACCTCTTCGGTTCCGGTTCCGACCGATCGCGCGGCATTCGATCGGCATGGTTCGGGCACGGCTGGTCGCGTCGCCGCGGCGCTCGAGGTCGCGTTCGTGGCCGGTCGCACGACGCTGGCGGAGGCCGCGGACGTGGCGGACACGGTCGGCGCAGCGCCGCCCCAGGCGACCGTCGTGACGACCACCAGGACCGAGACGCGCTCGAGAACGTGCCTCACGAACGCTCCTCTCCTGCCGGTGAACCAACGGACGCGATGCGCCGCGCTCTGGGGTCTGGGGTCCGGTCCACCGCGGGCCTCGACTCGGAGGCTACTCCCCTGTCGTTGCGGTCACGTCGCTCATCCCGACCACGATGTCGCGGGTCTCGGGATGACGTTCGACGTAGTCCCGGACGTACGGGCAGATCGCGATCACCTGGAGACCCCGGCGCCTGGCGTCGTCGAGCGCGAACCGCGCCATCTGCTCGGCGAGGCCCTTTCCCCGGAACGCCTCGAGCACCTCGGTGTGGATCAGCGCGATCCGGCCGCGCTTGACGACGTAGTCGAGGAAGCCGGCGAGGTCACCCTCGATGCGCGCCTCGTACCGTTGCTCCGCCTCGACGTCGACGATCGTCGGTTCCACGGTCAGATGGTAGGTGGTGGGCCGGCGCGAGCGCCAGGCTCGGTCATCGGACTTTCGGGTGGTGTCGGCGAGCACCACCACGGCATACCGTCTCCCCGGTCAGCACCGCTGGGCGCGTCCGACGCTGGCTGAGTCCACGCACGAGAGGTCAAGCGTGAGCGCAAGTACTGCGGCCGACAAGGCCGCATCCCGCCGGTCGCCGAGCGAACGACGGTCCGGGAGCGGCGACCGGCGGGCGGTCGAGTTCGACGGCGACGCATCCGTCCACCTCGAGGAGCTCGTCGTCGGGGAGCTACCGGCGTTCGCGCTCGATCTGCCACAGCAGACGGCCGTCGAGATCGAACTCGTCGGTCCGCACATCCGGATGGCCGGCACGATGTTGACCGGCTACCACCGTCGCTTGTCCGACTTCGTCAACAGCCACCTCGGGCTCCTCCACATCCGGGGTGCGACCGTGTTGCGGCGGAACGGCGACCCGACCAAGGTCAAGACGCCGAGCATCTGGGCGAGCCCGAGCGAGGTCACGCTGATCGCCCAGACGACCGAGGACTACCACCCGCTCGATACGCCGGCCGAGTACCTCATCCCGAAGGTCGCGCACACCATCGTCGTCGTGACGAGTGGTCACACGCTGACCGGCGAGGTCCACGTGCCGCCAGGCGCCGAGCTGGCCGTGTTCATCGAGTCGAACGAGCCGCAGTTCATCCCGATGACCGACGTGCGAACGCGATCCCTCGCAGACCGGCGGATCATCGCCCGCTATCCGTTCGCCCTGCTCAATCGTCGACACATCGTCGCCGCGACGGAACTCCAGCCGGGCATGATCCCTGGTCGATCAGTCCTCTAGACGCCACCCCTTGGACACCAGCTCGTAGACCGTGGTCGGACCGGAGAACCCCTTCAGGATCACCTCACGACCGTCACCGAACACGAAACCACGCGGGACGCCCAGGTCGTGGACGACATCCGACGTGAGGATGTGACCGGCCTCGGCGGCGCTGCAGATCCGATTCGCGAGGGTGACGGTCGAGCCGAAGAGGTCGTCGTTGTGATCGACCGGCTCACCGGCGGCGATGCCGATCCGCACCCGCAACGCCGGCTCCGGGGCAACGGTGGCTCGTGTCTCGAATCCCTCCTGGATCGAGATCGCGCATTCCAGCGCGCTCGCCACGTCGTCGAACGAGGCCATGATCCCGTCTCCGGTGTGCTTCACCTCGCGTCCGCGTGTGGTCACGAGCGCCCGTCGGATGATCAGGTCGTGCTCGGTGAGGAGGACCATGAACGCGGCCTGGCCGACGGACTCGAGGATCGACGTCGAACCCTCCAGGTCGGTGAAGAGGATCGTCCGGAACGGGTTGGCCCGCGGGGCCTCGGTGCCCGTCTCGTTCATCCGCCCGAGGAATCGCAGGACATCGTCCTCCGAGACGCTGATGATCTCGTTCGGGATCAGGCCGTGGGTCTCCCGATGCACGGCCGTCAACGACTCCGCCTGGGGCGCGTCCGCCAGGCAGAAGGCCTCGCCGTGGGCCGCGTCGAACCAGTAGGCGAGGAAGTGCACCCCGAACCTGGCTTCAGCGTCGAGGTCGGCCAGATGCGCCTGCGCGACCTGTTCGGCCGTCACCCCGGCAGGTCATGACGATCCATGAAGAGTGGCACTCGGGGGCCTCCGACAGCTGACACGATCGTAGCCCGAATCGATTCGAGGGCCATGACGCGAACGTCGGCTCACACTCGCGGGTGACATCGGTCAGACTGCCATCACCGCGAGACGACCCCGCCACGCTTGCAGAGCGTATCGTTCGCCGCCCGGCCCCTAGCGGAGGCGTGCCATGGCCGCTGACCAGCATGACTGGACCTTCCTCACGACACGCACCGGCCCGGACTCGTCCCTCGTGGTCGCCGTCTGCGGTCGTTGCGGACTGATCCGATCGGCTCCCATCGCCGACACGACCGACAGCCGCCACATCGCGATCGGCGGCACGTGCCCCCGGCAGCCCCAGGAACAGGAACCGACCGAGGCGTCGGCCCCGGCCCGATCCGCCTAGCTCGCTGATCAGCCACCGGCGCCCACTGGGCACGGCTCCGCCGGATTCCCGGGAACAATTCAGGCACTGCGTACGGCATACCATCAGAGCGCGACCGGACGGCCGCGCCGAGACCTGGGGCTGTCGTGGACCAGCGAGACCTCGTCGAGCGGGCGAAGCAGGGCGATCATGACGCCTTCGCGATGCTTGCCGGCGACGCCATCGCGCGGCTGGACGCGGCCGCCCGGCTGATCCTCAGGGACCCGGAGCTCGCGCGCGACGGCGTCCAGGATGGATTCATCCGCGCCTGGCGAACCCTGCCGGCGCTTCGCGATCCCGACCGGTTCGACGCGTGGTTGCGTCGGCTCGTCGTCCACGCCTGTATCGACATCATGCGCCGCCGTCGACACCGGGCGATCGAGGTCGAATTGACCCCGATCGACGGCCCGACCGGCGTCGACTTCGCGTCCGCGATCGCCGACCGCGATCTCGTCGACGAGGCGCTCCGGCACCTCGAACCCGAATCGCGGGCGATCGTCGTGATGCATTACTTCCTCGGAATGCCGCTGCCCGAAGTGGCGGGCATGCTCGGTCTCCCCCTGGGAACGGTCAAGTCGCGCCTGCACCGATCGCTGATGGCGATGCGATTCGCGGTCGGCGCGGACGAGGTCACCGTGGCGTCCTCGATCCCGGGAGGGCAGCTCGCATGATGCCGAACGATCGCTTCGACCGGCGGCTCCCGGCGATCCTCGAGGAGATCTCACAGCCGAGGACGCCCGAGTACTTCGACGACCTCATCGGGCTGGCCGCTCGCACGCGCCAGCGGCCGGCCTGGACCCTTCTCGAAAGGTGGCTCCCCATGGTTGACGTCGCGCGTCAGCCCGCGTTCGCCCGGCAGGTGCCGTGGCGCCCGATCGCGGTCCTGGCGCTGATCCTCCTGCTCCTCGCCGCGAGTCTTGTGTTCGTGATGGGCTCGCAGCACCGTCTCCCGGCACCGTTCGGCCTCGCCCGGAACGGTCTCGTGGCCTATGCCAGCGCCGGCGATATCTACACAGCGGACCCCGCGACGGGCGGCTCCACGGCGATCGTCACAGGCGCCGAGAACGACGTGAATCCCCGATGGTCACGCGATGGCACCAGGATTGCGTTCCAACGATGGCCGACGGCAATCTCGGGCTCTGGTGTCGTGTACGTCGCGCGACCCGACGGATCCGACCTGATCCGAGTGACCCCCGACCCTCTCGTCGGCATCACGAACTACGACTTCTCGCCTGACGGCAGGCAGCTCCTGATCTCCGCGGACCTGAACGGCACCCCCAGCCTCTTCATCGCCGCGACCGACGGCAGTGGGATCCACCAACTCGACGTCGGGATGGCGGCGACCAATGCTGCCTGGCGTCCGCCGAACGGCTCCGAGATCCTGTTCATGGACAACGGCGACGATTCGGGCGGCAACGGCGCGATCCATCTCGTGAGCTCGCAGGGCGGACCCGTTCGCACGATCGTGCGCGACGAGAGGTCGGCAGGCATCTACCGAGGCAACCCGCTGTGGTCACCCGATGGGTCGCTGATCGCGTTCGGCGAATGGTGCGATGTGGACTGTTCCACCCGCGAAGCCCTCGCCGCGGGAGTCGGCCTCACCGCGCAGACCTATGTCGTCAACGCCGACGGGAGCCCTGTTCGCATCCTGCCGAGCCCAGCCGGCGAATGGCAGGCGCCCGAGAGCTGGTCGAACGACGGCACCCGGATGCTCGTGATCCGAGGCTACTCCGCTGGCGACGAACAGGCGCGGCCCGCTGCGGTCCCCGTCGACGGGAGCGCCACGGGCGTCGAGATCCCGTACCCCGGGGGCATGAGCCCGACGGACACGACAGCCTGGGAATGGGCGCCCGACGACTCGTCGATCCTGGGAACGCCGGCCACCGCATCGGGGACCGCCCTCGATCAAGTGCTGCTGGACCCCGTCAAGGGCACGTTCCGGACGCCGACTTGGACGAGCGTCAGCGACGCCTCATGGCAACGCCTTGCGCCTTGACGGTCACGCGTGCTACCCGGCCAAACCGGTAGCAAGAGCCCCTGCCGGATGGTCCGACGGGGGCTCTTTCGTGCGTGGGCGGTACTGGGATCGAACCAGTGACCCCTCGGTGCAAACGAGCATCTCCTGGTCTCGGACCGTGCCCCGTGTGCCGGGCAGTCGGGAACGTTGCCACACGTCAACGGACAGTCGCGGCGCTGACTATTTGGCTACGTCCGACCGCACGTACCCATGCCTATCATCGCCGCGTCCGCTCACGATCCGCACCAGACGGCCCCGCGGGGGTTCCGTCGACTCGCGATCTGCACGCGACGGCCTGGGGGCCCGTCGTCCTAGCGGCAAATCATCAGGCGGTTCTCGGGGGCCGCCGACCCGCGATTGCACCCGACGGCTCGGGGTCCGTTGATGTCGGTGCGGTCGGCCCGAGCGGCGCACAAGGGGGGCGCAAGTGATGCGCAAGAACCTTGGTCTGGCCCGGCTCTTGTCGGTGGCCACGTTGTCGGCGGTGGTCGCCGTCGGGAGTCTCGCCGCGGTCGCGTCCGCGGCGAGTGCGAACAATCCGAAGGCGCACATCCAGCAGGGCAACAGCGCGTGCGGAGCCGACCTATCGACATTGCCCGTGATCGGCTTCGCCAACTACCATCGCAACGGCGACACCGTCTCGGTCCAGTTCCACCTGAAGCATGCCCTGCCGAACCACAGCTACTACATCCAGCTGTGGGGCGGGGCGTGCAGCTTCCTGGGCCCGGTCATCCCGACCCAGACCTACACGATCGGCAAGCTCGTCACCACGAACAAGAAGGGCGTCGCGAACGCCAACATCAGGGTCCACGTGTCGTCCTCGCTCACGCGATTCTTTGCTACCGCGCAGGACGGGACGACCTTCGTCTGGAGTGATACGCCCGCGGTGACGCTCCAGCCCTGACGGTCGCTGGAGCCGGTCGACCGTAAGCAAGAGCCCCTGCCGGATCGTCCGACAGGGGCTCGTTCGTGCGTGGGCGGTACTGGGATCGAACCAGTGACCTTCTCGGTGTAAACGAGCATCCGTTCGTCTCCGCAGTTCCCGTCGCCTGCCGTCTCAGGCCGTTTCGTGCTGGGAAATGGACGGTGACGTGTCCCATCATCTCGTCCGGTGACCCTGTGTACCGGGGAGTCTGTTAGCAGGCCGTTAGCAAGGAGGGCCTCGGTCGCTCCGGCTCGGCTGGCCGCCCTAGCGGGATCGCACGTCCGGACGCGGAGCCCCCGAGTGCGGCTACCTCAGCCGTGACGCTTCGCTGGACCGGGGCGTCAGTCGGGGAACTGAACCGACTGGAGCATAGACACGAACGTGGAGCGAGCGCTTGCGTCGGTCGCAGCGTGGACCGCAGGGTCGCGGAAGCCGAAGACGTAGGCACGGCCGTTGTGCACGGCCACCGCGATATTGATCAGGATGCCGCAGTTCCAGGCGACGAGCGTTCCCGGATCGTTGCCGACCTTGATCGCCTCCTGGGCCTCCGGCGGCGACGGGCAGGTGTCCCCATGGTCGCGGGCAGTTCGCCGCGATCAATTCGGTCGTATAGGCCGCCAGATCCTTGTCCGTCGGAGCGACGGTCGTCCAGGAGCTGGCGGTGGCGGGGCCGACGATCTGATCTGCCTCGGCCGACTCGTGTGAATACCGCAGTCACACCGTCCCAGGCCGTCGACGCCTGGACGGTCGTCCAGCCCGAGGGCGGCGTCAAGGAATAGCCGTAGGTTGCCGATTTGAACGCGGGTCCGCCGCAAGCCGCGACAAGCAGCGCGACGAGGACGAGCGAACCGCGGGCCATGTTCATCGCCATGGCAGCTCCGGGGCACGGGTTTGGGCCTCGCCACCATGCGCCTCCGGCCGTCATGATCTACCTGCAATGGGCCGTCAAGGCACGTATTGAGTCAGGCTCGAGCGAGGGCATGGCGCCCTTGTTCGAGTATCTCGACTCGATCGTGACCTCAGACGGCGAGCTCGACCGAGCAGTGGTCGCCCGACTACCTCGAGCCGGGGTAGTCCCTGTTAGCAAGCCGTAAGCAAGAGCCCCTGCCGGATCGTCCGACAGGGGCTCTTTCATGCGTGGGCGGTACTGGGATCGAACCAGTGACCTTCTCGGTGTAAACGAGACGCTCTGACCCTCTGAGCTAACCGCCCGCCCGAATCATAACGACCGCCCCGGAGGGCGGTCGTGCGTGGCTCGAGGTTGTGGTGCCCAGGCCGGGACTTGAACCCGGATGAGTTGCCTCATACGCCCCTCAAACGTACGCGTATACCAATTCCGCCACCTGGGCAGGTGTTCGTTGCGTCGAGGTCCACGAGGGAGTGGTACCGAGGGAGGGACTTGAACCCACACGACCTTGCGGCCACTGGTACCTGAAACCAGCGCGTCTGCCTATTCCGCCACCTCGGCGTGGACCAGAAACGACCGGATCACCGGTCGGCGAGGCGCCATGTTAGCACGTCCCAGAATCGGTCCGATGGACCGGCGACCTGGCGGACGACGGGCCCCTGGACCGTGTCGCGCATGACCACGGATTCGTCCTGGAATGCCAGCGGGAGGAGGTAGCGACCCTTCGCCAGCTGCGTCTGGAGGGCCGAATACGCCTGGTACCGATCGCCCGGCGCGCCCGGCGCACGAGCCGCCTTGAGCAACGTATCGAGCGCCTGGTCCTGCACCCCGCCGATGTTCGACCCGCCGGTCCTCGTCTGGCTCGACGCGAGCAGCGGGTAGAGGTCCGGGTCGAGCCCGATCGCGATGTCCGTGACCGCCGCCGCGAACTTCGCCGCCGACAGGCGGTCCGTGACGAGCTCGGCGGCCGGGAGCGCCACGTGCGTCGCGTCGAGGCCGAGCGCGCGCCAATCGGCGACGACGGAATCGGCGGCGGCGTAGACGGCGGGGTTCGTGTCCTCGAGCGTGCTCAGGACCTCGATCGAGACGGGCTTCTTGGCGCCCGGCAGGTACCAGCCGTCGTCCTTCTTGGTCCAGCCCGCCTTCTTGAGCGCCTTGGTGGCGTCTGCCACGGAGTAGTCGACGACCGGCTCCGCGGCCGGGTCGAACAACGGCGAGCTCGGCGGGATCGGGCCCGGTGCCGGCGCGGCCGCGGACGCGTAGACCTTGTCGATGAGGCCGACCCGGTCGATGGCGGCGAGCAGGGCGGTCCGGACGGACGGGTCACGGAACTCGGGATGGTCGGGGCGGAGGTTCAGCAGCACGGCCGTGAGCGTCGAGCCGGGATAGCGCAGGAGCCGGCTGTCCTTCGAGGTCGCGAGCTCGGCCGCGGTCGACGGCGGCAGGCCGGACGCGGCGTCGATCTCGCCGTTGCGGTACGCCGTCGCGAGGGCGTCGACGTCGTCGTAGAAGTGCATCTCGATGCCGGACAGGTACGGCGTCGGGCGCTCCGGCCGAAGTGTCGGCTGCGCGGTCGTGAGCGAGTCCGTCGGCGGGGCCGAGGCATCGGCGGCCCCCGGCGCCGTGTCGTCGGCGAAGGCCGGGACGAGCATGGCCTTGTCGGGCTCCAGCGTGGACAGCTCGAACGGACCGGAGCCGACCGGCTGCTGCCCGAACGGGTGGTCCGGCAGCAGGCTGACCGGCACATCGCCGAGGAGGTGGGCCGGAGCGATCGGCTGGGTCGCCGCCTGGAGGAAGCCGCCGAGTGGGCTCGCGAGCGTGAACGTCACCTCGGTCGGCGAGACGGCGCGCACGTCGACCTCGGACCAGGACGTGGCGCCCGGTCCGGTGTACGCCGGGTCCTGGAGCGTCTGGATGGTGTACACGACGTCATCGGCCGTGACCGGTTCACCGTCGTGCCAGCGGGCGTCGGAGCGCAGGTCGAAGGTCCAGACCCGCCCGTCCGCGTCCACGGACCAGCGCTCGGCAAGGTCGGGCACGATCGTGCCGTCCGGGCCGTTCCGGACCAGGCCCGAGAACAGCAGCGCGACGAGGTCGCGGTCCGCCTGGGTCTTGGCCGTGAGCGGGCTGATCGAGACGGGGTGGCCGACGACGCCCTCGCGGTACGCGCGGCTCGCGGCGAGGCCCGGGGTCGGCGACGGCGCCGGGCTGGCGGTGGTGGCCTGGAGGGCCGGGATGCCGACGATCCCCGCGATGACCGCGAGCAGAACGACGAGCAGCCCGACCACGGCGGTGTCTTTCCGGGTCATCGGTTCCGATGCGAGTGGTCGCCGCTCGCCGCGGCGGGGATCGCCGCGTTACGCGGTGGTCGGCGCGAAGATGAACGAGGCGAGCGAGAAGACCACGAAGAGCACGAGCAGGACGATCGTGAACTGCCACAGCCGCCGTTCCACCCCACGACGGCTCCGATAGACGGCGGAATCGCCGCCGAAGGTGCCGGAGAGACCGGTGCCTCGGGCCTGGAGCAGGATGGCGACGATCAGCGCGATGCTGACGATGATCTGGCCGAAGGCCAGGAGCGGGTTCACGGGTCGACGTCCTCGTGCGATACGGCGTCGGATGCTATCACAGGATGAGGCTTCGCCCGGTCATCCCCTCCCAGCGCGGGAGGCCCATGAACGCGAGCAACGTCGGGGCGACGTCGGCGAGGACCCCGTTCCGCAGGCCCAGGCCGTCCGCGGCCCGGCCGATGAGCACGAGTGGGACCGGGTTGAGCGAGTGCGCCGTGACGGGGTTGCCTTCCGCGTCCCGCAACTGGTCGGCGTTCCCATGGTCGGCGGTGATGGCGAGGAGCGCGCCCGGTGCGTCGGGATCGTCGGCATCGACAGCCTCGATCGCGGCCACGATGCGGGTCAGGCAGGTATCGACGATCCCAAGCGCCGTGATGGTCGCGTCCCAGTCGCCCGTGTGGCCGACCATGTCGGCGTTCGCGTAGTTCGCGACGATGAAGTCGTACTTGCCCGAGCCGATCGCCTCGACCAGCGCATCAGTGACGCCGCGGGCGCTCATCTCCGGTGCGAGGTCGTAGGTCGCCACCCGCTGGCTCGGGATCAGCAGGCGGACCTCGCCACGGTGCGCCTTCTCGAGGCCGCCGTTGAAGAAGTACGTGACGTGCGCGTACTTCTCGGTCTCGGCGACATGGAACTGGCGCCAACCCGCGTCCGAGACCGCGTCGGCCAGGGAGCGGACGATCTCGGGCGGGAAGGCGACGTGCACCTTCAGCTTCGCCTCGTACTCGGTCATCGTGACGACGAACAGCTTCTTCGGCGCCGGCCGGCCGGTCGGCGAGGTCCGGTCGAACCCGGCGAAGGCTCGCCCATCGACGAGGGCGTGCGTCAGCTGTCTGGCGCGGTCCGCCCGGAAGTTCGCGTGGATGATCGCGTCGCCGTCCACGACGATCCCGATCGGATGGCCGTCGGGGTCGTCGATGACGGTCGGGGCGACGAACTCATCGGTCTCACCACGGGCATAGGCCGCCTCGATCGCCGCGGTCGCGGACGTGGCCTGGTAGAGCGCCTCCCCGTGGACGATCGCGTCGTAGCCGCGTTCCGTCCGATCCCAGCGCTGGTCGCGGTCCATCGCGAAGTAGCGGCCACCGACGCTCGCGATCCGGGCATCGGGATGGGTGAAGCGCAGGCGCCGCTCGACCTCCTTGATGAAGCCGAGCGCCGAGCTCGGCGGGGTGTCCCGCCCGTCGAGCAGCGCATGGATCCGGACGCGAGGGATCTTGCGATGCTTCGCCAGTTCGGCGATGGCCACGAGGTGGCGGTCGTTGGCGTGGACCCCGCCAGGCCCGATGAGGCTGATGACGTGCAGCGTGCCGCTGCCCGACGCCGCCTGGTCGCACGCCGCGATGAACGCGGGCCGCTTGAAGAAGCTCCCATCGGCGATGGAAGCATCGATCCTGGGCAGGTCCTGCAGCACCGGCCGGCCGGCACCGAGGTTGAGGTGGCCGACCTCGGAGTTGCCCATCTGGCCGCCGGGCAGGCCGACATCGCCCTCGGAGGCGCCGAGGACCGCGCCGGGCCACCGGTGGATGAGGCTGTACCACGTGGGCATCGACGCCGCGGCGATGGCGTCGACGTCCGGGTTGCCACCGAGGCCGAAGCCGTCGAGGACGACGAGGACGATCGGTCGCGGCCGGGTGACCGTCGGGGCCGTCACGCGGCGGCCGCGCGGGCGCGTGCCGTCAGGCCGGCCCTGGCCACGATCCCGGCCATCTCGTCGGGCTTGAGCGAGGCGCCACCGACGAGGGCACCGTCGATGGCGGGCTCGGTGAGGAACTCCCCGATGTTCGCGGACGTGACGCTGCCGCCGTAGAGGACCGGCACCTCGGCCGCCGCGCTCCCCCACCCCAGGCGAACGAGCGACGCGCGGATCGCCTCGGCCATGGCGGCCGCATCGGACCCGACGGCGTTGCGTCCGGTGCCGATGGCCCACACGGGCTCGTAGGCGATGACGAGTCCAGCCGCCTGAAGTGCGACCGGATCGTGGTCGGCCAGGGCACCCGCCAGTTGCCGATCGACGACGTCGACCGCGCGACCGGCCTCGCGCTGCTCGAGCTGCTCGCCGACGCACAGGATCGGGCGCAGTCCCGCCTCGACCACCCGACCGAGCTTGCGCCCGATGAGCGCATCGGTCTCGCCGGCGTCGCGGCGCCGTTCGGAGTGGCCGACGATGACCCAGCCGGCCACGCCGACGAGCATCGGGGCCGCGACCTCGCCGGTGTACGCCCCGGCCAGTTCGTGGTGGACGTTCTGGGCACCGACGGCGACATCGGGGTCGGAGGCCGCGAGCGCCGTCCGGACGGCCTCGAGGCAGACGAAGGGCGGGCAGATGACCCGGATCACGCCGGGTTCCCGGGTGCGGCTCGCGATGGTCCGCGCGAGCTCGCCGGCGTCGCTCGGCGTCGTATGCATCTTCCAGTTGGCGGCGATGATCACGTCACGCATCGGGCGGAATCATGCCAGAGCGGCCCGGCGCCGGCGGACCTCGGCCCGCGAGGTGACCCGCGGGTCGTGGCGACGTCCGTTGCCCTCGTCGTCATGGAGCGCCGACCGCTCGAGCCGTTCGAGTGCGCGCTGGACCTGCGAGCGGTGCAGCGCGAGGCGCTCGGCGAGCTCGGTCAGCGTCGCCTCGGGCGTCTCGCGCCGGCCCGCAGCCACCACGCGGACGACCTCCGGCTGGTCGGCCAGGCGCCCGTCGGCATCGAGGATGGCGATCGCGTCGAGCTGGCGGCCGGCGGCGCTGACGGCCCGCTGGAGGTTCGCCGACTCGGCGTTGAGCACCCGGTTCAGGTCGCCGCGCAGCGCCCGCGAGACCTGGCGCGCCTCCAGCTCGAGCAGCGAGCCGCCGGCGCCGATCCGGCGCAGGAACGTCCCGACGGACTCGGCGCCCTTCCACGTGACGACGCCCCGGCCCCGGCGCAACCGCCACGAAGCCGGCAGGCCGATCTCCGCCAGCCGGGTGGCCAGCTCGGGCGCGTCGTCGGGCGGCACGGTGAATTCGAGGTGGGTGCGCCCGCCGGCCAGGCTGAGCGACCCGCGGGAGAGGAACCGCCCGCGGAGCCACGCGGTGCGGCAATGCTCGGGCGCCGCGTCCCAGTCGAACGCGGGGTCGGGCACGCGGGCGGACTCGTCGCGGCCGTGGCGCAGCCGGACGGCCAGGCGAGCGATGGCGCCTTCGCGCGCCGCCGCTCGCGGGCTCGGGGCACCGAGGCCGGCTGACTCGGCGACGCGATCGCACGGCCGGGCGGGGTCGATGGCCGCGAGCTCGGCGCGCAGCGCCGTGACGAGGTCCCGCTCGGAGCGGGTCACGCGGTCCGGCCCACGGCGCGGCGGCGCGATCCGTTCTCGCGCTCGAGGACGCGCAGGAGGCGCTCGGCGAGGCGGGCCGAGTCGTGGTGGTGGGCGTTGGCCGGGTCCACGACCGCATCGAGGACGAGCTTCGGCGCCGGGCTGACCGACGGTGGCCAGCGCAGCTGGACGGGTCGCGCGGTCCACGGCTCCGGCGCCTGCGCGTCGAACTGGTTGTTCGCCAGGACGAGGTCGACGATCCCCGGTGCGGTGTGATCGACGAGCGCCTCGACATGGGCCGCGAGGTCCATGGCCTCGGTCTCGCCGGTCTGGGTCGCCACGTTGCAGGCGAACACGCGCAGGCCGTTCGAGGACAGGACGGCGTCGCGGATCCCCGGGATCAGCAGGCTCGGGAGCAGGCTGGTGTACAGGCTGCCGGGGCCGAGCACGATCAGACTCCGCCTCGGCGATGGCGGTCAGCGCGTCCTCGGACGGCCGGACGTCGCCCGGCGTGAGCCAGACGCGCTCGATGCCGGCGGTGCGCATGATCCGCGACTGCCCCTCCACGACGTTCCCGTCGTGCAGCCGTGCGTGGAGGATCAGGGGCGTCGCCGATGCCGGGATCACCTGGCCGCGCACGGCCAGGATCCGGTTCATCTGGCGGATGCCCTCCTCGAAGTCGCCGCCTTCGACCGCCGTCATCGCGGCGATCAGGAGGTTGCCCACGGCGTGCCCGCCCAGGCCGGTCGAGGATGCCGGGTCGGCCTCCCCCTGGCCCGTCGCCGGGAAGCGGTATTGCAGGAGCTCGGACATGAGGGGCTCGGCGTCGGCGAGGGCCGCGATGCAATTCCGGATGTCGCCGACCGCCGGGATGCCCAGCTCGTGACGCAGCACGCCCGACGATCCGCCGTCGTCGGCCACCGTGACCACGGCGGTCAGATTGCTGGTGTGCTCCTTGAGGCCGCGCAGCAGCGTCGAGAGGCCGGTGCCCCCGCCGATGGCGACGATCCGCGGCCCGCGGGCCAGGAAGCGCTTCTGGTAGATGACCTCCACGAGCGGCTGGTCGCCATCGGTCGAGCGGAACGGTGCCGTGAACGCCCGGATGAGCCGGACCGAGCCGATGATCACGAGGAGCAGGCCGATCGCGCCGATGATCACGGCCCGCCACGGATACGGCAGGAACTGGAGCGTGAGCACATCGAGGACGGGTCCGAGCCCGCCCGACTCGAGGTCGCGCGTGACCTGGCGCAGCACGTTCGCGACGCCGATCGCGAGCAGCACGAGGCCCACGAACGCGAGCAGCAGCCAGCGCTTGATGCCGATCCCCGGGGTGAGCCAGCGGCGCAGGTTCATCGTCGCTCGAGCTCCCGGTGGAAGACCGCGACCGGGCCGCCATCACGGTCGCGCAGCCACGTGGCGAGTTCCTCGGCGACCACGATCGAGCGGTGATAGCCGCCGGTGCAGCCGATCGCGATCGTGAGCCGTGTCTTGCCTTCCGCGATGTATGCCGGGATGGCGAAGTCGAGGAAGCCGTACAGGAACTCGAAGAACTGCTTCGAGACCGGCTGGTTCAGCACGAACGCGCGGACCTCGTGGGTCAGACCGGAGAGGGGCCGCAGCTCGGCCAGGTAGAACGGGTTCTCCATGAACCGGACGTCGAACACGAGATCGGACTCGAGTGGCAGTCCGTACTTGTAGCCGAAGCTGATCAGCTGGACGGCCATCTGGTCCGAGCGCGCGGCGGTGGCCAGCTGGGCGAACAGACGCTCGCGCAGCTCGCGCAGCGACAGGTCGGAGGTGTCGAGGACGATGTCGGCCTCGTTGCGCAACGGGTCGAGGATCCGTCGCTCCTCGGAGATGGATCGGGCGATGCCCCGGTCGTCGCCGAGCGGGTGGCGATGGCGCGTCTCGCTGAACCGGCGGATGAGCACGTCGTCGCGCGCTTCGAGGTACACGATGCGGGGCCGGATGCCGCGGCCCTCGAGCGCCCCGCGCATCGCCGAGAGCGCCAGGCCCGGGTCGCCGGCACGGACGTCGAGGACGATGGCGACCTGCGCGAACCGCTGGCGGTCGGAGGAGACGAGCTCGGCGAGGTCCGGCAGCAGCTCCCCGGGCAGGTTGTCGACGACGGTGTAGCCGATGTCCTCGAAGAGCTTCGCTGCGGCGGTCTTGCCCCCGCCCGAAAGCCCCGTGACGATGACGACGGCGGGCACGGGTCGTCCCTCGCCGGCCGTCCCCGAAGGGCCCATCGTCACGACGGGCTCATCAACGGCCCGAGCGCCGGATGAACAGCGTGGTGAGCTCGAACAGGATGTACATCGTGCCACCGAGCACGAACGGGCTCACGAGGTCGCCGCCGGGCGTGGCGACGGCCGCGAAGATGGCGATCCCGAGGATGATCATCCGGCGCGACTCGCTCAGTCGCTGCGACGTCAGGATGCCGACCTTCGAGAGGCCGACCATGATGATCGGGAACTCCATGATCAGCCCGAAGGCCAGGAACATCGTCGTGACGAAGTCGAAGTACGGCCCGGCGGCGATGCCCGCCACGACCGTGTCGTCCGTGAAGGCCAGCAGGAACCCGACCGCGAACGGCAGGACGAAGTAGGCGATGGCGACGCCGATCGCGAAGAACAGGAGGGCGAGCGGGACCCACGGTCGGATGGTCTTCTTCTCCGACGGCGTCAGCCCGGGCGCGACGAATGCCCACAGCTGGTAGAGGATCACCGGCATCGCGAGGATCACGCCGACGACGATCGCGATCCGCAGCTGGATGAAGAAGGCATCGCCCGAGCCCGAGCACCTGGACGGTCGGATGGTCCAGCCCTTGGGCGTTGGGCAGTGGCTTGATCAGGAAGTCGCGGATCTGGGTCGCGAAGATCCAGCCGACCGACGATCCGATGGCGACCGCGAGGATGACCTTGAACAGCCGATTCCTGAGCTCGCTCAGGTGATCGACGAGCGACATGACCGCGCCTTCGGGCGCGGCCGATGGGGGCGGGGCCGGCTCCGGGGCGCCGGGGACGCCGGTCACGCCGGCGTCGCGCAGGGCGTCCGCGTCGGCCATGGGTGCGCGGTCAGGTCCGGCGCGCTACTCGCTGGCCGATTCGGTCGGCGCGGCGGCGACAGGCTCGGCAGGCGCCGCTGCGACGGCTTCGGGAGCGGCGACCGGGGCCGCGGCGACGGGCTCGGCTGCCGGAGCGGCTGCGACGGGCGCAGGAGCCGCGGCGACCGGGGCGGCGGCAGCAGCGACCGGGGCGGCGACGGCCGCGGCGGCCGGAGGCTGCCGCAGGCGCGGGCGCCGGCATGGGGCTCGTGTCGACCTGCATCGAATCCTGGACGTCCGAGGACGCCTTGCGGAACTCGCGGATGCTGGCGCCGATCGACTTCCCGACCTCGGGCAGCTTGCCCGGCCCGAGGATGAGGAGCGCGATCACCAGGATGATGATGAGCTCGGGTGCTCCGATGTTCGGCATCGTCGAAGGTGCTCCATTTCGATGCGATGTTCGCGGCTCTCGGCTCGCTCAGGACGGCGACCGCGGGAGCCTGAAGCGCGGCGGCTAGGGTAGCACAGGGAGTCGTTTTGCCCAGTCGGCGGCAGCGGCCGCCACGCGCTCGAACGGGTCGGTCGGACCACCGTCCGGAGCGGCCACAGCGACCCCGGCGATGCCGCGCGAGACGTTGACGAGCAGACCCCCACCCGGGCGGCCACCGGCCGGTGCCGCCGTCGCCGGCCCGTGCTCGAGGACCGGCGCGGCGTCGCCGCCCTGCGCCCCGACGCCCGGGACCAGGAACGCGAGCCCGGGGACGATGGCACGGATCCCGGCCAGTTCGGCCGGGGCCGTCGCGCCGACGACGAGCCCGACCGTGCCGCCGGGTCCCCACGTGGCGACCCGCCGGGCGACCCGCCGATGGAGCGCTTCGGCGGGGGCGCCGGCCTCGGGGTCCGCGGGGACCTCCAGATCCTGGAGCTCGCCGGCGCCAGGGTTCGACGTCCGGCACAGCACGTAGGCGAACCGATCGGGGCGCTCGATGAGCGGCGCGATGGCCTCGCCGCCGAGGTACGGGCTGACTGTCACCGCGTCCGCCCCGAGGCCATCGAACAGGGCGACGGCCTGCCGCGCCGCGGTGGACCCGATATCCCCGCGCTTGGCGTCGGCGACGACGAGCACGCCGGTCGGGACGGTGGCGCGGATCCGTTCCAGGGCCGCCATCCCACCGGAACCGAACGCCTCGAAGAACGCCAGGTTCGGCTTGACCGCGGCGGCGTATGGCGCAGCGGCCTCGACGAGCAGCGCCGCGAACCGCTCGATCCCTCGCAGGTCCGGCTCGAAGCCGGCGGGGAGCGCGGTCGGGTCGGGGTCGATCCCCAGACAGAGGACGGTGCCGGTCGCCGCCGACCGGGCCGCCAGTCGCTCGAGGTAGCTCGGCATGCGTCCGGCGGTCAGGAAGCCGGGCTGGCGCTGGGCGACCCCGAGGAGCTCGGCGATCCCGAGGTGCTGGGCGCGGGTGTCGGTTGCGGCGTCGGCGTCGGCGGCGGGAGCTGGTCCGCCGGGATGAACCAGTCGGGTCGCGAGATCGGGTCCAGGCCCGAGACGTCGGTCAGCGCCTTCGTCTCGCTCACGGTCCAGTTCGGACCGTCGCCGGCGAGCTTGGCGAGCTTGAGGTCCGTCGTCTGTCCGTTGAGGTGGAGGTACACGATGCCGTCACCGGCCGGCGACCAGGACGGGCCGAACGACGACCCGTCGTTCGTGATCCGCAGGAGCTCCTGCCCGTTGCTCGCGTTCATGATCACGACATCCGTGCCGAGGTTGGTCGTCCGCACGGCGGCGAAGTACTTGCCGTCGGGCGAATACGCCGGGCTCACATAGCCGGTGGCCGTGACGGTCCGCGACTTCTTCGTCGCCGTGTCGTACCGGACGATGACCGGCGATCCGAGGGCGCCGTCCCGTCCGTTCTTCACGAAGAGCACCGCCCCGCCATCGGGTCGCCACTCCGGATCCTGGTGCCCGAGGAGCGAGTTCTCCGGGCGCGCCGGCGCTCCGGAGCTTTCCGGTGGCGATGTCGAAGAACTGGAGCGTGACGTCGTGCTGGTCGGGGTTGGGCGCGTCGGACACGAGCGCGACGGTCTTGCCGTCCGGCGACACGACCGGCTCCCGGAGCCAGTAGGCCCACGTGTAGCGGCCCTTCTTGAACTTGCCGGTCGCCAGCAGCTCGGGATCGGCGCTCCCATCGGCCTTGACGCGCATCAGCCGCGTCACGTCCATGTCGTAGAGCGTCGGACGCCCGCCCTTCTCCGGCCAGAACCCTTGCTGGTCCGTCAGCGTGTTGATGTAGTAGACCCACTGGCCGTCGGGGGACCACGTCGGCATCGAGTCGCCGCCGCTCGAGGTCAGCTGCTTCGCCGCGTCGGCCGTCTGGACCCAGATGTTGCCGGCCTTGGCGTAGACGATCGAGCCCTTGAACGCCGCCGGTTCGACGATGACGACGTTCGACGGCGCGGGTGTCACCTGCGGACCGACGACGCCGCCACCGTTCCCGCTGCCCGATGGCGCCGGTCCCCCGACGAACGGGACGTCGCCGTTGAGCAGGTTCAGCGTGACGATGGCCACGAGGACCAGGCCGACGATCGCGAGGCCGGGCGCGATCAGCGAGCGCACCGGCCCGATGCCGTACGGATCCGACGGCCCGCGGCGTGCCGCCCGGCGTGCCGGCTCACGACGGGCTCCCGACGAGGGCCGCTGGGGCTGCGGCGGGTCCTCGGTCGCGCCCGTCGCGCGCGGCCCGGATCGCCTCGTCGTGCATCCCGGTCGTGGCCGCGTCCCGGATCTCGAGCTGGAGGGTCTCGAACCCGCCGAACGTCCGGCTGACCAGCCGGGCCACGACATCGAGGACGTCGCCCTCGTGGACCGTCTCGGCGAGGTCGGGTCGCCCGAAGGCGATGCCGTCGAGCACGTCCAGGGAGCGGCGGAGGGTCAGCTGGCTGTGGCCGCCGTTGGCCTCGCGGACGCGGGTCACCGTGAGTCCGAGGACGGCGATGAGCGGGTCCGGATTGCCCGGACCGGTCGGCGCGAGTCCGCCCAGCTCCCGAAGCAGCGCGTAGTCCACACCGAGCGCCGGCGTGGTGAGATCGACCTGGAGCGTGGCCCGCGGGTCGCGCGGCGCGGTGTCGGCCGCCAGCTCGAGGAACCGGGCACGGAACGCGTCCCATCGGTCGGCCGGCAACTCGAAGCCGGCCGCGCCGGCGTGTCCGCCGTAGCGCGTGAACAGGTCCCCGCAGCGTTCGAGGGTGGCGCCGAGGTCGAGCGAGCCGTCGCTGCGGCACGACGCCCGGACCACGTCACCGAGCTCGGCGCCCACGACCGCCGGCCGGCCCAGGTCCTCGGCCAGGCGGGCCGCGACGAGCCCGACGATCCCGACGCTCCACGGCCCCTTGACGACGGTCGCCGATGGCGTCGCCGTCTCGTCGATCCCGGTCCGCGCCTCCGCGACGCTGCGCTTCATCAGGTCGCGCCGTTCGAGGTTGGCGGCCTCGAGCGCATCGGCATGCCGGTCGGCGTCCTCGACGGTCTCGGCCAGCAGGAGGCGCGCCGCCTCCCAGCCGTCCCCCACCCGGCCGGCTGCGTTGAGTCGCGGGGCGAGCGCGAACGCGACGGTCTCGAGGTCGACCGCGGCCGGGTCGATCCGCGATCGCGCGAGCAGCGCCGCGATCCCGGGCCGCGGCGCGGTCCGGAGTCGGTCGAGGCCCAGCCGGGCGATGGCCCGGTTCTCGCCGACCATCGGCGCGACGTCGGCGACGCTGCCGATCGTGGCCAGGTCGGTGAGGGCCATGGCCGCCGCCGGGCCACCCGGTTCGTCGGCGAGGAGCGCCTGGGCGACCTTGAACGCGACGCCGCTGCCGGCGAGGCGGCGGTCCGGGTAGGTGGCGTCCGGGCGATGCGGGTTGACGACCGCGAGGGCCGGCGGCAGTTCGGGCGGGACCCGGTGGTGGTCCGTGACGATGACGTCGATCCCGCGGGCGCCGGCCGCCGCGATCTCCGCGTGGCTCGTCGTCCCGCAGTCGACCGTGACGATGACCGTCGCGCCGCCGGCCGCGGCGGCATCGATCGCCGCGAGCGACAGGCCGTGCCCCTCCTCGAGCCGGCTCGGGACGTACGGCTCGACCTCGATGCCGAACCGCCGCAGCGCCAGGACCAGGATCGCCAGCCCCGTCAGCCCGTCGGCATCGAAGTCGCCGAACACGAGGACCCGCTCCCCGCGGGCTCGGGCGGTCGTCAATCGGTCGAGCAGGATGTCGATGTCGGGCAGGCGCCGCGGGTCGTGGAGCGCATCGAGCGGGTCGGCGAACCACGCCTCCAGCCCGGCGCGGTCGACCACGCCGCGGCCGGCCAGGACCTGGATGATCCGGTCGGAGAGACCCCGTTCGGCGGCCGCCGCGGCGAGGTCCGCGGGCACCCCGGGGGACGGCGGGAAGACCCAGCGGAAGCGCGGTTCGACCACGCCCATCAGGATGCCACGCGCGGCTGCACCACGGCTTCCCTCACCGCGTGCGCGGCCGGGTCAGGATGCGGTCCGGCGGACCCGTGGGGCTCGGGTCACGGGGACGCGCCCGCGACGGCGGTCGTCCCAGAGCTGCCAGTCGACGAGCAGCAGGCTCGCGACGAAGATCGACGAGTACGTCCCGGAGATGATCCCGATCAGCAGGGTGAGGATGAATTCGTGGATCGCGGCGCCGCCGAACAGCAGCAGCGCGAGCAACGTCAGGACCACCGTGAGGCTGGTCGAGATCGACCGCCCGAAGGTCTGCAGGATCGAGTGGTTGACGATATCCGGGAACGGCTCGCCAAGGTGGCGCGCCTTGTTCTCGCGGATCCGGTCGAACACGACGATCGTGTCGTGCACGCTGAAGCCGATGACCGTCAGCATCGCGGTGACGAACAGCGCGTCGATCTCGACGCCGAAGAACGTGCCGAGGATCGCGAATACGCCGACGACGACGATGACGTCATGCAGGAGCGCCACGAGGGCGGTCACGCCGAACTTCACGTCGCGGAACCGGTAGGTGATCCAGAGCAGGATCCCCAGCGACCCGACGAGGATCAGGATCAGGGCCTGCCCGATGAGGTCGGAGCTCACCACGGGCCCGATCGTGGTCAGGCTGTTCTGGGCGGCGATCGGCCCCAGCTCGGCTTCGAGGGCTGCTCGGACGGCGCCGAGCTTGCCTGCGGTCGGGAGCTGGGTGTTGCCGACGGCCGCCGCCGGCGAGGCGGACGGTGAGGGGCTGCCGCTCGGGGCGGGGCTGGCCGACGCGCTCGGTGCGGGGGTCGCGCTCGGGGCCGCGGACGCCGAAGCCGCCGGCCGAGGCGGAGGCGGCGGCGGAGGCGCCCGCCGAAGCCGACGCGCCCGCCGAAGCCGACGCGCCCGCCGAAGCCGACGCGCCCGCCGACCCGGATGCCCCGGCCGATGCCGAGGCGCTCGGTGCGAGGGTCGGCACCGGGGTCGCGGCGGGCGCCTCGACCAGGCCGATCGGTTCGGTCTTGATGTTGATGAACCCGGAGCCGGTCGTGACCGCGGTCGCCGCCAGGCCCTCCTTGAGGAACACCGACTCGACCTGGTCGGGCGTGACGTTCGGGTCCTGGAAGCGGATCTCCCAGTTCGTGCCGCCCGTGTAGTCGATGGTGAACTGGAGGCCGGCGTCGGTGAAGGGCGTCAGCAGGATGAAGATGAGGCCGGGGATCGTGATGAGCAGGGAGATCGCGTAGAAGATCTTCCGTTTGCCGATGATGTCAAACACGCTCGACGGCCTCGCGGCGGGTCGGGCGGGCCGGCGTGCGGGCCATGAACTCGTCCTCGCGCAGGCCGTACAGCGACGCCTTCTTGGCCCAGTCGCGCTTCACCATCACGCGCATGATCGAACGGGTGACGACGATGGCGCTGAACATCGAGACCAGGACGCCGATGATCAGGACGAGCGCGAAGCCGCGGATCACCGACGAGCCGAAGGTGTACAGGATCGTGGCGGTGATGAGGCTCGACACGTTCGAGTCGAGGATGGAGTTCCAGGCCCGATTGAAGCCGGCTTCGACTGCGGCGGGCAGCGTCTTGCCGAGCCGCAACTCCTCCTTCATGCGTTCGAAGATGAGGATGTTGGCGTCGACCGCCATGCCTACCGAGAGCACGAAGCCCGCGATGCCGGCCAGCGTCAGCGTCACCGGGATCAACCGGAAGATCGCGACGACGACCAGCGTGTAGTAGGCGAGGGCGAAGCACGCGATCAGACCGATCGCCCGGTAGTAGATGATCATGAAGGCCATGACCATCGCGATGCCGATGGCCCCCGCGAGCAGGCTCTGGTCGAGGAACTGCGCACCCAGCGTCGCGCTGATCTGCTCGCTCGAGACCTCCTTGACCGGGAACGGCAGCGAGCCGAACTTCAGGATCGTCACGAGGTTGTTCGCTTCCTTGACCGGGAAGCCGCCGATCCCACCGGACTCGATCTGGACCTGCCCGTTGGGGATCGAACTCTTGATCACCGGAGCCGAGATCACCGATCCGTCGAGGGTGATGGCGAAGAAGTCGCCCACGTGGGCCGCCGTGTAGTCGCCGAAGAGCTTGGCCCCGTCGCCCTTGAGCACGAAGTCGACCGTCAGGCCGGCACCCTGTTGGTTCTGTCCGAGCGACGCGGACTGCACCTGGTCACCGCTGAACAGGGGCGGGAACGCCTTGAGGTCGAGGACCTGGCCCTCCTGGACCTGGGTCTGTCCCAGCGGCACGAAGTCGAGGCGACCCGTCTGCCCGACGAGTTGGCGAACGCTGTCCGGATCGGTCACGCCGGGGAGCTCGACGACCACCCGATCCGAGCCCTGGGTCACGACGACCGGCTCAGAGACACCGGTCCCGTTCACGCGGCGCTCGATGATGTCCTTGATGATCCCCATGTCCGCGGGGCTCGGTGACTTGCCCTCGACCGGCTGGGCCTGGTACTCGACTCGGAGCCCACCGGACAGGTCGAGCCCGAGGCGCACATCGAGCGTGCGATTGCCCGTGGGACTCGTGCTGTCGGGCACGCGAGCGCTCGAGAAGATGTTGATGAAGAGGGCGAGCAGTCCGATCAGGACGATGAGGATGGGTCCGGCTCTGCGCATACCGGCGGGATGTTACACGGAACCCCTCGCCCCGCCGCCGGGCGGCCGGCGGCGCTCGACCGGGCGCGCCGGGCGCGGCCGCCGACCGCCCATTCACCCACCGGGTGACCGAACCAGCGGCTGACGGGCCGGGATGGGCCGGGAACGTCGTCGGACGGGCCGGCCGACCGCCCGATCAGTCACGGGGTGACCAAACCGGCAGCTGACGGGCCGGGATTGGCCGGGAGGCTCGGCCCTTGGGCCGGCCGACCTCCCGTTCAGTCACCGGGTGACCGAACCAGCGACCGACCGACCTGTGGGCGCGACTGAACTGGCCTGAAGGGCCGGCCGACCTCGCGTTGACCCACCCGGTGGCCCAACCAGCGATCGGCGGGTCGGAAGATTCTTCGGGACCGGCCTGGTCATCGCGCTCTCGGCCGCCTTCTGGGGCTGGCCGACGTTCCAGGCGTGGCGGCAGCGGGCATTGATCCGGCGCCTCGGGGCGCGCGCTAGCATGGCGTCATGAAGGGCGATCGCGTCGAGGCGGTGGTCGACACCGGCCAGGGCACCCAGACGTTCGAGATCGTGGCCTCCAAGGCCGGGCGTCGCATCGAGGTCGTCACGACGCGCGGCGTCGTGGAGGTCCGCGAGGTGACCCGCAGCGGCACCCCGGTCCGGACCGCCCGGTTCATGGCCACCCGGCTGATCGCGCTCGTCGAGCACCCCGCGGCCGACGATCGCGGCCGCGTCGAGATCAGCACGCGCCACCAGATCCAACCCCGCGCCTGAGGGCGGCGGGCGCCTCCGGGCGACGCGGCCCGCGCCTGAGGGCGGCGGGCCCCGACGACGCAGCCCCGGCTCGAACGGGGACGCGGTCTCGGCCCGTCAGGCCTCGAGGGTCGCCTTGATGCGTTCGGCGAGGGCGCGGCTGATGCCCGGGACGGCCGCGATCTGCTCGACCGGCGCCTCGCGGACCCGCTTGATCGAGCCGAAGACCTTGAGCAGCTCGCGCTTGCGCTTCGGGCCCACGCCCGGCAGGTCGTCGAAGGCCGAGCGCACCGAGCGCTTGGCGCGCAGGTCGCGGTGGTAGGTGATGGCGAACCGGTGGGCCTCGTCGCGCAGTCGTTGGACGAGGTAGAGCGCCGGTGACGTCGCCGGCAGCACGATCGGCTCCGCGCGACCCGGCAGGAACAGCTCCTCGCGCTCCTTGGCAAGCCCCGCAAGCGGCAGGTCGTGGAGGCCGAGCTCGTCGAGGACCTCCTTCGCCGCGCTGACCTGGCCCTTGCCGCCGTCGATGACGACGAGGTCCGGCATCGCCCAGCGGCGTTCCTCCTCGCCCCCCTCCTGACCCGGACGCGTCGCCCGGAACCGGCGCCGCAGCACCTCCTGGTGACTGGCGAAGTCGTTCGGGCCCTGGACGGTCCGGATCCGGAACCGGCGGTATTCCCCGGTCCTGGGCTTGCCGTCCTCGAAGACGACCATGCTCCCGACCGACTCGCTGCCCTGGAAGTTGCTGATGTCGTAGCACTCGATCCGGGCCGGCGCCGCGGGCAGGCCGAGGGCGTCGGCGAGCTCTTCGAGGGCGGCCAGGGTCTTGCCCTGGTCGGCCAGCCAGCGCGCCTGCTCGCGCGCGAGCGTCTCGCTGGCGTTGCGCCCCGCAAGCTCGATGAGCTGCCGCTTCTCCCCGCGTCGGGCGAGCTTGAGGTGGACCGGGCCGCCGCGTCGTTCCGCCAGGAACGCCTCGAGGTCGCCGACGTCGGGGGCCAGGGACGGGACGTAGACCTCGCGCGGGATGGACGTCGCGCGGGCGTAGTACTGCTCGAGGAAGCTCGCGAGGACCTCGTCGTCCCCCGCCTCGCGCGCGGCGTCGAGCAGGAAGACGTCGCGCCCGACCATCTTCCCGTCACGGATCGCGAACAGCTGGACCGCGGCCTGGTTGTCCTGCCGCGCCAGGCCGACGACGTCGAGCTCGGTCCGGGCGAAGCCGGCCATCTTCTGGCTCTCCATCGTTCGCTCGATGGCCCGGACCTTGTCGCGCAGGCCGGCCGCCCGCTCGTACTCGAGCCGGCTCGCCGCCGATGCCATCTCGGACTGGAGGGCCTTGACGAGCGTCTCCTGGCGTCCCTCGAGGAACAGCTCGACCTGCGCGATGTCGGCGCGGTAGGCGTCCTTCGAGATGGCCTGGATGCAGGGACCCTGGCACTTCTTGATGTGGTACAGGAGGCACGGCCGCTGGAGCGCCCGCTCGCCGTCCTTGATATCGATCGTGCAGGTCCGGAACGGGAAGAGCCGGCGGACGAGGTTCATCGATTCGTCGACGCTCACCGCCGACGCGTAGGGCCCGAAGTACCGGCTGCCGTCGTTCGGGAGCTTCCGGGTGCGCTCGACGCGCGGGAAGTCGTCGGCCAGCGTGATCTTGATGTACGGGTAGCTCTTGTCGTCCTTCAGGCGGACGTTGAACCGCGGCTTGAACCGCTTGATGAGATTGGCTTCGAGGAGGAGCGCCTCCGACACCGAGTCGGTCAGCGTGTACTCCACCTCGGCGACGCGGTCGATGACGCTGCGGATGCGGTGGATCTCGCCGGCCGGCGTGGCCTTCTGCCAATACGAGCGGACGCGGTTGCGCAGGCTCTGCGCCTTCCCCACGTAGACGACGGTCCCCCGGTCGTCCTTCATCAGGTAGACGCCGGGTCGATCGGGCAGGCGCTTCAGGGTCGCTTCGAGGTCCGGGGTCACCACCCGATGCTACGCGTTGATCGGCCGATACGTGACAACCACTAGGGTCGGGGTCGTGGATCCGTCCGTCGAGGCGCGCCTCGCCCGGCTCGCGCCCGACCAGCGCACGGCCGCGACCGCCCCGCCGGGACCGGTCCTGGTGGTCGCGCCCGCGGGGAGCGGCAAGACGACGACGCTCGTGGCCCGGGTCGCCTGGCTCGTCGCCAGCGGCGTCGACCCCGCGACCATCGCGGCGATCACCTTCAACCGGCGGGCGGCGGTCGAGCTCGCCGAGCGGCTGGATGCGGCGCTGGCGCCGCTGGGCATCGCGGCCGGGGCGGTCCGCGTGCGGACGTTCCACGCGCTCGGTCTCGAGATCCTGCGTGAGGCCGGTCGCTCGTTCGAGCTGGCCGATCGCGACGCCCTCATCCGGCGCCTGCGACCCGAGATCGACGACGCGGGCGTCATGGAGCTCGACGGCGCGATCTCGACGACTCAAGATCGAGCTGGGTGTGGCGGCCGCGGACGTCGCCGCCGACCCGGACGCCGGGCCACTGGCCCGGGCCTTCGTCGAGTACGAACACGCCCTCCGCGAGATGGGCGCCCTCGATTTCGACGATCTCGTCACGGGGGCGATCGACCATCTCGAGGCCGACGAGGCCGCGCTGAGGGCATGGCGAGCGACGTGCGCCCATCTGCTCGTCGACGAGGTCCAGGACGTGGACCGGGCGCAGTTGCGGCTGGCGCTGTTGCTGGCGGCCCCGGCGAACCGGATCCTCCTCGTCGGCGACGACGACCAGTCGATCTACGGCTGGCGACTCGCCGACGTGCGGCGGGTCCTCGGGCTCTCGGCGTCCCTGCCGGGACTCCGCCGGATCGATCTCGAGGTGAACTACCGCTGCCCGGCGTCCGTCGTCGAGCGGGCCGTCCGGCTCGTCGAGCACAACGCCGAGCGGTTCGCGAAGGTCATCCGGCCGGGGCCCGCGGCCGAGGGCCGGCTCGTGCTGGCGCCCGACGCCGCCGACGACCCGGAGCGACTGGAGCGGGCGATGGCGACGTGGCCGGAGGACGACTCGACGCGGGCCGTGCTCGCGCGGACCAACCGCGAGCTGATCCCCGCGGTCGTGGTCGCGGTGCGGACCGGGCGCCCGTTCCGTGCCGCCCGCCTCGAGCTGCCGCTGGAGGCGGAGGGGTTGGACGCGCTGCTGGCCCGGGCCGTGGAGCTGGCACGGGACGGGGAACCGCTCCTGCAGACGCTGGGTCGGGTCCGTGCCGCGACGCAGACCGCCGCCGAGGCGACCCTCGCGAGCGCCCTGCTCGCCTGGGCGCCGCCGTTCGCGGACGTCGCCACGTTCGTAGCGGCCGTCCGGGCAGCTCGGGCCCGACTCGCCGAGCTCCGGCGCGACGACGCCCCGCTCACGCTGGCCACGGCCCACGCCACGAAGGGCCTCGAATTCGACCATGTCGTCGTGGTCGGCATGGAGGCCGCCCGCTTCCCCAGTGCCCGGGCCGTCGACGGCGCGACCGATCCGCTCCGCGCGTACGAGGAGGAACGTCGCCTGGCCTACGTCGCGTGGACCCGGGCGCGCCGGTCGTTGACGCTCCTGTACGACCCGGCGACGCCGTCTCCGTTCCTGCTCGAGGCCTTCTCGCCCGAGGAACTCGGCGTGACGCCGTCCGTGGATCCGCCAGGAACCCGCCCGCCGACCGGTCCCGGGCGCGCGGCGGGACTAGGATGACCTCGTGACCCGCTTGCCGACACTCGGACCGCGGGGCGAGGGCTGGGTCGTCGTCCAGGCGGTGATCCTCGTCCTCGTGGCGGTCAGCGGCGTGCTCGGTCCGGCGTGGGACGGCGCGGCGAGGGTGGTCGGCGTGGTGCTCGGGGCGGTCCTGATCGGCGCGGGCGCCATCCTCGCTGTCCGAGGGACGCGCGACCTCGGCGACTCGCTCACGCCGCTCCCCCACCCGCGTGACGAGGCCATGCTCGTCCAGACCGGCGTCTACGCGCGGGTCCGCCATCCGATCTACGGCGGGCTCGTCATCGCCTCAGTCGGCTGGGGCCTCGTGACCGCATCGATCCCGACCCTGGTCATGGCGCTCATCGCCTGGGCCTTCTTCACCGTCAAGTCGATGCGCGAGGAGGCGTGGCTCGTCGAGCGCTTCCCCGACTACCCGGCGTACCGCGCGCACACGCGACGCCTCATCCCCTGGATCGGTTGAGTCACCCTCTCGATCGGTTGAGCTCGCGGAGCAGGCGGTCGATGGCGTCGAGGAACGGCTCGGTCACGTCGGCCCCGAGCACCTCGCGGATCGAGTCCTTCGGGCCGTAGGCCGACCGGGCGCGCATCGCCGTCCGGCGCAGGGCGGCCGGCTCGTCGTCGCGCAGGTGCTCGGGCAGCGGTTCGAGGTAGGCGACCCAGCGGCTCGCGCCGGTGCGACCGGCTTCTTGCGCGGCTCCGGGCACCCGCCAGGAGGTGGTCGGCGCGACGCGCCGCCTCGAGCCCCAGCGCATCGATGGCCGGGCGCTCGTGTCGCGCCGGTCCGCGGGTGCTCGGGTGACCGGCCCGAGAGCGATCCTGCCGCGGCGCGGGCGGGTCGCCGTCGGGCGGCGGGTCCTGCCGCGGCGCGGGCGGGTCGCCGTCGGGCGGCGGGTCGCCGGGACCCTCAGTCATCGGCCGGGCGCGTCGTGCGACCCTCAGTCATCGGCCGGGCGCGTCACCGATCCACTGCCGCCGACGCCCTCGGGCGGGGCCAGGAGCAGCAGCGGCAGGCGCTTGCGCTCCGACCCGTTGACGAGGATCCGGAACGAGTAGTCGCCCGGCTCGGGGAAGGTCAGGTTCCAGAGGTCGATCGAGAACGTCAGGGTCGCGTCGCGCCCGTCGCGCTGGCTGCGGGCGACGAGGCTGCCGGTGGCGCCGGCGACCTCCGCGCCGTCGGGCCCGAGCAGGACGAAGCGGATCTCGTGCTCCCGCTCGGTCTCGGGCGCGGTCACCTCCAGGCCGATGACGAGCGCGAGGTGCGGGTGACGGAGCGGGAACCGGCGGCCGCCGATGCGCGCGATCCCACCGCCGAGCACGTGGAACTTCTGCCCAGGGATGGTCTCCGCGGCGTCCGCGAGGAACGCGAAGTCGATGTCGGGCACGCGCCTATGCTAGCCGCTGGTCCGTGGCGCAGCGTCGTCGGACGGACGGGTTGATCCGGCGTTAAGGGGTCGCGGGGACCATCTACCGATGGCGACCCGAGAACGTCCCGTCGACCGTGGACACCGGCTCGCCCGGTCCGATCTGCAACGGATCGGCACCGAGATCAGGACGCGCTCGGACCACCTTCGGGCACTCCCTCGAGGCGGTCGGCAGGCCGCGGGCCTGTCAGCCTCACAAGTGGGACGCATCGAGCGAGCCTGCTTGCCACGGCGCAGCGTCGATCAGTTGCTCGTGTCGGCGCGGCGGTCGGGCTCGACATCCGGGTCCGGGCATTTGCCGGTCCGGAGCCGACACGCGATGGGGCCCAGGTCGCGCTTCTTGAGCGTCTCGAGCCGTCTCCACCCGTCCGCTTCGAATGCAGATCGAGGTCCCGATCTGGCGATCCGCGGTGACCAGCGCGCTTGGGATGCCTGGATCGATCGACTGGACTCGTCGGAGTCGACGGCGGACCGACGGTCTGCCAGTCGAGGCCGAGACCGGATCGTCGACCTTCAGGCGCAACTCCGAAGACTGACACTCAAGGCTCGAGACGCAGGGTGCGAATCCGTCCTGCTGCTCCTCGCCGATACGACGAGGAATCGCCGAGGCGATCCGAGCCGCGCGTGACGTTCTCGCGGGCAGTTCCCGGTGTCGCCTCGTACTGCCTTGGCGGCTCTCGGCGCCGGGAGCCGACCGGGCGGGTCCGCGATCGTGTTCCTCTGAACGGGCGGGCCGGTCGTGGGGTGACCGAACGGGCGTCCGGAGCGCCGGAGCCGGAGGTCAGGGCCGACGCGGAGCACGGCGGACCCGCCGTCCAGCCGCTGGTTCGGTCGTGGGGTGACCGAACGGGCGTCCGGGGCGGCGCAGGGTGTCGCCGAGGGAGCGCGAGGCAGCCCGTCGGGCCGGTCGTCCGCCGTCCAGCCGCTGGTTCGGTCGTGGGGTGACCGAGCGCGCTCGAAGTGCGGGTCCGCCGCCCGGGGGCCGGGGTCCGCCGGCGCGCGGGACCGACGGGAGCGAAGGGACCGAAGGGGACGACCGGCTAGCGGGACTTCGCGGCGGCGGCGCGCTTGCGCGAGGGGGCGATCCGGACCGCCGGTGCGGCCGGCGCGGACCCGTTGCCGTTCGTCCGGCCGAGGCGGCCACCGCGGCCCGCCTCCTCCGCGAACGTCACGTCCGAGAGCGGCACGAGCGGCTCGCCGCGCAGGACGCGCGCCAGGTACTCGGCCGTGGCGGAACCCCGAACACGCGCGACGTGCTCGGGCGTGCCTTCGGCGATGATCCGGCCGCCCCGGTCGCCGCCCTCCGGCCCGAGGTCGACGATCCAGTCCGCGGTCTTGATGACGTCGAGGTTGTGCTCGATGACGAGCACGGTGTTGCCGCCGTCCACGAGCCGGTGGAGGACCTCGAGCAGCTTCTCGACGTCGGCGAAGTGCAGGCCCGTCGTCGGCTCGTCGAGCACGTACAAGGTCCGCCCCGTGGCCCGCCGAGACAGCTCGGTCGAGAGCTTGACCCGCTGCGCCTCGCCGCCCGAAAGCGTCGTCGCCGGCTGTCCCAGGTGCACATACCCCAGACCCACATCGTTGAGCGTCTGGAGCTTGGCCCGGACGTTGGGCACGGCCGAGAAGAAGTCGAGCGCCTCCGCGATCGTCATCTCCAGGACGTCGGCGATGGACCGGCCCTTGTAGTGGATCTCGAGCGCCTCGCGGTTGTAGCGCTTGCCCTGGCATACCTCGCACGTGACGTAGACGTCGGGCAGGAACTGCATCTCGATCTTGAGGATGCCGTCGCCCTTGCAGTGTTCGCAGCGGCCGCCCTTGACGTTGAAGCTGAAGCGCCCCGGCGTGTAGCCACGGACGCGCGCCTCGGGCACCCCGGCGAACAGCTCGCGGATCGGCGTGAACAGGCCGACGTACGTCGCCGGGTTCGAGCGCGGGGTCCGGCCGATCGGGCTCTGGTCGATCTCGATGATCTTGTCGATCTGCGCGGCGCCCTCCAAAGCATCGTGCGCGCCGACCGGTTCGCGCGAACCGTTGAGCTCCCGGGCCAGGGCGCGATACAGCACCTCGGTCACGAGCGTGCTCTTGCCGCTCCCCGACACGCCCGTCACCGCGACGAACGTCCCCAAGCGGGACCCGCAGATCGATCTTCTTGAGGTTGTGCTCGCGCGCCCCGCGCAGCAGCAGCGACTTCCCGTTCCCCCGCCGGCGCGCTCCCGGAACCGCCACGGCCCGGTCGCCGCGCAGGAACGCGCCCGTGATGGACCGCCCCGCCTCCAGCACCGCCTCGAGCGGCCCGTTCGCGATGATCTCGCCGCCGTGCTCGCCGGCGCCCGGGCCGATATCGATGACCCAGTCCGCGGTCCGGATCGTCTCCTCGTCGTGCTCGACGACGAGGACCGTGTTCCCGAGGTCGCGCAGGCGGGTCAGCGTCGCGATCAGCTTGGCGTTGTCGCGCTGGTGGAGCCCGATCGATGGCTCGTCGAGGATGTAGAGGACGCCCATCAGCGTCGTGCCGATCTGCGTCGCCAGCCGGATCCGCTGCGCCTCCCCGCCCGACAACGTCACGCTCGTCCGGTCCAACGTCAGGTAGTCGAGCCCGACATCGACGAGGAACCCGAGGCGAGCCACGATCTCCTTGAGCACCTGGTAGGCGATGGTCCGCTCGCGCTCCGAGAGCGTCTTGCCGAGGTGGGTCGCCCAGTCGAGGGCCGCGGTGATCGACATCGTCGAGACGTCCCAGACGTTCCGGTCGCCGATGGTCACCGCGAGGATCTCCGGCCGGAGCCGCTTGCCGCCGCAGGTGGGACACGGCCGGGTGACCATGTACTTCTCGAGCTCGGTCTTGATGTACTCGGAGTCGGTCTCGCGATAGCGCCGCTCGAGGTTGGTGACGACGCCCTCGAACGTCGCGTTGTACGTGTTCTCGCCGCGCTCGTGGCGGTAGCGGACGACGACCCGCTCGTCCTTCGAGGCATACAGCACGTACTGGATCGCCTCGTCGGGCAGGTCGCGGAACGGCGCGTGGAAGTCCCAGCCGTGGGCGGCGCAGATCGCCTCGAGGATCTTCAGCCGCCACGAGGCGTCGGTCGCGCATCCGGGCCCACGGCACGAGCGCGCCGCTCGCCAGGCTCTTCGACCGGTCCGGCACGACGAGGTCGGGGTCGATCTCGAGGCGCGTCCCGAGGCCGGTGCACGACGGGCAGGCGCCGTGCGGCGAGTTGAACGAGAAGCTGCGCGGCTCGAGCTCGTCGACCGTGAACCCGTCGTACGGGCAGCTGTACTTCTCGCTGTAGCGCTGCTCCTCGAAGGACGGGCCCTCGTCGTCGCGCGGGGCCGGCGCGATGAGCACGACGCCCTCGCCCAGACCGCAGCGCCGTCTCGACCGAATCGGCAAGGCGACCGGCATCCGGATCCGGGATGACCTGTCCGGACTCGGGGTCGATCGGGCGGCCATCGGGCGCGCGCTCGGCGCCCTCGGGCGCGTCGGCGTGGCGGACGATGTAGCGGTCGACGACGACCTCGATCGAATGGCGCTTGTACTTGTCGAGCTTGGGCGCGTCGGCGATGTCGACCATCTCCCCGTCGACGCGGACGCGCACGAAGCCCTGCCGCCGGGCGGCGTCGAAGACGCGATCGCCCTCGGTCTTGCGGTCCTTGATGAGCGGGCCGAGGACGAGCAGGCGCGTCCCTTCCGGCAGCGCGAGGACCTGGTCCACGATCTGCTGGACGGTCTGGCGCTCGATGGCATGGCCGTTGGGGCAGTGCGGGATCCCGATCCGCGCGAACAGCAGCCGCAGGTGGTCGTAGATCTCGGTGACGGTCCCGACCGTCGACCGCGGGTTGCGCGACGCCCCCTTCTGGTCGATCGAGATGGCCGGCGACAGCCCATCGATCTGGTCGACGTCGGGCTTCTCCATCTGCCCGAGGAACTGCCGCGCGTAGGCGCTCAGGCTCTCGACGTAGCGGCGCTGGCCCTCGGCGTAGATCGTGTCGAACGCGAGGCTGCTCTTGCCCGAACCGCTGAGGCCGGTGATGACCACGAGCCGGTCGCGCGGGAACGCGACATCGACGTCCTTGAGGTTGTGTTCGCGTGCGCCGCGAACGACGATCTGATCCTGGGGCACGCCCGAAGTGTACGCGATTCAGTCTCTTTGGAACAGGCGTTCTGTTACCGGCGAGACGGCGTCCCGATGCCGACCCCGCTGATCGCTGGTTGGGCCACCCGGTGGGTGAACGGGCGATCGAGGGCGTGTTCGGGCGGGCGAGGGCTCCGAGCCGACCCGCCGTTCGCTGGTTGGGCCACCCGGTGGGTGAACGGGCGATCGAGGGCCTGTTCCGGGCGGCCGGGCGGATCCGGGGGTCCGGGGTCCGATCCGACCCGCCGTTCGCTGGTTGGGCCACCCGGTGGGTGAACGGGCGATCGAGGGGCGGGCGCGCGGGGCCTAGGCGTGGTTTCCGAGCCGCCGTTCGCTGGTTGGGCCACCCGGTGGGTGAACGGGGCCGCGAGGGCCGAGGTCCGGGCCGAGCGCCGCCGGCGAACCCCTAGTTCAGGATCACCGCGGTGTTGGTGATCGCCCCGAACAGCCCGGCCGCGATGGCGAATGCGAGCGGCACGCCGCCGACGACCTTCCAGACCCCGGCACGGTCGTGCTTGAGCGACGCGAGCGACAGGGCCCCGATGCACACGATCAGCGCGAACTTGATGAAGACGACCGCCCACATGCCGTGGGTCATGAAGAGGTCGGTGACGACGGGGTTCGCCTCCGCCTCCACGCCGTGCCGTTCGACCATGATCATGAACGTCGCGAGGTCGAGGCTCTGGGCCAGGGCGAGGGTCGCCAGCCGCAGGAAGGTGACGGAGGCGGCGCGGTCGAGGGCGATGACGGCGGCCGTGCCGAGATCCGTGATCGGGCTGGCCAAGATCAGCACCCATCCACGCAGCACCGCCCCATTCTGGACCGGACGACGGCGGACCGCATCAAACCACCCCAGAACGTGGTGCGGCCCGGCACCACGAGACGGACCGGCAGGTGCAGATGGTTGACGACGACCGCGGGACATCGATCCCTCCGCTGGCATCCATGCACGAGCATGCCACCGATCCAGAGATGTCGCCGAACCGACCGTCGACAGGTACCGGGGCGCGATGGTACGTTTGGCGGACGGGTCGCCGCCATCGGCGGGACCTGAGCCCCCGGCAGCGCCCAACGGCGTGGCATCACGCCGAGCCCGCCCAGCACATCGAGGGGGATCGGATGAACCGGACGCCCGCCCGCCCCGGGTCGACTCGCTTGTGTACGACGTCCTAGTCGTCGGTGCCGGCCCGGCGGGCAGCCGGGTCGCGCGGGACATGGCCCAAGCCGGCCTCCACGTCGCCATCCTCGAAGAGCACCCCGAGATCGGCCGGCCGTGCCACTGCTCGGGTCTCGTGTCGCCACGGACCCTGGAGCTCGCGGACGTCGGCGACGACATCGTCCTCAACACGATCCGCGGCGCGCTCGTCCACGCGGCTGGTCGCCAGCCGGTCAAGGTCGGTGGCGATCGTGTCCACGGCTATGTCGATCGATCGCGTCGAACTCGACCGCCGCCTCGTCGGGCAGGCGCTCGCGGCCGGCGCGGAGCTGATCCAGCCCGCCCGGTTCGAGCGGTTCCGGCTCGTCGGCGACCTCGGGACCGAGCGACGATCCGGCTGGGTCGAGGTGACCGCGCTCCGCGAGCGCGTCGAAGTGCAGCTCCGCGCTCGCCTCCTCGTCGGCGCGGACGGAGCGCGCAGCAAGGTCGCCCGGCAGGTCCGCGGCACGCACCAGACCGGGCTCGTCGCCGGGCTCGGAGCCCACGCCGACTACGCGGCCAATCCCCACCCCGACCACGTCGAGGTCTTCCTCGACGAGCACGCCGCCCCGGGCTGGTTCGGATGGACCATCCCGCTCGGCGACGGGACGGCGAGGGTCGGCACCGGGAGCGCCAACGGTGTCAAGCCGATCGAGAGTTTCGAGCGTCTACGCCGCCGCTTCGCCGGCACATTCGGCACCGCCCGTGTCCGATCGCGCTCCGCCGGGACCATCGCCCTGTGGGAGCCGACGGCGATGGTGGCCGACCGGCTGATGCTCGTGGGCGACGCCGCCCGCCAGGTCAAGCCGACGTCCGGCGGCGGGATCCACGCCGCCCTCGACGCCGCCGCCATGGCCGCCCACCACGCGAGCCGGGCCTTTCAGGGGCCTCAGCTGTCGGCCCGCGTCCTCGCGTCGTACGAGCAGGAGTGGCTGCGAACGATGGGCCGCGAACTCCGGCGCCAGCACGACATGCGCCGGATCTTCACGCGCCTCGACCCGGCCCGACTCCAGTTCCTCATGGATCTCCTGGAACGTGAAGCGCTTCGGTCCGAGCTGGAGACCAGAGCGGACATCGATTTCCCCTCGCCCGGCATCCGCCGGCTCGCGCTGCGCTACCCGCTGCTGACCGCGCGGCTGGCCACCTGGCCGAGATTCCCCACCGCCTGGATCGGCTGACGCCGGTGAGCGTCGCGGCGGCGATCCCGATCTTCAATGAGGCGACGGCGATCCGCGCGGTCATCGACGGCGTCCGCCCGTACGTCGATCGCGTGCTCGTCGTCGACGACGGCTCGTCCGACGGAAGCGGCCTCGTGGCCACCGAGGCCGGTGCCGAGGTGGAGACCCATGACCGGAACCGAGGCAAGGGCGTCGGACTGCGGACCGCCCTCGCCTGGGCGGAGGCCCATCCGGAAGTCACCGAACTCGTGCTGCTCGACGGCGACGGCCAGCACGATCACGAGGACGTCCCGCGGCTGCTCGCCGAACTCCGGCGGCGGAAGCTCGACATCCTCGTCGGCAGCCGGTTCCTCGGCCAGAACAATGCCCCGCTCTACCGCCTGTTCGGCCTGCACGTCCTGACCGCGTCGGCGGGTCTCGGGAGCGGGATCTACGTCACCGACTCGCAGAGCGGCTTCCGCATCCTGTCGCGCCGGGCGATCGACCGCCTGGAGCTCCACGAGGACGCCTTCGCGGTCGAATCCGAGATGCAGTTCGAAGCCGCCGCGAAGGGCCTCCGACTGGCCGAGACGCCCATCGAGATCCGATACGCCGGACCGGCCCGACGAAGCCCCGTCGTCCATGGGGTGTCGGTCCTGATCCGCACGATCCTGATGACCGGGCGCCGGCGCCCACTCCGGCTGCCGCTGCTGGTCGCGACGCCCTTCCTGGCCATGCAGGTGGGTCGGACCCGGTCGATCGCGATCACCGACCACGTAGCAGGAGACGATCTCAAATGAGCTACACATCCTGATCACAGGCGCTCTTGGAGCGGTCGGTCGCCCGCTGTGGGACGCCCTCAGGTCACGAGGGCACACGTGCGTGGTTGTGACATCAGGCACAGCGACCTCGCCGACTATGACCGCTGCGACGTCGCTGAATACCGTCAGCTCGAGGAGCTGTTCGACAAGTACCCGTTCGACTACGTCTATCACGCTGCCGCCGAGTTCGGGCGGAACAACGGCGAGACTACTACGAGGACCTCTGGCGAACGAACGCCATCGGGATGAAGAACATGCTCCGGCTGCAGGAACAGCGCCGGTTCCGGATGGTCATCTTCTCGAGCAGCGAGGTCTACGGCGACTGGCCGGATGTCATGGCCGAGAGCGTCATGGACGAGCAGCCCGATCAAGCAGATGAACGACTACGCCATCTCGAAATGGGTCAACGAACTCCAGGTGCTGAACTCGGCGGCTCGATTCGGCACCGAAACGGTTAGGGTCGCCTCTTCAACACCTACGGACCGGGTGAGTACTACACGCCGTTCCGAAGCGTGATCTGCGTGTTCGTGTACCGACTGCTGCACGGCCTGCCCATCACGGTCTACCTCGACCATCACCGAACCAGCACCTATGTCGACGACACCGTTCGAACGCTCGCCAACATCGTCGAGCGGTTCGCGCCTGGCGAGGTCATACAACATCGGCAGCGACGAGTATCACGACATCAAGATCCTTGCGGACATCGTCCGTCGATACCTCGACGAGCCCGATGAACGGTCTGATCGAGTACGTGGAATTCGAAGCCCACAACACGCGAGACAAGAAGATCGATAACTCCAAGGCTCGGCGAGACCTCGGCTTCGAGACGACAGTCGACCTGGAGGAAGGGATCCGTCGGACGATCGAGTGGCAGCGCGCGATCTACCTCGGGGTCGCGCCTGGCAGCGGACGTGCGTCACGTGATGAGGACTGCCTCGTCATTCAGGAGTCGGACTGGGTCGAACGCAATCCGATCATGCATCACCGCATGCTCGAGGCTCTATCGAGGTCCGGCGATGAAGTGCGGGTCATCGACTTCGAGATCGATTGGCACGCCGAAGGGCCGGCGGCCGATCCTGAAGAGGCGATCGGTGATTCGCGACTGTTCACAAGGTCTACAACGACTCAGCCGTGACGGTCATTCGGCCAGCGATGATCCAAGTCCCGGGACTAGGCCGGCTGTCTTGGCTCGTCAGCAATTGGCGTGGAGATCCGCGTCCGAGTCGAAGCATCGGCAGACCCGACGTCGTCGTCGCCTACGGGATCTCCAACGCCCTTCTGGCTCGTACCTCGCGAGAAGGGCTTCGGTTCCGTTCGTGTACCACGTGCTTGACGCGCTCCACACCCTGGCGGAGCCGCCGCTCCTGCGGCCCGTTGCGCGACAGGTCGAAGCGATGGTCATGCGCAGGGCGGATCGGTCGTCGTGATCAACAGCAGCCTCAAGGACTACGCCGTTTCGATGGGTGCCAAGGAAGACCGATGTCGAGATCCTCCCGGCGGGTTGGACCCGCAGGTCGACTCCTTCCCGTACCGCGGCGAGCGATGTGCGGGGCGAACTGTCGGTCGGGCCCGACGAGTTCCTGCTGCTCTACGTGGGCTGGCTGTACGACTTCTCCGGTCTTCGAGAAGTTGGCCCTCGGAACTCGCGCGCAGACGAACCGAGATGCCGAAGGTCAAGGTGCTCGTCGTCGGCGACGGCGACCTGTTGGAGGAGCTCCAACGGATGCGGATCGAGCATGGTCTCGGCGACCGGCTGATGATCCTGGGCCGTCGCCCGCTCGGCCGAGATCCCGACGTACATCGCGGCCGCAGACGCCTGTCTGCTCCCCGCCCTCCGGGTGCCAGCGATGGAGCACATCGTGCCAGCAAAGATGAGCGAGTACATGGAACTCGGCAAACCCGTGATTCGCGACACGGTTACCGGGCTTGATGGCAGAGTTCGGCTCGCTCCCGGGCATTCTCTATATCGATCGGCCAACCGAGGTAGTCTCGATCGTGTCGATGCAACTCCTGCAGCGACCGGCGACGGAGGGCGAGAGGCAGCGCGCCGAGCTGGGTGAGACGTTGCCTTGAGTTCGCCAGATCTCGTGATGACTGGGACACCACCACCGCGCGGTTCCGAGCCATCCTCCAAGGAACGAAGGCGCGGACCTGATCGACTCAGGTCGATATGCGCGGCTGATCACTCCACTCGGAGGCGTTCTCGCCGGCACCGCATGCGATGGTTCGGCCTATCGTGCGGCCCGACGACTGGCTCGCCAGCGAACGAGCCTGCCTGACCCTCGATCAACGATCTCGACACCGCAGCCCGAACAGCAGGATCAGCCAAACCGACGCCACTAGTCCCGTCCGAGTGATCCCCCAAGTCGTCAAGTCGAGGACCAGCGCCGTCAACCCGACATATGCCAGGCTGAGGGCGACTGACAGGCCCGTCCTTTCGACTGGGACTAGTAGCACTCAGCAGCGTGTTGCTCCGCAAATTCACCAACACGCTCCCCGGCACGTAGAGGGCAAGTACGGCACCGGTGAGCAGCTCGACGAGAGGTAGCCCGGCTAGCGACGCGACCACGTACACCGCGGCCACCGTTATGCCGATGACCAGATATCGTGGCAGGCCTGTGAACCGCACCTACGGTCCGTTCAATCTGAAGATGCGAACGCCCCCTTGCTCGTAGATGAGTTGGGTTTCCGAGGTACCCACGTACTTGTCGGTGAAGTCCAGCGGCGCTCCCTTGAAGGTGTAGTCGTACCCTTTGATCCCCGGTAGATCTGCGCTTTGTCGATCCGAGAACATCGCGTAGCGCAGGATCGTCCCTGGCGGTATGGGCACTCTGTGCATCGCCGCGATGGCGGCCGGACCGTCCTCGCCGTAGTAGATCGCCATCAACTCCTGGCGCACGGTTTCAGGCGCCTCGTAGTCGTTGATGCCGACAACGCCTAGATGGTTGGCCACGATCAGCGGTGCGGCAAGTCGCAGGTCGGTGAACACGACCTCTTCGGGAGTCGCACGTTCGCAAGCCACGTCCCGGCCTCGTGCTCTGAAATCGATAGGTCGTTCGGACCTGTGCTCTCGTAAGTCACATAGATATAGGTCGCCAGGACCACGGCGACGACGATTGACAGATACAGCAGCTTGCGAATGATCGCCCTGAACGGCGAGGCAAGGATCGAAGCGGCGGCAACCATTGAGAACACGCTGCCGAATTCTCCAGCCTTCCACATAACCCCGAGCACGCCACTCCAGAGATAAAGTCCGATGGCGAATGGACCGAGGCCGAGCAACCACGGCACGACGACGCGGCGCGGGTCGCCCACCGGTTCGCGACCCCAGCGCAGGAGTCCCGATCCGATCACCAGGAAGACTGGCCAGGCAATGAGGATTGCCGAGATGACAAGCGGAACAACAAAGGCCGGCGACGTGTCCGTGCTCAACAGATCGCGCAGGAGTGAGTCGCGCGGCTGAGTCCCTTCTCCCCGCACGAGATACTCGAGTGCGGATGGCACCGACTGCAGGGTTCGAGCGAAGAGCTGGAAGTACGTCAGGGAGACATAAGCGAAGTACGCAACGATGCCAACAAGGGCGGTCACGAGGGTCGCTGCTGAGTAGGACTCAAGTCTGTCCGATCGATCGATCAGGCGAAAGATCAGGAGGCTCGCCAGTACACACGCGAGCAGCATCGCGGCTGTGTGATACAGCAGGACGACGAGCAGCGTGAAGCCAAAGAACATCACCCGCCCACCTCGCGGCGATACCGGAATCCGAAGGAGGCCGTAGAGGGCAGCGAGCATGAAGACCCAACCGGTCGAGGTGTTCGATTCCCCGTGAAACGTCACTGAGAGCATCTGGAAGCTGCCAACAAGTGCGAAGGCTGCCAGCAACAACGCGCCCACTTCGTGGTCCGTGCGCCGCTCGCCCGCGCCATGGCGAAGTAGATCGCGAGCACCATCAACGGGAATGCCACGACCGGCGACCAGAGGGCGAACCTGTAGTAGGCCTCCATAGAGGTCTCGTCGAGACCCATCAGGAGCATGACTGCGGCTTCAAGCTTGTGCCGCAGGATGTCTTCGGTCCCGAGGTAAATTCCGCTCGAGTACGACGTTACCGGCCCTACCTCGCCGGGACGTATCTCATGCCCAGTTACAAGGACGTGGCTGATATCGTAGACGCTGAAAGCTCGGTACGCCCCGGGTATTGAGTAATATTCGAGGTGTGGCGCTATGCGCACGCCGGTTCCAATGAGCATTAAGCCGACAAGTACGCCTACGGACGCCCCGACGCGAAGTGTTTTCGAGTTGAGCGCTCCGGCGAGCTTCCCGTCAGTGGTAATCAGCGGACGCCATTCGCCGACGCAGCCAGTTGCTCCGGTTGGCAGAACAACTCGTCGCCTGAGTAGGCGGACACATTGAAGCGGCCACGTTGGACAAAGCCATAGGTGGCCAGATAGGCACGCACATCGGACGCCAACGGCTGATCCACGTATATCGGCTGATACTCGACTTCGGTGTAGATGAGCTTGACCGTCCGAAATCAACTCACCCAGACCTCTAAGGGCTCGGAGTTCGGCGCCTTGTAGGTCCATCCAGATCACATCGATACTGGGGATCGCCAGTTCGCTCTCGCCCACTCCGCAAGAGTCACCGACTGGACGGTGATCTTGTTCTGCACGTAAGTCTCGTGCGGATAGTCGTCCCGCGCTAGATAGAGCGACGAGGCGCCGATGTTTCCGCCCGGGTGCGGGGTAATCGTCCGGTCCGGATCGATAGCGAAGAAGTCGATGTCGCCCTCGACGTCAGAGACGGCACGCTCAACGAGCACGATGCCTTCTCGATCTCCGAGGTCTGCGGCACATAGTCCAGAGCCGTGGATTGCATTCAAAGGCGTAGATGATCGCGCCCGGGTAATGCTCTTCAGGTAAACGGCCACTTCGCCATCGCGACTCCCGACGTCGAGTGCCACCTTACCCCGGCCGGGTCGATGATCGTGTCGGCGGCCTTCGCGAATCGCTGAACTGGCCCCGGTTCGTCGAGAGTTCCGATGACGGCCAAGCAAGGCGAGCGAATTCTCCGTGCACGATTGCGCGGGCGTCCGCCGTTCCATGTCGCGATAGTAGTCGGCCTCCGAAGGCTCATTTCCTCAGGAACGACACGACGGTGTCGCACTTCGCCCACCGGGCCTGCGGCGTCGCCGGCGAGAACGGGTGACTACAGGAACCAACTGGCGTTGCGTCGTTTACCTAGCCCGGGATGCTAAAGCGCGATGTGTCCTCGCCAGGAGCCTGCGTACAGGGCGGTGTCCGCTGTCCGCTTGCTCCCAGGTCAGGCGGGCCACTCGCTGGCGGTTCCGTTCGCCAATCCGGGCTCTCGTTCCAGTGCGCAAGATGCACCGCTCGATCGCCGTGGTCAGCGCCGATGAAGTCGCCCTTTCAGCCACGCCGCCACAGGCTCGTCGACCAAACCATCGTGGGTCACGCCAATCGGCGTCGAAACCACGGGCTTACCAGTGGCCATCGCCTCGAGCGCCGTCAAACCGAACCCTTCGAGCCGAGACGGAATCACATAGATATCGCACTCGCTGATAAAGGCTCACCTTGGCCTCCTCGTCGACCCAGCCGTCTGACCATGACACGGTCCGCAATCCCGAGTCGATCTGCAAGACGCTCGTAGTCCCGTACTCGACCCGATCCCGCGAGGACAAACGGATGTCGCGGCCTTGGCCACTAGATCTGCGACCGCTCCAGCAGGATGTCAGGCCCTTTGCGGTACTCCAGCCGCCCAACCGAGAAGAGCCTAAGGCTCGCATTCGTAGCGGGTCTAGGGCGTTGTGCCAGTGGGCTCTCGAGATCATCCAGTGGGCCACGCCGTGTCAAATCACGGTGATCGACTCTTCCGGTATCGCGAAACGCCTGATGATCGCCGTTTGGGTCGCGCTCGACACGGCGACAAGATGATCCGCGCGTTTCAGGACCAGCCTCTCGACGAGCGGGACGATGCCGCCCTCCCCTCGCAGAGCCCTGAGCTTCGCGCGGGGCTGATCGACAACACCATCTGGCGCGTCCGCCGCCAAGTGATGGACCGTGACTACGCGGACGGGAGACTTGGCGCCAACGAACGACCGTGAAGTCGCCGATTCCATTTCCGTGGACGACATCGAACGGGCCTCGCCGCCTCAGCTCCTGGAGATAGGCGAGAGGTGCGCACGCCCAAAAGCCTCGCTCCCCAGCTCGGTTCACTGATACCCCGGACCCTAGCCCTGGCGTACGACGCGGTTAGCCTTGCGTGTGAAGACGGTCACATCGGTGCCGAGTCGAACAGCTCCGGAACCAGACGAGCGACATAGACGCCTGCGCCGCCCTCGACCAGCGGCGGGTACTCATAAGTGAAGAACGCCACTCGGGTCATCCGAGGTCACTGTTCATTAGAGGAGGGAGCCCTGTGGTACAGCGGTGGATGGGATCCATAGCTTAAGTGGCCAAGGATGCCTCATCGGACGTTACGATAATCGGTCCAGATTCAATCCGGGGCAGCCAGGGGAGTCGACATGAAGTCGCATGACCCGGTTAGCGGATCGTGACCGTGCTCGCGAGGTCACCGGCGCATTGCTCGATCTGCGCCACACCGAGGGGAGAGTCGGATGCCTCGAGTGGTCATCGCTCACCCGCACGTCACCTACCCCGGCGGGGCCACTGCGGTAGCCCTCGAAACGGGGCAGCGCCTCGCAGAAACGGGCCACGAGGTGCATTTCGTGTCCTCCGGCATATGACCCAACTCACGGCGCGATTTCCAGCGATCCGGTTCCACGATCTCGGGGGTCCCTCCCACGAGTTCAGCTACTGGGCCTCGTTGCCAGCGACCCACGCGAGGTTCACACGCGTCCTGGATGGCCTCTCGCCCGAAGTAATCCTCGCGCATGTATTCCCGCGCGAACTACTGGTTTTTCGATTACCGAGCCCGCCGAAACAGCGTTCGCTGCGTTTGGTACTGCCACGAGCCGAGTGCATTCGTGCACGACTGGCGGGTGATTCACGGAGTTCCTTGGCCGATGCAGGGGGCCGCCCTCGCGGCAAATCCCCTCCTTCAACTCGTCGATCGCCGGCTTGTCACGCACGCGGATGAAATCGTCGCCAACAGCTCGTACACCGTTGGGCGCATCAGCAGATCTACGGCAGGCACGCGACCGTCGCACCTCCTGGAGTGGACGCCAATCGGTTTCAGCCAGAGACCGAGAAGGAGCCACTTGTCTTGTCTGTCGGTCGCCTGACACCGTTCAGGCGATTCGACATCGTCTTGCATGCAGCGGCTGCGCTCAAACGATCCAGCATTCCTGTCAGATGGATGATCGTGGGTGGGGGCGAGGAGCGAGATACGTTGCATTCCCTCGCACGGAAGCTGTCGATCCTCGATCGTATCGACTTCACAGGTCCGGTCGATGAACGGTCGTTGAACGAGTTCTTCAACAGGGCCGCGATCGTCGCCGTGACGAGCATCAACGAGCCGTTTGGCATCGTGCCACTTGAAGGCATGGCCGCCGCATCCGCCGTGATCTGCAGCGACAGTGGGGGTCCCGCCGCAACCGTCCAGCATGGAGTTACGGGCTTGCACTTCCGCTCCGGGGACTACGCTGATCTCGCTCGAAAAGTGGCATACCTTCTAAGGAACACCGAAACTGCGAGGCAGATGGGGTTAGAGGGCGCGAGATCGGCACTCTCGGAGTACACCTGGGAGCGCACAACCCTGCGTATTGGCCAATCGATTGCAGCAGCACTCTCATCGCCAGGTGGCCACGGAAGCAGAACCGGGGCCGGTAAGCCTAGGCGCGCTAAGTTACCGCGGCGACAGACGACATCGGATGAAATGGCGGCCAGGATCATGGGCTGGCGGGGCATGCGCACACGGACACGACCTGGCGGGCCGTTCGGGCGTCAATCGACACTCGCCCTCACTCCTTGCGGCCGCGACGCGTAACAACCCACCAACCCCCCAGCGAGACGGCGAGTGACAGGCTGCTCCCGATGAGCCAAGCGGAGGCGATCCCGCCGATCCCCCAGAGCGGCGCGAGCGTCGTGGCCAGTGCTATCACGGAGACGGTCTGGACTACGAGAGCCAGGCCAATCACCCTCATGCCGCGAGGTACAACTCGAGCCTCTGCATAGACCTGATATGTCGCACCTACACACAGCACCCCAGACATCAGGATGAGAAAGTCGCGAGGTGACACCTCCGAGTAAGCACGTCCAAGGGCTGACACGACGATCCGCAATAGCAGGGCGAGCACGAGCATGACAGGAATTCCATTGCGACTAGGAGCCACAGGCTGCTAGCGAGGGGTCGTCCAACGCGCTCGCCGCGAGACAGAGTCGAAAATGTCGTTTGGGCTAGTGCCGCTGGAAAGAGCAGCATCAAGCTGGCAACAAGCCACATCGCGCCGAATTGAGCCGCTGCTACTGTCCTAGAAGCACCGCGACCAGCGGAGCCAACGCATTAGGGAGGCTGTTGCCGAGAAGATTGAACGCATAGCTCTGGCCAGCGTATGGGGCGACAAGGCGGAGCTGCGTCCGCGGCAGAAGAGTCGGCCGCTGCGCTGTGTGACCGCATTGCGCTCGCCAAGATCACGATACTGAGAGACCCAGTGGTACTCCATAAGCCACGCCGAGGGTCACGAACGAAGGTTGAGAGCCCGCTGCGATCAGGATCAAGAGGGCGATACGGGACACTGAGCTGCCAATCGAACGGCCAAGCAGCGTGCGGCGATGGCCAAGAGCCAGCAGCATGCTGTCCGTTAATGCGTAAGAAGCGACTCCAAGAGCCAGAACGAGCACGACCACGGCGGCCACTTCAGGTGGCGTCGCAGTCGGTTCCGAGAGGACAGACGGCAGGACGAGCGAAACCAGCGCCACCAGGCCGACTGCTGCGGCAAATACGACCATGGCCGCTGTCCGAATCATCGCTCCGGTAGCAACGACCACGTGGCGATATAACCGGATCAGGGCATTGCCGGCCCCAAGGTCGGCGAGTCCGGCAAAGAGTCCCGCCAACCCGACAGCTGCGACGAACGAGCCGTGCCACGATCGGGAGAGGCCACGCGGAACGCGATGAACCACCAACACGCACCAAGAGCTGCGGAGAGACGCTCGCCAGAACGACCGGCGCCGCATCGGAAAGCAGCCCGACCGTCTGGGGGAACCGCATGGCAATGGCTTCGCCCGAGGCGACCCAGCCAGGACGACTTGGTCGAGGCATCGTATCTCCGCCTGGCGGCGCATGTCACGCCCCTTACGTCGTCTCACCAATCCGGTGGTGTCATTGACCTCGTGACGGGCGTCTGCACCACTCATCTCTCGAGGCTCGGCGCGGGGGTTGGACACGGCCGGCAGGGCATGTCCAGCTCCAGGGGGCATGTCGGGGACCATCCTGAGTCCTCCTATACCCTGACCTGCGTTCCTGACGACCCGTATGCTCTCGCGGCGCATGGAGAAGATCCCGACCACCCGACCGGACGTCTCAGCCGGCCGCACGCGGCCGCGTCCCGACCGCGCTTCCGGCCAGGTATCGCGAGGCCGTCCGGGTTCGATACATGTCGGACCACGGCGGGGCGAGCCCGACGCTCGCGGCCCGACTCGAGGAGCGTTGCCGACGCTTCGAAGGGGCCGCCGAGGCGGTCGACCTCCCCGCCCGCTCGTGTTTCCTGACGTCGGCCGCGCTCATCCGCGTCGGTGACCTGACCGCGGCCCAGCATGCGTTCGACGCCGGCATGGCGGCGTTGCCGATCGAGGAGCCGATCCCCGAGGATGACCCCCCGGCGCCGGTGGATGTCGCCGTGCTCCCGATCGCGGCCCAGGCTCCCTCCACCCCGACCGCGACGGTGGCGGTGAGATACCGCGAGGCGGTCCGAGCCTGGTTCATCGCCGCCAAGGCCGGAGGGTCGACCCGCGAGGATCGCCTCGAAGGCAGCGTGCGCGGCATCGAGGAGGCTGCCGCCTCGGCCGAGATGCCATCGATGTGGTACTGGCTCGAGTCCGCTCGGCTCATCCGCGCCGGGGACCTGGCGGGAGCCCAGGACGCGTTCGACGCCGGCATGGCGCCGCCGCCCGTGCCGGTCGCCGAGCCCGCGGCACCTGTCGTCGCCTCCGGCGGTGACGCCGGCCGCCGCCGACCGCCGACAGCGCCGCCCGTGCGCGGCCCCTGCTCTGGGACCGCCTGGCCATGGTCGGCTACCTGGTGCTGATGACGATCGCGGAGATCGTCGTCACGTACGGGAACCCGGTCACGGTCTTCACGCTCCACGGGGGGATCGTGGCGCTGGCGGCGCTCAACGTCGCGATCCTCGAGGGACGCTCCGAACGCGAGGAGGGCCACGACCGCCTGACGCCATTCCTCCTGACGGTCATCGTCATCGCATCGATCCGGATCATCAGCCTCAGCCTGCCGCTCGCGGCGATCGAGCCCGCCTATCGCTACCTGCTCGCGGGCATCCCGATGGTCCTGGGCGCCGTGCTCGTCGTCCGGGCCGCCGGCTTCTCGTGGCGGGACGTCGGCCTGGTCTGGCGTCGGCCGCGCATGCAGGTGGCGGTGATCGTCGATCTCGATGGGGTTGGGCTTCGTCGAATACGCCATCCTCCAGCCGGCCCCGCTCGGTCCCCTCCCCTGGGTCGCGGGCGGCGTGCTCCCGGCGGTCGTCGTCGGCATCGCCACCGGGTTCCCCGAGGAGTTGATCTTCCGCGGCGTCCTCCAGACGGCGACGCGGCCGATCCTGGGCCGCCTGAACTGGGTCTACGCCAGCCTCGTGTTCGCCGCGTTCCACATCGGGTACCAGAGCGCGATCGACCTGGCCTTCGTCTTCGGCGTCGGCCTCCTCTACGGGTGGGTGTTCGAGCGAAGCCGGTCCATCCTCGGGATCTCGATCGGCCACGGGCAGGCGAACGTGGTCCTGTTCTTCATCGCGCCGAACCTGCCGGTCGTCGCGAGCTGGCTCGCGAGCCTCGGGCAGCTGACGGCTCAGCCGCCGGCCCGAACGCGACCTCGAAGGTGCGGTCGAACTCGGATGTCGTGTCGAACGTGACGGCATCGCCGTCGAGGACGCCGCCGTCGCTCCACGAGGTGGGCTTCATGCCGTCGGGGACCGTGACCCGGACGGTCAGGGTGTCGCCGTCGCGCCCGGCCTGCTTGCGATACGTGAGCCGATAGGTGCCGCCGCCCGCGGACCCGGTCGTGGCCGGCACCACGACGTCGGGGGCGTACCACCGCGTCGTGAGGTGCACCGTCCCGGGCTCGCACGAACTGGTAGTTGCCGATCGCCAGGCTGCCCGACTCCGGCTCGACGCTGTCCGGGTCGGTGACGGGCTCGGTCGGATCGTCGCTGGTGACCCCGATGATCTCGGCGTCCGGCACGAGGTAGCGCCGGTCGTAGCTCCCGAGGATCGCCGCCGAAGAAGGTCGAGCGGACCCGTTCGAGGTCCGGCGGCAGGGTCGGCCCATAGTGGTTCGTGTAGGTCGTGACGAGCTGTCTCCGTGGCCGAGCCGTCCGCCGCGAGCTGGACGTCGAGGGCGTGATCCAGGCTGAGCAGCACGTCGAGCTTCGAGACCGGCGCCACGTTCGCCTCGACGATCGCGAGGCGGTCGCCGTTCTCCGGGAACGTGAACCCGCCGGGCCAGCCGAGCGAGTCCACGACGGCCTGTGCCTCCGGGTCATCGAACTGGATCTGGAGCTGACGCCGCTTGCCCGCCTCGTCCAGCGCCGCGAGGACCTCCGGGTAGCGGCTGGGCGGCAGCGCGTACAGGCGCTCGAGGACCTGCGATGCCAGGTCGGCGAGGAACGCCTTGCGCCCCTCGCCCCGGTGGAGCACCTCGACCTGCTCGAGGCTGACGAGGTAGGTGTCGCCGGGTTTGACGGTGATCCCGGCACCCTCGACCGTCACCGGTCCGACGACCTCGAGGAGCCGGTCGACGAGCTCCGGGGTGAAGGCGATGACGCCCTGGAAGTCATCCTCACCGGTCTCGACCTTGTACAGCCGCCGGACGTCGGCGACGCTCGTCGCGAAGTCGGGCCACCAGCCGGCATCGGCCACCTGCCACGTGAAATCGCCCAACAGGTGATCGGCGAGCGCGTCGGGCGGCTGGACGTAGGTCTGCTGGTCGCGCCGGTCGATCTCCTGGATGTCCTTGAAGGCCAGATCGCTGAGCGACCCATCCTCGAACGTCGGGGTCGCGAACGCCGCGATGAGGCCGCCGATCGGGCGGATCTCGGCGTTGTCGAGGGCCAGGACGAGGTACCGCCGCCGGCCGTCGTGACCCATGATCGACGGCAGGACGGTGCTCGCGGTCTTGACCGTCGCCACGAGGGGCTCGACCCGGTCCAGCCGTTCAGTCAGCTGGGTCCGCGCGCTGACGAGCGGCTCCACGAGGCCGTCGGCGGACACGGCGCCGGCGATGTCCTTCGCCTCGGCGACCGCGCCGGCGAGCTCGTCGACCTGCGGGCGGAGGCGCGCCGCGAGGTCGACGAAGGCGGCGATCCGCTGGGGGCCCGCGGCGCCGTCCCGGGCCGCGACGTAGCCCTCGAGCATGGAGCCGATGGCTGCCCACCGACCGGTCAACGTGCGGGTGGCTCGAACCAGCTCCGCCGCCGCATCGAGCTGGCGCGCCACCGGCGGCAGCAGCGCCGCGCCGTTGATGAACGGGTCGCTGTCCAGGGCCGCGGCGGCCCGGTCAAGGGCGTCGTCGGCTTCATGGAGCCGATCCACCACCTCTCGAGCCTGGTCGGATGTGATCGAGGCGCCGGCACCCTCGGCCAGGTCGCCGGCGTCGGTCAGGGCTCGCTGGGCCTGCTGGAGGTCCCGGTACAACCCGAGCGAGCGCGCGGCAAGGACGATGCCGAGGGTGAGGACGATGACGACGCACGCGAGAAGGGCGACGACCAGCCGCCGGCGCCTGGGTCGCCTTCCCGGGCGCGTCATTCCGGCTGCCGTACCCATCTCCCGATTCCGCGCGAGGGGTCAGCGGCTAGAGGTAGTGATCGTAGAAGTGATCCCAGCCGTGGTGGTCGTGATGCTCGTACAGGACGAGCGTGATCCGCGCCCTCGCGCCGGACGGTCCTGTCGCCACGATCCCGGTGATGTGCAGGCCCCTCGTGCACACGAGCGTGACGTAGGTGACGGCTTTCCCTTGGGAGTCGGTCACGACGTTCGCCGGAGCGAGCGAGTCACCGAACCAGCCGAACTCGATCGCGAAGTGGATCGTCTTTCCCGGAACCTTGTTCCCGTGCTCGATCCGTGAGCTTGGCCTGGATCGCCGATCGGCGTGCCACATCGCAGGTCACCGAGCCGGCTCAGGCGCAGGTGGTACGGGTTGACGTGGTTGTACGCGGACGCCGTGCCGACGACCGAGAGGAGGAGCAGCGCCGCGAGGAACGTGCCCAGGAACGGCAGGGAGCGTCGGGTCATGGCGCCCTCCTTCTGGCTCGTCCGGTGAGGGTCATGCGCTGAGCGCGGTGAGTGCCTTCGCCACCACGCTGACGGCGAAGACGATCAACAGCGGTGCGACGGCGATCTTGAGGGCCGTCTGGAGCGTCGAATCGAAGCGCGTCCGGCCGGTCCCGAGCAACTCGAGGGCGATCAGCAGGCCGATCACGAGGATGGCGCCGCCGGCGCCCAAGGCGATCCCCCACCCGGAGATGGCGGACGTTGCGGCAACGGTGGCCGAGGTGACGCTCGTGATCAAGCGATACGCCCCCCTTCCATTCACTACGCGCAGTGCCGCATACCCGGCGGGTCCTGGGGGCATCGCTGATAGTACTCCCCGCCACCGCCGAAGGTAGGGCCATCTGGCAGGGGTGCCGTGTCGCGGGGCTCCGGGTCTGCGGCGGTCAGCGCCGGCGGCCCGGTCGGACGCCCGTGCGCTTGCGGATGTTCGGGGTGACGCTGCGATCCCAGGTCGGACGGTCGAGCCAGCGGGCCTGCCAGCTGGCGCCGTCCTCGTGCTCGTCGCGGATGCCGGGGAGCCAGTCCGCGGCGGTGTTCTCGTCGATGCCGGGCTCGCCGTCCAGGCTCGCCGTCGGCTCCTCGCCCGCGGGCAGGACCTCGACGCTCGTGACCTCCATCACCGGTCGCGAGCGCCGCGGCATCGGCGGCCCGGCGGCCCCGTGCCCGGTCCGCGGCACCGGTCAATCCGGCCGAAGCCGCCCGTTCGGCGGCCTTCCCGACGATGACCGAGGCGTCCTGCTCGAGGACCCGGAGCCGGATCTGCTGGACCTCGTCGCGGAGCGCGGCCGCCCGCTCGAATTCGAGCTCCTTCGCGGCCGAGCGCATCTCGGCCTCCATCCGGACGACGAGCGCCTCGACCTTCGCCCGGTCGGCGTCGGTGAACTCCCCGCCCCGCTCGGACGAGTACACGACCGTCGACTCCGCCACGGCCCGCAGCCGCTGGTTGAGGTCGTGGATGCCCTTGACGATGGTCGTCGGCTCGATCGAGTGCTTGGTGTTGTAGGCCTCCTGGATCGACCGGCGGCGGTCGGTCTCGTCGATCGCGACCTTCATCGATTCGGTGATGGTGTCGGCGTACATCACGACCTCGCCGCCGATGTTCCGCGCGGCCCGGCCGATCATCTGGATGAGCGACCAGGCCGACCGCAGGAAGCCCTCCTTGTCGGCATCGAGGATGGCGACGAGCGTGACCTCCGGCAGGTCGATGCCCTCGCGGAGCAGGTTGATCCCGACGAGCACGTCGAAGACCCCGAGTCGCAGGTCGCGCAGGATCGCCACGCGCTCGAGGGTGTCCACCTCGCTGTGGAGGTACTGGACCTTGACCCCGAGCTCCTTGAGGTAGTCCGTCAGGTCCTCGGCCATCTTCTTGGTCAGCGTCGTGACGAGCGCGCGTTCGCCGCGCTCGGCGCGGACCCGGATCTCCTCGAGCAGGTCGTCGATCTGGCCGTCCGTGGGACGGACCGTGATCTGCGGGTCGACGACACCGGTCGGCCGGATGAGCTGCTGGACGATCGTCTCGCTCCGCTCGAGCTCGTATGGGCCCGGGGTCGCGCTCATGTAGACGGCCTGGTGGACGGTCGCCTCGAACTCCTCGAACGTCAGCGGCCGGTTGTCGAGCGCCGACGGCAGGCGGAACCCGAAGTCGACGAGGATCTCCTTGCGCGTCCGGTCGTTCTTGTACATGCCGACGACCTGCGGGATCGTCATGTGCGACTCGTCGACGACCAGGAGCCAGTCCGGCGGGAAGTAGTCGAGCAGCGTCCACGGCCGGCTGCCGGCCTCGCGCCGGGCGAGGTGGCGCGAGTAGTTCTCGATGCCGGTGCAGTAGCCGAGCTCGCGCATCATCTCGAGGTCGAACGTCGTCCGCTGGCGGAGGCGGGCGCCCTCGAGCGCGCGGCCCTCGGCCTCGAGCTGCCCGACCCGCTCCTCCATCTCCGCCTCGATGTCGACGATGGCTTCCTTGAGCTTGTCGGCCGGCGTGACGTAGTGGGTCGCCGGGTAGACGTTGGTCTCCTTGCGCTCGGCCAGCAGCTCCCCGGTGAGGGGATCCAGCTCGGTGATCCGCTCCACCTCGTCGCCGAAGAACTCGACCCGGATGAGCGTCTCCTCGGAGGCGGGCTGGAGCTCGAGGGTGTCGCCGCGGACGCGGAACCGGGCGCGGCTCAGCGCCTGGTCGTTGCGCTGGTACTGGAGATCGACGAGGTGGCGCAGGACCGCGTCGCGCCGGTACTGGCCGCCGACCCGGAGCTTCAGGACGGTGGCGCCGTAGTCGACCGGGGCGCCGAGGCCGTAGATGCAGCTGACGCTCGCCACGATGATGACGTCGCGCCGCTCGAAGAGGGCGTGGGTGGCGGCGTGGCGGAGCCGGTCGATCTCGTCGTTGCGGGACGAGTCCTTCTCGATGTACGTGTCGCGACCGCGGGAGGTACGCCTCCGGCTGGTAGTAGTCGAAGTAGCTGACGAAGTACTCGACCGCGTTCTCCGGGAAGAACTCGCGGAACTCGGCATACAGCTGGGCGGCCAGTGTCTTGTTGTGGGCCAGGACCAGCGTCGGCTTGTTGTGCTGGGCGATGACCTTGGAAAGCGTGTACGTCTTTCCGGATCCCGTCACGCCAAGCAGCGTCTGATGCTGCTGCCCCTTGGCGAGCCCATCTGACAGCTTCTCGATGGCGGCGGGCTGGTCGCCGGTGGGCTCGAAGGGGGCGACGAGCTTGAAGTCGGGCACGGGTCTCAGGATACGACGTCGCACGATTGAGAACAACCGTTCTGTATCGGTCCGAGGTTTGGCAGGCACGGCACGGTCGTTGGGCCATCTCCGTTTCGTTTCGGTCGCCCCGTGACTGAACGAACGGCTGGACGGGCGGCGCTGGCGCGCGAGCGGTCCCATCGGTCCAGCGAGCGGTCGCATCGGTCGCGCCAGCGGTCGCATCGGGTCGCCGGGAGAACCGATCGACCGACGACGCGCTGGATCCAGCCATGTACACGGTCCCTTCGGCGGTTCGCCGGTCCGTTCGGTCACCCGGCGAACGAACGGCGCTCCTGCCGGGCCGGCACCAGCGGGCCGGCTGCGGGCCGACCGCGGGCCCGGCGGCATCTGAACCAACGCCGGCCCGGCGGCATCTGGACAGGTGAGGGCACACTGCCGACACCACCGAAGGGATGCGAGTGGGGACGCTGACGACGGCACAGGGCGCCGCAACATCGCCGGACGAGGCGCTCGTCCAGCGCGCCCGCCTGGGTGATGCCGCGGCGTTCGACCGTCTCGTCGGCACCCGGATCGACCGCTGCTACCGCCTCGCCTGGTCGATCCTCCTCAACGACGCCGACGCCGCCGATGCGACCCAGGACGCCTTCGTCGCCGCATGGCGCCAGCTGCCGAGGCTCCGTGACGCGGCCGCCTTCGACGGCTGGCTCAACCGGATCGTCGCGAACGCCGCTCGCATGGCCCGCCGCCATCGAGTCCGGTTGCGCGAGGTGGCCGTCGCGTCGCCCTCGTACGACGAGCGCCCGGAGTCCGGACCGGAGCCGGCCGGCGACCCGTACGCCCGGACCGAGATCGACGACGTGGTCGACCTCGACGCGATCGGCCGCGCCTTCGACCGGTTGAAGCCCCACGAACGCGTGATCCTGGCCCTCCACCACGTCGACGAACGTCCGGTCGACGAGATCGCCCGCACGCTCGGCATCCCGGCGGGGACCGCCAAGTCGCGGCTCCACTCCGCCCGTCGCGCCCTCGAGCGAGCCATGGAGGCCGAGGCATGACCGACCGACGCCTGACCGACGCACAGATCTCCGCCGCACTTCGCGCGCACCTTCCGGCTCGGGCCCAGGCGGGTCTCTCGGGACGGATCGTGGACGCCGTCGAGGTCACGCCACAGCAGCGTTCGCTGCCGTCGATGCTCGGCCTGCTCACCGACGTCGACCCGGCTCACGCTCGACGGAACCTGCTCCTGGTCGCCGCCATGCTGGTGGCCCTGGCGGTCGCCGTGAGCGCCGCGGCCGGGGCCTGGCAACTCCTTCGCCAGCAGAGCGTGCCGAAGCTGGACCTTTCGTCGCCGGCCCAGGTCGAGGCATTCGCTCGCTCGGCGTACGACCGGATGCCGCAGATGTCCCCGGTGGCGATCACGACGCTCAGTGACGGAGCCGCTGTGGGCCGTCTGTATGTCGATGGTTCCGGGGCGGTCCGGCTGGAGCGGTATGCCTCGCTGGATGCCAAGACTCCCGAGTCGTACGAGATCCTCAAGGGCACCACGATGGCCCAGCTGGAGAGCCTCGGATCCGAGAAGGTCTGGGTCAGCCAGGATGGCGCCATCGCGGAGGACCCGCGGGTGTTCCTCCTGACGGTGGTGGAAGGCAATGGCGTGGGTGTCGCGCCCGACTGCATGGTGGCCGTGACCCCGGGAGATGGAACATCCGCCTCGGGTTGGACGTACGTCGGGACCGAGGCGGTGATGGGTCGGCCGACCGAGCATCTCGCCTGCGCCGGCGGGGACATCTGGATCGACGTCGAGACGCGGCTGATCTTGCGCAGCCGGGGTCCGGCCCGCGACGAGGCCTACCAGCCCATTCCCGGTTCATCACGGACGACCGAGGTGACGAGCCTCGTGTTCGGCGAGCAGCCGGCCGATCTCTTCGCGCTCACCCCGCCTCCGGGGGTTGCCAGCCTGTCGAGCGAGGAATACCAGTGCCAGGCCGACCCGGCCAGCTGTGCGACGCCTGAGCCAGCGTGGACCCCCCCGCCGGATGCGATCCGGGGCCCGCTCGCCTCGGTGGCACCATCGCGCGTCTCGAACGGCTGGATCGCCTACGCGACGGGCGGCCCGACGCCGGGCTCGACCGACACGATCACGGGCACTGACCTGTACCTCGTGCGCCAGGGCGATGAGCCCATCCTGATCGCCGGCCGCGGCGGTGGGAGCACCCGGAACGTGTGCCCGGCATTCTCACCCGACGGCACGCGGCTGGCGTTCGGCGTCGACTCCAACGCGGGCCGATCCGTCGTCGTCCAGGAGATCACGGCGAACCTGCGGTCCGATGTTCTGGTCTCATACCCGATCGAGGGGTTGGGCAGACCACCCTGTCCACGATGGGCGGTCGACAGCGAGGCGATCACCGACCCATCGAGCGAGACCATCATCGACTTCAGCGACCGGACTCCGGTCGTGACGCACTCGATCACGGCGCTCGACGATGGCGTGTTCCCGCCGAAGCCGGACGCGAGCGATGGCATCCCCTCGCCCTCCGGCGAGTGGCTGGCACGCCTGGCCGACTGCAAGCTCGTGATCCTCCGACCCGACGGCACCGACACGCACGTCAATGACCTGCCGTATTGCCCGTACGGGATCGCGGCGTGGTCGCCCGACGGTCGTCAGGTCCTCCTCATGGAGGACACGGGCGGCGGCTTCACGATCCATGCCTTCGACGTGATCGACGGGACCGAGGTCGTGCTCGTCCACAACGCCCCAGTGAACGGCCAGCGCTCCTGGCCCGGCGCTGAAGACGTCTCCTGGCAACCGGTCGCCCGATGAGTGGATCGCGACAGGGGGAAGCGACCATGTCCTCGAACGCGTCGTTCGCACCGTCACCAGATGTTCGGCTGCTCGTTGTGATCGTTCTGGTCGCCGCGGCCTGCTCGGCGGCCATCCAAGGTCCCAGTCACGCCGACGGCGCCACGCGCCAACCGACGGTGGCCGGATCGCCGTACCCGACGTCTGCAGGGACCCCGAGACCGAGTGGACCGGGCCAATCCCAGGAGAGACGCGCAGCCTGACGGGCCACGTCATGACGGCTGGCACACCATCCCGACTACACGCCTCGCGGTGCCTGACGGCTGGTCGACGACTCGACGGGCTACTTCATCGATCAAGTCCCGGCTGCGGCCCCGTGCTCGGCATCAGCGTCTGGGACGTCGGCCAGGTTCCACGCAACCCATGCCATTGGCAGGGTCAGCTCATGACCCCGGGCCGAGCGTCAACGATCTCGTCACCGCCTGGTCGCCCAGCCGATGCGAGACGCCACGAAGCCCACCGACGTGACGCTCGGCGGGGTACCCGGGCCGGTATCTCGAGTGGTCGGTTCCGGCGGACGCCATGATGACCGAGCACGCCGACGTTCGACGCCTGCGACATGTGGCCGACGGCCACCGCGACTTCCAGCTGGCTGGGCCCGGCAACGGCAAGCGGCACGAGCAGGTCCCCGGCCAGGTCGACCGGCTATGGGTCCTCGACGTCAAGGGACAGCGACTGGTCGTCGACGCCACCTACTCGCCCGACACCACGCAAGCCGACCGCGACGAGCACGAGCGGATCGTGCAGTCGCTCCGGTTCGTCGCCCCGTAAGCGCTGGGCGGCTCAGGTGGCCTCCGACCCGAGGACCTCGGAGAGGAGCCGATCGGCCGTCTGGCGCACCGTGTCGGGCGGTCCGCTCGTGTCGACGACGCGGGTCGCCGCCGGGCGAAGTCGCTCCGTGAGGTCGCCCTGGGCGGCGATGCGACGGTCGGCGTCGTCCGGGTCGGCCCCGCGAGCCGAGCAGGCGGGCGCGCTGGACATGCGGGGTCGCAGGTCACGAGCCAGACCTCGTCGCAGAGATCGGCCAGGCCGCCTTCGACGAGCTTGATGGCCTCGATGACGACGGCCTGCGCGCCGGCCGCTTCCGCGTCGGCGAGGCGCGCGAGGATCCGCGCCCGGACCGCCGGGTGGGTGATGGCTTCGAGGTCGCGCAGCGCCGCCGGGTCCGCGAAGACGATACGACCGAGCGCCGCGCGGTCGAGCGAGCCGTCCGGCGCGCGGACGGCGTCGCCGAAGCGCGCGAACACGGCCTCCAGCGCCGGCTCGCCCGGCTCGACGACCTCGCGCGCGACCTCGTCCGCGTCGATGGCCACGACGCCCGGCCGCTCGCCGAGCCAGCCCGCCACGGTGGACTTGCCACAGCCGATCGGACCGGTGAGGCCGATGCGGACCGTCATGGCGCCCGCTCTTCGAGCTCGAGCCAGGCGTCTTCGGCGGCCGCGAGCGCCGCGTCCACATCGGCCAGCTCGCTCGTGACCCGGCGCATCTCGACGAAGTTCGCGGTCACGCGCGGGTCGCCCATCGCGAGCTCGAGATGGCTCTTGCGCAGGCCGAGCCGCGAGAGCTCGGCGTCGAGCGCGGTCTTCTGCTTGCGATAGGCGTCCTTCGAAAGCTTGTCGGTCTTGCGGGGGCGCGGCTTCGGGGCGGCCACAGCCGCGCCCTTCGCCGAGGCGCCCTTCGCCGAGGCGCCGTTCGTCGAGTCCGGGGCCGACCAGGCTGCCGCCCCCGTGGTCCTGCGGGATGCTCCCCCACCCCGCAGTCGCCTCGCCTCCGCCTCGAGCGCCGAGGCGACCGTCCAGCCGTCCGCGACCGCCGCACGCCAGGCGCGGTAGCCGCCGTCGAACGGCGCCGCCGCCCCGTCGTCGACGACCCAGAGCTTCTCGCACACCGTCTCGAGGAGCCGCCGGTCGTGCGAGACGACGAGCAGCGTCGCGGGCGAGCCGGCCATGAACGACTCGATGGCCTCCCGGGCCGGGATGTCGAGATGGTTGGTCGGCTCGTCCAGGAGCAGCAGGTTCGACGGCTGGATCCCGAGCAGGGCGAGCTCGAGCCGCGACCGCTCCCCGCCCGACAGCGCGCGGACCTCCTTCTGGACCTCGTCGCCGCGGAACAGGAACCGGGCGAGATACGAGCGCGCCTCGCCCGGCGTGACCGGGATCGCTTCGAGCAGCGCGTCGAGGACGGTGGTCCCCGGGATGGCCGCCCCGCGCAGCTGGGCGAGGTAGCCGAGCGCCACGTTGTGCCCGAACGTCAGCGACCCGTCGAGGGGCGGCAGCTCCCCGGCGACGGTGCGCAGCAACGTGGTCTTGCCCGCGCCGTTGGGACCCACGATGCCGATGCGCTCGCCGCGCTGCGCCGCCAGGAACGGCACGTTCGCGACGACCCGCGGTTCCGACGCGGGTGAGCCATCAGGAAGCACCGCGCCACGGCCCGGCAGGTAGCCGACCTGCAGGCCCTCGAGCCGGAGGACGATCTCGCCCGACCGGGTCGGCGCGCCGCCGGCGAGCGATGCGTTCGGGATCGCCAGCTTCCGCCCGGCCTTCGGGGCCTCCTGCTTCTCGGCCAGGAGCTTCTCGAGCCGCGCCTCGTGCTCGTGCATCTTCGGGAACTTGCGGTGGCTCCGGTACCGCTGGACGAGCTCCCGCTCGCGGGCGATCGACTCGGCCTGCGTCTCGACGTCCTTGACGGCCCGCACGTCGCGCTCCTCGCGCTGGCGGTGGTACGCGCTGTAGTCGCCACGGAACGCCGTGAGCCGCCGGTCGCGCAGCTCCCAGATCCGGACGACGGTCGCGTCGAGGAAGGCGCGGTCGTGCGAGGCGACGAGCAGCGAGCCGCCGCGACCACGCAGGTGGTCCTCGAGCCACTCGATCGCGCCGATGTCGAGGTGGTTCGTCGGTTCGTCGAGGAGGAGCAGGTCCGGGTCGGCGATGACCAGGCGGGCCAGCGAGGCGCGGGTCTGCTCGCCGCCCGACATCGCCGTCGGCGGCTTGGCCCACTCCTCGCGCGGGAAGCCGAGCCCGCTCAGGGCGGCCTCGACCCGCTGATCGAGCGTGTAGCCGCCGAGGACCTCGAATTCGTGCTGGAGGTTCGCGTAGGCCGGCTCGGTGGCGCGGCCGGCGTGCTCGAACTCGGCCAGCGCCACGGCCATCCGGTCCAGGTGGCTCGCGCCGGCACGGACGGCCTCGCGCAGGTCGGCGGCGGCCATCAACGCCTCGTCGAAGTGCGCCTCCTGGGCGAGCAGGCCGATCGTGAGATTTCGCTTCCGGACGACCTCGCCGCGGTCGGGCTCGTCGCGGCCGGCGGCGAGGCGCAGCAGCGTCGTCTTGCCGCCGCCGTTCGGTCCGACCAGGCCGATCCGGTCGCCGGCCGCGATCGCCGCCTCGATGCCGTCGAGGATCACGAAGTCGCCGACCTCGCGGGTGACCTTCGGGAACCGCAGGATCGACATCAGGCGGCCCCGTGACCGGCCGCAGGCTGTGCCGCCGTGCCGGCCGCCGCGGTACCGGATCCGGCGGCGGCCCGAGCGGCCGCACGGCGCGTCGCGGCGGCGCGTTTGGTCCGTTCGGTGCGGTCGCGCCGGTCGTCGAGGTCGGTCCAGCGCGGCCCGCGCCGCCGGACCCCGCCGGTCATCCCGCGCAGGATCGTCTTCGCGCCCGCCCGATCGCGGGCCGGCAGGCGCTGGTCCCACGAACAGAAGTGCGTGCTCCGCGCCCCGATGACGATCCGCTTGATCGGCCGGCCGCACCGCGGGCACGGCTCGCCGGTCCGCTGGTAGACCGCGAGCTGCTCCTGCATCGCGCCGTCGCCGTCGGGGGCGGTGTAGTCGTCGATCGACGACCCGCGCCGCTCGACGGCCTCGGCCAGGATCGAGCGGATGGCCTCGTACAGCCGCCGCTCGTCGGGCGGCCGGAGGGTCCCGGCCGTGCGCAGGGGGTGCAGGCGCGACGCCCAGAGCGCCTCGTCCGCGTAGATGTTGCCGACGCCCGCGAGGAACGACTGGTCGAGGAGCAGGGGCTTGAGGCGGCCCTTGCGCCGGCGGAGCCGTCGACGGAACTCACGCAGCGTGAACGCCGGGTCGAGTGGTTCGGGTCCGATGGCCGCGAACACCGCCCCGCCGCCGACCTCCGTGACCAGCTCCCCGGTGACCGGGTCGCGGCCGTACAGCCCGATCTTCCCGAACTTGCGGATGTCGCGGAAGCGCAGCTCTCGGCCGTCCTCGAGCTCCAGCACGAGCCGGACGTACGGGTCCTCGGGCGTCGCCGCCGGGACCACGAACAGCTGACCGGTCATCTTGAGATGGATGGTCAGGGCGGCATCCCCGGACAGCCCGACGACGAGCTGTTTCGCCCGCCGCCCGACCGACTCGATCCGCCGCCCGGCCACGGCGTCCGCGAACGCCACCGGGTCGTGGGTCTTGAGCGTCCGGGCCCACGACACGCGGGCGCCCACGATCGTCGCCCCGACCAGACGGGGACGAAGGTCGCGCGCAACGGTCTCGACCTCGGGGAGCTCGGGCATCGGGGATCAGCCGGTCGCGACCGTCTCGGCGGGCGTCACTGACGCGGCCGCGCCCGGAGGCCGCGGGACCGGTCGCATCGACTCCCAGTCGTCGCCGGCCTTCACGTCGACGGTGAGCGGGACGTCGAGCGGCATCGCCGACTCCATCGTCTCCCGGACGAGCGCGACCAACGCGTCGACCCCCGTGCGTGGCACCTCGAACAGCAGCTCGTCGTGCACCTGGAGCAGCATCCGGGCCGGGGATCCGCTGGCCGCCAGCCGCTCGGCGACGCGGATCATCGCGATCTTCATGATGTCGGCCGCCGTGCCCTGGATGGGCATGTTGATGGCCATCCGCTCCCCCGCCCCGCGCAGGGCCGGGATGCGCGACTGGAGCTCCGGGATCGAGCGCTTCCGGCCGAGCAGGGTCGTCACGTAGCCCTGCTGCTTGGCCACGTCCTTGATGTGGAGCATGTAGTAGCTGATGCCCGAGTACGTGGCGAAGTAGTTCGAGATGAACGTCTGCGCCTCCTGGCGGCTGATGCCGGCCCGGGTCGACAGTCCGAAGTCGCTCATCCCGTACGCGATGCCGAAGTTGACCATCTTCGCCATCGAGCGCTCGTCGGGGGTGACGTCGGCCGGGTCCTTGTGGAGGACGAGCGCCGCCGTCTCTCGGTGGATGTCGGCCCCGCGGGCGAACGCGTCCTTGAGGTGGGCGTCCTGCGAGACGTGCGCCAGGATGCGCAGCTCGATCTGGCTGTAGTCCGCGGCGACGAGCGTGAGGTCCGGGGCGCCCGCGACGAACGCCCGCCGGATCCGCCGGCCGAGGTCGGTCCGGATCGGGATGTTCTGGAGGTTGGGGTCGGACGACGAGAGTCGGCCGGTCGAGGCGACGGCCTGGTGGAAGGTCGTGTGCAGCCGCCCGTCCGAGGCGATCAGCGCCGGCAGGGCCTCGATGTACGTCGAGCGCAGCTTCGTGTACGTCCGCCAGTCGAGGATCGGTTCGATGGCCGGATGGACGGAGCGCAGCTCCTCGAGCACGGCCGCGTCGGTCGAGTAGCCCGTCTTCGTCTTGCGCCCGAACGGCAGCTTGAGCTCGCCGAACAGCACCTCGCCGAGCTGCTTGGGCGAGCCGATCGTGAACTCGTGGCCGACCGCGTCGTAGATCGCCCGCTCGAGGCGGTCGATCTCGATGGCGAACTCCTTGTCGAGGGTCTCGAGGGTGTCGTGGTCGAGGGCGACCCCGGTCGCCTCCATCCGAGCGAGGACGGGGATGAGCGGGAGCTCGATCTCGCCCAGGAGGCGATCCAGCTCCGCGTCGGCCAGGGCGCGCTCCAGCGGGGCCGCGGACCGCGACCGCGGCGAGCGCCTCCAGACCCGCGAGCGTGGCGGCGTCCACGTCCTTGGGGACCGGCAGCTGGACGTCCAGCCGCTCCGCGACGACGTCGGCGATCGTCTGGCTGCGCAACGAGGCGTTGAGGACGTACGCCGCGATCTGCGTGTCGAAGCCGACCGGGAGCGGCACCGAGCCGGGGGCGGCCGCGAATCGCGCCGTCAGGATGGCCTTGACGTCGTGACCGACGAGGCGCTTGCCGCTCGTCACGACGAGATCCAGGAGATGGGCGATCGCCTCGGGCGTGTCGGCGACGACGGTCCGCCCGTCCTGGCCGGCGACGGCGAAGGCGAGCGGCTCCCCGCGGAGCGGTCGCGGATCGGACGCGACCAGGGAGACCCCGAGGTCCGGCTGGGCCGTGATCCAGTCAGCGATGCCCGCGTCGAGCCCGTCGACGGTCCGGACCTCGAGCCGTCGAGGGTCCTCGACGGCGGCGGCGAGCGCGCCCGGCAGGTCGCCCTCGGCGACCTCGGCGAGCGGCCGATCCTCGAGTGAGGTGGCGCGACCGCCGCCCACCGCGTCGAAGTCGAGGCTGAGCTGGAGTCCGTCACCGCTGGGAGCGGGCCGCGGCGGCGCGGGCGGCCGGGCACCGGGCGCCCGCGCGGCCCCGACCGTGCCGGCGACCTCGCCGAGACGCGCCGCCGTCTCCTCGGGCGCCTCGCCGCGGAGGGGCGGCAGGCGGTCGATGAGCGTCCGGAACTCGTATTCGCGGAAGAGCTTGATGACCTCGTCGCGGTCGTACTCCCCCACCCGCCCGACGCCGAGGTCGAGCGTCACCGGCAGGTCCCGGACGAGGCGCATCAGCTCGCGACTCTCCAGCACCGTCTCGCGAGCCTCGACGAGCTTCGCCCGCAGCTTCTCCGGCTGGACGGTGTCGATGGCCTCGTACATCGCGTCGAGCGTCACGTAGGTCGCCACGAGCTTGGCCGCGGTCTTCTCGCCGACCCCCGGCACGCCCGGGATGTTGTCGGTCGGGTCGCCCTTGAGGGCCTTGTAGTCGAGCATCTGGTCGGGGCGCAGGCCCCAGCGCTCGTCGATGCGGGCGAGGTCGTAGGCCACGGTGTTGGCGATGCCGCCCCGCAGCGAGACGATGAGCTTCGTGTGCTCCGACACGAGCTGGAGCATGTCGAGATCGCCGGTGAGGATCGTGGTCTCGAGGTCCGCGGCCTCGGCCTGGCCGACGAGCGTCGCGATGACATCGTCCGCCTCGAAGCCCTCCATCTCGTAGACCGGGATGCCGAGCGCGGCGACGACGCGCCGGACCTTGGGGATCTGCTCGCGCATCTCGTCGGGCATGCGGGTCCGCGTCGCCTTGTACTCCGCGAAACGCTCGTGCCGGAAGGTGGGTGCGGGCAGGTCGAAGGCGACCGCCATGTGACTCGGATGCACGTCCTGGAGCGCGCGCAGGACGATGTTCGTGAAGCCGAACACCGCGGAGACGAGCTCGCCCTTGGAGGTCGTCAGGGGCTGCTCGATGAGGGCGAAATATCCGCGGTAGATGAGCCCGTTGCCGTCGAGCAGCATCAGGCGGTCCATCGGCAGGCCTCGGGCTGGTCCCGCTCGGGGAGGGATTCGTGAGGCCCAAGTGTACCCGCGGGACCCCGTGCGGACCGTCCGTGCGCCGGGTCGGCGGCGGGCGTGCGTGCCGCCGTCGGCGTCTGCGTCAGGTCACCGCTGCCGTCCGAGGCGCCGCGTCGCGAACAACCCGAGCCCCGCGAGCAGGAGACCTGCGGAGACCAACACGATCGGCGATGGACCGTTCGATCCCGCGGCCTTATCGGAGGCTGTGGACGTGCTTGTACCCGGCGAGGCCGACTCGAGTCGGCTCGCGCCATCCGTGGAGGAGAACGCGTCGGACGCCGCCGACGGCACGGCCGGCGCTGCGAACGCAGCTGATGGGTTCGGCGCGAGCGGCGCGGCCGAGGCGGCCGCCGCACGGGACCAGCCGAGGCAGCGGCGGATGCGGCGGGCGCTGCGGCGCGGCGCGCCGATGCCGCGGCGGCGGGCGCCGGTGCCGCACTCGCGGCACCCGATCCGTCCTCGGCGCCCTGGACGTCCGGGGCCTCGCCCTGACCCGTGAAGACGTTGCGGTCCGAGGTCCCCGACGGGGCGGCCGCGTCACCCTGCGCCGACTCGGCCCCGACCGGGCCCCCGACGGTCGAGAGGATCGCAGCGCCAGACGACGAGCTGCCGAACGACAACAGCGAGCCGCCCCCGATGAGCAGGAGCCCGGCGACGCCGAGGGTGGTCAGGCCGACCGCCAGCGGACGCGTGAAGGTGTCGCGCGAGGAACCGATCCAGCGCAGGAAGCCGCGCCAGTCACGACCGCGCAGCCGCGCGGCGGTCGCCTCGTCCAGACGGTAGTCGCGGACGCGTGCCGGCGTCCAGAGGGTCCGGTTCGCCGACGCGATGGCGAGGAGGTCGCGATGGAGCGCCGCGCAGTCGTCGCAGTCCGCCAGCCACGCGTCGGCGACGACGCGCTCGGCAGGTTCGAGCCGTCCGTCGCTGGCGGCGGCGATCAGCATGGGGTCGTGGTCGGCATGCGCCGATGGCAGGTTCGGCATCTCGGGGACGAGACGGGCTGAAGCCGGGCCTGGTTCCGCCGCCGCGACGTCGGCGCGAAGGCGGGCGGCGTCGGTCTCGCTCAGTCGGAAGTCGCGCGGCCGGTCCGAGCGGGCCGGCGCGGCACGGTGCGCCACCGCCAGGGCCCGCAGGTCGGCGACCAGCTGGGCGCACTCGGCGCACTCGGCCACCTGGCGCTCGGCGGCCGTGCGGTCCGCCGCGTCGAGCTCGTCATCGACGTAGTCGACCAGGCGCTCGACATCATGGTCGAGGTGGTCAGCCACGGAAGAGCTCCATCCGGTCCTCGAGCAGGCCGCGGAGCGCCAGCCGGCCGCGATGGATCCTCGATTTCACGGTCCCGAGCGAGACCCCGGTCATGTCGGCGATCTCGGCGTAGTCGTAGCCCTCGACGTCGAACAGGACGATCGCCGTTCGCTGGTCATCGGTGATCTGGGCGAGCGCGCCGTGCAGGGCGCGCGTGCGCTCGGCCAGGACGGCCGTCCGCTCGGGGTCGTCGTCCTCACGCGACGGCGGCTGCCAGCTTTCGTCGTCGAGCTCGGGATACGGCTGGACCGGCCGCCGCTTCTTCGCGCGCTGGAGGTCCATCGCCGCGTTGACGCAGATCTTGTTCAGCCACGACCGGACGCTCCCGCCACGGAACGAGCGCATGTTGCGGAACGCGGAGAAGACCGCCTCCTGGACGGCGTCGGCGGCCTGGTCGCGGTCCGGGACCATGCGCACGACGAGCGCGAACAGCTGGTCCTGGTAGAGCGAGACGAGGTCGTTGAACGCGTCGAGGTCGCCGTCGCGGGCTCGCTCGAGCAGGATGAGGTCACGGCGCTGGACGGGGTCGTCGGGGACCGTCGTCGAGCGAAGGTCCTCCATGGTCTGGGGGTCCCTCCGGACGGCGATTCTGAGGCTGGGCGAGTCTAGCATCGGTCCCGAGCGAGACGCCCGGGGCCTCCCGGGGGTTCCGACGCGCGCCCCCGAGCGGGTCGCCGGTCAGTTCGGCGGGAAGCTCAGCCCGGGGACGCCGAGGCCGGGGAGCCCGCCCGGCAGGCCGTTGGTCGGGAGTCCGGTCGGGATCAGCGAGTCGACGTCGGCCGGCAGCAGCGGCCCCAGCACGGCGAGCACGAACGGCACCGTCGTGTGGATCAGGGCCTGTCCGATCGTGGACGCATCCAGGGCCCGGCTGATGTCCTTGAGGAAGCCCAAACCCGGGTTCTTGACGAGTGCGCCGGCCGTGCCGAAGTACGTGTCGAGGATGACGATCGCGGCCGAGATGAGCAGGATCGGCCTCGATCCCGCCGAAGAGGGCGCCGAGGCCCTGGTCGAGGCGTCGCGAGAGCCCGGTCGAGGCGGTCTTCAGGATCGGCCCGGTGATGAGGTTGAGGGCGGCGACGAGCACGGTGAACGCGACGGAGTAGCCGACCATGTCGGCGTATTCCTTCGGGATCTGCGGGAAGAACTGGACGAGCAGTGCGCCCAGCGGCTGGCGCAGGTAGGCGCCGGCGACCAGCGAGATCGCGATATAGGCAAGGCCTGCAAGGCGGCGCAGGAAACCCGAACTCCAGCCGCCGCGGACGAACCCCGCGATGAACAGCAGCAGGACCAGATCCGCCATGCGCGCATGTACGGCAGGCGAGACGCCCTGCACGGCGTTCCGGGGGGATTGGTGCGGCGAGTGGGAGTCGAACCCACACGTCCTTTCGGACAGCAGAGTTTGAGTCTGCCCTGTCTGCCAATTCCAGCATCGCCGCGGACCACGACTATAGTCCGAGCGTGGCGACGAAGCAGTTCATCGGGTATCCCGTCGACCGGATGCTCGCCGCGTTCGACGACCCGGCCGATGCCGCGGCCGGCGGCCTCGGCGCTCCGCGTCATCGGGCATCCCCGACCGCGACATCACCGTCCTGCGCGGCGCCGAAGGGGCCGACCGCCTTGACGGCACGGGGGCCGCCCACGGACCGATCGCCAGGGTCCGACGGGCCGTGTCGTTCACGATGATGGACCAGCTCCCCGACTTCACCTGGTACGAGCAGGAGGTCCGCCGGGGCGGGGCGGTCCTGATGGTCCGCGCGCGGGGCACGGAGCGGACTCGCCGGATCGCGGCCGCGCTGCGCGAGCATCGCGGCCACTTCATCAACCACTACGGCCGGTTCGCCACCGAGGAGATCGAGCGCTGGCACGGCCCGGAGCCGGACGTGCCCGACGTCATGCGCCGCTGACCGGCGGCCGACCCCGCGCGGCCCGCCATCGCCCGCCGGCCGACACGCCACTGGCGACGCTCAACGCCGCGCTGTGACATCCTCCGCGCGACGCCTCCATCACCACTTCGAGGGATCCATGTTCCGCAACCTCTTCGGTACCCACGACGACGCGGCTTCCCAGCAGGCCGCCCAGCAGGCCGAGGCCTCGTTGAATGCGGCCGCCGATGCGGCCACGACGGCCGGCGACACCGCCACGGTCCGGCGGATCGTCACCAAGCTCGAGGCGATGCCGCCCGATCGCGCTCGCCTCGTCGCCGCGGCCGCCTACACGCTGGCCCGCGCAGCGAACGCCGACCTGGACATCAGCGACGTCGAGACCGCTGCGATCGAGTCCGCCCTCCAGAACGGCGAGGGGCTCGACGAGGCGACGGCCATCCTCGTGACGGAGATGGCCAAGCTCCAGGCGAAGACCGTCGGCGGGACCGAGGACTACGTGGTGACGCGCGAGTTCCGGAAGCTCGCGACCGACGAGGAGCGACGCCAGGTGCTGCGTGGGTGCTTCGCGATCAGCGCCGCCAACGGCACGATCTCGGCCGAGGAGAGCAGCGAGGTCAACGAGATCGCGCGCGAGCTCGACATCGAGGCCGCCGAGCTGAACGCCATCCGCGCCGAGTTCCACGACAAGTTGTCGGCCGTCCAGGAGGTCCGCCGGATCGCCGGCACCGAGGGCTGAGTCAGGCGAGCCGCAGCTCCACGATCCCGTCGCCGAGGCGTCGCTGGATCTCGGCGAGGAGCTCCGCGTCGTAGGCGACCGGGCGCAGCTCCATCGGGAGCCCCGAGCTCCCACCCACGTCGATGTGGACGAGCACGCGCGTGTCGCCCGGACGCGCCCGGATGAGCTCACCGAAGGTGCGCATCGCCGCCAGCGACCGATCCGGTGACGCGCCCGAGAACCTGACGTGCAGGATGCGGCCCGGCGCCCACGTCGGTCGGATCGGTGGGCGCCGCGGCCTGGTCGGCGGCGCGGGCCCGCGCCTCGTCGGGGAGCGCCGGGTCATCGTCGACCTCGGGGTCGGCGACCACCGCGCCCGGCGGCTCCTGGTAGGTCGCCAACGGCTCGGCCGGGGCGATCGGCGGCAGGCTCTCCCCGGCCGCATCCTCCCGCGGCCGCAACGGCGACACGAACGGGACCGTCGGCACCGGGCGGCCGCGCCGGCCGGCACGGCCGCCGCGACACCGGGACCGACGGGCACGAGCGGACGTCCTGCGCCCGGACCCGGGCCGCCTCCGTTCCCATGGCCGTTCCCGTTGCCGTTCGCGAAGCGGCCGCCCGAGCCCCGACCGCGCCCGCGGTCGCCGGCGGCCACGTCGCGGGCGAACGCCTCGGGGCCTCGCGCGACGGCGTCGTCCCAGTCGAGGACGAGATCGGCGAGCAGCGACACCTCCTCGCCGCGGTGGTCGACGCGCCCGGCCACGAGGAGGATCGATCCGTCGCGCCAGATCGGGCCGGTCGTCTCGTAGAGGCGCGGGAAGACCACGACCTCGATGGTCCCCTGCAGGTCCTCGAGGGTCGCGATCGCCATCGCCTCCTGGCGCTTGGTGATGACCGTCCGGATGCCCGTGACGATCCCGCCGATCACGAGCCGCTGGCCGTCGAGCGATTCGTCCTTGAGGTCGCCCGAGTACGCGTTGACGAACTGGCCGACCTGCTCGGCCACCTCGCCCATCGGGTGCTCCGACAGGTACAGCCCGAGCAGTTCCTTCTCCCAGCGCAGGCGCTCGCGGACGGGCACCTCGGTCGCCTCGGGGAGTGGCCGCTCGAAGGTCGCGGCGTCCGCGGCGCCCAGGTCGAACAGCGAGGTCTGCCCGGAGACGCGGTCGCGCTGCGTCGCCTGGGCCGAGGCGATCGCGTCGTCGAGCCCGAGCAGCAGCTGGGCCGGATGACCCAGATCGTTGAGCGCCCCGACCTTGATGAGCGCCTCGAGGACCTTGCGGTTGCAGAGGCGCAGGTCGATCCGGGTGCAGAAGTCGGTCAGGGAGCGGAACCGGCCGTCCTCCTCGCGCGCGGCGATGATCGATTCGATGGCGCCCTCGCCGACGTTCTTGACCGCGAGGAGCCCGAAGCGGATCGCATCGCCCGCGACCGTGAACTCGAGGTGGCTGGTGTGCACGTCGGGCGGGAGCACGGCGATCCCGAGCCGGCGGCACTCGGCGATGGCGGCCGCGACCTTCTCCTCGTTCGAGCGGAACGCGGTCAGCACGCTCGTCATGTACTCGACCGTGTAGTTCGCCTTGAGGTACGCGGTCTGGTAGGCGATCAGCCCGTAGCAGGTCGCGTGCGCCTTGTTGAACCCGTATCGCTCGAAGGGCTCGAAGGCCGTGAAGACCGCGTCGATCACCGCGGGCGCGACGCCGCGTTCGGCCGCCTGGGTGACGAACTTCTCCTTCTGGGCGCGCAGCACGGCCGACTTCTTCTTGCGGATCGCGTAGCCGAGCGTGTCCGCCTCGGGGCCGGTGAACCCGCCCAGGGCGATGGCCGCGGCCATGATGTCCTCCTGGTAGACGAAGATCCCGTAGGTCTTCTCCAGGTAGGGCTCGAGGAGCGGGTGGAGGTACGTCACCGCCTCCTGCCCGTGCTTGCGGCGGATGTAGGCGGGGATGTTGTCCATCGGCCCGGGGCGGTAGAGCGCGACCATGGCGGCGAGGTCGTAGACGGACGTCGGCCGCAGCTCGCGGATGTAGCGGCGCATGCCCGCGGACTCGAGCTGGAAGATGCCCGTCGTCTCGCCCGAGGCCAGCAACTCGAAGGTGGCGGCGTCATCGAGCGGGATCGCGTCGAGGTCGATCTCGATGCCGCGCTCGGCGCGGACGAGGTCGACGGCCTGGCGGAGGATCGTCAGGTTCGAGAGCCCGAGGAAGTCGAACTTGAGCAGGCCGAGCGCCTCGATCGCGTGCATCTCGTACTGGGTCATGAGCCCGTCCGAGTTCGTCGCCCGCTGGAGGGGCATGAGCTCGGTGAGGGGCTCCCGGCTGATCACCACGCCGGCGGCATGCGTCGAGGCATTGCGCGCGACGCCTTCGAGGTGGCGCGCGAAGTCCGTGATGCGCCGGACCGCCGGGTCGGCCTCGACCTGTTCGCGCAGGGCGGGCGACATGACGAGCGCCTCGTCGAGCTTGATGCCGAGCTGGTTCGGGACGGCCTTGGCGATGCGGTCGACGTCGCCGAACGGGTGGCCGAGCACGCGGCCGACGTCGCGGATCGCGGCGCGGGCGAGCATCGTGCCGAACGTGATGATCTGGGCGACGTGGTCCTGGCCGTACTTGCGACCGACGTACGCGATGACCTCGTCGCGCCGGCCGTCCTCGAAGTCGACGTCGATGTCGGGCATCGTCACGCGGTCGGGGTTGAGGAACCGCTCGAACGGGAGCTGGTAGAGGATCGGGTCGACCGGCGTGATGCCGAGCGTGTAGGTCACGATCGAGCCCGGGGCGCTCCCGCGGCAGGTCGTCTGGATCCCCTGCTCGCGGGCGAACCGGATGAAGTCGGCGACGATCAGGAAGTAGCCCGCGTAGCCCATCGAGAGGATGACGCCGAGCTCGTAGTCGAGCCGCTGCTGGAGCGCCGGCGTGACCTCGCCGTAGCGGCGGACGCAGGCCGGCCTCGCACTCCTTGCGCAGCCAGCTCTCGACGGTCTCGCCGTCGGGGACCGGGAAATGGGGGATCCGGAGTTGCCCGAGCGGGAGGGCGATCTCGGTCATCTCGGCGATCCGCCGGGTGTTCCGGATCGCGTCGAGCTGATCCGGGAAGAGCGCGGCCATCTGGTCGGCGGTCTTCAGGTAGAACTCGGGCGTGTCGAAGCGCATCCGGTTCGGCGTGTCGAGGTTGTTGCCGGTCCCGACGCACAGCAGCACGTCGTGGGCCTCGGACTGCTCCTGGCGGACGTAGTGCAGGTCGTTCGTGACGACGAGGGGCAGGCCGGTCTCCGGGGCCAGCCGGAGGAGCTGCTCGTTGAGCCGGCGCTGGTCCGGCAGGCCGTGGTCCTGCAGCTCGAGGTAGAACCGGTCCTTGCCGAAGATGTCGCCGTACTCCCCGGCCACCTTCCGGGCCAGCTCCCAGTCCTCGACCTCGAGCGCCTTGGCGACCTCGCCGCTCAGGCAGGCGGACAGCCCGATCAGCCCCGCGCTGTGCTTCGCGAGGTACTCGCGGTCGATCCGTGGCTTGTAGTAGTAGCCGTCGAGATGGGCGTCGGTGGCGAGCCGGCAGAGGTTCTGGTAGCCGGTCCAGTCCTGGGCGAGCAGGATCAGGTGGAAGGGCTGGCTGTCGGCCTTGCCCTCCTTGTCGAGCATCGACCGGCGGGCGACGTACGTCTCGATCCCGATGATCGGCTTGATGCCGGCGTTCTTGGCCGCCTGGTAGAAGGCGACGGCGCCGTACAGCGCCCCGTGATCGGTCAGCGCGAGTGAGTCCATGCCCGCGTGCGCGGCGGCGTCCACGAGCTCGGTGATCCGGCCGAGGCCGTCGAGGAGACTGAACTCCGAGTGAACGTGGAGGTGCGTGAAATCGTTCGGGCGCGATGGGTCGTCACGGGAGGTCGAATGGTACGCCCCGACCGGGTAGGCCGACCGACGGTGGCGCGCGACGTGGCATGCGCGATTTGGCCGGATGTGGACGACTCCGCACGGACGCTCTCATGCGCGGCCACCCTACACTCCGCGGGTGATCCGCTGCCCGGCGTGCGGCGAAGAGAACCCGGAGCGCTTCCGGCTGTGTGGCTTCTGCGGCACTGAGCTCGCGCCGTCATCGCCGGCGCGCGAGACGCGCAAGACGGTCACCATCCTGTTCACGGACGTGACCGGCTCGACCGCGCTCGGCGAACAGCTCGACCCGGAATCGATGCGCGACGTCATGGCGCCGCTACTTCGCGAGCATGCGCGAGGTCATCGAGCGCCACGGCGGCACGGTCGAGAAGTACATCGGCGACGCGGTCATGGCCGTCTTCGGCGTGCCCGTCGTCCACGAGGAGGACGCCCTGCGCGCCGTGCGCGCCGCGGCCGAGATGCGCGAGGCGCTCGAGCGACTCAATGTCGGCCTGCTCACGGAGCGCGGCGTCGTCGCTCGAGGCGCGCACCGGCATCAACACCGGCTCAGTCGTCGTCGGACCGGCGGCCCGGGCGAGGCGATCGTCGTCGGTGACGCGGTCAACGTCGCCGCCCGGCTACAGACAGCGGCCGCGCCGGGCGAGATCTTCATCGGCGAGCGCGACCTACGCGCTCGTGCGCGACGCCGTCGAGGTCGGCCCGGCCCAGTCGCTCGAGCTCAAGGGCAAGGCGAGCCCGTCGTCGCATACCGGCTCGAGCAGCGTCGCCCCGGACGCCGAAGGGCATCGTCGTCGCCTCGATGCGCCGATGGTCGGGCGCGAGCGCGAGCTCGACGCGCTCGGCAGGCGTTCGAGCGCGCCGTGTCACGACGGCTCGAGCCAGCTGTTCACGATCCTCGGTGCGGCGGGCGTGGGCAAGAGCCGCCTCGTAGCCGAGTTCCTCGGCAGTCGTCCGCGACCGGGCGCGCGTGCTCCGCGGCCGCTGCCTCCCGTACGGCGAGGGCATCACGTATCTGGCCGATCGCGGAGATCGTCCGCCAGGCGGCCGGCATCGACGAGGCGACACCGCCGAGACGGCAGCGCGAGCGGATCGATGCGCTTCGTCGCCGGCCTGCCTGAGGCGGCCGCGATCGCGCGCGGCCTCGCCGGCCTCATCGGTCTCGAGGCGTCGGCTGCCCAGGAAGAGCTCGTCTGGGCGTTCCGTCGCATGCTCGAGCACCTCGCCGACGAGCGGCCGCTCGTCGTCCTCATCGACGACATCCACTGGGCCGAGCCGACCCTGCTCGACCTGATCGAATCGGTCGCCGACCTCACCCGCGACTCGCCGATCCTGTTCGTCTGCCCGGCCCGCCCCGAGTTCCTCGACGAGCGCCCGACGTGGGGCGGCGGCACGGCTCAACGCCACGACGATCCTGCTCGAACCACTGAGCGAAGGCGTCTGCGCTCGAGTTGATCGATGCGCTCGTGCCCGGTGCCGCGCTGCCGGCCGCGGTGCGCGCCCGGATCGCGGACGCGCGCCGAGGGCAACCCGCTCTATGTCGAGGAGTTCGTCGGGCATGCTCATCGACGACGGCGCGCTGGTGGCCGACGCCGACGGATGGACCGCGTCGCGCGACCTCGAGTCGATCGCCGTGCCGCCGACGATCCAGGCGCTGCTCGTCGGCCCGCCTCGACCGGCTGGCCCCGGAAGAGCGGGCGGCCGCCGAGCGGCGTCGGTCGTGGGACGCGTCTTCGAACAGCCGTCGGTCGTGGCCCTGTCGCCCGACGGAGAGCCGCTCTGAGGTCCCGCGCAACCTCGTCGGGCTCGTTCGCAAGGAACTGATCCGGCCGGATCGCTCGGCGCTGCGCCCAAGGCGAGACCTTCCGATTCCGCCACATGCTCATCCGCGACGCGGCCTACGAGCGACTGCCGAAGTCGGAACGTGCCGAGCTACACGAGATGTTTGCCGACTGGCTCGACCAGACCTCTCGGCGACCGCCGCGAGCGAGGTCGAGGAGATCGTCGGCTACCACCTCGAGCAGGCGTTCCGCTATCGCGAGAGCTGGCACCGGTCGACGAACACGCGCGCGAGCTGGCCCGTCGAGCGGCGCAGCGATTGATCGCCGCCGGCGGCCGGGCACTCGAGCGGTCCGACATCGCCGCGACCGTGAACCTGTACGGCCGCGCAGCGACGTTGCTGGACCAACCGACCCGGCCCGCCTCGCGATCCTGCCCGACCTTGGCCGCGCACTCGACTCGAATGGACGCTTCGACGACGCGAAGGCCATGCTTCGCGGAGGCAATCGAGCGCGCGAGGCGACCGGCGACGAGCGAGCGATCGCCCACGCGCGCGTCATGCGCTACATCGACGCTCGGCTCCGACCTGACCGTCCGACGAGGACTATCGAAGGGTCGCCGACGAGTGCCACCGCGACCTTCGAGCGCCACGGTGACGACAGAGGCCTGGCTCTGGCGTGGAGTCTGCGCGGCGAAGCGTCATGGGTGGACGGAAGCATTGCCGGCGACGAGGTCGCCTAGCTCGGGCGCTCGAACACGCCCGCCGCGCCGGATCCCATTGGGAAGAGACATTGATCATCCGAGCCATGAGCATCGATCTCTATTGGGGACCGACGCCGGTGGCAGAGGCGATCCGATGGGGCGACGAGATCCTCGCCCAGGCACCGGACGATCGAGCAATCGAGATTGGGGTCGCCCATGCACTCGCCCATATGCATGCACGCCTGGGTGACTTCGAACTGGCTCGTTCACTTGCCGCCAGAGGCCATCGAGATCGCGGCCGAGAGCGGCCTGGGCCGACGATGCGATCTCCCTCACTGAGGTGGCGCCGACGTCGAGACGCTGGCCGGGAACCACGCGGCGGCAGAGCGAGTGCTCGCCGAGGCGTGCGCCTCGTTTGCCGCCAGGGCAAGCCGCACTGCGATGCTCGAGGCGCTTCACGCGCTCTGACGCAGGTCGACGGCGGCCTCCCGGTCGATGTCGAGCGGCTCGCCGGCATGGTGGCCGGGACTGACGCTTCGACCCAGGCCCTGCTGGAGATCGCCATGGCGGCCGCGCTGCTGAAAGCGGGCCGCGTGCACGAGGCGGAGCGCGATGCGCGCAGTGCGGTCGAGTACTTCGCGACCACTGACATGATCACTTTCCACGGCAACAGCGCGATGATCCTGGGCGACGTTCTGCGCGCGGCCGGCCGCCGAGCGGAGGCGGATGCGGCATTCCAGACGGCCCTGGACCTGTACGGGCAGAAGGGCAGCCTAGTCAGCGTGGAGCTGCCGCAGCTCGGCTCGCGAGCTGACGAGTCTCATGAGGGACCGGTCCGATCAAGGCTTCGTGCGCGAACTCTGACCTACTGACAGGTGGAGCTGCGTGAAATCGTTCGGCGCGAGGGTCACGGTCGCAATCGTAGCCGCATCGGGCCAGGTCGGTTGACCACCGCCCCGTACCACGTATTTTACGTGGTACACGTGAATCACGTGGTGAGGTGCAGCTTGAAGCGGAACATCACGGTCCAGCTCGACGAGGCGACCGTCCAGAAGGCCCGCGTGGTTGCCGCCAAACGCGGCAGCTCCATCAGCCGGCTGTTGACCGAGCAGATCGAAGTCCTCGCGCGACAGGACGACGACTACGACCGCGCGATGCGCGACGCGCTCGCCGAACTCGAACGCGGCTACGACCTCGGTGGCGGTCCATACCCCGTCCGCGACGAGTTGTACGACCGATGAGGACGTTCGTGGACACGAACATCGTCCTGTATGCGTACGACCAGAGCGAGCCGGAGAAGTCGGCGATCGCCCGAGAGATCCTGTCCGACCTGTGGCGCACCCGCGAGGGGCTGCTCAGCACCCAGGTCCTGCAGGAGCTGTACGTGAACCTCACCCGAAAGCTGCGGGTCGTCGTCCCCCGTTCGAAGGCACGCGCGCTCGTCGGGCGCTACGGCCGATGGTCTGTCCACGCCATCACGACCGGCGACATCCTCGAAGCGGCCGACCTCGAGCAACGCCACTCACTGTCGTTCTGGGATGCCCTCATCGTCGTCGCCGCCGTCAGAGGTGGGGCTGAGCGCATCATCAGCGAGGATCTCCAGCACGGCCGGACGATCGGCGGGGTCCGGATCGAGAACCCGTTCCGGGGCTAGGACGGAAGGGCCATCGTCGTACCGGAGGGGACCGCGAGAGGTGGGCTGGAGCTCGGCACCGCGCGGACTGCGGGCTGGCGCGACCTTCGTGATGCGAATCCGAAGGGCCCCGCCTAACGGCGGGGCCCCTGCGACTTCGAACGAGATCCGTTAGCTACCGATCCTGATCTCGCCTCAAAAGTGGCCGTGATGGTGGTGCCGGTGATGGCCGAACCAGTAGGTCCCGTCCCAGTACCACACCGATGCGTCGGCATTCGCGGTGACGACGACCCTGAGGTGGAAGTGACGCAACACGCCGGTTCCGCCGTTGAACTTGCAGACCGCGTTGACGGCGCTGCTCCATGTGCATACACCGCTCGTGCTGCCATGCGGGATCAGGATGGCGGCCTGCACGACATCGCCGGCGGCGTTCTGGCTGGTGTAGTGGACCTTCGTGCCGGGCGGGAACAACCTGAAGTCGGAGTGCTGGATGGTGCAGACGTAGCCGAGGGGTTCGGACGCGTCCGCCGCGCACGTCTTGTCGAGATGGAAGTTGTCGCGCGAGTGTGCCGAGACCCCTGGGGCGAGGACACTGAGCGCAAGCATGGTGGCAACGGCTACCAGGACGATCCGAGCGAGACGCACGGGCCTACCCCTTCACGGGCGTCGGCGGGTCGGTTTCGTCATTCGGCTCGGCACGGTCACGACGACCAGGGTTGGGCGGCCGTGCGTCGATGCCTCCCACCGCGAAGCGAGAGTGTGCGCGCACGACGGCCGAATTGATACCCCTTCGATCCGGGACGAAGGCAGGCCTGGCCCGCGGCCCGATCGACATTGCCAAGGACGCCGAGCCCGAGGCCGACGATCGCGACTGCGCCACGTTTCATGCTCCGGCTCCCTTCCTGATCGTATTTTCGGTCATCGTCCATGGTAGGGCGGCGAGTCTCGACGGAGTCGCGGCGGCGCGAGACACGCGCGCCGGTGCGATACTCGACCGCCGCCCTCGGCATCCCGACCCCAGTCCCCGCCGCGTCGCGCGCGGCCGCCAGGAGCCGACCCATGACCAGTGGACAGACCGCCGAGCTGCTCGCCGAGGTCCAGGAACTGATCCGCGAACGCGAACGTGACGGCGTCCGTGGCCTGGCTGACCGGATCGGGCCGTCCGAGTGGGCGGACCTCGTGCCGATGCTCGAGCCGAACGAGGTCGCGGTCCTCTTCCAATGGCTCCCGGACGAGGAGATCCCCGAAGTCCTCGCCGAGCTCTCCCCGACCGACGCCGCGACGATCCTGCGGACGCTGACCCGGCCGGAGGCGGCAAGCCTCCTCGAGGAGATGGACCCCGACGACGCGGCGGACGTCGTCGAGCGGCTGCCCGAGGAGGACGTCCGCGAGATCCTCGTGAAGATGCGCCCGGAGGAGGCGTCCGAGCTGCGCGACCTGTCCCAGTACCCGCCGGAGTCCGCGGGCGGGATCATGACCCCCGCGTACGTCGCGGTGAACGCCGACGCGACCTCGGAGGCGGCGATCGCGGCCATCCGCCAGCTGGTCGACGACGCCGAGACCGTCAACTACGTCTATGTCATCGGTGCCGACCACAAGCTGCTCGGGGTCCTCTCGCTGTATCGGCTGCTGCTGAGCCCGGGCGGGACGCCGGTCAGCGAGCTCATGGCGCCGTCGACCGTGCGCGTGCGTGCCGACGCCGACCGTGAGGTCGCCGCCCGGCTCCTCACCGACCGAAACCTCCTCGCGATCCCCGTCGTGGACGAGGACGACCGCATCCTCGGGATCATCACCGAGGACGACGTCGCCGACGTCCTCGAGGCCGAGGCCACGGAGGACATCGAGCGGCTCGGCGGGTCCGAGCCGCTGAACGCGCCGTATCGCTCCTCGGGTGTCTTCCTGCTGTTCCGCAAGCGCGTCGTCTGGCTGCTGCTGCTGTTCGTCGCCGAGGCATATACCGGGACCGTCCTTCGCGACTTCCAGGATGAGCTGAGCTCGGTCGTCGCCCTCAGCTTCTTCATCCCGCTGCTCATCGGGACCGGCGGGAACATGGGCAGCCAGACGGTGACGCTCGTCGTCCGCGCGATGGCCCTGGGCGAAGTGACATTGCGCGATGTCGGCTGGATCATCTTCAAGGAGATGCGGGTCGGGCTCGCGCTCGGCGCGGTCATGGCGGTCGTCGCCTTCGGCCGCGCCTGGCTGCTCGGCGTCGGGACCGATGTCGGCGAGGTGGTCGCGCTCACGATCCTTGCCATCTGCCTCTGGTCCGCGACGGTGGCCGCCGCGCTGCCCTTGCTGCTTCGGGCGTTGCGGATCGACCCCGCGGTCGTCTCGGCCCCGCTCATCACGACCCTCGTCGATGGCACGGGCCTGATCATCTACTTCACGATCGCGCGGATCGTGCTGTCGCTGTGATGGATCTTGGGTCCGGCGAGCCCGATCTCGAGGCCTTCGTCATCGAGGCCCTCGAGGCGCTGCCGGCGCCGTTCCGGGATCGGCTCGGGAGCGTCGCGATCGTCATCGAGGACGAGCCGACGCCGGCCCAGCTCGCGGCCGTCGGGGCGCGTGGGCTCTACGGGCTCTATCAGGGCGTTCCGCGCACGGCGTACGGCGCCGACCAGGCGGCCGTCCCAAGCAAGATCACGATCTTCCGCGGTCCCCTGCAACGGACCTATCGGACGCCCGAGGGCCTGCGCGACGGGGTCATCGAGACCGTCCACCACGAGATCGCCCACCATTTCGGGATCAGCGACGCGCGCCTGCGCGAGATCGAGCGCGAGCGCCGCTAGGTCGAGGGCGGCTCCTGCGCGAGCCGGGCGCGGACGACCGGCACGAGGCGCTCGACCCAGAGCGCGTACTGGACGCCGGACGGGTGCAGCCCGTCCCCGGCCACGAGCGCGCGGTCGGCGGCGGCCTGCCGCGAAAGGTCGAAGATGTCGACGAAGGCGATCCCACGTTCACCGGTCAGGCGGGCCATCGCGGCGTTGTTCGCCATGATCGCGTCGTGCTGACGTCCCGGGTCGCCGTAGTCGGCGCCGCGCGGCGTGACCGTGTAATCGGGGACGGCGACCGCCGCGACCCGGTCCGGGGCGAGCCGGGCCGACAGTCGATCGAGGATCGTGGCGACGTTGGATTCGTACCGAGCCAGGGGGACGCCCTGGACGACGTCGTTCACGCCGATGAGCACGGTGGCGAAGCCCGGGTCGAGCCGGTCGAAGGCCGGCAGTTCGTCGCGGATGAGATCCGCAGATGTGTACCCGTTCACGCCGAGGTTCGCGACGAGCTCGAGGGTCGGCGGCGTCCGCCCGAGCGCGGCGACCAGTCGGTCCGGGTACCGATCCGCCACGTTCCCGAGCCCCGTCCCGATCGTGTACGAGTCGCCGAGGGCGACATATCGCATCGCGGTGGAGGCCTCCTGGATCACGGGCCGGACCGGCCCACGGGAACGGGGCGAGGAGATCGCGCCGTCACACGCCGAACGTATCCCAAACGACCGACGACCGACGGCCATCGCCGCACATCCAGCGATGCGAGCGACGGACGCGCTTGCCGGGGATCCGAGCCGCCGATACGATGCCCGGCACGGTGCACGCTGGACACACGCCCCCGTTCGCCGATCCCACGCCGTCGCCGATGCCGCTGCCCGCCAGGCGCGGGCGCCATCGGGGATCGAGGGTGATGCGCGTGACGCCCATCCGCCGAAGCCTCCTGGCGGGTATCTCCATCCTCGTGATCGCCTGCGGCGGCGGTGGTCCCTCGAACGAACCTCCCGCGTCGGCTGCTGATCTGACCCCGAGCGAGTCAGCCACGCCCTCGTCCACCCCGGCCGCGGCCGCTTCTCCCTCAGCCCTCCTCATCGGCGTCGTCGATTCGGTCGGCTCGGTCAACGACAAGGGGTTGAACGAATACACGTTCGACGGGGCGAAGGTCGGCGCGAGTGCGATCGGGGCCGCGGAGCCGGTCCTGACCATCCCGAGCTCGTCGGCCGATGACGAGGAGCTGCTGCAGGCGTACGTCGACCAGGCGTATGACGTCGTGGTGACTGCCGGCCCCGAGCTCCAGGACGCCACCGCGAAGGTCGCCAAGGCGAACCCGAACGTCTGGTTCGTCGGTGTCGATCAGGTGCCCTGTGTCGGGGCTGATGGAGCCGAACGCGTCGCCCCCGACCGATTGCACGGGCGACGTGACCAAGCTCTCGCCGAAGTACATCGCGATGCGGTATGCCGAAGATCAGGCGGGCTATCTCGCAGGGATGGTGGCGGCCGCGGCGAGCAAGAGCGGCGTGATCGGTGCCATCGGCGTCGATCCGAACTGCGCCTCATGTATCCGGTCCATGCAGGGCTACGCATTGGGAGCGAAGTCGATCAACCCGGACATCCGGCTCCGGATCGGGTGGGTCGCGGGAAACGCCGAGGGCGGCGCCGGCGCGGCCAGTGCACGGGCGTTCGCCGACCGGTTCATCGCGCAGAACAACGGAGTCGACGTGATCTTCCAGGTCGGTGCCGCGACCGATGACGGCGTCATCGATGCGGCCTGCGCCGCCGGTATCAGTGCCATCGGCGGCGACGTCGACCGCACCCTGACTGATCCCGCGTCGCGGGACTGCATCCTGACGAGCGCGGAGAAACGGTTCTCGAAGTCGGTCGCCGATACGATCGTCGCGATCGACCATGGCACGGCGACGGGCGGGTCGACCGTCTTCGATGCCTCCAACGCGGGGATCGGACTGGCGCCGTTCTACGACGCCACGAGCCGCCTCCCGGCCGACATGCAGTCGCGGATCGACGGTGCGACCGCCGCGATCGCCGCCGGCCGGATCGTCACCTGTCCCCCGCCTCCGGACTGCGGACGGATCGGCGTCCCGATCGTGGACTAGTCCGGCGTCTCGCCGCCGTCGCAACGGTCGCCCAGCGGACCTACGGCCCGCATCGTGAAGCCCTATCCTGCGTCACAGGCTTCGGTCCGTGGGCCCTTGTCGCTGACACGTCCCGTCGGTACGATGCCCGCCAACGGACTGGCCCTTCTTCGGGCCGCCGCTCGCCGGTCCTCGCCATCCTCGGGCAGCTGCCCGTCATCGGAGGCAGGACCGCGAAAGTGAGGAGGACACATGCGAATCCGTTCCCTGGGACTGGTCGCCGTCGCGGGCCTGTCCATCGTCCTGAGTGCCTGTAGTTCGAGCAGTGGCTCGAGCGCGGGCGCGAGCGCCGCCGCGCCGTCGGCGACCCCGGACCCATGCGCCGGCGCCGCCAAGCACTCGGGCGACGCGCGGACGCTCCCGACCGACAAGACGGCGATCAAGATCGGCGTCGCGACCGACGTCGGCAAGATCGACGACAAGAACTTCAACGAGTACACCTACAAGGGCGCGACCGATGCCGCCAAGACGCTGGGCATCGCCGGCGATGTCCCGTTCGTCACCCCGACGTCCGACGCGGACCGCATCCCGAACCTCCAGAAGTTCGTCGATGAGGGCTTCCACATCATCGTCAGCGCGGGATTCGCGAACGGCACCGCGACCGGCTGCGTCGCCAAGGTGAACCCCGACGTCTGGTTCATCGGTGTCGACCAGGGTCCGCCGGCCCCCGGCAGCGAGCTCCCGAACTACATCCAGCTGAGCTACCAGGAAGACCAGGCCGGCTATCTGGCCGGGATCGTGGCCGCATCCGTCAGCAAGAGCGGGACGATCGGCGCGATCGGCGGCATCACGCTCTGCGGCCCGTGTGTCCGCTACATCCAGGGCTATGAGCTTGGTGCCAAGTCCGTCAACCCGGACATCAAGGTCGAGACCGTCTGGGTCACCGAGAGCGACTTCAACAAGGCGTTCAACGACCCGGTCACCGGCAAGGCCATCGCCACGCAGCTCATCACCCAGAAGAACCCCGACGTCCTGTTCCAGGTCGCCGGCAAGACGGGCAACGGGGTCCTCGAGGCCGCCTGCGAGAAGAACATCTACGCCGTCGGCGTCGATGTCGACCAGGCGCTCTCGAATCCCGACACCGCCAAGTGCACCGTCACGAGCGCGGAGAAGAAGCTCACGACCTCGGTCTCAACGGACATCGCCAACATCGTCGCCGGCACCGCCAAGGGCGGCGACGATCACTGGGATGCGAAGCGGGACGGCATCGGGGTCTCCCCGTTCCATGACCTCGCGAGCGTCGTCCCGGCCGATGTCCAGGGCAAGCTCGACACGGCGCTCGCCGCCATGAAGGCGGGCACCCTCAAGACGTGCCCGAGCAAGGCCACGGGCGACGCCGTCGACTGCGGCAGCCTGAAGTAGGTTCACCGACCCGGTGATGTCTGGACGGGCCGGCCGGTGACGGCCGGCCCGTCCGATTCGCCGGGCCAGCCCGACCGCGGAGGGTCGCGGATGAGCACAGAGACCGTCATCGGCGCCCCGGCGCTCGAGATGCGCGGCATCACGAAGCGCTATCCGGGGGTGGTCGCCAACGACCACATCGACCTCGACGTCCGTCCCGGCGAGATCCACGCACTCCTCGGCGAGAACGGGGCGGGCAAGACCACCTTGATGAACATCCTGTACGGCCTGTCCGTGCCGGACGAAGGTCAGGTGCTCCTCGATGGCGAGGAGGTCCGGATCAGCGGGCCCGCGGACGCCATCGCCCGCGGCATCACGATGGTCCACCAGCATTTCATGCTCGTGCCCGTCCTGACCGTCGCCGAGAACATCGTCCTCGGAGACGAGACGATGGCCAACCGCATCTTCCTCGACCGGAACGAGGCCCATCGGCGCATCGTCGAGCTCGGTCGGCAGTTCGGCTTCGAGATCGATCCCGAGGCCAAGGTCGGCAGCCTCTCGGTCGGCTGGCAGCAGCGCGTGGAGATCCTCAAGGCGCTCTACCGTCAGGCCAGGATCCTCATCCTGGACGAACCGACCGCCGTCCTGACGCCCCAGGAGACCGAGGAGATCTTCGACGTGCTGCGTCGCCTCGCCCGCGACGGCCACAGCATCGTGTTCATCAGCCACAAGCTCTACGAGGTCCTCGAGATCGCCGACCGCATCACGGTGATCCGGCGGGGGCGCGTCGTCGCGCAGCGGATCCCGTCCGAGTCGAACGAGGAGGACCTGGCCGAGTTGATGGTGGGCCGCGAGGTGACGATGACCGTCGATCGCGGGGAGTCCCATCCGACTCGGCCGATGCTCGACGTCGCGGGCCTCCACGTGAAGGACGATCGAGGCACTGAGGTCGTTCGAGGCGTCGACCTGCAGGTCCGAGCCGGCGAGATCCTCGGCATCGCCGGCGTTGCCGGGAACGGCCAGGATGAGCTCGTCGAGGCCATCATGGGCCTCCGCGTGTCGAGTTCCGGTTCCGTCAGCCTCGACGGGACGGACATGACCGGCAAGTCACCACGGGACATCAACGCCGCCGGCGTGGCCTTCGTCCCGGCGGACCGCCATCGCTTCGGACTGGTGCTTGGCTTCCCCTGCTCCGACAACCTCGTCCTCACCTCGTACCATCGACCCCCGTTCGCGCACCAATTCGTGCGCGACGAGCGCGCGATCGACGATGCTGCGCGTGACCTCATCGACCGGTACGACGTGCGGACGCCGTCGGCCGACGTCCCGGCGAGCACGTTGTCGGGTGGCAATCAGCAGAAGCTGATCGTCGCGAGGGAATTCGATCGCGACCTCAAGCTCCTCGTCCTCGATCAGCCGACACGCGGGCTCGACGTCGGCAGCATCGAGTTCATCCATCGACAGGTCATCGCGAAGCGGGATGCGGGCACGGCCGTCCTGCTGGTCTCGGCCGAGCTTGACGAGGTCCTGGAGCTGTCGGACCGCATCGCCGTCATGTACCGCGGTCGCGTGGTCGCGGTCGTCGACGCACGGACCGCGGACAAGAATCAGGTGGGGCTGCTGATGGCCACCGGTGGTCGTGGAGCCGAGGGTGGCGCCCATGAGGTGGCGGGAGATCCCGCGACCGGCGGCGCGACGGACGACGGAGCCGGACCGCCATGAGCACGACGACGCCAGCCGCGCGGACCCGAGGGGTCTCCATCGCTGGTCTCCGGGATACGTTGGTCCTTCCGGTCACGGCGGTCCTGCTCTCGCTCGTGGTCGGGGCGATCCTCATGTACCTGTCGCTGATCGTCACCGGCGCGCCGATGGATATCGGGCTGCCCCTCCAGGCCTATGCCGCCCTCTTCGAAGGCGCCTTCGGAAGCCTCGATGCGATCGTCGCCACCATGGTATCCACGACGCCGCTCATCCTCGCCGGCCTGTCGGTCGGCCTCGCGTTCAAGGCCGGTCTGTTCAACATCGGCGCGACGGGACAGTTCCTCCTCGGTGCCCTCGGGGCCGTGGCGGTGGGGGTGGCCGTATCGAGCCTGCCCCCCATCGTGGCGATCCCGTTGGCGTTGGGCGCCGGCATGCTGGCCGGCGCGTTCTGGGGCTTCATCCCGGGCGCCCTCAAGGCCATCAGCGGGGCCCACGAGGTCGTGACGACCATCATGCTCAATTACATCGCGTACGCGGTGGTCGCCTGGGCCGTCAGCGGACCGCTCGACACGCCCGAGTCCCCCGAATCGTTGACCGCGAGCGTGGGCAATGCCGCGCTGCCGATCCTCATCGGTCGGAACGGCCACCTCGGGATCGTCCTCGCCTTCGTCGCCGTCGCGATCGTCTGGTGGGTCCTGTCTCGGACGACCCTCGGGTTCGAGATCCGGACCGTCGGGGCCAACCCGGATGCGGCCCGCTACGCCGGCATGCACCCTCGGACCCTGATCATCCTCACGATGACCCTCGCGGGCGCGCTCGCCGGGTCGGCCGGTGCCGTGACCGTGCTGGGCGTGACCCGCAACATGCCGGCCTCGTTCGGGACGACCGTCGGCTTCGACGCGATCGCGGTCGCCCTGCTCGCGAGGTCCAACCCGGTCGGGATCATCTTCAGCGCGTTCCTGCTCGGCTCGCTCCACTCAGGCGCGTCGTTGATGCAGATCAGGGTGGGGATCCCGCCGGAGCTGATCGGCGTGCTCCAGGCCACGATCCTCCTGTTCCTGATCGCGAACCCGTTGCTGCGCTACCTCAGGCGACGGCGGGGCGCTGACGGCAGCCCGGCGCTGGTCGATGCCGGCCCCGTGCTCGGGGATCGTGGAGCCATCTGATGGACCCCATCATCCAGGCGCTCTACTCCATCCCGGTCCTCGGTCTCGTGATGCAATTCGCCGGATACCTGATCTTCGTCGTCCCGTCGATCTCGCCGATCATCCTGCAGTACGCGACGCCGATCGCCTTCGCCGCCCTCTGCGGCGTCATCTGTGAGCGATCCGGCGTGGTCAACATCGGGATCGAGGGGATCATGCTCGCGGCGGCTTTCACGGGGTGGTACGCCGGCGTCCTCATCGGCCCGAGTGGCGCCGAGTCGACGCTGCCGTTCGGCGCGACGCCGGCGCTCATCGTCGCCGTGATCGTCGCGCTCGCGACCGGCGTCCTGGTCTCACTTCTGCATGCGTGGCTCTCGATCACGGTGCGCGCCGACCAGATCATCAGCGGCACCATCATCAACATCCTCGCGCTCGGGTTGACCGGGTACCTGATCAGCCTCATCTCGCGGAGCTCGCCGACCGGGGCCGGCGCGTTCGACCAATTCACGCCGCCGACCGAGCTCACGTCGCTCCCGATCGTGGGCTGGCTGTTCGACGCCTTCCTGAGTCAAGGCCCGATCACGATGTCGCTGATCGTCATCGTGATCGTGTTCCAGGTGCTCCTGTTCCGGTCTCGTTGGGGTCTGCGCACGCGGGCCGTCGGCGAGCATCCCAAGGCCGCGGACACGGTCGGCATCGACGTCATCCGCATCCGCTATCGCAATGTGCTCGTCGGGGGGATGCTCGCGGCGTTGGGTGGGGCCTACCTGAGCCTCGAGGGCACGACCTCGTTCCAAGACAACATGACGCTCGGCCGAGGGTTCATCGGATTGGCCGCGATGATCCTCGGCCGCTGGTCGCCCGTCGGCGCGTTCCTCGCGGCGCTGTTGTTCGCGACGGCGACCGCGGTCGGCGATTCGATCAAGATCATCCCGCCCGAAGGCCAGCTCGGCTCGCTCCTCGCCTCACTCCCAGGGCAGTTCTACGACATCATCCCGTATCTCGTGACGATCATCGTCCTCGCCGGCGTCGTCGGGCGCAGCATCCCGCCGGCGGCGGACGGGCAGCCGTACACCCGCGAGACCGCGCACTGACCCCCGAGGAACGCCTGCGCACCATCGCCTACCTGGACCTGCAGGAGGGCCGGGGCCCGGTCCCGGTCCTCGACGATGCGGGGATCGAGGCGGTCATGCGGGCCGCGCGGCGGATCGCGATCATCGGGGCATCGGCCGACCCGAGCCGGCCCTCCTACAGCGTCTTCCGCTACCTCCAGCACCACGGCTTCGACTGCGTGCCGATCAACCCGAACGTCCGGGACGTGCTCGGCGTCCCGGCGTTCCGGACGCTGCCCGAGGCGGTCGCGGCCACCGGGCCGTTCGACATCGTCGACGTCTTCCGGCGCTCGGAGCTGTGCGTGCCCCACGCCCGCGAGGCCGTGGCGGCCGGGGCGCGTTGCCTGTGGCTGCAGCTCGGGGTCGTGGACTGGGAGGCGGCGCGCATCGCGAACGAGGCCGGGCTGTCCGTCGTGATGGACCGCTGTACGGCCATCGAGTGGCGCCGGATCATGGCGAGCCAGGGCGCCTGACGGGCCGCGGCGCCGGCGCGAGCCGCGGCCCGGCCGATCCTCAGCGGATCAGGAAGCCCACGAAGAGCGACACGACGCCGGCGATGACGATCAGCCCGGCGATCTGCGCCTGCCGGCGGAGGACGGCCATCGCCACCGACGCCCCCGTCTTGCCGTCGTCGCGGATGCCACCGCGCCAGGCCTCATATCGGGCGACGTTGGCATCCTGCTCCTTGAGGGCCTGATAGCGCCCCCACGGCACGCGGAACCGCTGATAGCCGATCGCGATCAGGACGATCCCGGCGACCCACAGGATCACGTTGACGATGCTCACGAGGCGGGCTCCTCGGCCGGCTCGCCGTCCGCCGCGCCGGCCGACCCCTCGAGGCGAGCGCGCACCGCGTCGCCCGCGAGCTGCGCGTTCGCCTGGCCGCGGGTGGCCTTCATGACCTGGCCGACGAGGAAGCCGACGGCCTGCTGCTTGCCGGCGCGGTAGTCCGCGACGGCCGCGGGGTTGGCGGCGAGGACGTCGTCCACGATCGACCCGAGCGCGCCGGTGTCGGAGATCTGGCGGAAGCCGCGAGCCTCGATGATCGTGGCGGCGGAGGCGCCGCTCTCGACGTGCCCGTCGAGGACGTCGCGCCCGTTAGCGCGCGAGATCGACCCGTCGGCGACCGCGGCGATGATGGCGGCGAGCTGGGCTGGATCGACCTGGACGGCCGAACCGGCGTTGCGCAGCCGCAGGTACTCGCCGGTGACCCACGTCGCCACGGTCTTCGAGGGCAGGGCCGGCGCGGCCGCGAGCGTCGCCTCGAACAGCGACGCGGCATCCGGGTCGGCGACGAGGACCGCGGCGTCGTACGGCGTCAGCCCGAGCGCCTCCTGGTAGCGGACGCGGCGCTGGGCCGGCAGCTCCGGCAGTCGCTCACGGATCGCCGCGAGCCAGGCCGCCTCGATGTGCAGCGGCGGCAGGTCCGGCTCCGGGAAGTAGCGGTAGTCGTCCGAGGTCTCCTTGACTCGCATCCGGTACGTCTCGCCGCGTTCCTCGGACCAGCCGCGCGTCTCCTGGGCGAGGGGTTCGCCCGCATCGAGCGCGGCCGCCTGTCGCTCGATCTCGAAGGCGATGGCCCGCTCGACGGCCCGGAACGAGTTCATGTTCTTGACCTCGATCCGCGTCCCGAACGGCTCGCTGCCGCGCGGCCGGAGCGAGACGTTGGCCTCCACGCGGAGCTGGCCGCGCTCCATGTCCGCATCGGAGGCGCCGATCGAGCGCAGGAGCAGCTGGAGCTCCTCGGCGTAGCGGCGGCCCTGCTCGGCGGTGCGGATCTCCGGCTCCGTCACGATCTCCATGAGCGGCGCGCCCGAGCGGTTGAAGTCCACGAGGCTGACCTTGCGCCCGTCGGCGCCGAGGCCGTGGACGAGCTTGGCCGTGTCCTCCTCGAGATGCGCCCGCGTGATGGTCACGGTGAACGGCCCCGCCGACGTGTCGAAGGTCAACCGGCCTCGCGACGCGAGCGGCAGGTCGTACTGGCTGATCTGGTAGCCCTTCGGCAGGTCGGGGTAGAAGTAGTTCTTGCGATCCCAGCGCGTCGCTTCGGGGATGCTTGCCTCGATCGCCAGGCCCGTCGTGAGCACGTGCTCCACGGCCGCCTTGTTGATGACCGGCAGCGCCCCGGGGAGCCCGAGACACACCGGGCAGACGTGGCTGTTCGGCCGGGCGCCGTCGTAGGCCGTCGAACAGCCGCAGAACATCTTCGAGACGGTCCGCAGCTGGCAGTGCACCTCGATGCCGATGACCGCTTCGTAGCGCTCGAGGGCGCGCGTCGTGGCGTCGGCTGTCTCGACCATGCCCGAAGTGTCGCATAGGCACCGAGGCGCGGGCCGTGTGCCCGGGCGACCGGCGACGCGCGCGCCGCGCATCGGCCCCGCACCGAATCCTCAGCGACCCCGAACGAGCGTGAGAGCGCTCTCTTGACAGGCCCTGCTATCGTGCATATCGAGCGTGAGAGCGCTCTCACAGAGAGGGTGTGACAGAGTGTCGAACGGCACCGCCCGCGACCGCCGCAACGGAGCGACCCTCGAAGAGGTCGCCTCTCGCGCCGGCGTCTCTCGGGCCACCGTCTCGCGCGTCGTCAACGGCTCTCCCCGGGTCAGCGGCGACATCCGCCGAGCCGTCGAGGCCGCCGTGATCGAGCTGGGCTACGTCCCCAATCGCGCCGCCCGCAGCCTCGTCACCCGCCGCAGCGGATCCATCGGCGTCGTCATCGCCGAGCCCGGCGAGCAACTGTTCAACGACCCCTTCTTCCCGCGACTCCTGCGCGGGATCAGCCTGACCCTCAGCCCGCGTGACATGCAGCTCGTCCTGCTGATGCCGTCGTCCTCGGATGCCCATCGGGTCGGCGACTACCTCGCCGCCGGGCACGTCGACGGCGCCTTGCTCGTCAGCCTCCACGACGACGACCCGCTCCCCGCCCGTGTGGCCGAAGCGGCCATCCCGATGGTGGTCTCGCCGCGGCCCCGTCGAGCGATCGCTGCCTCCTTCGTCGACGTCGACAACCGAGGTGGTGCGCGCAACGCCGTCGAGCACCTCATCTCCGGCGGGCGGCGCAGGATCGCGACCGTCGCCGGCCCACAGGACATGGCCCCGGGTGTCGACCGCCTGGCCGGCTATCGCGACGCACTCAACGAGGCCGGCCTCACCCCGGACCCGAGCCTCGAGGCGATCGGCGACTTCACCCAGGACAGCGGGAGGCGGGCCATGGAGCGCCTGCTCGCCGGCCGATCCGACATCGACGCCGTCTTCGCCGCCTCGGACCTCATGGCCGCCGGGGCCCTGGCGGTGCTGGCCGCGGCCGGCAAGCACGTGCCCGAGGACGTGGCGGTGGTCGGCTTCGACGACTCACCCGTGGCGACGACCACTCGGCCGCCGCTCACCAGCGTCCGCCAACCCATCGAGGAGATGGGCCAGGAGATGGCCCGTCTGCTCATCGACGCCATCGACGACCCGGCTCGCGCGCCACGGCGCGTGATCCTGGCCACCGAACTCATCCGTCGCGCCTCGAGCACTGGGAGGCACAAGCCCTGAGCCGGCCGGCGACCGGCGGGAGACGACCTCAGTGGAGGTCCGATCCCCACCAACTTCGGCCTCGTTCCAAGAGGTGTGAGATCGACGTGGATCTCGAATCACAGGAGGAGTCGAACGCGATGAACCAGTCCCGATCCGGACCGCGAGCGTTGCTGACGCTCGTCGGGATCGTCGCCATCCTGGCGACGGCATGTAGTAGTGGGGGTGGCGCATCGGCGTCGCCCGCGGCCTCGGCCCCGGCCTCGGTGGCCCCCGCATCCGAAGCCCCGGCCGCGTCGGCGCCCGCCGCGAGCGCCGCGGCGAGCGCCGGCACGAGCTTCCTCGACCGCGCCCTCGCCGGCGAGTTCAAGGGCACCGACGGTGACGGCCAGCGGGCCGTTCGTCGACCAGGATGCCGTGAAGTTCAACGCCACCATGAAGGACTTCGAGGACAAGACCGGCATCGACATCCAGTACACCGGCACCAAGACGTTCGAGACCTCGATCGGCACCCGCGTCGACGCGGGCGATCCGCCCGACATCGCGGACTTCCCGCAGCCGGGCCTGCTGGCGGGCTTCGCCAAGGCCGGCAAGGTCATCGACATGAGCAAGCAAGCTCGACCAGACCGCCCTCGCCGCCAACTACAGCCCGGACTGGCTGAAGATGGCGACCATGGCCGGCGCCAGCGGCCCGATCATGGCCGGCGTCTGGGAGCGCGTCAACGGCAAGAGCTTCGTGTGGTACCCCAAGAAGGCCTTCGACGCCGCGGGCTACAAGGTGCCCACGACGTGGGCCGAGCTGACCGCGCTCGAGCAGCAGATCATCGCCGACGGCGACACCCCGTGGTGCATCGGCATCAAGTCGGGCGACGCCACCGGCTGGCCGGTCACCGACTGGCTCGAGGACTTCATGCTGCGCACGACGTCCCTCGCCAACTACGACGCGTGGGTCAAGGGTGACCTCAAGTTCAGCTCGCCCGAGGTCACCAACGCGCTGACCAAGGTCGGCGAGATCTTCCTCGATCCCAAGATGGTCAACGGCGGCACGGCCGGCATCGTCGGCACGGACTTCGGTCCCTCGACCGCCCCGATGTTCACCGATCCGCCCAAGTGCTGGCTCCACCGCCAGGGCAACTTCATCACCTCGTTCTTCCCGCAGACGGCCAAGTCGGGCGTGGACTACGACGTGTTCTACCTGCCGGGCATCGATGCCGCAGTACGGCAACCCGGTCCTCGTGGCCGGCGACATCTGGGCGGCGTTCAAGGATCGCCCCGAGGTCATGGCCGTGATGGAGGAGTTCACCAAGGGCGCGCACCTCGAGTCGTGGGTCAAGTCCGGTGGGGCGATCGCGCCGCAGAAGGACGCCGACCTGTCGTGGTACGCCGATCCGACGACCGCGTTCGTGGCCAAGACCATCGTCGACGCGCAGTCCCTGCGCTTCGATGCCTCCGACCAGATGCCCGGGGCCGTCGGCTCCGGCGCCGAGTGGAAGGAGTTCACCAGCTGGATCTCCGGCAAGGAGGATATGGCCACCGCGCTCAAGAACATCGACGCGGCCTGGCCCAAGTAGGCCGCTCGTCCTAGTCGGCGGCGTCGCTCCGCGACGCCGCCCACCCTCGCCGACCCTGGGTCGGGACCGGACGGTCTCCGGCCCGGGGTCGTGATATCCCGGAGCGTCGACGACGGCGCCGGACACAGCTCCTGACTGCATCATGGCCGACCCACTGGCCGGCCACTGGGACGCGGACGCGACCGGGATCGGCGAGCTCCTCCCCGCCGACCGTGTCGCGTCCGCGCTCCCTCCCATCCACGCCCTGAACGTGCGGGCTCAGGCGGCGGGCCGCACCCGCTCGACGAAGCGGCCGATGCGCCGCAGGGCCTCCTCCAGACGCTCGTACGACGTCGCGTAGCACATGCGGACGTGGCCGGCGCCCGACGGGCCGAACGCGCTGCCCGGGACGACCGCGACGCGCTCCTCCATCAGGAGCCGCTCGGTGAAGGTCTCGTCGTCGAGACCGGTGGAGGTGATCCGCGGGAAGGCGTAGAACGCCCCGCGCGGCTCGAACGTCTCGAGGCCCAGCGCGTTGAGGCCGTCGACGACGAGGCGCCGTCGGCGGTCGTATTCGGCGCGCATGCGCTCGACATCGGCCTCGCCCTCGATGACCGCGACGAGCGCCGCGTCCTGGGCCATCGTCGGCGCGGACATGATCCCGTACTGGTGGACCTTCACGATGCCCTCGAGGATCGCGGCCGGTGCAGCGACATAGCCGACCCGCCAGCCCGTCATGGCATAGGCCTTCGAGAACCCGCCCATCAGGACGGTCCGCTCGCGCATCCCCGGCAGCGCGCTCATCGCGCGGTGGGTGTACGTCCCGTACGCCAGGCGGTCGTAGATCTCGTCGCTGTAGACGAGCAGGTCGTGGCGGACGGCGATCGCCGCCAGCGCGTCCTGGACGTCGGGGGGCAGGACGGCCCCGGTCGGATTGCACGGGTACCCGAGGAAGAGCGCCTTCGTGCGCGGGGTGATCGCGGCCTCGACCGCCGCGGGGTCGAGCGCGAAATCGTCCTCGAAGCGGGTGGCCACGTGGCGCACCGTGCCGCCCGCGAAGACCACGGCCGGGACGTACGCCACGTAGGAGGGTTCGTGGAGGATGACTTCGTCGCCGGGATCGCACGTCGCGCGCAGGGCCAGGTCCACGGCCTCGGACGCCCCGACGGTGATGAGCAGCTCGGTCGCGGGGTCATAGCGGACGCCGTAGCGACGCTCCAGGTGGTCGGCGAGTGCGCGACGGAGCTCCAGCGTGCCGTAGTTGGAGGTGTAGTGCGTCCGTCCCTCGCGGAGGGACTCCACCCCGGCCTCGACGATGGCTCGCGGGGTGTCGAAGTCCGGCTCCCCGACGCCGAGGCTGATGACGTCGTCCATCGTCGCGAGGATGTCGAAGAACCGGCGGATCCCCGACGGGGGCACGTCGAGGACGCGCTGGGACAGGGCGCGGTCGGCGAGGGGCGGTCGGATGGTCTCGGTCACGCCCCTAGCCTACCGCGTCGCGTCCCCGGGCTCGATGCAGCCCGGCGCGTACGCCCTAGCTGGTGTGCGCCGACGCGAGCTCCGGTCCCTCGGCCGGCGACGTCGCGGCCGTTCTTGGCCGGCTTGATCGCCTTGGTCGCGCGTGCCGGTGCCGTCGGTGCGGTCGCCGGCTTGCCCTCGCGGGCCAGGCGCTCGGCGCGCGTGCGGATGCCCAGCATCTGCCGCTGCATCATCACGAACACCCCGAACCCGACGACCGGCATCGCCACGTGCGATGCCACCCCGGACTCGCCGTACCAGACGCGGAACCGCTCGATCAGTCGCGAGCGGCCGCCCGACAGCGGCTCGATCACGAAGGACCAGCTGGCCGAGAACTGCTGGGGGGTCGTCCCCAGGATGGCGCTCGACGCCGCCAGCCCGGCGGTCGCGGTCTCGGGAGCCGGCGTCCCCGGCTCACTCGTCGCCGCCTCCTGGCGCTCGGCCCACGTCTTGGCCTGGGCCATCACGAGCGCCGTGTCCGACTTGAGCACGAGGCTGCGGCCCGGTTCGATGGCCGCCACCTCGAAGCCGCCACCCGGATGGGTCGGCACGATGTCGCCGACGACCAGGTGCTGCCACTCCTCCACGATGGCGTCGGAGCTCTTGCCACGCTGGTCGAGCCGGTCATAGCTGTACCAGCCGGCCCGTCCGAAGCCCATCTGCAGGAGCCACGGCCAGACGCGGTCCGGCGGCGCATCGATGGTGATCCCGCGAGTCTCGCTCGCGACCGGCTCGGTGACGACCTCGTCGCCGGGCAACGGGCGCGTGGTTTCCACCGGGTCCGCGCCCCAGGTCCTCCGCCAACGGACGAGCCGCGAGATCCCGACACCGAGCACCGTCCCGAGGACGGCGGCGAACAGCATGAAACGGATGCGCATACGTCACCTCCACCGGGATGGTGCGCGGGGACGGGCGGCCCGCCATGGGCCGCGCGGCTCGATGTGCGGGGCCGTTCCGCCCGATCAGCGGCTGACGGCGGCCAGACCGGGAGGTTCCACCGCCCGCCACGGGGCGTCGGCCGTGATGGCCTCGTAGGCCCGGCCCAGCCCGAGCAGCGCGGGCTCCGACCACGCCGCCCCGATGAACTGGAGCCCGACCGGCAGGCCTTCGGACAGCCCGCATGGCACGCTCAGCCCAGGCAGCCCGGCCATGTTGACCGGCAACGTGCACGCGTCCGAGAGGTACATCGCGACCGGATCCTCGAGACGGGCGCCCATCGGGAACGCGACCGTCGCTGATGTCGGCGCGACGAGCGCGTCGAAGCCCTGGGCCCAGAGGGCGTCGAAGTCGCCCTTGATGAGCGTTCGGACCTTCTGGGCCTTGAGGTAGTAGGCGTCGTAGTAGCCGGCCGACAGCGCGTAGGTCCCGAGCATGATCCGGCGCTTCACCTCGGCCCCGAAGCCCCGGCCGCGCGTGGCGAGGTAGCCGGCGAGGACGTCGTCTCCATCGCCCAGCCGCGGCCCGTAGCGGATGCCGTCGTAGCGGGCCAGGTTCGCCGATGCCTCGGCCGGCGCGACGATGTAATAGGTCGCCAGGCCGTACTCCGTATGCGGCAGGCTGACCTCCTCGACGGTGGCGCCGGCTGCCTCGACGGCGGCGACGGCCGCCCGGACGCTCGCCTCGACGCCGGGTTCCATGCCGGCCACGAAGTACTCGCGCGGGAGGCCGAGGCGCTTGCCCCGGAGCCCGGCCGCCGCTTCGTCGTCGCCCGCGGGGAGCCGCAGCAGCTCGTCGGGGACGGGCTCGGGGGAGGAGGTCGAGTCGCGGTCGTCGCGGCCGGCGACCGCGTGGAGCAGGGCCGCCGCATCGCGGACGTCGCGGGCGAACGGACCGATCTGGTCGAGCGAGGACGCGAAGGCGACGATCCCGTAGCGGCTGACACGCCCGTAGGTGGGCTTGAGCCCGACGACCCCGCACAGCGCCGCCGGCTGGCGGATCGAGCCGCCCGTGTCCGTGCCGATCGAGAGCGGGACGTGGCGGGCGGCCACGACGGCGGCCGATCCGCCGCTGCTCCCGCCGGGGACGCGGTCGAGGGCCCACGGGTTGGCCACCGGACCGTAGGCCGAGTGCTCGGTCGACGAGCCCATGGCGAACTCGTCCATGTTCGTCTTGCCCAGGACGACCGCCCCGGCGTCGTGGAGGCGCTCGGTGATATGGGCGTCGTACGGGGCCACGTAGCCCTCGAGGATCCGCGAGCCGGCCGTGCACTGCATGCCGCGGACCGAGACGAGGTCCTTCAGCCCGATCGGCACGCCCAGGAGCGGGTGCAGCGCGGCCACCGCGTCCGGGCCCTCGGCCCGGGCCTCGGCGAGCCGCTCGTCGGCGATCGTCGCGCCGGCGAGCGCCGCGTCGACCTCGATCGTCAGCCACGCGTTCAGGCTGGGGTTGTCGCGGTCGGCCGCCTCGATCGCGGCGGTCGTGGCCTCGCGCGACGACAGCTCCCCGGATCGCAGCCGAGCGGCGAGCTCGTGGGCGTGCAGCCGGGTCGGATCGCCGGTCACGGCGCGTCGCGCTCGCCGAGGATCGCCGGGACCACGATGAAGTCCTCCTCGACGTCGGCGGCATTGCCGAGCACGTCCTCGACGGCGAGCGAGCCGGTCAGGACGTCCTCGCGGAGGATGTTCTCGAGCTCGATGGTCTGGGCGGTCGGGGCGATGTGGTCGGTGGGGACCGTCGCGAGGATCGCGTACTGGTCGAGGATGTGATTGAGCTGGCCCTCGAGCCGCTCGAGCTCCTCGGCGGTCAGCCCGAGACGGGCGAGATAGGCGACGTGCTCGACGTCCGCGCGCGACAGGGTGGCCATCCCGCGATGATACGCAACATGGACCTCCGGCCGATGCAGCGCAGCCGATGTCGACGGCCTCAGCGCGGCGATCCTCGCCGACGACTGGGGCGACCGGCACTCGTGGCTCGAGTTCGTCACGGCCCACCCCGCGTGTCGCGCGATGGTCGCCACCGACCTCGACGGCACGCCCTTTGCCACGGCCGTCGTCACCGTCAACGGCCCGGTGGGCTGGATCGGGACGGTATGGGTGGCGCCGGACCACCGCCGGACCGGGGCGGGTCGAGCGCTCACGGCCGCCGTCATCGACGCGGCCGACGCCGCCGGCTGCCGGACGCTCGTCCTCGTCGCCACGGAGGCGGGCCGTCCGCTCTACGAGGGCCTCGGGTTCGAGGTCCAGACCTGGTACGTGACCCTCGAGGCCGCGGGCCTGCCGCACGGGCCGGGCGACCCACGGATCCGCCCGTTCCGCCCCGATGACCTGCCCGCGATGTCCGCCATCGACGCCGCCGCGACCGGCGAGGACCGCCGCCACCTGCTGTCTGCCTTCGCCTCGCCGGCCTCGGCCCGGGTCCTCGAGGGCGCCACCGGCGTCGGCGGCTTCGTCGTCCGCGCCCCGTGGGGAGGCGGCGCGACGATCGCCCCATCGACCGAGGACGCCCGGGCGATCCTGACCGCGCGGCGGCGGGCGGCGGGACCGGAACGTCGCGTGCGGGCCGGGATCCTGCTCGGCAACGAGGCGGGCCTCGCGGCCCTGCGGCTCGACGGCTGGCGGGAGGCCTGGCGCGCGCCTCGCCTCGTCCGCGGCGAGGCGTTGGCGTGGCAGCCGGACGCCATCTGGGGACAGTTCAACCACGCCCTGGGCTGAGTGTCGACCGGACGCACCGGACTCCTGTCGGTCGTCCGTCCCCTGATGGAGGGATGGCCTCGGGCTTCGGCGTCCGGCAAGGTGTCGCGGTGACCTCCACGTACCCCGCGACGATGCCCGTCTGCCTCCAGTGCGGCACCCCGGCCGTCCGGTCCGACGTGACGTTCTGCCGCCGCTGCGGCCTCCCCTACGGGGCCCCGCCGCCGGAGAACGTGGAGCTTCCGGTCTGCCCGGTCTGCTACGTGACGGTCGACGACGACGGGCGGCTCGCGAGCCTCGACCATCCCGGCCTTCGGGTGGACCTCGTCCACCATCGCGCCGAGCACGAGCGCCACCCGGTCGGCGACGACGACTGGCTCGAGACGCTCCGCGAGGGCGACCGTATCCGCTGGGGGCGCTGGACGGCGCCGTTCGACGTCGTGCGCCGCTACCTCGTCACCGGACAGGTGGAGGCCGGGCGGCAGCGACAGTTCGCCCACGACGCGATCGTCACCGCGATGACCCAGCTGCGCCGCTGGGGCCATGGCGGCGAGATCTTCGGCGACCAGCCCGAGTGGGCCGCGGCCCGGGCCGCCGTCACCGAGCTGATGGAGCGCTACGCCCGCCGGCTCCCCTAGCCCGCGCGGACCGCGTCGAGGGCGCGCCGCGCCTGGGCGAGATGCACCCGGTCGTGGCCGGCGAGCATCCGGAACATCAGGTCCAGGCTCTCGGGGCCGCGCTCGCGGTGGACCGCGATCCGGGCCCGGTCGGCCTCGCTCGTCCGAGCCCACAACGCGAGGTTCGCGCGCCGGAGCGGCTCGAACAGGGCGACCAGGGCGGCCGGATCCTCGTCGCCGGGATGGAGCCGCGCGACCCACAGGTCCTGGTCGTAGCCGATGATCTCGGGCGCGTCGTGGGCGAGCGTCCAGCGGTAGCGGCCGGCCATCACGACCTCGGCGTCGACGATGTGGTCGACGCAGCCGAGCACCGACCACTCATCGGGAGCGGGCCGGGTCCGAAGGTCGGACCCGGCCTCGGCGACGAGCGCGCGGATGGCATCGGCGGTGCCCGACTGGACCTCGGCCGGGTCGTCATCGCCGAGCGCGGCCAGCAGCGACGCCTGATAGGCGGCGGCGTCGCGGATGGGGTCGGGGCTGATCATGGATCCTCCTGGATGACCTCGGCATCGGCGAACAGGTCGTCGTAGGCGTACTGGTCCCAGTCGCGGACCCACAATTCGGCGATCTTGCCATCGACGATCCGGTAGACCACGACCCGGTCGACATCGATCGAGCGGTCGCCCCGCGTCAGGCGCCAGCGGACCAGCGTCGCCGCGTGGTCGTCGCTGGCGAGGAAGTCGTCGACCCCGAGGACCTCGAGTCGGCCGTCGGTGTCCCGGAAGACGCGCGTGTAGTACGCGAGGACCGCGTCCTGGCCGCGGAATGTCCCCGCGTGGGGACTCCGGCCGGGGATGTGGACGACGAGATCCTCGGCGTAGAACGGGAGGGCGGTGGCCGCCTGCCCCGCCTGGAGGGCCGCCGAGTAGCGGCGCATGAGCTCGATGTTCGGGTGGTCTGCCACGGGTCCCTTCCTACGCGTCGTCGCCGGCGATGAGGCGCCGGAACCCGTCCTCGTCGAGGACCTCGATGCCGAGCTCCTGGGCCTTCGTGAGCTTCGAGCCGGCGTTCTCACCCGCGACCACATAGTGGGTCGACTTCGACACGGAACCGGCAGGTTTGCCGCCCGCGTCGCGGATCGCGGCCTCGGCGTCCTGGCGGCTGAACCCCGACAGCGTGCCGGTCACCACGACCGTCTTGCCCGCGAGCGGTCCGGCCGCGGTGTCACCGGCCGGACGGGCGACCGGCCGCTCCGGGACGACCCCGACCTCGACGAGCTCATGCAGGACGTCGCGCGTCGCCTCGTCGGTGAACCAGCGATGCAGCGCGGCCGAGACCGTCGGCCCGATCCCGGGGACCTCGGTCAGCGTGTCGGGCTCGTCGACCGCCACCCTTCGCAGCTCGGCTTCGACCGCGACGAACCACGGGTCGGGGACCGTGTCGCCGTCGGGCGGTGGGTACGCATCGGGCGGCACGCGACCGGCCAGCCAGGTCGCGAGGTCGATGGCCGTCTGCTCGCCGACCTGGGGCATGCCCAGGCCGTTGAGGACGCGGGCCAGCGGTCGGCCGACGCGTGCTCGCGCGATCCGGCCGGACAGGTTCTCGGCGCTCTTGCGGGCGAACCGCTCGAGCGTCTCGAGGTCCTCGGTCGTGAGCCGGAAGAAGTCGGCTCGGGAGTGGACCATGCCACGCTCGAGCAACTGGCTCAGGACGGCCCAGCCGGCCCCCTCGATGTCCATCCCGCCGCGCCCGACGAAGTGGCCGTACTCCTGGGCGAGCCTTGCCGGACAGCTCGTGTTCGGGCAGTACGACCCGGACCGCCCCCTCGTCCTGGACGACCGGGGTGTCGCACACGGGGCAGCGCTCGGGCATCTCGAATTCGCGTTCGTCGCCGTCGCGCCGCTCGACCAGCGGCCGCACGACCTCGGGGATGACGTCGCCGGCCTTCTGGAGCACGACCCAGTCGCCGATGCGGATGTCCTTGCGCCGCACCTCATCGAGGTTGTGGAGCGTGGCCCGGGCGACCGTCGAGCCGGCGACCTTGGTGGGCGTCAGGTGGGCGACCGGCGTCAGCGTCCCGGTGCGGCCCACGTACGGGACGATGTCCTCGACGAACGACTCGACCTGCTCGGGCGGGAACTTGAAGGCGATCGCCCAGCGCGGGGCCCGGCTGACCATGCCGAGGCGCGCCTGCAGCGTATAGCGGTCGACCTTGACCACGACCCCGTCGGTCTCGTACGGCAGGGCATGCCGCGCCTCCCGCCATCGCTCGGTGAACCCGATCACGCCCTCGATGTCGAGGTCCGGCTCACGGTCCGGGTTGACCGGCAGGCCCAGGCGGACGAGGCGCTCGAGGGCGGCCGACTGCGTCGTCGACCGAGGGATCGTCCTCGACGAGCTGGTAGAACCAGGCGGACAGCTTCCGGCCGGCGGTCACCGCGGGGTCGATCTGGCGCAGCGATCCCGCGCCGCTGTTGCGTGGATTCGCGTAGAGCGGCAGGCCGGCCTCCTCGCGCTCCGCGTTGATCCGTGCGAACTCCGCCTTTGGCATGAAGACCTCGCCGCGCACGTCGAGCGACGCCGGTTCGGTCAGCTGCGCCGGGATGACCGAGATCGTCCGCAGGTTGGCCGTGACGTCCTCGCCGGTCGTGCCGTCGCCGCGGGTGGCGCCCTGGACGAATCGGCCGCGCTCGAAGCGCAGGCTGATCGCGAGGCCGTCGATCTTGAGCTCGGCGACATAGCGCAGCTCGGGCGCGTCGTCGGGCGCGGCAGGCAGGCCGAGCGTCTTCCGGACGCGGGCGTCGAACGCGCGCAGCTCGTCGTGGCTGAACGCGTTCGCGAGCGAGAGCATCGGCCGCCGATGGCGGACCTCGTCGAACGTCCCGGTCGGCGTGCCCCCCACCCGCTGGGTCGGCGAGTCGGGCGTGACGAGCGCGGGATGCGCGGTCTCGAGCGCGACGAGCTGGCGGAACAGCTGGTCGTACTCGGCGTCGCTCAGCTCGGGGGCGTCCTGCGCGTAGTAGAGCTCGTTCGCCCGGACGATCTGCGCCGCGAGGGCCGCGTGGCGGGCCGTCGCTTCCTCGAGGTCGAGCGTCGCCGCCTCGGCGACGAGCTCGGGATCGACGGGAGGCAGCTCGATGACCATCGGTGCGAGGGTACCGAACGTGTCGGTCCCGCGCACCGCGGTGGCCAGGTGGCGTCAGGCGGCGAGTTCCGCCAGGTCGAGGACGGGGCGGTGGACGTGCGGCTCGACGGCCGCGCGGACGCGAGCCCACAGGCCGTCGCGGGGCTCGTCGGCGGTACAGACCAGCCAGAGCCGGCCGTCGGCGTCCTCGCGGACGTCGGTCGGGGCGCCGCAGAACGGACAACTCGGGTCGTCGTGGATGGCACGCTCGATGATCTCGAGCGCGCGGACATGGTCGAACATGGATCAACCTCAAGGGGTCGGACGAAGGGGAAGGGAGCGACGCGTGTGACCCTGTACCCGGGTCGCTCGTCCTTCACCCTGCAACGGATCGGGGTCCGCGGTCGATACCGCCCGGGTGACGCTCCGGTCGCGAACCGGGGTCGGTCAGCCGGCGCCCGACCCCGCGCCGACGAGGTGTTCCGGGCGGATCGCGGCGGGCGTCGGCGCCCCGAGCAGGGCCAGCGCGATCTCGAATTCCTCGCGCAGGATGTCGATCCCGCGGGTCACACCGGGCGCGCCACCGGCGGCCAGGGCCCAGTAGGCGGGCCGGCCGACGAGCACGCCGCGCGCCCCGAGCGCGAGCGCGATCGCGATGTCGAGACCACGCCGGATGCCGCCGTCGACCCAGACCTCGGTGCGGCCGTCGACGGCTGCGACGACCTCGGCGAGGACATCGGCGGTCGCGGGGACACGGTCGAGCTGGCGGGCGCCGTGGTTGCTGACCACGATGGCGTCGACGCCGTGGTCGACGGCGATCCGGGCGTCCTCGGCGGTCAGGATGCCCTTGACCACGAACGGGAGGTCGGACCAGCCGCGGATCGTGGCGAGGTCGTCCCAGGTCAGGGTCGCGTCGAGCTGTTCGGCGAAGCCTTCGAACGCGCCGACGGCGTCCGGGCCCCGTCGGGCGTGTCGGGCCGGTGGCTGCCATGGGTCGCGGGGGTCTCGCGGAAGTTGCCGAGCGGCGGGAGCTCGAACCCGGATCGCCGGTCTCGCTCGCGGTAGCCGAGGACCGGCAGGTCCACCGTCAGGACGATCGCGCCGTAGCCGGCGGCCGCGGCGCGCTCGACCAGCGAGCGGGAGACGCCCATGTCCGATTGGACGTACAGCTGGAACCAGCGGGTGGCATCCGGGGCGGCCGCGGCGACCTCCTCGATCGAGCACGACGAAGTCGTCGAGAGGATGTACGGGACGCCGGCGGCCGCGGCTCCGCAGACCGCGGCCACCTCGCCGTCGGGGTGCCCGAGACCCTGGACCGCCATCGGCGCGATGGCCACCGGGAGGGCCGTCCGGGCGCCCAGCATCGTCGTCGAGGGATCGACCTGCGACACGTCGACGAGCACCCGCGGCCGGAACCGGCGACGGCGCCACGCGGCGACGTTCTCGGCGAGCGAGGTCTCCTCCCAGGCGCCGCCCGCGATGTAGTCGTAGGCGGCCGGGTCCATCGCGGCGCGCGCGAGCGGCTCGAAGTCGTCGAGGGTGACGATGGCCGCAAGGCCGGCGGCGTCGAGCGTCAACCGATGACCTCGAGGTTGGCCAGGCTCGCGAGCATCTGTTTGCGGCCGACGGCCGGGTCCTTGAACGCCACCGTGACCTCCTCGTCGCTCCGGGTGAGCTTCGAGGTCACCACGATGCCGTCGCCCCAGCGACCGTGGCGCACGCGGTCCCCGTCGCGGAACTGGCGCTCGCCGGGGATGACCGGGCGCGACGGCCGTGGTCCCGTGGTCGGCACGTCCTCGTCTGGTCCCGTCGGTTCGCGCGCGATCCCGAGACTGCCCGACGGCGAACCGGAGCCGTAGGCCTCGCGTTTCGCCGCGAGGTCGCGCGACGGGCGGAACCCCTCGCCGGGAGCCGGCGCGCCTGGCCGGCCGCTCCCCTGCCGGTAGGCCGGGCCGGTGCCCCGGGTCGGCGTGCCGAACCGGGTCGCTCGGCGCGCCCCGAACACGAGGTCCAGATCGAGGTCGCCGTCGGGCGCCCCGGCCCCGAGCTGCGGGCCGACCATGAGCTCCGCCGGGATCTCGAGCAGGAACCGCGACGGGACGGCCGCCTGGCCCATCCCCCAGGTGGCGCGCCGCCAGGCGTGGGAGAGGTAGAGCCGGCGCTTGGCACGGGTGATGCCGACGTAGGCGAGCCGGCGTTCCTCCTCGAGCTCCTTCTCGTCGTCAAGGGCCCGGCTGTGGGGGAACAGCCCTTCCTCGAGCCCGGCGATGAACACGATCGGGAACTCGAGGCCCTTGGCCGCGTGCAGGGTGATGAGCGTGACCGCGTCGGCGTCGCCCTCGTACGAATCCTGGTCGGCGACGAGCGCGGTCTCCTCGAGGAGCCGGTCGAGCGCGTCCTCTGGCGTCAGGTCGTCGTAGCGGGTCGTCACCGAGCGCAGCTCGAGCAGGTTGGCCCAGCGCTCCTCGCCGTCCTCCGATCCGTCGGCGAGCATCGCCCGGTAGCCGGACGCCTCGAGGGCCTCGTCGAAGAGCTCGGGGAGGGCCAGGATCCCGACCCGCGTCCGCAGCCGGCGAACGAGCGCCGCGAAGTCCGCGAGGGCGCCACGGGCCCGTGGCGCGAGCGCCGGCAGCTCGCCACGGGCGGCGGCCTCGATGGCCCCCCACGTCGAACCACCCTCGGCCCGCGCGGCGACGCGCAGCACCTCGATGGTCTTGTCCCCGATCCCACGCGCGGGCACGTTGATGATCCGCTCGTAGCTGACGCTGTCGGTGTCCGAGCGGAGGACGCGCAGGTAGGCGAGGGCGTCCTTGACCTCGCGCCGGGAATAGAACCGGGTGCCGCCGACGAGCTGATAGCGGATCCCGTAGCGAAGGAACGACTCCTCGATGGCCCGGGACTGCGCGTTCATGCGGTACATCACCGCGATGTCGCGCGCTCGCAGCGGCCCCTCGAGGTCGTCGTCCGCGTCGGCCCGCCGGGTGAGCGTGCTGCCGCGGCCGCCCGTCAGGCTCTCGACCTGGCGGGCGATCCACTCGGCCTCCTCCTCCTCGTTGTAGGCCTCGAACCGCTGGATCCGGACGCCAGCCGCGTTCTCCGTCCACAGCTTCTTGTCCTTGCGCGCGCTGTTCCGCGACACGACGGCATGCGCCGCATCGAGGATGAGCTGGGTGGATCGGTAGTTCTGCTCGAGCTTGACGACGGTGGCGGTGGGCCAGTCCCGCTCGAAGTCGAGGATGTTCCGCAGGTCGGCGCCGCGCCACGAGTAGATCGACTGGTCGTCGTCGCCCACGACGCACAGGTTGTGGTGGCGCTCGGCGAGCGCGCGGATCCACAGGTATTGCGCCCGGTTCGTGTCTTGGTACTCGTCGACGTGCAGGTAGCGCCACTTCTCCTGGTACTTGGCGAGGACCTCCGGCGATTCCTGGAAGAGGCGCACCGCCTCGAGCAGCAGGTCGTCGAAATCGAGCGCGTGCGCCGTGCGCAGGCGCTCCTGGTAGCGCGTGGCCAGCCGAGCGACCGTGCGTTCGCGGTGGTTCGCCGCGTGCTCGGCCAGGAACGACGGGTCGAGCATCTCGTTCTTCGCCCGGCTGATGGCCCCGAGGACCGCGCTCGGCCGGAACTCACCGGTCAGGGGCAGGTCCTCCTCCTTGAGGATCTGCTTCATCAGCGCCCCCTGGTCGTCGGTGTCGTAGATGACGAAGCGGCGGTCGACACCGATCGCGTCACCGTCGGCGCGCAGGACCCGCGCGCACAGCGAATGGAACGTGCCGGCCTGGACGTCCCGGCCGCCCTCCCCGACGAGGCTGATGATCCGCTCGCGCAGCTCCTGGGCCGCCCGGTTGGTGAACGTGACCGCGAGGATCCGCCACGGGGCGACGCCCTTGACCCCGACGAGGTAGGCGATGCGGTGGGCCAGGACCCGGGTCTTGCCCGACCCGGCGCCGGCCAGGATCAGCAGCGGCCCTTCGGTCGTGGTGACGGCGCGGGCCTGTTCCGGATTGAGTGCCCGGACGATCTGCTCGGCGCGATCCCGGCGGCGCGCCTCGAGGACGGCCGGATCGGCCACCGGGATGGCGACGGCCGGATCCTCGCCGGGACCGGGCGTCTCGCGCAGCCAGTCGGGCTCCTCGGGCGCCGGCGACGTCTCATCGAGGACGGCGAACGTGGTCCCCACGGTCTCGGCGACGGCCGCCGCGGCATCGTCGGGCGAGGGGTCGCCGGTCCGGCGACGACGGGTGGGACTCACCCTCGCATTGTAGGTCCGCCGCCTGCACCGGCCGCCATCACGCACGAGGCGGGCACCCTTCGGGATGCCCGCCTCGCGTGGCGATGGATGGGTCGGTCGGCCCTTAGGACGCAGGCAACGCAGGCAACGCCGGCAGTTCGAACGACGGCATCGGGGCCGTCTGGTCCGCCGGCGGGGCCGTGATGGTGACGCCCTGGTCGTACGTGAACGTGAAGGTGGCGGTCAGGTCCCCGGAATCGGGCGTCGTCGCGGTCAGGGTCACCTTGGCCGGGCGCATGTCGGTCTTGCGCGTCCAGACATCGACGGTGACGTCGCCGGTCCCGGCGCTCGCGACGGGTGCGGCGCTCGCGTCGGGTGCGGCCGACGACGCGGCCCCGGGCAGGATCGAGCTGCCGAGCCCCGACAGCGCCGACCCATCGGCGTGGATCTGGACGTGGTAGCAGTCCACGTCGCCGCACTTCTCGTCGGCGAGCTTCGTGGGTGCCGGGAGCTTGGCGATCTGGGCGCGCAGATCGTCGATGGCGGCAGCCGTGTCCATCGAGGGCGCCGGGCTCGCGCCGTCAGCGGTGGGCGTCACGTCGGTGACGAGGTACTTGTCGCCGGCGCCGGCGCCGAGGAGCCCGGCCAGCGGCCCGGCGAGCTTCAGGTAGGCCTTCGAGTCGACGACGATCGCGTCGACGGTCGTGCCCATGAAGGACGGCGCCGACAGATTGAGGTGGACCGCCTGGTTCGGGACATCGACCGCGACGTCGACGGTCGTCCCAGCCAGATCGATGGCACCGCCCATCTGCGCGAGGGACAGCTTGCCGGCGATGTCGCCGTGGACCTGGATGGTCTTGACGTCCTTGAGCGACGCGATGGACTGGGTCAGGATCTCGGCCGGGTCGCTCACGGGCGACGCGGCGGGTGTCCCGGAACAGGCCGCCGCCACGAAGGCGACGACGGCGAGCACGAGCGACGGGAACATGGTTCGACGGGTCATGAGGTTCCTCTGCGCGATACGCTGGGGTCATCGACGGGCCCGATGACCGCGACAGGTTGGCGTCCGGACGCGCGATGCGTCAACGGTCTGATGGTCCCACGTTCGGCCGGACCGGGCTGGCGCGGCGGTCGACGAGCGGCGCTTACCCGCCCTGGACCTGGTCGGGCGGCGGCGCGCTGACCGTGACGGGCTTGTCCCAATCGGAGAACGTCAGGTCGATGACCGTCGGGGTCCCGCCGGCGGTCTGCGTCGCCTCGATCCGGACCCCGTGGAGGTGGTTCGGAGCCGCCTTCTCGACGGTGACCTCGATGGTGCCCTGGGCCGTCGACAGGTCGATCGGGAGGGACGCCCCGGGAAGCATCGACTGCAGTTGCTCGCCGGTGACGTCCGCGGTCACCGTGTAGCACTGGCCGGAGCCGCACGCGACGTCTGCGCCCTTCGCGAGCGTCAGCTTGCCGCTCAGCAGCGCGTCACCGAGCTGGTCGATGAGCCCGTGCCCATCGGTCACGTCGACCGGGAGCGTCGAGAGGTCGACGACCTGGTACTGGTCGCCTGACAGGGTGGTCTTCAGATAGCCCTTGCCGCCGGTCGCGATGAGCTCGCCGCTCAGGCCGAACAGCGCCGGCACGAGGAAGGTCGCGTGCGCCGCCGAACCGGCGATGTCGAGATCCGCCTGGGCCGTCGTCCCGGTCAGGTCCACCGGGCCGCCGCCGCCGAGGCCGGGCACCGCGATGGGCACCTCGCCGTCGATCGTGGCATCCACGTGGACGCTGGTCGACGCATCGGTCGACTTGAGTGCCGCGGTGACGATCGCGGTCGGGTCGGTCAAGTCAGGCGCGGACGAGCCGCCACAGCCGGCTGCGGCCAAGACGGCGGCGAGGATGAGGGCGGATCTCGGGCGGCGCATCGGGACTCCTGCGTGGGCCGTCAGGGTCGACGCAGGGAGCCGGACTGTCAATCCGACGCGACCCGACTGGCTACGTCTGAACGTGCGCTCGGAGCGGGCCGGCGTCAGCCGCCCTTGTCCTGCTCCGTGACGATCAGCGTCGCCTGGTTCGTCCTTGTGCCGTCCGCCGCAGCGCGACCGCCGAGGCGAGGACCGCGATGAACAGGAGCGAAGCGAGGACCGTGTCGGTCCTGGAGGCCGCGGAGGCCGCGGAGGCCGGCGTCATCGCGTCGGTCGGTGGGAGCGTGTGAGCCGGCGTCGGCGAGACGGCCGGGGTCCTCGTGGGACTGGGCGTCGGTCGGACCGGCGTCGGGCGCGGCGTCGGGCGCGGCGTCGGCGCGCTCGGCGTCGGGCTGGTGGTGTCCGGCGGCTGGCTCGGCGTCGGGCTGTCGGTCGCGGGCGGCTGGCTCCCGTTCTCGCACTCGACGGTGAACGTCACGGCCCCGCCGGAACCCGGCCAGTCGATCGTGTACGTGCCCGAAGGGCCGAGGGGGAGCGAAACGGTCCACGGGACGACGGGCTCCACCGCGAACGTCTGGACGTAGCCGTCGGGTCCGGAGACGGTGACCGTGACGGCGTCACCCCCGTCCTCGCCGAATGACGTGCCGGAGACCACGATGGCCCCGCCGGCACAGTCGATCTGGACGTCGGTGATGTCGTGGGCGGAGACCACGGACGGGACGAGGAGCAGCGCCAGAAGGCCGCCGATCGCCGCGGCCGAACGCACGGTGCGACGCAACGAGTGCTCCCCCGAGCCAGGAGCGGCGGACCCCCGTCAGCGGGGCCCCGAGACCCGCAGGGCTGACGTGGCGGCGCGCTCGTGACAACACTAATCCACCCCGGACCCCACCATCTTGCCCAACGCGCAGGACCGCCCGCCGGCGAGACGCAACACGAAGGCCCCGACTCTGCGGCTGAGAGAGGTCAGGGTCGAAGCGTCTGTTGGCGTTGGCTCGCCGAAGCTATGGAAACGGGCCGTACATGACCGCGATCCATTTGACGGGCCGACCCGCGGCGCCTAGGCTCAGGCTCAGGGCGCTCTTCCGCATGCGCGAGGCTGCCCGAGCGATGGAGGGCTCGCAATGATTCGGCGAATCACGGGGATCATCCTTGGAGTGGTGGCCTTCTTTATCGTCTACTGGCTCACTGGCGGGCTGGCCACACCGTCCACGCCCAACTGGGCATTGGCGATCCTCGTCGGCCTGGTGGTGGCGCTCATCTGGCCGTGGATCATGGGCCTGATCGTCGTCAGGCGCGCGCGACAGCGCCGCCAGAACGAGGTCGATCAGGAGGTCCAGAAGCAGCTCGCGCAACAGCAGAACAACCCACCACCCTCCTGATCGCCGAGTCAAGCTCGCCGCATGCCCGACGGCGGTTGATCGCCGTCTCTGGAATGACGACCGAAAGGCGTGCCTAGAGCGGCAAGCCGAGCCGGAGCGACCGGGGCCTATGCTTGGAGCGACGGGTGGCACCGCGATCGGCCGAGCGATCCTCGACGGACAGTCCCGGTCGTCCGAGCGCGGCGCATCAGGCCAGTCCAGCTAGGAGGCGGGACGGTGGGCAGTGAGAGCGGTACCAAGCGTCTGCTGCTCGGGATCGAAGTGACGATCTTTGGTGGCATCCTCGTTCTTGCAGCATCCGGTTCGGCCGTAACCCTCGGTCTCATCGTGGCTGTCGCCGGTCTGTTGATCGCCGTCTCTGGAATGACGACCGAACGGCGTGCCTAGAGCGGCCAGCCGAGCCGGAGCGACCGGGGTCGTCACTCGGCACTGCCTCGGCGTGTCTCCCGCCACAGCCCCGATCGCTGGCTCCAATGGCGATCGTGAAAGGTTGCGGCCTGCCCGTCCATGAATCGTTTCTGATCGTCGCCAAACGTACCCGCCTCGATTTGTTCGACCGCGACGATGACGGGGTCCCCTCGTGCGATGGGCTCCCGGCACACCGGGCACAGGATCACTTCGCGTTCCACGTCCTCGAGCCTCCCTTGCTGGTAGCAGCCCCGATAGCAGCAGAGGCGGGCATCCCCGGATGGGACACCCGCCTCTGAGGCCGTTCTGAGCGTGCGTCCGTCAGGGACGGACGCCCGCGAGCACTGATCAGGCGACTAGAAGTCCATCCCGCCGCCGTGGTCGTGACCGGCACCGGCCCCGGCCTTCTCCTTCTCGGGCAGATCCGAGATGAGGGTCTCCGTGGTCAGGACCATGGCCGCGATCGACGCCGCGTTCTGGAGCGCCGAGCGGGTCACCTTGGCGGCGTCGACGATGCCCTTCTTGAAGAGATCGCCGTAGTCGCCGGTCAGGGCGTCGTAGCCGAAGCCCGCCTTCAGGCCCTTGACGTGCTCGACGACGACCTCGCCGGGCGCACCGGCGTTGTCGGCGATCTGGCGCGCCGGGGCCTCGAGGGCCTTGCGGACGATGTCGACGCCGACCTGGGCGTCGCCATCGAGCTTGATCTTGTCGAGGACCGGGATGGCCTGCAGGAGCGTGGTCCCACCGCCGGCGACGAGGCCCTCCTCGACGGCCGCGCGGGTCGTCGAGAGCGCATCCTCGATGCGGTGCTTCTTCTCCTTGAGCTCGACCTCGGTGGCCGCGCCGACCTTGATGACCGCCACGCCGCCCGACAACTTGGCGAGCCGCTCCTGCAGCTTCTCCTTGTCGTAGTCGGACGTGGTGTCCTCGATCTGGGCCTTGATCTGGGTCATGCGGCCCTTGATCTGGTCGGCCTTGCCGGCCCCGTCGACGATCGTCGTGTCGTCCTTGGTGGCGACGACCCGGCGAGCCGAGCCGAAGTCCTCGAACGTGACGGAGTCGAGCTTGCGTCCGACTTCCTCGCTGATGACGGTGCCACCGGTCAGGATGGCGATGTCGCGGAGCATCTCCTTGCGTCGATCGCCGAAGCCGGGCGCCTTGACGGCGAGCACGGCGACGGTGCCGCGGAGCTTGTTCACGACGAGCGTCGCGAGGGCCTCACCGTCCACGTCCTCGGCGATGATCAGCGTGGGCTTGCCCTGCTGGACCGCCTTCTCGAGCGCCGGGAGCATGTCCTGGACGCTGGAGATCTTCTTGTCGGTGATGAGGATGAGCGGATTCTCGAGGACCGCTTCCATCCGATCGGGGTTCGTGACGAAGTACGCCGAGATGTAGCCTCGGTCGAACTGCATCCCCTCGGTGTATTCCTTCTCGAGGCCGAGGCTCTGCCCCTCCTCGACGGTGATGACGCCGTCCTTGCCGACCTTGTCCATCACCTCGGCGATGATCTCGCCGACTTCCGGATCCGCGGCCGAGATGGCCGCGACGGCCGCGATCTGGGCGCGGTTGTCGACCGGGCGCGACTGCTTCTTGATCTCGGCGACGATCGCGTCGACCGCGGCCTCGATGCCGTGCTTGACGACCATCGGGTTGGCACCCGACGAGACGACGCGAAGGCCCTCGTTGACCATCGCCTGGCCGAGCACGACCGCGGTGGTCGTCCCGTCGCCGGCGACGTCGTCGGTCTTGGTGGCGACTTCCTTGAGGAGCTGCGCGCCCATGTTCTCGAAGGCGTCTTCGAGCTCGATGTCGCGCGCGATGGTCACGCCGTCGTTGGTGATGGTCGGCGAGCCGAACTTCTTGTCGAGGACGACGTTGCGGCCCTTGGGGCCGATCGTCACCTTGACCGCGTCGGCGAGGCGGTCGATGCCCCGCTTGAGCGAGCGACGAGCCGTCTCGTCGAAGATGAGTTGCTTAGCCAATTCGTGTGTCCCTCCGGGATCGTGGGGCGATGACGCGAGGCGGCCGGTGGGCCGCTACTCCGCGAGGATCGCCAGGATGTCCTTCTGGCTGACGATGAGGAGATCCTCGCCGTCGACCTTGAACTCGGTCCCGGCGTACTTCGCGTACAGGACCTTGTCGCCGGTCTTGACGTCCATCGCCTCGCGCTTGCCGTCCTCGAGGATGCGGCCCGGACCGGCGGCGATGATGGTGCCCTCCTGGGGCTTCTCCTTGGCGGTGTCCGGCAGGACGATGCCGCTCTTGGTCATCTCCTCCCGAGCGCTCGGCTGGACGACCACGCGATCGCCCAACGGGCGGAGCTTGCTCGCGTGCGCAGTGGCTTTGGCCAACGTGCCTACCTCCTGGATGACGACCGGGTGTCGGTCGTCCACGTGCATCCGATGGGTCGCCCGGGCCGGCCGCGGGTGGGCCGGGGATCCGTCGTCCCGTTCCGTGTTGTCGTGCATCGCCCGCGAACGCTGGTGGGTCCGCGTCCTCCTGCCGGTCGTGTTCGACCCGGGTCCTTGCCGGACCTGACGGATGCGTCCCGGCGATGCCTTAGCACTCTCCATGCGAGAGTGCCAAGGTGGAGACTAACGAACCGGATGCGACCCTGTCAACCCGCGTGCGCGAAGGCCACGATGATGTCCTTGCCGTCGCGCGAGATCGTCACGCAGCCGGGCCCGTCGAAGCCGATGTACCAGCCGATGACGCCCTCGGATTCGTCGAACTCGACCGCGTGCTTGAGGGCCGTCAGGTCGGGCTGGAGCTCGGGGGGACCGGTGTAGACGAGGTCGCCCGTGTCGGCGACGAGCGACATGCCCTGGAACACGACCTGCACGACGCGCTCCCCCTGCATGTCGATCGGCCGGCCGCTCGCACCCTCGGTGTACGGCTTCTTCGCGACCGAGAGCCGGCCGGTGGGCGGGCCGCCCGGTCCAGGTACGGACATGTTGCCGAACTTGAAGACCAGCATGTCCTGGTCCCCGGCCGTCGACGCCGAGACATCGACGAGCCGGTCGGTCGGCGGGACGATCCGGGTGGCCGTGACGGGGCATGGCGTCGGGACGGGCGTCGCGCTCGGGGGCGTCGTGGGCGACGCGGTCGGCGCGACGGTGGGCGTCGACGAGAGGCTGGGTGCAGCGGACGCGGCGCTCGGCGACACGACGGCCGGTTCGCTCGCGGACGCCGACGGTGCGGGCGTCGGCGAGGCGGCGCCATCGGTGCAGCCCGCCACGACGGCGAGGGCGACCACGGCCGCAAGGGCGAGGATGAGGTGGCGGAAGCGGCGACGACGATTGGTCACGACGTCCTCCGATGATGACGGAACGAGCGATCGTAGGCATCCACGAGGGTTGGCCCGAGCGTATCGAGGTCGGTCCCGCGTCGCTCGGCCAGCCACCCCGCTGTGACGCGGACCCACTCGGGTTCGTTGCGCGAGCGAGGTGCGCCGGGTGGCGCGAGGAACGGCGAATCGGTCTCGATGAGCAGACGGTCGGACGGGACGAGCGGCGCTACGTCCGCCGACGCCTCCTCGCCGCGGCGGAACACGAGGCCCGAGAAGCTGATCGCCAGCCCGAGGTCGATCACGGCACGGCCGTAGTCGACCGGCCCGGAATACGAGTGGATGATCGCGGGGGGCCGGTCCCCGAATGCTGCCGCCCACCGCGCATCGCCGACGCCGGCGACCCGCAACTCGGCGAGCAGGGTGTCCTGGGCGTCGCGCCGGCCCTCGGCGGAGCGGCAATGGAGGATGGCCGGCTTGCCGGTCTCGAGGGCCAGGGCGAGGTTGCGGCGCAGGTTGGCGAGCTGGTCCGGCAGCGGGCTGAACACACGGTCATGGTCGAGGCCCGTCTCGCCGATCGCCACCACTCGGTCGTCCTGGGCCGCGGCGACGACGGTGGCCCAGCCCGCCTCGTCGACCTTGGCCGCGTCGTGGGGATGGACGCCGACCGCCGCGTCGAGCCACGGGAAGCGGTCCACGAGCGCCAGCGCCCGCTCGCCGGAGGCGACGTTCCAGCCCGGGACGAGGATCCGTTCGAGTCCGGCGAGGCGCGCGCCGCCGATGACGAGGTCGACGTCACCCTCGAAGCGGTCGGCGTTGAGGTGGCAGTGGCTGTCGATCAGCGGCACGGCGGTCAGCCGGCGGCTTCGGTGTCCAGGCGCGGGAAGAGCGGCTCAGGCGCGCTGACGCGGCCGGCCGATCCTGCATGGGCGCCCCAGGCGAGCTCATCGCCAAGCGGCGGGCCCCCGTTGCCGTCGGGACCATACGGGTAGGCGTGGCCGAGCTGGCCCAGGACACGCGGCGCCGTCGCGGGTAGGAACGGGGCCGCGGCCAGGCCGATGAGCCGGCACGCCTCGACGAGGTCGCCGAGGACGTCGCGCAGGCGTCGCCCGGCATCCTCGTCGCCGGCCAGCGCCGCCTTGTTGAGGTCCCACGGGCGCTCCGCGTCGACGACCTTGTTCGCGCTCCCGACGAACTCCCAGAGGCCGGCGAGCGCCTCGTGGAGCAGGCACGACTCGATCCGGTCACCGACGAGGCGGGCGGTGTCCGCCCAGCCCGCTGCGAGCGGCGAGGCGGCGCCGTCGCGCGGGGCCGGCCGCTCCCCGTCGAGATAGCGATTGACCATGTTCACGGTCCGGTTGACGAGGTTGCCGAAGTCGTTCGCGAGGTCGGCGTTGTAGCGGCGGACGAACGAGTCCCACGAGACCTCGGCGTCCCGGTCGAACGGCACCTCCCGCAACGCGACGTAGCGGGCGCCGTCCTGGCCGAAGGCCGCGACGAAGTCGTCCGGATCGAGGAAGTTGCCGCGGCTCTTGCTCATCCGCTCGCCGCCGGCGGCCAGCAGGAAGCCATGGACCCAGACGTGGCGCGGCGCCTCGAGGCCGGCGCTCCAGAGCATCGCCGGCCAGAAGATCGTGTGGAAGCGGGTGATGTCCTTGCCGATGACGTGGAGATCGGCCGGCCACCAATGGGCGAACGCCTCGGGGTCGTCGGGGAAGCCGGCGCCCGTGATGTAGTTGATGAGCGCGTCGTACCAGACGTAGATCTTGCCGGCCTCGGGATCCCACGACCCGTCCTCGCGCTGGGCGGTCTCGCCGTTCTCGGCGATCGGGAACGGGATCCCCCAGCCGCCCGGCGTCCGCTCGCGGCTGATCGAGAAGTCCTCGAGACCGCCGCGGATGAACCCGAGCATCTCGTTGCGTCGGAAGTCGGGCTGGACGAAGTCCGGATGATCGGCGTAGTGGCGCTCGAGGCGCTCCTGGTAGGCGGACAGGCGAAAGAACCAGTTCCGTTCGGTCAGCCACTGGAGCGGCACATCAGGATGGTTGGGGCAGATCGTCCCGCGGGCCGTCTCGATGACGTCGGTCGCGTTGCGGAAGCCCTCGCTCGGGCAGTACCAGCCCTCGTAGGTGCCCATGTAGATATCGCCGTTGGCGTGCGCCCGCCGGACCATCTCCTGCGCCGCCCGGATGTGATCGGGATCCGTGGTCCGGATGAAGCGGTCCGGGCTGAGTCCGAGGGCGGCCTCGGCCGAGTTGAAGAGCGCGACCTTCTCGTCGACGTACTCGCGCGCCGGCCGGCCCTCGTCGACCGCGGCCTGGGCGATGTTGATCGAGTGTTCGTCGGTGCCGGTGAGGAACCGCGTCTCGACCCCGGCCATGCGATGCCAACGGGCGATCGCGTCCGCGCCGATCACCTCGTAGAGCGTGTGGATGCCGGGCTTGTTGTTCGCGTAGGCGATCGAGGTCGTGAGGTAGTAGCGCTGGCGGTCGCTCATGGGAGCGCGATGATACGGGACCGCTCGAGCGCCGGCGCCACGTGGAGCGCGCCGGGCGTGGTGCGGTCAGTGGCGGAAGTGGCGAATGCCGGTCATGAGCATCGCGGCCCCGGCCGCATCGACGATCGCGACGGTCTCGGCGTCACGCACCGAGCCGCCCGGCTGGGCGAATGCCGTCACGCCGGCCGCGAGACACGCCTCGACCGCGTCCGGGAACGGGAAGAACGCGTCCGAGCCGCAGGCCGCGCCGCGGGTGGCGTCGTCGCCGAGCATCGCGTGCGCCTTGGCGACGGCCTGTCGGGCGGCATCGACCCGCGAGGTCTGGCCGCTCCCCATCCCGACGAGCCGACGATCCTTGACGAGCACGATCGCATTGGACGTGACGCCGCGCACGAGGCGCCAGGCGAGGTCGAGATCGAGGAGCTCGTCGTCCGTGGGCGCCCGCCGGGTCACGCACGTCCACGTCGTCGGGGCGTCGGTGGCGATGTCCGGGGCCGTGACCAGGACCGCGCCGCCGGCCGTCCGGATCGAGCCCGTCGGGTCCGCGGCCGACGGCGGGACGGGTTCGTCGGACGCCAGCGCCTCGTCGATGAGCACGCGCAGGTTCGGCTTCGTGGCGAGGACCTCGCGCGCCTCGGCCGTGATCGAGGGCGCGACGACGACCTCGAGGAAGAGCGAGGTGAGCGCCTCGGCGACCGGGCGATCGACCTCGCGCGTCAACGCGACGACTCCGCCGAACGCGCTGACCGGGTCGGCCTCGAGTGCGGCGGACCACGCGTCGAGCAACGTCGCGCGTTCGGCGGCCCCACACGGGTTCGTGTGCTTGACGATGACGACCGCGGGGCCCCGCAGCGCGCGACCGAGGGCGGCGGCGGCCGCGGCATCGAGCACGTTGTTGTACGAGAGCGCCTTGCCCTGCAGCGGGGTCCGCTCGACGCCGAACAGGCCATCCGCGAGCGTCGTCCCCGGCCGCCGGTAGCGGGCGGCCGGCTGGTGCGGGTTCTCGCCGTAGCGCAGGGTCTCGACCTTCTCGAGCGTGACGGTCAGGCGCGCCGGGTACGGGTCGCCGGCCCCGGGCAGGCCGGGCTCGTCGGGGAGTGACTGGCCGGCCGCGACCATCCGGCGCGGCAGCTCGGCCGCGATCCGCGCGTCGTAGGCCGCGGTGTGGGCGAAGGCCTCGAGCGCGAGCGCGCGCCGGCGCTCGGCATCGATGCCGCCCGGCGCGTCGAGGGCGTCGAGGATCCCGGCGTACCGCGCCGGATCGGTGACGATCGCCACGTTGGCGTGGTTCTTCGCGGCGGCGCGGACCATGGACGGCCCGCCGATGTCGATCTCCTCGATGAGGCCGTCGATCGTGATCCCCGGCCGCTCGAGCGCGGCCGCGAACGGATAGAGGTTGACCACGACGAGCTCGAACGGGGCGATGGCCGCGGCGATGATCGCCTGCCGATGCTCGGCGAGCCGCCGGTCGGCGAGCAGGCCGCCGTGGACGCGCGGATGGAGCGTCTTGATCCGGCCGTCGAGCATCTCCGGGAAGCCGGTGACGGCGGCGACATCGGTGACCGGCAGGCCGGCGTCGCGGAGCGCGCGCGCGGTGCCACCGGTGGACACGAGCTCGAAACGGCGGGCGACGAGGCCGCGGCCCAGCTCGACGAGGCCGGTCTTGTCGGAGACCGAGAGCAGGGCGCGCCGCGGGACCGGGACGCGCGCGTCCGCACGCTCGAGGTCGATCCGGACATGGCGCCCGTCCGACGCGACCGAGATCGCACCGGCCAGGAGCAGGGCCACGGCGCGGGGCAGGAGCCGGTGCTCCACCGCGCGGATCCGTTCGTGCAGCCGCGCGGCGTCGTCGTCGCTCAGGACCGCGACGGCCTCCTGGGCGACGATCGGGCCGCCGTCGAGGGTCTCGTCCACCAGATGGACCGTGGCGCCGGTCACGGCCGCGCCGTGCGCGAGAGCATCGGCCACGGCGTGCGCGCCGGGGAACGCCGGCAGCAGGCTCGGGTGCGTGTTGAGGATCCGGCCGGCGAACGCCGCCAGGACGGCCGGTCCGACGATGCGCATGTAGCCGGCCAGCACGACGACGTCGGGGGCCACGCTCGCCAGGGTCTCGGCGAGCGTCGCGTCGTCCCCGCCCGGCACGAGCGCGGTCTCGATCCCCTGCTCGGCCGCCCAGTCGAGCGCGGCGCACGGACGGTCCGCGAACACGAGGACGATCGAACCGCCGACGTCGCCGCGGGCGGCCGCGGCGTGGAGCGCGCGCAGGTTCGAGCCGGCGCCCGAGACGCCGACGGCGATGCGCCCGCTCACGCGGCGCCTTCGAGGGGCGCCTCGACATACCGGGCGCCACCGACCACGTCGGCCGCGACGACCTCGCCGACGAGCATCGCCGGGATGCCCGCCGCCTCGGCCGCGGCGATGACCGGCGCGACCGCCCCGGGCGGGACGACGAGGACCATCCCGAGCCCGCCATTGAACGTGGCTCGCAGCTCCGCCTCGTCCATCCCGGCCAGGCCGCCGAGCAGCCGCATCACCGAGGGCATCGGCCAGCGACTGGGATCGATCCGCGCGGCGAGCCCGTCGTGCAGGGCGCGCGGGACGTTGCCGGGTAGTCCACCTCCCGTGATGTGGGCCACGCCGTGCAGATCCTCCCCAGCGGCGACCGCGGCGGCCCGGGACGCCAGCACGGCCAGCGCATAGATCCGGGTAGGGGTCAGGAGGATCTCGCCGAGCGTCGCCATCGCCTCGTGGGGGGCCGGCCGGACGGCCCCGTCGGCCGCCGCATCGCCGAGCGTGCGGCGCATCCGGACCAGGTACGGCTCGGCGAGGTCGAGGTCCCACTGGGTGATCATGGCTCGGACCAGCGAGTAGCCGTTCGCGTGGAGTCCCGACGAGGCGAGGCCGACGATCGCATCACCGGCCCGGGCCGCCGAACCGTCGATGAACCGCGACCGCTCGACGACGCCGATGGCCGTCCCGGCGAGGTCGAATTCGTCGGCCTCCATCAGCCCGGGGTGCTCGGCCGTCTCGCCGCCGACGAGGGCGCACCCGGCGTCCCGACAGCCGGCCGCCACGCCGCCGACGAGCTCCGCGACGGCGACCGGGTCGAGATGGCCGACCGCCACGTAGTCGAGGAAGGCGACCGGCTCCGCACCGGTGCACACGACGTCGTCGGCGCACATCGCGACGAGATCGATGCCGATGGTGTCGAAGCGGCCGACCTCAGCCGCGATGGCCGTCTTGGTGCCCACGCCATCGGTCGAGGCGACGAGCAGCGGCTCGGTGTAGCCGGGCGGGATCGCGAACACGCCACCGAACCCGCCGAGGCCGCCGACCACCTCGGGCCGGCGGGTGGACTCGACGTGCCGGCGCATGAGTTCGACCGCACGCTCGCCGGCCGCGACGTCCACCCCGGCCACCCGGTACGCGGCGCGTGGATCAGCCACGACCGACCAAGGCGGGTTGCTCTTCCAGGATGAACTTGCGGCTCGCCGCGTCGTACGGGACCGGCTCGGGGTAGTTGCCGTCGAAGCAGGCGAAGCAGAACCGGTCGTAGGGCAGCTCGAGCGCGGCGAGGACGCCGCGGATCGACAGGTAGCCGAGCGAATCGGCGCCGATGAACTCGCGGATCTCGGACTCGGTGTGGGTCGAGGCGATGAGCTCGGTCTCGATGGACGTGTCGATCCCGTAGAAGCACGGGTGGTAGATCGGCGGGGCGCTGATCCGGACGTGGACCTCGGTCGCGCCGGCCTTGCGCAGCAGCTCGACGATGCGCTTGGTGGTCGTGCCGCGCACGATCGAATCGTCGACGACGATCAGCCGCTTGCCCGACACCACCTCGCGCAGCGGGTTGAGCTTGATCGTCACGCCCCGGTGGCGCAGTCCCTGCGACGGCTGGATGAAGGTCCGTCCCGCATAGCGATTGCGGTACATGCCCTCGCGGTACGGCAGGCCGGACGCCTCGGCGAACCCCGCGGCCGCGGGCGCACCGGTGTCGGGGACGGGCATGACGAGGTCGGCATCGACGGGATGCTCGCCCGCAAGCTGCATGCCCATCCGGCGCCGCGCCTCGTACAGGTTGCGGCCCTCCATGTAGGAATCCGGCCGGGCGAAGTAGATCAGCTCGAACACGCACAGGGCGGGGTCGGCCTCCGCGTAGCGGATGGATCGCGGCGCCGCCCCGGGCTCGAGGACGACGATCTCGCCCGGCTGGACGTCGCGCACGTACTCCGCGCCGACGATGTCGAGGGCCGCCGTCTCCGACGAGAGGCACCACCCGGCGGAGGCGTCATCGTCTCGCCAGAGGCCCTGGTCCACGTCGGCCGTGCCGCTCGCGGGGAGGCGCCCCAGGACCAGCGGCCGGAACCCGTGCGGGTCGCGGATGCCGATGACCCGGCGCTGATCGAGCACGACCAGGCTGAACGCCCCGCGGACGCGGGGGAGGACGCGCAGGAGCGCATCGACGGTGTCGGCGGCCGGCTCGTCGGCGATGAGCGCGGTCAGCAGCTCCGTATCGGTCGAGGCCGGCAGGCGAGCCCGGCCGCCCTCGAGCTGGGCGAGCAGCTCGCGCGTGTTCACGAGGTTCCCGTTGTGGCCGATGGCGATCGCCCGGCGTGGTCCCTGGCGGTACGTCGGCTGGGCGTTCTCCCAGATCGTCGAGCCGGTCGTCGAGTAGCGGCAATGGGCGATGGCGAGCCGCCCGCGCAGGCTGGGCAGCCGCCGCTCGTCGAGGACGGTCGAGATCATCCCGAGGTCCTTGTAGAGCATGAGTTGCTCCCCGTCGCTGACGGCGAGGCCGGCCGACTCCTGGCCGCGATGCTGGAGGGCGAACAGGCCGAGCGTCGAGAGCGCGGCCGCGTCGGTCGGGCCGCCGGCCGGGAGCACCGCCCCGAACACGCCACACATGGCTAGCCCTCCCAGCCCAGCGCGCGGGCCAGCCCGTGGTCCCAGGCGTGTCGCAGGTCCGCGACGCGGACCTCGAGGGCATCGGCGACGCGGCTCCCGCGCTCCTCGGCCGCGCCGGTGGCTCCGGCTCCGGCCAGCTCGACGACGAGGCGGTCGCCGCCGACCGTCCCGATGGCCTCGACCGGCAGCCCGTATTGGCGAGCGAGCAGCTCGAGCGCCGCGGCGTAGCGCGGCCGGCAGGTCGCGACGATGCGCGATGGGCTCTCGCCGAACAGGTCGGTCGCCGGCGAGTGGGCGACGGCGAGCCGGACCGACGCGCCCAGCCCGCTCCAGATCGCGCCTTCGGCGAGCGCAACGGCAAGCCCGCCGCCGCTCACGTCCTGCGCCGAGGCGACGAGCCCGCGCTCGATCGCCTCGCGGATCCAGCCCTGGAGCGCGGCCTCGCGGGCGAGGTCGAGGGCCGGCGGTCCATCCTCCGCCGCGGTCCCGGCGAGGGACGCGTACGCCGACCCGGCCAGGCCCGGTCCGGCCTCCCCGACGAGCAGGACGGTGTCGTGGGTCGCGACGAAGGCCGGTCCCACCAGCGTGGCGACGTCGTCGATCAGGCCGACGACCCCGATCTCGGGCGTCGGCGCGATGGCCCCGGCCGGCGACTCGTTGTAGAGCGAGACGTTCCCGCCGGTGACCGGCAGGCCGAGCGCCCGGCACGCGTCGGCGAGTCCGCGCACGCCCTCGCTCAGCTGCCAGAACGCCTCGGGCCGCGTGGGATCGCCGTAGTTGAGGCAGTTCGTGACCCCGAGCGGCCGCGCCCCGGTGATGGACACGTTGCGCGTCGCCTCGGCGACCGAGGCCGCGGCGCCGAGCCACGGGTCGGACTGGCCGAGGCCGTGGTTCCCGTCCGTGCTTGCGACGAGCGCCTTGGTCGTGCCCTTCACGCGCAGCACCGCCGCGCCGCGGCCCGGGCCGACCACCGTGTCCGCCCCGACGGTCGAGTCGTACTGGTGATACACGCGATGTCGCGACGACAGGTTCGCTGAGCCGAGCAACGCGAGCAGGACGGCTCCGGGATCCATCCCGCGCTCCGGCAACCGGTCGACCGGTTCCACCGGGGCGCCGGGCGCCGGGGCCGCCCGCTCGTGGGTGGGCGGGACGGCGAGGCGCTCGTGGACGATCGCGTCGCTCGTCAGCGCGCGGGCCGGGATCCGCGCGAGCTCGCGGGCGCCCGGACGTCGCACGGCCGGCCGCGTCGAGCCCGCCCTCCACGACGACGACGTCGCCGTCACCGGTCACCCGGCCGATGACCGCCACGGGGATCCCCCATCGCACGCAGACCTCGCGGACGTCCTCCCATCGCTCCGGGTGGACCGCCGCGCACATCCGCTCCTGCGACTCGGAGATCATCACCTCGAAGGGTTCCAGGCCGGGCTCGCGGCGTGGGATCGCGTCGAGGTCGACGAGCATCCCGACTCCGGCGCGGTCGGCCATCTCGGAGGTCGCGCACGTGACGCCGCCGGCGCCGAGGTCCTGGAGCCCGGCCACGAGGCCGCGATCGATGAGCTCGAGGCTCGCCTCGATGAGCAGCTTCTCGGCGAACGGATCGCCGACCTGCACGAGCCTAGGACAGGCCTCGCTTCGATGGAGGTCATCGTGCGTGAAGGTCGCGCTCGCGAGCACCGACGCGCCGCCGATGCCGTCACGCCCGGTCGCCGAACCGAACAGGACCACGAGGTCGCCGGCTGATCCGGCCGTGGCCAGGGTGAGCCGCGCCTCCTCCATGAGCCCGATGGCCATGACGTTGACCAGCGGGTTGCCCTGGTAGGTGGGATCGAACACGAGTTCGCCGCCGACCGTCGGCACGCCGACGCAGTTGCCGTAGCCGCCGACGCCGCGCACGACCCCGTCGACCAGGTGCCGCGTCCGCGGGTCCGCCGGGTCGCCGAAGCGGAGCGCGTCGAGCACGGCGATCGGCCGGGCGCCCATCGTGAAGATGTCGCGCAGGATCCCGCCCACGCCGGTCGCCGCGCCCTGGTACGGCTCGACCGCGCTCGGGTGGTTGTGCGACTCGATCTTGAAGGCGACCGCCAGCCCGTCGCCGATCGAGATGACCCCCGCGTTCTCGCCCGGACCGGCGACGACGCCCTCCCCGGCGGTCGGGAGCGTCCGGAGGAGCGGCTTCGAGCTCTTGTAGGAGCAGTGCTCGCTCCACATGACGCTGAACATCGCGAGCTCGAGATCGTTGGGGTCGCGGCCGCCGAGCCGGTCGCGGATCGCCTCGAGCTCGTCGTCGGTGACGCCCAGCCGGCGATGGAGCGGCTCCACGGGTCGCTCCGCGACCGTCATCGGGCGCCGACCGCGACGGGCCGGTCGTGCTGCGCGCGCGACGCGCTCTCGACGAGCGCCCGGATGATGCCGGCGCCGTCGTCCGAGCCGAGGATGGCCTCGGCCGCCCGCTCCGGATGCGGCATCAGGCCGGCCACGTTGCCGGCCTCGTTGATGACGCCGGCGATGGCCCGCAATGACCCGTTGGGGTTGGCATCGTCACCGGGGAGCGCCGCACGCCCATCCGCGTCGACGTAGCGGAACAGGACCCCGCCGCGCGCCTCGAGCGCGTCGAGCTCGGCCTCATCCGCGAAATAGCAGCCTTCGCCGTGCGCGACCGGCATGCGCAGCGGTCGTCCGACCTCCAGGCCGTGGGTGAACCGGGTGTCCGCGCGTTCGGCCGCGATCCGGACCTCCTGGCCCGCGAACCGGAGCGACGCGTTGCGCAGCAGCGCGCCCGGCACGAGGTGCGCCTCGGCGAGCACCTGGAAGCCATTGCAGATCCCGAGCACGAGCCCGCCCTCGGCGGCGAAGGCCGCCACGGACCGCATGACCGGGCTGAAGCGGGCGATGACCCCGGCCCGCAGGTAGTCGCCGTAGGCGAAGCCGCCGGGCAGGATCACGGCCGCCGAACCCTCGAGCGAGGCCTGTTCGTGCCATAGGACCACGGGGTCGGCACCGGCGAGCTCGAGCGCATGGACGGTGTCGCGGTCGCAGTTGCTCCCGGGGAAGACGACGACCCCGACGCGCACGCCCATCGTCAGTCGACCCTCGCGCCGACCAGCGACGAGGCGCCGGCGAGCGGTTCGACGGTGTAGGCCTCGATCAACGGATTGGACAGGAGCTCCGAGGCCAGGTGCTCCACGACGGCCGCGGCCGCGGCGGCGTCGGTCGCCTCGACCGTGAGCTCGACGCGGCGCCCGACGCGGACCGCGCTGACGCCTTCGATCCCGAGGTGGCCGAGGCTGCCCTCGACCGCCCGACCCTGCGGGTCGAGGATGCCGGGCTTGGGCAGGACGTTGACGGCGAACCGATGCGTGCTCATGAGGCGATGACATCCTCTCGGAGGTAGCGCTCGAAGGTGGCGCCCGTGATCCGCTCGTACGCCTCGACGTAGCGAGTGCGCGTCCCGGCGAGGACGTCGTCCGGCAGGGTCGGCCCGGGCGCGGTCTTGTCCCAGGGCTGCGCCTCGAGCCAGTCGCGGACGAATTGCTTGTCGAAGCTCGCCTGGGGGCCACCCGGCTCGTACGTGGCGGCATCCCAGAACCGCGACGAGTCGGGGGTCATGACCTCGTCGATGAGCATCAGCTGGTCGGCCTGCGTGGGCCCCGCGTCGTCGAACGCGTACCCCCATGCGCCGTCGCCGCCCCCGCCGACCGGCGTCCCGAACTCGAACTTCGTGTCGGCGAGGATGATGCCGCGCCGCGCGGTCACCGCGGCCCCGTATCGATACAGCGCGATCGACCGGTCGCGGATCACCTCGGCGACGGCGGCCGCGTTCGCGCGGATGATCGACCGGCTCTCGGCGTCGAGATCATCGAGGCCGTCGATGCCGGCGACGTGGTCGATCATCCGGTCGAAGGAGATGTTCTCGTCGTGGTGCCCCTCCTCGGCCTTCGTGGCCGGCGTGAAGATCGGCTCGGGCAGCCGGTCGCTCTCGCGCAGCCCCGAGGGAAGCGGGATCCCGCAGACCGTGCCGCTCGCCTGGTACTCCTTCCAGCCGGAGCCGGAGAGGTAGCCGCGGACGACGGCCTCGATCGGGACGACCGATGCCGGGCGGCAGAGCATGATCCGGCCGCGAAGGTCGTCCCGCGACCCGAGGTCGGCGGGGTCGCCACCGACCGCTTCGACCTCGGCGCCGATCGTCGCGTAGAGCTCGTCCACATCGCCGGAGAGCAGGTGGTTCGGCACCATCGACGCGGTCTCGGCGAACCAGAACCGCGAGAGCCCCGTCAGCACGCGGCCCTTGTCCGGGATCGTCGACGGCAGCACGACATCGAAGGCGCTGATCCGGTCAGAAGCCACGAGGACGACGCGACCATCGTTCAGGCGGTAGAGGTCGCGGACCTTGCCGGAGCGGAGGTACGACTCAGCCAGCATCGGGCACCGTCGCCTTCGACGCCGCGGCGGACCGCGTGCGGGCCGCGAGGCTCTCCGCAAGGCCATCGAGCCGGGCGATGATCGCCGGGGCATGGCGCAGGAACGCCGCGTCGTCGAAGCAGGCGTCGAGCTGCTCGAGCGACAGCCGCTGGGCGACGACCGGGTCGACCCCGAGCAGCTCGCGGAGCGGCGCCCGTTCGTCGGCGGCGCGGAGGGCGGCCCGCTGGACGACGGCGTAGGCCTCCTCCCGCGGGAGCCCGCCGGTCTCGATCAGCGTCGTGAGCACGCGCGACGAGGCGTGCAGCCCGAGGCCGCGGGCGATGTTCTCGCGCATCCGCTCCGAGCGGACCACGAGGCCCTCCACGACACCGGTCAGCTTCACGAGCATGTAGTCGAGCACGATCGTCGCGTCGGGCAGGATCACCCGCTCAGCGCTCGAGTGGCTGATGTCGCGCTCGTGCCAGAGGGGCTGGTCCTCGAGCGCGGTGTGGGCGTATCCGCGCAGCAGGCGTGCCAGCCCGGCGATCCGCTCCGAGATGATCGGATTGCGCTTGTGGGGCATCGCGCTCGAACCCTTCTGACCGGCGGCGAACGGCTCCTGGACCTCGCCGATCTCCGTGTGCTGGAGGTTCCGGATCTCGGTCGCGAAGCGCTCCAGCGACCCGCCGACGATGGCCATCGCCGCGAGCAGGGCGGCGTGCCGGTCGCGTTGGACGATCTGCGTGCTGACCGGGTCCGTGTGCAGGCCCAGCGCGGCGAGGACCTCGGCCTCGATCTCCGGTCCGAGATGGCTGTAGGTCCCGACCGGACCCGAGATCTTGCCCGTGCCGATCTCGTCGACCGCGGCCGCGAGGCGCACCCGCCCACGATCGAGCTCGAACGCCCACCCGGCGAGCTTGAGCCCGAAGGTCGTCGGCTCGGCGTGGACCGAGTGGGTCCGGCCCATCATCACCGTCTCGGACTCGGCCCGGGCACGAGCGATGAGGACCGCCAGCAGGCGATCGATGTCGCCGAGCAGGCGCTGACCGGCCGCCTGGAGCTGCAGCGCGAGCCCCGTGTCCACGACGTCGCTGCTCGTCAGGCCGAAATGCAGGTAGCGGCCCTCCGGCCCGACGGTCTCAGCGACCTGGCTGACGAACGCGATGACGTCGTGGTCCGTCGTCCGCTCGATCTCGGCGATGCGATCGACGTCGACGCGGGCACGCGTCGCGATGGGCTCGATGACCGCGGCCGGGATGAGGCCGTGGGCCGCCTGGACGCGGGCGACGGCGATCTCCACGCGGAGCATGGCCTCGAAGTGCGCGGCCTCGGACCAGATCGCGCCCATCTCCGGGAGCGTGTATCGCCGGATCATCGGGAGACGCCCGCCTTCGGGATCATCGGGGGCCCCCGGCGACGGCCAGCGGCTCGAACCCGATGTCGTGGCGGCGCTGGACGCCGTCCCAGGCGATCGCTCCGGCGAGTTCCTCGGCCGCGAGACGCGCCGCCCGCAGGTCGGGGCCTCGCCCGACGACGGCCAGCACGCGGCCACCGGCGGTCCGGACGATGCCGTCGTCATCGATGACGGTGCCGGCATGGAAGACGAGGGCACCCGGCGGCAGGGCGTCCAGCCCGTCGATCGCGTCACCGCGCTGCGGCGCCTCGGGGTACCCGTCGGCCGCCAGCACGATCGCGACGGTGGCACCGGGGATGACCGGGAGGCGGGCATCGGCGAGGCCAAGCGCCCGGGTCGCCTCGGCGAGCTCACCCCGGGCCGCGGCCAGCAGGAGCGGCCCGAGCGCGACGCCGAGTCGGGGGAGGAGCGCCTGCGTCTCCGGATCGCCGAAGCGCGCGTTGCACTCGAGGAGCACCGGCCCGTCGTCGGTGAGCATCAGGCCGGCGTAGAGCGCGCCTCGGAACGGGATCCCGCGCCGGGCCAGCTCGGCCAGGATCGGCCGGTGGAACGCCCCGACGAGCTCGGGGATCGCCTCGTCGGGCAGGTCGGGCAGCGGGCTGTACGCGCCCATCCCGCCCGTGTTCGGCCCCTGATCGTCGTCACCGAGGCGCTTGTGGTCGCGGGCGAGCGGTAGCGCGAGTGCGTCGCGGCCATCGCAGATCGCGATGAGACTGGCCTCGCGTCCGCGGAGGCGCTCCTCGACGACCACCCGGGCACCTTCGCCGGGCGATGCGGCGAGCAGGGCCCGCGCGGCCGCCTCGGCGTCATCGCAGACGGTCACACCCTTGCCCGCGGCCAGGCCATCGGCCTTGACCACCACGCCGCCGCCGGTCGCGGCGAGCTCCTGGGCGAACGCGAGCGCCGGCACGAGCTCGGTGAACGCACCGGCCCGCGCCATCCGGACGCCGGCGGCCTGGGCGACCTCGTGGCAGAACGCCTTGCTGCTCTCGATGCGCGCGGCAGCCGCGGACGGTCCGAAGACCGGGATGCCCGCCTCGCTGAGCGCATCGGCTACCCCGGCCGCCAGCGGTGCCTCCGGCCCGACCACGACGAGCTCGGCCGACACGCGGCGCGCGACGGACACCACCGCGCCGCCGTCCAGCGGGTCGACCGCGACCGACCGGACATGCGCCTCGCGACCGATGGCCGCGCTCCCGGGCGCGACGATGACCTCGTTCACGCCGGGCTCGCCCGCGAGCTTCCAGGCCAGCGCGTGCTCGCGGCCGCCACCGCCGACGACCAGGATCCGGGTCGGCATGAGGAGGCGGGCCGTGCTCACGCGGGGATCCCCGGTCGGTGGCGCATCGGGCGCCAGGCGCGTTCGATCGTCTGCGTCCGTTCCGGCCCGACCGAGAGCAGCACGATCGGGACGCCCGCGTAGGCCTCGATCGCGCTCACGTAGCGGCGCGCGTTCTCGGGCAGGTCGGCGAGCGAGCGGACGCCGTTGATCGGCTCGGCCCAGCCCGGGAACGACTCGTAGATCGGCGTCGCACGTGCGAGCGCGGCTCCGCTCGATGGCCACGTCTCGACCCGCTTCCCGTCGATCTCGTACGCGACGCACAGGTGGATCGGGTCGACGCCCGAGAGGATGTCGAGCTTGTTGAGCATGATCGAGCTCACGCTGTTCACGGCGACCGCGTACCGGAGCGGGACGGCATCGAACCAGCCGATGCGTCGCGGCCGCCCGGTGACGGTGCCGTACTCATGGCCGCGCTCGGCGATGCCGGCGCCGACCGCGTCGTGGAGCTCGGTCGGATACGGCCCGGAGCCCACGCGCGTGGAGTAGGCCTTCATCACGCCGATGACCTCGTCCACCTGGAGCGGCCCGATGCCGCCGCCGGTGCACGCGCCGCCCGCGACCGGGTTCGACGAGGTGACGTACGGATAGCTGCCGTGGTCGAGATCGAGGAGCGTGCCCTGCGCCCCCTCGAGCAGGACGTGCTCGCCGCGCGCCAGGGCGGCCTGCACGAGCCAGGTCGTGTCGTCGAGGTGATCGCGCAGGCGCTCGCCCCAGTCCGCCGCCTCCTCGACGAGCGCCTCCACCTCGAACGGCTCGCCGCCCATCGAGCGCAGCAGCAGGTTCTTGTCGGGCAGCACCCGCCCGATGCGCTCGCGCAGGACCGCCCGGTCGAGGAGGTCCTCCATGCGAAGGCCGAGGCGCCACGCACGGTCGGCGTACGTCGGCCCGATGCCCCGCCCGGTCGTCCCGACACGGTCGCCGTCAAGGCGGGCTTCGTTCGCGCGGTCGAGGGCGATGTGGTACGGCATGATCACGTGCGCGCTCCGGCTGACCCGGACCCGTTCGACGCTGATGCCGCGCGCGGTGAGCATGTCGAATTCGGACAGGAGGGTCATCGGATTGACCACGACGCCGTTGCCGATGACCGACGTGATGTGCGGATAGAGCACGCCGGACGGGGTCAGGCGGAGCTTGAACACCTCGTCCCCGCTCACGACCGTGTGGCCGGCGTTGTCGCCGCCCTGGTAGCGGACGACCATCGCGACCTGCTCGGCGAGGAAGTCGGTGGTCTTGCCCTTCCCCTCGTCGCCCCACTGGAGGCCGACGATCACGGTGGCCGGCATCAGCGGACGCCTCGCGCCGCACTCGGGCAGCGGCGGGACATGAAAAAGCCCCACGTCGTGGGGCCTGGGAGCCGGGTAGTAATCTCCCGCGTCGCGCCGCCGATGTCTCGGCGGATCGCCGTCGTCTGGTCGCCCGGCCGCCTCGCGGAACGGCCGATGCGCCCTGCTAGCGCGATCGCTGACCTCCGGAGTTCGCGGACCGCGGACGGTCCGTGCTGTCGAGGACTGGCGGAGTATAGCAGGGGTGCCCGCCGCGCCGGACGGCCGACCGGGCTCGTCGGCGGCTCGAACCGGGCTCGTCGGACGCTGGTTGGGTCACCCGGTGGGTGAACGGGAGGCTGGCGGCTCGGACCGGGCTCGTCGGCGCTCATCCGGGCACCTCCAGCCGCTGGTTGGGTCACCGGGTGGGTGAACGGGAGGCTGGCGGCTCGGACCGGGCTCGTCGGACGCTCGATCCGGGCACCTCCAGCCGCTGGTTGGGTCACCCGGTGGGTGAACCGGAGGCTGGCGGCTCGGACCGGGCTCGTCGGCGCTCATCCGGGCACCTCCAGCCGCTGGTTGGGTCACCCGGTGGGTGAACCGGAGGCTGGCGCCAACATCCGGACTGCTCAGCCGGACGTCCGGCACGATGCCCGAGGCCGCCCGACGCGCTCCGCGGCGGGGCGCCGATGCACCAGCCGTACCACCGGCACCCGATGACCGGTACCTCCTACGGGACCGTTTCGCGGACCCTCCCGATAGCCTTTCCCGTGTGATGCGCCTGCTTGGGATCCTGGCGCTCGCGGCTCCGGTCGCGCTCGGGATCCTGTTCCTCTCCGAACCGCGTCTGACCGCGGAATGGATCGATGAGGTCAGCCGGTCCGTCATCGCCGCCGTCGCGGCGGCCACGGTCGCGGTGGCGCTCACGGCCGGGACCGTGTACCTGCTCGTGCGCATCCGGTTCAGGCGGCTCGTGAAGGCCGCCGAGCGCATCGCCGCCGGCGACTACACGGTCTCCGTCTCGCCGCGCGGCGGCGGCCTCGACGGTCGCCTCGCCCGGGCCATCAACGGGATCTCGTCGCGGATGGTCGAGACCCATGACCAGGCCACGTTCGATCGCCTGACCGGCGTCGCGAACCGAAGCGCGCTGCTCGCCGCCCTGTTCGCCGAGGTCGAGCGTTCCGGGCGCTACGAGCGCCCGCTGTCGGTGGCGTTCGTTGACATCGACCACTTCAAGGCCGTGAACGACACCTACGGCCACGCCGCGGGCGACATCGTCCTGCGCGGGGTCGCCCAGACGATCGGCGCCAACCTGCGGGCGAGCGACATGATCGGCCGGTACGGCGGCGAGGAATTCATGCTGATCCTCACCGAGACCGATGTCGAGGAGGGCGCGGTCCTCACCGAGAAGCTGCGCCAGCTCGTGCAGCGCCAGAAGTTCGCCATCGACGGGAACCCCGAGCTTTCGGTCACGATCTCGATCGGCATCGCCGGCGGGGCCGGTCAGAAGCTCCGCGTGGAGACCCTGGTCCGCGATGCGGACGCCGCGATGTACTCGGCCAAGTCGCTGGGGCGCAACCAGACCTATATCTTCGCCGAGCCCGATGACGACGCTCGCGTGCCGCGGGCCCCCATCTCTGCCGCTGGCCGGACGCGAGCGATGGAGATCGGCCGCCAGGCACGCCAGGCGGCGACCGCGGCCTTGGCCTCGTACATCCTGCCGCTCCCCCACTACCGCGGGCAGCCGTCGGCGCTCATCGCCTCGATCGTGGACGACATCGCGCGGCAACTCCAGCTCCCGGAGGCGGAGATCGACCGGATCAAGCTGGCCGCGCTCCTGCACGACGTCGGCAAGGTGGCGATCCCCGAGGAGATCCTCGAGAAGCCGGCCGCGCTGTCGACGACCGAGTGGCGCGCGGTCGTCCAGCACCCGCGCATCGGCCAGGTCATCCTCGAGCAGGCGGCGGCGCTCAAGGAGGCCGTGCCGATCATCCTGCACCACCACGAGCGCTACGCCGGTCACGGCTATCCCTACGGCCTGCGTGCCAACGAGATCCCCCTCGGAGCGCGGATCGTGGCCATCGCCGACGCCTACGATGCGATGATCAACGACCGCCCGTACAAGCGCGCGATGACGCACGACCAGGCGATCGCGGAGCTCCGCCGGCATGCCGGCACGCAGTTCGACCCCGAGCTCGTGAGCCTGTTCTGCGATCTCTACGCGGCGCACGCCCCACAGCCCGACGCCTCCGTCCTGGCCATGACCCAGAGGGAACCCGCCGCCGCGACGGCGCTCATCGTGCCGGGCGGTGGGTCGCGCACCCCGATCCGTCGAGCGCCGCGCGCCAAGAGCGGTCCCGCGGACGCGTCGGGCAGCCCGAACGCGTCGTCCATGCGGGCCACGACGCCGACGTCCGATACACAGGCGATGGCGGCGGACGCGACGGCCTCGGTCGAGATCCAGCGGACCGACCGTCGACGGCCGACCGACTCCATCGCCCCCGGCCCGGAGCCCGACGGCGGGGAGCCGCGCTCACACGGGGCCGCCGCGGGCTGATCGCCGGGCCGCCGCGGGCTGATCGCCTGGCCGCCGCGGGCTGATCGCGGCCTCGTCCTTGGCCGCGATGCATCCGCAGGTACGTGGCCGTTGACCGCCGAGATGAGGGCGCATCGCTAGGGTCACGTCTGCCCGCCTGGATCGATCGCCGGCCCCGCCGACCGCCGCTCCGCCACTCCCGTCGAGCCGTCGCCCGCCGAGGGTCCGGCCCCGCCGGGGCCGGCGAAACGCCACCGCCGAGACCCGCCGCAGACGCAGGGTCGTGACCGGTGCGACCGGCCGACCGGGAAGGAGACCGGACCGTGAACAAGGTCCTGATCACCGGGCGCCTCACGCGCGACCCGGAGATGCGAAGTCTGGCCAGCGGCAAGGTCGTCACGACCTTCACCGTGGCCAGCAACGAGTTCCTCGCCGCAGGAAAGGAGAAGAGCGAGTACACCGCGGTCGTCACGTGGGACCGTCTGGCCGAGATCGCCGGGCGCTACCTCGGCAAGGGCCAGCAGGTCGCCGTCGAGGGCCGCCTCCAGACGCGCTCGTGGGACGACGACAAGGGGCAGCGCCACTGGAAGACCGAGGTGGTCGCCGCCCACGTCGAGATGCTCTCCGGTCGCAAGAAGAAGGACTACGAGGCGCAGCAGGCGGCCGATTCACTCGCGGCTCAGGCCGGCGCGCTCGGCGAGAACGATCCGTCCGAGCCGATCCCCGAGGGCGAGGCCGATGGCGAGGCCGACGCGCTCGACGACGAGGACGAGGAGGCCGACGAGGCGGCCGCCTGATCAGCGACGCATCCCCCGGCGACCACGATGGCGCGAACCCCCTCCCGCGCCGTCGTGGTCGCGCGCCCACCGCACCGCTGCGGGAATCAGTCCCGGGGGCCCTGCGGACCGGCCGGCGGCTGCGACGGGAACGGGGCCGGGACGTCCGGACCCCCCGTCGCCGCCGCTGCTTTGCTGACCGGCCTGCCGGTCGCCTGGACCTGCTCGTCGATGCCGTCGACCTTCTCGGCGAAATGGCAGGCGACGCCGTGGCCGGGGCTCAGGTACCGCATCTCGGGGTCCACCGTGGAACACACCTCGGGGTTGCCGAGCTTCTCGCGCAACCAGCAGCGCGTGTGGAACCGGCAGCCACTCGGGGGCGAAACGGGCGAGGGGACGTCGCCCTTCAGGATGATCCGACGCCGACGCGACTCCACCGCCGGGTCCGGCACGGGCACCGCCGAGAGCAGTGCCACGGTGTACGGGTGGAGCGGCTGCAGGTTGAGTTCCCGCGACGGCGCCACTTCGACGATCCGCCCGAGATACATCACCGCGATCCGGTCGCTGATGTGGCGGACGACGGACAGATCGTGGGCGATGAAGAGGTAGGTGAGGCCGAGGGTGTCCTGCAGCCGCTCCAGCAGGTTGATGATCTGGGCCTGGATCGACACGTCGAGCGCGCTGATCGGCTCGTCCGCGATGACCAGGTCGGGGTCGAGCGCGAGCGCCCGGGCCACGCCGATGCGCTGCCGCTGCCCACCTGAGAATTCGTGCGGGTATCGGATCGCGTAGTCGGGGTTGAGACCGACCGTCTCGAGCAGCTCGCGCACGCGAGCGCGACGCTCCTGCGGGGTGCCGACGCCATGGATGTCCATCGGCTCACTGACGATGCCCCCGGCGGTCATGCGCGGGTCGAGGCTCGCGTACGGGTCCTGGAAGATCATCTGCATGCGCCGCCGCATGCCCTTGAGCTCCTTGCCCTCGAGCCCGGCGATGTCCGTGCCCTCGAACGAGATCCTCCCCGCCGTCGGGTCGTAGAGCCGGATGATCGCGCGGCCGGTGGTGCTCTTGCCGCAGCCGGATTCCCCCACCAGGCCAAGCGTCTCGCCACGGGCGATCGAGAACGAGACGCCGTCCACGGCTCGCACGTCGCCGATGTGGCGCTGGACGATCAGGCCCTCGCGGATCGGGAAATAGACCTTGAGGTCGATGACCTCCAGAAGCGTCGGCCGGCCATCCACGCCTGCGGCCTCGGGGAGCGACGCTGGCGCAGGGGCCGTCGCAGAGGTCCCCGCCGCGATCGGCGTACCCCCGCCGGCCGGGGCGGGCACGTTCTCAGAGACCATCATGGTGCCCGGGGTCCGGCTCGATCGGGAGGCCCGCGGCGCTCGGCGCGGGAGACACGATCCCTTCCTCGCGGTAGATGTCGCGCATCATGTCGTCGTAGTCCACGGTCGATCCGGGTCGCGGACCGGCCAGTTCGTCGAGGACGTCGGCCGGTGGCTCGGCCGCCACGAAGCCGTCACGCAGCGGGCGCCCGGCCACCGCCTCGTCCGGCGTCGGGGGGTTGAAGCACGCGATCCGGTGGGTGGCCCCGCCGCCGGTCGTCACGATGGGCTGGCCCTCGACGAGCGGCGCGAGCGCCGGATTCTCTCCCCAGCACGTGTCGATCCGCCAGGCACAGCGCGGGGCGAACGGGCAGCCGACCGGGGCACGCCGCATGTCGGGCGGGCGACCCTCGATCGGGATGAGCGCCTCGCCCGCGAGCGCATCCACCCGCGGTACGGAATGCAGCAGACCCACCGTGTACGGGTGGGACGGCGCGGCGAACAGGTCGACGGTCGTCGCCGCCTCGACGACGAAGCCGGCGTACATGACGTTGATGCGCTGGGTCATGCCGGCCACCACGCCGAGGTCGTGGGTGATGAGGACGAGCGCCGTCCCATGCTCCGTCGTGAGGCTCTGCAGGAGCTCGAGGACTTGCGCCTGGATGGTGACATCGAGGGCGGTCGTCGGCTCGTCGGCGATGAGCAGCTTCGGCTCGAGGGTGAGCGCCATCGCGATCATCACGCGCTGGCGCATCCCGCCCGAGAACTGGTGGGGGAAGTCGCGCAGCCGCGTCTCCGGACGCGGGATCCCGACCTGCGCGAGGAGCTCGATGGCACGCTTGCGCGCCTCGTCCTTGGACACGCTCCGGTGGGCCTGGATCGTCTCGACCATCTGCTCTTCGATGGTCAACACCGGGTTCAGGCTCGTCATCGGGTCCTGGAAGATCATGGCGATGTCCTTGCCACGCATGTCACGGATCTCGGACTCCGAGAGCCGGGACATGTCCTGCCCGTCGAAGACGACGCGGCCGCCCTCGATCCGCCCGGCGGGCTTCGGCAGGAGGCGGATGATCGCCAGGCTCGTGACGCTCTTCCCGCAGCCCGACTCACCCACGAGGCCGAGGCGCTCGCCCTCCTCCAGCTCGAAGGTGACGCCGTTCACGGCGTAGATGGTCCCTTCCCGGGTGCGGAACCGTACGAGGAGGTCCTCGACCGACAGGAGCGCCACGTCCCGCCTACCGCTTCAGGCGCGGATCGAGCGACTCACGCAGTCCGTCGCCCAGGAGGTTGAACCCGATCGCGGTGATCACGATCGCGAGGCCAGGGAAGAAGATGAGCCAGATCGCCTCGCGGAGGAACTTCGTGGAATCGCTGAGCATCGTCCCCCACTCCGGGGTTCGCGGATCGGGCGGCCCGAGGCCGAGGAACCCCAGGCCCGCGATGTCGATGACGGCCGTCGCGAGCACGAGCGTGGCGGTCACGATGAGCGGGGTCAGCGAGTTCGGGAGCATGTGCCGCCAGAGCACGCGAAACCGCCCGGCCCCGATCGAGCGCGATGCGCTGACATAGTCGACCTCCCGGTTGGCGAGCAGGCTCCCGCGGAGGATCCGGGCGAAGATCGGCGCGTAGGTGATGGCGATCGCCAGCGTGATCTGCGGCAACCCGCGATCGAGCCAGGCGACGATGCCGATCGCCAGGAGGATGCCCGGGATCGCGAGGAAGACGTCGGTGACGCGCATCAGCGCGTTGTCGACGGACCCGCCCATCGCCCCCGCGGCGGCGCCGATGAGCCCTCCCAGAGTCAGAGCCATCACGACCGCCCCGACGCCGACCAGGAGGCTGACCTGGGCCCCGTAGAGGACTCGAGAGAACTCGTCCCGGCCCTGCAGGTCGGTGCCCATCCAGTGCTGGGGCGACGGCGGCTGCAGCCGGTCGGCGAGGGACCCCTGCAGCGGCCCGTACGGGGCGATGATCGGGGCCAGGACGGCCGAGAGCACGAACACGGTGATGAAGAACAGGCCGACGAGGGCCGGCCCGTTGTGCCGGAGCCGGCTGAGCGCATCGCGCCACAGGCCGCGACTGGCGCGGTCGTCCGACCTGGCCTTGGCTCGTGGATCGGCGGTGATCGACGCCATCAGGAGTACCGGATCCTGGGGTTGAGGAAGGCGTAGCCGATGTCGACCACGAGGTTCACGATGAGGAAGATCACCGCGAAGAACAGGATGGTCGACTGGACCACGAAGTAGTCGTGGTTCTGGATCGCCTCGACCGTCCAGCGCCCGACACCGTTCCACGCGAACACGGTCTCGGTGATGACCGCTCCCGCGAGGAGCCCGCCCACCTGGAGCCCGATGACCGTCACGACCGGCAGCCAGGCGTTGCGCATGACGTGCCGGTTGTCGACCCGCTTCTCCGTCAGGCCCTTCGCCCGCGCCGTCCGAACGTAGTCCTCGTTCGCCACGTCGAGGACGGACGCGCGCGTGATCCGGGTGATGATCGCGAGCGGGATGGAGCCGAGGGCGATGGCCGGCAGGATGAGGTGCGAGATGCCGTTGAAGAATGCCGGGATGTTGCCGTCAAGGAGCGTGTCGATCAGGACGAAGTTGGTGTGGTACTCGATGGCGAGGCGCGGATCGAGCCGTCCTGACGCGGGCAGGACCTTCAGCTGCACGGCGAAGACGTACTGGAGGCTCAGCCCGAGGACGAAGATCGGGATCGAGATGCCGAGCAGGGAGATGACGGTGACCAGCCCGTCGCCGAACCCCTGGACATGCCGTGCGGCGTAACGGCCGAGCGGGATCCCCAGGCCGACGGCGAAGATCAACGCCCCGATCGTCAATTCGACCGTGCCGGGGAAGCGGCGCAGGAACTCGTCGAGGATCGGGCGGCTGTTGATGATGCTCTTGCCGAAGTCGCCCTGGAGCAGGCGGCTCATGTAGTCCAGGTACTGCTGCCAGAGCGGCTTGTCCAGACCGAGCTGTTCGCGAACCTGGGCCACGAGCTCTGGTGTCGCGTGCTGGCCGAGGATCACCGAGGCGGGGTCGCCCGGGATGAGATGGATGAACGCGAACAGGATGACGGACAGCCCGAAGAGCACCGGGATCGCGCCGAGGAGGCGCCGGATGATGTACCTGCCCATCGGCGGTCACGGACTCCAGCGATTCGTCACCGCCCCCGTGGATCGCGCCACGGGGGCGGTGAGTGGTCAGCGTTGCGGAGTCGAGCCTGGGCCGCCTTAGCGGTCGAGCCAGACCCCGGAGAGCGGCTCCTCGAGGTTACCGGCCCCGGGGTAGCCCTTGACGTCGGCCTTCGCCGCCGCCGGCACCTTCGAGTTCACGAGCGGGACGGTCGGCAGGTCACGGGCCAGGATGTCCTGCGCCGAGCCCCAAGCCGCGGAAGCGTCCGCGTCCGACTTGGCGGCGAGACCCGCGGCGAACGCCGTCTTGAGGTCGGCCGGCCCGTAGCTGAACTGCGGGTTCGGCTTGCCGTCGCTCTGGAAGTAGAAGAACGCCGAGACGAGGAAGTTGTCCGGGCCGGCCCAGTCGCAGGTCCAGCCGGAGAGCCACATCGAGAGCTTGCCCGACTGGAAGTCCGGGACCATCTGGGCCCAGGGCTCAGCCTTGAAGCTGACCTTGAACCCGGCCGCCTCGAGGTCCGTCGCGACCGCCTCGGCGATGCCCTTCGGATCGGGCATATAGGGGCGGGTCACGTCGGCCGGGTAGGTGAAGGTCAGGTTGAGCTGGTCCGCCGGGACGCCGGACGCGGCGATCGCGTCCTTCGCCTTCTGCACATCGTAGGTCGGCAGGGTCTCGGGCTTGAAGTACGCCGTCGCCTGCGGGATCCAGTTGTTCGCGGGCTCGGCGAGACCGCCGTAGAAGGCGTCGGCGTACGCCTGCTTGTTGACCGCGTAGCCGATGGCCTGCCGGATGCTGGCATTGTCGAACGGCTTGACGGCGTTGTTCAGCTGCAGCGGCAGCAGGTTGCAGGAGTCGCCGCGGTCGATGACCTGGAGGGTCGAATCGCCCTGCACGGTCTTGACGTCGTTCGGACCGACCGACTGGGCGATGTCGATGTCACCCGCCTGCAGCGCGTTGAGTTCGGCCGTCTTGTCGGCGAATGGCTTGAAGATGACGGAGTCGAGGTGGGCCGCCCCGTCCGGGTTGTAGTAGGTGGGGTTCTTGACGATCGTGACGTGATCGTTGGGGACCCATTCCTTGAACATGAACGGCCCGGTGCCGACCATCGCCTTGCCGGCGCCGCCCTGGCCCTGGGCGTACGGGCTCTTGGCCGGGTCGGGGTTGTCCGCGTCGCCGGCCTTGAGGGCCGTCGGGCTCTGGATGCCGAACTGGGGCAGCGCCTGGGCCAGCAGGAAGTTGCTTTGCGGCGTCCCGAGGGTCATGACCACCGTCGACGCGTCGGTTGCGGTGATCGACTTGAGGTTCGACTTGTCGCCGAAACCGAAGACGGCGCCGAAATAGTAGTTGTAGGCGTCCTGGAGCGTCTTCGGGGCGTTCTTCTGGCGCATGTAGTTGTAGACGACGGCATCGGCATTGAAGTCGGTCCCGTCGTGGAACTTGACGCCCTGGCGGAGCTTGTACGTCCAGGTCAGGCCATCGGCGCTGACCGTGGGCAGCTCGGAGGCGAGCACCGGTACGAGTTCGCTGATCGTGCCCGGCTTCAGGCCGACGAGCACCTCGACGACGTTGAGCTGGACCTCCGACGAGTTGCTGTCGCTGACGAGGGACGGATCGGCGAGGACCATGTCCCCGGGCAGGCCGTAAACGAGCGTGCCGCCGTCCTTCGGGCCGGCGGCGGCGGCGCTCGCGGACGGGGCGGCGGCCGAGGCCGCCTCCGAGGCCGCCGGCTGTGATGCCGCAGGCGCACTGGCCGCGGGACTGGAACTGGACGCGGACCCGCACGCCGAGACGACGATAGCCGCCACGGCGACGAGCGCTCCATACCTGAAGCGTGCCATGGGTTCTCCTCCTCATTTCCGGGGCGCTTCTGGCGGCTCGCGCCGGCCACGACCCCGGTCATCTGGTCCGATGGTCCGCCCATGCTAGCCGCTCACACCGATGGCGTCACGGGGAAGGTGCAGGCGTTCCGCCGGTCGTTCGGGGACCTCCGATCATCGTGCCGGCGGGTCCGCGGCCCGGATCAGGCGGGAATGGGGCCGACGAACTCGTAGAAGGAGAACGCGAGGATCGCGTAGACGATCACCAGCAACGCGCCCTCGAGCCAGTTCGACTCCCCATCGAGGGCGATGAGCGCGCTGATGCCGACCGCGGCCGCGACCGCGGCCACCTCGAGCGGCATGAACACGAGGTTCATCGGCTGGCCGATGACGGCCCCGACGATCACGAGGACCGGGGCGACGAACAGCGCCACCTGGAGACTCGAGCCGTAGGCGACCGCCATCGCGAACTCCATCTTGTCCTTGGCGGCGAGCTGGACGGCGACGAGGTGCTCGGCCAGGTTGCCGATGGTCGGGATGAGCACGACCCCAACGAAGAACGGCGTCAGGTCGAACGACACGATGAAGCCCTCGATCGAACCCACGAGGATCTCCGAGAGCACGGCCAGCAGGCCGGCCGCGATCAGCAGGACGAGGACGGCCGTGCGGCCCGTCCACATCGGCCCGGCGTGGTCCGCGGGCTCGCCGTGACCGCCGAGCGTCTGCTGCGGGTTCGTGAACTGGTACACGAGCGAGAGCGCGTAGCCGACGATCAACGCCCCCGCGACGAGGACCGACTCCTCGGTGAGCGACCCCTGGTCGGGCTGGCTGGTACTGGCCGCGAAGATCGCCGGGATGAACAGTCCGATCGCGGCGACGACGAGCAGGGCCGCATTCGCGCCCGCCACCTTGGCGGAGAAGGTCTGGGTCCCATGGCGCAAGCCGCCGACGAGCACGCTCGCCCCGAGCACGAGCAGCAGGTTCCCGATGATCGAGCCCGTCAGCGACGCCTTGACGACATCGATGAGGCCGGCCTGGAGCGCGAAGAAGGCGATGATGAGCTCGGCGATGTTCCCGAAGGTCGCGTTCAGGACGCCGCCGACCTGCGGGCCGGTGAGCGAGCCGAGCCGCTCGGTCGAGAGCCCGACCACCCAGGCGAGTCCCAGGATCCCGATCGCCGAGACGATGAAGAGGACCGTGGCGTCCGCGTGCAGGCCGAAGTCGAGGAGGATCGCGACGAGGCTGACGCCGAGCGTGATGAGGACCGCGGCGCGCCCGAACGGCGAGAGCGCACCGAGGATGGGCAGGCCCGAGCGGGCCTCGGTCGGGGCGGTCATGCCCCGATGCTACCGGAGCGAGTCGGCCCCATAGAGCCGTCGGCGGGGGATGCCGGAACTCGCGGCGACCCGTCGGGCGGCCTCGCCGCGCGGCGTGCCGGCGGCGACGAGACGCTCCACCTCGGCGCGCGCGGCGGCCAGCGCGTCGGCCGGCGGCGGCGGTCGCGGCACGGTCCGCGGACCCGCCGGCTTCGTCGTCGCCCGTCCGCTCGCCGACCACGAGCACGAATTCACCGCGTGGCGGGATGCCCCCGGCGGCCGCGGCGGCCGCGAGCTCGCCGAGCGTGCCCCGGACGATGGACTCGTGGCGTTTGGTGAGCTCCCGGCAGACCGCCCCGGCGCGGCCCGCGCCGCACACGGTCGCGAGGTCCTGCAGGGTGGCCCCGACGCGTCCGGGCGCCTCGTAGATCAGCGAACCTCGCGAGTCGGCGCCGATCCGGGCGAGCCGTTCGCGCCGCTCGCGTCCAGAGCGCGGCAGGAACCCCTCGAACGACCAGCGAGGACCGGCGATCCCGGTCGCCGCGACCGCGGCCAGCACGGCCGAGGCTCCGGGCACCGGCACGACGCGCCCACCGGCGTTCGCCCAGGCCGCGATCACCTCCGCACCCGGGTCGCTGACGGTGGGGGTACCGGCATCGGTCACGACCGCGAGGTCGTGGCCATCACGGAGGTGCTCGAGCAGCGCGGCGACGCGAGCATCCGGACTGTGCGCGTGCAGGCTCGTCATGCGCGTCTCGATCGCGTTGCGGGCGAGCAGCCGGCGCGTGATGCGCGTGTCCTCCGCCGCGATCAGCGGCACGGCGCGCAGCACCTCCAACGCACGGAGGGTGACGTCACCGAGGTTGCCGATCGGCGTCGCGACGACATACAGCGTGCCGGTGCCCGCCCCGCCGGGCGTCGGCGCGTCGCTCACCCCTTGGCCGAACCCGGTCGCCGGCGCGGATAGAGATAGTCCACGCCCGCGGTCCGCGGCCCGAGCTTCGCGATCGGCGGCACCTGCCGCTTGAACTCCGCCCCGGCCACCATCCGGTCCACGCGATCGATCGTCGCCGGATCGAAGCCCATGGCCACGAGCTCCTCGGTCGAACGGCGTTTGTCGACCCGCCAGAACAGCAGCCGGTCGAGCGACGGGTAGTCGAAGCCGCCCTCGGTCTCATCGGTCTGGCCGGGCCACAGGTCGGCCGAGGGCGCCTTGCGGATGATGGCGTCGGGCACGCCGATGGCGACGGCCAGCTGGCGGACCTGCGTCTTGTAGAGGTCGCCGATCGGGTTGAACGCACAGGCCGAGTCGCCGAACAGCGTCGTGTAGCCGATGAGCGACTCGGTCTTGTTGCCGGTGCCGACGACGAGTCCGCCGAAGACGACCGACTGGTCGTAGAGCACGGCCATCCGCATCCGTGCCGCGAAGTTGCCCCGGCGCAGCGCGCTCGCATCGTCGCGGTCGGCGAAGTACCCGTCGACCATCGGGCTGATGTCGACCAGCGTCGAGTGACAGCCGAGGGCGGCGACCACCGCCTCGGCATCGGCGCGCGATGCCGGCGACGAGGTGCGGTACGGCATCAGCACGCACAGCAGGCGCTCGGCCCCGATGGCCTCGGCCGTCAGGTAGGCCACGAGCGCCGAATCGATGCCGCCGGACAGCCCGAGCACGGCGTGCTCGAACCCGGCCTGGGCCAGTTGGCCGCGGATGAAGACCCCGATCACGCGTCGGGCGACGTCGGCGTCGATCGCGAGCTCTGCCGGAAGCTCGAACGGCGCCGGTGGCTCGAGGGCCGGGTCGGACACCCCGGTGGACTCGGCGTCGGACGCGATCGATCCGCTCGTCCGACGTCGTCACCGGTCGGCCTCGGGGCTCCCCGAGGGACTCGCGGGGCGGACGGGCGCCCGCTCGGTCCCGGACCCGAATCCGATCGGGGCCGGGTGCCGTTCCCGCGGCGCGACGTCGAGCCCCGCCTCGGCCGCGGGATCCGCCGTGGAATTGGCCGCCAGCCCGGCCCGCTCGGCGACGATCCGGGCGAGCTCGCGGGCCTGTAGCTCCGGCCGCTCGTCGCGCAGGAGCGGCAACGCGATCCGCTCGCGGCGGATGTCCGCCGCCTCGATGTCCACGATGAACAGCCCCTCCTCGTAGAGCGGCGCACTGAACACGGCGGCGCCCGTCGGGGCGATGACCTCGGAGCCACCCCAGAAGGAGATCGACTCGTCGACGCCGACGCGATTGCAGAACACGACGAACGAGGTCGTCAGCTGCGCGTAGGTCCGCATGAGCGTCCGCCACGAGGCGGCCGTGCCGAGGCCGACCTCGTTCGTGGCCGCGAGGTCGCGCCCGGGCGACGACGAGACGTTGATGAGCACCTGGGCGCCGTCGAGGGCGAGGAGCTGGGGCACCGCGAGGTGCCAGAAGTCCTCGCACACGGCGATCCCGAGACCGACGCCCAGGGCGGACGGCGTGGCGCGCAGGACATCGCCGGGCGCGAAGAAGCGCCGCTCGTCGAAGAGCCCGTAGGTCGGCAGGAACAGCTTGCGATGGACATGGCGGATCTCGCCGTCCTCGACGAGCGCGGCCGCGATGAAGAGCCGGTGGTCGGCCGACTCCTCCACGAAGGAGACGATGGCGGACAGGCCGTCGGTCGCCGCGACCAGCTCGCCCAGCCGCGGGTCGTCCAGGCGCATCGCCACCTCGCCCGCAAGGTCCTGCAGCTGGTACCCGGTGAGGCCCAGCTCGGGGAAGACCACGAGGTCCGCGCCGTCCGCTCGTGCCGCTCGGAGGAGCTCGTGATGGCGCTTGAGGTTCTCCTCGAGCGCGCCGAGCCGCGGCGCGATCTGGGCCAGCGCGATCCGGATGGTCCTCACGCTCGCGAGTCTATCGGGTCCGGGTCCCAGGGGCGCCGGCGCGGGGGGTTCCGCCCACACGTTCCGGGGTCACGCGGGATCTGGGCCGCCGCAACGAACATCGCCATCCGCGCGGGTCGCCGCTACTATCGTGCCGTCGCCTTACGGGCGGCGGACGACCATGAAGGAGGCGCCGCCACGCATGACGGAACGTGAGCCCTTGTCTCGCCGCTGGACCACCATCGCAGCGGCGACCCTCGTGGTGATCACGCTCGCCGTCGCAGCCTGCGGGCCCGTCGCCTCCCCGGCGCCATCCTCGAGCTCATCCGCGGTCGGATCGCCGACCGCCGGCCCGAGCGCCTCCACCGACGAGATCCCGTTCACGGCCGCCTCGTACCCGGCCGACGCCGAGGCACCCTGCGCCCAGGGCACCGCGCCCGATGCCACACACGGCCCGTACACGGGCCAGATCAAGCGCATCAAGGCGGCCGAGCGGCTGAAGGTCATCTTCGAGCTGTGCGACCCGGACGTCGCGTTCCTCGCGAAGATCGCCTCACCGTCGTTCGCCATCCAGGACAGCGCCTGGCTCGAATCGAAGATCGACCCGCAGGCGACCCGCGCCGACATCGTCTCCGACGTGAACGGCACCGGTCCCTTCATGCTCGATGCATGGAATCTCGGCTCGGACGTGATGATGCGGCGCAACGACAACTACTGGGGCGACAAGGCGAAGGCCGAGCGGCTGATCTTCCGGTGGACGAAGGCCGACGGCCAGCGGGTCGCCGAACTGCAGGCGCGGACCGTCGATGGGGCGGACATCCTGGAGGACGCGAACGTCGCGACGGCCGTCGCAGACGCCGATCTGACGGTGCTCGAGCGGGAGGGCATGAACACCGCGTACCTGGGGTTCAACTCGCAGTACGCCCCGTTCGACGACCAGAAGGTCCGCACCGCCGTGTCGCTGGCGATCGATCGTGCCGCCATCGTCAAGGCGGCCTTCCCGCCGGGAGCGACCGTCGCAGACCACGTCTCGCCGTGCTCGATCCCCTTCGGCTGTGCCGGCAACGCCTGGCCCACCTACGACCCGGGCCTGGCCAAGGAGACGCTGACGGCGGCCGGGTTCGCCGATGGGTTCAAGACCACCATCCGCTACAGCGACGCCGAGAAGGACTACCTCCCGAACCCGACCGCGGTCGCCCAGGCGATCGCCGACCAGCTCAAGACGAACCTCGGCATCGACGCGACCCTCGAAGTCGTCCCGTTCGACGAGCTCGTGAGCGACGCCGGCGCCGGCAAGCTCGACGGGATCCACCTGCTCGGCTTCCGGCCGCGGTACCCCGACGCGTCCGCGGTCCTCGATCCCCTGTTCGGCGCGAGCGCCCGGCCGGAGTTCGGCCCGGTGAACGACGCGATCGCGACGGCGCTCACGCAAGGCGCGTCCACCACGGATCCGGCCGCGCGCACGAAGGCGTACGGCAAGGCGAACGATGCCATCAGGGCGTCGGTGCCGATGATCCCGCTCGCGCACACCGGGACCGCGGCGGCCTACCAGGCCGATGTCACGGGGGCCTCCGCCTCGGCGATGCGGCTCGAACGGTTCGCGTCCGTCATGCCCGCGGATCGGTCCCAGTTCGTGTGGATGCGCCAGGATGAGCCGGCCGGCCTGTACTGCGCCGACGAGGTCGACGCGGCCAGCCTCCTGACCTGCGCGCAGATGTCCGAATCGCTGTACGGCTACGCGTCGGACTCCGCGGACGCCGTGCCGGCGCTCGCGACCTCGTGCGCGGCCGACACCACGCTGACGGTCTGGACGTGCACGCTCCGCGAGGGCGTGACCTTCCACGACGGCTCGACCCTCGACGCCAAGGACGTGCTGGATTCCTTCGCGGTCCAGTGGGACGCGGCGAACCCGAGGCATCGCGGCCGCACGGGCATGTTCGCCACATTCGCGACGATGTTCGGCGGGTTCCTGAACCCGCCCCCCGACTAGTCCGAGGCGGGCCCGACCGGAGCCGGGTCGGCAGGCCCTAGCCGGCCGATACGCCGGGCGGCGGGGCCGTCGGCGGGGTCGGCGGGGTCGTGGCGACCGGCGCAGGCGTTGCGCTCGTGCCAGCGGCATCGAGGCCGATCGCGGCCGTCACCACCGATTCGACGGTCGACATCTCCTCACTGAAGTGGCACGCGGCCTCGTGGCCGGGCGCCACCTCCCGGAACACGGGCTCCTCGGTCGAGCATCGCTCCGGATTGCCCAGCCGTTCGCGGAGCCAGCAGCGGGTGTGGAACCGGCAGCCGGACGGCGGTGCAGCGGGCGAGGGGATGTCGCCCTTCAGCACGATCCGCTTCTTGCGGATGCGCGGGTTCGGGTTCGGGATGGCCGACAGCAGCGCCACGGTGTATGGGTGGCGCGGGTTCTTGTAGAGCTCGTCGACCTCGGCCAGCTCGACCATCTTGCCGAGGTACATGACTCCGACCCGGTCGCTGATGTGCTCGACGACCGCGAGGTTGTGGGCGATGAACAGGTACGTCAGCCCGAGCTCGTTCTGGAGGTCGTCGAGCAGGTTGAGGACCTGGCTCTGGATCGAGACGTCGAGCGCCGAGACGGGCTCGTCACACACGATGAAGTCGGGGTTGAGCGCCAGCGCCCGGGCGATCCCGATGCGCTGGCGCTGGCCGCCGGAGAACTCGTGCGGATAGCGGTGGATGTGGCTCTGGTTAAGACCCACCTTGCCGAGCAGCTCGCGAACCAGCGCCTCGCGCTTCTTCTTGTCCGAGAGGCCGTGGACGAGCGGGCCCTCGCCGATGATCTCGCCGACCGACATGCGCGGATTGAGGCTCGCGTACGGATCCTGGAACACGACCTGGAGGTCGCGCCGGATCGCCTTCATCTCCTTCGACTTGGCGTCCACGACCTTCCTGCCGGCCTTGCGCTCCTCGGCGGTCGGGACATCGAACATCAGCTTGCCCTTGAACGTCACGCTCCCGGAGGTGGGCGGCAGGAGCCGCAGGATCACCTTGCCGAGGGTCGTCTTCCCGCAACCGGACTCGCCCACGAGGCCGAGCGTCTCCCCGCGGCGGACGTCGAAGGAGACGCCGTCCACGGCCCGGACCGCGCCGATGACGGACGTCCCGAGCAGGCCGCCCTTGATGGGGAAGTGCTTGACGACGTTGCGGACGCTGATGAGCACGTCATCGGACGGTCGGTTCGTGCGGGCCTGCGGCGTGTCGGTCGCCGCCGCGACCGGCGAGCCGATCGAGCCCCCGTTCACGGCCGTCGCTCCGGTGGTACCGGCGTCGGCCGGCGGCATCGGCTCGTTCATTCGACCGTCAGGGCGGCGGCGGACTCGGCGGCCGCCTCGGGCGTCGCGTCGGTCCCGACTTCGGGCGGGCCGCCCGACGCCGTGAGCCAGCAGCGCGAAAGGTGTCGCTCCGTCCCGACCGGGACGACCCCGGGTGTCACGTCCCGCAGGGGCGGGGCGTTATGGCAGATCGGCATGGCGTGCGGGCAGCGGCGTCGGAACAGGCAGCCGGGCGGCAGGTTGAGCGGGTTCGGCACGACGCCCCTGATCACCTCGAGCCGCTCGCGCTTCTCGCCGAGCCGTGGGATCGAAGCCAGCAGCCCCTGCGTGTACGGGTGGTGCGGCGTCGCGTAGATCGTGTCGACGTCCGCGCGCTCGACGACCTTGCCCGCATACATCACGACGACCTCGTCGGCCATCTCGGCCACGACGCCCAGGTCGTGGGTGATGAGCATGATCGCCATCTTGTTCTGCTCGCGCAGCGTCTTCATCAGCTCGAGGATCTGGGCCTGGATCGTGACGTCGAGCGCGGTCGTCGGCTCGTCGGCGATGAGCAGCTCCGGGTTCGTCGAGAGGGCCATCGCGATCATCACCCGCTGGCGCATGCCGCCGGATAGCTGGTGCGGGTAGTTCTTGGCGCGGCGCTTCGCATCGGCGATACCGACCTGCCCGAGCATCTCGATCGCCCGGTCCATCGCCTCGGTCTTCGAGACCTTCTTATGCAGCGAGACGGCCTCGGAGATCTGGTCCCCGACGGTGTAGACGGGATTGAGCGACGTCATCGGCTCCTGGAAGATCATCGAGACGGTGTTGCCGCGGATCTCGGTCATCGCATCGTTGTCGAGCGTGAGCAGGTCGCGTCCATCGAGCAGGACCTCGCCGGCGATCGTGCGCCCCGGGCGCTCGATGAGGCGCATCACGGAAAGCGCAGTGATGCTCTTGCCGCAGCCCGATTCCCCGACGACCCCCACGGTCTGGCCGTACTTGATCGAGAACTCGACGCCATCGACGGCCTTCACCACGCCGTCGCGGGTGAAGAAGTGGGTCTTGAGCCCCTGGATGCGCAGGACGTCCTCACCGGCCGCCGCGGCGGCTCGAGCGCGCCCTGGAGCTTGGATGGTGGAGTCGGTCACGCGTCGATCCGCTGCCGCGGATCGAGGGCATCACGCAGGCCGTCGCCGAGCAGGCTCGCGGACAGGACGACCAGGATGAGCGTAAGGGCCGGATACCAGATGTTGATCGGCTGCCGGAAGATGTTCTCCATCGCGGCGTTGAGCATGTTCCCGAGGCTCGCCTCCGGCGGACGGATCCCGAAGCCGAGGTACGAGAGGGTGGCCTCGGTCACGACCGAGTCGGCGACGACCAGGGTCGCGGCCACGACCACCGGCGCCATCGCGGACGGCAGCATGTGGCGGACGACGATCCGCCGGTCGCTCGCCCCGAGCGCCCTCGCGGCCTGGACGAAGTCCATCTCACGCAGATGCAGGAACTCCGCACGGACCAACCTGGCCGCAAGCGTCCAGCCGGTGAAAGCGATGGCCAGGATGATGACCCGCGCATCGCCGCCACCGAAGAACGCGACGATGGTCACGATGAGGAAGAAGATCGGGATGGACAGGACCACGTCCACGACGCGCATCAGGGCGTTGTCGGCCTTTCCGCCCATATAGCCGGCGATGGCACCGACGGTGACGCCGATGATCATGATCAGGATCACGGACGAGAATCCGACGATGAGCGACGTCTGCAGGCCCTTCATCAGCCGGACGAAGATGTTCCGGCCGAGGTCGTCCGTCCCGAGCGGCTGCGTCAGCGTCGGCGCCTGGTTGAGGCTCGTCAGGCTGGTCTTTCCGAAGAGGTCACCGGTCGCCGCCGGGACGACGATCGCGAGGATCGTCAGGATGATCAGGACCACCAGGCCGATGACCGCGAGCTTGTGCTGGAGGAATCGCTGGCGGACGAGCTGCCAGAACGTCCGGACCGGGGTCTGATCGAGTTCGTCGAACTCGGATTCGGCGGGCGCCGTCCCGACGCGGATCCCAGGCGTCGTGGTGTCGATGGTGGTCATCTTCGCCCCTAGTACTTGATCCGAGGGTCGGTGAGGGCGTACAGGATATCGGCCACGAGATTGCCGATGATGACGAGGATCCCGCCGATCATGACGAAGGCGAGGACCGTCGGGTAGTCGCGGGTGATCACCGACTGGACCCCGAGGTAGCCGAGGCCAGGCCAGCTGAAGATGGCCTCGGTGACCGCGGCCCCGCCGAGCAGGACCGGGATCGACAGGCCGAACAGCGTGATGATCGGGATCAGCGCATTGCGAACGGCGTGCTTGTAGATGACGCGCTTGCCGCCGGCACCCTTGGCCCTGGCCGTGCGGACGTAGTCCTGGCGCATCACCTCGAGCATTGACGCGCGCATATAGCGGCTCCAGCCGGCGACAGACACCACGGTCAGCGTGATGACGGGCAGCACGAGATGCCACAGCAGGTCCGGGATCGTCTCGTCCCGGCCAAGCGTGTGCGCCCCGAACAGCGGGAACCACTGGAGCTGGGCCGCGAAGATGTTTCGGAGCATGACGCCGAGGACGAAGGTCGGGATCGCGTAGCCGACGGTCGCGATGACCGTGACGACCTTGTCGGGCGTCCCGTACTGGCGGATGGCGCCGAGGATGCCGAGGGGGATGGCGATGATCGCGGTGAGGATCAGCGACGTCCCCATCAGCAGCAACGTGAGCGGGACGCGCGACATGATCGTCGCCCAGCACGGGCTTCCCGTCGGTGAACGAGTAGCCCCAGGCGTCCGCGCGCCAGACCTGGGGGAAGGTGGTCAGCCAGCTCCAGAGCTGCTGCGGCAGCGGCTGGTCGAGCTGGTAGAGCTTGATGATGTTCTGGATGACCTCGGGCGACACGCGACCGCCGCGGAATTTGTCGACGGGCGAGCCCGGCGCAAGGCGGACGATGAAGAAGCAGATGATCGCGATCCCGATGAGGATCGGGATGGCCTGGAGGAGTCGCCGGATGACGTAGGTCGTCATGGAGGTCCTTGCGGGGTCCGACGCTGAGCGATCGACTCGTTCAGCAGTGTGATCTGTCCGAAGCGGGTGCGCGGGGTGGCGACCGAAGGTGCCACCCCGCGACTCAATGCCTGACTACTGGGCGACCGTCCAGGAGTCCTGGTTCCACGTGTCGTAGAACGACGTGTAGTCGATCGGCCCTTCCTCGCCGTTGGTCCCGACCTTCGCGGAGTAGCCGCGATGGAGCAGGTCAGACCACAGGAAGTAGTACGGGCCGTCGTTGTGCAGCTTCACCTGGAGATCCGCGAGGATCTGCTTGCGCTTGGCCGGGTCGAGTTCCGCCTTCGCCTTGGCGAGGAGATCGTCGACCGCCTTGTCGCAGTAGCCGGTGAAGTTGTTGTCGCTTGGATTGGCCTTCGACGTGACGTGGTCGCAGCCGAAGACATTCGAGTCCTCGGGGTCGAGCAGGTTCGCCCAACCGCCGAGGTAGATGTCGAAGTTGTTCGGGTAGTCAAGCAGCGGCAGGAGGACGGCCGAGAAGTCGGCCTCGTTGACGTTGAGCTTGATGCCGCATTCGAGGACCTGGTCCCGCGCGAGCTCAGCGAACTTCACGCGCTGCGGGCGCCCCTGGCGGACATACAGCGTCGCCTCGAGCTTCTTGCCGTCCTTTGCGTAGACGCCGTCGCTGCCGAGCTTGTAGCCGTCTCCTTCGAGGAGCGCCTTGGCGCCCGCGACGTCGTGCTTGTAGTCCGGGACGTCAGGGTCGTAGAAGAACGAGCCGGGCGGGACTTCCGCCTTGACGCCGATGCCGTTGCTAGTCGGTCGCGGCCGTCACGGTCGCGGCCTGGTCGATGCACATGCTCAGCGCCTGGCGGGTCTTGACGTCGGAGAAGACGTGGCCCGGGCGGACGTTGAAGGCCATGAAGTAGTAGCCGAGGTCTTCGAATTCCGACAGCTTGATGTTCGGATCGGCCTTGAGCTTGGCCAGCGAGTCGGACGAGGTGACCTCGGTCTGGAAGTCGATGTTGTTCGACGACAACGCGTCCGAGGCCGCCGCGGCGTCCTTGATCACGGGGATCAGGACCTTCTCGGGGCCGGGGGTGAACAGGTAGTAGCCATCGTTGCGGAGGAGCTCGATGCTCTGACCCGGGGTGTACGTCCCGAGCTTGTACGGGCCTGAGCCGACCGGGGCGAGGTTGATGTCGAGGAGGCGGTAGGCCGCCGCGATCTTGTCGGTCTCGCCGGCCTGGAGCGTGGTGTTGAGGTCGGTCAGCTGGGTGAACGCCGCATCCGCGTACGCGTTCGGGTCGGGCGACGTGACGCCGCTCGCGTCGGTCGCCGTGTAGCGGCTCTTGTCCAGCAGCGGGATGCCCGCCGCGGTGAGCTGGGCCTCGATGTCGGCGATGTAGTTCGACGACAGGCAGGTCGCGGGTGGCGGCGTTGCGGCGCAGCCGGCGTCGCCCTGGGCGGCCTGGACCTTGTCGACGAGGGACTTGACGGCGGCCGCATCGACCGCGCCCGACCCGGCGACGAACTTCTGGTAGGACGCCTCGGTCGCGGCCTTCGGCACGACGAGGGTCGGCGCCAGGCCGAGGATGTAGAACGGCGCGTACGGCGCCTTGAGCGTCACCTGGATGGTGCCGGGCGTCGGCTGGCTCACGGACGCGACGTTGTCATGCCACGTGGAGCACGTCGTCGGGTTGAACGAGCACTTGTCCGACATCGCGATCTGGTACGTGAAGAGCAGGTCGTCCCCGCTGACGGGCGATCCGTCGCTGAACTTGGCGTCGTCACGGACCTTGAAGGTCAGGGTCAGGCCATCGGCGCTGACGTCAGGCATGGCGGTCGCGAGGTCCGGGACGACCTCGCCCTTGTTGTTCACGCGGTAGGCCGCGGTGTACAGCAGGGCGTCGATCCACGCCGTCGGCAGGTCGTTGGACGACGGGGAGAAGTAGGTCGGCTCACCGTCGACGGCGAACCGGAAGTCGGCGGAACCTGCGGCGGCCGAAGCGGCGGCCGAAGCGGCGGCGGACGGGGCCGCGGACGCGCCCGGCGCCGCGGATGCCGGCGCGGAACTCGTACTCGACGAGCCGCACGCGGACGCGAGCATCACGGCAACTGCCGCGAGGCCCAAGAGTCGTTTGCGCATGAACTGTCCTCCGAACGGGTGGATACCCGATGTCTCCCGCTACGCGACCCGGTGCCATGCCTTGATGCACGCCGCGAAGGTCCCGCTCTCGTCCAGGTCGAGCCTCCCAACTCGAGAAGGATCCGGGGCGAGCCGAGGCGGCAGCACGGCTCGGGTCGGTGCGCTGCCGGTACTATCCACAGCGCCCGATGGGCTGTCAACCATGACCTAACGAACGTTCGTACGGCGCCGGGTCGGGGCGGCCCGGTCAGTCCGGACAGGGGGTCTGGACGCCGGTCATCGGGCGCCAGCGCAGGTTCGGCTGGCGGGCGGCGGTCGCCTCGTCGAGACGGCGCACCGGAGCGGTGTGCGGCGCGCTCGTGACGACCTCCGGGTCGGTCTCGGCCTCGGCGGCGATGGCGATCAGGGCATCGGCGAACGCGTCGAGCGTCTCGACCGATTCGGTCTCGGTGGGCTCGATGAGCATGCCCTCGTCGACGATCAGCGGGAAGTAGATGGTCGGCGGGTGGAAGCCGTGGTCGATGAGCCGCTTGGCGATGTCGAGCGTGCGGACCCCGGTGCGCCGCTTGATCGAGCTGGCCGAAGCCACGAACTCGTGCTTGCACGGCCGGTCGTAGGGCAGGTCGTAGGTGCCGGCCAGGCGGTGCTTGAGGTAGTTCGCGGCCAGGACGGCGTCGTCGCTCACCTCGCGCAGGCCCGTGCCGCCATGGGCCCGGATATACGCATACGCCCGAACGAGGACGCCGGTGTTGCCGGCGAAGCTGCGCAGCCGGCCGATCGAGGTGGGGCGTTCCCCGGAGCGCTCGAGGCGGAAGGTGCCGTCGTCGGCGCGCAGGACCCGTGGCTCGGGCAGGTAGGGCAGCAGCGCCTCCCCCACCCCGACCGGGCCCGCCCCCGGGCCGCCGCCGCCGTGCGGGGTGCTGAACGTCTTGTGGACGTTGAAATGCATCACGTCGAAGCCGGCCTCGCCCGGCTTGAACCGGCCGAGGATCGCATTGAGGTTCGCGCCGTCCATGTAGGCGAGTGCGCCCGCCGCGTGGACCGCGTCGAGCAGCTCGCCGATGCGCGCCTCGAACAGGCCGAGCGTGGACGGGTTGGTGATCATCACCGCCGCCGTCCGCGGCCCGAGGGCGGCCCGGAACGCGTCGACGTCGACGCCGCCGTCGGCCGCCGAGGGGATGGTGATGGTCCGGAAGCCGGCCATCGACGCGGTCGCGGGGTTCGTGCCGTGGCTGGAGTCCGGCACGAGGACCTCGTCGCGGTCGGTGTCTCCGCGAGCGCGGTGGTAGGCGCGGATCATCAGGATGCCGGTGAGCTCGCCCTGGGCGCCGGCTGCGGGCTGCAGGGTGACCGCTTGCATGCCGGAGATCTCGGCGAGCGCCGCCTCCAGCTCCCAGAGGAGCTGGAGCGTGCCCTGGGCGACCTCGTCGGGGGCCATCGGATGGAGCGTCGCGAAGCCGGGCAGCCGGGCGGCCCACTCGTTGAGCTTGGGGTTGAACTTCATCGTGCACGAGCCGAGCGGGTAGAACCCGGTGTCGACCGCGAAGTTCAGCTGGGAGAGGTTGACGTAGTGGCGGACGACCTCGGGCTCGTTGAGCTCAGGAAGGGCCGGCGGGGTCGTCCGCAGGGCATCCGCCGGCAGCCGGTCGAGGGCGTCCTTGGGAGGATGCGGGATCTTGCCGCCGCCGCGCCCGGGGCGGCCACGCTCGAAGAGCGTCGGCTGGAGCTTGGGCCCGGTGACGCTCATCGGGGTGCTCCTGCGCGGGCGATCGTCGCACCGTCGGCGCCTGCGGCCGTCGTGCCGTCGGACCCGGCGCCGGCCTCGACCGCGACCGGCGGGCGGCCGTGGAGCACGTCACCCAGGACCTCGGCGAACCGGGCGATCTCCGCGGAGGTCGTGACCTCGGTGGCGCACACCAGCAGGCCGTCGGCGAGGGCCGGGTCGTCGGGGATGGCGTCGGCGAGCACGAGGCCGGCGAGGATGCCGTGCTCGAGCAGCCGACGATGGACGAGCGGCGCGTCCGGGACCCGGATCGGCGAACTCGTTGAGGTACGGTCCCGGATGGAGCCGCGGCGCGCCGGCGGCGGCGAGGGCCGCCTCCAGTTCGGTGGCACGCGCCGCCCCGCCGGCTGCGACGTCGCGCAGGCCGTGCGGCCCGATCGTCGCGAGATAGACCGAGGCGGCGAGGGCCAGGAGGGCCTGGTTCGTGCAGATGTTGCTCGCGGCCTTGTCGCGCCGGATGTCCTGCTCCCGCGCGCGCATCGTCATGACGAACGCGCGCTGGCCGTCGAGGTCGGTGGTCATGCCCACGAGGCGTCCGGGGATCTGGCGCACGAGCGCGTCGGTCGAGGCGAGCAGGCCCAGGTAGGGACCGCCGTACTGTGGCGGGATGCCGAGCGGCTGGCCCTCCCCGGCGGCGATGTCCGCCCCGTAGGCCCCGGGCGGGGCGAGGACGGCGAGGCTGACCGGCTCGATGACCGCGACGAACAGCGCTCCGGCGGCATGCGCCAGCTCGCCGATCGCCGGCATCGGTTCAAGGAGCCCCAGGAAGTCGGGCTGGGCGGCGATGACGCCGGCGACCGGCCGACCGGGCTCGGCCAGCATCCGCTCGAGCGCGGCAAGGTCCGTGGTCCCGGCCGCGTCGCCATCGCCGACGAGGGGGATCTCGTCGAGCTCGAGGCCACCGCCGAAGTACGTCCGCAGCGTCTCGCGGTAGTGCGGGTGGACGCCACGACTGACGAGGACCCGCTCGCGCCGCGTGGCCCGGCAGGTCATGAGCGCGGCCTCGGCCGTGGCGGCGGCCCCGTCGTAGTGCGACGCGGAGACGACGTCGAGGTCGACCAGCTCGGCGATCAGGGACTCGTACTCGTAGATGCTCTGGAGGGTCCCCTGGCTGACCTCGGGCTGGTAGGGCGTGTAGGCCGTGTACCACTCGCCCCGGAGGAGGATCTGGTCGACCGCCGGCGGGCTCCAGTGGCGGTACACGCCTGCCCCCAGGAACGAGGCGAGGTCGGTGCGGTTGCGCGCGGCCAGGCCGGTCAGGCGCGCCGCGAGCTCGAGCTCGGGTTCGGGCGGCGGGAGGTCGAGGCGCGAGGCGCGAAGGGCCTCGGGGATGTCGGCGAAGAGGTCGTCGATGGAACCGGCGCCGATGGCCGCGAGCATCCGCTCGCGGTCGCTGGCGGTATGCGGTCCGTAGGGCATCGGGAGGTCGGTCAGCCCGCCGCGATGAGGGCGTCGTAGGCGTCGGGCGCCAGGAGACCCTCGAGCTGGGCCGCATCGGCGACCCGGACCCGGACCATCCACCCCTCGCCGTACGGATCGCTGTTGACGAGCTCGGGCGAGCCGGCCAGGGCGTCGTTCGTGGCCAGGACCTCGCCGCCGACCGGGGCGAACAGGTCGCTCACGGCCTTGACCGACTCGACGACGCCGAACGTCGCGAACTGGTCGAGGGTCCGGCCGGCGTCGGGCAGCTCGACGAAGACGATGTCCCCGAGCTGCTCGGCGGCGTAGGCGGTGATGCCGACGACCGCCTCGTCGCCGTCGACCCGGACCCATTCGTGGTCCTTGGTGTAGCGAAGGTCGCTCGGGACGCTCACCTAGCTCGGCCTCCGGTAGAACGGCAGTGGGACGATCCGCGCCGGGACTCGAGCGCCGCGGATCTCGATGTCGACGATCGTACCCGTCTCGGCATCGTCCGGTGCGACGTACGCCATCGCGATCGGCACGCCCAGGGTCGGTGACTGCGTGCCGCTCGTGACCACGCCGCTGCGCCGCTCGCCGACGTGGACCGGATAGCCATGCCGGGCGATCCCGCGTCCCTCGACGGTCAGTCCGACGAGCCGCCGGGTCGGGCCGTCGGCGGCGACCTTCGCGAGCGCCGCGCGGCCGACGAAATCGGCCGGCTTGTCGAGCTTCACGACCCGCCCCAGGCCCGCGTCGAACGGGGTGGTCGCGAGGTCCAGCTCGTTGCCGTACAGCGGCATCCCGGCCTCGAGCCGGAGGGTGTCGCGCGCGCCGAGGCCGACGGGCAGTCCCTCGGCGGCGCGGACCGCCGGGAGCAACGTGTCCCACAGCTCGACCGCCCGGCCGGTCTCGATGAACAACTCGAACCCGTCCTCCCCGGTGTACCCGGTGCGGGCCACCAGCGCCGGGATCCCGGCGACCTCGCCCTCGGCGATCGCGTAGTAGCGCAACCCGCCGAGGTCGATGTTCGTGAGCGGCTCGAGGACCTGCCGCGAGCGCGGTCCCTGCAGCGCGATGAGCGCGGTGGCGAGCGACCGGTCGTCGAGCACGGCCCGCGTCCCCACGAGTCGCTCCGCCAGCGCGTCCGACACGACCTCGGCGTTGCCGGCATTGGCCACGACGAGGAAGGAGCCCTCGTCGAGCCGATAGACGATGAGGTCGTCCATGACGCCACCCGACGGCGCGCAGATCATCGAGTACTGGGCGCGGCCGACCGCGAGGGCGGGTGGATCGGAGATGAGCGCGCGGGCGAGGCCGGCGCCGGCCTCGGGTCCCTCCACGAACAGCTCGCCCATGTGCGAGAGGTCGAACAACCCGACCCGTTCGCGGACGGCCCGGTGTTCCTCGAGGATCGAGGTGTACTGGACCGGCATCAGCCAGCCGCTGAACTCGATCATCCGTGCCCCGAGGGCGACGTGGCGGTCGGCGAGCGGCGTCTCGCGGGCGCCCGAGGCGTCCGCTTCGCTCACGAGCCGGCCCCGACCGAGTCGGTTGACAGGAGGTCGGCGGCTCGGGCGACGAGGGCGCGCTCGGTCTCGAAGGTCAGCGTCGCCGGCGCATCGGCGAACGGGATCCAGCGGACCTCCTCGAACTCGTGGTCGTGGCCCGCGATGTCGCCGCCGGTGGGCTCCATGAGGAAGTAGTGGACCGTCTTGTGGATCCGCGTGCCGGACTGGACGAAGGAGTACTCGATCGAATCGAGCGGGCCGGTGATGCGGACCTCCAGCCCGGTCTCCTCGGCGACCTCGCGCAGGGCGGTCTCCTCGGTGGTCTCGCCCTGCTCGGGCGTGCCCTTGGGAAGGGTCCAGGTCCGGCTGTCACGCTCCCGGCGACGACTCCCGACGACCAACCATGGTCGGCCGTCGTGATGGCGGACGACGACCCCGCCGGCCGAGGTGGCGGTCGCGGTCCTCAGACGCGCCACGGCGCCGTGGCGGCGCTCGATCGGCGGACGTTGCCCGTCCTTCCGGAGCGCGACCAGGTCATGGCGACCCTGGGTCGCGGAGGCCCGGAGACGGCCCGCGTCTCGGTCGCGGGCGTGATCGATCGCCAACGTCCGCGCAGGCTGACCAGCGGCGGCAGCTCGGGACGGCGCAACAGCGTGGCCCGCCCGGATTCGGCGCGAAGGCCGGTCGGGTTGAGGCCCAGGCGTCGCTCGCGGGCTCGGGCGGACGGGCGCACGAAATGGGCCGCCGGCCGGGACGCGTACTTGGACGCGATGCTGTGATCCATGGGCCGCTATGGTACCGGTTCAGTCGGCCCTTGCAAGGGCGGTTCTCAGCCGCTCGGCGGCCTCCGGTGACACGGTGCCCCGGGCGAGCGCGAGGTCCACTTCCCGCTCCCCGACCGCCCGGTACAGCTCGAGCACGCCGGGGGCATGGGCACGCAGCGCCGCGAGGTGCCGCTCGAGGGTCCCGAGGTCACCGCGGGCGATCGGGCCAGTGAGCGCGGCGCGCACCCCGAGGGCCCGGGCATTGCCGAGCGTCCCTTCGATGAGCGGCCCGTAGATCGCGAGGGAGCCGGCCTCATCGAGTCCGGCCACGGCACCGAGCGTGACGATCGCGTCGAGGAGCGCGACGAAGCCACCGGCCGCGAGCACGGCGGCGGCGTGGTAGGCCGCCTTCGAGCCGGCCGCGACCCGGACCGGCCGCGCACCGATCGCCTCGGCCATATCGGCGAGGAGCGCCGCGAGCTGATCGTCGCCCTCGATCGCGATGGTCGCGCCATGGAGCGCCGCCACGGCCCGTTCCGTGTCCGCGAACGCCACCAGCGGGTGGAACGCGCCGATCTGGGTCCCGGCGGCCATCGCCGGCGCAAGGACCTCGGCATCGAGCGCGCCGCTCGTGTGGACGATCGCCTGGCCCCCGTACAGCTGCAGGCTCCCGGCGAGGGACGCGATCGCATCGTCGGGGACCGCGACGAGGATGAGCTCGACCTCGTCGAGCATGGCCTGCGGCTCGCTGAACGCCCGGACGCCGTCGACCAGGGAGCGGAAGCGCTCACGCCGGCCGGGGTCGCGGCTCGCGACGGCCTGGATGGGCCAGCCGGCGCGCGACAGGGCGACGCCGAGGGCGGTCCCGACCGCCCCCGCCCCGATGATCCCGATGACCGGTGGCTCGCCCGGCGCGGAATGCACGTGCGGGTGCTGGTGATCGCTGGCGTGGACCTCATCGCCGTGGCGGTGCGAGCCCGGCGGCGCGGGATCCAGGTCGATGCCCGCGGCCTCGATGGCGGCTTCGGTCTCGGCGCGATCGCGTCCGGGGTCGCGCTCAGGGTCCTGGTCGGGTCCCTCGGGGAGGTCGCGCCAGGCCCTCATCGGCGCGCGCCCGCGTGGGGGGAGCCGTCGCGGTACGCTTGCACGCCACGAGTGTAGCGAGCCATCGAGGACCCACGCGTTGCCCCAGACCGACCCCTTCGCCGCCCGCGCGCCGCTCGGGCCCGGGCTCCCCGACCACTATCGGCTCGCGGTCCTCGCCGACCGGATCGACCTCGCGGCGACCCCGGTCACGGTCAAGATCCTGCTCGAGAACGCCCTCCGCCATGCCGGCGCCGGCGCCGTCCGGCCGGAGGACGTCGAAACGCTCGCGTCGTGGCGGCCCGGCGTGGCGGCCGAGGCCGAGATCCCGTTCATGCCGTCGCGGGTCATCCTCCAGGACCTGACCGGCGTCCCGGCCATCGTCGATCTCGCGGTGATGCGCGACGCGATGGCCGACCTCGGCGGCGACCCGGCCCGGGTCAACCCGCTCGTGCCGGTGGACCTCGTCATCGACCACTCGGTCCAGGTCGACCGGTTCGGGACGCCCGGTGCCTTCGCGTTCAACGTCGAGCGCGAGTACGAACGCAACGTCGAGCGCTACCAGCTCCTGCGCTGGGCCCAGACCGCGTTCCGCGACCTGCGCATCGTCCCGCCGGGGACCGGCATCGTGCACCAGGTCAACCTCGAGTTCCTGGCCACCGTCGTCGCGGATCGCCCCGATGACCGAGGCACGGTCGCCTACCCGGACACGCTCGTCGGGACCGACTCGCACACGACGATGATCAACGCCCTCGGCGTGCTCGGCTACGGCGTCGGGGGGATCGAGGCGGAGGCCGTGATGCTCGGCCAGCCGCTCTACCAGCCGATGCCGCACGTCGTCGGAGTGCGCCTCACCGGGGAGCTGCCGCGCGGCTCCACCGCGACCGACCTCGTGCTCGTCGTGACCGAGCTGCTGCGCGCCCACGGCGTCGTGGGGTCGTTCGTCGAGTTCGCCGGCGACGGGCTGGCCGGGTTGTCGCTCGCCGACCGGGCCACGATCAGCAACATGAGCCCCGAGTTCGGGGCGACCGCGACGCTCTTCCCCATCGACGACGAGACCCTCGCCTACCTGCGGCTGACCGGTCGGACCGCGGAGCGCCTCGCCCTCGTCGAGCGCTATGCGAAGACCCAGGGCCTGTGGCGCGAACCGGGTGACGGCCCGGCGTTCGACGAGCTGGTGACGCTCGACCTCTCCGCGGTGGCCCCGTCGGTCGCGGGTCCGCGCCGGCCACAGGACCGCGTGGAGCTACCCGACCTGCCGGCGAACTTCCGGGCCGCCTTCCCGTCTGCGGCCCCGAGCGCGGAGACCGCGGATGACCTCGCACGCCTCAGCGGCGAGGGCGGGGCCACCGGCGCGACCGACAACGGCGGCGTGGCCCTCGAGGTCGCGGGCACGGCCGCGGTCATCCGCTCCGGCTCGGTGGCGATCGCCGCGATCACCTCGTGCACCAACACGAGCAACCCGACGGTGATGATCGGCGCCGGCCTCCTCGCCCGCAACGCCGTCGCGCTCGGCTTGCGCGTCTCCCCGACGGTCAAGACCTCGCTCGCCCCGGGCTCGAAGGCGGTGACCGGCTACCTCGAGGCCGCCGGGCTCATGGCGCCACTCGAGGCGCTCGGGTTCGCGCTCGCCGGTTACGGGTGCACGACCTGCATCGGGAACTCGGGCCCGCTCGACGATGCCGTCGCCGCGGCGATCGAGGCGAACGACCTGGTGGTCGCTGCGGTCCTGTCGGGCAACCGCAACTTCGAGGGACGCATCCATCCGCTCGCGCGGGCGAGCTACCTCGCGTCGCCGCCACTGGTCGTGGCCTTCGCCCTCGCCGGGCGCGTGGACATCGACCTGTCCCGCGAGCCGCTCGGGATCGCGTCGGACGGGACCCCGGTGTTCCTCGCCGACATCTGGCCGTCGTCCGACGAGATCCGGACGGTCATCGGGGAATCGATCGACCCGGCGCTGTTCCAGCGGACCTACGCGGTCGTCTTCGAAGGCGACGCCCGCTGGCGGGCGCTGTCGATCCCCGACGGCGAGCGCTACGCCTGGGATCCGGCCTCCACGTACATCGCGCGGCCGCCGTTCCTCGACGACCTCGCGGCCGGGGCGGTCATTCCCGGCGACATCGAGGGCGCCCGGGTGCTGGCCGTGCTCGGCGACTCGGTGACGACCGACCACATCTCCCCGGCCGGCTCGATCGCGCCGTGGTCACCCGCCGGCGCCTGGCTCCAGGAGCACGGCGTCGGCCCGCTCGAGTTCAATTCGTACGGCGCGCGACGCGGTCACCACGAGGTGATGATGCGCGGCACGTTCGGGAACATCCGCCTGCGCAACCGGCTCGTGGCGCCCAAGGAGGGTCCGTACACGGTCCACCTCCCGTCGGGCGAGGAGACGTTCATCTACGACGCGGCCATGCGCTACGCGGCCGAGCGCGTCCCCCTCATCGTCATCGCCGGGCGCGAGTACGGGTCGGGGTCGTCGCGCGACTGGGCGGCCAAGGGGCCCGCCCTGCTCGGGGTTCGCGCCGTCATCGCCGAGAGCTACGAACGGATCCATCGGTCCAACCTGGTCGGGATGGGCATCCTGCCGCTGCAGTTCAAGCCGGGCGACAGCGCGGCCTCGCTCGGTCTCACCGGCCGCGAGACGTACGCCATCCACGGCCTGGCCGGCGGCCCGCGCCCGCGGCAGACCGTGACGGTCATCGCGACCGCCGACCCCGCGGCGGGCGGCGACGGGCGCGAGCGCCGCTTCGAGGCCATCGCCCGACTGGACGGCCAGATCGACGTCGACTACCTCGAGGCCGGCGGCATCATGCCCGCGGTCCTGCGGCGCCTTGCCGCCGCGCCCGCCTGAACCGGCGGACAAGGGGAAGCCCCCGGGGGAGGACCGGGGGCTTCGACGCGGGGAGGAGGTCCGCGTTCGAAGTGGATGACGCGGCAGGCCGGCGGCGCGTGACGGGGCGTCCCGATGAAGAACTGGGCGGGGAATCAGACGTACCACGCCCGCGCCGTCCACACGCCGCGATCGATCGACGAGCTGCAGGCGATCGTCCGCCGGTCGGCCCGCGTCCGGGCCATCGGCTCGCGGCACTCGTTCAACGAGGTCGCCGACACGACCGGCGACCTCGTCTCGCTCACCGGGCTGCCACGGACGATCGAGATCGACCCGGGCGGGGGCACGGCCACCGTGGGCGCCGGGCTTCGTTACGGCGACGTGGCCGGCCCGCTCGAGCGCGCCGGGTTCGCGCTCGCGAACCTCGCCTCGCTCCCGCACATCTCGATCGCTGGCGCCGTCGCGACCGGCACGCACGGCTCGGGCGTGACCCTCGGCAGCCTCGCGACGTCGGTGACCGCGCTGGAGCGGATCCGTGCCGACGGCGAGCTCGAGGTGATCGACGCCACGACGGGGCGTGACGCCCTCGACGCCGGCGTCGTCTCGCTCGGGCTGCTCGGCATCGTGACCCGCCTGACCCTCGCCATCGAGCCGACGTTCCGGGTGCGGCAGCAGGTCTTCGACGACGTGCCGTTCGACGCGGTCGTGGCGGACCTCGAGCGGGTGGCCGCCTCGGCCTACAGCGTGAGCCTGTTCACCGACTGGCGGGCGCCGACGTTCCAGGTCTGGCTGAAGCATCGCGTCCGGGACGGCGGGCCGCCGCTGCCGCGGTCGCTGCTCGGGGTCCGGGCCGCCCGCGTCGACCGCCACCCGATCCCCGGCGTCGACCCGGCCGCCTGCACGGTCCAGCGCGGCGTCCCCGGTCCGTGGCATCTCCGGCTCCCCCACTTCCGCATGGGGTTCACGCCGAGCGCCGGCGAGGAGCTCCAGAGCGAGTACTTCATCGACCGACGGGATGCGCCGGCGGCCCTCGCGGCGCTGACCGCCCTGCGCCCGCGCATCGCGCCGCTCCTCCAGGTCAGCGAGGTGCGGTTCGTGGCGGCCGACCGGCTGTGGCTGAGCCCGGCGTACGACCGGGCGTCCGCGACGATCCACTTCACGTGGAAGCCAGCGTGGGCCTCCGTGCGGCGCGTCCTCCCGGCCATCGAGGCCGCCCTGGCCCCGTTCGAGCCGCGACCGCACTGGGGCAAGCTCGCCACGATGGACCCGGGCGTCGTCCGCTCGCGCTACACGCACCTGCCGGCGTTCGCCGACCTGGCCCGCGCCAACGACCCGACCGGGACGTTCCACAACGCGTTCACGGATCGGTACGTCTTCGAGAGTCCCTGACCGTCGATCAAGGGGGTGGTGGGCGATACTGGATTCGAACCAGTGACCTCGCGGATGTGAACCGCGCGCTCTAACCGACTGAGCCAATCGCCCCCGTGGACCGGGGCGCCGCGCCGGGCGCCCGACAGGACCGGCCGATCATACCCGCAGGCCGGGCCAACGGGCAACGATCGCCGAGGCGTCGACACCGTCGACCACGATGAGCTTCTGCCGGGCCGTCGCGCCCGCGACGATCCGGACGGAGCCGCGCGGGACGTCAAGCTCCGACGCGAGCAGGCGGACGATCGCGTGGTTGGCGGCCCCGCCGACGGCGGGCGCGGTCACCCGGGCCTTGAGCACGCCGTCGAGGACGCCGTCGACCCGGTCGGCCACCGCACGTGGGGTGAGTCGGACGGCGAATCGGACCTCGGCCTCGCTCACGTCTCCCGCTGCAGGTCGGAATGGCCCGCGACGGCGGACCCGGGCGTCTGGGGGTGCCGCGAGTCTACCAGCCGGCACCGACGCCGCCGAGCCGTCGGCGCCGCCGCCGACCGAGCCGGCTCGCCGCCGGTCAATGCGTGTGCTCGCCCACACCCTCGCCGTGGGCGTGCGGCCGTTCGCCGAAGAGCGCGCGACCGACCCGGATGATCGTCGCACCCTCGGTGATGGCGAGCTCGAAGTCGTCGGTCATGCCCATCGAGAGGGCCGCCCCGAGCTCCGGCCGGCGCGCCCGGAGGGCCTCGGAGAGCTCGCGCAGCTCACGGAATGTCGCGCGTGCGTCCGCCGGGTCGGTCGCGAGCCGGCCGACGGTCATGAGCCCCCGGACGTCGAGCGCGGGCAGGGCGAGGAGCTCGTCGAGGACCGGCGCCACGGCCGCCGGTGCGAACCCGTGCTTGGCCGGGTCGAGGTCCACGTTGACCTGGAGCAGGACCGGGACGCGGGCCCCAGGACGCACGTCCGGCGCGAGGCGGTCGAGCCGTCGCGCCAGGTCGACCGAATCGACGGTCTGGATGACCTCGAAGAGCTCCAGCGCCCGCCGCGCCTTGTTCGACTGCAGCGGGCCGACGAGGTGCCAGCTGGCCCCCGGGACGGCCGGCGCCTTGCCCTCGGCTTCCTGGACCCGGTTCTCCCCGAGGACATCGAGGCCGGCCGCGACGGCGGCGCGGAGACGCGCCGCCTCGACCGTCTTGGACACGGCGACCAGCGTGACCGAGTCCGGCTCACGACCGACGGCCGCACAGGCCCGGGCGATGCGCGCGAGGACCGACGAGCGGGCACGCGCGAACGACTCGACGAGTGCGGGATCGAGGTCGGTTGGGGCCACCCTCAACGGGCGACCGCCCCACGCGCTCCGACGGCGGAGGCGACGCCCCTGCGAGCCATCCGCCGGAGGATTTCCTACTTGCGGCGGAGGAAGCTCGGGATCTCGAGGTCGTCCGCGTCGTAGGTCGTCGTCCGCTTCTGCGGGACGGGCTCGCCGACGGAGCGCTCGACCCGCGAGGTCGAACCCACGACGGCCGCGGCGTCGTCGCGATGCGACAGGTCGCCGAGGTCGATGGCCTCCTCGCGCTGGCGCTCGAGCTCGCTCAGGAAGTCACGCGGACGGCTCATCGCCGCCGTGTCCATGACCCCGGTCGCCTCGCGCCCGACGTGCGGCCGCTTCTTGTTGCCGTCGAAGCCGGTCGCGATGACCGTGACCATGACCTCGTCGCCGAGACGCTCGTTGAAGCTCGTGCCGAAGATGATGTTCGCCTCGGGGTCGGCGCCTTCCTTGATGGCCTCGGCCGCCTCCTGGACCTCGAACAGCGAGAGGTTCGAGGACCCGGTGATGTTCCAGAGGATGCCCTGGGCGCCGTTGATGTCCAGCTCGAGGAGCGGGCTCGCGATCGCCTGGCGGGCGGCGTCGACGGCACGGTTCTCGCCCGACGCCCGGCCGATGCCCATGAGCGCGGAGCCCGCGTCCTTCATGATCGCGCGGACGTCGGCGAAGTCCTGGTTGATCAGCCCGGGCACGGTGATGATGTCGCTGATGCCCTGGACGCCCTGGCGCAGCACGTCGTCCACGACACGGAAGGCATCGAGGATGCTCGTGTTCTTCTGGACGACGTCCTTGAGCCGGTCGTTCGGGATCGTGATGAGTGCGTCGACCTGGCCCTTGAGCTCCTCGGCGGCCTTCTCGGCGACGAGCTTGCGCTTCGGCCCCTCGAACGAGAAGGGCTTGGTCACGACGCCGATGGTAAGGGCGCCGCCCTCCTTGGCGATCTGGGCGACGACCGGGGCGCCACCGGAGCCGGTCCCGCCACCGAGACCGGCGGTGATGAACACCATGTCCGACCCAGCCAGGGCCTCGGCGATCTTCTCCGAGTCCTCCTCGGCGGAGCGCTGCCCGACGGTCGAGTCGCCGCCGGCCCCGAGCCCGCGGGTGACCTTGTCGCCGATGCGGATCTTGTGCGGCGCGTCCGACTGGAGCAGGGCCTGCGAGTCGGTGTTGCAGGCGATGAACTCCACGCCCATCATCTCGGCCCGGATCATCCGGTTGACCGCGTTGCTGCCGCCACCACCCACCCCGATGACGCGGATCAGCGCGAAGTTCTCGGAGTCGGACCGCAGCGACATCGGGCTCTCCTTCGACCGCCCTCGGGGGCGTTGGTTCCTCGTGGTCGACCGGCACCGCGAACGGGGACACGCGGCGGCCCGGCGGATGTAGGGACGGAGTATAGCGCCGGACCATCCGAACCCGGCAAGCCTCTTCCCCGGACCCCACCGCACGGCCCAGCACCTCCCGGTGCCTCTCCGCACCGCCCATCGGTCCGGGTCACGGGGAGGCCGGTCGGGGCCGGGTCAGCCCGGCAGGAAGCTCAGTCGGACGGTCCGCTCGGCGTTGTCGCGGTTGGGGTCGACGAGGCAGATCGACTGCCACGTGCCGAGGGCCGGACGGCCGCCGATCACCGGCACCGTCAGCGACGGCGGCACGAGGAGCGGCAGGACGTGGTCGGCGCCGTGTCCGGGCGAGCCATGCCGATGGCGATACCGCGCCTCGTCGTGGGGCAGCAGCCGCTCGAGCGCCTCGAGCAGGTCCTCGTCCGAGCCGGCACCGACCTCGAGGATCGCCACGCCCGCCGTCGCGTGCGGCACGAAGATCGAAAGCAGTCCGTCAGCCAGCCCGTCGTCGGCGGCCTCCGCGACGAACGCGGTGCAGGCCGCGGTCAGGTCGACGAGGCCGGCGACGTGGCCCGAGCGGACCGAGAGCTCGCGAGTCCTTACGGGAAGATGCTCCGGAGCGCGTCGCGGATCCGGCTCAGGCCGCCGTTGCCCGGCACGGACTCGTAGCGCAGGGGCTCGTCCCCGGCGAGCACCTTGGCGCCCCACAGCAGCAATCCGACCGAGGTGCTGTAGGAGGGCTCGAGCAGCGTATCGACGAGGCCGCCGATCCCGGTCGGCGCCGCGACCCGGACTGGCATCTGGAGCACGCTCCGGCCGAGCTCGGCCGCGCCGGCGAGCTGCGCCGCGCCGCCGGTCAGGATGATGCCGGCGGGGAGCATCCCCACCCCGGCCGCGCGGATCTCGTTGCCGAGCAGCTCGAACGTCTCGCGCATGCGGGCCTCGATGATCTGGCACACCTCGAGACGGCTGACGGTGCGGCCAGCGTCCTCGCCGAGGACCGAGACGCTGATCTCCTCGTCGTCCTCCTCCTCGAGCGCGCGCAGGTCCGCGGTGCCGTGGCGGATCTTGAGCTCCTCGGCGACCTGGAGGCTCGTCTTGAGCCCGATGGCGACGTCGTTGGTGACGTTGTTGCCGCCCACCGGCAGGACCCGGGTGTGGAACGGTGAGCCGTCCTGGAAGAGCGCGAGGTCGATGGTCCCGGCCCCGACGTCGGCGACGGCGACACCGAGCTCCTTCTCGGTCTCGGACAGGACGGACTCGGCCGAGGCGAGCGAGTCGGCGACGAGCTCGTCGATCTTGACGCCGGCCGCGGTCACGCACTTGGTCAGGTTCTGGACCGCCGTCGCGGACGCGGTGACGATGTGCGTCTCGACCTCGAGGCGCAGTGCGCTCATCCCGAGCGGGTCCTTGACGCCCTCCTGGCCGTCGACCGTGAACCCGCGGCGCTCGACGTGGAGCACCTCGCGGTTCGACGGGATGGAGACGGCGCGGGCGACCTCGATCGCGCGGTTGACGTCCTCGCGGGTGACCTCGCGGTGATGGGCGGTGACGGCGACCTGACCGGGCGAGTTGAGGCTCTCGACGTGCTGCCCGCCGACGCCGACGAAGGCGCGGTCGATCTTCCAGCCCGACAGGCGCTCGGCGCGCTCGACCGCGTCCGCGATGGAGCGGATCGTCTGGTCGATGTTGATGACGACGCCCTTCTTCAGCCCGGACGCGGGCACGGTCCCGTGGCCCATGATCGTCAGGCGACCGTCGCGGCTGACCTCCCCGATGAGCGCCGCGACCTTGCTCGTCCCGACGTCGATGCCGACGAGGACCGCTTCGCGTTCCACCATCTTGTCCGTCTCTCCCGTCCGTGCCGTCTAGAGGAAGTGTCGCCGGATGAGCGCCACGTTGTTGAAGATGCGCAGGCCGAAGGTGATGAGCGCCACCAGGTAGAGGTCGAGGCCGAGACGATCGCCGATGAACGTCAGCAACACGGCGATGGTCGCATTGACGAGGAAGCCGCTGACGAAGATCCGATTGTCGTAGACCCCATCGAGCTCTGCACGGATCGCGCCGAGGACCGAGTCGAAGGCGGCAAGGATGGCGACCGCGGAGTACCGGCTGAGCTCGTAGCTGACGTTGACGTTGAGGACGAGGCCCGCAACGACCCCCACGAGGAGCCCGAGCAGGGGAAGCAGCACGCCGTCGTCGCCCTCGCTTGCGTGGGTTTGGGCAAGGCTACCCGACCGCGAGACGGCGCGGCAACCTGGGCCGCACGGTTCACGGGGCCGGTGTCGCCGATCGGTGACGGCGCGGCGGCCGAGGGCGGCGCCCCGCCGGACGGCCCGGGCGTGCTGGCGGGCTTCGGCGTCGTCGACGGCTTGGTGCTGCTCGACGGCTTGGGCGTGGGCTTGACCGTGTATGTGCCGTCGGTCTCGTTCGCGAGGATCACCCGGTCGACGAGCGGTTCGCGTCCGATGAGCAGGCTGCGCAGCAGCCGGACCTGGCCCGGGATGATGCTCGGCGGGCGCAGGCTCGGCGTGTAGAAGCCGAAGACCGCGGACCAGCTGCCGGACCGGGGCCGGATGATGTACCCGTTCTCGTCGGTCAGGATCACCGTCAGGCCGTCGGCCTCGCTGCCGACGTCGTTGGGGACGAGGGAGCCGAGGCGGGTCGCGGCATCGACGTCGACCGGGTCGAGTGGGACGCCGACGTCGAGGACGGCCGAGTTGGCGCGCCGGTCGTCGACGACCGGCAGGTCGGCCGCCGCGCCGGGCGGATCGTCGGGGAACGCCGCGAACAGCGTGCCCGCCGAATCGACGAGGAACCGTCGCTGGCCGACCTGCCAGACGAGGACCGGCACCCGCTCGTCGATGCGGACCGCGAGCGTGTCGGGAAGCTCGCACGCCGATGCGTGCGCGGGCCACGGTCGGCAGGCGCTCGATCTCCTCCTGGAGCGGCCCGGTTGCCATGCGGAAGAGGTTCTGGCCGCGGACCGCGGCCAGGGTCGCCTCGACGTCGCCGGGCTTCGTGTAGGTCGTCCCTTCGACCCGCAGCTTGGTGTAGTCGAACGCGGAACTCGACATGACCCCGTAGATGGCCAGGACCACGAGCCCGACGACGAACGCGGCGACGACCCGGGTCGGGGTGAGGCGGCCGGATGCCCGGCGGACGGGTCGCGAACGCCGGCCCGGTCGGGTGGCGATCGGGCGCCGGGCGCTGGGACGGCCGGTCACCGCGGCAGGTCCGTCGGTCGCAGGGTCCGTCGAGCGCGCTGCGCGTGCCGCTCCACCGCCAGGTCGAGGACCCGGAGGCAGACGTCGGCGAACGAGTACCCGGCCGCAGCCGGGAGGGTCGGGAAGAGGCTGATCGGGGTGAAGCCCGGGATCGTGTTGATCTCCGAGAGCACGAGCTCGTCGCCGGCGAGCAGGAAGTCCACCCGGGCGAAGCCCTCGGCGCCGATGGCCCGGTAGCAGTCGCGCGCGATCTTCAGGGCCACCGCCCGCTGGGCGGGGGCCAGTTCGGCGTTCAGCGTGGTCTCCGAGAGCCCCGGCGTGTACTTGGCGGCGTAGTCGTAGAACTCGTGGCCGGCCATGATCTCGCCCGGCCCGAACAGCTCGATCGCCGCCGGATCGTTGCCGATCACGGAGACCTCGAGGTCGCGCGCCCCCGCGAGGTAGCGCTCGACGAGCACGAGCGTGTCGTACCCGAAGGCGAGGTCGAGCGCGCCCGGCAGCTCCGCGGGCTCGTGCACGAGCGTCATCCCGACCGACGAGCCCAGACGGGCCGGCTTGACCATGAGCCGCGGGTCGGCGAGGCCGGCGGCGAACGCCTCGAGCTCGGTCCGGACGGCGGCCGGATCGGTCCGCCAACGATCTGCCCGGACCTCGCGCCAGTCGACGACCGGGAGCCCGAGCCCGCGGCACAGCCGCTTGAACACGGCCTTGTCCATCCCGACAGCCGAGGCCGTGACCCCGGAACCGGTATAGGCGAGGTCGACGGCATCAAGCAGGCCCTGGATCGTGCCGTCCTCCCCGAACGGCCCATGGAGCGCGATGAAGACCACGGGCGGTCCCGGCTCGGCTGCGAGCCGGTCGATGGCGGCCCCGACCGGGACCGGGCCCGCGGCGCCCAGCGTGGCCGGGTCGTCGTAGGCCGCGGCCGGGACGCCCTGCCGGCGGTGGTCGGGCGGCAGCCACCACCACGCCCCGGCGAGGTCGATGCAGACCTGGGTCACCGCCAAGCCGGCGCCGACGAGCGCCTCGGCGATGGCGGTCCCCGACACGATCGAGACGTCGTGCTCGGCGGAGGGCCCGCCGAAGACGACCGTGACCGGCCACGGGCGGCTCATGCCGCGGCCTCCCAGTGGGACCAGTCGCCGAGGAACTCGACCTCGTACCGCAACGTGATCCCCGTCCGCGCGGCGATCTCGCCGCGGACCTGCTCCATGAGCCGCCGGACGTCGGTCGCGGTCCCGCGCTGGTCGTTCACGACGAAGTTGGCGTGCTTCTCCGACACGACCGCCCCACCGATGCGGGTGCCCTTGAGGCCGGCCTCGTCGATGAGCCGGCCGGCCGTGTCGCCCGGCGGGTTGCGGAATACGCTGCCGGCCGAGGGGAGGCCGAGCGGCTGATGGGCCTGGCGCCAGCGGCGGATGTCGTCGAGGCGGCCCTTGATCGTGTCCGGGTCGGCCGGTTCGAGCCGGAACGTGGCTTCCAGGACGAGCTCGGGCGCCCCGTCGGCCGCGGCGTGCTTGAAGCGGCTGTCGCGATAGGCCAGGCCAAGGTCCGACACGTCCAGCACGGCCTCGGCACCGCTCGCGTCGAGGACCCGGGCCGACTCGAGGATCGCGGCGACGTCCGCCTCGTGGGCGCCCGCGTTCGCCCAGACCGCGCCGCCGATGGTGCCGGGGATGGCGAGGCCGAATTCGAGCCCGGTCAGCCCGGCGCGCTGGGTCTCGGTCGCGGCCCGCGCCATCGGGACGCCGGACTCGGCCGTGTAGCGGGTCTCATCGACGCGCGACCCCTCGGCCCGGTTCTGGATCACCAGGCCACGAACGCCGTCATCGCTGATCACGACGTCGCTCCCCCGCCCCAGGACCAGGTAGGGCAGGTCGCGGCCCCGGGCGAAGCGGACCAGTGCCCGCAATTCGAAGGCGTTGTGGGCCACGGCGAACAGGTCGGCCGGACCCCCGACGCGCATCGTCGTGAACCGGGCGAGCGGCTCGTCGCGAGACGTCTTGACCCCGATCCGGCGCTGGATGTCGGTCCCGGTGGCGATGGCGTCGAAGGGGGCGATCATCGGACGATCATGGCGCCACGCCGCGCGAGCGTCGATCGATGGTCGCGACGTCGGGCAGCGGACGGCGTTCCGCGGCGGCCATCACGAGGTCCGCGACGGCGTCCGCGGCGCCGGGTCGTCCGAGGGCACGCGCGGCCGCGGCCATCGCGACGTGGATCGCCGGGTCGTCGAGGATCGCGGCGGCGCCGAGCAGCGCCTCGGCATCGAAGTCGGCGTCATCGATGAGCCGCGCCGCGCCGGCGTCCACGAGGGCCCGCGCGTTCGCGCGCTGATGCCCGGCCGCATGCGGGTACGGGACGACGATCATCGGGACGCCGAGGGCGGCGACCTCGGCCAGCGTGGACGAGCCGGCCCGCCCGACGATCAGGTCGGCCGAGGCGAGCGCGGGCAGCATGTCGTCGCGCAGGAACGGGTACGGCCGGTAGCGCGCGCGCAGGGGCTCGGGCAGGGCCTCGCGGTCGGTGAGGGCCGCGGCGTACGCGTCGTCGCCGGTCACGTGGACCACCGTCACCCGCTCGACGAGCCGGCCGAGCGCGCCTGACACCGCCGCGTTGAACCGTCGCACGGCCTGCGAGCCGCCGAAGATGAGCAGGACGCGCTCGCCGGCCGGGATGCCCAGCCGGTCGCGCGCGGCCGCGCGGTCGATGGCCCTCGTGTCGCGGATCGGCGTCCCCGTCACGTAGCACGGGACCCCGGGCGCCGCGCCGGCGAGCGCCGTGCAGGTGGCCTCGAACGAGACCGTCAGGACGTCGGCGAGCCGCGCCGTCGCGCGGACGGCCCGGCCCGGGATGACGTTGCCATCCCAGAGCACCACGGGGATGCCGAGCGGGGCCGCCGCGAGCAGGACCGGGATCGCGAGGTAGCCACCGGTCGTGAAGATCACGGCCGGGCGGTCACGGACGAGGATGGCCGCGGCCTGCGGGACGGAGACCCCGAGGCGCAGCGGATCGAGCGCGACGTGGACGTCGAGCTCGGTCGTGCGCAGCGAGCGGACCGCCAGGCGACGGAACGGGATGCCGGAGGGCGGCACGATGGTCGCCTCCAGCCCGCGATGTCCGCCGATCCAGCGAAGCTCAGGTGCGTCCGGACGGGCGCGGAGTGACGTGGCCACGGCCAGAGCCGGGTAGATGTGCCCGCCCGTCCCCCCGCCGACGATCACCGATCGCATCGTCGTTCCAGGTCCCCTTCTCGATGGTCTCGCGTGAGATCGACAGCAGGATCCCGACTGCCGCGAAGCTGATGATGAGCGACGAGCCGCCGGCGCTGATGAACGGGAGCGTGATCCCGGTGATCGGGAACAGGGCGACGACGACGCCGATGTTGATGAACGCCTGGATGCACAGCCAGCCGGTGATGCCGGCCGCCAGCAGCGCCCCGAACGTGTCGGGCGCCCGCAGCGAGACGCGGATGCCCGAGTACGCGAGCGCGAAGAACAACAGGATGACCACGATCCCGCCGAGCAGCCCGAACTCCTGGCCGACCTCGGCGAAGACGAAGTCGTTGAACGCGTTGGGGACCGCGACGTGACTCTGGCCAAGGCCGGCCCCGAGGACGCCACCCGTGCCGAGCGCCAGGAGGCCCTGGATCGTGTGGAACCCGTCGTGGAGCCGGTCCGACCACGGGTCGAGCCATGCCCGGATCCGGTCGATCTGGTAGCCCTGCAGGCCGGCGACGATCATGGCCAGCAGGCCGCCCACGGTCAGGACGCCGAGGTGCATCGCGTTCGCCCCGGCGAGGAAGAAGAGCGTGAACGCGGTGAGCGTGATGACCATCGTCGTGCCCAGGTCGGGCTCCTTGAAGACGAGGGCGATGACCGGCGTGACGATGACGAGGAAGGCGATGGTGCCGCCCCACAGGCTCCTGACGCGCGTGCCGCGCTTCGCGAACCAGTGCGCGAGATAGATGACGAGCGCGAGCTTCGCGACCTCCGCCGGGTGGATCGCCGGCAGCGGGCCGATCTGGAGCCAGCGCGCCGACCCGCCGACCGAGATCGGGTGGATGGGGCCCATCGAGGGCATCAGGACCACCACGAGCAGGACGAGCGCGATCGCGAAGAAGGGCACGGACGCGAGCCGCAGGTAGCGGTAGTCGACCCGCATCATCACGGCCATCGCCCCGATGCCGAGGACGGCCCACTGGATCTGCGGCCCCACGGTCGCGAACATGTCGTCGTCGGCGAGATAGCCGCGGATCGCCGACGACGAGTAGACCATCAGGATGCCGATCGCCGTCAGCGCGACGACGACGACGAGGATCACGTCGTCGGCCCCGTGGCGCTCGCGTCGGACCACCGATCCGGTCCGGGTCCGGGCGGGCTGGCGGGTGGTGCCCTCGGTCCCGGCGATCGGGCGGCCGAACCCGAGCGAGGGCCGTCCGAGACGGCGGAGGGGCGGCGCGAGATTCATCGGTCCCTCCCCCGGGCACGGTCGGCGGCCAACGCCGCCACGATCGTCTTGAAGGCGGCGCCGCGCGCCGCGTAGTCGGTGAACATGTCGAAGCTGGCGGCCGCCGGGCTGAGCAGGACGGTCGCCGTGCGGCCCGCCGCGTCGATCCCGGTCAGGGCGTCGCGGGCGAGGCCGTCGGCCGTCCGGACCGCGGCATCCAGGGTCGGCGCCATGACCGTCGTCGGGAGACCGGCCGCCCGGAAGTCGGCGGCCAGGCGCGGGCCACTCTCGCCGATGAGGACCGCCGCGACCGCCCGTTCGGCGACCACCGGGGCGAGGGCGCTGAGGTCGATCCCCTTGTCGCGACCGCCGGCGATCAGCACGACCGGCGCGTCGAACGCGCGCAACGCGGCGATCACCGCGTCCGGCTGCGTCCCCTGCGAGTCGTTGACGAATCGCACGCCGTCGACGACGGCGACGGTCTCGAGGCGATGCTCGACCCCGTGGAAGGCCATCGCCGCGCCGCGGATCGCCCCCGGGTCGACGCCGAACAGCAGGCCGACCGCGACCGCCGCCAGGGCGTTCGCGACGTTGTGGGCACCGGGGATGGCCAGCTCGGTCACGAGGAGGATCCGGCCGTCTGGTCCGGTCGCGGCGGGGCCGCCGCCGGCCAGCGCAAGTCGCTCGACGCCGTCGGCCACGATCCAGCCATCCACGACCCCCAACCCACCCGGCGCCGGCGTCGCCCGCCGGTAGGTCACGGCCCGCGCGCCACCGAACGCCGCGTAGCCGGCGACGACCGGGTCCTCGGCGTTCAGGACGAGGGCGCCCGCCGGGTCCACCAGCTCGGCAAGGCGGCGCTTGGCCGCGCGGTAGCGTTCGAGCGAGCCGTGGCGGTCGAGGTGGTCGGAGGTGACGTTCGTGTAGACCGCGACCGTCGTGCCGCGCGAGAGCGTCGGCAGCTGGAGCTCCGACAGCTCATCGACCACCCGGTACTGCGCGGTCAGCTCGGGGAGCCGTTCGACGATCGGGATGCCGATGTTCCCGCCGAGCACGGCCGGGTGCGCCGGATCGGCCGCGAGGATGGCCGCCGTGAGCGACGCGGTCGTGGTCTTGCCCTTCGTGCCGGTCACGCCGATGGTCGGCGCGGGGCACAGGCGCAGGAACAGGTCCGGCTCGGACACGAGCGCCGGGGCGCTCGGGTCACCGCCGGCCCGGGCATCGACGAGGGCCCGCAGCGCCGTGCGCAGCCGTGGCTCGGTCGTCGGGTAGTCCGGGTTGATCGATGGGGACGTGGTCACGAGGTCGGCGCTCGCCCAGGCCGTCGCCGGCTCCACCGCCGGACCGAGCGCCAGCTCGACCGATCGGTCGCCGAGCGCCGCGATGGCCGGCCCGAGCTCGTTCGCCGGCCGCCCGTCGTAGACCGTGACCCGCGCGCCGGCGTCGGCCAGGAACCGGGCGAGTGCGATGCCGCTCCGGGCGAACCCCAGCACGGTCACCGGGCGGTCGCGCAGGACGCCCGCGCGGACGGCGTCGAGCGTGAGTGCGTCGGGATCGATCGGGTGGGCGGTCGTCATCGTCGGCATCACCCGAGTCGACTCAGCGACGCGAGGAAGAGCGTCACCCCGAGCAGCGCCGCGAGGATGCCGATGATCCAGAACCGGATCGTGATCTTCTCCTCGTCCCAGCCACCCAGCTCGAAGTGGTGGTGGATCGGGCTCATCCGGAGCAGCCGCCGGCCGCCGGTCGCCTTGAAGTAGCTGACCTGGACGATCACCGACAGCGTCTCGACGACGAAGATGATCCCGATGAGCGGGAGCACGAGGATCTGGCCGGTGATAAGGGCGGTCACCGCGAGCGTCGCCCCGAGGGAGAGGGCGCCCGAGTCGCCGATGAAGATCTGGGCCGGGTGGACGTTGAACCAGAGGAACCCGAGGAGCGCCCCGATGATCAGGGCGCACAGGAGCGCGAGGTTGGCCTGGTTCGGGGTGTTGAGCAGCGCGATGAGCATGTAGGCCACGAACGCGATGGCGACCGTGCCCCCCGAGAGGCCGTCGAGGCCGTCGGTGATGTTCACGCCGTTGGCCGTGGCCACGATGGCGAACGCCGCGAACAGGATGTAGACGGGCGCCGCGATCGGGACCGCTCCGACGAACGGGACGGCGATGGCGGTGATGTTGTAGGTCTGCTGGATCTGGTAGGCCGCGACGAAGGCGACGACGGTCAGCCAGATGAGCTTCTGGCGGGCACGGATGCCCTCGCCGGTCCGGGCGTTGAGGTAGTCATCGAAGGCGCCCAGGAAGCCGATGGTGGCGAGCGCGGCCAACGGCGCGAAGGTGGCCGCGTCGGGCTGGCGAAGGAAGAAGTAGATCGCGAGGACGACGGCCACGACCAGCAGGCCGCCCATCGTCGGCGTGCCCTCCTTCTGGTAGTGGCTCTCCGGCCCCTCCTCACGGATGTGCTTCCCGAAGCCGACCGCCTGGAGCAGCCGGATGTACGGCGGCATGAGGATGACGACGAGCGCGAACGCGAGCAGCAGGCCCTGGATCAGCTCGACGGGCGGCTGGGGCACCGTCGACGTCATCGGTAGGGCTCCAGGCCGGCGTCGGCGCGCAGGCCCGCGACGACGGCGTCGAGGCCGATCCCGCGCGAGCCCTTGACGAGGACGACGTCCCGGTCGCGCAGGCGCGGGCGCAGGGCGTCGAGCGCGTCGGCCGCATCGTCGACGTGGAGGATCCGCTCGGGGGGAAGACCGGCGGCCATCGCGCCCTCGACGATCCCGAAGGCCCCGGGCCCCACCACGACGAGGAGGTCCGCGATATGGCCCGCGACCTCACCGACGGCGACGTGACCGCTGTCGTGGCCCTCCCCGAGTTCGAGCATCTCGCCGAGGACGGCCACACGCCGGCCCGGCAGGTCGGCGAGGACCTCGAGTGCGGCCCGCACGGAGCCTGGTGACGCGTTGTAGGAATCGTCGATCAGGACCACGTCGCCGAGGCGCATCGGCGCGACGCGGTGCGGTGCGGACCAGCCCTCGGCCAGGCCGGTACCGATCTCCTCGAGTGTCATGCCCGCCGCGAGCCCGGTCGCCGCGGCGGCGAGGCCGTTGTGGATCGACAGCCGGCCGAGCGTCGGGATGGCGACGGACCGCCGCTCGCCGCGGGCGCGCAGCGTGAACCGCATCCCGTCCAGACCGGCCGAGGTGACCGCCTCGGCGCCGACGTCGGCGTCGTCCGCGAAGCCGTAGGTCAGGGGCCGAGCCGCGGTCCGCGCGGCCATCCGGCGGACGATCGAGTCGTCGGCGTTGAGGACGGCCGTGCCTGACGCCGGGAGCGCCTCGACGAGCTCCGCCTTGGCGGCTTCGATCGCCTCGAGCGACCCGATCCGCGACAGGTGGACGGCCTGGACGGCGGTCACGACCCCGATCGACGGCCGCGCGATGCGGGCCAGGTCGGCGATCTCGCCGCCGACATACATGCCCATCTCGAGCACGGCCGCCTCGTGCTCGGGGCCGAGCCCGAGGACGGTCAGCGGCAGGCCGATCTCGTTGTTCTGGTTGCCGGCGCTCTTGAGCGTCCGGTAGCGACGACCGAGGACGGTCGCGATCGCTTCCTTCGTCGAGGTCTTCGCGATGCTCCCCGTGACCCCGATCACGATCGGGTCGAACCGGCGGCGCCAGGCGGTGGCCAGGGCACCCAGGGCGGCCAGGCCATCCGGCACGCGCACGACCGTCACGTCGCCGAGCGCCGCGGGCTGCGCCGGCGGGCGGGTGACGAGCAGCGCCGCCGCCCCGGCGGCGACGGCCTCGGCCAGGTAGGCGTGTCCGTCGGTCCGCTCACCGGGAAGCGCCACGAAGATCATGCCCGGACGGACCTCGCGCGAATCCACGGCCGCTCCCCGGATCGGCCGATCGGAGCGAACGAGGAGATGCCCGCCGGTCAGGCGAACGAGCTCATCGGCGGTGAAGGCGGGCTCGTTCGAGCGGCTCGCGTCGGCCTCGACCGCGCCGTCGCGTGGCCCGAGCGCGGCACGCGACGGGTCGGCGTCGGTCACGGCGGGGAGTGTCGCATGGGCCGTGCTCACTGGTCCGGCGTCGGGCCGGAGGTGACCGGCCGGTCGGCCAGGAGGTCGGGCGTCTGGATCGCGTTCGTGGCGATGCGCCGGAAGAGTTGGAACGACATGACCGGCATCTCCAGCTGGCCGACCCGGGCGATGGTCGGCTTGCCCTCCTCGATCCGGATGGCGACGACCAGATCGGGCGTGCCGGGATGGCGCGCGATGTACCCGACGAACGAGTAGTTGAAGAGGTTGCGCTTCCAGCCGCCCCGCCCCCCATGCATCTTCGGGTCCCAGATCTGGGCGGTCCCGGTCTTGCCGCCCACCTCGTACCCGGGGACGCGCGTCCGGCTCTTGTACGTCGGCACGGTCGTCACGACGTGGTTCATGAGCTTGACCATCTTCGTCGAGAGGGCCTGGTCGATGACCTGGGCGCGCGGCGGAGCCTGGACGTCCTGCTCGCCGATCGCCTTGACGACGTGCGGCCGGATCAGCGTGCCGCCGTTCATCAGTGCGGCATACGCGGTCGCGAGCTGGATCGGTGTCACGGCCACGCCCTGGCCGAACGAACCGTTCGCCAGGTCGATCTGGGTCCACGGCGTGAGCCCCGGGTCGCGGACGATGCCCGAGACCTCGCCCGCGACGTCGATCCCGGTCGGTGCCCCGTATCCGAGCTTGGTCCACGTGTCGTACAGGATCGCCGCCGACTTGCGTGTCGTCGAACCCAGCTCCAGGGCCACCTTCGCGGCGACGACGTTGCGCGACCAGGACACGCCGTCCTCGAACGTCATCCAGCCCATCCCGTGGCGGTCGGCGTCGTCGATCTTGGCGCGGCCGTTGTCGAGCTTGAGCGTGCCGGTGTCCTTGATCTTCGTCTGGAGCGTGACCGTCTTGTGCTCGAGGGCCGCGGTGACGGTCATCATCTTGAACACCGACCCGGGCTCGTAGACGCTCGAGACGATCGGATCGATGAACCGGTCCGGGGCGTCGGTCGCGACCTCGCGGTACTGGTTCGCGTCGTACGACGGATACGTGGCCTCGGCGTAGACCTCGCCCGTGTACGGATCCATCACGACCGCGGAGACGCTCTTCGCCTTGTCGGCGATCCAGGCCGCGAGGAGCTCCTGCTCGACGGCAAGCTGGAGGCTGGCATCGACGGTCGTGCGGATGTCCTGGCCCGGCGTCCCCTGGTCGACGATGTCGGCCGAGTCCAGCAGGGCCCGACCGTGTGCGTCGCGGTCGGCGACGACCACCTTGGGATCGCCGGCCAGGGTCGACTGATAGGCCTGCTCGATGCCGTACTGGCCCTGGCCGTCGCGGTTGACGAAGCCCAGGAGCTGCGCCGCCAGGGTCGAATCCGGACCGCCGCCGGTCTGCGGGTAGACGCGCACCGGCTCGGGCTCGAGGGAGATGCCGAAGAGTCGCTTGGCGGTCACGCCATCGCGGATCTGCTCGGCGAGGGTCGGGGTGATGCCCCGCGCGAGGATCACGTACGCCTTGCCGCTCGCGAGCTTGTCGCGCAGGGCCATCCCGGCGACGTCGTCGAGGCCGAGCAGGCGGACGAGCTCGTCGCCGGTCTGGTGACGTTGCTCGGGGTTCATGTCCGACGGGGCGGCCACGAGCCGGTCGCGATCGATGGTCGTGGCCAGGACCACGGTGCCGCTCCGGTCGAAGATGTCGCCGCGGTGCGTCGGCTCGGCGACCTTGATGGTCGTCTGGGCGACCGCCTGGGCGGCGAGCATGTCGTGCTGCGCGACCTGCCAGTACGCCAGCCGCCCGACGAGGGCGAGCGAGCCCACGACGAAGCCGAGGAGCAGTAACAGCAGGCGCGAGCGCGAATCCGTCCGACCCAGCATCGATCCAGCCGTGCCTATCGCGCCGGAAGGACGATGGGTTCCCCGAGTTCGCCCAGGCCGGCGTCGATCGAGAGCTTGCGGATGGCCGGCTCGCTCCCGAGCCGGTTCAGGTCGGAGCGGATGTCCTGCTCGGACGATTTCGAGCCGGTCGCGGGCGACCTGCAGGTGGCCGATGTCATAGCTCGTCGCGGACTGGCGGACCACCTGCGCGAGCCAGAAGAAGGCGAGCAGGAACGCGATGACGATCGCGCCCAGGAGCAGCCCGAGGTGGTCGCTCCGCCGCCCGGCCCGGACGGCCGTGCGCATGCGCCGCCGGCCCAGGGTCTGACCCTCCGCGACACGGGAACGACCCGGCAGCGCGATGGCGCGCGACGTGATGGTTCGTGGGCGAGCGCCCTCGTAAACGGCCATCGTCGATCAGCTGGCGCGCAGGTGCATCCGCGGGCTGCGCGGATCGACGAAGGCCAGCGGGTCGGACGGCGCGGCCGGACCCCAGCTGTCCAGCTCGAGCTCGAAGTCCTCGTGATGCTGATGCCGATCGGTCCGTTCGCGGACCTCATGCAGCCGCCGACCGTACGACTTGCGACGGTTCGACTGATGACGCTTGCTCACCCGGACTCCTCCTTCCATCGCTGGTGGCGGCCCGGCCCTCCGACCGGCTCGCCCATGTCCGTCGACCGGCCGACCTCAGGCCGCGAGACGCTCGGCGGCCCGGAGACGAGCGCTCCGGGCGCGGGGATTGGCGGCGATCTCGGACGCCGAGGGCGTCAGCGAGCGCCGGGTGACGAGGCGCAGACGGGGGTTCCGCCCACACACGCAGACGGGAAGTTCGGGAGGACAGACGCAGCCGCGCCGCTCAGCCGCGATGAACCGCTTGACGATGCGGTCCTCGAGCGAGTGGTAGCTCAGGACGACGAGCCGGCCGCCGGGTCGGAGGAGATCGACCGCGGCGGCCAGACCCGCCTGGAGGGCATCGAGCTCTTCATTCACCGCGATGCGGAGTGCCTGGAAGACACGCGTGGCGGGGTGGGTCCGGCGCGGCTGCCGCGGGTTCGGTGGTGCCACCCGCTCCACGAGCGCCGCCAGGTCCTCGGCCGTCGCGACCGGGGCCGTCCGCCGGGCGTCGACGACGGCCCGCGCGATGCGGGGCGCCTTCGGCTCCTCGCCGTAGCGCCGAAAGAGGGCGGTCAGTTCGTCGGCATCGAGCGTGGCCAGGAGCTCGGATGCGGGGACGCCGCGCGAGGTGTCGAAGCGCATGTCGAGCGGGCCGCCGGCGCGGAAGCCGAACCCGCGGTCGGTGTCGGCGAGCTGGTAGCTCGAGAGGCCGAGATCGAAGAGGCACCCATCGACGGCCCCGAATCCAGCCTCGGGCGCGACCGTCGCGAGATCGCGGAAGTTCGCCTGGCGGACGACCAGTCGGTCGCCGAAGCGGGGACGGAGGCGATCGACCACTCTGGCGACGGCCGCCCCATCGGCGTCGAGACCGAGGAGGCGGCCATCAGGGTCGGTCGCCTCCAGGATCCGCTCGGTGTGCCCACCGCCGCCCATCGTGGCGTCGATCTGAAGGCTGCCGGCGACCGGCTGGAGCATCTCGACGACCTCCTCCGCCAGCACCGGAACGTGCCCTACCTTCATCTCTCCTCCACTCCGAAACGAACGGATCCCGAGCGGATCCTGGAAGCGCATGTGGTGCGCGCTAGATCCCCAGCCCTTCGAAGGCCTGGGCCAGCGCCTGTGGGTCGTCGAGCGCCTTGCGGTAGTCATCCCACCGGTCGGGCGCCCAGATCTCCACGTGATCGCGCGTGCCGACGACCACGGCCTCGGAGGCCAGGCCGATCGACTCGCGCAGGTAGGCCGGCACGAGCACGCGCCCCTGCCGGTCGAGCTCCGCCGGTGACGCGCCCGAGAACACGAAGCGCGAGAACAGGCGGCCATTGGTGTCGGTGATGGGCAGGGCGGCCATCTTGTCGCTGAGGTCCGCCCACCCGGACTTGGTGTGGATGGCGAGGCAGGACTCCATCCAGCGCGAGATGTACGCGCCGGTGTCGAGCTGCGGGCGGAAGCGGGCCGGGACGGCGATCCGTCCCTTGTCGTCCACCGAGTGCCGGTACTCGCCGGTGAACACCTGTCGGGCTACCCCTGTGGTTCGGCTCGGCTGGCGGCTGGTGGGTTTCGGGGGCTGTCGTTCTTCCCCACTTTCCACCACTTCACGCCACTTCGGCGCATCCTAGCATGCAAATGCCCCACGTCAATGCCGATTTCGGCATGCGAATCAGGGATCGGGGTTCGCGGGTCCCAAACCGAGGCTCGGAGGGTTCATCCCCGAAGCGCGGGGTCAGGGGATCGGGTCACCACACTCCTGGGGACCGATCCGATGCGGATCCGTGCCATCTGCTCAGTCGGCTGAGCAGGCGGACCAAAGGATTCGTGCCATCTGCACAGCCCATGGAACGATCCGCGTGCATCGCCACACCTGGACGCCGTCGCCGAGCGTGGGCCGAGCGCATGTGGTGCCCTCGCCCCGACCCCGACGTCTCCGACGGTCGGCGAGTTGAGCAGATGGCACGAACCGGACCTTCTGGTCGGGGACGTGCGCCTCGGTCGGCTCGCGGGGACCCCGCGGGGACCCTCAGCGGGTCGGGTTCGGGAGGATCAGCTTCTTGCCGGCGCGGAGACTCTCGGTCTTCGTCCAGGGGTTGAGCGACCGCACCGTGCCCAGCGGCACGCCGAAGTAGTGCGCGATGCTGTAGAGGTTGTCCCCCGAACGGACCGTATAGATCCAGCAGTTCGGCTTGTTGGGGCAGGGCTTGAGTAGGCGCAAGCGGTTGGAGGTCGGCGACGGCGTCGGCCCGGTCGCGAGCGATGCCGAGGCGCTCGGCGACGGGATCGGCGTGGTACTCGCCGACGGGCTCGCCGTGGCCGACGGGGCCGGCGTCGGCTCGAGGCTCGGGGACGCGGCGGCCGGGGACGCGACGGCCGGGGACGCGGCGGGCGACGAGGTCGCGGGCGTGGCTGTCGCCGCGGCGACCGATGTGGCCGAGGCGGTCGGCGGCGCCACGGCCGCGCGCGACGGCATCGCGAGGCCGCCGTTGGCCAGGCCGAACGCGACCGACGCCCCGAACGACAGGGCGAGGATGATCAGGGCGGCACTGATGGCCGGCGTCATGACCGCCTTCGGGCGCACGCGGGCGACCGGGACCACCGTCGCCGTCTCGGCCGCACCACGCAGATAGCGCGGGCAGTTGACGTGGTTGGCCGTCAGGCAGACGAGCTCCTGCTGCCGGAGCGACTGCGGCACGGCCTCGTGCATCGAGGCGCAGCGGTTCGCGGCGTCCGGCGACTCGACCGGGAAGCCCAGATGGTCGTCGGCCGCCACGGCGCGCAGGAACGGGCAGATCCGGTCGTCCGGCGAACGAGCCTGCAGCCACGGCAGCGAGGCGGCGGGTGTCCCATCCGGCGACTCCCAGAGGGTCGTCGCCGTCGCGGCGACAGGGGCTTCGGCGACGGCGGTGTCCTCGGCAGCGGCCATGGCCTCGGCAGCGGCCATGTCCTCGGCGGGGGCGTTGTCCTCGGCGGGGGCGGTCGCGGCCTCGGCGCGGTCCGCGAGCGGGTCGGGCCGCGGTGACCCTACGGCGTCGACGTCCTCGGCCTCGGACGACACCGTGGTCCCGTCGGCATCCGGGGTCGTCCCCAGCGGGTCCGGGGTCGCCCCCTCGGCCGACGCGTCGACCTCGTCGGCGCCCGACACCGACTCGGGTGAGGGCCCGGGCTCGGCGGGCGCGGCGAACGCGTCGGCGTCGGTCGGTTCGGCGAGGCTCGGCGCCGCGTCCGCGTCCGACGAGTCGACCTGGTCGACGGCGTCCTGCGGGGCCGCCTCGTCGCCGTCAGCGCCGGGATCGCGATCGCGTCGTGAGGCGCGTCGGCGGGCGGCATTGGGGTCGTCGGCCACGCGTCCTCCGCTGCCTGTGGGTGGAACGGCCGGCAGTCTAGTACGTTTGAGGCGGTGGCGCCCCTTGACGGAGGATGCTAGCGTTCGCCGCCAGAGTCGACCGGGACCAGTCTCGGTCGCACGTTGCGAGGACCGTGCGAAGCCCGATGGCCCTCCCGATCCCGGTGATCCCGCCGCAGCCCGACGCGTTCCATCTCGCGCCGCACCGCATCAAGCGCTGCACATTCCGCCGCCTCATCCAGGTCGAGGCCGGCGGGGATCGCGTGTACGACGTCGAGTGCCTGTTCCCCGACCGCAAGGTGCCGATCCCCCTGGGCGACCTCGAATTCGGCGACGCCCATCTGCAACGCCTGCGTCGCCCCGCACATCTTCCGCCCCGACGAGGACTGACCTCGCGATGACGCGCCGCGTGGTCGCGGCGATGGTGCTCTGGGCGGTCGCCGTCGGTTGCTTCTGGCTCCTCTTCGCCGGCGGCCAGGTCCAGGGCTGTCTTGGCCCGCTCGGGGTGACGCCCGAGCAGTGTCGCGCCGCACTCGGACTCCTACCCGAGACCGCGTCGGACCACGTCATCGGCGCCCTGGGGTCCCTGGTCGTTCCATTGCTCGCCGGTTGGGGCGTGATCGCGCTCGTCGCTCGGGGCCGTCGACGACCAGCCGACGCCGAAAGGCAGCCGGCCCGCCCGTAGCTCGTCCGGCGAGGTGAAGCGTCAGCGAGGCGGTCTGTAAGCCGAGTTCCACCCCCAGGCACGTTTGAGCGTGGCCGGCACCCGTCCCGTGAGCGTGAATACGTCTATTGCGTCCACGTAGGTCGACCCCAAACGTGTGCAGAAACGTGTGCAAAGCAGACCCGGGTCGCGGCCGCTCGAGCTGGCCGGCAAGGAGCCGGGATCGCGTCCACGACCCGCGGAGCCGGGGCGCCACCACGATATCCGTGACGGCTTAGCTGTCGCTTATCCGGCTACCCTCGGGCCATGTCCCGCCGTGCCGATCCTGCCCGTATCGACGAAGCGCGCAAGGCTGCCACCCGGAACCGCCTCATCGGCGACCACATGGCCGAAGCGACCGCCGACGCGTGGATCGCGGCGTGGGAGGAGCAGGCGGCCCGTGACGGCATCGAGCGAGGCGCGGCCAACTGGGACGCGGGCTGGGAGTGGATCGCGGCCCAGCGCGAGCGTGGGGCGCGGCCGTAGAGGAAGCCCTGCCGGGTGGGGGGACTCAGCAGGGCTCCCGTAGGTGATGAGCGGGGATCGGCCTACTTGAAGACGAGTGACCACCCGTCCTTGAGCATGATCGTCAGCTGGCCATCCGCGATGGTGTAGCTCGAAGCATTGGTGAGGCTCTGGATGTACTCGTCCGACAACGAGCCCGCCGGGCAGGCGACCAGCGTCGTCGGGCCGGGTTCGATGGTCAGGCCGCCGTCCGAGGTCGTCGTGGACGTGCCGGACGTCTGGTTGCAGTCGGCCTTGGCCTGGTAGTTGCCGTCCGACGTGAATTCGATCGTGTAGTTGGCCTGGTCGGCCTCCGGCACGACGCCCTGGATTCTCCGCGACCCTCTTGGTCATCGCGGTCAGCTGCCAGGTCTTGCCGGTGAGGCTGGAGCTGCTGCCGGAGCAGGCGGCGAGGGCGACGGTCGCGGCGATGGCGAGCGCGATCAGGGTGCGGTAACGCATCGTTCTCCCTCGGTGGCCATCGGACGTAGCCATGATCGGAGAATTGCTGCGGCCATGGCCCAATTCCCTCCCGGCGCGACGCCCCTAATGGGCCCCCTTAACCGGGAGGCTGACAGGCGGGCGTCTCGGAAGCGTTTGGTCGCTCGGCGTCGGTAGCTGAGATTGTTCGGTGTAGTGGCCAGGCACCGCCGTTCGGAGCGACGGCACCCTGTTCTGCGCGGATTTCAAGCCAGGCGTGGGCTTCGAACCTCCCGCGACAGAAGCGAGGCGACCGGCGACGCCTGGCTCGCGGCGTGGGAGGCGCAGGCGGCCCGTGACGGCCGCAAGCGAGGCTCGGCCTACTGGGACGCGGGCTGGGAGTGGATCGCCGCGCAACGCTTGAGCTGGAGGGCGCCTCGCGCCCCAACGGCGCACAATCGCGAGAATCGCCTCCCGGCCCGGCAGCCCAACCGTTTGGGGAGATCGGCTCGCATCGTAATTGTGGAGGTGGCCTTACATGCGTCGCATTCGGACCCTTGTCGCGGCGACAACCCTTGTCGTCCTCGTCGCTGCGTGCAGCTCCTCCGGCACCCCGGCACCGAGTCCGAGTGTCGCTGGCGGTGGTGGGAGCCAGGCTCCGATCGCCCAGCCGTCGGGCGGCGGAGCGACTGGCGCGAAGGTAGCCGACCCCTGCTCGCTGCTCACGTCGGCTCAGGTCAGCGCGGTGATCGGCCTGACCGTCGGCGCAGGGGACTCCGGGGGCGACACGCACTCCTGCGATTGGAGCCACCCCGACTCGAACGGGGTTCCGGACGAACAGGTCCTCCTCAACACGAACGAGGATCCCGGGCTCTGTGATGAGGGTTCGTCAGCCTCGTTGGGGATCACGGTGACCCCGGTCAGCGGTGTTGGCGATCAGGCGTGCATGGCACAGACATCCGGGTTGCAGGCCGGAGACAACCTGACCTTCTACAAGAACGGCCTTGGCTTCTCGATCGGCGTGAGCGGGAAAACCGCCACGGCGGCCAACGAGACGGCGATGGACAAGGCGCTCGCCCTCGACGTGCTCGCGAACCTCGGCCTGTGACGCCCGGCTAAGCGCGGATCGCACGTCCGGACGCGGAGCCGGGGCGCCGCCACGGTAGCCGTGACGGCATAGCTGTCGCTTATCCGGCTACCCTCGTGCCATGGCTCGACGTGCCGATCCCGCCCGCATCGACGAGGCCCGTGAGGCTGCGACCCGGAACCGGCTCATCGGCGAGCAGTGCCGAGGCGACCGCCAACGCCTGCCTCACCGCGTGGAGCGAGCAGGCGGGGGCATAGACTCGGCGCATGGGGGTCATCTTCATCTTCGCCGGACTGGTGGCGGTACTGTCGGCCGTGGTGCTCACCACCAACCCGGCCGCGGCGCTCCCCTGGGTCCTCGTCTCGTGGCCGCTCACGGTCCTCGCCGGATATCGCGTGTGGCGAGCCGCGAATCCGACGACGAGCGTCCGCAGCGAGCTTGCGAGACGAAGCCGCGCGGTGGTCTCATTCATCGTGGTGGTCTCGATCGCGATCGTGGCCGCGACGTTCCCACAGCTGATCGCCATCGTCGTGGGCCTCTGGGTTGTCGTCATCGCCGTGCTCTTCCTCGCTCTCGCGTGGCCGGGCCGCAACGGCTCCGGCTGAGCACTCAGCTCTCGAGATCTGGGGTCGCTCCGGCTCGGCTGGCCTCCCCACCGGACGGTCCACAGACGATCGCAGACACTAAGCACCTCCCCTAGACTCTCGGCCGTACCTGAGCCTACTCCGCCGTCATGTTTGTCCCGTGATTCAGGCCCGGCGCCAGCCTATGTGCCGGCGGTACGTATACCTCGACGGTCTGCCTCCACTGACGAACGCCGGCCCTACGGAGCCGCTCGGGTTCGGCGCGTCAATTGGGCATGACGTATCGTCAGAACGCTGCAATGCCCAACTTTCGAATTGGTCGCGGTACCAAAGGCATACGGGTGGAGGGCGGGACGTCGCCACCTAGCCCAAACCGTATGCAGAACTGTATGCAAGGCCCTCCGAGCGACGGTCGCCGGAGGGCCTTTTCACGCACGAAACGGGGCGAAGCGTCAGCGAGGCGGTCTGTAAGCCGAGTTCTGTCCCGGCCGGTACCGAAGCACCGATCGGGGATGGCCATCCCTCTGAGGCCGCCGGTCACCCGACGGCTCATGCGGCCGACCCGAGGGCTGGGCAGCGCACCTCTCCCCCGTCGACGGTCGCCCGCCGCCGGGTTACGCCCTCCTATTTGGCCTTGCTCCGGGTGGAGTTTGCCGCGTTTCACTCCGATCGCCGACCCGAAGGCCGGCGGCCGGCATCGTCACTGTGGCACTGGTCCTCGCCTCACGGCGGACGGGTGTTACCCGCCACCCTGCGCTGCGGAGCTCGGACTTTCCTCACGTCGGTCGGGTCGCCCCGGCCGACGCGCGACCATCCGACCGCCTCGCTGACGGACCCATCCTACGACGCCGCGGCGGCCAGCCAGATGAGAGCGGCCGTCAGGACCGGGGCGATGACGGCGCGAGCCTGCCACGTCACCCAGCACCAGGCCGTCCACAGCACGCCGATCCCCCAGACGAGCGCCACGAGCGGGCGCAACCAGCCGGCGGCCGCATCCGCGGGCAGGGCGATGACCCCGACGACGAGCGCGAACTGGACGATGAAGGCGACCGTCGTCACCAGGAGCATCGAGACGTTCCGACCGAGCGCGCGCCACGACACGGGCCGGTCGCGTGGCCAGGACACGGTGACCGCGATCCCTACGGCCGGCGCACGACCGACGCCGGCCCGCCGGCCATGACCCGGTCGATGGCCTCGTTGGCGAGCGCATCGGCGACCGAGTTCTGGGCGCGCGGCACATGCGCAGCCGACCACCGGTCGAAGCCCGCGAGCGTGTGGCGGGCCGCGGACCAGAGCGGGATGAGCTTGGCGTCCTTGACCCGCCAGCGGCCGGTCAGCTGCTCGACGATGAGCTTCGAATCGAGCAGCAGCGCGACCTCGCGTGCGCCGAGCTCGCGCGCGAGATCGAGCGCCCGGACGACACCGGTGTACTCGGCGACGTTGTTGGTCTGGACGCCGAGGTAGTCGGAGATCGAGGCGTCGGGCTCGGCGCGATGGTGGCGGGCGTCCGGCCGGGCCATGTCGTAGAGCGCGGCCCCGAGCGACGCGGGTCCGGGGTTGCCGCGGGCGGCGCCGTCGGTCCGGATCACGAAGCCGGGGCGAGGCGCCCGCCCGGGACCGGGGGCCGGCTCCTCCCCGGCCAGTTCGGGGAAGAGCGTGTCGCTCAAGCGTCGGCCTCGCCGGCTCCCCCGGCCGACGGGGCGTCGGCCGCGTCGGCGGTATCGGCCGTCGTATCGCTGGCAGCGGGAAGGACCGGCAGCTCGACCCGCGACGCGCCCTTGGCATCACCCCCGCGCAGCTTGCGGGCGACCCAGCGGAGCGGGTCGTAGTACTCGTCGGCGACCCGTTCCTTGAGCGGGATGATCGCGTTGTCGGTGATCCGGATGTGCTCGGGGCAGACGTCGGTGCAGCACTTCGTGATGTTGCAGAACCCGATGCCACCGCTGTCCTTGAGGTACGGGCGTCGGTCGGCCCGATCGATCGGGTGCATCTCCAGTCCGGCCGAACGAACGAGGTAGCGGGGACCCATGAACGGCCGCTCGACCTCGTGGTTGCGCAGCACGTGGCAGACGTCCTGGCACAGGAAGCATTCGATGCACTTGCGGAACTCCTGGACCCGCTCGATGTCCTCCTGCTGCCAGCGCCAGTCCTCCTGGGGCACGTCGTCGGGCGGCGTGAACGGCTGGATCGTCTTGTTGACCTCGTAGTTCCACGACACGTCAGTCACGAGGTCCTTGATGAGCGGGAACGCGCGCATCGGCTCGACGGTGATCGGCTCCTCGAGATCGAAGTCCGACAGGCGCGTCTTGCACATCAGCCGCGGACGCCCGTCGACCTCGGCGCTGCACGAGCCGCACTTGGCGGCCTTGCAGTTCCAGCGCACGGCGAGGTCCGGCGCCTCGTGGCCCTGGATCCAGTGGAGGGCGTCGAGGACGACCATCCCCTCCTCCACAGGCACGTCGAATTCGTCGAAGCGACCCTCCGACGCGCTCGTCCCGCGGAAGACCCGCAGATGGGCCTCAGCCATCGGTCCCTCCCATCAGTGGGCACCCAGCAACGCGTGGAGCGTGTCGGACATGGCCGGCAACGGTCGCGTGCCGACCGCCATGGAGCCGTCGGTCGCGAGTGATACCACGCTGTTGACGTGGCCCCACGACGCGTCATCGGTCTCGGGGTGGTCGATCCGGCTGTGGGCACCGCGGCTCTCCGTCCGCTGCCGCGCGCTCCGCGCGATCGCCTCGGAGATGGTGAGCAGGTGGTCGAGCTCGAACGCCAGGTTCCAGCCCGGGTTGTACGCCCGGTCGCCCACGACCCGGACGCGGGCCAGCCGCGCCCGCAGCTCACCGATCCGGCGGATCGCGTCGCTCAGGTCGGCCTCCTCGCGGTAGATGCCCACGAGGCGCTGCATCGTGTCCTGGAGGTCGCGCTGGATGGCATAGGGATCCTCGCCGTCCGCCCGCCCGAGCGGCGCGTCGAGCGCCCGCATGGCCGCCATGATCTGCATCGGATCCACGTGCGGATCCGCCTCGTCCGCGAGCGCATGCGCCGCGGCGGCGGCGCCGGTCCGGGCCCCGAAGACGAGCAGGTCGGAGAGCGAGTTGCCCCCCAGCCGGTTCGCGCCGTGCATACCGCCCGTCACCTCGCCGGCGCCGAACAACCCGCCGACCGAGGTCGCCCCGGTGTCGGCGTCCACGCGGATGCCGCCCATCACGTAGTGCGTCGTCGGCCCGATCTCCATCGGTCCTTTCGTGATGTCGACGTCGGCGAGTTCCTTGAACTGCTCGTACATCGAGGGGAGCTTGCGCCGGACGTGGTCGGCGGGCAGGTAGCTGATGTCGAGGAAGACCCCACCGTGGGGGGAGCCGCGACCCTCCTTCACCTCGGTGTAGATCGCCCGGGCGACGTTGTCGCGAGTGGACAGCTCCGGTGGCCGGCGGTCCTCGGTCGTGCGGCCCTGCGAGACCGCCTTGACCCAGCGCGCGGCCTCCTCGTCGGTGGCGGCGTACTCGGCCCGGCGATCCTCGGGCAGGTACTTCCACATGAATCGCTCGCCCTTCGCATTGCGCAGGATCCCGCCCTCGCCGCGGACCGCCTCGGTCACCAGCAGGCCGCGCACCCCGGGCGGCCAGACCATGCCCGTCGGATGGAACTGGACGAACTCCATGTCGATGAGCTCGGCGCCGGCCTCGTAGGCCAGCGCCTGTCCGTCGCCGCTGTACTCCCATGAATTCGAGGTGATCTCGTACGCCTTGCCGATGCCGCCCGTGGCAAGGACGACGGCCTTGGCCGGGAACACGATCGGGCGGCCGGTCGTCCGCCAGTAGCCGAAGGCGCCGGTGACGCCCTTCGAGCTGGTGATGAGCCGGGTGATGGTGCATTCCATGTACACGGTGATGCCCAGCGCGACGGCCCGGTCCTGGAGCGTGCGGATCATCTCGAGCCCGGTCCGGTCGCCGACGTGGGCGAGTCGCGCGTTCGTGTGACCGCCGAACGGGCGCTGCAGGATCCGGCCGTCGCGGGTCCGGTCGAAGACGGCCCCCCACGCCTCGAGCTCGCGGACCCGGTCGGGCGCCTCGGTGGCGTGGAGCTCGGCCATGCGCGGGTTGTTCAGGTACTTCCCGCCGACCATCGTGTCGCGGAAGTGGACCTGCCAGGTGTCGGTCGTCGCGACGTGGGCGAGGGCCGCGGCGATCCCGCCCTCGGCCATGACGGTGTGGGCCTTGCCGAGCAGCGATTTGCACACCAGTCCGACATCGGCGCCGGCCGCCCTCGCCTCGATCGCGGCCCGCAACCCCGAGCCGCCGGCCCCGATGACGAGCACGTCATGCGGCCGCGTCTGGGGAAGGTTCGGGTCCGCCATCGCTCGCTACCGGCCTAGAACCGGATGGCCGGGTCGGTGATCAGCCCGAGACCGAGTGCGTGGATGTACATGTCCGCGACGACGATGGAGATGAGGCTCGCCCACGCGAACACCATGTGGCGGGCGTTCAGGCCGCTCAGACGGAGCCAGACCGAGTGGCGCGTCTGGTTCGAGCGCGTGCAGGAGAAGCAATCGAGGCGTCCCCCCACGAGATGGCGCATCGAGTGGCAGCCGAAGACGTACGCGCTGAGGAGCGTGACGTCGATGAGCAGGATGACGCTCCCGAGACCGATGCGCGGTCCGGTCGGCCCGGCGAAGGTCGACCCGACCTCGACCCAGTGGATCGCCAGGAGGATGACCGCGAAGTACAGGAAGAAGCGGTGGAGGTTCTGGAGGATGAAGGGCAGCGCCGCCTCCATCCGGTAGCGCCGATGGACGAGCGGCTCCCCGACGGCGCAGGCCGGCGGATCGGCCAGATAGGCGCGGTAGTAGGCGCGTCGGAAGTAGTAGCAGGTCACCCGGAAGCCGACCGGGATCCAGAGGGTCAGGATCGCCGGCGAGATGCCGAGCGGCAGGCCGATGTCGCGGAAGAGCGGGAAGTAGAACGGCGACAGGTAGCCGTCGGCCTCGTTCGGTGCGCCGAAGACCGGCGTCCAGATCAGGGCACTGAACACCGAATACAGGACGAGGACCGCGAGCCAGAACCCCACGCCGAGCGGCGAGGTCCACCAGTCGTCCCGGCGGACGGTCCGGCCGAAGCCCTGCGGCGCGGTCCCGGCCGGCTTCCGTGGTGGGCGGCCGGTCCGGAGGCTCGCGGGCCAGCTCGTCATCCGGCGATCCCGACCTGCGCGAGGCGGGCGATGATCGCGTCGGCGAACTGGCTCGTGCCGGCCGGCCCGCCGAGGTCATAGGTCGTCGCCTTGCCCTCGGCGATGACATCGCGCACGGCCGCCTCGAGGTTCGTCGCGGCGTCCGGGTGGCCGAGATGGCGGAGCATCAGCGCCCCCGAGAGGATCATCGCGGTGGGGTTCGCCTTGTTCTGGCCCGGCGTACTTGGGGGCCGAGCCGTGGACCGGCTCGAAGACGGCGGCTTCGGTCCCGATGTTCGCCCCGGGCGCGACGCCGAGGCCCGCCGACCAGCCCGGCGCAGAGGTCGCTCACGATGTCGCCGTAGAGGTTCGGCAGGACGAGGACGTCGTACAGCTCGGGCTTCTGGACGAGCTGCATGCACATGTTGTCGACGATGCGGTCCTCGAACTCGATCCGGCCGTCGTACGTCGGCGGCGACGGTCCGGCAGCTCTCGAGGAACAGCCCGTCCGAGAGCTTCATGATGTTCGCCTTGTGGACGGCCGTGACCTTGTGGCGGCCGTTCGCGACGGCGTAGTCGAACGCGAACCGGGCGATCCGCTCCGAGGCCTCGCGGGTGATGATCTTGATGCTCTCCGCGGCGTCGCGGCCGACCATGTGCTCGATCCCGGCGTAGAGGTCCTCGGTGTTCTCGCGGACGATGACGAGGTCGACGTCCTCGTAGCGCGTCTGGAGGCCCTTGATGGAGCGAGCGGGCCGCAGGTTCGCGTACAGGCCGAGCGCCTGGCGGAGCGTGACGTTGACGCTCCGGAACCCCTCCCCGATCGGCGTCGTGATCGGGCCCTTGAGCGCGACCTTGTTCCGCTTGATCGACTCGAGGACGTGATCCGGGAGCGGCGTGCCGTACTCGGCCATCACCGCCTCGCCGGCGTCGACGGTCTCCCACTCGAACTCGATCCCGGAGGCGTCGAGGACGCGACGTGAGGCCTCCGCCAGCTCCGGTCCGATGCCGTCGCCGGGGATCAGGGTGACTCGGTGGGCCATGGCCCCGATTGTAGCGAGGCGTCGGGGTCGAGCGTGGGGCGCCCCCCGGCGCCCCGCGCTCGAGGTGAACGGCTAGGGCGCCACCCGTTGATACGCGGCAAAGGCGAGCTCACCCGTGCTCAGGACCGATGCTTCGGAACCGTCGATCGGCAACAGACGGGCGACCTTGTCGAGATCGTCGTTGGCGATCACAGCCCGGCCGTCGGGGGTGAAGGTGTAGTTGTTGATGACCGGCCCGTCCGATCCAAGCGGACGGCTCGGGCCGATGGCGATCCCGGTCCCGCTGCCGTCGGTCGGAGCGACGACCAGTTGCGTGCTGTTGTCAGAAGGCCAGCGAAGGTAGACGACCTTCAGACCGTCGGGCGAGAAACCGGCCCCGGACTGGCCGGCGGCCCCGGGCGGAGCCGGCAGCACGCGATCGTCGCCAGTTCGCAGATCGAGGATATGGATCCGCGACCCTGGGCGTTCTGCACCGGTATAGGCCACGAGTGCACCGTCCGGCGAGACGGCGATGCTCTGATAGTCATACGAAGCGCTTGCCGGTCTGGTCGAGATCTCCCGGAGTCCCGTCCCGTCGGGGCGGACGGCGAAGATCCCCGACGGCGGGTCGCTGTCGTGGAGCTGTTCGCCTCGGAAGACGATCTCGCGTCCGTCGGGGGGCAGCCACGACAGCTCGTGCGCCGGCCGGCCGACATCGAGGGTTCGCAGGTTCGAGCCGTCGACATCGACGACGTTGATCAGGCCGTCGCCATTGACCCGCGACAAGAACGCGATCTGGCGGCCGTCCGGGGACCAGTCCTGCCAGTCGAGTCCGTCGACCGCGGGGCTGAGCTCGCGAACGCCGCTGCCGTCGGCGTTCGCCACGGCCAGGATGAGGCCGCAGTTCGGAGCGCACGCTCCGGAGGCGACCCGAAGGAAGATGAACTTCGTCCCATCCCTGGAGAAGGTCGGTCCGAATTCGAACCGTGGATCGGTGATGATCGCCCGTTCTGATCCCGTCGCTGGATCGACGGTGTAGAGGTCGCCGTCGTGGCCGATCACGAGCGCGCCATTCCGGGCGATGCCGAACGGCGCCGGAAGATGCGGTCGCGAGCCGACCACGAGGACCGCCGCGGCAAGCGCGACGATGAGTGCCAGGGCGACGAGCAGCCACGCCGCTCGAGGCACGGCGCCGAGAATCGAAGCGTCGTTTGCACTGGGAGCCACCTTTCGGGGCTCGACCACCATGCCCGCTGTCGCGTCGTCGCGGTCCGGACGAGCACCTCGCCGAGGTGATCGGGGACGCGATGCTCCGCCTCCTCGTCGAGCCACGTGGCGAGCATCTGGCCGAACATGCTCGTCGTTGGTGTTCATGCCGGACGACCCTCCACGAGGTCCGAACCGAGACGCGTGTCGGCCTCGAGGGCCGCGCGCATCAAGTCGAGGGCGCGATGCAGGCGCGACTTCGCGGTCCCGAGGGGGATTCCCAGGGTGGCCGCGACGGCGGGCATGGGCAGGTCGAGGTAGTGATGCAGGACGATCACGGCGCGCATCTCCGGGTCGAGCCGGAGGAAGCCGCGTTCGAGTTGGTCACGAGCGGCGACCGACCGAGGCGGCGTCGTCGACCGTCGGGACATGGATCGCGGTGAGTTCGACATCCACGCGATGTCGGCGGAGCCGGCGGGCTTCCTGGATGCAGGACGCGCACCAGGAGCCGGTGGAGCCACGCGTCGAAGCGATCGGGGTCACGGAGCGTGGGCAGATCACGCCAGGCTCGGACGAGCGCGTTCTGGACGGCATCGTTGGCCTGTTCCGCATCCCGAAGGATCAGCCAAGCGGCGCCATCGAGTCGGGAGATCGCGGCGGCTGCCAGCTCGGCGAAGGCGTCATGATCGCCCTTCCGCGCTCGCTCCACGAGGTCTCGTCGCATGTCGCCCTCGGCGATGGCGGGACCGATCTGGCCCGCTCGCTGAGTATGGCGAGGCGACCCCGGCGATTCGTTCCATCATGGTCGCGATGCCAGAGGACGACCCGACCAGGACCGTCGCGGCCGGCTACGACGCGATCACCGATGCCTACGCCATGTGGGCGGCAGCCACGTCGGATCCGGCGCGGGACCGCTGGCTGGCGCGCTTCGCCACCCTCGTCCCCGACGGTGCGGCGGTGCTCGAGCTCGGTTGCGGATCGGGCGGCCCATCGACGGCCTTCCTCGCCGGCCGCTTCCGGCTCACCGGCGTCGACGTCTCCGCCGGCCAGCTGGCGCGAGCCCGGGCGAGCATCCCCGACGCGACCTTCGAACTCGCCGACATGAGCGAGGTCGCGTTCGAGCCGGAACGCATCGCCGGCATCGTGGCGCTGTACTCGATCAACCACGTCCCACGCGATCGGCACGCGGCGCTGTTCGGCCGGATCGCAACGTGGCTGGAACCGGGCGGCTGGTTCCTCGCGAGCCTCGGTGCGGACGACGATCCCGGCTGGACGGGCGCCTGGCTCGGCGTGCCGATGTTCTTCAGCGGGTACGACGCCGGCGACCGTCGCCCGACTGATCGAGGCCGCGGGCATGCGCGTGGAAGCGCAGGAGGTCGCGATCCTCCACGAGCCGCCGCCCGAGGGCGACGCCCGCTTCCAATGGGTGCTCGCCCAGCGAGCGATGAGCCGGCCCATGGGCTCCGGTACCATCACGCTCCCGACCCCCAGCCACCGCGGAGGCGCTCGTCGAGCGTGAAGATCCAGGAAGCCGACGCCAAGACGCTGCTCGTCGCCCAGGGCCTGCCCGTCCCGGCCTGGGAGACCGCCCGGACCGTGGACGAGGCGCGGGCCGCGGCGCGCCGGTTCCTGGCGGAGGGTCCGGCCGGCGGCAAGGTCGTCATCAAGGCCCAGGTCCTCGTCGGCGGCAGGGGCAAGGCGGGCGGCGTGAAGCTCGCCGGGTCCGAGGCCGAGGCGGCCGAAGTCGCTGGCGCGATCCTCGGGATGGACATCAAGGGGATCACCGTGCGGCGGGTCCTCATCGGCCCCGCCGCCGACATCGTCAAGGAGTACTACCTCTCCGCGGTCCTCGATCGGGCGGAGCGGCGGATCCTGCTGATGGGCTCGGCCGAGGGCGGCGTCGAGATCGAGCAGGTCGCGGCCGGCCACCCCGAGGCCATCGTCCGGCGGCACGCCGACCCGTTCCTCGGGTTGCTCGACTTCCAGGCTCGCGAGCTCGCATTCGCGATGGGCCTGGGCACCCATCTCAAGGCCGCAGTGGCGATCGCCAAGGGCCTGGTCGCGACGATGCGCGCCTACGACGCCGATCTCGTGGAGATCAACCCGCTCGCCATCGTGCGCGAGCCCGGGCCTGATGGGTCCCCGGTCGAGCGGCTGGTCTGTCTCGATGCCAAGGTCACGCTCGACGACTCGGCGCTGCCCCGCCACCCGGGGCTCGAGGACCTGCGCGATCCCGATGAGGAAGCGCCGGCCGACCGCGAGGCCCGCGAGGCGGGGCTGACGTTCATCAAGCTCGACGGGACGATCGGCTGCATGGTCAACGGCGCCGGCCTCGCCATGACGACGATGGACCTGGTCAAGCGCGCGGGCGGCGAGCCGGCCAACTTCCTCGACATCGGTGGCGGCGCCCGGGCCGACAAGGTGGCCCACGCGATGCGCCTCATCCTCAGCGACCCGCGGGTCGATGCCATCCTCGTGAACATCTTCGGCGGCATCACCCGCGGGGACGAAGTCGCCCGTGGCCTGATCGAGGCGAGGGCGCAGCAGACTCGCGACGTCCCGATGGTCGTGCGCATCGTCGGGACGAACGCGGCCGAAGCGGCGTCCCTGCTCGAGGAGGCCCACTTCGAGACGGCGTCGTCGCTCGATGAGGCCGCCGCCAAGGCCGTGGCCGCCTCCCGGGGAGCGGCCGCGTGAGCATCCTCGTCGGTCGCGACACCCGCCTCGTCGTCCAGGGCATCACCGGACGCGAGGGCGACTTCCACTCGCGGGCGATGCAGGCGTACGGGACCGACATCGTGGCCGGGATGACGCCGGGCAAGGGTGGCCAGACCGCGCTCGATGGCACGGTCCCGGTCTTCGACACGGTCGCCGACGCCGTCCGCGAGACGGGCGCGAACACGTCCTGCATCTTCGTGCCCGCAGCCGGGGCACCGGATGCGGTCATGGAGGCCGCGTCGGCCGGCATCGAGACGATCTTCTGCATCACCGAAGGCATCCCGGCGCTCGACATGGTCCCGGCCGTCGAGCTGGTCCGGGCCCACGGCGCCCGGCTCATCGGTCCGAACTGCCCAGGGGCCACCTCGCCCGGCCGGGCCAAGGTCGGGATCATCCCGGGCTCGGTCCACCGCGAGGGCCGGGTCGGCGTCGTCAGTCGCTCGGGCACCCTGACCTACGAGGCGGTGCAGGCCATGACCGATGCCGGGCTCGGCCAATCCACGTGTATCGGGATCGGCGGCGACCCGATCATCGGGACCACGTTCCTCGACATCCTGCAGCTCTTCGCCGCGGACGAGGAGACCGAGGCCCTCGTGCTCATCGGCGAGATCGGGGGCGCCGCCGAGGAGACCGCCGCCGCCTGGGCGGCCGAGCACCTCACCCATCTGCCGAAGGTCGCGTTCATCGCGGGCCGCACCGCTCCCGAGGGCAAGCGGATGGGCCACGCTGGGGCGATCATCTCGGGCGGCGCGGGTACCGCGGCGTCCAAGGTCGATGCGCTCGAGGCCGCCGGCTTCCGCGTTGCGGCCTCACCCACCGAGCTCCCCGCGCTCCTGCGCGACGCCGGCTACCGGCGCTGAGCCGACCGATGGGTGCATCCATGGACCTGGTCGCGGGCGACGTGCGGGAGATCCTGCTCGTGATCGGCCTCGACGACCTCGCCGCCTTCGACGACCGCTCGCGCTTCCACGCGCACCTTGCGCTCGGTGGCGGCCTCGATCCGACGTGGCTAGACCTGTTCGCCGAGGCGGCCCGCATCGTGACCGGGCTGCCCGAGCCGCCCGACCTGCTCGACGCGAGGTTCGAGCTCGACGGGCCCGAGGACATCAATGGCTCGCGGACGATCGAACGGGTCGATCCGGCCTGGATCTCGGCCGTGGCGCGTGTACCCGATGCGTCGCTCGATCCACTCGCCGGGCGATGGATCGACCTCGTCGAGGAAGAGCTCGGCGAGCTCCCGCGCGAGGAAAAGCCGTGGATCCGTCAGCTGGCCGGGCAGGTCGTCGCGTTCTGCCGGGCCGCCGACCGGGCGCCGGACGTGCTGTTCGTGTGGGCGCTGACCTAGGGCCGCCGCTAGGCCTTGTAGCCGAGGCTCCGCCAGGAAGGCCCACCCGGGGCCTCGATGAGCTCGACGAGCACCCCGTGGCATGACTTCGGGTGGATGAAGGCGACCGGCCCCTCAGCCCCGCGGCGGGGAGCGGTGTCGATGAGTTCCAGTCCGTCGATCTCGAGGCGGAGCAGGGTCTCCGAGAGGTTCCCGACCTCGAAGCAGACGTGGTGGAACCCTTCGCCCTTGGCCTCGAGGAACCGGGCCACGCCCGTCGTGTCGTCGGTCGGCTCGACGAGCTCGACCTTGGACTCGCCCACCCCGAGGAAGGCGATCCGGACACGGTCGGCCGGGATGTCCATGACCGCCTCGAGGTCGAGCCCGACCGTGTCGCGCCAGAAACGGAGTGCATCGTCGATCGAGCGGACGATCAACGCGACGTGATGGACCTTGCCGAGACCCCGGATGTGATCGGGGACCCCGCCGGCCGCTGACCTGGCACTCACCGGCGCAGCGTACTCTCTCGCGATGGAGCCGATCACGGGCATCGCGGTCCCGATCCGCCTTCCGGCCCGTCTCGCCCGGCTCCGCCGGCGGTGGGATTACGCCGCCGGACTCGGCGCTCGATCGCACGTGACGGCCCTCTATCCGTTCATGCCGGTCGCCGACCTGACTCCGGATGTCCGGCGCGATCTCGCGACGATCGCTGCGAGCGTGGCGCCGTTCGACGTGCGGTTCGCCCGTGCACGCCGCTGGGACACGGTCGTCTGGCTCGAGCCTGAGCCGGATCAGGCGTTCCGGGCGTTGACCGCGGCCATCGCGGCGCACTGGCCCGCCTACCCGCCGTACGGCGGCGTCCACGACGAGGTCATCCCGCACCTCACGATCACGGAGTCGGACGAGGCGCCGCTCGAGAAGATCGAGGCGGCCGCGATGGCCGGTCTCCCGTTCACGGCCCGGGCGAGCGCGCTCGAGCTCTGGCGCCAGGACGAGTCCGAACGCTGGCACCCGCACTGGCGGATGCCGCTCGGCCGCGGCGGGTGATCGGCCCGCCGGCCTAGACCGTGATGAGCTCGCGGTGCTCGCCCCAGCTGACGCGGAGCCGGTCGCTGATCTCCCCCACGGTGGCATGCGCCCGGACGGCGGCGAGGATCGCCGGCATGAGATTCCCGTCGGTCGCGGCCACGCGCGCCAGCTCGTCCATCGCGGCCGCCCAGGCCGGTGCGGAGCGCTCGGCCCGGACGCGTCGCACCCGTTCGACCTGGCGCCGCTCGCCGTCCGGGTCGATCTTGTGCGTCGGCGGGGTGTGGACGTCGTCGTCCCGGAAGCGGTTCACGCCCACGACGACCTGGTCGCCCGACTCGATCGCCTGCTGGACCCGGTAGGCCGCCTCCTGGATCTCGCGCTGCTGGAACCCGCGCTCGATGGCGGCGAGCGTCCCGCCCATCGATTCGATCTCGTCGAGGTACGCCCAGGCCGCCGCCTCGAGCTCGTTCGTGAGCGATTCCACGTAGTAGGAGCCGGCGAGCGGGTCGGGGGTCTCGGTCACGCCGGCCTCGTACGCGATGATCTGCTGTGTCCGGAGCGCCAGGCGGGCGGCCTCCTCGGTCGGGAGCGCGAGCGCCTCGTCGCGCGAGTTGGTGTGCAGGCTCTGGGCCCCGCCGAGCACCGCCGAGAGCGCCTGGATGGTGGTCCGCACGACGTTGTTGTCGATCGACTGCGCGGTGAGGCTCGAGCCGGCGGTCTGCACGTGGAACCGGCACAATTTCGAACGTTCGTTCGATGCGCCGAAGCGTTCCTGCATGATCGTCGCCCACATCCGCCGGGCGACCCGGAACTTGGCGACCTCCTCGAACAGCTCCGACCAGGCGGCGAAGAAGAAGCTCAGGCGGCCGGCGAAGTCGTCGATATCGAGTCCCCGCTCCACCGCCGCCTCCACGTAGGCGATGCCGTCCGCGAGCGTGAACGCGAGCTCCTGGGCGGCCGTCGCCCCGGCTTCGCGCATGTGGTATCCGGAGATCGAGATGGTGTTCCATTTCGGGAGCTCCCGGGCGCAGAACTCGAAGACGTCGGTCACGAGGCGCATCGATGGCCGCGGCGGGAAGATGTAGGTCCCGCGGGCGATGTACTCCTTGAGGATGTCGTTCTGGGTCGTGCCACTGATGCGGTCGCGGGGCACGCCCTGGGCCTCGGCTGCGGCGACGTACAGCGCCAGGAGGATCGGCGCCGTGGCGTTGATCGTCATCGACGTGCTGACCTCGCCGAGCGGCAGCCCCTCGACGAGGACGCCCATGTCGACGAGGCTGGAGATCGGGACGCCGACCCGCCCGACCTCACCGTCCGCCTCCCGGGCGTCCGAGTCGTAACCCATCTGCGTCGGGAGGTCGAACGCCACGGACAGCCCGGTCTGTCCCTGCTCGAGGAGGTACTGGAAGCGCCGGTTGGTCTCCTCGGCCGTGGCGAACCCCGCGTACTGGCGCATCGTCCAGAACCGGCTGCGGTACATCGTCGGCTGGACGCCCCGGGTGAAGGGGTACGCACCGGGCCGCCCGAGGTCGCGGGCCTCGTCGAGCGCGGCCGTGTCGGCCGGGGTGTAGAGGTCGCGGACCTCGATCCCCGATGAGGTCTCGAAGCGGTCCCGCCGCTCCGGGGCGGCCTTGAGCGCCTTGGCCCGGACCAGCTCGCGCCAGCGGTCCCGGCCTGGGTCCGAGGCCTCGCCCCGGGGTCGGTCGGGGCGGCCCGCGTCGCTCACCGGAGCACCACGAGGAGGTCGCCCAGCTCGACCGTCTCGCCGGCGCCGACGGCGACCCGCTCCACCGTCCCGTCGCGTGGGGCTGGGACCACGTTCTCCATCTTCATCGCCTCCACCGACAGGAGCCGCGCCCCGGCGGTCACCGCATCGCCCGGGTTGACCGCCACGGTCGCGACACGCCCCGGGATGATGGCACGGACCTCGATGGGTCCGTCGTACCCCACGGGCCCCGACCGGGTCGAGGCCCTGGCCCGGAGGTCGGCCCGGTCGGCATCCTCCACGTCGAACTCGAAACGCCAGCCGCCGACGACGACCTCGAGCCCGCCACCGTCGATGGGCTCGACGAGCGGCCGGCCGGCGGCCTCGCCGGCCTCGCCGGGCACGGGCGGGCCCTCGGCGTCGAGGTCGCGGACCATCCCCGTCGCCCGGTCCGTGACGCGCCGCCGGGTCATCGCGGATCCCGGTCGATCGCGTCCGCACGTGCGACGGCCCGCCAACGGCCGTCGGGGTGGTGACCGGGACCCCGGGCCCACGGCGCCGCCGAGGCGGCGCCGGTCGCCCGCGTCTGGGCGGCGCCGGTCGCCCGAGCCAGAGCGACGCTCGGTGACACGGCCATGGACGGGGCGCGGCCGGCGGCGATGGCGGCAGCCTCGGCGACGGCCTGTCGCGACGCGGGTCCGTCCCAGTGCTCCGCCACCCAGTCCGTCGAGAGGCGGTCGGGACGGAACGCCGGGTCGCGGACCACCGCGCGGTGGAACGGGAGGGTCGTCTGGAGCCCGGTGACCTCCAGCTCGTCGAGCGCCCGCCGGAGCCGGTCGACGGCGGACGGCCGGTCCGGGCCGACCGCCATGACCTTGGCCATCAGGTTGTCGTATTCGGGCGGGATCCGGTCACCGGGCCGGAGCCCCGTGTCGACCCGGAGGCCCGGCCCCGAGGGCATCGACCAGCGCCGGAGGGTCCCGGGCGTCGGGGCGAAGTCGCGCGACGGGTCCTCGGCGGTCAGCCGAACCTCGATGGCGTGGGCCGTCGGCTCGGCGGCCTGGGCGGACGCCTCGATCACGGCCGGTGACAGCGGAGCCCCGGTCGCCAGGTCGAGCTGCTCGCGCACGAGGTCGAGTCCGGTCACGAGCTCGGTCACGCCGTGTTCGACCTGAAGCCGGGTATTGACCTCGAGGAAGTAGACCGACCCATCGGGCGCGCGGAGGAACTCCGCGGTGGCCGCGTTGGTCAGCCCGGCCGCGCTCGCGACCCGCACCGCCAGCTGATGCAGGTGCCGCCGCTCGCCCGTGGTCAGGCCGTGCGCCGGCGCCTCCTCGACGAGCTTCTGATGTCGTCGCTGGATCGAGCAGTCGCGCTCGCCGATGGCGACCACGTGACCGTCGAGGTCGCCGAGCAGCTGGACCTCGATATGGCGTGCCGGCCGGACCTCGCGCTCCAGGTAGACCGCCCCATCCCCGAAGGCGGCCGCGGCCTCGGCACCGGCCGCGGTCAGCGCGACGGGCAACGCCGCGACAGACTCGACCCGACGCATCCCCCGTCCCCCGCCGCCGGCCGCCGCCTTGACCAACAACGGGTACCCGATCTCGGCGGCCGCGTCGAGGATCCCCGGCAGCGCGTCCGGCCGGTCGACGGCCGCGGGCTCGAGCGTCCCGGGAACCGTCGCGACCGCCGCGTCACGGGCGAGCCGTCGGGCGGCCAGCTTGTCACCCACCGCTTCGATGGCCTCGGGGCTCGGTCCCACCCAGATCAGGCCGGCGGCGATGACGGCGCGAGCGAAGGCGGCTCGTTCGGAGAGGAACCCATACCCCGGATGGATCGCATCGGCGCCGGACGCCAGGGCGGCCTCGACGATCGCATCGATCCGCAGGTAGCTCGCCGATGGTGACGCCGGACCGAGACGGATCGCCGTGTCGGCCATCGCGACGTGGAGCGCGTCGGCATCAGCATCGCTGTAGACAGCGACCGTCGAGCGTCCCGTGTCGCGACACGCCCGGATGATCCGGACCGCGATCTCGCCGCGGTTGGCGATCAGGACCCGGCCGATCGACCGCACGTCTTTGCGCAAAGACGAGGCGCCGGCCCGTCGACCGACCGACCGGTCGCCCCGACGCTCCGCGTCAGAGCGGGATGTTGCCATGCTTCTTCCGCGGGTTCGTGTCGCGCTTGCTTTCGAGCATCTCAAGAGCATCGATCAGTCGGGCGCGCGTCTCCGATGGGCGGATCACGTCGTCGATGTACCCGCGCGCCGCCGCGATGTATGGATGCGCGAACCCGTCGCGGTATTCGGCGACGAACCGCGCCAGCTCGGCATCGGCATCGGCGGCGGCAGCGAGTTCTTCGCGATGGATGATGCTCACCGCCCCTTCGGCGCCCATCACGGCGATCTCCGCCGTGGGCCACGCAAGGTTGATGTCGCCGCGGATGTGCTTGCTGCTCATGACGTCATACGCACCGCCGTACGCCTTGCGCGTGATGACCGTGACCTTGGGCACCGTCGCCTCGCAATACGCGTACAGCAACTTGGCGCCGTGCCGGATGATGCCGCCGTGTTCCTGCCCGACGCCCGGCAGGAATCCCGGGACGTCGACGAACGTGACGAGCGGCACGTTGAACGCGTCACAGGTCCGCACGAAACGCGCGCCCTTCACCGAAGCGTCGATGTCGAGCGCACCGGCGAGAGTGGACGGCTGCTGCGCGACGATCCCCACGCTCCGCATCCCGAGATGCGCGAACCCGACGATCAGATTCGGAGCCCACTCCGGCTGGATCTCGAAGAGCGCCCCGTCGTCGACGACGTGCCGCAGGACCTCGTGCATGTCGTACGGGGATCGCGGGTCTTCGGGCACGATCGAATCGAGCGCCACGTCCGCGCGTGACGCGGGATCGAGCGAATCGCGTCGTGGCGGGATCCTCGAGATTGTTCGACGGGAGGAACCGGAGCAGCGCCTTCGCCGCATCGATCGCCGTCGCCTCATCGGGCGCGGCGAGATGTGCGACGCCGCTGATGGTCGTGTGCGTCGTCGCGCCGCCGAGGTACGCCGCATCGACGTCCTCGTGCGTCACGGCCTTCACGACGTTCGGTCCGGTGACGAACATGTAGCTCGTCCCTTCGACCATGATCGTGAAGTCGGTCATCGCCGGTGAATACACGGCGCCGCCGGCGCACGGGCCGAGGATCAGCGAGATCTGTGGCACGACGCCCGACGCCAGGACGTTGCGCAGGAAGATCTCGGCGTACCCGCCGAGCGATGCGACACCTTCCTGGATCCGCGCCCCGCCGGAATCGTTGAGACCGATGATCGGCGCGCCGACCTTCATGGCGAGATCCATGATCTTGCAGACCTTGCGCGCGTACGCCTCGGACAGCGATCCACCGAAGACGGTGAAGTCCTGGCTGAAGACGAAGACGCGCCGTCCCTCGACGATCCCGTAGCCCGTCACCACGCCGTCGCCGAGGATCCCACCGTTCGCGGTGCCGTCCGACGTGACGAAGGCATCGAGTTCGACGAAGGTCCCGGGATCGAGCAACAGCTCGAGTCGCTCGCGCGCCGTCAGCTTGCCGGCGTCGTGTTGCCGCGCGATGCGTTCCGCTCCCCCGCCGAGCCGCGAGGCGGCGCGCATCTCGTCGAGCCGTCGCATCCGGTCTCCGTCGCCGGGTAGGTCGGACTTGTCGGGCACGTCTTCCGCTCCTCTCGGCGTCTTTGCGCAAGGACAGTCGCCCCATCATAGCCGTGCCAAGGACCGTTCCTGACGCGGGATGGTGCGTCGGGATATCCACAGATTCGGTGAACAAGTCCCCTGACCTGTGGATAACCAAAGGGCTGGTCAACCGACCGAACGGGTGTAGCATGACGCGACGCGCTTCCCCCGTCCCGCACCCCGCGGGAGCATCTGCAGTCGATTCGAGGTGATGCCCCGGTGACGAACGTGATCGCGATCGCGAATCAGAAGGGCGGCGTCGGCAAGACGACCACCGCGATCAACCTCGCGGGTGCCATGGCCGAGGAGGGCCACCGGGTCCTGTGCATCGACATGGATCCGCAGGCGAATCTCACCGCCGGCCTCGGCATCAACCTCAACACCGTCGAACGATCGATGGCGGATGTGCTCGCCGACGGGCGCTCGTCGCTCGAGGACGTGATCCTGCCCACGGAGATCGCGGGCATCGATGTCGCGCCGGCGCACATCGACCTGGCGTCGACGGAGGGTGAGCTGTTCACCGCCCTCGGTCGCGAGTCGATCCTGCGCGAAGCGATCGACGGTCATATCGGCGGCTACGACTACGTCATCATCGATTGCCCGCCCAACCTCGGATTGCTGACCGTCAACGGCCTGGTCGCCGCCAACGGCGTGATCATCCCGGTCCAGACGCAGTACTACGCGATGAAGGGCCTGAACAACCTGGTGAAGGTCATCAACGCGATCCGCCAGAAGCTCAATCGCGACCTGCGCATCCTCGGCCTGCTGCCGACCTTCTTCGATGGACGCACCAACCTGGCGCGCGACATGCTCGACGAACTCCGCGTCGTCGGCGACCACCACGTCTTCAACAGCATCGTCCGCAATACGGTGAAGTTGGGCGAGGCCCCGTTGGTCGGCCGACCGATCACGTCGTACGCCGGAAGCAGCGAGGCGGCCCGCACGTACCGCGAGCTCGCCCGAGAGGTGGTGGACCTTGTCCCGGCCTGATTTCCGAGCCGCGGCCGCGCGACGGCTGTCGGAGGACACAGAACTCTCCCCCGCCATCGTCAGCCTGCTTTCGTCCGACGGACCGATCCGCTCGGTCGGCGTTCGCATCGTCGCGATCGACCGCATCGAGGCGAACCCCGAGCAGCCACGACTCGCCTTCGACGAGGCGAGCCTCAACGAGCTGGCGGCCTCGATCCGCGAGCACGGCGTGCTCCAGCCGATCCTCGTCCGCCCGCTCGACGCGATGCGCTACCAGCTGATCGCCGGCGAGCGCCGCTGGCGGGCCTCGGTCCTCGCCGGACTCGACACGATCCCGGCGCTCATCGAGGAGATCGACGACGACACGGCGCTGGAGATCGCCATCATCGAGAACCTCCAGCGCGAGGACCTCTCCCCGCTCGACGAAGCGGCGATGTACGACCGCATGGTCCGGGAGCATGGCTACAGCATCCGCAAGCTGGCCGAGAAGCTGGGCAAGGACAAGGGCTACCTGGAGAATCGACTGCGCCTCGCCGACGCGCCGCCGGAGGTGCGAGAGCTCGTGTCCTTGCGCAAAGACACGCTCTCCCACGCGTACGAGCTGATGAAGGTCGAGGACGCCCGGAAGCGCCGTCGACTGGTCGAACAGGTCCTGGCGGGCGAGCTGACCCTGGTCAAGCTGCGCGACAAGATCGAGGGTCGGCGGACCCGGGTGGCGCGCCCGGCCGCCACCATCAAGCCGGTAGCGGACATCGACGACGCGGCGCCCCAGGCCGCCGTCGCGGTCGCGCGTGCCGGAGCCCGTCGCGGCCCCGGCGCCGGCGACCGGAGGACTGGACCGGGGCGCGAGCCCGGACACGGATCACCGAGGACTCACTGATCAACGCCAAACAGAACCTGGCGCGAGGCGCTCGAGGACCTCATCGATGTGCTGCGCGATCCCGACGTTCGGGTCAGCATCGAGTCGGTCGATCGAGCCAATCTGGCGAAGTACCTGACGATCGCGAAGCTCAAGCTCGAGAACGCGATCGCCCTCGTGCGGAGCGACGAACCGCAGGTCTGACCGGCGTCAGCCGACCCCGGGGCCACGGAGGGCCGTGACCCCGGCCACCCAGGCGATGGCCAGCACGGCCGACCCGATGGCCTCGACCTCCCATGCCCGCTGACGCCGCTCCGGGCCGCCATCCCGGCCGAGGCCGACGCCGACGAGGATGACCGCGCCGCCAAGGCCGGCCCCGGCGAGTGGGACGGGCTGGGCACCGGTCGCGACGAGGGTCACGAGCGCGGCGACGACGACCACCGCGAACAGCAGGGCGTGGAGCTGCCAGGCGCCGCTCGGGCCCAGGCGTCGGACGATCGAGTCGACGCCGGCCGCCTCGTCACGCTCGCGATCGGCGGCGGCGTTGGCGATCGCCAGCGCGGCCCCGGCCAGCATCGCCACCGGGACGAGGACCGCGAAGAAGGCCGGGAGCTCCCCCGCCGCCCCGAGCCAGCCGTAGACCGGGAGCAGCGGGATCCCGACCGCGAACGGCAGCCACGACCAGGCCGTGCCCTTGGCGAACCGGTCGTACCCATAGCCGATGCCGAGCACGACGACCGCCAGGCCGACCGTCGCCCCGCCTGAGGGGACCGCGAGACCGAGGCCGATCGTGGCGGCCGCAGCCATCGCGATCCACGCGGCACCCGGGCTGACGAACCCAGCCGGGATGGGCTTGGGCGGGGTCCGGCCACCATCGTTCGGGGCATCGATGAGGTCGTTGAGGATCCCGATCGAAACCTGGAGGGCCGTCATCGACAGGCCGAGTCGGATGGCGGTGAGGGGCTCGGCGGCCGCGACCATGGCCACGAGACCCGTGACGAGTCCGTCGAGGACGCTGGGGAACGGGTGGGCGATCCGCACGGTCGCCGCGAGACGACCCGTGGCGTCAGACGTAGACGAGCTCCCCGAAGTTCGCGACGAGATAGTCGATCAACCGGTCCCGCGCATCGGGGACCTGCGAGCGCAGGCCCGGGACGAGCGCGAAGAGGGTGATCGTCGGGATGACGAGGTGGCCGGCCCGGTCGCGGCCGATGACAGCCGGGGCGCCGCCGCCGGAAGCGAACACCCGTTCGAATCCCGGCTCGTCGAGCCGCGTCGCCGTCCGGAAATCGGTCACGACCTTGACGATGCCGCGGCGGATGACGACGTCACGCAGGAGCTCCGAGACCCAGGCGTCGATCTGGGTGTCTTCCTGGTCGGCCAGACGCACCCGGTATTCCTTCGGGTCGGCCGATAGCCCCGTGGCTCCCAACGGTCCCTCCTGCGCGGTGACGACGGGCCGAAGTATGCCAGAGCCGGTCAGTCGGGCGCGCTCGACTCCACGGGACCGGACCCGGGCAGGCCGCCCGGCGGGACGGCCAGCGCGGCCTCTCGCGACCCCTCCGGCCACTCGTTGAACAGCTCGGTGAGGCGGCGCCCGACCCGGCCGGGCGGCACCTGCTCGGGGACGTCGGCGACGAGGTCATGGAGGGCGGTCCAGCAGTCGGCGGTCAGCTTTTCGATGGCGGCCCGGCTCGGCCGGCCGCTCGTCTCGAACGGCTCCCCCACCCGCACGTGGACCCGGCCCCCGAAACGGAGCCAGCTGGTCCCGTTGATGGCGATGGGGACGAGGGGGATCCCCGATCGGATCGCGAAATACGCGGCGCCCTCGCTCAGCGGCAGCAACTCCGACTCCCGGGGGTGGATGCGTCCCTCGCCGGCGATCGCGACCACACCGCCTGCGTCGATGATCGTCGCGACCTTGCGCGTCGCCTCGAGCAGGTCGTTCTTGCCGGGCTTGTACGGGATCGCCGAGCCCGTCCACGTCATGAGGCGGTTGCGGCCGCCCCGATGCATGTCCTCCTCCTTCGGTCCGAAGAAGTACAGCCGTGGCCGGAGCGGCAGGACCGCCATCAACATGAACGGGTCGGACCAGCTCATATGGTTGAAGCAGTAGATGGCCGGGCGGTCGGGCAGCCGCTCGCGGCCGACGATGCCCGGGCGGAAGAACGCGCGCACCAGGACCGAGATGAGCAGCCGCGACACGTAGTAGCGGATCGTTCGCCGGATCGGGCTGATGCCCGGGGTGCCCGGCAGCTCGCTCATGCGGCGATCGCGTCGGGGTCGAGCTCCGCGAGCCGATCGATGACGAGATCCGCGGCCTCGGCGGTCCCCGGCGCCGGCGGCACGGACAAGTTCGGCACCAGGACCACGGTCATCCCGGCCGCCTTCCCCGCGAGGACCCCGTTACGCGAGTCCTCGACGACGAGCGTACGGGCCGGCTCCGCGCCGAGCCGCCGTGCGACCTCGAGGTAGACGTCCGGCGCGGGCTTGCCGTGCTCGACATCATCGGACGAAAGGACGACGGCGAAGGTCCCGGCGAGGCCCGTCGCCTCGAGCGCAGCGTCGATGACGCGCCGATGGGCCGACGAGGCGATGGCGACCGGCCGTCGTGCGGCGATCCGGCGGACCGCCTCGACGGCGCCGTCGATGTGCGGGACGCCGTCCCGCTCGAACCGAGCGACGACGCCGTCGACGATCGCGTTCTCGATGTCGGCGTCCGGCATGTCGAGCTCGAGTCGCTCGCGCATGATCCGCGACCAGCCACGGGAGTTGGCGCCCATGACCGCCGCCTGGTCGGCCTTGGACCACGTCCGGCCGTGTTCGGCCGCGAATGCCGCCCGGACCTCGTCCCACCAGATCTCCGAGTCGACGATGACCCCGTCGAGATCGAAGATGACCACGTCGATCAGCGAGCGGCCTCCTTCGGGGCAGGCAGCTGCGGCACGGTCGGCGGCTTGCGGCGGACCGGTGTCACGATCGGCCCGCTGGCGGCCGGCGCCGACCCGGCGACGATGACCGAGGAACGGCCGTCCATGCCGTCGTACACGATGAGCACGAACTCGGAGAGGACCTCGGCCTCCGCATCGGAGCCGCGCAACACGAGCCCCTCGATCTGGAAGTTGAGCAGGCGGTGGCCGCCCTGGATCTCGACGGCGAGCTCGCCGGTCTGCACGCGGTTCCAGCGGACGAGCTTGCCCTGCGCCCGCGGCCCCTCCCCGGGGACATTGACGCGGACGTTGATGGCCAGCAGGCCGGCGTCGATGGGGGCGAGGACGGTGTAGCGGACCGTCGGATCGTCGCCCCACGCGACCCAGCAATCGGGGTTCGGCTCGGCCCCGAGCAGGGCGATGGCCTCGTCGATGACGGACAGGACCTTCGGCCCCATGCATTCCTTGCGCGGCGCCACGTCGCGCCACTCTCGCAACCGCATCCAGACCTCCGCATCCGATGTCGCGGGCCGTTCCCGGGCGGCCCATCGCTCCCGTCGACTCGCGGCCGAGGCTAGCACACGGCCGTCACCCCCGGTCGCGTCCCGTACGATGGGAGCGTGGACGGCTCGACCGCCTCGTTCGTGTTCGTCATGGCGCTGGCCGGTCTGGGGATCGGCCTCGTCCTGCTCGTCCGCGGCTTCGGCGCCTATCGGTCGGCCGGGCGGCTCGCCGACACCTCGACCTCCCGCATCGCCACGCTCGCGGCCGGGGAGGTCCGCATCACCGGGGTCATCGAGCCGGCCGAACTCACCCTCGTCTCGCTCCTCCAGGACCAGCCATGCGTCTACTACCGCTCGAGCGTGGGATCGGGGGACGAGCCGGTCGATGCCGACATCGGCGGCGATGGGCGCGTCGTGGAGGAGCGATCGGTGGGCTTCGCCGTTCGTGACGCGACGGGCGACATCCGCGTGTTCCCGCGCGGCGCGCGGATCGAGGCGCCCGTGCGGTGGGAGGACTCGACCGGGATGCTCGGCGACGAGCCTCCCGGCCTGCACTGGCGGCTCGGGAGCGCGTTCGGGACGGTCGATACCGACCGCGACCAGGCAGTGGCCGCGTTGCTCACCGTCCATGACACCGGTCCCGGGTCAGGACCGCAGCTCCTGGGCGGCGACGGCACGGGCGACCGTGGACGGCAGACGTACCGCGAAGCCCGGCTCGAGCCCGGCGACGAGATCACGATCCTCGGCCACGCCCTCCCCTTCTCCGACCTGGATGACCCGGCGGGGGCCGACCTGGGCGGCGAGCCTGACCCGGACGCGAGTGGCGGCGATCCGGTGGTCGCGGCCGACATCGATGCCGCCCGAGCCGCAGGCACGCTCCTGGCAGATCCGGACGACGCCTGGGGCAACGCGGCGATCCCAGGCTTCGGCATCGGCCGCCCGGTCCGGGCAGCCATGATCGACCCGGCCGCCACGCCGCTGCCACTGGCCGCCCCGGAGGCTGCGGCCCGGGCCGAGCGGACATTCTCGATCGCGCCGGAGACCCTGGTGCTCGCCTCGGTCGAGGACGCGCCGCTGCTCATCACGTACGGCTCGCCCGCCGCGGCCGTCGGGCGCGAGCGTGGGCGATTCCTGGTGGGCTTGCTCGGTGCGCTCCTGGCGGCGGCGTCGGCCGTGGTTGCCGCGAGCGTCATCAGCGGCGGGGCGACCCGGTGAACGCGGGCGCGTACGCGGCGAGCTTCGCCATCGGTCTTGTCCTGGTGATCGTGCTGTTCCTCCTGATCACGACGTACAACGACGTGATGGCACTCCAGCGCCGGATCGACAAGGCGTGGGCGAACATCGACGTCATCCTCAAGCAGCGCCACGACCAGCTGCCGGCGCTCGTGGCCGCCGTCCGGGGCCTGATGGCGTTCGAGCAGGACGTCCTCACCGAGGTGACCCGGGCCCGGGCGGCCTACTCCCCCACCCAGCCGATCCCGGCGCAGGCGGCCACCTCGGACGCGACCAGCGCCGCGGTCCGCTCGCTGTTCGCCGTCGTCGAGCGCTATCCGGACATCAAGTCGGCCGACAACGTGGCGGACCTCCAGTCCGAGATCGAACGCATCGAAGGGATGCTCTCCGACCGCCGCGAGCTCTACAACGACCAGGTCTACCGGTACGACACCCGCATCGCCCAGGTGCCGACGTCGTGGCTCGCCGCGATCCTCGGCTGGCGGCCGCGCGAGTATTTCCGGGCCGAGCCCGACGACCGGACGCGCCCGGACACGCGGATCGACCCGAACGCGCCGCCCGGCGGATGACCGCCGAAGACGCGACGACCCGCGAGACGACCGGGGCGCCCGACGAGCGGCGGTTGTGGCTGGCTCGCCACGGCGAGACGGAGTGGGCCCGGCTCCTGCGCCATACGAGCCACACCGACGTCCCCCTCACGACCACCGGCGAGCACGAGGCCGTGGCGCTCGGCCGGCGGCTGCACGGTCACCCGTTCGGCCTCGTCCTCGTCAGTCCGATGTCGCGAGCGACCGCGACCGCGCGGCTCGCCGGCTTCGGCGATGTCGCCCTCGTCGACGACGACCTGCGTGAGTGGGACTACGGCGCGCTCGAGGGCCTCGTGACCGAACGGATCCGCGACCGCTACCCGGGCTGGACGATCTGGCGCGGGCCATGGCCGGGCGGCGAGACGGCCGAGGATGTCACCCGGCGGGCCGATCGGGTGATCGCCCGATGCCTCGCGCCCGACGTCGCCGGGGACAGCCTGCTCATCGCCCATGGGCATCTGCTCCGCGTCCTCGCGGCCCGGTGGCTGGGCCTGCCGGCGTCATCAGGGTCCATGTTCGGGCTGGGAACCGCCACGATCTCCATCCTGGGTCGGGATCGCGAGGCGCGGATCATCGAGACCTGGAACGAGTCCTGCCCCGACTGATCGTCGAGATCGGTCCCTCGATCGCGCCTGCGGAGGCGCGACACTCGCGCGGAGCGAGCTAGGCCGCCGGCCGGGGCGCGGGCGTTCGCGTGGCGCGCGGTGCGGCGGTCACCCGTGCCGTGACCGGTCGGTTCGTCGCAGCCCGGACCGGGGACTTCCGGGTCCGCGACGGCGCGCTCGGCGATGGGGTGGCCGCGGCGGCCGCGGTGCTCGCAGCCGCCGCGATGATGATGGTGGTGGCGTCGAACGACGCCAGGAGATCCGTCTCGAGCATCGGTCGGGCGTAGGCGTAGCCCTGCCCGTAGGCGCACCCGAGCGCGCGCATCCGCTCGGCCTGCTCGGGCGTCTCGATGCCCTCGGCGACCGTCTGGATGCCCAGCGAGCGGCTCATGGCGACGATCGCGCCGGCGAGCGCGGACGACCGCGAGTGGGCATCGGTCTCCTGCACGAACTCCTTGGCGATCTTGAGCGCGTCCACGGGGAACTGGCGCAGGTGGCTCAGCGAGAAGTAGCCGGTGCCGAAGTCGTCGATGACCGTCCGGACGCCGAGGGCGCGCACGGCCTCGAGCGTGGCGACCGTGGTCGGGTTGGCCTTGAGCAGCGCGGTCTCGGTGATCTCGAGCACGAGGTGCGTCGGCTCGAGGCCGGACTCGGCGAGGACGGCCTTGATGCCGTCGACGAACCCGAGCGACTGGATCTCGCGGGCGGAGACGTTCACGCTGACGAAGGTCTCGGCCGGAACGTGGCCCTCGGCCAGCCAGGCGGCGCCCTGGCGGCACGCCTGGCGCAGGACCCAGTGACCGATCGGCAGGATGGCCCCGGTCTCCTCGGCGATCTCGATGAACTGGTCGGGCATGATCGTGCCGTGGCCCGGGTGCGACCAGCGGACGAGCGCCTCGACGCCGGCGAGCCGGTTCGTGGTCATGTCCACGATCGGCTGGTAGAGCAGCGTCAGCTGGTCGAGGTCGACGGCGCGCTGGAGGTCGACGCTCAGCTCGTGGCGCTCGCGCATCGCCTCGTGCATGCCCGGATCGAAGATCGCGAACCCGGACTTGCCGTTGGCCTTGGCCATGTACATCGCGACGTCCGCGTTGCGGACCAGGTCGACCGCCCCGCCTGAGGCGTCACGGGCGCTTGCGATGCCGACCGAAGCGGTGACCACGACCTGCTTCTCGCCGATGAGGTAGGGCGAGCGCAGCTCGTAGACGAGCCGGCTGGCCATGGAGCGGGCACGCGAGAGCATCGGCTCGTCCTCGATGAGGACGGCGAACTCGTCGCCGCCGAGGCGAGCGACCAGGTCGCCCTCGCGGACGAGGCCCGAGATCCGCTCGGTGACCGCGATGAGGAGCTCGTCGCCCGCCGCGTGGCCGAGCGTGTCGTTGATGACCTTGAAGTCGTCGAGGTCGAGGAACAGGACGGCGGTGACCCGGTCCGCTCGCGGCCGCGTCTGATGGCCGTGGATGGTCCGCTCGAGCGCCATGCTGGAACATCCGGCGATTGGCGGCGCCCGTCAGCGAGTCTCGCTCGGCGAGGTCCTGCACGTGCTGGAGCAGGACGGCGTTGCGCAGGTTCAGGGCCGCGACGGACGCGAACTGGCCGAGCATCGCCGCGACCCGGCGCTCGACGCCGGTGCGCCGGCGGGCCCGGTGCTCGACGACGATGGCGCCGACCGTCCGGGACTCGGCGATCATCGGGGCGACGAGGACGTTACGGGCGCCCGGCAGGAGCGCGGCGAGGAACGGGTCGCGCTCGGGGTCGAGCGCCTTGACGGGGAGGATCTCGCGGCGTTCCCAGGCGCGTCGCACGATCCAGTCGGGATCGCTGGCGGTGGTCGGCGGCGCGGTCGTCCCGACGGAGGCGAGGACCACGACCCGGCCGTCGGTCTCACCGAGCAGGGCGGCTCGCTCGAAGCCGAAGCGCGACGAGAGCACGCCGACGACGATCTCGGACTGCTGGATCGCGTCCGAGGCGGCGTCGAGCTTGGCGCCGACCTCGACGAGGGACTGCAGGTCGGCCCGGCGCTGCCGCAGCTCGCGCTCGTTGAGCGCCGAGAAGATCGAGGTGGCGATGGCGAACAGCCAGAACGAGGTCACGTTGAGCACCGGCATCCGCTCGAACTCGATCCCGACGCCCGGCGCGACGTCGACCGCAGGCATCAGCATCGCGGCCTGCGCGTACAGGATCACGAACAGCAGAAGGGAGTCCCAGAGGGCCATCTTCAGGCCGGTCCGGTACGAGGCGAGCAGCGACACCGCGACGAGCTGGAGGTAGACCATGAACCGGATCGGGCTCTGGGTCCCGCCGGTCAGGTACATGGCCGTGGCGAGATAGAGCCCGTCGACGAGGAGCAGGAACGTCATGGCCGCGTACCCGACGCGGCTCCAGCGTCGTCGGACGGCCTCGCCGATGACGGCGACGGTCAGATAGGTCGCCGTGACGGCGCCGAGGGCCCAGAACGGGACGAGGAGCGCCTCCGGCCGGACGAACGCCCAGACCGTGATGATCACGCCCATCGCGATCCGCAGCCCGAGCAGGTACGACATCCGGTCGGCGAGCGAGGAGAAGTCGGCCCTGGCGGCCGAGGTCGATCGCGTGGACCGGGTCGGCTCGTCCTCGACAGTGCGCCGGACGAGGCCGGCCCGAGGCGGTGCGGCCGCCGTCACAGCTGGTCCTCTTCCTGGAACCCGAGGAGCGTGTCGGCGCCCTCGGCCGCAGCCGCGAGCTTCGGATCCTTGCGGTCGACCCGCGGCTGGACCAGCAGGAAGATCAGGACAAGGATCATCAGCGTCAGCGGGAACGTGAAGGTGGTCGCGACGGCTGCCGCGGCCTTCGGCTTGACGTAGACCTCGACGGTGCCGGCGACGGTCTCACCGACCCTGCCGACGACGGCGTCGACATCGAGGACGGGATGGTCTGGCCGGGTCGAGGGCCTCGGCCGGCGGCGGGGCCGGCTTCGGGGCGGGATCCACGGTCGAGCTCGAGGTGTCGTGCTTCGTCGGCCCGGCAGGCGCCGCGGGCGAGGGGGTGGACACGACGGCGATCTGCGCCGGCGGGGAGGCGCTCGGGGTCGGATCCGGCGTCGGTTCCGGCGTCGGCGGCGTCGTCACCACTTCGGACGGCGCGGGCGTCGGTGTGGGGGTCGGGTGTGGGGGTGGGCTTCGGGGTCGGCGTCGGGGTGGGGGTCGGCGTGGGCTTCGGGGTCGGGGTTGGTGTGGGAGTCGGCGTCGGGGTGGGCGTCGGCGTGGGCGTCGGGGTCGGGGTCGGCGTGGGCGTCGGCGTCGGGCGTGGGCGTCGGGGTGGGCGTCGGGGTGGGGGTCGGCGTGGGCGTCGGGCGTGGGCGTCGGGGTCGGCGTCGGGGTGGGCGTGGGCGTCGGCGTGGGCGTCGGGCGTCGGCGTGGGCGCCGGGGTCGGCGTGGGCGCTGGCGCATTGTCCCGCCAGATGTAGTCCTCGAGGTCGTTGCGTTCGTGGTCACCCACCGGCCCACAGGCGTCCTTGTTGACGTCGCCGAGCGCGCAGATCGTGTCCTCGCCCGCGTTGTCGGCGACGTAGTGCACCGAACAGGAGCCGTCGGTGCCCGTGTCGCAGCTCAGCGTCGCCTGGTGGTTCGGCGAGCCCGAGATGAAGAAGAACCGGATGTGGGTATCGGTGCCGTCGCCGCTGTAGACGTTGTCGGCCGCGTCATAGAGGGTGGCCGTGAGGACCCAGGTCGTGCCGACCGGGCCGGCGTCGGTGTCCGGCTCGACGTCGATCGCGAACAGCGGCCCGTGGGACGCGGCCACGACCGACGCGGCGGACTGGAGGGCACATGCCCACACGAGGGCCACGATGAGCCAGGCGGCGGCGATCGGCCGACTGGCGACCCGTCGGCGGCGCAACGTCTGCATGCGGCGATGCCCGATCTGTGCCGGTCGGCCTGAGGGACCGCCCGGGAGTAGGAGCCCCGGGATACCCCGGAGCGGATGAAGACGGGGCGATTCATACGCGTGCGTGGGTGGGCCGCGTACCGACCTGTTCGTCCCCATAGGCCTATGTGCGTGCCTGCACCTCCCCGCGCGGCGCGCCGTTCGCTCGGCGGGTCCTACGCGAGCCGGGTGACCTTCGGGATGCGGCACGCCACACCCGGCGACCGGACCGCACCCGACCGACACGACGGCGGCCACGCCCATGGGCGGGTGGCCGCCCGAGACCGTATCGCGGACCGGGTGCCGGCACGCACCAGGCGATGCCGGGAGGCCGGGATCGGGCGGTCAGTGGGACTCGCGCGAGACTGCCGAGCCGCTCGAGCCGACGAGGAAGTCGAGGTCGGCGCCGACGTCGGCCTGGGTGACGTGGTCGACGTACAGGCGCTCCCAGCCACGGGTCGGGGCCGCGAATCCCGACGTCGTGCGGGGTGTCGGCCGCCGGGCCGCCAGCACCCCAGCGTCGACTTCGACGTCGAGTCGCCGGGCCGGCACGTCGAGCACGATCATGTCGCCGGTCTCGACCAGGCCGAGCGGTCCCCCATCGGCCGCCTCGGGCGACACGTGCAGGACGACGGTGCCGTAGGCCGTTCCGCTCATCCGGCCATCGCAGATCCGCACCATGTCCCGCACGCCCTGGGCGAGCAACTTGGCCGGGAGCGGGAGGTTGGCGACCTCCGGCATCCCCGGGTAGCCCTTCGGGCCGCAGCCCCGCAGCACGAGCACGCTGTCCGGCGTCCACGTCGAGGTCCGGGTCGTCCACGCGCGCGCGGAAGTCCTCGATGCTGTCGAAGACGACGGCTCGGCCGCGATGCTGGAGCAGGGCCGGGGTGGCGGCGGCCGGCTTGATGATCGCCCCGCGCGGGGCGAGGTTGCCGCGCAGGACCGCGATCCCCGCGGCGTCTCGGAGGGGGGCGGAGCGCGGATGGATGACCGTCTCGTCCCAGATCCGGGCCTCATCGAGATGGGCGACCAGGGGCCGGCCACTGACGGTCAGCGCGGTCGGATCGAGCAGGTCGCGGACCTCGCGCAGCACGGCGAGCAAACCACCCGCCCGGAACAGGTCCTCCATGAGGTGCTCGCCGGCCGGCTGGAGGTCGACGAGCAGCGGCACCTGGCTGCCCGTCCGGTCGAAGTCGTCGAGCGAGAGGTCGATGCCGAGACGGCCGGCGATGGCCAGCAGGTGGACGACCGCGTTGGTCGAGCCGCCGATGGCCGCGAGGGCCACGATCGCGTTGAGGAATGAGGCGCGGCTCAGGATCGTGCTCGGGCGTCGGTCGTCGTCGACCATCTCGATCGCGAGGCGTCCGGCCGCATGGGCCGACTCGAGCAGCCGGCTGTCCGGGGCCGGCGTCCCGGCCACGCCCGGGATCGTCATCCCGAGCGCCTCGGTGACGCAGGCCATCGTGGACGCCGTGCCCATCGTGTTGCAGTGGCCGCGGCTGCGGATCATCGAGGATTCGGACATCAGGAAGTCCGCTTCGGACAGGGTCCCCGCACGGACCTCCTCGCTGAGGCGCCAGACGTCCGTGCCGCAGCCCAGCGGCCGGCCGCGGAACGTCCCGGTCAGCATCGGCCCGCCCGGGACCACCACCGCCGGCAGGTCCACCGATGCCGCGGCCATCAGGAGGGCCGGGATCGTCTTGTCGCAACCGCCGAGCAGGACCACGCCGTCGACCGGATTCGCCCGGATGAGCTCCTCCGCCGCCATCGCGGCCATGTTCCGCCAGAGCATCGCGGTCGGGCGGACCTGGGTCTCCCCGAGCGAGACGACCGGCAGCTCGAGCGGGACCCCGCCGGCCTCCCAGACGCCGCGCGCGACGTGCTCGGCGACCTCTCGCAGGTGGGTGTTGCACGGGCTCAGGTCCGACGCGGTGTTCGCGATGGCGATGTGCGGCCGGCCGTCGAACGCGTCGGCCGGCAGACCGCGCCGCATCCAGGCGCGATGGATGTACGCGTTGCGGTCGTCGCCCGCGTACCACTCGGCGCTGCGTCGTCGGGTCATCGCGTCTCCTATGCTCACGGGCATCATCGCGCGTCCGACGTCGTCGGTGTCGGGCCGCCATCGCCAGCGCGAGGGACCGTGCGCGCGTTCGTCATCCGTGGGCCACGCGATGCCGCCGTCGAGGAGGTCGAGCCGCCGGTCGCCGGGCCGGGTCTCGTCGTCGTCGAGGTCGACCGGGTCGGCGTGTGCGGCACCGACCTCGAGTGCTACACGGGCGAGATGGCGTATCTCGCGACAGGTCGTATCGGCTATCCGCTGCGGATCGGGCATGAGTGGTGTGGCCGGGTCGTCGAGGTGGGCGATGGGGTCGATCCCGCCTGGCTCGGCCGGCGGACGACCGGTGACACGATGCTCGGCGTGCGGCCGGTGCCGGCGCTGCCGGGATGGCCGGCCCCACGTCTGCGAGTCCCTGGCCGAGCTGGGCTTCGATCCACGATGGCCGGGCGCGCTCGCCGAGCGGGTCGCGGTCCCGGTCACGTCCCTCCATCCCCTTCCCGATGGCGTCGACGACGTCGCCGGCGCATTGGTCGAGCCGGGCGGCAACGCCCTCCGGGCGGCCCGGGCGACCGGGGCCGCACCGGGCGAGCGGGTGCTGGTGCTCGGGGCCGGCGCGATCGGGATCCTCGCGGCGTCGTTCTGCGCCGACCTGGGCGCCGAGGTCCACGTGGTCGGCCGATCCGAGCGCTCGCGGACGTTCGCCCGTGCCATGGGACGCACCACCGTGTGGGACCCGGCCGCGATCCCGGCCCTCCCCTGGGACGCGGTCGTCGATGCGACGAACGACCCGGCCGCCCCGGCCCTCGCGGTCGACCTCGTGGAGCCCGGCCGCCGAGTGGTGCTGGTCGGCCTGGCGGGCGGCGCGAGCCTCGTCGACACCCGGACCGTCGCGCTCAAGGACCTGACCGTGGTCGGGATCCTCGGTGGGTCGGCCGGCCTGGATGGCGCCATCGAACGCTATGCCTCCGGCGACGTGGACCCGTGTCCGCTCGTCGGTGCGACCATCGCGCTCGAGGACCTGGCCGGGGCGCTCGCCGATGCCGTGGACGGTCGCCGCCCGGCCGGCGCGGGCCCAGGACCGAAGCTCCACATCGACCCGCGCCGCTGATGTTGGTCGCCGATCGTGCACGGCGGTCCCAGATGGGCGGTCTCAGGTGCGGACGCGGGTCACACCTGCTCGATCGTCACCCGGAGCGACCGCTCGAGGATGCCGCCGAGCCGCCCGACCTCGACATCCAGGGCGTCCGACGGGACCGGCCCCGCCTCCGTGAACCACTCGATCCGCAGGTCGTCTCCCTCGACGGCCCACGTCCCGGTGACCGCGCCGCCCACGACGACCACCGGCGAGATCCAGCCACTCTGGCGGCTGACCTCGCCCCGGCGGCTGGCTGGCGTCACGTGGCCGTCGGCCGTCCCCGGTCCGAGCACGAACTGGTCGAAGCCCGGCAGCAAGCGCAGCACCTCGGAGGGGCGAGTCGCCAGCAGGGCGTCCAGATCGGCCGCGCCGACGTACGCGCGCTCGCCCTCGAGGTCGACCTCTGCGATCGCATCTCCGAGCTCCGAGAACCAACCCGCGAGCTTGCGCTTGCCGAACCAGCCGCCGGCGAGCCACGACCCGAAGGCCGCGAACGTCGCGGGTCCGAAGGCGCCGAGGTACGCCGCGATCGCGCGTGGCGCGGCCTCCTCCGGCGGCGGGAGCCCGACCCAGTGGCGACTGGCCGAGGTGGGGTGGGTGAAGGTCACCTGGTTGCCCTGGCTCGGACCGAAGCACAGATCGCCCTGCCAGGCGATGGGCTTGAGCAACGTCCCCCAGCCCGATCGGAGCGAATCGCCGACGTGATCGAGACCGGGCCGGGCGGTCACCTCGGCCACGAGCGCCTCGCGGGTCAGGACCCGCCCGTCGAGGATGTCACGCACGGCCAGGCGGAGCGTCTCGATGCCCTCGGAGGTCACGCCGAAGTACTTGACCCAAGAACGGCGCTCCCACGAGCGGCCGGCCGCCATGAGCGAGAGGAACACCCCGGCGTCCTCGGCGGGGAGCAGGTGCAGGGTGCCGCGCATGGCCCACGTCTTGATCAGCCGGCCGTCGGTGAGTGCCTCGGCGACCTCGCCGGGCGCGGAATCGCGGCGACGGACCCGGACGGCCAGCTCGGCCGAGGAGGCGACCTGCGCCTGGACCCCGCACAGCCGACGGACGACGGCCGCGACCGAGGCGCTCCCGACGGGATCGAGCAGGTGGCGCTCCATCCGCCAGGCGAGCGCCTGTGGCCAGGTGACCGGAGGGACCCTCGATCGCGTCAGCGGGTCCACCTGCCGGCCAGCCTCGGGCGAACGCGACGCGGATTCACGCGGGCGTGTCGGCGCTTGGCGTCATCGCGAGGCGGAAGACCCTGACGGCGACCGGACAGGCCCTTGCGGGATGTCGAGCGCCTCGCCGTCGTCCATGCGGACGTGCAGGGTGCGGGACACGGCGTGGCCGAGATGGTGGACCTGACAGCTCTTCGTGCCCATGATCGGCGCGAGAGCGGTCGACCAGAGCCAGCCGGGACCGAATTCCGATCGGGCGACGGTCGCCTCATCGAGGCTGACGATCGCGGCGCGTCCTTTCGGGATCGGCCGGGATTCGTCGGGATCGGCGAAGGTCTTGAACCTGAGTCGGGGCATGGTCTCGTCATTATCGGCCCCAGGCCGGGCGGGCCGGCGAGGCACGTGCGACATGCTTCTTGAGCGTGGGACCCCGAGCGAAGGGCCTACTCGCTCCGGCTCGGCTGGCCGCTGTCGCGGGATCGCTCGTTCGGACCGCAGAGCCGATCCGCAAGCCGTGCGCTCACCTACCCGAACGAGTAGGAGCCGCACGGGCCGTTTGGCCGTCCGTACTCCCCCTGTCACGGGTGGATACTGCGAACGCCTCGGCGTCCGATTGTGTCTGCTGCGGCCAACCCTCGCCGATGAGCCGGAGGTGACGGCGTGACGACCGAGTCGGCATCCCCCAGCGCGACGCCACCGTCGCCCGAGCGCCAAGGCCTGTGGACGAAGCTCACCGACCAATTCGGCTTCCGCCAGATGGTCAGCGAGTACATGATCCCGGTCGAGTCGAACAGCATCTGGTATCTGCTCGGTGGCGTGCTGGCCATCGCCCTCGCGGCGGAGATCTTCACGGGCTTCCTGCTGTCGCTCGTCTACACGCCCGATGCCGGGCAGGCGTACGGGATCACGCAGCATCTGCTCGCCACGTCCGGCTGGTCGGTCGCCCTCAACTTCCACTTCTACAACTCGTACCTGATCTTCGGTCTCGTGATGATCCACATGGTGCGGGTGTTCATCACGGGGGGCTACCGGGGTGGGAAGGAGGGGCTCTGGCTCGTCGGTGTCGGGTTGGCTGGTCTCACCTTCGTCATCTCCTTGACCGGCGAGGCGCTCCACTGGGACGAGGTGGGCTTCGGCGTTCCGTGGAACGTCGCCGAGGTCCTCAATGCGGTCGGGCTCGCCGGCGCCTTCAACTACACCTCCGACGCCCTACTCGCGATCCCGACCGCCACCGAGAAGCTAGCCCAGATCTACGTCTTGCACATCTCGATCGTGCCGATCCTCCTGGGCCTCTTCGTCGGGTGGCACTACTTGCTGATCCGGTTCAAGGGCATCTCGGTTCCGTTCTGGCTGCGCTCGAGTGGCCGAACCGCGGCATTCAGCGAGCACATCAGGGGCTGGGTCATCCTCAGCGCCCTCATCCTCGGGATCGTCTTGCTCGTTTCGATCCTGGTCCCGCGCGACCCTGGTACTGCGCCCCAGCTCATCTCTCATCTCCGCTCTTTGGAACCGACGATGACCCTGGCGGGCTCGGCTTCAAACCCACATATCCGATCAGCTGGACGCGAGGCATGAACATCGTCGCCGCGAATCTTGGGATCGACCCTGACATCTGGGGTACGGTCATCGCCATGGCGGTGATGCTCGGGGTGCTGCTCGTGATCCCATTCGTCGACCGCAGTCGGCACGCGCCCGAGAGTTCGGCCGCCGCGTTCGACTGGCGCAAGCGCGGTTGGGCGTTCCTGGCGATGGCCATCTTCTGGATCGTCCTGATCCTCGGCGTCGTCCAGAACCAGATCGCCGAGGCGGGCTGAGTCCGGGCGGACGGCGAGCGTCCGGGAGAACGGCCATCGCGACCGAACTTCACTATTGGCTCGCCATCGCGAGCGTGCTTGGGGTCGTCCTCGTGGGACTCGAGGCTGCCTGGCGAGCCTGGCGCGCCTCACCGCCCGGTCTTATGACCGAGCGCCTCGAGCGCCTAGTCGTTCTCGCGCTCTTTCTCGCGGTCGCGGGCGGCCTAGGGCTGCTTGTCGGTGGCGGCCGCCCCCGGGAGATCCTTCACTTCGTGTACGCGATCGTGGCGCTCGGCGCGATCGCGATCGCCGATTCGCTCTCGCGCCGGGCGAGCCCACGCATGCGGGGGATAGCGAGCCTCATCGGGTCGCTCGTCGCACTTGTCGTTATCGCGCGCCTCTTCCAGACCGGATAGTCGATCCTGCCACGGCGTCGCTCGGTAGGCTCGCGTTTGGCGATCGGGTCGTCACGAGCCCTGGTCGACGTGGCGAGCATCGCGGCGGTGCCGGCTTGGGTCGATGCGATGCTCGGTCTATCGTGCGTGAACTGGCTAACGTAGTGAGGAGTGGCTCCGGCGGTAGGACTCGAACCTACGACCAAGCGGTTAACAGCCGCCCGCTCTACCACTGAGCTACGCCGGAGCGGAAGCGCGGGACCCCGGGCCTGAGGCCGGGACCGCTCGCGCGGATGGGCGCCGGTGCGGCGCCGCGCGACAGGATAGCACGAGGTCCCGGGCGGCCCGACGACCGCATCGCCGACCCGGGCCCGGGGCACGTCTCAGGCCTTGGCGGCCCTCCGCAGCTGGAACGCCGCGTAGATCTGCATGCCGCCGAGGATGATCAGCCAGATGCCGCCGAACAGGGCGAGCGTGGCGGCCGACATTGCCGGGTACTCGAGCACCACGATCCCGGCCACGACGCTGAGGATCCCCATGAAGATGCCCCAGTTCCGACCCTGCTTCTGCTCGAACGCGCTCACGAAGGTCACGATGCCCTGCGCGACCCACACGACGCCGAGCACGAAGATCAGGACCTCGAGCGACTGGAACGGCGACCGCAGCAGCGCGAATCCCACGATGATCGAGAGCAGCCCGATGACCGCCGACAGGACGCGCTGACCCGCGGTGGCGTCCTCGGTGAACGCCTGGACCACCGACACGACACCACTCACGAAGAGCCACGCCGCGAAGAAGATCGCGATGGTGATCAGGGTCGCGGCCGTCTGGGTGATCGCGAGGATGCCGATGATGATGCTCAGGATCCCCATGAACAGGACCAGGCCCCAATGGGACCCGACCTGCCGCATCACCGCGTGCGCGGAATCGACCGTGCTCGTTGCCCCTGCCATGGCTATATGCCTCCCTTCCGTTGTGCCAGCAGGATAGCGCGAGGGCGATCGGGACCGAAGCGCCGCAACGGTGCCCAGCGGAGCCGACTTACGGCGCTTCGATCGGCGAGTCTCCCCGGTTCCCCCACTCCTCCCACGAGCCGGCGTAGCTCCTGACCCCGTCGAAGCCGGCGAGCTCGTGGAGCACGAACCAGGCGAGCGCGGCCCGGACCCCGCCCTGGCAATACGTCGCGCGGATCTCCGCCGGATCGGCGCCCGAGGCGCGGACGAGCGAGAGCATCTCGTCGACCGGGCGGAACGTGCCGTCGTCGGTCAGGAGGTCCGAGAAGAGTCGCTGCCGGGCGCCCGGGATGTGGCCGCCCCGACGGGCTCGCAGATCCGTGCCCACGAACTCGCCGGCCGTCCGGACGTCGAGGATCCGGGTCGGGGCGTCGGGTCCCTTCGATGCCTCGCGGCTCCAGGCGATGACCTCCTCGTAGGTCGCGATGAGCGAGTCGTCGCGCTCGCCGAGCTCGACGGGCCGGCGCAGGCCATCGGCGAGGTCCGGCTCCGGGACATCGGTCGTCGTCGGCTGGCCGGCGCGCCGCCAGGCTTCGATGCCGCCGTCGAGGATGTGCAGCCGGTCCTTCGGGAACCGGTAGAGGCGCATGAGCCAGTAGCCGCGGATGGCCTGCCGGTTGAGCCCGATGTCGTCATAGAACACGATCCGGTCGCCCTCGCCCACCCGCCATCGACGCAGCACGGCCGCGGTCCCCTCGGCGGTGGGGACGAGCCACTCGCGCTCCGCGTCACCGGTGTCCGGGGCCGTGCCCTTGAGCGCAAGCTCCTTGTGAAGATCGCTGTAGGTCGCGCCCGGGATGTGCCGCTTGTTGTAGACGCGCCGGTCGGGAGACACGTGAACGAGCCGGAGGTCGGCGTCGTCGAGGTGGGCGGCCAGCCAGTCCACCCCGACGAGCGGTCCGGGACCCGTGCCCGCGTCGTCGGTCCGGGCGGTCGTGCGCTTCGACTTGGCGGGGCTCATGGTTCGGCCCTGGTGACCATCGGTCGATGCTAGCAGGCTACCCTCGTGCCATGACCACCCGCTGGCGGACGCTCGCGCTGCTGTACCCGGTCCTCGACGCGAAGTACGGATCCGGGCTCAAGCGCGGCCGTGCGCGGCGGGTGATGGCTCGCGACGAGCGAGGCGCGATCGAGCGGGTGCTCGAGCGGCTGCCGGCCACCGTGCTCGACTGGAGCGACGGCCTCGCCACCCAGGAGCCACTCGATGTCATCGAGGTCCGACGGCCGATCCGGTCGCTCTCGTCGAGCGGTGGCGGGCGCTGGTGGGTCGGGCCGCGCGAGGTCCGCGAGGAACTCGAGCAGTACGTCGCGCCAGACCGCTACGACTCGCTGTACGTCCTCTGGCCGGGCGACCCCGGCGTCCCGCAATGCGGCTGGGGCTGCACCCTCGGCCCGGCGGACGCCACGTTCGGAGCCGGGTTCAGCTCGATCTCGACCGACCACTGGCCGACGCTCGCCACCGATCCGGACCCGCCCCAGGGGTACGTCCACGAATGGCTCCACCAGGTCGAGGCGGTCTATCGAGGTCTCGGCTTCGCCGAGGCGGTGCTCCCGAGCCTGCACGCCGCCGGCGACTTCACCTCGACGAGACCGTCCGACGAGCCACCGTTCGGCTTCTCGTACGCCGAATACCACGACGGTACGGGCACGGGACGGGCGCCCGCTCGGACGTGGTCGCCCTGGTACCGCGACTGGATGACGGGCCGATTGCGGCGCGCCGGCTCGACGACGGCGCCGCCGGAGCCGATCGGACTCACGCCGGAACGCTGGGCGCTGCGCGGCGAACGACGGGACTGAGACTCGCGGCGTCCGGGACCGCGCCGCGGACGGCGCGCGCTCGGGTCAGTCCTTGGCGGCCTCGACCGGATCGGGGGCCGGCTGGGTCGGGATCGCGATGTCGTCGACGGGCGTCGTCACCGGCACGGGCTTCTCGGCGGCCTCGGCCGAGGTGGCCTGATTGCCGTTGCCGTTGTTCGCCTTGGCGCCGTCCGCCGCCGGCGTCGCCAGCGTCGCGATCGAGCGAAGGATGCGGATCGCCGGGTTCGTCTTGTCGGGCCCGGCGCTCGTGCCGCCATCGGCGGCCGCTCCGGCGCCGTTCTTGGGCGCCATGACCGGCACGGGTGCACGGTCGGCGGCCTTGGGGGTTTCGTCGGTCGGCGTCGCCTCGGTCGCGCCGTCCGAATCGACCGCCGCATCCGCGGAGGCGGGCGCGGTCTCGGGCTCGCTGGTCGCGCTGTCGCCCTCGGCGGCCACCGCGGCCAGGGCCTGGGCCCGTGCCTCGCCGCCGACCTTCGCAAGGTCCGGGGGCGGCGGGAGCTCGTCGGCCATCCGGGCGATCTCGCCCGGGTCCGACTCGGAGGTCAGCTTGCCGAAGTACCCGTCGAGCTCGAGCTGGTAGTTCGCCACCGCGCCCTCGATCTGGTCGACCTCGGTGTCGATGATCGCGGCGTGGCGGACGAGGTACTCGTCGAGCTCCTCTCCTCGCGCGACGATGCGTCGCGCGGCCTCCTCGCGGAGCCGGACGGCCTCCGCTTCCTGCCAGGCATTGATCTGGTCGATGTCGGCCTGCGCCATCCGACGCAGTTCCTCCGCTTCGGCGGCGGCCCGGACGCGCACGCGCTCGAGATGCGCGCGGGTCATCGCCTCGACCTCGGTGCTGGTCGCTTCGCGCTGGTGTTCGGCGGCGGCTTGCATCGCGTGGACGAGCTCGCCGATGAAGCCCCGCGCGGTCGCGGTCATCGCCGAACCATCGGCGGCATCATCGGTCGTGGTCGTGCTCGCGGCGGGCACCGGATCGGGACCCGATTGGTACATCAGTACTACTCCCAGGCGGGCCGCGATAGTACTGCCGGGCCACCCGTCACCTCAACGAGCGCGCCCCGAAACCGGTGCCTCCGGGAACCACCCACCGACCGCGCCGGCGCGGAACGCCGGCGCGGTCGGTGACGGTCTAGGGGGTCGCGACGATCGTGCCGAACGCGCCGCCCTTCTCGTCGTTCGGACCGGCCGCGAAGAAGAGCGTGTTGGTCGGGCCGTTGTTGGCCGTCCCACCTCCGAACCCGATCCCCCAAAGACCGTCGATCCTGAGTGTTCGGTCATGCTTGCCTCGGAGCGCTCCGGCGGGATGCCAACGGTGACCATCCCAGCGGTAGGCGTGGAGCCGGCCGTTCCCGAAGTTCCCGACGATGAGGTCGCCGCTGAAGCGGCCGAAGTCGGCGGGCGCCCAAGCCAGGCCCCACGGGGCATCCAACCCACCGCCTCGGGCGACGCGGGCCAGGAACGTCCCGTCGGTCAGGAAGACGTCGACGACGCCCAGGCCGGGGCCGGCGCGCTCGTCATCGCTACCCTGCTGGGTCTTCGCATAGGTCACGAACAGCAGTCCCTTCAGGTTCTGGATCCCGAACGGGGCGTATCCCTTCGGCAGCTTCGGGTCGACGAACGCGCCCGCCCATGTCTGAGCGGCGAACGTGTGGTCGAAGACGTCGATGCGACGATTGTGGAAGTCGGTGGCGTACAGGTAGGTCGCCATGCCGGCGCCGACATCGGCCGTGCCGATGGCGAGACCCTTGTAGACGGCGTCGTCCTTGTGGTCGTCGTTGCCGATCTCCGCGGTGGTCCCCAGGGCGCTACGCCAGCCGGAGATGACGCCCGCCTCACTGTCGAAGAGGAACAGGTCGCCATTGAAGTCGCCGGCGTTCGTGCTCGAGACCGTGCCGGTCGGAGCGCCGCCTGGGATCGAAACCTTCAGCGCCTGCTTCGAGCCGTCCGCCTTGTAGAGGGTCGATTCGTCCGTGCCGTTGTCCGCGACCCACCAGGGGCTCCCCGGGAGTCGACTGATCCCCCAGCCGTTGACGAGATCCGCGTCGGGGGACGGACCGGTGACGAGGACTTGGGCGGTGTATCTGTTCTGGCCACCCGACGCGCCGACCGGCGCTGTCACCACGAACAGGAGACCGATCGCGGCAGCGACCGGGATGAGCCGACGGAACGCCATACGGCACCTCGCTTCCCGGATGCGTGGCCGCTCGGGGACGAGTTTGGGCGGTCGCATCGGTGAGGGAGGCTACGTCCGAACGCGGGCCTCGGTTTCCTGTGGCCGGCCCGGCGGATGCGCCATCCGGGCACCGGACTGGATCTCCGGGATCGGGCGCGCCCGATCCCGGCGAGGGGATCGGCGCCTACTCCAGGTAGTCCTTGAGCTTGCGGCTGCGGGACGGGTGGCGGAGCTTGCGAAGCGCCTTCGCCTCGATCTGGCGGATGCGTTCGCGCGTGACGTTGAACTCCTTGCCCACTTCCTCGAGGGTGCGGGCCCGGCCGTCCTCCAGCCCGAATCGGAGCTGCAGGACGCGTCGCTCGCGCCCGGTCAGCGAATCGAGCACCGCCTCGACCTGCTCCTTGAGGAGCTGGTGCGAGGCCGCCTCGGCCGGCGCCAGGGCGCCGCGGTCCTCGATGAAGTCGCCGAGGTGGGAGTCCTCCTCCTCACCGATCGGGGTCTCGAGAGAGACCGGCTCCTGCGAGACCTTGATGATCTCGCGGACCTTCTCGGGCGTGACCTGGACCTCCTGGCCCTTGGACATCGCCTCGGCGATCTCCTCGACCGTCGGCTCACGGCCCAGCTCCTGGAGCAGGCCACGCGAGACGCGGATCAGCCGGTTGATGGTCTCGACCATGTGGACGGGGATGCGGATCGTCCGCGCCTGGTCGGCGATGGCCCGGGTGATGGCCTGGCGGATCCACCACGTGGCGTACGTCGAGAACTTGAAGCCCTTCTCGAAGTCGAACTTCTCGACCGCTCGGATCAGGCCGATGTTGCCTTCCTGGATGAGGTCCAGGAACGACATGCCGCGCCCGATGTACTTCTTCGCGATCGACACGACCAGGCGCAGGTTCGCCGACGTCAGCTGCTCGCGGGCATCGCGGCCGATGGCCACGATGTCGCCCTTGCGGTCGCGCAGCTTCGTGTTCGTCGGGACCTCGGGGTCGAAGCCCATGCGCTTGAGCAGGTCGGCGTCGTTGCCGGCCTCGACCCAGCGCTGGAGCGCCGGGAACGCGACGGCGTCGCGTGTCCAGTCGTAGATGGCCCGCAGCCCGACGTTGTCGCGCGAGTCGAGATCACCGTTGTGCACGGCCAGGTACGCCCAGTCGAGCAGCTCGATGAACGGATCGGGCGTCGGCGTCTCGTTGTACGTGTGGAGGAGCTTCTTGGCCTCCTTGAGGCGCTCCTTGGTGCCCTCGGACTGGGCGTCGCGTCCGGCCTTCACGAGGTGGAAGTCGGGCGTGGCGACGAGCAGGTTCTTCGCGCCGCGCGCCTTCATCGCCTTCGCCACGAGCTCGTGTGCCTCGGGGCCATACGGCAGCTGGTGCTGCGGCTTGGCGGTCCGGGTCTTGTGCTCGGTGTCGTGGAGCGTCCACTCGTGCAGCGACACGATGGCCTTCCACGGCTCCTCGACCATCTGCTCCCCGAGCTCGATGGCCTTGGCCAGGACGACCTCCTCCTCGGCGGTCAGCAGGGCGACCTTGCCGATCTCCTTGAGGTACATCCGGACCGGGTCGTCGATGCCGATCATGTCGGCGCTGATGGCCTCGAGGTCCTCGGCGGTCGGCTCCTCGACCTCGGCCGGGTCGAGCTTGGCCGGCGCATCGGCCGGCAGGCGCGACGCGGGGTCGGCCGAGGCCTCCTCCTCGACGACCACGACGCCCACGTCAGCGCCGTCCTCCGCGATCGCCTCGGGCCCGACGTCGAGATCGAGATCGTCGTCGTCGTCATCGTCGTCGTCATCGGCCACGGCGACGGCGGCCTTGCGCGAGGGGCGCAGGCCAGCGAGCTTGGCTTCTTCGATATCGGCCTTGGCGCGACGAGGTCGCGACAGGACCGCCTCCACGAGTTGCTTGTCGAGCGGGTCAGCAGACAAGGGTCACCTCCGGTGTCCGGCCAGCAGCCGGGTCTGGTCTCGACGTCGGTCGAGGGACCGGCGTGCTTCGTTGATCTGTCGTCGTTCGAGCATCAGACGGCCGATGGCGTCGGCATCGCCCGCTCGTTCGGCCTCGCCCTGGGCCGCTTCGTTGTAGTCGCTGCGTTCGCGCAGCTGGTCGTCCTCGAGCTCGAGGAGCAGGCGCTCCACCTCGTAGTCCAGTCGTCCCTCGTCGAGGGTCCGCGGATCCGGCCCCGCCTTCGCATACAACGCTCGGGCGACCGCCGCCGTTTCGTCGTCGATCGCGAGGAGCAGGGCCGCGCTGTCGAACGGCGGGTGGACGCCCTGGTCGTTCGGGGCCCGCTGCATCACGATCGCGCGGAAGAGCTCACGGGCCACGGTCGACGGCAGCTGGTCGGGCCCGAGCTCGGCCGCGACCTTGAGTTGCTGGTCCGGGACGAGCAGGAGGAGTCGCAGCAGCTCCGACTCGACCGGCGTCACCGCCCGCAGGATCTCGTTGATGGGCAGGGCGTCGGGCGATGCGAGGACGGCGTCCGCCGTGATCCGGCCCGAGCCGTTGGCGTGGCCCGGCCCGACCGCCGCGAGGCGACGCTCGAGGACCTGGCGGAGCGTGCGCTCCTCCACGCCGGACACGCGGTGGACCTCCTGGAGGGCCTCATCCCGGCGGAGCGGGTCGGCGATCTCGCGGACCGCGGGGATCACCGCCTCGACGAAGCCGATGCGACCGGCCGCCGTCTTGAGGTCGAACCGCTCCGCGTGATGCGCGATGAGGTACTCCATCAAGGGCTTCGCGTTCGCGATGGCGGCCGTCCAGACCTCGGTCGACTCGCGGACGACCTCGTCGGGGTCCTTGCCGTCGGGCAGGCGCGCGACCCGGACGTCCTCGAGCTTGACGCCGGAATCGTCCGCCTGGAGTTGCCCGATGAGCCCGGCGAGGGCGGTCACTCCGACAGTGCCCGCCTTCTCCCCCGCCGCGTCGACGTCGTAGGCGAGGACGATGCGCTCCGCATATCGGGTCAGCAGCGCCACCTGGCCTGGGGTCAGCGCCGTCCCGAGCGAGGCGACGACGTTGTCGAATCCGGCCTGGTGGGCCATGAGCGCATCGGTGTAGCCCTCGACGATCACGGCCTGCTTCGAGCGCCGGATCGGTCCCTTGGCCCGGTCGATGAGGTACAGCGTTCGGCTCTTGTCGAAGAGCGGCGTCGCCGGCGAGTTCAGGTACTTGGGCCCGTCGCCCTCGAGCAGCCGGCCACCGAGGCCGACCGCATGGCCGTTCTGATCGCGGATCGGGAACAGCACCCGCGACCGGAACTTGTCGTAGACCCCGGCACGACCGCCAGTCCGCGGCGACGCCAGGCCGACTTCGACGAGTTCCTCCGGGCGGACGTCGCGCTTGGTCGAGAGCGTCCGGGTCATCGTGTCCCACCCGCCGGGCGCCCAGCCCAGCTGGAACGTCTCGATGGTGTCGTCGGTGAAGCCGCGGCCGCGGAGGTACTCGAGTGCCGGTGCGCCAGCCTTGGACGCGGTCAGGACCGCGTGGTAGAAGGCGATCGCGTGGTCGAGCACCTGGCGGAGTCGTGCCTTGCGAGCATCCTCGCGCTTGGTGCGCTCGTCGATCTCGACCCCGGCCCGGGATGCCAGGGAGCGCAGCGCCTCCGGGAACGGGACGCCGTCGCGCTGCATGACGAAGCTGAAGATGTCGCCGCCGAGGCCGCAGCCGAAGCAGTGCCACGATTCGCGGGCCGGGGTGACGACGAACGACGGCGTCTTCTCGCCGTGGAACGGGCACAGCCCCTTGTAGGTGGTGCCGGCTTTCTTCAGCTGGACGGTCTCGCCGACCACGTCGACGACCGACAGCTTGCTCTTCACTTCGGCTGTGACGCCGACGCTCAAATGCTCCTCCGCTCACGCCCCGCTCTGGCACCCCGCCAGGTGCCGGACGTGCCTGTGGGCCTGTCAAGTCTTGACAAGCCCATCGAGCCGGATACTACCCCGCGCGGGCGCGATCTGTCAAGGGGTTTGTCAATACCCCTGGGGTGTATCGCGTCCGGCCTCGAGGGGCCTGTGACGTGCTCAGACCGTCGGCGTCGTGGGGAAGCCCGGTGTCCGATTGGGTTCGATCCCGGCGGCCCCGAGGCCGCTCGCGACGCGCCGGCGCATCTCCGCCTCGACGAGGATCCTCGCGTCGGGCTGGACCCGCCCGGCCATGCGAAGCGTCGCGCCGTTGGCTCGCAGCGCGGTCGTCGCGCGGTAGCGCGGCGCTTCGAGCAGGCGGTCCTCCACTCGGGGTCGGCGGCGAGATCGTCGGCGACCTTGTTCATGACCTCGATCGTCCGCTCGACGTCGGATTCGGCGATGCCCTCGAGGTGGACCATCGCGACGGCGTAGGTCCGCGTCAGGTTCGCGGCGATGCGGATCTCGCCGTTCGAGATCGAGTGGAGCGTGCCGCGCGTGTCGCGGATGACCGTCCGCCGCAACCCGAGCTCCTCGACGATCCCCTCGATGGCGCCGACCCGGATGAAGTCGCCCTTGAAGTACTGGCCCTCGACGAGGATCAGGATGCCCATCAGGTAGTCGAGCACGATGCTCTGACCGGCGAGCGTGATGGCCGCGATCACGAGGCCCAGTCCCGCGAGGATCGGCCACAGGTCGAATGCGCCGAAGATGACGATGATCAGGGCGCCGATCGCGAGCAGCTTCAGGACCGTCGCGAGCACGTCCTCGATCGTCGCGATGCGCCGATCGACCTCGCCTCCGAGGCGCCGTGCTCTCCGAGCGTCGGTGGCCTGCGCCGGATGACCCGGACGAGGAGGCGGTGGATCGGCCGGGCGGCCCAGGCGGAACGCGATGAGGACGATGAACGCGCCGACGGCGAGCGCCAGCCCGTTGGCGGTCAGCCAGCTGATGACCGAGTTGAACGGCTGCGTCGGTCGACATGCGCGCATTGTCCGGCCCGTGGCGGCGCGTTGCGAGGCGAACTCGCTGCGCTGACCGCGCGACCGCTCCGGTCCGTGATGACCCCCGAGTCCGGCTAGGCGGAGCGAACCACCAGCGACGTCGGGGCCAGCCGGTCGATGAGGCGGACGGCGGTGCCGCCGTCACGCCAATCCCCGGCCGCCACATGGACGAGATACCCATCCCGGCCGATGATCGTCCGTGACGCAGGGCCGTCCTGGACGACGCCGACGCAGTCGTCCCACATCACGGCGAGGACGCGCGAACGTTGATCCGGGACGTCGATGCAGACGCCGCGCTCCCCGACCGCCAGCCTGGGTTTGGCCGGGCCGCCCCGGAACCGGCTCTTGTTGCCCTGGGCATAGTCGAATTGGCGACCGTCGCCGACGCTGCCCAATGCTGGTCCCGGGTACGGCTTGAAGGGGCGCTGTGGTCTCGGGACGTTCGTCGGCTGGATGAACAACATCGTCTGCATCGCGTCGCGCATCGCCCGCCCGGTGTGATCGGGTTCGAGATGCCAGTACTCGTCGAGGAGCTCGGTCGCCGTCTTGGGCTCGTCGCCGAGCAGGACGTCGAGCACATGATGGTCGAGCCTACCGGGATTGGCGGCCGGGTCGGCGAGGTCGCGATCGAAACGCTGACGCTGCGCTTCGAGCTCCTCCTCGGAAACGCCCGCCTGGGCCATGATGTCGAACTGGTCGAACAGCACGCGCTGGACGTCCCGCGCCGCCGCCGGCAGACAGGACGCCCAGACGAAGAGGATCGCCTGATCCGGGTCGACCGGCAGGTAGTCGCCGCCGACCTCATAGCCGAGGCCACGGTCGACGCGCAGGGCATGCTGGAGCCGTCGCTGGAGGGCACGGAAGGCGGCCGTCGCGGCGAGGCTGCGGCGGACGATGAATGACGCACCGAGCCCGGGAGCGTCCTCGAACGCGGTGATCGTCGGCGCCTCGAACCGCGGGATCACCGTCATGGCGGGCGGCGGCCGACGGGGACCCGACGGGAGCTCGATGAACAGGTCGTCGGGCAGTGGGCCCGAGATCCAGATGGCGGCGTTGCCTGCCACGAACGTGTCGCCGATCCAGTCCTTCAGGCGCCGCTCGTCCAGGCTCCGCAAGAACAGCTCCGGCAGGTACGCGGTGCCGAAGCCCTGGTAGCCGGTCCGGTCGAACACCAGATGACCCCGAATCCGGTCACCAGGGGTGCCAGATCGACCCGCGGCCTCGGTCCGCAGGACCTTGGCTTCTTCACCGATACGCATCGTGTCCGGCCGCTGCACCTGTCGGCAGACAGCGGTCAGGAACCGGGACGCCTCATCGGGCGTGCCCCGGGCGTGGAACGACACGCGAAGCGGCTCCGTCGTGCCGTTGACGGACTCGAACTCCCCCATGAGTGGAGCGAGGAGCAGATGCTCGGCCAGGTGGGTCATGCCCCGCTGCGGCACCGGCTCGTCCGCCATCCCCACCCGGAACTGCAGCGAGATGGTCGTGGCCCCGGCGGCGGGCAGGTGAAAGAGCGGGATGCCGTCGAGCTCGTAGTGGTCGATCTCCGGGATCTCGTCCGAGCGTGGGACATCACGCGCCACGGCCGGGTCACCCACCGACATCTGCTCGGTGAGTGCGGTCGCGATCTTGCGTGCTCGGGTCGACTTCCGTTTGGCCGGCGGCGCCTCGGCCCCGTCGGGCCGGGTCGCGAATCGATGGTCCACGGGTGCCCTGTGGCTGCGGGTCGTCGGGCCCATCTTCGACGGGGGACACGCCGCAGGCACTGACGCGATGGTCCTATCGAAAGGGGCATCATGACCGGACCACGTCCTGGAGGTTCCTGATGACCCTGCCCCCGACCGAACGCCCGCCCTACGACGCTGCCACCGAGCGCTACGACCGGATGCCCTACCGGCGCGTCGGCCGGAGCGGGCTGCTGCTCCCCGCGATCTCCCTCGGGCTGTGGCACAACTTCGGGGACGACCGGCCCCGCGAGACGCAGCGGGCCATCGTCCGGCGCGCCTTCGACCTCGGGGTCACCCACTTCGACCTGGCGAACAACTACGGCCCGCCGTACGGCTCTGCCGAGGCGAACTTCGGGCGGATCTTCGCCCAGGACCTGCGCCCATACCGCGACGAGCTGATCCTCTCGACCAAGGCCGGCTACGACATGTGGCCGGGCCCGTACGGTGACCGCGGGTCGCGCAAGTACCTGCTGGCGAGCCTCGACCAGAGCCTCGCCCGGATGGGCGTCGACTACGTCGACATCTTCTACTCGCACCGGGTCGATCCGGACACGCCGCTCGAGGAGACGATGGGCGCGCTCGACACGGCCGTCCGGCAGGGCAAGGCGCTCTACGCGGGCATCTCGTCGTACTCGGCCGAACGGACCAGCCGCGCCGCCACGATCCTGCGTGAGCTCGGGACGCCCCTGCTCATCCATCAGCCCTCGTATTCGATGCTCAATCGCTGGGTCGAGGATGGCCTGCTCGACGTCCTCGAGGACGAGGGCGTCGGGCTGATCGCGTTCTCGCCGCTCGCCCAGGGCCTGCTGACGAGTCGCTACCTCGACGGCGTCCCGGCCGACTCCCGGGCGACCCAGGGCAAGTCGCTCGACCAGGGCATGCTCAGCGAGGCGAACCTGGCCAAGCTCCGGGCCCTGGCCGACATCGCGGCGGGGCGCGGTCAGACGCTCGCCCAGATGGCGATCGCGTGGCTCCTGCGCGAGCCGACGGGTCACGTCCGTGCTCGTCGGCGCGAGCTCGGTGGCCCAGCTCGAGGAGAACCTGTCCGCGCTCGAGCGACTGGCGTTCGACGACGCCGAGCTCGACGAGATCGACCGCTTCGCGACCGAGAGCGGCATCAACCTCTGGGCGGCCTCGAGCGACGCCTGACGGCGGACCCGAGCCACGCCGGACCGGCCGGCGGGGAGCGCTCAGCCCGCGGCGGGAGCCGAGCGGCCGGCCGTCACCTCCGCGACCCAGGCGCGGAGCCGGTCGAGGTGCTCGTCGTAGTGGTCGACCGCCGACTTGCGGATCCACCACATCGCCTCGTCGGAGGGCTCGTCGAGCTCGGTCCAGGCCTGGAGCATGCGCGTCCGCCCGGCGTTCGCCTGGTTCCAGGCGACCTCCCATGGCTGGCCGCGCATCGCCTCGAGGAAGGCGGCGTTCAGGGCGTCGATGTCGACGTCGTGGCCCTCGTAGGTGTGGGCGATCATCCGCTCGAACTGGACCTCGGCCTCGGCGAGCCACGTGCCGAGGTGGCCGACGAGGTCACGGACGGTCCAATCCGGGTCGCGGTAGTAGCCGGGGCGGAGGCATTCCTCGGGGCTCAGCGACCGGACGAGTCGCTCGAGTTCGTACCAGTGGCGGCGCTCGGACTCGATGTCGTCGGCATAGGGATGCGGGGCCGTCGTATCCACGTCGCCGAGTCTACTCGCCGTCCCGCGCCTGCCGAACGGCATCGAGCAATCGCGACAGGGCGTCGTAGCGCCGCTGCGCTCGCGTCCCTTCGTCGTCCATGACCGCGCGGGTCGTGGCGTCGCCGTAGCCGGCACTCATGCGGACGTTGCGGCGGCGGACCTCGGTGAGCTCGGACGCCCGAGCCTTGAGCAGCGCCCGCTCGAGCTCGTCGAGGTCGTCGGGCGAGTCGAGATCCAGGTGGACGTCGATCGACACGGTCACACCGCCATTGTGCCGCTCGCCGCGGCCGAGGTCGCTACCATCGGCGCCATGGACTATGGGATCTGCCTCCCCAACTTTCCGGCTGGCGCGTCGAACGAAGGCATCGAGGCGGCCGCCGTCGCCGCCGAGCGGCACGGCTGGTCGACCGTATGGACGACCGATCACGTCCTCGTGGACCACTCGGCGGTGGCCGACTACGGCCGCATCTACGAGGCCATCCTGACCCTCGCGTGGGTCGGCGCGCGCCATCCGCGCCTGCGACTCGGCACGAGCGTCATCGTCGTCCCGCAGCGGAACGCGGTGCTGCTGGCCAAGGAGCTCGCCACGCTCGACGCCCTCAGCGAGGGCCGCGTCATCGCCGGCATCGGCGGCGGCTGGAGCGAGCCCGAGTTCGCCAACCTCGGCATGGCCGACCGGTTCCGCGTCCGGGGCGCCTACCTCGACGAGACGATCCGCCTGTGGCGCCATCTGTGGTCCGGCTCGACCGAGCCGTTCCACGGCCGATTCCACCCGCTCGAGGACTTCGAGTTCGAGCCGCTCCCGCCGCAGGGCGCTGGACTGCCGGTCCTCGTCGGCGGGCGGGCTGCGGCGGCACTCCGCCGCGCCGGGGCCCTCGGCGACGGCTACCACTCGAGCTCGGCCAGCCCGGCCCAGTACGCCGAACGCGTGCCGGTGGTCCAAGCCGCAGCCGAGGCAGCCGGGCGGCCCGCCCCGCGACTGACGGCCCGGGTCCGCGTCGAGTTCGGCGCGCCGACCGACGAGGCGTACGCGGTGCGCGGGACTCCCGAGGAGATGGCGGCCGAGGTCCGGGCGTTCGCCGCCCTCGGGGTGACCCACCTTGCCCTCGCGTTGGAGACGACCGACCCGGCCGAGGTGGCGGCGCGGGCCGATCGATTCGCGCGGGACGTGGCGCCGCTCGCCGGCTGATCACGCCGGCCGACCCCCGCCCGGCCCTCACCCGACGGCGCCGACGGCCACGACGAACACGACGACGGCGCACGACGAACGGCCCGACCGGGCGGGCCGGTCGGCCCGTGCGCATGGGCCCGATGGCGAGGCATCGTCTCATCGGCAGCGTCGAAGCGGCCGCGCCGATCCTCCGAGGGCGGCGGCTCCCTTCCCCGCGCCTCGTCAGCCGCGTCCGGTCGTCATGCCGGGCGCGGCTGTGTCTGCGTGGCCGTGTAGCCTCACGGCGTGGATGACCGCGACCTCGAGCCACCGGGTTCCGTGGCCGAGGTCTTCCGCGCGGCCCTGCGCCTCGGCCTGACCTCGTTCGGCGGGCCGATCGCCCACATCGGCCATTTCCGGCGCGAATACGTGGTGCGCCGCGGCTGGCTCGACGAGACCGCCTTCGCCGACCTCGTCGCGCTGTGCCAGTCCCTGCCGGGACCCGCGAGCAGCCAGCTCGGGGTGGCCATCGGGACCCGACGGGCCGGCCTGGCCGGCGGCGCCGCGGCGTGGCTCGGCTTCACGCTCCCGTCGGCCATCATCCTGACCGTCCTCGGCCTGCTGGCGAACACCGTGGACGTGTCCGGCGCGGGCTGGGTCCACGGCCTGAAGCTCGCCGCGGTGGCGATCGTGGCGCAGGCCCTGTACGGCATGGCCCGGACCCTCGCGACCGACCTGCCGCGACGGATCATCGCGATCGCGGCGGCGGCCATCGCGCTCGCCTGGGCGACGCCCTTCTCCCAGGTCGCGATCATCGCCGGCGGGGCCGTGATCGGGTGGCTCGTGCTATCGCCGCCGCCGGTCGTCGCCTCGCCGTCCTCGACCCGCGTCGTCTCGCGGCGGACCGGCCTGCTCGCCCTGGGCGGCTTCATCGCCCTGCTCGTCCTGGTGCCGCTCGCACGAGCGGCGGACGGCCAGCTCGCGGCCATGGTCGACGCGTACGTTCGGGCCGGCGCCCTCGTCTTCGGCGGAGGGCACGTCGTGCTGCCGCTGCTCGACGCGAGCGTCGTCCAGCCAGGCTGGGTCAGCGAAAGCCACTTCCTTGCCGGCTATGGCGCCGCCCAGGCCGTCCCAGGCCCGCTGTTCACCGTCGCGGCCTACCTCGGGACCGTGGCCGCTCCGGCCCCGAACGGCGTTCCCGGGGCCGTGATCGCGACCGTCGCCATCTTCCTGCCGGGTCTCCTGCTGGTGATCGCAGCACTGCCGTTCTGGGACGGGTTGCGCGTGCGCCCGGACGTCCGGCGCGCGCTCGGCGGCACGAACGCCGCGGTCGTGGGCATCCTCGCCGCCGCCCTGTACACCCCGGTCTGGACCGGGTCGGTGACCGGCCCGCTCGACGTCGCGATCGCCGCGACCGGACTGGCGATGCTCCTCACCGGGCGCGTCCCGCCAGTGGCGGTGGTGGCGTTCGCGGCCCTCGCGGGCCAGGTCGCCGCCTTCGCCGGCGTCGCCGGCTAGCTCGGCGCCATCGATCTATCGGGCGGTCGCGACCGACTTCGTCTCCGCACGGAGCGCCGTGGCGATCTCCGCCGCCCAGGCCTCGAGCTCGTCGCGACGTCGGAAGTCCCCGTCCGGGACGCGCAATGCGGCGAGGATCGCTCGCTCGCCGAAGCCCAGGCGCGCCTTGTCGATCCGGCCGGGAAGGATCCGGTGCGCGACCGGCTTCGTCAGGGTCTCGATCTCGGCGACGTCGACCGGGACCTCGTCCGGCTTGAGCGGCTCGCCGATCGGACCGCTCGAGAAGATCCAGACGGGCACCGCCTGCAGTTCGGTCGAGTAGTGGCGGGCGAAGTGCTTCGCGTCGTCGAGCCAATGACCGGCATAGACGCCACTGCCGAGCACGACCGCATCGAACCGGGCGATCGACGCCACCGCCTCGGGCGGCAGCAACGTCGCCTCCAACCCAGCGGCGCGCAGGTCTTCGGCCAGCCATGTCGCGAGTTCCGCGGTCGCGCCGTGCTTCGAGGCCGCGGTCACCAGGATCTCCATCATCGGGCCCTCCATCGAGTCATCGGCTGGTCCGATGGTGCGAGCCGGTGACGGCCCTGGGACAGTGCCGAAGGTCCCGCGCCGCGGGCCGAGGATACCGAGTCGCTAGTCGAGCTTGCCCGCGTGGAATCGCGAGATGAGGTTCGTGTAGCCGGGCAGCCCGCGCTCGTAGCCGACGGCCCAGAACCCGACACCGGCGAGTCCGCGCTCGTCCGCCATGGCGAGCTTCGGGGTCAGGGTCGCGGGCGAGTCCACGTAGACGACCTGCCAGCCCTTCTTGCCGTCGATCGTGGTCGGGAGCCGGTAGATCTCCACCTGCTCGACCGGCTCGAGCTCGGGGGTGATGGTCGCGTCCTGCAGGACGTCGAGGTGGTCGCTCGGGATCCAGGCGGCGCCCTTGCCGGTCTGCTGGGCGTCCGGCTCGCCGCTGTCGACCGGCCAGGCCATGCCGTACAGCGGCAGGCCGAGGATGGTCCGGTCGACGGGCACGCCGAGCGACTCATAGAGGTCGAGCGACCAGACCAGGTCCTTCTCGTCGCCGTCGAGGCGATCCATCGGCGCCGAAGCGCCCGGCGCCGAACCGGACCAGTGGTAGTCGTAGCCCATCAGGAAGATCCGGTCCGCGCCGGCCTGCGACGCGACCACCGCCATGTCGGCGCCTCCGACGTTGGCCGTGGTGGCCACGGAGACCTGATCGTGGCCGTCGGCCGCCACCACGGCGTTGCGCAGCCGTCCGACGAATGCCCCGTAGGCGGCGACGAACTCGGTGTCGAGGAGCTCGACATCGACGTTGATGCCGTCGAAGTGCTGCTCGTTCGCGAAGGCGACGAGGTTCTTGATGACCGCGTCCTGCGTCGCCACCGGACCACCGAAGAACTTCGCGTTCTTGGCGTACCCGAAGCTCGTGTAGACGAGCTGGACCTTCACGCCCCGGTCGTGCGCCTCGCGGATCATCTGCTGGCCGATCGGCCCGACGATCCGCTTGTAGCCGTTCTGCGTGTCGTTGATCGTGCCGTTCTTCTTGTTCGTGACGGAGAAGAGCGCGAGCGTCGTCAGATCGGTCTTGGCGAGGTGCTGGGCGATGCCCGCGTCCATCTCCCAGTACGGCACGAAGCCGAAGACCTCGTGGCCCGGCAACGGCCGCGGGGTCGGGACGGGCGTCGGGACCGACGCGCTCGGGTCGGTGACGGCCGCGTCCTGCGGTGTCGTCGTCGGCGTGGTGGGACTGCCGCACGCGGCGAGGAGGATGGCGAGGACCGCCACGAGGCTTCGCTGTCGCACCGGGCAAGGGTCGACGGTCGACCCGGAACCGTCAAACGTGCCGTGGGCGGCGCGGCGACGGTCGCCGCTGCCGCGAACGAGGCCGCGCGACCCGGCAAGCGGCGCCCCAGGACACGGCGAACGCCGGCGAACCGGTCGGCCACGGGAGACGAGGAGGAGGACGTCGATGGCCGGACGACTCGCCGGCGTCTTGATCGCCGGGGAGGTATGCGTCGAGATTCGCCCTGGACGATGAGAATCGTCTGAGACGGAGCGACCTCAGGCCGGGGCCTCGACCGGGGCCACGTCGTGGTCGGCGAAGTAGGGGCGCCACGGACCGGATCCGGGGATGAACGCCTGCATCACCGCGCGTTCGGCCTGGACGAGGTGCATGAGATCGTGCGCCGCCCATTCGTTGAGGAGCTCGCGCATCGAGACGATCCCGAGCTCGGTGTGGCGCGCGGTCCGGTCGAGGTCGGCCTCGGTGACCCGTGCGACCGCTTCGAGGCTGCGGAGCCGGAGCCCCGCGTGGCGCGCCGCGAGCTCGGCTGGATCCGTCGTGGCGATGATCGGCGTGGCCTCGACGTCGGGGTCGTAGCGGCGGAGCTCCGGGAGTGCCTCGAGGATCGCCTTGACGCGCGCCGTGAAGATGGCGCCCTCGGTATCCACGGTGTGGCCGAGGCACTGGAGCGCGGACCACTCCCCGGGCGCCGGCTGCCGCCGTAGCAGGTCCGCGTCGATCGTCGCCAGGGCGGCCCAGCGCGGGCCGTTCATCTCGAGGATGTCGTGGGTCCGTCCGATGAGGTCGCGCATCGCGTGACCGTAGCACGTCGTCCGAGTCAGGGGACCGCCGGCGTGCCCACCACGTGTCCGCCACCCGGATCGTCGTCGGGCGGACGCTTCGCGCGAGTCCCATCGGCCATGCTGATCCCGCCGGACAGCCCCTTCTTGGCGTGATACATCTGCTTGTCGGCAAGCTCGTGCAGCCGTTTGACGGTCGGTGCGGTGCGCGACCGCTCGACGATCTGGATCCCGATCGACGCGCCGACGCTGACCTCACGGTCGTCGAGCTCGATCGGCGCAACGATCGACGCACGGATGCGCTTCGCGAGACGAAGGGCCGTGGCCGCGTTCGGCAGGTTGACAAGCAGGATCCCGAACTCATCACCCCCCCGACGCACCGCTGCGTCGGTCAGGCGGATGGAGGTCCGCAGCCGGTCACCGACGGCGCGGATGACATCGTCACCCACCTGGTGGCCGTGCGTGTCGTTGATCGCCTTGAACCCGTCGAGATCGATGACCAGGAGGGCGCTGAGCCGGCCGCTCCGCTGGGCGGCGTCGATCGCGTCCGCGAGGCGGTCGTCGAAGCCGCTGCGATTCAAGAGGCCCGTCATCGCATCGTGGCGCGCGATCTCGCGGGCGTCATGACTCTGCCAGACGGCGAGCACGAGGAGCGCACAGATGGCCGATGCCCACCAGCCGATCGCGACATAGGTGTAGGCGAGGATCCAGCCGAGGACGACCTCGGTGGCCGCGGTCGCCCGGTAGGCGGTGTCGTAGAGCCGGACGAGCTCCCCGAACGTCAGGCCGTCGCGCAGCCGAACCGTGCCGGCGGCGATGGCGATGGCGATGGCCGACATGACCGCGCCGCCGCCGACGATGGCGAGCAGCTCGACCGCCTGCGGCTTGTCGGGCAGGACACTCGGCAGCCAGTCGCCGAGACCAAGGAGGACGAGGCTGCCGACGACGGCCGAGAACGCCAGGCCGGCGTGGTTGGCGAGCGTGCCGTACCAGGGGACCTCGCGCAGCTCGCGTCGCTCGATGGTCGAGACCATCGCGACGATCGCCCCGGCCGCAGGCCCGCCGAGGGCCATCGCGGCGATGATGAACGGCAGGTGGAAGGTCAGGACGCCGTGGCCGTGGAGCTGCTCGACCTTGGTGCCACCCAGCAGCCCGATGGCGATCCAGAACAGGAGCCCGAGGAGGATGCCCTCGCGGCCGCCGGTCGTCGTGAGCGAGATGGCCTCGTCGATCGGGAACGTGATGCCGGCCCAGACGAGCGACGCCAGGCCGGCGACGATCACCACGACCGTGTAGAGCGCCAGGGCCCGCTGGTCGCGGCCCGTCCGGCGACGATCCGCTCGTCGCCGCGTCATCGGAGTTCGCTCCACGGCCGGGCGATCTCGACGGCGGCCCGTGGACCGAGCCGATCGCGGAGCAGGATCGCCATCGCGGCGTCCGTCGCGACGCGTTCCGCCCGGTCGAGGAACCCGAGGCGCACGAGCGCGTGGCGCGCCTCGAGTGGCAAGGTCGGTCCGAGCGACGCGCCGACCGCGACGCGGAGGTGATGGAGGTCGGTCGGTCGTCCGGCGCGGGCCGCCGCGAGGGTCAGGACGCGGGTGCGATCGAGCCCGGTCGCCTCGGGTGGCCGGTCACCGCGGGCGAGCGACACGATCTCCTCGGCGGTGAGCCGGCGGGCACGGACGAGGATGGCGTCGATGGCCGGATCCCATCGGTCACGCGGGTGCGAGAACGGATCCATCAGGGGGCACTCCCAAGGATCGGATGAAGCGATCCGGCCGGGAAGACGCCGGTCGCGTTGTCGTCGTCACCACGCGGTATCCGGACCGTCACCAGCCGCGAGCTCGGGGTCCCGCGTCGGTGCCGCCGTCCGTGATCCATGGTCCTCCAGACGATGCTGACCCGACCGCCCTCGAATGCTCGCAACGCGTCCGGACCGCACACCACCAATGTGCCGTCCCACGCTCGCGTCGCAATAGCACTTAAGTCCTAGCGTGCCCTCCAGGGCGGCGCCGACGCACCGGAAACTGCCACGATGGCCGCCCGGCCACGCATACTGGCGCGCGAGCCGACGAACGGAGGTGGGACGTGGCACGTGGGGGGCGAGGACCGATCTGGGTCGTGTCGGCCGCCCTGGCGGTCGTCGCCTGCGGTTCGACGACACCATCGCTCGCGCCGGGCGAGACGGCCTCCCCCACCCCGACGCCGTCCGCGTCACCGACCGTGACGGCCCAGCCGACCCCGACGCCCGTCCCGACGCCGATGCCATCGCTGCCGGCGATCGACGCGACGGTCTTCCCGGCCGGCTGGACGCTCGCCGCCTCGACGACGAACGTCGGTGACGCGCCGGGGACCACGCTCACCTCGACGATCGGCAAGACGTACTCGGTCGTCGCGGTGTGCACCGGGGAGGGCGCGATGACCGTCACGTTGCGGGCGACGGGGCGGCCGATCAAGAACGTGGAGGGCCAGCCGCGCGGCGTCGACGCGGGCTCGATCCCGCTGGACTGCCCGGCCGTCGATCCGACGCCGCAGGTCTTCGAGTTCACCGCGGCCGATGACTGGCACGGCGTCCTGATCGACCCGCAGGTCTCGGCCGCCGACGGGGTCACCTACACGGTGCTCGTCGGGACCCACGGCTAGGCCGCTTCGGCGGGCGCCACTCCCCTAGCGGTTCCGGTCGGCGCGGACGAACAACGTGGTGCCGACGATCACGAAGACCAGGATGAATGCCACGGTCACCGCGAGGTCGAGCATCGGCGGATGCAGGACCGCGGCGGCGTACTCGGGCTTGCCCCAGTAGTAGATGTTCCGGGCGAGATCGATCGAGTAGGTCATCGGGATGATCTTCGCGAGGAACCCGAGGATCCCGGTCGAGGCGGCCACCGGGATGAGGGCGCCCGACAGGAAGATCTGCGGGAAGATCAGCAGCGGCACGCCCACGGCCACGACCTTCGGGTCCTGGGTGATGCCGATGAAGAAGACGCCCAGCGCGCCGCCGGCGACGGCGAACATCGGTGCGATCGCGATGACCCGGAGCAGGTCGCCGAAGTCCATCGGGATCTGCATGACGAAGATCATCAGCACGACGCCGACGAGCGAGACGAGCGCCGCGACGCCCGAGCCGATGAGCTTGCCGACGAGGACCGCATAGCGCGAGATCGGCGCCACGAAGAGTTCGGCGGTGAAGTCGTTCTCGCGCTCCTCGACGAGGTTCGTGACGCCCGCGATCGTGCCCTGGTACATCCCGTTGGCGACCATGCCGATGAGCATGTACGGCAGATAGGCGTAGGACAGGGCCCCGCCCAGGTTCTGGGCGATGCTGCCGCCCAGGATCCCGATGAAGATGATCGGGAAGAGCACCGAGAACGCCAACGAGAGCGGGCTCTTGACCGCACGCAGGATCTCGCGCCAGGCGATGGCGAAGGTGGCGTTGAGCTCCCGCGAGAGCGTCGCGCGGCGGGTGCCGGCGACGGCCTCGCGGCGAGGGCGCGTGAGCGCGGTCATGCGGCGTCCTCCTGGGGCTGCCGAAGCAGCTCGACATAGGCCTCCTCGAGGCTGGGTTCGTGGATTCGCAGGACCGAGAGCGGGGTTTCGATCCGGGCGATGAGTGACTGGGCCGTCGTCTGCTCGTACGGCACGCGGAGCACCCCGCTGTCGTCCACGACGGGCGAGAGGCCCATCGCGACCAGCTCGCGCCGCAGGGCGTCGCGATCGGCGGCGTCGAGCAGGACGGAGCGGTCGAGGAGGCGGTGCTTGAGGTCGTCGGGCGTCCCGATCATCGAGATGCGCCCGTGGTCGATGACACAGACCCGCTCCGCGTCCTCGGCCTCATCGAGGTAGTGGGTCGTGAGGAAGATCGTGGTGCCGTCCGCATTCCGGGCGGCGCGCAGGTAGTCCCACAGGCCGCGCCGGCTGACCGGATCGAGGCCGGAGGTCGGTTCATCGAGGAAGAGCACACCCGGGCGATGCATGAGGCTGCGGATGATCTCGAGCTTGCGCTTCATCCCGCCCGAGAACGTGCGCAGCGGCTTGCCGATGTCGTCGGCGAGACCGACCACGGAGGCCAGCTCCTCGACCCGCCGGCGGTACTCGGCCGGCATCGCCCGGTAGAGGGGCCGGTAGCCATACAGGCCGTAGATGGCGACGTGGAGGCGGATGTTCTCCTCGCCCGAGAGGTGCTGGTCGATGCTCGGGTTCTGGAAGATGATGCCGATGTTGCGGCGGACGCCCTTCGCATCGGAATCGAGGTCGTGACCCGCGATCGTGACCGTGCCGCTCGTCTTGGCGAGCGTCGTGGTCAGGATCGAGATCGTGGTGGTCTTGCCCGCGCCGTTCGGCCCGAGGAAGGCGAACAGCTCGCCGGGCGCGACATCGAAGCTGATGTCGTCGACGGCGGGGGTGGTGGACTTCTTGTACTGCTTCGTCAGGTGTCTGACCGAGATCATGGGTTCCATGCGTGCCATGCTCGTCACCGACTGTGGAGCCCGCATGGAGAGGCGATGGCCATGACGAAGACATCCGTCGGCGTGCCCGGTGGGCGCCTCGCGGTGATCGACGAGGGCGCCGGGCCACCCATCGTGCTGCTGCATGCGGGGATCGCCGACATGCGCGCCTGGGACGTGCTCGTCCCCGACCTCGTCGAGGCCGGCTACCGAGTCGTCCGGTACGACATGCGCGGATTCGGATCGTCGACGACCGAGGACGTGCCGTTCTCGAACCGCGCCGACGTGATCGCGGTCCTCGACGCCCTCGGGATCCATCGCGCCGCCCTGGTCGGCAACTCGCGAGGTGGCGTGATCGCCTTCGACACGGCGATCGAGTACCCGGACCGGGTCGTGGCGGTCGTCGGCGTCGCGGCCGGGCTCGGTGGGTTCGACGGGGGTGCGACGCCCGAGGAGATGCCGCTCTTCGAGGAGATGGACCGGCTCGAGAGCCTCGACCCGCCGGACCCCGACGCCGTCGCCGACATCGACGTCCGCATCTGGGTCGATGGCCCGTTGCAGGCGCCCGGTCGGGCACCGGTCTGGATCCGCGACGCGGTCCGGGCGATGGATGCGCCGCTGTACGCCCCCGGGAGGGTCATGGGCCAGCCCATCCCGCTCGACCCGGTCGCCGACGAGCGACTCGGCGAGCTGCGTGCCCCGGTGCTCGCGGTCGCTGGGCGGCTCGATCCCAGTCAGACCGTCGTGACGGCTCGCCACCTCGAGACCGAGGCGCCGAACGCCCGGGCGCTCATCTGGGATGACGTGGCGCACATGATCGGCATGGAGCAGCCGGAGCGACTGGCCGCCGCCATCGTGGAGTTCGTCGGGCCGCTGGCACCCTGGGACTGAGCCGTCACCCGGGCATCCGGACCCGCCACCCCCGACGGACGAGGCTGTCGCGGGGGCATCGCCCGGGACGTGGGACCTCAGTCCACCCAGCCGAGACTTCGCTCGATGCCCTTGTGCCAGCGCGCGATGCCGATCTCGCGGTCCGCCGGGCTCATGCGCGGCTCCCAGCGGCGGACGACCCGGTCCATCGCGCGCAGCTCGTCGAGGCCGCCCCAGAACCCGACGGCCAAGCCGGCCGCGTACGCGGCCCCAAGCGCGCTCGTCTCGGCGATCGCCGGCGCCTCCACTGGTCGACCCAGGAGATCCGCCTGCGTCTGCATCAGCAGGTCGTTGCGGATCATCCCGCCGTCGACACGGAGCGCGCCGGTCAGGGTGCCGCCGAGGTCGGCGGCCATCGCGACATCGAGGTCGAGGACCTGGTAGGCGGTCGCCTCGAGCGCGGCCCGCGCGATGTGGGCGCGGGTCGCGTAGCGGGTCAGGCCCGCGATGACCCCGCGCGCATCGGGCCGCCAGTACGGGGCGAACAGGCCGCTGAACGCGGGCACGAACACGACCTCGCCGCTGTCCGGGACGCTCGCGGCGAGCGCCTCCACCTCCGCGGCGTCGGCGATGATCCCGAGGTCGTCGCGCAGCCACTGGATGAGGGAGCCGGCGACCGCCACCGACCCTTCGAGGGCGTAGGTCGCGGGCCCGTCGCCGACCTTGGCGGCGACGGTCGTGATCAGGCCGTGCTCCGAATGCACCGGACGGGTGCCGGTGTGCATCAGGAAGAAGCAGCCCGTGCCGTAGGTGCACTTGCCGTGGCCGGCCTCGAAGCACGCCTGGCCGAACAGGGCCGCCTGCTGGTCCCCCAGGTCGCCGGCGATCGGCACGCCGGCCAGCTCGTCGCGGCCCTCGCCGTAGACCTCGGACGAGCCGCGGATCTCGGGGAGCATCGCGCGCGGGATCGCCAGCTCCTCGAGGATGGCGTCGTCCCAGGCCAGGCGCTCGAGGTCCATCAGCATCGTGCGGGAGGCGTTCGTGACATCGGTGACATGGACCCCGCCGTCCGGGCCACCCGTCAGCTGCCAGATGAGCCAGCTGTCGATGGTGCCGAAGCACAGGTCGCCGGCCGCGGCGGCCGCCCGGCCATCCGGACCCAGCGCTTCGAGGATCCAGGTGAGTTTGAGTGCGGAGGAATACGTCGAGATGGGCAGGCCGGTCGTGGCCCGGAACCGGTCACGGCCGCCGGGGCCGGCCGCCGCCAGCCGTTCGCCCGCCTCGGCCGTCCGGGTGTCCTGCCAGACGATGGCCGGATGGACCGGCCGCCCGGAGCGGCGGTCCCAGACCACGGTCGTCTCACGCTGGTCGCTGATGCCCACGGCCGCGATGGCCGAGGCGTCGACGCCGGCCGCCTCGAGCGCTCCGTGCACGCACGCGCGAACTCGCTCGAGGATCTCGTCGGGGTCGTGTTCGACCCAGCCGGGCCTGGGCGTGATCTGGCGATGTTCCAGCTGATGGCTGGCGACGATCGACCCGGCTCGGTCGAACAGGATGCAGCGGCTGCTCGTCGTCCCCTGGTCGAGGGCGGCGACGAGCGACCGCGGGCGCAACGGGCTAGTAGCGATAGGCCGTGCGATCGATGGCGACGATGGACCGGCCGACGTCTCTCGTCTGCCAGAGTCCCGCGACCACCGCGACGACGATCCAGGCGGCGACGCCGATGAACGAGTCCGTGAGGAGGCCGCTCATCAGGCCACCATGGAGGTCGGCCAGGTGGATCCGGCCCAGGAAGATCAGGACCCCGTTGACCGCCGCGGCCGCGCCGCTGATCGCCGAGAACCAGATGACCAGCCAGACCGGGACACCAAGCAGGAAGGTCCCGGCCGCGAAGACCGCGCCCACGACCAGCCCGATGACGATGCCCAGGACCTCGGCGTTCGGCGCCAGCCAGTCCATGAACCCGAGACCGAGCGCGTAGCCCACGGCCCCACCGGCGATCGTGATCGCCGCGTAGTACCAGAGGTACGAGATCACGGCCAGGACGAGGCCGAGGACGAGGCCGATGCCCCAGGAGAGCACCGAGGCGAACAGCCCGTCGCCAAAGACCGACTGGGCCCAATCCGCGCCGCTGAGCAGCCCGAAGAAGAACGCCCAGACGGGCAGCAGGATCGTGAAGACCTTCAGGCCGTAGAACGCCCAGCCGAGGCCGACGGCCAGCGCCAGGAGTCCGACGATGATGCCTTCGATGGACATGGATCCCTCCAACGTGCAGGCGCTCGCCGCTGGGCACGTGCGGATCCGTTCGAGGCGCCCCTTACGCGCGGACTATACGCGCCCGAATCAAGCGGCCGCACGCTCGTGCACGCGGCGGCACGCTCGCGGGCGAGGGCCCGCATCCTCGACGGCTCGGCCATGCGCGGCTCCATACGGCTCCACACGCGGCGAAGGAGGCTGGACGTCGACGGGGCCCGATCGGGTCCCGCAGGCAGTTCGCACAAGGAGTTCGCGCATATGCCCCGCATCGTCGCCGCGATCGTCCTGGTCGCCGTCCTCGCGGTCGGCGGCGGGATCATCGCCACCACCGCTTACCAAGCCGGCGTCTCGAGCGCCGTGACCACGACCGTGGGCACGACGGCCACCGGGACCGTCGTCGCCCCCGTCGTCGTGCCGGCCTACGGCTACGGCTGGCACCCGTTCGGGTTCATCGGATGGTTCTTCGGCTTCCTGTTCTTCCTCTTCTTCCTGTTCCTCGTCTTCGCGCTCATCCGCGCGATCGTGTGGGGCGGTCGCGGCCGGCGCGGGTGGTACGGCCACCCCTGGGGACCCGGCGGACCCGACGGGGCCCGGGCGCACTGGGAGTCGCGCGCGCACGGCACGTTCGATGCCTGGCACCGCGAGGCACACGGCGCGACGCCGGGCGCCGGCGGTGAGGATCGCCCGGCCGAGCCCGCCGAGCGACCCGACCCCAGCCGGCTGACCCGGTCCCCCATCGACATCGCGCCCCCGGGCATCGCCCGGGGGCGCATCCCAGCACCTAGGATGGCCGCGATGCGCACCGTGCTCGTCGTCGACGACGAACCCCGGATCGTCCAGCTCGCGCGCGACTACCTCGAGCACGCGGGCTTCGCGGTGCTCACCGCCGGCGACGGGCGCGCCGCGCTCGAGACGGCCCGCCGCCGTCGCCCCGACCTGGTCGTGCTCGACCTCGGGCTCCCCGGCCTCGACGGCCTCGAGGTGACCCGCGAGCTTCGGCGCGACTCGGCGATCCCCATCGTGATGCTCACGGCCCGCGACGACGAGCTCGACAAGCTGCTCGGCCTCGAGCTGGGCGCGGACGACTACCTCACCAAGCCGTTCTCGCCGCGTGAGCTCGTGGCCCGGGTGAAGGCCGTGCTGCGCCGCACCGAGCGGGCGGCAGTCCCCGGCGACGTCATCCGGGTCGGCGACGTCGTGCTCGACGTGCCCCGGATGCGGACCGACGTGGCCGGGCGTGCCATCGAGCTCACCCCCACCGAGTTCGGCCTGCTCTCGACCATGGCGGCCAGTCCGGGTCGCATCTTCACGCGCTCGCAGCTCCTCGACGCGGTCCGCGGCGTCGCCTTCGAGTCGTACGAGCGGGCCATCGACTCGCACATCAAGAACCTCCGCCGGAAGATCGAGCCCGACCCGCGCCAGCCGCGCTACGTCCTCACCGTCTACGGGGTCGGCTACCGGTTCGCCGACGAGCGCGAGACGACGGCGTGAGCGAGGCGGGCCCTGGCCCGGACCGCCCCGCGGGCGGCGCCAGCCCTCCTGGACCGGGTCCGGCTCCCGCCGGCAGCGGCCCTGGTGGTCCGTGGCGGGGCTGGCAAGGTGACTGGCCCCCCGGCTTCGATCGTCGTGACGCGTTCGCCCGCGAGATGCGAGCGCGTGCCCGAATGGCGCGCCAGCGCGAGCGGCGGCTCGGTCGCTGGCCGGACGACCGATCGACCCTGGCGACGCCGCCAGGGGTTCGGCTGCCTATTCGCCGTCATCGTGCTCGTGGTCATCGGCTCGGTCGTGGCGGTCCTCTCGTCGCTGCTCTCCCGTCTCGGCCCGGTCCCGGTCGTGGTGGCCGCCATCGCCACCGTCGTCGTCCTCGGCGCCGCGGCGCGGGGGCTGTTCGGCGCGGGTCGCGACCTGGACCGGTTGCTTGCCGCGGTCCGTCGCGTCGAGGACGGCGACTACACGGTCCGGCTCGGCAAGACCCGCTCGGACATCCCGGACATCAAGGAGCTGGCGGCCGGGTTCGACACGATGGTCGAACGCCTCGAGACCGACGAGGTCCAGCGACGGACCCTCCTCGCGGACGTCAGCCACGAGCTGCGGACACCCCTCGCGGTCATCACCGGCAGCATCGAGGCCATCGTCGACGGCGTGCATCCGGCCGACCGGGCCCACCTCGAGCCGATCCTCGAGGAGACGCGCGTCCTCGAACGGCTCATCGACGACCTCCGCACGGTCACCCTGTCGGAGGCCGGAACGCTCGCGCTCCATCCCGAGCCGACCGACCCCGACCTCCTGATCGCCGAGGTCGTGCGCGCATTCGGCGGCGCCGCGCAGGCGCAGGGCGTCAGCCTCGTGACGGCCGTGGACGGCGAACTGCCGATCCTCGAGCTCGATCCGGTGCGGATCCGCGAGGTGCTCTCCAACCTGGTCGGCAACGCGCTCCGCCACACCCCGTCGGGCGGGACCATCACCGTGGGTGGCAACGCATCGGCGACGGCACTCGTCCTCCGCGTGTCGGACACCGGGCCGGGGATCGACCCGGCACTGCTCCCGCACGTCTTCGACCGGTTCGTGAAGGGCGAGACGTCACGGGGGTCCGGGCTCGGCCTGGCCATCGCCAAGGGCCTCGTCGAGGCGCACGGCGGGAGCATCTCGGTCGATTCGTCGGCCGGCGGCGGGACGACGTTCCGGGTGACGCTGCCGCGCCCTACGGACGGGTGATCCTCACGTCGTCGACGGCGGCCTCGACCGTGCTCGCCGCGCCGCGATCCGCCGCCTCGAACACGATCCGCACGGTCTGACCCGCCCAGTCCGCCATCGAGACCGTGACGGTCTTCCAGGCGGGCTTGTCGACCGCCGCCGAGCCGAGCTCCTGGCGGACGAGCGTGCGCGTCCCGTCCTCCGCCTCCACGAAGGCCCGGAAGTCGTCGGCGGAGCTCGAATTCGACGAGTGCGCGAAGTAGTAGCGGAAAGTGAGGTCGCCGGTGGTGTCCGGCAGCGTGACCGCCGGCGAACGGACCGTGGTCACGCCACCGTCGACGTCGTTCGCGTTCGCGGTGCCGCCCGAGCCTCCCGTGACCAGCGCGCGCGAACCGGAGGGCACGGTCCCGGCCTGGTAGGTGGTGGCCGCCGGGTTCGTCCGCAGCCAGGCGCCCGCCGTCGCGGTATCGGTGCCGAGCGGGTCGGCCTGCCAGCCATGGGGGATCTCGAAGTCGTCGAAGAGCGGCCCGCAATGGGTGCGCGTCAGGTGGACGACCGAGTAGCGGCAGGAGGCGTGCTCGAGGAAGAAGAGGATGGCCGACTTGTTGCGCTCCGTCTCGCGGCCGATCAGCTCGTCGGCCGGGTAGAAGCGCTGGAGCGAGCTGACCTTCGCATGGGACGGATAGAGCTCGAACGTATACATCCAGATGCGCTGGCTTCCGTAGGCCCAGTCGATCTCGTCGCCATCGGTGACGTACAGGCTGCTCGACTGCATCGCGGTGTAGCCGTTGCGCGAGGCGAGCCGCTTGCCGAGCGCGACGAGGGCGGCGTGATCGTCCTTGGTCATGTCCGAGGGGACGTCGGTCCGCGTGTACCCGTACGGCCACAGGATCTGCTCGCCCGCGCGTATGGAACGTGATCGCGAGCTGGATCTGCTGGAACCCGCCGATCCGGCGGCTGAGGATGAAGTCGCGGACCGCCTGCGTCTCGGGCGCCGAGAACGCCCGCGGACCGTGGTACGTCTCGGCCGACTTCGAGCTCGACGAGCCGTGACAGCACGCGAAGTGGTAGCCGTAGTTGCGGTTGAGGTCCGTGCCGACGCTCGTCGAGCCGCTGTTCGGCTGGCGGTTCTTGCGCCACTCGCGGTACGGGTTCCCGGTCAGGTCGTACTCGGCGCCGTCGGGGTTGACCGACGGGATGATCCAGATCTCGTTGCTGTCGACGATGTTCGTGATCCGCGTGTCCGAACCGTATCCGTCGGTGAGCCAGCGCAGGATCGCCAGGCTCTGCTCGAGCGAGAGGTGCTCGCGAGCGTGGTGCAACGAATCGAACAGGATCTCCGGTTCGGCCTCGTCGGTAGCGACGTTGTCGGAGATCTTGACGACGTAGATATCGCGACCCTGGTACGAGGTCCCGATCGTGCTGACCTGCACGATGTCGGGGTGGGCCGCCTGGGCGTCCATGAGGACCTGGACCATCTCGGCGTAACTGTGGTAGCGGGAATCCTTGGCCGGGAAGTCCGCGGCCGAGGCGGTCGGGGCCGAGGCGGTCGCGGCGCCGACCGTCAGGAGCAGGGCGATCGCCGCGACGAGGGGCAGGCGTCGGCGTCGAGTCGACATGGCGGGCAGGGTCGCACAGTCGACCCGCCGCGGCCAGTGCCGCGAACGGGCTAGATGACGCTGGGACCCGCCTGGCGGGTCCGTCCGGCACTCCATCCGGCCGGTCGGCGGGGACTATCCTCGCTCGGATGCGACCGCTGCCCGATCCCTTCGACGACATCGTCGCCGGTCGCCCCGCGTCGATCGGCCTCGCCGGGCCCGCGCTGCTGGGCAGCCGGCTCCTGACGAAGGACCTCGCATTCCCGGACGCCGAACGCGAGGCCTTCCAGCTGCGCGGCCTGCTCCCGGACCGCATCCTGACCATCGAGGAGCAGCTCGACCTCGAGGTCGAGCACCTGCGCCGCAAGGACGACGACCTCGAGCGCTACATCGGGCTGGCGGCGCTCCAGGACCGCAACGCCACCCTCTTCTACCGGCTCCTCGCCGAGCACCTCGAGGAGTTCCTGCCGATCGTCTACACGCCGACCGTCGGGCGCGCGTGCCAGGAGTTCAGCCACATCATCCGGCGCACGCGCGGGACGTGGATCACCCCCGCCGATATCGACCGCGTCCCCGACCTGCTGCGCCAGGGGCCGTATCCGGACGTCCGCCTCGTGGTCGTCACGGACAACGAGCGCATCCTCGGCCTCGGTGACCAGGGTGCCGGTGGGATGGCCATCCCGATCGGCAAGCTGGCGCTGTACACGGCCGCCTGCGGGATCCACCCGTCGCTGACGCTGCCGGTCTCCCTCGACGTCGGCACCGACAACCCGGCGCTGCTTGCCGACCCGCTCTACCTCGGCCATCGGGCGCCGCGCCTGCGGGGGGCCGCCTACGACGCCCTCGTCGAGGCGTTCGTCCAGGGCGTGGAGACGGTCTGGCCGGGTTGCCTGATCCAGTTCGAGGATTTCAAGGGCGCGAACGCACTGCGCCTCCTCGACCGGTACGCCGACCACGTCCCGTCCTTCAACGACGACATCGAGGGCACGGCCGCGGTCGTGGTCGCCGGCGTACTCGCGTCACTGCGGACCACTGGCGGGACCATCGCCGACGCGCGCGTCGTCATCGCGGGCGCGGGCGCGGCCGGCGTCGGCATCGGCCGGCTCCTGCGCCGCGCCCTGATCGAGGATGGCGTCGGGCCGGAGCGGATCGCCGACGCCATCGCCCTGGTCGACACCCACGGGCTCGTCCACGACGGCCGGACCGACCTCGGGCCAGCGAAGCGCGACCTCGCCATCCCGGCAGCCCTCGCCGGGCTGACCGACGGCGATCTTGCGCCGGGGCTACTCGAGACCGTGCGCCGGCGCCGACCGACGATCCTTGTCGGCGTCACGAGCGTGGCGGGGACCTTCGACGAGGCGGTCGTGACGGCGATGGCCGACGCGGTCGCCCGGCCCGTCATCATGCCCCTTTCGAACCCGACGTCGGCCGCGGAAGCAACGCCGGCCGACATCCTGCGCTGGACGGGCGGCCGCGCCCTGGTGGCGACCGGGTCGCCGTTCGCAGCCGTCACGATCGATGGCCGGCGCCACGAGATCGGGCAGGCGAACAACGTCTTCGTGTTCCCCGGCGTCGGGCTCGGAGCGATCGTGGCCGAGTTGCCGAGGATCGACGACGGGACATTCCTGCGCGTGGCCCGGGCGCTCGCCGGGACCGTCTCGGACGAGCGTCTCGCGAGCGGCGCACTCTATCCCCCGATCGCGTCCCTGCGGTCGGTGGCGCGGACCGTGGCGGTCACGGTCGCCCGCGAGCGCCTCGGCGACCGCGCCGAGGACGCCGTCGACGCCGCCATGTGGTGGCCGGCCTACGTCCCCTACGAGCCGGCCCGCGTCGACGAGCGACGCCGGGTGGGCGAGACATGAGCCGGGTGGCCGAGCATTGAGCCGCGTCGTCCGCGCCGTCGTCCTCGATGAGCCGGGCGGCGCGTCCCGCGTCGAGACGCTGGAGCTCATCGAGCCCCGAGCGGGCGAGGTCCGCGTCCGAGTCACGGCTGCCGGCATCTGCCACTCCGACCTCCACGTCCGCGATGGCGAGTGGGAGCGGCCGACGCCGATGGTCATGGGCCACGAGGGGGCCGGCGTCGTCGAAGCCGTCGGACCCGGGGTGGGCCTGTCGGTCGGGCAGCCCGTGGCGCTGGCCTGGCTCATCCCGTGCGGCGACTGTCGTGGCTGTCGCTCCGGGCGACCGTGGGCGTGCTCGGATTCGCCGTCCTACCGGCATCGCCTCCTCGATGGCACCGTCCCATTCCATCGGCCGGGCGGGACACCGGTGCTCCCCTATTGCGCGATCGCGACCATGGCCGAGGCGACGGTGGTCCCCGAAGCCGCCGCGATCCCCCTCCCCGACGGCGTCGACCCGGCGGTGGCCGCGCTCATCGGCTGTTGCGTGACGACCGGGGTCGGCGCCGTGCTCAAGACCGCGGCCGTCCAGGCGGGCTCGAGCGTCGCCGTCATCGGCCTCGGCGGGGTCGGCCTCTCGTGTGTCATGGGTGCCGCGCTCGCCGGGGCGGGCCGCATCGTGGCCGTCGACCGGGTCCCGGCCAAGCTGGAGGTCGCGCGCGCGGTCGGCGCGACGGACGCGATCCTCGTCGGTGACGACCGCGGCCGGACGGTCGAAGCGCTCCTCGACGCGACAGATGGCGGGCCCGACTACGTGTTCGAGGCCATCGGACTCGGCTCGACCGTCGAGCTCGCGATCGAGGTCCTGCCGGTCGGCGGGACCGCGGTGCTCGTCGGGATGACGCCGCTCGGCGTGCGGGCGGCGTTCGACGTCTACCCGTTCGTCGACGGCAGCCGGCGGATCCTGGGCTCGAACTACGGGTTCGCCGATCCGGCCGTCGACTTCGCCCGGTACGCCCGCTTCCATCTCGAGGGCCGGCTGCCGGTCGACCGGCTGATCGACCGGCGGATCGGCCTCGACGAGGTCGAGGACGCGTTCGAGGCGATGCGCGAGGGGCGCTACACCCGCCAGGTCATCGTCAACGACGCGCCGATCGGCGGGTAGGCCGCGCCCGATCGCCCGTCACCGCGCTGATCGCGGGCGGGCGCTCGGTCAGGAGCCGCGCACCGTCCCGTTCGCGAGGCGCTTGGACAATCGGTCGAGGATCCGGTCCTCCCGGGCCTGCTTGATCGTGCCGGCCTTGACGGCCGCGTCGAGGTCGGTCTTGACCGCGCCGAGCACCGCCGCCGTGAGCTTGTCGTAGTCCACGCCCTTGCCGGATGCGATCGTCTTGAGCGAGGTGCCGTCCTTCAGCTGCCCGCGCAGGTCCGCCGGCGTCATGCCGAGCTTGTCCGCCGCCGCGCCGAGGGCGTCACGGACGACCCCGAGCGCCGTCTTCGCGGTGCCGAGACGCTTGGCGATGCGCTGGCAGATGTCGGGGTCCGCGGCCGCGACCCGGGCCTTGAGCCGGTCGCCGGCCGCCGTCGTCAGCTTCCCGTCCTTGACGGCCTGGTCGATGGTCGCATCGGCGGCCGACCGAGCGGCGGCGGTGAGGTCGGCCTCGGAGACGCCGAGGGCCTTGGCGAACGCGGCGCGATACGCCTGGCAGTACTCGCCCGGCGCGGCCGCGGTCGGGGCGGTCGCCGTTGGCGCCGCGACGACCGGGACCACCGCCGTCGGAGCGGCCGGCGCGCCGGCTGCGGAGACCGCGCTGATCAGCGTGCCACCGACGAGGGCGGCGAGGACGAGGGCTCCGGAGATCCCGAAGAGCCGATACCTGGACATCGTGCGTGTGAACCCCCTGGATGCGCGACGGCTGGTGGTCGCGACGACCGAACTCTCGGCGCTGGTCATCAAGAACATGTGTGGATGGGCGACGACGGTCTTCACGACTCCTGAACACGGGTCCCGCTAGGATGCGCGCCATGCCGCCGCATGCCCGGATCCTCGTCGTCGAGGACGAACCGCGACTGGGCGACCTGCTTCGTCTCTACCTGGAGCGAGAGGGTCACGCGGTGACCGTCGTGCGCGACGGCCGAGCGGCGATCGAGCTCGTCGACGCCGCCGCGACCGACCTCGTCATCCTCGACCTCATGCTCCCGGGGCTGAGCGGCGAGGCCGTCCTCGAGGCGATCCGCAGCCGCGGCGATGTCCCGGTCCTGATCGCGTCCGCGAAGCGCAGCGACGCCGAGCGGATCGCCGGCCTGCGGATGGGCGCCGACGACTACCTCGCGAAGCCGTTCAACCCGCACGAGCTGACCGCCCGCGTGGCGGCGATCCTGCGCCGGAGCTCGCCGCGCGGCCCGGACACCGCCGACGCCGAGATCCGGTCGTTCGCGGCCGGCCGGCTCGTGGTCGACCCGGTGAGCCGTCAGTACACCCTTCACGAACCAGCAGGACCGCGGACCGGCGACGATCGCCGTGGCCGCCTCACCCCGGGCGAGATCGGCCTGTTGCTGGCCCTCGCGCGGCGCCCTGGTGCCGTCCTGACCCGCGAGCAGCTCCTCGACGCCGTGACGCGCCGCCCGGACGACGTCTACGACCGCGTCGTCGACGTCCACGTCGCGAACCTCCGGCGCAAGCTCGGCGACGATGCGGCGGACCCCTGGCTCATCGAGACCATCCCGCAGGTCGGCTACCGCCTCGTCGCGGCCCGGGACGCCGCGTGACTCCGATGGATGACCCGGCGGCCACGACCGCCCGCCGGTCGCGCCAGCCGCCGCCTCGGTCCCGCCGGCCGTCGCCCCGGTCCCGCCGACTGCCTCGCGGCGAGGCCGCACCCCGCTCGCCTGGCGCCTGGGGCTCATCCTGAGCGCCATCGTCCTCGGCATCCTGTTGCTCGCCGGGATCGTCGTGAACCGGGTCGTGAGCGGCGGATTCGAGACGGTCATCGCCGACGCCCAACAGCAGCGCATCGACGACGCTGCGGTCGCGCTCGCCGACCGCCTCGATCGCCCCGCGCGCGTGCTCGCCACCGTCCGGCGACTGGCGACCAACCTCGGCGGCGTGGTCCGCGTGGTCTCCCCGGACGGGACCGTGCAGGCGGCGTTCGGGAAGGCGCCCGACGGGACGGTGGTGACCTACACCTCGCCGATCGAGGTCGACGGCGCTGTGGCGGCGACGCTCGAGGCCGACCTGCCGTCGGGTGTGGGCGGCCGCGGATTCCTCCCACTGTTCAACCTCACGCTGGTCATCGGCGGGGTCCTGAGCGTCATCGGCATCGCCCTCGCCTCCGTCTATGCCGCGAACCGGCTCACCCGCCCGCTCCGGGACGTCGCGAATGCCGCGCGACGCATCGGGGCCGGGGAATCGGCCGCTCGCGCCACCGGCGGCGGGGACCGCGAGTCGGCCGACCTGGCCGATGCGTTCAACGCGATGGCCGACCGTCTCGAGCGGTCGGAGATGCTCCGCCGTCGGGCCGCGAGCGACATCGCCCACGATCTCGCGACCCCGGCCACCGTCCTCGTCTCACAGCTCCAGGCGATGGTCGACGGCGTGGTCCCGGCCGATCACGACGGGCTGGAAGCCGCGCGCAGCGCCGCCTCGGCCCTGGGCAGTGTCGTCGCCCAGATGAACGACCTCGCGAGCGCCGAGGCGGCCCCGATCAAGGCCCAGCCCTCGGTCGTCGACATGGGCGCGACCGTCGGCGACGTGGAGACCGCACTCGATGGGCTCCGTCGCGAGCGGGACGTGCGGCTGGTGACGGCCATCCCGGCCGGGTCAGCGGTGCTCGCGGATCCGGGTCAGCTCGCCCGCGTGCTGCGCAACGTCGTCGGGAATGCGATCAGCCACAGCCCGAGGGGCGGGACGGTCTCGGTCGAGGCGCGGCTCAGCCCCACAGCCAACGGAAGCGTCGTCGCCGTCCGCGTGCATGACCAGGGCGCAGGGATCGCGGAGGCGGATGTCCCGCACGTGTTCGAGCGGTTCTATCGGGGCGATCCGGCACGAGCCGTGGATCCCGTGACCGGTCGCCCGGGCGGGACGGGGATCGGTCTGACCATCGCCCGAGAACTCCTGGTCGCGAACGGGGGCCGCATCGACGTCGAGCGGACCGGTCCGGACGGAACGACATTCCTGATCGAGCTCCCGGCCGCGATCAGGGCTTGAACGCGGACGCGCGGACGCGCGACCGGTCGATGGTCAGGTCCTGGAGCGTCGACCACGCCGAGTACGTCGTCGAGGCGTTCGAGGCCAGGGTCGTCTTGCCGAGCGTCCCCTTGACCACGTCGATGACCGTCCCCCGCCCGTCGTACAGCACCAACGCCATCCGGACGCTGCGCACCGCGCCGCTCGTGGCCTTGATGGTGCCGGTCGCCTTCCAGCGCCCGCCGACCTCGGTGAAGCTGCCGGCCTTGACGCTCACCGAACGGACGGTCGACGACGTCGGCGCGCTGAGGCTGTAGACGACCCGGTCGAACCCGGCGGGCAGCGAGCCGCTGATCCGGAACGGGACGCTGGTGTGCGTCGGCGCATACATGATCGCCTGGGCGGAGCGGGTCGTGAGCAGGTGCCCGCTGTCGTCGTAGAGCTTCGCCGTGACCGTGATCGGGCCCACTGGTCGAGGTGAACTCGTTCCAGACCTCGCCGACGAGCATCAGGGTCCCGGCGCCGCCGTCGACCTGGCTGGTGGCCGAGAGCACGGACAGGCCGGATCCGACGCCCCGGAAGCGGACGACGTACGGATCGCTGCTCGAGCCGCCCTTCGAGGCGACCCGGACCGCATACGTGCCCGGCGTCAGCGACCGCATGATCTCCTCGGACCCGAGTCCGCTCCGGTCCGAGGTCGCGAGCAGCGTCGAGCAGCCCCTGTAGAGCCGGAGGCTCGCATCCGCGGGCAGGTCGGCGAGGGTCACCTGGAAGGTCCGGCTCGCGGTGACGCTGAAGCGGTACCAGTCGACGTCGCTGCCCGACGCCAGGCGGCCGGGACGCCAGGACCCGCCGGTCAAGGCGGTCGCGGCCGAGGCGCAGGAGGCGGGGGCATCGGTCTCCGACGAGAACGCGTACGAGGCCGTGAGGTGCGCCGCGCCGTCGGGGACGGTCACCCCATGCGCCCGCGCGCCGCCGTCGGACCAGTGGTCGAAGTCGTACGTCTCCTCGCCCAGGGCTGGCCGTGGCCGGCGCCGAGACATCGATGGTGGAGCCGACGATGCCGATCCCCTTCCCGACGGACAGGCCGATGCCGGCCGGATCCGAGACGGCGTCGACGGTCCCGGTCTTCGGCTGGAGATCCACGGTCTTGGTGTTCGTGAGCCCGGAGCTGTCGGTGACCTTGAGCACGAGGCGCAGGTGCGAGGGGTAGTCGTGGTCGGGGGCGTCGAAGCTGCCCGACGACACGCCGTCCCATGTCTGGACCGTGTGCTCATGGCAGTTCGACGGGCAGTGCTCGATCTTGAGCGTCCACTCGAACGCCGAGTCGGGCAGGGCGCCGTCCTGGGCGTCGGTCGCGTGGCCGGAGAACGAGATCTCGTCGCCGACGGCCCAGGTCAGCGAGCTCGACGGTGAATCGATGTGGGCGACGGGCGGCGTCGAGCCCGCGGTGATCGTGTGGTGGACGGTGTCGCTGTGGCCGTCCGGGTCGGTGACCTTGACGCCGACGCTGATCGACCCGCTCGCGGTGTAGGTCTTCGAGGGCGCCTTCGAGGTCGAGTCGTCGTACGAACCGTCGCCGTCGAGGTCCCAGGCGTAGGTGAGCGCCTGTCCGTTCGGGTCGGCGGAGCCGCTGGCATTGAACTTGACCGTGAGCGGCGCGATGCCCGATGTCGGGTTCGCGACGAAGACCGCGACCGGATCGTTCCCGTAGGTGATCGTCCGGACCTCGCCGTTGTTCAGGTTCGTGTAGATCAGGTCGCCGGCCGGGGTGATCCCGAGGTAGACGGCCCCGCCCTTGGTCGGGTCGGTCGGGTGGAGGGTCGCGAACAGCTCGACATTGCCGAAGTCGGGTGCCCCGCCACCATCCAGCGGCGCGTACCAGATGCACGCACGCGCCCAGTCGGTGAAGAAGAGGCCGTTCCAATGGCTCGGATAGGAGCCGTTCGTGCCATGGAACGCGAGCCCGGTGATGGCCGAGCTGCCGTGCGGGCAGGCGTCGCCGCCGACGACCTCGCTGGCGTGGTTGTAGGTGAATTCCGGCCCGTCGAACGATGACAGGGCCGTGCAGATCGGCAGGGACGCCGCCTGGTACTGGGCCTGCGGCCCGTTCCCCTCGTAGCACGGCCAGCCGAAGTTCTCGCGGCGCCGCGTCCGGGTCCGGGATGCGGTCGATCTCCTCCCAGTCGTTGTAGCCGACCTCGCCGATCCAGACGGACCCATCCGAGCGGACCGTGATCCGGAACGGGTTGCGGAGGCCGTCGGCGATGATCCGCGCCTCGTTCGCGTCGGCGCTGCCGGCGTTGGCGTTGTCGGGCCACGCATCGCCGGTGTCCGGGTCGATCCGCAGGATCGCGCCGTCGAGGCTGCGTCGGGTCGCCGCTCGTGCGCAGGTCCTGCGAACGCAGGGCCCCGCCCTCGTTCGGCGGGTCCCCGCATGGGTTCGAGCCGTAGTAGGCGAGGCCGAGTTGGCCGTAGTCCGCCTGGTCGAAGTTGGCGCCGTCGCCGCCCGACACATAGAGCGCGCCTTCGGGTCCGAAGGCGAGCGAACCGATCGAGTGGCTCGGGTATTGCTGGCACCAGTCGGTGATCAGGTGCCTGGTCCCGGACACCGACAGGTCGGTCAGATCGATCGTGAGGCGATCGAGACGACCGGAGATCACGCAACCATTGGTATTGCCGCCGGGACCGCCGGCACTGACGGCTGGGCACGCGTCGTTCACGGCCGGGTTCGGCCAGGCGGGATCGCTGCCGCTGCCGAGGATGTGGTCGTAGGTGTAGAGCGCGTACAGATACGGGCGGCCGGTCGTGAACTTCGGGTCGATCGCGAGGCCGAGCAGGCCGCGATCCCAGTAGTTGTAGACGGAGGCGGTCAGGTCGGCGACGGTCGTCGCCGACGGATCGGTCAGGCCGTTGAACTCCTTGATGCGTCCGTTCTTCTCGGCGACGAACACCATGCTGCCGTCGGGCGCGAACACGACGGCCGTCGGATTGCTCAGGCCGCTCCACAGCAGCCGATCCTGGAAACCGGACGGCACGGTCGCCGGCGGGTCCGCGGCGGCGACCGGGGACGCGGTGAACGGGAACAGGATGCCCAGGAGGGCCAGCGCCGCGAAAGCGCTCGAGCGGCGGCGAGCGGGTGACAAGGGAGGGCGTCTCTCTCGGTGATGCGGCTCGGTCGACTGGTACTTCCGTACCATCGGGCACGGGGCTGGGACGGTCAACCGACGGCCGGGCGGTAACGGTGCACCTCGGAACCGAGGGGCGGGTGGTTGCGGTGCACCTCGGAACCGTCTCCGCTCACTGGTCGCCGGCGGTCTCCTCGAGCGGCGGCAGGGCGGGCGGCTCCGGCTCGGCGATGTCCGGGAGGAGTGGCTGCCCCGTGATCAGCCGCGTCGCACGGCCGTGGGTCAGGAAGCTCCACGCCCAGCGGATCAGGACGACGAGCCGGTTCGCGAAGCCGATCAGGTAGAAGATGTGGATCCCGAGCCAGAGCAGCCAGGCGCGGAACCCCGACTGGCGGCCGAAGGGCCCGAGCCACCCGATGTTCGTCACGCCGGCCAGCCGGCCGATGACGGCGACGTCACCCTTGTCGTGGTACTCGAACGGTTCGTAGGGACGGGCCAGGACGCGGCGCCGGATCACCGCCGCGGCGTACGACCCGCCTTGGATCGCGCCTTGGGCGACCCCGGGGACCGCGCGGGTGTCGGTCCAGGGTTCCACCGCCGCGTCGCCGACGACGAAGATCTCGGGGTGGCCGGGGACCGTGAGGTCGGGCCCGACGATGACCCGCCCGGCGCGGTCGGTCTCGGCCCCGGTCGCCCGCGCGACGACTCGGGCGAAGCTCGTGGTCGTGACGCCGGCCGCCCAGAGCGCGGTCCTGGTCGGGATCCGTTCCGCGACACCGCCGGTGACGACGTCCACGCCGTGGGCATCGAGCCCGACCACGCGCGTCCCGGTCCGGATCGTCGCCCCGAGCCGCTCGAGCTGGCGGGCCGCCGAGGCCGATTGCGCCGGCGGGTACGGCGGCAGGATCCGGTCCATGGCCTCGACGAGGACGATCCGGGCATCGGGCGGGACGATCGACCGGAAGTCCTGGCGAAGCGTGTCGCGAGCGATCTCGGCCAGTGCGCCGGCAAGCTCGACGCCGGTGGGTCCGCCGCCGACGATCACGAACGTCATCCACTCCCGCCGACGCTCCGGGTCGTGCTCCCGTTCGGCGGCCTCGAAGGCGATGAAGATGCGCCGCCGGATCTCGAGCGCATCCTCGACGGTCTTGAGTCCCGGAGCGACCGTCGCCCACTCCGGGTGGTCGAAGTAGCTGTGCCGGGCGCCGGTCGCGACCACCAGGGTGTCGTACTCGATCGGACCCCCGTCGGAGAGCGTCACGAGCCGGCGCTCGACGTCGAGGTCCACCGCCTCGCCGAGGATCACCGTCGTGTTCCGATGCCGGCGGAGGATCGAGCGAAGCGGCTGGCCGATCTCGCCCGGTGACAGGGCCCCGGTCGCGACCTGGTAGAGCATCGGCTGGAACAGGTGGAAGTTCCGTCGGTCGACGAGGGTGACGCTGACCTCGGGGTCGATGCCCAGACTGCGGGCCGCGTAGAGCCCGCCGAATCCGCCGCCGATGACCGCGACGCGATGCCGCGCCCCGGTCGCGGGTGGGCCGGTCACCCGGCGGGGGGTTCCTCGTCCGGCGTGGCCGTCGGGTCGGGCAACGGGGTCGCGACGATGATGCGCGGCGCCGGGCGGACGGGGGGCGGCGTCCGCGCCACCGGTTCGGCCGGCGGGGCGGCCGCGGGCGGGACGGCGGCCGGCGGAGCGGCGGCGGGACCCGGGGCTGGTGCGGCGGTGGCGGCCGGCACATCGGCCTGGGCGGGCAGCTCGGGCGTGGCGGGCAGCTCGGCCGGGGCAGGCACCTCGGCGGGCGCTGGGGCCTCGGGCGACCGTGGCGGCCGGCGCGGGTGCGGCCGAGACGGCGGCCGCGACGGGGGCGGCGACGGCGGCCATCACGGGTTCGGGGGTGATGGCGGGCTCGGGGGCGATCGGCGCACCGACCGGTGTCGGCGCCGGGACCGTGTCGAACGGGCGCCTGGCGCCGACGACGCTGGCGATCGGGGCACCCGTCGTCGGCGTCGCAAGGACACGGGGCGCCGGAGCAGGGCCGACCGGGACACCGGTGACACCCGGCCCGGGACCGACGGGGACACCCGGCCCGGCCGGGCCGGACGGCATCGCGAAGGGCACGGCTGCCGCTGAGGCGGCGACCGCCGGCGTGGCCGGCTGCGGCCCCGGGCCGACCGCCACGCCCGGTCGTTCGACGGCCGGGGGCGGGAGCACGATCGGCTTGGCGGTCACGGAGTCGATGACGAGCAGGTCGTCCCCGGCATCGTCGACCCGGAAGTCGCAGTGGTAGCAGCGGCCGGACATGAGGTCATTGACGGACCGGCAGCGCGGACACACCCACTGGGCGCTGGCCGGCGCGGCCGAGCGAGCCCTCCCGTGCGAATTCGACGGGACGGACAGCCGATAGATGACGTAGATGAGCGTCGGCGTGGCCAGGAGCGCGATCGTCAGGACCGCGAGTGGCATGTTCCCGAGCGTCGTCTGGAAGAAGCTACTCACGCTGTCCAGCATGCCCGACATTCTGCCACTAGAGGGCACCCGGATGGACAAAACGTGGCACATCCGCACCAGAATCAAGCAGGGGCGGACGCACCACCCGGGACCACGCCGGACCCTCCCTCGTCCGCGTCTTCGACCGCGACGCGCCGGGCCCCGCGGCTACTTGTCGCGTTCGGCCGCGCTCACGAGGGCGGCCTGGGCAGCGGCCAGCCGCGCGACCGGGACGCGGAACGGCGAGCAGGATACGTAATCGAGCCCGATGGCCTCGCACTTGGCGATCGACGCGGGGTCGCCGCCGTGCTCGCCGCAGATCCCGAGCTCGAGGCCGGGCTTGGTGGCCCGGCCCTTGTCCACGGCGACCTTCATGAGCCCGGCGACCGCGTCGTCGAGCGTCTGGAAGGGATTCACGGGCAGGATCCCCTCCTCGACGTACTTGAGCAGGAAGCCGCCCTCGGCGTCGTCGCGGCTGAACCCGAACGTCATCTGGGTGAGGTCGTTCGTGCCGAAGCTGAAGAAGTCCGCCTCGCGCGCGATCTCGTCCGCGGTGAGCGCCCCGCGGGGCACCTCGATCATCGTCCCGAACTTGTAGTCGACGTGCAGGCCGGCCTTCGACTCGACGGCCTTGGCCTCGGCTTCGAGCAGCGCACGGGTCGCCGCGAGCTCGTTCACGTGCCCGACGAGCGGGATCATGATCTTCGCGATCGGGTTGCCGCCGCCCTTCTTGACCGCGATCTGCGCGTTGAGGATCGCCCGCGTCTGGATCTTCACGAAGTCCGGGAACATCAGGCCGAGCCGACATCCTCGCAGCCCGAGCATCGGGTTCTGCTCGTGCAGGCTCTTGATCGTGGCGAGGAGTTCCTTGTCCGCCTCGCTGGCCCCGCCGGCGTCCTCGGCTCGCGTCACCTTGACGAGCTGCTCCTCGAGGTTGGGCAGGAACTCGTGGAGCGGCGGGTCGATGAGGCGGATGACGACCGGCAGGCCGTCCATCGCCCGGAAGATGCCCTCGAAGTCGCCCTGCTGGAGCACCTCGAGCTTGGCCATCGCCGCGTCGAAGCGGGTGATGTCCGCGGTCTCGTCGGCGTCGAGCGATCCACCGGCCGCGGCCTTGGCCTTCGCCCGGGTCGCCGTGTTGGCGACCAGGATGGCGTCGCGGACGATCTCGAGGCGCTCGCCCTCGCGGAACATGTGCTCGGTCCGACACAGCCCGATCCCCTCGGCGCCGTAGCTGCGGGCCTGGGCGGCCTCCTCGGGCTTGTCGGCGTTCGTCCATACGCCCATCCGGCGGATCTCGTCCGCCCAGCCGAGCACCTTCTGGAGGTCCGGCTGGTCCTCGAATCGGGCGGAGACGGTCGGCAGGGCCCCTTGGTAGACGGTCCCGGTGGCACCATCGAGGCTGATCCAGTCCCCCTCGGCGAATGCCACGTCCGATTCGTTGCTGCGCGCGGTCTTGGTCCCGTAATCGACGATGAGCTCGGCGCAGCCGGCGACGCACGGCTTGCCGATCTGGCGCGCGACGACGGCTGCGTGCGAGGTCGCGCCGCCGCGGGCGGTCAGGATGCCCTGCGCGACCGCCATCCCATGGAAGTCGTCGGGTGACGTCTCGATCCGCACGAGCACGACCTTCTCGCCGCGTTCGACCCACTCGACCGCGGTGTCCGCCGAGAAGACGGCGCGACCGACCGCCGCGCCCGGGGACGCGTTGAGGCCCTTGGCGATGCGGACGGCGGCCTGCAGCCCGGCAGGATCGAACTGGTCGCGCAGCAGCTGGTCGACGTGGGCCGGCTCGATGCGGGCGATGGCCTCTTCCTTGGTGATGACGCCCTCGTCGACCATGTCCGCCGCGATGCGGATCGCGGCCGCGGCCGTGCGCTTGGCGGAGCGGGTCTGGAGCATGTACAGCCGCCCGCGCTCGATCGTGAACTCGAGGTCCTGGACGTCGCGGTAGTGGCGCTCGAGCTGCTGGCCGATGCGCTGGAACTCGGTGTAGACGGCCGGCATGTCGGTCGCCATCTGGGCGATCTTCGGGGCGGTCCGGATGCCGGCCACGACGTCCTCGCCCTGCGCGTTGGTCAGGTACTCGCCGTACAGGACGCGCTCACCCGTGTTCGGGTCGCGGGTGAAGGCGACGCCGGTCCCCGAGTCGTCGCCCATGTTCCCGAAGACCATCGTGACGACGTTCACCGCGGTGCCGAGGTCGTTGGGGATCCCCTGGTTCTTGCGGTAGTCGGCGGCGCGCTTGCCGAACCACGAGGCGAAGACCGCCTTGATCGCGAGGTCGAGCTGCTCGTCCGGGTCCTCGGGGAACTCCCGGCCCGTGTCGGCCTTGACGATGGCCCGGAATGCGCCGACCAGCTCGCGCAGCGCGGCCGCGTCGAGGTCGGTGTCCTGGCGCGCCCCGTGCGCGGTCTTGGCCGCCTCGAGGGCGTGGTCGAACCGCTCGCCGTCCACGCCGAGCACGATCCGGCCGAACATCTGGATGAACCGGCGATAGGCGTCCCAGCCGAATCGCTCGTTGCCCGTCAGATCGATCAGGCCCTTCAGCGTCCGCTCGTTGAGGCCGAGGTTCAGGACGGTGTCCATCATCCCGGGCATCGAGAACTTGGCGCCGGACCGGACGCTCACGAGGAGCGGGTTGGCGGGGTCGCCGAATCCCTTGCCCGTCCGGCGTTCGACCTCCTTCACCGCATCGAGGACGTCGTCCCACAGGCCGTCCGGCAGCCGCTCGCCGGCGGCGAAATAGTCGTTGCAGGCCTCCGTGGTGATCGTGAACCCGGGGGGCGTCGGCAATCCGGCGATCGTCATCTCGGCGAGGCCCGCGCCCTTGCCGCCGAGGAGGTCGCGCATCCCGGCGTTCCCTTCGGCACGCCCGTCGCCCCACGCGTAGATGTAGCGCTTCGCCGCGCGGTGCGGGCGGTCGGCAGTCGGGGTGGCAGTGGCCATCGGGGGATCCTCCGGGTGGTCGGCGGGCCGGGCTGGGGTGGCCCGCAGCAGGCGGTCGTTCGTGCGGGGTGATTGTACCGTCGCCCCTCGGGCGGCCACGGTTGCGACACGGTGCCGAGCCATCGCGCGGTCGGCGGCGAGTGGCCGGTCCATCGGTCGCCGCCGGGGGCCCTCCTCAGGCATCCGACCGATACGTGCGCGTCCGGGGTCGCGGCACTCGGTCGGCGTCGTCCGCTGTTCGACCGATGACGGCGCCCCGGCCGAGAGCCAGCCTCTTCCGCAGGGATGACCGACACATCGGAGGAGGCCGACATGAATCACCGAGTCTACGAATACCTGGTCGACGACCACATCGACACGCTTCGTCGCGAGGCCGAGGCGCAGCACCTGGCGGCGGCCGTGGCACGCGCATCCGGGCGACCGTCGGCGCTGGGCGCCGGATGGCGCCTGCTGGCGGGTCGCTGGACGATGCTGCGCGGGTGGACGGCCCGGGCGGCCTCAGCGCTGGGCCGGGCTCCGATCCACGTGGCTCGCCCACGACGCGATCTCGGCTCGCCGGGACGCCCCCAGCTTGGCCAGGATGTGCTCGACATGCGAGCTCGCCGTCTTCGGCGCGATCCCGAGTGAGTCGGCGATCTCGGCGTTCGTCCGCCCCTCGCCGACGAGCCGGGCCACCTCGTACTCCCGCGCCGTGAGCGGGCGCCACGGCTCGTCGACCGAGACCCGGCCGCGAGCCGTGCGCTGGAGGGCATCCGCGCGATCAGCGAGCGGTCGCGATTCGAGGCGAGCGGCGACGGTCCGGGCCTCGACCGCGAGGGTCAGGGCGTCGGCGAAGCGATTCGACCGAGCCAGGCACTGGGCGAGGTCGAGCCGTGCCCAGGTCGCCTCCCAGATCCGCTCGGCGGCGTCCCAGCCCTCGACCGCCGCCTCGAGTGCGACCCGGGCGACGCCGGTCGCGCCGTCGGCCATGGCGACCAGGCCGCGACCGTGGGAGATCGCCGTATCCGCGATCGCGGCGACCCCCGCGAGGTACTCCGCGCAGGACCCGACCCAGGCGGCGGCCCGAGCCGGTCGCCCGGCGGCCTGCTCGGCGCGGACGCCCGTCACCACGAAGGGGACGAATCCGACGCGCTCGCCGACGAGCCTTGCCCGGTCGAAGGCATCCCGGCAGATCGTGGCGGCCCCCTCGGGGTCGCCATCGAGCAGGGCGGTCTCCGCGAGGCCCCACAGCGGGGGCAGGAGCATGTCGATGCTCTCGAACTGCTCGGCGAAGCGGACCGCCTCCTCGAGCTCGGCGCGCGCCGCCTCGGTCGCGCCGCGCGACATCGCGACGTAGCCGACGGCCCAATGGGCCTGCGAGGCGCCGATCCGACAGCCACGATCCACGACCGCCTGCCGGCCGAGCGCGTTCGCCTCGTCCCAGTCGGTACCGGTCGCCCAGGCGACCATGGCGGCGTTGGCGCGCAGGACGTGCGCGCAGAACGACTGCTCGATCGAGTCCGCGTAGCGCAGGCCCTGACCCATCCAATAGGTCGCCGCCCGGTAGTCCATCATCCGGCTGGCCAGCACCGAGGCGTCGCGGAAGGCCGAAACCCCGGTGGACTCGTAGCCGCGACGCTCGGCTTCGTGGGCGATCTCGCCGATCCGATCGAGGGCGGCGAGATCGCCGCCGACGAAGTCGGCCACCGCGCCCTTCCAGTCGGCGATCATCCGCCACTCGGGATCGCCGAGCTCGTCGCCGAGCATCCGGACCACGTCGAACTGGGCTCGCGCGGCCGCCAGGTCGCGGATCTGGGTCTGGGCGACCGCGAGGAACGCCGCGAGATCCGCGCGAGCGACCCGGGTGTCCGACTCCGTGACGGGATCGAGCTCGGCGAGGAGGCGTTCGATGTCGGCGATCTCCTCCGACGCCGGCCGACCCAGGCGACTTCGGACCTCGACCACCAGCGTCTCGGCCGTCACGGCGGCGACGGTATCGCCGGCCGAGCGCGCCAACACGGCCGCCTCCCGTGCCGCGTCCTCGGCCACCTCCAGGTCCTCGATGTCGAGGGCCTCGCGGGCCAGCGCCATGAGGACAATGGCGTGCTCCCCGGGCGGCTGGTCGTGCGGGACGTTGGCCGCAGCACGGCGATAGAGCTCGCACGCCTCTCGGTGGGCCGACAGGCTCGCCGCCTGGCGGGCCCCGGCGAGCGCGGTCTCATACGCCCGCCGTCGGTCGCCGGCGAGCTCGAAATGGCGCGACGAATGGATCTCCGACTGTCCTTCGAGCCGCGTGCCGAACTCACCGGCGCGCGCGTGGAACCGGCGACGGTCGCGGAGCGGCACGCTCCGATAGATGGCGTCGCGAAGCAGCTGATGGCGGAAGTCGACCAGTCGGCGGGCGCCGGGCGCGTCGAGGACCCCGTTGTCGATGAGTTCCTGGATCGGGTCGTCAAGGACCTCGGGCGGCACGTCCATGATCTCGGCCAGCACCTCGGGCACGAAGCAGCGGCCGATGACGGCGCCGGCCCGCGCCACCGCCTGCGCCTCCGGCGACTGCCGAGCGAGCCGGTCGAGGACGGCGTCCTCGATCGTCGCGGGCACATTGGCCTCGCGGATGGCCCGGCCGTCGGCCCTCGCCTGGGCGCTCATCGCCCCGAGCAGTTCCTCGATATGGAGCGGGATCCCGTCCGTCCGCTCATACACCGCGTCGGCCACCTCGCGCGGTGCCGGCAGCCCGGTGTCGAGGATGAGCGTCGTGACGAGGCCCGTCTCGGTCCGGTCGAGCGGCCCGAGCCGGACCTCCTCGGCGATGCGTTGGGTGACGAGACGCGAGCGCCAGTCGCGCAGCGCGGTCCCGGGTGGGGCGTCGTCGAGGCGGTAGTCGCCGACGATCAGCAGGCGACGATCGCGCGTGGTGCGGGCCAGCTCGGCGATGACCTCGAGGCTGACCTCATCCGCCCACTGGAGGTCCTCGAAGACGAGTGCCGTCGGCCGGTCCAGCAGCTTGTCGATCGCCGCCACGATATCGACGACGAGCATCCGACGGCGGGTGCGACCGGCGGTCGCCACCGCCTCGCGCATCGCGAGGAGGTCGCTCCCAAGGGTGCCGAACTCCGGTTGACGCAGGGCGTTCCGGGCCAGGTCCTGGAACGTCGCGGCGGGAACATCGAGGTCCTGGGGCGCGATGTACCCGCCGGTCACCCGGAACCCCCGCGAGATCGCGTTCTCCCAGATCGCGCTGACCAGGCGCGTCTTGCCGATCCCCGCCTCGCCGGCGATCAGGAGCATCTGGCCGCGTCCCTCGGCCGCCTCCTGCAAGCGCCGGTCGGCGAGGTCGAGCAGCTCGTCACGACCGACGAGCAGCGGGCTGATCAGGGTGCCGAGGTCGACCATCGCCGACGAAGTGTAGGACGAGTCCACCCCGCGTCATCGGTCATTCGACCGATGACGCCGCAGGAGCGCGGGTCGAGGCTGCCCTCCATTCGCGACCGCTGAGGTCCGACGAGTGACGGAGGTGACGCATGGCCAAGTTCATGGATGTCCACTCGGGGTTCTTCGGCGTCACGGCCGAACAGTTGGCGGCCGCCCATCAGGCCGACCTCGACATCGAGAAGGGCGAGGGTGTCCATTTCGCGCAGGCCTGGCTCGACCCCGAGGCCGGCAAGGTCTTCTGCCTCGCGACCGGTCCGTCGCGCGAAGCCGTCCTGCGCATCCACGAGCGGGCCGGCCACCCGACGTCCGAGATCTACGAATTGACGGTCGAGGTGTGACATGCATCGACGAACGCTGAATCTCGCCACGGCCGTCCTGTCGGCCCTGATCCTGGCGGCTGCCGCCGTCCCGGTCGCGACCGCGCACGACGGCGGCGGCTCTGGATGGGATCTCCTGCGGGCGGCGATCGCAACCGCCCAATTCCACTCCACCGAGCAGGCGGGCCGGGCCGGCTACGGGCCCTTCCCGGCCGGCCAGCCGCTCCACGAGTGCATCGCCTCGTTCGACGGCACGGGCGCGATGGGCTTCCACTGGCTGAACCCCGGCAACCTGAACACGAACCTCGACCCGACGAAGCCGCAGGTCCTCGTCTACGCCCCCGACCGGCACGGCCGGCTGCAGCTCGTCGCGCTCGAATACGTCGTCTTCCAGGACGCCTGGTTCACGGACCACGGCGACACCACGCCGATGCTGTTCGGGCAGATGTTCATGAAGACCGGCGATCGACTCCACCCGGAGATCCCGAACCGCTACGAGATCCCGCCGTTCTGGGCGCTCCATGTGTGGCTCTGGAAGTTCAACCCGTCCGGGCTCTTCGCGCCGTTCAACCCGAACGTGTCGTGTGACGGCGGGGCCGGTTCGGTCTCGCGTGGGCGACTCGCCGTCGCGGGTGCAGCCGGGGTCGATCGGGACGCCGCCCGGGTCGCGTTCGACTGCACGATCGGATCCGCCTAGCGGCGCGACCTCCGGCCACGTCCACCGGCCTCCAACACGAGCGCGACCTGCACTGTCTCCCGCGGGTCGCGCTCGATCCGTTCCGTTCGCCGTGCGCGGCGACATCGATACCGGTTCGTGACCTTCGGCACGGCGCCGACGGGCCTCGCCAGCGGCTACCATCGGGGACGCAACGTCCACCGAGAGGGCGAACCGTCCATGACCGAGCTCCTCAAGCCGCCGATCGCCGATGACCGCGTCATCGAATCGCACGACGAGCGGTACAACGCGACGGTCGTCCGTCGCATCGACTACACCAGCGATCTCGCTCGCATCTGGGTCAAGTTCGACGGCGTGCCCACGCCGTTCGAGGCCGGGCAGTACATGACCATCGGCGTGTTCGCCGACGGCAAGCTCTGGCAGCGACCGTATTCCGTGGCGTCCGCGCCGCGCGAAGCCGGTGACACCGGCTACGAGATGTACGTCCGCCTCGTGCCCATCATCCGGTTCACCACGCTGCTCTGGCGCCTCCCGGTCGGACACCCGATGCGCATGATCGGCCCGAAGGGCCGCTTCATGCTCGAGCCCGACGATCATCGGACGCACCTGTTCGTCTCGACCGGGACCGGCATCGCGCCGTTCATCGCGATGATCCGCGACACGATGGGCGCCGGCGCCCCGCGCAAGACCGTCGTGCTCAACGGCGTGTCGTACGTCGACGAACTCGGCTATCGCGAGGAGCTCGAGTCGCTCCAGGCGAGCGGCGGGTATCCGGTCACCTATGTCCCGACGGTCAGCCGGCCGAACGATCCGCGCAATGCCGGTTGGACGGGACGCACCGGCCGAGCGGAGCACGTCGTGATCGAGGTATGCCGCGACCTCCGCCTGCGCCCGGACAGGACGGTCGTCTACATCTGCGGCAACCCGGACATGATCATCAACGCCGAGTCGGCGCTCATGGACCACGGATTCCCGGAGTTCCACGTGAAGAAGGAGCTCTACTGGCCCAAGGGGAAGACCGTCCCCGGGGATGCGCCCGCGCCGGAGGCGGCGGAGGGCTGAGCCGGCGGGCGACGTCCCGCCACAGGTGACATCCGGCCCGGCCGAAACAGGTCGCATGGCGCGTGGGCGCCTCGTGCGGCGCCGCCTACGATCGGGCTGCGGTCATCCGACCGCGTCACGGCCATGGGTCAACGCATGCACACGATCGTCGCCACCGAGCAGCTCTCCCCCAACGTCACCAGGCTCGTCGTGGACGCCCCCCGGATCGCCACCATCCGGCGACCGGGTCAGTTCGTCATGGTGCGCCTCGGCCCCGGTGCGGAACGGATCCCGCTCACGATCGCGGACTCGGACCCCGAGACGGGCACGATCACGCTGATCATCCAGTCCGTCGGCAAGAGCACCGCCGACCTGTCCGAGCTCGCGGTCGGCGACGCGATCACGGACATCGCGGGTCCGCTCGGCCGCCCCACCGAGCTGCTCGAGGCGGGCCACGCGGTCTGCGTCGGCGGCGGCGTGGGGACCGCGGTGATCCTCCCGATCGCGCAGGAGCTGGCCCGCCGCGGCGTCGAGGTCACGAGCGTGATCGGCGGCCGGTCGCGGGAATGGGTCATCCTCGAGAGCGAGCTCGCGCGCTGCGGGCGCGTCGTCGCCTGTACCGATGACGGCAGCTACGGCCGGCCGGGGTTCGTGACCGAGGCCCTCAAGGACGAGCTCGACGCCGGCGGGGTCGGCGCCGTCTATGCGGTCGGACCGGTCCCGATGATGCGGGCCGTCAGCGAGCTCACCCAGCCGTACGCGGTCCCGACCACGGTCTCGCTCAACGCGATCATGGTCGACGGCACCGGGATGTGCGGGGGTTGCCGGGTCATGGTCGGCGGCGTGTCCCGATACGCCTGTGTCGATGGTCCGGAGTTCGACGGGCACGAGGTGGATTTCCGAGGCCTGGCCGATCGACTGACGACGTATCGATCCTTCGAACAGGCGGCCCTGGAATGGCGCGAGGCCTGCCACATCGGCGGCCGCACGACGACGCCGACCGCGGAGGTCGCCCGATGACCGAGCCACGCCCGCCGCTCACGGCGAAGGAACGGATGGCCATCGATCGCGTCGCGATGCCCGAACAGGACGCTCACCTGCGGGCCGTCAACTTCCGCGAGGTGAGCCTCGGCCTGACCGAACAGCTCGCCATGCTCGAGGCCGAGCGCTGCCTGCAGTGTCCGAAGCCCTACTGCATCGATGGCTGCCCGGTCCGGGTCAACATCCCGCGGTTCATCCGCCTGCTCCGCGAGGGCGACATGAGCGGTGCCGCCGATTCGCTGCTCGACGACAACGCCCTGCCCTGCGTCACCGGCCGGGTCTGCCCGCAGGAGACCCAATGCGAGGGCGTATGTCTGCGCGGCAAGAAGGGCAAGGCGGTCTCCATCGGGGCGCTCGAGCGCTACGTCGCCGACTGGGCGCAGGCCCATCACGACGATCTCCATCACGAGACGCCGACGTCCACCGGACGGACCGTCGCGGTCGTAGGGTCCGGGCCTGCCGGGCTCACCGCGGCCGGGGAGCTGGCGAAGCACGGGTACGCCGTGACGGTCTTCGAGGCGTTCCACGCGCCCGGCGGGGTCCTGATCTACGGCATCCCCGAGTTCCGGCTTCCCAAGGACATCGTCCAGGCGGAGGTCGACCGGCTGCGCGAGGCCGGGGTCGACTTCGAGCCCAACTCGATCATCGGCAAGACGTTCACGCTCGCCGAGCTGCGCGAGCGGTTCGACGCGGTCTTCCTCGCCGTCGGTGCGGGCCTGCCGGTCTTCATGAACGTCCCCGGCGAGAACCTCAAGGGCGTCTATTCCGCGAACGAGTACCTGACCCGGGTCAACCTGATGGGGGCCTGGACCGAGCACGCCGACACCCCCGTCCTCAAGGGCCAGCGCGTGGTCGTGGTCGGCGGCGGCAACGTGGCCATGGACTCGGTCCGGACGGCGCGCCGCATGGGCGCCGACGACGCACGGATCGTCTATCGCCGCGGGCGAGAGGAGCTTCCGGCCCGCGCCGAGGAGGTCCACCATGCCGAGGCCGAGGGCATCCGGTTCGAGTTCACGACCGCCCCGGTGGAGGTCCTCGGTGACGAGAACGGCTGGGTGACCGGCATCCGCTGCCAGAAGGTCCATCTCGGGGAACCGGACGACCACGGCCGCCGGATCCCCACCCCCATCCCTGGATCCGAGTTCACCATCGCGTGTGACATGGTCGTGGTGGCGATCGGGACGAAGAGCAATCCGCTCCTGACGGCCACCGCACCGGAGCTCCAGGTCAACGAATGGGGCTACATGGTCGTCGACGAGACCGGGATGACGAGCCTGCCGGGCGTGTTCGCCGGCGGTGACATCGTGCGTGGTGCCGCCACGGTCATCCTGGCGATGGGCGACGGCAAGCGCGCGGCGGCCGCCATCGACGGATGGCTGACCGGCACGCCGCTTGCATCCGGATCGGCCCCCACGATCATCGAGGCCCCGGCCGCTGAGCCCCCGGCTGCCGGGACCGCCGCCGCGACCGGGTCCGGGGCCGCCTAGCGCGGTCCCGGACCGACGCGGTCACGCCCCCTTGGCGAGGTTCGCCGCGGCCGCCCCGGATGATGGCGTCGCGGCGAACCGGTCGGCCCGGAACGGGGCGATCGGCCAGGACGTGACGCCATCGGTCACGAGGTCGGCCAGGATCTCGCCGACCACCGGCGCGAACTTGAACCCGTGGCCCGAGCAGGCCGAGGCGTACGCGACCCCGGGCGCGACCGGATGTCGGTCGATGATGAACGCCTCATCGGGGGTGTTCGTGTAGAGGCAGACCTCGGCGTTCGCGACCGGCCCGTCGGCGGCCGGCATCCGTCGCCGCAGGAACGGGCGGATGCGATCCACGTCGGCCGGCTGCACCGCTCGATCCACGGCGTCGGGGTCCACGAATGTGCCCCAGTGGTGGATCGAGACCTTCAGCCCGAGGTCGGCATCGTGGCGGATGCCGTAGTAGGTCGTGTCTCCCTCCTGCAGGATCCACACCGGGAGCCGGTCGGCCCCGACGCTCGCCGGGTCGACGGTCGGGTGGAACCAGCACGGCACCTCGCGCTCGACGCGGATCGGGAGTCGCAGGTCGGGCAGGAACCACCCGATCCATGGTCCGGCCGTGATGACGAGACGGTCCGCACCGACGACCAGCCCGTCGACCGTCTCGACCTCGAACCCATCGCCGGCCGCGGGACGCCAGTCCACGACCCGCTGCCCGTATCGCAACTGCGCCCCGGATCGCTCCGCGATCGTCCGGTGGGCTTCGTTCGCCCGGTCGATGCGCATCGCGCCCGCCTGCTCCTCGACCAGCGCGAGCGTGTCGGGAGCCGGCTCGAGGATCGGCCACCGCCGATGGATCTCGTCGGCGTCGATCACCTCATGCGCAAGACCGAAGGTCACGGCGCACTCGATCGCGCCGGCGAGCGGGCGACTGCCGGCCGGCCCGCCGTAGAGCCCGCCCGTCCGCTCGAGGAAGGTCGTGCCGGACTCGGCCTCGAGCGCCTCCCAGCGCTCCCAGGCCGCCTGGGCGAGCGGGACGTAGGTGGCGCCCTCGAAGTAGACGAGTCGGATCATCCGCGACCAGCCGCCCGACGAGCCCATGCCCTCGCCGCGGCCGAACCGTTCGAGGCCCAGGACACGCTGCCCTCGACGGGACAGCGCCGCCGCCGCGGCCGCACCGTGTGCGCCCAACCCGACGACGATCGCGTCGAACGTCTCCACCGCGCGATGCTACTCCGACGTCGAGGCGGGGTGCCCCCGCTCATAGTGCGCCGCCAGCACGTCGTCGCCCCAGTCGTTCGTCAGGTCGCGCCACACCGCGTGGATGTGATTCGCGCCGTTCTGGGTGTTGTCGTACTCGATGAGGGTCCGCGGTCCGCGGACGGCGTAGTAGTGCCCCCGACCCGGCGCGTCCGGACCGGCCCAGGCGAAGGCGACGGCCCCGAGCCCGGCGTCCACGATCCGCTCCCAGGCGACGTTCGCGACGTCCGCTCGCGCCCGATCGAGGTAGTGGCGGACCAGCGCCTCGAGGGCGGCCCGCCCGGGCGGGTCGAGGTCGTCCTGGCGGATCCCGACCGGGACCCCGCGCAGGTCGGCGCGCCGGCCGGTCCCGCTGCGGATGTCGGGCGGCGCGGTGGGGTCCACGACAGCGATGGCTCGCTGCTCGGGGGTCAGCGTCGCGAGCAGGTCCCTGGCCAGCCGCTCCTCGCCGGTCAAGGCGCGGGCGCCGGCGGTCGGGCCGCTCGGGACCACGGCCGGATTGGCGCCGAGGAACGAGGGGGTGATGCCGACGATCCGGCCGTCATCGACCGTCAGGTGGATCGCGATGTGGTGCCCGCCGAGGCGCCACGACCAGGCGCCCGCGGCCCCGGGACCGCTCCCCTCCCCGGGATCGCCGAAGACCGCGAACCAGTAGAGCCCCGGGTCACGACGCTCCCAGTCCGGGCCGGCCCGGTCGATCGCTCGATGGCGCCGAGGATCGGCTCGAGGTCGATGATCGACGCGACCTCCGCCCGCCCGCGGGCGCTGAGGCTCGCCTCGACGATGGCCATGGCGGCGGCCCGCTGGTCCGCCCGCATGTCGCCCAGTGCCAGACCGCCCCGTGGAGCCGGGCGTGTACTGCCAGGCGAACCGTTCGGGCGACTCGAAGCCGTACGTCGCCCGCGCTCGCTGGTCCGGATCGAGGCTCGCGAGCCACGCCAGCACGCGTCGTGCGATCCCCGCGGCGGATGCGGCCTCGCGTCACTCGACCCGCGCGGCCTCCAGCCGGTCGAGGATCAGCCGCGTGACGCCTTCGACGGGCACGCGCTCCTGGGTCATGGTGTCCCGGTCGCGGACCGTCACCGCGCCGTCCTCGAGCGATTCGACGTCGACCGTCACGCACCACGGCGTGCCGATCTCGTCCTGGCGCCGGTACAGCTTGCCGATCGCCGCCGTGTCGTCGTAGACGGCCATCATGTGGCGCTTGAGGTCGTCCTTGATGCGATGGCACAGCTCGACGATCTCGGGGCGCTTCTTGAGCAGCGGCAGCACCGCCACCTTGTACGGCGCGAGGTCCGGGTGCAGGGCCAGGGACACCCGGGTCTCGCCGCGGACCTCCTCCTCGCGATAGGCGTCGATGAGGAACGTGAACGCGGCGCGATCCGCGCCGGCCGCCGTCTCGACGATCCAGGGGATCAGGTGCTCGTTCGTGACCGGGTCGAAGTACTCGAGCCGCTCACCGGACGCCTCGCTGTGTCGCGACAGGTCGAAGTCGCCCCGGTTGTGGACGCCCTCGAGCTCCTTCCAGCCGAACGGGAACCGGTATTCGACGTCCACCGCCTTCTTCGCGTAGTGCGCCAGCTCGTCGGGCGCGTGCTCGCGGAGCCGCAGCCGCGACGGCGTCACGCCGTACGACTCGTACCACGCCCGCCGGCGAGGCAGCCATTCGTCGAAGGCCGCCGCGGCGGCTTCCTCGGGGCGGACGAAGTACTGCATCTCCATCTGCTCGAACTCGCGCATCCGGAAGACGAAGTTGCCGGGCGAGATCTCGTTGCGGAACGACTTGCCGATCTGGGCGATTCCGAACGGGAGCTTCTTGCGCGAGGACTGCAGGACGTTCTTGAAGTTGACGTAGCTCCCCTGCGCCGTCTCCGGGCGGAGGTAGATGACCGAGGCGTCCTCCTCGACCGGGCCCATGAACGTCTTGAACATCAGGTTGAAGCGGCGCGGTGGCGAGAGCGGGCCACCGTCGACCGGGCAGCGCAGGCCGAGCCGCTCGACGATGCCCGGGTCGCGCAGGTCCGTGGCGCTCAGCTCCTCGGCCCCGGGCAGCTCGTCGAGGCGGAACCGTCGATGGTCGGTCTCGCATTCGACGAGCGGATCGCTGAACGACCCGACGTGGCCGGACGTCACCCAGACCTCGGGGTGCATGAGGATCCCGGCATCGAGCCCGACGATGTCGTCGCGGAGCTGGACCATCGTCCGCCACCACGCCCGCTTGACGTTGTTCTTCAGCTCCACCCCGAGCGGGCCGTAGTCCCAGACCGCGTTGATGCCGCCGTAGATCTCGCTCGAGGGGAAGATGAACCCCCGCCGCTTCGAGAGCGACACGATGGTCTCGAGATCCGCGACGGCGGGCGCGACGTCATCGGGATCGTCGGATGGGATGCTCACGGGGCCTCCGATGAGCGCCGGACCTGGGATGGCCGGACGCAGGGCGGGCTGATGCATCGATGCTAGCAGGCGGGAGACACCCGGCGCTTCGACCGAAAGAATGGGGCTTGACATCCCTCGATCCGGCGGTAGATTCGGTCGACCGACCGATATCGGTCACTCGACCGAACGGCACAGGTGGAAGGGAGGGCCGTGCCATGGCCTACGAGATCGAAGGCAAGCTGCTCGAGGTCTGCACCTGCAACGTCCTGTGCCCCTGTTGGATCGGCGAGGACCCGGACGGCGGTACATGCGACTCCGCCCTGGCTTGGCACATCGACGGTGGCTCGATCGAGGGCGTCGACGTAACGGGCCGGACCGTGGCCCTCTCCGTCCACATCCCGGGCAACGTGCTCGTCCCCAAGTCGTGGAAGGCAGCCGTCTTCGTCGATGACGGGGCGACGGACGAGCAGCAGACAGAGCTCCTCAAGGTCTTCACGGGTCAGCTCGGTGGCGCGATCGCCGACCTGGCCGGCCTCATCGGTGAGGTGGTCGCCGTCGAGCGCGTGCCGATCACCTTCACGGTCGAGGGTGGGCGCGGGCGGCTCACCATCGGGACGATCGCCGATGCCGACCTGATCCCCTACACGGGAGCGACCGGCAACCCGACGATCCTGTCGGAAACGGTCTTCTCGACGATCCCCGGATCGCCCGTCTACGCGGCCAAGACCGACCACTTCACGCGCGACGGCGATCCCCATGGCCTGCCGAACGTGGATGCGAAGGGTCGGAACGCCCTCCAGGGACACTTCCGCTTCGCTGCCTGACGGCCGCCCGAACCCACGACCGAGGGATCGACATGTTCGCCCCCGTCCATCTCCGCGCCCCGCGACGCGACCGAGCACTCCTGACCGGGTCGCTGATCGCGCTCGCCGGCGCGGCCTGGGTGTCCCTCTTCCTCTGGGAGGGGTCGCCCTACGGCCACTACCTGCACCATGGCGTCGATCGGCGGACCCGTCGCGCTCGAGGCGTGCTCTCTTCGCCGTCGGTTGGGTCCTGATGATCGTCGCGATGATGCTGCCCTCGAGCGTGCCGCTCGTGCTCACCTTCCGGGCGCTCGTCGGCCGGCGGCGTCATCCCGCCGAGCTCGTCGGTCTCCTGCTGGCCGGATACCTCGTCGTCTGGGCGTCGTTCGGGCTGGCGGCCTGGGTGTTCGATCGAGGGATCCACTGGGCCGTGGACGCCATTCCGCCCCTCGCGGAGTATCCCCAGATCATCATCGCCACGACGCTGCTGGCGGCGGGGCTGTGGCAGTTCAGCCCGCTCCGCGACCGGTGTCTCGAGGAGTGTCGGAGCCCGCTCGGGTTCGTCCTGAACCGCTGGCGCGGGGCCTCGGAACGCCGGGAGTCGCTGGCGATGGGCATCGCGCATGGCGCCTTCTGCGTCGGCTGCTGCTGGTCGCTGATGCTCGTCATGTTCGGGGTCGGGTTGGGAAGCTTGAGCGCGATGCTCGTCCTCGGCGCGTTCACCGCGGTCGAGAAGAACCTGCCGTGGGGTCGTCGACTGACACGCCCGCTGGGGCTGCTCCTCATCTTGGCCGCCGTCTACGCCATCGCCTCGTGAGGCGAGGGTCGTATGCTCGACGCATGGATGGCACGGCGACCGGACCGCGGACTCGCGCGGAGCGTCGCGAACAGGCCACGGCCGATACGCGGGCCTCGATCCTGGCGGCTGCCCGGGCCTGCCTCCTTGCCGACGGGTTCGCCAACCTCTCCACGCGGAGCGTGGCCGACGCGGCCGGCGTCCCGCTCAGCCAGATCCATTACCACTTCGGGAGCAAGCAGCAGCTCGTCCTGGCGATGCTGGAAGCTGAGAACACCCGGCTCCTCGAGCGCCAGCGCGCGATGTTCGGTGGACCCGAGCCGCTCTGGCGGCAATGGGATCGCGCCTGTGACTTCCTCGACGAGGACATCGGATCCGGATATGTCCGGGTACTCCAGGAGATGACCGCCGCCGGCTGGTCGGATCCCGAGGTCGCCTCGGCGGTTCGATCGTTCCAGAGCGGCTGGTACCGGCTCCTGGCCGAGGTCGCGGAGCGGGAGGCGCATCGGCTCGGCGGGCTTGGTCCGTTCACGCCCGGAGAGGTCGCCGCGCTCATGGGCCTGCCGTTCATCGGCGCCGAGAGCGTGATCCTCCTGGGGATGCCCGAGTCGATCGTCCCGGCGCGCTCGGCCCTTCGCAAGATCGGGATCGTCATCCGGATGCTCGAAGAGCGAACAGCAGGAGCTTCGACGTGAGCGTCTCGCGACAGACGGCTGCCGACGCATCGGGGTCGGTGGCCGTCACGCCGGCGAAGGTCGATCCGGAGGCCGAGGCCGCCATCCGCTCGACCGTCCTCGACGACGAGGGCTTGTATGACGCTGATGCTGGGCGCATGGGGCGCGCGCTGCATCCGAGCCTCGCCAAACGCTCCTGGGATCTCGACCAGGCTAGCCGCCGGGCCGTCCGGACGACCACCGCCGAGCAGGTGATCAACTGGACGGCGGCCGGCGAGGGTCGCGACGACGCGCTCGGCGACCGGACGGTGGACATCGAGGTCATCGACGTCTCCGCCGATATCGCGAGCGTCGTCGCGGACACGAAGCTCTACCACGAATACCTCCACCTCGTCCGAGTCCCGGACGGCTGGCGCATCCTCGATGTCCTGTGGCGGTACCAGGATGGTCACGGCCCAGCCGCCTGATCGCGCGACTCGATCGCGACCAGCCCGCCCGACGGCGGGCCCACGGGAGCAGTCGCGGGCGCGGCACCCGGATGCGACCGGGTTCGTGGAGCGCGACGGCGTGCGGATCCACTGGGAACGCTACGGCGATGGCGCCCCGACGATCCTGCTGCTGCCGACTTGGTCGATCATCCACTCCCGGCACTGGAAGGGCCAGATCCCCTACCTCGCCCGGCATTACCGGGTCGTCACGTTCGATGGTCGCGGCAACGGGCGGTCGGACCGGCCGGTGGATCCGCATTCATACACCGGCGAGACATTCCTCGAGGATGCGCTCGCCGTCCTCGATGCGACCGGGACGGATCGGGCCGTGGCGGTCGGGCTGTCGATGGGCGCCGGCCACGCCCTGCGACTCGCGGCCACCCATCCCGAGCGTGTCCTGGGCACCATCCTGATCGGCGCGGCGGTCGATGTCGGGGCGCCACCGGATCCCGGCGGATCGCGTGAGACGGACCTGCCGTTCGATCAGCCGCTTGGCCGAGATGACGGATGGGCGAAGTACAACGAGTTTTACTGGCGCCGCGATTGGGCCGGGTTCGCCGAGTTCTTCTTCGGCCAGGCGTTCAACGAACCCCGTTCCACCAAGCAGATCGAGGACACCGTCGGCTGGACCCTCGAGACGGATCCCGAGGTCATCATCGCCGGCGAGCGGGTCGACTACATGAAGCCGCCGGCGGCCTTCGGCGCCGACCCGACGCAGGCCAACGGCCTCGCGTTCGTGGCGCGCGTCGCCTGTCCGTGCCTGGTCATCCACGGTGACCAGGATCGCATCGTCCGGCCGGCGGTCGGCCGGCGGTTGGCAGAGCTCCTTGGCGCCCGACTGGTGCTGCTCGGCGGCGCCGGACACATCCCGACCGGTCGCGACCCCGTCCGGGTCAACCTGCTGATCCGGGAGTTCGTCGACGGCCTCGAGGCGGCCACGTGACAGGGTCGACCCCGATCCGCGCGCACCCTGGCCGACGATGGCGGACGCGCTCGGCTGCCGGACCGCTCCGGGGTGGCCGTCGCCGGCGACGGCGTCCGGCTCGCCTTCGATGTGTACGGCACGGGCGAGCCGACGATCCTCCTCTTGCCATCGGCACCGATCATCCACTCGCGCCAGTGGAAGGCGCAGGTCCCGTTCCTGAGCCGCTCCTACCGGATCGTCACCTACGACGGTCGCGGCAACGGCCGCTCCGACCGCCCGACCGATCCGTCCGCGTACCACGACGACCGGATGACGGGCGACATCGCCGTCGTGATGGATGCGACCGACACGCGACGCGCTGTGCTGGTCGGCCTGTGTACGGACGGCGTCTGGCGAGCGGTCCGCCTGGCCGCCGAGCAGCCCGACCGGGTCGCCGGGATCGTCGCCTTCGCCGTCGGCGTGCCTCGGCTCGCTCCACCGCATCCCTGGTACGCGGCGATGGACTTCGATCAGGATCTCCCCGCCTATGAAGGCTGGGCCAAGCTCAATCGGCACGCGTGGCTGCGCGACTACCCCGATTTCGCCCAGTTCTTCTTCGAGGAGATCACCTCCGAGCCGCATTCGACGAAGGCGATCGAGGATGCCGTCGCGTGGGCACTGGACGGTGATCCTGCGGCGATGGTGGCGGAATCCGAGGCCGGCTTTCCCTTCTCCCGGGAGGAGGTCGATCGAGATCTGCCGTTCCGTCCGCTGCCCGATGCATCCTCGTCCACGGCACCGAGGACACGTGCCAGTCGATCGATCGAGCGCGGATCCTGTCCGAACTGACCGGCGCCCCGCTGACCGTCGTCGATGGCGCCGACCACATGATCCCAGGCCGCCACCCCGTCCTGGCCAACCTGATCATCCGCGACTTCGTCGAGTCCCTCCGGAGGCACGAGCCATGACCACGACCTGGACCCGGGCCCTGTCGCGTCGCCGGCGCGCCCTGTACCTCTCCTCGCCGATCGGCCTGGGTCACGCGCAGCGCGACGTGGCGATCGCCGACGAGCTGCGCAAGCACCATCCCGACCTGGAGATCGACTGGCTCGCCCAGCACCCCGTCACGACCGTGCTCGAGGCGCGCGGCGAGCACGTGCACCCGGCCAGCGCCTGGCTCGCGAGCGAATCGGCCCACGTGCAGTCGGAGGCCAGTGGCCACGAGCTCAACGCGTTCCAGGCCATCCGCCGGATGGACGAGATCCTCGTGGCCAACTTCATGGTCTTCCACGAGGTCGTCGAGTCCGGCGAATACGATCTCGTCATCGGCGACGAGGCGTGGGACGTCGATTACTACCTCCACGAGAACCCCGAGCTCAAGCGGACCGCCTTCGCCTGGATGACCGACTTCGTGGGCTGGCTGCCGATGCCGGCCGGCGGCGAGCGCGAGGCGTTTCTGACGGCCGACCTGAACGCCGAGATGATCGAGCACGTCGAGCGATTCCCGCGGCTGCGCGATCGGGCGATCTTCGTGGGCGACCCGGAGGACATCGTCCCCGACGCGTTCGGACCAGGACTGCCGCGGATCCGCGACTGGACCGAGCGGCACTTCGCGTTCTCGGGCTACGTGACCGGTTTCGACCCGACGCCGCTGGTCGCCGGGCGCGAGGACCTGCGTCGCGAGCTCGGCTTCCACGACGACGAGCGCGTCGTCGTCGTCACCGTCGGCGGTTCGGGCGTGGGCCGTGCCCTGCTCGAGCGCGTGATCGCGAGCTACCCGGAGGCGGCCCGCCGCGTTCCGGGTCTGCGGATGATCGCCGTCGCCGGGCCGCGCATCGACCCGGACTCGTTGCGCGCGCCGGCGGGCGTCGAGGTCCGCGCCTTCGTCCCGTACCTGTACCGCCACCTCATCGCGTCGGACCTCGCGGTCGTGCAGGGCGGCCTGACCACGACCATGGAGCTCGTCGCCGGTCGGCGCCCGTTCCTCTACTTCCCGCTGGAGCAGCACTTCGAGCAGAACCGTCATGTCGCTCACCGGCTCGACCGATACGGCGCGGGTCGCAGGATGGCATTCGGGACCTCGGACCCCGACACCATCGCCGACGCGATCGCGGTCGAGATCGACCGCCCCGTCACGTCCGAACCGGTCGCGGCCGACGGCGCGGCGCGGGCGGCCGCGCTCATCGCTGGACTCGTCTAGGTCGCGGGCAGCGTCTCCGCGAGCAGCCGCAGGGCGTTGCCGCCCATGACGGCCGCGATGGCGTCCTCCGGCAGGCCGGTTTCGAGGAGCGCGTCGGTGAGCTGGGCCATCCCCGACGCATCGAACGGCACCGGCACCGCCCCGTCGAAGTCCGAGCCCGAGCCCTACGTGCTCGACCCCGGCGACGTCGATCGCGTAGCGGATCGAGCGGGCGATCGCCGCGGCATCGTCGCCGCCGCAGGCCGTCGGCCAGAAGCCGATGCCGATGAGCCCGCCCGTGTCCGCGATGCGGCGGACGTGGGCGTCGGCGAGGTTGCGGGTGTTGTCGCAGACCCCGCGAACACCGGTATGCGAGGCGACGACCGGACGCGTCGCCATCGCGAGGATGTCGTCGATCGTCGCGACCGAGGCATGGGCCACGTCGACGAGCATGGCGCGCGCCTCCATCCGCTCGACCATCTCGCGGCCCGCCGCGGTCAACCCGCCCTTCTCGATGCCGTGGGCCGAACCACCGAACGCGTTGTCGAAGAAGTGCGACGGCGACATCATCCGATAGCCCGCATCGGCCACCACCTCGACGTTGGCGGGATCGCCGTCGAGCGCGTGCGCCCCCTCGATGGCGAGGAGCCCCGCGGTCACCGGCCAGCTCGGCGTTCGCAGCGCGAGGTGGGCCGCGAGGTCGGCCCGCGACCGGATGAGGTTGAAGCGGCCCGCCGACCGGCGCGCCGTGGATTCCGCCCGACCCGCGAGGTACAGGGCCCGGGCGAGGAGGCTGGTCCACGTCGCGGGCGGCCAGCCGCTCGCAAGGGCGAGCAGGACGACGTCGTCGCTCCGGTCGTCGTTGCGCTCGCAGGTCGAGGTGGCGCGGCGACTTCGTGCTCGCCGCGAGCACCTGGAGGGCGACGTTCCCCTCGATGAGGCGCGGGACGTCGACCTGCCCGCGGTCGCCGCGCTGGAGCAGGTCACGCCCCCACAAGAGCGAATCGGCATGGAGGTCGGCCACGAGCAGCCGTTCGTGCAGCGCGCGGGCCCGCTCCGAGGCGTAGAACGGTGGCACGAACGTGGTCCGGCACAGCCGCCGCTCGGTGCGGGCGACCATGGCCCGGCCACCGACCCGCGCCCCGACGACGCGCCGCGGCCCCGAGCGTGGCCGCGGTCGCGGCCGTGCGCCAGCCCGGCACGGTCGGATCAGCCCACGCGCCAGCGGGTCGGGGCGATCCGGATCACGTGCGGGTAGGTCGCGTCGTAGTAGTCCGTGGTCCAGCCATAGCCTTCGATCCGGCCGCGGTACTTGGCCATGAACCGCTCATCGCCCGACGCCGGGCCGGCCCCCGGGTCCACGCCGGGCGGTGCCCTCCATCGTGACGTACGAATCGCCGTCCTCCTCGGTGTCGAGGTTGAACGCGACGGCGCGGGCGCTCGCGCGAGGTTGTCGTTGCGCGGCGCGCGAATCCACGAGTAGAGCCGGACCTCGCCGTCCTCCCACACGAACCAGACAGGCGAGCTCTGCGGCGCGCCGTCCGGGTTGACCGTGGTCAGCCAGCCGATGGTCTCGTTCGCGAGCCGCTCGAGGGCCCGCGCCCCGGCGGTCGTCGTGGGATCGATCGTCGTGCTCATCAGCCCTCCGTGGTCAGGTCCAGGCGCATGACCCGTTCGCCCTCGACGAACCGGTCGGTGGGCACGAACCCATAGCGCTCGTAGAACGGCTGCGGCGTGCCGTCCCCTTGCCCGCAGCTGGTCCAGAGCACGTCCGCGCCGGGGCGGGTCCGCAGGTACGCGGTGACGGCATCGAGGCACGCGGTCCCGTAGCCCTGCCGCTGGGCGCCCTCGTCGATCAGCAGGCGCCACAGGTAGTACGGCCCGATGATGTCCGACTCGGCGGCCAAGGTGTCCTCGGGGATCCCGTCGCTGATCATCACGAAGCCGACGGCGCGGTCACCGTCATAGGCCGCCCACATGCGCGGGCACGCCCGGACGTCCTCGATCGCGTCGGCGAACGACTTCTCGACGCTCGCGACGAACCGCTCCTGGCCAGGACCGCGCCGGACGGCAAGGACCGCCGTCCGGTCCTCGTCGGTCACGATGTTGCGGAGCTCGACCGTGACCATCAGCCGGGGACCGGGACGTGGCGAACCTCGTCGAGGAAGGCGAGCGAGCGCGGGTCGCGTTCGAGCGCGCCGCGGACGAACTCGCGCATGGCCGCCTCGACCTCGCGCTCGACGACCACGCCGAGCCGGAGGGCCGCGATCGCCTCGATGTCGAGGCGCTGGTAGGCCTTGAGCAGCTTGAGGGCCTCGAGCGTCAGGCCGGCTCGGTCGTAGGGCGGGCCCGGGCACCGCTCGCACACGACACCACCCAGCGGCGGCACCCAGCGGAAGCGCTCCTCGGACTCGAGGACGCGGTCGCATTCCACGCACCGGTCGATCTCGGGGCGCACACCCAGCTCGTCGAGCAGGTGCATCTCGTACCAGCGCGCCACGCGGCCGGGCGCCATGCCCACGTCCAGGAGCTCGTAGGCCCGTCGGAGGAGCGCGTAGAGCGGCTCGGCCGCGTGTCGCTCCTCGAGCGATCGGTCGGCCAGCTCGGCGATGTACCAGGCGGTCGCGGCGCTTTCGAGCGAATCGCGCAGGTTGAGCCAGGCGTGGCCGACGCTCACCTGGGTGACGACGTCGAACGTCCGCCCGCGGGCGAGCGCGACGGTGAGCTCCGCGAACGGCTCGAGGCTGCCCCCGAGCCGGGACGTCGGCCGGCGGATGCCCTTGGCGATCGCCTTGAGCTTGCCGTTCCCCGGGGTGATGAGCGTCAGGACGCGATCCGCCTCGCCCAGGTCGAACCGGGACAGGACGATCGCCTCGGTGGTGTAACGGCGCGGGACGGGCATCCGGGCGACGGTACCACCCACGGGCTCATCCGGTCGGCATCCCCAGACGTAGTGCGTGGTAGACGCCGGTGCGGTCGCGTCCCCCGCGCCGGCGTCGTTCCGCCCAGGCTCGGGAGCCCCTCTCCCGACGACCCCTGATCCCGCCCAACAGGCTACCTGAGCCGCGCATGTTTCTGGTACACTCCCGGGCGATGACGACCGTGACACCCGAACTCGACCTCACGACCCTGCTCGCGGACACCGAACGGGAGCTCGTCCGGCTCGTCGCGGACCGCGATCCGTCGACCCACGGGCTGTACGAGATGGTCCGCTACCACCTGGCCCTCGACGGGACCGGCTCCAACGGTGGCAAGCGCATGCGCCCCCTCCTGGGCCTCCTCGCCTACAGCTCGATCACCGGCGACCATCGACGCGCGCTGCCGGGCGCGGCGGCGGTCGAGCTCGGTCACAACTTCAGCCTCGTCCACGACGACATCGAGGACGGCGACACCGAACGACGGCACCGTCCCACCCTGTGGTCCGTGTACGGCATCCCGCAGGCCATCAACACCGGGGACACGCTCTTCAGCCTGTCGCGCATCGCGCTCCACCGCCTGAGCGACCTCGGGTTCTCGGACGCCAAGGTCCTGCGGCTCATGCGCCTGTACGACGAGACCTGCCTCGCCCTGTGCGAGGGCCAGTACCTCGATATCGCGATGAGCGCGTCGCGCGAGCTCGTGAGCATCGAGGGCTACTTCGACATGATCGGGCGCAAGACCGCGAGCCTCATCGCGGCCTCGATCGAGGCGGGGGCGCTGCTCGCCACGGACGACGACGACGTCATCGCCCGCTACCGAGCCTTCGGATGGGCGCTCGGGCTCGCCTTCCAGCTCAACGACGACCTGCTCGGGATCTGGGGGGCCGAACGGTCGACCGGCAAGGCGCCCTCCGACCTGGCTCACCGCAAGCAGACCCTGCCGGTCATCTACGCGGCCGAGACCGCCGGCCCCGAGGACCGCGCGCGGCTCGAGGCCCTGCTCGCCAAGCCCGAGCTCGCGAGCCACGAGGTCGCCGATCTCATCGCCATCCTCGAGCGGACCGGCGCTCGCGAGTACACGCGCGACCAGGCCCGCCGCTATCGCGACGAGGCCCTCGCCGAGCTCGACGCCGCGGGTGTCGTCTCCCCGTCGGCCCGCGCCCGGCTCGAGGAGATCATGGTCGGGGTGATCACCGCCTGACCGGCGCGACGGGTCAGGCCCGCCGGAACCGCCCGATCGCGAACCCCATCGCGTCACGTCGCCACCCGTCGTAGCTCGCCCGCATGTCGGCGGACCGGGCGAGGAAGGCCTCACGCTCCGGGTCGTCCGGACCGGCTTCGGCCCACGCGGCGACCGCGTCTCGATAGGCGGCCTCGTACGCGTCCCACTCCCCGGGCGAGACGGCCTCGACCGCCACGGGCTCCAGGCCGGCCCTCCGCCCGAGGTCTTCGAACCCGGCGAGCCCGTCGGGCAGCTCGTCGCGGGTCATCCCGAACGCCGTCAGCGCCTCGTCGGGTGGCGGCACCGCCCAGAAGCCGTCCCCGAACACGACCTCCCCGCCGGGCACGACGATCGAGCCGAGGAAGGCCAGGGTCTCGGCGCCGTCACCGACGATCCCGGTCGCACCCATCGCGATCGCGACGTCCACGGCCCGGCCGTGCAGGGCCACCGCCGGCGCGTCGGTCTCGACGAGGGACAGGCGTCGGGCGACGCCCGCCGCCTCGGCGGCCGCGCGCGCGTCGGCGAGGAACCAGGGGTTCCGGTCGAAGCCCTCGGCCGTCGCGCCGGGGTGCGCCAGCAGGATGCGGATGAGCAGATCGGCCTTGCCGCTCCCGAGCTCCACGATCCGGCCGTGGGACGGGACCGCGATCGCGGCGGCGAGGGCGTCGGCACGCGCGTCCGAGATCGGACCGAGGATCGAACGCTCGCCGTGGGCGATCGTCGAGAAGCGCAGCGGATGGCCGACCGGGGGCGCGGTCTATCGGTCGTCCTCGTCGTCCTCGGGGTCGCGCGCCTCGCGGACCGCGAGGACCTTGCCGACCCGGCGGCCGTCGGTCGTCTCGACCGTCAGCGTCAGGCCGTCCACGAGCACCCGATCCCCCGGCTTGGGCACGCCGCCGATGCGGTGGTAGATGAGCCCGCCCACCGTGTCGTACTCGTCCTCGTCCTCGAGCCCGAGGGAGGTGTCGAAGAGCTCCTCGAGGTCGTCGACCGCGGCGCGGCCGTCGATGCGCGCCTCGTCGTCGGAGAGCTTCACGATGAGCGGCTCCTCTTCGTCGTACTCGTCCTGGATCTCACCGACGATCTCCTCGAGCAGGTCCTCGATGGTGACCAGGCCGGCGATCCCGCCGTATTCGTCGAGCACGACGGCCAGGTGGACCTTGCGTCGCTGGAGCTCGTGCAGCAGGTCGTCGACGGTCATCGACTCGGGCACGAAGACCGGCGTCCGCAGGATCGAGCGCAGCGACGGGCGCTGGTCGGCAGAGCTCTTGAGGAACGGCAGGAGGTCCTTCGCATAGAGGATGCCGACGATCTCGTCGATGGTCTCTTCGTAGACCGGGATCCGGCTGTGGCCCTCCTCGATGACCTTGTCGATGGCCTCGTCGAACGTCGCCTCGACCGGGAGGGCGACCATGTGGATGCGCGGGACCATGACCTCGTGGACGCGCTGGTCGCCGAGCTCGATGACCGCGTTGATCATCTGCTCCTCCTCGGCCTCGAGGACACCCTGCTCCCCGCCTCGCTCGACGATCAGGCGCAGCTCCTCGGCGGTGATCTGCGCCTCGCTCGTCACCTCCGCACCGAACAGCCGCACGACGGCATTGGTGATCCAGGTCAGGAACCGCACCACCGGGCCGAGCGCACGCGACAGGAAGTCGATGGGGAGCGAGAGGGCGATCGCGAAGCGCTCCGCGTTGGCGAGCGCCAGGGTCTTGGGTACGAGCTCGGCGAAGACGATCGTGAAGAGCGCCAGGAGGATCGTCACGATCAGGAGCGAGATGCCGGCGGCCGTCCCGCGATCCATGCCGGCCCCGACCAGCACCGTCGTGAGCTGGTCCGCGAGGCTGACCGCGGCGAAGGCGGAGGCGAAGAACCCGATGAACGTCAGCCCGAGCTGGCACACGGCGAGGAATCGGCCCGGCTCGTCGAGGAGCCGGCGGACCCGCCTGGCGCCGGGAGCGCCCTCGTCGACCAGCTGCTCGACGCGGCTGTGGCGGACCGACACCAGGGCGATCTCGGCCGCGACGAAGAACCCCTCGAGCAACGTCAGGATGAGGATGACGAGCAGCTCGCCGAACGGGAAGCTCAAGCCGGCCCCTCCTCCGGCGCGGGTTTGGGCCTGGGTTCGCGCACGCGGGCCGGGACCCCGACCGCGAGCTTGCCCGCGGGCACGTCCCGGGTCACGACCGCTCCGGCGCCCGTCTTGGCGCCCTCGCCCACCTCGATGGGGGCGACGAGCATCGTGTCGACGCCGAGGAACGCACCGTCGCCGATGGTGGTCGGGAACTTGCGTTTGCCGTCGTAGTTCGCGGTGATGGTGCCGGCGCCGATGTTCACGCCCTCGCCGACCTGCGCGTCGCCAAGGTACGAGTTGTGGTGCTGCTTGGAGCCGGCGCCCAGGCGCGTGTTCTTGAGCTCCGCGTAGTTGCCCACCTCGGCGCGCCGCCCGACGATGGTGCCGGGCCGCAGGTGGCTGAACGGACCCACCGTGGCCTCGTCCTCGATGACCGAGTGCTCGACGACACTGGCCCAGACGCGGACCCGCTCCCCCACCGTCGAATCGATGAGCTCGCTGCCGGGACCGATGACGCTGCCGGTCCCGATGCGCGTGGCCCCGCGCAAGATGACGTTCGGCTCGATGGTCACGTCCGGTGCGATGTCGACCGCCCAGTCGAGATAGACCGTGGACGGGTCGCGCATCGTCACGCCGGCGCGCATGTGCGCCTCGTTGAGCTGGACCCGCAGGCTCCACTCCGCGGCGGCGAGCTGGCTCCGGTCGTTGATGCCGTCGAACCGGCCGTCGTCCTCGAAGGCGACCGCGGCCACGATCCGCCCGTCCTCGCGCGCGAGGCGCACCAGGTCGGTCAGGTACAGCTCCCCGGTCGTGCTCGACGGGATCAGGCTGGCGATCCGGCGCCGGAGCCACTCCGCGTCGAACGCGTACAGGCCGGCGTTGGTCTCGTTCGTCTCGAGCTCGTCGGGGGTCGCGTCCTTGGCCTCGACGATGCGCTCGACGGTCCCGAACTCGCTGCGGACCACCCGGCCCAGCTCGGCCGGCTCGGCCGAGAACACGCTCGCCAGGGCGATGGCGGCATCGTCGGCCCGCCGCGCATCCAGGACCGCGTCGATGTCGGAGCCCGTCACGAGCGGGACGTCACCCGACAGGACGAGGACCTCGGTCGCGTCGTCCGGAACGCATTCGAGGGCGACCCGGACGGCGTCGCCGGTCCCGGTCGGTGTCGTCTGAAGGGCGAACGTCGCCCGATCGGCGAACGCAGCGGCGACCGCCTCGACCGGGGTCGAGTAGACGACGATCGGGGCGTGCCCATCGGCGCCCGCGGGGGTGCTCCCCCAGGCGTCGAGGACATAGGCGAGCATCGGGCGGCCGCAGAGCTCGTGGAGGACCTTCGGGGTCGTCGAGCGCATGCGGGTGCCGAGGCCTGCCGCCAGGACGACGGCGACCGCGCGGCCGGTCGTGGGCGGGTCGATGGGGGTCACGAGGGGCGCCGTCGTCGCCCGCGGGTCGAGCGAGCCGGATGGCTCGCGACGCGCGCTGGGCGCGGCGCTGGTGGGTGGGCAGTCATCAGAAAGGTCCCGGCATGGTAGGAGTGGCTCGTTCGGGGTGTCAACCGACGCGCTGGCGGTAGGCGACCACCTCGATCTCGACCTTGAACCCCTTCGGGAGGGCCGCGACCTCGACCGTCGAGCGGGCCGGGGGCGGATCGGGGAAGTAGGTGGCGTAGATCGCATTCATCGCGGCGAAGTCGCCCAGGTCGGCGAGGAACACCGTGGTCTTCACGACGTCCGCGTAGCCGACGCCGGCGGCGTCCAGGATCGCGCCGACATTGCGCAGCGTCCGATGCGTCTCCTCCTCGATCGTCCCGTGCAGGAACTCACCCGACGCCGGGTCGATCGCGCCCTGGCCGGCCACGAATACGAGGTCCCCGGCCACGATCGCCTGGCTGTAGGGGCCGATAGCGGCGGGCGCGGACGTGGTCGAGATCGCCGATCGGGTCATGGCCTGGACTCCCCTGCGTGGTGGCGGGTGACGATGGTCGTGGCGGTGACGGCCGGGGCCGCCGGCCCGGGGGCCACGAGCGACCCGTCCTCCACGGCGGCTCGGACGGTGACGGCGGCCGCCTCGGCCTCCGTTTCCGAAGCATAGAGCGCCCACAGCGTCGGGCCCGATCCGGACAGCCCGATGGGCCGGCCCAGGAGCCGGCTGAGCGACCGCCGGAACGGGACGAGCTCGGGCAGCACGGCGGCCGCGGCCGGAAGCAGGTCGTTGGCCATGGCGAGCACCCCGGCCCGGGCCACGAGGTCCGCGGCGGACAACCCGGACCGCAGCTCCTCGGCGAGATGGACCGACGACATGCGGACCGATCCATCACCGGTCCCACGCACGGCATCGAACGCGGCGAAGGCGTCGCGGGTCGCGATCGGGGCGCCCGGTGTGACCAGCAGGACCGCGGGGTGGCCGCGCAGGCCCTCGAGCGGCGCGACCCGCTCGCCGCGGCCCTCGACGAGCGCGGGACCGCCGACCGCGAAGAACGGCACGTCGGAGCCGATCGAGGCGGCGATCCGGTGGACGCCCTCGGCGTCGAGCGTCGCGCCCCACGCCTCGAGCGCGCCGTCGATCGCTGCGGCGGCATCGGAGGAGCCGCCCGCCAGGCCGGCCGCGACGGGGATCCGCTTCTCGAGCCGGGCGGCGAGCGATGGCGCCGGGCCGGGACCGCCCGGCCATGCGCCGGCGACGCCCTGGCGCGTCGCCGCGATGGCGCGCAGCACGAGGTTGTCGGCCGTCGGACCCGGGTCGAACCCGGTCACGTGCAGCGTGTCGCTCGAGCTGGCGGCCGGGGCGAGACTCAGGACATCGGCCAGCCCGAGCGGCACGAACACCGAATGGAGCTCGTGGAACCCGTCCGGCCGGCGGCCGATGACCGCGAGCGTCAGGTTGAGCTTGGCCGGCGCGAGCCGGACGACCGGCGCGAGCCGGCGCATCGGATCGGTCGATGCGGTCATCGGCCGCGCGGGTCCGGGCCGATGGGCGTGAGTGCCTCGCGCAGCGCGAGCCACTCCCCGACCGCGAGCGTCTGGGGACGGCGGTCCGGCGCGATGCCCGCTGCGGCGAGCCCCGCCGCGACCCGGTCCGGCTCGATGGGGAGCTGTCGGGCCAGCACGTTGTGGAGCATCTTGCGGCGCTCGCGGAAGCTCGCCTGGACGAGCCGCCAGAGCTCGTCCTCCTCGTCGGGCGTGAGGCGGTCGTCCTCGGCGAACGGCTGCGGCCACGATCACCGCGGACTCGACCGCCGGCTCGGGCTCGAACGCGCCGGGCGGCACGGCGAAGGCCACCCGGACGGCGGCGTGGTATTGCACGAAGACCGAGAGGTAACTCATCTTGCCGGGCGGTGCGGCGATCCGTTCGGCGACCTCACGCTGGACCATGAGCACGAGCCGCACCGGGCGGGGCGGCCGGCCGAGCAGCGCGTGGAGGATCGGGCTGGTGATGTGATACGGCAGGTTCGCCACGACGCCGTAGGGCGGTTCGACGAGGCGCACGAGGTCCTGGTCGAGCGCGTCGCCCTCGATGAGCCGGAGATCCCCGCTCGCGATCGGTGCCGCGAACCGGTCGCGCAGGAAGGCCGCGAGGCCGCGGTCGAGCTCGACCGCGGTGACCGACGCCCCGCCGCTCAACAGCCCGCCGGTCAGCAGGCCGAGCCCCGGACCGATCTCGAGCACGCGGTCGCCCGGGCCGGCATCGGCCTCGGCGAGGATCCCGTCGAGCACGTCGACGTCGGCGAGGAAGTTCTGCGACAGGCTGTGGCGGGCGCGCAGACCGGCCTCGCGCAGCGTCGCGCGGACGTCGGCCGGATCGATGTGCGGCGGGCTCGCCGGCGTCATCGGACCGCGAGCGGGAGGGACGGCCGCGCGTCGAGATCGAGCCCGGACCGTTCGCCCGCAGCGAACCGGCGGGCCCCGGCCGCCCCGATCATCGCCCCGTTGTCCGTGCACAGACTGGGTCGCGGCACGATGAGCGGGACCCCGAGCCCGGCCGCACCGTCGGCCAGCCGGGCGCGCAGCGCGGCGTTGGCGGCAACGCCCCCGCCAAGCACGATCGAGCGGGCACCGGTCGCGCGGGCCGCGCGGAGGGTCTTCGTGGCCAGGACGTCCACGACGGCCTCCTGGAACCCCCAGGCGAGCTCGGCCACGACCGCCGCGGGCAGCGCGGTCTCGGGCGCCTCGGCGATGCCGGCATCGGCCCGCGCGGAGGATACGATCCGGCGCGCCGCCGTCTTGAGCCCGGAGAAGCTGAAGTCGTAGGAGTCGCCGAGCCAGGCGCGCGGGAACACCCGGTCGTGCGCCGTCGCCTCCTCGGCGGCACGCGAGATCGCCGGGCCGCCGGGATAGCCGAGCCCGAGCAGCCGCCCCACCTTGTCGAACGCCTCACCCGCGGCGTCGTCGACGGTCGTGCCGAGCAGCCGATACGTCAGGTGGTCGCGCATCTCGGTGAGGAACGTGTGCCCGCCCGAGACGACGAGCGCGACGAGCGGGAAGACCGGTTCCGCCACGTCGCTTTCCCCGGCGTCGGCGAGCCAGGCCGCGTAGACGTGGCCCTCGAGGTGGTTGACCCCGACGAGCGGCAGCGCGTGGACCCAGGCGAGCGCCTTCGCGAAGTTGATCCCGACGAGCAGCGAGCCGGCCAGCCCCGGCCCATAGGTCACGGCCACGGCATCGATGTCCGACCAGCCCACGCCGGCCTCGGCCCAGGCCGCATCCAGGGCCGGGACGATCCAGCGCAGGTGCGCCCGGGCCGCGACCTCGGGGACGATCCCTCCGGAACCCGCGTGCAACGCGACCTGCGACGCCACGACGTTGCTGTGGATCGTCCGGCCGCCCTCGATGAGCGCGACGCCGGTCTCGTCACAGGAGGATTCGATCGCGAGGACGAGCGGGCCGCTCACGTCGGCGGGACCGTTCCGACGTCCCCGCCCTCGTCCGCCCGTTCCTCCGGCGGGACCGGGGCCGGCGAGGCGTCGAGCGCCGCACGCAGCCGGGCGATCCGCTCGCGCATCGGCGCCTCGGTGAGGGCCTCGGTCGTCATGATCAGCGCGTCCTCGTTGTCGTCGCTGTAGTAACGCGGCCGCAGGCCGACCGGGCGGAAGCCGTACTTCTCGTAGAGGCGACGCGCCGGCAGGTTCGACAGACGCACCTCGAGCGTCGCCTCGCGTGCCCCGCGCTCGATGGCGAGGTCGAGGAACGCGAGGAGCAGGCGCTCCCCGATGCGCTGGCGTCGCCACGCGGGGTGGATCGCGAAGGTCGTGATGTGCGCCTCGTCGACCATCAGCCACATGCCCCCGAAGCCGATGATCTCGCCTTCGGCGCGGGCGACGAGGTAGGCCGCGAGGCGATTCGATTCGAGCTCGCTGCGATACGCGTTCGGCGGCCAGGGCGAGCGGAAGCTCGCCCGCTCGATGGCGTGGACGGCCTCGAGGTCATCGAGCCGCATCGGCTCGATGCGGATCCTCACCGGTGGTCGTGCGACCACGTCACCTCCCCGCTCGCGGGGGCCGCGCCACGCGGGAGCGTCACGTACTCGGGAACGAGCCGCGCGAGGTCGTCCGACTCGCCGACGCGGAGCCGCGCGGCCCCGAGCCGGACCAGGGCGGCCGCCAGTCCGGCGCGCGCGCGCTCGCCGCGCTCGCACGCTTCCGCCGGAGCGCGACCATCGAGGTCCAAGGCCACCTCGATGAAGGCGCCGGCGCCTCCGGCGGGCGTGGCGTCCGGCCCGGCCGCCTCGACGGCGAGCTCATCGGCAGGCACGCCGGCCGGCAGCAGGGTCGGTGCGACGCCGTCCCGGACGAGGATCCGGTCGGTCGGCCCTGCCGGCAACAGGAGACGGATCCGGCCGGATGCCACCCCGAGGTCCTCCGCCGCCGCCGCGATGAGAGCGGTGCCCGTCGCCACGCCGACGATCGGGCAGCCCAGACCGTGGGCGATCCCCTTGGCCGTCGCGATCCCGACACGGAGCCCGGTGAAGGTCCCCGGGCCGGTCCCGACGATGACCGCGTCGATCGCGTCGCGCGCCAGCCCGGCGTCACCGAGCAGACGCTCGACCGCGGGCAGCAGCGTCTCGCCGTGCCGGTACCCTGCCGGCCAGTCCGCGGCGGCGAGGACGGCGCCGTCGGCCGACCCCGTCGCCACGACGATGCGGGTCGTGGCGGTGTCGATCGCGAGGAGGACGCGCTCGCTCACGGGATCGCGTCCAGGTACCGGGCGTGGCGCTCGCCGTGCGCGGTGAGCTCGATCCGGCGCGGATCGTCGCCGCTCCCGTCGATGACGACGTCGAGCCGCTCGGCCGGGATCGCGGCGCCCAGGCGGTCCGGCCACTCGATGAGGGTCACGCCCGCGGACCAGCGGTCATCGTCGAGGAGGCCGCCACCGATGGCCTCGGTCGCGTCGGCCAGGCGGAAGAGGTCCACGTGGAACAGCGGCAGTCGCCCCTGGTACTCGGCCATGAGGACGAAGCTGGGCGAGGTGACGGTCTCGGTCACGCCGAGTCCGGCGCCGAACGCCTTGGCGAGGTGGGTCTTGCCGGCCCCGAGGTCGCCCCACAGGCAGAGCAGGTCGCCGGGCCCGGCCACGGTCGCGAGCGCCCGCCCGAGCGCGCTCGTCCGGTCCGGATCCTCGGAGCGGAACGCGCGCGTGGTGGGGGACGTTGCGGACACCGGGCGAGGGTAGCGGACGGACGGCCGGGCCGTGGCCGTCAGACGAAGCGCTCCAGGTCCCCGAGCGGGAGGGCGACGATGCTGCCGTCGGCGAGGCGGACCCGTCCCGCCTCGAGGTCGACGCCCCCGCCGAACCGCCGCCGCCCGGCGGCGCCGACCCAGCGGGCTTCGTGGCCGCTCAGCGCCCCGGCGCGGATCCGGACGAGGTCCGGCCCCGGGGTGGGCACGACGAGGTCGGGGACGTCGAAGATGAGCATCGGTGGATCGCTCACGATGGCCGCCTCGCGACCGACCAGGGTGGTGAGCAGGGCCTTGATCGGCCCGGCCATCGGCCGGCGGGTAGCGCCGTCCATGACGAGGACCGCATACGGCGGCAGGCGGTGGAGGGCCGCCCGCTGCCGCGCCTCGGACGCGAGGAAGTCGCGGCGCTCCTTGCTTGCGAGCCCGGCCACGATCACGCCACGCACGCCCATCGCGCGGGCGCGGGTCAGCGTCTCGGCATCGACGCGGGCGTCGACCACGAGGATGGACCCGGCCATCCCGACATCGAGCGTGCCCGGGCGAAGGCCGCCCTCCGGACCGGCGGCGAAGCTGATCCGGCCACGGGTCGGACCGCCGAGCGCGACCACGCCGCGGATCCCCCGGCCGGCTGCACGGATCGTGATCGAGGTCCCGGGGCGCACCTCGCGGACGATGCCCGCGACCGGCGTCTCGAGCGGGTCGACGATGTCGCCGGTGGCCACCCGCCAGCGGGAGCGCCAGGGGAAGAGGTACTCCCCGCCCGGTGCGCCGCGCGGTCCGCCCGGCGTCGCAGGCGTCACGACCCGGGGCAGGGCGTGCCACCGATCGCCGGGGCGGGGCTCGACCGGCTCGGCCACGACCTTGTCCTCGAGCCGCGGGTCGCGCAGCCGCTCCGCGATCGGCGCGCCCACGACGACCGACGCCCCGGCATCCACGACCACGCGGTCGCCGGGCGAGATCGTGAAGACGACATCGACCGGCGCTTCGATGAGCGGGCGCGCCGGGACGAGCGTGAGATCCGGGGCGACGTCCGATGCCGGGTCCGGCGCGACGGGGACGGTCATTCGCGGACCCCGCTGGCGACGGCCGTCTGCCACGCCTCGAGCAGCTCGCGACGGCGGTCCGCGCGTTCGGGCAGCTTGATCGGGACGTCGCGCAGGTCGACGACGAGGCCGGCCAGGCCACCGACCACGTCGACCGCGAAATGGCGTCCGCGCCCCCCGAGCCGGACCGCGTCACGGAACCGGAACTCGGCGGTGGCGCTCGCCCCCGGCGGGAGGTCGACGATCTCAAGACCGCCGGGCACCAGGTCGATCGGCCCGCGCTCTCGGACGAAACCGGCACGGCCGTGGACGACGAGGCTCCCCGCGCTGCGACCCGTGTGCAGCCCGGCCGGCGTCACGACGCTCCCGAGGGGGGCCAGGAGATCGTCGGCGAGGTCGCTGATGACCGCTCGCCGTTCGCCGTCGTCGGGGATGGAGCCGAGCGGCCCGAGCAGGCGGGCGTGGTCGAACGCATAGGCCGAGGCACCCGGCCGGCGCAGGACGTCGGCCAGCGCGAGGGCGACGGTCGGTGCCGGCGCGATGGACCAGACGCCGCCGGCGGCGATGATGAGGTCCGGTGCCGGGGCGGCCGATGCCTCGGGCGTCGCGTCGGCGAGGCGTCCGAGGGCGGCCCGGGCCGCGGCCATGCGCAGCGCGGCGCCGTCACCGGTGAGGTCGGACCAGGGGGCGATCCGCATCTCGCGCAGCCGGTCGCGCAGGCGATGGCGATCGGATGCCACGGTGAGCCAGGCCAGGACGCGATCCACCGCCGCGTCGTCCGGATCCGCCGGCGCCAGCCTCGCCGAGGGGACGATCGCGAGATCCAGCGTCGGACCCGATGACGGGTCGCCCGGGGTCGCGATCGCCCGAAGACCACCATCGAAGCCGATCTCGACGAGCTCCACGCGCCGGTCGAGGACGGCCGCGAGCGTCATCGCCGCGGGACCGAGCGCCCGTCGCGCGTCGTCCGCCGGGACCGCCAGCTCGGTCAGGAGGGTGCGCAGCGGTGCGCCCTCGGGACCGCTTCGAGCGGCCGGGGCCAGGAGCGTCTCGCCCTCGCGCGTGTTGAGGTCGCCGAACGCGCCGGTCGCCTCGGCCATGGCCCCCGCGAGGATGACCAGGCGTTCCGGCCGCCGCTGGGCGGCGGCCGCGACGAGTGCCGTGAACTCGGCCAATGGCCCGCGTTCGTCCGCCCCGGGTGGATCACCGGCACCGGCGAGGATGCCGTCGATCCCGCCATCGAGCAGGAGCCGGGTCATCGCCAGCGGGTCGGTGGTCTCGACGCTCGCCCCCGTCGTCCGCCAGCCGCTTCGCGCGGCCGCCTCGATGAGCGGGGCAAGTGACCGCTCCGTCGGGGCCACGACGGCCAGGCGGCGTGCGGCGGTCGTGCGGACCGAGAGCGCCGGGATCGCGCCCGCGCTCGCCGGATCGACACCGAGGCGGCGGGCGAGGAGCGGGTCGGCGGCCGCGACGCGCCGAAGGAGGAGGTCGATGGCGGCCTCGTCGTCGACGGTCGCCGGCAGGGCCACCGATCCGACGAGACGCCACGCGCCGGCGACCCGGCCGATGAGCGCGGCCCCGGACGTCGCGGCGCCGCGGTCGATGGCGAGGAAGGCTCGCGGGTCGCCGGTCACCGGGCCATGCTACCCGGCCGCGGCCCGCCCCGGGTCACGCGTCCCAGGTCGCCTCGTCGTCGAGTTCCTCGAGCCGCTCGATGAGCTGCTCGATCCCGGCCTCATCGGCCAGGATCTCGGTCGCCGGCGCGGACTCGCCCCCGAACAGCCCGCGCAGGACCGGATCGAAGAAGAGCATCGCGTTGGCGCCGAGCGGGCGGTACGGCCGGCTGGCTTCGAGGAAATGCACCGCGGGGCCCGTCAGCCCGCGCAGCTGGATCTCGCGCGCGACCTGCTCGACGAGCTCGTCGCGCTGCTCATCGGTCGGCTCGAGGGGCGTGGTCATGCGACCCTGTTGCCGACGGCCTGACCGGCGGACAGAGCGACGGCGAAGGCATCGTAGGCGGCGCGGCCGCGCAGGGCGAAGATCACGTGCGAGATGGTAGGGCAGGAGGGCAGTTCCTCGCGCACCGTGCGAACGGTGATCTCGGCACCCTCGTCGATGGGGAAGCCGCCGACACCCGTCCCGAGCGCGGGGAACGCGATGCTCGAAACGCCGAGGTCGCGGGCCGCCGCCATCGCCGAGCGCACGGCCGCCTCGATGACGGCCCCGCTCGTCCGGCGCTCACGGTCGAGCGAGACCGCGTGGATGACCGCCTTGACCGGGAGGGTGCCGCCACCGGTGACGACCGCGCCGCCGAGGGCGACGGGGGCCTGCCCGACGGCCTCGAATTCGATGGCATCGCCACCGGCTCGCTTGATCGCGCCGCCCACGCCGGTCGACATCCACAGCGAGACGTTCGCGGCGTTGACGATCGCATCGACCTCGAGGTCGCAGATGTCGCCGTTCCAGAGTTCGATGCGTGCCACTGGATCAACTCCGCTCGGTGAGCGTTCGCAGACCGACCGGTCCGGGCGCCGCATCGTACACCCGAGGCAGGCGACGGGCCATCGCCGTCACCACTTCCCACGAGTTCGTGTTGCGCACTCGCGCCAACTCGCCGACGGTGATCCGTTGCGCCCCCTGCGACCCGATCAGGGTGAACTCGTCGGCGGGCGTGACCGGCGGCCCGGGGAGGTCCGTGACGTCGACCATGATCGCGTCCATCGCCACGTTGCCGACGATCGGGACCCGGCGCTCGCGGACCAGGGCCTCGGCACGGTTCGAGAGCGCGCGCGACCAGCCGTCCCCGTAGCCGAGCGGCAGGGTCGCGATGCGGCTGGGCCGGGCGGTCACATACGCCGGGCCGTAACTGACACCCCACCCTGCTGGCAGGTCCGCGACGCGGACCGGGCGGGCATGGAGCGAGAGGACCGGCCGGAGCCCACGCCCGACGACGGTGTCGAGCTGGGCCGGCGACAGGTCGTCCGGGGCGAGCCCGTACAGGGCGAGGCCGGGCCGGACCCCCTCGAAGGCCGCGACGCCGTCGGAGATGAGTCCGGCACTGGCGGTCACGTGGCGGACCGGCAGCGCGACGCCGGCGGCCCGGAGTGCGTCGCCGGCCGCCGTGAAGCGCTCGAGCTGGCCCGCCGTGCGATCCGGATCCTCGGGCGCCTGGAGATGGGTCCACGTCCCGACGAGCTCGACGCGCGGCGCGGCGAGGATCGTCCGGGCCGCCGCGACGACGTGGTCGAGGTCGAACCCTCCGCGACCCAGGCCCGTCTCGACCTCGAGCTCGAGCCGCAGGGGTCGTTCGCCGCCGGCGGCGGCATGGGCCGCCAGCAGCTCCTCGAGGAGCACCGGGTCACCGGCGGTGACGGTGATCCCCGACCGCGCCGCGTCGGGAGCCCACGCCGGTGGCACCGGATACATCACGAGGATCGGATCCTCGACGCCGGCCGCCCGGAGGGCGAGGGCTTCGTCCAGCGTCGCGACACACAGGCCGTCGATGCCGGCACCGACGAGGGCCCGGGTCACCGCGACGGCCCCGTGGCCGTACGCGTCGGCCTTGACGACCGGGCGGATCGGGACCCCCGGTCCGGCCGCCGCTCGCAGCAGCTCGAGGTTCGCGAGGAGCGCCGCGAGGTCGATCTCGAGCCACGCCGTTCGGGGCAGCGGCGGCTGCCCGGCCGCGATCAGGCGGTCTTCGATGGGCGGCCTCACGCGGTCGCCGGCCTCACGCCGGGTCGGCGTCCGGCGACGGCTCCTGGTCCGCGGTGCGGGCGCCGAACCCGAGCCGGCCACGCATCCGGCGACGCTCGGCCGCGGCGGCCAGCCGCTTGCGAGCCAGCGCCACCGCATCGGGAAGATCGGAGGCGAGCAGGCCGGCGTCACCGAGCCGCTCGCGCACGCTGTCGCCGGCCAGGCCGTGGAGGTAGACGCCCAGGCGGGCCGCCGCGAACGGGTCGAGCCCTTGCGCGAGCAGGGCGCCGATCGTCCCGGCCAGCACGTCGCCGGTCCCGCCGCTGGCGAGGGCGGGGTTCTCGAACGGGGCCACGGCGACGGACCCGTCCGGGGCGGCGATGACCGTGTCGGCGCCCTTGAGCACGACGACCTGGCCCCAGCGACCGGCCGCGTCGCGCGCCGCGGTGACCCTCGCGGCATCGTCGCCGACGAGATCCCCGTCCTCGGCGGGGTCGCGCCCGCTGCCGCTGCGCAAGCGGGCGAACTCGCCGGCGTGCGGGGTCAGCACCGAGGGCCGGGTCGTGGCATCCCACCAGGCGTCCATGGTCGCGATCGAGCGCAGCGCCTCGGCGTCGAACACCGCCGGGGCCTGGTCCGGCCCGGTCGCCGTCAGGAGTTCCCGGACGAGCTCGGCCGTGGCCAGGCCGGGTCGCAGACCCGGGCCGACGACCATCGCATCGTGCTCATGGTCGAGGATCCGTGCGAGCGCCGCTTCCGGATCGATCTCCTCGACGTCGTCCTCGGGCAGGCCCATGGTGGTCGCTTCGACGACCTTGGCCGCGAACAACGGCTGGAGCGACTCGGGGACCGCGAGGGTGACGAGCCCGGCACCGGCACGGCCGGCGGCCCGGCAGACGAGGAGCGCCGCCCCGGCGTAGTCGAGCGAGCCGGCGATCACCAGGAGCTTGCCGAACGAACCCTTGTGGCCACGGACGGGGCGCTCGGGCAGGAGGGCGCCGGCGTTGTCGTCGTCGAGTCGGACCGCGCCCTCCGGCAGGGCGGCCGGCGGGGCTCCGACCGTCGGCGCGGACGCGTCGGTCTCGCGCCGTCCGAACCCGACCGGCCCGCGCTCAGCCACGGCCGTCGCCGTCGAGCGTGCCGCTGCCGGCGGACGGTGCGTCGGACGCCAGGGCCGCGGCGCCACCCGCCTCGGCGAGGTCACGCAGTCGCTCGATGCGGGCGAGGATCCGGCGCTCCCGGTCGTCGAGCCGCTCCTCGATGTCGGGCGGGAACAGGTACCGGCCCCCGGCCTGGCGCACGCCGTAGGCGATGGCGACCGCGTAGTCGGATTCGTGGCTGATCGAGACGGCGACGCGGCCCATGCCGAGCTGTTCGGCGCGGACCGCGGCTCGTCCGTGGAGGCGGACCGCCGGCTGGCCCGTCGGCAGCCGCTCGATCTCGATGTCGCGCCAGCCGATGCCGCGGACGCCGAGCCCGAGGACCTTGGAGACCGCCTCCTTGGCGGCCCATCGGCCGGCCATCGTCTCCGGCCGGTCGCGGACGTAGCGCTGCTCGGCGGGGGTCAGGACGCGCGACGAGAAGCGCGCGCCGAACCGGGCCAGGGTGTCGCGGATCCGCTCGACCTTGATGATGTCGATGCCGAGCTCCGTGGTGCCCGGCGGGACGGCGAGCGCCGACGGAACGGACGCCTCGGTCGGGTCACCGGCCGACATCGGCCTACTCGACCGTCACCGACTTGGCCAGGTTGCGTGGCTGGTCCACGTCCGTGCCCCGGGCGATGGCGACGTGGTACGCGAACAGCTGGAGCGGGATGACCGCGAGGATCGGCGAGAGCGCCTCGTGCGTGTCGGGGACCCAGCACACGTCATCGGCGAAGCGCTCGATCTGCGGGTCGCCCTCGGTCGCGACCGCGATGACGCGAGCGTCGCGCGCGCGACCCTCCATGACGTTGCTGATGAGCTTGTCGTAGACCGAGGAGCGGGTCGCCACCGCGACGAGCGGGCACTCGGCGTCGAGCAGCGAGATCGGCCCGTGCTTGAGCTCACCGGCCGCGTAGCCCTCGGCGTGGACGTAGCTCACTTCCTTGAGCTTGAGCGCACCTTCGAGCGCCGCCGGATACCCGTACCCCCGGCCGACGAACATGAAGCCGCGCGAGTTCACGTATCGGCGCGCGAGTTCCGGGGTGCGAGCGGCCGCGTCCTCGAGCGCCCGGGCCGCGGCGCTCGGCAGCGCCCGGAGGGCCACGCCGAGGGCCAGCTCCGTGGCGTCGTCCATCGTCCCTCGGATGCGGGCGATGGCGGCGGCGAGGACGATGAGCGTCGTCACCTGGGTCACGAACGTCTTCGAGGCCGCGACCGCGATCTCGGGGCCGGCCTGCAGGAAGAGGACGGCGTCGGCCTCGCGGGTGATGGCGGACCCGACGGTGTTCGTGACCGCGACGACCGGGCAGCCGCGCTGGCGGGCGTACCGGACCGGGGCGATCGTGTCCGCGGTCTCGCCCGACTGGGTGACGGCGATCACGAGGGTCCGACCGTCGAGCGGCGGCGGGCTGTAGCGGAATTCCGACCCGACCGTCGCCCGGGCCGGCAGGCCGGTCCAGTCCTGGATCGCCGCGGCCCCGATGAGCGACGCGTAGAACGCCGTCCCGCAAGCGACGAGCTCGATGCGCTCGACGGTGCGGAGGGTCTCGATGAGACCCTCGATCTCCTCGACGTGGATCCGACCGTCGCGCGCCACGCGGCCGCTGAGGGACTGGGCGAGCGCCTCGGGCTGCTCGTGGATCTCCTTGAGCATGAAATGCTCGAAGCCGCCCTTCTCGGCGGCCTCGGGCGACCAGTCGATGATCGTGACCGCGCGCTCGCGGGGCTCGCCGTCGACGCCCGTGATCGTCACGCCCCACGGGCGCAGGTCGGCGACGTCGCCCTCCTCGAGGAACACGACGCGGTCGGTGTGGGCGAGGATGGCCGCCACGTCCGAGGCGAGGAAGCTCTCGCCGTCGGCGAGGCCCACGACGAGGGGGACGTCCTGGCGGGCACCGACGAGCCGGTCGCCCTCGTTCCGATGCATCACGACAACGGCGTAGGCGCCGTCCACCTGGCGGAGCGCGGTCCGCACCGCGTCGGCGAGGTCACCGCTGTAGGCCTCCTCGATGAGGTGCGCCAGCGCCTCGGTGTCGGTCTCGGACACGAGCCGGTGGCCGCGGGCCTCGAGGCCGTCGCGGAGCTCGCGGAAGTTCTCGATGATCCCGTTGTGGATCACCGTGATCTCGCCGGTGCAGTCCTGGTGGGGATGGGCGTTGAGATCGTTCGGCCGGCCGTGCGTCGCCCAGCGCGTGTGGGCCAGGCCGATGGCCGCGTGCGGCGTCCGCCCGGCGATCGCCGTCTGCAGGTTCGAGAGCTTGCCCGCACGCTTCTCGACGAACAGGTCGCCCGCGTCATCGACGAGCGCGATGCCGGCCGAGTCGTAGCCGCGGTACTCGAGGCGTTTCAGCCCTTCGATGAGCAATGGTCCCGCTTCCCGGGGACCGGTATACCCGACGATGCCGCACATCCGGATCACGTCCTCCCGCTCGCCGCCGGCGCCCGTGGCCGGTGGGCCTGGTGACTCCGATGAGTGGGCACCGTCGCCTAGTTTAGACGCTCCCCCGCGAGAGCCGCGAGCGCGTCGGCCAGCTCGGTGACCAGCGCCGCGTCCGGTCCTTCGACCATCACGCGCAGCGCGGGCTCCGTGCCCGACGGCCGGACCAGGACCCGGCCGGTCGACCCGAGCCTCGCCGAGGCGTCCGCGATGGCCGCCTGGAGGGCCCGGTCGGCCTCCCACTGGTCCTTGTGACGCGCCTTCACGGCCCGCTGTTGCTGGGGCAGCAACGGGATCCGGGCCGCGAGGTCGGCGAGGCTCGTCCCGGACTCGGTCACGACCCGCAGCACCCCGAGCGCGGTCACGACCCCGTCGCCCGAGGTCGTGTGGTCGAGGTCGATCACGTGGCCGCTCTTCTCGCCACCCAGCCGGGCGCCCGAGACCTGCATGCCCTCGAGGATGTACTTGTCGCCGACCGGGGTCCGGACGACGGCGCCACCGGCGGCCTCGACGACGGCCTGGAGCCCACCGTTGGAGAGGACCGAGACCACCACGCCGCCCGGCAGGGCGCCTCGCGAGAGCCGGTCGAGCGCGAGGATCCCGAGGATCTGGTCGCCATCGACGACGTGCCCGTCCGCATCCACAGCGATGAGCCGGTCGGCGTCGCCATCGAGCGCGAAGCCGATGTGCGCACCGTGGGCGAGCACGGCCTCCGCGAGGGACGCCGGGTCCGTCGCGCCCGAGCGGACGTTGATGTTCACCCCGTCCGGCTCGGCATGGATGGTATCGACCGAGGCGCCCGTCGCGCGCAGGATCTCCGGCCCCACGTGGCAGCCCGACCCGTTCGCGCCATCGAGCACGAGGCGCATGCCGGCGGCATCGATGCCGCGCGCCAGCGCGAGGCGGTGATCGAGGTAGTCGTCGACGAGGTCGGCGCGCATGAGGATCCGCCCCAGGCCTGCATTCGTGACGCCGACGAGCTCGTCGGCCTGCCAGATGAGTCCCTCGAGCTCGTCCTCGAGGGCATCGTCGAGCTTGAGCCCCTGCCCGTCGAGGACCTTGAGGCCGTTGTCATCGGCGGGGTTGTGCGAGGCGGAGACCATGATCCCCGCCGCGAAGGGGCCGGACCCCGCGAGGAACGCGAGTGCCGGGGTCGGCACGACGCCGACGATGTGCACATCGGCGCCCATGCTGCTGGCGCCGGCCGCGATCGCGGCGACGAACATGTCACCGGAGCGGCGGGTGTCCTGTCCCACGACAAGGGCCCCGCCGGCCCCGACCAGGCGGTGCGCCGTCGCGCGGCCCAGGGCGTAGGCGAGCGTCGGCTTGAGGTCGACGTTGGCGACCCCGCGGATGCCGTCCGTGCCGAACAACCGGGCCAACTCAGCCTCCCGCGGTCGATGGAGCGGCCTGGGCGGCCGGCGAAGATGACGCCGAGGGCGGCGCGACGATCGTGACGCGGACGGTCGCCGGGGTCGCCGACACGAGCGTGAGTCCGGCCGGCAGGTCGATCGTGACCGGCACCTCGGACGTGCCCGGGCCGAGCTCGCCGACGTTGAGCTTCGCGGTCAGCGTCGCCCCCTCGAGCCGGTCGAGGTCGGCGACCGAGCCGCCGATCGTGAGCAGGACGCGGTCGACGTCGACCGTGTAGGTCAGGTCGGACTTGGCGCCATCGAGCGTGACCCCGGCATCGAACGTCCGCGTCGACGTCACCGGCCGCAGCGCCACGTTGACCGTCACCTTGTCGCCGCCGAGCGGCACGACGCCCGCTGGCAGGTCGAAGCCGACGACGCGCGAGAAGTCGCTCGACGCGCCACTCGCGGACACGGCCTCGGTGTCGGCCCGTTCGAGGGCGGCCAACTGGTCGGCGTCGCCCTCCACGGTCACCGTGAGCGGCGACACCGAGACGCTGGCGATCTCGAATCCGGCGGCCGGGGTCCCGGTGATGACCGGGCTGACCGGCAGGGTCCGGGTGGTCCGGTCCGTGAACACGGGGATGCTGACGTGCGCCGTCCGCGGGTTCACATCGACCGGGCTGACCGCGCTGCCGAGCTTGTCGACGGCGACGAGGACCACGTCCTCGCTGACGTCGATCCCGCCGGGCTGGATGACGACGTCCGCGCGGGCCGCCACGACGGTCTCCACGATGGACTTGGGTCCGAGCACCGTGACCTGCGACGGGTCGACGGTCGTATCACCGATCTCACTCCCCGACGGGACCGTGCCGTGTTCGACGACGACCGGGACCGACCGGCTCTCCAGCGGGTCGAGGGCCACGCGGACGACGCTCGGCTCGAACGAGACCACCTGGATCCGCGGGTCGATCGGGGTGACCTGGACCGGGACCGAGACCGGTCCGCCCTTGGGGTCGATCCCGCTCAGGTCCACCTCGGCCGTGAAGCTCGCGGCCGTGGGGGTCGGGACATCGGCCGCGGCGAAGTAGCGGATCTCGGTCACCGGCTTGATCGGCGACAACAGGTAGGTGTCGGCGGGCTGGTTCTTGACCTCGACCGGCAGGACGATCGGGGCGAGGGTATAGGTCCCCTGCGACAGCACGAGACCGGCGTACAGCAATGTGGCGAGCCCGATGGCTGCGAGCTTGAGTGGCCAGTTGTGGACGACGATCCCGAGGAGTCGGGTCACCGCGGCGCCTGAGCGGCCGCCGCGGAGGGCGACTCGTCGTCACTCGTGGGGTGCGAGCCGTTCGACGAGCTCCGACCGACGAACCGGCTCAGGTCGCCCATCCGCGGCGCGCGTCCGCCGAGCGACGTGGGCCGCAGCCCCAGCGTGCCACGCCGGCCGGCCGTGGGATCGAGCAGGTTCCGGATGGCGGTGGCGAGCTGTGACTCGTTGAGGTTGCGCACGATCCGGCTGCGCTCCACGAGGCTGATCTGGCTGTTCTCCTCCGAGACCACGACGACGACCGCGTCGGTCTGCTCGGCGATGCCCAGCGCGGCCCGGTGACGCGTGCCGAACCGCTCGGTGTGGATCGTCGTCTCGGCCAGGGGCAGGACGGCGCCGGCTGCCAGGATCGAGTCGCCGCGGATGATCACGGCCCCGTCATGCAGCGCGGTCCGCGGCGAGAAGATCGTCCGCAGCAGGTCGGCCGAGACGTCGCCGTGGATCATGACGCCGGTCTCGGCCACCTCCTCGAGCCCGGTCTCGCGCTCGATGACCATGAGCGCCCCGTGGCCCTCGGCCGACAGGCCGGCGGCGGCGCGGGCGACCTCGGCGGCGACGTGCCCCGACGCGCGACCCTCCGACGGCGAGAAGAGCCAGGCGAACGAGCCGACGCGGCCGATGCGCTCGAGCGCCCGGCGCAGCTCGGGCTGGAACACGACGACGAGGGCGAACAGGCCGACGACCGCGCCGGCCTGGAGGATGCGGGTCAGGAGGACGAGATTGAAGGCGACGGCGAGCGCGTAGACGACGATCAGGACGCTGACGCCGATCACCAGGCGGACGGCCCGGGTCCCGCGGATGAGGCTGAACAGCCAGTAGATCAGGAGCGCGGTGATCCCGATGTCGACCACCGTGGTCAGGCTGACCTGGTCGAGGATCGATCCGAGGAGATCCGTCATCGCGACCCGAGTGTAGCATCGCCCCCTGTGGCGGCCGGAGGGTCAGCCGCAGATCGCGGCGAAACGCGGGTCGTCGGGGAACCGCTCCGCGGCCATCGTGCACAGGCGGGCGCGGGTCATCTCGTCGCTGCCGAGCTCGGAGAGGCGCCCCAGGAGCACCAGCTTGTCGGCGGCCGGCGTCCGCCAGCCACGGTCGAGGTACAGCTCGGTCAGCGCGAGGTGGACCGCACCATCGGCCGGCCCGAGCGCGAGCGCCTGGTAGCACTGGTCCATCGCGGCATTCAGGTTGCCGATCGACCGCTGCGCGGCCGCCGCCTCGAGGTAGTTGCGGCGCGCCTCGTCGACGTCGCCCTTGTCGAGGGCCGCCTCGGCGGCCGCGGTCATGACGGCGGCCGCGGCGAGGACCGGGCGTCGCGGGTCGCGCTTGGCCTCGGCGGCCTCGGCCCGGGCGCTCGAACGCGGCGAACCGTCGAACGACTCGAGGGATTCCGCCAGGTCGTCCGCGGACGTGTCGCCGCTCGCCTGCAACCGCTCGACCATCGCCTCGAGGCCCTGGCGCCGGCTGCGCTTCTCGGCCAGGTCGAGGGCGCGACGCGCGACGTCGATGGCCTCCTTGAGGCGACCCTCGCGGTCGAGCACGTCGGCGAGGCGGTCGAGCGTGTCGGCGGCATCGGCCGGGCGGCCGGAGATGGACAGCATCTCGGCGCGGCCGCGCAGCGACGCCTCGTCCTCGGGCTGCCGGGCGAGGGCGCTGTCGTAGGCCGCGAGCGACTCGCTGATGCGGCCGGTCCGGGCGAGGATCCCCGCGAGGCTCGCCTGCGGCATCGCCCGGTCGGGGGCGATCGAGGCCGCTTCCTTGTAGGCCGCCATCGCGGTGTCGAACTCGCCGCGCAGGGATGCGGCGTGGCCCCGGCGAAGGGCGTCCTTGTAGCGCTCGAACGGCGAGTCGGTCACGTGGGCATCTCCCCTGCCAGGATCTCGACGAGCAGCGCCTTCTGGACATGGAGCCGGTTCTCGGACTGCTCGAAGATGAGACTACGCGGTCCATCCATCACCGACGAGGTGATCTCCTCGCCGCGGTGCGCGGGGAGGCAGTGCATCGCCACGACGTCGTCGGCGGCCGCATCCAGCAGCGCATCGTCGACCTGGTAGCCGGCGAAGGCGTCCCGGCGCTCCTCGATCTCGGCCTCCTGGCCCATCGAGGTCCAGGCGTCGGTGTACACGACGCTGCGCCCCGCGGACCGCCTCGAGCGGGTCGTGCCCGAAGGTCAGCCGGCCACCCGATGCCGCCGCGAGCTCACGGGCCCGCTCGACGATCCGCTCGTTCGGGGCATAGCCGGGTGGATGCGCGAGCCGGATCTCCATGCCGAGCGCGGCGCCCAGCAACGCCAGCGAGTGGTAGACGTTGTTCCCGTCGCCGACGAACGCGAGTGGTGCCGAGCGGACGTCGCCGAATCGCTCACCGATCGTGAATACGTCGGCGAGGGCCTGGCAGGGGTGCTCGCGCAGGGTCAGGCCGTTGATGACCGGCACGCTCGCCTGCGCGGCGAGCTCCTCGACCACGGCGTGCGGGCCCGTCCGGACGACGATGGCGTCGACGAACCGTTCGAGGTTGCGGGCGACGTCGCGGACGCTCTCGCGCGCCCCGAGGACGACGTCGTTGGTCAGGTAGATCGCATGCCCGCCGAGCTGGACCATGCCCGCCTCGAACGTGACCCGCGTCCGGAGGCTCGGCTTCTGGAACAGCATCGCCAGGGTCCGCCCGGCGAGCGGTGGGGCGGCATGCCGGCGGGTCGCGCGGTACTCGGCCTTGAGCGCGGTCGCCGTGTGGAACACGACCCCGACCTCGTCCGCGGTCAGGTCCGCGACGCTGAGGAGGTCGCGGCCGGTCAGTGGCGCGCTGTGGATCGTCGAGTGCACCGCGCCACTGTAGCGGCTAGCGCTTGGTGTACTGGGGAGCCTTTCGTGCGCGCTTGAGCCCGTACTTCTTGCGCTCCTTCATGCGCGGATCGCGCGTCAGCAGCCCGGCCTGGCGCAGCGCCAGGCGGTTGCCTTCGTCGAGCTCGAGCAGGGCTCTCGCGATGCCGTGACGGATGGCGCCGGCCTGGCCGGTCACCCCGCCTCCCTCGACCTTGATCATCGCGTTGAAGCGGCTCTCGGTCCCGGTGACCCGGAACGGCATGCGGACATCGCTCTCGTTGATCGCGTTGCCGAAGTGCTCCTCGAGCGTCCGGCCGTTGACGACGATCTCCCCCTCGCCCGGCAGGAGCCGGACGCGGGCGATGGCCGTCTTGCGGCGACCGGTCCCGGAGTAGAAGGCGGGCGTGGACATGCGGTCTGGACTCCTCGTCAGGCGAGCGGCTCAGGCCGCTGGGCCTGATGCGGGTGGTCGGATCCGGCGTAGACCTTGAGCTTGCGCAGCTGTTGGGCGCCGAGCCGGTTGTGCGGGAGCATCCCCTTCACGGCGCGGCGGATGGGCTCCTCGGGGCGCCGGGCGATGAGGTGCCCGAGCGTCTCCTCCTTGTAACCCGCCGGATAGCCGCTGTGGCGGATGTAGACCTTCGTCTCGAGCTTGCTGCTCGTGACCGCGATCTTGGCGGCGTTGAGGACGATGACATGGTCGCCCGAGTCGAGGTTGGGCTGGTAGGTCGGCTTGTGCTTGCCCTCGAGGACGTGCGCGATGCGCGACGCGAGGCGCCCGAGGGTCTGGTCCGTCGCGTCGACGACGTACCAGCGACGCTCGATCTCGCTCTCCCGTACGGCCACGGTCTTGGCGCTCATCGTTCCTCGTGTTCTCCGTTCCATTCTTCCGGTCGTCGCCCGATGGCGACACGCCGGAGGCACAAGCCCTTCGCCGGGGCCATCGCCCCGTTGAAGGCCGGTCCCGGGCCGGCAAGTGCCGACCGGACCGCGTCGATCTCCATCTTCCCCTGGCCGACCTCGAGGAGGACGGCCACCATGCGCCGGACCATCCCCCGCAGGAAGGCATCGGCCCGGACGTCGATCGTCACGAGCCGGCCCTCCCGCCGGACCCGGACCGATCGCACGGTCCGGACCGGTGAGCGGTCCGTTGCCCCGAAGGCGCTGAAGTCGTGCCGGCCGATGAAGACCGACCCGGCCCGCGCCATCGCGGCGGTGTCGAGCGGGACCCGCACCCCGAGCGCCGTACGCTCGCGGAGCGGGCTGCGCGGCCCGTTCCAGACGGTGTAGCGGTATTCCCGATACCGCGCCGCATAGCGGGGATGGAACCCGGGGGTGGTCGGTCGCAGATCCCGGATGGCGAGGTCCGCCGGGAGGACCGCCTCGAGGGCGGTGCCCAGCTCGCTCGCCGTCAGTCGTCCGTCGTAGGAGAAGGCGATGACCTGCCCCTCGGCGTGGACCCCGGCATCCGTCCGGCCGGCCCCGTCGACCCGCCCGTCCGCTCCGTTGCCGAGGCGGGACAGCGCGTCCTCCAGGACCCCCTGGACCGTCCGTTTCCCAGGATTCACCTGGAACCCGGCATAGTCCGTTCCGTCGTATTCGACCGTTGCGCGGTAGCGCACGGTGACGGTCTCTCGGCCGTCTTCCTGGTCGGCGCCCGGCCGGCTCATCCGTGCGTTGGGACCTCCGCGCCCTCCCTCACGCACCTTGGGGTGCGCTCGCTCGGGTGCTCGGCCCCGCCTTCGGCTGAACTCGGCCAACCGCCGATTCGCAGTTCTGTCTTCAGTCAGACCAATTCGATCTGCACGATTTCCGCGGCGTCGCCGCGGCGCTGGCCGATGCGGACGATCCGGGTGTACCCGGACGACCGGTCGGCGTACTTGGGCGCGATCTCGTCGAACAGCTTGTTGACGACGAGCGGCTCGTTGGGGAACTGGGCGACGACGGCCCGCCGAGCGGCGAGGTCGCCCTTCTTGGCGAGCGTGATCATCTTCTCGACCCGACCGCTGATCTCCTTGGCCTTGGCCTCGGTCGTCTTGACCCGCTCATAGCGCAGGACCGACACGGTCAGGTTCTTGTACAGGCTGAGACGCGGGCCCTGCTTGCGGCTGAGCTTGCGACCGCCGATGCGGTGGGACGACACGGATCAGACCTCCGCCTCGTCGTCGAACGGCGCATCGCCGTCCTCGAGGTCGAGGCTGCTCTCGTCGTCGGGGACGATGAAGCCGCGCATGCGCAGCCGCTCCTTCATCTCGTCGAGCGACTTCTTGCCGAAGTTGCGCATCCGGAGGAGGTCGTCGTCCTTGAGCTGGAGCAGCTGCCCCACCTTGACGATGTTGTTGCGCTTGAGCGAGTTGTAGGCCCGCATCGGGAGGTCGAGCTCCTCGATCGGCATGTCGAGCATGTTCGAGGGGAGCGTCGCGGCGCCCGTGGCCGCGGCCGGCGCGACGGCGGCCATGCCGACCGTGACGAACGGCCGGAACTGGTTCACGAGGATCTCGGCCGAGCGGCTGAGGGCCTCCTCGGGGCTCGTGGTCCCGTCGGTCTCGATCTCGATCGTCAGCCGGTCGAAGTTCGTCATCTGGCCGACGCGCATGCTCTCGACCCAGTAGTTGACCTTCTTGACGGGCGTGAAGATCGCATCGACCGCGATCACGCCGATCGGCAGCGCCTCGGCGCGCTCGGCGCCGAGATAGCCCACGCCGCGCTCGACAGTGAGATCCATCTCGATCGTCACGTCGTCGGTGTCGAGGGTCATGAGGACCAGATCGGGGTTCACGATCTCGACGTCGGCGGACTCGGCGATGTCGGCGGCGGTGACCGCGCCCGCCCCGCTCTTGATGAGGCGGAGCTGGACCGGGTGGGTCGCGTAGCTCTTCAGCCGCAGCTTCTTGACGTTCAGGACGATCTGGGTGACGTCTTCCTTGACGCCAGGGATCGTCGAGAACTCCTGGTAGACGTCACGGATCTGGATGCTGGTCACGGCCGCGCCCTCGAGCGAGGACAGGAGGACGCGCCGGAGCGCATTGCCGAGCGTGACGCCGTAGCCGGCCTGGAGGGGTCCAGCCTCGTACTTGGCGTACGTGCCGACCTCTTCGACCGGCTCGATCTGTGGATTCTCCAGTTCGATCATGAGGGTGCGGTTACCTCGAGTAGTACTCGACCACGAGCTGCTCGTTGAGGTCGAGCGGCATCTGGTCTCGGCTGGGCGGGGCGACGACGGAGCCGGACAGCGTCGCGGCATCCACGGTCAGCCAGGCCGGTGGCTGGTGGTTCTTGAGCAATTCCTTGGCGAGCTTGAACGGCTCGCGGGAGCGGTGCGTCTCGCGGACCTCGACCCGATCGCCGGGCTTGAGGCGGAACGACGAGATGTTGGTAGGGCGACCGTTCACCGCGAAGTGGCCGTGCCCGACGAGCTGCCGGGCCTGGGCACGCGAGCTCGCGAAGCCCATCCGGAAGACGACGTTGTCGAGGCGCAGCTCGAGCGAGCGCAGCAGGTTCTCACCGGTCACGCCGGGACGGTTCTCCGCATCGACGAAGTAGTTGCGGAACTGGCGCTCGAGCACGCCGTACGTGCGACGCACCTTCTGCTTCTCGCGCAGCTGGAGGCCGAACTCGGCGACCTTGCGCCGGCGCACGCCGTGCTGGCCGGGTGGGGTCGGCCGGCGCTCGAAGGCGCACTTCTTCGTATAGCAGCGCGTGCCCTTCAGGTAGAGCTTCGCGCCCTCACGCCGACACAGGCGGCAGACGGCTTCGGTGTAACGGGCCATGGGTCCTCGGCTCGACTAGACGCGGCGCCGCTTGGGCGGGCGGCAACCGTTGTGCGGGATGGGGGTCACGTCGGTGATGGCACTGACTTCGAGACCGGCGGCCTGGAGCGAGCGGATCGCCTGCTCCCGACCGGCGCCGGGACCCTTGACGTAGACCTCGACCTGGCGCATGCCGTGCTCCATCGCGCGACGGGCGGCGCCGTCGGCGGAGAGAGCGGCCGCGTACGGGGTGCTCTTGCGGGAGCCCTTGAACCCGGCCACGCCGGCGGAGCCCCAGCTGATGACGGCCCCGTTGAGGTCCGTGATCGTGATGATCGTGTTGTTGAACGTCGCCTGGATGTGGACGTGCCCCTGGGGGACGTTCTTCTTCTCGCGACGGCGCTGCTTGACCGCCCGCTTGCGTTCCGCCATGCCTGGTCAGTCCCTCGTCACTTCTTGCGCCGGACGCCGACGGTCTTCTTGGGACCGCGCCGCTGTCGGGCATTGGTCTTCGTCCGCTGGCCGCGGACCGGGAGGTTGCGCCGGTGACGCAGGCCGCGGTACGAGCCGATCTCGGTGAGGCGCTTGATGTTGAGCGCCACCTCGCGGCGGAGGTCGCCCTCCACCTTGTAGCGGCGGTCGATCAGCTCGCGGAGCCGGTTGACCTGCTCCTCGGTGAGATCGCGCACCCGGGTGTCCGGGTTGATGTTGGTCTGCGCGAGGATCTTCTGGCTGGTGGGCAGGCCGAGCCCGTAGATGTACGTGAGGGAGACCTCGACGCGCTTCTCACGGGGGATATCGACGCCGGCGATGCGTGCCATCGGTTACCCCTGCCGCTGCTTGTGCTTCGGATTGGTACAGATGACCATCACGGTGCCGTGGCGACGGATGACCTTGCAGTTGTCGCAGCGCGCCTTGACGGAGGCTCTGACTTTCAACGGATCCTCGGGTTTCGTGTCGACCTGGGGGTCGGGTTACTTGAGGCGGTAGGTGATCCGACCGCGCGTGAGGTCGTAGGGCGACAACTCGACGCGGACCCGGTCACCGGGCAGGATGCGGATGAAATTCATCCGAAGCTTGCCGCTGATGTGGGCGAGCACCCGGTGGCCATTCTCCAGCTCGACGGCGAACATCGTGTTCGGGAGCGGTTCGATGACCGTTCCTTCGACTTCGATCGCATCTCGCTTGGCCACTGGCTACGTGCTTCCCTTTCTCACGCGCAGTGTCGGCCCGGTCGGGCCGACACACGAACGCGTAGCGTATCAAAGATGTGCACTTCCGGCAACCGCATCACAGCGCGGTGAGGACCACGGGTCCACCCTCCGTCACCGCGATCGAGTCCTCGAAATGGGCGGCCAGCGATCCGTCCCGGGTCGCGACCGTCCAATCGTCGGCGAGGACGTGCGCCTCGTACCGGCCGAGGGTGAACATCGGCTCGATGGCGAGGCAGAGGCCGGGCTCCAGCTTCCGCCCGGGACGACCCGTCCGGAAATTGGGGACCTGCGGTTCCTCGTGCATGGACGTGCCGATGCCGTGGCCGACGAACTGGCGGATGATGCCGTAGCCCTTCGGCGTGGCGACTTCCTCGACCGCGGCCGAGATGTCCTCGATGTGATGACCCGGGGTCGCCGCGGCGATGCCGGCGAGCAGCGCAAGCCGGGTGGTCTCGATGAGGTCGGCCACGGCCGCCGGCGCCGTCTCCGACGTAGAAGGTCCGGGCGGCGTCACCGTGCCAGCCGTCGACGATCGCTCCGGCGTCGATGGACACCACCTGGCCCTCGCGGATGGTCCGCTCGCCCGGGATGCCGTGGACGATCTCGTCATCGATCGAGATGCAGATGCTCGCCGGGAAAGGCCGCTTCGGGTTGATCCCCGGGTAGCCCTTGAACGACGGGATCGCGCCCGACTTGCGGATGTGGGCCTCGGCGCGGCGATCGAGCTCGGCCGTGGACACGCCCGGCTTGAGCGCCTCCTCGCACAGGGCCAGGACCTCGGCGGTGATACGGCCGGCCCGGCGCATCTTCTCGATCTCGGCGCGCGACTTGCGGGTGACCATCGCTATGCCGCCTCGAACAGGTCGGCGACCGCCGACAGGAGGTCGGCCGAGACCTCGTCGATCGACTTGCGACCGTCGACCGTCCGCAGGACCTTGGCCGCGCGATAGTGCGAGACGACCTCGCGGAGGGCGCCCAGCTGCGTCGCGAGCCGGGCGCGGATCGTCTCGGCGCGGTCGTCCTCGCGCTGGATGAGCGGTGAGCCGTCGATGTCACAGCGGCCGGCCACCCGGGGACGATGCGTCTGCTCGTTGTACGGATGGCCGGCCGTCTGGCAGACCCAGCGGCCGGTGAGCCGGGTGATGAGGATCTCGGTCGGCACGTCGATCTCGAGGGCGCGATCCACGCGACTCCCGGACTCGGCCAGATGGGCGTCGAGCGACACCGCCTGGGCGCGGTTGCGCGGGAACCCGTCGAGGATCACGCCGCGCGCGGCATCGAACTGGCCGAGCCGGGCACCGAGCATGCGGATCGTGATGTCGTCGGGCACGAGCTGGCCTCGTTCCATGTAGCGGCGGGCCTCCAGGCCGATCGGTGAGCCGTCACGGACGGCCGCCCGGAAGAGGTCCCCGGTGGCGACGTGCGGCAACTCGAGCCGGTCCGACAGCACCGCCGCCTGCGTCCCCTTCCCCGAACCCGGTCCGCCGAGGAGGACGAGCACGGTCACGCGTCGGCCCTGGCGCCCTCGACGAGCTGCGAGGCGGCGAGGCTGGTCGTGAGCGAGCGACCGTTGGCGGCGACGCGGGGATCTGCCGTCCGGAACGGCCTTGCGGCGGTCGGGATGGGTCGAGGCCAAGGCGCCGTCGAGGACGAGAGCGAGCGCACCTGGGGGTGCGTGAGCGACCGCCCGGAGGCGGCAACGCAGGGATCGGCCATCGCGACCGTCGCCGTGGACACCGCCTGGTTCACCGGATGAATCCCTCGTAATTGCGCATCATCAGTTGGGCTTCGATCTGTTTCATCGTCTCCACGACGACCGAGACCACGATCAGCAGGCTGGTGCCGCCGAGGCCGAGCGTCGCGAGGTCCGGGAAGGCGAGCGCGACGACGAGCGGCGAGACCGCGACGATCGCGAGGAACAGCGCGCCCGCGAACGTGATCCGCGTGACCACCCGCTGGAGGTAGTCCTGGGTCGGCCGCCCCGGGCGGATGCCCGGGATGAAGCCGCCGTTCTTGCGGAGCTGCTCGGCCGTCTCGTCCGGTTTGAACGTGAACGCCGTGTAGAAGTAGGTGAAGCCCATCGTGAGGAAGAAGTACAGGGCGATGTAGAACGGCCCGCGCGAACTGAAGAACGACTGGATCACGGTCGCGATGTCCGCGACGATCTTGACCTGGGAACCGGTGAAGTACGACGCGAGCTGGGCCGGGAACAGCAGGATGCTGACCGCGAAGATGATCGGGATGACGCCAGCCTGGTTCACGCGCAGCGGCAGGAACGTCTGGCCGCCCTGGTACATCCGCCGGCCGCGCACGCGGCTCGCGTATTGGATGGGGATGCGCCGCTGCCCCTCCTGGATGTAGATGATCACGCCGACCGCGGCGATCGCCACCGCCCCGAACGCGATGAACGCGGCGGGGTTCGGGTTCTCGATGAAGCCGCGGATCGCGCCAGGCGCACGGCTCACGATGCCGGCGAAGATGATGAAGCTGATGCCGTTGCCGATGCCGCGCTCGGTGATGAGCTCGCCGATCCACATCAGGGTGATCGCGCCGGCGGTCAGGGTGGCGATCTGGGTCAGCGTCTCGAAGCTCGCGAGGTTGAACCCGCCGGTCAGCACGCCGTTGTAGTTGAGCAGGGCCAGGAACCCGTAGGCCTGGAGCATCGCGAGCGGGACCGTCAGGTACCGGGTGTACTGGTTGATCCTGTTGCGCCCGTACTCGCCCTCCCGGCTGAGCGCCTGGAGGGACGGCACCACGCCGGTCATCAACTGCATGATGATCGACGCGTTGATGTACGGGTTCATGCCGAGCGCCACGATCGAGAAGCTCGCCAAGCCACCGCCCGAGAAGAGGTCGAGGAGGCCGAAGAGCGGGTTGCTGTTGACGAAGTTCTCGAGCTGCGTCTTGTCGATGCCCGGGATGGGCACCGAGGCGAGCAGCCGGAAGACGATCAGCAGTCCCAGGACATAGAGGATCCGGCGCCGGATGTCCGGCGCCCGGAAGGCGTTCAGCAGGGAGTCGAACACGGGCTAGGCGTCGCCGCCGGACGTCGTCTCGGCCTCGTCGGTCGCGGTCTCCGCCGCGCCTTCGGGCTCGGCGGTATCGCTGGTGGTGGTGGCGTCCGGCTCGGCGGCCGCGACGATCTCGGCGGGCTCCATGGCGGACTCGGCGGCGGATCCCGCGGACTCGGCGGGCTCGGCGGTGGACTCGGTCGCCTCGGGGGTCGCGGGGACCTCCTCGACCTTCGCCGCTCGCTTCTTCGACGGCTTGGCCGCGACGGCCGCGACCGGCTCGGCGGCGTCGGTCGACTCCGGCGCCGGCTCATCGACGGCGGCCGTGACGGCGGCCCGACCCTTGAGGGCAACGCTCTTGGTGGTCGGGACCTCGAGGACGTTGACGGTGCCTCCCGCCGCTTCGATCTTCGTGCGAGCCGAGGCACTGAACGCGTCGGCGACGACGAAGAGCGGCGACGACACCTCGCCGGCGCCCAGGACCTTGAGCGGCTTGTCGAGGGTCCGCACGAGGCCGACCGCGCGCAGGATGTCCTGGTTGATCGTGATCTGGGTCGCGCCCTTCGCCTTCGAGCCCTTGGCCCCGGCCGACTCGGTCTCGAACGCGCCCTGCTCGGCAAGCGCGCCGATCGCGCCGACGTTCACGATCTCGTATTCGACCTTGAAGCGGTTCTTGAAGCCGCGCAGCTTCGGGATGCGCATGTGCAGCGGCGTCTGGCCACCCTCGAACCAGGGCGGGATCGAGCCGCCGGCGCGGGCCTTCTGGCCCTTCGTGCCGCGTCCCGCGGTCTTGCCCTGACCCGCGGCGATGCCCCGGCCCACGCGCGTGCGCGGCTTGTGGGCGCCCTCCGCCGGGCGCAGGTCGTGGAGTTTCATGCCTTCTCCTGGGCCCCGGGGACGTCCACTTCCTCGACGGTCACGAGGAAGCGGACCTGGCGGACCATGCCGCGGGTCGCGGGGTTGTCGGTGATGACGCTGGTGCTGCCGATCCCGTGCAGGCCGAGCGCCCGGACCGTCGCGCGATTCCGCGCGATGTGCCCGATCTCGCTCTTGACCTGGGTGACCTTGAGCTTAGCGGGCATCGCCCACCTCCGTGCCCGGCGCCGGCTGGCCGGAGATCCGGCTGACGAGGCGGACGCCGCGACGGGCGCTCAGCTCCTCGGCCGAATGCAGCTCGCGCAGCGCCTGGATCGTGGCCTGGGTCACGTTGACCGGGTTGGTCGAGCCGTAGGTCTTCGACAGGATGTCGCGGACGCCGGCCGCCTCGAGGACCGCGCGCACCGAGCCGCCGGCGATGACGCCGGTGCCCTGCGAGGCGGGCTTGAGCATGATCTTGCTGGCCCCGAACTGGGTCCGGACCTCGTGCGGGATCGTCGTGCCGACCATCGGGATGCGCAGGATGTGCTTCTTGGCGTCCTCGACGCCCTTGCGGATGGCCTCGGGGACCTCGCCGGCCTTGCCGAGACCCGCCCCGACGTGGCCCGCGCCGTCACCGACGACGACGACCGCGCTGAAGCTGAACCGCCGGCCGCCCTTGACGACCTTGGCGACCCGGTTGATCTGGACGACGCGCTCCTCGAGCGCGAGCTTGGATGCGTCGATGCGTGCCACGTTGGCTCCTTCCGATCAGAAGTCGAGGCCGGCTTCGCGGGCGGCATCGGCGAGCGACTTGATCCGCCCGTGGTACCGGAACCCGGCTCGATCGAAGACCACGCGCTCCACCCCGGCCTTCTTGGCACGCTCGGCGATGAGCTTGCCGACCTTGGCGGCCTCGGCCGACTTGGTCTCCTTGGAGCCGCGAAGCTCCTTCTCGACCGTCGAGGCCGCGGCCAACGTCCGCCCGGAGGCGTCGTCGATGACCTGCGCGTAGATATGGTTGAGGCTGCGGAACACGGCGAGCCGCGGCCGCGACTCGTCGCCCGCGAGATGCAGGCGGATCCGCTCGTGGCGCTTGTGTCGGGCGGCGCCGCGACTGGCGACGTTCGTCATCGTGTCCGTTCCTTGTCCGTGCTCGAGGTCACTTCTTGCCGCCGATCTTGCCGGCCTTGCCGGCCTTGCGGCGGACCTGTTCGCCGGCGTAGCGGACGCCCTTGCCCTTGTAGGGCTCGGGCTTGCGGGTCGAGCGGACCTTGGCGGCGACCTGGCCGACGAGCTCCTTGTCGATCCCGACGACCGCGAGGCGGGTCGGGGTCTCCACCTCGAACGAGATGCCCTCGGGCGGGTCGATCTCGATCGGATGGCTGTAGCCGAGGTTGAGCTGCAGCTTGCGGCCGTTGAGCGCGGCGCGATAGCCGACGCCGGTGATCTCGAGGCCCTTGCGGTACCCGTCGCTCACCCCGACGACCATGTTGTTGACGAGCGTGCGCGTGAGGCCATGGAGCTGCTTGTGCATCTTCTGCTCGGTCGGGCGGGTCACGACGACCGTGGCGTCCTCGCGCGTCACCGTCATGTCCGGATGCAGCGTCCGGCTGAGGGTCCCTCGTGGGCCCTTGACCGTGACGAGACGACCGTCGATCGTGACGTCGACCGTGGTCGGGATGGCGATGGGGAGGCGTCCGATACGCGACATCGAGCCGACCTACCAGACGAAAGCCAGGACTTCGCCGCCCAGCTGCGCTTGACGCGCCTGCTGGCCGGTCATGATCCCCTGGCTCGTGCTGACGATGACGATGCCCAGGCCGCCGAGGACACGCGGGATGTCGGTCTTGCGGGCATAGACCCGCAGGCCAGGCTTGCTGATGCGCTTGAGCCCGGACACGACCGGCACCTTGCCGTCGACGTACTTGAGCGTGAGGCGAAGGACCGGCGTGGGGCCGTCCTGCTCCTCGCTGACGTCGGCGATGAAGCCTTCGTCCTTGAGGATGCGGGCGATCTCTCGCTTGGTCCGCGACGCGGGGATGACCACCTCGGTGTGCCGGGCGCGCGAGGCGTTCCGGACGCGAGTGAGCATGTCCGCGATCGGGATCGGAGATGTTCATCTGGGTTCCTACCAGCTCGACTTGGTGACGCCGGGCAGCTCGCCGCGGAGCGCACGCTCGCGGAAGCAGATCCGGCACAGCGCGAATCGCCGCATGTACGCCCGCGGTCGCCCGCATACGAAACAGCGGTGATACCCCTGCACCTTGAACTTGGGGGTGCGCTTCGCCTTGGCGATCATCGATTTCTTGGCCATGGGTCTCCTCCCCGCGCCTACGAGGCGAAGGGCATGCCGAGGAGTTCAAGCAGCCGCTTGGACTCCTCGTCGGTCTTCGCCGTCGTCACGATGCTGATCTCCAGCCCGCGGAGACGGTCCACCTTGTCGTAGTCGATCTCCGGGAAGGCGAGTTGCTCGCGGAGACCGAGCGAGTAGTTGCCGCGCCCGTCGAACGACTTCGAGGGGATCCCCCGGAAGTCGCGGATGCGGGGCAGGGCGAGCGTGGTCAGGCGGTCCATGAAGTCCCACATCCGCTCGCCACGGAGCGTGACCTTGGCCCCGACCGAGTTGCCCGCGCGGAGATGGAACTGGGCGATCGACCGCTTGGCCTTGGTCACGACCGGCTTCTGGCCGGTGATGAGCGCCATGTCGCCGACCGCGGCGTCGATGGCCTTGGCGTTGGTCAGCGCCTCGCCGAGGCCGATGTTCACGACGATCTTCGAGAGGCGCGGGACCTCGTTGGGATTGCCGTACTCGAACTGCTTCAGGAGCGCGGGCACGACCTCGGCCGAGTAGCGCTCGCGGAGGCGGCCGCTCATACCTTTGCCTCCAGCTGCTGGCCGCACTTGCGGCACACGCGGACGCGGCGACCGGTGTCGAGCGTCTTGTGCCCGATCCGGGTCGGCTGGCCACAGCTACTGCAGACGAGCATCACCTTGCCGATGGGCACGGGCTGGGCGATGTCCATGATGCCGCCCTGCTGGATCTTGGGCATCCGGTCGGTCGCGCTCGCGCTCTGGCGTGGCTTGGTGTGCCGCTTGGAGATGTTGAGTCCCTCGACGACGACGAGGACACCGCCCGCGGAGGAACCGCGCCGGTACATGCTCCGGCCGGCCGGGGCGGGTTCGCGCCGGATGACGCGCTCGACCTTGCCGGTCTTGCCGGCATCCTTGCCGCCGAGCACGACGACCGTGTCGCCCTTGCGGATCTCGGGCACCTTGGGCGCACGGACGGCCATCACAGCACCTCCGGCGCAAGCGAGATGATCTTCATGTAGTTCCGATCCCGCAGCTCGCGCGCGACCGGTCCGAAGATGCGGGTCCCGCGCGGGTTGCCCTGGTTGTTGATGAGCACGGCCGCGTTCTCGTCGAAGCGGATGTAGCTGCCGTCGGCGCGCCCGTATTCCTTGGCGGTGCGCACGATCACGGCCCGGACCACGTCGCCCTTCTTGACGGCGGCGTTGGGGATGGCCTGCTTGACGCTGGCGACGATGACGTCGCCCACGCCGGCCTCGGTCTTGAGCGATCGACCCATCACCCGGATGCACTGGATCGTGCGCGCGCCGGTGTTGTCGGCGACCTTCAGGCGGGTCTGGGACTGGATCACGACCCGGCCTCCTCGGCCTCGGCCGGGACGGCGGCCACGGCGTCGGACGGCGCGACGTCGTCGGCGGCGACGACACCGGCGACGGCGTCACCGGCGGCTTCGTCGGCACGGACACGACCGGGATGGGCGGCCCCGTGGATCGCCTCGGAGGTCTCGGCCTCCTCGCCGACGACGGCCTCACCGGGCAACCCGTGCTCCCCCGACTGCGCGATCACGCTGACGAGCCGCCAGCGCTTCGTCGCCGACAGCGGCCGCGACTCCTCGATGAGGACGGTGTCGCCGATGCGAGCCTCGTTGGCCTCGTCATGCGCCTTGAACTTCGTGGTCAGGCGGATGACCCGCTTGTACAGCCGGTGGCGCGCCAGCCGCTCGACGGACACGACGATCGTCTTGTCCATGCGATCGCTGACCACGCGCCCGACCTTGGTCTTGCGCTTGCGCTGCACCTGGGTGTTCGCTCCTGTCATCGCGTGATCTCCCTCATGCCGTCCGGCCGAGCTTGCGCTCGCGCTGGACGGTCAGGATCCGCGCGATCGTCCTCCGCGTCTGCGGGATCGTGCTGAAGTCCTTGAGTTGTCGGGTCGAGAGCGCGAAGCGCGCTCCCCAGAGGTCCTGCTTCGCGTCGCGAAGCGCCTGCTCGAGCTCCGCGTCGGACAGCGCGCGGACCTTGTCGATGTCCATCGGTCAGGCCTCCTTCGCGCCGTCCCGGACGACCACGCGCGTGGCGACCGGGAGCTTGTGGCTGGCGAGGCGCATGGCCTCGACGGCCGAATCGTGATCGACGCCGGCCATCTCGAAGAGGATCCGGCCGGGCTTCACGACCGCGACCCAGTGGTCGGGGGCGCCCTTGCCCGAGCCCATCCGGGTCTCGGCTGGCTTCTTGGTGGCGGGCTTGTCCGGGAAGATCCGGATCCAGATCTTGCCGCCGCGCTTGACCGAGCGGGTCATGGCGCGCCGGGCGGCCTCGATCTGGCGGCTGGTGATCCAGGCTGGTTCCTGGGTCGCGAGACCGAACTCGCCGAAGGCGACCGTGTAGCCGCCCTTGGCGACGCCGGACATCCGGCCGCGCATGACCTTGCGGTGCTTGACCCGACGGGGCATCAACATGGCTCAGGCCCCCTGCCCGGCCGGGGCCGGCGCGGCGAGCTCACGAGCCGGGACCCGCTCGGGGGCGATATCGCCGCGGTAGATCCAGACCTTGACGCCGATGCGGCCGTAGGTCGTGTGCGCGTGGACCTGGCCGTAGCTGATGTCCGCGCGGAGCGTGCCCAGCGGGATGCGCCCTTCCTTGTCCCACTCGCGGCGACCCATCTCGGAGCCCCCGAGCCGCCCGGCGACGGCGATCTTGACGCCCTTCGCCCCGGCCTTCATCGAGCGCTGGATCGCCTGCTTCATCGCCTTCTTGAACGCGATGCGTCGGCTCAGCTGGCCGGCGATGTTCATCGCCACGAGATAGGCGTCGAGCTCCGGCTGGCGGATCTCCTTGATCTCGAGCTTGACCTTGCGATCGGTCAGCGCGCCCACCTGCTGGCGGAGCACCTCGACGTTCGCGCCGCCCTTGCCGATGACGATCCCCGGCTTGGCCGTGTGGATCGTGACCGTGACGTGGTTGATGCCGCGTTCGACCTCGACGCCGCTGACGCTGGCGTTGGCCAGGCGGCGGTCGATCAGCTGGCGGATGGCGATGTCCTCCTTGAGGGAGGCGGTGTATTCCTTATCGGCGTACCACTTCGCGGTCCAGGTGCGCGAGACACCCAGGCGGAAGCCGTACGGATGGACCTTGTGTCCCATGTCAGGCCTCCTGGTCCGCGACGACGATGGTGATGTGGGTCATGGGCTTGTGGATGGGAAACGCCCGACCCTGCGCCCGCGGCTGGAAGCGCTTGATCGTCGGACCCTCGTCGGCGATGGCTTCGACGATGATCAGGTCCTCGGCCGACAGGTTGTGGTTGTTCTCGGCGTTGGCCGTCGCGCTCTTCAGCACGCGGGCCACGTCGGCCGCGGCCTTCTGCGGCATGAACTGCAGCAGGGCGACCGCGTCCTCGACCCGCTTGCCCTTGATGGCCGTGGTGACCAGCCGGGTCTTGCGCGTCGAAGCGCGGAGGTACTTGGCGGTAGCGGAGACTCGCACGGCCGGCCTACTTCAGCGCCACGGACCGCTCGGTGTGCCTGCCGTGCCCGCGGTAATTGCGGGTCGGGCTGAACTCACCGAGTCGGTGGCCGACCATGTTCTCGGTCACGTAGACCGGGACGTGCTTGCGACCGTTGTAGACGGCGATCGTGTGGCCGATGAACGTCGGGAAGATCACCGACGCGCGCGACCAGGTCTTCACGACCTTCTTCTCGCTGTTCTTGTTCATCTCCTCGATCCGACCGAGGAGCCGGGCCTCGACGAAGGGCCCCTTCTTCACTGAGCGGGACATGCTGCCTCCGTCCTGTTACTTGCGATGCCGCGATCGGACGATCAGGCGTCCGGTCGTCTTCGACCGCCGGGTGCGATAGCCCATGGCGGGCTTGCCCCACGGGGTCTTGGGCGGCATGCCGGTCGGGGACTTGCCCTCGCCGCCGCCGTGCGGATGGTCGCGTGGGTTCATGACGACGCCCCGGACCTCGGGCCGCTGCCCGAGATGCCGGGCACGGCCGGCCTTGCCGAGGTTCTGGTTCTCGTGATCGAGGTTGCTGACCTGGCCGACCGTGGCCACGCAGCGGATGCTCACCCGCCGGACCTCGCCCGAGGGCAGCCGGACCTGGGCGTAGTCGCCCTCCTTGGCCAGCAGCTGGGCCGCCGTCCCCGCGGAGCGGACGATCTGGCCGCCACGTCCGGGCACGAGCTCGATGTTGTGGATCGTCGTGCCGAGGGGGATGTTGGCGATGGGCAGCGCATTGCCCACCCGCGCCTCAGCCTCGGGACCGGCGACGACGACGTCGCCGACCTTCAGGCCGTGGGGCAGGAGCATGTAGCGCTTCTCGCCGTCGCGGTAGTGGAGCAGGCCGATCCGCGCGGAGCGGTTCGGGTCGTACTCGATGGTCGCGAGCCGGGCGGGCACGCCGACCTTGTCGCGCTTGAAGTCGATCTTGCGGTAGTGCTGCTTCTCGCCGCCGCCGCGATGGCGGACGGTGAGCCGGCCCTGGTTGTTCCGGCCGGACCCGCGCTTCTGCGCCTCGAGCAGCGGCTTGTACGGCTCCTTGGTGGTGATCTCCTCGAACGTCGAGCGAGTCATCTGCCGGAGCCCCGGCGAGGTGGCCTTGTAGCTTCGGAGCGGCATCGCTAGACCCCCTCGAAGAATTCGATCTTCTGGCCGGGGGCCAGGGTGACGATGGCCTTGCGCCAGGGCGTGGTGTGGCCGATGACGCGCCCACGGCGGGTGCCGCGACGCTTCTCCTTCGACTTCGTCGTCAGGACGTTGACCGACACGACCGTGACCTTCTCGGCCTTGTAGAGCTCCTCGACGGCCGCCTTGATCTGGATCTTGTTGGCGTCGCGGTGGACGGCGAACGTGTACTTGCCTCGCCCGGACTCGTCGATCGACTTCTCGCTGATGACGGGGCGGAGGATGACCTCGGGCGCGGTCAGGGCGGTCATGCCTCCACCTCCGCCTTGGTCGCGCCGCCGTAGACCGACTCCATGCGCGAGAGCGCCGGCTGCTCGATGAGGACGACGTCGGCCTTGAGCAGGTCGACGACGTTGAGCGAGTCGGCGAGGATCACCTCGACCGTCGGCAGGTTGCGCGCCGACAGCTCGAGCTTCTCGTCGCGCGAGGGGGCGACGACGAGGACCCGGCCCGACGCCTCGAGGGCGCCGAGGACGCCGACGAGGTCCTTCGTCCTGATCGCCTCGAGCCCGAAGGCGTCGATGACCTTGATGGCCTCGTCACCGAACTTGGCGGTGAGCGCGCCACGGAGCGCGAGCCGCTTCATCTTGCGCGGCAGGCGCTGCTCGTACGAGCGCGGGTGCGGCCCGAAGACCACGCCGCCGCCCCGGTAGTGGGGGGCCCGGATGGAGCCCTGGCGCGCGCGGCCGGTGCCCTTCTGGCGGTACGGCTTCTTGCCACCGCCCTTGACCTCGCCGCGGGTCTGGGTGTCGTGCGTGCCGATCCGGCGACCGGCGAGCTGGGCGGTGACGACCTGGTGGAGCACGGCGGCGTTCACCGGAGCGGCGAAGAGCTCATCGCTGAGCTCGACCTTGCCCACGGACTTGCCGGTGCGGTCGTAGAGGGTGGTCTGCGGCATCGCGTCAGGCCTTCTTCACGAGGATCAACGAGCCGCGCGACCCGGGCAGGCTCCCGGCGATGAGCAGCAGGTTGCGATCGGGATCGGTGCGCACCACGCGCACCTTCTTGATGGTCGCCCGCTCGTCGCCCATGTGGCCGGCCATGCGCAGGCCCTTGTAGACGCGTCCGGGCGTGGTGCCCGGTCCGATCGACCCCGGCTCGCGATGGTGATCGGAGCCGTGGGTCTTGGGACCGCGCTTGAAGTTGTGGCGCTTGATCTGGCCGGCGAAGCCCTTGCCCTTCGAGACGCCGGTCACGTCGACCTCGTCGCCCGCCGCGAACAGATCGCCGATCGCGAGGGTCTGGCCGACCTCGTAGGTGTCGACGTCGTCGACGCGGAACTCGCGCACGGTCGACACCTTCGGCAGGTCCTTGAGCTGGCCCGTCTCGGGCTTGGTCAGCTTCTTGACGACGTCCGTCCCGAGCTGCACGGCCGTATAGCCGTCGCGCTCGGTCGTGCGCAGGCGCGTCACGGTGTTCGGTTCGATGGCCAGGACCGAGACGGCCACCATCGTGCCGTCGTCCTGGAACACCTGGGTCATGCCGACCTTGCGGCCGATCAATCCGATACTCATCGCACTACATCTTGATTTCGATATCGACGCCCGCCGCGAGCGAGAGCCGCATGAGGGCATCGACCGTCTTCGACGATGGGTCCAGGATGTCGACGAGCCGCTTGTGGGTGCGGATCTCGAACTGCTCCCGGCTGTCCTTGTCGATGAAGGGCGAGCGGAGGACGGTGAACTTCTCGATCCGGGTCGGCAGCGGCACGGGGCCGACGACATCCGCGCCGGTCCGTTGGGCCGTCTCCACGATCTGGGCCGCCGACTGATCGAGCAGCCGGTGATCGTAGGCCTTGAGGCGGATCCTGATCCGCTGCTTCGCCATCTCGTCCCTACTCGGCGATGCTGACGATGGCGCCGGCCCCGACGGTCCGGCCACCCTCGCGGATGGCGAAGCGCTGGCCGACCTCGAGGGCGATCGGGGTGATCAGCTCGACGGTCATCTCGACGTTGTCGCCGGGCATGATCATCTCGGCCCCCTCGGGCAGCCCGATGGCCCCGGTCACGTCGGTCGTGCGCAGGTAGAACTGCGGGCGATAGCCGTTGTAGAAGGGGGTGTGGCGGCCGCCCTCCTCCTTGGTCAGGACGTAGACCTGGGCGCTGAACTTGGTGTGCGGCTTGACCGAGCCGGTCTTGGCCAGGACCTGGCCGCGCTCGATCTCCTCGCGCTCGATGCCCCGGATGAGGCAGCCCACGTTGTCGCCGGCGCGGCCCTCGTCGAGCAGCTTCTTGAACATCTCGACGCCGGTCACCACGATCTTGCGGGTGGCCTTGACCCCGACCAGCTCGACCTCGTCGCCGACCTTGACGATGCCGCGCTCGATGCGCCCGGTGGCGACCGTGCCCCGGCCCTTGATGCCGAACACGTCCTCGACCGGCATGAGGAACGGCTTGTCGACCGCGCGCTCGGGGGTCGGGATGTAGCTGTCGACCGCGTCCATCAGCTCCTGGATCGGGGCGTAGGCCGGGTCGGCGGGGTTGTCGGGCGCCTCGAGCGCCTTCAACGCCGAGCCGCGGATGACCGGGATGTCGTCACCGGGGAAGTTGTACTTGCTGAGCAGCTCGCGGACCTCGAGCTCGACGAGGTCGAGCAGCTCGGGGTCGTCGACCATGTCGACCTTGTTCAAGAACACGACGATGTAGGGCACCTCGACCTGGCGGGCCAGCAGGATGTGCTCGCGGGTCTGGGGCATCGGGCCGTCGGTCGCGGCCACGACCAGGATGGCCCCGTCCATCTGGGCGGCACCGGTGATCATGTTCTTGATGTAGTCGGCGTGCCCCGGGCAGTCGACGTGGGCGTAGTGGCGGGCGGCGGTCTCGTACTCGACGTGGGCGATGGCGATGGTGATCCCGCGCTCGCGCTCCTCGGGGGCGTTGTCGATCGTGTCGAAGGCGCGGTACTCGGCCTCGCCCTTGAGGGCGAGGTACTTGGTGATCGCCGCGGTCAGGCTCGTCTTGCCGTGGTCGATGTGGCCGATCGTGCCGATGTTCACGTGCGGCTTGGTGCGCTCGAACTTCTTCTTGGCCATCGTGGCTGCTCCCGACTTCCTGCCTAGACCTTGGACTTCTGGACGAGTTCCGAGGCCAGGTTGGCCGGAACCTCTGCGTAGTGGCTGAACTCCATCGAGGAGGTCGCGCGGCCCTGCGTCATGCTCCGCAGGTCCGTCACATAGCCGAACATCTGGGCCAGCGGGACGAATGCCCGCACGACCTGGGTGGAGCCACGGGACTCCATGCCCTCGATCTGGCCACGGCGGCTGTTGAGGTCGCCGATGACGTCGCCCATGAACTCCTCGGGCATGAGGACCTCGACCTTCATGATCGGCTCGAGGATGGCCGGGTCCGCCTTCGCGAACGCGTCCTTGATCGCGTACGAGCCGGCGATCTTGAAGGCCATCTCGGACGAGTCGACCTCGTGGTACGACCCATCGAACAGCGTGACCTTCACGTCGACCACGGGGTAGCCGGCGTAGATGCCCGTGTCCAGGGCTTCACGGATGCCCGCGTCGACCGACTTGATGTACTCGCGGGGGATGGTGCCGCCGACGATCTTGTCGATGAACTCGTACCCGGTGCCCTTCTCGGCCGGCTCGAGCTTGATCACCGCGTGACCGTACTGGCCTTTGCCGCCGGTCTGGCGGACGAAGCGGCCGTTGCCCTCCGCAGCGCGGCGGATGGTCTCGCGATAGGAGACCTGGGGCTTGCCGATGTTCGCGGCGACCCTGAACTCGCGGACCATCCGGTCGACGAGCACGTCGAGGTGGAGCTCGCCCATGCCGGCGATGAGCGTCTCCGACGACTCCGGGTCGGTGTGCACCCGGAAGGTCGGGTCCTCTTCCGCCAGGCGCTGCAGCGCAATCGCCAGCTTGTCCTGGTCGGCTTTGGTCTTCGGCTCGATCTTGACCTCGATGACCGGCTCGGGGAACGTCATCGACTCGAGGATGACCTGGTGGTCCGGATCCGTGAGCGTATCCCCGGTGAAGGTGTCCTTGAGGCCGACGGCGGCCGCGATGTCGCCCGCGTAGACCTCGTCGATCTCCTCGCGGTGGTTCGCGTGCATCTGGAGGATGCGGCCGATCCGCTCCTTCTTGCCCTTGGTCGGGTTCATGACGTACGAGCCGGCCTTGAGCGTGCCCGAGTACACCCGGAAGAACGCCAGCTTGCCCACGAACGGGTCGGCCGCGATCTTGAACGCGAGCGCGCTGAAGGGCTCCTTGTCGTCGGGGGTCCGGATGATCTCGCCGCCGGTGCGCGGGTCGATGCCGATCATGGGCGGGACGTCGAGCGGCGACGGGAGGAAGTCGATCACCGCGTCGAGCATCTTCTGGATGCCCTTGTTCTTCAGCGCCGAGCCGGTCAGGACCGGGATGATCCTCGTCGTCAGCGTGCCGAGGCGGAGTCCACGCTTGATCTCGGGGATCGTGAGCTCCTCGCCCTCGAGGTACTTGTGGGTGAGCTCGTCGTCCATCTCGGCGACGGCCTCGATCATCACGTGACGATGCTTCTCGGCCTCCGCCTGGAGTTCAGCCGGGATCTCGACGACGTCGATCTGGTTGCCCAGGTCGTCGCGGTAGTAGACGGCCTTCATCTCGATGAGGTCGACGACGCCCTGGAACTGGTCCTCTCGGCCGATCGGGATCTGGATCGGCACGGCGTTGGCGCCCAGGCGGTCCTTGATCGACTCGACGCCGCGCCAGAAGTCGGCGCCGGTGCGGTCGAGCTTGTTGATGAAGCAGAAGCGCGGCACGCCGTAGCGGTCGGCCTGGCGCCAGACCGTCTCGGACTGCGGCTCGACACCGGCGACGCCATCGAAGACGACCACCGCGCCGTCGAGTACGCGGAGGCTGCGCTCGACCTCCACCGTAAAGTCCACGTGCCCGGGCGTATCGATGATGTTGATACGATGATCGCCCCAGAACGCGGTCGTGGCCGCGGCCGTGATGGTGATGCCCCGCTCTTGCTCCTGGGGCATCCAGTCCATCGTGGCCGCGCCCTCATGGACCTCGCCGATCTTGTAGATCTTCTTCGTGTAGAAGAGGATCCGCTCGGTGACGGTGGTCTTGCCGGCGTCGATATGCGCGATGATTCCGATGTTCCGCGTCTTCGCGAGCGGAACCTGTCGTGCCACGGTCTTCCTAGGCTCCCGGATCTACCACTTGAAATGGCTGAAGGCCTTGTTGGCCTCGGCCATCTTGTGCGTGTCTTCGCGTCGCTTGACCGCCGCGCCGAGGCCGTTCATGGCGTCGACGAACTCGGCGGCGAGCTTCTCGCTCATGCTCTTGCCGTTGCGCTTGCGGGCCGACTGGACGAGCCAGCGGACGCCGAGCGACATGCGGCGGTCGCCCCGGATCTCGACCGGGACCTGGTAGGTCGCGCCGCCGACGCGGCGCGGCTTGACTTCGATGATGGGGGTGGCGTTGCGCATCGCCGCCTCGAGGATCTCGAGGCCTGGCCGGCCGGCCTGCGCCTCGGCCCGGGCGAGGGCCTGGCGGAGGATGCGCTCGGCGAGGTTCTGCTTGCCGCCCTTCATGAGCTTGGCCGAGAACCGGGCGGTGAGCCGGTTGGCCGGGACGGTCTCGTACTTGGTCTTGCGGGGGATGCTCGTCCGTCGCGGCATGTCAGCGGGCCCCAGGTCCGGTGGTCGCCTTCGCGCCGTACTTGCTGCGACCCTGCTTGCGATCGCGCACGCCGGCGGCATCGAGCGTGCCGCGGATGATGTGGTACTTGACGGACGGGAGGTCCTTCACGCGGCCGCCGCGCACGAGCACGACCGAGTGCTCCTGGAGGTTGTGGCCGATCCCGGGGATATAGGCGGTGACCTCCATCTGGTTGGTCAGCCGCACGCGCGCGATCTTGCGCAGCGCCGAGTTCGGCTTCTTGGGCGTCATCGTCCGGACCTGCAGGCAGACACCCCGCTTCTGGGGGGCGCCAGGGATCGACACCTGGCGCTGCCGCAGGCTGTTCCAGTTCTTGCGCATGGCCGGCGCCTTGATCTTCGAGATCTTGCGCTGGCGCCCGTGGCGCACGAGCTGGCTGATCGTCGGCACGAAGACGCTCCTCTTTGGTGAGTGTCGAGTCGAAGTGATCGGTCGCGAACGACCGGACGGTCCATCGTCGCCGCCGTCCTGGGGGACGTCGGCGGGGGCCGTTTCAAGCTGGTTTCGGTGTGGCTGGTGGTCCCCCGGCGCGCACGCCGACGGCGGACCCCTCCCGAGGCCACGAAGGCGGAGTCTATCAGCGGCTCGGAACGCGTGTCAAACGTGGACCGAGCCGCCGCGAGGGGTCAGACGACCCCGATGTTCAGCCCTCTTCGGAGGTCTCCGAGTCGGACCCGCCGGCCCCCATCAGCGAGGCCGCGAGGTCCTCGTCGGAGGCCTCGGGCGCCGCTTCATCACCGGTGAGGAACGGGTTGACGAGGTCGCCCTCGTCGTCCGATCCGCCGGCGATGGTCGCCGCGAGCGCGAGGTCGCTGGTGTCGTCGTCCGCGGCCCGGGTCTCGCCGTCCTCGAGGAACGGGTTGTACTGGCTCCCGAGGTCCTCGAGGGCTTCGCCCGCGAGGGCTTCGAGGGCAGCCCGCCGCTCGCGCTCCTTGCGCGCGGCGACGTTCGCCGGCGCGCCCGTCCCGGCCGGGATGAGCTTGCCGATGATGACGTTCTCCTTGAGGCCGATCAGGTGGTCCTTGGCGCCGTTGATGGCGGCCTCGGTGAGCACCCGGGTCGTCTCCTGGAAGGACGCCGCCGCGAGGAAGCTCGAGGTGTTGAGCGAGGCCTTCGTCACGCCCAGCAGGACGGTCTGGGCCGTCGCCGGCTCGCCACCTTCCGCCAGGACGCGGTTGTTGTGCTCCTCGAACTCGAGCCGGTCGACGAGCTCGGTGGGGAGCAGGTCGACGTCACCCGGCTGGTCGATGCGGACCTTGCGGAGCATCTGCCGGACGATGATCTCGATGTGCTTGTCGTTGATCGTGACGCCCTGGCTTCGGTAGACCTTCTGGACTTCCTTCACGAGGTAGCGCTGCACCGCGTCCTTGCCGCGCGTGTCCAGGTATTCCTGCGGGTTGATCGGGCCATCGGTGATGGCGTCGCCCGCGCGGATCTCCGAGCCGTTGTCGACGAGGATCTTGGCGTTGTGCGGGATGAGGTACTCGCGCTCGACCTTGTCCTCGGCGCGGACGACGAGCCCGTCCTTCTCCTTGACGAGGAAGCCCTTGACCGGGGACGCGACCTCGGTCGTGGCGCCGTCTACGCCAGAGCGGGCGAGGACCTGGCCGAGTTCGACCATGTCGCCCGGCGCCGCGAGCATCTCGGACTTGGCCGGGATGGCCAGGGAGGTGTCGTAGACCTCGGTCGAGACGACCTTGACCTTGGTCGGACCGTCGCCGCGGAGGATCTCCACGATGCCGTCGATGTGGCTGATCTCGGCCTTGCCCTTGGGGATTCGGGCCTCGAACAGCTCCTCGACGCGCGGCAGGCCGGCGGTGATGTCCAGGCCGGCGACACCGCCGGTGTGGAACGTCCGCATGGTCAGCTGCGTGCCCGGCTCGCCGATCGACTGGGCCGCGATGATGCCGACCGCCTCGCCCGAACCGACCATCTCGCCGGTGGCGAGATTGCGGCCGTAGCAGGCACGGCAGACACCGTAGCGGGCCTCGCAGGTGAGCGGTGAGCGGACGAGCACCTCGTCGACGCCGGCCTCGTCGATGCGAGCGGCGACCTCCTCGCTGATCTTCTCGTTGCGCTCGATGAGCAGGGTCGGCTCGGCGCCGGCCTTGGTCTTGACCCGCGGGTCGGGCAGCGACGCCGCCGCGAGCCGCCCCACGAGCCGGCGCTGGAACGCGTCCTTCTCGTCGCTCGACTCGCTGCGGATGATCCAGCTCCCCTCCTCCGTGCCGCAGTCGTCATCGCGGGTGATGACGTCCTGGGCCACGTCGACGAGGCGCCGGGTCAGGTAGCCCGAGTCCGCGGTCCGGAGGGCCGTGTCGGCGAGGCCCTTGCGGGCGCCGTGGGTGGAGATGAAGTACTCGAGGACCGTCATCCCCTCGCGGAAGTTGCTCCGCACGGGGACGTCGATGATGCGGCCGGACGGGTCGGCCATCAGGCCGCGCATGGCGCCCAGCTGGCCGATGTTGCCCTTGTTCCCGCGGGCGCCGGACGCGGTCATCATCGTGACCGGGCCGGTCGGATCGAGCGACTTCATCATCTCGTCCGACATCTTCGCCGTGGTCTCCTGCCAGACACCGACCACCTGCTCGTAGCGCTCGTCCTCGGTGATGAGGCCGCGCTGGAACTGCTTGTCGATGGCCGCGACGGAGTCGTCGGCGACCTTGAGGCGGGTCGCCTTGTCCTTCGGGATCTCGATGTCGAAGAGGCCGATGGTCATGCCGCCACGGGTGGCGAACTCGAAGCCGACGCTCTTGATGCCGTCGACCAGGTGGGCCGTCTCGTCGGGCCCGAGCTGGCGATAGCAGGCATCCACGAGGGCCTTGAGATCGGCTCGCCGCATGATCTGGTCGTGGAACCGGAGCGGGTCCGGGATGATCTGGTTGAAGATGACCCGGCCGATGGTCGTGCGCCGCCGCTCCGGGCGCAGCACGCCGGCCTCGGCGTCCCAGGCGAGGACCTCGACGTCGATGACCTCGTGGAGGGTCGCGTTGGTCTTCTCGCGCAGCTGGTAGGCGAGGATCGCCTGGTCCTCGGTCGCGAAGGTGCGGATCGGCGCGGCCTTCTTGCCCTTGGTGTCGTTGGCGTCCATCGTCAGGTAGTAGCAGCCGAGGACCATGTCCTGGGTCGGGGCTACCACCGGGCTGCCGTCGGCCGGCGACAGCAGGTTCGCGGTCGAGAGCATCATCGTCCGCGCCTCTTCCTGGGCGGCCGTCGAGAGCGGCACGTGGACCGCCATCTGGTCGCCGTCGAAGTCCGCGTTGAACGCGGTGCAGACGAGCGGGTGGATCTGGATGGCCGAGCCCTCGACGAGGACCGGCATGAACGCCTGGATGCCCAGGCGGTGGAGCGTCGGGGCGCGGTTCAGCAGGACCGGGTGGTCCTTGATGACTTCCTCGAGGACGTCCCAGACCTCGGGCCGGACGCGCTCGACGATGCGCTTGGCGCTCTTGATGTTGTGGGCGAAGCCCTTCTCGACGAGCTGGCGCATGACGAACGGCTTGAACAGCTCGAGCGCCATCTTCTTGGGCAGGCCGCACTGGTGGAGCTTGAGCTCCGGCCCGACGACGATGACCGAGCGCCCCGAGTAGTCGACGCGCTTGCCGAGCAGGTTCTGGCGGAACCGGCCCTGCTTGCCCTTGAGCATGTCGGACAGGCTCTTGAGCCGGTGGTTGCCGGTGCCCGCGATCGCCCGGCCGCGCCGGCCGTTGTCGATCAGGGCGTCGCACGCCTCCTGGAGCATCCGCTTCTCATTGCGGATGATGATCTCGGGCGCGCCGAGCTCGAGGAGCCGCTTGAGGCGGTTGTTCCGGTTGATCACGCGGCGGTAGAGGTCGTTGAGGTCGGAGGTCGCGAAGCGGCCGCCGTCGAGCTGGACCATCGGGCGCAGGTCGGGCGGGATGACCGGCAGCACCGACAGGATCATCCAGTCGGGGCGGGTGCCGGAACGCCGGAACGCCTCGATGAGGCGGAGCCGCTTGATGGCCTTCTTGCGACGCTGGCCGGAGCTGGTGCGGACCTCGACGTGGAGGGATCGCGCGAGCTCCTCGAGATCCATCCGGCTGATGATCTCGCGGATGGCCTCGGCGCCCATGCCGGCGCCGAACACGCGGCCGCCCTTCGCGCCCGAGCCGTAGCGCTCATCGAGGATGCGGTACTCGGTCTCGCCGAGGGTCTGCATCGCCTTGAGCGACGCGAGCTCGTCGCGCACCTTGCGCAGCTCGTCCTTGCCTTCCTGCGCCTGATCGGCGAGCTGCTCGCGCTCATGGCGGAGCGTCTCGTCCATCGCGGCCCGCAGGTCGTCCTTCTTCTGCTCGACGGCACGGGCCTCGTCGGCCTCGCGCTGCTGGATCGCGGCGTTCTCCTGCTCGGTGTAGGCGGCCACGATCTTGCGCAGTCGCGCGGTGGCGTCCTTGCCGCCCTTGTCGCCGGCGGCGACCACGACCTCGCCCGTCGGGGCGAACGCGATCGTCTCCTCGGCCACGCCGGTCTTGAGTCCGGCCAGCTGCGCCTCGATCGCCTGGGCCGCCGCGACGATCTCATCGGTGCGCGACGTGCGCTGGGCCTCGAGATCCCCCTTCGTCCGGGCCAGCTCGGCGTCGAGCTCGTCCCGGGCGCGGTTCATCTCGGACCGGAGCTCGTCCTCGAGCTCGTTCAGCCGCTCGCCGGCCTTGCCGCCGCGCCCCTCGGCCTCGTCCTCGATCGCCGCGAGCGCGCGCTTGCGCGCGTCCTCGTCGACGTGGGTGACGATGTAGAGCGCGAAGTACAGGATCCGCTCGAGGTTGCGCGGGCTGATGTCGAGCAGGATCCCGAGCCGGCTCGGGGTGCCCTTGAAATACCAGATGTGGCTGACCGGGCTGGCCAGCTGGATGTGGCCCATGCGCTCACGGCGGACCTTCGAGCGGGTGACCTCGACGCCGCACTTGTCGCAGATGATGCCCTTGTAGCGGATCCGCTTGTACTTGCCGCAGTAGCACTCCCAGTCCTTGGTCGGACCGAAGATGCGCTCGTCGAAGAGACCGTCCTTCTCGGGCTTGAGGGTCCGGTAGTTGATGGTCTCCGGCTTCGTGACCTCGCCCTTCGACCACTCCCGGATCTGGTCCGGGCTGGCAAGCGAGATGCGGATGGCGCTGAAGTTATTGACCTCGAGCATGGTTCTCCTCCGCGCGGTCGTCTGGCTCGGCCGCGCGATGTGGACCGTGAGCGAGCGGTGCCGTGCCGGCCGGGACGCGGCACCGCGGGTAGCGGTTCAGGGCTGGGGACGGGTGTCGGTGCAGGGTGATCAGTCTTCGAAGCCGGCGAGGTTGATCCCGCCGAGATCGGGCAGCAGGTAGCCGCTGGCGTCGTCCTCGCCGAGGGGGATCTCCTCGTCGTTCTGGTCGAGGATCTCCGCGTTCAGCCCGAGGCTGCGCAGCTCCTTGATCAGGACCTTGAACAATTCGGGCACCCTGGGCGGCTGGATCTCCTCGCCCTTCACGATGGCTTCGTACGTCTGGACGCGGCCGAGGACGTCGTCCGACTTCACGGTGAGCAGCTCCTGGAGGATGTTGGCGGCGCCGTAGGCCTCGAGCGCCCAGACCTCCATCTCGCCGAAGCGCTGGCCGCCGAACTGGGCCTTGCCACCGAGCGGCTGCTGGGTGATGAGGCTGTACGGGCCGGTCGAGCGGGCGTGGATCTTGTCCTCCACCAGGTGGTGGAGCTTGAGCATGTAGATGTAGCCGACGGTGATCGGCCGGTCGAACAGCTCCCCGGTGCGACCGTCACGGAGCTCGATCTTGCCATCGGCCGGCAGCGCCTTCGCGACGCCGTAGACCATGTGCTCGGCCGACCTGAGCTCCTGCTGGATCTGCTCCTCGGTCGCGCCGTCGAAGACGGCGGTCGCCGCCTTGAGGCCCTTCTCGTGGAGCGCCCAGCCGAGGTGGGTCTCGAGGATCTGCCCGATGTTCATCCGGCTCGGCACGCCGAGCGGGTTGAGGATGATGTCGACCGGGGTGCCGTCCGGCAGGAACGGCATGTCCTCCGCCGGCAGGATCTTGGCGATGACGCCCTTGTTGCCGTGGCGGCCGGCCATCTTGTCGCCGACGGAGATCTTGCGCTTCTGGGCGACCGACACCCGGACCAGGCGGTTGACGCCCGGCTGGAGGTCGTCGTTGAGCTCACGTCGGAACTCGCGGACCTCGACCACCTTGCCGCGCTCGCCGTGGGGCAGGCGCAGCGAGCTGTCCTTCACCTCACGGGCCTTCTCACCGAAGATCGCCCGCAGGAGGCGCTCCTCGGCGGTCAGCTCGGTCTCGCCCTTGGGCGTGATCTTGCCGACGAGGATGTCGCCGGGGCGGACCTCGGCGCCGATGTAGACGATGCCCTCCTCGTCGAGGTCCTTGAGGGATTCCTCGCCGACGTTCGGGATGTCCCGGGTGATCTCCTCGGGACCGAGCTTGGTGTCGCGCGACTCGATCTCGTGCTTCTCGATGTGGATGCTCGTGAACAGGTCGTCGCGGACGAGGCGGTCGCTGATGACGATCGCGTCCTCGTAGTTGCCGCCCTCCCAGCTCATGAACGCGACGAGCACGTTCCGGCCGAGCGCGAGCTCGCCGTTCTCGGTCGAGCTGGAGTCGGCGATGGGCTGGCCGTCCGCGACGCGCGACCCGACGTCCACGATCGGACGCTGGTTGATGCACGTGCCCTGGTTGCTGCGGACGAACTTGAGGAGCTTGTACTCGTCGAGCTCGCCGGCATCGGTCTCGATGCGGATGCGCTCGGCGGTGACGCTCGTGACGACCCCGCCACGGCGGGCGACCAGGACCTGGCCGGAGTCGCGCGCAGCGCGCTCCTCCATGCCGGTGCCCACGATCGGCGACTCGGGCTCGAGGAGCGGCACGGCCTGGCGCTGCATGTTCGAACCCATGAGCGCGCGGTTCGCGTCGTCGTGCTCGAGGAACGGGATGAGCGCGGTGGCCACGGACACGACCTGCTTGGGCGACACGTCCATGTACTCGATCTGGTTCGGCCGCGCCTCGGGGAACGTGTCGCGGTAGCGCGACGGCACTCGTTCGGCGGAGAAGTGGCCGGCCTCGTCGAGGGGCGCGTTGGCCTGGGCGACGACGTGCTCCTCCTCCTCGTCGGCCGGGAGATACTCGATCTCGTCGGTGACGATCGGGCGGATCGGGAAGGCGTGGGCCTTCTGCTTCTTGAGCTCGCTGACGGCGGCGCTCGTGAACGCCTGGCCCGACTTGAGGACGACGTCGCCGCCCTTGGTCACCAGGTCGGCGCCCGCCTCGTATCCGGTCAGCCCGGACTCGTCGTAGCCGACGGTCCGCTTGACCTTGCGGTAGGGCGTCTCGATGAAGCCGTAGCTGTTGATCCGACCGTAGGTCGCGAGTGACCCGATCAGGCCGATGTTCGGACCTTCCGGGGTCTCGATCGGGCAGATCCGGCCGTAGTGGCTGTGGTGGACGTCGCGGACGTCGAAGCCCGCGCGCTCGCGCGAGAGGCCACCGGGGCCGAGGGCCGACAGGCGGCGCTTGCTGGTCAGCTCGGCCAGCGGGTTGGTCTGGTCCATGAACTGCGAGAGCTGGCTGCCGCCGAAGAACTCCTTCATCGCCGCCACGACCGGGCGGATGTTGATGAGCGCGTTCGGCGTCGCCTTGTCGAGCTCCTGGATCGTCATCCGCTCACGGACGACGCGCTCCATGCGCAGCAGGCCGATCCGGAAGGCGTTCTGGATCAGCTCGCCGTTCGCGCGGATGCGCCGGTTGCCCAGGTGGTCGATGTCGTCCTTGGGGTGCAGGCCGCGGTTGCACTCGATGAGGTGGCCGACGATCGCGGCGATGTCCTCGCGGGTGATGGTCCGCTGCTCGCGCGGGAGCTCCACGCCGAGGCGCGCGGCGACCGGGTCGAGCTTCTTGTTGAACTTGTACCGGCCGACCCGACCGAGGTCGTAGCGGCGGAAGTTGAAGAACAGGCTCTCGACGAGCTGGCGGGCGTTGTCACCGGTGGGCGGGTCGCCCGGGCGCAGCTTCTTGTAGACCTCGATCAGGGCCTCGGCCTGGGTGTGGGTGAGGTCCTTGTCGAGCGTATCCGCGATGTACGGATGCTCGGGATCGATGTCGACCGAGGAGAACAGCCCGGCGATCTCGTCATTGGCCTCGTAGCCGACGGCGCGCAGGAGGGTCGTCGCCGCGATCTTGCGCTTGCGATCGACCTTGACCCAGAGCTGGTCCTTGTTGTTGGTCTCGAACTCGAGCCAGGCGCCGCGGTTCGGGATGACCTTCGCCGAGAAGAGCATCCGGCCCGATGCGGGGTCCTCGACCTCGCTGTAGTACACGCCCGGCGAGCGGACGAGCTGGCTGACCACGACCCGCTCGGCCCCGTTGATGACGAACGTGCCCTGATCGGTCATCCACGGGTAGTCACCCATGTAGACGCGCTGGCGCTGGATCTCGCCGGTCTCCTTGATGAGGAGCTCGACATTGACGTACAGCGGCTTGCTGAACGTCAGGTCCTTCGTCCGGCACTCCTCCTCGGAGTACTTCGGGGCCCCGAACTCGTAATCGAGGAACTGGAGCTCCATCACCTTGCCGGTGAAGTCCTTGATGGGGCTGATCTCGTCGAACAGTTCTCGCAGGCCCTTGTCCACGAACCACGCGAACGAATTGAGCTGGAGCTCGATCAGGTTGGGGATCTCGAACTTCTCGTAGCTGATGCCATCGACCTTCTTGTCGATACGGGCGTACGAGATCCGACCCGAAGGGGTCAGGGCGCGAGTCGGCGACTCAGCGACAGACGGCATGAAGCACCACTCCTTGACGGAGGTTGGGGAAGGGGGACGGGGCCGCGCTCACAGAAGGAGTAGGATATCGCGTTTCTGGGTCTTGTCAAATGGCCCCGATTCTGGTAAAGGGGCCCGAAGACCCCTCGACGGGCCGGAACGGGGCAGTCCGGTGCGGTCCGGAATGGTCGAGGCGGCGCCCCGATGGCCGAAGCCAGTGGAGCGCCGCCCGCCAGAGCCGGTTCGAGCGGTGGCTACTTGATCTCGACTTTGGCGCCTTGCTCCTCCAACGCAGCCTTGATCTTCTCGGCCTCGTCCTTGGCGACGCCCTCCTTGACGGGCTTCGGCGCCGCGTCGACGAGGTCCTTCGCCTCCTTGAGGCCGAGCCCGGTGAGCTCGCGGACGACCTTGATGACCGGGATCTTGTTCGGGCCGATCTCGGTCAGGGTCGCGGTGAACTCGGTCTGCTCCTCGGGGGCCGCGGCAGCGGCACCGGCGGCATCGCCACCACCGGCGGCCGGGGCGGCCGCGGCGGCGACGGGGGCCGCGGCAGTGACGCCGTAGCGGTCCTCGAAGCGCTTGATGAACTCGGACAGCTCGAGGACGGTCATCTTGTCGATCGCTTCGAGCAGATCGTCCTGGGTCAGGACAGCCATGGGATGTCTCCTTCTGAGTGGTCGGGTGTGATCCGGGTGTCGGTGGTCGGCGTCACGCCTCGGGCGCCTGGGTCCGCTTCTGCTCGGCGACCTGCGCGAGGGCATAGCCCAGGTTGCGCAGCGGCGCGGCGAGCAGACCGGCCAGGGTCCCGATGGGTGCCTGCATCCCGCCGGCCAGCTTGGCCAGCAGGACCTCGCGCGGCGGGAGCGACGCGAGCCGGGTCACGGCGTCGGCGTCGATCGCCTTGTCCCCGAGGACGCCCCCGGTGATGCGCACGATCTTGTACGGCCGCGTGGCATCGATGACAGCCTTCGCCGTCCCAGCCTCGTCCGTGCCGAACGCGATCGCGGTCGGGCCGATCAGGAGCGGGCTGAGCGCCTCCCCGACCGAATCCTCGGCGGCGATGCGCATGAGCCGGTTCTTGACCACCCGATAGCGGACATCCTGCTTGTGCAGGGCGCGCCGGATCTCGGCGATCTCCTTCACCGTGAGGCCGCGATACTCCGAGACGATCATCGTCCGGCTGTTCGCGATCTCCTCGCGAAGCTCGGCGACGGTCTCCCGTTTGGCCTCGGTGGGCATGAAGCCCTCCTCGTCGACAGCACGCGGTCCGGCGTGCGGCGGTGGGCGGCCCGATGTGGTCGGGCGACGCCCCGGCGACGGTCCATGGCGACCTCCATCGCTGGAGGCGACCCCACGTCGCAGGGGCACGGCCCACCCGGGAGGGTGGTGGTGCCTGGCTGCCTCGGCGTGCTCGTCGTCGTCCCCGGGTCGCCCTCACGGGCGGCGGCCGGTCCGGTCCGACGGATCAAGTCCGGCACGTCGCCTTGCGGCGGCGCACGCTGGACGCAGGCTGTCTGCGGCGGTCCGTCTGTCTGGTCATCCGGCGGCGCGTCTCTCGACCGCCGCCTCGTCTGTTCGCCGGCGACCCGCCGGCAGGGGCTCAGGCCGCGGCGGCGGCGAGCACGCCCGGCACGTCGACCCGGATCCCCGGGCCCATCGTGCTGGTGATGGTCAAGGTCTTGAGGTACTGGCCCTTCGCGCCCGCGGGCTTCGCCCGGTTCACGGCGTCGACGAGCGTCGCGAGGTTCTCGAGGAGCGCGTTCGGCTCGAAGCTGCTCTTGCCGACGGAGACGTGGATGATCCCGGCCTTGTCGACCTTGTACTCGACGCGGCCGGCCTTGACCTCCTTGATCGCTCGCTCGAGGTCGAACGTGATCGTCCCGGCCTTCGGGTTCGGCATCAGTCCCCGGCGGCCGAGGATCTTGCCGAGGCGGCCGACGAGCCCCATCGAATCGGGCGTCGCGAGCGCGACGTCGAAGTCGAGCCAGCCCGCCTCGATCTTCTTGACCAGGTCCTCGCCGCCGACCTCGTCGGCCCCGGCGCGGAGCGCCTCCTGGGCCTTCTCGCCCTGGGCGAAGACCGCGACGCGGACCACGTTGCCGGTCCCGTGCGGGAGCACGACCGTGCCGCGGACCATCTGGTCCGCGTGACGGGGATCGACGCCGAGGCGCAGGTGGACCTCGATCGAGGCGTCGAAGGCGACCGTCGTCGTCTCCTTGACCAGCTCGACCGCCTCGAGCGGCTGGTAGAGCCGCTCGCGGTCGACGAGCTTCGCCGCCTCGAGGTACTTCTTGCCGTGTGCCATGTGCGTTGACCTCCTGTCGGCCGGGTTCGGCCCGGCCTCCCCCTTCACGCGGGGTGGGCGTCCGGCGGTCGCGCGGCCGGTCGCGGTAGTGGTGGCTAGCTGACGACCTCGATGCCCATGCTCCGGGCGGTGCCCTCGATCTGGCGGGCGGCCGCCTCGAGGTCGTTCGCGTTGAGGTCGGCCATCTTGATGGTCGCGATCTCGCGGACCTGGTCCTTGGTCACGCGGCCGACGGTCTCGCGCTTCGGGGTGCCGGTCCCCTTCTCCACCCCAGCGGCCTTGCGGAGCAGGTCCGCGGCCGGCGGGGTCTTGAGGATGAACGAGAACGAGCGATCCTCGAAGATCGTGATCTGGGCCGGGATGATCTGGCCGGCCTTGTCGGCCGTCTTCTCGTTGTACGACTTGGTGAACTCGACGATGTTGATGCCGTGCGGGCCCAGCGCGGTGCCGACCGGCGGGGCGGGCGTCGCCTTGCCGGCGGGCAGCTGGAGGGTGAGCACGATGCGGATCTTCTTGGCCACGGGAGTCCTGGTTCCTTTCTAGCGGGCGTCAGCCCGGTCAGCGGTCAGAGTTTCTCGACTTGCAGGAAGTCGAGCTCGACCGGGGTCTCGCGGCCGAAGATGCTCACCAGGACCTTCACCTTGTTGCGCTCGGGGTTGACCTCGTCGACCGTGCCGATGAACTCGGCGAACGGCCCGTCGGTGACCCGGACGCTCTGGCCCTTGGTGAATGCGACGCGGTACTTGGGCGTCTCGACACCCATGTGCCGCAGGATCTGCTTGACCTCGTTCTCGTCGAGCGGGATGGGCTCGCTGCGAACGCCGGGGATGTTGGCGCCACCGACGAAGCTCGTCACGCCGGGCGTGTTGCGAACGACGAACCAGCTGTCCGGGTCGAGGATCATCTCGACGAGGACGTAGCCGGGGTAGACCTTCTTCTGGACGGTGTGGCGCTGACCCTGGCGGATCTCGATCTCGTCCTCCATCGGGACGAGGACCTGGAAGATCTTGTCCTCCATGCCCATCGACTCGATGCGGTGCTCGAGGTTCGCCTTCACCTTGTTCTCGTAGCCCGAGTACGTGTGGATCACGTACCAGCGCTTCTCGGGGGTGCGGGTCTCGATCGTGACTTCGGTCATCGTGTTCCCTAGCTGGTCTGCGCGACGAAGCCGATCAACCCGCGGAAGATCGTGTCGAGGACGGTGATGTACACGCCGATGACGAAGCTGATCGCAAAGACGAGCACGGTCAGATTGCGCACCTGTTCACGGGTGGGCCAGGAGACCTTGCGGAGCTCGGAAAAGACTTCGTCGAAATAGCGTCTGAGGCGGGTCACGTCGTTGGTACTTCTCTTCCCTGCTTACTGATACGGCGTCTAGGCGGGACTGCGTTGGCCTCTCCGACGGCTGAGGCGACGCTCCTGCGAGCCATCAGCCGGAGGATCTGTGGCAGGGGCGATAGGACTCGAACCTACAACCGCTGGTTTTGGAGACCAGTGCTCTGCCAATTGAGCTACACCCCTGCGGGTCGGCCGTCTACTTGGCCTCTCGGTGCAGTGTATGTCGCCGGCAGCGCGGGCAGTACTTCTGCAGCTCGAGCCGGTTGGGGTCGTTCTTCTTGTTCTTGCGCGTCGTGTACGTCCGCTCCTTGCACTCGGTGCAGGCGAGCTGGATCGTGGGACGGGCTTCGACTCTGGCCATCTCGTCCCTACTCGGCGATGCTGACGATGGCGCCGGCCCCGACGGTCCGGCCACCCTCGCGGATGGCGAAGCGCTGGCCGACCTCGAGGGCGATCGGGGTGATCAGCTCGACGGTCATCTCGACGTTGTCGCCGGGCATGATCATCTCGGCCCCCTCGGGCAGCCCGATGGCCCCGGTCACGTCGGTCGTGCGCAGGTAGAACTGCGGGCGATAGCCGTTGTAGAAGGGGGTGTGGCGGCCGCCCTCCTCCTTGGTCAGGACGTAGACCTGGGCGCTGAACTTGGTGTGCGGCTTGACCGAGCCGGTCTTGGCCAGGACCTGGCCGCGCTCGATCTCCTCGCGCTCGATGCCCCGGATGAGGCAGCCCACGTTGTCGCCGGCGCGGCCCTCGTCGAGCAGCTTCTTGAACATCTCGACGCCGGTCACCACGATCTTGCGGGTGGCCTTGACCCCGACCAGCTCGACCTCGTCGCCGACCTTGACGATGCCGCGCTCGATGCGCCCGGTGGCGACCGTGCCCCGGCCCTTGATGCCGAACACGTCCTCGACCGGCATGAGGAACGGCTTGTCGACCGCGCGCTCGGGGGTCGGGATGTAGCTGTCGACCGCGTCCATCAGCTCCTGGATCGGGGCGTAGGCCGGGTCGGCGGGGTTGTCGGGCGCCTCGAGCGCCTTCAGCGCCGAGCCGCGGATGACCGGGATGTCGTCACCGGGGAAGTTGTACTTGCTCAGCAGCTCGCGGACCTCGAGCTCGACGAGGTCGAGCAGCTCGGGGTCGTCGACCATGTCGACCTTGTTCAAGAACACGACGATGTAGGGGACCTCGACCTGGCGGGCCAGCAGGATGTGCTCGCGGGTCTGGGGCATCGGGCCGTCGGTCGCGGCCACGACCAGGATGGCCCCGTCCATCTGGGCGGCACCGGTGATCATGTTCTTGATGTAGTCGGCGTGCCCCGGGCAGTCGACGTGGGCGTAGTGGCGGGCGGCGGTCTCGTACTCGACGTGGGCGATGGCGATGGTGATCCCGCGCTCGCGCTCCTCGGGGGCGTTGTCGATCGTGTCGAAGGCGCGGTACTCGGCCTCGCCCTTGAGGGCGAGGTACTTGGTGATCGCCGCGGTCAGGCTCGTCTTGCCGTGGTCGATGTGGCCGATCGTGCCGATGTTCACGTGCGGCTTGGTGCGCTCGAACTTCTTCTTGGCCACGAGACCATGTACTCCTTACAAGTGCGGCGACGCCGCGACGGACCGAGGCTCCCGCGACCGCCTTCGCCGGCGGGTGGAGCCCACAATCGGACTCGAACCGATGACCTCTTCCTTACCAAGGAAGTGCTCTGCCAGCTGAGCTATGTGGGCCTGGATCCGATCGCGGGTGTTCGTGATGAAGGTGGTGGGCCGGGAGGGATTCGAACCCCCATGCCTTTCGGACCTGGTCTACAGCCAGGCGAGCCGCCGTTGCTCAACCGACCCACGGGACGACGGTCCCGGGCCGAGCTGCGGACTCATGGTGGACCCGGTTCCGATGTTGTCGCTGGAGCCGACGACGGGACTCGAACCCGGAACCGGCGGTTTACAAAACCGCTGCTCTACCAATTGAGCTACGTCGGCACGACGGGCAGGGCCATACCGCAGATGACCCGTTCCGGCGCCGGGGAATGATAGGGCCGCCCGGCCGAGTGGGTCAAGCGCGCGGCGTGCGGCGACGGGTCGCCTTCGGCCGGTCCCCCGAGGGGGCCGTCGTCGGCCCTCCGGGGAGGAGATCGTCCTCGGCGCCGGCCGACTGGGGCGGGGCGACGTCGCGAGCCGAGGCCGTTCCGGTCCGGCCACGTTTCGCGGCGGCTGGAGCCCGGGCCGTCGTCGGCTTCGTGGTCCGCTTCGTGGCTGCCTTCGTCGCCGTGCGCGGCGTCCGCCCCGTGGCGGTGTCGGCGGCCGGCACGCCATCCACGACCGTCGCGGACCGCGGTCTTCGCGGGCTTCGCGGCCTTCGCGGGCTTCGCAGCCTTCGTCGTCGTCGTCTTCGCGGCCTTCGTCGCCTTCGCGGCCTTCGTCGTCTTCGCGGTCTTGGCCGGCTTCGACTTGGGTGACTTGGCCGTCTCCGGCGCGGCGGCGCGATCGGCACTCGTCGGCCTTCGCCGGTCTTGCGCCTTCGCCGGTCTTCGTCGGCTTGGCGGCCTTCGTCGGCTTGGCGGGCTTCGTCGGCTTCGCGGCTTTGGCGGCCTTCGTCGCCTTTGCGCCCGTCCGCGGCTTCGCGATCCTTGCCGTGGCCTCGGCCGCCGGCGGTGGCTCGGCGGGCTCCGGTCGTTCGGCGGCTGCCGACTCGGTCGGGCGCGGCCATCGCGGTCGGGGCAGCCATCGCGGTCGGGGCGGCGGCGCCGCCCGCGTCCCGCTGCGCAACGGCCTCGAAGAGGAGGATCGAGCCGGCGACGGCGGCATTCAGCGAGCCGATCGCGCCGCGCATCGGGATGCGCATGAACAGGTCGCAGCGCCGTCGGATCGCGGGGCCGAGACCCTGGCCCTCGCTGCCGACGACGATGGCGAGCGGACCACGCAGATCGCTTTGCCGCGCGGTCAGCGGCGCGTCGGCCTCGGCACCGGCCACGCGCAGTCCGCGTGCGTGCAGGTCGGCGAGCGCGCCCGCGAGGTCGTCCACCGGGCAGAGCAGGAGGTGCTCGACGGCGCCTGCCGACGCCTTGACTGCCGATGGGGTGAGCGGCGCTTGCCGGTGTGTCGGGAACAGCACCCCGTGCACGCCCGCCGCTTCGGCGCTGCGCAGGAGGGTGCCGACGTTCTGTGGGTCCTCGAGCGAATCGAGGGCGAGCACGAACGGCGGCTCGCCACGTTCCGTGGCCCGCGCGAGGATCTCGTCGAGCGACGCGAACCGGCGTGGGGCGACGACGAGCGCGATGCCCTGATGTCCGTCGAATCCGGCGAGCGCGGTCAGCGAGCCGCCCTCGACCTCGACGATCGGGATGCGGAGGTTCGTCGCGTGGAGCACCAGCTTCTCGAGCGCCTGGCGGCGCTGCGGCACGACGAGGAGGCGATGCGCCTCCCGACGGGCCACGAACGCCTCCTCGACCGGTCGCCGCCCGGCGATCAGTTCCTCCTCGTCTGAGAGGACGTCCGGCGGCGGGAGCGCGGCGGCGAAGGCGGGTCGGGCCGGGCGGACCGGACGCCCGGGCGGACCGCCCGGACGGCGGCCGGGGGCGGGGCCGCGCCACGGCTCGCGGACCGGGTAGGGGCGTCGGTCGGGGCCGCCATGTCGCGGTGGACCCGCGTGTCGAGGCGGACCACCCTGGCCGGGCGGGCCGGCGTGACCGGGCGGGCGGTCGTGACCGGGCGGGCGGTCGTGACCGGGCGGACCGTCGGCGTCCCACGGCGGGCGATCGCCCTCCCAGGGTGGACCATCGGCCCGTGGCGGCCGGTGGACGGGCGGCGGGCCGAATGGACGTGGCGGACCACCGCGATCGCCGCGACCGCGTGGACCGGGGCTTCGCGGGACGAACGGGCGCCCCTGGCCGCCGTGGGCGCGATCCGGTCCGCGGCCGCCGGTCGGTGGCTCGCCCGGCGGGCGGTCGTGCTGCGGCGGTCCGGGTGGACCGCCGGACCTTGGACGCGTGTCGCCGAACCGCGGACCGCCGCCGCCGGGGCGGGGACCACCACCGCCGGGGCGGGGACCACCGTGCCGCGGACCGGGGCCCTGCCCGCGAGGGCCTCCGGGCGGTGACCACGAGCGCCCGTCCGGTCCAGCCCGACGGCCGGATCCCGGCCCAGGACCCGGACCTCGGCGCGGACCACCGGATCGAGGCTCGTGGCGATCCCCGGGCCGTCCGGCATCGTCGCGTCGCCCTCGTGCCGGGTCGTCGTCGCGGCGAGGCCGGTCAGCCACGTCCGGCCTCCACGAGTCGCCGCCAGCGCTGGCCGTCGCGCGTGTCCTCGACGGCGATCCCGAGGGTCGCGAGCTCGTCGCGTAGCCGGTCCGAGCCAGCCCAGTCGCGGGCGGCGCGGGCCGCGGCGCGCGCGTCGAGGAGTGCCGCGACGGCCGGCTCGATCGCCTCGCCCGGATCCGAGAGCACGCCCAGGACCGTATCGATGTCGCGCATCGTGCCCAGGGCCGTCCGGGCGTCCGCGGTCGACAACGTCCGCGCCTCGATCCTGCGGTTCAGCTCGCGGACGAGGTCGAACAACGCGGCGAGACCCTCGGACACGTTCAGGTCGTCGTCGAGCGCCTCCCCGAACGCGTCCCGTGCGTCGGCCAGCGATGCCGGCAAGCCCGGGTCGTCGGCTCGGTCCTCGCGATACGCGTCGAGCGCCGCGACGGCCGCGTCGAGCCGGGCGACCGCGGCCGAGGCGGCCGCCAGGGACTCGTCCGAGTAGTTGAGGCTCGCCCGGTAGTGCACCGAGATGAGCGCGTACCGCAGGGCACGCGGCGATACGCCGGCAGCGAGCAACTCGCTGACGCGCGCGATGTTGCCCGTGGACTTCGCCATCTTCGAGCCGCTCATCTGGAGATGGGCGCAATGCAGCCACGTGCCGACGAAGGTCTGCCCGGTCGCGGCCTCGCTCTGGGCGATCTCGTCTTCATGGTGCGGGAAGATCAGGTCGATGCCGCCCGTGTGGATGTCGAACGACGGGCCGAGGTGGGCCATGCTCATCGCGGAGCACTCGATGTGCCAGCCCGGCCGGCCCGGGCCGATCGCCGTGTCCCAGCTCGGCTCGCCGGGCTTCGGCGCCTTCCAGAGGGCGAAGTCACGCACGTCATCCTTCGCGTACTCGTCGGCCTCGACGCGCTCCCCGACCCGGAGCTGTTCGGGGTCGAGCCGGGCCAGCCGGCCGTAGGCGGGCCATGACGCGATGCGGAAGAAGATCGAACCGTCGTCCGTCCGATAGGCGTGCCCGCGCTCGATGAGCGTGGCGATGAGTTCGACCATCCGCTCGATGTGCTCGGTCGCCCGTGGCAGCACATCGGGCATCGTCATCCGGAGCGTGTCGGCCTCGGCCAGGAAGCCGGCCAGGTGTCGGTCCGTGAGCTCGCCGATCGGGATGCCGGCCGCGGCGGCGCCGCGGATGATCTTGTCGTCGACGTCGGTGACATTCATCACCCAGCGCACGGTGGAGCCGCGCCAGCGCAGGTGCCGGACGAGCAGGTCGGCGAACAGGAATGAGCGGAAGTTGCCGATGTGGACGGGGCCGTACACGGTCGGCCCGCAGGAGTAGACGCCGACGACGTCGCCGAGCGGCACGAACGGCCGGACCTCCCCGCTCAGGGTGTCGCGCAGGTGGACGGTCATGACGGCCCGTCGCGCGTCATGACGCCGCCTCGAGCAGCACGATCGCGGTCGCCGAGATCGAGCGGCCGGCCCCCTCGTCACCGAGCAGGTTGCCGGTCGAGGCTTTGACGTTGACCGCGCCGCCGTCGACCTCCAGTCGCGCGGCGATGGCCGCGCGCATCGCATCGAGGTGGGCGCCCAGGCGAGGCCGCGCCGCGACGATCGTCAGATCGACGTTCGAGACGTGCCAGCCGGCGCCCGCGACGCGGCGGACGACCTCGTCGAGCATCTCGCCCGAGGCGATCCCTTCGGGCGTCGAGGCGTCGGCGGGGTACATGCGCCCCAGGTCGCCCAGGCCCGCAGCGCCGAGCATCGCGTCGCACACGGCGTGGAGCGCGACGTCGCCGTCCGAGTGCCCGTATAGCCGCGGCGCGCCCTCGATGGCGACGCCGCCGAGGGCGAGCGGCGAGCCCGGTCCGAAGGGGTGCCCGTCCTGGCCGATCCCGACCCGGGTGGTGCGCGGTCCGGCCAAGGCCGCCTCGGCCCGCGCGAGGTCCGCGGGGCGCGTCACCTTGAGGTTGCTCGGATCCCCGGGGACGACATGGACCGGGATTCTACAGGCCTCCAGGAGGGCGGCTTCGTCGGTGAAGGTCGGTTCGCCGTCGGGCGGGAATCGCGCGTAGGCCGCGCGAAGGAGCCCGCGACGGACCCCCTGTGGTGTCTGCGCGACGCCGAGGCCATCGCGATCGACGGTCGCTCCGACGAGTCCGCCGTCGATGCGTTTCACCGTCTCGGCGATCGGCAGGATCGGGACGGCGGCGCCGTGGTCGGCCACGGCTGCGATCACCGACCGGACCATGGCCGCGTCCACGATCGGTCGCGCACCGTCCTGCACGAGGATGATGCGGTCGTCATCGGCATCAGGGTCCTGGTCCTCGAGCGCGGCGAACCCGGCGGCGACCGAGACCTGCCGCCGCTCGCCGCCCGCCACGACGGCGCCGACCCGCGCCGGGAGCCATGCGGCGGACTGGATCGCGGCGACGTTCCCGGGTGCCGTCACGACGACGATCCGCTCGATCTCCGGGACGGCGGCGAGGCCGTCCAGCGTCCAGGCGAGCAGCGGCCGGCCGGCGATCGACGCCGTCATCTTGTCGATGCCGCCCATCCGGCTTGACCCGCCGGCGGCCACCACGATGGCCTCGGCTCGGTGTGCCTGACCGGTCGAAGGACCGTCCGGAGCGAGCCCGCTCAATCGAGGCGCGGCTGGGCGAAGATCATCCGCCCGGCGACGGTCTGCAGGACCCGGGTGACCGCGACATCGACATCGTGATCGATGTGCCGGGCGCCGCCCTCCACCACGATCATCGTGCCGTCGTCGAGGAAGCCGACGCCTTGGCCGGCTTCCTTGCCCTCCTGGATCACCCGGACGCGAAGCTCCTCGCCGGGCAGCACGGCGGGCTTCACCGCGTTCGCCAGCGAGTTGATGTTCATCACCCGCACGCCCTGGAGCTCGGCGACCCGGTTCAGGTTGAAGTCGTTCGTGAGGATGACCCGGCTGCGAGCGCGGGCGAGCGCGACGAGCTTGGCGTCCACCTCGGCGACGTCCGGGACGTCGTCCTCGATGATCTGGACGGGCGTCGCGGGTTCCTTCTGCATCCGGGCGAGGATCTCGAGCCCGCGGCGGCCCCGGTTCCGCCGGAGCGTGTCGGAGCTGTCGGCGATGTGCTGCAGCTCCTCGAGGACGAACTTCGGGATGACCAGCGTCCCGTAGATGAAGCCCGACTCGACGATCTCGGCGATGCGGCCGTCGATGATGGCGCTCGTGTCGACGACGATGTGCGGATCGCCCGAGGCCGGTCGGTCGGCGTCGGCTCCGGGCCGCCGGACGAGGCCGACCGCCTCCGCCGCGATCAGCAGGTCCTGGCGTTTGGCCACGGTGAGGCCGAGCATGCCGAGCCCGAGGAAGATCGAGACGCCGAGCGGGAGCCACGAGCCGAACGGCTCTGGCAGCTGGCTGAGGGGGAGCCCGAGGAGGAGGCCCATCAGCAGGCCGATGAGCAGGCCGGCGATGGCCGTGACGAACTCGGCCGTGGAGAGTTGCTCGACCTCGCGGATGAGCCACGTGGCCGGCACGATCGTCAGGTACGGCAGGACGCCGAACCCGACGACGCCCCAGACGACGACCCACAGCGCGACGAGCGCGCCCGAGGCATCGAAGTCACGGAAGAGCCCGCTGCCGGTCGTCGCCAGGACGAGCCCGATGGACCCGCCGAGCAGGGCGCCAAGGACACGGATGTAGCGGATCAACGACTCCCTCGAGGCCTCACCACGGCGTCCCATCACGGGGAACGGTTCGCACGGGGCGGTCAGCCTAGCATCGTGGCGACGGCCTCGCCATGCCTGGCGCGCCCCTCGACGAGGGCCAGCGAGACCGCGTCCGCGAGCGTGCCGACGACCATGACGTCCATGCCCGGCACCTCGGGAGCTCGCGCACCAGCCGCCGGGCGCGGCACGATCGCCCGACCGAAACCCAGCCGGGCCGCCTCCCGCAGCCGCCGTTCCAGGCCGGCCACTGGACGCAGCTCGCCGAGCAGGCCGACCTCGCCGATCGCGACGGTCCCGGGCGCGAGGGGCCGGTCGCGGAACGACGATGCGAGGGCCAGGGCCACGGGGAGATCGAGACCCGGCTCGCCGACGGTCAGGCCGCCGGCCAGGTTGGCGTACACGTCGTGGCCGGACAGGCCGACGCCGGCCCGCCGGCCGAGGACCGCGACGAGCAGGCTCAGGCGGTTGGGATCGATCCCGCTGGCGCGCCGCACCGGGGAGCCGTAGCGAGCCGCGGATACGAGGGCCTGGACCTCGACCAGGAGGGGTCGACTGCCCTCGAGCGTCGGTGCAACGACGCTGCCGGGGGCCGGTTCGTCGTGCTCGGCGAGGAACGCGCGCGCCGGATCGGCGACTTCGGCGAGCCCCTGGTCGCGCATCTCGAAGACGCCCACCTCGTCGGTGGACCCGAACCGGTTCTTCGACGCCCGCAGCAGCCGCAGGGACGCGAAGCGCTCGCCCTCGAGATTGAGGACGGCGTCGACGAGATGCTCGAGCGTCTTGGGGCCGGCGATCGTCCCGTCCTTCGTGACGTGACCGCTCAGGATGACGGCGGAGCCCGCCGCCTTCGCGAATGCCATCAGGCGGAGCGTCGCCTCGCGGACCTGGCCCACGCTGCCGGCCGGTCCTTCGAGCTCGTCGACGGTCGCGGTCTGGATCGAATCGATGACGAGGACCTCGGGCGGTTCGGCCGCGGCGATCTCGAGGACCGCGCCGATCTCGTGTTCGGCCAGGATCCGGACCCGCTCGCCCGCGGGCCCATCGACCAAGCCGAGGCGGGTCGCCCGCAAGTGGACCTGGGCCGCCGACTCCTCACCCGTGGCATACAGGGTCCCGGCGGTCGCGGGGCGCGTCGCCAGGCCGGCGAGCGCCTGGAGGAGCAGCGTCGATTTGCCGATCCCCGGTTCACCGCCGAGCAGGACGACCGATCCGGGGACGAGCCCGCCGCCGAGGACCCGGTCGAGCTCGCCCATGCCGATCGGGAGGCGCGGCAGCTCCTCGGTGGCGATCGACGCCAGCGGGCGAGCCGAGGCCGGGCCGGCGGACGCGCCGGGCCCGACGGCGCGCGCCCGAGCGCGAGCCGCGCGCGATGGCTCGCGGATCACCGTCTCGACGAGACTGTTCCATGTCCCACAGGTGCGGCATTGGCCCTCCCATCGGAGGAAGGCGTCCCCGCAGTTCCCGCAGACGTAGCGGCTCTCGGGCCGCGCCATGTCAGCGGCCGGGCGCGCCGGACGCGACCACGCTCAGACGGCCTCGACCGGTGTCAGCGGCTCGGCAGCGTGGATGTCCAGGCCCGCCTCGGGGTCCTTGTCGACCACGATCGTCGTGCCCGGTTCGTAGCGCCCGAGGAGCAGGTGCTCGGCCAGCACGTCCTCGACCATGTTCTGGATGACGCGGCGGAGCGGTCGCGCCCCGTAGGCCACGTCATAGCCCAGCTTGATGATGTGTTCCTTGGCCGCCTCGGTGACCTCGAGGTTCATCTGCTGCGCGCGGAGCTGGTCGCGCACGCGAGCGAGCATCAGGTCGACGATCTGGGTGATCTCCTCGACCGTCAGCGAGCGGAACACGACGGTGGCGTCGATCCGGTTGAGGAACTCGGGCCGGAAGGCCTGCTTGAGCTCGACCTGGACCTTTTCCTTCATCAGGTCGTAGGAGATCTGCGCCTTCGACGCATCCGAGTCGCCGGTGACGCGGAACCCGAGGCTCGAGTTGGTCTGGAGCTGCTTCGCGCCCAGGTTCGAGGTCATGATGATGATGCAGTTGCGGAAGTCGACCCGGCGGCCCTTGGCGTCCGAGAGATGCCCGTCCTCGAGGATCTGGAGGAGGATGTTGAAGACCTCCGGATGGGCCTTTTCGACCTCGTCGAGGAGCACGACCGCGTAGCTCTTGCGGCGGACGGCCTCGGTCAGCTGGCCACCCTCGTCGAAGCCGACGTAGCCGGGAGGCGCTCCGACGAGGCGACTCACGTTGTGGCGCTCCATGAACTCGCTCATGTCGATCTTGATGAGCGCGTCCTCGCTGCCGAACATGAACTCGGCGAGCGCCTTGGCCAATTCCGTCTTCCCGACGCCGGTCGGGCCGAGGAAGATGAACGAGCCGATCGGCCGCTTGGGATCCTTGAGTCCGGCCCGGGCGCGGCGGACGGCCTTCGAGACGATCTCGATCGCCTCCTGCTGCCCGATGACCCGGTTATGGAGCGCGTCTTCCATGTGGAGCAGTCGCTCGGATTCCTCCTGGGCGATGCGCGTGACCGGGATGCCGGTCCACATGGCGACGACCTGGGCGATCTCTTCCTCGTCGACGACCGGCTGATCACCGGACATCGAGGACTGCCACTCGCTGCGGAGCTGGTCGACGGACTCGCGCGCCGTCGCCTCCGCCTCGCGGAGCGCCGCGGCCTCCTCGTACTCCTGGTTGTTGATCGCGGCGTCCTTCTCCTTGGTGATCCGCTCGAGGTCCTTCTGCGCATCGCGCAGGCCGGGAGGCGCGCTCGAGTGGCGCAGCCGGACGCGCGACGCGGCCTCGTCGATGAGGTCGATCGCCTTGTCGGGCAGGTGCCGGTCCGTGATGTAGCGGGTCGAGAGGTCGGCGGCGGCGCGCACGGCGTCGTCGCTGATGGTGACCTTGTGGTGCTGCTCGTAGCGCTCGCGGATGCCCATCAGGATGTCGATGGTCTGCTCGAGCGTCGGCTCCTCGACCATGACCGGCTGGAAGCGCCGCTCCAGCGCCGCATCGCGCTCGATGTACTTGCGGTACTCGTCGAGTGTCGTCGCGCCGATGCACTGGAGCTCGCCACGGGCGAGCGGGGGTTTCAGGATGTTGGCGGCATCGATCGCCCCCTCGGCCGCACCGGCGCCGACCAGGGTGTGGAGCTCGTCGATGAAGAGCACCGCATCGTTCGTGTTGCGGAGCTCCTCGATGATCTTCTTGAGGCGCTCCTCGAACTCGCCGCGGTACTTCGTGCCGGCCACGAGCGAGCCGATGTCGAGGGTCAGGACGCGCTTGTTGAGCAGCGTCTCGGGGACGTCGCCGGCGATGATCCGATGCGCCAGGCCCTCGGCGATGGCGGTCTTGCCGACGCCGGGCTCGCCGATGAGGGCGGGGTTGTTCTTCGTCCGGCGGGACAGGATCTGGATGACTCGCTCGATCTCCTTCTCGCGGCCGATGACCGGGTCGAGCTTGCCGGCGCGCGCGGCATCGGTGAGGTTGATGCCGAGCTGGTCGACCGTCGGCGTCTTGCTCGCCCGCTTCGTCTCCTGGGCGGATGGGCCGGCGGAGGAGCTTTGCGACAGGACGCGGATGACCTCGTGGCGGACCTTGTCGAGGTTGACGCCGAGCGACTCGAGCACGCCGGCGGCGATCCCCTCGCCTTCACGGACGAGGCCCAGGAGCAGGTGCTCCGTGCCGATGTAGTTGTGCCCGAGGCGACGAGCCTCGTCGATCGCGAGCTCGATGACGCGCTTCGCGCGCGGGGTCAGTCCGACCTCGCCGACGACCGGCCGGTCGCCGCGCCCGATGATGAACTCGACCGCGGTCCGCACCTTCGCGAGCTCGACGTTCATGTTCTCGAGGACGCGAGCGGCGACGCCCTCGCCCTCACGGACGAGGCCCAGGAGCAGGTGCTCCGTGCCGATGTAGTTGTGGTTGAACCGCTGGGCTTCGTCCTGCGCGAGCGTCAGGACCTTGCGGGCGCGGTCTGTGAACTTGTCGAAGCGATCCATCCGGGTCGAACGCCTGTTCCCTAGCGAGCGCCGCGGGTGCGGCGCTCTCGCCATGCTAGCACCGTCCCTCCGGGCAAGTCGCCCATTCGGCAAGTCGCGGTGTCTACTCGTGTGAACGCAGCCGGGGCCCGCGCGGATCCCTGTCGGCACGGTAAGGAATCGCAACGACCCGCCGGGCCTGGCGGGTCGTCGTCGGCGGCGAAGGGCTGGATCAGCTCTTCGTGTTCGCCTCCATGGTCTCCTCGGCGATCTCGACGACCTCGTCGGTGGCGGCGCTTTCGATGGCCGACTCGTCCTCGGCAACGGTCTCGGCGATCTCCTCGATCGCCTCGGTCGCGGCGGCTTCCTCTTCGGCCTCGTCGGCGGCGACGGCCTCGACGATCTCCTCGACCGCCTCCGCGGCGGCGGCTTCCTCGGTCTCCTCGGCGGCCGCCACGGTCTCCACGACCTCGACGGCGTCCGCGGTCGCGGCTTCCTCGTTGGCTTCGTTGGCCGCAGCAGCGTCCTCGAGTCGGTCGATCTCGACGGCAGCCGCCGTCTCGAGCTCCGCCTCGTCGGCGGCGACGGTCTCGACGAGCTCCTGGATCGCGTCGGCGGCGACGGCCTCCTCGGCCGCCTCGTCGCTGGCAACCGTCTCGACGATCTCCTCGACCACATCCGCGGCCGCGGTCTCCTCGACGTACTCGTCGGCAGCGACCTCGTCACGCAGCTCATCCACCTCGGCGGCGGCCAGCTGCTGGCGGACCTGGGCGAACGCGGAGGCGAGGGTGTTGTCGATACCACCCTCCGGCTCCTGGATCGCGTCCGACATGGAGTACCCACGATCCGGGCGCGGGCGGCGCTCGGCGCGCGGGGCACCGGGTGCACTCGGCTCGGCGGCCGGGCGAGCCGGCGGCTCCTCGGCCTGCTTGAGGCTCAGGCCCAGGCGATGCCGCTCGGAGTCGAGCGAGATGATCTTGAGCTTGAGCTGCTGGCCTTCGTGCACGACGTCGGCCGGATGGGCGACGCGCTGGTGCGAGAGCTCGCTGATGTGGATCAGGCCCTCGAGTCCGTCGCGCACGCGAACGAACGCGCCGAAGTTCACGAGCTTCGTGACGGTGCCATCGATGATGTCGCCCACCTTGAAGTCGGCGACCGTGGAGTGCCACGGGTCCGGCTGCAGGCGGCGGATCGACAGGCTGATCCGGCCGCGCTCGTGGTTGATGTCGATGACCTCGGCCTCGACCTCTTCGCCGATCTTGTAGCCGGCTTCGGGGTTGTTGACCTTGTTCCAGCTCAGCTCGCTCTTGTGGACGAGGCCGTCGATGCCACCGAGATCGATGAAGACGCCGAACGGGGCGATCGAGCGGACCGTGCCCTTGACGACCTGGCCCACCTGGAGGCTGCTGAACAGCTCGTCGCGCTTCTCACGCCGCTCCTCGTACAGGGCCACCTTCTCCGAGAGGATCAGGCGGTTGGCCTTGCGGTTGACCTCGAGGATCTTCAACCGGAGCTTGCGGCCGACGAAGGGCTGCAGCTTCTCGGCGATCTCCTGCGCGGCGTCGCGCGGCTGGTCGTTCTGCGGCCGGCGCGGGAAGTCGACGATCTGGCTGATCGGCACGAAGCCGCGGATGCCGCAGTCGACGATGAGGCCACCCTTGTTGTGGTCGATGACCGGCGCCTCGATGATGACGCCCGCCTCGAACTGCTCCTGCATCGCGCGCCACTTCCGCTCGAGGCCAGCACGGCGCAGGGAGAGCACGACGTGCCCCTCCGGCGATTCCGGCTGGAGCACATACACGAGGACGGTGTCGCCGACGTTCAGCTGGGGCTGGCCCTCACCATGGCGTCCGAAGAGCTCGCGGTTGCTGACGACGCCCTCGCTCTTGGCGCCGATGTCCACGAGGATCTCGTCCTTGTCGATGCGGACGACCGTGCCCTCGACGACATCACCGTGCTTGAAGCTCTTGATGTCGGAGTCCTGCTCGGCGAGCAGCTCGGCCATGGTGGTCGGCTCGGGGCCGAGTTCGCGGACGGGAGCCGGCTCGGGCTCCTCATCGTCGCTCGCGGCAGGCGCATCGGCCGCTTCGTCGGCGGTCAGCCCGGAGGCGGGTGCCTCCGCGGACTCGTGAGCGGACGCCTCGACGGGCTCGGGCGCGGACGCCTCGACGGGCTCGGGCGCGGACGCTTCGACGGGCTCGGGGGCGGACGCTTCGACGGGCTCGGGGGCGGACGCTTCGACGGGCTCGGGGGCGATCTCGGGTGTGGACGCTTCGACGGGCTCGGGGGCGATCTCGGTCGCGACGGCGGCCGGCGCTTCCTCGGCCGTCGGGCTGTCGGCGACGACGGGTACGGCCTCGGCCGCTGGGGCGGCGGGCTCGGTGGTCGTCTCGGGGGCCGTCGACTCCGTCACGGAGTCGTCGGTGGTGGCGGGCTCGTCAGCGACCTGGGTCGCGACGCTGGCTTCCGGCGCCGGGGTGGACTCGGTGGCGATCGCCTCCGGCTCCAGCGCGGTCCCGCCGTGCTCTTGTTCGGACAATGTGGATGTCTCTCCTATCGGACGATGGCTCCCGAGAATCACGAACGGCCTGAGCACCGCTCAAGCCGTCTCCGGTCCGATCAAGTGGTCCGTGGTGTATCGACTCCGCGGTCCGCTCCTTCGTGCGTGAGAATTGGCTGGCCGGTGCTCTTCAGCTGTCCTGCCTCTCGGGGCCGGGAGAGTCTAGCACACGGTGTCTCACGCTCACAATCGGCTACGATCGGTCGACCGTGCCCGAACTGCCCGACCTGACGGTCGTCGCCGAAGCCCTCCACGCGGCGCTCACCGGTCGGCCCATCCGGTCCGCGGCCGCGCCCGCGCCACTGGCCATCCGCGGGACGCCAGCCGAGCTCGACGCGCTCGTCGGGCAGCGGGTGACGTCGATCCGGCGACGCGGCAAGTTCCTGGTCATCGAGCTCGACCTGGATCGCGTCATCGTCAACCCGATGCTCACCGGGCGGTTCCAGCTCGCCGGTCCGGGCACCAAACACCCCGCGAAGACCGCGGTCATCTTCGGATTCGGATCACGCGCGAGAAGGCCCAGTGATGCCGCCGGGTGGACCGCCGGCGCATCGTGGATGCCGCGGCCCGACTCGCGACCCGGAGGTCCGCTTCCGCGACCCGACCCAGATGGGCAAGGTCTACCTGTGCCCGGCCGGCCTCGAGCGGCCCGTCCCGGGCCTCGGTGGTGACGATCAGGGTCCCGATGCCGACGATCCGGCTCTGACACTCGGTGTCTGGCGCGATCGGATCAGACGCCACCCAGGCGAGCTCAAGAACCTGCTCCGGAACCAGTCATTCGTGGCCGGGATCGGCAACGCTTATTCGGACGAGATCCTTCACGCGGCACGCCTGCTCCCGTTCCGGAAGCGATCGAGTCTCGCGCCCGAGGAGGTCGACGCGTTGTACACGGCGACACGGACCACCCTATCCGACGCGATCAAGGTCCTTCGCGCGCGCGTTCCTCCGACCTTCGAAACGCAGGTCCGCGACTTCCTCGCCGTCCACGACAAGGGCGGCCAGCCGTGTCCGAGATGCGGTACGCGGATCACCGAGGTCCGGGCCGGCGGCTTCATCACGTCGTACTGCCGGGGCTGCCAGCGCTGACCGAGCCGGCGCGCTGCGTTGCCCGATCGGTCGCGGCGCCCTCAGTGCTGCGGGATCTTCAGGACCTGGCCGACGTGGATCTTCGATGGGTCGTCGATCTTGTTGAGCTTCGCGAGAGCCTTGACGGTGGTCCCGAACTTCGCGGCGATCTGGCTGAGCGTGTCGCCCTTCTGGACCTTGTAGGTCGAGGGCGTCTGGGCCTGCGGCGTGGGCGTCGCCTTCGACCCGGTCGGGACGAGCGTCGGGCTCGGGGCGGTGGTCGCCTCGGACGTGGCCCCCGGGGTGGCCGTGCGCTCGGGCGCCGCGGCGTCCTGGGTCGCGACGGCGGCGGGCGTCGGTGAGCCGATCGGCACGAGGGCGCCCGGCGATCCGCCACCGCCCGTCGCCAACCGAGCGATCAGAACCGCCAGGAAGGCGAGAGCCAGGAGTGCGACCAGTGCCCCCTGCCCGATCCCGGGCATGGCAGCGATCGCGGGGAGCTGGATGGGCCAGCGACCCTGGTCGAGCACGACGGGGGTCGTCCGCGCCATGGGCCGCCGCATCGGCGCGCTGCGGTGACCGGTCGCGCGCGCCTCGCCGGCGGCCAGGTACGTGGCGCACATCGCGTGCTCGGCCGTGAGGCACAGGCGACGCTGCTTCTCGACCGCGAGCGGCGCGGGCGGCGAGACCGCCGTACAGCGATGCTCGCGGACCGCGGCAACGCTGCGCCAGCCACCGTCGGCGGCGACGAGGAAGGGACAGATGTCATGCGTGGGTGGCCCGGCCGGTTCGCCGGATGTCCCGGGAAGGGGCGCCGCGGCGCCGGGGGCCTGCGGGGCGCGCCCGTCGTCGGTCATGGCCGAAGCATAGCCGAGCGTGCGATGCCGACCGTCCAGTCGAGCCGGGCGGTGGTGACCGCGGGAAACGCAAAATCCCGGCGACGACCTATTTTCCCGAAAGGCTGCCCTCTCAGTATCTTCGGCGCTGGAGAGCTTAACTTCCGTGTTCGGGATGGGAACGGGTGTGGCCTCTCCGCTGGAGTCACCGGGATCTATGCGTGTACTGGATCGTGTTTCGGCGGAAGTGATCTTCGAGATCGTTTGAGTCGTCAGGGTTGGTGATCCCTGATCCCAGCCACTGACCCCTGGTCAGGTGCTGAAGAGGTCAAGCCCTCGACCATTAGTACCGCTCAGCTTCATCCGTCACCGGACTTCCACATGCGGCCTATCGAACAGGTGGTCTCCCTGCGGTCTTACCCGGTTGACCCGGTGGGGAACCTCATCTCGAGGCGAGCTTCGCACTTAGATGCTTTCAGCGCTTATCCCATCCGAACATAGCTACCCAGCGGTGCCCCTGGCGGGACAACTGGCACACCAGCGGTTCGTTCACTCCGGTCCTCTCGTACTAGGAGCAACTCCTCTCAAGTTCCCTACGCCCACGGCGGATAGAGACCGAACTGTCTCACGACGTTCTGAACCCAGCTCGCGTGCCGCTTTAATTGGCGAACAGCCAAACCCTTGGGACGTACTTCCGCCCCAGGATGCGACGAGCCGACATCGAGGTGCCAAACGGTGCCGTCGATGTGAACTCTTGGGCACCATCAGCCTGTTATCCCCGGGGTAGCTTTTATCCGTTGAGTGATACCCCTTCCACTCGGAGGTACCAGATCACTAAGCCCGACTTTCGTCTCTGCTCGACTTGTGGGTCTCGCAGTCAAGCTCCCTTATGCCTTTGCACTCTTCGGCTGGTTTCCATTCAGCCTGAGGGAACCTTTGGGCGCCTCCGTTACACTTTAGGAGGCGACCGCCCCAGTCAAACTGCCCGCCTGACACTGTCCTGCGCCCGGATCACGGGTCGCGGTTAGAACCGGGAACCAACAAGGGTGGTATTTCAACGTTGGCTCCACCGAGGCTAGCGCCCCAGTTTCTCAGCCTCCCACCTATCCTACACAAGCTAATTCCCAATCCAATGTCAGGGTGCAGTAAAGCTCCACGGGGTCTTTTTGCCCTGCCGCGGGTAACCTGCATCTTCACAGGTACTTCAATTTCGCCGGATCCCTCGTTGAGACAGCGCCCAGATCGTTACGCCATTCGTGCGGGTCGGAACTTACCCGACAAGGAATTTCGCTACCTTAGGACCGTTATAGTTACGGCCGCCGTTTACCGGGGCTTCGATTCGTAGCTTGCACCACTCCTCTTAACCTTCCGGCACTGGGCAGGCGTCAGCCCCTATACGTCAGCTTTCGCTTTCGCAGAGACCTGTGTTTTTGCTAAACAGTCGCCTGGGCCTTTTCACTGCGGCTTCGATCGACCACTGCAAGCAGCAGCCGCGAAGCGCCCCTTCTCCCGAAGTTACGGGGCCATGTTGCCGAGTTCCTTAACGAGGGTTCTCCCGATCGCCTTGGTATTCTCTACCCGCCTACCTGTGTCGGATTGCGGTACGGACACTATTGATCTCGCTAGACACTTTTCTTGCCAGCATGGCTCACTCGAATCGGGGCAGAAGCCCCTTTCATTCGCTGCTCGGGGTTGAATGAACGGACGGATTTACCTGTCCGATCCCCCTACCGGCTTGGACGCGTATAGCCAAAACGCGCTCGAGCTACCACACCGTGTCATGCCATCGCTCCCACCTGGGATCGGATCCGGGACTCGACCGGCTTGCGCCGGCCAACCTCCGTTCTCCTACCCCCAGGCGACACCTTGCGGTGCAAACGATCGTTAGTGGTTCCGGAATATCAACCGGATGTCCATCGCCTACGACATTCGTCCTCGGCTTAGGCCCGACTAACCCTGAGCGGACAAGCCTTCCTCAGGAAACCTTAGGCTTACGGCGTGTGAGATTCTCACTCACATTGCGCTACTCATGCCGACATTCGCACTTCCGTCCACTCCAGCCGTCCTCACGGTCGACCTTCACTGCTGACGGAACGCTCCCCTACCAAACCACGACCGGCGAACCGGTCATGGAGTCCGTAGCTTCGGTACCAAGCTTGAGCCCCGCTGAATTTTCGGCGCAGATCCACTTGACCAGTGAGCTGTTACGCACTCTTTCAATGATGGCTGCTTCTGAGCCAACATCCTGGTTGTCTATGCGAATCCACATCCTTTACCACTTAGCTTGGATTTAGGGACCTTAGCTGACGATCCGGACTGTTTTCCTTTTGACCACGAAGCTTAGCCCTCGCAGTCTGACTCCCGGGCTTTGAAATCACGGGATTCGGAGTTTGGTTGGGGTTGGTAAGCGGGAAGCCCCCTAGCCCATCCAGTGCTCTACCCCCGTGATTGAACGCCCGAGGCTAGCCCTAAAGCTATTTCGGGGAGAACCAGCTATCTCCGAGTTCGATTGGCATTTCACCGCTATCCACAGCTCATCCCCTAGCTTTTCAACGCTAGTGAGTTCGGTCCTCCACGAGACATTACTCTCGCTTCAACCTGGCCATGGATAGGTCACTCGGTTTCGGGTCTACAGCGTGCGACTGATCGCCCTATTCAGACTCGCTTTCGCTCCGGCTCCGTCCTTCGCGGACTTAACCTCGCCACACGCTAGTAACTCGTCGGCTCATTCTTCAAAAGGCACGCCATTAGGCTACCGGCGAACCGGCAACACCCTCTGACTGCTTGTAGGCACGTGGTTTCAGGTACTATTTCACTCCCCTTCCGGGGTGCTTTTCACCTTTCCCTCACGGTACTCGTTCACTATCGGTCGCCAAGAGTATTTAGCCTTGGACGGTGGTCCGCCCAGCTTCCCACATGAGAGACCTTCCACGTGGTACTCAGGTGGCCGTTCACGGAGGTCGACTCGCTTTCGCCTACGGGGCTCTCACCCTCTGTGGCCTGCCGTTCCAGGGCAGCTCGACTAGCGATCGACTTGGTAACTCCGCCGGGACCTTGCCGGGTCCCGATGATCGGCTCCTACAACCCCCACTCAGAAACGGCGGCAACCTATCGCGCTGAGTGAGTTTGGGCTCTTCCCTTTTCGCTCGCCACTACTCAGGGAATCGTCTCCTTTCCTCCAGCTACTGAGATGTTTCAGTTCGCTGGCTTACCTCTTCCCGGCCTATTTGATTCAACCGGGAGTGACTGGGCATGACCCCAGCCGGGTTTCCCCATTCGGACATCTCCGGATCACTGTCTGCTCGCGACTCCCCGAAGCTTTTCGCAGCCTGCCACGTCCTTCATCGGCTCTTGGCGCCAAGGCATCCACCCCGTGCCCTTTGTAGCTTGACCCCCTCCAGCCTCTGACCAGGTGGTCAGTCGCCGGCGGGATCCATATCGGGATCATTCCTTGACTACTCGGCGAAATCGAAGATCTTCAATCTGCCGAAACACATATCCAGTTGTTAAGGTGCGGCCGGCCTCGAGGACCGGACCACCGACGTCGACCAAGGTCGAACGTCGCCCAGCGATCCGCTGGTCGGTGGCCTGCCGTCGGACGACAGGGCACGGATCAGGGGATCGGTGACGGCGCGAGGTCGGTGCCGGCCGCCTGGGGGCGGTGGTCCCGACCGAGTGTGCGTATTCGATTGCGATCCCGGCGGGGTGCGGAGGTGGTGGAGACGAGGAGACTCGAACTCCTGACCCTCTCCTTGCAAAGGAGATGCTCTACCAGCTGAGCTACGTCCCCTCGTGCCGGGTGGGTGGTGGTGGGCGTTTCTGGACTCGAACCAGAGACCTCTGCCTTATCAGGGCAGTGCTCTAACCAGCTGAGCTAAACGCCCGCCGTGGGCAGCGCTGCCGGCTCGACGACCACGAGGTCGCCGCGGGCGGCTGCACCTTGACCCTTGAAGAGTGACAGCAGATCGGACGCGATGTCCGAGTGGGTTCGGTGTCTTTCCAGGTCGCGATCGGTCTCCGTCTCGACCCCTTGCGGGACCGGTCCGTCGAGCTCCACCTGGCGGGGAGGCATCGAAATGACCGTGCGATCAACCCTGGGAGCCATCAACGCCTCGACCCCACCAAAGGTCGAGACTCGGATCTCCCTAGAAAGGAGGTGATCCAGCCGCACCTTCCGGTACGGCTACCTTGTTACGACTTCGTCCCAATCACCAACCCCACCTTCGACGGCTGCCTCCTTGCGGTTGGCCCACCGGCTTCGGGTGTTGCCAGCTTTCATGACGTGACGGGCGGTGTGTACAAGGCCCGGGAACATATTCACCGCCGTATGCTGACCGGCGGTTACTAGCAACTCCGGCTTCATGTAGGCGAGTTGCAGCCTACAATCCGAACTGAGACCGGCTTTAAGGGATTCGCTCCACCTCGCGGTTTCGCCGCCCGTTGTACCGGCCATTGTAGCGTGGGTGTAGCCCAGGACGTAAGGGCCATGCTGACTTGACGTCATCCCCACCTTCCTCCGAGTTTCTCTCGGCAGTCCCGTGTGAGTGATACAACACACAGTAGGGGTTGCGCTCGTTGCGGGACTTAACCCAACATCTCACGACACGAGCTGACGACAGCCATGCAACACCTGTGGCCAGGCCCCTTGCGGGGAACCGACGTTTCCGCCGGGATCCTGGTCATGTCAAGCCCTGGTAAGGTTCTTCGCGTCGCATCGAATTAAACCCCACGCTCCGCTGCTTGTGCGGGCCCCCGTCAATTCCTTTGAGTTTTAGCCTTGCGGCCGTACTCCCCAGGCGGGACACTTAATGCGTTAGCTTCGGCACTGGCGGGGTTGATACCACCAACACCTAGTGTCCATCGTTTACGGCTAGGACTACCGGGGTATCTAATCCCGTTTGCTCCCCTAGCTTTCGCGCCTCAGCGTCAAGAACAGGCCAGGAAGTCGCCTTCGCCACTGGTGTTCCTCCCGATATCTACGCATTTCACCACTACACCGGGAATTCCACTTCCCTCTCCTGCCTTCGAGTCGATCAGTATCGAATGACCCTCCCCAGTTGAGCCGGGGGCTTTCACACTCGACTTGAACGACCGCCTGCGCGCTCTTTACGCCCAGTAAATCCGGACAACGCTTGTCACCTACGTATTACCGCGGCTGCTGGCACGTAGTTAGCCGTGACTTATTCGTCAGGTACCGTCATCATCGTCCCTGACAAAAGAGGTTTACAACCCGAAGGCCGTCATCCCTCACGCGGCGTTGCTGCGTCAGACTTTCGTCCATTGCGCAAAATTCCCGACTGCTGCCTCCCGTAGGAGTCTGGGCCGTGTCTCAGTCCCAGTCTGGGTGATCGTCCTCTCAGACCACCTACCGATCGTCGCCTTGGTGAGCCGTTACCCCACCAACGAGCTAATCGGACGCAGGCCCCTCCCGAAGCGCCTTGCGGCTTTACTGGTGCCAGTGAAGGCACCACCACATGCGGTATTAGCCACCCTTTCGGGCAGTTATTCCCCACTTCGGGGCAGGTCACCTACGCGTTACTCAGCCGTCCGCCACTAACGTTCAGAGCAAGCCCTGAACGTCCGTTCGACTTGCATGTCTCATGCACGCCGCCAGCGTTTATCCTGAGCCAGGATCAAACTCTCCGAAAAGAAACGCGCCGTCTTGCGACGACGACGTCAGTTCCGAGGGTCTGACCACTCGCACATCTTTGTCACAGATCTGCTGTCACTCTTCAGTTGTCAAGGTGCAGCGTCCGGGGCGTGGCAGCCCACGGCGCAGAACGCTCAGTATGGGGCTTGGAGCTCGTCGCGTCAAACGGGACGGAGCCCTCGGAGCGGGGTCTGGCGACCCGTCCGGTGCACCTCCTGGGAGGGGCACGGCGGCGAATGGTAGGGGCGGTCCGCCACTGGTGTCAAACGCGATCGGCAACGATGCCGGCCGGCCTCAGATCGGGCTCGTTTCCACGAGCAGGATGAAGGCAGCCCCGCTCAGCCAGCACAGCAGGGCCAGCTCGGGCGATCCGGAGACGCCGAAGGGCCCGATGAGGACCAGGTAGAGCACGATGCCGAGGAGCAAGGCGGCCATGGCCTTGCCGAAGCGCAGCAGGATCTCGAAGACGAGGTTGCTCATCGGCCGGGCGACGCGGACATCGGTCAGACCGCTCGCCGGCCCTGGAGGGCGCGGATCAGCGTCACCTCGTCGGCGTACTCGAGGTCGCCGCCGACCGGCAGGCCCCGGGCGATCCGGCTGACCTCGCCGACGACCGGCTCGAGGCGCTCCGCGAGGTACATCGCGGTCGCCTCGCCCTCGAGCGTCGGATTGGTCGCGAGGATGACCTCGACGAACGGCGACCCCTCGCGGTTCGCCGCATCGGCCCGGGCCAGGAGTTCGCGGATCTTCAGGCGGTCCGGCCCGATGCCGTCGATCGGCGAGATCGCGCCGTGCAGCACGTGGTAGAGCCCCTTGAACTCCCCGGTCCGCTCGAGCGCGAGCACGTCGAGCGGCTCCTCGACGACGCAGAGCCGCGTCTGGTCGCGGCCCGGGTCCCGACAGATCGGGCAGAGCGGGGCATCGCTGATGTTGAAGCACTGGTCGCAGAACACGACCTGGTCGCGGACGGCGACGAGGGCCGCCGCGAGCGCCCGGGCCTCCGCGTCCGGGGCGCGAAGCAGGTGGTAGGTCAGGCGCTGTGCCGTCTTGGGACCGATCCCCGGCAGACGCGCGAAGGACTCGATGAGGCGCGCGACGGGCTCGATCAGGGGGGTCGCCACAGATGTCGCGGCTAGAGGCCCGGGATCCGCATCCCGCCGGTCACGGCGGCCATCTTCTGCTCGGCGAGCTCCCGCGACGCCCGGAGAGCATCGTTGACCGCCGCGACGACCAGGTCCTGGAGCATCTCGACGTCAGCCGGGTCGACGGCCGACGGATCGATCGTCACGCTGACGAGTTCTTGTTTGCCGGTGACCTGGGCGCTCACGACGCCGCCACCCGCGGACCCGTCGACGATCGTCGACTCGAGTTCGGTCTGGATGCGCAGCATCTCGGCCTGCATCTGCTGGGCCATGCGCTGCAGGTTCGCCATCCCCATCGACGGTGCTCCTTCGTTCGGCTCGGGTTCGGTCCAGTCTGCCGGATGCTGGCATCGTGTGTACGGACCTGGTCAGTCGATGTCCCCGACGTCGACGATCAGGTCGGCGAAGATCCGGTTGGCCTCGGCCCGAACGTCGGCCGCGGCGAGCGGACTCGGGATCTCGATGTTGGTCGCGACCATGCGAACGCCGACCTCGCGACCGACGACCTTGGTGAGCGCCCCTTCGATCTCAGCGCGCTTCCGCTCCGCCTGGTCCTTGAGGAAGGCGCGCGTCTCCGGGAACCCCAGGGTCACGATGTTGGCGTCGACCGCCATGGGCCGGCATTCGGTGATGACCGCGCGGGTCGCGGGGCCCACCGAGGCGACGACCTCCGGCCAGTGATCCTGGAGCCGGTCGAGGTCGACATCCGACGGCGTCGACACCATGACCGGGACGGCGTCCACGGCGGGCGCGCCCGGGGTCTCGGAGGGACCGGAGGCATCCATCGTGGGTTGGGTGGCCGGCGCGCTTGGGGCCTTGGGCGCGATCGGCGAAGCCGGGGCCGGTAGCGGTGCGGTGTCGGCGGCCGATGCCGCGGCAGCATCGGGGGCCGGTGCCGGGGCGGCGTCCGTGGCCGGGACCGACCGGGCCGCCGCCGATGGCGACGCAGCGGCTGGGCGCGCGCGGATCGATGGCGCCTCCTGGGCCTTGGTGGACTCGGGCGCGCGGCTCGCGGCCGGGGCACCCGTCGCCGCCACGGCCGCGCGAGTCGGTGCGGCCCACTCGCGGAAGAGGGCGAGCTCGAGTTGGAGGCGCAGGCCGCCGACGCCGGCCCGGTCCGGGTCGATGGCCGCGAGGCGCCGGGCGGCGTCGGTGAGGCCGGGTGGCACGGAGCCGTCCCCCGAGCCGAGACTGGCCACGAGCCGGGATCGGATCGCATCGACCGTCTGGTCGAGCAGGGTCCGCGCATCGCGGCCGCGCTCCTCGAGCGAATCGAGCAGGGCGATCCCGGCGGCGGCGTCACCGCTGACGAGGGCGGCCACGAACGCGTCGACCGCCTCGGCATCCGCAAGGCCCAGCAGGTCGCGGACGCGGGCCTCGTCGATCGTGTCGGGCGCCGATGCGAGCAGCTGGTCGAGCATCGACTCGGCATCGCGCATCCCGCCGGCGGCGAGGGTCGCGATCAGGTGGAGGGCGGCCGGCTCGGCGGTCCGCCCGTCGCCCTCGAGGATCCGGGCGAGCTTGCCCTCGATCTCGGCCGTCGTGAGTCGCCGGACGTCGTAGCGCTGGAGGCGCGAGAGGATGGCCGGAGGAAACTCCTGCGGGTGGGTCGAGGCGAACATGAAGTTGACGAAATCCGGCGGCTCCTCGATCGACTTCAACAGCGCGTTCCAGGCAGGCGGGGTGATCTGGTGCGCCTCGTCGAGGATGTAGACCTTGTGCCGAAGTTCGCCGGGCGGGTAGGCGAGCCGCTCACGGAGGTTTCGAACGTCGTCGATGCCGCGGTTGGTCGCCGCGTCGATCTCGACGAGATCGAGGGTCGTCCCTTCGCGGATCGAGACACACGACGGACAGCGGTCGCAGGCGTCGCCGTCCTGGAGGTTCGTGCAGTTGAGGGCCTTCGCGAGGATCCGCGCCAGCGACGTCTTGCCCGTGCCCCGCGGTCCGACGAACAGCACCGCGTGCGACACGCGATCCGTGCGGACCGCATTACGAAGCGTCTCGACGACCGCCTCCTGGCCGACGATCTCCCGGAACGTCTGGGCGCGCCAGCGGCGATAGATGGCCTGATGCGGGACGGGTGAGGTCAAGACCTCCTCCGAGGGCGAGCGAGATCGAAGTGCCGTGCACCCTCCGTCGATCGAGAACGTCCCCGTGCCCACCATGACGAGCGGCTCGGACCAGGCCGTTCCGCGGCACCCGGCGATGATCGCTTAGTGCTGCTTCCTTCCGGACCTGACACGGTTCGCGGTTCGCCGCTGCGCGGGACCCGGTCCTCAACGTCGCACCGTCGGGCGGCGTTCGGAGACGGAGACCTCGGGAGGGGATTCAGCCCTGCTGGAGCGGATTGCAGGTACAGGGCACCGCTAGTTCCCCGCCTAGCACGGCCCGAGAAGGATACCGCGGACGACCCGGTGGGGGGTGCGTCATCTCCTCGGCCCGGGCCGTGCCTGGCAAGGCAGCGTCCGAGCACCGGAGCGAGCGCACCTCGAGGTGCGTGAGCGAGGAGCGCCGGCGCTAACGCCGCCAGGGGCGGTCAGGACGAGGAGATGTTGGCGGAGAGGGCGGGATTCGAACCCGCGACGGGTTGCCCCGAACCGCATTTCCAGTGCGGCGCCATAGTCCACTAGGCGACCTCTCCGGGTCTGGCGCGAACGACGCCAGGCGCCGTCAGATCGTGGAGGTGAGTGGCGGAGAGGGCGGGATTCGAACCCGCGGTGCTTTCGCACACCGCTTTTCGAGAGCGGCACCATCAACCACTCGGACACCTCTCCGCGCGAGAGGATACCAAACCGGGCTGTCGGGGCCCCCTGGGGCGTCGGTCCTGGGCGCGCCGGCGAACGGTCCTGGGCGCGGGATCAGGCGACAGGCGTGCGGCGGATCAGGCGACGGGCGCGCCCGCGAAGAGCGCCTGCGCCTCGTCGCGCCGGATGCCGCTCACGACCTTGATCCGACGCGGCAGGGCGTCGTGCTGGGCGAGCTGGATGACCGTACCGGCGGCCCCGTCGCGGTCGTTGGCGAGCGCGAACACCAGGGCCTCGACATCACTCTCGAGGAGGGCGCCGACGCACATCGCGCACGGCTCGAGCGTGGCGAAGATCGTCGCATCGGCCAGGCGGGTCGAACCCAGCTTCCGCGCCGCCTCGCGCAGGGCCACGATCACCGCGTGGGCGGTGGGATCGTTCGTCTCCTGGACGCGGTCGTGGGCACGGGCCACCATCGCCTCGTCGACGACGGCCACGGCCGCGATGGGCCGCTCCCCTCGGGCGAGCGCGAGCTGGGCCTCCGCGAGGGCCTCGCCCATGAAGAGTTCGTAGTTCATGTCGGCGATGCTAGCAGACGGTTCGTGGGCTCCCGTCTTGTGCGGCGCAACCCACGCGCAACCATCCGATGCGTCGTCCGGGCGGTAGCATGACGGCCGCATGACCGCACCCAAGCGCATCGGCATCCTCACCGGCGGCGGGGATGTCCCCGGCCTCAACGCCGTCATCAAGAGCGTCGTCTATCGCGCGACCGAGGTCGGCTACGACGTCCTCGGCATCCGTCGCGGCTGGGAGGGCCTGACCCACGTCCGGCCCGAGCTCGGCCTCGACCCCGACTACCTTCGGCCGCTCGACCGCGTGAACACCCGGACGATCGACCGGACCGGCGGGACGATCCTCCACACCTCGCGGACGAACCCCCGGAAGATGCGCGAAGCCGGCCTCCCGGCCTGGCTCGACGACCGCGCCCGGGCGCGCTTCGCCAAGGGTGATGGGCTCTACGACATCACGCCGATGGTGCTCGACCACATCGCGGCGCTCGGGCTCGACGTCCTCGTGACGATCGGTGGCGACGACACGCTGTCCTACTCGCAGGTGCTCGTGAACGAGGGGATCCCGCTCGTGGCGATCCCCAAGACCATGGACAACGACGTCCAGGGCACCGAGTACTGCATCGGGTTCTCGACCGCGATCACCCGCGCCAAGGAGGCGATCAACCGCCAGCGCACGACGCTCGGGAGCCACGAGCGGATCGGCGTCTTCCGGATCTTCGGACGCGACGCGGGCTTCTCGGCGCTGTACACGGCCTACGTGACCTCCGGCCGTTGCGTGATCCCCGAGACCACCTACGACCTCGACGCGCTGGCCGGCATCCTGGCGGCCGACCATGCCGCGAACCCGAGCCATTACGCCTTCGTGATCACCGCCGAAGGTGCCATCTGGACCGGCGCGCAGATGAGCGACATCGGCGAGGCCGACGCGTTCGGCCACCGCCACAAGGCGAACATCGGCGAGGCGCTCGCGGCCGAACTGAAGTCACGGACCGGGATCGAGACGCTCGCGTCCGAGCTGACCTACGACCTCCGCTCGGGCGAGCCCGACTCCGTCGATTCGCTCGTGGCGACGACGTTCGCGAACGTGGCCATGGACCTCGTCGAGTCCGGCCTCACGGGTCGCATGGTGGCGATCCAGGATGGCAAGTACGCCCACACCGAGTTGCCCGACCCGGCGCTCGGGCCTCGCAAGGTCGACGTCCCGGTGATGTACAACGCCGCCCGGTTCCGCCCGCGGTACGACGGCAAGCTCGGCGACCCGATGCTGCTGGTGGGCCTCGACTAAAGGGTCCGGGGCCGACGCGCGCGATCGGATGGAGGCTCAGTCCTCGAGGCCGGACAGGCCGCGGATGGCCCGCGCGAGCGCCGACATGTCGTCCTCGGCGTGGCCCTGCGCGATGAGGCCCGACTCGAGCTGGGCGGCGAGGGCGCTCACCGGCAACGACGCCCCAAGCTGTGCCGCGAGATCGAGGGCGATCCCGAGGTCCTTGCGATGGAGGGCGACCTTGAACCCGAGCGGATAGTCGTTCGCGAGCATGCGGCTGCTCCGGTTGGCGAGGACCCAGCTCTGCGCCGCCCCGCCGCCGAGCGCCTCGACGACCTGCTCGACGTCGAGGCCGGCGCGGATCGCGAGGACGATGCCCTCGGCGACGCCGAGGTAGGTCCCGGCCAGGATGACCTGGTTGACCGCCTTCACCGCCTGCCCGGCACCGATCGGCCCGACGTGCGTGATGGTCTTGCCCATCGCGGCGAGGACCGGTCGCGCCCGTTCGACGTCATCCGCGTCCCCACCGACGAAGATCGTCAGCGTCGCCTTCTGCGCGCCCTCGCTGCCGCCGGACACGGGCGCATCGACCATCGCGATGCCGCGCTCGCGGAGCCGGGCTGCGAAGTCCCAGCTGCCCGATGGCGCGATCGTCGAGCAATCGATGACGAGCGTGCCCTCGCGGGCACCGTCGACCACGCCGTCGGGGCCGAACAGGACCGCCTCCACGTCCGGGGTATCGGAGACGCACATCACGGCGATGTCCACGTCGCGGACGGCTTCCGCCGGTGTGGCAGCGAGGGTCACGCCGAGCTCTGCCAGCTCCGCGCCACGCCCCGGGCTGCGGTTCCAGCCGGTCACCGAGAAACCGGCGCGAGCCAGATTGGCGGCCATCGCGGCGCCCATCGTGCCGAGGCCCAGGAAGGCGACCTTGGTCGGTTCGGTCATGGGGTCACCCTCCTTGGGGGCCGGTCACGCGAGGACGACCGTGGCGACGATCGCGAGCAACGGCGCCACGAGTTGGAGCAGGGCGGCACGAAGCATCGCGCGGCTCGTCGCGATCAGGACGAGTCCCGCGAGGACCATACAGGCGCACGCGAACAGGACGATGGCCCGGCCGGCATCCGCCTGACCGGCCGCCACGAGACCGAGTCCGACGACGATGCCGATCGCCAGGAAGAGGTTGTAGAAGCCCTGGTTGAACGCCATCGGACGCACGATCTCGGCCTGCTCCTGGCTCGAGAGGCCGAAGCGGCGCCAGACATCGGGTCGGACGAACGTCACGCTCTCGAAGTAGAAGAAGAGGACGTGCAGGGCCGCCGCGATGAGGGCGAAGACCTGGGCGACGACGGGCATGGCGGAATCCTAGCGGGTCAGCCGAGCGTCACCCGGTAGATCGTGCCACCGGTCCAGTCCCCCACGATCAGGGCGCCGGCGCCGTCGATGGCGACGGCGACGGGGTTGGCGACGCCGGACAGGAACGGCGTCGGCGTCCCCGTCCAGGTCCCGTCGGTCTCGATCAGGTCGACGCGCAGGACGAGACCCCGGGTCCATTCGGCGACGAAGGCGACCGGCCCCGAGGCGTCACGGTCGGCGGTAGCGGGACCGGCGCCGGTGTCGATGCTCGCGGCGGGATCGGCGGTCGTCGGGAGACCGTCGGGAGCGAGGGCGACCCCGCTGACCGCCGCATGTGGGTCAAGGACGGCCGCCGGCAAGGGGGCCGTGTCACACGCCTCCCCGCCCTGGCCGTAGCAGGCCGGGAATCCCCAGTCCTGCCCGGTTCGAACGACCGAGAGCCAGTCGCCCGGCGTGGCGTCGCCGAGATCGTCCCGCTGGTTCATGGTCACGAACAGGTCGTCCGTGCCCGGCAGGTAGGCCAGCCCGACCGGCGCCCGGATGCCGCTCGTCTCTACCCGTGGGTCCGAGCCGTCGGTGCCGACCGAGACGATCGAGCCGGACCAGGCGTCGGTCACGGCGCAGTCGTCGCACGGCGCCGAGATCCCGACGCGGAGGCGCCCGTCCGGCGCCAGCGCCAGACCGTTGACCTCGCCGGTCCCGGCCGGGAAGGCGATGACCGTCCGTCGGCCGGCGAAGGTCGACCCATCGAAATCCGTGAAGGCGTCGATCCTGCCGGCGGACGCGACGTACAGGGTGTCGCCGGACCAGACCAGGCCAAGCACGGTATGAAGCCCGGTGATGACGGTCCTGGGCGAGACGGCGGCATCGTCCGGATCGAGCAGGGCGACGACGTCGCTCCCGTCGTCCGCGTACGCGGCGGTACCGGCCCACAGCCGGCCGTCATCGTCGATGGCGAAGGCCGCAACGTTGACCAGGCCGGTCGCGATGACCGAGGCCGTCGCACCGGCCGGTCCCTGCAGTCCGGCGCCGATGTCGACGAGGCTGGCGTCCGCGGTCGAGCTCGGCGCCGGCGTCATGCCGGCCTCGGACGGCGACGCCTCGACGGCGCCGGCGCTCGTGCACCCGGCGACGAGGGACAACCCAAGGGCGCCGAGGGCGCCGAGGCGGAGCAGTCGATGCATGAACGGGGTCGGGAGCCGGCCGGCGACCCGCGGGACGGGCCGCCAGCCGGTTCGGTCAGGTCGCCGGCGTCGGCGCGGCGGACTGGCCGCTCGAGCCGCTCGAGCCGCCGGAACCGTTGCTCGAGCCGCCCATGTTCGGGCAGTTCGCCGAGCTGTGACCGGTGCCGCCGGGCTGGCCGGACGGCGGGGTCGTGCTCGGGGCGGTCGTGCTCGGTGCCGACGACGGGTCGGGACTCGCCGCCGAGACGGCGGCGACGCCGCCGGCCACGAGCAGCAGCCCGGCCAGGCCGGCGGTCATGACCATGCGCCGAAGGCTCGGTCCGGCGGTCGCCGGCGCCGAGGTCCCGGCCGGGGCCGGCTCAGCGGCCGGTGCCGCGGTCGGCATCGGCTCCAGAGGTGGGGTGGTCCATTCCATTCGATCTCCTTGCGGATGCGAGGTTGGTGGTATGCGGCCGCAAGGGGATGCTGTCCGTCGTGCCTGAGAGGGTCGTGAGGATGGCGGCGAAGCCGCTCAGCAGGCCTGCGGGTCTCCCGACCACCAGGCTGGGACCCCGTGGCCGATGACCGTGTTCCCGTCGGCGCCGATGTCCACGGAGACCACGAGGCCGGGCTGGTCGATCGAGGCCAGGACCGCGGTCACGGTACCGCCCTGCCCCTGCGACCGATCGGTCTGCACCAGGCGGGTACCCACCGGCGCGTCGAGGCATGCGACGCCCGGATCCGAACCGAAGCCGACGGCCTCGGGCTTGGGGCCCGCGACTGGATCGATCGCGAACCAGGCCATCTGGGGCGCCGCGTTCCGCACGTACAGGATCACGCCGGGCTGGCGGCTGGCCTCGGGCAGACCGCACGCCGCACACAGCAAGCCGATGGCGAGGGCCGCCATGAGGACGGGGGTGATGGCGCGCCCGGCGAGACTCGAACTCACGACCTTTAGGTCCGCAACCTAACGCTCTATCCACTGAGCTACGGGCGCCCGCTGCCGCCGGAAGATGGCGGAGAGGGAGGGATTCGAACCCTCGAAGCAGGTTACCCCACTTGGCGGTTTAGCAAACCGCTGCACTAGACCTCTATGCGACCTCTCCGGGCCGTCGGCGGCCGACATGCTACCACGCAGTCGGGGGCCGTCCGGATGGGATACCCTCGGCGGCCGCACACCGTGTATCCGGGGAGGAACGATGACCGACGAGCGCACGACCGAGCGGACGCCGACGGCCGACGAGCAGCTCCAGGCGGCCTGGGTGGGCGACGTCCCGGTCCACGACGCCCCCATCGTCCTCGCCGAGTACGACCCGGCCTGGCCGGCGACGTTCGAGCGCGAAGCGAGTCGGATCCGGGCGATCCTGGGCGACCGCGTCCGCCGGCTCGAGCATGTGGGATCGACCTCGGTGCCGGGACTCGCCGCGAAGCCGATCATCGACATGGTCCTCGCCCTGGACGACTCGAGCGATGAGTCCACCTATGTGCCCGACCTCGAACACGCCGGCTACCGGCTCGTCATCCGCGAACCGGACTGGAACGAGCATCGCGTCTTCAAGGGCCCTGAGGCGAACGTCAACCTGCACGTCTACACGGTCGGCAACGTGGAGATCGAACGCTACCTCGTCTTCCGTGACTGGCTGCGGACGCACGACGACGACCGCGAGCTCTACGAGCGCACGAAGCGCGAGTTGGCGGGTCGGACCTGGAAGTACGTCCAGCACTACGCGGACGCGAAGACCGGGGTCGTCGAGGGGATCATCGCCCGGGCGGGGGCGGCCGGGGCGGGTCATTGACACCGGCGGCACGCTCGGCGACACTCCGCCCACGCATGAGCCACCTCTTCTACTTTCGATGCCCGGCATGATGGTTCTCGGTCACTAGGACCGAGGGCACGGGTCGTGCCGGGCGAACGAAGCAGAGGCGAGACCTCTGCTTTTTTGTTTGGCCGACCGACCGACGAGGAGACCGCAGCGCGATGTTCGTCGTGATGGCCACGGGAGCCACCGAGGCCGAGATCCTCGGGGTCAAGAGTCAGATCCTCGCCGAGGGTCTGACCCCGTTCGACCATGCCGGGACCGACCATGTCGTCATCGCGGTCGTCGGCGAGATCGGATCGCGCCGCCCGGTGCTGATGGACCGGTTCGCGGCGATGGCCGGGGTCCACGCCGTCACCCCGATCAGTCGTCCGTTCAAGCTGACGTCGCGCGAGTTCCACCCCGAGGACACCGTCATCCGGGTCCTCGACGCCGTCATCGGCGACGGCTCGCTCACGATGATGGCCGGTCCCTGTTCGGTGGAGAGCCGCGACCAGCTGTTCGAGACGGCCGACTCGGTCGCCGCGGCCGGGGCCACGATCCTGCGCGGCGGCGCCTTCAAGCCGCGGACGAGCCCATACGCCTTCCAGGGCCTGGGCGTCGAGGGCCTGCGCTATCTCGCCGAGGCCCGCGACCGTACCGGCCTCCCGGTGATCACCGAGGTCATGGAGCCGAACCAGGTCGATATCGTCGCCGAGTACGCCGACATCCTCCAGATCGGCACCCGGAACATGCAGAACTACTCGCTCCTGCGCGACGTTGGTCGCGTCGCCCGGCCCGTGATGCTCAAGCGCGGCTACGGCGCCACCGTCGAGGAGTGGCTGATGGCGGCCGAGTACATCGTCAGCTCGGGCAACCCGAACGTGATCCTGTGCGAGCGAGGCATCCGGACGTTCGAGACGTATACCCGCAACACGCTGGACCTCGCGGCGGTCCCGCTCCTCCACCACCTCACCCACCTGCCGGTCATCGTCGATCCGTCCCATGCCACCGGCAAGCGCTGGCTCGTCAAGCCGCTGGCGATCGGGGGCGTCGCCGTGGGTGCCGACGGGGTGATGGTCGAGGTGCACCCGCGGCCCGACGAGGCGCTTTCGGACGCGGAGCAGCAGCTGACCCTCGCCCAGTTCGACGAGCTCATGCGGGCGATCGTCCCGGTCCACGAGCACGTCCGCTCGCTGCACGGCGACCCGCTGGAACGCAGCGAGGCGCTGGGCCTCGGCGCGGCCGACGGTCTCGCGAAGCACTGATGCGCGCGACGATGTCCGCCTCCATGCACGACGCCGCGCACATCCGACCGGCGGCGCGCCTGCGGGGGTCGCTGCGGCTGCCAGGCGACAAGTCGATCAGTCACCGGGCCCTGCTCCTCGCGGCCATGGCTGATGGCGTGAGCCGGATCCACGGCGCCGGCGACGGCGCCGACGTGCGCTCGACGGCGGGCATCATCCGGGCGCTCGGCGCGAGCGTGGACCGGGTCACCGAAGACGGTCCGACCGTCGGCTACCGCGTCGTCTCGCCCGGGGCCGACGGCCTGCGCGAGCCCGTGGCCACCCTCGACTGCGGCAACTCCGGCACGAGCCTGCGGCTGACGTCCGGGGTCCTCGCCGGGCAGCCCTTCACGGCCACCCTGGACGGCGATGATTCATTGCGTGGGCGTCCGGTGGCTCGTATCATCGAACCGCTGCGCCTCATGGGGGCGATCCTCCACGCCCGACGCTCGGATTCCCTGCCCCCGTTGACCGTCACCGGTCGCCGTCCGCTCACGGCCATCGACTACACCACGCCGGTCCCGAGCGCCCAGGTGAAGTCGGCGATCCTGCTGGCGGGCGTGCGGGCGGACGGGCGGACGACGGTCCGTGAATCGATCGCGACGCGCGATCACACGGAACGGATGATGCGGGCCCGCGGGGTCCCCGTGGAGCGCGGCACGGCGGACGGCGATGTGACCTGGTCGGTGCAAGGAGGGACGAGCGTGCAGGCGATGGACGAGCGGGTGCCGGGCGACGTGTCCGCGGCGGCGTTCTGGCTCGTCGCGGGTGCGATCCATCCGGACGCCGAGCTCACGCTCCACGACGTCGGCGTCAACCCGACCCGCCGGGCGATCATCGACCTGCTGCGTGCGATGGGCGCGGACATCGACGAGCGACCGGCGACGGACGCGCGCGATGACGGGGTCGGTGAGCCGCTCGCGGACCTGGTGGTGCGCTCGTCGCGCCTCCACGGCATCGATCTCGAGCCCGCCGACGTCGCCGCGGCCATCGACGAGATCCCCGTCCTCGCGCTCGCGGCCGCCGTCGCGGATGGGCGCACGACCATCCGGGGCGCCGGCGAGCTCCGCCACAAGGAGTCGGACCGGCTCGCCGGCATCGCGACCGGCCTGACCCGTCTGGGCGCGCGCGTGCGCGTCGACGGGGACGACCTGGCCATCGACGGCGGGAACCACCTCCGCGGCGCCGAGACCGACAGCCTCGACGATCACCGGCTGGCCATGACCTTCGCGATCGCCGGACTCGTCGCTGACGGCGAGACGACCGTGGGACGCCCGGGGTCGGCGGCCATCTCCTATCCAGGGTTCTTCGACGACCTCGAAAGGGTGCGGGCATGACGAAGCGCGTCGTCCTCATCGGCCATCCCGTGGCGCATTCGCTCTCGGGTGCCATGCAACAGGCCGCGTTCGACAAGCTCGGCATCGATGCGCGCTACGAGCTCTGGGACCGCGCCCCGATCGAGTTGGCCGACGCGATCGGCGAGCTGCGTACCGACGAATTCCTCGGCGCCAACGTCACGATCCCGCACAAGGAGCGTGTCGTGCCGATGGTCGATCGCCTGACCGAGGAGGCCCATGCGACCGGCGCCGTCAACACGATCACCCGGGAGGGCAAGCGGCTCGTCGGGCACAACACGGATGTGCCCGGGTTCAAGGTCGCGCTCGATCACCTCGTGGGCAAGCAGAAGATGCCGCGCATGGCCGTGGTGCTCGGCGCGGGCGGTGGGGCCCGGGCGGTCGTCTATGGCCTGATCACCGAGGGGTTCCAGCGGATCATCGTGTTCAACCGGCATCTCCATCGCGCCGAAGGGCTCGTGAAGCATTTCGCGCGCAGTGCGGCGCACATGGAGCTGCGTGCGATGCCCTGGCACGAGTCGATCATCGAAGCCGAGCTGGCCAAGACCAAGGTCCTCGTCAACGCGACCTCGATCGGGCTCTTGAGCGACGAGAGCCCGATCCCGGCCGAGGCGCTGCACGACGACCTGCTCGTGCTGGACCTGATCTACGCGCGCACCCGACTGCTCCGCGACGCCGCGGCGGCGGGCGCGACGGTCGCCGACGGCGAACTCATGCTGCTGCACCAGGGCGCCGCGGCGTTCACGCTGTGGACCGGCCAGAAGGCCCCGCTCGACCTGATGCAGGAGCAGCTCGCGGCGGCCCGCGCCGGCGGGGTTCGCTCGGCCGAGGGTGAGCCGACCGGCGAGCCGGAGGCGACGGGTCCGGCGCCGGAGGCGGACCCGCCCGCGCCCGAACCGGAGGCGGAGCCCGCCTCGGCCGCGCCCGGCGCGTCCGGCGACTGACGGTCGGACCACGCACCGATCCGGCATGGCGCCCTTCCGCTTCCTGACGGCTGGTGAATTGCACGGGCAGGCGCTGGGGGCGATCGTCGAGGGCGCGCCCGCCGGCCTGGCCCTGACCGAGGACGACCTGGCCGTCGACCTGGCGCGGCGTCAGCGTGGCTACGGCCGCGGCGCAAGGCAGGCGATCGAACACGACCGCGCGGAGATCCTCGGCGGCGTCCGCCACGGCCGCACGCTCGGGTCGCCGATCCTGCTGCTCGTCCGGAACCGTGACTGGGAGAACTGGACGCGGGTCATGCAGGTCGGGCCGCTGACCGACGAGGAGGCCGCCGAGTTGCTCGCGGCCGCCGAGGACGGCAACAAGCGCGCCACGCCCGTGACCCGGGTCCGGCCCGGGCACGCCGACCTGGCCGGCGCACTCAAATACGGGTTCAACGACGTGCGCGACGTCCTCGAGCGCGCATCCGCGCGCGAGACCGCGGCACGCGTGGCCGCCGGCGGCGTCGCACGGGCGTTCCTGCGGGCGCTCGGCATCGAGGTCTGGTCCTTCACCGCGGAGGTCGGCGGCGTCGCCGTCGACCCGGCGAACTGCACCCGTCCGCGCGACGAGGCCGATGACTCGCCCCTGCGTTGCCCGGATCCGGACGCCGAGGCGGCGATGATCGCCCGCATCGACGAGGCGCGTTCGGCCGGCGATACGGTCGGTGGCGTGTTCGAGGTCGTGGTCCACGGGCTGCCGATCGGCCTCGGCTCGTACGTCCACTGGGACCGCCGCCTCGATGCGGCCCTCGCGGCCGCCGTGATGAGCATCAACATCGTGAAGGGCGTCGAATTCGGACTCGGGTTCGAGCAGACGCGACGGTTCGGCTCGGCCGTGCACGACGTCATCGAAGGTCGGACGGGTGACGGGCGCTGGGTCCACCGCACGAACAACGCCGGCGGGCTCACGGGCGGGGTCACGAACGGCGAGCCGCTCGTCGTGCGCGGCGCCGTCAAGCCGATCTCCACGCTCGCCCGGCCCCTGCCGTCGGCCGATCTCGTGACGGGCGAGGCGGTGGACAAGGCCCACTACGAGCGCAGCGACATCAGCGTCGTCCCCGCGGCCGGGGTCGTCGCGGAAGCCATGGTGATGCTCACGCTCGCCGGCGCCGTCCTGGAGAAGACCGGTGGCGATGCGATGGTCGACGTGCAGGCGAACCTGGCCGCCTACCTCGAGCGCCTCGTCCGGCCCACCGAGGCACCGGTCGCGGGCGGCCGCCGCGACACTGCGCCCGGCGCGGCGGCAGGTGGGGCGGGCGCCGCGACCGGCGCGACGGGCACGCCCGGACACGGCCTGACCGGCACGGACGAGGCCGGCTCCGGCGGGGACGACTGACCCGTGGACGTGATCCTCGTCGGGCTCCCGGGGAGTGGCAAGAGCGCCGTCGGGCGGCGCCTCGCCCAGCGCCACAAGGCGACCTTCATCGACCTCGACGACCGGATCGAGTCCGCCGACGGGCGGCCGATCCCGACGATCTTCGCCGAGGACGGCGAGGCGGCGTTCCGCGCCCTCGAGCGCCAGGCGGTGGCGGGACTCGGCCCGCCCGACCCCGAGCCGACCGTTCGCCGGGTGATCGCGACCGGCGGCGGCTCCGTCGTCGACCCACGGAACCGCTGGGCGCTCTACCACGGGCGGGCGACGGTCTGGCTCGACGGACGCCCTGAGGTGCTCGCCCAGCGGCTGCGCCGCTCCCCGAACGTGCGGCCACTCGTCGCAGGGCGGGACCCGATCGGCACGATCCGTGACCTCGCCGCCAGGCGCGAGCGCTTCTACGCGGCCGGGCATGTCCGGAGCACCGGGGTGGCCGAGGTCCATGCCGTCGTCGAGGCGATCGACCAACGACTGGCCGACCTGACCCCGGCCGGGCTGACCGGCCGGACGACGCTCCTCCGGGCGGACACGGCCATCGGGCGGTTCGTGCTCGGCGAGGGCATCGCGGTCGAGGCGGTCGACGATGCGCTGCGGCGACTCGAGGCGCGGCGGGCGATCGTCATCTCGGAGCCTGGCGCCTGGGTCGCCGTCGGTGCGGCACTTGCCGACGGCCTCCGGACGGCCGGCTGGAGCCTCGAACAGGTCCTCCTGCCACAGGGAGAGGACGCGAAGCGCCTGGCGGTCATCGAGACGGCGGCCAGCGAGCTCGCCAACGCCCGCGTGCGCCGGGGGGAGCCGCTCGTCGCGATCGGCGGCGGCGCCCTCGGTGACGCCGCCGGGTTCCTCGCCGCGACGTACCTGCGCGGCGTGCCGATCATCCACGTCCCGACGACCCTGGTCGCCCAGATCGATTCCGCGATCGGCGGCAAGACCGGGGTCGACCTGCCCGAAGGCAAGAACCTCGTCGGCGCGTTCCACCAGCCGGCGGCCGTCGTGATCGACGTGGACGCGCTCCGCACGCTGCCCGAGCGACAGCGCCGGGCGGCCCTCGGCGAGGCCGTCAAGATGGGCGCGCTCGGCGACGAACGACTCCTCGAGCTGCTCGAGGTGGACGGGCCGGCGATCGCCCGCGGCGACGAGACGGTGTTCGCCTCAGGCGCGGTGGCCGAACTCGTGGAGCGCTGCGCCTGGGCCAAGGTGGCCGTGGTCCTCGCCGACGAGCGCGAGCACGACCCGACGGGCGGGCGCATCACGCTCAACCTCGGGCATTCGATCGGCCATGCCGTCGAGGCCGCGGCCGGCTACGGCGACCTCCTCCACGGCGAAGCTGTCGCGTACGGCCTCCGGGCCGCGGTCCGGATCGGGGTCGAGCTCGGCGTGACCCCGGCGGAACGCGCGGCGCGGATCGGCGCGCTGCTCGACACGCTCGACCTCGCACGGGAACCCCTTCCCTACTCGCTCGAGCGGATCCTCGGATACCTCGCCGCCGACAAGAAGCACGGCGTCGACGGCCTGCGCTGGGTCCTGCCGACGGCCGACGGGGTCGTCGTCCGCGATGACGTGCCGGCGGAGCTCGTCACGTCGGTCGCCGGGTCGCTGCTGGCGGCCGGGAGCCCGCGATGACCACGGTCCTCGTCCTCCAGGGTCCGAACCTCAACCTCCTCGGGACCCGCGAGCCCGAGATCTACGGGTACGAGTCCCTCGAGGAGGTCCATCGCGGGATCGCAGCGCGGGCCCAGGAGCTCGGCGTGACGGTGTCGTTCTTCCAGTCGAACCACGAGGGCGCCCTCATCGACCGGCTGCACGTGCGCGATTTCGACGTGGCGATCGTGAACGCGGCCGGGCTCACGCACACGAGCGTCGCCCTGCGCGACGCGCTGCTCGCCGTACAACGGCCCTTCATCGAGGTCCACCTGTCCGACCCGAGCCGCCGCGAACCCTTCCGCCAGGTCAACTTCCTCCACGACATCGCCCTCGAATCGATCGTCGGGCTCGGGGCTCGGGGCTACCACCTCGCGCTCGAATCGATCGCCCGGCGCTACGGCGGTCCGCGTGCCTGACCGAACGCCCGAGACCGCCGAGCTGCGCCGCCTGCGCCGCCGGATCGATGCGCTGGACCGACGCCTCGTCACGCTCCTCAACGAGCGAGCCGAGCTCGGGCGGCAGGTCGGTCGTGAGAAGCGCCGCGCCGGGTCCCGGACCGTGCGCGACGTCGAGCGCGAACGCGAGGTCCTGCTCCGCGTGACGATGGCCAACACCGGGCCCCTCCCGCAGGCGGACCTGCTCGCCCTCTACCGCCGCCTGATGCGCGCGGTCCGGACACTCGAGACGCGTGACGGGCGACGCCCCGTGGACGACGGGCACGACGACGCCGGCTGACCTCGGACCGGCGCCCGGGCGAGCGCCTGGAGCCTGGACGCGGTTCGCCCCGGCGCCGACGGGCTACCTCCATCTGGGACACGTCGCGAACGCGATCTGGGTGTGGGGCCTGGCCCGGGCGTCGGGCGGCCGGGTCCTGCTGCGGATCGAGGACCACGACCGGCAGCGCAGCCGGCCGGCCTACGATGCGGCGCTCCTCGAGGACCTCGCGTGGCTCGGGTTCGTGCCCGATGCCGGGCCGATCCGGCAGACCGACCCGGAGGCGTCGGCCGCGTACGAGGCGGCGCTCGAACGCCTGCGGGCGCATGGGCTCGCCTACGGCTGTGACTGCACGCGCTCCACCTTCACCGAGTGGACGCGGGTCCACGGCCGTGCCTGGCACGGCTCCGGCTGCCCAGGCGATTGCCGGACGCGCGGTGCGGCGGAGACCACGATCCGGGTCGCCCTCGGGACCGGGGCCGAGACATGGGAGGACGTCCTGCTCGGCCCCCGAGCCGGCGAGGTCAGCGCCGGCGGCGACCTTGTCGCCCGCGACCGACACGGCAACTGGACGTACGGGTTCGCGGTGGTCGTCGACGACGGCCGCCAGGCGATCGAGCTCGTCATCCGCGGCCGAGACCTCCTCGACGCGACCGCCGGCCAGATCCGCCTGGCGCGGCGCCTCGGTCGCGAGCGGCCGCCACGGTTCGCCCACCACCCGCTCATCCGGCGACCCGACGGGCGGAAGCTCTCGAAGGCCGACGGGGCGACGGGCTTGCCCGAGCTCCGGGCAGCGGGATGGCGAGCCGAGGCCGTCATCGGCAAGGCGGCGGCCGCGATCGGCCTGATCGACGGTCCGCGGCCGGTCGCCGCATCCGAGGTAGCGGCGCTCGTCGGCGGCGCGGTCCCGGCCTAGGGCTCGGTCCGGTCCTCGATCTCCCACGCGTGGTCGAGCGCGTGCCAGGCGATGCGCCTGGCCGCGTACCGTGGGGGCCACCTGCGGCCGGCGATGGGCGACCCGTCGGAGGGCACGCCGATCGTGTCGATCATCGCCCGGCGCATCGCCGCCACCGTGGCTAGCTTCGGCCCGATCGGGCGGCGCGACCTTGAGGCCCATGACCTGGCTGTAGGCGTGGTCGGCCTCGTCGACATGGCGGACGATCTTGTCGCGATCGCGACCGCCGCCGCGCGGGCCCTTGCGCAGCTCGAAGGGCGCGGCCGCGGCCACCCGGTCGAACACGGTCCAGGCGGCCTCGACGATCGCGGCCAGGCGCGCCGCGTCCTCCGCCGAGACGGGCCGGCGGTCGTCGTCGGTGATGGCGGACGGGACCCCGAAGTCGGTGCCGCTCCCGCCGGGCACCGAGACCACCGTCACGAGGTCGTGGGGCGAGACATCCGGCAGCTCGAGGCCCGCCTCCCGCGCGACGAGCGCGTACCGCGGCCCGTGCCCGACCAGCGCGTCGATGGCGTCGGGCGCCGTCTTCGCGCCGCGGCACCAACCGGGCCAGTCGATGGCCCACACGAAGGTCTTCTTGGCCCCGGTCTCCTCGCCGATCGGGACGGCGTCGTCATGCATGCCGCGAAGCCTACGCGGGCCGGGCCGTGGCCTGGCGCAGCTCGGCGATGAGGCGCGACAGGGCCGAGACGTCGCGCCCGTCGGGGCCGAGCGCATCGACGAGCGCGGAGGCCACGATCACGCCATCCGCCCCGGCCGTTGCGATCGCCCGGACGTGCGCCGGCCGGCTGACCCCGAACCCGACCGCGACCGGCACCGGCGATATGGCCCGGACGTCGCGGACCAGGCGGCCGACGGACGCGGGGAGCGTCGCCCGTGCGCCCGTCACCCCCACGAGCGAGACGCAGTAGAGGAACCCGCCGCTCCGGCTCGCGATCGCCGCGCGCCGCGCCGGCGCGGTGGTGGGCGCGACGAGGTAGACGACCGCGATCCCGGCGCGCCGCGCGACGGCCTCGAACGGCGCCCCTTCGTCCGGCGTGAGGTCGGCCACGATCACCCCGGCCGCCCCAGCGCCCGCGAGCCGGCGCGCGACCGCCTCCCCGTCGCCGCCGCCGATGACCTGGTTCGCGTAGCCCATGGGGACGAGCGGCAGGTCCGGGCGGGCCGCGCCGATCCGCTCGATCAGTCGGAGCGAGCCCTCGAGCGTGGCGCCGGCACGGAGCGCGACGCCGGACGCCCGCTGGAGCGTGGCGCCGTCGGCGAGCGGGTCCGAATACGGCAGCCCGACCTCGAGCAGGTCCGCGCCGGCGTCGGCGGCCGCGAGGGCGATCTCGAGGCTGGTCTCGGCGTCCGGGTAGCCCGCCACGACGTACGGGATGAGGGCCGCCCGACCGTCGGCAGACGCACGCGCGAACGCGGCGGCGATCCGGGTCGCGCCCGCGGTCGCATTCGTGCCGGTCGTGTTCGTGCCGCTCGTCGGCGCCGGCGCGACGGCCGCCGTGGTCATCGGGTGGCGGACCGGGCGCGGCCGGCGCTTGCGTCGTATCCGGCCACCACGGCCTTCGGGGCCGTCCGCCGCCAGGCCGAGACGATGACGTCGCGCGTGATCGCCGGATCGAGCGCGTCCAGCCGGACGTTGACCCAGCCGAACCGGCCCACGTACGGCGCGATCGAGACCGCGTCGGGGAACGCGGCGAGCAGGTCGGCCTGCTGCTCGCGGTCGGTCCGGATGCTCGCACCGCCCCCGTCGGGTCCGGTGATCAGGTAGATCTTGCCGCGGACGCGGAACGTGACGTCGCCCCCGTGTTCGGCGTCACCCCACGTCTCCTGCTCGTGGGTCCCGGGCAGCGCGAGGCAGAACGCGCGAAGCTCGTCGATCGTCATCGCGCGCCGGCCCACGGCTCGATATCGGTGAAGCGCTCGAGGGCCGCGAGGTCCTTGTCGCCGCGGCCGGAAAAGCCGAGCAGGCACAGGACATCGGGCGGCCAGTCGCCGGCGAGCCCATCGACGCCGACGAGCAGCTTCGGCAGGGCCGCGATGGCATGCGCGGTCTCCAGGGCCGGGAGGATGCCCTCGGTCCGGGTCGTCGTGCGCATCGCCGCGACCGCCTCGCGATCGGTCGCCGCCGCGACCTCGATGCGGCCGCCCTCCGCGAGGGCCGCGAGCTGGGGCCCGATGCCCGGGTAGTCGAGCCCGGCGGACGCCGAATGCGCCTCGATGACCTGGCCATCGCGGTCCTGCAGCATGAGCGAGCGCGACCCGTGCAAGATCCCGGGCGTGCCGCCCAAGATCGCGGCCGCATGGCGACCCGTCTCGATCCCGTCGCCGGCCGCCTCGGCGACCGCGAGGCGGACGGCCGGTTCCCCGATGAAGCGAGCCAGGAGCCCGATCGCATTCGACCCGCCTCCGACACAGGCCAGCGCGAGGTCGGGTAGCCGCCCCTCGGTCGCCTGCAGCTGGGCCGCGGCCTCGTCGCCGATCCGGCGCTGGAGGTCGCGCACGATCGTGGGATACGGGTGCGGACCCATCGCCGACCCGAGGACGTAGTGGGTGGTCGCGACGTTCGTCACCCAGTCCCGCATCGCCTCGTTGACCGCGTCCTTGAGCGTGGCCGTCCCCGAGGTGACCGAGCGGACCTCGGCCCCGAGAGCGCGCATGCGCAGGACGTTCGGCCCCTGCCGCTCGATGTCCTCGGCGCCCATGTACACGACGCACGGGAGATCCAGGAGCGCGCAGGCGGTGGCGGTCGCGACGCCGTGCTGGCCGGCGCCGGTCTCGGCGATGACCCGGGTCTTGCCGAGCCGCCGGGTCAGCAGCGCCTGGCCGAGCGCGTTGTTGATCTTGTGGGCACCGGTGTGGGCCAGGTCCTCCCGCTTGAGGTACAGCCGGAGCCCCGGGATCGCCGCATCGGCGCGCAGGCGTCGAGCCTCGGTTCGGACGGCCTCGGCAAGTCGATCCGCGCGATAGATCGGGGTGGGGCGCCCGGCGAACCGGCTGAGGAGCTCGCGCAGCTCGGCCCAGAAGACCGGATCCTGGCGCAGCGCGTCGTAGGCCGTCTCGAGCTGCTCGAGGGCCGCCATCAGCGTCTCCGGGACATACCGTCCGCCGAAATCGCGCTCCATCCCCCAGCGTCCCTGCGCATCGGCATCGAGCAGGCCGGCGGCGACCGGGGTCGGCCCGAACGGGATGTTCGGCCGATCGTCGCGCGCCGCCGCCGCGCGCTTGCGGAACATCGCGACGAGGTACGGATCCTTGGTGGGTCGCCGGCCCGGCTCGCGCGGCGCCTCGACCCCGGAGGCGACGTCGACGCCCGTCGCGGCGATCGTCCGCAACGCCGCGGCGACGTTCGCCGGCCGGAGGCCGCCCCCCAACGTGACCGGCAGTTCCCGGGCGATCGCGGCGGCCAGGGCCGCGTCCGAGCGGCGGCCCGTCCCGCCGGGATGGGGGCCACCGGCCGTATCGAGCAGCAGGCGCTCCGCGCCGGCCGCCAGCCAGGCCCGACCGCGCGCGACCACCTCGGCAGCGGCCGCAGCGACGTCCGGCGGCGCCTCGGCCGGCAGATGCAGCACCTTCCAGACCGGCCGGCCGACGGACGCGATCCCGCCGATGGGCTCGTTCCCGCTGAGCTGGACGGCGTCGGGGTCGACACCGGCGACGATCGCGGCGAGCTCCCCCGTCGAGGCGTCCGCGGTGATCGCGACGATCCGCGGCCGTCCGGCGGCCGCCGTCGCGGTCCGCACCACGTCGGCCAGCTCTGCCGCCTCGGGGACGGAGAGCTCGCGCGGGGTCCCCGGGACGAGGTTGAGGCCGATCGCGTCCGCGCCGAGGGCGGCCGCAGCGAGCGCACTTCCTGCGTCACCGACCCCGCAGATCTTCACGAACACCCGGCGCGCGACGTTGGCCGGGTCGTCGGGTACGGCGCCCGCGGCCACGAACGAGCGCGCGACCGCGGCCGGGTCGCCGGCCCGCACGAGGGCCTCGCCGACCAGGGCCGCATCGAAACCCTGCGCCCGCCAGCGCGCGACGGTCGCTGCGTCGCGCACCCCGGATTCGGCGATGACGAGCCGGTCATCGGGCACGAGCGCGCGCAACCGGCCGGCCCGATCCGGGTCCACGGCCAGGGTCCGCAGATCGCGGTTGTTGAGGCCGATGAGGCGGGCGTCGGTCTCGAGCGCCACCCGCAGCTCGCGTTCGTCGTGCGCCTCGACGAGCGGCTCGAGGCCGAGTCGCAGCGCGGCGTCGACGAGGGTGCGCAGGGCCCGGACCCGCGGGTGGAGCACGACCAGCAGGAGGACGGCGTCGGCGCCGGCCGCCCGCAGCCCGGCGAGCTGGCGGACGTCGACCACGAATTCCTTCGCCAGCACCGGCACCGACACCGCCGCTCGGACGGCGCGGAGGTCGTCGATCGACCCACCGAACCAGTGCGGCTCGCAGAGCACCGAGATGGCCGACGCCCCGCCGGCCTGGTAGGCACGAGCCCGGGCGACGATGTCGTCGCCGTCGGCCGCGATCCGACCGGCCGACGGCGAGGCCCGCTTGACCTCGGCGATGAGGTGCAGCCCCGGATCCACCAGTCGGTCGACGATCGGGCGGACGGGCGGCGCCGACGCGAGAGCCGCGTCGACGGACCCGCGGTCCTCTCGGTCGAGCACCGACGCGAGGTCGGCCCGGCGGCGCGCCGCGATCTCCTCGACGACGCCGGCCCGCCGGGACGAGACGACGGTCGCGGCCCGTGCCCGCGGTCGCGTGCCGGTCGCGGTCACGCCGGCGTCGCGGCGGCGTCGGCCGCCCGCCGCTCCTCGCGCAGGCGCGTGAGCGTCTCGGTCGCGAGCCCGGCGTCGATCGTGAGCGCCGCGCGTTCGATCCCGGCCTCCAGCGTGTCGACCTCGCCCGCGACGAGCAGGGCGGCACCGGCATTGAGCAGCACGACCTCGCGACGCGCCCCGGGCTCGCCACGGAGGACGCCCTCGACCATACGTGCGTTCTCCTCGGGGGTGCCGCCCGCGAGCCGCTTCGTCGGCGTGACCGACAACCCCAGCTTCGACGCGCGGATCTCGTGGCGCTCGATGCCGTCCGGTCCGACGTGCAGGAGCACCCCGCTGTCATCGAGCGGCAGCTCGTCGATGCCGTCACCGTGGATCACGAAGGTCCGCTCCGTCCCGAGCCGGCCGGCGACCTGGGCGATCCGCTCGGCGACCGCGGGGTCGGCCACGCCGAGCAGCTGGCGGGTCGTGCCGGCCGGATTCGTCAGCGGCCCCACGAGATTGAACGCGGTGCGCACGCCGATCTCGCGCCGCGTCGGACCGGCGTGCCGCATCGCCGGATGGAAGTTCGGGGCGAACATGAACGCGAAACCCACGTCACGGAGCGCGGCCCCGGCCGACGCGGCGTCGTGGTCGATCCGGATGCCGAGGGCGTCGAGCACGTCCGCCGACCCCGCCTTCGAGGTGATCGCGCGGTTGCCATGCTTGGCGACCGGCACGCCGGCGGCGGCGACGACGAGGGCCGCCGTGGTCGAGATGTTGAACGTGCCACTCCCGTCGCCGCCGGTCCCGACGACGTCGATCGCCCCCGCTGGCGCGTCGACGCGCACCACGCGCTCGCGCATCGCGGCCGCGAAGCCGGCCAGCTCGTCGACGGTCTCGCCGCGCATCCGGAGACCCATGAGCAGCGCGGCGAGCTGGGCCGGGGTCGCCTCGCCGTCCATGACCTCGCCCATCGCGCCACGCGCCTCGTCCATCGAGAGCGTGCCGCCCTCGACGATCGTGGCGAGCGCCACCCGGACCTGGTCGCTCATCGGGCCGCCACCGTCGGGCCGGCGCGCCCCGGCGCGACGTCGGCCGGCCTCGACGCCTCGTCGTCCGGGTCGAGCTCCGCCAGCCCGGCGGTCGCGAAGGAACCGCTCGCCGCGTCGAGCCGTGAGGCCTCGCCTTCGCCGGCGAGTCGCAGGAAGTTGGCCAGCAGATGCGGGCCCTCGGGCGTCAGCACGCTCTCGGGGTGGAACTGCACGCCTTCGAGCGGCAGCGACACGTGACGGATGCCCATCACGACCCGGTCCTGCTCGCTCATGGCGGTGATCCGGATCTCGGGCGGGAGCGTGGCCGGGTCGACCGCGAGCGAGTGATAGCGGGCGGCCATGAATGACGGCGGCATCCCCTCCAGCAGGCCGGTCCCGTCGTGCGTGACCTCCGATGCCTCGCCGTGGACGAGGGTCGGGGCGCGGACGATCGACGCCCCGAACGCGGCGGCCATCGACTGCATCCCGAGGCAGACGCCCAGGACCGGGATGCGTCGCGCGGCGGCGACCTCCACCGCGGCGACCGACACGCCGGCGTCGTCGGGGTCGCCCGGGCCCGGCGAGATCACGATCCCACGCAGCTTGCTGGCCGGATCGTCGGCCAGGGTCTCGAGGCCGGCCCGGTCGATCGCATCGTTGCGCACGACGCGGACGTCGGCCCCGGCCGCCTGGAGGGCCTGGACGAGGTTGAACGTGAAGCTGTCGTAGTTGTCGATGACGAGGATCACGAGGACGCCCTCGCGATGGCCGGCGTATCGACGTCACCGCCACCCTCGCCGTCATCCCCGGCGTCGGACGCCGGCGCGTCGGGCACCCCCGCCGCGAGATCGATGGCCCGCCGGAGCGCCGCGGCCTTGTGGTCGGTCTCCTCGAACTCGCGTTCGGGCACGGACCCCGCGACGATCCCGGCGCCGGTGTGCACATGGGCCTGCCCGTCGCGCAGCACGGCGCTGCGGATCGTGATCGCGGTATCGAGGTTGCCGTCATATCCGAGATAGCCCACCGCGCCACCGTACAGCCCACGTCGTTCCCCTTCCGCGGCCGCGATCAGCTGCATCGCCCGGACCTTGGGGGCCCCGGACAACGTGCCGGCCGGGAACACGGCGCGCAGGGCATCGAGCGAATCGGCGTCCGGGCGGAGCCGCCCCTCCACGTGCGACACGAGATGGAGCACGTGGCTGTAGCGCTCGACCTCCATGTACTTGCTCACGGTGACGGTCCCGGCCCGGGAGACCCGCCCGATGTCGTTGCGGCCGAGGTCCACGAGCATCACGTGCTCGGCGCGCTCCTTCGGATCGCGCTGGAGCTGCTCGGCCAGCAGCGCGTCCTCCTTGGCATCGGCGCCGCGCGGCCGGGTCCCCGCGATCGGATGTGTCGTGAGCTTGTCGCCCTCGACCTGGAGCAGCAGCTCGGGCGATGCGCCGACCACCTCGAACGACGGCGTGCGCACGAAGAACAGGTATGGGCTCGGGTTGACGCGGCGCAGCGCGCGGTAGATCCCGACCCCTTCGAGCGTGCGACCCGTCGCCGGATCGACCGGCAGGTCGAACGACTGGCGGCGTGCCAGCACGACCTGGATCGCCTCGCCCGCGGCGATCGCGTCCTTGGCGACTTCGACCGCGTGGACATACGCGTCGCGTCCGAGGCTCGTCTCGACCGGCCGCTGCGGAGCGGCACCACCCGTCGCGCCACCGGCGCCCGCGCCGCGGGCTGACGCCCCGGCGCCGTTCATCTCCGCCGCCGAAGGTCGTGCCGTCCGCTCGAGCGCCTCGAAGATCGCCGCCTCGGCGATCCGGTAGCGACCGTCCAGGTCGGGGGCCTCGGTGTGCAACGAGGCGATCGCCGAGAGGGTGTGGGTCAGGTGGTCGAACACGAGCACGAGATCGGTCTCGATGAAGGCCGCCGTCGGCACGCCGATCGGGTCGCGCTCCGGCAGCGGCACCGAGGGCTCGAACATCGAGACCGCGTCGTACGCGAGGGCACCGACCGCGCCACCGGTGAACCGCGGCATCCCCTCGACGGGGAGCACCCGACGACGCGGCACGAACCCGCGGATCGCGTCGAGCGGGTCCGGCGCATCGGCGACGTCGACCGGGAGGTCGGGTGCATAGGTCGCGACCGTGACCGGTCGGGTCTGCGTGCGGGCGAGGCCGTCGCGGACCTCCAGCAGCCGCCTCGGGCCGACCCCGAGGAACGAGTAGCGGCCGAGCCGTTCGCCGCCCTCGACCGACTCGAGCAGGTAGGCCGGACCGCCGTCGTCGAGCCGCAGGAAGGCGCCGATCGGCGTCTCGAGGTCGGCCGGCCGCGTGGCGCGCAGCAGGATCGTGTCGGCATTCGCGGCCAGACGCTTCGTCTGGGCCAGGCTGAGCGGATCCGTGGTGGTCATCGCGACGGCCTCTGGAGAATCAAGAACGACCATTCGTCCCGGGACGAAAGGTCGTGCCTTCCGCGGTGCCACCCTCATTCGGCGATGCCGCACTCATCGTGACCGGCGGGTCGTCCGGTGTCGCCACCTTCTGACCGATCGGCGCTGCCCTGTATCGCTGGCGCTCTGCGCCGGAGCCTACTGACGGTCTCCCGCGTTCGGTCCGGAGGCTCCCGGGTCCATTCACCATCGTCGTCGTCCCGGCTCGCACCACCCGCCGGGTCTCTGGATCGACGTGCGACGGGTACTCGTCCCGCTCACAGCCCGCTCTTCGTGATGTGGCGCGGAGTATGCGGCCGCACGCGAAGCCGTCAAGGAGGGGACCTTCGTCCCGTGTTTATGCGGTTGTGATGCGGACTGTCCTACGGTCCCGCGTCTAGCCACATCGCAGCGGAGGAGTCCCCATGGCGCGATCCCTGCCCCATCCGTCCCTGCGCCGAACGGTCGCGTCGGCCGTCGCCGTCGTGCTCGCGGTCGTGCTCGGCGTCGGCGTGGCCCTGGCCGCAGGTCCGGCGATCCAGACGCGGACGCCGCGCTTCGCGGAGCAGATGACCAACCTGGACGTCTTGCGCCAGCAGATCCGCAACTACTACGGCGACCCGCTGGGGACCGGCACCTTCGCGAGCGACGGCAACTACGCCGACCAGGCTCGGATGGTCGCGGCCCGTGGCGCCCGCTACCTCGTGACGCACATCCATCACCACGGCGGCGGCATCCCGGCCGTGGTCTTCGATGTCGACGACACCACCCTCGCGACGTGGAACTACGAGATCTTCAGCAACTGGGCGTACAACCCGACGACGAACGCCACGTTCGTCATCGATCAGAAGTTCCCGGCCGTTCCCGGCATGGTCCGTCTGGCCCGGCTCGCTCAGCGGCTCGGCTACGCGATCACTCGTGACGGGCCGAGGTGCCGCGCAGGAGGCGCCCACCCTTGGGAATCTCACGAGCGACGGGATCGGGGTCGACGCCGGCTATCCGGTCCCGACCACGCTCAACGACGGCGAGGACGGCCTCTTCACCAAGCCCGCCATCGCCGACTATCCCGACTATCTCGACGTCGCCTGTGCGGCCGAGGTCTCGGCCGGGTCGTCGTGCTCGACCATCCACTACAAGTCGGCGACACGAGCTCACATCGAGTCGCTGGGCTACGACATCGTGGCCAACTTCGGCGACCAGTTCAGCGACCTCAAGGGCGGTTCGGCGGACCGCGTCTTCAAGATGCCGAACCCGAACTACTTCCTCCCCTGACGCTTTCTGCGTCTCGAGCCCATCAGGAGCCGGCCCGGCTGGGCCGGCTCCGTCGGTCCAGGCGGCATCGGGTCGTGACCTCCGCTTCGAAGCCCGCGCAGGCGAGGACCGGGAGCCCCGGATGGGTGGCACGGTCGTGGCGGAGAGGGTGGGATTCGAACCCACGAAGTCTTGCGACTCTGCGCTTTTCAAGAGCGCCGCCATCAACCGCTCGGCCACCTCTCCGCGGTCAGGATAGCAGCGGCTCCGCCGTCGGTCGGTCAGCCTCGACCGACGCCCGACCCGGCGCCGCTGCCGCCGCCGGTCGCGATCGCGATCGTCGAGGTTGCGGCGGACGAACGGGATCCAAGCCAGTGCGCCGACGCCCTGCGCGAAGACCGCGATCAAGACGAGGAGCCCGGGCACGGTCAGGGCCAGGGTCGGGACGAGGAAGGTCGGCGGGATGCCGATGCCAGTATCGATCGTTGCCAGGGTGTCGAGACCCGCTGGATCAGGCGGGGGCGTGGCGAGGGCGATCGGACTCGTCGCCGCGGAAGCCACGTTCGGGTCGCCCGGCGTCGGCGCCCGGTCGGCGATACGGGCCCGGCGGCGCCGATCGCCGGAAGCGAGGCGTTGGCGGACGGCTCGGCGCTCGGCTGTGCCGAGGTGTTCGGCGTCGAGGTGGGCAGGATCTCGAGGGTCGGGACGGGAGCGAGGATCGGACCGATCGGGGACGGCAGGACGACGATCGAGGGGCGTGGCGTCGGTGTGGCCGTCGGTCGCGGCGTCGGCGTCGGCGTCGGCAGCGGGGTGGGTGCCGGCGTGGTTGTCGGCCGCGGCGTCGGCGTCGGCGTCGGCGTCGGCGTCGGGGTGGGCGCCGGCGTGGGCTTGGGCATGACGGTGATCGTGACCGTCGCGGTCGATGGTCCCAGGATCGTGTCGAGCGAATACTGGAACGTATCCGTGCCGGAGAAGCCGTCATCGGGGGTGTACCGGAAGCGGCCCTCCTCCTCCTTGAGCTCGACCGAGCCGTGGCTCGGGTCCTTCGTGATCTTCGGCTCGGCGTTCCCGACGTTGAGGTCGTTCGCGAGGATGCCCGGCTCGTCGGACGTCGAGTCGCGTCTCGTACGGCGTCGAGTAGGCATCGTCGACCGCGACCGCGACAAGGGATGCAGCGAGGACGGCCGGGACGGCGGCCGCGTGAAGGCCGATCGTCACAAGCATCCCCGCGACGAGCGCCCGACGGCCGGCGGCGCGGATCCCACGACGTCCGACAGCTCCCGTCACGCCACCGCCCTCGGCGTCCAGAGTCTGACCGACGCCCCGTTGCCGGGGAGCGGCGGATCGGCCGCCGTCTCGAGACCCTGGACGAAGATGCTGACGAGGTCCTCATCGAGCTGGGTCCCGGACGCATCGACGAGGCGGGTGATGGCTTCGCGGACGCCGAGCGCCTTTCGGTACGGCCGCGATGTGGTCATCGCCGAGAAGGTGTCGCCGACGGCGAGGATGCGGGCGATCAGCGGGATCGCCTCGCCGCTGAGATGATCCACGTACCCCTTGCCGTCCCACCGCTCGTGGTGGTGCCGGATCCCGTGGCGGACCGCCTCGATGTCGGGAAGGTCGCGCACGATCATGTCGCCGAGCACGACGTGCTGCTGCACGATCTCCTGCTCCTCGGCCGTGAGGCGGCTGGGCTTGCGGAGCACCGTGTCGGGGATGCCGATCTTCCCGACGTCATGGAGGAGCCCGGCGACCCGGATCGTCCCGATGGTCGCCTCGTCGAGCCCCAGTTGATCGGCCAGGAAGACGGCGTAGCGCGCGACATCCTCGGAGTGGCGCTTCGTGTAGCGGTCCTTCGTGTCGACGGCGAAGACGAGGCCCTGGAGGACGTCGAAGCTGGATGAGGTGGCACCCCCTTCCGCAAGCTCGGAGCCGGCGACGCGGACATCGTCGCCGCCGCTGGCCTTCGCGGATCCGAGGGTCGCCGCGACCGTCGCGAGCAGGACCGTGAGTGAGGTCGCGTCCTTCGGATATGTCGCGATCCCGGCACTCACGGTGATCGGGAGCCGGTCGGGCAGGCCGACGTCGAGACTCCGGTCCACGAGGGTCGCCCGGACCGACTGGATGGCGGGTTCCAGCGCGTAGATCGCCTCGGCCGGCACGACCACGAGGAATTCGTCCGGACCGTATCGCCCGATCACGGCCGAGGGCGGGGCCGCGCCCTCGAGGGCTTCGAGGACCGTCAGCAGGGCGTCATCGCCCACCCGGTGGCCATGGTTGTCGTTGAGCAGCGTGAAGTTGTCCACGTCGATGAGCGCGACGCCGATCGCCGCCCCGTCCGCCTTCCCCGACTCGATCCGCACCGCGAGGTCGGACACGAGCGCGCCATGGTTGAGCGTGCCGGTCAGGGCGTCCGTGCGTGTCGCGTCGATCAGGGCCTCGGTCTGGCGGGTCAGGCGGCGCTGCGCCGACCGGAAGATGAAGAACAGCAGCGCGCTTGCGATCGCGGCCGCCGAGAGGGTGACGACCACCGCCTGCCAGCGGACGGCATCGAGGCGGGCGAGGATGGGTGCGGCGTCCCGGTAGACGATCGCGACGGCCAACACCCGCCCGTCGAGATCGGTGATCGGCAGGCGCTCGCGCAGGATCATCGGCCGGCCCAGGTCGTCGACCGACGCCCCGGCCTTCGCCGCGGGCACGATCGCGGCATCGGGGCGGGCATCCATCGATGGCGCGGGGAGCCCGTTGCGCGTGGCCGGCTGATCTGCGGCGATCAGCGCGCCGTCGGCCCGGAACAACTCGATGCGTCGGATCCCGTCGATCTTGGCGACGTCGGCGAGCGCACCCGCAAGCTCGGCCGCGCGCGTCGGTGAGACGGTCGAACCGGCCGCGACATCGCCGACCTGGAGCTTGGACGCGAATCGCTCGACCTCGGATCGGTCGGACCCGACGATGGTGTCGAGGGCGATCGCGTCGAAGTTCGAGGAGAGGATCGTGGCTTGGCTGGCAGCGGTGATCCCGACGATGGCGAGGAACGCGCCGAAGACCAGGATCAGCAGGACCGGACGATGGGTACGCGGCGCGGTTCCGAACACGACGAATAGGCTCCGGTAAGCGTCCCCGGCAAGGGTCTCCGGAGCGTACGTGCCGGTCCTGCGGCGATCCCACGGGACGTTCGTCGCAGGCACCCGTGGGTCGGATGGGTCAGTGCCCGGATGCACCGACCCCCGGTTCAGGACTTGATGACGAGCGTGCCGGCGATGAGGTCGGCCCAGCTCCGACGCCGCCCGTCGATGAAGATCCAGATGAAACCGATGTAGAAGACCGCCGCCGAGATCCACCAGCCGATGAGGCGCAGGATCGCCGGGCCCCAGCTGATCGGGGTACCGTCCCGGTCGCTGACGACGCGGATGTTCGTCACGCGCATCCCGGGCGTCTGGCCGCCACGCGCCCAGAACCACGGGAAGTACAGGACGCTGAAGACCAGCGCCAGCAGGAACGCCGTGAACAGGGCCGTCACGCCGCCGGCGCTGACCGAGCCCGACTGGACGGTGCCGGTCTGATCGAGCGTGAAGTCAGACGTGGCGCTCAGGATGAGGACGCCGACCAGGATGATGATCGTCGTGACGACCGCGACGATGATCCCGTCGATGATGTACGCGATCAGTCTGGAGCCGTAACCGCCGTACTCGACCCCCGGCGCCGGGCCGGTCTCTTCCGGCGGCGCGGACCAGCCGCTCTGCCCTGACGTCATGTCGTGCCTCCCTCCGATCGTGGATGCCGGGCGACCGACCCTCAAGCGCGCTTGATGACCACGGTCCCCGCGATCAGGTCCTGCCAGCCTCGTCGACGGGCATCGACGAAGATCCACAGGAAGCCAAGGTAGAACAGCGAGCCGGCAACGTACAGCCCGAGGAGGCGCAGGAGCGCGGTCCCCCAGCCGAAGGTCGACCCGTCGACGTCGCGCACGACATAGAGGCCGAATGGCCGCATCCCGGGCGTCCGGCCGCTACCGGCCCAGAAGAACGGGAAGTACAGGAAGAGGACCGCGAGCCCCAGGATCGCGAACACGATCGCGATCGACAGGACCAGCGGATCCGTCTCGACCGACGGAGCCCACCGTGCGGGTCGGGGTGAGCAGGGCGAGCGGCGACCAGAAGAGCGCGAGCAGGACCCCGATCAGGAGGCTGTCGAGCAGGTACGCGACCAGCCGGGCGCCATGCGGCGCGAACTCGATACCGGGGGCCGGCCGGGACGGCTGGGGCGGGAGTTCCCAGTGGACCTGTGGACCGCCGCCCGACCCACTCATGCCCCGGCGGGTGGCGCGATGACCTCCCGGCCGAGGTAGGGCCGGAGGACCTCGGGGACGGTCACGCTGCCGTCCGGTCGCTGGTATGTCTCGAGGATCGCCGCCACGATCCGGGCGAGGGCCAGCCCGGACCCGTTGAGCGTGTGGACGAGCTCGGGCTTGGCACCGGGCTCGGGTCGATAGCGGATGGCCATCCGGCGCGACTGGAAGTCCTTGAAGTTCGAGCAGGAGCTGACCTCGAGCCAACGCTCGACGCCGGGCGCCCATACCTCGAGGTCGTACTTGCGGGCCTGGGTGAAACCCATCTCGCGCGTGCTCATGAGCAGCACGCGATAGGCCAACCCGAGGCGCTGCAGGAGGATCTCGGCGCGTTCGGTCATCCACTCGAGAGCCGCGGGGCTGTCCTCCGGACGCTCGAAGAGGACCATCTCGACCTTGTCGAACTGGTGGACGCGCAGGATCCCGCGGGTGTCCTTGCCCGCTGCGCCGGCTTCGCGGCGGAAGCACGGCGTGTAGGCCGCGTAGTGGATCGGCAGTTCCGCCGCCTCGAAGATCTCGTCGCGATGCAGGTTCGTGACCGGGACCTCGGCGGTCGGCACCAGGTACAGCTCGTCGCGGGTGACGACGTACATCTGGTCTTCCTTGTCGGGGATCTGGCCGGTGCCCCGGGCCGAATCGGCGTTGACGACCGCCGGCGGCCACACCTCGGTGAACCCGTTCTCGCGGGTGTGGACGTCGAGGAACCAGTTGATCAACCCGCGCTGGAGCGCCGAGCCGGCGCCTTTATAGACGGGGAAGCCCGATCCGGTGATCTTGGCGCCGCGGGCGTTGTCGAGGATGCCCAGCGCGTCCCCGATCTCCCAGTGCGGCCGGCGGGTCCAGGTCGCGCCGCCGGCGGGCGCGTCGGCACCCACCTCGCCGTCGATCGGTTCTTCGTGGGCCAGCTGGTCACCCCACGTCCGGATCGTGACATTGGCTTCCTCGCCGCCGACCGGGATGTCCGGATCCGGCGGGTTCGGGATGCGCAGGAGGAGGTCGTCGAGGGTCGCCTGCGTCTCGGCGAGGGTCGCATCGAGGCCGGCGATCCGCTCCCCCGCTGCGACGGATGCCGCCTTGAGCTCGGCGACTTCGGGCCCGTCGGGTTTGGCCCCGGCCTTGATCGCCTCGCCGATGCGCTTGGACGCGGCGTTGCGCTCGGCCTTGAGCGTCTCGCTCTCGCCGAGGAGCCTGCGCCGCTCGGCGTCGAGCGCGAGCGCCTGGTCGACGAGGGCGGGGTCCTCGCCCTTCCGGATCGCCCCGTCGCGGATGACGTCCGGCTCCTCGCGGAGCCGCTGCAGCCCGACGCTCATGCGACGCCACCCACGGCGGTCGCCTGTGACGCCTCGCGCAGGCGGGCGACGACGAATCCGGGATCGAGGCCTGCGAGCAGCCAGCCGGCACGCGGCCCATTCGGCCGGCCGAGGAACGCCCGATAGATCGCATCGAAGGCACGACCGGACGGCAAGCCCGCCTCCTTGCTGACGACGAAGATCGCCGTCTGCCAGGCGTCACCACTGCTGGCCGGTGCTGCACCGACCGCGTCGGCGAGGTCGGCGAGGAACGCGCGCTGCGTCGGGTCGAGCTCGGCGGCCGCCTCGGGCAGCGACTCCCGGATCCGGACGAGGGCCCGCTCGGGGGCGTACGTCTCCAGCCACGCGCGAGCCGCCGCCAGGCGCTCGTCGAGGACCTGGGTTTCGCGCCCGGTCAAGGGACTCCCCTTCTCCGCGGCCGCGCGGGCCGCGATATCCACGCCCGGGATCTGGACCAGCAGGGCGAGGTGCGAGAACGCCGGGCGGAACAGCGCGGCCTCGGCCGCGACATCGGCGCCTGGGTCGAGCAGGGAGTAGCGGAAGGTGGCCGCGTGCCCGGGTGGCAGCTCGCCCTTGACCTCGAGCCCGGCGGTGGCGGCCGCGAACTTGTCGAACTCGTCGAACAGGCGCGGGATCTGATCCGTGCCGTCGGGATCGAAGTCGATCGCGTGGTTCGGCTTGGGCCGGAGGAAGAGGAACCGGAGCTGCTCGGGCGGCACGACCTCGGCGATGGTGTGCGCCGCGGCGCCACGTCCTTTCGAGGTGGACATCTTCTTGCCGCCGATGTTCAGGAACTCGTACGGGACGTTGAGCGGCGGCTCGCGCTCGAAGACTTCCCGGGCGATCGCGTCGCTCCGGTCACGGGAGCCGCCGGCCGTCGAGAGGTCCTTGCCGCACGGCTCGATCGTGACGCCGAACAAGGACCACTGGGCCGCCCATTCGCAGTTCCAGGGCAGCTTCCCGGTCCCACCGAACGGCGAGATCCAGCCCGACGCACCGCAGCCGGTCGCCCACGTGACGAGGTCGGCCCGGCACTCGAAATAGACCTGCTCGCCGTCCCACTTGGTCACGATCGTCGTCCCGACCTTGCCGCACGTCGGGCAGATGACGCTGAACGGGTGCCACGTGTCCGGGTGCTGGACGTTGGCGACGCGGCGATAGATGTCGCGGACCACCGCCGCGCGGTCGAGCGCCGTCCGGATGAACGGGTCCATCTCACCCGTGGGGTAGATGTCGCTCATCCAGTAGTAGCGGTCGGGGTGGATCCCGAGGCCCGCGAAGATCTCGATGAAGATGCCCGCGTGGTGCCGGGCGTACGACGCGTGTCCGTCGGCGACCTGGTCCGGGACGTAGGCGAGCGGTCGGCCCATCTCGGTCGCGATGGCGTCCGGGGTAAGGAGCGCCTGGGCGTCCATCGGGTCGAGGTCGTCGACGCCGTACAGGAACGTCGTCTCGATCCCGTTCGCCCGCAGCGCGCGGACGATCGTGTCGAGGATGACCGGGCCCCGCAGGCTCCCGACGTGGACCGTCCCGGACGGTGTCTTGGAGTCGTTGATGACCTGAGGACCGCGGTCGCGGACCTGCGCCGCGAGTTCGTCCGCCCAGTCCATCGGGCCCTCCGCGTCTTCTAGGTGATGCCGACGATCTTGTAGGTGAAGTCGCCCGCCGGCACCCTCACCACGACCTTATCGCCCTTCTTCTTGCCGAGGAGGGCACGGCCGACGGGGCTCTCGTTCGAGATCCGGCCCTCGGCGGGCTTCGCCTCGGCGGAGCCGACGATCGTGAAGCTCTCCTTGCCGTCCGGGCTCTCGACGGCGACCGTGGAGCCGATCTGGACGTGGTCGGTCGAGTGGTTCTCGTCGATGATCGTGGCGTTCTTGATCAGCGCCTCGAGCGTCTGGATCCGGCCCTCGACGAACGCCTGCTCGTTCTTGGCGTCCTCGTATTCGGCGTTCTCGGTCAGGTCGCCGTGTTCCTTCGCGTCGTGGATGCGATTGGCGACCTCGGGTCGCTTGACGCTGACCATCTCGTCAAGCTCGGCGCGGAGCTTGTCGAGGCCCTCCCGAGAGAGGTATGTGGGTCTGTTGTTCACGGTCGTGGCCCCCGCGGTGCAGGTGGTCGAGTGCTGGGACCGAGCTGGGCGGTCATGCAGATAAAGGAAAGAACTCCAGGCGATCCGCGGAGCGATCCCGCGCGCCTGAAGTTCCGACCGGGCCCGAATGGTAAGCGTGCAGCCGCTCGGTGTCAAAGCCGGACGGGTCCCGTGGGACCGGTCTCGGGAGCCCGCCGGACGGCCCGATCGCCGTCCGGTGTCAAGCTCGGTCCTGGCCCTCGGCGAGCCGCAGCAGGCGGCGCTTGACGCGCTGCAGCGAGCCGCGGTCCGGCATCGCCACGAAGAGCGTGTCGTCGCCGGCGATGGAGCCCGCGACCTCGGGCCAGCGCGCCCGGTCGAGCGCCGCCGCGATGGCATGCGCGGAGCCGGGCAGCGTCCGCAGCACGAGCAACAGGCCCGCCTCGTGGACCTCGAGCGGCAGGTCGGAGAGCAGCTTGCGCAGCCGGTCCTCGCCGGAGGTCTCGGCCTCGATGAGGCGAGGCGGCAGCGCGTAGGCGGCGGTCCCGTCGCGGTTGACCTTGATCAGGCCGAGTTCCGCGACGTCGCGGCTGATGGTCGCCTGGGTCGTCCGGAAGCCGCGCTCCCGGAGGGCGCCGGCGAGTTCCTGCTGCGTCCGGATGGGCCGCTGCTCCACGAGGTCGCGGATGGCTCGCTGGCGGAGCTGCTTCATGACCTCCACGGTCAGCCCGCCCCTACCGGAGCAGCCAGAGGACCGCGATGACGGCGGCCAGGACGAGGCGGTACGCGACGAAGATGTTGAGCGAATGGCTGCGGAGGTAGCCGAGCAGACCCTTGATCGCGAGCATCCCGGCGATGAACGCCGCGACCATCCCGGCGATGAGTGGTCCCAGGCTCACGTCGACGCCGGCCTCACCCGTCGCGAGCTTGCGCAGTTCGAAGATCGCAGCGCCGGCCGTGATCGGCGTCGCCATGAGGAAGCTGAACCGGGCCGCCGCCTGGCGGTCGAGGCCGGCGATCCGGGCCGCCGAGATCGAGATGCCCGAGCGGCTGATCCCGGGGACGAGCGCCAGCGCCTGGGCGGCGCCCAGGCCGAATGCGAGCGGGAACGTGACATCCTCGACGCCCTTGTCCCGACGGCCCCAGCGGTCGGCGACCCACATGATCGCAGCGCCGATGACGAGCATCACCGCCACGGTGCCGGCGCCGCGCACGGCCGTCTCGAAGGCGTCGTTGAGCAGGTAGCCCGCGGCGGCGGCCGGGATCGTCGCGACCACGAGCAGCCACGCCAGGCGACGGTCCGGGTCGTCCTTGAACGAGCGGTCGCGGATCGTGGCCAGCCCGGCCGGGACGAGGCGCACCCAGTCCTGCCCGAAGTAGATGAGCAGGGCCGCGAGCGTCCCGATGTGGAGCATCACGCTGAACGCGAGCGACGTGATGAACGGGTCGTCCCAGCCGAACAGCCACGGGACGATGATCAGGTGGCCCGACGACGAGATCGGCAGGAACTCCGTGAGTCCCTGCACGATCCCGAGGATCACCGCCTGGACGTATTGATCCATGGTCTGGTCACCGTGTAACGGATGGCCGCTGCGGCGGACCGGGGTGCGACGCCGGTCGGGCCGCTACCGGATGAACAGCGGCGCCAAGACGAGAGAGATCGTCGCGAGCAGCTTCACGAGGACGTGGAGTGACGGCCCGGCCGTGTCCTTGAAGGGATCACCGACCGTGTCGCCGACGACGGCCGCGGCGTGGGCCTCGCTGCCCTTGCCGAGCACGTTGCCGTCGGCGTCCTTGAGGTTGCCCGACTCGATGTACTTCTTCGCGTTGTCCCACGCGCCGCCGCCGTTGTTCAGGACGGTCGCGAGCAGGACGCCGGCGATCGTCCCGACCATCAGCATGCCGGCCACGGCCTCGAAGCCGAGGATGAGGCCGATGGCGATCGGCGTGATCACCGCCACGAGGCCGGGGGCGACCATCTGGCGGAGCGCCGCGCGCGTCGTGATGTCGACGACCCGCGCGTAGTCCGGCCGAACGCTGTAATCCATGATCCCGGGGTTCTCCCGGAACTGGCGCCGGACCTCGACGATGATCGACTGGGCGGTATTGCCGACCGCCCGGATGGCGAGCGAGCTGAAGAAGTAGACCAAGGTCGCCGCCAGGAGCGCCGCGATGAACACGTTGACGTTGGCCAGGTTCACGGCGTTGAGGAGCTCGACACCGGGCACGCCGGCCTCGAGCCGCCGGCCCTGGATCAGGTTGATCTTGTCGATGTACGCGCTGAACAGCAGGAACGCGGCCAGCGACGCTGACGCGATCGCGTAGCCCTTGGTCAGGGCCTTCGTCGTGTTGCCGACCGCGTCGAGGCGGTCGGTGATCTCACGGGCACCAGCCTCGGCCCGGCTGAACTCGGCGATGCCGCCGGCGTTGTCGGTGATCGGGCCGAAGGTGTCCATCGCGAGGATGTAGGCCGTCGTCATCAGCATGCCCATCGTGGCCACGGCGGTCCCGAAGATGCCACCGACGTTGCGGCCGTCGGACGACAGCAGATTGGCCTGGTCGCCGAGCCAATGGCTGACGAAGAGCGCGATGCCGATCGTGATCGCCGTGACCGCGGTCGTCTCGAAGCCGACGGCCGTGCCGGCGATGATGTTCGTGGCGGGGCCGGTCCGCGACGCTTCGGCGATCTCACGGACCGGGCGGAAGGTCCCCGCCGTGTAGTACTGGGTGATGTAGACGAACGCGACGCTCGTCGCGAGGCCGACGATCCCGGCCGCGAAGAAGTAGACCCACGTCGGGAAGCCGCTCGTGCCGGTGCCGCCGTTCGTCTGCATCATCACGGCGGTGGTGATCCCGAGACCGACGACCGAGAGCAAGGTCGTGACCCAGTAGCCCCGGTTGAGCATGTTCATCGGGTTCTCGGTCTCGTTGCCGCGGACGAAGAAGATCGCGACGATCGTCGCGAGCAGCCCGAACGCTCGGACGACCAGCGGGAAGAAGATCCAGGCCTGCGGGTTCGGCCAGCCGGCCGCGACGGCGATCGTGTAGACGCCGACACCCAGGATCATCGCGCCGATGTTCTCGGCGGCCGTCGACTCGAACAGGTCGGCGCCACGGCCGGCGCAGTCACCGACGTTGTCGCCGACGAGGTCCGCGACCACGCCCGCGTTGCGGGGGTCGTCCTCGGGGATGCCCTTCTCGACCTTGCCGACGAGGTCGGAACCGACGTCGGCCGCCTTCGTGTAGATGCCGCCGCCCAGCTGGGCGAAGAGGGCGACGAACGATGCCCCGAACCCGAACCCGACGATGAGGAAGGGGGCCTCGGCGACGGTGACCTCGCCGATGAACGTCGAGTAGAACGTGAAGATCCCCCACACGCCGAGGAGCGAGAGGGCGACGACGAGGAACCCGGAGACGGCCCCGCCGCGCATGGCGACCTGCACCGCCTCGACAAGGCTCCGTCGGGCGGCCGAGGCGGTGCGGACGTTGGCCCGGACCGCGACGAACATGCCGATGATCCCGGAGGCCATCGAGCACGCCGCACCGACGAGGAAGGCGAAGGCCGTCATCACCCCGATCGGGAAGCCCGCGAGCTTCGGGACATCGGCGACCTCGGCCGTCTCGATGATCGTGATGACGATCCCGATCAGGACGGCGCCGATGACCGCGAAGATCGCGATCGTCGAATATTGGCGCCGGATGAAGGCGACCGCGCCCTCGTAGATCGTGCCGGCGACGGCTTCCATCTCCGGCGTCCCGGTGTCGTGCGCCAGGACCCAGCGGGCCAGGTAGATGGCGAACAGGATGGCGATGATGCCGGCCGGCAGGATGATGAGTTGGAGCGTGCTCGCATCCATCAGGGTCAGACGGTCCTCCACGTCGGGTTGCGGTCCGGGACTGGGGCTCGGGCGCGTGGCGCACCGCCGCTCGGGGCAGGTCACCGGGGAGTGCTGCCTCGGCCCCTGACGATATCCATCGCCGACTGGGACCTTGCAGGCCGGCGGCGAGTGTAGCAACGCACGAAACGGCGGGTCAAACCCATCCGCCCGACGGGTTATGCAAGGGCCCGATGCGCCGGCGGCGATGCCCCCGGACAGCCCCTATACTGCCCGTCTTGTGAGCCAGAAGCCCGCCTTGTGAGTCAGCGACCCGCGCTTGGGTGTTTCCTCGAGATCATCGAGACACTCGCTCTCACGCTCATCATCTTCTTCGTCATCCAGAACTTCGTCGCGCAGCCGTACAAGGTGCAGCAACAGTCGATGGAGCGGACGCTGGAGCCCGAGCAGTACGTCCTGGTCGACAAGCTGACCCCCCGCTTCGACACCTACAAGCGGGGGGACATCGTGGTCTTCACGCCGCCCGCCGACTGGGTCCAGGACAACGGCACCCCGTTCATCAAGCGGGTGATCGGCGTCGGCGGCGACACGATCAAGCTCACCGACGGCGCGGTCCTCGTGAACGGGACGAAGATCGACGAGCCGTACATCTACAAGGACGAGGCCACGGGCCTGCCCCAATCCACGACGGCCGATGACGACGTCTCGGAATGGGTCGTGCCCGACGGGGAGCTGTTCCTGATGGGCGACCACCGTCAGAACTCGGCCGACTCCCGCGCGTTCGGGCCCGTGCCGGTGAGCAACGTCATCGGTCGCGCGTGGCTGCGCTACTGGCCGCTCGACACGTTCGGGATCCTCCACACGCCCACCTACCCGGAGCTGGCACCGGCCACCCCATGAATCCGGCCCTGGCGGGGGTCGCACTCGCCGTCATCGTCGGCGCGATCGTGGCGGCCTCGGCGCGGGACGCGCGGACCGCCGTGCTCGGGCTGGGGGTGGCCCTCATCGCCGCGCCGGTCATCGCCGATCCGATCAGCGCCACGACCGGGATCGCGGCACGCATCGTCGCCGCGGTGCTCGCCATCTATCTGCTCTGGATCGCGGTCCGCGACGGAGACGCCGACACCGGCGGCTCGTCGATCGGCTGGATCGCCGAGGCCGCCCTGGCGGCCGCCGCGGCCGTCGTCGGCTTCGACCAGCATGGGCTCGGGGCCGCCGGGCTCGGGCCGGCGGAGGCCCAGGCCGCCGGATTCGCCCTCGCGGCCCTCGCCGTCGGCCCGCTCGCGACCGGCCGCGACGTCCTGCGCATCGGCATCGGATTGCTCCTGTTGATGCAGGGCGCGCTGCTCGTCGCGGTCGGACTCGACGGCACGCCGACGGCCCTGGCGCAGATCGTCACGGCCTTGCTCGTGGTCGGCCTTGGCGGGGCGGTGGCCGTCCTCGGCATCGCCGCTCGCCACGATGGTTCGGAGGGATTCGCGCTCAGCACGGATCCGCGGCCCGCGCCGCGCCCGGCCACCGAGCGCCGGATCCCCGGCCGGCGCGCCCGCCAGGCGCCCGACTCGATGCCGATCTGGGCGCCCGACGCGTTCCCCGCCGAGGCGACCGCGGTGGACGACCGGTGACTCTCGTCCTGTACCTGGTCATCACGATCGGCGCCTGCAGCATCGCGCTGCTCGGCCGGGGCCGGGCGGGTGTCGCGACGACCGTTGGGCTGGTCGGACTGGTCGCCGCGGTCATCTCGGCATTCGCGATCGACCCGACGACGACCATCGAGATCGGCGGCTCGCTGCTTGCCGCCTCGGTCTACGGCCGGCTCTTCCTCATCCTCGGCTCGATCGTCGGCCTCGCCCTCGCGCTCGTCGGCCTGGCCGCGGGCTCGCGGCGCGACACGCCCGCGGTGACGCTCGGGACGCTCGGCGCGATCGCCCTGGCCCTCTCGCTGCCCGACCCGCGGATCGCGATCCTCGCGTCGACGGCTGGCGGTCTGCTCGGCGTGCTCCTGACCCTCGTCCCCGGCGGCGGACGGGCCGGCGCGACGGTCGGCATCCGCGTTCTCCGGGCGCTCATCATCGCCGGCGCGATGGCGACGGCCGCCGCGGCCTGGATCGGTCGCGACCTGAGCGAGCTGGCCGCCCAGCCGGTCGTGTTCGGGCTGGCCTACCTCGCATTCGGTCTGGCGGTCGCCATCCGGTTCGGCGCGATCCCCTTCCACGTCTGGGCAGCGCGCCTGACCGATTCGGTGCCGGAGTCGGCGCTGCCGGTCATCACGGCGTGGGGCCCGGCCGCCTTCGCCGTGGTCGCGCTCGCCTGGGTGGATTCGTCGGTCGCGCCGCTGCCGGTCGAGATGGAGGCGGAACGGGCCGTGCTGCTGGCGGTCGCGATCGCGACGATCGTGCTCGCCGCGCTGGCCGCGCTGATCCAGGACGACCTCGAGCATGTCGTCGGCTATTCGATCATCGGCGACGCGGGGGTCGTGCTCCTGGCCATCGTCGCGCTGACCCCGGAAGTCTGGGCGCCGGCACGGATGTGGATCCTTGCGTACGTCGTCGCGCGCAGCGCGTTCGCCGCCTGGGCGGCGGCGGTCCGAGCCACGTTCTTCACCGGCCGGGTCGCCGACATGGGCGGCTGGGCGCTGCGCGCGCCGCTGCTCGCGGTGGCCTTCGTGATCATCGTGGCGGCGAGCATCGGCTTCCCGGGCCTGGCCGCGTTCGACGCGCGGAGCCAGCTGGTCGACATCGCGCTCGACGCACCGCTCCAGGGCCTCGTCTTCCTCGCCACGTTCCTGCCGCTCCTGTACTACGGCCGGCTGGCGGCCATCGGCGTCGTGCGGCCGGATCCGGCGATGGGCGGCGGGACGAGGTTCGCCGGGCTCCCGACGCGGACGCCGCTTGACCTCACCGAGCCGCGGACATCGGGCGCGGCATTCTGGAACGCGAATCGCGCCCCCGCCGCGGTCCTCGTCGCGGTCCTCGTCGCGCTGCTCTCGCTGTCAGTATCCGCGGGCGGGTTCGGCGGGCCGGAGGCGGCCGCAGGCCTGCCGCCAGGGGGCGAGGGACCGAGCGAGCCCTTCGATCCGGGCGAGAGCCAGGGTCCGGAGGTATCGCCGTCGGCCGGGGAGTCGGCGCCGGTGGATGAGTCCGCGCCGGTGGAGTCGGCGCCGGTGGAGGAGTCGGCGCCCCTGGAGTCGGCGCCCGCGCCGTCCGTCGAGCCGTCCGCGCCGACCGAGTCCGGCCCGTCGGCCTCGCCGAGCGGGTAGGCAGGGTCAACGCTCGCGCGACGCCGGCGGCGACTGACGGCCAGTTCGACCACCCGGTGGGTGAACCAGCGACCGGGCCGGCGACCCAGGTGTGTTGGGGGCATCTGCGGCCCGCTCGACCGCCCGTTCGACCACCCGGTGGGTGAACCGGCGATCGGGCCGGCGACCCGGGGCTGCTTGGGGGCATCTGCGGGCCGCTCGATCGCCCGTTGGGCCACCCGGTGGGTGAACGGGCGGATGAACGGTCGGGCGCGGCCGCGCCGGGGCTCGTGCGGACCGCTCGACCGCCCGTTGGGCCACCCGGTGGGTGAACGGGCGGATGAACGGTCGGGCGCGGCCGCGCCGGGGCTCGTTCGGACCGCTCGATCGCCCGTTGGGCCACCCGGTGGGTGAACGGGCGGATGAACGGGCGGAATTAGGCGGTCACGCGGTCAGTCCTCGGGGGCGAGCACCCAGCGGTCGACGTCGCGCTCGTAGGTGAGCAGCTCGTCGGGGCGGAACCAGAGCGCGAGCTCGGTGGTGGCGGCCTCGGGCCCATCGGATGCGTGGACGATGTTCTGCGCGGTCTCGAGCGCGAAATCGCCGCGGATCGTGCCGGGGGCCGCCTCGTGCGGGCGCGTCGCCCCGTTGATCGCGCGCACGACCGCGATCGCGTTCGGTCCCTCGAGGGCCGCGGCCACGAGTGGCGCGGACGTGATGAACGCGACGAGGCCACCGAAGAACGGCTTCTCCCGGTGGGCCGCGTAGTGGGCCTCGGCGAGCGCCGTGTCGATGTGCACGAGCTTGAGGCCGACGAGCTTGAGCCCTCGCTCCTCGTAGCGCGCGAGGATGCGCCCGACGAGCTGGCGCTGGACGCCGTCGGGCTTGACGAGGACAAGGGTCCGTTCGGTCGTTGACATGACTCCCCTGGGTGGTGGGCGGATCGTGGGCGATCGATCGACGCGGCTGGGTGGGCCGATAGCGTAGCCGATGGCCCGGCCGCGACGGCTGCGTCAGGGCTCCCCGGCGAAGGGGTCCGAGTCGTCGTCGGGATCGGACGGCGGATCGGGTACGGGCGGGTCAAGCCGCCTCGACCAGGGTCGAGCCTTCAGGAACGGCGGCGGCTCGGCCTCACCAGAGGCGTCGGCGGGCGCCGCCGGTCCCGCCAGACCGACCGGCCAGATCGATGCGACCGGCCACGACGGGTCGCCCGGCGACCCTCCCGGATGGGACGGGTCCACGCCGGACGACGGTGGCGGCGCGCCCGCGCTCGACATCGCGAGCTCGTAGGCTCGGCGGGCATCGAGCTCGCGCCCGAGCACGCGGTAGGCGTCGCCGCGGACCATCTGGAGCCCGGCATCGGGCGTGTCGCCGATGGCCGCGAGCACGGCCGGCGCGATGGACGGCGCGACGCGGACGACGAGCCCGAGGTGGAGCGCCGCGCTCGCGTAATCGCCGGCGGCCAGGGCCGCTTCGCCGGCATCGAGGATCGTGCCCGGGTCGAGGCCGGCCGGCGGACCGGGCTCACGCGGGATGGCGAGGTCCGGCGTGGGCGCCGCCGTCGTCGGGGCCTCGTCCCCGGGCAAGTCGTCCCAGAAGCCCGGGCCGAGATGGTCGGACGATGCCGGGCCGGCCGGCGTCATCGCAGCTCCGGTCGCGGCGAGCGCCTCCCCATGCGCGGCCTCGCCGTCCCGGCCGAATGGCGCCGGATCATGCGAGGCGCGAGCCGCGGCCTCCGCGCGATCACCGGCGGCGACGCGGTCCGCCGCGGCGGCGCGCTCGGCCGCGAGGCCGTTGCCCCCGGCATGGCGTTCGGGCGGGAAGAGCGTCGTCGGCGACGGGACGGGTTCGGCCGGGTCCGCGGGCCACACGCCGGAGCGGGGCATGCCGGCGAAGATGGGATCGATCGGCCCGCCCATGCGCGCCTGGGCCTGGGTCGCGAGCCGCCGTGATTCGGTCGGCCGGCCCAGCGCCGCGGCGGCCTCTGCGGCCACGACGAGCGAGACCACCGACTCGTCCCCGGCCGCGAGCGACTCGCGGGCGGCCTCTCCGGCGCCCAGCAGGTCGCCGGTCCGCCAGCGGACCTCGGCCAGATCGACGCGCGCGTCGCGATCGAGGCCGCCCTGAGCGGCGAGGGTCTCGAGTTCCGCGCGCGCGAGCGCGAGCGATCCGAGACGCAGGTGCAGGCCGGCCAGGACGAGGCTCGGATCCCGCTCGGCCGGCGGGGCGGCGACCGGGAGCCCGGTCTCGGCGGCCGTATCGGGCGCGGTCATCCGCCGGCCATGTGGAAGCGGGCATCGAGCCCGCGCAGGTAGCGCGCCGGTGCGACGGCGGCGAGCCGGAGCACGTCGTCGTGGAACAGGCGCTCGGCCAGCGACCGCACCGACGCGGCGTCCACGACCGCGACCGCCTCGAGGGCCTGCTCGAGCGTCAGCACCTGATCGTGGAGGGCCTCCTGTCCGCCGATCCACGACGCGACGTGCCGGGTATCGTCCATGCGGAGCTCGAGGCCGCCGGCGAGGTACCGCTTGGCTTTCTCCAACTCATCGTCGGGGACATCCTCGTCGCGCAACCGGGCCAGCTCGGCCAGGATGGCCGCGAGCGCCTCGCCGAGGCCCGCGGGATCGACGCCGGCGGAGATCTCGATGGCGCCGGCGTCCGCGTAGTCCACGAGTCCGGACGAGACGTCGTAGGCGAGGCCTCGTTCCTCGCGAACGGACAGGAACAGACGGCTGCTCATCCCGTCACCGAGCACGGCGTTGAGGACGGCGAGCGCCCAGCTCTCCGGATGGTCACGGTGGAGGGCCGGCACGCCGAGGCAGAGCTGCGCCTGCGTGGTGTCGCGCTTGCCGGTGGTGATGCGTGGCCCGGCCGGCAGCTGCGGTGCCGGTGCGAACCCGGGGACGACCCCGTTGCCGCTCCCGAAGGCGTTCGCGACGAGCTCGACGGCCTGGGCGTGATCGATATCGCCGGCGACGGCGACGACGGTGTTGGCCGGTCGATACGTCGTCCGCCAGAAGTCTCGGATCGTCTTGGCGGGGAGGGCCCGGATGCCGTCCTCGTCGCCACAGATCTCGCGACCCAGCGGCCCGTCCCCGAACATCGCGGCCTGGAACAGGATCTGGCAGTACTCCGCCGGGTCATCGAGGTACGAGCGGATCTCCTCGACGATGACCGCCCGCTCGCTCTCGATCTCGCGGTCGGCGAGGGTCGGGCGCACGATGAGCTCGCCGAGCACGTCGACGGCACGAGCCGCTTCGCGTCGGGGGACGCGCACCCAGTAGACCGTCGATTCACGGTCGGTGGCCGCATTGAACGAGCCGCCGACCCCCTCGATCGCCTCGCTGATGGAGCGCGTCGAGGGGTACGCGGCGGTGCCCTTGAAGGTGATGTGCTCCATGAAATGGGCCACGCCGATGTCGGCGTCCTGCTCGAGGCGTGATCCGGCCAGGACGTACGCCGCGGTGGAGATGGAGCGCGCCCCGGGGACACGGGCGCTGATCACGCGCGGGCCCGATGCCAGCGCGGTCCGTTCGAACATCGTGCTCGATGGTACAGGAACCGGCCCGCGACCCAGACGCAACGCGAGGTCGGCCCTCCGGGGGCGGTGCCGGCCGCTATCCTGACCTCGGTGCCAGTCGATGCCCACCGCCCGAGCCGTTGGGCACGATCGCCGATCTCCGGAGGAGGACATCGCTGATGCGCGGACGCCTGTCTTGGTCGGCGGCCCTGGTGGCTGTCATCGTGCTCGTCGGGGCCTGTAGTTCGTCGGGCGGGAGCAGCGCGCCGTCGGGTGCCGCGGCCTCGGGCGGTGGCGGATCGGCCGAATGCGCCGGGACCGGGACCCAGGGTGGCAGCGCCGACCTGCAGATCCCCGACATCGAGCAGGGCAAGTTCAACGTCGCCATGGTCCTCATCGGGCCGCACGACGACGGCGGCTGGAGCCAGGCCCAATACGAGGGCCTGCAGTACCTGTGCGAGCACGTCGCGAACAGCCACGTCGCCTACATCGAGCTCGTCCCCGAGGGCGCGGACTCCGAGCAGGTCTTCCGCAGCCTCGCGCGCAAGGGCTTCGACTTCATCATCGGCACCTCGTTCGGCTACATGGACCCGATGGCGACCGTGGCCGAGGAATTCCCGAACCAGACCTTCCTCCATCTGACCGGCTACAAGTCGAACGGCAAGAACTTCGGCAACTTCTTCGGCGCCGTCGAGGACATGAAGTACCTCGCCGGGATGATCGCCGGCTCCCGGGCGAAGGCCGACGGGAATCCCAAGATCGGCTACATGGCCACGTTCCCGATCCCCGAGGAACTGCGGCTCGGCAACGCGATCATGCGTGGGGCCAAGGTCACCTGCCCCGAGTGCACGATGGACGTCCGGTTCATCAACACCTGGCACGACCCGGTCAAGGAGCGTGACGGCGCGGCCTCGCTCTTCGACGCCGGCGCCGACGTGGTCTTCACCGGCGCCGATACGCCGGCGGTGGCCGACGTCGCCAAGGAGAAGGGCAAGTGGGGCGTCACCTATGACCACCCGGGCTCGTGCAAGGTGGATGCCTGTCTGACCGCCCCGTACTGGATCTGGGGCCCCGAGTACACGCGCATCGCCGAGCAGGTCAAGGCCAAGTCCTACAAGGCCGGCTACGAGTACTTCGACGCCAATTCCAAGGCCATGGGCCTGTTCGGGTTCATGGATGGCCAGACCCCGCAGCCGGGCGTGGCCAGCCTGCCGGCGGCGGACGTCCAGAAGGTCAAGGACACCCTCGCCAAGATGCTCGACGGCTCGTTCGGCCGGTTCGACGTCTTCGCGGGACCGATCAAGGACAACACGGGCAAGGAGCTCCTGCCCGCGGGCTCGAAGCTCGAGCAGTCCGACCTCGACCAGTTCCCGCCCGGCGCCCCCGGGTCGGAGTGCAAGACCTGCATGTACTGGTGGAACGATGGCATCAACAGCGAGCTGCCGCCGCTGTCGTAGATCCGCCGAGCCCGGTGGTGAGCCCCCGCTTGCCACCGGGCCGGAACCACGCTCCAGGGTCGTGCCGAAATCCCTGACATGACCGCCGCCCCGACACCGCCCGCCATCGAGGCGGTCGGCATCGTCAAGTCGTTCCCCGGGGTCCTCGCCAACGACCACGTCGACTTCGACGTGCAGCGCGGCGAGGTCCATGCCCTGCTCGGCGAGAACGGTGCGGGCAAGTCCACGCTCATGAACATCCTGGCCGGGCTCTACCAGCCCGACGAGGGCCGGCTGCTCATGGACGGGGAACCCGTGACGTTCCGATCGCCGCGCGATGCGATCGCTCACGGGGTGGGCATGGTCCACCAGCACTTCGCGCTCGTCCCCTCGCAGACCGTGGCCGAGAATGTCCTGCTGGGGCTGGAGACCCCGCGCTTCCGGCTCGACCTGCGCAAGACCGAGGCGGAGGTCGAGGCCATCGCCAAGGAGCTCGGCCTGCACGTCGATCCGCGGGCGCACATCTGGCAGCTGTCCGTCGGGGAGCAACAGCGGGTCGAGATCCTCAAGATGCTCTATCGCGGCGCGCGGATCCTGATCATGGACGAGCCGACGGCCGTCCTCGCCCCGCAGGAGGCCGAGGAGCTGTTCGTCACCCTCCGGTCGATGACGGGCGCCGGCCGGAGCGTCGTCTTCATCAGCCACAAGCTCGGCGAGGTCCTCGCGATCGCCGACCGGATCACGGTCATGCGGGCGGGCAAGGTCACCGCCGCCGACCTCGACCCGTCCGGCGCGACCCGGTCCGACCTCGCCCGGCTGATGGTCGGGCGGACGATGCTCGAGGCCCTCGAACGGACCGCCGTCCAGCGCGGCCGCGTCGTGCTCTCCGTGGAGGGCGTCTCGGCCGAGAACGATCGGGGGTTGCCGGCGCTGCACGACGTCTCGCTCCAGGTCCACGCCGGAGAGATCGTCGGGATCGCCGCCGTCGCCGGGAACGGCCAGGCGGAGCTGGCCGAGGTCATCACGGGCCTCCGGCCATGCCGCGGCCGCATCACGATCGAGGACAAGGACGTCGCGAATCGGCCGGCCGACGAGGCCATCCGCGCCGGGGTCGGGCACGTGCCGGAGGACCGGGCGGGCGTCGGCAGCGCCCCGAGCCTGTCGATCACCGACAACCTGATCATGAAGCGCTATCGGCACGAGCCGGTGTCGAGCGGCTGGTTCATGGACGACGGGGCCGCGAGGTCGATGGCGACGCGCCTGACCGCCGCCTACGCGGTCGCCGCCCCCTCGATCGACACGCCGGTCCGCATCCTCTCCGGCGGCAATCTCCAGCGGGTCATCCTCGCTCGCGAGATCGACGCGGCGCCCACGCTGCTCGTCGCCGTCCAGCCGACCCGCGGCCTGGACGTCGGGGCGATCGAGGGCATCCACCAGACGTTGCTCGACCTGCGCGCGAAGGGGACCGCGATCCTGCTGGTCTCGGAGGAGCTCGAGGAGCTGCTCACGCTGTGCGACCGGATCGCGGTGATGTACGAGGGGCGGATCGCGGCCTCGATCGACCCGGCCACGGCCGACATCCACGATATCGGCCTGTACATGACCGGCGGTGCGGAGTGAGCCCGCGCCGGGGCGGCGCCGCGTGAGGGTCCGGCTCGAGCCGCGCGAGGACATCCCGCGCTGGCTCTCTCCGCTGCTGACGGTCCTCGCGGTGGTCGTCGCCCTCCTGATCGGGGCGCTCATCCTCGCCTTCGTCGGCGGCGACCCCGTCCGGTCGTACGTGCACATCCTCGATGCGGCGTTCGGGAGCGTCGGGGTCATCAGCGACACGCTGGTCAAGGCGACCCCGCTCATCCTCACCGGCCTCGCCTGCTCGATCGCGTTCCGGATGCGTCTCTGGAACATCGGCGCCGAGGGCCAGTTCCTGCTGGGCGCCTGGGGCGCCAGCGCCGTCCTGCTGTTCCCGCTGCTGCCCGAGGGCACGCCGGCGATCATCGTGATCCCGGTGATGATGCTGGCCGGCGCCGCGGCCGGCGCCGTGTGGGGCCTGATCCCGGGCGTGCTCAAGGCGAAGCTCGCGGTCAACGAGATCATCACCTCGCTGATGCTCGACTACGTCGCGCTCGCCTGGGTCCAGTTCTGGGTCTTCGGGCCGTGGAGCGAGGGTGGCTTCCAGCAGACCCGGCAGTTCCCGCACGAGGCGTACCTGCCGCGGCTGACGGACTTCGCCGATGTGATCCCGGCGTTCGGCGGGTTGACCATCCACCTGGGGTTCGTGTTCGCGATCATCGCCACCGCGATCGTGTCGGTCGTCGTCTCGCGGACGAGGTTCGGCTACGAGCTGCGGCTCATCGGCGACAACCCCCGGGCGGCCCGCTACGCCGGCATCGACATCGGGCGGATGGTCATCGTGGTCTTCGCCATCTCCGGGGCGCTCGCCGGGCTCGCCGGCATGAGCGAGGTCTCGGGTGTGGTCCATCGCCTCCAGGACCACATCTCGCCGGGCTACGGCTTCACCGCGATCATCATCGCGTACCTCGCCCGATTCGGGCCGTGGCGGGTCGTGGTGGCGTCGATCCTGTTCGGGGCCCTGATCCTGGCCGGCCGCGAGATCCAGCCATCCGGGGTCCCGGCGATGATCCAGGGCATCATCCTGTTCTGCCTGATCGGCAGCGACGTCCTGGTCCGCTACCGGGTGCGGATCGGCTCCAGCCGTGCGCCGACGGCGCCCGGCACGCACCGGGCACCCCGGGCACACCCGGGCACGCCGGGCACCCCGGCGGCGGCCGCCTGATGGACCTCACCCTGGTCCTGGCGGCGGGCGTCGCGAGCGGCACCGTCCTGCTCTTCGCCGCCGTCGGCGAGATCTTCGCCGAGCGCTCGGGGATCCTGAACCTCGGGGTCACCGGGATGATGCTCATGGGCGCGGTCGCCGGGTTCTCGACCGCGGTGACGACCGGCAATCCGTGGATCGCACTCGTCGTGGCGATGCTCGCCGGCGGCGTCCTCAGCCTGCTCCACGGCGTCGTGACCATCCACCTCCGCGCCGACCAGGTCGTCTCGGGGCTCGCGCTGACCTTCCTCGGGACGGGCCTGGCCCGCGTCCTCGGCGACGGCCTGTCGAACGCCGGCGAGATCGAGACCCTGCCGCGCTTCAGCGTGCCCCTGCTCTCGCAGATCCCGCTCATCGGGCCGATCTTCTTCCACGAGCAAGGCGTGCTCACATACATCGGCTTCCTGCTCGTCCCGGCGGCCTGGTACTGGATCAACCGGACCCGGCCCGGCCTGCACCTGCGGGCCGTGGGGGAACGCCCGTCGGCGGCCGACGCCCAGGGCATCGACGTCTACCGCACGCGCTACGTCTACGTGTTCGTCGGGGGGCTGCTGGCCGGCTTGGCCGGCGCGACCATCACGCTCTCGCTGGCGCCGGGCTGGTACGGCGACCAGACCGTGGGGGCGCTGGGTTGGATCGCCGTCGGGCTCGTGATCTTCGCCCAGTGGGGACCGCTCCGGGCCGCCATCGGCGCCTACCTGTTCGGGGCGATCTTTCGGTTCATCCTCGACATCCAGGGCGTCGAGACGATCCTCGGCGTCACGAACCCGTTCCAGGCCGGCCGCTCGGCGACGTTCTTCCTCGAGATGCTGCCGTACCTGTTCGTGATCGTCGTGGTGATCATCGGGTCGCGCGAGGCGCTGCGGCGGCGGGTGGGCGCGCCGGCGGCGCTGGGGGTCCCGTACGTGCGGGGCGAGCGCGGCTGAGGCCCGTCCCCGGAGCGCCGCTCTGCCGCAGTTTGTGCCACCTGCTCAAGATGCCGACGATCGGCGAGTCCTACGAGCCGCGCACGCGCCGGGCGGCCGACCGCCACGCTCGCGAGCTCCGAATCCCGAGCGTTTCAGGCTCGAGCCTTCGCCATTCGCTCACCTGATGGAGCAGATGGCTCGATCCGGCGATCCGATCGCTCAGCCGGCGGAGCAGATGGCACACATACCAAGCGAGGTTCGGTCCACGACGCTCCGGCGCGAGACGCCTTCCGGGCCTACTCCTCGTCCTTCGGCTCGAGGCCGGTCAGCTCCATCTGCACGTAGTCGCGCATCTCGAACGCGAGCTGCGTCGGGGCGAACGGCGAGACGTCGTCGGCGCCGGGACCGACCGGGGCGAACTCGATCATGACGCGCTCATCGCCCTGGACGAGCGAATAGACCAGCAGCTGATCGGGTCGTGTCTCGAACTCGAGGTGCTCGAACGAATCGACGTTGAGGCTGATCGCCAGCGGCGTGAAATACGTCGAGCTGTCGTCGGCGTCGACGACGATCCGCTCGACCCACCCGGTCCCGTGGCTGACGAGCTCCCGCCCGCGCATGTACCGGTAGGTGATGGTCTGCTTGAGGAGCGGCCGCAGCAGGTGAAGCATGTCCGTGCGACTGGACACGACGCCCTGGTTCACGAAGAACTTGGCGGCCGGGGTCGTCACGAGTCATCTCCTGGGGCACGGAGGGGATGGACGAGTGACCGGATGGTACCGCAGCGGACTGCACCTTCGCGCGTATCATCGAGCGCATGTTGCTCGCCCTGGACATCGGGAACACCAACGTCACGATCGGCCTGTTCCGGGCCGGTTCCCTCGTGGCGACGCGCCGCGCCGCGACCCACTCGCGGGCCAGCGCGGACGAGTTCCAGGCGGCGTTGGACGCCCTCCTGCGGCTCGATGATGCGTCGCTCGCGGATGTCTCATCGATGGTCGCGGCGTCCGTCGTCCCGAGCGTGACCGCCGCCGCCGAGACCGTCGCCGCCCGGCTGGAACGACCGCTGCTGCTGGCCACCGCCGGCACGGTGCCGATCCCGATCCGGGTCGACCGCCCGCACGACGTCGGCGCGGACCGGCTCGTCAACGCGCTCGCGGTCCAGCGGCTGTACGGGACCCCGGCGGTCGTCGTCGACTTCGGGACGGCCACCACGTTCGATTGCGTCGCCGCCGACGGTGCCTACGTCGGCGGGGCGATCGCGCCCGGACTGGAGCTCGCGGTCGAGGCCCTCGCGGCGCGGACCGCCAAGCTGCCCCACATCGAATTGCGTGCGCCGGACCGCGCGATCGGCCGCGACACGGTCTCAGCCATGCAGTCGGGCACGGTCTTCGGGTACCAGGCGCTCGCCGGCGGGCTGCTCGCCCGGATCCGCACCGAGCTCGCCGACGCGAACGGCGTCGCGCCGGGCGACGTCCGAGCGGTCCTGACCGGCGGCCTCTCAGCGGCACCGTGGGCCGCGGAGCTCGAGGGCGTCGACGCGATCGATCCCGAGCTGACCCTCAAGGGCCTCGCGATCCTGCACGCCGAGGTCGTCGGCGGCCAGCGGCTCGAGCTCGGGCTGTCGTGAGCGGTCGGCGGTCCCCACGCGGTCCGCGCTCGTGAGCGGCCGGCTCGAGGGGCGGCTCATCGGACTGGGAGTCACGGGGTCGATCGCCGCGTACAAGGCGGTCGAGCTGCTGCGCCTCCTGACGGCCGAAGGGGCCGACGTCGCGGTCATGCTGACGCCGTCGGCGGCCCGGTTCGTGGGCCCGCTGACGTTCCGGGCGCTGTCGCGCCATCCCGTCGAGACCGACCTGCTGGACCTCCTTCCAGACGGCCGCATCGGCCACATCGTCATCGGCGACAGCGCCGATGCGATCGTCGTGGCCCCGGCCACCGCGCACTGGCTCGGCGCGATGGCCAACGGCCTCGCCGCCGACGTCGTCACCGCGACCTGCCTCGCCAGTGCGGCGCCGGTCGTCGTCGCGCCGGCGATGGACGGCGACATGTGGACGCATCCGGCGACCCGGACGAACGTCGCGCGACTGCGCGACGACTTCGGCTATGCCGTCGTCGAGCCGGTCGCCGGGCCGCTGGCGTCGGGGCAGTCCGGGGTCGGCCGCCTCGCGGAGCTGCCCGAGATCGTGGACGCCGTGGTGGCGGCCGTGGCCGGGCGCCCGGTCCGTGCCGCCGACCCCGCCGCTCGCCCGCCCCTCACGGACGCGCCCGGCCCGCGACGCCGACCTGGCCGGGCGGCACGTGGTCGTCACCGCGGGCGGCACACGCGAGCCGATCGATCCGGTCCGGTTCATCGGCAACCGCTCGACCGGGAAGATGGGCGTGGCGGTGGTCGAGGCGGCGCTGGACCGCGGCGCGCGGGTGACGCTGATCGCCGCCAACCTGGAGGTGGCGCTCCCCGATGACGCCGCCCTGACCGTGGTCGAAGTCGAGTCGACCGCCGACCTCGAGGCCGCCCTCGCCGACGCAACGGCGGCCGGCTTCGATGCCCTGGTGATGGCGGCCGCCGTCGCCGACTTCCGGCCGGCGATGCGCCTCGACCGGAAGCTGGAACGGGGATCGGCCCTCAGCCTCGAGCTCGAACCGACGCCCGACCTGCTCAAGGCGGTCGCGGCCGCCGTCGCCGCGCGAACGCGCCCGGCCGGTCCTCGTCGGGTTCGCGGCCGAGACCGGCTCCCTCGAACGCGCCGACGAGAAGCTTCGCCGCAAGGGCGTCGACCTCCTCGTCGCCAACGACGTCTCGGAACCGGGATCCGGCTTCGGGACCGACACGAACCGCGTGACGATCCTTGCCGCCGACGGCACGCGGGACGAGCTCCCGATGCTCAGACCAAGCGTGCCGTCGCCGATGCCATCCTCGACCGCGTGGCCGCCGCGCTGGACGCGCGCGACGCGGCCCCGCAGACTGATGCGCGTCTCGAACCCGCCCGGGAGCCAGCATGAGCGCGACGCCCGCCCCCCAGACCGCCCTGAGATGCCGCATCGGCTGACGGTCAACGACATCGCGAAGCTGTACGCCGACGGCGCGCGCATCCCGATGCTGACCGCGTACGACTTCCCGACCGCGAGGCTCCTCGACGACGCCGGCATCCCGCTGCTGCTGGTGGGCGATTCGCTCGGCCAGGTGCTCCTGGGCTACGAGACCACCGTACGCGTGACGATGGCCGAGATGGTCCACCACACCAAGGCCGTCGTCCGCGGGTCGAGCCGGGCGATGGTCATCGCGGACATGCCGTTCCTTTCGTACTCCACGCCGGATGAGGCGCTCGAGAACGCAGGCATCTTCCTGCGCGACGCCGGCGCCCAGGCGGTCAAGGTCGAGGGCGGCGTGCGCACCGCGCGCATCATCGAGACGCTCGTTCGGGCCGGCATCCCGGTCATGGGCCACATCGGGCTGACGCCGCAAGCGATCAACGCCATCGGCAAGGTCCGCGTGCAGGGCAAGAGCCGCGACCAGGCTCGGGCGCTCCTCGCTGACGCCTTCGCCGTGCAGGAAGCGGGGGCCTTCTCGATGGTCGTGGAGCTCGTCCCCGAGCAGCTCGCCGCGGCGATCACGGAGCGCCTCAGCATCCCGACGATCGGCATCGGCGCCGGCGCCGGGTGCAGCGGCCAGGTCCAGGTCATCACCGACCTCATCGGTCTCGGCGACTTCGTGCCCAAGCATGCCCGGCCGTACGCGAACGTCCGCAAGACGATCCTCGAGGCCGCTCGGGCGTACGCCGCGGAAGTCGCGGCCGGCACGTTCCCGGGTCCCGCCGAGTCGGTCCGCATGGATGACGCCGTCCTCGACGAGGTCCTCGGCCGTGGCTCGCGCGACCGTGCGGCCGGCGACGGCGACGACGGCCGCGACACCAGCATCCCGATCGGCGGCATCCCGCTCGACCGCGACCTGTAGCCCCCCGAACCCGGCTCGCCCGTCGATCCGTCCACCCCATGGTTCAACCAGCGAACGAGGCGGCCTGCCGTCCGGGCATCGGGCCCCTCGCCCTCCCGTTCACCCACCGGGTGGCCCAACCAGCGATCGGGGCGGTCGTCGTGCCGGGTCCTAAGCCCCTTGTCCTTCCGTTCACCCACCGGGTGGCCCAACCAGCGATCGAGGCGGTCCTCGTGCCCGGCCCTGGGCGCCCCGACCTCCCGTTGACCCGCCCGGTGGCCCAACCAGCGGTCGAGGCGGCCCAGGCAACCCACGGGACCGGGACCTCGTGACCCGAGTCCTCCGGACCCGCGCCGAGCTTCGCGCCGCCCTGGCCGATGCGCCGCGACCCGTCGGCCTGGTCCCGACGATGGGCTGGCTCCACGACGGCCATCGCGCCCTCATGCGGCGGGCACGAGCCGCGGACGCGACGACCGTCGCCACCATCTTCGTCAACCCGCGTCAGTTCAACGTTCCGGCTGACTTCACGAAGTACCCGCGAGACGAGGCCCGCGACCTCGAGATCTGCGAGGCGGAGGGCGTCGACATCGTCTGGGCCCCACCGGTCGACGAGGTCTACGTCCCGGGCTTCGACACGATCGTCCACGTCGGGGCGATCGCCGAGCCGCTCGAGGGCGCCGCCCGGCCGGGCCATTTCGATGGCGTCGCGACCGTCGTCGCGATCCTGTTCGGCGTCGTCGGCGCCGACCGCGCCTACTTCGGGCAGAAGGATGCCCAGCAGGTCATGGTCATCCGCCGGATGGCGCTCGATCTCGCGCTCCCGACCGAGGTCATCACCTGCCCCACGGTCCGCGAGCCGGACGGCCTCGCGCTCTCGTCGCGGAACGTCCACCTGACGCCGGAGCAGCGAGCTGCCGCGCCCGTCCTCCATCGAGCGCTGCTTGCGGCGAAGGCCGCGCACGACGCCGGCGAACGATCTGCCGAGGCGCTACGGATGTGGATGATCGAGACGCTCGGCGCCGAACCGCTTGCCGAGGTCGAATACGTGTCGGTGGCCGACGGCGCCACCCTTGCCGAGCTCGATCGGGTGACCGGCCCCGCCTTGCTCTCCCTCGCCGTCCGCTTCGGATCGACCCGCCTCATCGACAACGAGCCTCTCGGGTAAGTCGCGCCTGCGGATCGCCTCTTGTCAACGCCATGCCGGCTCGCTATCGTGCAACACATGGTAGTTGGTGAGGCACGGAAGCCACTCACGGAGCTCAGTCGTGGCGTCGTCGAGCACTGCGTCCTGGCCATCATCCAGTCTGAAGACGCCTACGCGTTCGACATCGTGCGGACCCTCGGTGAGCGCGGCCTGGTCACCAGCGAAGGCACGATCTATCCGCTGCTCGCCCGCCTTCGTCGCGACGGCCTCGTGACGACGGACTGGCGCGAGTCATCGGCCGGGCCGCCACGACGCTACTACCGGATCACCGACAGCGGACGAAGCGTCCTGGCGTCGTTCACCGCGGACTGGACCACATTTCGCGACGTCGTCGATGGACTGATCGGGACTACCCGCGCTGGAGGATCGTGATGGACTCGGACGCGTTCCTGGCCGCCTACCTGGCTCGACTGGACGCCGCGGCCGTGGCCGCCGATGTGCCCGAGGATCGTCGGGCCGAGCTTCACTCGGACGTTCGCGAACACCTCGAACTCGCGATCGCCGACCTTGGACCCGATGCGGACGGCGGACTCGACGCCGTCGTCGCCAGGCTTGGCACGCCCGAGGAGATCGTCGACGCCGAGATGGCGGTGAACGGCCCGCCTGACAACGCCGATATGCGGCGAGAGGTTCACGTCGCCGCATCCCCCAAGCCGTGGCATCCCAACGTTTCGACCGAGTCGAAGGCGCTCCTTTGGCTCGTGGTCGGCGGGACGATCCTTCCGTTCGTCGGTTCGCTCATCGGTCTTTGGTTCGTCTGGTCGTCGACGCTGTGGACCGTCGTCCAGAAACGGACCGCGACGGTCGCGGTGAGCGTTTTACTGGCCCTCCCGGCGACCATCGTCGTGCCGATCCTGATCGCGGGCGAGGTGACCGCGGTCATCAACAACTTCGGCCCAGTCCTGGCGATGATCCCCCTGTCCGGAATCCTGACGGCCGCCTACCTCGCGGTCGTCCTGCACGTCGAGATCCTGATCGTCGAGCGTCGGAACCCCTGACCCGTCGTCAGGTCACGGCCGCGCCTCAGTGGCTGCGCCGAGGATGCGGTCGATGAAGAGGTACTCCCAGACGAGGGCCTTGATCTCGTCGATCTTGCCGCGGTCCGCGGGGTGGGTCTTGACGAGCAGGTCGTGGACCTCGGACGCGACGGCGTACGTGTCCTCGGGGACGAGCGTTGCGAAGATGTCGGCGCGACGGATCGAATCGATGACGGCGTCGCTCGGCCGATAGCCGCCGCTCAGCACGAGCCCGAGGGCGCCGCCGGCGGCAGGGTCGCCGCGGCCGCGCCCGTTCCCGGCGACGCGTGCCCCCACGATCGCCCCGATCACGTCCTCGCGATCGCCGGGCACGATGACCAGGCTGCGTGGCCCGATCCGATCGAGCATGTGCCGGGCTCCATCGCGCCGATGGCGACCCCGCCGATGACCTGGTCGAGATCCGGACCAGGGTGGAGCGTCTCGCCCTGGACCCCCTCGAGGACCATGGCCAGCGTCGGGTTCGAGAGGATCGGCCGGTATGGCAGCACCCCGAGCAGTGGGATGCCATGTCGCGCGAGGCCCTGCTCGAGCGTCCGCGCCAGGCCTGGCTTCGCGTCGAGGTCGACCTTGTTGACGATCGCTCCCGCGACATGGACGCCGTGGCGCTCGAAGAGCGACGCGTTGAGGACGATCTCGTCGATGGGCCGGCCGACGCCACCCTCGGACACGATGACGGCGGGCGCACCGAGCATCGCCGCGACGGTCGCGTTCGAGAGCCCGATGACTGCGCCGACCCCGGCATGGCCCGTCCCCTCGATGAGCAGGATGTCGCGCTCCGCGGCGAACTCGGCATGCGCGGCGCGGATCCGGGCGCCGAGGTCCTCGACGACCTTGCCTTCGATGTACGCCTGCGTGAACCCGCGCGGGATGTGGACCGGGCTCATGCGCTGCAACGGGTCGGTCAGGCCGAACACGCTCTTCATCAGGACCGCGTCCTCGTCGGCGGGGATGCCGTCCTCGATGACGGTCCGCTGGCCGACGGGCTTCATGAACCCGGTCGAGAGTCCGCGCCGCCCGAACCCGTCGAGCACGCCGAGGCTGACGGTGGTCTTGCCGCGGTTCTGCCCCGTCGCCGCGAGGTAGACGTGCCGCATGCGGCGGGCCGATTTAGCCGTGCGGGGCCGTCTTGCGCTCGATCAGCGCGATGGCGTCGCGCAGGCGCGACAGGGTCTCGGCATCGACGGCGTCGGACTCGAGGTAGGGCCCGAGGCGCTCCATGATGTCGGCGACGAGGCCGAGGAAGACGCTGGCGTCGGCCACGAAGAACTGCGGCTCGTTGTTGTAGCGGACGAGCGTCAGCCGGCCTTGGAGGACCCGGCGCTCCTCGACGTGGGCGATCTGGGTCGCGAAGTTGTGCCCCTGGATGCCGTCGGGGTTGTTCAGGAAGTTGAGCGCGTTGTCGATCGCGAGTCCGAAGCGGGCGCGCCAGGCGACGAGGCGCTCGTGGACCTCGGATGGGATGCGGACCTCGGCGACCTCGTCGAACACCTCGGGCGCCACGGTCAGCAGGCCGACCAGGGTGGTGCCCGCGCGCGGGCCGAGCATCACCTGGAGGCTGCGCTCGAGGGTGAAGACCTCCGAGTCGAACCGCGGGCTCGTGATGACGTCGGTCAGGAGATCCTCGACGTTGTCGAGGATGCCCGGCTCGGCGACCGCGTTCGAGAGGTGGAGGATCTCCTCCTTGAACAGGAACTTCTCTTCATGGTCGAGCATGCGCCGAACTCTAGCATCGGCCGCCGTGGACCCGAAGCCCGCCATCCATCTTGACCCGCCCGGACGTTCGGGCTAGGTTCGGACTGGAGGAGTCTTCTGCCGATGAACGCCAAGCTGCTCGGGTCGCCGCTCCGCGCGGCGGTCGTCCTCGTCATGATCCTGATCGCTGCCGCCTGCGGCACGTCGACGAGCCCGAGTCCGAGCACCAGTCCCGAGCCGACGGGCGCGGCCACCCCGGCGGCCACCGCGGGCACGCCGACAGCATCGGCTCCGTCGCCGAGTGGCGGCGCGTCCGAGGAGCCCGGCACGAGCCCGCCGCCGCTGCTCGTCGATCTGATCACCTCCACCGCCGCCAAGGTCCGCCTCGAGGTCGACGACCGGACGGGGACACTGACGGAGGCGAAGACCGGGTCACCCGGTGATGGCGCCTCGGTCGCACCCGATGCCCCGACGGCGGTCAACGTCGACCCCTCGACGCCATCCGCGTCACCTGGTCCGCCGGGCCGTGCGACAGCGAACCGGCGATCTTCATCTACACCGACCGACTGCTCCTGGTCCAGCCGCCGTGCCCGGACCCGAGCGACTCGATCGCCCTGGACCGCATCGTCGACCTGCATTTCTCGGCACCGACCGATGCGAGGACACTCGACGTCGTGATCCAGGCGGGCCGCGACGCGGCCGCCTGATCAGCACCCGACCCGGGCCATAGCAGAAGCCCCGACCGATGGTCGGGGCTTCGTCGCATGACGGGTGGTCTTGCCAGCCGGCGGCCGGGCGGGCCGCCGGCGGCTTACGGGTAGAGGCCGCGCATCTCCATGGCGTCGGCGACGCGCTTGACGGCCAGCAGGTAGGCGGCCGTCCGCATGTCGACCTCTTCGCGCTTGGCCATGTCGAGCGTCTCGCCGAAGGCGCGGACCATGATCTCGCGCAGCTTCTCGTTGACGACCTTCTCCGACCAGTGGTCGCGGTTGAGGTCCTGGACCCATTCGAAGTAGCTCACGGTCACGCCGCCGGCGTTGCACAGGATGTCCGGGATCATGAAGACCCCGTTCCGATGCAGGATCAGGTCGGCGTCGGGCGTCGTCGGGCCGTTGGCCGCCTCGGCGACGAGCTTGGCCTTGATCCGATCCGGCGTTGCGGCTGGTGATCTGGTTCTCGAGGGCGGCCGGGATGAGGATGTCGCACTCGACTTCGAGCAACTCGGCGTTGGTCACGTCCCTCGCCCCGGGGAAGCCCTGGACAGTGCCGTGCTCCTGCTTCCAGGCGATGACCTTCCCGACGTCGAGGCCCTTCGGGTCGTGGATGCCGCCGGTCGAGTCCGAGACCGCCACGACCGTCGAGCCCTCGTCGGCCACGAGCTTCGCGGCGATGGAGCCCGCGTTGCCGAAGCCCTGGACCGCGACCGTGGACCGGGTGAGGTCCATGCCGAGATGCCGAGCCGCCTCGACGACGGTGTAGATGCAGCCGCGGGCCGTGGCTTCGTTGCGGCCCTCGGAGCCGCCGAGGCTGATGGGCTTGCCGGTGACGACGCCCGGGACCGTATAGCCGACGTGCATCGAGTAGGTGTCCATCATCCAGGCCATGACCTGGGCATTGGTGTTGACGTCCGGGGCCGGGATGTCCTTCTCGGGGCCGATGAGGACCTCGATCTCGGTGAAGTAGCGGCGGGTCAGGCCTTCGAGCTCCTTCTGGCTGAGCTTCTTGGGATCGACGATCACGCCGCCCTTGCCGCCGCCGTAGGGGATCCCGACGACGGCGCACTTCCAGGTCATCCACATCGCGAGGGCCTTGACCTCGTCGCGGCTGACGTTCTGGTGGTAGCGGATGCCACCCTTCGCCGGCCCGCGGCCGAGATTGTGCTGGACTCGGAAGCCGGTGAAGACCTGGACCGACCCGTCGTCCATATGGACCGGGAAGTGGACGGAGAACTCACGGCGCGGTTCGCGCAGGACGAGGCGCATCCCGGGGTCGAGATTCAGGCGTTCGGCGGCAAGGTCGAACTGCCGCTGCGCGACTTCCCAGGGATTGATCGCAGCAGCGACGTGCTCGGTGGTCATGGAGAGGAGAACCTCCGTGTGCGGCGGTGACTTGGCACCGCCGCGTCGGTGTGGGTCGTCTCCCGGACGACCCCACGGGGCGCATCGGTCGGGTCCTGGCGAAGCGGCCGGCCCGACGGTGCGCGACTCATTTCCGTCGCCGAGTATAGCCTCGACGGGCCATCTGTCGCCCGCTCGATGGTACCGGGCGGCAATCCTGTCGCAACCTTGTCGCAACGTCAGGCACCGGGCGCCCGGGGTTCGGACCGGCCGGCCGAGAGCGCCCGAGCGGCCGCTCGACTCGGCCCCCTATTCCTTGTAGAGGACCGCCGCGCCCACGCAACCGGGGCCGAGGTGGGGGCCGACCGAGGGGCCGACCAGGTTGATGGTCACGCCTGTCGCATCGATGCCGCCCGGTGCCCGGGCGATGACCTCGTCACGGAAGCCCTCGACGTCGGGCGTGACCGTGTGGAGGATCGCCAGGCGCTCGATGGGCCGCTGGCAGATGAGCTCGATGACCCGTTCGCGCGCCTTGGCCCGCGTCCGGACGCGATCGGCGGTTTCCACCACGCCGTGCTTGACCGCGATGATCGGCTTCACCGAGAGGAGCGTCCCGATGGCGGCCTGCGCGCCGGAGATCCGGCCGCCCTTCTTGAGGTATTCGAGGGTCTCGAGCGCGACGTACATGCGCATGTCCGGCGCCCGCGCCTCCATGACGCTCGCGATGTCCGAGGCCGACCGCCCCTGCGCCGCCATCGCGACGCCCATCCGGGCGAGGATGCCCTGGGCCATCGAGGCGCCGAGCGAGTCCACGACGTGGATCTCGCGGTCCGGGAGCATGTCCCGTGCGATCTGGGCGCTCTTGATGGTGCCCGAGAGCGTGCCGGCGACGTGGACCGAGACGATGGCCTCCGCGCCCCCAAGGAATGCCGCCTCGTAGGCCTCCTTGAACGCCACCGGCGACGATGCCGCGGTCGTCGGAAAGGGGGCGTCCGGCGCGACCATGCGCTCCCAGAACGCCTCGGCCGAAAGCTCCACGCCGGCCTTGTAGGTCTCGGGCCCGAACGAGACAAGGAGCGGGATGATGCCGATCCCCTCGGCCTCGGCGTCGGCGGGATCCAGGTCCGATGCGGAATCGGTGAAGATCGCGACGCGGCTCAAGGCTTCCTCCCTCGGCGAGCGGCCCGGACGTTGCGGGCATGATACGAGCGGGGACCAGCCCGGTGACGGTCGCCGCCGGTGACGCCCGGGTGTGGCCCGAGCCGGTACGCTTCGGGGCGATGGACCATCGATCGATGCGGGCCGTGCTGGCCGGCACGTTCACGCTCCGGTTCAGCACCGGCCTCACCGGCTCGATGCTCGCGTTCTACCTCGCCCACCTGCCCGACCACGGCGGTCCCGCGGTCGACGGCGCGACGGTCGGCCTCTACGCCGCCCTCTTCTACCTGGCCGAGCTCGTGCTCTCGCCGTTCTTCGGCATCCTGTCGGACCGCTGGGGCCACCACCGGGTCATGACCTTCGGACCCGTGTTCGGTGCCGTCGCGGTGACGCTCACGGGCCTGACCACGAGTCTCGTCCTCCTGGGTGGGACCCGGATCCTCGAGGGTGCGTCGAGCGCCGCGAGCATCCCCTCGATCCTCGGGTTCATCGCGGTGGCGACCGCGGGCGACGAACTGATGCGCGGGAAGGCGGCGGCGCGCTTCGAGGCCGCCACCCTGGCCGGGATCGGCCTCGGTGCGATCGTCGGCGTCAAGCTGTTCGAGATCGTCGGGCCGGCGGCCTTCTTCCTGAACGCGCTCCTGTATGGGGTCTCGTTCCTGATCTATCGCTTCGGCGTCGCCGATAGCGAGGGCGAGCGCCGCTCGCAGTCCGGCGAGCACGTCCAGCTCGGCCGGTATACCGAGCTCCTGCGCACCTCCCACGTCTGGCTCCTCGCCCCGACGTGGATCGCGGTCAACGCGGCGATCGGCGTCTGGCTCAGCCAATCGGTGTTCCAGCTGGCGAAGGGCGACCCGCGCTTCCCCGACCAGGCGCTGATGGCCGGGTTCAACGCGAACCAGATCACCGTGGCGGCCATCGCCATCGCCGTCGTCTTCGGGGCCGGCCTCCTCTACTGGGGCAATCGCTTCAAGTCCCTGCGGCGCACGACGATCATCGGCTACGGGGTCGGCGGCGGCGTGCTGCTCGTCGGGGCCGGTCTCGTCGTCAACCACGTCGCGTTGACGCTGCCGCTGATCGGCATCGTGGCGGTCGGCGTCGCGGCCGTCGGCCTGTTCGTCCTCGCCGGTGCGACACCGGCGGCCCTCGGGCTGCTCGCCGACATGTCCGAGCGGTTCCCGTCGGATCGCGGCGCGATCATGGGCCTCTACTCGGTGTTCCTCGCCCTCGGACAGATCACCGGGAGCCTGATCGGTGGGGTCGCCGCCGACTGGCTCGGGATCGACGGCATGTTCCTCGCGACGCTGCTGTTGCTCGGGATCGCGATGGTGCCGCTCGCCCAGCTACGGACGCAGGAGCACCAGCTCGACGCCTCGATGCCCGGTGCCTCGCCGGAGACCTCCGGATGACCCAGCTCCCGCACGGCCGCCCCTGGGCGCCGGTCCCGCTCGTGCGCGGCGCCCACGGCGCCGTGGTCGCACCGCACCACCTCGCGACCGAGGCGGGGCTCGGGATCCTGCGTGCCGGCGGCACCGCCATCGATGCGGCGATCGCCACGAATGCGGTCCTCGCCGTGGTCAAGCCCAACGCCTGCGGGATCGGCGGCGATGCGTTCTGGCTGACCTGGGACGCCGCCTCGCGTCGTCAGTCAGCGCTCAACGGGTCCGGGCGGGCCGGCTCGCGGGCCGACGCCGCGTTCCTGCGGGCGAGCGGCCTGACCGAGCTGCCGTTCCGCGGCCCGCTGGCGATCACCGTGCCGGGCGCCGTCCGCTCGTGGGGCGACGCCCACCGGGCCGGTGGGCGGCTGGCGCGCGACGCGATCCTGGCTCCGGCCATCGAGCTGGCACGTGCCGGCTTCCCGGCCTGGGACGGGTTCATCGAGGCGGTCGAGTGGACCGCGCCGATCGCCGCCTCGCTGGGCGACGGCGGGGCTGGGTTCGCGCCGGTGTTCCGCCCGCACGGGCGACCGTGGCGACCGGGTGAGCGCGTCCGGCTCCCCGCCCTTGCCGCGACCCTCGAGGCCATGGCACGCGACGGGTTCGACGCCTACTACGAGGGCGACCTGGGTGACCGGCAGGGTCGCTTCCTCGACGACATCGGCGCGTTCGTCACGCGCGCCGACCTCGCCGCCCACCGGTCGACTCCGGGCGAGCCCATCGCGATCGACTATCGCGGGGTCCGCGTCACGAGCCACCCACCCAACAGCAGCGGCGTGGTCGCGCTCGAGCTCGTCGGCCTGCTGTCGCGGTTCGAGCCGCCGGCGGCGTCGTCGTTCGGCGCGGCCGGCGTCACCGACGCCGAGTGGATCCACCTGGGCATCGAGGCGGCGAAGGTCGCGATGGCCGACCGCGACGCGTTCGTCAGCGATCCGGCGTTCACGGGCGACGTCGTCGGGACGCTGCTCGATCCGGGCCGCCTCGACGAGCTGGCGGCACGCATCGACCGGCGTCGAGCGGCCGAGCCGCTGGCCGCCACCAACCCGTCTGGCGGCGGGACGATCTACCTGGCGACGGCCGACGCCGAGGGCAATGCCGTGAGCCTGATCGAATCGAACTACGCCGGGTTCGGCTCGGGCGTGGTCGACCCGGTGACGGGCATCCACTACCAGAACCGTGGCTCGTACTGCAGCCTCGCCCCGTCCCACCCGAACCGGCTCGAGCCGGGCAAGCGCACGCTGCACACGCTGCTCCCCGGGATGCTGTTCCGTGACGGCCAGCCCGGCCCGTGGGTCGTCGCCGGGTCGATGGGCGGCGATGCCCAGCCGCAGATCCACGCCCAGCTCGTATCGGCGCTCGTCGACGGCGGCGTGGACATCGCGACCGCGGTCGCGGCGCCGCGCTGGTACGTCGAACCCGAGGCGCATTACGCACCGCCGGTCGAGCTCCGTCTCGAGCCTCGCCACGCCCCGGGGATCGCCGAGGCCCTCGCCGCCAAGGGTCATCCGGTGACGCTCGTCGAGCCGTTCGACTCGGTCATGGGCCACGAACACGCGATCGAGTTCGTCGATGGTGGTCCCGGCGCGGCCGACGGCTCGCTCGCGGCGGCGACCGACCCCCGCAGCGCGGGCCTGCCGGCCATCTGGTAGCTCGAATTCGACCGACGCGTATACTCCGCGGAGCCGGTGGCAGGCTGCGCTCACACGACGCCGCCACCGGCCTTGTCGTCCGACGGCCGTGCAGCGGAGGGGCTCGGTGACCTCGAACGTCAGCCAGAACTACCCGTACACGAGCGAATCCGACGCGGATCGCGCCGCCCGGATCGATGCGCTCGTGGCCGCACGGGACGGCCTGGCCGCCACGCTCCGGTCCGAGACGACACCACTCGGCGAGGGTGAGCGCTGGTGGGTCTGGAAATGCCCGACGCCGGGCTGCCCGGGCCTGCTGCACGCAGCCGGCTACGCGCTCGAGAAGCACGCGGTGTTCGTGGTCTGCGACGGGACCTGCGGCAAGACCTTCCTGCGCTGAGTACCCCCACCCCGGCCGAGCCCGAGGCGCTCGCCGCCAGCCGGCGCCGGCTGCTCGTCGAGTCGCTGGGGATCGCCGTCTCGGCGATGGGCTTCGGCTTCGTCTACGGCCTGTCGGCGCACGACGCCGGGTTCTCGACCCTCGAGGCGATGGCCATGAGCGTCATCGTCTTCGCCGGCGCCGCCCAGTTCGCCGCCGTCGGGTACGTCGCCGGCGGGCTCCCGTGGCTCGGCGTGGTCCTGCTCACCGGCCTGCTCAACGCGCGACACCTGTTGTACTCGGCGGCGCTCGCGCCGTGGCTCCAGGACGTGCCACGGTCGCGGCGCGCGTTGATGGCGCATGTCCTGACCGACGAGGCCTTCGCCCTCACGATCGCCCACTTCCGGCGGCTGGGCCGGACCGACGAACGCGGCTACTGGATCGGCGCGATCGTCGCGACCTTCATCCCGTGGAACCTCGCGACGCTGGCCGGCGCGGTCATCGGCGGGTCGATCCCGGACCCGAACCGCTTCGGCGTCGACGTCATCTTCCCCTGCGCGATGATCGGCCTCGCCGTCGGGCTCGTCACCGGCCGTCGCGAGCTGGTCGCCGCGATCGTCGGGGCGGCGGTCGCGGTCGCGGTGAGCCTCGCGGTCAGCCCGGCGATCGGGATCGTCGTTGGCGGCCTCGTGGGTCCCGCGGTCGGGTTGCTCGTGCCGGCCGCCGAGGCGCATGAGACGGCACCGCTCGGGACCCCCATCTCGGCCGAGCACTACTCGATGCCGGGCATGCACCTCGCGGAGCTCGACGGCGTGGTGGACACGACGCCGCCGACCGACCGGATGCCGCGTCGACCGGACGCCGCCTGACGGGCCGCCCGGGCCCGTGGAGCCGACGCCGTGAGCACGAGCCTCGTCCTCCTCGCCGTGCTCATGTTCGCGGTCACCTACCCGTCGCGGGCGCTCGGCCTGCTGGCGCCGGCCTTCGACCGGCTCCCGCGCGGGGTCTTCGACTACCTCCAGCTGGTGGGGCCGGCGATCCTGACGGCCCTGGCGGCGACGAGCGTCATGGTCCACGAGAACACCGCCGGCCAGCCGGTGTTCTACGTCGGCATCGAATGGGTCGCGGTCCTCGTCTGCCTCGTGGTCACCGCCTGGCGGCGCAACCTGCTGCTGGGCTTGATCGCCGCCGTGGCGCTGGTCGTGGTGGCGCGGGCGACCGGGATCGCCGCGCTCCCCTAGCCCGCCGGATCCCGCCGGGCCTCGGCCTCGATCTCGACGAGCAGGGTCGGCTCGATGAGCGCGCTGACGACGAGGAGGGTCGCGGCCGGCCGGATCGCCCCGAAGACCTCGCCGTGGACCTTGGCGACCGCGGATCGCGTGGGCCGCATCGGTCACGTACATCCGCGTCCGGACGACATCCGCGAGGGCGAATCCCGCCTCGTCGAGGGCGCGTTCGATGATCGCGAGGGCCGCCCGCGCCTGGCCCGCGGGGTCACCCGGGTGGTCGCTGCCCGGGTCGGTCGTGCCGGAGACCCAGCACGCGTCGCCGACGACCATCGCCCGGGAGTAGCCGTACGGACCCTCCCAGCGACTGCCGGTCGAGATCCGGCGGCGGTCCGGTCACGTCCGGCGCGGGTCGTCGCGCCAGGCGAGGACCTCCGGGTCTCGCGAGACCGCGAGCAGGATCCCGGCGAACAGCGCGGTCCGCGGCACGATCGACTCGACCTCGAGGTACTCGGCCGGGGAGTGATCGCTGCCGCCGATCGGCCCGAGACCGTCCAGGCTGGGCACGCCCATCCCGGAGGTCGTGTTGGCGTCCGACGCGCCACCGGTCGCGGCGTCCGCAAGCCTGAACCCGAGCGCCTCGGCGACGCCCGTCGCGTGCTCGACGAGCCGGGCGCTCCGCTCGAGCTTCTCCATCGGCCACCAGCGGGCCATCTCGTCGAACTCGACGGTCGTGTCGGGCACCTCCGTCGCGCCGGCGATCCGGCGGACCTCGGCTTCGGCCGCCTCGAGCTCGGCGCGGGTCACGCCGCGGACGTCGACCTCGAGCGAGCAGCGCTCGGCCACGACGTTGGGCCGCGTGCCGCCCGCGATGACCCCCACGTTGACCGTGACGCCCGGCCACCGACCGTTGAGCGCGTGGAGGTCCTCGATGATGCGCGCCGCCTCGAGGATCGCGCTGCGTCCCTTCTCGGGCTCCACGCCGGAATGCGCGGCCCGGCCATGGACGGTCAGCCGCATGTCGACGATGCCCTTGCGCGACGAGACGATGTCGCCGTTGGCCCGCGCGCACTCGAGCACGAAGCAGGCGTCGGCATCGGCGGCGGACGCGCGGATGTGCGGCGTCGACGTCACCGAGCCGATCTCCTCGTCGGGATTGGCGATGAACGTCAGCCGCTCGAAGGGGACGCCGCCGAGCTCGCCGAGGAGCGCCTTGATCCCGTACAGCCCGGCCAGCAGGCCGCTCTTCATGTCGGTCACGCCCGGCCCGCGGGCGATCCCGTCGGCGATGGCGAACGGGCGCTCCGCGGCGGTCCCCGGATCGAACACGGTGTCGAGATGGCCGATGGCGAGGACCCGCGGTGCGCCGGCCCGTCCCTGGAACGTCGCGATCACCGTGTCGCCGAGCCGGCCCGCTGGATCGGGCACGTACTCGACGCGAGCGCCGAGGCCCTCGAGGAACCCGCCGGTCCAGCGGCCTACCTCGTTGACGCCGTCGCGCGTGTAGCTCCCGCAGTCGGTGTTCACGAGTCGCTCGAGGTCGCGGAGGTAGGCCGGCAGGTCGGATTCGACCGCGGCTCGAAGCGCGTCGAGCTCGGGGAGCTGAGTCACGGTCGGGGCGTCGAGGCCGTCCACGGAGGGGAGTCTAGCCGGTGGCGGCTTGCTATCCTGCCCGGACCGTGCGCCTGGTCGAAACCCGCCTGCTCGAGGGACCCAACGTCTACCGGCTCGAGCCGGTGGTCAAGGTCGAGGTCGCCGTCGGGCGGCGGCGGACCTTCTACGGACAGCGCGACCCGGCCCGGCATGCCCTGGTCCATCTCGGCGCCCTGGTGCCGGTTCGCGACTGGCCGGACGGCGTCGCAGCACTCGTCGCCTGGATCCGCCGGCTGCGTGCCGGGCACGGCGAGGGCGTCGGCGGGGTCGGCGTCCACCGCTCCTCCGACCCGGGCCATTGGATCGTCACCTTCCCGTGGCGGGGCGAGGAGCGTGCCCGGACGCTGGCCGACGCCGCCCTGGCCCTGGTCGAGCGGGACGTGTCGCCGTCGCGGACCGCGCACCTCACGGGTGGCCAGGAGCGCGTGCTGGTCCGCTGGTCGGAGCGGATCGACGGGGCCGGGACGTCGCCGCCGCCCTGGATCCGCGATGCGGACCGGAGGATCCCGGTCATCTCGATCTCGGGGACCAACGGCAAGAGCACGGTCACCCGGCTCATCACCCACATCCTCCTCCGCACGGGACGACACGTCGGGACCACCACGTCGGACGGTGTCCTCGTCGACGAGCGGATGATCGACCCCGGGGACTGGACGGGGCCCGGCGGCGCCCACCAGATCCTCGGCCGCAGCGACATCGACGTCGCGGTCCTCGAGACCGCCCGCGGGGGCATCGTGCTGCGCGGCGTCGGCTACGAATCGAACGAGGCGAGCGTCCTCACCAACGTGTCATCGGACCATCTCGACCTGCAGGGGATCCACACGCTGCCCGAGCTGGCCGAGGTGAAGGCGACCATCTGCCGGATCACGAAACCCGATGGCTGGGTCGTGCTCAACGCCGACGACGCGCACGTCGCCGCCGTCGCGCGTCGTGTCCGTGCGCGAGTCGCGTTCTTTTCGCTGCTCGAACCGTCCTCCCTCATCCGTCGCCACCTGGCGGCGGGCGGACGCGCGTATCTGGTCCGCGACGGATGGATCGTCGAGGCCGAGGGCGGTCGCGAGACACCGGTCGTCGAGGTCGCCCGGGTCCCGCTCACGATCGGCGGGCTGGCCGGCCACAACGTCGCGAACGCGCTCGCGGCGAGTGCCGGCGCGCGGGCGATGGGCGCGAGCGTCGCCGAGGTGCACGACGGGCTGCTCGACTTCCGGCCCACGGCTGAACGCTCGCCTGGCCGGCTGAACCTGTATCGCCTCGGCGCGCGGGTGGTCATCATCGACTTCGCCCACAACGAGGCCGGGGTCGCCGCGGTCCTCGACGTCGCGGAGGGCATCGCCGCCGGGGCTGCGGGCCGGGCGGCGCCGATCACCGTGATCATCGGCACGGCCGGCGACCGGCCCGACGACACGCTCCGGGGCATCGGCCGGATCGCCGCGCAGCGGGCGCAACGCGTCGCCATCAAGCAGACGCTGCGGTATCTGCGCGGGCGGACCGCCGAGTCGGTCGTCGGCGAGCTGCTGGCCGGCGTCCGCGACGGTGGCGGAGACCCGGCCGCGGTGCCGGTCTACGACTCCGAGCCGATCGCACTGCGCGCCGAGCTCAACGGCGCGGCCGGACTCGACCACGGCCGCCGCCTCGATGGACCACGGGTCATCGTGCTGCTGTGCCATGAGGATCGCGAGGGCGTGTATGACGTGCTCGAGAGCCTCGGGGCGCGGCCGGTCGACGTCGCATCCGAGCTCACCGAGCTCGTGCCCCGGCTGCAGGGCCGGCCGCGCCGGGGATAGGCGCGGAGCGCGCGCGGAACGGGCTTGCGGGTGCCCTCGCGCGCGGCGCATCATCGCGGCGAGGCCACCGGGTCCACCGGTCGGCACCCGGTCGGAGGGCGTGCACCCGTGGAAATGGCCGTCGGCGTCCTGCTCATGGTCCTCTCGCTGCTGATCATCGTCTTCGTGGTGCGGACCGTCCAGGCGAACATGCCCCGCTGAGATCCGTCCGCGGTCAGACCGGCTTCGGCCACCAACCGCGGACGTCGAGCCGGCCGGCGAAGCGCAAGTGCGGCGGCTCGTCCGGCAGGACGACGCCGGCCGCCGCCGCCATCGTCTCCACCTCGATCCGCGCCGCCGCCGGCTGGAGCGGCCACGCCCGGTGGCGCACCTCCGTCCGGAGCAGTCGCCCCTCGTCGTCGATGGCAAGCAGGCGCGGCCGGTCCGTGAGCCAGGCCTCGAGTGAGCCCGGCTCGGCGTATTCGACCGGCCCGGTCGGGCGATAGCGCGCTTCGAAGCGGGCGGGCGCCCCGCGGTCATCGGTGCGGATCGAGCGGTAGTCGACGACCTCGCGCACGTGACCGACGCGCATGTCGGCCTGGAAGTACGGCAGGCAGAACGCCGCCCGCGCCCCTTCGACCGCGACCCGGCTCGCGGCGTCGAGGCTGAAGAACCACACCCCCGTCAGGTCCCCATGACGGACGTAGGTCCGGACGTTGAGTTCCGGGAACGCGCCGGCCAGGGGCGGGGCCGGCAGGCCGCGCGGGCCGACGTCCTCCATCCGGAACGGCACGATCCCGAGGTAGGCGCGCCCCTCGAAGAGGTCGGGCTCCAGGGGCGGCGGCAGGAGCGCGGCGATCGCGTCGACGTCCACGGACCAGTGGGCGAAGAGCAGGTCGACCCAGCGCATCCGCATGACCCAGGGTCGATGGGCCAGACCTGGGACGGTCATCGGCTCGACTGCGGCGGCTCAGCCCGTCGGCCGGGTCAGCCTTCGGGGGCCTCGAGCTCGCCCGGGTCGGCGAAGGCCGTGCCGCCGCGCGAGTTCCCGGCGGCGGCCATCGCCTCGCGGTGGACGCCGATCGCGTCGTCGACGCAACAGACGACGAGATCGCCCGGGATCGCCCGCCGAAGTGCCATCCGCACGGCCGACATCTCATCGAGGATCCGTTCGGCGCGCGTGACCCGACTGTGGCCGTTGCCCTTCGCGCGCCGGACCCCTTCGATGACGTTCGTCGCGGTCTCGCCGGCCGCCCGACCTCGCAGGTTCTTGTCCTCGCGGACGATGATCTCGTCGAACGCGGTCGCGGCGATCGCCCCGTACTCCTTCTGGTCGTCGTCGCGGCGATCGCCCGGGATGCCGATGACGCCGATCGCGCGGCCGGCTCGTGAGGGGGTCGAGCTCGGCCCGATCCGCCCGGCCCTGGTGACCGGCTCCTCCATCATCCGCGTCACGAAGTCGGCCAGCTGGCGCATGCCGTCGACGTTGTGGCAGTAGTCGATCACGACGCGCACCCCCCCGGCGTCGAGCAGGTTCAGGCGGCCCGGGGCCTGGAAGAACGACGTCGTGAACGTGCGCAGGCCCTGCCGGATGTCGTGGAGGTGCGCCCCGGCCGACCACGCGGCGGCGGCCGCGGCCAGCGCGTTCGCCACGTTCATGCGCGCCCGCCCGCCGAACGTCGCGGGGATGAGGTGCGTGTACAGCACGGGCATCGTGCGCGGCCCCAGCTTGAGGACGATGAGCTCGCCCTCGGTCGAGGTCTCGAGGCAGAAGGCCGCCCCGCCCCGGCCGGTGTGGCCGTCGATACGGTCGAAGCCGTCCTCGCCCTTGGTCATCGACATGCTGAAGAGGACGACACGACCCGCGCAGTGGCGGCCCATCCGGTAGACGTGCGAGTCGTCCGCGTTGAGGACCGCGGTCCCCGAGCGGGGCACGGCCTCCACCACCACGCCCTTGACGTTCGCGAGCTGGCCGATCGAGGTGATCCCGCCCAGGCCGAGGTGATCGCCCGTGACGTTCGTGACCACCGCGACGTCGTTGCGGTCGTAGCCGAGGCCCTCGCGCAGGATCCCGCCGCGGGCCACTTCGAACACGGCGGTGTCCACGGTCGGGTTCTGGAGGACGGTCTGCGCCGACTTCGGCCCGGACATGTCGCCCTTCTTGATGAGCCGGCCGTCGACGACGATGCCGTCCGTGGAAGTCATCCCGACCCGACGGCCCATCAGCTTGAGGATGTGGCTGATCATCCGGACCGTCGTCGTCTTCCCGTTCGTGCCGGTCACCGCGATGATCGGGATCCGCGCCGACGATCCGGGCGGGAAGAGCCCGTCGATGACCGGGCGCGCGACGTATTGCGGCTCGCCCTCGGTCGGGTGGGTATGCATCCGGAACCCCGGGGCCGCGTTGACCTCGACGATGGCGCCGCCGGTCTCCCGGACGGGCGTCGCGATGTCGGGGCAGATGAAATCGATGCCGGCGACGTCGAGCCCGACGATCTGGGCCGCGGTCTCGGCGATCTCGGCGTTGTCGGGATGGGCTTCGAGGGTGCGGTCGATCGAGGTCCCGCCCGTCGACATGTTGCCGGTCAGCGCGAGCTTGATCCAGGCGCCCTTCGGCGGGACGCCGTCGATCTCGAATCCCTGCGCCGCGACAAGCTCGATCGCCGCGTCATCGACCCGGATCCGGGTCAGTACCTTCTCGTGGCCGATGCCGCGTCGCGGATCCAGGTTCGCGATGTCGACGAGCTCGCGAACGGTGTGCGTCCCGTCGCCGGTCACGGACGCCGGCACGCGCTCCGCGATGGCCGCGACCTTGCCGCCGATGACCAGGCAGCGATAGTCGTTGCCGGCGACGTAGGTCTCGACGACGAGGTCGCCCGAACGCGACTCGGCGCGCGCCCCGTGGAAGGCGGCGCGGACCGCCTCCTCGGCCCGGAGGTCGAGGTGGACGCCGCGGCCGTGGTTGCCGTCGAGCGGCTTGACGACGCACGGATAGCCGAGCCGCTTCGCGGCGGCGACGGTCTCCTCCTCGGTCTCGACCACCTCGGACCGCGGCACGGGCAGCCCGGCCGAATCCAGCAGGCGGTTGGTCAGGCTCTTGTCGGAGGCGATGTCCACGCCGATCGCGGACGTCAGCGACGTCATCGTCGCGCGGATCCGCTGCTGATGGACCCCGTGCCCGAACTGGACGAGCGAGTGGCGGTCGAGTCGGATGAACGGGATATCGCGGCTGACGGCCTCGTCGATCAGGGCCTGCGTGGATGGACCGAACGCCTGCCGCTCGGCGACACGGATGAGCCGCTCGAGCTCGGCGGGGTAGTCGAACGCCACCTCGGGATCGGCGGACGCGACCAGGTGGTTGACGAGCCGGACGGCCATCTTGCCGGCCTCGAGGCCGACCTGTTCCTCGCGGTATTCGTAGATGCAGTTGTACTGACCGGGAACCCCGGCCGAGCGCGTCTTCCCGTGCCGGACGTCGGTGCCGGCGAGGTTCTGGAATTCGAGGGCGATGTGTTCCGCGATGTGGCCCGCCCACGTGCCCTCGCGCAACCGGCTGACGAACCCGCCGCGACGCCCGAGCGAGCAGGCGTGGTCCTCGAGGGTCGGCATGAGGGCGACGAGCGAATCGGTGAACCCCGGGATCTTGTTCGAGGGGTACTCCTCGAGGACCCCGAGGTCGACGAGCATCCGGATGACCGGCTCGCGCGCCCAGTAGTTCGGGCCGCGCAGGACGCGGGTCTCGATGGCCCGGAGGGTCGGTGCCGGACCGCTCGCAGCCCCCTTGGCCGAGGCCCGCGCCCCACCCTTGGCCGCGCGCGGTCCACCGCGCTTCGGAGGGGTCGCGGGAGCGGTCTGGGCCACGGGAGTCCTCCTGGGTCGGCGACGCTCGCCGGGTGTCGCGCTCAGCTGGAGGCGGCCTCGCCGCCCTGCAGGGCGTGCAGGGTCGGGGTCGTGATCCGTTCGCGATGGCGTAGGTCGAAGCGGTACCCGGCCGGCAGGGAGTGCAGGACGACGCCGCTGATCATCAGCGGCCGGTGGCCCTTCACCTCCCACGCGTCGGTCTCGGAGCCGGACCCGTCGACGACCGTGATCGAGCCCCGGCCGATGACCTCCATGACCCCGTCGGGCCCGACGACGCCCGCCGTGTCCTCGTCGACGCCGAGCCCGAGCAGGGACGGGTTCTGGGCGATGAGGCTGAGCAGGCGGCCGAGGCGGTTCCGCTGCTGGAAGTGCTGATCGACGATGACGCCGGGGAGCACCCCGAGGCCGGCGGCGATCTGGGCCATCCGGTGCTTGGGGGTCGCGCCGCTCGACCCGAACGCGATCATGTGGCTCGACATGGCCGACGCCCCGGCCGACGTCCCGGCGACCACCGCGCCGTGGCGGAACCGTTCGAGGATCGCGGCAGCCAGGCGCGTGCCGCCGATCGTCGAGGACAGTCGCAGCTGGTTGCCACCGGTCAGGAAGATGCCGGTCGCGTCGCGGACCGCGAGCGCCGTGGTCTCGTCGTTGGCCTGTGGCCGGGTGACGGCGTGGAGGATGCGGACCTGCGTGCACCCGAGCTCGGCGAAGACCGCCTTGTACCGCTCGCCGGCCTCGAGTCCGAGGGACGATGCCGTCGAGATGACCGCGATCGTCGCGTCGACCCCGCCCGCGAGCGCGACGAACCGGTTGAGGATGACCCGGTCCCGGACCTTGTCCTCCGCTCCACCGATGATGATGACGGTCCCGTCGGTCACATGCCCCTGCGTGCTTCGGCCGTGGCTGCCTGGTCAGCCGTGGTTGGCGGAGAGGATACCGCCTCGCACGGACGCAGCGCCGGTTGCGACTCGGTGCCGTCGACGCCGATCGAGCCGACGACCCGCCCGAGACCTCGACCCGGACGGCTGGCCGCGTGCGAGAATCCGGCCGCCATGGCGGAACCCGACGAGCCGGCCGGTCTGCATCCGATCCCCGGGTCGGCCCGCGGGCGGGGCCGGATCGTGGCGGACCTGGGCTCGATGGTCGACCCGCCGACGCGGCGCCGGGCGGGTGTCTTCCGGCGGGCGCTCCGGCGCGAGGTCTCGCGGCTGCACGACCCCAAGCGCATCGCCGCCATCGTCCTCCTGAGCCTGACGTTCGCGCTCCTCGCGGCCGGGATGATCGCCCGGGGCGATGCGGGTGGGGCGGACGCCCGGGCGTACTGGGCGGGCGTGCGGATGTGGCTCAACGGCGGCGACCCGTACCACCCCACCGGTCCGTTCCTGCCCTACGTCTATGCGCCGTGGATGCTCCCGATGTTCGCCCCATGGGCGATGCTGCCCTGGGACGTGGCGTGGTTCGTCTGGCGCGTCGGCACGATCCTCCTGCTGCTCTGGACGATCCATTGGGCGTACCGCCGCCGGCCCCTGACGACGGCCGTGATCTTCGCGGTCCTCGCCTTCCCCTTCGGGGCGAATCTCGACACGGGGAACATCAACCTCCAGCTCACGCTGATGCTCTGGGCGGCGCAGTTCACCGTCCCGTGGCTGTCGGGACTCCTCTGGGCGGTCGCGACCTGGATGAAGTGGCTGCCCGTCGTCTTCTGGCCGATCCTCTCGCGCGGCGGTCGCCGATGGGGTCTCGGCTGGCTGCTCGTCTCGATCGTCCTGAGCCTCGTGACGCTCCCGTTGACGATCATCCAACTCCAGGTCCTGTTCGGGTTCGGGGCGCGCCCCGTCCGTCTCGACTATCTCGTGTACCTCTGGGCCCTCGTCCCCTGGCTCTATCGACGGCCGGATCCGTTCGAGTTCCTGCGCCCGGCGACGTGGCGTCGCTGGGCCGCGATCAGGCCCGGCTAGCCCCGCCGGTCGCCGGAGGCGCATGGGACCTTCGGCCAAAGCCCGGCAAGTCGCACGGCAACTGAGGGCCGCGAGGCGTAGGCGACGGGGCTACGTCGCTGGCTCGGGCGTGATCGCGGTCGCTGAGCTCGGGGAATCCTCGCGCCGCCGTTCGTCGACCGGGCGCAGGAGGGCTGCGGCGATCACGAACAGCACGACGCCGACCATCAGGGCCGCGCGCGGGCCGGCGCCGGTCTCCTCCGGGCCGCCGACGATGTCGATGATCGGGCCACCGATGATGAGGGCGAATGCTCCGGCTGAGGCGGTCGCGACGTTACTCATCCCCATGTATCGCCCGGAGGCGGCCTTCGGGATGATGTCGGTCATCAGCGCCCAGTCGACCGCGAGGAACGCGCCGGCGCCGATCCCGAGCAGGAGGATCCCGGATTCCGCGATCGGGAGCGTCGGTGCGACGACCAGGATCGACATGCCGAGTGCACCGAGGGCGCACGCGCCGTAGATGACCGCCTTTCGCCCGAACCGATCGGACAATCTGGCCGCCGGGAGGGCGGTGATCACGATCGAGATCGCGATGAGGACGGCCGTGATCTGGACCCAGGTCCCCTTCTCGTGCATCCGAGAGGCCCATCGAGCGTGCCGAGATACAGCACGCTCAGAGCCGTGATCATCGAGACGGCCGTCAGGAAGAACAGCCGCGATGCGACGAGCCAGACGTAGCTGCGCTCTTGCAGGATGTCCGTCCCCCAGGCCTCGGCGGCGACGGAGCCCCAGCTTCGGCCGGCACGGTCGCGGGCCTTGCGTCCCTCGCGGACCCACACGACGGTCCCAAGCATGGTCAGGAACTCCACCCCGCCCACGATGAGCAACGGGATCGTGAAGTTTGCTGGCGTCGAGGCATACCCGAGCGTGGCGATGACCTGGCCCCCGACATTGCCGAGGATCGACATGATGCCGACGAGCGCGCTGGCCATCGCGACCTGCTTGGCGCCGACGAGATCCGGGATGTAGCCCTGGAACGGGCCCTGCGCGAAGTTCGAACTGAACTGGAGCAGGACGACGAAGGCCATGACGGCAAGGAACGTCTGCGAAAGCGCGATGCCGAGCAGGAAGACCACGTCGAGGCTCGCGCCGATGGCGATATACGGCTTGCGTCGCCCCCAGCGACTCATCGTGTAGTCGCTGATCGTGCCGACCGTCGGCTGGACGACGATGGCCATGAGGACGGCGACGACCTTGATGGCGGCGAGTGCGGTACCCCCCGTGCCGGGGTCCACCAGATCGGGCACGCGTTCCTGGAGGACGACGCCGTCGAGGGCGCCCCAGATCGCGTTGATCCCGAACCAGTAGATCGAGATCTGGAACAGCTGCCGCAGGGGCAGGAGGGCCGTCGGGCGTCCGTCGGCTGTCAGATCGGTCGTCGCGGCGGTCGCGGTATGCATCGGCAGCTCCGTGGTGCGCACCGTGGGCCCGGTGCCAGCCCAGAAGACGCGATGGTCGCGGGTTCGTTACAGGGTCTCGGGTTCGTTACCAGATACGCCGTCGCACGGGACGTCGCCCGGTCATCCTACGCCGGGCTCGTGGCCGTCCCGTCGCGATCGAGCGACACCGTCCGATGGAGGCCGACGATCCGCCGATCGGTGGCCCCGGCGGCGACGTAGCGGAACAGCGACCGGTCGAGCGAGTAGATCCCGGTCGAGGCGACCCCGATCCGCCCGAGGCGGAACGAGAACACCGGGTTCTCCGCGTTGCCCGCGTAGTGATACGGCGACCCGTCTGCGGCGAGGACCGCAAGGTTCGCCTGACCGCCGAACCGGTCGTGCAGCGCGCCCAGCAGGTGGCCGACCGGTTCGTCCTCGTGCCAGGCGTCTTCGAGCCAGCGCGCCCCGACCTCGGTGTCGGCCCGGCCGTGGATGCGCCCCTGCGCGCGATACGCGCGGCGCAGGGACTGATAGTCGCGCAGGTCGCCGTTATGGCTGAACGCGTACCGGCCGGCGGGGTCGTCGAACGGCTGGGTATCGGGGAGGGTCAGCGTCGAGAGCCGCGACGGCCGACGCAGGTGGACGAGCGCCGCGGTCGTCTCGACCGCCCCCACCGTCTCGCGCCCGGGATCATCGCGGAACGCGCGCAGGTCGCGGTGCGAGGTCAGGTGCGTCCGGCCGCCCGGTCCGTCGGCGGCCATCCAGGCGGCCCCCCAGCCGAAGCCGGCGATGCCGAACCGCTCGAGGCGTTCGGCGAACGGCCAGAGCTCGTCGATGCGGAACGGCTCGGCGGCGCGGGCGATGAAGTGCTCGCACATGTCGCGCGCATGCTAATGGGCGCGGTGGACGCCGCGGAACCCGCGCGGGCGACCGCCGGTCCGGAGGCCGACGCCATCCGGGATTCGCGCCAGATGCTCAGCCGGCCGAGCAAGTGACCGAGAATCCATGCCAGCCGCTCAACCCATCGGGCAACTGGCAAGAGTCCGGCTGGGAAGGTGCCCGTATCCGGGTGATCCACGCTCAGGCTCGGCCCGGTCCGGTCCTCAGGCCGTCCGGATCCATGCCGAGTGTCGGCATGTTGAGCAGCTGACACTGATCCACGCATGACGCGCCTCTGGGTCTCGTCCCCCGGCGACGCGCCCACCGTGGCCTCGGGCCCCGCCGATCCCCGCACCGCCATCGCCGCCCCGCCACGAGACGGATCCGTCAGGCGATGCCGCCCCTGATCTCGACGAGGTACTCAGGGAAGTAGTGGCCGATGACGGGCAGGTCGAAGGTCGCCAGGATCGACTCCTTCGTTTCGCGTGCCAGCAGGAATCGGAACGAGCGCGCCACGAGCTCATGCGGGTCGCCGGCACCAGGCGCGAGCCTGTCCAGGTCAACGTCCGTCAAGCCGACGACGTGGTGCGTGACGGACCCATCCGCATCAGCGACGGTCACGTCGCACGTCCACTGCCCGTCGGCGCGGGTGCAGACCACATCGACGTCGGTCATCGGTCGGGTCCTCCCTGACAGGCCGGGCACCAGTACGTCGTCCGCGGCAGGTCGCGGCCCTGCTGGATGGAACGGATCGCCGTCCGGCAGCGCCGGCACGGCCGGCCGGTCCGACGGTAGACGTACAGCGGCCCCGGGGCGCCGCGGTCGCCCGTCGTCGTCACCCGCTCCGGTCCGTGGGCCGGCGAGGCATTGGCGACGAGCAGACGTCGGGCGGTCGCGACCAGCCGCTCGAGCGTCTCGTCGTCGATGTCGCGGAGGGCGCGGAACGGCGAGACGCGCTCGATCCAGAGGACCTCGCTCTTGTACACGTTGCCGATCCCGGCCAACGCCCGCTGGTCGACGAGCGCGACGGCCACCTCGGTCCCGGCACGGGACGGATCGCGGAGCCGACGAAGCGCCTCAGCGGCATCGAACGCCGGGTCGAGGAGGTCAGGCCCGAGCGACGAGAGCGCCGGGTGGAGGCCCGCCGACCGAGTCTCGAACAGCTCGACGACCGGGGCATCGAAGCAGACCGCCACGGCGCCCGGGACCTCGAGCACGAGCCGGGCGCGCGCCGCGGGCCGGCGCCAGGGCTCGCCGGGCCGGTAGCGATGCCACGACCCGTGCATGCGGAGGTGGGTCCGCACCTCGAGGCCGCCGTCGAACCGGATGAGCAGGTTCTTGCCATGCGCCTCGACCGACTCGATCTTCTGGCCGACCAGGCGCTGGACCTGGGGCACTGGACCGGGACCGTTGGTCCGCGCGGCCGTCACCGGCCGGCCGACGAGGAACGGCCGGAGACCGGTCGCGGTCCGCAGGAGGGTGTCGCCCTCGGGCACGCGCTCAGGCCCGGCCGCGCAGGACGAGCCCGCGATAGCCGGGCAGGAACCCGGCCGCCAGCAGGCGCTCACGGAACGGCGACTCGGCGATCGGGAGGCCGTCCACCTTGGTCACTACGAGCTCGCGCATCCGACCGTCGGCCATGAGGCCGCCGAGCGCCCGCGCCGCCACGACCGCCGTCTCAGCGTCATCGGCGGGCGCGAGCGTCTGGAGCGTGGACCCGCCACGCTCGAGGTACAGGACCGCGACGCCGTCCACGAGGACCGTGTACGCGCCCGCGGCGCGCTGGATCGGCCGGCGGTCATGGTCGTCGCGCCGGGGCCACGCGAGCGCCGCACCGTATGGCTGGGCCGGGTCGGCCGCGGCCAGGAGATGGACGTCGCGGTCGGCGCTGCCCTCGGCCGGGTCGCGGACCGCCCGCAGTCGGTCGAGCGCACCGGCCAGCGCGAACTGGGCCGCCCCGAGCCCGTCGACGAAATAGCCGCGCCGGATGCGGCCGGCCTCCTCGAGCGCGCGGAGGATCGGGTAGACCGAGCTGAACCCGCCGTCGACCCCTTCGGCCGCGACGGCCTCCCGGGTCAGCACGCCGTGCCGCTCGAGGAGGGCGAGCGACCGCGCATGCAGGCGCTCGGTCGGGTTGGCGGTGGGCGCCTCGACGAGCGACCAGCGCCCGGCGGCCTCGGGCGGACCGAGCGCCGTGAGCCGGCCCGGCCGTCCCCGCCGGGCGCCGCCACTCCCCGTTCGCTTCCAGCGCAGGGCACGGAGCGGCGCGAACGTGTCGTTCGTGACCTCGCCGGCCCAGACGAGGTCCCAGAGCGCATCGAGCACATCACGATCCGGGCCGCCGCCGGCGGCGCGGTGGAGATCCCGGTAGAAGGAGGCACCTCGCTGCGCGAGATGCTCGCGGAGGGCATCGTGCCGCGCGCTCGTCGGCCGCTCGACGTCATCCGGCGGACCCGCCGGCCGCAGTGCGTCGCGCCCCGGCCGGGCGAGCACGATCCGCCCGTCGTCGCGCCCCAGGCTGCCTCGTCCGACCCAGGCGACCTCGCCGAGGGATCCCAGCTCATCGAGCAGTCGCGGCTGGTAGCCGGGGATCCGCGCCGGGAGGACGTCGCGCTCCAGGACCGAGGCCGGGATGGCCACCCCGGCGAGCTGGTCGACGACCTCGGCGAGGCGCTCCAGCGCGGCCGAGCCACGGAACGGGGAGGCGGCACGGCCGAGCGGCGCGATGCCGTGCCATTCGGGCAGGAACCGCCCGAGCGCGGCCGGGTCGACCGGCTCGACCTCGCGCCGCAGTCGCGCCAGCGAACGCCGTCGCAGCAGCCGAAGCACATCGGGATCGCACCATTCGCGTTCCGCGCCACCCGGGCGGAACTCCCCGCGGAGGATGGTGCCGGCCTCGAGGAGCCGTTCGAGCGCGTCCTCGACGATGCCGAGCGGCAGGCCCCAGCGGCGCGCCGGCTCGGGCGTCAGGAACGGCCCATGGACCCGCGCCCAGCGCGCCAGCAGCCCGTCCAGCGCCCCGCTCACCGGGGCGAGGAACGCCTCCGGCACGCCGACCGGCGGCGCGGCGCCGACCCCGTCTCGATAGCGGGCGACGTCCTCGATCGCGATCCAGCGCTCCTCGCCGGCGATCCGCGTCCGCACGGCGCGGCGGCCCGCCCGCAACTCGTCGAGCCACGCGTCGGCGACCGGGGCACCGCCGTCGACCCGTGGCCCGACCTCGTCGGTCGTGAGGTCCCCGAGCCGGCGGAGCAGGTCGTGCAGCCCATCGACGGTCGTCGCCCGTCGTTCATCGCTCAACGCCTGGAGCGAGAGCTCGAGGTCGGCCAGCGCGTCCGGATCGAGCAGCTCGCGCAGTTCCTCCTGGCCGAGCAGCTCGCGCAGGAGGTCGCGGTCGAGGGTCAGCGCGCCCGCCCGACGCTCGGCGAGCGGCGTGTCGCCGTCGTACATGTAGGCGGCGACGTAGTCGAACAGCAGGCTGCTCGCGAACGGGCTCGCCCGGACGGTCTCGACGCTGTGGACCGCGATCTCGCGCGACGCGACGCCGGCCAGCACCTCGCGCAGGGCGGGCAGGTCGAAGACGTCCGAGAGGCATTCGCGGTAGGTCTCGACGAGGATCGGGAACGAGCCGTAGCGCGAGGCGACCGCGAGCAGGTCCGCCGCGCGCTGGCGCTGCTGCCAGAGCGGCGTCCGCGTCCCCGGGCGGCGTCGGGGGAGCAACAACGCCCGCGCCGCGTTCTCGCGGAACCGGCTGGCGAACAGCGATGACGAGGCGACCTGCTCGACGACGAGGTCCTCGATCTCGTCGGCCTCGGGGAAGAGCAGCGCCTCGATGCCGTCGAGCGGGGCGTCGCCCTCGGGGAGCCGGATCGCGATGCCGTCGTCCGACCAGATCGTCTGGACCTCGAGGCCGAGGCGCTCCGCGAGCCGCGCCTCGATGGCCATCGACCACGGCGCGTGGATCCGCCCGCCGAACGGCGTGAGCAGGCAGATCCGCCAGTCCCCCAGCTCGTCCCGGAATCGCTCGATGACGATCCGCTGGTCGGTCGGCAGGACGCCGGTGGTCTCGCGCTCGTCGTCGAGGTAGGCGATGAGGTTGTCGGCGGCACGTTCGTCGAGGTCGTGGGTCTCGCGGAGCCGGGCGCTCGCGGTCCGTCGTCCGCGCTCGCCCTTCGCCAGGTCCTCCTCGAGCTCGCGGACGAAGGCGCCCATCGCCCGCCCGAGCTCGATCGGCCGGCCGACGGCGTCGCCCTTCCAGAACGGCAGCTTGCCGGGGACGCCGGGGGCGGGCGTGACCGTGACCCGGTCGTGGCCGATCTCGTCGACCCGCCAGCTGCTGGCGCCGAGGACGATGACGTCGCCGTGCATCCCCGCCCGGAGCTCGTAGACCATCTCCTCGTCGAGCTCGCCGACCCGCCGGCCCGGCGTGCCGGCCTCGCCGGCCATGAACACGCCGTACAGCCCGCGATCCGGGATCGTGCCGCCGCTCGTGACCGCGACGACGCGGGCGTCGCGTCGGCCCTCGACCGTGTCGGTGACCCGGTCCCAGACGACGCGCGGCTTGAGCTCGGCGAACTCGTCCGATGGATAGGCGCCGGCGAGCATCGCGAGGACGCCCTCGAGCAGGTCGCGGGTCAGCGTCTCGTACGGCGACGCGCGGGTGACCGTGGCCAGCAGGTCGCTGACCGTCCAGCGGTCCATGACCGCCATCGCGACGAGCTGCTGGGCGAGGACGTCGAGCGGGTTGCGCGGGATCGCGGTGGCCTCGATGGCCCCCTCGTGCATGCGGCGCGTGACGACGGCGACATTCCAGCAGGTCGCCGCGGTACTTGGGGAAGATCACGCCCTTGCTGGGTGCCCCGACCTGGTGGCCGGCCCGGCCGACGCGCTGGAGGCCCGCGCGCGACCGACGTCGGGCTCTCGACCTGGATGACGAGGTCGACCGCGCCCATGTCGATGCCGAGCTCGAGGCTGGACGTGGCGACGAGGGCGGGCAGCCGCCCGGCCTTGAGGTCCTCCTCGATGGCCAGGCGCTGCTCGCGGGCGATGCTCCCGTGATGGGCCCGCACCAGGTCCTCGCCAGCGAGCTCGTTGAGCCGCTGGGCGAGCCGTTCGCTCAGGCGCCGGCTGTTGGTGAAGACGATCGTGCTGCGGTGGCTCCGGATCAGCTCGAGGATGCGCGGGTGGATGGCCGGCCAGATGCTGTTGCGACCCTCGGGCGACGTCGCCGGGCCGCCGGGCTGGTCGTCGAGCGGCAGGACCTCGCCGATCGCCGACATGTCGTCGACCGGCACGACCACCTGGAGGTCGAGCGGCTTGCGCGCGCCGGCATCGACGATCGCGACCTCGCGGCCCGGGCCGACGCCGCCGAGGAAGCGGGCGATCGCGTCGAGCGGGCGTTGCGTGGCCGAGAGCCCGATCCGCTGCATCGGCGGGGCGTCGTTCGCCCGCAGGGCCTCGAGCCGCTCGAGGCTGAGCGCGAGGTGCGCGCCGCGCTTCGTGCCCGCGATCGCGTGGACCTCGTCGACGATGACGTGCTCGACGCCCCGGAGGATCTCGCGCGCCTGACTGGTGAGGAGCAGGTACAGCGACTCGGGCGTGGTGATGAGGATGTCCGGCGGCCGCCGGACGAGCTCGCGGCGGTCCTCGGCCGGGGTGTCGCCGGTGCGACTGGCGACCGTGATGGTCGGCGCGGGCTCGCCCAGCCGCTGGGCCTGCTGGGCGATCCCGGTCAGCGGCGCCCGCAGGTTCCGCTCGACGTCGTAGGTCAGCGCCTTGAGCGGCGAGACGTACAGGACGCGGACGAGGCCGGGCTGGGCGCGGGTGCGTTCCGGGCGTCGGGATGGGTGGCCAGGCGATCGAGCGCCCACAGGAACGCGGCCAGGGTCTTGCCGCTCCCCGTCGGCGCGTGGATGAGCGTGTGCTGCCCCGCGGCGATGGCCGCCCAACCGCGTTCCTGGGCCTCGGTCGGCGCCTCGAAACTCGCCTCGAACCACTCGCGGACGGGGCGCGAGAACGGGGCCAGGGCATCGGCGCCGCCGGGTCGCGGCTTGGTCGCGGTCACAGGACGATGAGTATAGGCGCCGCCGAGGATATCGACCAGATGTTCTGTTTGGTCGCCCGCCAGCACTCGGTCCGGCCCGACCCTACCGGCGGCGGGGCCTCGCACCGCGATAGGGTCGACGGCGCTGGGTGCGACGGCGAAGGCCGCTCAGTCCGATGATCCCCAGGAGCAGGATCGCGACGATGGCCGCGAGCAGCGCGATCGGCGGGCCGCCGGACGCACTCCCCCCACCAGAGGGTGACGACGGCTCGGCCGGGACGCTGGAGGCCGTCTCGGACGGCGGTGAACTCGAAGGACCGCCGCTCCCCGGGTTCGCTCCCCCACTCGCGGCGGGCGAGCTGGAGGCGCTGCCGGCCGCCGTCGGATACGGTCCCCCTGGCCCGGGGGCGATGAGCGTGAAATCCCCGAACGAGGTCACGACCGCAAGGTGCGTCGACCCGAATCCGGCGTCCGTGGTCTCGAGGGGCACCCAACCGTCCGGGCCGAACTGGGCCATCGTCACCTGCGGCTCGGTCTCGGGTCCGCGAAGCACGATCGTCACGCGGGCGCTCGCGGGCGCGGTCAAGGGCACGCCCGCCTGGTTCGTGACCAGGATGCGGTAGACGTTGCCCGCGATGTGCCCATCCGTCGGCAGCGACTGCGGCAGGACCGGCTGGATCGACATCACGAGCCCGGTCGTTCCGTCGGGGATGACGAGCGCGGCGCGGCTCGCGAAGATCTGCGCCTGCGGCGGCGACTCGGCCGTGGCCACGGCGATCAGCGGGTTCTTCCCGCCCTCGAGCGACGCGGTCGCCGAGGCGGACGTCGGATCCCCGACCGCGCCGGGCGGCGGGACGAGCCAGCGGTACGGTTCGGCGACGACGACGCCGTCGTACAGGGGCGGCTCGAGCAACGGGGCGGCTCGCTGGACCGCGACGATCGGCGAGTCCGCCCAGGACCAGCACGCCGAACGCCACGCGACGCTCACGCATCACAGCCACCACGTCGCGATATCGGCCAGGCCGTGGGCCATGGCCGGTGCGGCGATACCACCCGAGAGCAGTCGCAGCCCGGCGAGCCAGACGCCGACGGCGAGGTCGAGCGGCACCACGTGCCAGCCGTACGCCGGCACGTGGATCAGCGCGAACGCGAGGCTCGTGAGTGCGACGGTCGCGGCGATCCCGACCGACGGCCGCAGGGCGTCGAACAGCACGCCGCGCAGCATCACCTCCTCGCCGATGGCGACGGTCGCGGTGACGATCAACCAGACCGGGAACGGCTCCGGGTGGAGCGCCAGGGGCAGTCCGCCTGTGGGTCGGGCGAGGACGGGGAGGAGGATGAGGCCGAGGCCGCCGGCGACGCCGAGCGCGAGCGCGCGCGCCGTCGGCCGTCGGACCCGCCTACCCGTGACGATGGCCGCCCCGAGGAGACCCAGCCCGAAGGCGCTCCCCGCGGTGAATGCGACGAGCGGGCTCGACCCACCGATCGCCGCTCGGAGCAGGACGGCGACCGCGAGGACGCCGGCTCCGGCCACCGCTCGGCCGGCATCAGCCCGGCCAGGGGTGGCCGGGAAGGCGGCGATCATCGCGGCAACGGGACGAAGCCGATGGACCCGGTCGCGTACGTCGCCGGCCAGACGAAGGCATAGGTGCGCACGGCCTGCCACTGCCAGATGACCGCGGCGGCCCGCTCGTTCTGTCCGAGCGACGCGGGGTCGGCCGAGAACCGGATCCCGCCCCGTTCGGCAAGGCGCCGACCGGCAGGTCCAGGCCCCGCGCTGCGCTCGCGACACGCTGGGCATCCAGACCGCCCGAGTCGGCCGCGGCGGGGAGGACGTCATGGAACAGCGGCCATGCGGCAGAGAATCCCGAGAGCGCCTCCTCCGTCGGACCGCTCGTCGGCCCATGATCGGGCCCGGTCAGCTGGTAGCCGGGGTCGGCGCTCCCGGACAGCCCGTCGCTCGGGACCGCATCGTCCGCCGAGCCGTACTCGTCCGATCCTCCGGTCGGCTGGGCGTGCGATGTCGAGGCCGATGACCTCGCCCATGCTGCCGCGAAGCGGTCGTACGTTGCCCGTGCGGTCGCGGCGAGCGCGTCGGGCTGGAACCCACCGGTCGGCCGATCCGAGGCGAAGATCCCGATCGCGTCCGGCCCGAGAGCGCCGGCGAAGTCCGGGTCGCACTCGGCCATCGTGGAGCCGATGAGCGCCTTGGTCCGCAGCCCGCCGGCGAGCATCGCGCGACGGAAGGCGACACCGTCGGGGATGTGCGACGCGAGGATGATCACGTCCGGACGGCTGTTCTTGAGCCGGGCGATGAGCGCGGGCCAGTCGGGGATCGTCAGGTCGTAGCCGGCCCGCGCGACGATGTCGAGCCCGGCCTCGGTCGCGGTCCGGTCGGCCGCGTCGGCGACGGACCGCGCGTAGTCGTCATCGGCGTTGACGATCGCGACCCGCAGCGAGGCCGCCGGCGTGTCCAGGCGCGGCGCCAGCTCGGTCGCCGCGAACCGAGCCGAGTTCGAACCGAGGTCCGTGCCACTGGCCCCGACGCGAAACACGAGCGGGAGGCCACGACCGGTCAGACGATCCGCGACCGCGCCGGCCTCCCAGTACACGAGCCCTTCGGCATCGGCAGCGGCGCTCGCCGCGATCGACAGATCCGACGAGTACGCCCCGATGACGACGTGCACACCCTCGGCGCGGAGCGCCGCCATGACCGCCGGCGCAGCGTCGGCGCGTTCGAGGTCGCGCACGTCGAGCACGATCGGTCGCCCGCCGACACCACCGTCCTCGTTCACGAGATCCGCCGCGATCCGGACCCCGGCGAGCTCCTGCCCGGCGAGCCCGGCGGCGCTGCCCGAGGTCGGGAATACCGCCCCGATACGGATCGGCGTCACGCCGGACGGCGCGACGGCGCTCGAAGCGCCGGTCGCCGAGGGGGCGACGTCGCCCGTGCTGGACCGGTCCGCCCACGACAGGAGACCAACGAGCGCGGCGGCGCCGATGACGATGACCAGCGCGGCCAGGAACGAGCGAGCTCGAGGAGCGAGCGATCGCGGCATCTCACTTCACCGTGAACACGACCTCAGGCGACCATACCCGAGGGTTGAATGGCGCGTGGTCGGCCGCGACGAACTCGGCCTTCAGCAGGTACGTGCCCGGGTGCACCGGCAGGTCCTGCTCCAGGCCATAGTTCATCGACACGAGCACGTTGTCGACGTACAGGTGGACATGCCCCTGGTCCGGGCGGATGTTGGTCGTCGTCGCCGGCACGATCTCGGCGTTCTCGAGCGAGATCACCACGTGGGCGCTGGGTCCGCTGATCTCGGCGTTCGCGGTGGGCGACGTGATCGCGATGACCGCGGGCGAGGACGGACGCGACGCGGCCGGCGTCGCCGCGGAGGCGTTCGGCGCGGACGGCACCGACGAGGTGTCGGCGGACGCGGGGGCGCTCGCGGCTGAACCGCTCGATCCGGAACAGGCCGCCGCGCTCACGAGGACGATGACGAGGAGGAGCCACGGAGCGCGACGATGGATGGACATGGTGTACCTCACGTGGTGACGGGGAGATCGAGGCGCGCGGAGAGCTGATCGCCGCCGGGGGCCGGCCCCGATAGCGAGAGCGTGTACGTCCCCGTGCTGAGGGTCGTATCGGACACGAAGTGGCCCGGTTCGAGCTGCCGTGGATCGAGCGGCGCGAGGGCGCCACCGGCGGGTCCGAGGGCCATCTGGATACTCTGGACCGGCAGCTCGTTGCCGGTCGCGTCGAAGAAGGTGACGTGGACCTCGTTGGCTCCGGCGGTGCCCGGGTCAAGGTAGACCTGGACCGTCCGGCCCTCCGTCAGGTGGACGGTGTAGATGGTCGGCAGGCCGGGGACGGCGTTGACGTCGATCAGCGGGGTCGGACCGGGCGCCAGAGACGGTCCCCCAACCGGCCGCGTGGTCAGTTCGAGCGGGACCTCGACCGACGTCGCCCCACGCGCCACGGTCGCCGTGATCTGCCATGTGCCTTCGAGCGAGAGGTTCGAGCCGGTCGCGCTGAACACCCCGGGGCCGGCCGGCGGAAGGTCGAGTCGCGAGCTGCCGACATCGGTCCGAGCCGGGATCACGAACCGGAGGGTCACGCCGTCGGCGGCGACCGGCGCGCCCGTGTCGTAGTCGGTCACGGTGACCGTGAAGGTGTTGAACCCGGCGGTGCCCGGGGAGACGGCGAGGCTGAGCTTGACCGAGGTGCCGAAGTCATGACCGTCGACCACGAGCGGGGCGGGACTCGGACTCGGGCTCGGCGACGGGGTCGCGTTGGCAGCGGCGAGCTCCGCGGGCGGCACAAGGTTGACCAGCGAGGCGGAGAGCAGGATCACGGTCGCGCCGATCAGGAGCTCCGCGGAGCCGACGCGTCGCAGGCCGCCGAGCCGACGCCCGGCTGCCGGGACGTTGCGGAAGTGGTTCACGGCACCGAGCGCCGCCAGAACGGCGAACAGACCGGTCTTGGCCGTGACGACGCGGCCGAAGTCCGTCGTCAGCAGCGCATCGATCGAGCCGAGCTCCTGGGCCGCGCGCAGGATGCCGGTCACGGCGACCGTGCCGATCCCGATCGTGGCGACCCAGGAGAACCGCCGGGCGAGCTCTGCCGTCCGTTCATCGGCCGTTCGTCCCATCGTGAGGAGCAGTCCGGCCAGCCCGCCGAGCCACAGGCCGACGGCCAGCACATGGATCGCCTGCACCTCGACCGCACTGGCCGCTGCCGTGCCGGCCGCCGCATGGCTGAGCAGGACGTCCACGATGAGCCCGGCCGTCGAGCCGATCCCGACGACCCACAGTCCCGCTCGCGGCGACGGACGGCGGGCGAGGAAGACGCCGACAGCGGCCACGACGAGCGGCACGGCACGACCCACGAGGGCCACACCGAGGGAGGAGCCGAGGATATCGTCGGCCGTCGCCCCCGACTCGACGATCTCGACCAGCAGGACCCCGGCCGTGCCGACCGCGGCCAGGAGCCACGCGAGCGGGAGCCAGGCGCGGATGATGATCGATGAGGGCGGGGCCACGAGCAGTCCGAAGGCGGCCGCACCGAGCAGACCCAGCAGGCCGAGGAAGAGCAGCCACCGCGTGACGATCGCCCCGGCCGACGGGCCGTTCGGGGTTTGGGCGCCGACGCTCGCGCCGGCGACCGCGCCCTGGGTCGCCGTCGGCGCTGCCATCCCGACGCCGAACGCGAAGGAACCGCTGGCGAGGTGGCCGTCGACCGCCGACACGGTCCGCCAGGCGACCGTGTAGACGCCCGTCCCGAGAGCCGAGAGCGGGACCGTGAGCTGGCTGGGATCGGCGGCCACAGGGACGGCTGGCCCGCTGCTGACGATGTTGCCGGCCGTGTCGAGCACCTTGATCGAGGACAGCTTCGGGTCGGGTCGCTCGCCGAAGGTGATCGTCACCGCCGTGGGAGGCGTGGCGAGGTTCGCCCCCGGACTCGGGTCGGATGACTGCGGAAGCGCGTGCGCCGCCGCAGTCCCCGACAGGAGCAGCGTCGCGGCCAGGGCGAACCCGGCCGCGACGCCGATCCTGGCGGTCCGCATGGGATGGCTAGGCGTTGCCGGCCGGGCGACGTCGCGTCGCGATGTACAGCGCCGAACCGCCGAGGATCACCCCGAGACCACCGAGCACGATGCCGATGGTCGTCGCGGTCGAGGCGGCGTCCTTGGCCTGCTGGGCAGCGTCACCCGCCGACGCGGCCGCGCTGCTCGCCGCCGTCACCGCGGTGGTATCGAGCGTCGGAGCGGCGGCCGGCGGCGGCGCCGACGCGGCGGCCGTGACCCGCGCGTCGAGCCGATCGAGTCGAGTCGTCACCTCGGTGAGGCTGGGGACCTTCGCCGGAAACTGGATCGCCGTGTCGTCGACCGCGGAATCGAAGGTCGAATCGCTCGAGGTCGCGGTCTCATCGACCGCGGTTTCGTGGATCTTGCCCGTCAGGTGGAAGGTGTAGTCACCGGGCGCCGTGGGGATCAGCGGCGCCTCGTAATCGCCGGGCGTTCCGAGCCCGGTGTCCTCGTCATAGGTCGGCTCCAGGTCGAGCGCGGCGGAGTCCTGGCCACTCACGCTGACGACGACCTTGAGATCGCCCGCGGCGAGGTCGGTGACCGGTTTGCCCCTGTTGTCCGTGACCACGGCCTGAACGGCATTGAGCTCGCCGACGTAGGTCGGCTCATGGACCCAGCCGAGCGCGACGGTGTACGGCCCGAAGTCCTTGAGGACATGGGCCTGCGCGATGCCGACGAGCAAGGCGGCCGCCGCGATCGCGACCGGCACGGCCGCGGCGACGCGACGGGATCGAGGGATGTGCATGGGAACCTCCGAAGGACGCGCTCGGCCATCTGGCCGCGGCATCACGTGAACCTGGATTCGGTTGCGGCGGCGCGATCGTCAATCGGGATCGGCGCCGGAGGGTTGAGCCCGGACGTCTCAGGCGGCGGCGAGCGGCGGAGCCCGGCCCGCGATGCGATGCCCGGCGATGGCGCCGTGCCGACGATCGATCCAGGGGACCGGCGGACGCGCCGTCGACCCGGTCGAGCGAGCCCAGCGGGCGTACGCGGCGACGATACGGGCGAGGAGGACGTCATGCCGCCAGCGATACAGCGCATCGATCAGGGCGGCCGCGAAGCCGACGACGGCGAAGATCGGCAGGGTCGCGTCGTACGCGGCGGACCCGAGGACGGCGAGCCCGGGCGGGGGCATCCCGACCGCGAGGTGCTCGAGGTTCTCGGAGATGACGAACAGCGTGAGGGAGCCCAGCAGGATCCAGACCCACCGGCGGGCCAGATCCGCGACGAGCGACCGGTCGCCGACGCGCTGGATCCGCCTCCCGCCGCGGCCGACGTGACGGGCGAGCTGGGACAGCTGCGCGAGCCGCACGATGCCGGTGATGACCAGCACGAGGGCCAGCGCGACGACGAGAGCGACCGTGGCGGTCCATCCGGATCGATGGCCGGTCGCCTCGAGTGCGGCGCCCGAGTCGGTGCCGTAGGTGACCAGGAAGATCAGGTTGTGGGCGAGCACGAAGACCACCAGCGCCAGGGCGCTCGTCCGCGTGCGGTCACGCCATCGCGATGGGCTCACCGGCGCAATGTACGCCTCGACCCTCATCTGCGTGATATCAGGCGCTCGGTGCGTCGCCGTCACGCACGGTCGGCACCCCCGGCATCCCGGACCGATCGAGATCCGGTCTCGCTCGTGCTAGCCTTCCCGCATGTCCGACCCCGAGACGATCGTCGTGGCGTTCGACCGCGCCGGCTACCGATTGACCGGTCCGCGGCGGGCCCTGGCCGCGCTCATCGCCGATCACGATGGCCACTTCACCGCGGCCGAGCTCGTGGCCGAAAGCCGAGCCCGGCGCCTCGGGATCGGCCGGGCGACGGTGTTCCGCACCATCGAGGCGCTCGAGCAGCTCGGGGTCGTCGAACGCCTGGACCTTCCGAACGGCGAGCATGCGTACGTCGCCTGCGAGCCCGCCCACCATCATCACGTCGTCTGTTCGCGTTGCGGACGAACCGCCGAGATCGAGGACGCCGGCCTCCGGACCGTCGTTCGCGAGGTGTCGCGTCGGACCGGCTTCCGGATCGACGAGCACCGCCTCGAGCTCTTCGGAGTGTGCCCGGCCTGCCAGGCCGCCCAGCCCGGTCCCACGACGGCGACAGCCTAGGCTCGGTCCCCGGCTCCGCCCGTCACCGGCTGGCCTCGGCGCCCGCCGGCGTCGCCCCGACCGAGCGCCGCCCCTCGGCGGCGAGCGTCATCGGTCCGATGACGAAGCGGGCGCCCAGGTAGCACACGAAGCTCAGCGAGGTCACGTACACGCTGACCGGGATGTCCGTGACCAGGGCCAGCAATATCCCTCCGAGGATGCAGAACATCGCCAGTGCGACGCTGTATACCGTCGCCCGACCGGGCCGCGCGGTGAGGCGCTCCGCGGCGGCGCCGGGCGTGATGAGCAGGGTCAGGATCAACAAGACCCCGACGACCTGGACCGCCTCGGCGACCGCCGCGGCCATGATCAGCAGGAAGACGATCGCGAGCGCGCCGACCGGAACGCCACGGGCCTCGGCGACCTCTGGGTCCACGGTCGCGAACGTCAGCGGTCGATAGACCACCATGAGCGACACGAGCGTCACGATGCCGATGCCGATGAGCAGCAGGACGTCGCCCCGGCTCACACCGGTGATGGTCCCGAAGAGGATCGCGAAGGCCTCGGTCGCGTATCGCGGATAGATGGTCAGGAACAGCACGCCGAGGCCGAGACCGAACGCCATCACCACCCCGACGACCGCGTCCCGCTCACGGACCCGCACCCCGAGGATGCCGATGAACAAGGCGGTGATCGTCGTGCCGGCGAGCAGGCCCAACACCGGGGTCACGCCGATGACGATGGCGCCTGCGGCGCCGGTGAACCCGAGCTCGGAGAGCGCGTGTACCGCGAACGACTGGTTGCGCGCGACGACGAATGGGCTCACGACGCCGGCCACGATCGCGATGACGATGCCCGCGGCGATCGCGTTCTGGACGAAGTCGTAGGTCAGGAGCCGAGCGATCTGGTCGATCATCGGGCGACCCCCGGCGGTTCGTGCCCAGCGTCGTCGTCGATGGCCGGCAGGTGGTGCGGCTGCTCGAGGTCGAACCCGGAGTCGGTCGTGTCACCGACCACGAGGACGCGTCCGTGGACGCGGAGCACGTCGACGTGGGAACCGTACAGGTCGGACAGTCGGTCCGAGGTCAGGACGTCGTCGGGCATCCCGGCCGCCCAGCGGCCGTTGACGACGAACAGCACGCGGTCGACGAACGGCAGGATCGGGTTGACATCGTGGGTGACGAACAGGACGGTCCGGCGCGCCCGGCGATGCCAGTCGACGATCAGCTCGGTGATCTCCTGTTGGTGATGCAGGTCAAGACTGGCGAGCGGCTCGTCGCAGAGCAGGATGCTCGGATCGCCGACGAGGGCCTGCGCGATCCGCAGGCGTTGCTGCTCGCCGCCCGACAGCTTCCCGATCGGTGCATCAGCGAAGGCCGTCGCCGCGACCGCGTCGATCGCCTCGTCGACCAGCCTCTGTCGCGCGGAGGAGCGCCGGCCTATGCCCCAGCGATGGCCGTCGACGCCGAGCCCGACGAGGTCCCGCCCGCGGAGTGGCAGGTCGCGGTCGAAGGACTGGTGCTGCGGGACGTAGCCGATCCCGGGGTTCCCCCGCCGTGGCGGGGACCCGAGGACCTCGACGGTGCCGCTCGAGACCGGTGTCAGCCCGAGGATGACCTTCAGGAGTGATGTCTTCCCCGATCCGTTGGGTCCGAGGATGGCCACGAACGAGGGCGCCTCGAACTCCAGCTCCAGGTCGCTCCAGACACGTCGCCCGCCGTACTCGAGCGTCGCGTCGTCGAACCGGATGACGGTCGCCGGCTGGGTCTCAGCCGCCGGTCGCAAGCGCCTGCTCAAGCTCGGCGAGTTGGGCGAGCTGCCAGTCCTGGAACGTCGCGAAGCTCGCCGGGATCGTCTCGGCCACCCCGACCACCGGTATGCCCTGCGCGACGGCAAGGTCGTGGATCGACTGCGTGGTCGGCGATGTCACCTGGTTGTTGTACACCAGCACCTTGACCAGCTTCTGGGTGAACAGGTCCTGCTCGTCCGCGACGTCGGCGGGCGCCGGGTCGGTGCCTTCCTCGATCGCCTTCATGAACCCGACCGGGCTCTTGAGATCGAGTCCGATGTCGTCGGTCAGGTAGCCGGCCACATCCTCGGTGAACGCGATCGGTTTGCCAGCATACTTGGCCTTCATCTCGGCGATCTTGTCGTCGATCGGCTGGAGCGCCGCGAGGTACGCCTGCTCGCGGGCCGCGAAGTAGGCGGCATTCTGCGGATCGAGCTTGGACAGTGCCTCCGTCGCAGCCGCGGCCACCTTGGGCATCGTGGCCGGGTCGTACCAAACGTGGACGTTGCTGTCGTCCGGCAACCCGAGCAAGGTCTGAACGTCGATCACAACTCGGTCCGGCTGCTCGGAGGCTCCGAGGAGCTTCTGCATGAAGTCGTCGTAGCCGAGCCCGTTGACGATGACCAAGCCGGCGTCCGCCACCAGGACGGCGTTCTTGGGGCTGGACTCGAACTCGTGCGGATCGGCGTTGGGGTCGTTGATGAAGCTCGTCGCCTCGACCCTCGACCCCCCGATCTGGGTCAGGAGGTCCGCATAGAAGTTCTCCGTTCCGATCACGGGGATCGGTGGACCTGAAATCGACCGGGGTCGGCGCCGCTGCGCCGCTCGAGGACGAGGCGGAGGCCGGGGGGTTCGATGTCGTCGACGCGCTCGGCGGGACACCGAGCGAGTTCCCGGCCGACGTCGATGGCGACGCCGAGGCGCCGCATGCGGCGAGCTGGAAGACGACCGTCAGCAGCACGGCAATCCCGGTGACATTGCGACCGAGTCTCAGTGAATGCCCCACGAGTGGCCTCCGTTCAGCGTCGTTGTCCGGCGACGCGATGGTACCGGGTCTCAGCCTGCTTGTCGAGACTGGGTCGCAATGAGTCGTCGCGCCGGGAGTGTCGGCGGTCCGACGCCGATCGTGCCGTTCGCCCTCAGTCGAGCCAGGCGTACTGATCAAGAACCGCAGCACAGGCTTCTTGCCGAAGCCGAGGAATCCACCCTTGGCCTTAGGGGGCTGGCCGTCCCGACGGAGTTCTTCGCTGCGAACGAGGCGGAGCTAGAAGCCGAGGGTGATCCCCGATGGCGATCGGTCCCACGGTGGCGGCATGGTCGGCGCGTCCGGCGGGAGGATTTCCTCGAGCCGGACCTGATAGGTCCGGCCGGCACCATCGTGCGTTCCGAAGCTGAGCACGAAGGTCGTCCCGTCCTTCGACCAGGTGGGGGCGCCCGGCCACGCCGGGGCGGCCGGTGCCCAACCCCGTGGTGGCAACTCGCGTTCGTAGAAGCCGACGACCTCGTCGGGTGTCCAGGGCGTGTCGTGCGCTCGCGTCAACGCCGCAGGCCAGACCTCGTTCTTACCGGTCTTCCGACCCTGATCACCGACCGTGGTCCGTGGCGTCGATCCTGGGACCAGGAGCTCGAGCACCGGGTCGGCCTCAAGGCGACGCAGCGAGGACAGGTCTTCCAGGAGGTCCAGGGCCTGCATCTCCGCCTCGACGCGCGTCCGATCGCCGACCGACGCGGGAGGGAAGCGGACGTCGAAGCGCAGGTAGTCCTTCGTCCAGTTCGCCTCACGCGTGACGTAGCCGGGTTGGATGCGCCGGGTCCAGCCGCGCGCCTGGAGCGCACCGTCATACCAGGCCACGACGTCTCCGACGTCGTCGTCCGTCTCGAACGTGGTCGAAATGCTCGCGGGCGTCGCCCCATCGAACCAGTTGTGGGCCGTGTGGCGCTCCGTCGCCGCAAGCGTCGCGCCAGGATAGGCGAGCTGCGCCTCGGGATACTGGTCCAGGTAGGCCAGGGGACGGGCGTCGCCCCACACGCCGAGCCACGACGCGAGCGCGACGGGGGCGGCGACATAGAGCAGGGTCGCGGCGATCCACGGCGCCGCGCGACGCGCTGGCGACCGGGATCGATCAGGCGGACGGCCGATGCGCCGGGCGACAGCGATCGCCCAGATCCCCAGCCCGACCGCGAGGTAGCCGGCCACCATCGATGGCAATTGCGTCGGATGGACGGATGCGGCGAACATCCGGGCGAGGAACCAGGTGCCGACCGGCGGGGCCGCGAGCAGGGTCCCGATGGCGATCGCGAGGACACCGACCGCGTACAGGACGGTTCTCGACCGGTCCGGCGCGCGGTCGACCGGCGGTGGCTCCACGCCCGGAAGACGCCAGCCGTCGATGACCGTTACAGCCCGGGATGACCCGACGCTGCCCGAAGCGGCTCAGTCGAGCCAGACGCGGTCCTGATCGTCGGGGTCGTCGATCGGCGAGGAGATGAAGAGCACCTGCGGCGCATCCTCGAACTGTCCGCCATGGGGTGTGTTGGCCGGGATGACCCAGACGTCACCCTTCTTCACGGGACGAGTCACGCCGCCCACCGTGACCGACCCCGTGCCCTCGAGGACATAGCCGATCTCGTCGTGCGTGACGTGGACGTGCGTCTTGAACGGACCCGGATGCCCCTGGAAGACGAACACGCTCGACTGGTTGCCGTGGCCGAGGTACGTGCGCTTGAAGACGTCGGCGTCCGTGAGCTTGTCGGCTTCGACGGCGGCGGCGACATCGACCACGTCGATCTTCGTCAGGTGGCTGAGGTCCTTGGCGGGGGATCGAATCGTGGTGACTCAACGCGTGTCCTCCTTCTCGGGCGCAGCTCGGTCTTCAGCCGCCGCGATCGCTCGCGGTCGCGCCGGGCGACCACCGCTTCGAACAGGAAGTGATAGACCTCGGTGTGGCGCTTCGCCTCCCAGACGTCGGCGCCCCAGATGTACGCGCCATGGTCGGCCACGATGACCGCGTACGTCGAGGCGAACCGCGGGTCGTCGAGCACGCGCGTCAGCTGCTCGACGAGCTCGCTCTCGCGCGGCGTGTTCCGGATGACCGGGAGCAGATGGACGTCGCGATTGCCGACGCCGCGGATGCCCTTGAGCATCTCGAGGTCGCGGATCGCGACGTGGTCGGCGTCACGGGCCAGGTCGCCGGCAAGCACCGCCGACAACGCATGCGAATGGACGACGCTCCCGGCCGCGCGCTCGCGCACCGCCAGACAGAAGATCGAGTTGCACTCGCTCGGCCGGAGCGACGGGTCGGCCGGGGAGGTGCGGATCGAGCCGTCGGCCGGGTCGACCGTGAAGAACTCGTCGGGCCGGATGCGCTCCTTGTGGACCCCGGTCGGGGCGAGGAGCAGGCCGCCGTCATCGGCCGGGCCGGAGATCCCGCCGCCGGTGCCCGACACCCAGCCCTTCCCGTAGAAGACGCGCAGCAGCTCGACGAGGAGCTCGCGGGTGTCCTGCTCGGTCGAGGTGGTCATCGCCCCCGAGGATACGGCCGGATGACCCGGTGCGGGTCGCCGGCTAGGGCTCCGTGCCGCCCAGGGCATCGGCGGCCTCGTCGGCGGCCTTCGCTTCGTGGTCGGTCAGCAGGTGGCGACGGTCGTGGCTCGAGTGATCGGCGAAGCCGGCGAGGCGGACGCCGAGATCCTCGAGTCGCGCCAGCTGGCGACGGGCGACCGGTTCGAAGGCCGCGTCGTCGCCGGCCACCGCCCAGAGGGCGAGCAGGTCATCGACGCAGAACGGCGCGTCGGCGATCGCGTCGGCCCAGCCGGGGGTCTTGGCACGCTGGGCGAGCCGCCCGAGCGCGATCTCGACCGCGGACGCCCCCTGGTCGCAGGCGATGCACGGCGGCCGCTTCCGGGCGAGGTCCACGCGGGTCTTGCGGCCTCGACGCTTGGCATCGACGATCCCGCGCATCAGCTCGAGCCGCCGCTCGAGCATCGAGCCGTAGAGCATCGACGAGCCGAGGATCCCACCGCTCACCCGGCGGTCGGCCAGGATCAGCTCGCGCTGGTGCCGCCGGCAGAACCCGCGCTTGCGCTCGAGATCGACCCGGAACGGGATGTCGAGCACGTGCTCCGCGATGATCGAATCGAGGGACGCCCGCTCCGAGCGAGCCCGGACGGTGCAGACCGGGCAGCCGCCCGACCCCATCGCCTCCGAAAGCCGGACATCGACGATGTCGTGCGCCGAGAGGGTCATGCGGGGGTCGCCGTCACGGCGGTCACGACCGTGCGCCGCTCGCGGCGGCAACGAGCCGGATCCCGGCCCGTTCATGGAGACGGGCCCAGATCGCGGTCCGTGCGTGGATGTCGAGTGGCTCGATCGGATCGCGCTCGGCGAGCGGGTGCAGGGCGGCGTGGGTCGCCCCGCTCGCCGCCACGAGGCGGGTCGCGAGGCCCTGGCGCCGGTACCGAGGTCCGACGCCGATGGCGAGGAGCTCGTCGTCGGCCGCGGTGACGGACAGCCCGACGACGGTCGAGCCGGCGACCGCGGCGGCGACTCGTGCGCCATCGAGCAGCGCCGCGCCGCACGAGCGCGTGCCCATCGGCGGCGTCGGCCGGTGCGATCACCCGAGGGGCGAGCGCCAGGCCCTCCCAGGTGGCGGCATCGAGGGCGTCCAGGATGGTCGGCGTCACGGCGTCGCCGTCATCCCGGCCCCCGCCGTCGGACAGCGATCGCGCAACGGGATCCGTTGCGTCGAAGGTCCACCAGCCTCGATCGCGAGCCTCGCGAAGCAACCGCGGGACCAACCGTGCCCGGGCCGCATGCGCCACCTCCCGGCTGTGATCCTCGGCCAGCTCCTGCGACCAATCGAGCGGCAATCCCGCGTTGGGCGCGTCGCGGAACCGGGTCGGGAGCGGCGCCTGCCCGAACGCCGCGGCGTCGGCCGCCCAGCGCTCGCGCCAGCCCGCGTCCGTCGCCTCGGGCACGTCGCGGTGCTCGCCGGCCAGCCAGACCAGGCTCCACATCCGGGGCACGACCCGGTAGGCGTCGTACCCGCCGCCGCCGGTCGCGAGCCAGCGCCCCCGGCGAACCGGTGCGCGGCGAGGTCGACGATCCGGGCCGCCTCGCCCATCGCGGTCGTCGTCACGTGCAGATGGGCGAGCGGATCCCAGGCGTGTGAGTCGGCGCCGTGCTGGCTCACGATGAGGTCCGGCCCGAACGCCGCGGCCAGCTCAGGGACGAGCCGGGTGACGGCTTCGAGCCAGGCTGCCTCACCGGTCTCGGGCTCCATCGGGACGTTGACGACGGTGCCGGCCGCGGTCCCCTCCCCGACCTCGTCGAGGAAGCCGCTCCCCGGGAAGAGGTACCGGCCCGACTCGTGGAACGAGACGGTCATCACGCGCGGGTCGTCCCAGAACAGGTCCTGGACGCCGTCGCCGTGGTGCACGTCGAGGTCCAGGTAGAGCACCCGGAGCCCGTCGTGGCGCGCCCGGGCGATCGCGAGCGCCGGGTCGTCGTAGATGCAGAAACCCGACGCCCGATCGGCCATGGCGTGATGGAGGCCGCCGCCGGGGTGGAAGGCATGCTCCTCGTCGCCGCGAAGGATCGCCTCCATCGCGCGGATCGAGCCGCCGGCGACCATCGCGCCCGCCTCGTGCATGCCCCGGAACGCCGGGTTGTCCCCGCCTCGCCCGATCCCCGCCTCGGGCCGTCCATCCGGGTCCGCCGAGAGGCGCTTCACCGCCTCCAGGTAGCGGGCCTCGTGGCACCACAGGAGCTCGTCGTCCGGCGCGGGTTCCGGTGCCAGTCCGGGCTCGGCGCCGAGCGTCCGCAACAGGTCGATGCCCGGCCCGAAGCGGCGTGGCGTCAGCGGATGGCTCGCCCCGAAGTCGTAGTCCGTGGAGCGCGGGCCGTAGACGAGCAGCATGTGCGTGGCACGATAGCCGCGATGGAACGGGTCTACACCTCGCCGCTCATCGACAAGCTCGGGATCCGGCCCGGGATGCGGGTCGCGCTCATCGACATCGACGACGAGGCGATCCGCCCGATGATCGCCGACCGCACCTCCGACGTGACCGAGGGACCGCCCAAGCCCGAGACCGACGTCGTCCTGCTCGGCGCCGATTCGACGGCCCAGCTCGCCGTTCTGCCCGAGCTGGCCGCCCGGATCCGGCCGAACGGCGCGATCTGGGTGGTGTCGCGCAAGGGCAAGGCGTCGACGATCCGCGACGTCGAGGTCATGGAGGTCGCCAAGGCGTCCGGCCTCGTCGACAACAAGGTCGCCTCGTTCTCGGCGACCCACACGGCACATGCGCCTCGTCATCCCGGTCGCCCTGCGCCCGCGCTGACCGCGCGGCCGCGTGGAGTACCATCGGCGCATGCCGGTCGACCTCATCATCGTCTTGCTCATCATCCTCGTGGTCGTGCTCATGGTGCGCGGCCCGAAGACGCTCCCCAAGTGGGGCGAGGCGCTCGGGAAGGGCATGAAGGACGCGAAGTCCGAGGCCGCCAAGGCGCAGGCCGAGATCCAGGCGCGGACGGGCGGCGACAGCCCGACCCCCGGCGACAGCGACCACCCCGCCGACCACCCGGCCTGAGCGTCACGTCACACGCCGCATGAGCCCCGACGAGCTCGCGGCCCTGACCCATCGACCCGGCCCGGGGCCGCATCGGACCACCATCGTCGTGGCCGGCCAACGCGTCGAGACGCTCGCCGACCTGCCACCCGGCCGCGACGGCCTGCTGTTCGTCGGACTGAACCCCTCACCCGTCAGCGTCGAGGCCGGCCACTACCACCAGGGCCGCCTCGGACGCACGTTCTGGCGGCGCATCACCACCGCCGGGATCCTGCCGCAGGGCACGCCGCCGGAGGCCGCCGACGATGCCCTCGTCGCCGGCGGGCCACGGGATCACCGACCTCATCAAGCGCCCGTCGGCCCGTGACGAGGCGTCGGACGCGGAGCTGACCGCGGGCGTCGGACCGCTGTGGCAGAAGATCGCGCTCTGGCGCCCCGCCGCGGTGGTCTTCATCTACAAGCGCGCGGCCTCGATCGCCGCCGGGCGCCACCTCGAGGAACCCTGGGGCCAGCTCCAGGGCGTGGCGCTCGCCGGCCGCCCCTGTTTCCTCCTGCCCGGACCCTACGCGCCGGTCGAGTCGGTCGACGAGGGCATCAACTTCCTGCACAACCTCGCGGCCTCGCTCCCGGTCGACCGGACCTAGCCGGCCTCGGACGGGCGCCCCGGCCAGTCATCGGTTGGTGGCGGCTCGGCAGCCGGGCGCGCGGCGACGTCATCCGCGTCATCCTCGATCTCGCCGGCGGCCAGCGCGCGGCAGGCCAAGCACGAACGCCGCCGATCGCGGCGACCCACCCGAATAGTCGAGACCCAGCCGCCGACCTCGAATGCCCGCATGTACGGCTCGGAGCCCGCCAGGTCCGAGGGCGGCGCGAGGGCCGAGACGACGCTGACGAGGTCGACGATGAGCTCGGCGGCGAAGATCGCGCCCCACCCGATCGCCGCCCAGCGCCAGGCGGCCGCCGGCCGTTCGCCCGACCTCGCGCCCGTCCAGCTCGTCGCGACGAGATACGCCTGCGCGCCGAGCACGAGCGCCAGAGCGATGATGCCCACCACGAGTGTCCGCCAGGGAACAGCGTGCCCGGACAGCTCGACCTCCCCGCGCCGGATCCAGTCGACCGACGATCAGGACCTCGAGCGCGATCCCGGCGATCGCCGACAGCGGCGAGCAGGCGGGTGCGCCGCGGCGCGCCCGCGGTCGTCCTCGAAGGCCCGCGCATCGAGCAGGCCGCGCGCGATATACACGAGCGCGAACGCGGTCAGCAGCCCTCGAAGGGCCTGGAGGCCGACGCCGGCCGGTGGCGGCCCAGCCCGAGGTCATCGCCCGCACTGGTGAAGAGGTCGCCGAGGAAGCCGCTCGCCAGAGCAGAGGATCGTCGACGACGATCAGCAGGACGATGCCGAACACCAGCCGCGGATCGGTGCTCCGGGCGTCGGGATGGCGTGCGAACAGCGCGGCAGCCGAAGAGCGCCGGTGCGGTGGTCGGGATAAGGTCTGCTGCACGACGCCGACGGCAGACGGAGATCGAGACGTCGATCCCGGCGGCGAAACCGACGCAGGTCCCAAACGCGCCGAGGAGCGACCGCGAGGGCGAGGAATGCCCACGCAGCGAACGGGACCCGACCGGCGACGTGGACGACGGGATCCGGCAGATGCGGTGGCCGGGGCTCCTCCCAGGGCGTCCCGTCGATGGTGTGGCCGGTGGGCTCGGCCGGCTCAGTCATCGATGGCCGCCGGGAGACCCGCGAAGAAGGCGACGATGAGCAGGAGATACCCGAGCGCGAAGGCACCGAGGAACGTCAGCGACAGCTCATCGGGCAGCTTCGGCCCGAAGACGCTGATCGCGGCCACGAGACCGCTCGCCGCGAGCCCGGCGAGCACGACCCCGCTCGCGAGGGCCCCGAGGCCCCAGCCGGTTCCCGGCTCCTCCTGCGAACGCCAGCCGACGAGGGTCACGCCGGCGAGATAGGCCCAGCCGAACACGCTGACGAGGCTGACGACCACCGTCAGCACGGTCAGCCAGAAGTACGCCAGGACGGCGCTGTCGGGGATGTCGAGCGACAGGTTGACCAGGAGGAGGATGTTGGTGACCCCCGCGACAAGCGTCAGGAAGGCGACGACCAACCACCACCATCGCGCGCGGCGGCCGTCCTCGTAGGCTCGCGCGGCCAGCAGGCCGCGGCCCGTGGCCGCCGGCGCGAGGGCGCCGATGAGGCCGACGACCACGTTGTAGGTGACGTTCAACGGTGACGGCAGGACCGACGTCGGGTCCGGCGGGATGACCGAATCGAACCACCCCGTCACACCCGCCGAGGCGAATTGCAGCAGCTCCACCACACCGAACAGGATCGTCCCGACCACGAGGAGCCGATCGGTCTGCCAGGCCGCGGGGTGGCGCAGGAACAGCGCGGCCGGGATCAGGAACGCGACGGCCGTCGGGATCCCCCGCAGGACCGTGCTGCTGAGCGCGAACGTGTCGCCGATGCCGGCCGTGCTCGCCGTCTGGAACGCCAGGACGGTCGAGATGGCCGCCAGCAGGAGGAACAGCCAGGTCGGTCGCGGCACGCCGGCGAGCCGTCGGCGGACCGTCGGCGACGGAGGCGGCTCCTCGATCGCCGGCTCCTGGTTCACACGGCTTCGGCGCCGAGCGGTTGACTTCGCCACCGCCGCATCGTGTGGGCGACGAGGTTCGGCGTCAATCCACCGACGGGTGGCCGCCGAACAGCCGGAACCCTGGCGCCGAGACCCGCAACCGCGTCATGGACGCCGCCCACGCCGCTTCGTCGACGGGTCCGGGCACCATCCGGGCGCCTCGATGACCGTCGAGGTCGCCGATCAGCGCCGTGCCCTCCCCGGACCGGCCCAGGATGTACGTCACGTGATCCGGTCGAGGACCCGGCGTCCCGATCGAGGTCACGGACCAGCCGGACGCCTCGCCACCGAGGTCGATCCCACCGCCATCGGCCAGCTCGTGCACCCGATACGGCAGCGACCGCCCGCCGCCCGGCCCGACGTACACCTCGATGCCGAGTTGCTCGGCCAGGGACTCGGCGCCGGCGGCGTGGTCCGCGTCGACGTGGGTGAGGGCGATCGCCGTGATCGACCCGCCGCGCGAGGACGCCTCGGCCATGGCGCGATCCAGCCCGGGGCCCGTCGGGTCGCCGGGGTCCACGAGGATGCACGAGCGGTCCCCGTAGAGGTACGAGTAGACCGGCTGACCCGGGACTCCACCGCCCGCGGGCATCTCGATCCGGGTGAGGCCGAGGTCGAGCTCCTCGACCCGGACCTCGCCGAGGGCGCCGGCGACCAGGTATCGGCGAACGTCCCCGAATGAACGCACGTGCTCGAGTTGCTGGAGCGTCGTGCTCGTCGGGACCCACAGCGCGAGGTCGCCAGCGGCCATCGCCTCGAGCGCGTCCGCCGGGCGGATCCAGCGCTGGTCGACGACCTCCTCGCCCGCGATGGACGCCACGGCGCCCTGGGGCAGCTCGGCGGCGAAGAACCGGGCGTCGAAGCGGCGGGGCAGCGTCGGCGGCGTGACCCAGCGTGAGATCGGCACCAGCCAGTCGGTCCGGAGCGTCAGGTCGAGCTGGGCGGCGAGCGCCTGGAACCCGATCTCCCCGGCGACCAGGGCCGCACGCGCCGCACCCAGCACCCCGGGCGACGGCGGCGGGCCGTCGGCCAGCAGGACCCCGGCTTCCTCGAAGACCTCACGGATAGCCGCCACGAACGCCGCGATCGCCAAGGTCGGCTCGAGGTCGCCACCGAGGGCCGCCGCCGCCTCCTCCCCCGAGCGGACCGACCGCGCGATGAGGCTCGGGTGCGCATCGGCCGAGTCGACGCGGCCACCGGGAAAGACGTGCACGTCCGGGGCGAAGGCCATCGTGGGTGGTCGCCGCCCCAGGAGGACCTCGGGTCCCGCGGCTCCGGACCGCATCAGGACGACGGTCGCGGCGGGTCGGGGCTCGGCCGTGACGGTGTCCGTCGGTGGCATCGAGGCCATCGTAGCCGCGGGCCGGACGCCCCTGCCGGGCGGTGACGCCGTGCACCCCGACTCGTACCAGGCCGGGCGAACGGATTCCGCCCATATCCCTCTCGCCGTACCTCTCGTCGATGAACCACGACCCGGACGGTGACTCGAACGGCACCGTGATCGTGGTGGCCCGACCCTAACTCGGAGGCGTCTCGACCTCCGCGCGGGGCGCGTCGAGCTCCGCGCGGAGCGCCTCCGGCGTCGTGACCGGCAGCCGGCAGACGAAGCCGCGGCACACGTAGGCCGTGGGCTTGCCGTCGAGCGCGATCCGGTCGGCGAGGAGCGGGATCATCGAGGTCCCCGGGTCCGCGCTGACCGCCACGACCTGGTGCGGCCGGAAGCCGCGGGTCGTCTCGGCGAGCAGCGCCTGCGTGGCCGGGTCACCCGGTTCGCCGACGATCGCGACCTCGACGGCCGGGGCCAGCGCGAGATCGAGGGCCACGAGCCACTGGGCGAACCCGGTCGGATAGCGCTCGAGATACGGCGCGACCGTGCGCAGCGCGCGTTCCGCCGCATCGCGATAGCGGCCCTCGCCGGTCCACGCCGCCAGGCGCAGCAGGACGAGCGTCGCCATCGCGTTCCCCGACGGGACGGCGTTGTCCTGCGGGTCCTTGGGGCGGGCCACGAGTCGCTCATGATCGTCGGCCGTGTCGAAGAACCCGCCGGCGGGATCGGCGAAGTGGTCGAGGACGCGGTCCATCAGCGCGCGGGCCGCCGCGAACCATCGTTCGTCGAAGGTCGCCTCGTAGAGGGCGAGCAGGCCCTCGGCGAGATGCGTGTAGTCCTCGAGGACGCCCTGCCCGCTCGCGCGGCCATCCTTCCACGACCGACCCAGGGCGCCGTCGGGCGCGAGGAGCCCGCCCAGGATCGCCTCGGCCGCGCGGGCGGCCGCGTCCGTGAAGCGCGACTCCCCGAGGAGCCGGCCCGCGTCGGCGAAGGCCCCGATGGCGAGCCCGTTCCAGGCGGCGAGCGCCTTGTCGTCGCGCTTCGGCTGCGGGCGGGTCGATCGCCGCTCGAGCAGTGCCGCCCGCGAGCGAGCCAGGCCGGACTCGAGCTCCGGGTCACCGTGGTCGGGCGGGGTCTGGATGTCCGGCCAGACGCGCGAGAGGATCGTGCGGCCTTCCCAGTTGCCCTCGTCGGTCACGCCGTACGCGGCCAGGAATGGGTCGGCCTCGGCGCCCAGGACCTCGCGGATCTCGGTCGCCGTCCAGATGAACGTGAGTCCCTCGACCCCGTCGGTGTCGGCGTCCTGACTCGCGGCGAACGCCCCGTCGGGCAGGGCGAGCTCCCGCAGCAGGTAGTCGAGGACCTCGAGCGTGACCGCGCGGAACCGCGGGTCCCCCGTCGCCGCCCAGGCGTGGAGGTAGGCCCGCGCGAGCTGGGCGTTGTCGTAGAGCATCTGCTCGAAGTGCGGGACCAGCCAGATCGCGTCGGTCGCGTAGCGATGGAACCCGCCGCCCAGCTGGTCGTGGATGCCGCCGTCGGCCATCTTCTCGAGCGTGAACCGGGTGATCGCGCCGGGCCGGGCGTCGCCACCGGCCATCCGGCGGAGCAGATAGTCGATCGTCATCGGCTGCGGGAACTTCGGGGCGCCTCCCCACGAGCCGTTCCGCGTGTCGAACGTGCGCATGAGGGCGTCGAAGACACCCTCGAAGACCGACGCCGTCGGCGCATCGGCGGCTCCGTCGCTCCCCTGCCGCTCGACCAGCGCATCGACCATCCGTCGTCCGGCGGCCTCGACCTCGCCGCGCCCGTCACGCCAGGCACGGTCGACGCCCTCGAGCACCTGCCGGAACGAGGGCATGCCGTGGCGCGGCTGGTCCGGGTAGTAGGTGCCGCCGTAGAACGGCCGGCCCTCGGGTGTCAGGAAGACCGACATCGGCCACCCGCCGCCGCCGGTCATCGCCTGGACGGCGCCCATGTAGAGCTGATCGAGGTCGGGACGTTCCTCGCGGTCGACCTTGATCGAGACGAAGTGAGCATTGAGGTAGTCCGCCGTGGCGCGGTCCTCGAACGACTCGCGCTCCATCACGTGGCACCAGTGGCAGGCCGCGTAGCCGATCGAGAGGAAGATCGGGCGATCGAGCAGCGTCGCGCGGGCGAGCGCGTCGGGCCCCCAGGGAAACCAATCCACCGGGTTGTGCGCATGCTGCAGTAGGTAGGGACTCGTCTCCCCCGCGAGGCGGTTCGCCATCGAGGTCAGTTTGAACGAATCGACCCGTCTCCGGCATCTAACCAGTAACGGCAGCGGCGGAGTCGCCGGGGGGCGACGACGTCGTTGCCGTGGGGGGACACCACTGCTGCCGCCGCCATTTGGTGCCGTACGGCACCGGAGATGACGAATGACGGGTGGATACAGGCTCGGGTGTATGGTCTCGTTGACCGAACACGGGATCCCTCGCTGAACGTCGAGGGGATACGCTGGTACCCGCCACGAAGTGGGAGTGCCCTCCGATCGTGAGACGGCTCGGTTCGATCGTCGCGGCGTCGCTCATCGCCGGGCTCCTCGTCCCGGTCCTGTTGGTCGCGCCCGTCGCCGCCGCGTCGCCGCCGGTCCCCAAGGTGGCGATCATCGTCGGGCCCGTCGGAGCGGTCACCGAGAGCTATCGCCGCGAAGCACGAGCCGCGGCCGCCGTCGCCCGTCGGTACACGCCCGACGTCGTCGAGGTCTACTCCCCCAACGCGACGTGGCCGGCGGTCCGCAAGGCCCTGACGGGCGCGAGCCTGGTCATCTACATGGGCCACGGCAACGGCTATCCGAGCCGCTACCGCGACAGCCTCTATCCGCCGACCCAGAACGGCTTCGGGCTGAACCCCAAGGCCGGCACCACCGACGACACGTCGCACCAGTACTTCGGCGAAGCCAAGGTGGCGAAGGTCAACCTCGCCCCGGACGCGGTCGTGCTGCTGCATCACCTCTGCTATGCCAGCGGCCTGTCCGAGCCCGGCCTGCCCGAGGGCACCCTCGATCAGGCCAAGCAGCGCGTCGACAACTTCGCCGCCGGGTTCATCCGCGCGGGCGCGTCGGCCGTCATCGCCGAGGCGTACACCAGCCCGTCCGGCTACGTGACGTCGATCCTGGGCGGCAACAAGTCGATCGAGTCGATCTGGAACGCCTCGCCGAGCGCCAACGGCAAGACGTTCGCGTTCGCGAGCGACCGAAGCCCCGGATATATCGACGAGATGGATCCGTCGAACGGCACGTCCGGCTTCGAGCGCTCGATCGTGCTCAAGACCGGGCTCGCCTCGAGCGACGTGCTCGCCGGCGCGCGCGGCAGCGCCACCACGACCGGCGGGTTCGCCGTCGATCCGGGGCTGCCGACGCTGCTGACCACGGGGATCAAGCTCGCGATGCCGACGCTCACCGGCGCGACGAGCATCGGCCGCCAGGCCAACCTGCGGGTCCCGTTCAAGATCCGCGACCGCGGCCGCCTGCCGGCCGTCCTCGAGGCCAGCGTGCGCTGGGACCCGGTCGACGTCGTCTCCATCCCGGTCGCGCCGACGTACGGTGGCTCGACCCTGCTCCTGCCCTCGAGCCCACCCACGGACCTCGGCCTCGTGAGCGCCGAACAGACCGGCGCGGTCGTCGCGCCGGCGGCGCTCTCGATCGGCAAACGTGACCTGACGATGGGCGTCAGCCTGCCGGCCCAGCCGGGTCGCTATCGGCTGAACATCACGCTGCACGACAAGGACGGCGTCGCATACGACGACCAGACGCAGAAGCTTCTCCCGACGGTCGTGGTCCGCGTCACCGGCAACATCGACGGGGCGATCCTCGCGGCACCGGCGAACACCCTCGCGGCCGGCGCGCACGTCTCGTTGCCGATCCGGATCGTCAACCTGGGGACGGCCGCGTGGGGCCACGATCGGATCGCCAACCCGCGGGAACCCGACCGGATGCTGCCCGCGGTCGCGGCGCAGCTGGTCGGCCACTGGGTGGCGCTCGGCGGCGGGGCCGTCCTGACCATCCCGGCCGAGGTGAGCACGAGGATCGACCCGGGCCTTGCGCCGACGGCGACGTCCGAGACCGCGCTTGGCCTGGACGTGCCCACGGTCCCGGGCGACTACCTGCTGATCCTCGACGTCGTGACCCCTGAGCAGGGCTCGCTCGCGGCGGCCGGCGTCGAGCCGACCATCGTGCGCGTGAAGGTGGTACCCACCCACTGAGTCCCGCCGGGTCCCGGCGAGGCCCCCGACGCCTGCGCGGGCCGGCGACCACGGCGCCTGCGTGGGCGCCTGTGTCGATCGGCCCGCTCCCGCGCCGAGCGCCTCGCCACCTCCCTCGCCCTCTCCGAGCGCGAAGCGGCGCGGGTCGCCGGGCCGATCGCGCCATCTGCTCAACCGCCTGAGCAGCTGACTGATCGGTTCGTGCCAACCGTTCGATCGGATGAGCATTTGGCACGCGCTTGCCGGTGGTCCTTAGGACGACGAGCGTGGCCACGATCGGCGAACCCCGACGGCCGGCCCTCTCCTGCGCCGCTTGTCGGCATGTCGAGCAGATGGCGCAAGTCCCGGCCGCGGCACCGTGCGTGAGCGGCGATGGGCGGAGCCATACAGCGATGGCCGGTGCCATACGCCGATGGCCCGCGCCTTACCATGCGTTCCGAGATGACCGTCTCCTCCAACGCTGTGCCGGGGTTCTTGCCGAGCCAGGACGGGCTGCATTTCGCGAACCGGTTCGAGTCCGGGCCGACCGTCCGGCTCGGGTTCCTCGACCCGCGGATCATCGGCGTCGGTGACGCATCGGCGGGCCTGTGCGGCGGCATGTGCTGGTTCGTCCGCGAGCGGTTCGAGTCCGGGGTCCACATCCCGGGCGACCGCGTCGCGCCGGCCAACGGGTCGCCGCTGTTCCAGGCCATCGTCCGGCGCCAGGTCATGTCACTCGATTGGATGCGTGGTCCGTTCCGGTTCTGGCTCACGGCCATGGGCGGCGCTCAGCGAGCGGCGAAGAACACGCTCGAGACGGAGTGGCCGAAGGCCAAGGCGGCCATCGACGCCGGTCACCTGCCGATGCTGGGCCTCATCCGCCATTCCGGCCCGAGCCCGTTCGCGCTCGACCAGGACCACCAGGTCCTCGCCTACGCCTACACCATCGACGACGCGACCGGGACGACCACGATCCGCCTCTACGACCCGAACTGGCCGGACCGCGACGACATCACCATCACCATCGACGCGTTCGGCCTGCGCCAGAACACCGGGGAGCGGCTGCTCGGGTTCTTCGTCCAGGGCTGAGGCCCGAGGGCCGGCGCGACGTCTACGGGTTCGTGATCGTCACCTGCGTTGCCGGGATCGTCCGCCCCCACTCGGTCAGGACCGAGGACTGGAGGACGGCGGGCTCCCACTGGTAGGAGCCGGGCGAGACCACCCGCGCCAGGTACTGGTAGGTAGTGCATCTGATCGTCCGGTGAGGCGCAGAAGTCCACCCGCTGACCGACGATCGCCATCGGGCCGTTCGCGAATCGCACCGACTCATCCTCGGCCGGCGTCGGGTGCCCGATGGGCGCGAGGCCCGAGGGCACCTGGTCGACGATCCGCCAGCAGTCCTTCGGCGCGTCGCTCGCGAACGTCACGCTGTAGCCGACGACCACGGTGTCGGTCGGGCCGATGGTCCCGTTCGGCGTGACGGTCCGGGTGAACGTGTCGACGCCCTTGGGCTGCAGGCGTCGCCGCCTGGAGCGGCGCCTCCCACGTCGAGGTGACGACGATCGGAGCCGCTGACCGGCGCGAGGGTGGCCGACGCCAGCTGCGCCGGGGTCAGGACCACCCAACCCGGCGCCTGCGGCGGTGACCGGCACCTGCCGCGTGACGCCGTCGACGGTCAGCGCCGCGACGGCGTCCTCGCCCGCGGCGTCCGCGCCGCCCAGTCCCGAGCCGCGATGGCTCGCTGGAGGTCGACGAGCGTGTCCTTCGGCGGGTTGGCCCCGACGTAGGCATCCAGGTCGGCGGCCAGCGGGTCGCCGATGCCGGCGGCGACCATGTCCACGAGGGCCGTGGTCGTCGCACTCGACTCGGCGTCGCCGGTCCACACGCGGACCCACGGTCCGAGGCGTTGGCCGTTCGCCGCGAGGATCCCGCGCTCGAGATCGGTGGCCAGCGACTCGTCGCCCGCCGCGAGCGCCCCGAGGGCCAGCCAGGCGCGGTCGGTCACGGTCAGCGAGGGATCGGCGGCGGCATCCCTGATCTGCCCGCCGACGGCATCACCCACGGCCGCGAGTCCCGACCAGCGCGATCCGCTGGCGCTCGGGCGTCTCCGACTTGTCGCCCGTGATGGTCCCGAAGTACTGCCTCGAGGTCCTGTCGCGATACGGCGGGATCATCCGAGAGCGCCGCGAAGACGCTGAGCTCGAGGTCGGCCGACGCGTACGGGAACAGCGCCAGCCCCTGGTCGCGCCCATACGGGCCGAGATCGATGTCCTCGCTTGCGACGTCCGATGCCGGCATCTTGAACGTGTCGGTCAGGACGGACTGCGCGACGGACCCGGCGAGGGTCTCGTCGAGGCGACCGGTGTCGTGGGCCGAGCCGGCCAGGCCGAGCAGGAGCGGCAGGACCCGCCCACGCCCGGCATCAGCGAGGACCAGCGTCGTGAGGCCGTCGGTCCCGCCCTGGATCTGGAATCCGGCAACCAGCGGGGCCGACGCCGTGCGCGTGGTCACCGAGCGGGTCGGGAAGACCTCGATGGTGCGGACGAGCGCGTCCTGCATCCGCGCCGAGCCGGATCCGACGCTCGCGGCGATGTGGATCTCGTGCGTCCCGGCCGGCAGGGCCGGGAGCGGCACGCTTGCGGCATCGAACGCGCCGGCCGTCACGGTCTGCGACGCCAGCCCGAGCGACGGCGCCGAAACCACGAACGTGACCCGATCGATGGCGCTCAGCCCCGAGCCGAACCCGCGCATCCGCAGCACGGGCGTCTCCCCGACGAGGTACGTCGGGCCGAGGATCGCGTCGGCGAAGAACGGCAGGCCGACCGGCAGGTTCGCGATGCCGCTGCCGGCCGTCGAGCTTGGCGTCCACGCCGGACGCGAGCGCTCGCCACGAGGTCAGGTCGTCCGACAGCGGCACGTCCACCGACGCCCGCCCGTCCGGTCCTGTGGTGACCTGCTGGAACAGCAGCCAGTCGCGGAAGTCGGCCCGTTCGCCGCCACCGCCGCCGGTGTCGTCGCCGCCGTCGCCGCCCGGTCGGGGACGCGGTGGGACCAGCCCGACCAGAGGATCCCGTCCGAGACGCCCGCGTACAGGTCGCCGAGCAGGTCGACGTCCTCGGCGGCGCCGATGGCGTAGAGCTTCTCGTCGATGACGCGGACGATCACCGATGCCGAGACCGGGGCTGCCGGAGGCGTCGCGCGTCAGGATCGCGAGGTGGGCCGTCCCACCGGGCTGGTAGCGCGTGGCGTCGGGCGCACGGAGACGCGCAGCGTCTGGTCGCGGGTATCGAGATCGGCCGAGTACCCCGCCGTTGTCGACGTCGTATCCGTAGCCGTTGAAGCGGACCGCCGAGATCCTGAGGTTGGGGATCCAGGCCCGCTTGAACGTCGTCGTGAAGCTCGGGCCGGACTGGACCTTCGCCGACCGGAGGCCGCGATGGGTGACCAGGAAGAGGTAGCGGTCGTCGGCCGGTCGTGGATGGCCGCCGAGCGCGCGGACCGCGATCGTGTCGCCGACGAGGTAGCGGGGATCGTCCGGGCTGGTCGGTGCCACGACCTGGAAGCTGTCGCGGATACTGACTGTCGGAATAGCGGGTCGCATACGCCTGCCGCGGCGGTCTTGCGACCCGCCCCGATCGGTGTAAGTGGCGAGGATCTGATAGTCGCTCGTGCTCGAGCCGACGCGGATCGACGTCTTGAAGGTCCCGTCGGCACGCGTGTGCACCGTGACCGCCGGCAGCGTCGTCTCCCGCTGGTCGTACTCGTAGATCGGGCTGGTGCGCTTCGTGACGAAGTCGTAGCCGGTCCCGACCTGCCGGCGCACAGTCGTGATCCGGGTGATCCGGAGACGGACGGTGGCGTCGGCTCGGGGCTTGCCGGCCGGATCGATGTCGTAGTCCAGCGAGTCGGCGCGCTCCATCTTGGCGAAGTCGACCGCATGCACGGCCCCGGTCACGCGGAGCGTCGACCCGTCGACGCGGGCATCGGTCGAGACGAGTGAGTCGGCGCGGAAGACGGCCACGTTGGCCTCACCCTGGATCTCGGCCTCCTCCGGGTAGGAGGGCAGGGCGTCGATCGGGATCCAGCTCCATTGCGTCGCCGTCGCGCAGCGCCCCCGTCAGCCTCGGGCGGACCGTGGCGGTGGCCTGGCCGTCGATGCCGGTCGTCGCGTTGGCCCCGGTCGGTCGTGCCTCGCCGCTGCTCGGATCGGAGGTGGACATGCGCAGGGCCAACGCCGGCGACCGGTGTGCCGTCGAAGAACGTGGCGGCCGTCGTGGCCTGCACCTGCGTGCCGGTCAGGACGGCGTGGAGATCGGTCGTCACGTCGAGCTGGTACTGGGGCTTGACGATCGGCCCGACCGACAGGTACGACGAGCCGAGATCGACGCCGTCGGCCGTCATGGTCACCTGGTATGAGCCGACCGGAAGGTCCTTGAATGCGAGGTCTGCCGTGAACATCCCGTTGGCGCTCGGGGTCGGCGTGGCCTCGACGATGGCCGGCCCATCGGTCGCATCGCCGGCGACCAGCCGCAGCGTGATCTTCTTCGGGAGCGCCCCGTCGTCGCGGCCTCGGACGACGCCCCAGACGTTGGCGTGGTCCGTCGACCTCATCGTCGTGCGCTCCACGACGATGACGTGCCACCAGGCGTCCAGGGCGGTCGAGTCGCCCGTGTCGTAGTCGCACTTGCCGCAGACGCCGCCCGAGTCGAGCGGGACGAACATGGACCGCTCGCCGGTGTCGCGTGACGACCAGGTAGCGCGGCCGCGCGCTTCGCGGACGCGGCGAGCATCGCGTCCGGGGTCGTGCCGGTGCGCATCCCGTCCACGTCGGTCCGACCCAGCGACGTGCCGGCGACCTCGATCGTTGCCCCATCGACGGGCTGGCCGGTCTCGAGCGAGTTCACCCAGGCGACCGTGCGCGTCTCGGTGACCATCGCGTACGAGGCCAGGTTCGTGACCTGGAGCAGCACCTGCTGGCGGACGTCACCCTGCACGATCGTCAGCACGTACCAGCCGCGAGGCAGGGCCGACGGCAGCTGCAGCCAGGCCGATCCGTCTTCGCTCTGGATCGGGTGGACGCGGGACCGTGGCGGCGAGGGTTTGGGTGAGCTTCGAGGTGTCGATCGGAGCCCCGCCCGACGGCGCCCAGTCCGGCGCCGCCAGCAGTCGCTCATAGCCGGCCATAGCGGTCGGGAGCCCATCGAGACGATGGACGGTGATGGGAAGTCGAGTCGGGATCGTGGACTTGTCGTCGCCGTTGCGGTCGAAGAAGCTCATGACGACGGTCGGCTTCTCCGCGGTCGCCGTGTCGACGAGACGGGTCGGGACGGTCATCCAGTCGAGCTTCGACGCCGCTTCGTTGACGGTCTCGAACTGGATCCGCACGTCATGGTCGAGCACCTGCTCGGTGCCGGGCAGCGGGAGACCGGCCTGGATGGTGACCGTGTAGAGGGTCGAGGGGGCGAGCGGCTTCGTCGGGATGAACGTCCCGAGCCGGCCGTGGACTTCGAACCGTCCGGCGACCTTGGGCTCGATCGCGAAGTGCGCCTCGAGTCCGCCGGCGGTCACGCCCGACGCGTCGAAGGTGACTTCGATACCGGTGTTGATCGGGACGTTGGTCGTCTGGTCGTCGGGGATGGCGCCGACGACATGAAGCGGCCGCGACGCGGTGATGGCCCAGGTGCGCGCGACGGTGCCGTCGGCGCGATGCAGCGTGATCCGGTAGGGCTGGCCGGGCCGGAGCTGGGACGCCGGGTGCAGGAGGAGGGAGTCGCCGGTCGCCTCACCTGCCTGAAGGTCGATCGCCGGCTCGGCAACGAGTCGCGTCGCGAGGTCGGCGACCGGCTCGCCATCGAGGCTGGTCAGGCGGAAGGCGGTATCGAGCGCGACCCCGGCGTCGCCGGCCTTCGTGGGCTCAAGGGAGGCCACCGGCTGGAGCGGCGGGAGGTCGACCGCCGCCCAGTCACCCTGGGGGAGGGCCTGCGGTCGATTCCGGCGCTGCCGGTGTCGCCGGTCCGGGCGACGCGAGTCCGGTCGAGGGTCGTGTCGATGGGACCGTGGAGTTGCCACACGCAGTGAGCAGGAGTGAGGCGACGGCCAGCCAGAGGACCGCGCGGGTCGCCCTCCCGTGCGACGTTCGTGATCCCGACCACGACCTGGACCCGGACCCGGACCGTTCGCTCGCCGTCATGGCGCACCCCCTGTCGGCAGGCGCCTGGGCTATGCAGGGCTGACGCTCCGACAGCCCGTGTGACGCACCCTCCGACATTGTGTGACTACGGTGTCACCAAGACGACAGGCCTTAGGCCCGTTCTTGACGGTCAACCTGTCACGCCGCGGCTTGTGGGGCATCCCGTGAACGTGATGCTGCGCGATCGAACCTACCCGCCGTACGGTTCCGGAGCCTCGGCAGCAAGCAATGAAGCAGTCGGCACCGGCGTGGGTTCTGCCTCGACCGAACGGAGCCAGGAGGGTTTGATGGTCGGACCTTGGGCGATCCTGAGCTCGCGCATGATCCTGACAAGGTCCGCGCCGGCGATGAGCGCTGTCGGATACTGGTCTTCGAGGACCTCCTCCTGCGCCTGCTTCGTGAAATACGACGTCGTTACGAATATCCCGTATTGACCGCGGCCAAGGCGGGCGACGAGGCGCGACACGTCCTTGGGTCCGACGGGCGTTGTCCGTGCGTAACGCTTGGCCTCGCCACGAAATGGAATGACGTACTGGAGCGGCGGCGGCAACGTGAATGTCCCGAAGAAATCGAAGCCTCCGTCGGCCGTCAAACGAGTCTGTTCGACGTTGTGTCGGACCTCGTCGAACTCCTTGAGCAGGGTCACCACAGCTCGCTCAAACCGACTCGGTGGCATCCCGGCGAGCTCGGCCAGAACTGCCGCTTCATTGGTCGTCGTCGCGGGAAGCTGCGAGACGGTCGACCTGATGCTCGGCGCCCAGACTCGCAGACGCTCAACAACGCCGTCCTGATATCGACGCCACGAAGAAGGTTGACCACGTTCGAGATTTCAGCCGCGTCGTGGCGGACATGCGCGCCTGGAGCCAATCGACTGAGACGAATTCCTCGTCGAGGATCGACAAGTGCGCTCGGTAGTTGCGAACCGGCCTGCCGCGATCCTCAAACCACGTCAGTTCAAGGCGATCGAGAACACAGAGGCCGTTGAAACGGACCACGCCCGTCATGCGCTTCGAAAAGTGGAGGATTGGGGGCACGACCGCCATCTGACTGTCGAGGACCCGATTGAAGGCGTCCCTCAGGGCCCGGTTGCCTGGGAAATCGTCGACGGTCCGGTCGGCATGGAACTTGGCATCACCCCAATAGACGATACGGCCATGAGGGATGTCGACGAGGTCGTCCCATGGGTTGGTCGCTGAGCCGGCGGATCGTTCATCCGTAACGAGGACGATGGCCGCGGGTGCACGCTCGTCGAGATTGATGAACTTCAACGGGCGAATGCCGCCCATGTTTCGCATCCCGCTTCCCGGCAGATTGATCCACGCCAGAAACTGATCGTCCGCGTTCCTGGAGGCACCGAGATCACGGTATTCGTGTCCGAGGCGGTATCGCCGGACGTCGCTCACCCGCTGATCGTACGCTCACCAAGACCACCCGACGTCACCACGCTAGCCCGAGGTTCGGGTAGCGCTCGGCGAGCTCGTCGAGGGTGAACGAGGCGACGCCGAGGCGGACTTCGGCGCCGTCGATGTCCGTGATGAGGGCGTCGGCCAGGACCTCCGTGTCGCCTGGACGGAGTTCGATGCCATCAAGGACGAGTCGGACAATCTTTGGCAAGCTTGCCTCGACCTCCTCGCGGAGCTCGTCGCCGTAGGCGTGGATGACGAGGTTCATCGCCCAGCGTCGGCTTGCCGATCCCATGGATCGACGCTAGCAGGATCGTTCGTGATCGTCGATCGGGGAAATTGCGCGGATTCTCGAAGCGGATCGCGCGGGTCGCCGGGCTAGAACATCGTCGAGTTGTACGGGGCGAGCGAGGTGGCCCACAGGGCGTCCGCGGCCGCGATCGCGCCTGGGCGGCACTCGCGGACGCGGCCGGCGCGGGCGAGCTCGCCGAAGCGGACGGTCCCGAGGTAGGCGGCCGCCAGTGCGCTGATGTCGAGCGAGAGGTCCGACGGCGCCGACTCGGGCGCGCGGGTGACGACCGCCGGCCGCGCCCGGGCCCGGAACGGTGAGCTGCCACCGGCCGGCGTTCGCGGGCATGAAGTCGTCGGTGAGCTCGAGCACGAGCGACCCGGGACCCTGGTACGTCCGGCCGGCCAATGCCGCCGGCACGTCCAGGATCCGCAGCCACATGCCGTCGTTGACGGTCGCATTGAGCCGGCGCGGCTCAGTGATCGCGAGGGCCAGCGGATGGGGCACAGGGCCGCGCCAGCAGCGGATGAGCCCCACGAGGTCGATGGAGAACACCCATTCCCACAGCGCCTGCTCCGCGGCCGGGTCGAGGCCGACGAGCTCCATCACCGTCGCGATGCTCTGCGGGCCGGAGTCCTTCCAGTCGGGCTTGAGCCGATAGACGACGTACGCCCGAGGCTCGCCATCGACCTCGAGCACCGCGCGGTGCTTCGCGCCGTTCTGGCCCGTGCATCCAGGGGGCGTCGTGGAGGAGCCCGTATCGCCAGTAGGCGTCGCGTCGCTTGATGCGTGCCCGGGGACGGCGGCCGTCGGGCGTCGAAGATCGCGGAGCAGATGGGCACGGCCTCGTCCCGCTCGAGCAGGCGGACGCGTGCCCGCCCCTCGAGCCCGCTCGGCGAGCGGAAGCGGATCTTGTCCTTCGCCGCCTCGAAGGTCGTCTGGAAGGTCGCGATGCCGTAGCCGAACGACTGGTAGATCGCGGCCTCCGACGCCCACAGGATGGCGACCGCCTCGCCGCGGACGGCCGCCGTCTCGAAGAGGTCGGTCATCATCATCCGCAGGATCCCGCGCCGACGATGGGTCGGGAGGACACCGACGAGGGTGATCGCCGGCGGCGCCGACATCGCCGCCCGGCGTGGTCAGGCGGAACGAGTAGGCGCCCGAGGCGCCGACCGGCGTGTCGCCTTCGAACGCGCCGATGACGCGATCGAACTCGGACGACCTTGAGCTGGAAGTCGATCTCGTTGTCGTTCCAAGGCTCGCCGAAGGCGATGGCAGCGGCGCGACGATGACTTCGGAACGTGTCCTCGGTCGCGGTGCGCAGCGTGATGCCGCTCAGGTCATCGGGCATGCGCGCATCGTGCCACGCGCGCGTCACACGGCGTCGGGCGCGTTCGCGCCCGCGACGGACTGGGCGCCGTGAGCGCCCGGGCCAGCTGCGTCAGACCTTCGGCAGCTCCTGGGCGTCGGTCTGGGCGGCGGCGAAGAGGTCCCCGACGCGCTCGACCCGCTCCACGATGTCGCGGACGGTCCAGCGGTCCGGACGGAGCTCCGGGTCGTCGAGCTCCTCCCAGGTGATGGGCGCCGAGACCGGCGCACCGGCGGCTGGACGCACGGCGTAGGGCGCGACGAGCGTCTTGATCGAGGCGTTCTGGGTGTAGTCGAGACGGGCTCGGCCCTTGCGCGCCTCCTTGGCCCACTCCCACGAGATCAGGTCCGGCACCGTCGAGCCGACCGCGCGCGAGATCCGTTCGACCCAGGCGCTCGTCTCGCTGAACTCGTACTTCGGGACGATGGGGATCCAGACCTGGATGCCGCGCTTGCCGGTGGTCTTGGGGTAGCCGCGGACGCCGAGATGGCCGAGCGCGGTCCGGTAGAGCCGGGCCAGCACAAGGGTCTCGTCCCAGGTCGTCTTCTCCCCGGGGTCGATGTCGATGAGCGCGAACGTGGGTTGCCAGGGCTCCGGGAGGCGACCGGTCCAGGCATGGATCTCGAAGCTCGCCTGGTTGCCGAGCCAGCACAGCGCCGCGGCCCGGTCGGCGAGGAGATGGTCGTTCGCGCCCCGGTCGCTGCGGCCGTCGACGCCGGTCTCGTGCCAGCGGGTCAGCCACTTCGGGGCGGTCGCCGGGATGTCCTTCTGCCAGAAGCCGGGCGAACCCGCGCCGTTCGGGAACCGCTGCAGGTTGAGCGGCCGGTCGTGGAGGTGGCCGAGCATCGTCGGCGCGATCCGCGCGAAGTAGCGGATGAGCTCGCGTTTGGTGATGGGTGAGTCGTCGGTGGCCCCGGGTTTGGCATCGAAGATGGGCTTGTCGAGGTTGGTGAGCTTGAGCTCGTCGCCACCGACCCGCCACAGACCCTCCTTGCCGAGGGCGTCGAGGGCCGCGAGCTCGGCATCGGTGACGCGCCAGGCATCGGGGACGTCGGACGCCTTCGTCGGCGTGCTCGCCTTCGACCCCGCCTTCGCCTTCGTCGCGGCTCTCCTTCGTCGGCGCTGGTGCGGTCGCTGACTTCGTGGTCGGCATCGGCGGCTCCTCCGCTTCGGCGGCCTGCATGGCGGTGGACGTGGCGACTGCGGTCTCGCGGATCACGGCGGTCGGGTCGCGGTCCGGCTCGAGGCCCTTGAACGCGGCCTGCCGGACGATCCCGTCGCGCGACCAGCCACCGAGCTCGGCGCGGATCACCACCTCCGGCCGGATCCACGTCACCGACCCGAGGTCCCCGCCCCAGCGGCCGCGATAATCGCGCGGTGGCGGCGGGTCGAACGGCGGATCATCGGCGATCAACGGCGTCATCTTCTCGAGCAACGTCTTGCGGTTGCTCCCCGTGAACCCCGCGCCGACCTTGCCCGCGAACCGCAGTTTGCCGTCTTCGTAGACACCGACCGCGAGCGCGCCGAGGTCGCGCGCGTTCCCGGCCCCCGGCGTCCAGCCGCCGACGACGAGCTCCTGCTCGGGGCGGATCTTGAGCTTGAGCCAGGCATTCGACCGGCGGCCCGGCTCGTAGCGGGACCGCCGCAGCTTGGCGATCACGCCTTCGAGGCCCTGGGCTTGCGCCGCTGCGTAGAACACCGCCCCTTCGCCGACGACGTGCGACGCGAACCGGACCCGGGAATGCTCCCGCAGCACGCTCTTGAGCAGGCGCTTGCGGTCCTCGAGCGGGACGTTCAGCAGGGAGCGGCCGTCGAGGTAGAGCAGGTCGAACGCCATGTACACGAGCCCGGGCGCCCCGGCTTCGCCGAGCCGCGTCTGGAGCAGCGGGAAGTCGGGTCGGCCGGCATCGTCGAGCGCCACGACCTCGCCGTCGACGATCGCCTCGCGCGCCTCGATCCACGAGGGCGGTGAGAGCAGCCGTGGGAAGTACGTCTCGGCGTCGTGGAGATTGCGGGTCAGGATGCGCGTCCGGCCGCCGCTGACCACGGCCTGCACGCGATAGCCATCCCACTTGATCTCGTAGAGCCAGTCGGGATGGCTGAACGCCTTCGAGGCCAGCGTCGCGAGCATCGGCTCGATGCGCTGGGGCATCGGTGCGGGGACCGCACCCGCCAGGTCGATCTCGGCCTGGGCCGCGGGCGCCTGCCCGATCCAGAGCGCGTCGCGGTCGGCTTTCACGTCGTCGTTCGTTCGGCCGGTCTTGACGCTCTGCGGATGGTCCTCGGCGTCCCAGCCCGGCACCGACGTCGGACCCTTCTTGTGGATGAGCAGCCACTGCTCGCCCTGGTCGTCCTCGAAGGCGCGCGCCGCCGGGTCATCGCCCTTCCGCCGGCGGCCGCTCGTGCGGACGATCGTGAAACGGCCCTTGAGCTTCTGGCCGTCGAGGGTGAACTTGAGCTCTCCGGCGGCGATGGACTGTCTGGCGTCGAGCGTCGGCGCCTCGGGCGCCCAGGTGCCCCAGTCCCACACGATCACGTCGCCCGCGCCGTACTGCTTCGCGGGGATGACACCTTCGAAATCGAAGTACTCGATCGGGTGGTCCTCGACATGGACGGCCATCCGCCGGATCGTCGGGTCGAGGGTCAGGCCCTTCGGCACGGCCCAGCTGACGAGGACGCCGTCGATCTCGAGGCGGAAGTCGTAATGCAGGCGGGTGGCACGGTGGCGCTGGATGACGAACCGCCCCGACCGCCCGGACGCGACCGAAGCATGGTCCGGCGGCGGCTCGGGCGTCTTCGCGAAGTCCCGCTTGCGGCGGTATTCCTCGAGAGGCATGGGCGCTCAGTTTGCCCGATGCCAGCCCCATCGGGGCCCGGCGCCTGTCCGCCGGCGGACAAGCCCAAGCCCGTACACCCCCGTCGAGGCGATGCGGTTGGCCTCGCCGTACGTGCGAGGTTGACGCAGGATACGGGCGAGGTACGTGGGATCCGCCACGCTCGCACCGATGGACCCCATGCGGCTTGGCGCCGATCTACGTCTCCTGAGGCGGCGGAAGAGCTGGTCGCAGACACGCCTTGCCGCCGAGTCGCAGGTTCCGCGCTGGGTCGTGTCCGCGATCGAGAGCGGCCGCGCCGACCGAATGCCGGTGTGGCGACTAGCCGCCGTCGTCGCCGCGGTCGGAGGCTACCTGACGGTCCGGATCCAGTTTCAGGGCGAAGGGCTCGATCGGCTCCGCGATCGCCGGCACGCCGTCCTGGTCGAATGGGTCGTCGCCAGACTTCGCGAGGACGGATGGCAGGTTGCCACCGAGGTCTCGTTCAACGTCTTCGGCGAGCGCGGCTCCATCGATGTGCTCGCCTTCCACGAAGCGACCGGTGCGCTCCTCGTGATCGAGGTCAAGTCGGTCGTCCCCGACATCGGCGGGATGCTCATGACGCTCGACCGAAAGGTACGCCTTGCGGCGCAGATCGCGAGCAAGGAGCGTGGCTGGGCCGCGACGTCGGTATCGCGACTGCTCGTCCTGCCGGCAGACACGACGGCGAGGCGCCGCGTCGCGGAGCACGCATCGACCTTCGAAACGTCGTTGCCGGCTCGTGGTGTGGCTGTCCGGCGATGGCTTCAGGGCCCGACGGAGGCGATGGCCGGGATCATGTTCGTCCGCTCCGCGCCGGGCAAGCGATAACCGGGCCGCGATGGGCAGGTGATAGGGGCCCTCCCGTTCGCGCTCAGCGATAAGGTCGTCCCGTTCGCGCTAAGCGAGCGGGTCGGCCCGTTCGCGCCAACTGCTCAACGTGCCGACAACCGGCGCGTTCGCCCCGAAGCTGTCGCGGGTCACGGTCTGAATCCACGCTCAGGGAAGCGTCCACCACTCACGATCCGGGGGCTGGTTGTACCAACTGCTCGATGGGATGAGCAGATGGCACGGATTCTCGGATCAGTTGCTCAGTCGGCTGGACAAGTGGCACAAACCGAGGTCAAGCGTGGGCCGAGGTCTGGCGAGCGCGCCCGGGCCTGATGGAACCGGGTCTGCGACTCGCGGGAGACTAGGCGGACTTGCGCTTGCGGGCCGGCTTGGCGGCGCGCTCGGCCTCGTCCGCCGCTGCCTCGGCCTCGGCCGAGGCCTCCGCATCCGCGGCATCGGCGTCGGCGGCCTTCGCCCGGGCGGGCTTCGCCTTCCCTGCGTCGGCCTTCGCGGCGGCGGCCTTCGCCTCGCGGGCGTCGGCGACCGAGACGGGCTCCTCGGCGCCGGCCGCGCGGGCGGCCTTCGCGGCGCTGACCGACGCCTCGAGCGCGGCCATGAGGTCGATGAGGTTGCTCGACTCCTCGGGCTGCTCGATCTCGACGGTCTCGCGACCCTCGACCTTCGCGTCGATGATCGTCTGGAGCGCCTCGCGGTACTCGTCCTTGTACTGGGCCGGATCGAACTCCGCGGTCATCGTCGTGACCAGCTGCTTCGCCATGGCGAGCTCGGCCGGCTTGAACGTGAATTCCTCGTCGGGCAGGTCGAGGTCGCCGAGGGCGCGGATCTCGTCGGGCCAGTGGAGGGTCGTGAGCAGCATCGTGTCGTTGAACGGGTCGATCGCGGCGAGCGCTTCGCGATCCTTGATCACGACCTTGCAGATCGCGGTCAGGCCCTCCTCCTCGAGGACGGACTTGAGCAGGTAGAAGGCCTTGCGGCCGATCTTGTCGGGCTCGAGGTAGTAGGCGCTCTTGACGAAGCGGACGGCGGCGTCATCGCGCTCCGCCTTCGTGAACTGCTCGATCTCGATCGAGCGGACGGTCTTGAGCGGGACGTGCTCGAGGTCTTCGTCGGTGATCACCACGTACTCACCCGGCGAGTATTCGTAGCCCTTGACGGTGTCGCCCCGAGAGATCGGCTCGTCCTCGACCGGGCACCAGATCTTCATCTGGATGCGCGAGAGGTCCTCCTTGTGGAGCATGTTGAAGCTGATGCCCTTGGATTCGGTGGCGAGGTAGAGCTTGACCGGGATCGTGACCAGCCCGAACTGGATGGCCCCCTTCCACATCGCTCGCGCCACGGCAGAACCTCAGCTTCCCCCGTCGGACGCCCATGGGTCTCCGGCCCCGGGCTGTCGGGACGCCACCTTAGCGCACCGGCGCAACCATCCCGGCCATCGCGCCGGCATCCGGCGTTACAGCCGCATCACGTCGTCGCGAGCGTGCGTGCCTACTTGGCGACGAGGAACGCGTCCAGGTACGCCGATCCCGAGCCCGCGACCCGCAGCTCGATGCGGTGCGACCCGACCGACGAGAACGCGGCGGTGTACAGGATCCGACCGGGATGCGCGGTGGACGCTCGCAGGCTGACGGTCTTCCGGTAGACGCCATCGACGTAGATGGCGAGCTTGCCCCGCCCCGGGCCCGTCGGGGCGACCACCGAAATGCCCCGCCCCGTGAAGGCGTAGCGGACCCAGGCCCCGACGCTCGAGGAGCGGCGGAGCGTGCCGTTGTAGGCCGCGCTCGAGGTGGTCTTCTTCCACGACGACGAGGCGCGGATGGTCGAGGCGCGGTCGTCGACGGCCGACGCCAGGACCGACGCCGCGGAACTGACCCACGCGCTCCAGTTGCCGACACGATCCCTGGCCCGGATCCGGGCCTCGAGCCGGCTCCCGAGCGGCACCGACGTCGTCAGCGAGCGGGTGGCAGCGCTCCGCGGGAGCGAGGCGCCCCAGGCGCCGCCGTCGCGGCGCAACTGGACCTCGTAACCGGCGATGGACGTGGACGGGTCCTTGGCGGCCGCCCAGCTGAAGCGGACCGGGACCGTGCTGCCGCGAAGCGTGGAGGTCGCGACGGCGCCGTTCGCAGGGAACGCCGTCGGCGCGTCGTTCTCCACGACGACGGTCGCGGTGGTGGTGTCCGTCCGCCCCTGGTTCGTCGCCGAGATCCCGATGCCGTAGGTCCCGGCCGGGATGGGGTTCGGCGCCGTGACCGTCAGCGTGTTGCGGTCGGCGGTCCAGCCCATGAGGCTGCTCGACGTCAGGGATGCCGTCCAGCCGGGCGGGATGGACGTCACCCGGAACGCGACGCGCTCGAAGAAGGTGGAGGTCCGGGACAGCGTCACGGGCACCGTGGTGCGGCCGCCGGTCTCGCCGAGCTGCGGCGCCGACCCCGCCGAGACCGAGAACGAGCCGAGGTTGCCGAGCCGCGACACGTCGAGCAGCTTCTCGTGGTGGCCGTCCGGGTCGGTCGACGTACGCCAGTTGAGGTTGCCCAGGTACTGGAGCGCTTCCTTGACCTCCTTGGGGGTCGCCGCCGGCCGGCTCGCCTTGTAGAGCGCGACGGCACCGGTCACCGCCGGCGCCGCCATCGAGGTCCCCGACGAGTACGCATAGGTGGGACCGGGCCGCGTCGACCAGATGCATTTGCCCGGAGCGATCAGGTCGACGTCCGCGCCGTAGTTGCTGAAGTTCGCGAACGTGTCGTCCTTGTCGTAGGTGCCCCACGAGTAGCAGCGGTTGCCACCGGTGCCGCCCGGCTTGCCGTCCGTGTCGGCCAAGGCGGAGACCGTGATGACCTCGTCGTAGGCGGCGGGGACGCGATGCGACGCACTCGAGTGGTCGTTGGCCGCCGCCGCCACGACCGTGATGCCGCCGGCGACAAGCCGGCAGATGGCCTGGTGCAGGATGTCCTTGTTCGTGCGACCACAGTTGTGGTCGTCGCGGCCATCTTTCGCCACGCTCATGTTCACGGCCTCGAAGAGCGGGCGGGACGAGTCGTTCGGGTCGCGCTGGGCGAGGATCCAGTCGAGTCCGCAGACGTACCACGACAGCTTCCCGTACCCGTCTGCGTTGAGGATCCGCACCGCCCAGAGGCGCACGCCGGGTGCCACGCCGACGACCCCGAAGTCGTTGTCCAAGGCTCCGACCGTGCCGGCGACGTGCGTTCCGTGCCCGTTGTAGTCGGCCCAGTTGTCGCGGTTCGACGTGGAGCAGTTGTAGCCGCCGGCGATGTTGAGGTCGGGGTGCGGGCCGATGCCCGTATCGACGATGGCCACGTCGGCATCGACGCGCTGGTCCGAGCCGTCGATGCCCGCGACCGTGGACGCGCGTCCGCCGATCCGCGAGACACCGGTCGGGATGGTCTGCGACGTGAGGTGGATGATCTCGTCGGGGACGACCGCGACCACGCTCGGGTCGCGGGCAAGGGCCGCGCGCTGCGCCCGGTCGAGGTGGGCCGTGAACGCCCGGGCGACCTTCGAGAAGCGGCGACCGACGCGGATCCCGTCACGGATCTCGTGGCGGCCGGCGATCGCGGCGGTGTCCGCGCCCGAGCGCAGGACCACGATGTACTCCCCGGTGACGTCGAGGCCGCCGTTCGCCTTGGGGTCGGCGGGGGTCGTGACGTCCGGCGCAGCGGTGGCCGCCGGGTCCGTGGCGTCCGATGGGGCCGGGGTCGGGTCCGATGCGTCACCCGGCGACGGGGCCGGGGTGGCGTCGGGCGTGGGGGTGGCGTCGGGCGTCGGCTGAGCGGGGGTCGCCTCGGGCGTCGGGGTCGGCGTTGGCTGCAGGCCACGCACCGGGTCCGGGATCGTGCCCGGATCGGGCTCCGCCGCGCTCGCCGGGACGGCCGACAGGACGACCAGGGCGGCGAGCAGGAAGGCGGAGGACCGGCGACGCATGCGCACTCCAACGAGTCGAGGCGGCGGAGGAGCGCGGGATCAGCTGGGGCGGGACCGTGCTCGTCTCCAGTCTCCCCCCGGTGGCAAGCCGCGCCAACCGGGCCCTTGGTCCGGGTACGTCCTAGCCCCTCCGGACCCGACCGGAGCGCCCGTGAGGGCTATGCGTCGGTCGTGATGGACAGCTCGTGCTCAGCTTCGACGACCCGCGCCAGGATGGTCGAGCGCATCGTGTCGAGGCCCGTCCAGACGGCCTTGGTGGCCGTCGAGATCGAGGTCAGCGACGCCTTGAGTGCCCGGACCTGGTCCAGCTGCTCGCGGATGGCCGTCAGCGAGGCGCGGATGGCCGTCGCGTCGACCTCGACCTCGCGCTCGGCGAGCGTGGCAAGGGCGAGCAGGCGCGCCAGGCGCACGGCCGCCTCGAGCGTCGCCGGCTCGGGCGCGTCGGGGTCGACGACGCAGTAGACGTCGTCGCCGACGAGATGGAACGGGGCCACGCCTGCCGGGGCATGGGCCGGGGTGAACACCACCAGGCCGATGCTGGCCGAGCGGTTCTCCTTCGCGTCGCGCAACTCCTCGCGGATCGCGCGCATCGACATCGGCCGGTCCTTGGCCTCGATGACCACGCGCAGGTCGGCGCCGCGGGCGAGTCGCGCGTCCAGGGTCAGCACGAAGTCGCCCTTCTTCGACTTCAGCACGGCCCCGGCCTCGGTGCCGGTCCGGTCGAGGAGGTCGCCGGCCCCGCGAGCGAGCTCTCCGAGCATCGACTCGAGGAGGTCCTCGAAGTCGGCGCCCTTGGCCGCCGACCGAGCTCGTTCCGCCCCACGGGCGGCCGCCGCCGCCTCGATGGCGACCAGTCGCTCCTCGACCGACTTGAACCCGTCGGCCATCTCCTGGCGGAACTGGTGCATCGGGGAGTGCATCCGTGTCGGGTCGAGCAGCTGGGCGAGCTTGGAGGCGTCGCCATCGAAGTAGCGCTCGAGCATCCGGCCGATCCGGCCGATCGCGCTGTCGCGCTTGGACTCGTCGAACAGCTCGTCGACCATGCCGCGCAGCGCGCCGCGGTCGCCCAGGAACTTCTCGAGCGTCCGCGGGAGCCGGCCATCGCCGTCGGCGAAGTTCGTGCGGAGCGTCTGCTCCAGCGCCTGCGCCGCTCGCTCGTTGACCTGCTCCGCCTGCCGGACGAGCCGTTCGAACTCGCTCTTCACGACGTCGACGTTGACGGTCACCCCGGCGTCCTGGAGCGCGAGCAGCCCGATCTTGAGCGCACGCTCCACGAGGGCGGGACGGTCGTCACCGGGTCGTTCCGCGAGGAAGGCGGCCAGTCCCGGGTCGATGACCTCGAGACGCTCGACGACGATGCGCTCCCCGTCGACCCGGACGCGCGTGGGCAGCGGCGTCGGCTCCGGCGCGGTGGTCGGCTGGGTCGGCAGCGGGCGGATGACGGCGGTGTCCATGGCTGCGACGATGGACCCAGGTCGTGACAGCTAGCTCGTCACGACCCAGGCGCGGATGTGCCGCTCCGCACCACACTTCACCGGCCAAAAGGGGTGCGATCTCACCGAGGCCCGTATCATGTCGCGGCGCGCGGCTGCATGACCCACCGGGTCGGCCCGCCCGGCACCGTCGTCGAGGGCCCATGATCCCCGTCCGAGCCACCGATCGCCGGTCGAGGCGCGCCGTCATCGCCGTGGCCCTCGTCGCGCTCGTCGGCTCGCTGGCGGCGACGGTCACGCCGGTCCTGGCCCGTGATCCGAGTCCGGCCATCCGGCCCGACCGCCCCGCCTGGGACCCAGCCCGCGTGTCGGCGCTGGCGGCCACGACCACGGCCGACGCGCACCAATACATCGTGCGATACCGCGCCGGCACGGCGCCGGTGCAGCGACGGCTCGCCGTGACGCAACCCGGCGTCCGGCACCTCCGGGACCTGCCCGGCACGAACCTCGGCGTCGTCGCGGTGGCAGGCGACCCGGCCACGGCCGTCGCCGCCCTGCAGGCCGACCCGCGCATCGCGTCGGTCGAGGTCGACGGTCGGAACCTCCGCTTCGACGATCCCCAGGACGAGTCCTACTGGTCCTACCTGTGGGGCCTCGACAACACCGGCCAGTCGATCGACCAGGCAAGACTCGCCGCGGGCATCCCGAACGTCGACATCGACGAGCCGGAGGCGCTCGGCATCACCCACGGCAGTAGCGACCTGGTCGTCGCCGTGATCGACGACGGGGTCGACTTCAGCCACCCCGACCTCGCGGGACACGAGTGGACGAATCCCGGCGAAACGGGCCTCGACGCCGACGGCAACGACAAGGCCACGAACAACAAGGACGACGACGGCAACGGCTACAAGGACGATGTCCACGGCTGGGACTTCTGCAACAACGACAACACCGTGCATGACTTCGACCAGGACTTCCACGGCACCCACGTGGCCGGCACCATCGCGGCGTCGCTCGACGGCAGCGGCATCGTCGGGATCGCGCCCGAGGTCCAGGTCATGGCCCTCAAATTCATCGATGACGGGCCGTTCTGCGGCCGCGACTCACAGGCGATCGCGGCCATCAACTACGCGAAGCACTTCGGCGTCCACCTGGCCAACGCGTCATGGGGCGAGTACGCCAACCCGACGCTCCATCGGAGCCTCAAGGCCGCGATCGCGTCGTCCGGGATGCTGCTCGTGGCCGCCGCCGGCAACGAGCACATCAATAACGACCGCACCTCGACGCCGGCGCTGCCGGCCTCGTACGACCTGCCGAACATCATCTCCGTCACGGCCATCGACAACCGCGGCCGCATGGCGTCGTTCTCGAACTACGGCGCGAAGACCGTCGACGTCGCCGCGCCCGGGGTCGCGATCCTGAGCACGGTACCGGCCGATTCCAACGACCCAGTCGGATACGAGTTCCTGAGCGGCACGTCGATGGCCGCGCCCCACGTGACCGGTGTGGCGGCCCTCGTCCTCTCGCAGGCGCCTGACTACGCGACCAACATCGCGGGACTGCGAGCCAGGATCCTCGCGAGCGGCAAGTCCGACTCGCACACGAGCGGCAAGACCGCGACGGGTCGGTACGTCGACGCCTACCGGGCCCTCGACTTCACGGCCCCGACCGTCGACCCGCCGTCGAGCGTCGGCTTCATCAGGAACTCGATCCTCGGCACCTCGACCGTGACCGGGCACGTCGTGTGGCCGGCGGGGGTCGACGACCTCACGGGTGTCGTGTCATACGGCGTCCAGGTCCAGGCGAACGGCGGCGCGTGGGCCACCGCCAGCTCGTCGACGACGGCTCGCACGTTCGACAAGAGCCTGCACATCGGGACGACCTATGCCTTCCGGGTCCGTCCGCGCGACGCGGCGCTCAACTGGGGCGATTTCGCGACCGGCGCGCCGGTCCTCCCGAGCGTCTTCCAGCAGACCTCGTCGCTCGCGACGTACGCGGGCACGTGGAAGGCCTCGAGCAGCAGCTCGGCGTCCGCGGGATCGACGCGGTACGCCACGAAGGCCGGGGCCAGCGTCACGTTCCAGTTCACCGGATCGGCGGTCGCCGTGGTCGCCCCGAAGGGCCCATCGCGAGGCTCGTTCAAGCTCTACGTGGACGGCGTCCTGCTGGGCACGTACGACACGCATCGCTCGTCGACCCAGGCGCGCGTCGTCGTCGCCCAGAAGACCTGGGGCACGGTCGGGGACCACGAGATCAAGCTCGTCGTCTCGGGGACGTCGGGGCACCCGCGCGTCGACGTCGACGCGTTCCTGGTGATGCAATGAGTGGTGGTCTGAGCCCGGCCTGATCGCAGGATGGCGGCGGGTCAGCTGCCCCGGTACGTCGTCATCGAGTATGGCGCCAGCAGCAGCGGGATGTGGTAGCTGCGTCCGGTGTCGGTGATCCGCAGCTCGACGGCGATCTTCGTGAAGAACGAGCCGTTCTCGTGGGCGACGTCGAATTCGAGGCGGTAGTCGCCGGCGGCCAGCGGTCGCTCCAGGAGGTCGCGGACACGACCGTCGCGGTCGGTGAGCGCCTGGGTCATCCGGATCGGCCGCTCGCCGACGTCGAGCCGGTAGAGCGTGACGTGGACGCCGACCGCCGGCGTCCCCCGCTCGGTGTCGAGGACGTGGGTCGAGATCGTCGGGCGGGCGACGCCGGGCTGGGGCGTCGCGTCGCCGGAGGGGCCGCCGGGGCGGTCGGTCACGCTATCCTCCGCGGATGGGAACGCTGCGGATCGAGGTCGGAGACCTGCACTTTAGCGCCCGCTGGGAGCCGGCGGCGCCCGGGACCATCGAGGCCATCCGGCGGATGCTGCCGATCGATTCGAGGCTGATCCACTGCCGCTGGTCGGGCGAGTCGACGTGGATCCCGTACGGCGACTTCCGGCCCGGCATCGACTACGAGAACCACACGTCGCACCCCGCGCCGGGGATGCTCGCGATGTATCCCGGTGGCATCAGCGAGTGCGAGATCTTCTTCCCGTACGGGGCCTGCACGACGTCCTCGAAGGTGGGCCAGCTCGCAGCGAACCACTTCGCGACCATCGTCCCCGCGTCGCTCGACGACGACTGGCAGGCCCGCCTCCGCGAGATGGGCCGGCGCTGCCTCTGGGAGGGCGCCCAGGCGATCCGGATCACCGAGGTCGAATGACCGAGCTCGTCGTCCGCGGCGGGACGGTCGTCACGGCGACGGGATCGCGCCGGGCGGACGTCGCGGTCCGCGGCGGGATCATCGAGGCGATCGAGGCCGACCTGTCGGGGCGAGCTGCGGGTGCCGCCGAGGTGATCGACGCGACCGGGTTGCTGGTCCTCCCCGGTGCGGTCGACGTCCACACGCATACGCGCGTCGCCTCGGACGCATCTCCCGACCGGTTCTTCCAGGACTCGGTCGCGGCCGCGTTCGGCGGCACGACCACGTTCCTGAGCTTCAACAATCCCGGGACCGGCTCGTCGCCGGCGGCCGAGCGCTCGCCGATCGTCGGCGTCCGGGAGTGGCGCGCGGCCACGGACGGCGACAGCGCCGTCGACGTCGGGCTGGCACTCGCGGTCTCCGGCCGTGCCGACGACCCCGTCGCGGAACTCCCGGCGACGATCGAGGCCGGGAGTCGCCACCTCGAAGGCGTTCATGGTGTTCGACTTCCGGCTCGGCGATCGCCAGCTGTTCGAGGCGATGCAGGTCATGGGCCGCCACGGCGGGATGCTCCAGGTGCACTGCGAGGACCCGGTGCTCCTCGATACGGCCGTCGCGGACGCGCTGGCGCGCGGGGACCTGGCGCCGCGGTTCCACGCCACCACCCGGCCGCCGTACGTCGAGGCGGTCGCGACGGCCCGGGCGCTCGCCTTCGCCCGGGGAGCGGATGTCCCGGTCCACGTCGTCCACCTTTCGTCGGCCGCGGCCCTCGACGAGGTCCGCCGGGCGAAGGCGGACGGGGTCCGCGTCACGGCCGAGACCTGCCCGCACTACCTGCTGCTGACCGAGGACCGCTACGCCGACCCCGACCCCGCGACCTGTGCCCGGTACGTCATCTCACCACCGCTTCGGTCGGCCGCCGACCGCGACGCCCTGTGGGCGGGCCTGGCCGATGGCTCGCTCGATCTCATCGCCACCGACCATGTCGCCGACCGCGTCGACACCGAGAAGGCGGAGGCGGCGGCCGGGGTCGCCGTTCGACCGCATCTCGAACGGCGCGCCGGGGATCGAGACACTGCTGACCGTCGCCTACGGCGAGGGCGTCGCGGGCGGCCGGATCACCCTCGAGCGGATGGTGGACCTCATCGCGACCACGCCGGCGCGCCGGTTCGGCCTCGCGACCAAGGGCTCGATCGAGGTCGGCAAGGACGCCGACCTCGTGCTCTTCGACCCGAACGCCCGGCGAACCATCCGCGCGGCCGACCTGCACCACACGAGCGACTACACGCCGTACGAGGGGTTCGAGGTCGACGGGGCCGTCCGTTCGGTGTTCGTGCGCGGCGCGGCGGTCATCCGGGACGGCGCATTCGTCGGCCGGCGCGGCTTCGGGCGGTTCATCGAGCGAGGCCCCATCGCCTGATGCCGGTGGATCCCCGGATGGCCGCGTTCGAGGCGAGCATCGTCGCCACGGCCACGGTCGTCCGCGGTCGGCCGTGGGCGGAGGTGCGCGAGGAACCGGATGCCGTCTCGGTGCTCACGGACATCCCGTTCACGTGGGTCAACACGGTGTGTGGCGTCCATCTCGATGCGGCCACGGCCGACCGGAGGATCGAGGAACTCCTCGCACCGTTCCGAGCACGACGTCGACGGATGCGCTGGTGGATCCCGCCGAGCGCGACCCCGGACGACCTCCTGGACCGCCTGATCGACCACGGTCTGAAGCCCGAATACGCCGACGAAGCGATGGCGCGCGACCTGGCCGACTGGCAGCCGAGCCATCTGCCCGACGGCGTCACGGTCGAGCGCGTCACGGACGCTTCGACGTTCCATACCTGGACCGAGACATTCGCGTACGCGTTCGATGTCGAGCCGAGCCGCGCGGACGCGGTGTTCGAACGGCGCTTCGCCGACATCGCCGTCGGCGCGACCTCGCTGATCGCGACCTACCTGGCGCGCCTCGACGGGGAGCCGGTCGCGACCGCCTTCGGCCGGTCGAGCGGCGGGGTCGTCGGCGTCTACGCCGTCGGCACGGTCGCGGCGGCCCGGCGGCGGGGCATCGGCGCCGCGGTGACGTCGCGCGTCATGAGCGAGGCACGGGCCGATGGCGCCCGGCTCGCCGTGCTCTCGGCGAGCGACATGGGGCGCAGCGTGTATCGGCGCCTCGGCTTCGAGGACATCGGGAACGTGCAGACGGCCGTCGGCCGCTTCGATGCGCTCGGCTGACCGCTCGATCGCCTGACCGCTCGTTCGCCTGACCGCTATCGACGGACGTCCATGCCCGGAGCCGACGGGCGCCGGGTGCGCCGCGCTGGTTCGCTCGCCAACCTACTGGCACATGACCCGACGAATCAGTCCTCAGGCGCTCCGACGGCTGGCCAAGCCCGCCGCGCTGGTCGCTGTCCTCGCCTTCGTCGTCGTGAACGCACTCGTGCCGTCGTCACACGGCGCGCGACCGGCCGGACCGGCCACGACGGCCGAGGTCGACGCCTGGTTCGACGACCAGATGCGCGACGCGGGCATCCCCGGCGCGGCGATGGTCGTCGTCCGCGATGGCCGGGTCGCGGATACGCACACGTTCGGTGTCGCCGACGACGCCGGCCGGCCCATCACCCCGACGACCCCGTTCATGATCGGTTCGCTGACGAAGTCGATCACGGCGCTCGCCGTCATGCAACTCGTCGAGGCGGGGCGGTTCTCGCTCGACACCCCGATGACCGAGCTCCTGCCCGAGTATCCGTCCGCCGGTGGCTCGGACGGCGACCGGATCACCGTCCGCGACCTCCTCGACCAGACGAGCGGGCTCTCGACCGCGACCGGGCTGCGGCCGTTCTCGACGCCGGTCACCTCGCTCGAGGACCGCGTCGAGGACCTGGGCGACGCGACGTTGGTGTCGGCGCCGGGCACGGCCTTCCATTACTCGAACGCGAACTACCTCGTGCTCGGCCAGATCATCGAGGAGGTCTCCGGCGAGTCGTACGGCGAATACGTCCGGACGCACATCTTCGAGCCACTCGGGATGGCCGACGCCACGAGTGATGTCACCAAGGCGACCGAGCGCGGCCTGACGATGGCCCACCGCCTGTGGTTCGGGCGGGCGTTCAGCAACCAGCCGTTGTTCCGCGCCGACATGGTCCCCGCCGGGTTCGTCGCGGCCTCGGCGGAGGACATGGGTCGCTATCTCCTCGCCCAGCTCGGTGACGCCCCGGCGGGCGTCTCGCCCGCATCACTCGAGGCCATGCACACCGGCGTCGCCCCGACCGGCCTGCCCGACCAGCGCTACGGCTTCGGCTGGTTCGATGGGACGCTGGGCGGCGAGCGGATCGTCGCCCATACCGGCAGCACCACGGACATGTCGTCGATGGCGGTGCTCGTGCCCGCCAGGCACCTCGGCATCGTGATCCTGATGAACGGGACCAGCACGCTCTACGAGACGCTCCACAAGCCCGACACGATCGGCCTGGCCGCGACGGCCCTGCTGATCGGGCAGGACCCGCCGGGGACCCTCCAGATGCTCTATCCGGGGTTCATCGCCCTCTCGGTCGGCATCATCGCGATCATCGCGTTCGGGATCGTCCGGTTCGTCCGGACGCCGCCGTCCGCGGCCCCCGGCCACGGCCCCGTCCGGTCGCGTCCGCGACGGCTCGCGGGGCTCGCGTACCGCGGCTACGTCGACGTGTTCGTGCCGCTGGCGATCCTGCTCTTCGTGCCGGGGTACTTCGCGACCGACTGGTCGGTCATGGCCCGCATCGACATCGGCCAGGTGCTGCTCGCGCTCGCCGCCCTTCGGGTCGTCGACGGGATCGTGCGTGGCGCCCGCTGGTGGAGCGGGCGCCACGTCGGTGCGAGCGAGTTCGAGCGGTTCCCCGAGGGCAGCGCGGTCGCCTGACTCGGGCCGGCGCTGAGCCTCAGGCCGGCATCGTCGCCGGGCGGTCCAGGCGGATCGCCTGGATGCCGAGCGTGAGCCAGCCGAGCGCGAAGCAGGCCATCCCGAGTGGAATCAGGGCTTCGAGCTTGATGACGGCCTCGCTCAGGATGATCAGGATCCCGATGCCGATGAGGGCCGGGCCGGCGCGCGAAAGGACCCGCGTCTGGTACGTCACGATCGCGAACAGCCCCGATCCGAGCATGACCGTCAGGAGCCCGATGAACCACAGGCCCCAGAACCCCTCGTCGACCATCAAGATCATCCCGACGTAACCGGCGAAGAACGCGACCGTGCCGATCGCGGTGACGGCGAAGGCCACCCAGATGGCCCCGGGGTGGGTGCGCGCCTGGAATGCGCTGAGGCCGGCCACCGCCACCAGGAGCACCAGCATCCCGATCATCAGCATGGCCACCGGTGCCCCGCTGTCGCGGTTGCCGGCCAAGCCGAGGGTGAGCAGGCCGGCGACGGCCCAGAGGATGGCACCGATCACGGCGGCGATGCCGCCGACGCGAAGCGACATGGAAAGTCCCCTTCCGTTGGGTCCCTTGGCGCGCTGTCCGCGCGAGCGCAGCCGCGCATCGATGGCGCCGAGGAGGATGTCCGCGACGTCGTAGGGGCCGAGCGGCCGCTCTTCGAGGATCGCGAGGAATTCGTCTTCATACCGCTCCCGCCATCGGGCGGGGTAGCAGCGGATCAGGAGGGATCGCATCATTCGAGCTCGTGCAGCTGCCGGAGGCCCTGCTGGGCGAACTCGGAGAGGCCGCGGAGTTGCTCGGCGAGCATCGAGGCGCCGATCGCCGTCAGGCGATACGGACGGCGCCGGTCGACCGGGGCGAGCGGTTCGACCAGGCCCTCTTCCTCGAGGCGGACGAGCGCCGCGTAGAGGGTGCCGGCACCCATCGGCCGGCCCGTGCCCCGCTCGACGTCCTGCATGATCGCGTAGCCGTGCTTCGGCCCGTCGCTCAGGCTGACGAGGATGAGCAGCGACGGTTCGGCGAACCGCCCGAACTCCGGGGTCTTGGTCGACATCTGGACTCCATTGTTACGATGGTCGATATATCGATAGCCGATATATACGCCGGTCGTGGAGCCGCGTCAAGCCCCTATTCGAGGATCGCGTACGCGCGAAGCGTCAGGAACTCCGCGAAGTCGTCGCCGAGGACGAGGCGGTCGAGGAGGTCCGTGGCGTCGGCGAGGCGGCCCTCGCCGGGACCGTCCGGGCCGCGCAGCCTCGCCAGCTCCTCGTCGCGGATGGCGGCGTAGCGCTCGGGCGTGAACGGCTCGCCGTCATCGAGGACGACGCCCTGGGTGATCCACAGCCAGAGCTGGGAGCGGCTGATCTCGGCCGTCGCCGCGTCCTCCATGAGGTTGTCGATCGCCGCGGCCCCGACGCCACGGAGCCACGAGTCGAGGTACGCGAGGGCCACCCGGACGTTCGCCCGGACGCCGGCCACGGTCACGGCGCCTCCGGCGACCTCGGCGTCGAGCAGCTCCTCGGCGGTGACGGCGACCTCGTCCCGCATCCGCTCCTTCTGGTTGGGCTGGTCCCCGAGCACACCATCGAAGACCTCCATCGCGACCGGCACGAGGTCGGGATGGGCGACCCACGTCCCATCGAACCCGTCGCCGGACTCACGGACCTTGTCGTCCCGGACGCGGGCGAGCGCCCGGTCGGTCACCTCGGGGTCGCGCCGGTTCGGGATGAACGCGGCCATGCCGCCGATCGCGTGGGCGCCACGTCGGTGGCAGGTGCGGACGAGCAGCTCGGTGTATGCCCGCATGAACGGGACGGTCATCGTCAGCTGGGCGCGATCCGGCGACGCGAGGCGGGGCGAGGTCCGGAACTTCTTGATGACGCTGAAGAGGTAGTCCCAGCGACCCGCGTTCAGCCCCGAAGCGTGCTCACGCAGCTCATGGAGGATCTCGTCCATCTCGAACGCGGCGAGGATGGTCTCGATGAGCACGGTCGCCCGGATCGTGCCGCGCGGGATCCCGACCGCGGCCTGGGCGTGGACGAAGACGTCGTTCCAGAGGCGCGCCTCGTGGTGCGACTCGAGCTTGGCGAGGTAGAGGTACGGCCCGCTACCGGCCTCGATGGCGGCCGCGCCCCGAGTGGAACAGGTACATCCCGAAGTCGAAGAGCGACGCCGAGATCGGCGCGCTGTCCACGAGCACGTGCGACTCGACGAGATGCCAGCCGCGCGGCCGGACGACGAGCGTCGCCCGCTCATCGCGTGGCGCGAGCCGGTACGACTTGCCCTCGGGCGAGTCGAACGTGAGCGTCCCGCGGGTCGCCGCCGCGATCGCCGCCTGCCCGCCGACGACGTTCGCCCACGTCGGCGACAGGGCGTCCTCGAGGTCGGCCATGAACACCTTTGCCCCGGAGTTGAGGGCGTTGATCATCATCTTGGGCTCGGCCGGGCCGGTGATCTCGACCCGGCGATCGACGAGGTCGGCCGGGGCCGGCGCCACGACCCAGTCGTCCTCGCGCACCTCGGCCGTCCCCGGCAGGAAATCAGGGAGCACGCCCGCGTCGAGCTCCGCCTGGCGCTCTTCGCGACGACGGAGCAGGTCCAGCCGCACCGGACCGAACCGGCGATGGAGGTCGGCGACGAATGCCAGCGCGGCATCGGTCAGGACCTCGTCGGCACCGGGGACGGGCGGTCCCTGGACCTCGACGCCGGGGACGGTCATCGGAGATCGCCCCGCCGGACGGTCGCCTCGATGAGCCCGTGGGGCTCGGCGGTCGCGACGTAGACGGCGCGATCGTTCGTCAGACCGAACGGCGCCAGATCAACCGTCCAGTGGTGCAGGTTCGGCAGCACCATCCGCACCTCCTCGAGCTCGTCGTGTGTCTCGAGCATCGCCTTGGCCATGATCCAGATCGAGGTCTGGACGCTGGGGCTGTCGTGGTCGGCGAACACCTCGAGCATCGTGGCCCGGACCGCGGCGTACGTGGCATCGAAGTCGATGTCGGGGGCTCCGTACACCCAGATCGCGGTGAGCCGCGTGGCCATGAGCCGGTCGTCGGTCTCGGCGAGCGTCGTGTACCGATCACGCGGGAACCCGCTGAACGCCGAGTGCGAGGTCTTCATGACGATGAGGTCCTCGACCCCCGCCTCGACGAACGTGCCGTCACGGGTCGCTGCGACCGTGGCGACCCGGGTCCCCTCGCCCGTCCGGACGAACGCGTCGGGAGCCGGGTGATCGCCGGCGTCGATCGGTCGCCAGCCGTGCTCGCGGATGTTCACGGTCGCCCGCGAGACCTGTGGCGCGTCGAGGAAATGGCGCGCCAGGGCGGTGGCGTAGGCCTCGATCGCGCCCGGGAGATGGTCGAGGGCGTACGCGTAGGCCGTGTTCTTCATGGTGTCGGTCGCGATGACGTGCGAGTTGTCGCCGTCGGTGTGGGCGGCCGCGAAGTCACCCTCGAGGGCGACCGCGACCGTGAGGTCCTGGAGTCGGTGTGGGGTCGTGTCACGGCCGACGCGGACCAGCCGGATGGCGGCCTTGCCGTAGCGGTTCGCGTGGAGCTCGATCATGGCGCCTCCTGGACGGCCAGTCTGGCATGGCGGTCGCGGGCGATGTCGATGACCGCGTCGATGGCCCGGGTGAGCTCGGCGTCGCGGTCGGCCCCGAGCGCGGCCTCGAAGTCGGGGAGGAGCGCCGCCCTGGAGCGGCCCGCGACGAAGACGCAGTAGCGGAACCCGAACCGCTCTTCGTAGGCCGCGTTCAGGTGGTCGAACGCCGCCGCCAGGTCACCGACGTCGCCGTGGTCGTAGCCCTGCTCGTGGAACGAGAGCGCGGACACGCTCCCGGGTGGCGCCCCGAGCCGCGGATGGGCGTCGATGAGCTCGATCTGCTCGGCCTGGGGCATGGCGTGGCCGATCCGCCGGGCCTCGACCCACAGGCGCTCGATCGAGTCGAATGGGCGGGCCATGGCGAGCCGGCCGAGGAACCGCGGCGCGCCTTCGAAGAGCGGCGCCATCGAGGCCGCGAACGTCCCAGGCGACAGCACGTCGAGAACATCGATCGGCGGCAGGGCCGATGGGTGCGCTGGCCTGGCCGGCTGTGGTGGCGGGGACGGGTGGTCGTCGCTCACCAGCCGCCGGCCTCCCGGATGAGGCGATGGAGGACGCGCGCGGCGACGACGCGCCGGTATTCGGCCGTCGAGCGGACGTCATCGATCGGGTGGAGCTCGCCCGCGAGTGTCTCGGCGGCGAGGTCCGCCGACTCCGGCGTCGGGGGGCGGCCCTCGAGGACGGCCTCGGTCGCGGCCGCCCGGATCGGGGTGGGGGCGACGGACCCAAGGGCGAGCCGGACCGACCGCCACGCAGCGCCGTCAGCACCGTCGCGCCAGGCGAGGGCCAGGACCACCTTGCTGATCGATTGCGCGCGACGCGTCCCGACCTTGCGGAACCGGACCTCGCGGCCCGGGGCGAACGGCACCCGGATCCGCAGGATCAGCTCGTCCGGGGCCAGCGCGGTGCGCCGATAGGCGGGCCAGAATTCGGCCGCCGGGACGACGCGTTCGCCGCGGGCGCTTCCGAGCACGAACTCGGCATCGAGGACGAGCAGGACGGGCAGCGTGTCGCCGGCCGGCGAGGCGTTGGCGGCGTTGCCGCCGAGCGTTCCCCGGTTCTGGATCTGGGCAGCCCCGATCGTCGCGGCCGCCTCGACCAGCCCGGGGAGATGCTCGCGGCAGAGCGGCGAGCGGCGGATCTCGGTGTAGGTCGTGAGCGCGCCAAGGACCACGGCCCCACCGTCGAGCGAGATGCCGCGCAGCGCATCGAGCCCCCACAGGTCCACGACGCGGGCAGGCGGCTCCCCGAGCTCGCCGTTCAGCGCGACCATCAGGTCCGTGCCGCCGGCCACCGGCCGCGCGGGAGGGTCGCCGGGCGCGCCGGTCAGGGCGGCATAGGCCTCGCCGAGGTCGCGTGGACTGACGACGGGCGGCTCGACCGGCACGGCTAGCGGCCGTCGGGCGGCACGGCGCGGCGATCGATCGGCACGGCCGGGCGATCGGTCGGCACAGCTAGGCCCGCGGCCCGGCACCGGCGGCGAGAGCGATCGCCTCGACGATCTTCGTGTAGCCCGTGCAGCGGCAGAGGTTGCCGGCGATGGCCTCGCGGATGGCGTCCTCGTCCGGACCGCCGCCGGCATCGAGGTAGGCGCGCGCGGCCATGAGCATGCCCGGCGTGCAGATCCCGCACTGCGCCCCGCCCGTGGTCAGGAAGGCGGCCTGGAGCGGGTCGAGTGCCGGAGCGGCTTCGGCGGTCGTCGGCGGTCCGGCCAGGCCCTCGACCGTCCGGATCTCGGCGCCGCCGACCTGGCAGACCGGCACGAGACACGAATCGACGGGCGCGCCGTCGACCAGCACCGTGCAGGCGCCGCACTCGCCCTCGCCGCAACCCTCCTTGGTCCCCGTCAGCGCGAGCTCCTCGCGCAGGACGTCGAGCAGCCGGCGCATGCCGGGCACGTCGACCTCGACCGGCGCGCCATTCACCGCGAATCGATAGCTGGTCATCGCCGGATCACCGCGCGCTCATCGCTCGATCGCAGGGCGCCCATCGGCGGCTCATCCCGCGCTCATCGCGTCGCTGGCTCGGATGCGCCGGGCGGGAGCGGCGCGATGGCCGGGACCGCGGCGATCGCGGCGAGGACCCGCTCCGGGCTCGCGGGCAACTCGCTGATCCAGGCGCCCGTGGCATCCGCGATGGCCGCGATGACCGCCGGCGCGCCCACGTCCATCGGCAGCTCTCCGACCCCCTTCGCGCCGTGCGGCGCGCCGCTGAACGGAGCCTCGACCAGGATCGTGGAGATGCGCGGCGCGTCGAGCGACGTCGGGATGATGTACGTCGCCAGCCGGTCATTGAGGTAGCGGCCGTCGCGCAGCTTGATCTCCTCGATGGTGGCGTAGCCGATCGCCTGGAGCGTGCCGCCCTCGACCTGGCCCTCGGCGAGGACGGGATGGATGACGTGGCCGATGTCGTCGACTGCCACGACGTCGCGAACGTGCACCTCGCCGGTATCGAGGTCGACGTCGACCCGGGCGACACACGCCGCCCACCCAAAGGCGGGATAGGCGTCGCCGCGATAGGTGTCGTCGTCGAAGCTGACGCCCGGATAGGGCTCGAACCGCTCGTCGATGCGGACCGGGCCGTTCGCCCGGGCGAAGGCCACGTACGCGTCGGCGAACCGGCCACCCGTCGCGGCCTCGACCTGGTCGCGGAGTCGTCGCGCCGCCTTGATCACCATGCCGCCGACGACCATCGCGGTCCGCGACGCGACCGTCGGCCCGCTGTCGGGGACGATCGAGGTGTCCTGCGGGGCCATCTCGACCGCGTCGATCGGGACGCCGAGCGCGTCGGCGGCGAGCTGCGGGAAGATCGTCTTGGTCCCCTGCCCCATCTCGGTCGAGGCGGTCAGGATGCGCAGGCGACCCTCACCGGTGAGCTCGATCGAGACGACGGAGGCGAGCTTGACCTCGCCCGAGCCGGTGAACCCGGCACCGTGCCAGGCCAGCGCAAGCCCAACGCCCTTGGCGATGCGCGCGCGTTCCGTCCGCAGCGGCGACCCCGGGATCGTCCCCGACCCGCCCCGCTGCGCGCGCTCGCGCTCGTGGCGACGCCGGAGATGCTCGAACTCGGCGGCTTCGGCGGCCCGCTCGAGGACCTCCTCGCCGGCGACGCTCTCGCGCAGGACCTGCCCGGTCGGCGTCGTGTCGCCGAGGTGGTAGACGTTCCGCCGCCGGATCTCGAGGGGCGAGAGTCCGAGTCGCTCGGCGATCCGGTTCAGATGGGTCTCGGTGGCGAACTCGACCTGCGGCGCCCCGAACCCCCGGAAGGCCCCGTTGGGCGGCGTGTTCGTGCGCGTGGCCCGCGCCCGGATGCGCACGTTCGGGCAGCGATATGGCCCGCCTGCGTGGAGCGCCCCGCGGCTGAGGACCACGGGGGTCAGCGTGCAATACGCGCCGCCGTCCATGACGACCTCGATGTCCTGGGCCAGCAGACGGCCGTCCGAGGTCACCCCGGTCCGGTGCCGGACGATGGCCGGATGGCGCTTGGTCGTCGCGGCGATGTCCTCGTGGCGGTCGTAGATCATCCGCACGGGTCGCTCCGCCTTGCGCGAGAGCAGCGCCGCGTGGAGCGCGATCATCGAGGGGTATTCCTCCTTGCCCCCGAAACCGCCCCCGGTCTCGGCCTGGATGACCTGCGCCTGCCGGTCGTCCAACCCGAGGCCGCGCTTGAGCGCGGCGTGCACGTAGTACGGGCACTGGAGCGAGCCCGTGACCGCCACCCCGCCGTCGTCGCGGGGGACGGCGATCATCGCGTTGTTCTCGATGTAGAGCTGCTCCTGGTGGCCCACCCGGTATTCGCCCTCGAGGATGAGGTCCGCGGCCGCCATGGCCGCGTCGACCTCGCCCGTCTCGATGTCGTAGTGGGCGAACGCGTGGTCCGAGGCGAGCGGGTCGAAGACCGGCGGAAGGGGTTCTGTGCGGACGCTCATCGCCTGGCGAGCCGCGCGGAGCGTCGCCTTGTCGGGCGCGGCCAGGAGCACCATGGGCTCCGCGTGGTGCTGGATCTCGCCGCCGACGGGGACGAGGATCGGCTGGTCCGCCTTGATGGAGCTCACGATGTTGTCGCCGGGGATGTCGGCCGCGGTGACGACGACGACCGAGGCCCAGTCGAACGCGGGGTCCTGCTCGATCGCCACGAATCGCGCGTGTGCGTCTGTCGAGCGGATCGTCGCGCCGTACCAGGCGCCGGGGACGACGATGTCGTCCGCGTAGAGCGCGGCGCCGGTCAGTTTCGCGGGGCCCTCCCGACGCGCCGGGGAGCGTCCGCGGGCCCGTCCCGGCACGGTCGTTCCCGGCGGCACGACCAGTGGTCGGGGCGGTTCGATACGCGAGGTCATCTGGTCGGGCGACCCTCCTCCACGTCTGAGCGTACCATCGGGAAGGCGTCGCGCACGCGGTGCGCACCGCTCATCACCGGACCACACCGGATGTCCCCGGCCGTTGCCGTGGGACACCGCCAATCGGTCCCGGTGACCTCGCGAATCAGTCCCACGACACGTGGCCGGCCGTATAGTCGATTGCCCTGGCCCGATCATCATCAGGAGTCATCGAACCGGACCATGGAGCTGTCACAGGACACCTTGCTCGCCATCCTCGCCGCGGTCCTCATCGCGGACGTCGTGGTGGTGGCGATCGCCCTCGTCTGGACGCAGGTCCAGAAACGCCGGAACCACGACGAGGTGCCGACGCCGCCTCCCGCCCAGACCCCTGATCGCACGACCTCGGGAGCCACGCCGGTCATGTCTCGTCCGTTTCCCACCGCATCCGCCCCGTCGGCCACGACCGGTTCGTACGCGGCGGGCGCACCTGCGTTCGCCGCGCCCGCCTTCGGTGCGGGGGCCTTCAGCGGTGGGTCCGCGTCGGGGGCCGCGGGTGGCGACTCGTCGATCGACCAGCTGACGGGGCTGCTGAGCCCGGTGGCGTGGTCGCGGACCGTCGTCGACGAGGAAGCCAGGATCCGCCGCTATCACCGACCCGCGACCGTCGTCGTCATCGAGGTCGAGGGATTGGACCGGTTGGTCGCGCGGCTTGGTCTCGGCCTCGGTCGACCGGATCGTGCCCGCAGTGGCCGACACCATCCGCCGCGGTGCGCGGGAAGCCGATCACGTCGCACGCCTCGCCACGGGCCGGTTCGCTGTCCTCATGCCCGAGACCGACGAGATCCTCGCCATCAATTACATCGAGCGCGTGCGCAAGGCGTGCGACCTCTGGCTCGAGTCCGGCGCCGTCTCGCTCCGACTCGCCGTCGGCTGGGCCAGTTCGACCGGCGACGGCTCGCTCGTCGACGCCGAGGCGCTCGCCACCGACCGGATGTACGGCGAGCTCCGCCGGGTCACGCGCAGCAACGGGGATAGCGCCACCGGCGCGGGTCCGTCCGGTCCGGCCAGCTCGGCCGAGGCCGGCGCGTTCAACGGCAGCCTGGAGACGCCCGCGGGCTGACCTCTCTCGAGTCGGGGACCGCGGAGGCGATGACCGCGGACGCAACGACGCCCCTCCGCGACCGCTGACGCAGCGACGCCCCTCCGCGACCGGCCGGCCGAAGAGGGGCGTCGAACCCCGATCAAGGGGACGTCGAAGAAGGGCTGGAGCCCGCCCGAACTACCGGACCGACACCTCGGCCCCGACGAGGCCCTCCCCTTCGGGCACCGCATGCGACGGACCGGTGATGACCTCACGGCGCGCGCGACCGGGCAGGGCCAGGGCGACGACGGCACCGACCGTCACGATCGCGGCACCGACCCAGACGGCCGGCACGAGCCCGTCGACGAACGTCGAGGGCGTCGCGTACGAGCCGTTCGAGGAGAAGACGCTGGCGAGCACCGCGACCCCGAACACACCGCCGATCTCGCGGATGGTGTTCGTGGCCCCGGATGCCTGGCCCTCCTCGATCCGATCGACGGACGACAGGACGACGTTGGCGATCGGGGCGAAGAACAGGCCCATCCCGACACCGGCCAGCACGAACCCGGGCACGAGGACCGGGTACGCGACCGTCGGCGTGATGACGGCGGCGATCCAGGCGAGGCCGGCCGCGAGCGCGACCATGCCGGCGACCAGGATCGGCCGCCCGCCGATCCGGCCGGCGAGCACGCCGGCGATCGGCGCGACGATGGCCGGCATCGCCGTCCACGGCAGCGTCCGCAGGCCGGACTGGAACGGGCTCAGGCCCTGGACGATCTGGAAGAACTGGACCAGGAGGAACACGGCTCCGAAGACGCCGAAGTACATGAGGAACGACACGACGTTGGCGGCCGTGAACCCACGGCTGCGGAAGAAGCGCAGCGGCAGCATCGGCGATGCGGTGCGCGACTCCCAGGCGACGAACACGGCCATGAGCACGGCCCCGATCGCGAGCGCGACGAGGATCTGGGAATCACCCCAGCCGAGCTCGTTGCCGTGGATCACGCCCCACACGAGCGCGAACAGGCCGCCGCTCACGAGCCCGAGCCCGACGAGGTCGAGCGAGCCGTCGGGTCCATAGGACTCTTCGAGCCGGAACGTCGAGAGGATGATGGCGACGATGCCGATCGGCACGTTGAGCCAGAAGATCCAGTGCCAATTCACGCCCTCGGCGATCGCGCCACCGACGAGCGGTCCGATCGCGATCGCGAGACCGGCGATGCCGCCCCACGCGCCTAGCGCGACCGCACGACGTTCGGGCGGCACCGCGCCCGACAGGATGGTCAGGCTCAACGGCGTGACGAAGGCTCCGCCGACGCCCTGGACGGCTCGAGCCACGATGAGGACATCGCTCGACGGGGCAAGCGCGGCGGCGGCCGAACCCGCGGTGAAGATGAGCAGGCCGAGGATGAACATGCGCCGACGACCGAAGCGGTCGCCCAGGGCGGCGCCGGTGAGGAGCAGGACCGCGAAGGTCAGCGTGTAGGCATTGACCATCCACTCGAGCGCCGAGAGCGACGCGCCGAGGTCGACCTTGATCACGGGCAGGGCGGTCGTCACGACGAGGTTGTCGAGGGCCACCATGAACAGGGCGACCGACGTGATGGCGAAGGTCCAGGCGGTTCGGGACCGCATCGTGTTGTCTCCTTTCCGAGTTCCTAGTTAGTGGTCACTAAGTAATCGAGGGAAAAAGGGGGCCGTCCGCATCGGGACGGCGGCCTGTGGGTGGCGGAGGTTGGGGGTCGGTTCGGGGTCGGTTGCTGGGGTCGGCTGTGCTGATGGCCTGGCCGGGCTGGGGTCATCGGGCAGCGGCGATCCTCCCGAGCGACGCGAAGGTGAAGTCGCCCGCCTCGGCCATCTCCGGGCCGATCGCGGCGGCCGTGTTCATGAGCATGCCCATCGCGAACCACTCTTCGAGTTCCTGGTCGCTCGCGCCGGACAAGCTCGCCGACGGCGCGGTGGATCTTGATGAATTCGTCCCCGACGGCCTCGCGGATCTCGGGGTCGCTGCACGCGGCATACGCCTGGAGCTGGCAGAGCAGGAGCTGGCGATCGCGCAGCAGGTCGCAATAGGTGAGGCCGATGGCCTTGAGCACATGCTCGGTGGATGGGTCCTCGGCTCGGGCCCGACGTCCGGTCGCCTCGAAGGCGATCCGCGTCCGCCCGAACCCATGCCGGACAGCCGCGATGAAGAGGTCCTTCTTCGTGCCGAACAGCTGGAACAGGTACGGCTGGCTCACGCCGGCCCGCTTGGCGATCGCGTCGGTCGAGGTGCCGTAGTAGCCGGTCCGGGAGAACTCGGCCATCGCGGCGGCGACGATCTCGTCGCGTCGCTCGTCGGCGGAAAGGCGGGTGGTCGGTGTCATGGCGCGTAACTTAGTGAGTACTAAGTAAGATGTCAACCCGGCAAATGACGGTGCTTCCCGTGGACCGCGACCCTCAGTCGCGGCCGAGGTGGATCCCGCGACCCGGCGTCGCGCCGGTGTGGTGGCCGCCGGCGACGACGACGTCCCATTCACGATCACGTGCTCGATGCCATCGGGGAAGCGGCGCGGGTCGTCGTAGGTGGCATTCGAGCGGACCGTCGCCGGGTCGAAGACGACGATGTCGGCGTAGGCGCCGTCGCGGAGCACGCCCCGCTGACGCAGCCCGAGCCGAGCGGCCGCCGCGCCCGTCATCTTGCGGATCGGCCTCCTCGAGCGAGAGCAGGGCCTCGTCGCGGACGAACTGCCCGAGGATCCGCGGGGTACGAGCCGTACGTGCGCGGCGCCGGCTTTTCCCCGAGGAACGTGGAATCCGTGCCGACCATCCCGGCCGGATGCGCCACGAACAGCGGCAGCGTCTCCGCCCAGGGCCCGCTCGTGACCTGGGCCACGCCGAGCTGCTCGGCCAGCAGCAGGTCGCAGATCGCGTCGACCGCGTCTCGGCCGGTCTCGGCCATCACGTCCGCGAGGGTCCGCGACTCCCAGCGCAGGTTGTCGGGGTGGCGAAGGGCTCCGAGGCGCAGGTCGGCCCAGCCCGCCTTCCCGGTGTAGGCCACGCCGCGGGCGGTCATCTCGCTCCGCAGCCGGTCGCGCGCGGACCGCTCGGCGAGGCGCTGCTTGAGCGGCCCGGGACCGCCGGCCTGGATCCAGAACGGGAGCTGGATGAGCAGTCGCGTGCTCGCCCATTCGGACGGATAGGTATCGAACGTGATGTCCAGCCCCTCGCTGCGGGCGTCGTCGACCAACGCCAATAGCGGCTCGGCCGGCCCCGGGAAGGTCTCGCGGTGATAGAAGTGGGTGATGTGACTGGGCGCGCCCGCGCGCCGGCCGATCTCGATAGCCTCCCGGAACGGGTCGAGGTAGCGGTCGCCGAGCTGGTACCGCACGTGCGTGTGGTAGAACCCGCCGGCCCTGCCGGCCTCGGCGGTGAGCGCCGCGAGCTCCTCGGTCGTGGCGAAGCCGCCGGGCGGGTAATCGAGGCCCGAGCTCACGCCGACGGCGCCGTCCTGCATCGCCTCGCGGAGCGCGCCACGCATCCGGTCGATCGCGCGGTCGTCGGCCGGCGTGTCGTCCCAGCCCAGGGCACCGATCCGCAGGGCCGAGTTCCCGACCAGCGTCCCGACGTTGACGCTCACCGTCCCGTCGTAGCGTGCGAGGTAGCTCGCGACCGAATCCCAGTCGAGGTCGATGTCCGGCCGGCCGTCGAGGCCGGAGTCGAGCTCGACGAAGTCCTCGAGGTCGCGACGCGTGCGCGAACGGCGCGAAGCCGTTCCCGTCGACGCCGACGATCTCGGTGGTGACGCCCTGGCGGACCTTGGGCTCGTGGCGAGGCTCGGCCAGGATGACGAGGCCACCGTGGCTGTGCAGGTCGATGAACCCGGGCGCCACGACCATGCCGGTGGCGTCGATCCGGCGGGCGACGTGGGTGGGCTCCGGGTCCATCGGGGTCAGGAGGCGCAGCCGCTCCCCGTCGACGACGACACTCCCCGGATGCCCGGGCGCCCCGGTCCCGTCGATGATCGCCCCACCAGAGATCAGCAGGTCGGCGCTGTCGGGCGTCCCGGTCATGCGGTACGGTCGATGTGCACCGGACGACGATATCGGAACGTGCCTGAGGCTCGTCGGTCCGACGGGACCAGCGACGACGTCAGGCGGCCCGTCAGCCTGGTCGGACGGCCGTCCGCACGCTCCGATACCAGTCACTCATGAATCGATCGTCGGGATCGAGTCGCTCCTTGGCCGCCACGAATTCCGGGAATCGTGGATGACAGGCGAGCAGCTGCTCGGACGTCGCGAACCGATGGTAGGTCAGGTAGTAGCTGCCGCCATGGGCGCGGGCCAGCTCGATCAGGCGCCCGAAACGCGTCCGCCGACTTCGCCAGACCCTCGTCGTCGTGGACGGTATGCAGATTGAAGATGATGCAGGCCCATGGCTCGCGCGCCCAGGTCAGGAGCGCCTCGTCATCGCGCTCGACCAGTCGGATCGTGCCGTAGACGACGGGCGGATCGCCATCGCGCAGGGAGTCGGCAGCCTCGGCCATGAAGGCAGCGAGTGCCGGCCGAGGGACGTAGAGCTCGGTGATGATCTCGCTGCCGGGCGTGACGGCGCCCGTCGCCCGATCCAGCAGTGTGTGATAGCCGCCGACGTACTCGCTGCGCTGGTGGAGGTCGCTCCAGTAGAGCTGACCCGAGGTCGCGAGGTAGTGCGTCACGTACGCCTTCGCCGCACTCGCCGGGTCGACGTGGGTCAAGTAGAGCAGCCGACCCCATTCCTGCGAACTGAGCGCGAGCTGGCCCGACGGAACCTCGGTGACCGTGCTGTCCGGCCGGTAGCAGGAGAAGATCCCGACGCGGAGGAAGTCGTCGGAGCGCGGGTCGATCGAGAACTGGCAATCGCCGAAGAGGAAGCCGTCCGCGATACGCGCGTCGAACGACGCGATGAGCTCATCGACCGTCGTGAGCGTCACCTCGCGGCGGACGATCTGGCGCGGGGCGAGTCGGAGCCGGACCGAGGTCACCACTCCGAACAGCCCGTAGCCGCCGATCACGAGGCGAAACCGTTCCGGATCACGGTCGCGATCGACCTGGCGGACCTCACCGCGGGGGTCGACGAGCGTGAACGACTCGATGTCGGCGACGATCGGGCGCTGGGTGAGCCCGCGTCCGTGGACATCAGCGGCGATCGCCCCACCAAGGCTGAGGTGGTCCGAACCGGTCTGCTTCTGCCGGATCCCCCACTGTCTTGGGCGACCCGCCTGCTGCGCGATGAGGCCATCGATGAGTTCCGCCCATTCGATCCCCGCCTCCGCGTCGACGATCCCGCCTTCGTCGTCCAGACCGATCAGGCGAGTCATGCCGCGCATGTCGATGTGGACCGCGTCGGTCCCGAACTGCTGACCGCCCATCGCGTGACGCGATCCTGAGATACTGACCCCGCGTCCTTCGTCGGCCGCCGATCGAATGGCGTCCACGATGTCGTCGACTCGCTCCGGGCGGCTCAACCGGGCGACACGGGTGGCGTTCAGCGCCGATTGGGCGTCGTTGAGGATGACCACCTCGGGGTCCGGGTCGGAGCGGGCCATCGACCAACGCCTCCATCAGCTCGTACGGTAGGGTTGACGCCGTAGGAGCGGCCATGTTGCACCCTGGACGTCACCTCCCCGTCGTGGTCGTCGGTGCCGGACCCGCGGGGCTGGCGGTCTCCCACGAGCTGGCTGCTCGAGGCATCGAGCACGTGATCCTCGAAGCCGGCTCGGTCGGCGAGAGCTGGCGTCGCTATTACGACGACCTCGTCCTGCACACCGGCAAGCATCTCTCGGCCCTTCCGGGGCGGCCGTTCCGTCGCTCGGACCCGACGTTCGTGCCGCGAGCCCGCTTCGTCTCGTATCTCGAGGCGTACGCCAGGACCTTCGCCCTGCCGGTCGTCGAAGGCGTGACGGTGGCGGAAGCGCACCGCGCGGACGGAGCGTGGGTCGTCCGGACGAGCGACGACGTGTGGACTAGCGCGAGCCTGGTGGTCGCCACCGGCATCGCGTCGTCGCCGGTGATACCGCCCTTCCCGGGGCGCGACCGCTTCCAGGGTCGTATCCATCACTCGATCGACTATCGACGGCCCGACGACTCGTTCGGGCGGAACGTCCTGGTCGTCGGGGCCGGGAACTCCGGGGCCGAGATCGCCGCGGAGCTGGGCGGGGCGGGTGTCTCGACGACGATCTCGATCCGATCGGGCGTCGTCGTCGTCCCGCGGGACATCGCGGGGATCCCGAGCCAATACATCGGCTATGCGCTCCGCCGTCTGCCGCGCGTGATCGCGCGACCGATCGTGGGGTTCGTCACGGCGCGTCGCGCCAGAAGACTCCCACCGGCGCTGCCACGTTCCGATGCCAGCCCGCTCGACGTGCTCCCGCTCATCGGCATGCATCTGCCGGATGCGATCGACGATGGGTCGGTCCGCGTCCGACCAGGTGTCGAGTCATTCACGGAGCGCGGCGTCCGGTTCGTCGATGGATCGGAGGCCCCGTTCGACGAGGTCATCCTCGCAACCGGGTTCGTCGCGGCGATCGGCTTCCTGGGTCCCGACGTGCACCGCGATGGGCGCGGTTTCGCCCGTCGGTCCGATCGGGTCGCGAGCGCCGACGAACCCGCCCTGTACTTCGTCGGCCACGAATACGACGCCTCGGGTGGCCTGGCGAACATCCGCCGCGACGCACCGGCCGCCGCTCGGCAGGTCGCGGACGACCTGGCACGAACGGGGCGATGATCGGATTCCCGCCCGGTCTCCCGCTGACCGATCCGGGTACGGCCGCCGCCTGTCTCGCAGTCCTGACCGGCCTGTTCGCCCTGCGGGTCGTCGGACAGGCGGTCGTCGCGACTCTGGGACCGGCATGGCTTCCACCGATGGCCGAGTGGTACTCGGGGGTCGTGCCGTACCCGCGACTGCTCGCGATCCAGATCGCGATGCTCGTGGCGATGAGCGCGGTCACGCTCGGCCTGGCCCTCGGGGTCCCGTTGGTGACGGAGCCGCGACCGCCGCTCGGGACGCTGCTCCTCCTGATCGCCTGGCCGTACGCGGCGTCGATGGTCGTGCGATACATCGTTCGGATGTGGCGGCATCCCGAGGCACGTTGGACGGGCCGAACGATCCCGATCGTCTTCCACTTGGTGCTCGCGTGCTGGCTGTTCGTGCTCGGGAGCTACCTCCGCCCGGCGGGTTGACGACCCGGCTACGGCCCCGCCGACGTCGGGCGGTCCGATCCGATCCGGTCGATGACGCCGGGTGCCGCGCCGAAGAAGCACGCGAGCGCGACAGCCTGCATGGCGTGGTACGTCGCGTTGTGATCGAACAGGCGCGGATGGATGGCGACGCGACGGACCTGTGCCACGGCCGCGGCGAAGGTCAACATCAGACCGAGGAACGCCGCGATCGCCGATCCGCGCCCGTCGGATCGCCCGATCCGCCGTCCAAGCACGCCGGCGAGGAAGACCGCTCCGGGCAGGTACGTCGCGATCGCCACGATATACGGTGGATCGAACCGGGCGAGCGTCGCGAGGTAGATGGCGTGCGGGACGGTCGCAACGGCGCCGATCAGGCGGGCGCGAGCGCCGGTGAATGCGATGGCCGTGGCCAAGCGCCACGCCGACAGTCCACCGATCGAGATCGCCGCGAGCGAGACACGCCAGAGACGTCGACGCACCGGGTGTCGCCGGTCGGGAAAGAAACCGTGCAGGGCCGCGCCGGTGATGGCGGCGACCCCCGTCGCCGCGAACGACGTAACCAACCATTGGTGGCGTGCGATGGCCCCATCGGCCGCCGTGGCAGCGGGCCGCCGGCGCACAAGCACGAACGCGAACACCATGGCCTCCAGCCCGACCGCCAGGTCGGTCAGGGTGACCGCCGGATCGTGGAGTCGAAGTGCCACGTCAGTCGGACCGGGTTTCCTGGACGTCGCGATCCCCGGCTCGCGGGGCACCGGGCCTTCCAGGCGGCGGCCGCGGACCCAGGCGCCGCGGACCATGTCGGGGTGGGCCCGGAAGATGAGCCGGCTCATGAGGTCAGCGGGGTCCGGGTCGATGGTCGCCGAGTCCTGGAGCGGCGCGACGAACGAGGGGTCCACGACGATGAGGTCGGCCTCCTTGCCGGCCTCGAGCGATCCGATGCGGTCGCCGAGCCCCAGCACCTGCGCCCCGCCGAGCGTCCCGAGTCGGAGCCAATCCAGTGGTCCCATGGGGAACGCGGCCCCGCCGCCCGCGCCCGCGACCGCCAGCGCGTTCTTGGCGTAGGCGCCGACCCGCATCGCGGTGAAGATCGACAGATCCGGGCCGCCGGCCACGTCGGAGCCGAGCCCGACGCCCAGACCCGCTTCCACGTACCGACCCAGCGGCATCACGCCCGAGGCGAGGAACAGGTTCGAGGCCGGGCAGTGCGCGACGCGCGTGTCGGTCTCGACGAGCCGGGCCAACTCGCGGTCCGAGAGATGCACCGCGTGGGCCAGCACCGTCTGCGGCCCGAGCCCGCCGGCACGGTCGTAGACGTCGACGTAGTCGAGCGCCTCGGGGAAGAGCCGCGCGACCTCCTCGATCTCGCCGCGGTCCTCCGAGACGTGCGTCTGCCAGTAGGCGCCGGTCGAAGCCGCGAGGGCCGCCGATTCGCGCAGCAGGTCGGCCGTGCACGACACCGCGAACCGTGGTGTCACCGCATACCGCAGGCGGTCGCCGTCCGCCCCGTGCCAGCGCGCGATGAGATCCGCGGTCTCGCGCAGCGTCCGGTCGAGGATCGTCGAAGGGTCGATGGTCGCGTCGTACGTGATCCGATCCATCATCACCTTGCCGACGATGGCCCGGATGCCGTGGGCCTCGGCGGCCCGGAACGTGGCATCGAGGCTCGCCTCGTAGACGGCGCCGTAGACCATGCGCGGTCGTCGTCCCCGCGGCGGCGAACGCCCGCCACGCCGCCGGGCGCCAGCCGCTCCGCGGCGGCTTCGTCGAAGCCGCGCTCCAACGGGAAGATGTAGCGCTCGAGCCAGGTCAGGAGGTCGAGCCCGGCGCCCAGGCCGGCATTCGGCAGCTGCGGCAGATGCGCATGGAGGTCGACGAGCCCCGGCATGACCACCCAGGGCCGCAGGTCGATGGCCGAGACGCGCCTCGAGCGGACGATCGGATGCCGCCCCAGCGAACGCGATCGAACCCGACGCGTCGACGACGACGAGACCGTCGGGCTCATGACGGGTGCCGCCGACATCGAGCGGCGTCAGCAGGCGCGCCCGGATCGCGAACGCGGGTCCGGTCGGCAGCTCCATCGGGCCTAGGCTAGCAGGCGCCTCCGGCCCGGCGCCGAGGTCAGCGCTTCTTGCCGCGAACCTCGATGAGGTGAGCCGTCCACTCGGAGCCACCGCGGTCCACGGACGCGGAGCTGCCGTGCCAGCCGCAGGTGCAGGTGATCGTCTGGTCGCGGTGCTTGTACTCGTCGATGACGTGCTTGAACGGTTCGGCGACAGGTGTGGTGGGCTTCAGCGGGGGGCGACTATTCACAGGGACTCCTGCACGAAGGAACCGACGACACGCGGCGCGTGGGGGGAGCGTCAAGCATACTCCAGACGGGCCTCGGCCGTCGGCACGCCGGCGACGTCGCCGGCGGAACGCCTCGGCCGTCGGGCCCTGGCGGTCAATCCGGGGAGAGGTGGTACCCCAGCCGTCGCGGCAGCCGGGTCACCTCGCGCAGGACCGGCGACACGCGGTCCCCGCGCTCCTCGGCGGCCTCGCGGCGGACGATCGCCTCGCGGACGACCCGCGCGCCAACGTACCGGGCCGGTTCCGGCGGGAACGCCCGCAGCCGCCCGCCGCGCAGGACGGCCGGGGCCAGCGGGTCGTCGACCGCGGGGACGACGTCGAGCGCCAGGCCGGCCAGCAGCCGGCCGGCCACGACCGACGGCCCCACCCCGTTCCCCGAGTAGCCATGGGCGAAGTGGATCGGCCGCCCGCCCGGCACCGACCCGACGACCGGCAGGTGGTCGGCCGAGATGTCGATCGGGCCGCCCCATGCGTCCTCGATCCGCACGTCCCGCAGCGATGGGAAGAGCCGCCGAAGCCCGGCCGCCGCCCGTGCAGCCGCCACCCCGTCGTCGGTGAACGCGGCGCCGATCCGGCCGCCGAACCCGGCCCGGCCCCCGCCGCCGCCGATCGCGATCCGGCCGTCCGGCGTCGTGCGCAGGTAGTGCAGCGTGAACCGCGCGTCGGCCAGGCCCTCGCCGCCGGTCCAGCCGATCTCGGCGAGACGCTCGGGGATCGGCTCGGTCAGGACGATGTAGCTCGACCAGGTCACGAGCCGCCGACCGAAGGACGGCCACGCGGCCGCCCACGCGTTCATGGCCACGACCGCCGACCCGGCGACGACCTCGCCGGCGTCGCCGGCCACCGAGACGGTCCGTACCCGGACCGGGCGCCCGGTCCGACTGTGCGCCGCACGCCGGTTGCTCGCCCCGACCCGGCCGACCCAGCCCGGCCGCTCGCCGTCGATCTCGACGACCCGGGTCCCCTCGTGGATCGCCACGCCCCGCTCGAGTGCCACCCGCCGGAGCCCGCGCGCGAGCCGCGCCGGTTGCACGGTGGCGGCGCCCGGCATGAACGCCCCCGCGCGCATCACCGGGGAGTGGACCCGTGCCCGCACCTCGTCCGCGGACAGGGCCACGTAGCCCTCCCCCACCCCGAGCCTGCGGCACGCCTCGACCGCCGCACACCATTTGTCGTCCTGCGCCGGCGCCGCGCTGATCGAGAGCGCGCCCGCCTTCGTGTACCAGACGTCGACCCCGTGCGCCGCCGACCACCGTCCCACCTCGTCCACGGCCGCGTCCATGGCCCGCGCGGCGGCCACCGCGCCCTCGTCGCCGTAGCGCTCGATCAGCGTCGGGAGCTCGTCCCACCAGCCAGTGACGAAGCCGCCGTTCCGTCCGGACGGCCCGCCGCCGCAGATATCGGCCTCCAGGAGGACCACCCGCGCGTCCGGCGCCAGGTCGCGCAACGCGAGCGCCGTCCACAGCCCCGTATATCCGCCACCGAGCACGACGACATCCGCCGTCGTGGTCCCCCGAAGGGGCGGGGCGCCATCAGCCGCCGCCCCGGGTACCCCGCTCGCGCCCTCGGCCGTCAGCGCCTCGCGCAGCCACCAGGAGCGTCGGTCGGCGCTGGGTCGGACCCCGGCGAGCATCGGCTCATTGTGCGGCAGGCAGCAGGTCCGTTTGGAGCACGTCGTCCGTGGTGACGGGCTTCGGGACGAGCCCGAGCGTCGTCATGTAGGCGATCGATTCGGTCCAGCCATCGGTATCGAGCGCGCCCAGGCCATGGTCCACCTGGGTCGGCCCGGTCCACGAATCGATCGTGGCGTTGAGGATCGCCATCTGGGTGTCGGGCGTCGTCGCCAGCTCGGGGACGGCCTTCGTCGCCGCAGCCACGCCCTTGGTGGGGTCGGCGGTGATCTCGGTCATCGCCTTGAGCGTCGCGGCGACGAACGCGGCGATGGCGTCGTGCTTCGACTTGATCGTCGAGACCCCGCTGATCAGCCCGGGACCGGGGAGCGGCGTGATGTCGTCGACGCGCAGCACCGTGGCCTTCTCGCCGGTCATCTCGAGCTGGACGGGCTCGTTGTTCGCGAACCCTGTGGCGGCGTCCACGGCGTCCTGCGCGACGGCGGCGCCCTGGCCGAAGTCCGGGTACTCGACGATGGTCACGTCGTCGGGCGTCAGCCCCGCGGACCCGAGCAGCGCCTGGAGCATGATCCACGAGGACCCGTAGCGGCCGGGGATGCCGATCTTGCGGCCCTTGAGGTCACTCGCATCGGTGATCCCGGTCGACGACTTGGCGAAGACGACCGAGGGGAACTTCCCGTAGAGCGTCGCGACGTACTTGATCGGGATCCCCTGGCTGACCGCCGGGATGACACTCGTGCCGTCGGCGATGCCGATGTCGATCGACCCCTGGCCGACCAGGGTCACGAGGTCCGGATCGATCTTGTTCTGGAACTCGACCTCGAGACCCGCGTCGCGGTAGTAGCCGGCCTGGTCGGCGAGGTAGAACGGCGCGAACTGCACGCTCGGGATGTAGCCGAGTCCGACGGTCAGCTTGGTCGGGGCCGTACTCGCGCCCCCGGATCCACTCGACGCCGAGGCGCCGGCCGCCGATCCGTCGGCGCCGCCCGAACCCGAGCAGGCCGCGACGAGCGCGGCGACGACGAGCGCGACGGCGGCCAGGGCACGCGACGGCGAGGGCAGCGCGGGCGCGGGCACGGCGCTGGACGACGATGACTCGGGCACGGGAACCTCCGATGGATGCCGGGGATGGATCATCGGGCACCGACCAGTCGGCGCTCGACGAGGACGACGGCGAGATACATGACGATGCCCACGAGGGCGATCGTCAGGAGCGTGGCGAACATCAGCGGGATGTCGAACAGCGAGCCGCGGGCGAGGTTGACGAGCACGCCGAGCCCCTTCTCGGCGCCCGCCCACTCCCCGACGATGGCGCCCACGACGGCGAGCGTCACCCCGACGCGGAGACCGCCGAGGATCGACGGCAGGGCGGCCGGGACCTCGAGCGTGAGCAGCACCTGCCGGCGGGTCGCGCGGAGCGCCCGGCCGAGCTCGAGCAGCCCGGCATCGACCGACCGGATGCCGACCATCGTGGCCACCGCGACCGGGAAGAACACGATCAGGCCGCAGATGACGACCTTGCTGACGAGGCCCGGCCCGAACCACAGCGCGAGCAGCGGCGCCAGCGCGAGGATCGGCGTCGCCTGGGCGGCGACGAGGTACGGCGAGATGATCCGTTCGACGAGCGTGCTCCGGGCGAGGGCGTAGCCGGCCAGCAGCCCGAGCCCGGCGCCGGCGATGAGCCCGAGGGCCACCTCGACCATGGTGGCCGCGAGGTGCGGCTCGATCGTGCCGTCCCGCCACGCCTCGATGAACCGCCCGAAGACGGTCTCCGGCGGCGGCAGGATGAACGGTGGGTAGCCGCCGATGACGACGATCGCCTTCCAGGCGAGGACGAACACCACGAGCGCGGCCGACGACCGGGAGCACGACGCCGCGCCTCACGACGCGAGCGCCAGGTGCGAGCGGATCTCGGCCGCGGTCCCGGCCGCGACGCCGCCATCGAGGACCTCGATGGTCCGCGGCCGTGGCGCATCGACGGCGATGTCGGCCGCCACGCGGCCCGGTCGCGGCGTGAGGACGACCACCCGGTCGGCGACGAGGATCGCCTCGGCGATGCTGTGGGTGACCATCACGATGGTCGTCGCGGCCTGTTCGCCGAGCCGCAGCAACTCGAGGTCGAAGTGCTCGCGCGTGAGCGCATCGAGCGCGCTGAACGGCTCGTCGAGCAGCAGCACCTCGGGCGCGAGCGCGAGGGAGCGGGCCAGCGCGACCCGCTGTCGCGTGCCACCGGACAGCTCGGCCGGCCGGGCCGGCAGGACCGCGGGGTCGAGGCGGACGAGCTCGACGAGCTCGGCGAGCCGGTCCGCGCGCCGCTCCGACGGCCAGCCGGCCAGCTCCAGCGGATAGGTGATGTTCGCGGCCGCGGACCGCCACGGGAGGAGGCGCGGCTCCTGGAAGACGAGGCCGATCCGGGGATCGGGCGCGGTGATGGGATCGCCGCCGAGGGTGACCGTGCCGCGCGTCGGCGGGAGGAGCCCGGCGATGACCCGCAGCAAGGTCGACTTGCCGCATCCGTTCGGCCCGATGAGCGCGACCGTCCGGCCGCCCTGGATCACCAGGTCGACGCCGTCGAGCGCGGGATGCGGCACGCCGTCACGGCCGGCGAACGTCATCGCCACGTCGGTCAGGTGCAGGTCCCCGCTCACTCGAGCGCTCGCAGGATCGGTGCCGTGGCGGGGTACAGCGCCACGTATGCCTCGAACAGGCGGTCGTAGGTCTCGCGGTTCGCCGGGTCGGGTTCGATCCGATGGTCGATCCGGGTCATCGCCGCGATCGCCGCCTCGACATCGGCATGGGCGCCGACCCCGACCGCGCCCAGGATCCCGGAGCCGAGGACCGCGGTCTCGAGCACCACCGGGACGGCCACCCTGAACCCGGTCACGTCCGCCTTGATCGCGTTCCAGGCGTCGCTCCGGGCGGGGCCGCCGCAGGCACGCATCTCGGTCACGCGAACACCGGCGGCGAGCATGGGAGTCGCCACGTGGCGGATGGCCAGCGCCGATGCCTCGAGGATCGCCCGGGCGACGTGGCCGCGGCCGTGGGCGAGCGTGAGGCCGGCAAGCACGCCGCGCGCGGACGGGTCCCACAGCGGCGACCGCTCGCCGGCGAGATACGGGCAGGAACACCAGGCCGTCGGCACCGGGCGGGATGGCGGCGGCCTCCGCGAGCAGCGTCTCGGTCGTGACGGTCCCGCCGAGGAAGGAATCGCGATACCAATCGAGGGCGCGGCCGGTCGTCGCCATGGCCGCGCCGACGCTGAACCGGCCGGCCAGCGGCGCCGGAGTCACGAAGGCGCCGGCGACCTCCACCGGATGGTCCCAGTAGACGCCGAATCCGCCGGCCGACCCGCCCGGGTCGTAGGCATCGCCGGGCTCGAGCAGGCCCGCGCCGTGGTAGCTGGCGAACGCGTCGACGGTCCCGCCGATCACCGGGATGCCGGGCCGCAGGCCCAGCGCGTCGGCGGCCGTCGACGTCAAGGCCCCGACCGCCTCGCCGGTCCGGCCCGTCGGCGGGAGCTTCCCGGCCGGGACGCCGGCCGCAGTGACGGCTACCGGGTCCGGCACGAGCTGGTCGGGGATGAGCGGGGCGCAGGCGACGCCGGCCAGCCGGAACGCGAGCCACTCCCAGGTGGCGAGGTACCAGCGCGTCGCGGCGGCGACGGCCGGTTCGTGCCGCTCGACCCAGAGCGCCGCCGGCAGGCCGCCCAGCGCCCAGCCGCGCACGCCGCTGGCGGCGGTCAGGTCCTCGGCCTCGGCGTCGGCGCGGGTGTCGAGCCACGTGATGGCGTCGCGGGTCGCCTCGCCGCGGTCGTCGACCGGGACGAGCGTGGGACCGTGGCCGTCGACGCCGATCGCGAGGATCTCGCCGGCCATGACCGGATGGAGGGCCCGCACCGCGCTCGACGACGGCGGACCACCACTCGCCCGGGTCCTGCTCGGCCCAGCCGTGGCCGCGGCCGACGGTCATCGGGTATCCCGCTCGCCCGAGGCCGAGCAGCCGGCCGTCGAGGGTCACGAGCCCGGCCTTGACCTCGTTCGTGCCGAGGTCGATCGCAAGGACGACCGGCTCGGCCGGTTCGCGCGCGCTCATCGCGCTCGGCCCGGACGGTCGGGGGTGGTGGCGTCGTCGAGGGCGACGACCGCCTCGGCCGTCGCGACATCGGTCACGAGCGTCCGGACGACGCCTGCCCGCAGCGCGCCGAGGATCGGCCGGACCTTGCCCTCGCCCGAGGCGATGCCGATGGCCACCGGCACGCGGCCGAGTCGCCGGGCATCGAAGGCGATGACCCGCTCGCGCAGCGCCGGGCAGACGAAGTGCCCGTCGATGTCGAACGGGGCGACGAGCACCTCGCCGATGGCTCCGCCCTGGTCCAGGTCGCGCTCGATCCGGCGCCCGACCAACGCGACGCTCCATGCCGGCCCGCCGATCCCGAAGAGCGCGATGTCGAGGTGGTCCCACAGGTCGATGACGGCGCGGACGCCGGCATGGCCGATGAGCGCCTTGCGGGTCGCGGCGTCGTCGACGAGACCCGGGGCCATGAGGCCGTGCGGCTGTGCCCCGAGCGCCTCGGCGACCCGCCGGTACGGCTCGCGCTCCGGGCCGGTCGACCAGTAGCCGCCACAGAGGGGCACCACCACGGCGGCCACCGGAGTGACCGCCTCATCGAGGGCGTCGGTCGCCGCCGAGACCGATGCGCCGTCGCCGATCCCGATCGTCTTCCCGTCGCGAGCCGCGGCGCGGAGCACCTGTGCGCCGAGCCGGCCGACCATCCGCCGCGTCAGCTCCTCGGGACCCGCGATCGTCGGCGCGAGGGCCACGGCGTCGAGACCGAAGCGCACCCGGAGGGTCTCGGCGGCGGGGCTCTCGGCGCTCGTCGAGTCGATGATCCGGATCTCGACGATGCCTTCCGCCCGCGCCCGCTTGAGCAGCCGCGAGACCTGCGGACGGGTGACGCCGAGCTGCTCGGCGATCGCGCCCTGGGTCTCACCCAGCTCGTAGTAGAGCCGGCTGGCGCGGACGAGCTGTTCGAGGTCGCTCAATGTCGCGCGGGCCCGTCGTGCACAGATGTACTGAACAGATGTGCATGCATGGTCGCGGCATCATACGCCGGCCGGATACGAGTGTCATCCCGACGAATCGGAGGGCGACGCCTACCGCAGGCTCGCCAGGGTCTCCCTCGCCCGTTGCGCCTGGAGCGGGTCGAAGCTCTGGTCGAGCGCCAGGGCGCGCTCGAGCATCGCTCGGGCGTCGGCCGTCCGGCCGAGAGCAGCGTCGATCATCCCCGCGTGATAGAAGAGCCGCGCGTCCTGGGTCCCGACGCGGAGCGCCTGCTGCATCGCGGCGTCGGCATCCTTCGGCCGGCCGGCCGCGAGCAGCGTCCAGGCCATGCGCGTCGTAGCCGTAGACGTCCTTGCGAACGGCCAACTCGGCCTGAGCGAGAGAGACGGCACGGTCCGGCTCGAGGCCGTGGTCCGCGAGGTACGTCGCGAGCGTGCGGTCGTAGACCGAGGCAGCGTCGCCGGCGAGCTTGGCGATCGCCTCGACGGTGCCGTCGTCGGCCGCCGCGAGCTTCGCGTCGCCGGGCCGGCCACGAAGCGTGTAGAGGTCGCCGCGGCGGGCGAGCGAATCGGGTCGCGGCACGATCGCGATCGCGGCGCTGATCCTGTCGATGGCCTCGTCGAGTTCGCCATCGGCGGCGGCCACGCGAGCCAGCCCGGCGAGCGCAAGGAACGACGTCGGCTGGGCCTTGAGGGCGGCCAGGTAGGCATCGCGCGCGCCGGCACGATCCCCGGTCGAGAGCAGCGTGTCGGCAAGCTGGTACTGATAGAAGGCGGCTCGCTCCCCTTCGGCGCCCTCGCGGGTCGCGTCGGCGACCGCGGACCTGGCTAGACGGACGGCTGTCGCGGTGTCGCCACGGATGAACGCCAAGTGCGCGAGCCGGGCCTGGGTCGCGGCGGAGGGGGCGACGGCCTGGGCGTGCCGGAAGGCGTCGGCGGCGACATCGAGGTCGCCGAGCTCGAGGCTCGCGTCCCCGAGGGTCGCGAGGGCCACGGGGTCATCGGGATGGTCGCGCAGCACGTCCGTGGCGAGGGACCGAGCGTCGGGGAAGCGGTGCAGCGAGACGAGGACGCTGCCCCGGAAGCCCACGGCGGCCGCGTTCTTCGGGTCGCGCCGCAGCGTGAGCCCGAACGCCTCGTCCGCCGCAAGGTACGCGGTCAGGTCGCCGGTCGTCCGGGCGAGCTCGATCTCGGAGATGCCGAGTCGGTTGGTGCTGACGAAGTCGTCGGGGTTCGCCTTGGCCCGCGCGCCCCAGAACGTGACGTCCGCGTGGATCCGCTCGAGATCGAGCGAGTCCGTGACGGTCGCGGCAGCCGCCCCGGCCCCGGCGTTGGCGGCGCCGTCAGATGTGCCGAAGGAGATGGAGCCCGGGTCGAGATCGTCGATGGTCGGGGCCAGGGGGTCGGCGGCGGCCGGCCGGGCCGGCGCCGCGAGCGGCCGGTTGGTCAGCGAAGTCACCACTTGGCTCGCGATGACGAGGATGATCATCGCGCCGACGATCGCGAGCGCGCGAGTCGGGAGCGGGCGGTTCGGTCGGTCGGCGGCGGTCTGCATCGGTGACGTCCTCGGTGGGTCGTGCGCTGTCGGTGTCGGTCGGGGTCGATCGGCGCTGGGTTCGGTCGGGGCCGATCCGGAGGACCGACCCCGACCGGGGTTCAGGCGAGCCTCAGTGCGGGCTGGCCAGGTACGGGAAGGAGCTGCCGAACGCCACGTCGTTGGCGTCCACGCCATCGCTCGTCACGTTCCCGTTCGTCACGAGCGAGAACTCGGCGTTGATGACGTCGTCGGACAACTTGCGGCCGTTGAGGAACCCGGCGGTGCTGCCGAGCTTGATGGTCAGGGTGTCCGGGAGCAGGACATTGGCGATGCCATTGACCTGTGCCGGCGTGTAGGCGGTCCCACCGGCGTTCGTCACCACGGCGCCGAAGGCGTTGAGGACGGCCACGGTGGTGTCCTTCATCGTCGAGCGGTCGTCGTTCGGGTTGGTGAGGTTCGCGAGGTCCTTCTCACCGTCGGTGATGTTGAACACCGTGTTGATCGCCGGGCGGCCCATGCGGTCGATCCGCTGGTAGCCCGACTTGGTCGCGAGCGAGGTCGTCGCCCAGATACCGACCGTGTGGCCCTTGCCGCCGATCATCGAGTCCGGCAGCGTGAGGACGATGCTGCTGACGTTGAGGCCGGCGAAGGTGTCGGTCCCGGTGAAGCAGCTGAGCAGGTGGGCGCTGGCGTCGTTGTCGGCAAGCGCGCAGTCGGTGGTGTCGTTGACGGTCCCGAGGTCGAGGCGGCCGTTGAGGAGCCGCGACTTCAGGTGCTTGAACCCGACGAGGTCGAAGAAGAACGGGTCGTCGCGCGGACCGGCGAAGGCGTGGCCGCCGCCGGCGATGGCCGTCGGTGCGGACGCTGCGTCCGTAGCGGGAGGTCGTGCCGACGGCGACGGTCGTGCCGGTCCACTCGGTCCGGCGAGCCGCGGCGCCGGTGGCCCGCTTGATCTGGAAGGTCTGGTCGTTCGAGCCGTCGCTGTAGGTCTTGCGGCCGCTGAACTTGATGCGATATGCGATATCGGCACGGGCGTCGCCGTTCGTGTCGATCTTGATCTCGTACAGCCCGCCCTGGCGGAAGTGGGCGGCCTTCGAGTCGGCCGGCGAGGTCAGCGGGTTGACGTTCAGGGCGATGGCCGTGCCCGTCGTGCTGCTGCGCCAGGCGTAGACGTCGGTGATGTCGAGGCGCGCGTCCGTCGTGACGAGCGGCCCGTCGAGGTGGTCGGCGGCGCCGACGAGCAGCGGGCCGGCACCGATCGCGGCGATGGCACCCGCCATCGCGACGGCCGCGGCCGCGCCGATGATCCTGGTTGGAGAACGCATGGGTCCTGGTTGCCTCCGTGTGGTCGGACCGCTCGGGTCCGCCGTGACGAGGGAGTGGGGTCGAGTCGTGCGCGCGTGGCGCACCTGGTCGGCCGGCGCGATGCGCGCCGCGGTCACGGGCGCTGGGCCATGGGCGGTCCTCCTCCCCGGACCGGTGGCGATCCGGACGTCCGACGCCGGGTCTCTCGGACTCGGCAGGTCGCCTCGGATACGCAGGTCCCCGGCGGACGGATGACCGGGTGCCCCGTGGGCCGCGGCCGGGCTGCGGCGGGCTCGGCGGGTTGCCGGACCGGCGGCTCGGCGGGCCCACAGTCGTGCCAGATGCCCACTGGGGGAGCGTTAGGGCAACTGTTGACGCCCTTGGCGCTCGGGCGGTGCATCGTCATGCAGGGAACGGCCGCGAGCGAGCGTGACGCGACCGGTCTCGACGCATAACGATGCGGCCGTGGCCAGCCTGGGAGCGATCAAATGGCCCTAACGCTCAGGTGGTGGGCATTTGGCATGTTCCGCGCCGGGCCGTGGCGCGATGCCACGGGCGCCGGTCGGTGGCGCGATGCCACGGGCGCCGGTCGGTGGCGCCCCCGAGTCCGGTCAGGCAGGCTCGGCGAGCAGCTCCCGGATGACCTGCTCAGAACCTCGTAGTCGCCCTCGCCGAAGTGCGTGTGCCGGATGCGGCCGTTCTTGTCGACGAAGAAGAACGCCGGCCAGTACTGGTTGCGATATGCGTTCCAGGTCGCATAGGCCGGATCGAAGGCGACCGGGAAGCGGACGTCGTCCTTCGCGACGGCGTCTCGAACATTGTCGATATCGCGCTCGAACGAGAGCTCGGGCGTGTGGACGCCGACCACCACGAACCCGTCGGCTGCGTACCGGTCGTACCAGGCCTTCACGTACGGCTGCACGTGGATGCAGTTGATGCAGCCGAACGTCCAGAAATGGATGAGCACGACCTTGCCACGCAGGGACGCGAGTGTGAGCGGGTCGGAGTTGATCCACGCCGTGATACCGGTGAGCTCTGGTGCCGGTCCGAGGTCCTCGAGCGCGACGGCGGGGTTCGGTGATGGGTCGGATCCATGTGGCAGCACGGCGGCGCCCTCCTGTTCGATGGTCGGCGGACCGGCGGCGGCCAACGCGCCATCCCAGGCCGGCGGCAGGACGGACGCGACCCCCGCTTCGATCGCGAGATCCTGGCCGGTCACCACGACGATCGAGGCCAATACCATCGCGACACCGAAGGCTCGCTGGAGCCGCGCCCGGCGCTGGGCCGAACCGGTCGCCAGCACGGCGCGCCGGCCCCAGATGGCGATGGCCGCGAGCGGGATCGAGGCGCCGACGACGTAGGCGATCGCGATCACGATCGTCTCGGGTGACGGCCCAAAGACCGCCGCCGCCGCGATCACCCCGGCCATGACGGGTCCGACGCACGGGGCCCAGATCAGGCCGATGGCGGCGCCGACGAGGATGCCGCCGACGAGGCCGGACCGACTCCCGTCGCCCGCGATCCGGGTGCCTGCACGGGCGAGTGGCGCAGTCGCGAGCTCCACGCGACGAGCCAGCCAGGGCAGCGCGAGCATCGCGCCGAAGAGGCCGAGCAGGACCGCGCTGAGAAGTCGCAGCCGGTCCGTGGTCACGTCGAGCGTGGCGAGCGCCGATGCCAACAGGACCGTCGTCACGACGAACGTGGCGCCGAACCCGAGGAAGACGCCGGCGACCCGCTGGCGACCTGGGACCGCCGCACCACCGAGGACGAGCGGGACGACCGGCAGCGTGCACGGCGAGAGGATCGTCAGCGCTCCCCCGGCGAGGGCGAAGATGAGGACGGGGACGAGGGTCATGTGGGTCGACGACCACGGCGCCTAGGGAGCCGGGGAAGCGCTCTCCATCATCCCGCTGGGCTCGGCACTGTGCTCCATCATCCCGCTGGGCTCGGCGCTCTCCTCCATCATGCCGCTGGGCTCGGCGCTCTCCATCATCTCTGGGGACGACGAGGCGCCGGCGCCGCCGGACGGCGAGGTGCAGGCGGCAGCGACCAGGAGCAGGGGCAAGGCGACGGCCGCGAGGGCGCCGCGCGTGGGTCGGTATGGACGATGCATGGGCAGGGTCTCCATCGGCGAGTTGACCCTGCCGACGGTGCCGACCGCCCGTGACGTCGGGATGACGATTCGATGACAGCGCCGGGCTGCTGGCGCGGCGAGCCGTGCCGTGGCCGGGATCGGTGGCGCGATGCCACGTCCGGGATCGGAACGACTAGAGGACGCGGCCCGGGTTCAGGATCCCGAGGGGGTCGAGGGCGTCCTTGATCGCGCGCATCACGCGCATCGCGTCGGGGCCGCGCTGTTCCTCGAGCCAGGCGCGCCGCGACACCCCGATGCCGTGCTCCCCGGTGATGCTGCCACCGAGCGACAGGGCGGCACGGTACAGGTCGCCGCGGACGGCGTCGGTCGTGGCCTCGCCGTTCGGGTCGCCGCGCTCGAGGACGAGATCCGGGTGGAGGTTGCCGTCACCGGCATGGCCGAACGTGCCCATGCGCACGTCGTACTTGGCCGCGATCCGGGCGATCTCGCGGAGCATGTCGGGGACGCGGGCCCGCGGCACGCTCACGTCCTCCATGCGGACCTCGCCGAGGCGCTCGAGCGCGTAGTGGGCCATCCGCCGCGCCTGGCGGAGCCAATCGGCTTCCTGGGCATCGGCGGCGCGGATCACGTCGGTCGCCCCGGCGACCCGGCAGACCGTCTCGGCCCGGGCGATCTCGTCCGTCGCCGCCGACCCCGGCATGTCGGACTCGATCATCAACATCGCGGCGGCGGTCCGATCCAGGCCGAGGTTGTTCATGTCGTCGACGGCGGCGATCGTGAAGGCATCGAGCAGTTCCAGCGTCACCGGGGAGAGCCCCGCGCGCGCGATGCCGCTGACCGCTTCGCCGGCGCCGTCGAGCGTCGGGAAGAACGCGAGCATCGTCGCGCGCGGCGGCGGCGTCGGGCGGAGCCGGAGGGTCGCCTCGGTGATGATCCCGAGCGTGCCCTGGCTCCCGACGAGCAGGTGCGTCAGCGAGTAGCCGGCGACGTCCTTGACGGCCTTGCCACCGGTCCGGATGACCGCGCCGTCGGCCATGACGACCTCGAGCGAGAGCACCGACTCGCGCGTCTGGCCGTACTTGACGCAGCACAGTCCGCCCGCATTCGTGCCGAGGTTGCCGCCGATCGAGCAGATCTCGTACGAGGCCGGATCCGGGGCGTAGAACAGCCCCTGCTCCGCGACCGCGGCCTTGAGCGCCGCGTTGATGATCCCTGGCTGGACGACGGCGACGAGGTTGTCCCGGTCGATCTCGACGATCCGGTCCATCGCGGTGAAGGCGATGGTCAGCGCGCCCTCGATGCCGGCCGAGCCGCCCGACAGGCCGCTGCCCGCGCCGCGCGGGACGATGGGGACACGGTGTTCGGCCGCCAGCCGGACGAGGGTCGCGACCTGGCTCGTCTCGGTGGGGAGCACGACGGCCCCGGGGAGTCCGCCCTTGAGGTACGCCGTCTCGTCGGTCCGGTAGGCCTCGCGGTCGATCTCGTCGGTCAGCAGACGCAGGCCGGGGAGCTCGGCGCGAACGGCGTCGAGGTACGGGCCGATGGTCATGGTCGGCAGTGTAGGGGGCGGGCGGTAGGATTCGGGGCGATGCGAACCCTCGTCGCCGCCGGGCTCGCGCTCGTGTTCGGGCTCGCGATCCTCGGCAGCCCCGCCCCGGTCCGCGCCGCCTCGCCGTGGGTCGGTGCTGCCTCGGCGGTCGGAGCCGCGCCGATCGATCGCCGCCTCGCCGGTCGGGGTCGGCGACATCGTCGCGGGCTCGGTCGAACCGGATGAGCCTCGCCGTGACCGCCACGTACGATGCGCGGCTGCGGATCTGGTGGAGCCAGCACCGGATCCGGGTCGACGCGACCCTCCGGATCACGAACACCTCCGCCGGGCCGATCGACCGGGTCGAGCTCAACACGATCGCCGCGCGCATCGGCAACATCGCGCTCGATCCCGTCACGGTCGACGGCGTCGCGGTCAAGGCCACGCGCAGCGACCAGACGATCGTGGTCCCGCTCGGCGGCATCCTGCCGATGGGCGGCACGACATCGATCCGCGTCCGGTACGGCGCCACGCTGCATACGAACCTGTCGGGCTCGAACTGGATGTTCACGAAGGCGAACGGGATCATCGACCTGTACCGCTGGCTGCCGTGGGTCAGCCGCCGGACGGCGTTCGCCCGCCCGAACCACGGCGACCCGTTCGTCACGCCGTCGAGCCCGTCGGTCCACGTCCGGATCGTGACCGATCGCAAGCTGACCTTCGCGACGACCGGCGAGCGGACGGGGCTCAGCTCGGACGGCCTGACGCTCGACTACACGGCGACGGACGTGCGCGACTTCACGGTCACCGCGGCCGCCGACTACCGGATCGCGTCGCGGGCCGTCGGCGACAACGTCGTCCGCGTCTACTACCGCCCCGGTGGACCCGGCCCGGCCATGCTCGACGGGACGGCCGACGCGTTCAAGGCCATGGAGGCCCTGCTCGGCCCCTACCCCTACCCCACGCTCCGGGTCGTCCAGTCGTCCGGCGCGTACGGCATGGAGTCGCCGGGGATGATCTGGATCCCGACCGGGGCGCCGAGCGCGAACCTGCGCTACCTGACCGCCCACGAGACCGCGCACCAGTGGTTCTACGGCATCGTCGGGAACGACCAGGCGCGCCAGCCGTTCGCGGACGAGGCCGCGGCGGACTTCGTCGCGCGCCACGTCACCGGCCTGCAGCGGAGCCCGCGCTGCTCGGCCAGCCCGGCTCGACCTCCAGATCTACGACTACAGCTCGACCTGCTACTACGAGCGGATCTACATCCAGGGCGGCAACCTGCTCGAGTCGGCGCGCAAGCGCATCGGTCCAAGCGCGTTCTGGGCGGCCATGCGCAAGTACATCGTCGATCACCGGTTCGGGCTCAGCTCGAACGCGACGCTGCTGCAGGCGCTCGACGACGCCACGCCGAAGGACCTCGGCGGCACGCTCTTCGCGCCGCGGTTCCCCTCGATCTACTGAGGCGACAGTCAGCCGGACCCCTGAGGCGGCCGCGCGACGACCGAGGTCGACTGTCCGGCCGGCTCTCATCCTCCGTTGAGCCACCGGGTGGGTGAACCAGCGATCGGGCCGTCGGTTCAGGGCTCGATCAAGGTCCCGATGGCGCCGCCGATCGCTGGTTGAGCCACCGGTGGGTGAACGAGCGACGAGGCCCGGCCGGCTGCCCGGGCCGCGTCGAGGCCGCTGATCCTGGTTGCGCCACCGGGTGGGTGAACGAGCGATCGGGCCCGGTCGGCTCGTCGGGGCCGTCAAGGTCCCGATGGCGTCGCCGATCGCTGGTTGGCCACCGGTGGGTGAACGGCGACGGGCCCGGCCGGCTCGTCCGGGCCGTCAGGTCCGATCGCCGCCGATCGGTCACCGGGTGGGTGAACGAGCGGGGATGCACCTGGGCCCGATGGGCGAGGACCACGGGATCAGCCAGCGACGCGCCGGTCCGCGGCGCGGGCCTGCGGCATCTGCCGGAATGACGTGGGCAGCAGCGGGTTCCAGGTCCGCCAGCCGGCCACGAGCCAACGCCGAGACGAGGCGGCGGCGCGTGTCCCAGGTGAACCCGTAGGCGTCGCGGACCGCCGGCGGCAGCAGCCCGACCCCCGGCCACATCACCCAGTCGTAGGCGACGGTCGGGATCGGGAGCGTGGCCAGGACCCCGGGAAGTGGCGGGTGCACGATCGTCTGCGCCAGCTCTCGAGCGAGCGGCCCCACCTGGACGGCGCCGTCGGCGGCCAGCATCGTGTCGAGGTAGGCCTCGAACGCATCGAGGTCCGCCGGCAGCAACGAGTCCGGGATGCCGAATGCCCGGCCGATCGGCTTCGTCTCGTCGTAGAACCGGGCGCGGCGCTCGCGGTCGATCGGCTCGAGCCAGGCGTCGGCGGCCACGATCGTCGAGTCGACGAGCGTCGCGTGGACCCACATCGAGAGCTCGGGGTCGCGCGCGTCGTAGCCCTCGCCGACGATCGTCGTGTGGAGCCGGTTGAGGCGCCGGATCTCCGCCCGTGCCGCCGGCGTCGTCCCGTAGACGATCCGCAGGAAGCTCCACAGCGTGCCCTGCAGCCGCTTCCACGGGTCCGCCCGGAAGTCGGAGTGATCGTTGACGCCGGCCGCGACCGAGGGGTGCGCGATCTGCAGGAGGAGCGCGCGCGGGCCGGCGCCGAGCAGCAGCATCGACTCGCGGTTGAGGCGCCAGGCTTCGGAATCCGGGCCGTACAGGCCGGGATCGCCATCGCCCGCCGGACCCAGGCCCCTCGGTCCAGGCCCATGCCTTCGCGGTCCGGGCCCGCCCTCGCCGTCCGATGCTCCGTCCGTCACACTGCGCGCCATCGGCCAACCATACGAGCGAACGAGGAGGCGCGCCACGATGGACGCCCTGTCGACCCGACCGCGCTGGGGCGCGAGGTTCGAGCCGGATTCCCTCGCGTCACTCGAGACGCGGATGTGGAAGGCGTACTACCGGCGCCAGCCGGCGCGATTGTTCGGCCTCCTCGTCCTGGCGCTCCGCGAGCAGGCCAGGGTCGGCTGGCCGCGGGCGCTCGTCGCGAGCGTCCTGCTGACGCGGGCGGCCGCGGGCTTCGCCCGGGCGACCGGCGACTACGAGCGCTTCGCGCCGGACATCGGTCGTGCCTACCGCCTGCTCGGCCTGCCCTCGACCGTGGATGCCGAGGCGGTCGCTCGCCACGAGCTCGATTGGTGGGTCGTTCGCCGCGAGATCGGACTCGCCGCCGGCGATGCCGCCGGCCAGGAGATCACGAGCCTGTACGCGGAGATCTACGGGGTGCCGACCGAGCGGGTGGCGGAAGCGGGTCGCCTCCGAGGCCTCGCGGCCGAGGTCCGCGACCGAGGGGCGACCGCCGACCCGGACGGTCCGGCCGGATCAGGCCGGGCGTACTGGCCCGAGGTCGCGCGTCTGCTCCGGGATTCCTACCGCTCGCTGCATGACGCCGTGGGCGTGAGCGACGTCCGGCCCGCGGCGACGGAAACCGGCGTCGGCGACGACCAGCCCGAAGGGACCGGCGTCAGCGGTCGTCCGGACGACGGCCGATGAGCCACCACGCGGTCGGGAAGATGCCGGCCGCGACGAGCAGCTTCGCGAGGTCCCAGACGATGAACGGCGTCAGGCCGGCGGCGACCGCCTCCGACCAGGACATGCCCGGTCGACGACCTTGAGCCACGGGACGCCGATCGCGTAGATCACCGCGCTGCCGATGAGCATCGCGCCGACCGCGCCGCCGATGTGGCGGTCCCAGCCGAGCTCGGCGAGGCGACCGACGATCGCGCCCGCGACGATGAAGCCGACCAGGTAGCCGCCGGTGGCGCCCCACAGCACGTCGATGCCGCCCTTGTGCTCGGCGAAGAACGGCAGCCCGATCACGCCCGAACAGCACGTACAGCGAGACCGCGGCGAACCCGCGCCGAAGCCCCAGCGCGCAGCCGACCAGCAGCACGCCGAACGTCTGGCCGGTCCACGGCACCGGCTCGTGCGGGACCACGACCAGCGCCGTGAGGTAGATGAACAGGGCCCCGATGGCGACGAGCGTGACGTCGCGCACGCGCGTGTTCACGCGCTCGGCGATCGTGATGGGGACGAGGAAGTCGGCGAGCGTCAATCCGCGCTCGGCCGCGGTACTCCGGTCGAGCCGCGGGAGGGCGATGGTCATCGGGGCTCCGTGGTGGTCTGGGTCGCCTGGGGACGCGACCGACGGCGCGAGTCTAGCATCCGCTCACTCGTACGCGACGGCCGCCGGGATCGAGATCCGGGCCGCGAGCCGAGCCGGGTAGGCGGCCGCGAGCATCGCCAGCGCGATCGCCAGGACGAGGGCGAACACGATCGTCGGCCACGGGACGGCGACGCCGCCATCGACCGGGACGCCCGCCGCCACCGACAGCGCGAGCCCGAGTCCCACCCCGACCACGACCCCGAGCAGCCCGCCCGCGACGCCGACCACCCCAGCCTCCACGACGACCGACCGCCACACCTGCCGGCGGGTCATGCCGGTCGCCCGCAGGATGCCGATCTCGCGGACCCGCTCCATGACGTTCATCGTGACGGTGTTGGCGATGCCGAGCGCCGCGACCACGACCGCGACGAGCGCGAGCGCGTCGAACAGGCCGAAGACGCGCGTCAGGGCGTCGTCGATCGCCCCGGTGACGTGGTCGAGGGCGACGACGTCGACGGCCGCCTCCTCGGCCGTCGTGTTCAGGGCCGCGAGCGTGGACGCCCGGGCCGCGGCCGACGCCGACGGGTCGAGTCGCACGGCGAAGGCGTCGGCGCCGGCCACACCGAGGTGCTCGGTCGCCTCGGTCCAGCCGACGAGGACCGCCTCGCCGTTCCGGCCCGGGAGCGTCCGCTCGACGATGCCGGCCACCGGCAACGGCTCCGACGCCCCGTTCGCGTCGGTGACCTCGAGGGTCCCACCTACGGCCAGGCCGAGGCGATCCGCGAGGGCCTTCGGCAGGATCGCGGCGGCGCCGTCGTCGATGGCCGCGAGCGCCGCGGACCGGTCGCCCGCGACGAACCGCAGCCGCCCGTCGCTCGCGAGGTGCGACCCGTCGACCGCGGCGGCGTCGACCGCCGCCCCGCCGACGGCCAGATCGAACGTCGCGATCGGGCTCACCATCGTGACCCCCGGGACCGCCGCGAGCGCCTCGTCGACGCCCTCGTCCGTGCCGATCGGTCGGATCGAGGTCACGAGGACGTCACCCGGGACGACGTCGGCGACCCACGCGCCGGCCGCCGACCGCGCGGCGCTCGCCACCGCAGCCGAGCGCGACCACCAGCGCCAGCCCGATCGTGAGCGCGCCGAAGCGTCAGCGCGGCCCGGCCCCGGTCGCGCACGAGCGTCGCGCGGGCGAGGCGCTCTTCGACCCGCAGCGGCAGGCGGAAGGGCAGGCCACCGAGCCGCGCGAGCGCCGGCACGAGGAACGGGAGCAGCAGCATCACCACGAGCAGCGCCCCGTAGACGGCCAGGGCGCGGATGGCCCCGGCGCTGCCGGATCCACTCGAGACCCCCGGCCAGGCGACCAACCCGACCACGGCGACCACGATGAAGACCGCGACGAGCCACAGCGACGAGGCCGGCCGGCGGGAGACGGCGCCGGCGCGCGATCGGAGGGCCTCGATCGGCGAGATGCGGGCGGCCCGGTTGGCCGGCTCGATCGCCGCGGCGAGCGTGACCAGGATGCCGACGCCCAGCGCGATCAACGCCGGCACGAGCGCCGGTCCCGGCGCCTCCGCGCGGACCCCGCCGACCGAGCCGAGCACGGCCACGAGCACCACCGCCAGCAGCGCCCCCAGCGCGAGCCCGAGCAGCGAGCCCAGGACCCCGATGACGATGGCGCCCGCGAACACGAAGCGCCGGATCTGCCCGCGGGTCGCCCCAGCCGCGCGCAGCAGCCCGACCTCGCGGGTCCGCTCGGCGACGGTCATCGAGAGCGTGTTGACGATGAGGAACGCGCCGGCGAACAACGCGACCGCGGCGATGAGCGCGGTCGTCGCGGACACGTCCGCGGTCGAGGCCCGCAGCGAGGCGGCGAGGTCGGCCCGCGTCGTCACGACGTACGGATCGGCCAGCAGCCGCGGTTCGAAGGCGCCGACGACCGCGGTCCGTGTCGGCGCCCTGGACGAGCCCGACATCGACCCGCGTCAGCCCGGCGGCATCGAACACCGCCTGCGCCGTCCTGAGGGGGACGACGAGCGTCCGGCCGGTCGAGTCGACGCCGGTCGGCGGCCCGTCACCCGCGAGGATGCCCACGACCGTGTACGTCGCCGGCGCGTCGACGCCCTGGACCGGACACGGTGGATCCCAGCGCCAGCCCGTCCTCCGCGGCGAGCCGCTCGGTGATGAGCGCGACGGGCCGATCCGTATCCCCCAGCGCGGCACCGGCCACCAGCGGCCAGTCGTGGAGCGCCGCCTCGGCGGCCGGCTCCACCCCCAGCACCGTCACCGCCGGCGCAAGACCGGACCCGCTCGCCGACGGCCCGAGGTAGGTCCGCCGCTCGAGCGCCGGCGCGACCGTCCCCACGCCCGGCGTCGCCGCGGATCGCGTCGAGGGTCTCGGCGGACAGCCCCGTCTCGCTGAAGGCCGACACGCGCAGGTCGGCCCTCCCCAGGATGTCGTCGGCCGTCCGGTCCGCGGCCGCGTCCATCGCGGCGTTCGCGGCCAGTCCCGCGAACAGCACCGCCACCCCGAGCGCGACGCCGACGACGGTCAGCGACGTCCGGAAGGGTCGGGCTCGAAGGCTGCGCCAGGCGAGTCGCGAGAGCCCGCGCACCTCGCCGCGGCCCTACAGGCCCAGCTGTGCCAGGCGGGCGATGAGCGGCCCGGCATCGTGCGCCGCCCGTCGCCCGAGGACGATGGTGTCCTCGATCGCGCCGTCGCTGATGACGAGCACGCGGTCGGCGTAGGCGGCCGCCTTCGAATCGTGGGTGACGAGCACGACGGTCTGGGACCGCTCGACGCAGGACCGCCACAGCGCGTCGAGGATCTCGGAGCCGCTCGTGTAGTCGAGGTTGCCGGTCGGCTCGTCGGCGAACAGGAGCGCCGGCCGGGTGACCAGCGCCCGCGCGATCGCGACCCGCTGCTGCTCGCCGGCGGAGAGCTGGTCGGGCTTGTGGCGGGCCTTGCCCTCGAGGTCGACCAGGCCGATGACGTCGCGCACGCGCTCGCGCAGCTCGCCCTTCGAGGGGTCGGCGCCGGCGATCGTGAACGGGAGCGCCACGTTCTCGGTCACGTCGAGCAGCGGGATCAGGTTGAAGGACTGGAAGACGAATCCGGTCCGGTCGCGCCGCAGCCGCGTGGCGGCCTCGTCGGGGAGTGCCGAGATCGTCTCGCCATCGAGGACGACATCCCCGGATGACGGTTGATCGAGCCCGCCGAGGAGCTGCAGCAGCGTCGACTTGCCCGAGCCCGAGGGACCCATGATCGCGACGAACTCGCCCGCCTCGACCTCGAGCGAGACCCCGCGGATCGCGTCGACCGCCGTCTCGCCGACGGCGTAGGTCTTCACGAGGTCGCGTGCCTCGAGGATGGCCGGCATGGCGGCCAGTGTATCCGGGCGATCGCGGCCGAAGGCGGCCGGCGAGGTCCCGTCGCGGCGCGCTATCCGCCCAGGAACAGCCCCGTGATGTCGCCGACGATCGTGTCGACGAGCGTCGACGGACCGGCGGGGTCGTCGATGCGGAGGCCCTGACCCGAGGCAGCCGCGGCGCTCGCGCCACCGCCGTCGTCGGGTGGCGCGGTCGGCTCTTGACCGCCTAGGGTCGCCGGCAGGGCCGGCCGGGTCCTGCAGCAACGGCGGCTGCGTCGCGAGGGGTGTGGGTTCGGGCGTCGGGGTCGGTGTCGGCTTGGGCGTCGCGCGCGGCTTCGGCTTCGTGGTCGGCTTCGGCTGCGTCGTTTGCGCCCTCGGCTTGGGCTTCGGCTTCGTCTTCGGCTTCGTCGTCGCCTTCGACGAGCTGCCGCACTTGTTCGCGAACAGGACCGTGTACATCTTCTTGCCGTCGGCGCCCTTGTAGGCCCCCACGCCGATCGTGTCCCAGTCCTTGCCGAGGATGTTCGCGCGGTGCCCGGACGAGTTCATGAACATCTCGTGGATGCTCGCGGTCGCCGTCGCGTCGCTCCCGGTGATCCAGCCGATGTTCTCGCCGGCGAGCGAGTAGCAGAACCCCGACGACGACATCTTCTTGAAGACGTTCCCGTAGCCCGGGATCGAGTGGCTGAAGTAGTCGCGGTTGATCATGTCCTTGCTGCGCCAGCGGGCGATCGACGTCAGCGTCGAGGACACGCGAAGCGTCTTGCGCCCGGCGGCGGCCCGGCTGTGGTTCGTCAGCGAGACGAGCTGGCTCTCGGCGCTCGAGGAGAAGGCGTTGTCGCTCCAGGCGAGCGTCGCGGACGGGTGCGAGAGCGACACGACCGAGGTCGTGAAGAACGCCGCCGCGACGAAGATCGCGAGTCGACGGGACGTGGCGTCCGAGCGGATGAGCGATGCGGCGAAGGCCATGCGGACGGGCGCGCTCCCATGCGGTCCGGTAGGGGTCCGGTGGAGTCCTCACCGTAGGCGTCGGGTGCGTGGTGGTCAGCCCGCACGTTGGTCCCCTCGCGAATGGGTCGCTGGTACGGGTCGTCCGGTCGGGTGTGGTGCGGTCGCGGGCAGTCGGGTGGGGTCCGGGGCGGTGTGCGGTGGCACCGAGAGGGGCGGCGGGTCGGCGTCGGCCGGCGCGACGGCGCGGCGTCAGGCCCCGAGCGCGACCAGCAGGAAGTCCGTCCCGAACGCGACGAGCAGCCCGACCAGGAGGGCGATGTTCGCGGCCATCGGCTGGGCGAACCGGCGCGAGGTGGCCATCATCTCGTTGAACACGAAGATCAAGGCTCCCGCCGCGAGCCCCAGGAACACGATCGACAGGATCGGCGACACGAACGAGTAGCCGATGACGCCGCCGACGAACGTCGGCCCGCCGCCGATCAGGCCGAGCACGGCGAGGAAGGTCCACGTCGGTCTCGTCCCGGTCGTCAGCGGGGCGGCGATCCCGAAGCCCTCGGTCGCGTTGTGGAGCGCGAAGCCGATGACGAGGATCAGCGCGAACGACGTCTCGCCCGTGGCCCCCGACTGCCCGATCGCCAGGCCCTCGGAGAGGTTGTGCAGCCCGAGCCCGATCGCCGTCCCGAGGGCGATGTCGTGGGCCGAGACGCCATCGAGCCGGCGCGCCTTGATGCGTCCGGTGAGCCAGACCAGCGAGAGCAGCCCGAACGTGATCGACAGGCCGAACGCCAGGAGGTCGATGGCGAAGTCGCTCGTCGAGCCCGCGCCGGAGGTCGCCGCCTCGAGCGAGGCTTCGACGGGCTCCACGGCCTGGGCGAGGATGTCCCAGATCAGGAAGAGGATGATCCCGGCCGCTCCGGTCGTGAGGATCGCCTGCGTCCGCGTCGAGAGGTTGCGCAGGCGGCCGACCGGCAGCCCGAGGTAGATGGTCACGCCGGCGAGCGCCGACAGGAGCACGGTCTGCTCGAAGGTCACCGGGGCTCCTGGGTACGGGGAACAGCGGGCGGATGCTACGGTCCCGTCGCCGGTTTCGTCAAGGCCCCTTGTCGTTCGAGCGCAAGGCGCCTTTCAGGTAGCGGCGCCCGCGGCGTCGAGGGTCGTCGTCACCAGCGCCTGCGCCTCCTCGATGAGCGACGCAAGGTGGGCGTCGCCGCGGAAGCTCTCCGCGTAGACCTTGTAGACGTTCTCCGTGCCGGACGGCCGGGCGGCGAACCAGCCGAACTCGGTCGTGACCTTGAGCCCGCCGATCGGCGCCCCGTTGCCGGGTGCGGCCGTGAGGATCGAGGTGATCGGATCGCCGGCGAGGGTCGTCGCGGTGACGGCCTCGGGCGAGAGCGCCGCGAGGATCGCCTTCTGGGCTGGGGTCGCCGGGGCGTCCACGCGGCGATAGACCGGCGCGCCGTACAGATCGGTGAGGGCGGCGTAGGTCTCCCCCGGGTCGCGGCCGGTCCGCGCCGTGAGCTCGCACGCGAGCAGGTCCGCGATGATCCCGTCCTTGTCCGTGGTCCAGACCGTGCCGTCGCGTCGCAGGAACGACGCCCCGGCGCTCTCCTCGCCGGCGAACCCGATCGACCCATCGACCAGGCCGTCCACGAACCACTTGAACCCGACCGGCACCTCGATGAGCCGGCGGCCGAGTCCCGCCACGACGCGGTCGATCATGCTCGACGAGACGAGCGTCTTCCCGACGCCGACGTCGCTCCCCCACCCCCGCCCGCCGCCGAAGAGGTAGACGATGGCCGCGGACAGGACGTGGTTCGGGTTGAGCAGCCCGGCGCCCGGCGTGACGACGCCGTGGCGGTCGGCGTCGGTATCGTTGCCGAGCGCGACATCGAACCGGTCACGCAGCGCGACGAGGCGGGCCATCGCGTACGGCGATGACGGGTCCATCCGGATCTTCCCGTCCCAGTCGACGGTCATGAACCCGAACCTCGGGTCGATGGTCTCGTTCGTGACGGTCAGGTCGAGGCCGTAGCGCTCGCCGATCGCGCCCCAGTAGAGGACGGAGGCGCCCCCCATCGGGTCGACGCCGATGCGCAGCTTCGAGGCCGCGATCGCGTCCATGTCGATGACCGAGCCGAGATCGTCGACGTAGCGGGCGAGGAAGTCATAGGTGCCGGCGCTCGCGCGCGCCCGTTCGTACGAGAGGCGCGCGATGCCCTCGATGCCGTCGGCGCCGGAGGCCTCGAGCAGGCGGTTCGCCTCGTCCTGGATCCACGTCGTGACGTCGGTGTCGGCCGGGCCGCCGTTCGGCGGGTTGTACTTGAAGCCGCCGTCCTCGGGCGGGTTGTGCGACGGCGTGACGACGATCCCGTCGGCGAGGCCGGTGCCGAGCGCCCGGTCGCGGTTCGCCACGAGGATCGCGTGCGAGACCGACGGGGTCGGCGTCACGCCGTCCCGGGCGTCCACGCGGACGTCCACGTCGCGCGCGACGAGGACCTCGAGCGCCGTCCGCTGGGCCGGTTCGGAGAGCGCGTGCGTGTCCTTGCCGATGAACAGCGGGCCCGAGTAGCCACGCATCATGCGATAGCGGCAGATGGCCTCGGTGATGGCGAGGATGTGGGCCTCGTTGAACGCGCCACGGAACGCCGAACCGCGGTGGCCGGAGGTCCCGAAGAGTACCCGCTGGGTGGGATCGGCCGGATCGGGCCGGACGTCGTGATACGCCCCGATCAGGGCATCGACGTCGATCAGGCTCGCCGGGTCGGCCGGCCGGCCGGCCAGCGGGTTCGTGGCCACCCGGACAAGGTACCGCCTCTACGCGTCGGCCGGAAGGACCGTGAACGTGCCGCCCTGGAGGGGGGCGACGGCCCGGAACGCCCGCTCATCGAGCGTCAGGATCCGCGTGGTCGCATACCGCTCGGCGAGGACGACGAGGGACGCATCGGCAAGACCCAGTCGCAGGTCCCGGTATCGCTCGACGACCGCCCGCGCCTGCGCGATCTCCGCCTGGGTGAGGCAGTCCACGACGAACGTGCCCTCGGCGAGGTCGTCGATGAATGCGAGCTCGACATCGACCCCGAGGCGGTCAAGGATCAGGTAGTCGGCCTCGGCGACGACGAGCTCGGAGGTGACAAGGGTCTCGCGCTCCGCCATGAGGATCCTCGCGACGTCGCCATGATGGCTTTCCGCCAGGTTGGCCTGGGCGTACAGCGCCCCGGCGTCGACGATGAGAGCCACTAGCGGCGCCGACCCATGACCTTGTCATGCACGTCCGCCGCGGTCCACGGCGCGTAGTCGGGACCGTGACCCTTCCCCATGCTGCGGAACGTCCGGGGTGTGGATCCGAGCTCCGCGATCACGTGGCGAACGCCTTCTCGGATCAACTCGGCCTGCGGTCGCCCCTCCCGCACGGCGACACGCCGGAGCCCTTCGGCTTCGTCATCGGTGAGATACACGGACGTCTTGCGCATGACCTACGTAGGGTACCATACGTTGTGATCTGGCGAATGTGCTCCGCTGGGTCGTCGCCCTCAGCTGCGCGGCACGGCGGCCAGGACCGCCTCGAGGTCGCTGATCGCGATCTCGCCGCTGAACCGCGAGACGACCGCGCCCTTCCCATCGAGCAGCACGAAGTACGGATAGCTGCTCAGGCCATACGCGGTCGCGACGGAGTTCGTCGGGTCGACGATGAGCGGGACGGTCCAGCCGACCGACTCGAACCAGGCTTCCGGCGGGTAGTTGGGGGCCGTCGGCTCGATCCCGGTCGAGACCGAGCGGAGCTCGACGTCGGGCGGTGCCTTGCCCTCGTTGATCCACTGCTGGATGAGCGGGACCTCGCGCTGGCAGTGCGGGCACCAGTGGGCCGCGAAGATGACCAGCATCGGCTTGCCGGTCGGGGCGATCGTGACCGTGTGGCCGGCGTAGTCCTGCCCGACCACGGTCGGCGCCAGCATCCCGATCGCGGGGTCGCCCTGCGTCTGGCTGAACTTCGGCAGCGGCCGAGCCGGCGATCACCGGCACCTCGGCCGCGATCGGCGTCCCGGACGGCGCGGCCGACGCGCCGGCGCTGCCCGACCCGGACTGGCTCAGGATCACCGCGACGACGGCGACGCCCACGATGACGCAGGCCGGCGATCGGCAGGATCCAGCGCGAGGCGCCCTTCGACTCCTGCGCTTCTCGGGCCGCTCGCCGTCGGGCGGCGCGCGACTTGGCGGTCATGACTCCTCCTCGAGCTCCGGCCCGTGGACGGACAGGAGCGTGATGATCAACAGGAAGGCGGTGAGCGCGAGCAGCGGGAGGCTGATGACCCCGAACTCGCGGAACCAGATGACGGTGCACGACGGCCCGGTGCCGCAGGCGCCCGTGTCGAGCGATGGGATCCACTCGAGCGCGAGGTGATAGGTCGAGATGAGCGCCCCGATCCCGGCGAGGGCCTTGGCGTAGATGCCGATCCCGGCGTCCCGCCGGACGGCGGCGATGCCGAGAAGGATGACCAGCGGGTACATCGCGATGCGCTGGTACCAGCACAGCTTGCACGGGTCGAAGTGGGCCACTTCCGAGAAGTACAGGCTGCCCATCGTGGCCAGCATGGCCACGACGAACGCGAGGCCGACGGCGTTGGGCTCGAGGACGGCGCCGATCGCCTCCGAGGCGCGGCGGGCGCCGGCCGAGACGAACGCGGCGAGGCGGATCAGGATGACCAGCCCGACGAACGCGAGCGCGAAGATCGCCAGGATCGCGTAGAAGAGCTGGACGGTAGCGGTCGACATCGGCCTTCATGGTATGGGCGGCACCGTTTCCTGCCGCCATGCCGGATGGCCGGTCGTCGATGGGCCTCGTGGCCCGGCCGAGCCCACGACGGACGGCCCGTGGCTGGAGTTCCGGCGTGGGGTCGTCGGGGCGATTTCGAACCTTTCGCGACGGTGAGCGGCACATGATGGGTGACGCGACACCTGTGATGCCGCGCATCGACATCGGAGCGAGATGGTGGATCGGACGCTCGTCGAAGCGGCCCGATCGGGCGATGAGGAGGCCTTCGGCGCCCTCGCCCGCGGCTCGGCCGACCGGCTCTTCACGATCGCGCATCGGATCCTGCGTGACGTGGATCGGGCCGAGGACGCCGTGCAGCAGACCCTCGTAGCGGCGTGGCGTGAGCTTCCGGGGCTCCGCGACGTCGATCGCTTCGATGCCTGGATCCACCGCCTGCTCATCCGGGCCTGCTACGCAGAGATGCGCCGGTCCCGACGCTGGAGCGCCAACGTTCGCGTCCTGACGACGGATCCGGCCACCCGCGACACGACGCTCGACGTCGTCGTGCGCGACACCCTCGACCGCGGGTTCCGGCGTCTGCCGCTTGACCAGCGCGTCGTCCTCGTCCTGCATCACTACCTCGGCTGGCCGTTGAGCGAGGTCGCCGACACGCTCGGCATCCCGCTCGGGACGGCCAAGTCGAGGCTCCACTACGCCACCAGCGCCCTCCGCGCGGCTCTCGAGGCCGATGCGCGGACGGCGAACCCACCCTCGCGGGAGCACCTGGCATGAACCGTATCGACGACTTCGACGGTCTGGCCCGAGCGTGGCTCGGGGAGGGCCCTTCGACCATGTCCGACGCCGCGGTCCAGGCCGCCCTCGACGAGGTCCACGTGACTCGTCAACACCGGCCCTGGTGGCCGGTGCGGAGGCTCAACCCCATGGAGAACACATCCCGTCTCTGGATCGCGGCCGCGGCCGCGATCCTGATCGGGGTGGTCGGTGTCGCGGTCCTCACCAGAGGACCATCGCCGCACGTCGGCAACCCCGCCACCCCGGTCCCCTCCCCCATCCCGATCCCGAGTGGGCCGCTCCAGCCGGGGACGTATGTCCTCCCGACCGACACATTCGTCCCGGCCCGCGTGACCGTGACCGTGCCCAAGGGCTGGCGCAACGATGGGTGGGCGCTCTATCGGGCCGATGCGGTCATGGCGCTCGGCTTCTCGACCGTCTACAAGACCTATCTCGATCCGTGCCATTGGCAGACGAGCGTCAACGACATCGGCTCGACGGTCGACGACCTCGTCGCTGGGCTCCGGGCGGAGTCCGGCCGCAGCGTGACCGCCCCCGTGGCGACGACGGTGGCGGGGTACCCGGCGCAGCGGATGGATTGGTCCACTCCGGCGAACCTGGACACGACCGCCTGCGACCGCGGCGAATACCGCACGTGGGTCAGTCCCGGCCCGACCGTCACCGGGACCGGCAGCGATGAACCGGCTCGCTACGGTTATCCGGCGGGCTCCACGGGCTCGATGTGGGTCTTCGACGTCGACGGCGTCCGCCTCACGATGGAGACCCTCTTCCCGGCAAAGCCGACCGCCGCCCAGGCGGCCGAGCTGCAGGCGATGATCGACTCGGTTCGCGTCGACTCCACCGCTGGCGGGGGCCGCCGTCGGACCTTGCTCGCTCCAGCTCACACAGGTGATCCTCGGGACCGATCAGGCGTCGACGGAGAAGATCCCGCTGTCCGCCCCATACGCGGCGGCGATGGCGACGGGAGCCGACGGCACGACCGGGGTCACGCTCTGGCTGCAGGGGTCGGACTGGGGTCCGGCCGTTCCCGGCCAGGTCGACATCGGCACCAAGGCACCGGGCGGCGACTGGTCCTGGCACGGAGACGCGTCGTACTTTGCCGGGAGTCAGCCGATCGCGATCCTCCTCGACCAGGTCGGGACGTGGCGGATCCGCGCGGTCGGACCGAACGTCGGGTGTCTCCAGGACATCCCGATCGAGGTCAGGGCCCCGGGGAGATAGGGTCGCGGGAGCCAGGGCGGCTGCGCATCGCGGGCTGGCGAGGTTTCCGGGTACACTCCGCAGGCTTCGTCCGCCCGCGCACCGCGCGACCGCCACGGGACGACGCCCGCGGTGGCCTTAGCTCAACCGGCAGAGCACTGGATTGTGGCTCCAGAGGTTACGGGTTCGAGCCCCGTAGGCCACCCCATCACCCTCGATCCTGACGGACCCTGGCATGTGCCCGACGTACGATGGCCGGGTGACCGATCCGATGCACGACCCGGGGCCGAACGCCAGCGCCGACCGGGTCCACGACCTCCCGCCCGACGTCGCCGCCGAGCCCATCCATGCCGGGAAGGACACCGGCTCCGATCCGGATCGGGACCGCGTCCTGGACCGACCCGACGATGACCGCGGCCGGGGTCTTCTACCCCGAAGGCGCCGACTCGGCCGAGGAGCGACTCGCGTACTACGCCAGCAAGTTCCCGCTCGTCGAGGTCGACGCCACCTACTACGCGCTGCCGTCGCGCCGGACGGCCGAGCTGTGGGTCGAGCGGACGCCGCCCGACTTCACCTTCGATGTCAAGGCCCATGCGCTGATGACCGGCCAGCCGACCGAGACCAAGCGCCTGCCCAAGGACCTCCGGGCCGCGCTGCCCGACGACATCGCCGCCAAGTCGCGGATCTACGCGAAGGACCTGCCCGACGGTCTCCGCGACGATGTCTGGGCGTGGTTCGCCGACGGGCTCGAGCCGCTCAAGGACGCGGGGCAGCTCGGCTCGATCCTCCTCCAATACCCACGCTGGTTCTTCACCTCGTCGGAGAACCGGGACGAGATCGAAGCGGCGATCGGGCGCCTGCGCGAGGCGGGCCTGACCGGCGCGGTCGAATTCCGCAGCGCCTCGTGGTTCAACGAGAAGAACATCGAGCGGACCCTGCGCTTCCTCGGCGACCGGAAGATCCCGATGGTCGTGGTCGACGGGCCGCAGGGCTTCAAGTCGAGCGTGCCGGCCGTGGTGGCCGCCACGTCCCCCGATCTCGCGATCGTCCGGTTCCACGGCCGGCGGACCGAGACATGGGAAGCGAAGGGCATCCAGACCGTGGAGCGGTTCCGCTACCTCTACGACCACGAGGAGCTCGAGTCCTGGGCGCCCCGCGTCCAGGAGGTGTCGCGTCAGGCATCGGACACGCACGTCCTGTTCAACAACTGCTACGCGAACTACGGCTCGACGAACGCCCTCGAGCTCGCCCAGCTCCTCCTCGACCTCGAGGCGTCCGACTCGTAACCGTCCGTCGACCCACGCGACGCGAGCGGGCCGGTACCCTTCGGGGATGTCTGCCGCACCCCCCATCAAGGTCGTCGTCGTCGGCGCCGGCCATGTCGGCGCCACGTTCGCCTATGCGCTCCTGCTCTCCGGCCTGGCGGCCGAGATCGTCCTCGTGGACGCCGCCGCCGACCGCGCCGAGGGCGAGGCGATGGACATCTCGCATGCGGTCCCGCTCTCGCGGCCGACGCGCGTCCGCTCGGGCACCTACGAGGACTGCGCGGGGGCCTCGATCGTGGTCATCGCCGCCGGCTCGGGCCAGCGGCCCGGCGAGAGCCGGCTCGACCTCGCCGGACGCAACGCCTCGGTCATCGGCGCCATCATCCCGCGCCTGGCGGAGGTCGTGCCCGAGGCGGTCCTCGTCGTCGCCACCAACCCGGTCGACGTCCTGACGGCGCATGCCCTCGGCCTGGGGCAGTTCCCGCCGTCGCGGATCATGGGCTCGGGGACCATCCTCGACACGGCGCGCTTCCGGGCCCTGCTGAGCGAGCACTTCCGCGTCGATGCGCGCAGCGTCCATGCCTTCGTCATCGGGGAGCACGGCGACAGCGAGGTGCCCGTCTGGTCGCTGGCGAACATCGCCGGCGTCCGCCTCGACGAGTTCGCGTCCGCCCACGGCATCGCGTGGTCCGAGGCGGACCGGACCCGGATCGGCGACGCCACGCGGACCGCGGCCGCGGAGATCATCGCCCGCAAGGGCGCGACCTACTACGCGGTCGCGACCGGTCTCGTGCGCATCGTCGAGGCGATCCTGCGCGACCAGCGGACCGTGCTCTCGGTCTCGACCGGGCTCGACGGTCCGTACGGGATCTCGGGCGTGGCGCTGAGCCTGCCGACGATCGTCGGTCGTGGCGGCATCGAGGACGTCCTGCACCTGCCGCTCAGTGCGGACGAGGTCTTCGCCCTCCGTCGCTCGGCCGACGTCCTGCGCGAGACCGTGGCCTCGATCAGCGGCTGATCGCACCAGGAGGCCGTCGCCCGGAACCGGCGACCCGTCGGATCATCGGGTCCAACGGCACTAGCCACGACCGTCCGGCCACGGAGATGCTGGTCCGCGAGCGACGAGGCTGACGTCAGATACGCCCCGTCCGTGGAGGAGGGCCGTCATGAACTGCGTCGTCGTCTATGCATCCCGTTCCGGCAATACAGAGCGGATCGCCGCCGCGATCGCCGAAGCGTTCCGGTCCCACGGACCGGTCCAGCTGTTCGCCGCGGACGCGGCGCCGACCACCGTCCCGGCCGGGACCGATCTCCTGGTCGTCGGCGGACCGACCGAGGGTCACGGCATGACCGACCCGATCCAGCGGTTCGTGGACGAGCTGACGCACGCCTCGATGGAGGGCGTCGCCGTGGCCGCGTTTGACACGCGCCTGCGATGGCCCAAGGTCCTGTCGGGCTCGGCGGCCGACGGCATCGCCAAGCGGCTCGCGGCCGCGGGTGCCCGCGTGATCGGCGTCGAGAGCTTCATCGTCACTCGCACCCCGACCCTGGAGCCCGGCGAGGAGGAACGAGCGACCACGTGGGCCGCGACCCTCGTCGATGCCGTGAACCCGTCCGCCGCCCCGCAGCCGGTGTCGGCCGGGCGTTGACGGTGGCCCTCAGGCAGAGCGCCCTGCGCTGACCCGCGCGAGGGGAACCGGCCCGATCCCCTGAAGGTCGACGAGGCCGATGGGCTCGATGGCGAGGCCGACATCGGCCACGGCCTCGACCACCTCGGGCGTGGCGTAGAGCGCTCCTGGCGGTGCGACGTCCGCCACCCGTGAGGCGAGGTTGACGGTCCGACCGAAGACGTCGCCTTCGCGCTCGATGACGCGGCCGCGATGGACGCCGGCATGCCCGGCCGGGAGGCCGGCGCCGGGCAATGCGGTCAGGAGATCGAGCGTGCCGTCGACGGCGGCGCGCACGTCCGGGAACCGCAGGAGCACGCCGTCGCCGAGGAGCTTGACGACGCTCCCGCCGTGACGTCCAGCCGCCTCGCGGGCCAGGTCGGCGAGGCGCAGCGCGACGCCCGCCGCGGCCTCGTCACCTCGTTCCTCGGAGAGCCGGGTGAACCCGGTCAGGTCGACGAAGGCGATCCCCGGCAGGATCTCGCCGCGCTCCGCGATGTAGCCGAGCCCCTCGAGCGTCCGTTCGGTCGTTTCCGCGCTGTATGCATCGATCGCCCGGCTCATGTGTTGCCCGGCCAGCCAACCCGCCAGCGCCGGCGCGGTCCGGGCGAACCGGGCCCACGGCTGGAGGACCCGATACCCCTCCTCCGGCGGGAGCCCGAGGAACTCGGCCCCGAGATCGGCGACGACGTCCTCGTAGACGCCCATCGCCGCCTCGGCGGCTCGGCGGGTCCCTTCGCCGAAGACCCGGACCGCGCGGATCGCCATCTCGAAGTGGTCGGTCTGTTCGACGGTCTGCAGGAGACCCTCGAGGAATCGCTCGTCATCGATGCCGAGATGCGTCGTCGCGGCGGGCTCGGCCAGTCCGAACGCGCCGTACAGCGCCGGCAGCCGCTCCCCCAGCGCGCCGAGGGAAGCCGCGAAGTCGACATAGGTGCGCCGCGACGGCCACGACGGCGTCGGGTGCAGGTCGCCGTAGTACTCGAAGCTGACGCGGCCGGCGCGCGTCGCCGCCACCAGCGCATCGAGCGGGACGCCGAGTCGCTCGAAGGCCTCGATGACGCGCATCCGGTGGATGTCGGCGAGGTCGAACCGGCCCGGGCCGGCGGGCGTCAGGACCCCGCGAGCGACGAGGTCGGCGACCCGCTCCGGCGTCGTGCCCGCGGCCGCGGCCAGTTCCTCGGTGTCGAGTGTGTTGGTTGCCGTCGTGGCCTCCGGGTGAGCGTCGTCTCGCGCGTCCGGCATCCGAGCATGGTACGAGGCCAGGCGGCCGGTGGCCGACGGGCTCGAGCGAACCGCCAGGCCGCCGGGGCCGATACTCCCGACATGACCACCACGTCCATGCCTTCGGATCCCGTCGTCCTCGTCACGGGCGCGTCCGGCAACGCCGGCCGGGCCGTGGCCGCCTCGTTCTACGCCGATGGCGCGCGGCTCGCGCTGGCCGGCCGGAAGCGGGCGCCCCTCGACGCCCTGGCCCGGGACCTCGGCCTCGCCGACGATCGCTGGGTACCGGTCGTCGCCGACTTTCGCGACAGCGTGGACGCCCCGGCGGCGATCGATGGCGTCATCGAGCGCTTCGGCCAGATCGACATCCTGGCCCATCTGATCGGCGGCTACGCGGGAGGAACGCCGGTCGTCGATCTCGATCCGGCGGCCATCACCGAGATGCTCGATCCCCACCTATGGGCGACGCTCAACGTCGTCCAGGCGGTGCTGCCCGGCATGATCGACCGAGGCTGGGGGCGCATCGTCGCCGTCTCGTCGCCGTTCGCCGCGAGTCCCGTGGCCGGCGGCGGGGCCTACGCGGTCGCCAAGGCCGCCGAGGAGACACTCGTCCGGACGATCGCGAAGGAGGTGGCCGGGACAGGGGTGACGGCGAATGTCCTCATCGTGAAGAAGGTCGATCCGAAGCACGTCCGCGAGACCGAGCCCTCTCCCAGGAACGCCGCCTGGACCACGCCCGAGGAGATCGCTGCAGCGATGCGCTTCCTTTGCTCGGATGCGGCCGCGGCCGTCAACGGGGCGCGGATCCCGCTCGACGGCCGCTGATTCGAGCCGATACTGACGCCATGACGCATCGTCGGTTGCCGCGCTGGTCCGAGCTTCGGCCGTATCTGCGCACGGGCCCCATCCACGTGTCGCCGGTCGAGCGGCGGTTGGCATCCGCGGCCACGATCGCGGATCTGCGCCGAGTCGCGCGACGGCACGTCCCGCGCGCCGTGTTCGACTACGTCGATGGGGCCGCCGAGTCCGAGACCAGCCTGCAGCGATCGCGCGACGCGTACGCGCGCGTGGAGTTCGTGCCGAGCGTGCTCCGGGACGTGTCGAAGGTCGATCCCTCCACGACGATCCTCGGCCGACCGGCCGCGCTGCCCCTGGTCTACGCCCCGACCGGGTTCACTCGGCTGATGCACCAGGAGGGCGAGCCCGCCGTCGCACGGGCCGCCCGACGACTCGGGATCCCGTACGCGCTCTCGACACTCGGCACGACCTCCCCCCAGGCGGTCGCGGCCGCCGCCCCAGGTGCCGACCTGTGGTTCCAGCTCTACCTGTGGAGCGATCGGGACGCCGGCATCGACCTGGTCCGTCAGGCGCAGGCGGCCGGGTTCAGCGCATTGATCCTGACCGTCGACACGCCGGTCGCCGGCGCGCGACTCCGTGACGTCCACAACGGGTTCACGATCCCGCCGACCCTGTCGGTCCGCACCCTGATCGACATCGGCCTGCACCCGGGCTGGTGGTTCGACAAGCTGACGACCGATCCGCTGCAGTTCGCCGTCTTCACCGAGACCGGCGGCACCGTGGCCGACCTGATCAACCGCGTCTTCGATCCGACCGTCACCATCGCGGACTTCGGCTGGCTGCGCGACGCCTGGTCCGGACCGCTCGTCATCAAGGGCATCCAGACCGTCGAGGACGCCCGGGCGGTGGTCGACGCCGGGGCTGACGCCATCGTCGTCTCGAACCACGGGGGGCGTCAGCTCGATCGCGCCCCGACGCCGCTCGAGCAGCTCCCGTCGATCGCTGCGGCGGTGGGCGATCGTGCCGAGGTCTATGTCGACGGCGGGATCATGAGCGGCGGGGATGTCGTCGCCGCGGTGGCGATGGGGGCTCGAGCGGTCCTCGTCGGGCGCGCCTACCTCTACGGGTTGATGGCCGGTGGCGAGCGGGGTGTCGGGCGAGCGGGCGAGATCCTCCGCAAGGAGGCCATCCGGACCATGCAACTCATGGGCGTCTCGTGCGTCGGTGACCTTGGCCCGGAGCGTGTCCGGCTTCGCGACCGCTGACCGTGCGCCCTGACCGCCGGCCCATCGTGCGCATCCGGACCGGCACGCCCAGATAGGGCCATTCGGCACGTCAGCCCCGTTGCGGTGCTGGCGTTCAATCGGAAGTGCCATCGATGTGTCGGATGAGACCTATCAAGGATGGTCGGGGGCCCAGCCCGGGCCCGTCGGATGGAGGTGATCGAGGTGGCTTCGGTACGAAACATGGCGGTCCCGCTCGGCATTGCGGCCGCCGCCCTGATCCTGTTGCTCGTGAATCCATGGGTCGCGGTCGAGGATCAGTACCGGTCCTGGATCGGCTACGCCTTCTGGATCGTCGCGATCGCGTTGATCGTGGTCCTGTACCTGGCTGCCCGCTCGGATGCGGACAGTGACAAGGTCGAGATCGAGGGGCCGGCCTTCGCCCGGTTCCTCTTCAACAACTCACGCGCCGGCATGGTCTGGCTGCCGATCCGCCTGTTCCTCGGATTCGAATGGCTCGAGGCGGGCTGGCACAAGCTGACTGGCACCGGCTGGATGGACGGCGGCGGCGCCCTCGCGGGGTTCTGGGGTGCGGCCGTGAAGGTTCCGGACTCCGCCGCGGGCCGCCCGCCCATCACCTACGAGTGGTATCGGGACTTCATCAACTTCATGCTCACCAACCACTACGAGAGCTGGTTCGCCCCGCTCGTGACCTTTGGTGAGATCGCCGTCGGGCTGGGCCTGATCTTCGGTTGCCTGACGGGCATCGCCGCCTTCTTCGGGGCGCTGATGAACATGTCGTTCCTGCTCGCGGGCTCCGCGTCCGTGAACCCGATCATGTTCGCCCTGGCGATCGGCCTGATCATGGCCTGGAAGGTCGCCGGCTACTACGGCGTCGACCGCTGGCTGCTCCCGATGCTCGGGACGCCGTGGCGGCCAGGGGTCGGGTTCGTCGGCGGCAAGTCCCCCGTGACCACCTGAGACGACCTCTTCCCTCCGTCCCCGGACGGCGCTCCTCCACGAGGGGCGCCGTCCTGTTCGTGCGCGCGCGTTCGGGCGCCGCCGCCACGGATCACGACCCCTCGACGCCGACGGCATCGATGGGCGACGATGCGCGGATCGACCGAGGAGGCCCAGACGATGTGGTTCACCGAGATCGGCCAGGTCGCCCACGAAGCGGCGCACCTCGGCGAGGCCGGACACCTCGACGCGGCCGAGGCCGCGCTGCTGAGCGGCGACCCGGTCCGCCTCCTCGAGGCCTTCCCGGGCGGCGTGCGCATCGACGATCCGCGGGTCGGGCGGGTCGAGGGCGAAGCGGCCCTCCGCGACTTCTGCCACGCGAGCCGAGTCTGGCTCGACGAGCGCCAGGCATCGAGTCGGTCGATCGCGGTGACGATCGGGCGCGAGCGCGTCGTCGGGGAGTTCGACCTCTCGCTCGTCCAGGACGGCCGCTCGTTCGTGCTCCCGGTCGCGATCGTGGTGGAGCCGGACGCGACCCATCGGAGCGTCTGGATCCGGACGTACCACAGCCAGTGGCCGCTGCTCGGCCATCACGTCGTCCGGCCGCCGTTGCTCGTTCGCGACCCCGACGCCCACGAGTCAGACGTGGTCGGCCGATACCAGGCGGCCCTCGCCGTCGGCGATGCGGACGCGATCACGGCCACCTTCGAGTCCGATGGCTGCTTCCGCGAGCCGGCGGGCCCGCAGTTCCGCCGCTGCGGGACCGATGTCCTCCACGAGTTCTTCGCGCTGTTCTTCAGTGCCGGGGGCGGCATCGTCCTCGAGCATTGCAGCGTCACCGAGGACGGCGTCCGGACCGCACTGGAGTTCAACGCCGTCAAGTGGGGCGGCGTCGACCTGCCGCCGCAAGCCGGCGTCGCCGTCTACGAGCGCGGTCCGAGCGGCCGGCTCCATGAGGCCCGGGTCTACGACGACGTCCAGGGACCGGTCGAGTGACCGATGGGCCGACCGTTCGAGTGACCGATCGGCCGCCCCGTCACGTCCGCGCGCCCGCCCGTACGCGTCGAGCGTCCCCTCGAGGAGCGGCAGCATCGCATTGACCCGCTTCGCGCGGATGACGACGTCCCAGAGCGGCTCGAACTTCTTCCAGCCGCCGGCGTAAGCCAGGTGGCGCATCGACTGGGACATCGTCGGCTGATGGACGGCGCCGCGGAGGATGGATCCCCACCGGTAGAAGTCGCGGTAGGCGCGCCGGTAGCCCGCGAGCAGCTCGTCGGGCGTCAGGCCCTTCGGCCGGTACACGACGTGCCGCGTGTCGTAGTGGTCCCAATCCCGGTCGGTGATCCGCCCCTCGGCCTCGACGCGGTCGTGGAGGGCCGTGCCCGGATACGGGGTCATGATGTGGAAGGTCGCGGTCTCGAGGCCGTTCGCGACCCCCCACTCGACCGTCCGGTCGAAGACGTCGGGTCCATCGTCGTCGAGCCCGAACACGAAGCTGCCGTTGACCATGACCCCGAGGCCGTGGACCTTGCGCAGGACCTCGCCGTAGTCGCGCGCCACGTTCTGGCGCTTGGCATGGAGCCGCAGGTTCTCGGGGTTCACGGTCTCGAGGCCGACGAAGACGCTGCGCATGCCCGCCTCGGCGGCCCGCGCGATCAGGTCCGAGCGAAGGATCGCGTCGACCGTGCTCGCGCCCTGGAACACGCGACCCATGCCGCGCATCCCCTCGAACAGCGCCGCCGCGAAGCGCGGGTTCCCCAGCAGATGGTCGTCGAGGAAATACACGTGCCGGCCGGGCAGGCGGTCGATCTCGGCAAGGGCCGCGTCCACGGCCTGGGTGTAGTAGGAGATGCCGCCGCGATAGAACGCGTCCTTGTAGCAGAAGTCGCAGTGATGGGGACAGCCGCGTGAGACCACGATCGAGTTCGGGCAGAGGTAGCGGCGTCGGTCGATGAGGTCCCGCCGGATCGGTGGCGCGTCGGCCAGCGTGCGCTGACGCGAGACGTAACGCCTGGCGGCCCGGCCGGCGCGGAAGTCGGCGAGGAAGACGGGCCACGTGTCCTCGCCGGGTCCGATGAAGATCGTGTCCGCGTGCGCGGCCGCCTCGTCGGGCATCGACGAGACGTGCAGCCCGCCGAGGGCGACGTGGACGCCACGCGAACGGTATCCGATCGGCGATCTGGTAGGCCCGCTTGGCGGACGTGATGTACACCGACATCACGACGAGGTCGGGCTCGTCGTCGAGCGAGAGCCGCTGGACGTGCTCGTCCTGGAGCGTGGCCTCGTCGTCGGGGTCGAGGTAGCCGGCGAGCGCCGCCAACCCGAGCGGCGGGAACAGCGCGTACTTGATGGGTCGGAAGCCCGGGTCGTTCGCTTCGAGCAGGGCGGGCAGGATGAACGTCACGTGCACGGCAGTCTCCCTGGCGGGGTCGAGCCGGCCGCAGGCGGTGCCGAGACTCGCGTCGTCCGACCCAAGACCCCTCGGGACTCGCCGGTGTGACGTCGGCCCGTCGGCCGAAGATGTCTATACAATCGACGCCGACATCGCCGGCCGATCCCGTCGCGTTCGAGGAGGTTCGCCATGCAGCAGCACCGGATCAGCATGCTCGGCACCGGGCTCATCGGCGACTTCTACACGATGACCCTCCACGGCCAGCGCAGCCGCGACGAGGTCCGCGTCGTGTACTCGCGCAGCGCCGCGCGCGGCGACGCGTTCAAGGCGCGCTGGGGCATCCCCGAGTCCACGACCGATCTCCAGGCGGCGATCGAGCACCCCGAGACCGACACCGTGATCGTGGCGCTCCCCAACTTCCTCCACGAGGAGGCGGTGACCGCGGTGGCCAAGGCCGGCAAGTCGGTCCTGTGCACGAAGCCGCTGGGGCGCAACGCCGACGAGGCCGCCCGGATGCTCAAGGCCGTCGAGGACGCCGGGGTGTTCGGCGGGTACCTCGAGGACCTCTGCTACACGCCCAAGACGCTCAAGGCGCTCACCTCGGTCAAGGCCGGCGCCATCGGCGACGTGACGTGGGTGCGCTCGCGGGAGACCCATCCGGGTCCGCACAGCGCGTGGTTCTGGGACGGCCGGCTCACCGGTGGCGGCGCGATCATCGACCTCGGCTGCCACTGCATCGAGATCATCCGGAACTTCGTCGGCAAGGACAACCGGCCGGTCGAGGTCCTGTGCCACACCGACACGCTCGTCCATCCGATCGCCGACGAGGACAACGCGATCGCGCTCATCCGGTTCGAGTCGGGCGCGATCGGCCAGTTCGAGGTCAGCTGGACGTTCCGAGGCGGGATGGACCTGCGCGACGAGGTGGCCGGCACGCACGGCACGATCTGGCTGAACCACTTCCTGCGGACCGGGTTCGAGATGTTCACCGCGGGCGGCGGAGGCGGGTACGTGGCCGAGAAGGCCGAGACCTCGGCCGGCTGGCTGTTCCCGGTGGGCGACGAGGTGTCGGAGCTCGGCTACGTCGACATGTTCACCGACATGTTCGCCGCGATGGAAGGCGGCCGACCCCCGATGGAGACGTTCTACGACGGCTACCTCGTCAACGCGATCATGGACGCCTGCTACCGCTCCGCCAAGAACCGGGCGTGGGAGCCCGTGACGGCCGACTGGCGCGGCGGCTCGACGCCGCGGCTCGCGTCCACGCCGGAGACCTTCGAGGGCCAGGTCGTCATCAAGCGCGAGACCCTGCCCGATGGCCGCCAGAAGCTGATCCTCAAGGACCCGGCCTCGGGCGACTTCACCGACCGGACCGTCGCGGGCTCCTGAGCCGAAGGACGTTCCAGGACCGCGGGGCCAGCTGGACGGACGCCCCGACATCGTCGCCGATCGTGCCGCGGGCGACCGGCCGTGAGACGACTCGATCCGGCTGGTGCTCGGTGTTCGAGGCATGGATGTCCGGGTCGGAGAGCTCGGTCCACCCGAAGATCTCAAGCCTTGCGTCGCCGAGCCCGATGACGTCGAACTCGATCTCCAAGGGACGGGCTGCACGGTTCACGCCGAACACCGTGACGGTTTCGGACGCCGCATCCCAGACCGCGACCGCGTCGAGCGAGTCGACCGGTGCGTCGTGGGTGGTCCCGACGACCGTCCCACCGCGTGCCCAGCGGGCGACATCCGCGAACGGGTAGGCGGTCGTGTTCAGCCACGCCGCGCCACCGTCGATGGTCCTGATGAGGGGGATGACATTGACGAGCTGGGCGACGCAGGCGATCCGCACGCGCTCCGCATGGCGGAGCAAGGCGAGGAGGAGACCGCCCACGACGAGGGCGTCGGCGACGTCAGCCTGATCCTCGGCGAGCGCAGGTGCGCGCCGGTACGGGCTCTTGGCGGCGGCCTGTTCGCCGGCCTGGAATTCGCCGAGGCGCCAGACATTCCACTCGTCGACACTCAGGCCGATCGGCTTGTCACTCCCCTTCGCGGCCCCGACCCGGTCGACGATGGCCGCGACGGTGCCCAGCGTGTCGTCGAGCAGGCTCGGCGCCACGAGGTACGCCTCGACCGAGCCATACGCCCCCGGATCGAGATAGGTGTGGACCGAGATGTGGTCGATCACGTCCCAGGCGAGGTCGAGAACGGTCTCCTCCCATGTCCCGAACGTTGGCATCGCCGCCCCCGAGCTGCCGCAGGCGACGAGTTCGATCGTCGGGTCGGCGCGGCGCATCGCCGCCCCGGTCTCGAGGGCCAGGCGCCCGTAGTCGGGCGCGCTCTTCGCCCCGATCTGCCACGGCCCGTCCATCTCGTTCCCGAGGCACCAGACGCCCACGCCGGTGCGGCTCGCGATGCCCGTTCGCGGCGCGCCGAGCCCCTTCGGGCGTGTCGGGCGCCCCGTTGCAGTACTCGACGAGGGCCCGGGCCGCCTCGGCGCCGCGGGTGCCCAGGTTCACCGCGAGCATCGGCTCGACGCCGGCAAGGCGGGCCCAGTCGAGGAAGTCATCGGTCCCGACCAGGTTCGGTTCGACCGCGTGCCACGCTTCGTCGAGCCGGACCGGTCGAGCCGCTCGAGGCCCGATGCCGTCCTCCCAGTGGTAGCCGGAGACGAAGTTGCCGCCCGGATACCGGACGATCGTCACGCCGAGCGAACGGACGAGGTCCAGGACGTCGCGGCGCCACCCCTCGGCGTCGGCCGTCGGATGGGCCGGTTCGTAGATGCCGCCGTAGACGGCCCGGCCCATGTGTTCGATGAACGCCCCGAAGAGCCGGTCGTCGACCCGACCGATGACGGCGCCTGGATCGACGACGATCCGGGCGTCAGCCAAGCGCGGTCCCGGTCAGGTATCGCGTCCGGTCACGCAGCTCGACGGTCGGCCCGACGAGCCGCAGGGTGGCGGCCAGCGGCAGGTCCACAGACGACGTCCCGACGTACACGTCGATCACGCCCGGCTCGATCGACGCGCCGGTGGTCGGCGCCGACGTAGGCGAACTGTTCCGCCGAGAGCGTGAACGAGACGGTCCGGCATTCGCCCGGCCGGAGCGACACGCGGCGGAACGCCACGCAGCTCGAGCACGGGCCGGGCGACCGATGGCCTCGACGTCGCGGACGTACAGCTGGACGACCTCATCGCCCGCGCGCGAGCCGGTGTTCGTGACGTCGACGCTGATCGTGACCTCGCCATCGGCCGTGGCGATCTCCTCGCGGTCGACGCAGAGCCGCGTCGATCCGGAACGTCGTGTACGAGAGCCCGAACCCGAACGGCCAGAGCGGCGCGACCGAGCCGTCGACGTAGTCGCCCTTCGGCTGCGAGTGGCCGCCCGTCGGGTGGTGGCGATAGGTCAGCGGCACCTGCCCGACGTTGCGCGGGATCGTCACCGGCAGCTTGCCGCCGGGGTTGACCGCCCCCGTCAGCACGCCGGCGATCGCGTCGGGTCCGGCGTCGCCGGGCACCCAGGCGAGCAGCACGGCCGCGCAGTGGCGGGCTGCCCAGTCGATGGCGAGTGGCCGGCCGCTCACCACGACGAGCACGACCGGCGTGCCGGTGGCGACCACGGCTTCGAGCAGCTCCTGCTGCCGGCCCATGAGCCCGAGTCCGGAGCGATCGCGGAACTCGCCGGTCGTCGAGTCGTCGGTGAGCCCGGAGCGCTCGCCGAGGACGAGGATCGCGACGTCGGCGCCGCGGGCCAGCTCGACCGCCGCGGCCAGCTCCTCGTCGGTCCCGGCCGAGATGCCGGTCCCGCGGGCATGGACGACCTCGGCCGTCGACGAGCGCCGAGCGCAGCGCATCGAGGATCGTCCGCCGTCCGGAGAGCTCGTCGCCCGGCTCGGATGACCTCGCCCTCGCCGATGATCCCGAGGGCGTCGACGCCCGAGCGCATCTCGCGCAGCGTCTCCATGTGGACGAGGTGGCTGTAGTCGCCGAGCAGGTCGCGGGCGCTGTCGGCGATCGGCCCGATGACGGCGACGCGGCGATGGCTCGTCGCCAGTGGCAGCAGGCCCTCGTTCTTGACGAGGACCATCGAGCGCTCGGCGAGCGCACGCGCGGCGCGATCCTCGTCGGCCGCCAGCGCCTCGAGCGTCGCCGCGTCGGGGACCTCGACGTACGGGCGGTCGAACAGCCCGAGCCGGAACTTCATCCGCAGCACGCGGGCGACCGTCGTGTCGAGGAGGTCGTCATCGACCCGGCCGTCGTCGAGGACGCCATCGAGCGGGGCGCCGAAGGCGACGGTCCGCGGCAGCTCGGCGTCGACGCCGGCGACGCAGCGCCAGGCGCGCGGCCTCGCCGAGGTCGCCGGTCAGCCGATGGGCGGTCGCGATCATCTCGACGCCGATGTAGTCGGAGGCGACGATGCCGTCGAAGCCCCATTCGCCGCGCAGGATCCCCGCGAGCAGCTCGGTCGAGGCGTGGCACGGAACGCCGTCGACGTCGCAGTAGGCCGGCATCACGCTGGCGATCCGGGCGTGCCGGACGGCGGCCTCGAACGGGAAGAGCTGCTCGTCGCGAAGCTCGCGCGGCCCGATGTGCGCGGGCGCCTGGTTGAGCCCGCCCTCGGCCAGCCCGTGGCCGACCATGTGCTTGCGCCGTGGCGGCCACCCCCTCGGCGATGTCGGGGCCCTGGAGGGCCTCGATGTAGGCGCAGCCGAGCTCGGCGGCCAGGTACGGGTCCTCGCCGTAGGTCTCCTCGATGCGACCCCAGCGCGGGTCGCGCGCGATGTCGAGCACCGGCGCGAGCGCATGGCGGGCCCCGGTCAGGAGCATCCGTCGCCGGATCGTGGCGGCCATCGCGCGGACCACGTCCGGGTCGAAGCTGGCGGCGGCCCCGATGGACTGCTGGAAGCACGGGGCGGCCCAGGCGATCAGCCCGTGGAGGCACTCCTCGTGGACGATGGCCGGGATACCGAGGCGCGTGTCCTCGACGAGGTAGCGCTGGATCGCGTTCGCGGTCTCGGCCACCTCGACCGGCCGCAGGTTGGTCGAGCCGGCGAGGCGCGTGACCTGCCCGATGCCGTTCCCGGCCAGCTCGGCCAGCCGAGCGGTGTCGAGGCCGTCCTCGTGGACGACGTCGAAGGCCCAGAACGATCCGAGCTGGGCGACCTTCTCCGCCCGGTCCATGCGCGCGACGAGGTCGGCGACGCGCGTGTCGATCGGCAAGGCCGGGTCGCGGTAGCGCGGGACGGTCGTCGTCATCGGCCCGTCACCATCAGCCCTTCACCGCCCCGCCGGTCAGGCCGCCGACGATGTGCCGTTCGGCGATGACGTAGAAGACCAGGGCCGGGATGAGCGAGACGACGGTGAAGGCAAGGGTGCGCGCCGCGTCCGAGCTGTACTCCGTCGCGAAGTTCATGACGCCGAGCGGGAGCGTCCACTGATCGGCGTTGCTGAGGACGACCAGCGGCAGGATGAATGCGTTCCAGGTCGTGACGATGGCGAGCACGCTCACGGTCGCGAGTGCCGGCCGCGAGAGCGGCAGCAGGACCCGCCAGAAGAACCCGAACGAGCCACAGCCGTCGATCCGGGCGGCGTCCTCGAGCTCGACCGGGATGCTCCGGAAGAACGGGCGCAGGATGACGATCGAGAGCGGCAGGCCGAACGCCGCCTGGGGAAGCGCCACGCCGAGCAGGCTGCCCGACAGCCCGATCTGGCGGATCAGGATGTACAGCGGCAGGATCGCGACGGCCGTCGGGAACAGCAGGCCGAACACGAAGAGCGTGTACATCGCCTCGCGGCCGCGGAACCGGATCCGGGCGAAGACGAACGCGGCGGCCGACGCGCACCCGACGGTCACGCCGACCGCGATGATGGCGACGATGACGCTGTTGAGCACCTCGCCCCAGAACACGGCCGCGTTCTGGCCCCACAGGACATCCGCGTAGTTCGAGAAGACCCACGGGTCCGGGATGAGCGCGACGGGGTTCGCCGCGAGCTGGCCGTTGGACTTGAAGCCGCCCAGGACCGCGTAGACGATCGGGACCAGGATGGCGGCGGCCACGACGAGCAGGACGACGTAGGCGACCGCGCCGCCGAAGGTCCGTCGACCGCCCCGTGCTCGCACGGCGACGCTGGCCGTCGCGTCGGCAGGGAGGCTCGTCGATGCTCGCGTCGTCATCGCGTCAGCCGTTGTAGGCGGTGACGGCGCCGTCGATGTCGCGACGGAGCACGAACCGCTGGTACATGAGGGCGACGACCAGGGCGCAAAGGAAGAGGAGCACAGCGAGGGCGCTGCCGTAGCCCATCTGCTGCTTCACGAAGCCGGTCTTGAACATGTTGATGGACATCGTGGTCGAGGCGTTGAGCGGCCCGCCGCCGGTCATGACCCAGACCATGTCGAAGAGCTGGAGTGCGCCGATGACCGACAGGAAGACCGACACGCGGAGCGTCGGTCCGAGGAGCGGCAGCGTCACGTAGCGAAAGGCCTGCCAGCGGCCGGCGCCGTCGATGAGCGCAGCCTCCTCGATCTCCTTCGGGATGCCCTGCAGACCCGCGAGCAACAGGATCATGTGGAACCCGAAGTACTTCCACGAGATGATGACGAAGAGGGTGATCATCACGACATCGGTGTTGCCGAGCCAGTCCTGGACGAACGCCCCGAGACCGACGGTCTTCAGAGAGGAATCGAACAGGGAGTCCGGTTGAAGAAGCAGGCTGAAGACGATGCCGGTGATCGCCTCCGATAGCACGTAGGGGACGAAGAACAGCAGCCGGAAGACGGCTCGCCCCGGAAACCGCCGGTTGAGCAGGACGGCGAGCCCCAGCGAGAACGGGATCTGGAGGAGGAGGGACAGGACGATGACCAACACGTTGTTGCTCACCGCCTGCCAGAACACGTCGCTCGCCAGGGCCACCTGATAGTTCTTCAGGCCGATGAAGTCCTCGAGCGGACCCAACCCGTTCCATTTGTACAGGCTGAAGTGGGCCGCCTGGATGATCGGGAGGATGACGAAGACGAAGTAGAGGATCAGCGCGGGAAGCAGGAAGAGGCCGATCGTGAGCCACTTCCCAGGCAGCCGCGGGCCCGATCGGGTCCCGGGGCTCGTCGCCCGCATCACCGTCCCGCATCCCTCCTGCGAATCAGGCGGGCCGGCTGAGCCGGCCCGCCCGCGATCGAGAGTCTACGAGTGATCCACTCGCGGGGAGACGCCTACTGCGTGGCAGCCGCGTCGGTGAGGGCCTGGCAGGCCTTCTCGGGGGTGGACTTGCCGAGGAACAGGGCCACGGTGGCGTCGTTGAAGGTCGCCGCCAGGTTCCCGCTCGTCGCCTGGTCCAGGTAGAGCTGCATGAACGTCGCCGCGCCGCGACCGGCGAGGACGGCCTGCAGGTTCGGATCGGTGATCGTGCTCTCGGTGCCAACGGTGGTCGAGAGGCCGATGCCGTCGCTGTTGAGCTTGTTCTGGTTGGTCGTATCCATGAAGAACTTCAGGAAGTCGATCGCCTCGGGCGGCGCGTTCTTGCCCACGGCGATGCCGTTGCCGCCGCCGACCCCGTCGGTCGCAGCACCCGCGCCACCGGTCACGACCGGGAACGCGAACCAGCCGAGCTTGTCGCCGAGGCCGGTCTTGTTGGCGCTCTGGTCCTTCTGGACCGACGGCGCCCACTGGCCCATCAGCTCCATGGCGGCCTTGCCGTTGCCCACGGACGCGGCCTCACTGTTGTAGTCCGCGGCGGCATAGCCCTTCTGGTACGGATCGAGCTTGTTGAGCGCCAGGACGGCCTGCCCGGCCTTGATGCAGGCATCGGTGTTCCAGTTGCCGCTCTGGATCATCTGGCTCAGGGCGTCGCCGCCGCCGTAGCGGAGGACCAGGTAGGTCCACAGGTGCATCGACGGCCACTTGTCCTTGCCGGCGATCGCGAGCGGGGCCACACCGGCCGCCTTGAGCTTCGTGATGGCGGCGAGGTAGTCATCCCAGTTCGCAGGCGGAGCGGTGATCCCGGCCTTGGCGAAGAGGTCCTTGTTGTACCAGAAGCCGATCATCCCCATGTCCCACGGGATCCCGTACTGGACGCCCTTGTACTGGTAGATGCTCATCGCACCGGGGTTGACCGTGTCCTTCCAGCCGGCGACCGCGCTCGTGATGTCCTGGAGCAGGCCGGCATCCGCCTGGGCCGCCATGGTCCCGCCACCCCACGACTGGAACAGGTCGGGATACGCGTCCGGCGGGGTCGCCGCGAGCTTCGTCTTGAAGGCCTCGTTGGCAAGGACCGTGATGTTGATCTTGACGTTGGGATTGGCGGCCATGTAGGCGTCGGCGATGCGCCTGGAAGTCGGTCTTGCCGGGCTCGCCGGTGGTGATGTGCCACCAATCGACCGTCACCGGCTCGGCGGCAGCCGAGGCGGCAACGGACGGAGCGGCAGACGGGGCGGCGGCCGACGGGGCGGCGGCCGATTCGGGGGCGGCGGATGGGGCGGTGCTCGCACCGCCATTGCTACAGGCGGTGATGACCACGGCCAGCACGGCCAGGATCACCGTCGAACGCCATCGGATGGACACGAGTCGGCCTCCTCTCACACGCGAATTGACGATACGGTTCGACATGGCGCGGTCAGCGTCTTCGCCCGGCCTCGTCCCTGGTCTCCCGGCCGGTCCGCATGGGCAACTCCTCCTCGCCCGAAAGTTTCGACCACGGGTGCGATTGGTTTCGCGCCGGAACCATAGTGAGGTTCGGGCGGGGCGTCAAGGTCGATTTGGCCGGTTTCGCGATGGCAACGCTCGCGTGCCGAGCCGCGGTCGGATCGTGCGGATTCGGCCACACGAGCGTCGAAACTTTCGGTACACTCTCGGCCATGGCCGCTCCCGCCGTCGGGCCCAAGGCCCGCCGCCCACGACGAACCACGACCATCGCCCAGATCGCCGAGCAGGCCGGGGTCTCGGTCCCGACCGTCTCGAAGGTCATCAACGGCCGCTCGGACGTGGCGCCCGAGACGCGCCGCCGGGTGGAGGCCGCGATCCGCGATGTCGGGTACCAGCGACCGCAGAGCACGGCCCGCCGCGCCCCGCTGATCGAGGTCATCTTCCACGAGCTCGAGAGCGAGTGGGCCCTCGAGATCGTCCGCGGCGTCGAGCGCGTGGCCGGGCAGCACCACCTCGCGGTCGTGCTCTCGGAGATGCAGGGCCGGCGGACGCCGGGCCGCGGCTGGATCGAGGGCGTCCTCGCCCGCCGGCCGACCGGCGTGATCGCGGTCTTCTCCGACCTGTCCGACGTCATGCGCGAGCAGCTGCGCTCGCGCGGGATCCCCTATGTCGTCGTCGACCCGACCGGCGAGCCGCTCCACGACACGCCATCGGTCGGCGCGACGAACTGGAACGGCGGCCTGACCGCGACCCGCCACCTGCTCGGGCTCGGGACATCGCCGCATCGGCGTCATCGGCGGACCCGAATGGATCCTGTGCAGCCGGGCGCGCCTCGACGGCTACCGCGCGGCCATGGACGAGGCCGGCGTGCCGGTCGATCCGGCGCTCGTCAGCCACGGCAAGTTCCACGTCGGCGAGGGCATCGACAAGGGCCGCGCGCTCCTGCGGCTGCCGGACCGGCCGACGGCGATCTTCGCGGGCAACGACCTCCAGGCACTCGGCGTCTACCAGGCCGCGCGCGAGGCGCGACTGCACATCCCGGAGGACCTGAGCGTCGTCGGCTTCGACGACCTGCCGGTCGCTCGCTGGGTCGGCCCGCCGCTGACGACGATCCGCCAGCCGCTCGTCCAGATGGCCGTGGCGGCCGCCGAACTCGTCCTGCGCATGGCGGACGGCGAGATGCCCGCCCAGCCGCGCGTCGAACTCGCCACCGACCTCGTCATCCGCGAGAGCACCGCCCCGCCCAAGGGGCGCCCGACGGCCGCCAAACGGGTCGCCGCCGCCAAGCGCTGAGGGACGCGATCGGGCGCCGGCGCATCCGCATGGGCGATCCGGGGAGCGCTGGAGGCGGCGGGGGCCGGCGCCCCGGCGATCATGCGGTCGCTCGAGCCTCGAGCGGGGGCCGAGCGCCGAAGCCGATGACCCGCTCGCACCAGGTCGCCGCCGCCAGGAGTCGGTCGACGGCGTCCGGAGTCGTCCCGCCGGTGAGCTGGATGGCGAACGGGAGGCCCGACGCGTCGAGCCCGGTCGGGATCGACAGCGACGGCACGCCGATGAAGCTCCACGGCAGGCAGAGCGAGAAGTCGCCGGTGCCGCCCCCGAGCGGCGGCGCCGCGCCGAAGGCGACCGGCGAGAGCAGGGCGTCGATGCCGTCGAGGAGCGAGCCGACCGCCGCACGGCATGCCGAGCGGACCCGCGTTGCCTCGGCGAGTGCCTCGGGCGTCACCGCCTGCCCCGCGCGGATGAGCCCGGCGATGCCCGGGCCGTACTCGTCCGCGTACTGCGCGAAGGCCGGCGCGTGGGCGCGCGAGGCCTCCACGGCCATCACCGTCCGGCCCGCGTCGACCACCGAGTCGATCGCGAACCCGAGCTCGACCGCGTCGACCCCGGCGCCGGCCCCCCGCAGACGGGCGATGACATCGTCGAGGTGGGCGCGGAGCGGCGGGTCGGCTCGGGCGAGCAGCTCCGGCGCCACGGCCAGCCGCGGGACGGTGAGGGCGCCGGCCGGCCGCATCGGGCGATCCGCCAGGACGCTCCAGATCGCGGCGGCGTCGGTGACCGAGCGCGCGAACGACCCGCAGTGGTCCAGGGACGGCGCCAGCGGCACGATGCCCTCGAGCGGGACCGCGCCGTAGCGGACCCTTGAGCCCGACCACCCCGCAGTACGCGGCCGGTCGCAGGATCGAGCCGCCGGTCTGGGTGCCGATCGCGGCCGGTACGTGCCGCGCGGCGACCGCGGCGGCGGATCCCGACGACGACCCGCCCGGGGTGTGCGCGGCCGACCACGGGTTGCGGGTGGGCGCCGGGTCGCTGAAGGCGAACTGCGTGGTCTGGGTCTTCCCGACGATGACCGCGCCGGCCGCCCGCAGCCGGGCGACCGCGGGGGCGTCGGCGCCAGGCGTGCGGTGCGCGAACGACGGCGCGCCCGCGCGGGTGGGCAGCCCGGCCACGTCGATGATGTCCTTGATCCCCACCGGGACGCCGTGGAGCGCGCCGACCGGTCGCCCGGCAGCGACATCGCCGTCCCGCTCGCGGGCCTGCGCCCGCGCGCCGTCGGCATCCACAGCCACCCAGGCGAGGAGCCGGTCGTCGGTCGCGGCGATGCGCGCGAGGCAGGCGTCCACGACGTCGGTCGCGGTCAACGTCCGGTCCCGGATGGCGTCGACGGTCTCGACGACCCCGAGGTCCGTCGGGTCCGGGGCGGTCACGGTCGACGGGATCCTCGCCGGGCGGGACATCGCCGGGCGGTTGTCATCGCGGGGCGGGACGTCAGCCGGCCCGGCCGAGGACGAGGTCGCGGCCGGCGACGAGGGCCTGCAGCTTCGGGACGGCTTGGTTCCGCGGCGTCTGGCTGAACCCGCAGTCCGGGACGAGGGCCAGCCGGTCGGCCGGCACGCCCGCCGCCAGGACCGCGTCGATGCGCTCGGCGACCTCGTCCGCTGATTCGAGGTGCGAGTTCTTCACATCGATGACGCCCGCGGCCACATCCCGGCCGGCGGCGGCGATCTCGCCGAGGATCGCCACCTCGGACATCTCCCGGTTCGCGAACTCAAGGACGAGCTCGTCAACGCCGAACCGGAGCATCGCGTCGAGCACCGGCCGGTACGTCCGGCGGGCCAGCGGCCGGCCGAGGTAGTTGCCGAAGCAGAGGTGCGCGCCGAGCCGGACTCGGCCGACGACCGGCTCGATCGCGGCGTTGAGGAGGGCCGCGAAGTCGGACGGGGCGTCGGGGTGGATCGCCGGCGACGGGTCGTCGATCTGGATGAAGGTCGCCCCGGCCGTGACGAGCCCCTCGAGCTCCGCTCGAAGGATGGGCACGAACGCCTCGGCCGCGTCGTTGCGGCTCGGATAGACCTGACCGGGGCCGGACGTGAGCCGGCCCGACAGCGTGTAGGGCCCCGGGATCGTGACCTTCAGCGGCCGCGTCGCCCGGGCGGCCGCGTACCGGTACTCCCCGATGACGCCGAGACCGGCCGGGGCGGCGATGGGCTCGAGCACCTCGAAGCGGTGCTGCTGGTCGTGGGCGCCGGCTCCCAGCCGGCGGGCCGGCGGCAGCGGCCGCACCCCCGTCAGGTGCTGGTAGAACTCCGCCGTGAAGAAGCCGGCACGGCGCATCTCCCCGTCGGACACGACGTCGATCCCGGCCGACTCCTGGTCGCGGAGCGCGAGGTCGACGGCGTCGTCGAGCATCTCCTCGAGATCGGCCGGCCCGAACTCCCCGCGCGCGGCCGCGTCGATCCCGGCCACGAACCAGGACGGCCGCGCGTACGAGCCGACGACGCTGGTGAGCAGGCCACCCGGCCGCGCTCGCGGCGAGATCGGTCCTGCCGGCGGTGCGATCGGGCCGCTCACTGGGCCATTCACCGGCCGGCCCCGGTGGCGTTCGAGGCGAACGCGTATGCCCGCGCCGGGTTGTCGACGAAGAACCGCCGTCGCACGTCCGGGCCGATCCCGCGAGCGCCCATCGCGCGAGTGAATCCGTCGAGCAGCCAGGCGAGCCCGGGCTGACCGCCGTACGCGTGGTAGTAGCCCTGCCTGGCCGCGTCCATGCCCAGCAGGATCCCACCCGCGAGGTCGTCCTCGATGGCCCAACCCAGCAGCGTCAGCGTGCCGTTGTCCGCGTCACCCCAGCGGAACGAGCCGTCGTACTCGGCGAAGGCCCCGGTCCCCAGGAGCTCCCGGTGGTACGCCCGGTCGACGACCTTGTCGACGTGGCTGAGGATCACGCGCTCCGGCGGGACCCCCAGACCTTCGAGCACCTGGACCTGGTTGAGGGCCCCGGTGCCGCCCTCGCAATGGGTCAGGATCGGGGCGCCCGTCCAGCGATGCGCGAGCGCGGCGGCCTCGAAGATCCGCAGGTCGCGGGCCGACGGGCCGTTGTCGCTTCCGGCGATCTTGATGACCCCCGCCCGGTGGTCGGTGCGGCGGATGGTCGGCCCCGCGTAGTCGTTCGCATCGATGCCATCGGTGATGTCGAGCGCGAAGCGATCGGCCAGCTCGCCGATCGAGGACCGGACCGACCAGTGATCGGCCGGGTAGTAGCGGGCGTGATGGAGACCCGTCGGGGCGATGACGTGGATCCCCGCTCGGCGGCTCAGGTCGGCGAGCTTCTCGACGTTGCGCCCGCAGTCACAGGGCATCGCGTCGACCACGGCCTGCAGCCCGAGGGCCGTCGCCTCTTCGACCTCGGTGACCATCACGTCGACGTCGCTCAGGTCGAAGTCCGGGGACATCGCGACCGGCCGCCCGCCATCGATGACAAGGTGCTCGTGCGCGTACGTCACCCCAAGCGAGGCGGGGTCGATATCGCCGAGGACCGTCCGGACGACGGTCATGCGGCCGACCCCGCCACCGCGCCGAGCCGGAGGATCGCGCCCGTCGGCTCGGAGCCGGGTGAGCACCGCCTCGACCGGGACCGCGCGGACGTCGCCCGAGCGAGCGTTGGCCAGGGCCGCGGTCGTCCCGGCCGCCTGGCCCATCGCCATGCACTGGGCCATCGACCGGATCGAGGCGTGCGCGTCGTGCGTCGCCGAGAAACAACGACCGGCGACGAGGGCGTTGACCCCATCCCGGACGATCAGCGACCGGAGCGGGATCCCGACCGCCGCGCCGTCCGGCAGGTAGCGCCAGGTGGTCCCGTCCCGTCCCTGGCCATGGTGGTCCTCGATCGGCGCCCCGCAGAGGCCGATCTGGTCATCCGTCTGTCGCGCGGACAGGACGTCCTCCGCGGTGACGCGGGCGTCGCCGTAGACCCGCCGCGTCTCGCGGACGCCGACCCGGGTCCCGAGCGCGACGAGCGACGCGCGCTCGTAGCCGGGCACGCGGTCGACCAGGAACCGGGCGTATTCGATGGCCTGGCGGCGGCCCGCGATCTCCAGCTCGGTCAGGATCTCCGGGTCCGTCGCGTTCCGGACCGTGCCGTCCGGCTCGCGGCGGACCTGGTCGAGCCGGGTCATGATCGTGGCCGTCACGCCCTCGATCGGCGTGATGTGGTCGCTCCCCTCGCGCCGCGGCAGGTCGTAGCCGTCGGCGGCGGCCTCGGTCATGAGCTCGTGGAGCCGCTCGCGATCGATCGACCGGCGTGCGGCGGCGTCCACGTTCGCCATCCGGAACGTGGTCGTAGCGGTCTGCGCCGGGGCCTCGGCCCCGGCCAGCTCGTACCCGAACCCGGCGTGATGGCACAGGTCGGCGTCCCCGGACGCGTCCACCACCACGGCCGCTGCGACGGTCCGCAGTCCGGCCCGCGTGGCCACGACCAGCTCCTCCACCCGCCCGTCGCGGACGCGCGCGTCGACCACGGTCGCGTGGAGCAGGATCTGCGCGCCGGCCTCGCCGACGAGCCGCTCCCAGACGACCTTGAGGTGCTCGGCGACGTAGGTGATGCCGGTCCCCGCCCCGTAGGTGTTGGGCCGCTCGACGACCGGTCCGAGCCGCCGCAGCCCGGCGACGACCTCGTCGGCGATCCCGCCGACGACCTTGCGCGCGCTCGAACCCGGCGTGAAGAACCCGTAGAACGTGTCGAGGACGGCGGTCGATGTCCCGCCGAGGAACGGCAGCGCGTCGATGACCAGCGTCCGGGCGCCGCCGCGCGCCGCGGCGATGGCCGCGGTCGAACCAGCCGAGCCGCCGCCGACCACCACGACGTCGAAGGCGCCCTCGGGCGCCGTCAACTGGCCCGCCCGACGGCGATGTCGACCACGCCCGACGGGTCGCCGGCGGCGATCCAGCGCCCGATGGACTCCCGCGAGAACAGCTGGTCGACGACCATCGACGAGGCGCCGATGACGCCGGCGAGCCCGCCGAGTGACGAGCGCTGGATGAGCAGGTCCCGCGTTGCGAGTGGCAGCGACCGCCCGTAGACGGTCTCGCGGATCGAGGCGAGGAAGCTGTCCGGACTGTTGGCCACGCCGCCGCCGATGACGATGAGCGACGGGTTGAAGAAGTTCACGACGCTCGCGAGCATCGCGCCGATGCGCCGGCCGGCCGAGGTCAGGAGCACGAGCGCGACCGGGTCGCCGTGTGACGCCGCGCGCGCCACGTCCTGGGCGGTCACGATCCCGCGCTGGTCGTAAGCGAGCCGCAGCCGAGGCGACCGGCCGTCGAGCGCCGCGGCCTCACCCGCCCGGGCCAGGGCGGCGCCACCGGCGAGCGACTCGAGGCAGCCGATGTTCCCGCAGCGGCACACCACGTCCGGGTCGTCGACGATCTGGATGTGGCCGACGTCGCCGGCGCTGCCCTGGGCCCCGCGATGGAGGTGGCCGTCGGAGATGATGCCCGCCCCGATGCCCGTGCCGACCTTGACCACGACGACGTTGTCGTGGCCGGTGGCGACGCCGGATCGCCACTCGCCAAGCGCGAGGAGGTTCACGTCGTTGTCGATCCAGACCGGCGCGCCGTAGCGCGCCGCGAATCGATCCCGGATGGGATAGGCGTCCCAGCCCGGCATGATCGGCGGTGAGACCGGCCGGCCCGATTCGAACTCCACGGGCCCGGGCACCCCGATGCCGATGCCCCACAGGCGCCCGGGGATCCCCTGGGTCGTCCGCAGCAGTGAGTCGAACAGGACGTCGACACGGTCGAGGCATACCTCCGGGCCGGCCTCGATCCGGGCCGGCTCGTCGTGGTGCCCGAGGACGGTCCCATCCAGGCTGGTCACCGCGACGTCGATGCTGGTGGCGCCGAGGTCGGCCACGAGGACATGTCCGGCGTCCGAATGGAACGCGAGCTGGCGCGGCGGCCGGCCACCGGTGCTCGGGTCCGAGGTCATCCTCGGTGACGAGGCCTCGGTCGACGAGCTCGCCGACGCGCTGCGCGACGATCGCCCGGCTCAGCCCGGTCCGGGCGACGAGCTCGGAACGCGACCGCGACCGCCCGAGGCGGATCTCGTCAAGCACGGTCACGAGCGCATCGAGCGCCTCGTCGGCGAGCGGCAGGTGCGCCTGGGGCTCCATGACGCGGGCATGATACGACGCCCTTCGTCCGTTCGGAACCCGACTTTTGCTCTTGACAGTTCAAAGTACCATTCCTTGTGAGCGCGCCTGGACCGCGACCCCCGTGTGCCCGATCCGTCACCGGAGCGACACCCGGTCCCCGTCCGCCGCAGGCGCCAAGTGTAAGATGTCTAGACAGGTTCGACCGGAGCTGGTGGTGGACTGGGCATGACGCGAGGATTGGCCGACATCGGAGCCGCGGTCATCGGGACCGGCTTCATCGGCACCGTCCACGTCGAGGCGCTGCGTCGCATCGGGGTCTCCGTCCGCGGCGTCCTGGGCAGCACCCCGGAGCGCGGCGCGGCCCGGGCCAAGGCGCTCGGCGTCGCCTGCGCCTACGAGTCGCTCGACCATCTCCTTGCCGACCCGACCGTCGAGGTCGTCCATGTCACCTCGCCCAATGACCTGCACGTCCCGCAATCGCTCGCGATCCTCGCCGCGGGCCGCCACGTCGTCTGCGAGAAGCCGCTGGCGATGACCGCGACGGAGTCGAGGTCCCTCGTCGAGGCGGCGGCCGCGAGCGGCCTCGTCAACGCCGTCAACTTCAACATCCGCCACTACCCGCTCAACCAGCACGCCCACGACGTGGTCACGGCTGGTGGTCTCGGTGAGGTCCGGCTGGTGACCGGCCGCTATTTCCAGGACTGGCTCCTCCTCCCCACGGACTGGAACTGGCGGCTTCGACCCGACCGTGGCGGCGCGCTGCGCGCCGTCGGCGACATCGGGTCGCACTGGCTGGACCTCATGACCTTCGTGACCGGGCACCGCATCGTCGAGGTGATGGCGGACCTGGCCACGTTCATCCCCGTCCGTCAGGAACCGACCGGGCCCGTCGAGACGTTCTCGACGGAACGGTCCGGCCAGACGGTGGACCGGGCGATCCAGACCGAGGACGCCGCGTCGATCCTGCTGCGCTTCGACAACGGCGCCCGTGGCTCGGTCACGGTCTCGCAGATCAGCCCCGGCCGGAAGAACTCGCTGGTCTGGGAGATCGACGGCGCCGAGGGCTCGCTCGCCTGGGACTCCGAGAATCCCGACCAGATCTGGGCCGGCCACCGCGAGCGACCCGAACGAGATCCTCGATCAAGAACCCGGCGCTCATGGCACCGGCCGGCCAGGCGACGGCGGCGCTGCCCGGCGGCCACGTCGAAGGCTTCGCCGACACCTTCGCAGCCCTGTTCCGGGCGATCCATGCGGACGTCGCGCTCGGACGGCCGTCGGCGCATCCGGCCTACCCGACCTTCGCCGACGGCCACGACGAGATGCTCGTGAACGACGCCATCGCGGAGAGCGCGCGGACCGGCTGCTGGGTGGCGGTCGCGCGTGACCCGGACTGAGGAGAGCGACCCATGCGACTCGGCTTCCTGACCGCCCCGTTCGCCGAGACCCCGCTCATGGACGTCGCCGACTGGGCGGCCGGCAACGGCTTCGAGGTGCTCGAGATCGCCTGCTGGCCGCGCACGACCGGGCCGACCCGCCGCTACGCGGGCACGAGCCACATCGACGTCGCGAACCTCTCCCCTGGGCAGGCGACCGAGATCACCGGCGAGATCGCCGCGAAGGGCCTCGCGATCTCCGGCCTCGGGTTCTATCCCAATCCGCTGCACCCGGATCCGGCGCATCGCGAGCAGGTGATCGGCCACCTCAAGCACGTCATCACCGCGGCCGAGAAGATGGACGTCCCGCTCGTGAACACGTTCATGGGCGGCGACGCGGCGCTGACCCAGGACGCCAACTGGGAGCGAGCGCTCGAGATCTGGCCGGACATCGTCCGGTTCGCCCAGGACCACGGGCGGAAGATCACCATCGAGAACTGCCCGATGATCTTCAGCAAGGACGAATGGCCGGGCGGGCACAACATCGCCTGGTCGCCGTACATCTGGCGGCGGATCATCGAGACCTGGGGCGGGACGATCGGGCTCAACTACGACCCGTCGCACCTCGTCTGGCTGATGATCGACCAGGACCGCTTCATCCGCGAGTTCGGGCCGCACATCCTGCATTACCAGGCCAAGGACCTGATGATCGATCGCGACGGGCTCTATGAGCGTGGCTCGCTGTCATCGGGCATCGGCTGGCAGATCCCGCGCATCCCCGGTCTGGGCGAGGTCGACTGGCGCGTCGTGTTCGCGGCGCTCTATCGGGCCGGCTACACCGGGGACTGCATCATCGAGCACGAGGACCGCACGTTCGAGGGCACGCGACGAGCTGGTGAAGCGCGGTTTCATCATCGCCAGAGAGACCCTTCGGCCGTTCGTGGTGTGAGCGACGCGGAGGGAGGGCCCGTCGCTCCTACCGGAAACCGCCGAAGGATGCTATAGATGCAGCCGTGACTGGAGGAGGTGCAGAAGTTAAAGGCTTACTACGGCCTGTGACGGAGGAATCTCCGTCCACCGGCGTGACCATGTCGGCACGTCGAGCACGAGGAGGAGAACGAATGATCAAGGGATCAGCCCGCCCACTGCTGGTCGGCCTTGCGGCGATCGCGATCGTCGTCTCGGCTTGTTCCAGCTCCGGGTCTTCATCGGCCCCGGAGTCCGCGGCCGCGTCCGCCCCGGCGGCGACCACCGCCGCCTCCGCGCCCGCGGAATCGGCGCCGGCGTCGGCCGCGGCGAAGCAGTACGTCATCGGCTACTCGAACGGCGGCGGCGTCGGCAACGGCTTCCGCGAGGAGCAGGTCTGCACCGCGAAGGCGCAGGCCAAGGCCTCCGGCCAGGTGTCCGACCTGATCGTCAAGCACCGCAACACCGACGCGGCCGGCCAGGCATCCGACATCCGCGACCTCATCGCCGCGGGCGTCGACGCGATCGTGTTCAACCCGAATGACCCCGAAGCCCTGAACCCGGCCCTCGCCGAGGCCAAGGCCGCGGGGATCCCGACGGTCTCGGTCGACGCCTATGTCACCAACCCGGACACCTGGAACCTGTACAACAACCAGGTCAAGTACGCCGAGCTCGGTGCCAAGTGGCTGTTCGATCAGCTCGGCGGCAAGGGCACGGTCTGGTACACCCGCGGCCTCGCCGGCCACCCGGCCGACAGCGACCGCGACATCGGCTTCCAGAACATCCTCAAGCAGTACCCGAACATCAAGGTCGTCCCGGGCCCCGAAGGCATCGCCACGGGCTGGGATCCAAAGACCGCGACCCAGATCACCAATGACATCATCGCGTCCGGCCAGTACGACAAGATCAACGGCATCTGGGCGTCCGGCATGGGCAAGCAGATCAATGACGCGATCGTGGCGGCGAAGAAGCCGCTTGTCCCGATCGCCGACGCCGATGTCGGCGGCTTCGTCACCCAGGCGCTTGACCCCACCGGGTTCCCGAACCTCAAGGGCGCGGCCGTGACCAACACGGCGGCGGTCGGGGGCGCGGGCATCACGCTGGCGCTCAAGCTCCTCAACGGCGAGACGGTCACGCCCTCAGCGGGCGCGCCGCAGCCGAACACCGTGCTGCTCGACCCGGTCCTCGTCGACAACCTGACCCCCGCAGGTCAGGCCGAGCTCAAGGCCTGGCAGTCCGTGCCGGGCATGGACCCGCTCTGGCCGCTCAGCCTGTCGATCGACGGCTGGACGACCTACGATCCGAACACGGTCCCCGCGTCCTGCAAGGGCGCCTGAGCCCCTCCGAGTCGTGAGTCCCAGGGGGTCGTCGGCTCCGCCGGCGACCCCCTGCCATACCCGAAGGACCGCATGACCGTCTCCACGGACCTGTTGCTCGAGGCCCGAGATATCGCCAAGACCTACGGCGCGGTCGTTGCGCTGCGGTCCGCCTCCCTGGCCGTGCGGCCGGGCGAGATCCACGCGCTGATGGGCGCAAACGGCGCCGGCAAGAGCACGCTCGTCAAGATCCTGACCGGTGCGGTGCGGCCCGACGCCGGCACGATCGTCGTCCGCGGCCACGAACGCGTCGTCCACTCACCGGGCGAGGCCCGTCGAGGCGGGTTGGTGTCCGTCTACCAGGAGCCGGCGCTCATCCCCGACCTCGATATCCGGGCAAATCTCCGGCTGACCGACACGCCCCTCGAACCGTTCCGTCACTGGATGGCCGAGTTCGGCATCCCCGATCTCGAGCTGGCGACCCTGGCCCGACGGTTGCCCCTCGCGACGCTCCGCGTCATCGACCTCTCGCGCGCGATGGCCATCGAGCCGGACGTCCTGATGCTCGACGAGATCACCGCGGCCCTCCCCGCCGACCTGACCGCGCGAGTGCTCGAGGTGATCGGCAGGCAACGTGGGGGCGAGCGGTCCGTGATCTTCATCTCGCATCGGATGATCGAGATCAACGCCATCTGTGACCGGGCCACGGTCCTCCGCGAAGGCGCGACCGTCGGGGTGGTCGACGTCAACGAAGGCTCGGAAGAACGCATCGTCGAGCTCATGCTGGGCGAGATCGTCGAGGCGATGCCGGCGACCGCGCAAGGGACGAGCGGCGCGACGCGGAGCGCTGACGCCAAGCCACGCCTCGCCGTTCGGAACCTCGCCTCCGGGACCCGGCTCCACGACGTGTCCTTCGACCTGTACCCGGGCGAGGTGCTCGGCGTCGTGGGCCTCGAGGACCAAGGTCAGGACCAGCTCTTCGAGGTCCTTTCCGGTTCGGGTCGCGCGAGCGGCGGCGAAGTCCAGCTCGATGGCGCCCCCGTGACGTTCCGCCACCCCGCGGACGCCATCATCGCCGGCGTGGTCTATATCGCAGCCGACCGAGCGGACGCGTTGCTGATGCAGCGCTCGGTCCGAGAGAACATCTCCCTGCCGTCGGTGACCCGGGTCCGGAGGTGGGGCCTGCTCGACCTCTCGAAGGAGAAGACCGTCGTGGATGGCGCGGTCAAGACCCTCCAGATCGACGCTCGCGCTGGAAACGAGGTCCGTCGTCTGTCCGGCGGCAACCAGCAGAAGGTCACGATCGCCCGCTGGGTCGCGGGTGGCGTTCGGACGATGCTCTGCTTCGACCCGACCCGCGGGATCGACATCGGCACCAAGGCCCAGATCTACCGATTGCTCCGGGACCTCGCCGAGGCTGGCGCCGCCGTCCTGCTCTACACCTCCGAACTCAAGGAGGTCCAGCTCGTCTGCGACCGGGCGATCGTGATCTTCGGTGGCCGCGTCGTTCGCGAACTCACCGGCGCCGAGGCCGATGAGCCGGCGCTGCTTCGAGCCGCCTACAACCTGCGCCGCGACTCGGCCCTGCCCGAGGCGACCGCCGCGGAGGCGGTGGCCGAAGCGCTCTCGGAGGATCCCGAGCCGGCACCTGCGACGACCGAGGAGGTCGGGTGAGCGCCGCGGCCGCGCCCGTCGGAGGCGCACGCGCGACGACCACCGCGCTCGCGGGGGTCCTGCGCGGGCAGGGCTGGACCATCGGCCTGATCGCCATCGTCATCGGCCTGCTGCTGTTCACCAAGGGCGTGCAGCCCCGCTACGGCCCGATCCCGATCCAGGGCCTCGCGACGTCAGTCCTGCCACTCGTCCTGGCGGCCGTCGCCCAGGCCATCGTCGTGATCGCCGGCGGCATCGACCTCTCGATCGGCTCGATGATGGCGCTGACCAGCGTCGTCTCGGCCACCCTGATGAAGGGCCAGAGCGACGAGTTCGGCGTCGCCGTGGTCATCGGCGTGCTGCTCCTGGGCATGCTGCTGGGGTTCGTCAACGGTGGGCTGGTCGTGGTGACGCGAGTGCCCGATATCGTCGTCACGCTGGCGATGGGGTTCGTGTGGGCCGGCTTCGCGCTCCTCGTCCGGTCGGCCCCGGGTGGTGGGGCGGCGACGTGGCTGAAGGACGTGGTGGTGGGTCCACTCGGCAACGAATGGGTCCCCAAGGCGGCGATCGTCGCCGTCGTCGTCATCAGCGTCGTCTGGATCCCGCTCGTGCGCTCGCGGCTCGGACTATCGATCTATGCGATCGGCAGCGACCGTTTGGCCGCGTTCCGGAGCGGTGTCCCCGTCGGCAGAACGCGCGTCATCGCCTACATGGTCACCGGGCTGTTCGCCGCGCTCGCCGGCCTGTCGCTGACCGCGACCACGACCATCGGCTCGCCGGTACCGGGGCCGTACACCCTGCTCAGCGTGGCGGCCGTGGTGCTCGGTGGCGTGAGTCTCGCCGGCGGCCGGGGCGGGGTCCTCGGCCCGATCATCGCGGTCGTCATCCTCCAACTCATCCAGACGGACCTGACGTTCCTCCATGTCGATTCGAACTTCGCCCTGGTGGCGCAGGGCGTGATCCTCATCGTGGTGGTCATGATCGGAAGCGTGATCCAGATGCGTCGAGGTCGGGCGTGACCGCCGCGGTCGTCGAGGAGCGGCGCTCCGGACTCGATGTCGTTCGCGGGCTGTTCCGCGACCAGCCGATCATCCCGCTCACCGGGCTCCTGGCGATCTTGGTCCTGACCATCGAGCTGTCCAACCCGGGGATCGTCTCGCTGTCGTGGGCGAGCGTCATCATGCGGGCGGCCGTGCCACTGGCGATCCTCGCCGGCTGCCAGACGCTATGCATGCTGACCGGCGGCATCGACTTGTCGGTGGGCGCCGTCGCGTCCATGGCGGGGTTCGTCACGGCGACCCTGATCCACACCCCGGGCGGCATCCCACAGGCCATCCTGGTCGCCCTGGCCGCAGCCGCCCTGGCCGGGCTCGTCAACGGCATCGCCGTCGGCGTCTTTCGGGTCCACCCGCTCATCGTCACGCTCGGCATGAGCTTCATCGTGCTCGGGCTCGCCAACGTCTGGCAGCTCCAGAACGTCCAGACGGGATCGGGCGTCCCGGACATCCTGCGGACGATCGGCTCGGCGACGACCGCCGACGTCTTCCCGAACAGCCTCGTCGTCTTCGTCCCGGTCCTGTTGTTCATCCTCCTGATGCTCAAGCGGACCGGCTACGGTCGGCTGCTCTTCGCCATCGGCGATAACCCCGTGGCCGCGCGGTTGTCGGGTGCTCGCTCGTGGAAGGTCCTGGTGGTCCTCTATGTCATCTCCGCGGTGCTGGCAGGGATCGCGGGGCTGGTCCTGTCGGGCCTCACGAACACGGCCAGCGTCTCGCTCGCGGAGTCGTCGCTGCTCCCGTCGGTCGCGGCCGCGGTCATCGGCGGCACGTCGATCCTGGGCGGCCGCGGTGGCTACGGCGGAACGATCGTGGGCGCGCTGATCCTGACCGTGCTGGCGGCCCTGCTGACGGTCCTCGGTCTGCCCGAACCGACGCGCCAGATCGTCTTCGGCGCGATCATCGTGGCGGTCGCCGCCGCCTACACGCGGGTCACCGGCGAGACCTGATGGCGTCGGACGCCGTCCGCGGGCGGCTGGTCCTCGATGACCGCGTCGCGAGCGGTCGGATCGCGATCGATGCGGACGGGCTCATCGCCGAGGTCGTGCTAGACCGGGAGCCGACGACCGGCGAGCCGTATCTCGCGCCCGGGTTCGTCGACGTCCACGTCCACGGCTGGGGCGGCCACGACGCGATGGGCGGCCCGGCCGCCCTCGACGGGATGGCCCGGAGCCTGCTGCGCCACGGCGTGACCTCGTTCCTGCCGACCGCGGTGACCGCGCCGCTCGATGCGCTGGGGCGATTCGCCCAGGACGTGCGCGATTGGACGCCGCGCGCGCCGGCCGACGGCGCCGAGCCGCTCGGGTTCAACCTCGAGGGCCCGTTCCTCGCCGCCTCGCGGCACGGCGCCCACGACCCGGCACTGCTGCTCGAGCCGGCCGACGTCGCGGCCGTCGATCTCGAGCCGGTCCTCACCGGGCTCCGACTGCTGACGCTCGCGCCGGAGCTCCACGGGGCGCTGGAACTCACCCGGCGGCTCCGAGATCGGGGGACCGCGGTCTCGATCGGGCACTCCGAGGCGTCGCTCGAGCAGGCGCGGGCCGGCTATGCGGCTGGGGCGACCTCCACGACCCACCTGTTCAACGCGATGAGCGGCGTCGACCACCGGGCGCCGGGTGTGGCCCTCGCGGCGTTGCTCGAAGACGACGCCTTCGTCGAGCTCATCGCCGACGCCATCCATGTGCATCCGGCGCTCTGGGACGCTCATCACCCGGGTCAAGCCGGCCGACCGCCTGGTCCTCGTCAGTGACGCCCTTGCGCTTGCCGGGACGGGCGATGGCCACGGACGGATCGGCGGGCTCGAGGTGGACGTCGTCGGGGACCGGGCCACGCTCACGGGCACGACCACGCTCGCTGGATCGGTCATCGCCCTCGACACCGCTGTGCGGAACCTCGTTGCCGAGGGGACGCCGCTTCCGGCCGCCGTCGCCGCGGCGTCAAGCAACCCGCTGGCGCTGCTCGGGATCTCGGACCGCGGTCGGATCGCCGTCGGCCGCCGTGCGGACCTCGTCGAGCTCGACGACGACCTCCACGTCCGCCGAGTCATGCGCGGCGGCGAGTGGGTCGTGGCGTAGCGGCGAGTGGCCGGACCTACTTGCGCCGCCTCAGGCGCAGGAATGGCAGCAGGTCCGGGGGCTGCGTCGGCTCGCCATCCTCTGACAGTGGCGTGAGCTCCCGAAGGGAGGCCTCAGCCGCCTCGAGATCCTCACGGTCGCAGGAGAGCCAGAGCGCCCACGGCCCGAGGTCGGTGGCGATGTAGTACTGCATGTGGACGGTGCCATCCTGTCCTGGGTCGGCGTCCGTCATCTCCAAGCGGAGCGCTTCGCCGAGCTGCAGCTCGACGCGCCCGAGGGAACGGATCCGCATCTCTGTCGCCCGCGGGTGGATGCCGTATCGCCATCCGCGCATGGGCGACGTATCCGACTCAGCCATCCTCGACCTCCCGTGACCTGCGATCGACGCGCGTCGTGTGCGTACCTACGGAAACGGTACCCGAGCGAACGGTCTGTGCATGCCGTCTAGGTCCAGGGTGACGGCAGGTGCGTCAGCGGCTCGCGGTCGGGGAGCACGTCGGTCTGCAGGGACGGGTCGGCGGCCGCCACGTAGCGCTCCTCGAGCCCGAGTTCCTTGAGCACGATGTTGCGCCCCTGGGCGATCCCGGTCGCCTTGTAGAACGCGACGGTCCGGTTGAACCCCTGGCGGCCGAACCCGCAGTCGGAGGACAGGACCAGCTTGTCCGCCGGGATGACCTCGAGTGCGCGCCTGATCCGACCGGCGACGACGGGGGCCATGTCGGCCTGCAGCGTGCGGTGGCTGACCATGCCGACGGCGACCTTCTTCGCCAGGTTGGCGGCGTACGGCTTGAAGAGGTCGATCTCGGCGAGCTCGTTCTCGGTCGCCTCGACCGTCCAGACGTCGCCCTTGAGCCGGTTGAGGTAGATGTCGATCGAGTTCGCGTACGACTCGCCCGTGTAGACCTTCTGCATGTTGGGGTTGCCCCAGCAGGTATGGATCCACAGCTCGACGTCGTCGAGGCCGTCCACCTCGTGGTTGAACGCGTCGACCATGAAGTCGAGCAGCTCCGTCTCCTCGGGGTGGAAGGCCGCCGTGAAGTGGATCGTCGGCTCCTCGATCTGGATCACCTTCGCGCCGGCGGCGGCGAGCTGGCGCAGCTCGAGGTTCATCGCGGTCGCCATATCCCAGATGAGCTGCTTCTTGTCGTCCTTCTCGTACGCCGACGTATGGCTGTCGAGGAAGATCGAGAGCACCTGCGACGAGCAGGTCCCGAACTTGACCGGCTTGCCCGAGGCCGCGCGAGCCTGGGCGATGCGCCAGAGCTTGGCGTACTCGAGCGGGTTCTTCGGATCGTGCTCGACCTTGCCGACCACCCGAGGCCAGCGCCAGGTCGTCTCGATCTCGTTCATCAGCGTGCCGGGCGCGAACGCGAGCAGCGAGTCGCGCGAGCCTTCGTACTGCAGCTCCTCGTGCTCGAAGCCCTTCCAGCGCTGCAGCGGGTAGTGGTGCCACGACCGGCCGGCGAAGTCCTCGTCGAGGTGGTAGTCGCCGTTCGTGAGGATGTCGAGCCCCGCCCGCTCCTGGTCGGCGATCACGGTCGCGTGGGCGTCGAGGAACTGCTCGCGGAAGCGCACGTTCAGCAACGCGGTGTCGAGCGGCCGGCCCCACAGGCCGCCGTCGTACCAGCGCGGCCGCGGCCACGAGCCCGTGACGGTCGCCGGGAGCATCAGGTCATTGGTGGCCGTGAACATCGCGCGTGCGCCTCCTCGTCGAGAACGGGTGGTCGGTCGATCCTAGATCGGCGGCGGCCTTCGATCGGGCGCATCGTCGTTGACGCGCCGCGCCGGACCGAGTCAGGCCGGAGCTGGCACCGACCGACTCTATGAAACCCTGGTCAGCGGCGGCTCCTACCCTCGACCTCCGGCGGCGGCACGATCCGAGGCATAGGCGGCGAAGGCGATCGTCGCCTCGACGCTTCCCGCCCGCGGAGGATCATCGGGATCCCACCCAAGCGCCCGATCCTCGCCGGCCTGTTTGACCAGGTCGTGCCAGGCCGGGTCGAGCTCGCGCCTCGCCCACTCGAGCGCGGCCGGTTTGGACGCCACTTCACCCGTTTCGAGTGTGTAGAGCATTCGGCAAAGGGTCGTCACCGCGTAGCGCTGCGCCCAGGCGACCTCGAAGGTGATCCAGCTGAGAAGGTCCGGAAGGAAGCTCGCGATCGTGTCTCGCATCCGCCTTCGTAGCGCGTCAGCGGGAACCGCCTGAACGAGCTCACGTGGGTGGGGGCCGGCAAGGGTGATGCCTCGCTCGCGGAGCGTCCATCGCGTGACTTCGGTATTGCAGTGGGTCGACCACTGCATCTCCCTCCATCCACGGTCGATGTAGAGCCATCGCCGGTCGAGGGTCGCGAGCGTCTCGAGGTCCGCGCGGGGGGCGTAGGAACCCTCCAGGTCGTGCGTCCAATGGCCGGGACGCGTCGGGATCTCGTCGTGGCATTTCGCGGATCGCGCGCTCCTGCGCTGCCGTCATCGGTGCCTGGAGGACCACGAGGAAGTCGCAGTCGCTGTAGGGATCGCCGGCTCCGAGCGCGAACGAGCCGGTCAAGTAGGCACCGACGAAGTCGTCTCCGAGGATCGACTCAGCCTGGGAGACGACGTCATCCAACAGCACGTTCAACTCAGGAAAGACGGTCGGCTGACCCACGGCCGGGACTCTAGCAGTCGATCGACGGGTTCCCCCGTGGGACCCGGGTGAGGCCACCGTTGATCCCGCGGAAAAGGAGCAGGCGTTCTGCGAGGAATGGGGCCTCGCGCGGCTTGCGGCGAGGCCCATCGCTGGATCGCCGAGGACTGACCCGGCTACCGTTACGGTGCCGCGTCTCCGCTCGGCAGGGCGGCCGGCAATTGGCCGGGCAGGTTGCGACCGGTCGGATCGAAGGTGACCCAGCCGTAGCCCGGGAAGTAGACCTCGACCCATACATGGCGGTTTGTGTTGCGAATGACCTCGTCGGTCCCGCTGCGCTCACCGGGCAGGAAGCCCTCGACGATCCTGGCCGGGATCCCGACGTTTCGGAGGACGGCGGCCATCGTGAGGGCGTACCACTGGCAGAAGCCCCGCTTGACGGTGGCGAAGCACTCGGCCGTCGACATCGACCCGCACGCGACGTCCCTCATGTCGGTGGTGTACTGGTAGGCCGGGGATCGCAACTCCGCATCGAGCGCCTGGGCGATGTCGATCGGCGTGCTTGTCTTCGCCGCGCCGAGGACCTTCTGCTTGAGGAGCTCGAGGTTCGGCCCCCACATGCCGGCCGGCAGGGTCGTGTACATCGCCCGGACATCGGTCGGGTAGCCCGTGCCGGCGGCCAGCAATGCGGCGCGGTTGAGCTGGCCCGTACCGTTGCCCGAGACCAGGACGAGCGCTGTGACCGTGTACGCACCGCTGCTCCTGGTGCGGTCCAGCGTCACGAAGTAGCCATCCTCGCCGACGGTGGTCAGGTGGGTCGCCTCGTCGACCTCGATCGGCGTCGCCGGCGACACGATCGTCGACTGAGTGAGATCGCCGGGGATGACGGTGAACGTGATGCGCCGCGTGCCGGTTCGCGGCGGGTCGTCGGCCTTGCCTTCGAGGATGGGCGCGCCGGCCGGCCGGTCGATGAGGTTGGTAGCACCCGTACTGGAGCCATGGAGGTCGAGCCGATCGTAGGTCACGGCTCGCCAGTAGTAGGCACCATCATCTCCCGGTTCCCGTTGGACGGTGAACGCGACCGAAGGGTCGTTGGACCATTCGCTGGGGACCGTTGACTCCCGTTGCGCCGCCGAGCCGGTCGCGACGCTCGACGACCGCTCGGCGATGATGGCCAGCCCGATGGCACCGACGATCAGGACAGCGGCCGCCGCGATCGCGAATGTGGCGATACTCGGGATCCGTGGCTCTGCCAACGGGCCGATGACGATCCGTTGACGCGTCCGGTCGATCCCGGTACGAACGGTGTCATACGCGCGATCGGACAGTTCGGTCCGACCCTCGTCGAGGAATGCACGGATGCGGGCGTCAGGGTCAAGCAGTCGACTCATGCCGGTCGCTCCTCGGACAGGGACGTCGGCGTCCGCGCATCAGCCTCGATGCTGGCTCGGAGCGCCGCCGTCGCGTAGTGCAATCGAGACTTCGCGGTCCCGAACGGGATCGCGAGCCGGTCGGCCACCTCGGGCAATGGCAGCCCGAGGTAGTGATGGAAGACAAGGATCGCCCGCTGCTCGAGGGTCAGCCTCCGGAAGGCGCGCTCGAGCTGGTCGCGGTCGTTGACGGTGAGGAACTCGCCCGGCTGGGACGGCTCCTCGACCGGAAGGATGCGGAGGTCGACCGTCCAGCGTTGGTGGCGCTTGGCCTCGGCGTAGCACTCGTTGGTCAGGATCCGATGGAGCCAGGGTTCGAAGCGGTCTGGATCGCGGAGCGTGCGCAGCTCCCGCCAGGCGACGATCAGCGCAGCCTGCACCGCGTCCTCGGCCTGGTCCGCGTCGCGCAGGATCCGGCAGGCGATCGCCATGCACCGATCGCCGACCGTGCGGGCAAGGGCGTCGAAAGCCTCGGCGTCGCCCTGTCTCGCTTGGTCCACGAGCACTCGGTGCACCCGTTCTCTCCTTCCCTACGACCGGCCCGCGTGGGTCGATCACATGGGAGAGTCGTTCAGACACGGCAGGAGTTCAATCTACGCTCGGGGCAACTGCGACATTGGCGGATCGAGGGTTAGCGGACCAGGTCGAGCAGCCGAGCGTCGGGCGCGGCTGCGAGCGTGCGGCGCACGCTAGAGCGCATGCCGCTCGGCGCGGACGAGCTGGCGGCCCTTCCGAGACGGGATCGAGGTCCGGGACCGGTCCGGGAGCCGCGAGGCGACGAGGCGACGCCGTCCCTCGGCCCTGATTCGTCAGCCCATGGCGGCCGCGGTCGGATGGTGAACCATCGTGTGGCGAACCGTCGCGGCGACCAAAGCCCGATCGTCGCTACCACGAGGATCAGCGAGCGTCTGCTCGGTCGCCTGGGTGACGGCCAGCACGCCACACCCGAGCGCGACCAGGCCACCGAGTGATGCGAGCGCCAGATACAACCTTGACCCCGAGAGGAGGGCAGCGAACCCCGGGACCACCGCCGAGGCAGATGCGATGAATCCGAGCGCAAGGACGAGCACCGCGATGGAACTCGCCGCGAGGCCCTCGAGTGGGCCCGTGAGCCAGAGCAAGTAGAAGGGCTTGTGGTGCGACGACGTCGGTCGCGATCCGTCATCGTCACAGCGACCGGGACCGCAATCCTCTAAGGTGTGTGTGCGACGGACGTGCGGTCGGTTCGCGGCCGAGCCCCGGACAGCCGGCGAACCTCGCTCGGTCAGGCGCCTGTCGGTCCGTGCCCGTGCGGAGTCATCCGACTCCAGGCACCCCAGAGGATCCGATCCCGAGTGCGACGACGCAAAGCGGCCAGATCATGTCCCAATCCAGCTCTGCGAGCTGGAAGCCGAACACGTTCGCGAGGGTGTAGTAGATCCCCACCCCGAGGATGATCAGCCCGAGGAGGATCGCCCCGACATCGATGCTGCGCAGCCTGTCCACGGCCGTCCCCTTTCCGTCGGGTCGGTCTCGCCAGTGGCTCGGCGCGGTCCCGGCGGCCGGGTGTGTAGGCCGCGCGTCAGAGCCCCCCGCCTACCGGGGAGTGTGGCTCGGCGTTCCAGCGTCTGCCAAGAGGCGTTGGTCACCGAAAGGGCCCCGGTGCGCCAAGGAATATCTCAGACTCAGGTCGAGCATCGGGTCTGGGCTATTGCTGGGCGGGTTGCAGAAGACCCTCGCACGCCGGAAGCGGGTCCGGTCGCACGTCCTGCTGATCGACGACCGACGTGACGACGAGGTAGGAGTGCGAGCCTGAGTCGCCTCCCCCGCTGTGAAACGTGTCCCGACCGGGCGACGTCACCTGCCACCAATTGATGGGGAAGTCCTCATGCGTCGCCTCCCCGCACGCCGGAACGATGATCTCAAGCTGCCCACCCTCCCCTGACGAGACCGTCACATCGGCCGTGGTCCGATTGATGATGGTGATCGTCCCGCGGTAGCCCGGCTGGCCGGGCAGCCCGACGTTGCAGCCCGAGAAGATCAGGACCGCGGCGAGGATGCTCGGGGTGGGGCGGAGGCGTACTCCCGACAGACGCATGAGGTTCCCCGACCGGCGTCGTGGGAGCGTGATCGGGTGGCCATAGAACGTCAACACGTCGTGGTCGCAGATTGTCTGGGAATGTCACCCCGATCGGCGAGTCAGATTGCCTTCGGGGGAGGCAGTCTTGGCTTCGTCTCGTGCCCGCGCCGTCGTCGCCCTGTTCCAGGTTCGCGACGAGGACGTCTGCAAGTTCTGACGGTCTCTCGAGCATCGGGAAGTGGCCGCCTTCGATGCTGATCGGCTCGATGCCGAAGATGTTCCGGGCGGCCCAGCGACGAGACTCGGGCGTGAAGAACTCGTCGTCGGTCGCGTAGATGTACGACGACGAGAGTCTCGGCGGAGCCTCCAGGGGGTACGGGCCAGGGTCCGCGTCGTGGCGTAATCGCCCGGCCGCCCATGTCGCCAACGCCGGATCCAGGTGGCGATACATGCCCTGAACAGCGTCCTCGGGTCGCCACCAGCTCCTGCCGAGCTCGTCGGTCTTGACGGCATCCCACGCGCCTTCCTGGAGCGAAGGGGGCGAATCCGGACGAGGGGTTGCGACAGGCGTGCTGGGGCAGAGATAGACGAGGAGCTTCACGGGGCGGCGTAAGGCGACCAACGGGATCGTCAACGCTCCCCCGGAGTGGCCGACCAGAACCGGGTCGTTTACTCTCGCCAGCGCGTCTGCGATGACCTCTGCGTATGCGTCCCAGGTCGCGGTCGGGTCGTCAAACGGCAGGTCAGGGGCAACACAGCGATGGCCTCGCCTCGTGAGCTCGCCCACGAGCAGGTCCCAGCACCAACCGCCATGCCAAGCGCCATGGACCAGCGCGAAGTCGCCACCCTGTTCCTCATCGCCTGCTGGCTTCTAGGAGATAACACACGCCAGTCGGCGAGCGAGTCCCGATGACGCCAGAGCCTCCGATCCCGCTTGTCCCTCAACACCTGGGTCCCTATCGTGCCGGACATCTCGCCAAGCAGGACGCGGAGGTGACGCGGTGACGTTCGTCAACACCGACGGGATGGCGTTCATCGGGCCTGGGTCCGAGTGGTTCTGGACGGCGCTGAGCGGCCTTGTCCTCGCGACCACGTTCATCGCGATCTACCGCCAGCTCCGGCTCCAGAGGAGTCTGGCCGCGATCGAACAGGTCGAGTCATTCGAACGGGAGTGGGCCTCGGAGCGGATGTGCCGGCTTCGCGTCGAGACCCTGGTCGCCTTCCGCGACACCCCGAACCCGTCGAACCTGGATAACCCGTCGGCCGGTCTGGTCGCGCTCTACTGGGAGAAGGTGGCGACACTCGTCCGGGGCGGGTACATCGATCACAAGCTGATCTGGCAAGTCAGCGCCGAGAATTGCGTGCCATGGTGGATCATCCTGGGCCCCTCGGCGCGCAGGCTCCGAGAGGAATGGCGGGATCCGACGGTCTCGGCAAATTTCGAGTGGCTCGCCGAGGCCATGGCCGAGCTCCGCCGCCGAGCGGGCTCATCGAGCTACACGGAAGCGAACGTCGCGGCCGGGCTCGCGACGCGCATCGCCACGAACCTAGAGGCCATCCGCATCGAGGAGTCGCTTCGGACCATCATCCTCCAGTCACCTGGGCCAGCGACGGTCGGCCAGGCTGCGCCGGCTGCGCCGGCTGCGTCGACCCCGGCCCCACCCACCGCCACGACTCCGGCGGCCGGGCCTGACTGAAGGTAGGTCTCCGGGCGACGGTGTTCTGAGGAGACACGATCGTGTGGTCCGCGAGGTTTCGCCGATGTCACCAGAGCATGTCAGCGATTGATATCGTCGCTCGACGCCCAAACCAGATCGGTCGGTTGCGCTGGCCAGGCTTCCAAGCGAGCGTCTCCGAGCAGCGCGTGGATCAAGTCCGCCGAGCCTCCGATGAACGTGGAATCCAGGTCGATCTCTGTGGCGACGCACCACGCATGGTCATCCGGCCAGAAGATGTTTGGCGACTGCGGGCTGACCAGGCGCCCATCCAGCCACCAGCCCATCTCGGAAGCCGCATCGAGCGGGCCCTCGTACAGCAGGTACTCGCGTTCCGGAAGCCGCACTCTCGGACCCTCGATGATCGCGCGTTCAAACGCGGGCTGGACTCGCGCGCCGCCGTCAAGCGTGTCGAATGAGGGCGAGCCGGCGACCCAGCCGTATCCATCCCAGAGACAGAACCAGCACCAGTCCGCGGTGCCCGTATATGTCGCGAGGACCTCGCACAGGACGGCGAGGATCGGTTCGGGTAGCCGGCCCACCGGGGGTGGCTGATGGAACGGAGCCTCCTCGATCGCGACCGAACGTCGAGGCCGCGCCATGGCTTCGAACTGGGCGCCTGGATGCAGGGCCCCTCCCGACCAGGCCGCGACCGCGTCCCAGCGAACCGGAGTCCCTTCGCGCGAAACCGCCGGATGGAGGATCCGAGCGTACGCGTCGAAACCGCCAGGCACCAGGGATCCGACGCCCGAACCGAACGGACCCACGCTTTTCGCGACCCAATCAGCGGGTGAGACATCGGTTTGCACGCGGAGCCGTGACACGCGACCGAGTGTAGGTGCGCCGGTATCCCAGCGGTGACCGGGAATGTCACCCGGGGACGCAGCGTCAGTCCGGGGGCGCCGGCAGCGCGATATCGCGGAGGCGTCGACCGAGCTGCCACCACATGATCGGAAGCAGGAGGCTTGCCACTGGGTCGGTCCGCAGACTCGGGCTCTCGATGTCGACCCGGACCTGGCATCCACCCGTCGTCGCGTCAAGGGCGATCGCGTAGTGCCAGGTGCCAGTCTGGCCGCCCGAGCCGAGACCGGAATGGCTTAGCGACACGGCGATCTCATTGGGAGGGTCGAAGACGATGTACTCGATGCGAGTCCGCGTCTGACCACGGGCGACCACGGACCAGGACCCGAGTTGCGTCGCCGGGTGCTCCGATCGCTCGACGACGAGCCCCTTGCCGTTGCTGACGCCGATGTTGCGTGGGTCGGCCAGGAATGCCGCGACGACGTCGGGTGGTATCCGAAGGGCGAAGCTATGAGACGCCTGCACCCCGCGAGGATGCCACGCGGTCGCAATGTGTCCGGCAATGTCACCCGAGCGCGTGGATAGCGGAATGACGCGACCCGCAGATCGGCGCCCGGCCGACTCTGGCTGGAGAATGGGCTGGTCCGCTGGGATTGACGACCATGCGCCCGATGACCGTGCTGATCCTTGGTCTCCTCGCCCTGTGCATCTCGGCGTGCTCGGATAGCCAGTTGTCCCAACCCATGCAAATCTTCAACCGGACGACATCCAGCATCGAGATCGCCTATCACGTCCCGCTGTCGACTGGTGCCGACTCGATCTTCACGACCCTCGAGATGACCTCGAACGGCTTCGCCACGTTCGGAGTGCCCAGCTACGACAAGTCGGGCTGCGGAAACGGCACGCTGATCGCGACGAGCGGCGCCGTCGAGCTCGCCCGTTTGGACAGGCCGTGTCCGAGCCAGATCTGGGAGATCGTGTCGCCCACGCCAAGCTGACGCGATCTCCCGCCGGCCGTAGGGCGATTGGCGGGACGGGGACGGCCCGGTGGGCTGGCGAGCACCCGGCTGTCGCTCCCGGCTCGGCTGGCGGTGGATAACGAGTCGTTACCCACCGGATCGCATGTCCGGACGCGGAGCCGGGGCCTCGTCACGGTGGCGGTGACGGCTTAGCTGCGGGTTACCAGCCGACGGCCGGTGAAGATGCAGAAAGCGACGACGAGGGCGATCACAGCCACGAAGCTCATTGACGCCACCCCGATGACGATCCACGCGATCGCGAGCGCCATGCCAGGGCCGAGGCCGCGACCGTAGAAGACGAGCCAGGCCAGCCACGAACGTGGCCAGCGAGAGGGGCACGAGCCACGGCAGCATGGCGGTCGTCACCACGATTGATGACGCACCCAAGGTGACTCCTATTACCGCGGGAGACGTGCCCACCGATGAGCGAAGCGAACGGCATCAGTTGTTCCGCGACGACTTCCGATGCGTTTGGCGCAATCGCAAGCGCCGTCGGTAGGCCGGGCCGACGGGTAGTCCGGATCAGGCGCTAAGCGCCGCCGTCGCTGGGTCAGCCGCCTCCGCATCCGATCGCGTGTTCGCCGACAGCCCATAGGGCGAACATCCACGCCGAGAGAGCGAGGGCCGCGACCAACGCCCCGAGGCGGATGGCCAGAGCAATCCGAGGCCAGTCCATGTTCTTGAAGACGTGGCCCCCGGTGGCCTTGTAATGACACCCCGGTCGCTCCGGCTCGGCTGGCCGCTGTCGCGGGATCGCACGTCCGGACGCGGAGCCGGGGCGCGGCCACTGTCGCGCTGCTACGAGGGCACCGAGGCGAGCGCCCGAGCTTGGCTCGAAGTCGCGTCCTTCGGATACCTGCTGGGGCGCGTGTAGCCGTCTATCGCGTCAACAACTCCGTCTGGCGGCCCCAACGGACGAGCCGAAGCACCCCCAGTAGTGCGCCGATAGCGACGGGGACGATCCCGAGCGCGAGCCAAGGGCCGGCATCGTCCAGACGTCCGCCGGTCGCGGCCTGCCGGGCCATGAGAGCGAGCCACGTCGCCCCGAACCCGACGAGCAACCCGGACACGGCCGCCATCGTGTCGCCGCGCATGGCGACACGCACGGCGAGCACCAGGAGAACGACCACGAGGAGCACCCCACCGATGCCGAACAGGAGGGCGTTAGCGGCTCCAAGCCCGAACCACACGATCCACTGCACGATCGGGTTCATCGTCGGGCGGTCAGTCTTGGTTGCCATCTTGGTCACGATGCGCCTGTGCCCCGATACGCGCAACTTTCATTCACAGGCCCTTAGTCGCGGCTTATCAATGACGCGACCCCGCCGTGTGGGGGCATACGGCGGGGTCGGTCCGATCGGGATGAGCTGGGCGCGATGGTGCGGCCATGGGCGACGGCCCGTAAGGGCCACCGCTCGCCCGGCCGCCTAGGGCCTCGGTGGCATCGCGGCCATCGTCCGCTCGATGTCGTCGATCATGCGGACGGTGGCCTCGGTCACGACCTTGAGGTAGGCCTCGCCGTAGTCGGCTGACGCGTCGCGTGCGTCGCCCCACGTTCCTGAGTGGGATGCGCTGTGGACGGAACCGGGCGCCGAGAAGAAGTACGCGGTGTGGACCGCGGCCGGGGCCGTCACCTCGGGGAAGGGCGGCATCTCCGCGTTGGCGTGCTCGAGGTCAACGAGGTCCGCGTTGATCGCCATGACCGCGGACGTCTCCGCCTTGTTCGCGTGGAGGCCGGCCGCCGGCCCGAAGTACTCGCCCGCCTCCTCGGCGGTCATCCCGTCCCAGTAGTTGACCGGGAAGGCGCGCGTGCCGGCGGGCAGCCGCTCGGCGACGTTCGCGCAGGCGTAGGCGATCGCGTACGTGTTGTCGTAGTGGCCGTTGAGGAACACGATCCGCCGGAACCCGATCGACGGCGAGCGAGGCGCACACGTCCTCGACGAGCGCCATGAACGTCGGGATCCGGATGTGGACGAGGCCGGTGAACCCGACGTGCGGGTACGACAGCCCGTAGTTGATCGGTGGCGCGACGACGGCCCCCACGCGCGGCGCGACGCGGCGCGCCACCTCGGTCGGGACCAGGGCATCGGTAAGCAGCGGGCCGTGCGGGCCGTGCTGCTCGGTGGAGCCCGTCGGCACGATCACGGTCTGGTGCTCGCGCAGGAAGGCCTCGACCTCGGGGCTCGTCATCTCGCCGAGGAAGACGGTCGGCGGCTTCGGCATGGCGGCAGGTCCCTCCGTTCGGTTCAGGCGATGTGCGTGGTGAGCTCGCCGATCCCCTCGATGCTCACGGTCACCGTATCGCCGAGGCGGAGTCGGCGCGACGGTCCCGGTGGGGTGGCGAGCCGGACGGGCGTGCCGGTGGCGATGAGGTCGCCGGGGCGGAGATCGAGGTGGCGGCCCAGGAAGGCCAGGATCTCGGTGATCCCGTGACGCATCTGCGACGTCCGGCCGTCCTGCGTGAGTCCTCCGTCGATGGCACACGTCAGGCGGACATCGCTCGGGTCGAACGCGTCCGCGGTGACGATCCACGGCCCGACCGGGCAGAACCCAGGCATCGACTTGCCGAGGAGCCACTGGTCGCCATCGAGCCGCTCGTCGCGGGCCGAGATGTCGTTGATGCACGTGTAGCCGAAGACCGAGCCGTCGACCCCGACGACGACGCCGAGTTCGACCTCGGCATCGACATCGTCGGTCACGGATCGATCCCACGTCAGCGTCGCGTCGTGGCCGGAGACCGACGTCGCCGCCTTGCCGTAGATCAGCGGGCGCTCCGGACGCGGCGCCGCACCCGGGCCGTCGTAGTTGAGCCCGACCGTGTAGATCGCGCCGGGGTTCGGCACCGCGGGGCCGATCCGGATGTCGTCGAGGGGATGGAAGGCGACGGACGGCTGGGCAGCGACCCAGGTTTCGAGCCGGTGCAGGTCGCCGGGCGCGTGTCCCGCGATCTCACGGACCGAGGCGTGCGGCACGGGCGCCCCGTCGGACAGCGGCAGGTAGCGGCCGTCGCGGATCGCGGCGACCCACGACCCCTCGTCCTCGAGGATCGTCGCGAGGTGCATCCGTCAGGCCCGTACGGACGCGTCGGCGAGGAGCGGCGCCACTGCCGCGCGCATGACATCGGCCATGCCGCCGACACCGGTCCAGTGCTCGAACGCGATCGCCGCCTGGGCGATGAGCATCTCCGACCCGTTGGCGGCGCGCAGGCCGCGCTCCCGCGCCGCCGCCAGCAGCGGCGTCTCGGCCGGGACGTAGACGAGGTCGAAGACCGTCGCGCTCGACGGCAGGAGCTCCACCGGGATCGTCGCGCCCGGGTCGACCATGCCGACCGTGGTGGCGTTGACGGCGAGGTCCGCGGTCGAGAGCGCCGCCCCGAAGGCCCCGCCGGGGCCAGCATCGTCGGCGCGATCGAGATCACCGAGGGCGACCGCTGATCGAGCCCCGTGGCCGACCATGTCGAACCGGTCCAGGAGGGCGTCCGCCCGGGCGAGGGTCCGGTTCGCGACCGTGACACGCGCGGCCCCCGCGCGCAGGCAGGCGAAGACGACGGCATGCGCGGCGCCGCCGGCCCCCGCGACGACGACCTCCGCGCCGCCGAGCGGGCGGCCCATCGCGAGCTCGACCCCCGCCTGGAACCCGGGCGCATCGGTGTTGAACCCGACCAGCCGGCCCTCCGCGGTCCGCTCGACGTTGTTGACTGCCCCGATCGTGGCCGCGTCGTCGTCGATGGCGTCGCACAGCCCGGCGACGACCAGCTTGTATGGCGCCGTGACCCCGAGCCCGAGCCACCCGGGCCCTCGAGCGGCGGCGACGGTCGCCTCGACCGCCTCGGGCTCGAGCTCGAGCAGGACGTAGCGCGCATCGATGCCGGCCGCATCGAACGCGGCGTCGTGCATGACCTGCGAGTGCCGCCGACGAAGCGGCTTGCCGAGGAGGCCGACGTGGCGGGTCATCGCCAGGGGGTCGGCGGGCGGCGGACCGGCCCGGCCGTCGCCGGGAAGGTCGACGTTCGGGATGATCTCGTCGACCCACAGCTGGAGCTGGTCCGGGTCGGGCGTCATCGTGTGCAGGAAGAAGTATTCGACGCCGGCATCCACGCGCGCCTGGAGCGAGGCGACGATCTCGTCCGGTGTCCCGAACAGATAGACCGACTCGAGATACTCCGGGCCGCGCTCGGCGCTCATCACCTTGAGGAAGGCCTCGTGCTGCTGGCGGCGCGCCTCGACCGGATCGTCCGTCATGACCAGGTGCAGGAAGTTCTCGTGGGCGACGAGCGTGTCCTTGGGGTCCTTGCCCACCTCGCGCATCGCGGCCTGGAGCTCCGCCCAGTCGCGGGCGATGTCGGCAGGCGGGCAGGTCGGCCGGGGGATCCAGCCGTCCGCCCGGACGGTCCGGCGCTTGACCGACTCGACGAACTTCGGGAGGTCCGGCGACTTGGGCGACGCCAGCTGTGAGCCGCCGCCGATCCAGAGCAGCGGCCGCTGGGCGGATCGCGGCTCGATCGAGACATCGTCGACCGAGTAGAAGTCGCCGTGGTACGTGACGGTCTCGCCTTCGAGCAGCGGCATCATGATGTCGAGCATCTCGTCGGTGCGCTTGCCGCGCTCCGACTTCTTGACCCCGACCGCCTCGTACTCGACGTCGTTCCAGCCCACGCCGGCGCCGAGGATCACGCGGTCATCCGAGAGGAACTGGAGCGTCGCGAGCTCCTTCGCCAGGATGACCGGGTTCCGCAGCGGCATGATGAGGACGGACGTGCCCAGCCGGACCCGCTCGGTCGCCCCGGCGGCGACCGCCAGCGTCGTCAGCGGCTCGAGCCAGTTGACCGAGTAGAACCGCTTGCCGACGAGCAGGTGGTCGGTGATGAACAGGCTGTCGAAGCCCAGCTCCTCGACCTTCCGCGCGAACGACTTGATCCCCCGGGCACGTTCCGGGCCATCGCCCTCCCAGATGTATGAGGGCAGGAAGACCCCGAACCGCCCGACATCGCTCATGTGCGTCCCACCTCCTGAACGGGTTGTCTAGCGACCGCGGTATTCGGGGTCGCGCTTCTCGAAGAACGCGTGGGCGCCCTCGAGCATGTCGTCGCTCGCGAAGACCCGTTCGGACGCCTCGAGCTCGGCCGCGAGGCCGGTGTCGAGGTCCGTCTCGGTCGCGAGGCCGATCAGTCGCTTCGCCTCGCGGACGGCGATGGGCCCGCGGGCCGCGATCTCTTCGCCGATCTCCGTGGCTCGCGCCCGGGCCTCCCCGGCAGGCACGACCTCGTTGACGAGACCGATCGCCGCCGCCTCGGCCGCGCTCAGGACCCGCCCGGTCAGGATCAGTTCCCGCGCCCGTGCCGCGCCCACCACGCGCGGGAGCCGCTGCGTGCCGCCGGCGCCGGGCGTGACCGCGAGGCGCACCTCCGGCAGCCCGAGCCGGGCCCGCTCCGAGGCGATGCGCAGGTCGCAGCACAGCGCGAGCTCGAGGCCGCCGCCGAGCGCGTTGCCCTCGATCGCCGCGATCGTCGGCATCGGCAGGTGGGCGAGATGGCGTGGCGACGCCGGACTCGAGCGCGTGGCGCGCCGGGCCGCCGGGACCGCGCTGCTCCTCGAACTCCCCGACGTGCGACCCGGCCGAGAACGCGCGCTCCCCTCGCCCGCTCACCACCACGGCGCGAACGTCGCCGGGAGCGGCGGCGTCGAGGGCCGCGAGCGCCGCCTCCAGTTCGACGAGGAGGTCGCGCGTGACGAGGTTCAGCGGCGGGTTCACGAGCTCGAGGTGCGCGACCCGCCCGAGCTCGAGCTCGACCAAGCCGCTCACGAGCCCGCTCACGACGCCGCCCCGAAGTCGGCCGCGAGGCCCATCGGGCCGGTCGCGTAGAGCCGCGCGTCCATCGGCCGCAGGTCGTCGGCGACCCGCGGCCGGAAGCCCATCCGGCCGAGCACGTCGCGTTCGACGTCGATGCCGGGCGCGACCTCGGTCAGCACGAGCCCGTCGTCGTCGAGCGCGAAGACCGCCCGCTCCGTGATGTAGCGGACCTGCTGGCCCCGCTCCCGGGCGAGCCGCCCGTTGAACGAGATCTCCTTGACCTCGGGCACGAACTTGCCGAGGCTCCCCTCGCTCGCGATCCGGACACCGCCGTCGATCTCGATCTCGAGCCCGCGCGCGGTCAGCGTCCCGACGAAGTTGATCTTGGGCGTCTTCGCGCTGATGTTCGGGAAGCCGCCGGGTCCGCGGACGCGGCCCTCGAATGCGTGGACATTGACGTTGCCTTCGGCATCGACCTCGGCGAACGAAAGGCTGGCCACGTCGAGCCCGCCGCCGTCGTAGAAGTCGAACATGTACGGCTGGTCGATCATCGCCTGGTAGTTGAACCCGGCGCCGCCCTCGTTCCCGGCGACCGGGACGCCGCCGAAGATGCCCTGCTCGACGGTGAGCACGAGCTGGTCGGTGATGCCCTCCTCCCACGCCACGCGGCCGATGAGCTGGCTGATCCCGAACCCGAGGTTGCAGATGGCGCCGGGCTTGAATTCGAGGAGCGAGCGCCGGGCGATGATCTTGCGCACGTCGAGCGGCAGCGGCGGCTCCGGCCGGACCGGGCGACGGAGCGCCCCGGCGTAGTACGGCGAGTCCTTCGTGATGTAGGTCTGCCACTGATCCGGGTCGACGTACACGTAGTCGATGAGCGCGGCGGGGACCTTGACCGAGCGGAGCGGCAGGGTGCCGCGCGTCGCGAGCTGGCGGACCTGGGCGATGACGATCCCGCCGCTGTTCCGCGCGGCCATGGCCATCGCGAGCATCTCGCCCTGGACGGCCTCGCCCTCCATCGTGAGGTTGCCGTCCTCGTCGGCGGTCGTCCCGCGGATGACCGCGACGTCGATCGGGAAGCTGTGGAAGAGCAGCCACTCACGGCCGCGCAGCGTCACGACCTCGACGAGGTCCTCGGTCGTCCGCGCGTTCTGCTTGCCGCCGGTATGGCGCGGGTCGACGTACGTGCCCAGCCCCACCTGGGTCACCACGCCTGGCCGCCCGGCCGCGATCTCGCGCATCAGCTCCGAGAGCACGCCCTGCGGGAACGAGTACGACTCGATCTCGTTCGCCTCGACGAGCGCGCCCAGACGCGGCTCGTTGCCGATGTTGCTCCCGATCGTCCGGCGCATGAGCCCGGGCAGGCCCAGCTGCGAGAAGCCACGGTCGGCGAAGTCGCCGATCCCGACGACCCGGACCGTGGTCAGGTCGCGCGGTCGGCCCTCCTCGGTGAACACGGCCGCGAGCTCGTCGATGAACCGCTGTGGCAGGGCGTGGCCGGCCCCCGACCCGCCGATGACGATCGTCGCCCCGTCGCGGACCAGGCCGACCGCTTCGCGGACGTCCACGATCCTGGTCATGGCATGTAGCCCCCCGAGTTCGGGTTGAGGGTCTGGCCCAGGAACAGGCTCGAGGCGTCGGAGAGCAGGAAGATGACCGCGTCGGCCACTTCGTCGGCCCGCCCGAACCGCCCCAGCGGCATGTCCCGGAGACGCCGCCGACCCTCCTCGCTGTCGACGAGGTCGGTCGTCATCTCGGTGACCGTCACGCCCGGCGCGACCGCGTTGATCCGGATGCCGCGCGGCCCGAACTCGCGGGCGAGGGCGCGCGTGAGCCCGATGAGCCCGGCCTTCGCCGCGCTGTAGGCCGCCGTCTCGGCGATCCCCATCTGGCCGAGGCGCGAGGCGATGTTGACGATGCACCCGTCCCCGCGTTCGACCATCGAGGGCAGGACGGCGCGACAGGTATGGAACGCCGCGCTGAGGTCGGTCGCGATGACCTCGTCCCAGGTGGCCGGCTCGGTCTCGAGGAACGGGCCGACGAGCGTCCGTCCGGCGTTGTTGACGAGCCCGTCCACGCGCCCGAACCGCTCGATGACCTGCCGCACGAGACCTTCGGCCGCCGTCCCGAGGGAGATGTCCGCGGCGAACGCGTCGCCGTCGCCGCCGTAGGCGCGGACCCGCTCGAGCGTGCGCGCGGCCGCGTCGGCGCCGCGGTGGTAGTGCACCGCGACCGTCGCCCCTTCGACCGCGGCCTTCACCGCGACCTCGGCGCCGATCCCCCGGCTGCTCCCCGTCACGAGCACGACCCGGCCGGCCAGCGCCCCCGTCATCGGGGCACGGGTCCGGTCGATTCGCGCATGACGAGCTCGGTCGGCAGGACCTCGCGCGCGGGCCGCCCGCCCTCGAGGACCCGCGCGGCGTACTCGAAGCCGCGACGGCCGATCTCGTGGAGCGGGAGCCGGACGGTCGAGAGCCGCGGGGCGGTGAGGGCGGCCGTCTGGATGTCGTCGAACCCGGCCACCGAGACCTGTCCCGGGACATCGATCCCGAGCTCCGCGAGACGCCGCAGGGCGCCGAGCGCCAGCAGGTCGTTGGCCGCGCAGACCGCGGTGAACGGCACGTCGCCAGCGAGCAGTCGCTCAACGCCGGCGGCGCCGCCCTCCTGGTTGAACCCCGTGCTGACGACCAGGCGCTCGTCGAACGGGAGGCCCGCCTCGTCCAGGCCGCGGCGGTACCCGTCCAGCCGCTGACGGGCGACGAACAGCGACGTCGGCCCCGCGAGGAACGCGATCCGGCGATGCCCGAGGTCCGCGAGCGCGGTGACCATGCCGGCGATCCCGGCCGCGTTGTCGACGCCGACCTCGGCCTCACCGAACGCGTGCGGCGAGAGATGCACGACGGCCGCCCCGTACGCCCGCATCGCCGCCGTGTGCCGGCGCATCTCGGTGTTGAGGGCCGGGTCGTCGAGCCCGCTGCCGGCGAAGATCAGCGTCGCTGCCCGCATCGAGCGCAGCAGGCGCACGTACGAGTGCTCGCGCTCGGGGTCGCGGTCGGAGCTGCACGTGACGACGAGGAACCCGCCCCGGGACGCGGCGTCCTCCACGCCGCGGACGACCTCGGAGAAATACGGGTCGGTGATGTCGTGGACGATGACCCCCACGACCGGGATGTAGCTCTTCAGCAGGCCGCGGGCGAGCGCGTTCGGGACGTAGTCGAGCTCGCGGGCGGCGTCGAGCACGCGCTCGCGGGTGGCCGCGCTCACCGCGTACGGGGACTCGGACACGACCCGCGAGACCGTCGCCGTCGAGACCCCGGCGAGCCGGGCGACGTCGGTGATCGATGCCACGCCGTCCTCCGCGGTCAGAACGGGAACGTCGGTGGCTCGTCGCGCACCGTGACCCACTGCCACTCGGTGAAGTTGTCGAGGTTGGCCTCGCCGCCGTAGCGCGTGCCGTTCCCCGACAGGCCCGTGCCACCGAACGGGATCGTTGCCTCGTCGTTGAGGGTCCCGTCGTTCACGTGGACCATCCCGGCCTTGATCCGGTTCGCCACGGCCAAGCCGCGCGAGAGCGAACGCGAGTACACCGCACCCACGAGGCCGTAGTCGCTCTGGTTGGCGAGGGCCACCGCCTCGTCGTCGGTCGCGAAGGTCGTCACCGGCGCGACCGGCCCGAAGATCTCATCGGTCCACGCGGGCATGTCCGTGGTGACGTCGGTGAGCACCGTCGGCTGGTAGAAGAGGCCCTCGTACGTGCCGCCCACGTGCAGCGTGGCCCCGCCGTCGACGGACCGGCGGACGATGTCGTCCACGCGCCGCACCTGCTTCTCGTTGACGATCGGGTCCCAGCTGGACGTCCTCGCGGAACGGGTCGCCCATCGTGAGCCGCGTGGCCTTCTCGGTCAGGGCGTCGATGTACTCGGCGGCGATCGTCTCGTGGACGATGTGCCGTCCCGCGGCGAAGCAGACCTGGCCCTGGAACTGGAACGAGGAGAAGGCACCAGCCGCCACGGCGGCCGCGAGATCCGCATCGTCGAGGACGATGAACGCGTTGTTGCCGCCCAGCTCGAGCGACACCTTCTTGAGTCGTCCTCCGGCCAGCTCACCGACGCGCCGGCCGGCGGCGGTCGAGCCGGTGAAGGAGACCATCGCGACGTTCGGGTCGGTGACGAGGGCCTCGCCGACATCCGCCCCACCGACGACGATCTGGAGCAGCCCGTCGGGCAGGCCGGCCTCGCGGAAGACCGCCTCGAACATCGCCCCACCGATGACCGGCGTCTGCGGGTCCGGCTTCATCACCACGGCGTTGCCGAGCGCGAGGGCCGGCGCGACGACGCGCATGCCGAGGACGCTCGGGGAGTTCCACGGCGTGATCGCACCGACCACCCCGACGGGGATCCGCCGGATCATCGACAGGCGACCCTTGACGGCCGTCGGCACGAGCGAACCGTAGGGCTGCCACGGGAGCGTGGCCGCGGCCAGGATCTCGCCGTACGCGAAGTTCGACTCGTGGTGCATCTTGCTGTGCGAGGCGCCCGTCTCGCGCATCGTCCACACGCCGAACTCGGCCCGATTCGCCTCGTAGATCTCGGCGGCGCGGCGCAGGATGCGCGCCCGCTCCTGGTACGAGGTCTCGGCCCAGGCCGGCTGCGCGGCCCTCGCCGCCGCCGCGGCGCGCGCGACGTCGTCGGGCGTGGAGCCGCGGACGGTCGCGATGAGCCGACCCGTCGCCGGCTCGCGGTCCTCGACCTGGGCGCCCGTGCCGGGTTCCCACGTCTCGACGAACGACCCGAGCCAGCCCGGTGCCGCGGACTCCGTCGTGTCAGGGGCGATCGCGGCCATCAGGTCCTCCTTCGGTCGAACCGGCGTCGGTCGACCAGCGTTCGGCGTAGGTCCTCGGCGCCCCCGCGACCACGGCTCGCTGGCCGGTCGCCGGGTCTCGCCATACCGGCCCGCGAGCGAGCACGGCGTCGATCAGGCCCTCCTCGAGGAAGGCCGGGTATTCCCACGAGCGGATCTCGATCGCCGCCTGCCCGGGATAGCCGATGAGCTCCCGGACGCGGGCGTCGGTGTAGTAGCCGGCGACGATGACCAGCTGCATCGCCCCGAGCACCGCGGGCTCGTCCCGGCCGAGGGCCTCGAGGCGCGCCGGCACGTCGTCGCCGAGCTCGGGCCGGAGCGCGGCCCGGAGCGGAGCCACGAGGTCCGGCCGGGCGCGCAGCACGAACCGCAGCCGGTCGTCGGTGAGGATCTCGGCCGCGGACGGCATCCCGTGCGCGGCGGGGATGAGCGTGTCGGCGACGGCGCCGAGCGTGGCCAGCTCCGCGGTGTCGAGGCTCGCGAGCGGGTCGTCGGCCGGCATCGCCGTCGCCTCCGGCCCGCTCACACCGGCACCTGCTGCTCGAAGCGGGTCTCGACCATGTGGTCCGCCGCGCGCAGGGCGATCGCCACGATCGTCGACGTCGGGTTCACGCCGGACGACGTCACGAAGCACGAGCCGTCGACGACGTAGAGATTCGGGACGTCGTGCGTGCGATTCCAGCGGTCGAGCACCGACGTCTTCGGGTCGTCGCCCATCCGGGCGGTGCCGAGCAGATGCCAGCCCGAGTAGCGCATCAGCCGGTCGACCTCGATCTTGTACGCGCCCGCGGCCTCCATCGACTCCTTGGCCCGCTCGATGTGGAAGTCGAGCATGCGGCGGGCGTTCTCGGCCATCGTGTAGTGGACCTCGGGGGCCGGGATGCCCGAGGAGTCGGTGACCGTCGATGAGAGCGTGATGTGGTTCGCCTCGTCGGGCAGGTCCTCGGCGAAGAGGCCCCAGTTCGCGCCGTGGCCGAGATGCGACTTGACGTGGGTGTGGTGCTCCGGACCCCACGCCTGCTCGCCCGCGCGGCTCGGGAGCGCGGTGTTGATCGGCCCGCCGGTCGGCGCGAGGCCCCAGCGGGCGCCGCGGACGAAGCCGCGCTTCTCGTCGGTCTCGTAGAACTCGAGCGATTCGATGAGGTCGCCGAACTGGCCCTGCCAGCTCATCAGCGGCTCCTCGAAGAGGCCGGCGACATTCGCGAAGGGATGCATCATCAGCCGCTTCCCGACGAGCCCGGACGAGTTCGCCAGCCCATCCGGATGGCGCGCGCTCGCCGAGAGCAGCAGCAGCCGCGGCGTGCCGATGGCGTTGCCGGCGAGGACGACGACCTTCGCCGGTTCGAAGTGCTCGGCGCCGTCCGTGCCGATCCATGTCGCGCCGGTCGCCAGGCCCTTGGCGTCGGTCTCGATCCGGCGGACGCGCGCGCCGGTCACGAGCCGGGCGCCAAGGGCGATCGCCTTGGGCCAGTGGGTCAGGTCGGTCGAGGCCTTGGCGCCCTCGTTGCAGCCCGACTGGCAGGTGCTCCGCTGGACGCACGGGTCGCCGCCCGTCGTAGGCCACCGAATTGATGGAGTTGAACTCGGGCCACCAATGCCAGCCCAGCTTCGTGTGGGCGCGGGCGACCTTCATCCCGGCGGCGCCGATCGGCAGCGGCGGCATCGGCGCGTCATCGGCGTCGGGCGGGTAGGCCGGATCGCCGGGCAAGCCCGACACGCCGAACTGGCGATCGGTCCGGTAGAAGTACGGCAGCAATTCGAAGTAGTCGATGGGCCAGTCGTCGGCGATGCCATCGAGCGAGCGGACGCGGAAGTCGGACGGGAGCGCTCGGGGCCAGGCACCCGCGAAGATGATCGTCGAGCCGCCGACGGCGTTGTACATGAGCGGTGAGACCGGGGTGTCGTCCTCGACGATCGGGTAGTCCGCCGCCAGGCCGCGGATGTTCGGGCTGGTCGCCCAGTCCTTGCGCGCCTTCAGCTCCCAGTCGAGCTTGTTGCCCGGGTAGTCGGCGCGGTCGAGCCACTCGCCCTGCTCGAGACAGACGACCTTGAACCCCGCCTCGGCGAGCCGAAGGGCCACCACCCCGCCCGACGCGCCGGCGCCGACGATCAGGACGTCCGCGGGTTCGGCGGCCATGACTCCTCCTCGACCTCCTGCGACGGCGCTGGTCAGGAACGGGTGAGCGCGGGGGCGGAGGCGGCGGCATGCGGCCCGCCGGCTGGCGCCGGCAGGAGGCCCACCTCCTCGAGCACCAAGGCCAGGAACGCCCGCTCGGCGTCGGAGATCGGCATCAGCGGGCGGCGGACGTGGGCCGCCTCGAGCACGCCGAGGTGGACGAGGCATTCCTTGAGCCGGACGCGGTAGTCGCCGACCGGCTTCGCGAACACGACATCCGCGAGCCGCTGGACCCGTACGCCGAGCGCGCGCGCCTCGTCGATGCGGCCGGCGCGCCACGCCTCGATCATCTGGACCTGCTCGCGGGTCATGACGGCCCCGAAGCCGATGAGCGCGCCGGTCGCGCCGAGCATGAACGACTCGAGGATGAAGTTGTCGTTGCCGGTGAGCATCGTGATCGGCCGCGGCAGGTCGGCGATGAGGTTCACGGTATCGACGAACCGCCGGGCGTCGAACGACGCCTCCTTGATCGCGACCACACCCTCGACCGAGGCCATCGCCCGGAGCGTGTCCGGCTCGAAGTTGACGCCCGCGAGCGCCGGCTGGAGTTGGAACAGGATGATCGGGAGGCCCACGCCGGCGACCGCCTTGAGATATTCGACCGGCACGCGGGGATCGAGCGGTTCGCTCAGGTAGGCCGGGATCGGGAACGAGAGGAGCGCGTCGGCGCCGGCGGCCCGGAAGTCCGATGCCTGGCGGACCGCGGCATCCGTGGAAGGGCCGGCGAGCCCGGCCACGATCGGGATATCGGTCACATCGCGGACGACCCGCAGGATCCGGACCTTCTCGTCGTGGGTGAGATGCGGGCCCTCGCCGGTGTCGACGTTGATGGCCAGGGCGACCGGCCCCTGCTCCACGACCCAGGCGATGTACGAGCGCAGGGCGGGCTCGTCGATAGCGCCATCGGCGGTCATCGGGAGCACGGTGGCCGGGATCAGGCCGTCGAGGTCCAGCGCCATCTCACATCTCCGCAGTCCGAGATCGATCGCGACAGCAACCGTTTTCTATCCTACGACGCAGCGGACCGGCGCGCGCGGTCCGGGCGACCGCCGTCAGTCCGAGATCACCACGTAGGCGACGATCTCCATGCCCGAATGCAGCGACTCGAGCTCGGGCTGGAGGCCCTGGTGGACGGGCGATGTCCGCCACCCGGCGGCACTCTCGCCGTCCTGCCATCGGAGGACCATCTGGTAGTGCGTCGGCCGGTCGGCCTCGCGGAGGAGGTCGGCCCCCACGAAGCCGGGCGAGGTCGTCATCGCGGGGCGATACGTCTCGGCGAAGAATTGCTCGAAGGCGTCGGTCCGTCCTGGAAGGACGTCGAAGGTGATGTGTCGTTCGATCATGGCAGGCGTCATCATGGCATCCGTGACGACCGTTGTGAGGGTCGGCGGCCACGAGGGTGCGCCGCCATGAAGATGCACGGCCACCGCGTGCTCGACGCGCCGCGCGAGGACGTGTTCGCGGCCATCTGCGATCCGGCAGTCCTCCTCGCCGTCATCCCCGGGTGCCAGGACATCGAACAGGTCGGCGACGAATACCGCGGGCGGATCGCCCTGCGGCTACCGGGCATCGCCGGGACCTACCGGACCGTCGTGCGCCTCGTCGACACCGACCCGCCCGCCTTCGGGGCGATGGAGGGAAGCGTCGAGGGCGGCCTCGGGTCGCTCCGCGGTCGAGCCACGTTCCGGCTCGCCACGGTGAGCGGAGGGACCGCGGTCGACTACGACGGCCACGCCGAGCTCGGCGGGCCACTCGCCCGACTGGACGGCCGATTCGTCGAGTCCCTCGCGGCATCGCTCGTCGGTCAGGGCCTCGGGAACCTCGAGACCGAGCTCCGGCGGGCGCGGGAACGGGCGGCGGCGGAGGCCAAGGCATGACCGTCGCGAGCTACCTGACCCCGCGCTCGATGGACGAGGCGACCGATCTCCTCTCCCGCCACGGGGCCGACCTGCTCGTGATCGCGGGCGGGACCGTCGCGATGCCGCTGATCAACGAGGGGATCTCGCTGCCGGAGGTGGTGATGGGCCTGCGCCACGCGGGCCTCGACACGCTCGACGAGGCCGACGGGTCGCTCCACATCGGGGCGACCGACCACCCTGAGCCGCCTCGCGGATCAGGACGTCGTGCCGATGCTTCGAGATGCCGCACGCAGCACCGCCAGTTGGTCGGTCCGGAATATGGCCACGGTCGGGGGGAACGTCTTCACGCCGCCGCCAGGCGGGGATGTCGCGGTCGCGCTGCTGGCGCTCGACGCCGAGGTGATCCTCGCGAGCGTCCGCGGCGAGCGGGTCCTGCCCCTCGCGGACCTCCCCACTGGGTTCATGACCACGGCCATGGCGCCCGACGAGCTGCTCGTCGGGCTGCGCGTCCCGGTCCAGCCCGGTGCGACCGCGTACGAGAAGCTCGGTCGCCGGCACGCCAACACGCCGGCGGTCGTCACGGTCGCGGCGCGCGTCGCGTGGTCCGGCGGCCGGGTAGCCGACGCGCGGATCGCGCTCGGCGCGGTGGGGCCGCACCCGATCCGGGCACCGCGGACGGAACAGCTCCTGGTCGGATCCCGCCTCGACGAGGAGCTCATCGCGACGGCGTCAGCGGCCGCGGTCGACGAGACCGATCCGTTCACCGACGCGATCGCGACCGAGTGGTATCGACGGCGCATGACCGCCCTGGTCCTCGGCCGCGTCCTTCGTCGCCTGGCCCGGGAGACCGAGGAAGGCGCGCGACCCGCATGACGTCCACGATCGTCACCTTCCAGCTCGGCGACCGCGAGGTCGAGGTCATGGTCCGGCCACTCACCACCCTGCAGTCCGTCCTGCGCGACCAGCTCGGGTACACCGCGACGAAGGAGGGGTGCCGGCAAGGTGGCTGCGGGAGCTGCACGGTCCTCGTCGACGACGAACCGGTGCTCTCCTGCCTCCTCCCGGTCGAGGACATCGCGGGCCGCCGCGTCACCACGGTGGAGACCCTCACCCCGACGGACGGTCTGGACCCCATCCAGCAGGCCTTCCTCGACCACCGCGCGTTCCAGTGCGGCTACTGCACGCCGGGGATGGTGATGATCACGACGGCCCTCCTCGACCGCGACCCCGAGCCGACGATCGACGAGATCGAGGCCGCCCTGGCAGGGAACCTGTGCCGGTGCACGGGCTACGCGCCGATCGTCCGCGCGATCCAGGCCGCGGCCGGCACGCGAGGCCGGGGGATCCCGCCCCCGCCGCCGTCCCCCGGCCCTGAGTCGGATGCCGCTCGATGAGCCCCGACCTCCACGTCGTCGGGCGGTCCGTCCCACGCAGCGATGGTGTCGGCCACGTCACCGGCCGGACGATCTTCACCGCCGACCGCCATCTGCCGGGGATGCTCCACCTCAAGATGGTCCGCAGCCCCCTGCACCACGCTCGGTTGAAGGGCATCGATCTCTCCGAGGCGGAGCGCGTCCCGGGCTTCGTCCGCGCGCTGACCGCGTCCGACGTCCCACACAACCGCTACACGATCCTCTCGCTGATCGGCGTCGAGCCCGAGGAGGAGTTCGTGCTCGCCGAGGAGCGCGTCCGGTTCAAGGGCGAGGCCATCGTGGCCATCCTCGCCGAGACCGAGGCCGCCGCCAACGACGCGGTCTCGAAGGTCCGCCTCGACCTCGAGGAGCTGCCCGCCGTGTTCGACGTCGAGGAAGCCCTGCAGCCGGGTGCCCCCGTCGTCACCCACTGGGGCAACAACACGTTCATGTACGAGGGCCATCCCTGCCGGCGCGTCCGACTCGGCGACGTGGAGGCGGCGTTCGCCCAGGCGGACCACATCGTCGAGGGCCGCTACGACACGAGCCCGATCGAGCACGCCCCGATCGAGACGACGGGCTGCATCGCCGTCCCCGAGGCGAACGGGCGGTACACCGTCTACACGAACACCCAGGCGCTCTATTTCAGCCTCGACAACACCTCGATCATCCTCCAGGTCCCGGGCAACCAGCTGCACTTCATCGGCGGCACGGTGGGCGGCGGGTTCGGCGGCAAGGTCGACGTCATCGTCGAGCCGATCGCGACCCTCGCGGCGATGAAGACGGGTCGCCCGGTGCGGTTCGTCTACAGCCGCTCGGAGGAGATGCAGGTCTCGTCGACCCGCAGTGCGTGGCGCATCTACCTCAAGGACGGCGTGATGGCGGACGGCCGGATCATCGCCCGGAAGGTGACGAGCTACGCGGACTGCGGCGCGTACAGCCGCCAGACGCCGTACGCATTGACGAAGCACGCCGCCAATGCCTGCGGGCCGTACACCGTCCCGAACGTGTCGATCGACGCCTATTGCGTCTACACGAACCGACAGCCCACGAGTGCGATGCGGGGCTTCGGCATCACGATGGCGTCGTTCGCGCTCGAGGTCCAGATGGACAAGATCGCCGAGCGGGTAGGGATCGACCCATGGGCGGTCCGGTTCATCAACGCCTATCACGACGGCGACATGAAGCCGCACCGCAAGCTCGTGGAGGACGCGACACTGATCGAGACGATGCAGGCGGCCGCGGCGCTCGTCGGGCACGCCCTGCCGGACGAGTTCGCGGCGATGACGTCGGCGCCGCGGGACGGCCGCCACGAGGAGGCCCGCTAGCATGGCCAAGCTGCGCGGGACCGGGATGGCCGCGGTCAACTATCCGACCGGCATGAACCTGGGCGGGGACCCGTCCCAGGCGCTCGTCCACGCGACGACCAGTGGGTCGTTCGTCGTGACCCTGGCCGCTACGGACCTCGGGCAGGGCCTGCGCACCGTGATCGGCCAGATCGCGGCCGAGACCCTCGGGGTCCCGTTCGAAGCCGTCGTCGTGGATACCGCCGACACCGATACGGGGCCACACGACATGGGCACGTTCGCGTCGCGAGCCACCCACCGGGTCGGCAATGCCGTGATCGCCGCCGCCATCGAGGCGCGCGAATCGCTGCTCGACGTCGCCGCTGAGGAGCTGGAGGTCCGTGCCGACGAACTCGTCATGGACGGCGAGGGCAACCTCATGGTCACCGGTGTCCCGGCACGGTCCGTGAAGATCGCCGACATCGCATCGATGGCCCAGTTCAAGTACGGTCGGACGATCGCGGGCCGCGGCAGCTTCATGAAGCCCAAGAGCGAGGTGGACCCGGAAACGGGCGCGATGGATCCGGACTCGACCGAAGCCCATGCCTGCACCGTCGCGGACGTCGAGGTCGACACCGAGACCGGCGAGGTGACGGTCCTGAGCATCCGGAGCGCCTACGAGGTCGGACGCCAGGTCAACCCGGCCCTGGTCGAGGGCCAGATCGTCGGCGGCGCCTGGATGGGGATGTCGCACGCGCTCTACGAGACGACGGCGCCCTACTACCCCTCGATGGACCACATGCCGCGCGACTTCAGCGAGTACCTGATGCCCGGCCCGCCGGAGGTGCCGCGGATCGAGTCGGTCGTCCTCGAGATTCCCTCGTCGAACGGCCCATACGGGGTCAAGGGCATCGGCGAGATGACCGCGAACTCCCCGATCCCTGCGATCGTCAACGCCATCTACCACGCGACGGGCGTGCGGATCGACAGCCTGCCGATCACGCCCGAAAAGGTGCTTCGCGGCCTAGATGCCAAGGCCTCGGCCGGGGTCGCCGACCGAGGCTCCTGATCGGCGGGAGCCGCCCCATCACGCCCGACACGGAGGTCCCCATGCGCCAGATCACGACCTGGGACGAGTTCCCGACCGTCGAATACGTCCCCGGCGTGTTCCGACAGGCGGTGTCCGGGGAGAAGGTGATGCTGACCCGCATCGTCTATCGGGGCGGGGTCGTGATCCCCGAGCACAGCCACCCGGCCGAGCAGCTGATGCTCGTCGAGCAAGGGCGTCTCTGGGCGAAGATCGGCGACGAGGAGTCGGAGGTCGGCCCGGGATCCCTGCTGATCGTCCCGTCCGATGGCGTCCATGCCTTCCGCCAGCTCGGCGATGAGGACGTGGTCTTCTACGAATGCTTCGCCCCGATCCGGCTCGAATACCTGATCGGGTTCAGGGGACCAGACCCGTCCCTCGCGCAGATCCGCCGGGGTGCGACCGGCTAGTCGCGCAGATCCCGGACTGCCGCGCGACTTGCCCGGCCGCCGGATGGACGGGTATTCTCGATAATCGATCAACAATCGAGGAGGACGATGGGCCAGCTCGACATCTTCAGTCTCGACGGTCGGGTGGCCCTGATCCCCGGTGGCGGCGGAGCCATCGGGTCCGCCCTGGCGGAGGCCTTCGCCGGCGCCGGGGCGCGTGTCGCCGTCGCCGGCCGGTCGTCCGATGCCCTGGACGCGGCTGTCGCGCGTGTCCAGGACGCCGGCTCGCTCGGCTTCGCGATCACAGCCGACGCGACGGTCGAAGCGGACGCGGACCGGATGGTCGCCGAAACCGTCTCGCGCTTCGGCCGCATCGACATCGTCGTCAACGCGGTGGGTGGTGGCGCCGGACAGGTCCTCCGCCCGGCCGAAGCCTACCCGCGCGAGGACTGGGACTGGATCATGGAGCTCAACGTCCGGAGCACGATCCTGCCGACCCAGGCCGCCGTGCGGACGATGATCGAGGCGGGTCACGGCGGCGCGGTGCTCAACCTCTCGTCGGTCCGCGCGAACCTCGGCATCAACGCCGGGCTACTCCGCCTACGTCGCCGCCAAGGGGGCGATCAGCTCGCTGACCCGCCAGTGGGCGACCGAGTGGGCCAAGCACGGGATCCGGGTCAACGCGATCATGCCGACCTTCGTCGACACGCCCCAGGTCGCGACGCTGCTCGCGGACCCGGCGTTCAAGGCCGGGCATCGTCGGCCGCATCCCGCTCGGTCGCGTCGGCGAGACCCGCGACCTCGTCGGCCCGGCGATCTTCCTGTGCTCGGATGCTGCGTCGTTCGTCACCGGTCACATCCTCTCGATCGACGGCGGCCTGACCGCCACGCAATGCCAGACGCTAGCCCGCGAACCCACGTCCCAGGAGGCGACCCCGACATGCCCACCGCCACGCTCGAGCTCGAGCGAGTCACTCCCAACGTCTTCACGACGACCAAGCTGCGCGGCTGCAACCCGAGCTTCGTCGTGACCTCCGCCGGGGTCGTCGGCCATCGACACGCCGCAGCTGCCGACGAAGGCCGTGGCGATGCGCCAGGCCGCCGAGGAGCACGGGCCGATCCGCTACCTCATCAACACCGAGAACCACGTCGACCACATCTTCGGGAACCACTGGTATCGGGGTGCCGGCGAGGTCGTCAACCACCAGGCCCTGTTCGACATCTTCATGGACCCGAACGCGGCGCTCGATCCCTTCGCCTACGCCCTCGAAGCCATCCCGACCGACGACCCCGACGGGCGCGGCGATCCTCCCCGACCGCGACGACTACTACGCCGACCTGCCGCGCGGGACGGTGGTCTTCACCGGCGACCTGACGCTGCGGGTCGGCGGCCACACGATCCGCTGCCTGTGGACGCCGGGGCATACGCCGGGGCAATTGGCCGTGCATGTGCCCGAGGAGCGCGTGGTCTTCACGGGCGACACGATCTTCTCGGCTGCCAGACCTGGCTGATGACATCGAACGTCGACCAGTGGCTGGAGGCCCTGGAGCGGATCCGCGCGCTCGAGGACGTCGACTACGTGGTGCCCGGCCACGGGCCGGTCGTGATGCTCAAGTACGTCGAAACCCAGCGCGCCGTGCTGATGACATGGAAGGCCGCGGTCGCCGATGCCGTCGCGAGGGGCCTGTCCCGCGAGGAGACGATCGCAAGCGTCCGGTTCGACAACAAGTTCGGCCCGGTCGACGTCGGACAGGCCTACATGATGGATCACATCCAGAACAACAACGCCGGCTCACTCTGGGACAAGCTGACAGCGACTGGCTACGCGAGAGGCCGCTGACGCCGCATCCTCGACGATGCGGCGTCGCGCGTCACGGTCGGCCGAGGACGACGTCGATCCCGGCCAGGATGAGCTGGAGCTGCGAGCCCGACACTCGCCCGACGCGCTCGGTGAGGGCATCGCGATCGATGGTGACGAGCTGCGACACGTTCGCCACCGAGTCCTTCGGCAAACCCGACGCCCGAGCTGAGAGGCGGACGTTGCCGGGCGCAGCGGCCCAATGCAGGTTGCTCGTCAGAACGACGCAGATGACGGTCTGCAGGGAACTCTGGTTGAACGCCTCGCCCTGGACCACCACGACCGGTCGGCGGAATCCAGGCTCGGACCCGGCCGGTTCGCCGAGGTCGGCCCACCACACCTCGCCCTGGGCGATCACCACTCACTCGAGGCGAGCGTCCGTCGCGCCGCGGCGGCTCGGAACGGCTCGTCGACGGACGGGCCGACATCGGCGACGACACGGTCGAGCCCGGCAGTGACCTCGTCTGGCGCGTGTCGGGCGACGTATTCACGAAGCGCTGCGCTGTAGACCTCGCTCCGCGAGCGGCGCGAGCGCTTGGCCAAGCGGTCGACCTGGGCGAACAGATCATCGGGTACCGAGACGGCAGTCTTCATACCGGGAGTATAACCAACGCGTCTATGCGCGGCCGGCTTCGACTTCGGCGGCGCGGGTGCGGCCGGCGAGGGCGATGAGGTCCTCGTGCAGCTCGAACCAGATGCCGTGGTAGCTGTCGACGCGCGGTGACGCGACGTAGCGACCGTCTCCGGCCTGGGCGCGCTCGACCGCCGTCGACAGTCGCGATCCGGTAGTCCGCGAGGCGCGACGGGCCGGCCTCGGCAGCGGTGAACCAGGCCGTCGCATCGGCGTGGATCGGCGGCGAGGCGCTCGAGGACTGCGGCGTCGTAGTCGGGGTCGGTGTGGTCGTTGATCGTGCCGGCCTCGGCGTCCCGGAGCTGCCACGCAGTGACGGTGTCCTTGACCCGGTGGTCGATCTCGAGGAAGGCATCGAGCGCCGCGTTCGCCGCCGCTTCGCCCCACGCCGCCCGGTCGCTCGCGAGGAGTGCGGTGACCCGCTCGGTGCCGGCATCGGTCAGCTTCAGAGCGCCTGCCGAGCTCGAGACGAGGCCGTCGATGGCGAGCTGGTCGATGATCGGCTCGACCTCCGATGGGTCGGCGAGGACCGCGTCGGCGACGCCGGGCAGCAGCGCGAACCCCTTGATCGCGATGACCCGCAGGCACATGTCGGGCGTGACCTTCCGCGCCGGCGAGGAACCGGCGCCGGCGGTCGAGCGTCACGGATCCAGCGGCCTCGGGCGCGGCGTTGGAGCTCGCCGACGGCGGCGCCGACGTCGATGCCGAGCTCGGCCGCCCAGGCAAGCAGCGTCCGGGCCTCGGGCACGACCTCGGTCGTGCCGGGGATGACGCCCTCGAAGACCTCGCCGGTCCGCCCGTCGATGGTGATGACGTCACCGGGGACGAGGATCCGGTCGCCGATCACGACCCGGTCGTCCGACACAGCCAGGCCGGTCGCGCCGACGACGGCCGGGATGCCCCAGCCGCGGGCGACGACGGCAGCGTGGCTCGCGAGGCCGCCCCGCGAGGTCAGGATGCCGGCCGCCGCGGCCATCCCGTGGACGTCGTCCGGAGACGTCTCGGCGCGGACGAGGATCGCCGCGCGGTCCGTTCGCGGCTGCGGCCTGGGCGGCCTCCGGGCTCGTGGCGATCGGGCCGCTGGCCATCCCCGGCGACGCCGGCAGGCCCGTGACCAGCGGCAGGACGAAGCTGCTCCGCGCGCTCGTCGTCGTCGGCGGGTCGGCGAGGAACGAGCGCACCCGCTCCACGGCCTCGGCGCGCGTGAGCGGGAATGCCCCGTCCTCGGCCATGTCGACGGCGATCCGCAGCGCCGCCTGGGGGCTGCGCTTCCCGACCCGGACCTGGAGCATCCAGAGGCGGCCGGACTCGATCGTGAACTCGATGTCGCACAGGTCGCGGAAGTGGTGCTCGAGGCGCGTCGGCGGCACTCCGGAGCTCGGCGGCCACCTCGGGGAGCCGCTCGTCGAGGACGGCGATCGGCTCGGTCCGGTGGGTACCGGCGACGACGTCCTCGCCCTGCGCGTCGAACAACAGGTCCCCGTACAGGGCCGGTTCGCCGGTCGCCGGGTCGCGGGTGAACAGCACGCCCGTCGCCGAGTCGGGGCCGCGGTTGCCGAAGACCATCGCCTGGACGGTCACGGCCGTGCCGAGGTCGTCGCGGATGCCCTCCTTCTGCCGGTAGGCCCGGGCGCGCGGGCTCTCCCAGGAGCGGAAGACCGCTTCGATGGCGAGCCGGAGCTGCGATCCACGGGTCGCCCGGCACCTCGGCGACGCCGACGATCGAGCAGAAGCTCGTCTCGAAACGCTCGCGACATGAGCGGGCGAACGCCTCGTCGCCGGTGACCTGTGCCAGTCCGGCGGTCGTCGCGTCGTCCAGTCCGAGGTCGAGGATCGTGTCCATCATCCCGGGCATCGACACCGGCGCGCCGGAGCGAACGCTGACGAGCAGCGGGTCGGCCGGGTCGCCGAAGCGGCGTCCGAGCACGGCCTCGATCCCGCCCATCCGCTCGCGCACCTCGTCGTCGAGGCCCGCCGGCCAGCCACCAGCGAGGAAGCGGCGGCAGGTCTCGGTCGTGATGACGAAGCCCGGCGGCACGGGCAGCCCGAGATCGCGGGCCATCACCGCGAGGCCGGCCGCCTTGCCGCCGAGCAGGGCGCGAGCGTCGGCGTCGGACAGCCCGAGCGTCCGCGTCGAGCGCGTAGGCGAACGTCACGGCGTCCGGGTCCCGGGCTCGGCGTCGGCGTCGGTGGTCGCCGTTGCCTTCGCCGACGCGTCGGCGTCGCGCAGCGCCCGCCAGACCCGCTCCGGGCTCAGCGGCAGGTCGCGGATGACGACGCCGGTCGCGTCGCGGACCGCGGCGGCCACCGCCGGCGCGACGTTGAGCAGCGCCCCCTCGCTCATGCCCTTCGAGCCGTAGGGACCGGGCCCGTCCTCGTTCTCGACGATCGCGCTCTCCATGCGGAGCGGCAGGTCCATGCTCGTCGGGATGCGGTAGTCGATCGCGCCGAGGTTCCGGATCCGGCCCTCGTCGTCGAGCAGGATCTGCTCCATGAACGTGTGGCCGAGCGCCATGACCGCGGCGCCCTCGTCCTGCCCGCGGACCTGGCCGGGATGGAGGGCCTTGCCGACGTCGGACACCGTCACGTGCCGGTGCGACCGCCACGTCGCCGGTCTCCCGGTCGACCTCGACCTCGACGGCGGTGCAGTTGAATTCGAAGAACGCGGCCGTCCCGCCGAGCGGGTGGTCGGGCTCGGCCTCCTTGCGCATCTCGCCGATGCCGATGACCTCGCCGCCGAGCGGCGCGAGCCCGCGGATCAGCACGTCCCGGATGGGGAGCACGCGCTCGCCGATCCGGACCTCCCCGCGGTCCACGGTGATCGCGGCCTCGTCGACGCCCTCGAGGCGGGCGGCCATCGCCCGCAGCCTGGCCTGGACCGCGCGGCATCCGTTCAGCACGGCGGTCCCCATCAGCACCGAGGACCGGCTCGCCGAGGTCTGCTGGTCGTACGGCACGACCGCCGTGTCGCCCATGACGACCGTCACCCAGTCGAGCGGCGCGCCGAGCTCCTGGGCGGCGATCTGGGCGAAGATCGTCCGCGCCCCCTGGCCCATGTCGGACGTGCCGGCATGGACGATGACGCTGCCGTCGGCGAGCAGTCGGACCGTGGCGTACGAGAGACCGGTCGTCGGGCCGGACTTCAGCCCGACCGCGATGCCGCGCCCGCGCCCGGGCGGCGTCGGACTCCCCCACCCGATCAGGTCGGCGGCGCGCCGGACGGTCTGGGCCCAGTCGCCGTCCGCGGGCCGGTCGCCGGGGATGAACGCGTCGCCTGGCTTGGCCAGGTTCCGCAGGCGCAACTCCAGCGGGTCGATGCCGAGGGCGTGCGCGGCCTCGTCCATGTTCGACTCGACCGCCCAGATCTGCTGCGGGTTGCCGAAGCCGCGGAACGCCGTGGACGGCGTCGTGTGCGAGAGGACGCTGCGCGCGAGGATCCGCATCGCCGGGGTCAGGTACGGCCCGCCCGACGTGTAGCTCCCCTTCCCCACGGTTCGGTCCGCGATGTCGGCATAGGCGCCGATGAGGTAGTTCGCCTCGACGTCGCGGAAGACCAGGCCGCCGTCCTGGTGGAAGCCCGTCCGCACGCGGATCTCCGACGCGCCCCGGCGGACCGCCTGGAACGTCTCCTCGAGGGTGAGGACGAGCCGGACCGGCCGGCCGGCGCGCAGTGCCATGAACGCGATGAGCGGCTCGTACTTCGCGTGCTGCTTGCCACCGAACCCACCGCCCGGGTCGGGCGCGAAGATGCGCACCTTCGCGAGCGGCATCCCGAGGACGCCGGCGATGACCCGCTGCAGCCAGTTCGGGTGCTGGATCGAGCTCCAGACCGCCACCCCGTCGCCATCCGGGGCCGCGATGAACGCGTGCGGCTCGATGGCGAACTGGGTGACCATCGGGAAGCGGTACGTGCCCTCCACGACGACGTCGGCACCGGGCGCCGCCGCGTCCACGTCGCCCCAGCCGTAGTGGTGCTCGCGGAGGACGTTCGTCGTGGCGAGCGGGTCGTCCTTCGGCCGGATCGACGGGTCCTGCACGAGCGGGGCGCCAGGCGCGAGAGCATCGGCGATCGTCACGACCGCGGGTAGCCGCTCGTACTCGACGCGGACGAGCGCCGCGGCCTCCTCCGCCGCGTCGAGGGTCTCGGCCGCGATCGCGGCGACCGGTTCGCCGTGGTAGTGCGTCTCCCCGACGGCGATGACCGGGCGGTCGCGGAACTGCGGCCCGAATCGCGGGACCGGCTGGGGAAGGTCGGCCGCGGTGAACACGAGGCGGACACCGGGGACGGCGAGGGCGGCGCTCGTGTCGATCGAGACGATGCGCGCCCGCGCGCAGTCGAGCGTGACGAGCTTGGCGTAGAGCGTGCGCTCGAGGCGGATGTCGGCCACGTACGCCTGGCGGCCGGTCACGCGATCCAGCCCGCCGACGCGCGCCGGCGAGTCGCCGACGCGCCCCGAACCGTTCACGCCTCGCCCTTCGCGGCCAGCTCGACCGCCTCGAAGATCTGCTCGTAGCCCGCGCAGCGGCACAGGTTGCCGGCGAGACCCTCCTCGATCTCGGTGCGTGTCGGATGCGGGCGTGTGCGCGAGCAGCGCGACGCCCGAGACGAGCTGCCCCGGGATGCAGAAGCCGCACTGCGCGGCACCGGTGGCGAGGAATGCTGCCTGGAGCGGGATGGAGGTCAGCGCCGGAGGCCAGCCCCTCGACGGTGGTCACGTCCCAGCCGTCGGCCTCGGCGGCGAGCACGAGGCAGGCATCGATGCTGCGATCGCCGACCAGGACCGTGCACGCCCCGCACTCCCCGACGAGGCAGCACTCCTTCGTGCCGGTCAGGCCAGCCTCGTCGCGGAGCACCTCGAGCAGGGTGTGGTGCGGCTCGACCTCGAGCGCGACCGCCCGGCCGTTGATCGACAGCTCCACGCGCAAGGTGGTCACGATGCCCCGCCCCCGCGACGCCGCTCGGCGAGCCGCTCGATCGGCCGTCGCGACCGCGCGCAGCCCAAGGACGTGGAGCATCGCGAGCCGGTACTCGGGGCTCGCCCGCATCGATCGCGGCGACGGGCTCGCATCGACGAACAGCGCCTCGAGCCGTTCCATCTTCGCGAGGTCCGTCGCGGCCGGGTCGGCCAGGACGCCGGTCTCGTCGACCACGAGGAGCGGCCGCGGGCCGAGGCTGCCGTACCCGATCCGGGTGACGCCGTCGCGCGGTGACGGCGCAGGCCAGGGTGACCGACGCCAGGTCGTGGCCGCGTCGCCGCGTCCGCCGCACGTGGACGGCGCCGGCCGAGTCGGCCGGACGCGGCAGCTCGATCGCGGTGATCAACTCGCCGGTCGCGAGCGTCGTGACGCCGGACCGGACGAGGACCTCGTCGATCGGGATCGTCCGGACGCCGCCCGGGCCGGCCACCTCCACGCGCGCCCCGTAGACGAGCAGCGCCGGGATGGTGTCGGCCGCCGGCGACGCGTTGCCGATGTTCCCGGCCAGCGTGGCCCGGTTCCGGATCTGCACCGACCCGACCACCGCGGCCGCCTCGGCCAGCGCGCGGAAGTCTCGGCGGATGCGCGGGTCCTCGGTGATGTCGGTCATGACGGTCCGTGCCCCGATCGCGAAGCCCGCCATCGCTCGTCTCGCCGATCCCGTCGTCGAGCTCCGCGACGCCCTTGACGTCGACGACCGTCCGCGGCCGGAGGGTCCCGTCGCGGAGCCGGATGATGAGGTCCGTGCCACCGGCGAGCGGCCGCGCCTCGGGCCCGCCGTCCGCGAGCAGCGCGACGGCCTCGTCGAGGTGGCTGGGCCGCTCGTAGGCGAACGTCCGCATGGGCCCGGGCCTAGAGGACCCGATCCACCTCGTCGAGGAGGACCTGCGGGTTCGCGGCCCGGATGAAGAAGAACGGCCGCTGCACGAACCGATCGACGAAGTCCGCCCGTGCCGCGCGGAGCGCGTCGGTATCCACGAGCGGCATCGGGAAGCCGGGTGCGAGCAGCTCGTTGAGCAGGAAGTAGTTCTGCAGCGAGTGGAACGTCTGGAACCCACGCTCGAAGGGGATCATCTCGACCGTCGACGCGTCGAAGTTGCCGTCGATCGCCGGCACGATCACGACATCGACGGGCGTCGGTTCGGCGTGGATGGTCCAGGTCGGCATCGACCCGAAGAACTTGTCGACGCCCGCCTCCGGCGCCGCCTTGTCGGCGCGCTCGGTGCCCTCGGTGCGCTTCTTGAGGAACGGCGACTTCGACCCCATGACGACGACGCCGGTCTCGTCGATGACGGTCGTCTCGGTCGACACGAGCGCCGCGCCACGCCGGCAGGCCTCGATCTGGCCCATCGACTTGCCGTGGTTGGATTCGCCGCCGAGGAACAGGACGGTCTGGTCGTGGTACCGAACGGCCGAGGCATGGAACGGGTGCAGGCCGACGGCCTCCATCCGCAGCGCGAGCATCGTCACGATGACCTTCTGGATCGGCCCGGCCGGCCACGGCCCGCGGAACGTCATCCGGTGGCCGTCATACGAGATGCCCTTGGGCTCGTCCCGGAGCCAGACGATGTCCGGCTCCGCGAGCTCGACCTCCGGCGAGATCCGAACGTCGGCGAGGCGGTAGTTCAGGAAGTTCATGTCGTCGAGGACGTGCTCGAGCGGCTCGCCGCCGTGCACGTCGATGCGCAGGCGCGCCGCGCCGGCCGCGAATTCCTCCGACAGGAGCGGGGAGGTCGAGGTGGTCATGCGTCCCTTCGGCTGCGGGATGGGTCGTGGTCGGTGGGGGTCTCGTCCGGCCAGCGCCGGGCCATGTTCTCGCGGACCTCGTCGAAGTGTCGCCCGAGTGCGGCAACGACCGCATCCGCGTCGCGCCGCTCCAGTGCCGCCATGATCGGGGCGTGGAGCTCGGCCGACCAGTGCGGGTCGGCCCCCGGGACGACGAGCGTGAGGTACGTGCGCGAGAACGGCTCGAGCGCGCGCCACGTCTTCTCGAGCGTGCCGTTGTCGGCGAGCTCGACGATCCGGCCGTGGAACCGGGCATCGGCCTCGGCGACACCGTGGCCGTCACCCGTCGCGGGCGGCGGCGCGCATCGCCTCGAGTTCGCCGCCCAGCTCGGCGAGGTCGTCATCGGTCAGGCGCGGGACCGCGAGCCGGGCCGCGAGCGAATTCGAGCGTCGAGCGGACGACGTACGCCTCGAGGATCTCGCGTCGCGTCGGCCGGCGGACCCGGGCGCCGCGGAACGGGGTGATCTCGACGACACCCAGCGCCTCGAGGCCACGCAGGGCCTCGCGGACCGGCGCCTGGCTCGTCCCGAGCTCGCGCGCGACCTGCGTCTCGACGATCCGGGTGTCCGGCGGGTACTGACCGCTGAGGATGCCGTCGAGGAGCCGGTCCTTGACCTGGTCGGCCAGCGGGCTCCGCGAGACGACCCGGGGGAGTGCCACGCCGATCAGGCCTGGCGCCCGAGGATCTCGACGCGGCCGGCCGTGCCGTCGACCCGGATGCGGTCGCCGGTCGCGATGCGCCGCGTGGCCTCGGACGTGCCGACGACCGCGGGGATCCCGAACTCGCGCGAGAGCACGGCCGGATGGGACGTCGTGCCGCCCGTGTCGGTCACGAGCCCCGCGATCTTCGTGAACAGCACGACCCACGCCGGGTTCGTCATCTGGCAGACGAGGATGTCGCCCTCGCGGACCTCGTCGAACTCATCGACCGTGCGGACGACCCGCGCCGTCCCCTCGATGACGCCCGGCGACCCGGCGATCCCGGTGATGACGAGCTCGTCCTCGGCCGCCGCCCGGTGGAACCGCTCCGGGTAGCCCCAATTCACGAGATACGGGAAGGCGAGCTGGGTCGGCGTCACCGTCCCGATCCAGTCGCGCGGATGTCGCTGCTCGGCCGCCTCGCGCTCGCGCCGGCGCGCCGCCACGAGCCCGCGCGCGTCGATCGCGTCGGCGCTGCCGATGAGGGCGCGGAGCTCGTTGTAGCGGAGGAACAGCACGTCGTCGGGCTGGTCGAGCCGCCCGGCCTCGACGAGCTTCCCGCCGACCGCGAGCAGGACCAGGCGCAGGTGGGCATTCGCGCCCTGGTCGATGTAGAAGTGGTGGTCCGGTGTCAGCGGCGCCATCCGCAGGTTGATCGCGTTGGCGGCGCGCATCTCCTCGAGCGCGTCGCCGGTCAGCCCCTCGAGGATCTCTTCGGAGGCGGCCGCGATGTCGCGTCGCATGGCCTCGATGGCGCTCGGGTAGTCGTAGTCGGTGGCCAGGTAGCCGCGGATGAGCTCCAGGACCGGCTCCATCTGCTCGCGGACCGTCGGGAAGATGAACTCGTGGCTCCAGACGGCGTGCCAGCCGAATTCGCGTTGGTAGGGCTCGATGCGTTCCTGGATGAACCGGCGTCCTCGGTCGCTCCGGCGCAGCGCCGCGGCGATGTCATCGGTGGACTCGCCGCCGAACGCCGCCCGCAGCTCGGCGTCGTCGCGCACCTCGTTCTTCATCGCCCAGAGCGACTCGATCGAGTCCCAGTTCCGGTCCGTCGCGGAGTTCTGGAGTCGCCCGAGGAGCTCCTCGTCGACGCTCCCGCGCACCCGCTGCATCACCGCCCGCAGGTCGAGCGTCGCCGACAGCTGCGCGAAATTCAGCATCCAGTGGATCTTCCAGTGCCGGTCGTGGATGTCGATCGCGTCCTCGAGGAGGCGTGGCGGTCTCGGCCAGGCTCATCTCGCCGGCCCGATCGAGCTCGGCCTCGAGGTACCCGAAGTTGCGCTGCATCTCGGGCACGAGCCGGTCGCGCCACCAGTCGGCGAAGCGTTGTCCGTAGACGGGCAGGACGACGTCGAGGTAGGCGCCCATCGTCGAGGCGAAGGCCGCGTCGCGCGGGACGCGGGCGACGTAGCTCGAGGAGTACTCCGTCCCCTCGATGCGGAGGGTCGGGTCGGCCGGGATGGCCGTCGTGTAGACGTAGCCGTTCACGTTCTTGGCCAGCCAGTCGACCGCGAACGGCGTCCCGAACCGGCGGAACATGTGGTCGCAGCTGAGCCACCACCCGCCGATGTCGAAGAACATCGGGCTGACCGGATGCGGGATGTGCAGGTCGTCGTAGACCCAGAAGAAGTCCTTCTCGACCTCGGAGTCCCAGTGGACCGGGAACGACTCGTCCCCGAGGAACTGGCCGAGGATCTCCTCGGTGACGGCCACGGCGGGTCCTCCAGCCTGTCGCGTCGAGCCGGCCCGCCCTCACGTCGCGGGTCATCGATGATCGATAATGATAGCCAGCGCACGCGCCGCGTAGGAGGAGTACCGGATGATCACGCCGGTCCCGCCGGACCTCATCGACTGCCCGATGCTCCAGACGGTCCGCGACCGCCCGACCGACTACTGGAACGATTCCTGCGCGGTCGACGAGCTCGAGTACGCGATCGCCCGTGGGGCCAGCGGCGCCACGTCGAACCCGAGCATCGTCCTCGAGGTCATGCGCAAGGAGACGCGCGCACTGGCTACCGCGGATCGCGGAGCTCGCGGCCGACCACCCGACCTGGACCGAGGTCGAGGTCACCTGGGCGCTGATCGAGGAGATGGGCGTCCGTGGCGCGGGCCTGCTGGAACCGGTCTTCCGGCGCGAGGCGGGCCGGAAGGGCCGCCTGTCGATGCAGACGAACCCGGCCAACCACCGGAACGCCGACCGGATGGTCGAGCAGGGCATCCACTTCTCGTCGCTCGCCCCGAACATCCAGGTCAAGTTCCCGGTCACCGCCGCGGGTCTCGAGGCGATCGAGCGGGCGACGGCCGCCGGCGTGAGCATCAACGCCACCGTCTGCTTCACGCTGCCGCAGGCGATCGCGGTGGCCGAGGCCGTGGAGCGCGGGCTCGAGACGCTGGCGGCGAGCGGCGGCGACGCCGGCGCCGTGACGCCCGTCTGCACGCTGATGATCGGCCGGCTCGATGACTGGCTGCGCGTCCTCACGGAGCGTGACGGGATCGCGGCCCATCCGGACGCCCTCGACTGGGCGGGGATCGCGGTCTTCAAGCGGGCGTACGCGCTCTTCCGCGAGCGTGGCTATCGGGCGCGGCTCCTCGCCGCCGCGTACCGCCACCGGCTGCACTGGACCGAGCTCGTCGGCGGGGACGTCATCCTGACGATGCCCCACACCTGGCAGGTCCGGTTCAACGAGAGCGGCATCACGCCGACCGACCGGATCGACCTCCCCGTGGACCCGGGCGTCATCGACGAGCTGCTGACCCGCTTCCCGGACTTCGAGCGCGCCTACGAGCCGGACGGCCTCACGGTCGCGGAGTTCGAGGGCTTCGGGCCGACCGCCCGGACGCTGCGGGCGTTCATCGCCTCGTACCACGAGCTGATGGTGCCGTCCGCGACGTCATCGCTCCCCAACCCGGACGTGCGCCCGGCCTAAGTCCGAGCGTCCTTGGTCGGCGGTCAGCGGTCGATCGCGATCGTCACGGCGCCCGTCCCGTCGGCGGGCACGACGACTCGTCCGTGGACCGTCTTCGTGATGTCGTGCGAGTCGATGAATGAGACCTCGACGTCGAAAGCCGCCGCCGGGATGGGATCGAAGACGCACGTGCCTGTCGCATCGGTTCCCGTCGCCACGCCAGGATTGAACTGAACGGATGGATCGACCGGCATCGGCGTGCAATGCGGATTCGCCGCCGCCGGCAGCGGTCGGCCGGCCTGGTCGACGACCCTGACGAGCAGGCGTCCCCTCAGCCCGGTCCCGGACGTGCCGGGCCTCGGGGAGACCGTAGTCAGGGAGGGCCCTGACTTCGACGGGTCGGGTTCGACTGGGGAACATGACACGAATACAAGGATCGACGCGATCCAGAGAAACGCTCGCCAGCGGCCCATGCCGCCAGACTACCTCGCAGCCGACGCGCGGCGGTTAGTCCTCCGCGTCGGCCCCGGCGAGGACGTGGGCTACACGCCGGGCGTGCTCGCGATAGGCCGCCTCGAAGAGCGCCGCCGAGCGCTCCGGGCCGACGATGGCCGCGCTGGTGAGGACGGGTGGCAGGGCGCCACGGGCCCGCAGGAGCGCCGCGGTCTGGACCTTGATCTCGTTGACGATCGCGGCGTTGGCCACCGTCGATCCGGGTCCGATCGGCGTGTCGAGCCCGTCGAGCCAGACGAGGGCGTCCCCCGCCGGCGTGCACAGGTCGATGACGATGTCGGCGTGGTCGAGGAGCCGCGTGCCGGTCGGGTGATCCGGTGGCCGGGCCATCGACTGGGCGACCGAGGTGACCGCCACGACCGGCAGGCCGCGCGCCCGGGCGCCGATCGCCATCTCGATCGGTACCGCGGTCAGCCCCGAGGCCGAGAACACGATCATCACGTCCGACGGCCCGAACTGGAAGTTCGAGAGGATGACCTCGGCGAGCCCCTCCATCCGCTCGATGAACATCGCCTGGCGCTGGCCGTTGGCGCCCGCGACCTGGGTATGGAACGTCATCGACAGCTCGGCGATCGGGTGGAACCCCGGATACGACCCGTACCGCGGGAACATCTCCTCGAGCGGGATCCGCGAGTGCCCCGTCCCGAACAGGTGCACGAGCCCGCCGTCGGCGATCGCCGTGGCGCACAGCTCGGCGGTCCGGGCGATCGCCGGCATCTGTGTCGCCTCGATCCGGTCGAGGATGCGCACGCGCCTCCGCGAGCCAGGCCCCGGCGACCGATCCTCGCTCCGTCACGGGCGTCCCCTCAACATGTCTAGACAGGTCTGCCATCCTAGGCACGCCATCATGACCACGTCAATGTCGCGCCAGACCACCCGTCAGACCACCCCGCGCTACCAGGAGATCGCCGAGTACCTGCGGCGACTCATCGCGGCGTCCCGGCCCGGCGACCGCCTGCCGTCCGAGGCCGAGCTGTGCGAACGGTTCGGGGTCAGCCGGATGACCGTGCGCCAGGCGCTCCAGGTCCTCGCCAACGAGCACCTGCTCGTCCGGCGCCGCGGCGAGGGTACATTCGCCGCGCCGCGCGTCGTCGCCCGCCTCCTCGGCTCCCCGCTCTCGTTCACCGAGAGCATGCGCCGGCGCGGACTGACGGCCTCGTCGCGCCTCCTCCACGCCGGCTGGATCGAGCCGAGCCTCGAGGACCGCGCCGCCCTCCACCTGCCGGTGGGCAGCCGGGCGATCGTCATCGAGCGGCTGCGCCTCGCCGACGGCCGACCGATGGCCATCGAGCGCGTCGTCGCGACGCCGACGGTCGCGGCCGTCCTCGACGGCGACCTCGAGGCGGGCTCGCTCCACACCGCCTTCGAACGGCTCGGCCGGATCCCGACCCGCGCCCAGGCTCGCGTCTCGGCGCGACCGGCGACCGACATCGAGCGGCGCCTGCTCGGGCTGGACCCGGACGGCGTCGTCCTGAGCGAGAAGCGGACGATCGACGACCAGGACGGGACGCCGATCGAGCACACCGAGACGCTCTACGCCGCGGAGCGGTACGAGTTCGAGGCGGTGCTCCAGCGGGGCGCCGACGCGGAGCTGTCGTGACCATCGCGCGGCATCTCGGGCTCGATCTCGGTGGCACCAACATCAAGGTCGCCGTCCTCGAGACCGGCCACGACGACGCGAGCGCCGAGGCCGACGCGGACGACGCGATCCTCGGAGCCGCGCCGCGCCTGATGACCGCCACGTCCGTGCCGACCCACGCCGAACGCGGGCCCGACGGTGTCGCCGCGGCGCTCGTCGACGCCGGGCTCGCGGCCATCGCGGCGCACGGGCCGATCGAGACCGTCGGCCTTGGGGTCCCCGGGCTGTTCGACCGGGCCACTGGGACCATCACGCTGTTCCCGAACTTCCCCGGACCGTGGGACGGGTATCCGCTGCGCGACCGCGTCGCCGAGGGCCTCGGGATGCGGGTCGCCTGCATCAACGATGCGCGGGCGCACACGCTCGCCGAGGCGCGGATGGGCGCAGGGCGCGGCGCGTCGACCATCGCGATGCTGACGCTCGGGACCGGGATCGGCGGCGGGCTCGTGATCGACGGCAAGCTCCATCTCGGAGCGACCGGCACGGCCGGTGAGATCGGGCACCAGACCGTCCACGACGGGGGCCGCCGCTGCGGGTGCGGCAACCTCGGTTGCGCCGAGCCCTACGCGCAGGCCGGCGCCATGATGGCGACGGCGGGCCGGGATTCGGTCGAGGCGGTGTTCGCCGGGGCGGTCGCCGGCGATGCTCGATGCCAGGCGGCCCTCGACGATGCGTTCACCGCGCTGGGCATCGCCATCGGCAACATCGTGACCGTCATCGTCCCCGACCGCGTCGTGATCGGCGGCGGGATCAGCGAGGCCGGCGATAAGGTCATGATCCCGCTGCGCGCCGCCGTCGAACGACGGATCCCATTCGTCCCGCCCGGCACGCTCGACCTCCGCCTCGCCGAGCTTGGCCCCGGCGCCGGCGCGATCGGCGCCGCGCTTGCGGGCTTCGAGCGGATCTGACCGACCGAGACCGGCCGGTCGCCGCGCCCGACCTGGCCGGCTATCGAGCGGCGGAGGGGTGTCCCGCGCCCGCGGCGGCGGCCGCGGACTTGCGGGCGACGAACTCGTCGAGCATCTCGGCCGTCCGCGTGGCGCCGCATCGGTCGGCGCCAGCGTCCATGACCTCGATGAGCGCATCGAGCGTCCGCACGCCGCCTGCGGCCTTGACCTTGACGCGCGGCGAGACGGACGCGCGCATGAGTCGCAGGTCCTCGAGCGTGGCGCCGCTCGGCGCGAACCCGGTCGACGTCTTGACGTAGTCGGCGCCGGCTCGCTCGGCCGCCTGGCAGCCGCGGACGATCTCGTCCTTGGTCAGGTAGGCGTTCTCGAGGATGACCTTGACGATCGCCCGCCCGGCCACGGCGTCGACGACGGCGCGGATGTCCGCCTCGACCTCGTCGTCCATCCCGGAGCGCAGCCAGCCGATGTTGATGACCATGTCGAGCTCGGTCGCGCCGTCCCCCAGCGCCCGGATGGACTCGAACACCTTCGTCTGCGTCTTGTGCGATCCGTGCGGGAAGCCGATGACCGTCCCGACTGCGACGTTCGTGCCCTGCAGGAGCTCGGCACACAGGAGGACATCGGCGGGCCGCGCACAGACCGACGCGACGTCGTAGCGCGCCGCGATCGCGCAGCCCTCACGGACCTCGTCGAGGGTCAGTTCGGGTCGAAGGAGGGAATGGTCGATGGTCTTGGCGACCCGGTCGTAGGTGAGGTCGTCGATGGTCAAGGGGCTCATGTCGAGCATGATGGCACGAGACCGCCGACATGTCTAGACAACCAGCCCGGCCCCGCGGCCCAGCTCACCCCGTCGGTGGTGGCACCGGCGCTTCGGTCACGCTCCAGCCGCCGTCGACCGCGAGTCGTTGGCCCGTGATGTGGCGCGCTTCGTCGGAGAGCAGGAACAACGCCGCGTCGGCGATCGACTCGGCCGGCAGGAAGCCGCCGGCGAGGGGCTGCTTCGCGACGACGTAGGCCGATGTCGTCGCATCGCCCTGGGCGCGCGACGACATCGGCGTGTCCACGAGGCCCGGCGCGAGCGCGTTCACCCGGATCCCGTGGGGCGCGTAGTAGGCGGCCATGGTCCGGGCCAGCGCCTCTTCGGCGCCCTTGACCGCGGCATAGGCGTGGGTCGCGAACAGGCTCGGGACCGGATCGCTCGCGAGCACGCTCGAGACGAGCACGATCGACCCGCCGCTCCCCTGCTCCAGCATCGCGCGGACGACCTCCCGCGCCGCGAGGAACGCCGGCACGCCGTTGATGGCGAGCGTCTCCGTCCAGCCCTCGAGCGGCATCTCGTGGATGGGTCCGTCCCCGGCCCGGCGCCCCGAGCCGCCCGCGACGGCGAAGAGCCCGTCCACGTGTCCGAAGGCGTCGCGCGCGGCCGCGACGGCGGCTTCGGCGGCCGCCTCGTCCCGGAGATCGGCGGATGCGAACGCGATCCGAGCCCCCGGACCGGCCGCTCGTGCGATGTCGGCGACGAGGGCGTCGCCCTTCACCGCGTCCCGGGCGATCACCCAGACGGCGGCTCCCTCGGCGACGAATCGGCGCGCCCCGGCCGCGGCGATCCCGCTGGATCCGGTCACGACCACGACGCGGCCGGCGAGTCGGTCACCCATGGGCGATGTCTATCACACGCGGCCGGGCGTCGTCGGGCGGTGGGCCCCAGCGATGCATCGGGCTTGCGCCGGGGTGGTCCGGAACGTACGATGCGGCCACCCCGAGCCGCCACGTACGGGGCTCGTCCACGTTCCACTTCGGTGGCTGGATGCATGAGCCCGCGATGGCCGGTCGGAGCGGAGGTACCCATGGCCACCGTGACGTTCGACAACGTCAACAAGGTCTACGGCGAATTCCACGCCGTGAAGGACCTGAACCTCGAGATCGGGGACGGCGAATTCATGGTCCTGGTCGGACCATCGGGCTGTGGGAAGACCACCAGCCTGCGCATGATCGCCGGCCTCGAGGAGATCTCGAGCGGGACCCTCCGCATCGGGGATCGCGTCGTCAACGACATCCCGCCCAAGGATCGCGACATCGCGATGGTGTTCCAGAGCTACGCGCTCTATCCCCACATGTCGGTGCGTGACAACCTCGCCTTCGGGCTCAAGCTGCGCAAGGTCCCCAAGGCCGACATCGATCGGCGGGTCAAGGAAGCCGCCGAGACGATCCAGCTCGACAAGCTCCTCGATCGCAAGCCCAAGGAGCTGTCCGGCGGCCAGCGACAGCGCGTCGCGCTCGGTCGCGCGATCGTCCGCGAGCCGGCCGTGTTCCTGATGGACGAGCCGCTCTCCAACCTCGACGCCAAGCTGCGCGTCCAGACGCGCGCCGAGATCGCCCGCCTCCACCAGCGCCTCGGCACGACCATGGTCTACGTCACCCATGACCAGATCGAGGCCATGACCATGGGCACGCGCATCGCGGTGATGAGCGAGGGCCTCCTCCAGCAGGTGGGGACGCCGCAGGTCCTCTACGACACCCCGATCAATCGCTTCGTCGCCGGCTTCATCGGGAGCCCGTCGATGAACTTCGTGGAGGTCACGCTCGACGGGTCCGGCGAGAGCGCCCGCCTCGCCGGGCCGGGCGGCTGGGCGATCCCGCTGCCGAACCGCTACCGCGAGGCCGCCGGGCCGATCGCCGGCCGCACCCTCGTCGCCGGCTTCCGGCCGGAGCACCTCGACATCGGTCAGGGCGGTCCGGGCATGGGCGCCTTCCAGGCGCGCGCCGACGTCGTCGAGTACCTCGGGAACGAGGAGCTCCTCCACGTGACCGCGGCGGACCGCGACATCGTCGCGATCGTCGATTCGTCGCACCGCGTGCGACCCGGCGACATCCTCAACTTCCAGCTGCCACTCGACAAGCTCCACCTGTTCAACGGCGAGACCGGCCACTCGGTCGCGCCCGACCTCGCGCCGTTGGCCGCGGCGACGCCGGCCGTCCCGGTCGAGGCGACGGCGGAGGCGGAGGCCGTCGGCTGAGCGACGGGTCGACACACCCCGCCACTGATCCGGCCCCGGAGGACGCCTCCGGGGCCGATCTCATCGAACGCGTCGTCGACTCGCGGGTCATCCACCAGGGCCGCTACGCGACGTTCCGCGTCGACACCGTCGAGCGCGCCGACGGGTCGCGCTCGATCCGCGACATCGTCGGGCACCCGGGCGTGGTCGCGATCGTCCCCCTCGATGCCGACGACCAGGTCGTCCTCGTCCGCCAGTACCGCGTGGCCGCGGCGCAGGTGTTGCTCGAGATCCCGGCCGGCGGCCTCGACCCGCACGAGGACGGGACGACCGAGGATCCGTTGCTCGCCGCCCACCGCGAGCTCGAGGAGGAGACCGGTCTCCGCGCCGCGACGTGGGAGCGCGTCGGCGAGTTCTACACCGCGCCCGGGTTCAGCGAGGAGCTCGTGACGCTGTACATCGCCACCGACCTCACGGTGGCCGGGGCCGGGCGGCTCACGCCCGACCACGACGAACACCTGCTCGTCGAGCGGCGGCCCTGGCGCGAGGCCGTCGCCGCCATCGACCGGGGTGAGATCGTCGACGCGAAATCGATCGTCGGGCTGTTCTGGCTCGAGCGGATACGCGCGGGTCGCTCCGCGGGATGACGACGGAGGTCCGCAGCGCCCGCGCGGATGACGCGGCGGGCATCCGGGAGGTCATGGAGGCGTGCCTCGCGACCGACGGGATCCCCGGATTCGCCCGTTCGGACATCGAGCGCGCGCTCGTGCGCATCGTGCCCGACCCGGAGGGGACGGTGGTGGCCCTCGAGGACGGGCGGGTGGTCGGGTACGCCACGCCGAATCACGACGACCTGACGGTGCATCCCGCGGCCCGCCGCCGAGGACACGGGCGGCGCCTCGTGGGCGCGGCGCTCGAGCTGACCCGCCGCCGCGGGGACGATGTCCTGCAGCTGTACGTCCCGCCGCACCTTCCCGCGTCGGTCGCCTTCGCCGACGCGCTCGGGTTCACGTACCGCTCGAGCCTGTGGCAGTTCGAGCTGGCCGCCGATCGGGACGTCGCCCCGCCATCGTTCCCGCCCGACGTCGTCACCCGCGCCTTCGATCCCGAGCGCGAGGCCGATGCCGGCGACTGGGTGGCGTTCATGCTCGCCTGCTTCGAGGGCCACCCGACGCGCATGTCCTGGACCCCGGCCGTCATCGCCCACGTGAACGCTTCGGCCGACTTCGACCCGAGCGGGATCCTCATCGTGAGCCAGGTGGACGCCCCGGACCGGCGCATCGCCTTCGCGCGGGTAGAGACCCACGTCACCGAGGACGGCACGGTCGTCGGCGACGTCGGGCTCATCGGCGTGCTCCCGGAGTGCCGCCGACGCGGGCTGGGCCGCGAGCTGCTGCGCTGGGGGATCGCCGACCTCCGGCGCCGCGGGGCCGGCCCGATCGAGCTGTCCGTGGAGGCCACCAACGATCGCGCGACGGCGCTGTATCGGGCACACGGCTTCGTGCCGACCATCGAGTGGCCGCACTGGGTCCTGCCGACCTAGGGCGACGCGCGGGGCTCAGCCCAGTCGGGCGAGGGCGTCCCGGTACAGGGCGGTCTGCGGGCTCAGCGCGACCGCGAGTCGCAGATGCGTGCCGGCCTCGTCGCGCCGGCCGAGGCGCTTGAGGCTCTGCCCAAGGGCGAAATGCGCGTAGTGCGCCGACGGGTCGATCTCGAGCATCCGCTCGAACGTGGCCCGCGCTCGCTCGGGCTGGTTCGAGTTGAAGTACGCGCGACCGAGGGCTTCGAGGATCGAGGCCTTCGCCGGTTCGAGGCGGTCGGCCCGCTCGAGGACGATCGCCGCCTGGGCGTGATGCCGGCTGGCGAGCAGCGCGTGCCCGCGCTGGAGCAGGTCGTAGGCGCTCTCGGCTTCCGCTTCCGAGACGCGCGCGGGTTCGGCCTCGGATTCGGGATGGCGCTCGGCCGACGGCTCATCCATGGCCGCGATGGTCGCACAGGTCCGTGACGACCGCCCATGACCCGGCCGTCCCGGCGGCGGACCGGCCGTCGGTCCCCCCGGCGCCCGCCTACATCTCGCGGTAGGCGGCCAGGTCGACCGGCTTGAGGCGGGGCGATTCGGTCAGTCCAGGGATGCGCCCGCGCTTGGCGATCGGACGGCCGTCGATCTCCTTGATGTCGCCGGTGAAGTCGATCGGGGTGGCGCCGCTGATGTACGACCCGACGGCGTAGGAATCGACCGGGGCGCCCGCCTCCTTGAAGTAGCCGATCCGGTCGGGCGAGAGGCCGCCCGAGACGACGATCTGGACGTGGCGGAACCCGGCCTGGTCGAGGCGGGCCCGGACCTCGTGGACGAGCTCGGCGGTCACGCGTCCCCGCTCGGACGGCGTGTCGAGCCGGATCCCGTACAGCCGGTCGCCGAGCGCGTAGGCGACGCGGAGCGCCTCCTCGGCCTCGTCCTTGAACGTGTCGACGAGCACGATCCGCGGCACTTCGGGCCCGACGTGCCGGTCGAAGGCCAGGGCGGCCTCCACGGTGTCGCCGAAGATCAGGACGAGCGAGTGGGGCATGGTGCCGGTCGGGGCCAGGCCGGCGAGCCGGGCGCCGGCGGGCGTCGAGGCCCCCACGCAGCCGCCGACGATGGCGGCGTAGTCGAGCACGTCGGTGATGTCCGGGTGGATGTGCCGGGCCCCGAACGAGATGACCGGTTCCGGGGCGGCTGCGTCCACGCACTCGCGGGCCGCGGTGGCCCAGCCCGTGGACTGGGCGAGCATGCCCAGGACGGCCGTCTCGTAGATCCCGAACCGGCGATAGCGGCCGCGGATCCGGAGGACGACCTCCTTGGGCGTGATCGAGTCGCCGTCATCGAGGGCCTCGACGCTGGTCTCCGCGGGGTCGGCATGCGCGAGGACGTGGCCGAGCAGGTTCTTCGCCTCGTCGATGCCGCACAGGACCGCGTCCTCGCGGGCGAAGACCTCCATCGACACGAGCGGGTCGCGCCCTTCCTTCTGGAGGATCGTCTCGGCGCGGGCGAAATACACGTCGGCGGAGTCGCCGGACAGGATCTCGTGCGAGGGTCGAGCGCGTTGCAGGCCCATCGGGCGGGTCGGGCTCCCTTGATCCGGACGCGTCCTCCCCGACGTCCGGCGGTGGCACCTGTTCGGAGGTGCCGCGGAGTGTAGCGCACGGCCCCGAGGACACCGACGCGTCAGCGCTTGGCGATGAGGTGGGCCTGCATCAGGTGGCGCCGGCGGCGCCGGCCGCGCCGCCAGGCGATGAGCAGCAGGAGCGTGAGCGCGAAGGCGATCAGCAGCATGAGCGCGCTCACGACGCGACCCTGGCCGAGGGCCGTCGCGCTCGACCACACCGAGGTCGCGCGGTCCGACGCGGCCGCCGAGCCGGCCAGGTCCCCGGCCGCGAACGCGGTCTTCGCGGTCGCGAGATCCACGTCCGGGGTTTCGCCCAGGAGGCCGACCGCCGCGATCGGGCTGCCGCCGGCGGGCCGGCTGGCCACGGCCTGCTCGTAGCGATCGAGCGTCTGGAGCTCGTCGGTCGCGATCGCGGCGGCATCGGACACGTCGGCGTCGTTCTCGAAGGCCGTCTCCATCGCGCCCGAGACGCTCAACCCGGCCGACCGAGCGGCCGTGTCGACCGCATCCCGCTGGGCGAGCACCGCGGTCGCCGCGTCGAGCTGGGTCGTCGCGTCGTCGAAGCGCCAGTCGCGCATGGCGTCACGGATGCTCACCGGGAGGCGCCAGTCCCCGGCCGCCGTCACCACGGCGTCGTACTTGGCGCGAGCGGCCAGGCGCGCATCGAGCAGCGGCACGTCCGTGTCGCGAGCGACCCAGGTCCGCCAGAGGTCGTCGTACTTGGCCGGGGTGCGCGCCTCGAGGAGGTCGAGCAACCCCCGCCAGTCCGGCGGGCCCGCGACGAGCTCCGGCGAGACCGGGCCCGCCGTGGCCGGCGGCTGATACGCCCCGACGTGCGCGGCCGCATCCGCCCAAACGGCCCGCAGCCCCTCGGGCCCGGCCCGGTCGGCGATCGCCTGGGCGAGCGTGAGCGTCGCGGCGTACGCGTAGTCCTCGGTCTTGGTCGGCTCGCGGCCGATCGCCCCCCAGGCGTTGAGCGGGATCTTCGAGGCCTCGAGGGACGGCGTGAGCTTGTCGCCCGTCGCCTTGATCTTGAGCGTCTTGGCCGCCTGGAGCGCGTAGTACGAGGCGAAGGCCTCGTTCGCCCAGCGGTCCGCGAGGAGCGCACCGTTGAACCAGGTGTGGGCGGCTTCGTGGAGGACGACGAAGTCGGTGGCGTAGTAGGCGATCTCGACCAGGCCCTGCGACGGGTCGAACAGCCCCGCGTACCCGCCGGTCGAGCGGCTGACCGCCTCCTGGACGACGAGTGGTTCGGTTCGTGGCCAGCTCATCCCGACGGCATCGGCCAGGACCGGCACGGCCTTGGCGACGATGCCCTTGACGCGCTTGCGCCACGTCGGGTCGTCGGGCCAGCCGCTGATCGTGATCGTGACCGGGTTGCCGCCCACGACGGGCTTGATCGTGGTCTTCAGGTAGGCGCCGGGCCGGTCGGCGACGAGGAACGCGTAGAACGAGAGCGGGGTCGCGAGCGTGCCGGTGCGGAAGACCGTGCGGCCCTGCGGATCGGTGACCGGCGAGGGGATCCGGCCCGCCGCGACCTCGACGCGATAGCCCTTCGGGAAGACGACCGTCACCGAGCCGCCCGAGGTCTGGTCGCTCGCGAACGCCCAGGTCGGGAACGAGACGAGCGAATCGCCGATGCGGATGTCGCGCGTGGCCTTGCCGCCGCTGTCGACGATGTCGAAGCCGAGCGTGTACGTCGCGCTCTTGCCGCTGTACAGACGGCTCGGCAGCCCGAGCCGCAGGAGCGTGTAGTCCTTCGTGCGCTTCGTGGCGCGCACGGTCGGGGTCCCGCTGCCATCCCAGTGCAGCCGGAAGGCCGACGCCTGGGGCATGACCGCGAGGTAGGCCCGGTCGAAGTAGTAGCGCGTGGTCTTGGTGTCGGCGAGGTGGTTGGTCAGCGTCAGCGTCACCGAGACGCGGACCCGCCGCTGATCGGGCTGGACCGTGTACCGGGCGGCGCCGACGATCGTGAGGTCCGGCGTCGCCGCCCGGACCTCGGTCGGCGGCCAGCGGCGTCCCGAGGAGCCCGGTCGCGGCGACGACCGCGAGCAGGAGCGGCAGGACGGCCCGGGCGATCGACCGTGGCATCACGCCTGGGTCGCCTCGGCAGCGGGCGGCGGCTCGGGAGCGGCGTCCTCGGCCAGCTCCGCGAGCGCATCGTGGTATCGCGTGAGGAGGGCTTCATTGCGGCATCGCCGGGCGGACTGGTCCGGCCGCTTGCCGCCGATCCAGAGCCAGTCCACGGAGTCCTCGAACAGCCGGTCCGCGATGCCGACGACCCGGGCGAGCGCGAGGCCGAGCGCGTCCTCGTCGACGGCGACGATCGGGAGCTCGACGGCAAGCAGCGGCCGCTCGTCCTCGCTCAGCCCGAACTTGGCGAACGGGAACTCATCGTTCCAGCGCAGCAGCTTCCGGTACGACTTGCGGAACATGTCGTTGATCGGCGGCGCGAACTGGGCCCACACGAGCAGCGCGAACGACGGGTCGAGGATCAGCGTGACGCGGAGATCGAAACGGCGGCGTCCGTCGAGCACGAGGTCCCAGGAGGCGATCCCCTCGCGATCGGCCCGCTCGATGGGCGCGAGGCCCAGATCGGCGAGCCAGCGCTCGACATCGGCCGGGCGCACGGCACGGGCGCCGGGGTCGGCGGATGGCATGGCCCGCGGAGTCTAGCCGAGAACCCGTCGGGCGGTCGTCAGTCCTCGGGGTCGCGGCGCTTGCCGCGGGCGGCACCGGCCACGGCACGCGTGCCGGCCGCCACGCCGACGGGGGCATGGTCGTGCGCAGTGCGCTTGCTCGCCCGGCGCTCGACGGACTCCCCGCTGCGGATGACCCGTCCGACGAAGTCCGTGGTGCGAACGTCGGCCGCGATCCGGACGTTGCGTCCGACCCGCACCCCACGAGGGATGACCGCGCGCTTGCCGACGACCGTGATCCCGGTGTTCAGGCGGCCCGGCTCCTGCTTGTTCGGCTTGTCCGGGAACGGACCGTCGCCGACGATCGTGCCCTGCCCGACCACGACCTCCTTGTCGAGGATGGACCGATCGACGACGGCGCCCGACCGGATCACCGAGTCGAACATCACGATCGAGTCGCGCACGACCGCGCCCACCCCCACCCGCACGCCCGGCGAGAGCACCGAGTTCACGACCGTGCCCTCGATCATGCAGCCGTGGCTGATCAGGCTCCGGTGGACCTGGGCGGTCGGTCCGACCTTGGCTGGGGCCCGTTCCTCGGACCGGGTGTGGATGACCCAGTCCTTGTCGTACAGGTCGAGTTCCGGGACGTCCTCGAGGAGGGCCATGTTGGCCTCCCAATAGGACTGGATCGTCCCGACGTCCTGCCAGTAGCCGTTGAACCGGTAACCGAACACGCGCGCGCCCGCGTCGAGCATCGCCGGGATGACGTTGCCGCCGAAATCGACGAGCTCCTCGTTGAGCCACTGGCGGAGCGTCTTCTTCGAGAACACGTACACGCCCATCGACGCCAGGTCGCTCTTGGGTTGCTTGGGCTTCTCCTGCCACTCGACGACGCGGTCGTTCTCGTCCATCGCGAGGATGCCCATCCGGGATGCTTCGGCGAGCGGGACGCGCCGGACGGCGATCGTCACGTCGGCGCGATGGCGGCGATGGGCCGCCACGAACGGCTGATAGTCCATCTTGTAGACGTGGTCGCCCGCGAGGACGAGGACCGTGTCCGCCTCGTTGTGCTCGAGCACGTTCATGTTGCGCAGCACCGCGTCGGCGGTGCCGCGATACCACTCGGCCATGCGGCCACGGGCGATGTACGGCTGGAGGAGCTTGACGCCGCCCTTGTTCCGGTCGAGGTCCCACGGCCGGCCCAGGCCGATGTGGTCGTTGAGCGATCGCGGGTTGTACTGGGTGAGGACGACGACGTCGTCGATATCGGAGTTCACGCAGTTCGAGAGCGTGAAGTCGATGATCCGGTACTTGCCGCCGAACGGGACGGCCGGCTTGGCGCGCTCCTGGGACAGGATCGACAGGCGCTCGCCCTCACCACCGGCGAGGATCACCGCCATCGTCCGCTTCATCAGCCGAGCCTCCACTGCTGGAAGCTGGCGCCCCCGCGCCACACCCCGTCCGGCGATGCTAGCACGGCAGGTCCGGCCACGATGAACCGCGGGTCATCGATCGGTTACGTCTCGCCCGGCGCCGATGCGCCAGGGATCTAGAGGAACAGGCGCGGGTTGACGAAGTCCCCGTTGAACATGACGGCCCAGTGCAGGTGGGCGCCGGTCGAGTGGCCGGTGTTGCCCTCGTAGCCGATGACCTGGCCGGCCGAGACGTGCGAGCCCTTGTGGATGCCCGGCGGGTAGGTGGCCTTGAGGTGCGCGTACCAGGTCTGGAGGTTGTCGGCGTGGGCGATGATCACGATCCAGGCCGGGTCGGCGCCGTCGGCGTAGTTCCAGCCGATGTAGGCCACGACGCCGTCGCCGGAGGCACGGACCTTCGTGCCCTGCGGGGCGACGATGTCGATGCCCTGGTGGAAGTGGGCGCAGCTGCCCAGCGGCGGCTCCCACGAGAACCCGGTGCACCCGAAGTTCTGCGTGACGGTCCCCGACATCGGCCACTGGAGCGTCCCGTTGTACTGCGACGGGATGTTGCCCTGCTGGGACTCGTGCGCGACGATCTCCGCGATCTTGTGGGCCAGCCGCTTCTGCGCCGCCGCGGCAGCCGCAAGAGCATGCTTGGCGTTCTTGCGGTTCGCCTGGACCTTGGCGTACATCGCCTTCTGGATCGCGAGGTTCTTCTGCGTCTCCTTCTCGAGTCGCCGGAGCTGCGCCCGCGCCGCCCGCAGGTCCGACATGCGCGCGTCGAGCTCGCGCTTCTGGGCCGCCGTCGCGAGCCGCATGTCGTCGGTCTCGCCGCGCGTGGCCTCGACGGTCTGATGGAGCGCCGCGAGCGTCTCCTGGTCCTTCGAGACCTGCTCCGCGAGCGCCTTGTCCTGCTGCCCGATGTCGAGGTAGTAGCCGACCTGGGTGAGCATGTCCGCGAAGGTCTGGCCCGAGAGCAGCGACTCGAGCAGCGAGGTCCGGTCGGTGTCGTACGCGCTCCGGAGGCGATCGGCGAGCTCCGCGCGGCGCTGGCGCAGCTCCTCGCGCTTCACCGTCTCGCGCGACTGGAGGAAGAGCAGCTGCCGGTCGAGCTTCGCGAGCTCGTCGACGAGATCCTGGTACTTGCCCTTCACGACGTCGATGCGGTCGGACATCTTGTTGATCTTCTGGCGGACCGCCGAGAGGTCGGCGTTGATGCCGGACAGCTGGCGCCGCGTGGACGCGATGTCGTTCGCGAGCCCGCGCTGGAGCGCGTTGAGCGCCGCGACCTCCTTCAGATGCTGCTCGACTTCCTTCTTCTGCTGCGCGAGCGCATCGCGGACGTTGCTGAGCTCGTCGCCCTGGACGGGGACGGTGGCCACCGGGGCCCCGATCATGCCGAGCACGACCGGCAGCAGCAGCAGCACGCCCAGCAGGCGCCGCCGCGGCGCGCGGCGACGCGGCGCACGCATCGACGCCCACGCCGGACCATCGGAGTAGGTCGGGACGTAGAGCGGGAGCGGGTCGTCGGAGCGCGGGTGGTCCTGCGACATCAGGTCGATCTCTTGGCCTCTGAGCGTGGCGATGTGTTCGTGCGAGCCAACTCCGTGTTGCGCGCGAGGCCTGGTGAGCGGCCCTCGATCGCGCCTTGACGGCGATGCCCGCCGGTCCATCGCCGTCCCCACGGGCACGACCGGGGACGACACCGGCATCCGGGCATGATACGCGCGGAGTCTAGCCACGCTCACGCTCGTCCCCAACCCGACCATGGTCCTACCGGCACTTCGGTACCTCGGGCGCCCGCGGGTCGCGGCGCAGGCTCAGGTGCGCAGGAGCACCACCCACATCGCCCCGATGATCAGGAACGGCCCGTACGGCACGTACGAGTGACGACCCACCCGCCGGGTCACGAGCAGGAGCGCCAGGGTCACGCCCGCCACGAGCATCCCGAACAGGACCCCGAGCACGGCACGCTCGCCGCCGAGCATCAGGCCGACGCCGACGAGGAGCTTCACGTCGCCGATGCCGAACGCCCCGGCACCGAACGGGATCGAGGGCAGGTACAGGGCGGCCGGGATGAGCACGGCGGCGAGGATCGCGAACAGCAGCTGGTCGCCGACGAGGGGGTTCTGGCCGCTGGCGGCATACAGCAGCGCGACCGGGATGACCGGCAGCGTCGTCTCGTTCGCGAGCACCCGCTGGTCGAGGTCGGTGGCGAGCCCGACGACGAGCGTGGCGAACCACGCCCCGAACAGCACGATCGCGAGGGTGTCCCCGGCGAACCGGCCGGGGAGCAGCGCGAACGCGACGGCGCCGATCGCGATCGTGACGCCGGTCCGCCAGTCGATGCGGCGGCCGGGCGGATGCTCCTCGTCGTGCTCGGGCCAGCGCGTCGCGAATCGGTCGGCCGCGAAGCCGAGCAGCCCGCCCAGGACCGCGGCGAGCGCGGCGAGCGCCCCGGTCATGTCAAGCGGCGCCAGATGGAGGGTCATCGGTATCGACGAGCAGACTCGCCGCCGTTCGGCTCGTCAGTCCCCGTGCGCGCCCGCGAGCGCGAGCTCGACGAGCGTCGCGTGCGAGGCGCCCGTCGCCCCGCGCGGGGCGAACGGGGTGGCCTTGCGGTAGTAGGCGGTGCCGGCGATGTCGAGGTGGACCCAGGGCTTGGTCACGAACTCGCGGAGGAACAGCCCGCTCTTGACGAGCGAGCCCTCGGCCGAGCCCGAGTTCTGGAGGTCGCCGTACCAGCTCTCCATCTCGGGCACGTAGTCGTCCACGAGCGGGAGCTGCCAATAGCGTTCGCCCGCGCGGTCGCCGGCGGCCTTCACCTGGTCGTACCAGTCCTGCGGCTGGCCGAAGGCGCCCGTGATCAGGTGGCCGAGCGCGCGCGAGACCGCGCCGGTCAGGGTGGCGACGTCGACGATGTGGGTCGCCCCGAGCCGCTCGGCGTACGTCATCGCGTCGCCGAGGATCAGCCGGCCCTCGGCGTCGGTGTTCGTGATGTCGACCATCTTCCCGTTCAGGGCCCGGACGACGTCACCGGGGCGCGTGGAGTGCGGGCCGGGCATGTTCTCGACGGCCGGCGCCACCGCGAGCAGCGGCGTCCCCGGGGCGAGCCTGGCCACGGTCGCGATGGCCGCGATGACCGTGCAGGCGCCGGTCTTGTCCATCTTCATCTCGTCCATCCGGTCGGACGGCTTGATCGAGATGCCGCCCGAGTCGAAGCAGACGCCCTTGCCGACGATGGCCAGGTGGCGACCGAGCGTGTCGCGCTCGCCCGCTCCACCCGAGCGCAGGATGATCATCCGCGGCGGGTTGTCGCTGCCCATGCCGACCGCCATGAACATGCCCATGCCCAGCTCGATGGCGCGGGCGGGCTCGATCACGTCGATCCACAGCCCGTTCGCCTCGGCGATGGCCCGCGCCTCGTCGGCGAGCACCACCGGGCTGACGTCGTTCGAGGCCCGGTTCGAGAGCGTCCGGGCCAGGTTCGCGCCCTCCGCGATGATCGTGCCGCGGACCGCGCCGGCCTCGACGGCCGCGACATCGGACCCGGGCGCGACGATGAGCGCCGACCTCGCTCAGCTCCGGCGGTGCGGTCTCCACGTTTTCCCGATAGATCGTGTGCGGGTCGTACGAGCCCTCGATGAGGCCGCGCGCCACCAGTTCGGCGACGACCTCCGGGCCCTCGCCCAACCCTTCGACCAGGGGCGTCAGCCAGAACGCCACGGTGCTCACCGTCCGTCCTCCCAGCCGGCGTTCGGCGGAAGCGGCGACGCGCACGACGGTCTCGCGGTCGAGGCCGTCGGCGTCGCCGGCAGCGACCACGAGCACGCGGTGGGCCGGCAGCTCGCCGGCGGCCGCGAGCGCCGTCGAGTAGCGCTTCGCCTTCAGCTCACCGAACGTGGCGAGCGCGCGCAGCTCCCCGCCGGTGCGCCGGTCGAGCTCGTCGATCGGCCCTTCGAACTCGATCTCCCCGACGATCGGGATGACGAGCACGTCCGCGGCGACGTCCCAGGGCTGGTCGGTGACGACACGTGACTGCACGATGAGCTGGCCTCCGATGGATGTGGCCGCGCCGACCTCGCATGGCTGGGCACGGGGCGGGCGTTACGTCGTTGGGCAGTGTACCCGCGGCCCCTCGGCGTCAGGGAGCCGGGGACGCGGGGGGCGACGTGGCTCCGGGAGCGCTCGACGAGGCCGGCGCATCGGGTGGCTGGAGGGCGTCGGCGAGCTTGGCCCTCGCCTCCTCGATGGTGACGACCGCGCCGTTGAGCCCGCCCTCGGCGATCGAGCCCATGATGATCACGAGGCCGCGGGCGTCGGGCGGCAGCTGGGCGCGGGCGGCCTTCTCGGTCGCGATGGCCTTGCGGACCTTGTTCGTGACCTTGCCGCCGACCTTGTCGAGCGCGTCGTACAGGCCCGAGAGCGCCTTGTCGTAGGCGGTGTTCCGCTCGACCCACTGGTCGAGCGTCGATTCGTCCACGGTGTTGCGCAGCCGGTCGCGGTACGGCTTCGTGGCCGCGAGCGTGTCGCTGGCCTCCTTGAGCGTCGCGATGGCCTTCGCGTACTTGGCGTCGCGGCCCTGGCCAGCGGCCTTGGCCACGAGCGTGTCGTGGTCGGCGAGCTGGACGGCCAGTCGGCTGGCTGCCGCCGAGTCGACCGTCAGCCGCGTCCAGGAGGACTGGAGGTCGGCCGTCGCGGCCAGGGCGTCCACGAGCCGCTGGTAGCGCTGTCGCACGGCCGGTGACACGTGGAGCGGCGCCTCGGGCGTCCGGACGTACGGCAGCGCGGCGAGTTCGGTCTGGATCGCCGCGGACTGGCGGACGATGTCGACCAGGAGCTTGTCGCCGGCCGCGATCGCGTCATCCATGGTCTTGGTGTCGCGACCGATGACCGCCGAGAGCGCGCCCCGCGCCTGCGTCCCGAGGTCATCGACCGTATTCGAGAGCGCCGAGAGGTCCGCCTCGGCCCGGTCGAGTGCCGGCCCGACCTCCGCATCGCCGGCGTACTCGAGGCGGGCCTGCTCCGGACGGCCCGTGCCCGGATCGGTGGCCGCGACGAGGCCGGCCGCGCCGAGGGCGATGGCCACGACGGCGATGAGCCAGGCGATGGCCGCCAGGGCCGCGCGGAGCCGGCCACTCACGCGGGCGTGGCTCCCACGAGGGCATCCCCGCGTGGCTCCTGATCGGCCGGGCGTCGCCGCAGGTAGCCGAGGCCGCCATCGAGGTCGCGGGGCTCGAACCCGAACCGCTCGCGGATGAGCTCGAGCGGCCCGATGTTGTCGAGGCGGAGCTGGCGCAGCTGGTCGGTGGCCACGGGGAACGGCAGGTGGACCGACCTCGGCCGCGCCCGCGACGAGCGCGATGAGCGGGACGGGCACCGGGACGACGGTCCGCTTGGCGCCGAGGGCCGCGAGCACCGCGGCGGTGATCTCGCGATAGGTCCGGTAGTGCGGTCCGCCCAGCTCGTAGGCCTGGCCGATCGTCGTCGGATCGGCGAACGCGCGGACGACCACCCGGGACACGTCGCCGACATGGACGGGCTGGAACCGGCTCGTGCCGCGCCCCGGGACGGGCACGAACACCGGGTTGTTGCGGACGAGGCCGGCGAGGACGTTGAAGAACCCGTCCCCTTCGCCGAACTGCAGCGACGGCTTGAGGATCGTCCAGTCGAGGCTCGATGCGGCCACGATCGCCTCGGCCTTCGCCTTCGAGCTCGCGTAGTGGAGCGCCGGATCGTCCTGGACGCCGAGGGCGCCCAGGTGGACGAGACGGCGGACGCCGGCCTGGTTCATCGCCTCGACGACGGCGCGCGTCCCCTCCGTATTCACGAGGCGGAGCTCGGCGCCGCCCTTGAAGTCGCGGGGGATCGGCGCGAGATGGAGCACGCCATCGACGCCGGCGAGCGCGGCGCCCAGCGACGCCGGGTGGGTGACGTCGCCGGTGCGCGGCTCGATGCGGCTGCGCCACGCGGCGGGCACGCGCCCCAGGACGCGCTCGGCCGATCCCGGTCCGCGGACGAGGGCGACGACGTCGTGGCCGCGCGTCGAGCAGTGCCGGGACCGCCCAACTGCCGACGAACCCGGAGGCCCCCGTGACCAGGATGGTGGACATGCGCGCGGAATTGTAGCATCGGGGGATGGCCGACCCCCGAACCACCGACGCCGACGCCACGCCGGGCCTCCACGGCCGGATGCTCCGCCGGCTGATCCGGGCGATGCCCAAGGCGGAGCTCCACCTGCACCTCGACGGCTCGCTGCGCGTGGACACGGCGATCGAGCTGGCCCGGACCCGCGGCGTGGACGCCCCGCGCGACTGGGCCGGCATGTCGCGAGCGCTCATCGCGCCGATGCCGTGCACGTCGCAGGCCGAGCTCCTGCGCGCGTTCGACCTGCCGATCGCCCTGATGCAGGACGCGGAGGCCCTCGAACGGATCACCGCCGAGCTCGTCGAGATGAAGGCCGCCGACGGCGTCCGCTACGTCGAGATCCGCTGGGGTCCGCTGCTGCACGTGGCCGGCGGCCTGCCGCCTGGCCGACGGGATCGCGGCGGTCTGCGCCGGGCGCGGCCGAGGCCGCGGCGCGCACGGGGACGACGGTCCGGTTGATCTGCACGGCGCTGCGATCCCACGACCCGGACGCGAACGTCGAGCTCGCCGAGACCGCGGCCCGCTTCCGCGACCGCGGCCTGACCGGCGTGGGACCTCGCCGGTCCCGAGGCGGCCTTCCCCGACCCGCTGACCCACGCCCGCGCGTTCGAGGCCGCCCGGGCCGGCGGCCTGCGGATCACCCTGCACGCCGGCGAGTGGGGCGGGGCCGCGCAGGTCCGGCGCGCGCTGGAGATGGACCCGGAGCGGATCGCCCACGGGCCGGGCGCGGCCGACGATCCGTCGCTCTGCCGGGACCTGACCGCGCGACGGGTGACCCTCGACCTCTGCCCGACCTCGAACTGGCAGGCCGGGATCGTGCCCAGCCTCGGCGCGCACCCGCTCGCCCGCCTGCATCGGGCCGGGGTGCCCGTGACGCTCAACACGGACGACACGACGGTGTCGGACCTCACGCTCTCCGAGGAATACGAGAACGCGGTGGAGACGATCGGACTGCCCCTCCCCGCGCTGTGGGCGCTCGACCGGCGGGCGCTCGACGTCGCCTTCGCGGAGGAGGCCGACCTCGCCCCGCTCAAGGCCGAGTTCGATGCCTGGGCGGCCGGCATCCCGGAGCTGGCGCGCGACGGCGCGACTGAGTCGCGCCGAGGGGCTGTATTCGGGCACACATCGCGCTACGCTCCGCAGATGCAGTGCCCCTCGTGCGGCACGGTCAACGAGGCCGGTCGCAAGTTCTGCTACGAGTGCGGCTCCAAGCTCGCCGCCGCGTGCCCGTCGTGCGGTTCGACGAACCCGCCCGGGGCGCGGTTCTGCGGCGAGTGCGGGACGAAGCTCGAGGCCGGGACATCAGCCACCGGGACCGCGGTCGGCCCCGGTCCGGCGGCGGGCGGGGCCGTCGGGAGCGCCGCCGCGGGGCCCGTCGCCGAGCGACGCCTCGTCTCCGTCCTGTTCGCCGACCTCGTCGGGTTCACGAGCCTCGCCGAGGGCCGCGACGCCGAGACCGTCCGCGAGCTGCTGTCCGCGTACTTCGATCTCGCCCGCGACGTCATCACTCGCCACGGCGGCACCGTCGAGAAGTTCATCGGCGATGCGGTCATGGCCGTCTGGGGCGCGCCGGTCGCCCGGGAGGACGACGCCGAACGGGCCGTCCGGGCCGCCCTCGAGGTCGTCGACGCGGTACGCACGCTCGGCCCGGAAGTGCGGGCTCGCGCGGGTGTCGCTGACCGGCGAGGCCGCCGTCACCCTCGGCGCCCGCGACCAGGGCATGGTCGCCGGGGATCTCGTGAATACCGCGTCGCGGCTGCAGTCCGTCGCCGCGCCCGGGACCGTGCTCGTCGGCGAGGTCACCCAGCGCGCCGCCTCCGGGTCGATCGCCTTCGAGCCGGCCGGCGATCAGGTGCTCAAGGGCAAGGAGGCCCCGGTCCCCGCGTGGCGCGCCCTGCGGGTGATCGCCGAGCGGTTCGGACGCGGGCGCTCGGACCGACTGGAGGCGCCATTCGTCGGCCGCGACGCGGAGCTGCGTCTGCTCAAGGACCTGTTCCACGCGACGTCGAAGGAGCGACGGGCCCGGCTCGTGTCGATCACCGGCCAGGCCGGCATCGGCAAGTCGCGGCTCGCCTGGGAATTCGAGAAGTACGTCGACGGCGTCGTCGAGAAGGTCCTCTGGCATGACGGCCGGTCGCCGGCGTACGGCGAGGGCATCACGTTCTGGGCGCTCGGCGAGATGGTCCGCGCCCGGACCGGCCTGGCCGAGACCGACGACCCGGAGACCACCCGCGCCAAGGTCGCGGAGAGCCTCGCCCAGTACGTGCCCGACGAGACCGAACGACGCTGGATCGAACCGGCCCTGCTGACCCTGCTCGGCGTCGCCGACGCGCCGTCCGGCGGCCGCGACGAGCTGTTCCGCGCCTGGCGGACGTTCTTCGAGCGGATCGCGGCGAACTCGACGGTCGCGCTCGTGTTCGAGGACCTGCAATGGGCCGACCCGGGCCTGCTCGACTTCATCGACCATCTGCTCGAGTGGTCGCGCGGCGTCCCGATCCTGATCATCACGCTCGCCCGCCCCGACCTCCTCGTCCGGCGCCCCGACTGGGGCGCGGGACGGCGCAACTTCCTGGCACTCGGGCTCGAACCCCTCGACGCGGATGCGATGCGGGAGTTGCTCGCGGGACTCGTGCCGGGCCTGCCCGCGGCCACGGCGCGGTCAATCATCGAGCGCGCCGACGGGATCCCGCTCTACGCCGTCGAGATGATCCGGATGCTCGTGAGCGACGGGCGGCTGCGGGAGGTCGACGGCCGCTACGAACCGGTCGGCGAACTGGGCGCCCTCGCCGTGCCGGAGACGCTCCAGGCGCTGATCGCAGCGCGGCTCGACGGCCTCGACTCGACCGATCGGTCCCTGCTCCAGGACGCCGCCGTCCTCGGCCAGAGCTTCACGCTCGCCGGCCTCGCTGCGGTCAACGGGGGCAGCGAGGAGACGATCAGGGCGCGACTCCACGATCTCGCCGGCATGGAGCTGCTCGAGCAGCTCATCGATCCGCGCTCGCCCGAGCGCGGGCAGTACATCTTCGTGCAGTCGCTCATCCGTGAGGTCGCGTACGGGACGCTCGCCAAGCGCGACCGCCGGACGCGCCACCTCGCGGCGGCGCGATTCTTCGAATCGCTCGGCGACGACGAGCTCGCGGGAGCCCTCGCGATGCACTACGTCGCGGCCTACGAGGCCGTGCCTGAGGGGCCGGAAGGTGACGCCCTCGCGGTCCAGGCGAGGCTGGCCCTGACCGGGGCAGCGGACCGCGCGATGGCCCTCGGCTCGCCCGAGCAGGCGATGACGTTCCTGACCCAGGCCGCGGCCGTCACGACCGAACCGACCGAACGCGCCGCGATCCTCGAGCGCCTCGGTCGAGCCGCGACGGCCGCCGCCCGACCGGACATCGCCGCGACGAACCTCAAGGAGGCGGTCGCCATCCGTCGTGCCGCCGGTGACGAGGCCGGCGCCTATCGCGCGACGCTGTGGCTCGCCGAGGGCTACATGTCCGGGCGACTCATCGACGACATGACCCCGGTGCTCGAAGAGGCCGTGGCGTACGGGCCGGGCGTCGCCGACGAGGCCGACCTTGCGGCGATCATCGCGCTGCTCGCGAATGCCCGGCGGCTCGAGCAGCGAAATCACGAGGCCATGGCCCTGGCGGACCGCGCCCTGGAGATCGCCGAGCGGCTCGACCTGTACGAGACGATGGCCTCGGCGCTCATCACGAAGGGCGGCATCCTCGCGAACCACGGCCGGCCGGTGGAGGGCCTGAGCCTGATCGGCACCGCTCGCGAGCTCGCCAACGATCATGGACTCCTGACGATCGAGAGCCGGGCGCTCACGAACCTGACGATCATCATGGCCTCTCGCGACGTCCAGGCGACCTGGGACCTCGAGATGCAGGCGCTCGAGTTCGCCCGGCGGATCGGACGGCGCGACAGCGAGCTCACCGTCATCGGCAATGCCGGCGAGGATGCGGTCCGACTCGGGGACTGGGATTGGGTCGGCAACGAGCTTGCCTCGTTCGACGAGGTCGATCTGCCTGTCGTCCATCGATTCGGTGCGACGTTGTCGGCCGTCGTCGTCGCGCTCCTGCGCGGCGCCCCGGACGCGGCGACCCGGGTCGCCGACCTGCAGGCCACCTCCAGGGCACTCGCCGACAACGACGTGTCGGCGGGCGCAGAGGACCTCATCGCGTGGATCGGGCTGGCGGCCGGGGACTTCGCTGCGGCCCGCGACGGCTGGTTGAAGCAGGGCGATACCAGTGATACGAACGCCCCATTCGCGTATCCGCGGGCCGGCAAGTCGGCCATCCTCGCGCACGATGCGGACGGGGCGCGCAGCGCACTCGACCGCCTGACGCTCAATGGCACGCGCGGTCGAGTGATCGATGTGGAGCGGCTCACGATCGAGGCCGGCATCGACGCCCTGGAGGGACGCACGGCCGAGTCGGTGAGCGGGTATCGACGCGCCCTCTCCATCTGGGGCGAGATGGGTCTGCCCTGGGATCAGGCCTGGGCGACGTGGACCGCCGTCGAGGTCCTCGGCCCGTCTGTTCCGGAGGCTCGGGCCTGGGGCGCCGCGGCTCGGAACATCCTCGAGCAGCTCGATGCCCACGCGGTCATCGCCCACCTCGACCGGGCGCTCGGCACCGAGGGTGCTGCACCGTCCCGGCCGGTGGCGGCCGAGGGCACCGGATCGACGGAGGTGGCCGAGACCGCCTAGGCGGGTGGCGCGCCGGCGGCGCGTGGCACGGTCGCGGGCGGCACGGCGGCAATCGTATCGAGCGCGGCCGCAAGCTCGTCGGCATCGGCGGCGACGGCGGTCGGCTGCTCGTCGTCGGCAACGCCTCGACCTGGGCCCGGGTGGTCACCCCGGTGAGCATCAGGACGCAGCGGGCACCGACGGCGTTGGCCGCGGCGAGGTCCGTGACGATCCCATCGCCGATCATCACGGCATCGCGCACGTCGCGGCCGACCGCCTCAGCCGCCAGCTCGAGCAGGTGCGGCGACGGCTTGCCGATCGACAGCGGCACGACCCCGGACGACGCCTCGAGCGCCGCGGCCACGGCGCCCGCCCCCGGCCGGAACCCGAGCTCCGTCGGGTAGACCGGGTCGCGGTTCGTGGCGAAGAAGCGGGCGCCGGCGCGGATGCAATCGTTGGCTGCCGCGAGCCGCAGGTACGTCAGGTTGGGGTCGAGGCCGGTCACCACCGCATCGGGCGCGCCGGCCGCGGTCCAGCCGTCGATGCCCTCCTGGCTCATCCGCGCCGCCGCGTGCGCGGCCGTCACGACGTCGAGCCCGACGTCGCGCATCTCGCGCTCGAGGCCGCCCGCGCCGAGCACCAGGACCCGCCGGATCCCGGCCTCGTGGCGGGCGACGTGGAGCGCGGTCGCCCGGGCCGACGAGACGACGGTATCCGGCGTGATCGGCGCACCCATCGAGGCGAGACGGGTCACGTAGTCCGCGCGGTAGTGCATCGAGTTGTTCGTGACGTAGACGACGTCGTCGCCGGCCGCGGCCCGGGCGGCGAGCACGGCCGCGACGCCCGGGACGGGGGCGCTGCCGCGGTACACGACCCCGTCGAGATCGACGAGCAGGAGGAGGCCCATGGCCCGATCGTAGCGGCGCGATCCGACCCGCGTCGGACCGCGGCCGCGCCGCCGCGACCGACCGCCCGCGTGCCTGGACGGGGCCCCAAGTACGATGGCGGCGATGGCCACCCGACCCGCCGACCCGCTCCACGACACGGACTGGGTCCTCGTCGACGGCAACAACCTGCTCCACGCGCTGTCGAGTTCAAGGTCCCCGGCACCGCGTTCCGCGCTCATCGGCCGTCTGCGCGGTGCCGTTCCGGGCTCGATCGCCATCGACGTCGTCTTCGATGGGCCGGCGAGTCCGGGCCTCACCGGCGAACGGATCGCTACCGGGTTGCGCGTCCGGTACGGCGGTCGACGGAGTGCCGATGCGGTCCTGCTCTCGATGGTCGAGGAGATCCGCGCGACCGATGGACCGCTGGCGACGGCGGCGATCCTCGTCGTGACCGACGACGCCGACCTGCGCCGGCGACTTCGCTCGAAAGGTGCCCGGACGGCGGGCACCTCGTGGCTGCTCGGGCGGCTCGGTCGCCAGGAGCGCGGGAGGTCCTCGACCGGTGCCGGGCGCGGCGCTCCCGGCGCGAGCACCCACGCTTCGGGCGCCGCGAGCACCCCGGCGTCGGCCGACGCCGGTGACACCGATGACGACGACGCCGCTCCGCGCTGGGAACCGGGGCGCCGCGCGACCGTCAAGAAAGGCAACCCGTATCGGCGCCGCCGGAGCGCCACGAAGCGTGAACGATGAACGTCCGGTGAGCGCGACCGCTCGCCCGCGCTGCTAGGATTCAGCCGTGATCGACGCCCTGGACCAACTCTGGAATTCGATCCTCGACGTGACGTCCCTCTTCGTCATGCCGGATTGGAACGCACTGATCGCGATGCTGCCGGTCCTCATCTTCATCGGCGTCATCGGCCCGTTCATCACCTTCTCGATCCTCGGCTCGATGATCTACCTCGCCCGAAAGCCCCGGACGAAGATCTCGTTCGTGGAGGGGCCGCGCCTCGCGGAGATCGGCCCGGGCGGCGAACCCGTCTTCCCCGTCGGCCTCCCATACTGCCGCCGTGACCGCCTCATCTTCCCGTCGGGCGCCGACCGCTGCGACACCTGCCAGGACGAGCTCGCGGTGATCTGTCCGATGTGCGGGCTCGGCCGGCCGGCGGCCATCGACACGTGCACGAACTGCGGGCTCGTCCTCAAGGTCAAGTCGACCCTCGTCCCCGTCCGATCGACCACCGGCGCGAAGCCGGGCGGCGCGGCGGCGGCGTAGCGGGCGGCCTGCATGTCGCTCGAGGTCCTGTCCTCGACGCTGTTCTCGATCGGCACACTCCTCGTCGCCATCGGGTTCGCGGCCCATGTCGGGCACGCCGTCATGCTCGCCAACGGGCGCCGGACGCTCCCCGCGTTCGTCGGCGCGCCCCAGCCGGCCTACGCGGGCGTGGTGACCGGCTCGTTCGTCTCGAGCCAGACCCAGGCGACGGCCTCCGGCCCGACCACCGCCGCGAGCCCGACCCCGCTCTCACGGGCCGCCATCGCCATCACGTTCGTCGCGTTCCTCGCCCTCGGCGCCTCGATGCTCACGCGGGCGATCGTCGTTGGCCGCGGGCCGTGGGGCAACATGTTCGAGTTCAGCGTGGCGTTCGCGTTCTCGATCCTCGGCGGCTACCTGTTCCTCCAGCGCCGCTACGCCATCCGCTCGATCGGGTTCATCCCGACCGGCGTCGCGCTCGCGATGCTGCTGTACGCCTCGAGCCTGCCGTCCGAGATCAAGCCGCTCGTGCCGGCCCTCCAGAACGCGCCGCTGCTGACGATCCACGTCGGCATGGCCGTCACCGCGTACGGGATCTTCGCCACGAGCTTCGCGGCGGGCGTCGCCTATCTCATCCAGGGCCAGGGCGACCGCTTCGCGTGGCTGCCCTCGCACAAGGTCCTCGACGAGGTGGCGTATCGCGCGGTCATCATCGGCTTCCCGATCTTCGCCACGATGATCATCCTCGGCTCGTGGTGGGCGTCGATCGCCTGGTCCCGCTACTGGGGCTGGGACCCCAAGGAGACCGCGGCGCTCGTCACGTGGCTGACCTACGCCGTCTACCTGCATGCGCGCAACCAGCGCTCCTGGGCGGGCCGCCCGGCCGCCCTCCTCCTCGTCGTGGGATTCGCGATGGTGCTCGTCACCTACTCGGGGTCGTTGTGGTTCAGCGGCCTCCACGCGTACTCAGGCCTGTGACCCCGGTGGGGATCCGGAAGGTCACCGTCACCGGCCTTCTGGTCCTCACCACCACCGTCGCCGTCGGTTGTGGCGGAGCCGCCGGACCCGGTGACGAGGCCGCCCTGCGCTCGAGCGCGGCGCCGACGTCACCGATGGACGGCGCTCCCGAGCCGACCGACGAAGCGGCGCTCCCGAGCGACGACGGCGACGGCGCCGGCCCGGTCGGGGGCACCGACGCAACGGCACGATCGGCGAAGGCGGCGGGACCGGCGGGACGGACGGGACGGGCAACCTCGCCGATGGAACGCCGCTGCCCGACTCGAACGATGGGCCGGTCGCGTCCGACGACCCGAGCGACCCGTTCGGGCCGGCCGAGGCGACCTATCGGCGGGGCGTGGCCTCGCTCACGACCGGCAGCACGATCCACCGGCTGACCCGCCTGGCCGGCCCCGGCACGTACTTCCACGAGTTCGGCTCCGACGTGGTGTGGACCAGCGGCGACGGCTGGTACCTGCAGGTCGGTGGTGCGAAGCCCAACAGCGACCAAGCGACGCTGCCGGCCTACATCGCGATCGACTGGGTCCACGACGGCCAGCACTGGGTCACCTGGGATCCGTCGGGCTGCGACATCACCATCGACCAGGCCGACAAGACCGGGCTGGCCGGTTCGGCCAAGTGCAAGGACATGCGCTGGGTCGATGCGATCGTCGCCGGCCTCGCCGACGAACCGACCCCGGTCGTGGGTCAGGCGGCCTTCTCGGTCAGGATCGAGTTCCAGGCGGCCCCGTAGCGATCGATCCGCGAGGCCATCGCGATCAGCGCGGCGGGCGCGCCCAGGGCGGGGTGGCGTCGGGCGACATCCTGCGCCGGCGCGGCGGCCGCCACGTCGCGGCCGACGACCCGGACGCGGCCGGCTCGTCCGCGGCGATCTCCTCGGGCTCCTGCGGTGGCTTGGACTCCTCCTCATCGGGGCGGCGATCTCGCCCGAACGGCCGGAAGGTGATGAGCTTCCGCTCGAAGGGCCGTCGCAGGTACGGATAGGCCGTCTCGACCTCGACGAACACCTGCTCGAGATCGTCGCCGATCAACTCGCCGCGCTCGATGAGCACCCTGGCGAGGAAATGGATGGCCGGCTCCTTCTCGCGAAGCAGCCGCTCGGTCTCGTCGTAGAGCTGGTCGAGGAGCTCGTGCGCCCCCATCAGGACCGGGCCGGAGGGCGCCGCGCTGTCGACGCCGGGAAGGATCAGCTTCGTCGGCCCCATCGCGTACGAGCCGACGTAGGCCTCGGCCCAGTTCGTCGCCGCGATCAGGTCGCTGGCGGGACCGGTCGTCAACGAATCGAGGAACCGGTTCTCGATGACGTGACCGGCCAACGACACCATGATCGACGTCTCGATCGAACGGGCGTACAGCGAGGTCCGTTCCTCGCGCGGCTGTTGCTGCACGTAGCCCAGGGCGTGACCGCGGCGGATGATCGACGCCTTCGCGATCCGGTTCTCCGGTCGGAGGTAGCGGGCCGCGACGGCGTGTCCGGCTTCGTGATACGCCGTCTTCCGCCGGTCGTCGGCGTTCCACGAGCGGATGGGCTGCTGGAGGCCGAGGTCGCGCTCGTCGGCCGCGTCGAGCCAGTCCTTGTAGGTGAGCGAGTCGCGGCCCTCCTGGTGGGCGTGGATCAGGGCCTCGTTGATGATCGTCTTGATCATGATCGGGGTCCAGCCCATCGAGTCGTTGATGAGCAGCTCCATCGGCAGGTCCGGGTCGTGCGCCTTCTTCGCGAGGTAATGGCCGATGATGTCGCGCCGGCCCTCGGCGTCCGGGCGATGGACCTCGAGGATGCGGTCGAGCCGGCCCGGGCGGGTCAGCGCCGGGTCGAGGACCGCCGGGCGGTTCGTCGCCCCGATGACGAAGACGAGCGGCTTGTTCTTGACGGGTCCGCGCTCGAGACCGAACCAGCGCAGGACCTTGTGGGTCCAGCGGTCCTCGACGTGGTCACCGAGCGAGTCCATCTGGTTGAGGAGGGTGTTCAGGCCGGTGCCGCCGCCCATGAGCATCCCGCCCATCATCATCCCCTGCTGCCCACCGCCCTGGCCGCCCCGGTTCATCCCGATCGAATCGATCTCGTCCATGAACAGGATGCAGGCGCCGCGCTGGCCGGGCGGCGCGTACTTCCGAGCCAGGCCGCGGGCGTCGCGGAACAGCTTCATGACCATCAACTCGGTCATGCCCCAGAACATGCCGCGCAGCGAGCTCGCGTCGATGTAGATGAACGGCAGACCGGCCTCGGCGGCGATGACAGTGGCGAGGAAGGTCTTGCCGGTGCCGGGATGGCCGGACAGGAGCATGCCCTTGGGCATGTCGCCGCCGCGCGCCTCGAACTCCTTCGCGCCGCGCAGGATGCCCACGGTCACCTTCGCGTGATGGAGCAGGTCCGGCTGGCCGCGATAGTCCTCGAAGGAGATCCCGATCTGCGGGTCGTCCGGCTTGATGGTGTACCGCCGCGGCCGCGACAGGAACCACATGATCCCCGCGAACTGGAGGATGCCGAACATGAGCGCAAAGCCGAGCTGGATGGCCAGGAACGGCGCCGACGTCAGGAACGAGAACAGCGAATTGACGACGCTCAGCGTGCCGTTGAGGGCGACGAGGAACGTCAGGACGATCAGGACCGCGAGGAGGCGCCAGCGGTTCTTCGTCCAGAAATAGCCCATGTTCGAGCCGACCCGGCCCACCGTCTTCACGGGCGTCGAGAGCTTCATCGGAAGTCCACGATCTGGTTGTCGTTCACGTGGACGACGAGGTTGAACACCCGAGCATCACCGTTGGGCGCCTTGCCGGTGATGATGATCTCCGTCGCGGACCGCGGTCCGTCCTTCATCGTCGCGAGCGTTTCCACGGACGTCACTCCCTGTATCTGCCAGCTCTGGAGTTCTCCGGTCAGGAGTCGGTAGGGGTCGGCGGGCACCGCCGAGCGCAGCGAATCGGCGTCGTTGGACTTGAGCGCGGCGGCCAGCTCCTTGACCACCGGCGGTGTCGGGACGCCGCCGGTCGACGGGTCGCCGACCACCGGCGGGGGTGGCTGCACCCGCTGGTAGGCCGAGACCCCCAACGCCACGCCGCCGGCGAAGAGGGCCAGGGCGAACAGCGACGTGACGAGCCTCCACAACCAGCCGCCGAGGCGGCGTCGATGTGCGCGAGCCGGCTGCAGCGGGCCAGCGGGTGCTGCCGCGACGTCGTCCATCGAGGTGTCGGTGAGGCCGACACCGGGCAGCGGTTCCGCGACCTCGACGGCGGCCGCGAGGGCGGCCAGCTCCTCGGCCGTCGGCGTCGGGGCCGAGGCGGCGATCGCGGCCAGCTCCTCGGCCGTCGGCGGCGGCGGTCCCGGGGCCTCGATGGGCGCCGGGGGTTCGATGGGCGCCGCCGGCTCGACCGTCGCGGGGGGTTCGGGCGCGACCACGGCAGCAGCCTGCATCGACTCGTCGTCGGGCATCGGCTCAGTCGGCGGGACCGGCTCGAACGGCGGCGCCGCCGGGTCCGTCGGGACCGCCGCCGTTTCGGCATCGAGGGTCGTGTCGGCGTCGCTCATTCGGATTCGATCGGGTTCGGCGGCAGGATCAGGGCGACCTGTCCGCCACTGGTGACGACGCGCCAGCTCAGGGTGTCCTCGGTCCCATCGGTCCGGACGACATGGATGCCGTAGGCGTGCACGGTGTAGCCGCCGCCCACGTACGAGCCGAGATGGACCGGCGCGTCGACCCTCGCGTAGTCGGCGCGGAAGCGCGCTGCGCGGTTCTTGATGTCGAGCTGGATGTGCAGGCTGTCGAGGACGGCCCCGTCATCGGCGACGAAGGCGTTGATGAACTCGCGTGCGAGCGGGGCCTCCGGGACGCTGCCCTGGACCTCGGGCTTCGGCGTGAGGTCGTTGGCCATCGTTGGGATGAGGAAGCCGAGCAGGGCACCGATCGCGACCGTTCCGACGATCTGGCCGATGCGGCGTACCCATTTCCGACGTCGACGCATGCCCACTCCCGACAGGTGGAGAGCCGAGTGGCCGCCATCCTATCCCGAACCGATCGAGGCCGTGCACGGCGATGTGTGCTCGGTCAACGGTTCTTTCGTCGCTCCCGCGCGTTCGGATGCACGGGGCGACCGAGGGCGCTCAGCGCGTGCGCGTGACCTTGTGGATGCTGCGCGGCGCGTCCGGGTCCAGGCCGCGAGCGATCGTCAGGTGCATCGCGTGGAGTTGTCCCGCGACGATCGTCAGGATCGGCGCGACCCACTCCGCGGGCGGCGCCGGGACCGCGATCGGCCGGCTGGCCACCGCGAGCGCCTCGGGCACCTCGGACACGACGACGAGGTCGGGATCGAGCTCCTCGCGCAGCCGGGCAAGCTGGCCGATCAGGCCGGCCGCCGCCGGCCCGCCGCGGACGATGGCGATGAGCGGCACCGCCGGCTCCACCAGGGCGACGGGACCGTGGGCGAAGTCCGCCGCCGAGTACGGATCGGCGAACACGTGCGCGAGCTCCTTGATCTTGATGGCCCACTCGCGCGCGGTGGCGTACTCGTAGCCTCTCGCGATGACCAGCGTGCGGTCTGCGGTCGCGTGGGCGCGCGCCAGCTCGGCGACCTCGGATTCGACGGCGAGCATCGCCCCGAGCGCGGCCGGGATGGCGGCCACGGCCGCGCGATCGGCCGGGTCGTCGGTGAGGGCGGCGGACAGGGCCGCCACCGCGAGCAGCGACGCCGTGTACGTCTTGGTCGCCGCGATCGAGCGTTCCGGGCCGGCCGAAAGGTCGACCGTCCAGTCGGCCGCCGCCCCGAGCGGCGACGCGGGTTCGTTGGTCAGGGCCACGGTCGGGGCGCCCTGCCGACGTGCGGCCTCGACCACCGCGAGGATGTCCGGCGATTCGCCCGACTGGCTGATCGCGAGCACGAGCGCCCGCGGCCCGAGCCGCGGATCCGCGCCGTAGACCGAGACGATCGACGGGGTCGCCAGGCCCGCCGACAGGCCGTGGCGGATGCCCAGGACGTACTGCGCGTAGATCGCCGCGTGGTCCGAGGAGCCACGGGCGGCGATGACCACATGCTCGATCCGGCGCTCCCGGATGGCCGCGGCAAGCGCCTCGATCGGACCGCCGTCGCCCGCCTGGGTCGCGAGCAGGCGCGCGGCCGCCGCGGGCTGCTCGAAGATCTCGTCGCGGACGGTCACGACGGGTCCGCCTCGAGGCGCACCGGGAGCCGGCCGGGCCACGCCTCCGGTCCGGGACCGAGCTCGCCGAACAGCGCCGCGGCCAGTGCGTCCAGCGACGCCGCGTGGATCGAGTACGTGCAGACCGCCGTCACCGAGGCGGGATAGGTCGTGACGTCCCACGGCGTTCGCAGCGCGACCGCCACGGTCGGGACGCCGGTCTCGGCGACCGCCCTGACGAGGTCCGCCTGTCCGGCGAAATGGCGCGCGTCGATGGTCCCGACGATGGCGACCGCGACGCCCGGTCGGGCGACCCGCGCTCGTGCCTCCGAGATGTCCGAGGACGTCGGAGCGGCGGGGATGACGACCTCGTCGACACGCCGGCCCGCGGCTCGCAGCGCTCGGGCGAGGCCGGGCTCGATCGTCGACGACGTGTCGGCCGGGGTGAGGTCGGTCGGCGTCGGCATGATCGCCACGATCGTCGCATCGCGGTCGACCCCGAGCGGCAGCCGGCCGGACGGATCGCGGACGAGCGTGAGCGCCCGGGCCGCGACCTCGGCCTCGAGCCGCCGGTGCTCGGCGCCCCCGACCACCTCGAGACCGGGCTGCGCCGCCCGCGAGGCCAGCCACGACCGGAGGGCGACGACGCGCGCCAGCGAGGCGGCGTTCGACGCAGCGGGGATCGAACCATCGACCGCCGCCGCAGCCAGGGCTGCCTCGATCCGCTCGACCTTCGCGCGATCGGCGCCGCACAGGAACAGGTCGATGCCGGCCTCGGCGGCCGCCGCCAGCTGCGCCCGCTGCGCGTCGTCCTGGGCGAGCGCGCCCATATCGAGCGCATCGCTGATCGTGGCGCCGGTGAAGCCGAGCTCGGTACGCAGCAGGTCGGACATGACCGCTCCGGACAGCGTGGCCGGCTGCCACGGGTCCCCGGTCAGAGCCGGGACCGCGACGTGGCTCGACATCACGAGGTCCGCGCCGGCGGCGAGGCCGGCGCGGAACGGAACCAGCTCCAGGCGCTCGAGGCGGTCGCGGTCGCCGGACACGACGGCCGTGCCGAAGTGCGTGTCGGCGGCTGCATCCCCCAGGCCGGGGAAGTGCTTGACGCTGGCGGCCACCCCGGCCAGGCGCAGGCCGCGGATCATCGCCGAGCCGAGCCGCCCCACGGCCACCGGGTCGTCGCCGAACGCCCGGATGCCGAGCGCGGCATTGTCGGGATTCGTCGCCACGTCCATGACCGGGGCGTAGACGACGTTGACGCCCATCGCCCGGGCCTCGGTGCCGATCGCGAACCCGACCCGCTCGGCCAACGACGGATCCCCGGCGGCCCCGAGAGCCATGTTGCCGGGGAACGCGGTGGCCGCATCGCCCAGCGCCTGGAGCTGGCCGCCCTCCTGGTCCGCCGCGATGAGCAGTGGTGGGCCTGGCATGTCGCTGCCGCCGCGCTGTGCCGCACCGGCCGCGGCCGCTACCTGGAACGCCTCGGTCAGCTCGCGCACCTGTCCTGGCGAGCGCACGTTGTGGTGCCGGAAGACGGTCATCCCGGCCGCCGGCGCCGCCGCCAGCCGGGCCGCCACCCAGTCCGGCAGCTGCTCGCCGGGGAAGGCGAGCATCACCCGCCCGAGGACATCTGTCCCCGCGGGGGCCGGGCGAAGGCCGCCCTCGTCACGCGCCGCCCTCGGTCACGCGCCGCCCTCGCTCACCCCTTGACCGCGCCGGCGAGACCGCGGACGAAGTAGCGCTGGACGACGATGAAGAACAGCAGGATCGGCACGATCGTCATCGTCACGCCCGCGGCGATCGCCCGCGCGTCGGAGCTGAAGAAGCCCTGGAGCGCGGCGAGGCCCACCGGCAGCGTCATCCCGTCACGGGTATGGAGCATGAGCGAGGGCCACAGGAAGTCGTTCCAGGACGTGACGAACGTGAAGATCGCCACGGCCGCGAGCGACGGCCGCACGAGCGGCAACATGATCTGCCACCAGATCCGCCACTCCCCGGCGCCGTCGACCCGGGCGGCATCCATGATGTCGTTGGGGACCCCTCGGAAGGCCTGGCGCAGCAGGAAGATGTTGAAGGCGGACACGAGGTTCGGGAAGATCAGCGCCGGCAGCGTGTCGTAGTAGTGGAACACGTTGACCGCGAGGATGAAGCTCGGGATGTAGGTCAGCTGGGCCGGCACGATGAGCGTGGCGAGCAGCAGGTAGAAGATCGCGTCGCGACCGGGGAAGCGCATCTTGGCCAGCGGGTAGGCCGCCAGCGCGGCGATCAACACGTTCAGCGCGCCCACGGCCACCGCCACGATCACGCTGTTCAGGAAGAACCGCGGCACCGGCAGCGCGTCGAGCACCTTGCCGTAGTTGGCCAGGGTCGGGTCATTCGGGATGAACTGCGGCGGCACCGAGGTCACCGGGTCGAGCGGGCCCTTGAGCGACGTCGAGAGCATCCACAGGAACGGGAAGACCGTGATGACCGCGATGAGCGTGAGGATCACGTACCACAGCGCGGTGCTCGCGACGGATCGTGGGGTACGGCGACGCCGCGTCCGGGCACGCTGGTTGACGGCGACCGACTCGGCCAGCTGGGTCATCGGCGCGCTGGTCATGCTTCGCCGCCCTGGTTGCCGCGCTCGAGGATCCGCACGTTGATGACCGAGAAGGACAGCGTGACGGCGAGCAGCACGATGGCGATCGCCGACGCGTACCCGGCGTGGCTCAACTGGAAGGCCTCCTTCCAGAGGTAGAAGACCATCGTCACGCCCGAGTCGAGGATCCCGCCACTCCGGTTCGTCAGGACGTAGATCTCATCGAAGACCTTGAGCGCGGCCAGGCTCGAGATGACGAACACGAAGACGATCTGCGGGCGGAGCCCAGGGATCGTCACGTAGCGATGCTTCTGGAAGTCGCTGGCGCCGTCGATGCGGGCGGCGTCATACAGCTCCTCGGGGATGTTCTGGAGCCCGGCCAGGAAGATGACCGAGTAGTAGCCGACGCCCGCCCAGATCGTGAGCATCATCGCGATGGGCAGGGTCAGGGCCGGCGTGGCCAGCCACTGGATGGGCTCGGTGATGATCCCGAGGGTCTCGAGCACGCTGTTGATGAGCCCATTGCGCTCGAACAGCCAGCGCCAGGAGAGCCCGATGGCGATGCTGCCGGAGATCGCCGGGATGAAGTAAAGCGCGCGGTAGATGTGGATGCCGCGCAGTCCCCGATTGACGATGATCGCGAGCCCGATGGCCAACACGATCAGGATCGGCGTGACGATCAGGTACACGATCGAGTGCACCAACGCCAGCCAGAACGTGTCGTCCTGGACGAGGGCCTGGTAGTTGTCGAGCCCCACCCAGACCGGCGGCCGGACGATGTCGTAGTCGGTGAAGCTGTAGTAGACGACCGCGATGATCGGATAGATGACGAAGATGCCGAGCACCACCAGCGCGGGGATCAGGAACAGGTACGGGGTCGCTGAGCGCTTGCGGGTCATCGGAGGTCTCGGCTCGGCTCCATCGTGATGCGCCGCTGGCCCGCCGCCGTTGATCGGCGACGGGCCAGCGAGTCCGGTCCGGTGGGGGTGCCGGGCCGGGCTACTGGATGAGCGTTCCTACTTGATGAGCTTGTTCGCGTCCGCGACGGCCTTCGAGAGCGCTTCCTGCGGCGCGACGCCGTTGAAGAGCGCGGACTCGACCGCCTTGAGGACGAGCTGGTTGACGTCGGCCTTCTTCGGCACCGTCGGAACGATGTCAGCGTAGGTCGCGACGATGTCCTTGGCGACGTTGCGGCCGCTGTCCTCGATCGCCGTGGCCGGGGTCGAGAAGAACGGATCGTCGTACGCCGAGGGCGACGACGGGTAGATGGCGACCTGCTTGGAGAAGTCGACCATGCTCCGCGGGTTCGTGAAGAACTGGGCGAGCGCCTTGGAGGCGTTCGGGAACTTCGTGTCGCCCTTGACGGAGATCGACATCAGGCCCTTGCCGGTGACGTTGGACTTGCCGACAGGAGCCATGGCGACGGCCATGTTGTTGTACAGGTCCGGGTTGTTCGACTTCACGTCGCGGATGAGCCCGAGGCCGGTCTGATAGAACGGCGCCTGGCCCGACGAGAAGGTGAGCAGGCCGACGCGGTCGTCGGACGTGGTGATGATCGAGCTGTCGACGGTCCCGGCCTTGACCATGTCCACGTACATCTGCAGCCAGGCGACCGCTTCGGGCGAGTCGAAGGTGAACTTCTTGCCGTCATCGCTGATGACCTTGACGCCACCTTCGTACGTCATCTCGGCGAGCAGGTCGTTGACCGTCAGCCGGATGTCGCAGACCTTGCCGGTCTTGTCCTTGATGGTCTGGCAGACGGCCGGCAGGCCGTCGAAGGTCTTCGGGAAGTCGGCGGCGCTCAGGCCGGCGCCCTCCTCGTAGATCTTCTTGTTGATGAGCTCGGCGGCGATGCCCTGGTACCACGGGAACTGGAAGTTCTTGCCGTCGACCAGCTGCTCGTTCCAGAGCCCGGGGAAGTAGATGTCCTTGACGGTCTGGGGGACGTCGTCGAGCGGCAGGAGCAGGCCCTTGCTCGCGTAGTCCGAGACCCAGCCCTCGGAGACCGAGAGGTTGATGACGTCGGGCGCGTTGCCGGCCGCGAACGCGGCCTTCAGGTCATCCTGGAACGTGGCCTGGTGGTCCTGCCAGTTGACCTTGACGCCCGGATACGTCGCCTCGAAGCGGGCGATCGTGTCCTTGATGTACTGGTCGAACGTGGGCGAGAGGTAGAACGTCCAGAAGTCGATGGCGGCGTTGGGCTCCACGTTCGGGATGACCGCTTCAGCCGGATCCGGCGCGAGCGGCGACGGGGCGGCGGAGGCGGACGGGGCGGCCGACGCCTCAGCCGATGCCGCGGCCGACTCGGACGGCGCGGCGGTGGGGGCCGCGGTCGCCGAAGCGGCCGGGCTGGACGGCGACGGCGACGCCGCCGAGTTGCAGGCGCCCATCACGAGCGCCGCGAGCGCCACGAGGACGATGAGTCGGGTACGCATGTCTCCTCCGTTACTTCCTATTCGATGACCGACTGCCGCGCGATCGAGACCGCGCCCCAGGCACCGGCATCCGCGCCGGCAGGCAGCAGCTCCACCACACCGGGCGCGAGCTGTTCGCGGGCCAGCGGCGAGCCGGCCCGGAGACGCTCGAGTTCGGTGTAGATGGGCTGCACGAACGTGTCCCCGGCATGGCTGACGCCACCGCCGAGGACGACCCGGTCCACGTCGTAGGCCATCACCAGCAGGTGGATGGCCCACGCGAGCCGACGGCCGACGTCCTCGACCAGCTCGCAAGCGAGCGCGTCGCCATCGGTGGCGGCGCGATAGACATCACGCGCGTCGAGCGCGTCCGGGTCCAGGGTGGAAAGGAGCGAGGGCCGGCCGGTCGCGAGCGCCTCGCGCGCCCGCCGGGCGATGGCCGGGCCGGACACGAAGGTCTCGAGGCAGCCGCGCAGGCCGCACGCGCAGATCGGACCGGTCGGGTCGACCACGACGTGGCCGATCTCCCCGGCGAGACCGCGAGCACCGCGATGCAGTCGCCCGTCGAGGATCACGCCCGCGGCGATCCCGGTGCCGACCGCGAGGTAGGCGATGTCGTCGGTGGTGCCGAGGACACGGCGCCGATGCAGGCCGACGGCGGCGGCCCGGGCGTCGTTCTCGATGACGCACGGCTTGCCGAGCCGGGCCTCGAGCGCGTCCCGCAGCGGCAGGTCGTTCCAGCCGAGGTTGACCGCCAGCGTCACATGCCCCTTCACCGGGTCCACCCGCCCGGGCACCCCGATGCCGACGACCTTGACCTGGTCGAGCGTCCGGCTCGCGTCGGCGAGCGCCACGTCGATGCACGCGGCGATGGCCTCGGCGGCACCGTCCTGGTCGACCACGGAGGAGGCGTGGATCGCCCGGCCAAGGACGGTGCCGTCGGGGCTGGTGACGAGGACGGCGATCTTCGTGCCACCGACGTCGACGCCCACGAGCAGGTCGTGGCCGGTGTCGGCGGTGAGCTCGGTGGGGCGCGCGGCGCGATCGGCCGGGCGCACGGCGTCGTCGGTGGGTCGCGTCGTGGTCATCGGTGCACCGTCAGCCCGAGCTCGCTCGTCAGCAGCAGGGCGCCGGCGCCGAGAAGCGTCAGGTCCTCGCCCACCCCGCCGTCGATGAGCCGGGTCTCGCGCGCGAGCGGCCCGAGCGAGCGGCGGGTCGCTTCGTCGCGGATGGCGTCGAACCACGGCTCGCCGAGGACGGTGACCGTGCCGTGGATCACGAGGTGGCGGACGTCGAGGATCCCGATCAGGTTCGCGATCGCGCTCCCGAGCGCGCGGCCCGCGGCCCGGCTGACCGCGAGGGCCCGCTCGTCGCCGTCGGCCGCGGCGGCCGCCAGGAGTTGCAGCGCCGTCCGGCCGTTCGGATGGAGCTCGAGGCCGGCGGCCGCGGCGGCGCGCACGATGGCCGGCGCGCTCGCGACGGTCTCGAGGCAGCCGAAGCGGCCGCAATGGCACTGCGCGCCATCGGGCTCGACGACGATGTGGCCGATCTCGCCGGCCCCGTCGCCGTCGCCGCCGAACAGGTCGCCGTTGAGCACGAGCCCGGCGCCGATGCCGCGCCCGACCTTGACCGCGACGAGATGCTCCGGGCGGTCCTCGCCCTCGAAGAGGTAGCTCGCGAGGGCGGCGGCCCGGGAGTCGTTGACGACGACCGTCGGCAGGCCGAAGCGCTCCTCGAGGATCGCGGCGAGCGGGAGGTCCGTCCAGGCCAGGTTCACGGCCCAGCGGATCGTCCCGTCGGCGGTCACGATGCCCGGGGTGCCCACCCCGATCCCGAGGATCGGCTGATGCGGGCCGTCCAGGATCTCCGCAACGAGGTCCTGCACGTAGCGCAGCGCGGTGTCGCCGTCGGCGCCTTCGAGCTCGCGGCTGGCTCGCCGCTGGATGGCGCCTCGCAGGTCGAGCAACGCCGCCGTGAACGTGCGCTCGCCGAGGTCGACGGTGACCATGTGCCGCGCGTCATCGACGAGCTCGACGAGGGTCGGGGCCTTGCCACCGGTCGAGGGGGCCTTGCCGGCATCGCGGGCGAGGCCGTCGCGCTCGAGGTCGGCGACGAGCTCGCCGACGCTGGTGCGGGTCAGGCCGGTGAGGCGGGCGACGTCGGCGCGTGAGATCGGGCCGCGGTCGTAGATGGCGCGCAGGACCAGGCTCGTGTTGTGGGCGCGGGTCTGTGCGTGGGTCGCCTTGCCCGGGAAGTCGGTGCTGGCCATGTCCCTCTCGACCGGCATGCCCTGCCGTATCCGCAGCTCGACCGCCTCTCCACCAGGCACTTTGTCCAGACTGTTGGCAAAGTCGAGCGAGCCGGATGCTAGCGCGCCGTGGGCACTTTGTCCATACCCCTGACAAAGATTTCGGAGGGTTCCGGCGCAAGGCGTGGTATGGTGGGTGCACTGCCACCCCTCGTGGCGATGCTGCGCTTGGTCTCCCACTCTGCGAACGACCGTGCGACTGCTCTCTTCGTTCGCTGAGAGTTGGAGGTCCTCATGACCACCGGAACCATCAAGCGAGTCATCGCCGATCGCGGCTTTGGCTTCATCGCCGCCGATGATGAGAAGGAATACTTCTTCCATCGCGGCGCCCTCGACTCGTCCCTCGACTTCGACCGCCTCACCGGCGGCGAGCGCGTCGAGTTCGAGATCGAGCAGAGCCCCAAGGGGCCGCGCGCCAACCAGGTGCACGCCGCCACCGTCGCGGCCTGACCCATCCGGCCCGTCGCCTGACGGGCCAGCCGGTTCGGATCCAAGGTCCTGCGACCGCGGCGCTGAGCGCGAGTTCAGTCCGCCGCGGGCGCATGGCCGCCGAACGGCGTGCGGCTCCCTGGGGGAGCGTCGCGTCGACCTCGAAAGGACTACGTCATCGCGCGGACCGCCTTCGTGTCCACCTACCCGCCGCGTCGTTGCGGCATCGCCGCGTTCACCCATGACCTCGCGTCATCCGTCGGCGGCCGAGAGATCGTCGCTCTCGTCCCGCCCCAGCGAAGCGGCCCGAATCCCATCGAAGTCCACCACCTGATCCGTCGCGACGAGCGCGACGACTACCCGTCCACCGCCCGCGCCCTGTCGCGCTGCGTCGACCTCGTCTCGATCCAGCACGAATACGGGATCTGGGGCGGCAACGACGGCGAGTACGTCCTCGACTTCATCCGGGCGCTCGACATCCCCGCGGTGGTCACGCTGCACACCGTCCTCCAGACGCCGACCGACCGGCAGCGCCACATCCTGTCCGAACTCATCGATACGGCCGAGGCGACCATCGTGATGTCGACCGCCGCGGCGGGCCTGCTCGCGAGCGGCTACGGCGTCGACCCCCGGCGTCTCGACGTCATCCCCCACGGCGTCCCGAACCTCCCGCTCGTGGTCTCGGACACGATCAAGCCCACGGTCGAGCTCGAAGGCCGCGACGTCATCCTGAGCTTCGGCCTCCTCGGGCCGGGCAAGGGCTACGAGCTCGCGATCGATGCCCTGCCGGCCGTGGTCGCGGCGCACCCCAACGCCATCTACGTCATCGTCGGTGCGACCCACCCCGACCTCATCGCCCGTGACGGCGAGGCATACCGGGAGTCCCTGGTCACTCGCGCAGCGGCCCTCAAGATGACCGGTCACGTGCGGTTCGTCGACCGCTTCGTCGGCCAGGTCGAGCTCACCCGCTGGCTCGAGGCCGCGGACGTCTTCGTGACCCCCTACCCCAATCTCGAGCAGATCGTCTCGGGCACCCTCTCCTATGCGATGGGCGCCGGCCGGGTGATCGTCTCGACGCCATACGCGTATGCGAGCGAGCTGCTGGCCGATCGCCGCGGCGTCCTCGTGCCCCCGGGTTCGCCGAGCGCCTTCGCGGCGGGGATCAACGGCGTCCTCGCCGATGACGAGCTTCGCGCCGAGATCGGGCAGCGCGCCTACGCGCACAGCCGGCGGATGGTCTGGTCGGAGGTCGGCGACCGATATCGTCGCCTCTTCGACCTTGTCGGTCGTGCCACCTCGGTCGCGACCTCACGCGGGACGCTGGCGGCCGTCAGTGCTTGACCGGGCAGCGACCCAGGTCGTGCCCGCCGAGACCGAACGGCCACGCCGCCGACGTCACGGCCGGCCCGGCGACCATCGAAACGCCGACGACGGTCCTCCCCAAGGCCGACCGTCGACACCTCGATGTCCTGACCGACGGGATCGGGATCATGCAGCACGCCATCCGCTCGCGGCCCGACCCGGCCCACGGGTACTGCGTCGACGACGTGGCGCGCGCCCTCCAGGTCGACCTCCTCCACGCCCGCGCCCTCGGCTGGCCGGCGGTCGCCGAACGGGCCTGGCGCAACGTCCGGTTCCTGAGCGAAGCCTTCAACGACGTGACCGGACGGTTCCGGAACTTCCGCGCCGTCGACGGGTCCTGGGTCGAGGGCACCGCATCCGAGGACAGTCAGGGTCGCGCGATGCACGCGCTCGGTGACGCCATCGCCACCGCGCCCGACGTGCGCCTCGTCCGGTTCGCGACGGGACTCTTCGAGGATGGTCTCGCCGAGGCTCAGCGGGTCAATGCGATCCGCGCGCAGGCGTCGGTCCTCCTGGCCTGCGACGCCGCGATCCGCGTGGTCCGGTCGGACGAGATCGCGCGGGTCCATCGACTCCTCGCGGGCCGGCTTCGGAGCGCCTTCTCGACGACCGGCGATCCCGAGTGGCCGTGGCCCGAGCCCATCCTGACGTATGAGAACGCGCTCCCGGTCCGGGCCCTCATCGCGGCCGGGGCCTACCACCGTTCGCGGTCGATGCTCGACATCGGCCTCGCCCGGCTCGACTGGCTGATCGACCTCCAGACGGTCGACGGCCACTTCTCGCCGATCGGCAACGGCTGGTTGCCGCGAGGCGGCAAACGCGCCACGTTCGACCAGCAGCCCATCGAGCCGACCTCGCTGCTCCTCGCCGCCGAGGCCGCCTACACGGTCACGGGCCTGGACCGCTACCGCGCTGCCATGGAGCTCGCCTACGGCTGGTTCCTCGGGGAGAACGACCTCGGCGTCCCGGTCGCCGATCTCGCCCACGGGGCCTGCTTCGACGGCCTGACCCGCCGCGGGACGAACAAGAACCAGGGCGCCGAGTCGACGCTCATGTGGCTGACCGCTCTCGAACACATGCGCGCCCACCGAGCCCCGGCGATGCAGCCCGCCGCGACGCCCGACACCGCCCGCGAGCTGGCGATGGCGGCCACGTGACCAGCGAGCGGGACTCGCGGCTCTTCCACCGGTCGGACGCCAATCCGATCCTGACGGCGGATGACGTCCCGTATCCGGCCAACTCGGTGTTCAACCCCGGAGCGGCCCGCGTGGGCGACGAGACGATCCTGCTGGTGCGGATCGAGGACCTGCGCGGCATCTCCCAGCTCCACGTCGCGCGCAGCGCCGACGGCGTCACGGACTGGCGGTTCGATCCCGAGCCGCTGCTCCGCTCCGATGTCGAGCGCCACCCCGAGGAGATCTGGGGCTGCGAGGACCCGCGCCTGACGTGGCTGCCGGAGCGCGAGGAATGGGCGATCGCGTACACCGCGTACAGCCGGCGCGGACCGCTCGTCTCGCTGGCCATGACGCGCGACTTCCGGACCGTCAATCGGCTCGGGCCGGTCATGCCGCCCGAGGACAAGGACGCCGCCCTCTTCCCGGACCGCATCGACGGTCGGTGGGCCATGATCCATCGCCCCTCTCCCCTTCGGGGCGGGGCGCACATGTGGATCTCCTTCTCACCGGATCTGCGCCACTGGGGCGATCACACCCTGCTGCTCGAGGCACGCGACGGCGCCTGGTGGGATGCCGGCAAGATCGGCCTCGGGCCGCCGCCGCTCCTGACGCCGGCCGGCTGGCTCGTCATGTACCACGGGGTCCACGTCACGGGCGACGGTCCGATCTACCGGGCCGGACTCGCGCTCCTGGACCTCGCCGACCCCCGCATCGTCACCCACCGCCTCGACGAGTGGGTGTTCAGCCCGATCACGCCGTATGAACTGACCGGCGACGTCGCCAAGGTCGTGTTCCCGTGCGGCTGGATCGTCGACGAATCGACCGACGTGCTGCGGATGTACTACGGCGCCGCGGACACGTCCGTCGGGCTCGCGACGGCGCGGTTCAGCGAGGTCCTCGCCCAAGTCGTCGCGGCGCCGGCGCCGTAGCGCGGCCAGGCGCGGGCTGACCGGGCCGAGGGAGGCTGGCTGGTCAGCCGCCAGATGTGCGGCGAAGTGAGCGGCGGGGAGTCCTCACGACGCGCGGGTCGCCCCCAATCTGGTCTCGACCCGCCGCTCTACCCATATAGATGCCGCGAGGCACCCGAATCGTTCGATCTCGCTTGAAGGACGGCCGACGCGCGGTCGCCGCGCCGCCCACGCGGTCAGACGCGCGAGCGGACCAACCGAAGCGCCGCGAACCGCTCGGCGATGGCGCGGTACGCCGCCTTGGGCTCGGTCCGCCCGTCCGGCCAGGAGCGGACGAGGGCGAACGACGGGCGCAGCGTCAGTCGCTAGTCCTCAACCGTCGCCTGAGCGGCCGGCTCGTCCGCGCTTGCGACCCGACGGCGGACCCGGCGCACCGGCGTCGAAGTCGCCCTTACGTTCTCCCCGTGTGCATCACGCCACATCGAGAGTGCCGCGACGATGCGATCCGGCTCTCGCAGCCACGATCGGATCGATCGGCCGTCCATCGGAAAGGCGGCGCGGAGCACGGCCGCATGGGCGGCGATCCTGGCGCGATTCGTTCTCGCGGCGGCGACGACGACCCAGACCGAAACAGTCGCCGCGTCCCAGCCGAGTGGTCGGGCGATCCCCGCGGCCAATCGCCGTTTGCGATCGACGCCACCGACAAGCTCGTTCACGTCGACGATGTCCGTCTTGAGCTCGATCACCAGCAGCGCTCGACAGGCGGGATGCCATGCGAGGATGTCGATGACGCCGCGCTCGCCGTAGACGGCGAACGAGACCTCCGGCCGCAGGACCCACTCCGGCAACTCATCGCCGAACCACCGCGCCAGCGACTCATGCAGCTGCGAGTGCTTCGCGTTCAGCAGCCGATCGAGTTCGCCAGCACGCCAGCGTGGGGTGAGGTCGACTCGAACGTCGAGAGCCTTGGCGATCCCGCGGATGGTCTTGAGCGAGAGGTCTTCCATGTGACCTCGCTCGAGGCGCGAGATCGTGGCGCGCGAGACCTTCGCAGCGTCGGCTAGATCGACCTGACGCCACCGGCGCCGGATCCGGACGGAACGGATGACGGTCCCGAATCGAAGGTCGTCCATCGGGTGATCCTGACGAGCGATGCTCAACCGAGGCTCACCGGCTGGTCGCCGGCGCTGCACGGGTGGCAGCCCACGGTCTGCCAACCGCAGGACGGGACGGGGCGGCGACGCCGGATGTGGCATGACGCCCACCCGAGGAACGTTGGGGCAAGTCGTCGGGCGGGCCGGTCTGGCGGGCGGCACCAGAGCGGTCCGTCGGCGGCCTGGACAGCCCGGCAGCGGTCGCGACCTCCTGCCGCAGCTCGCCGGGACGGCAGCTCCGGGCTGTTCTGGGCAGGATCTGGAGTCGAGTCCGCCGCGACATCCGGGTGACTAGCCGTTGCGTTCCCCGGGTGGACGTTGGGGCACATCGCGGTCCGGCCGCCGCTGCCGCCTCGGCCGCCGCCGGACTTGCGGCCAATTCGAACGGATGTACGATATCGACGACGAACGGCCGCCACGTGGACGACCCGTGGACGACCGGTGCGGAACCGGTGGACAACCCCGCCGATCGCGTGGACGACCGCCACGCACGACGTGGACAGACAGGCTCCCAGCGTGGACAGATGCGCCCCGAGCGTGGGCTGAGCGTGGAAACACGCCAAACGGCCCAGACCACCACATGTTGCGACGCGCCACCCACAAGTACCACTACATGTTGTGTTTTCGGGCTTGACTCGGGTCCCCCATCGGCGTAACGTTCTTCGGGTCGCCAGATCGTTCCGAGACGCTCCAACGCTCGCTCCCGCCGGCCCGACCGAGCCCTCTTGACTCACCGGTCCGCCGGCCCGGACGTGGCCCCCAGGAACCCCTCGGCATCCACGACGACGCAAGGATGCGGCAGCTACCGCAGATCGCCCGGGGAGGCGACCGCGGCGAGGTCGACAAGGACGAAAGTCGGCGGTGAGGCCGACGAAGGAGGAGAGGAACCGATGGCCCGAGGCACCGCCAGCACGGCATCCGAGACCGGAACGAAGACGCAGGCCCCCAGCACCGCCGCCGGCACCGCGAAACGGCACCACCACCGCCGCCGCGGCCGGCACCAAGACCAAGCACACCGGCCGCCACGCCGGTCCCTGGGGCGCCTCCTTCGACGGCACGGAGCCGGATGGCAAGACCCGGGTCAAGGGCCTGACCTTCGAGCGCCGCTACACCCGCCCGGGCATCCATCCCTACGACGAGATCACCTGGGAGCTGCGGACCGCCGGCATCTCCAACGAGTCCGGCAAGAGCGTCTTCGAGCAGAAGGACGTCGAGGTCCCCGACTTCTGGTCGCAGCTGGCCACCAACGTCGTCGTCAGCAAGTACTTCCGCGGCCACATCGGGACGCGCGGAGCGCGAGACCAGCGTCAAGCAGCTCATCGACCGCGTCGTCAACACCATCGCGGGGTGGGCGGAGACGCAGCACTACTTCGCGACCGACGAGGACCTCCGGGCGTTCCAGGCGGAGCTCACCCACCTGATCGTCCACCAGAAGATGGCGTTCAACTCGCCGGTCTGGTTCAACGTCGGCATCGAGGCCCAGCCGCAGTGCTCGGCCTGCTTCATCAACTCGGTCCAGGACACGATGTCCTCGATCATGGACCTCGCCAAGACCGAGGCCATGCTCTTCAAGTTCGGCTCGGGCGCCGGCAGCAACCTCTCCCCCATCCGCTCGAGCGTCGAGAAGATGGCCGGCGGCGGGACCGCCTCGGGCCCCGTGAGCTTCATGAAGGGCTACGACGCCTTCGCCGGCGTCGTGAAGTCGGGCGGCAAGACCCGGCGCGCGGCCAAGATGGTCATCCTCGACGCCGGTCACCCGGACGTCCTCGAGTTCATCGATTCGAAGGCGCACGAGGAGCAGAAGGCGTGGGCCCTCATCGAGGCCGGCTACGACCCCTCCTTCACCGGCGAGGCCTACGGCAGCGTCTTCTTCCAGAACGCCAACCACAGCGTCCGCGTGACCGACGAGTTCATGCAGGCCGTGGTCGAGGACAAGGAGTGGACGACCCACGCGGTCGTCGCGCCGCACCAGCCGATCGAGACCTTCCAGGCCCGCGACGTCTTCCGGCGCATGGCCGAGGCCGCCTGGATCTGCGGCGACCCGGGCATCCAGTACGACACGACCATCAACGACTGGCACACCTCGGCGAACACGGACCGGATCTACGCGTCCAACCCGTGCTCCGAGTACATGTTCCTCAACGACACCGCCTGCAACCTGGCGAGCCTCAACCTGATGAAGTTCGTCGACGCCGACGGCGAGTTCGACGGCGAGGCCTATCGCTACGCCGCCCGCCTGACGCTGACCGCGCAGGAGATCCTCGTCGACAACGCGAGCTATCCCACGCCCAGGATCGAGGAGAACTCGCACAACTTCCGGCCGCTCGGCCTCGGCTACGCCAACCTCGGCGCACTGCTCATGAGCCGCGGCCTGGCCTACGACTCCGACGAGGGCCGCAACTTCGCGGCCACCCTCACCGCGATCATGCACGGCGAGGCGTACAAGCAGTCGGCGATCATCGCCCGCGACCACGGCGGCCCGTTCGCCCAGTACAAGGTCAACGAGGGGCCGTTCCTGCGGGTCATCAAGAAGCACCGCAACGCGGCCTACCAGATCCCGACCGCGGGCGTGCCCAAGGACCTGCTCCGCCACGCGACCGCCGTCTTCGACGAGGCGCTCCAGCTGGGCGAGCAGTACGGCTACCGCAATGCCCAGGTGACCGTGCTGGCGCCCACCGGGACCATCGCGTTCATGATGGATTGCGATACGACCGGGGTGGAGCCGGACATCGCCCTCATCAAGTACAAGAAGCTCGTCGGCGAGGGCTACCTCAAGATCGTCAACCAGACGGTCCCGGCCGCGCTGCGCAAGCTCGGCTACGGCGCCGAGCAGGTCGACGAGATCCTCGCCTACATCAACGAGCGCGAGACCATCGAGGGCGCCCCGCACATCAAGCCCCAGCACCTGCCGGTCTTCGACTGCGCGTTCAAGCCGGCCAACGGCGAGCGGTCCATCCACTACATGGGCCACGTCCGGATGATGGGCGCCATCCAGCCGTTCATCAGTGGCGCCATCAGCAAGACCGTGAACATGCCCGAGGCCGCCACGGCCGAGGAGATCGAGCGGGTCTACCTCGAGGGCTGGAAGCAGGGCCTCAAGGCGATCGCGATCTATCGCGACAACTCGAAGCGCTCGCAGCCGCTCTCGACCAAGAAGCTCGAGGGCGACAGCGCGGCGAGCCCGGCCGCCGTCTCCGAGGAGATCGAGAAGCTCCAGAAGCAGCTCGCGCGCGCCCAGGCCGAGGCGGCGCTGCCGCATCGACGCCGGCTCCCCGCCGAGCGGACGGCGATCACCCACAAGTTCGACATCGCCGGCCACGAGGGCTACATCACCGTCGGCCTCTACCCGGATGGCCAGCCCGGCGAGATGTTCCTCAAGATGGCCAAGGAAGGGTCCACGGTCAGTGGCCTGATGGACTCCTTCGCGACCTCGGTCTCGGTGGCGCTCCAGTACGGCGTGCCGCTGCGTGACCTCGTCAACAAGTTCGCGCACGTGCGGTTCGAGCCCAGCGGGTTCACGGGCAACCAGGAGATCCCGATCGCCAAGTCGATCGTGGACTACATCTTCCGCTGGCTCGGATCGCGGTTCCTCTCCCCCGAGGAGAAGGCGAGCCTAGGGCTGATCGACCGGTCGTCGATCGTGGAGGACGCTCCGGCGATCAGCCCGCTCGCACAAGGCATCGCGGCGTTCACGTCGTCCGGCTCCGGCCCCCGAGGCCGAGGCGCCGGCGCCGGCCGTGGCCGACTCCCCGGCGACCCTCGGTACCCGACGCAGCCCGAGGACACCGACGCCCCGAAGGCGACGGCCGTCATGGCCACGCCCGAGACGGCCGAGCCGGTCAAGGGCGAGCTCTCGGTCATCGCGACCAACAGCAACGCTGCCAACGGCAACGGCCACACGAACGGGAACGGTAACGCGCATGGCGCACCCGCCAACGGCAACGGCGGCTCGGCCGCGCCGATCACCCTGAACCTCGGCGGCACGAAGGTCAGCTTCCAGACCCAGGCCGATGCCCCCAGCTGCGCCGACTGCGGCTCGATCATGGTCCGCAACGGCAGCTGCTACAAGTGCCTCAACTGCGGGAGCACGTCCGGCTGCAGCTGAACCGTCCACTGCGATGCCTCAGAAGCCCGGGCCATGCCCGGGCTTCTGCATGTTCGCGATTGCGCGGGCACCTCACGACTCGATGCTGACCTGTGCCGCTTGCAATAATGTGTGACACACACTATAGTGCCGCACATGGACTTCAGCGACATCCTCTCCGGCGGTCAGCAGGAGCTTCGACGCGGCACCGTGGTGCTCGCCTGTCTGCTGCTCCTTCGCAAGCCGGGGTATGGGTACGCGCTCCTCGATCAGCTGCGTGAGCTCGGCTTCGCCGTCGACGCGAACACGCTGTACCCGCTCCTCCGGCGGCTCGAATCGCAGGGCCTGCTGACGAGCTCCTGGGACACCGAGGAGTCGCGGCCGCGGAAGTTCTACACGACCAGCCCCGACGGCGAGCGCATCGCCGCCGAGCTCTTCGCGGACTGGAAGCGGCTCGACGCCGCCATCCGCGGCCTCGACCAGGGAGAACGGCATGACCGCCTCGACCTCGACCACCCTCACCGACCGCTACGTCTGGGCGGTCCTGCGCGATATCCCCGCGGCGACCGCCCCGAGCTCGAGCGCGAGATCCGCGCCCTCATCGCCGACACCATCGAAGCCAAGGCCGCCGACGGGACGCTCGACGCCGAGGCGGCCGAGCGGGCGGCCCTCACCGAGCTGGGTGACCCGGGCGCCCTGGCCACTCGCTACACGGCAAGGTCAACTACCTGCTTGGGCCGGGCGTGTACCCGGTCTGGCGCGGGATCATCACGGTGCTGCTCGGCGTGCTGATCCCGACGCTGGGCATCGTGGTGCTCGCGGCCAACCTGCTGGCCGGGTCGACGCCGGGCACGGCCGATCGGGGCCGGCATCGCGACGGCGTTCAACGCCGCGCGTCCAGACGCTGTTCTGGTTCACGCTGGTGTTCGCGCTCATCGAGCGCTTCGCCGGCTCCGAGGATCGCGCCGGGCTGGCCAGGCCGTCCGCCGAGATGGGCCGGCCTCGCTGGTCGGGTCTCGCGGCTCCCCGGGCCCGACCATGGACCGTCGACGACCTGCCGGACCTCCCCGTCCCAGGGGCGGATGACCGTCGGTGACCTGGCCGCGGCGATCGTCGGCGAACGTCTTCGTCATCGCTGGCCTGCTCTGGGTCCAGACTTCGTCGCCCTTCGTCATCGACGGCCAGTCGTACCCGCTGTTCGATCCCGCGCTGTGGTCGTTCTGGCTGCCGTGGTTCATCGTCGATCGCGGCGCTCGAGATCGTGTTCACGGTCGCCGTCTACCTGCGCGGCCGCTGGACGTACACCTACGCGGTCGGCAACGCGCTCCTGGGTGCGGCGTTCGCGATCCCGGCGCTCTACCTGCTGTCGAACCACCTGCTGTTCAACCCGGCGTTCGTCGACGCGCTCGGCGACGCGAGCGGGGAATGGCTCCAGATCACCACGCTCGTCACCGGGATCATCATCGCGGTCATCGTCGTCTGGGACGCCATCGACGGCTTCCTCAAGGCCCGCCGCGCTTCGGCGGCGGGTCCCACGCGCTAGCCAGGCTCCCCGTTCGGCCTCGGTACCTGCCCGAATGTCCACCGGAGGAAAGCGATGGCAACTCCGGTTCGACCTCGCGACCAGTTGGCGCCACGACGTGCGGCGCTCCGAGCGTGACCTGGCGGCGACGGACGTCCGGGGAGCGGCCATTGACCCGGATCGGCCGACGGCGTGCCGCTCGCGGCGCGACCGATCGGCCCTTACGTCCCGAAGTGGGCATCCTGTCAGGTCGGTCCGTGCGGGCCGCGCGAGCTCGTGTCCAGCCCCGGTCGGCGCTCGAGGCTACGGCAGCGGAGCGGACTGTAGTAACAGCTCCTCCTGCCCGGCCGATGTCGGTGAGGGCACGAGCCAGAGCTTGATCGCGCGGTCGTCGGTCACGATCAGCGGCACCCGCGGGTCCTGGAAGCTCAGGCCTTGCTTGGCGCCCGAGGCATCGGTGACGACGCCGCTGGTGACGACCTGCTGCTTCGCGCTGCGATCCGCCGGGTATCGCCACAGGTCCTGCGGCTGCGTGAGGTCCTGGACGACGCCGGCGGCGTAGACCGACGCCGCATCGGCGCCGACGAGCATGCCGTTGATGCCGACCTGGGCCTCGGGCGTCGAGCCGCCGGTGAAGAAGCTCGCGACGCCCTCGGCATCGCCGAAGATGCTCGACTCGGTCTGCGTCCAGACGCCCCGCCCGGTCGGGTACCACACGCCGCCGTTGCCGGGTTGACCGAGCGGCTGGAAGGTGCCATCGGCGGGGGTGAACCGGAAGAGTCCGCCGGTGTGATCCCCGAAGATGAGCGCGTCCCCGGTCGACTCGAAGACAGAGCCCTCCCTGTCCAGGGCGAAGTTCCCCGTGACGAACGGCATCGCGAGATTCCCGGCCGGGCTCGGGTCGACCGCGTTCGTCGCCGGGTCGATGCGTCGCAGGTGCCACGCCGCGCCGCTCCCGTCGGCCCCGGTCGGGTCGGCGAACCAGATCGCATCGCCGACGCCGGCGAACGCCGTGTTGCCGAAGCAGGTCGTCGGGACGCGTCGCCTGGACCGCGAGGGTGGCCGGATCAAGCCGGGTCACCTCGCAGGTGTTCGCATCCTTGCGGCTGAACTCACCCGCCCAGAGCGAGCCCGCCGCCCAGGCGAGATCCCCGATGTCCGCCCCCGAGGCACGCTGCTTGACCTTGCCGGTCGCCGCATCGATGGCCAGCACCATGGCCGTCGAGCCGCCGGCCGACTGGCTGGCCTCGGAGACGCTCAGGTACAGCGTCCCGTCCGGACCCACGACGTGCCCGCCGGTCCCGGTGACGTGGTCGTCGACGACGACCACGCCGGTCGCCGTGCCGCCGGTGCCGCCCGATCCCGGTGTTGGGAGCGGCAGGTCGAGCGACGCCGGGCCCTGCGTCTGCAGCTCGTCGGTCGCCTGGTAGAGCGTGACGTAGTCGTTCGCGCCGGTCACCGCCACGTCATAGGCGCACTGGTCGGCGAGATCGGCGTCGGTCACGCCGCTGCACGCGGCCTGCGCGATCGTGAGGGTCGCCGCGGGCAGGTCCGCCGTCGTCTCGGGCACCGTCTCGGGCGGGAACCCGGGGACGGTGAACGACGCGGATGTCTGGCCCGAGCGCATAGTCGAACAACGACGTCGTCGGGGTCACGAGCCAGCTGGGCGCGAGGACCTCGTACAGGTCGTGGTAGCGCTCGTGGCGGTTGATCGGGATCGGGATCCTCGATCCGTCGGCCGGGGCGGGAAGGCGGAGGCCGGCCCCATCGGGGATCCGGGCGATCAGCCCGACGCCAGAGGCGCGCAGCGCATCGGATGGGCGCACCAGGAGGTTGATCCCCCACCGGCCCTGGGATACCACCCAGGCCACGGTCCCGTCCGCGAGGTCGAGCTGGTAGCCGCGTTGGGATGGCGTGAGCTTCGCGCCAGCGCCCAGGTCGGCCGAGCCGGCGGCGGCGCCGTCGAGGGCTGCCCCGTCGACGTGGACCTGTGGCAGGCCCGAGCGCGCGAGGTAGAAGCCGACGCGATGCCCGTTGACGCGAACGGCGACCGCCGTATCGATGGTCGCGTTGTCTCCCTCGGGCGACCGCTCCTGGCGGCCCTGGATCTCGATCGAGCCATCGGCAGATCGAAGCAGGACGTACTCGCCGGCGGCCTGGAGGTCGTAGCGCACACCGTCGACCGTGCGCATGTGCGGATCGCCGTTGCTACCGCCGCAGCTGTCCTTGCACAGATCCGTTCGCTTGGTGCGGCACCAGTCGTCCATCGAGATGCCCTGCACCGTCAGCACCGTCGTCGCGCGCTCCTCGCCGGTGGCGGCGAGGCGTAGCTCCGGTGGGGCTGTCTGCGGGCTGTTGCCGAGTGGGTCGCTGCCCGGTGGGCAGGTGCAATCGCCCCCCGGGTTCGTGCACAGGTCGAGCATCGTCGAGCGGACGACCTTGTCGAGGCCGCCGGCCCGCGCCTCAGCGACCCTGCCGGTGCCGGTGCGAACTTCGATGCGGGTGACGAACGCCGTCGTGTGCAGGTCGGCGATCGAGGCGGTCAGTGGCGAAGCCGAGATCGAGTCCGAACCGCCGTCGGCCAACACGATCGAGCTCCGCGGGGCCTGGTGGTCCTCCGGTACGATCCCGAATCCAGCGTGCATCGCCCACGCCGCATTCGACAGGCCGTCGCGATACCAGCTCGAGCCCCATCGGTCGGTGAACGTGGGCGTGTTGGCTCCCGAGGCCTCGAACGCGGCGTCGCTGCCTGCCGCGGCGGCCTTGTACGTCGCGTCAAGGACGGTCCACGGGTCGATCCCGATCTGGGCCAGCTGGGCGAAGAACCCCATCGCGTCATACGCGCGGGCGTACAGCTTCCTCTCGGGATGCAGCACATAGCGATCCCAGTCGACGTCGACGGGCGTCGGTTCGCCCACCCCGCCGGTGATGGCCTCCGCGACCCAGTTCGCTTCGCCTTCGGTGACCCAGAGCGGGATGGTGAGGGACGTCTTGTAGTCGACCAGCGTGTGCTCGAAGCAGTGGAACATCTCGTGGGTGATCAGCCAGGGCAGCATCGGCGCTCGCGACGGGTCATTCACCGTCGACGGCGGGATCGAGACGAAGCACTGGTGCGGCAGGGGTTCAGGTGGCTCCTGATACCAGACGCCCGTCGCCCACGCCCAATCCATGTTGTGCTCGACCGGGGAGAGGTAGACCTTGATCGGGATGCCCAGTGGCCGCCCGAGGTGAGCAGCGATGTTCGTCGCTGCCTGTTCGGCCATGGTCTGATACGTGTCGAGCGCCGGGCCGTGGAAGACGGCCGGGACCACGTCGGGCGCGGCCGGTCCCAGGCGATCGCGGACGGCCTGGCGCTGGGCATCGGTCAGCTCGGACCACTTCGCCCGCACCATCTGAAGGGCTGCGGAGCCGGAGTGGTAGCTCGGGTCGGCGGGCGGGACTGGGACGTCGGGGAGCGGACCGAACGCTGCCGCGAACGCGGCGAGCGCGGTGTCCTTCGACCATGTCCCGTCGTCGCGGATGCCATCGAGGGCTTGCTGGAGGGGCGACTCCGCGCCCGGCGGCGACTCCGCGCCCGGCGTCGGCAGAGCCGCGCTCGTGGGCTGACCGACATTGCGCGCGACCACAAAGAGCGCGACCGCCACCAGCACGACGACGATCGCGACAACGTAGTACTGCGCTCGTCCGCGGAGCTGTCGCCCCTGCAACCGGGTTCCCTCTCGCAGTGACTCGCCTGTTCTCGGCGACTCATCCTACGACGCGATGGAACGGGCGACCGCTCGAATTGGCCGACGATTCGCGCTATTCCGCCTGGAGCACCGGGGCGATGCTCGCGCGGGCGGCGCGCTGCGCGGGCAGGTAGGCGCCGGCGGCGCCGATCACGAGCCCGAGGAGCCCGAGGCCGACGAGCAGCACGAGCGGGAACACGTCGTAGACCTGGTCCGGGATGCGCGTCTTCGCGGCGACCTCGCCCATGTAGGCGAGCACCCAGCGCTGGGCCAGGAGGCCGATCGGAACACCGACGATGCCGGCGGCGAGGCCGACCGGAACGACGGTGGCGATGACCATCGTCACGACCTGGGCCGGGGTCAGGCCGACCGCTTTGAGCACGGCCACCTCGCGGGTCCGCTGGCGGGTCTCGAGCAGCACGGTGTTGAACACGCCACCGATCGACATCGCGACGAGCACGACGCCCATGAGGCCGACCACCGAGAGGAACAGGAGGAACGACGCGTCCGAGGACGAGTCGCCTTCGACGAACACGCGCGCCCCCTGGCCGATCGCGTCCTGGAGCGACGAGCGGTAGTCCTGGACATCGGTGCCGGCTACCGGCTGCACCTCCCAGCGGTCAGGCTGGATGGCGGGGTCGAGCGCGGCGAGGTCCGCCCAGGTGCCGCGCAGGACCAGGCTGTCGTCGCTCTCGCGCGGCGTGTCGAAGATCTCCCCGACGAGCGTGACGGGGACGGAGCGGCCGCCGGCGGTGATCGTGGTCGCGTCGCCGACGTGGAGACCGGACACCGTGAAGAAGTTGGTGGGTGCGACGACCTCGCCGGGACCGGCAAACCACCGTCCTTGGATGAGCGCATAGCCGAGCCAGCTCGTGTCGCCGTCGTATCCGACGAACGGGAGAGTGGCCATGCCCGGGGCGTTGACGGCGACCTGCCCGATGGCCACCGAATGCGCGGTGCCGGGGTGCGCGGCGATGGCGGACGTGACGTGGGCCGGGTCGGCGGGGGCCGGGTTGATCGCCGAGCCCGGGGCGCCGCCGGCCGGCAACGGGACGGCCTGGACCTTGCCACCACCGTCGCCGGGCCCCATCGCCTCGACCCGGACCGGGCTCGCCGCGTCGCGGTTCAGGTCGGTCATCACCTGCAGCAGCGACCAGTTCAGGCCGAGCGCGAAGGTCGCCGCGGCGACGCCGACGACGAGCGCCCCGAGCATCATCGAGGCACGGACCGGGTGCGCGAGGCCGGCCGACATGCCCAGCCGTCCCGGCAGTCCGACCGGCAACGCGAGGCCGAGTCGGCGGAGACGCCCGCCATCCGCGTGCAGGGACGGCGCGACGCCGCGGGTCATGGCTGCGACCGGGCTGATGCGGCCGGCGCGCACGGCCGGCACGAGGGCGGCGACGAGGCACGTCGCAAGCGCCACGCCGAGCACCGCGACCACGACCGATGCCGACAGGGCGTACACGGTCGGCAGCCCGAACGACTCGGCCGTGTCGTGGATGACCGGCTGGCTGGCGATGGTCCCGATGACGACGCCGACCACCGAACCGAGGATCGCCGGTGCGAGGACCTGGCCGGCGAGGATCAGGCTCACCTGGCCAGGCGTGTACCCGACGGCTTTCATGACCCCGATGTCGCGGTAGCTGGTGAGGACCACGCCCGACACGATGTTGGCGATGAGGAACGCCGCGGCCAGCAGCGCGAAGATCGCGAACGCGAGGAGCACCGGCACGTACAGGTCGGCAAGTCGGTCGACGCCGGTCTTGACCTCGAGGTAGGTCTGGGTGCCGCGAACAGCATCGGACGGGAGCGTGTGCGTGATCGCCGCTGCGGCCGCCGCAAGGTCGGCGGCCGTGGCCGACGGCGCGACCCGGTACAGCATCTCCTGCTCCGGCTGCCCCTCGGGGACGAGCGCGGCCACGTCGGTCGGGCTCATCCAGGCGGAGACATCGGGCGTGCTCACCGAACCGGCGATGCCGACGACGACAAGGTCGCGACCGGGCGCGTCATCCGTCCCCGTCCCGAACGACGACGGGTAGAGCGTGACCGTGTCACCGACGGACCTGTCGAGCAGCCGCGCCATCGACTGGTCGAGCACGACTTCGCCCGGCGCCTGCCACCACCGGCCCGCCTCCACGGTGACGTTGTCGATCGACGGATCGGGCTTGGGTCGCCCGGAAAACTGGCCGCCGACGATCCGATGGCCCTTCGGAGAACCGACGGCGCCCTCGGCGACCGGCCAGGGGCCGGCACCGGCGGTCACGGGCGCGGCGGTCGCGGTCGTCGCCAACTGGCCGGCATCGAGGTCGCCCCGGTACTGGATGACGAGGTGCGCACCATTGGCCGCCTCGAACGCGTGCTCGAACGGCGCGTGCGACTCGACGAGGATGCTCAGCGCGAGTGTCCCGGCGGCCGTCGAGAGGAGCAGGACGAGCGCGATCCCGAACGACTGCAGGCGCCGCCGCCGCAGGTCGGCCAGGGTCTTGAGGCGGACGGCGCCCATCACGCCACCATCCGCGATCGGCCGTCGTCGGCGATCGTGCCGTCGATCAACTGGATGGTTCGGTGCGCGGTCTGCGTCGCCAGGTGCTCGTCGTGGGTGACGAGGAGGATCGTCTGACCCCGCCGATTGAGGTCCTCGAGGATGGCGAGGGCCGCCTCGCCGTTCCGGCGGTCCAGGGCCCCCGTCGGCTCGTCCGCGAGCAGGACGGCGGGGTCGTTGATCACGGCCCGGGCGATCGCGAGGCGTTGCCGCTCGCCGCCGCTCAGGGTGGCGGGGAACTTGCGCCGATGCTCGGCCAGGCCGAGCTGGGCGAGCATCTCGTCCGCGCGCGCGTCGGCCTCGGCGCGCGAACGGCCCGCAAGGATGGCCGGCACGGCCACGTTCTCCTGGACCGTCAGGTCCTCGAGCAGGTGGAAGAACTGGAAGACGAACCCGACCTTCGCGCGGCGGAACCGTGCGGCCGCGGTCTCGCTCAGGCGGTCGACGCGCACCCCGTCCATCGAGATCTCGCCGGACGACGGCCGGTCGAGGGCACCGATGAGATTGAGCAGCGTCGACTTCCCGCAGCCCGACGGACCCATGATCGCCGTGATCCGGCCGGCCTCGACGTCGAGGTCGATGGCGTCGAGCGCGGGACGGGTCGATCCCTCGTACCGCTTGCTGACCCCGCGCAGCGTGATGATGGACTCCATCGATGGTCTCCATGCCTGCTGGTGATCGATACCGGCACGCTGGCGGCGGCCCGCGATGGCGTCATCGGCCGCGGGATGGGAATCGACTCCGCCCGATGGCGGGCCTGCGGCGCGACGTCCGCCTTTCGGGGGAGCGCCCCCGCCCGCACGACGGATGCCCGCGCACCGGACCCCGACTACAGTGGGCCGATGACAGCGGGTGCCTCCGTCGAGTCGCGCTGGCCGCCACTCTTGTGGGACGTCTTGCCCGTCGCGGCGCTGGTCGTCGTCGGCCTCGTCACCGCCGAGCCGGGGCGAGAGCGGGACCTCGCGCTCCAGTTCGTCGTCGTCGTCCCGTTGCTCGTGCGACGACGGTGGCCGATCTCGGTCTTCGTGCTCGTCGGCATCCTTTCGGCGCTGACCTCGGTCCAGACGCCGACGCCGTGGGTCCAGGTGGGCTCGGTCGCGCTGGCCAGCTTCACCGTCGGCGAGCGCAGCGGGGACCGGATCCGTGGAGGGCTCGTTGTGCTCCTCGTCGCGGCGATGATCTCCCTGGCCCTGATCGCCCAGGACGCCAACGCCACGGAGTCGCTCGTCTTTCCGTTCATCGTGCTCGTGCCGGCGTGGCTGGTCGGCGACATCGTCCGGCAGCGGCGCCTCGACGCCCTCGCCCGTGCCGAGGCCAACGAGCGAGCGCTTCGCGAGGCGGATGAGCGCCTCCGGGCCGCCGTGGCCGAGGAACGCCGCACGATGGCGCGCGAGCTCCACGACGTGGTGGCCCATGGCGTCAGCGTGATGCTCATCCAGGCCGGTGCCGCCCGGCAGGTCGTCGACGAGTCCCCGGAGCGGGCGACCGAGGCGTTGCTGACCGTCGAGGCGACCGGTCGCGAGGCGATGTCCGAGCTCCGTCGGCTGCTCGGGGTGCTCGACGACGACGAGAGCGGCGAGGGGGCGGGCGTGGCGCCGCAGCCCGGGCTGGACCAGATCGGCGCACTCCTCGACCGCGTGCGCGAGGCCGGGCTGCCGGCCGAACTCGAGGTCGCCGGGACGCCGCGGCCGCTGCCGCCGAGCCTCGACGTGACGGTGTACCGCATCGTCCAGGAGGCGCTGACGAACGCGCTCCGATATGCGCGTCGGGCGGCGACCCTCGTCCGGCTGACCTGGGAGCCGGCGCAACTGCGGATCGAGATCCTCGACGACGGACCGACCGAGGCCGCCGACGGCGGCGATGGCTCGGGTCGTGGGCTCGTCGGCATGCGCGAGCGCGCGTCACGCGTGGGCGGGCGGCTGGAGGCCGGTCCTCGGCTCGGCGGTGGATATGCCGTCCGGGCATGGCTCCCGACCCGGACGGAGCCGTCGTGACACGAGCGTGACCCGGCGCCCTCGAGGTGCTCATCGCGGACGACCAGGCGCTCGTCCGGGCCGGCTTCCGGATGATCCTCGAGGCGCAGCCCGACATCCGGGTCGTGGCCGAGGCGAGCGACGGCGAGGCCGCGATCCGGCTGGCCCGTCGGCACATGCCCGACGTCGTCCTGATGGACGTGCGCATGCCGGGGCTCGACGGCCTCGAGGCGACCCGGCGCCTGCTCGATGGGCGCTCGGCCTCGTCGCCGCGGGTGATCGTCCTGACCACCTTCGACCTCGACGAGTACGTCTACGCCGCGCTGCAGTCCGGGGCGAGCGGGTTCCTCCTCAAGGACGTCTCGCCCGAACAGCTCGTCGCGGCGGTGCGGACGGTGTCGGTCGGCGACGCGCTGCTCGCACCGGCGATCACGCGCCGGCTCGTCGAGCGCTACGCCCGGCCCGCGCAGACGCCCGCAGGTGACGCGGCCGCCCTCGACACGCTGACCGCGCGCGAGCGCGAGGTGTTCGGCCTGCTGGCGCGCGGGATGAGCAATGCCGAGATCGCGGACACGCTCGTCGTCGGCGAGGCGACCGTGAAGAGCCACGTCGCCGCGATCCTGGCCAAGCTCGAGCTGCGGAACCGGGCCCAGGCCGTGGTCCTCGCCTACGAGTCGGGGCTGATCCGCGCCGCGGCCACCGCCGAGCGCGTCGCCGCCCGGCTAGCGGCCGCACCCTAACCTTGAAACGGCACCATGGCGGGCGTATGGTCAACTATCAGTAGACCGACCGCCGCCGACGCTCACCGAGGCCGCGACCATGGCCGATCAGCCGAAGGCTCGTGAGACCGCCGCGGCCGGACCCGAGGGTTCGGTCCAGCCGCGCGAGATCCTGCTCGCCATCCTGCCGCAGGATCCGTCGGTCTACGACCCCGACACCGGGCGGCTCCTCCGGGCCGTCGTCACGGTCCCGCAGGACGCGGTGCTGACCGGGCCTCGCAGTTCGCGGTTCCAGGTCATCGACTACGCGGGCTCGGAGAACAAGCTGTACCCGCCGACCGACCTCCGCCTCGCCAAGGACGGCGACGACGAGAGCTTCGGAGGCGTGGCGGACACCAAGCTGCCGGCCGACGCCGCGTTCCGGAACCAGAACGTGTACGCGGTCGCGTCACGCACGCTGGCCGCGTTCGAGGCGGCCCTCGGCCGGCGCGTCCCATGGAGCTTCTCGGGCCACCAGCTCGCCCTGGTGCCACGCGCCTTCCGCGAGGCGAACGCGTACTACGACCCGGATGCGAACGCCATCCTGTTCGGCGCGTTCGAGGGGTATGTCGGGCCGCCGACCGATCGTCGTCGAGGCACGGTGTACACGAGCCTGTCGCACGACATCGTGGCCCACGAGACGACCCACGCCGTCCTCGACGGCCTGCGCAGCCGCTTCCTCGAGCCCGGCCTGCCGGACCAGCTCGCCTTCCACGAGGCGTTCGCCGACATCGTCGCGTTGCTCTCGGCGTTCTCGATCCCGAAGCTCGTCTCCCACGCGCTCGGCCCGGTCGACCGCAACGGCCGGATCCCCAAGGAGAACATCGACATCAAGACGCTCCGCAAGAGCGTGCTGACCGGCCTCGCGGAGGAGATGGGTGCCGCGACGCAGGCCCATTCGGGCGATGCCCTGCGGCGCTCCGTCGAGCGCAAGGCCGGCACGGCGTGGCGCGACGACCGCACGTTCGACGAGCCGCATCGCCGCGGCGAGATCCTCGTCGGGGCGGTCATGCAGGCGTTCCTCGGCATCTGGTCGAAGCGGCTGGACGACCTCATCAGCGAGGTCGGCACGCTGAGTCGGGCGCGCGCCGCGGAGGAGGGCGGCAAGTCGGCCGAGCACCTGCTGCGGATGGTCATCCGCGCGATCGATTACTGTCCGCCGCTCGAGTTCGAGTTCGAGGACTTCGTCGAGGCGCTGCTCGTCTCGGATGCGGAGGCGGCGCCCACCGACGCCCACGGCTATCGACCGACATTGACCGAGGCGTTCAAGGCGTTCGGCATCGAGTCGCGCGGCCGGATGCTCGACCTCGGCGCGATGGGCACGATCGACTATCGCGGCCTGAACGCCGTGGAGCTGCGCAACCGCCAGGACGAGCTGTTCCGCTTCCTGTGGCAGAACGCCCGGGATGTCGGCCTGGAGACCGACTACTACGCGACGGTCGATGACCTGCGGCCGTCCGTGCGGGTGAGCCCGGAGGGCTTCCTCCTCCAGGAGACCGTGGCGACCTACCGCCAGATGCTCAACGGCACGGTCGGCGAGATCCGGGCGCTGTCCAAGCGGCTGTCCGGCAAGGAGATGGCCGTGCCGGCCGGACTCCCCGACCGGACCAAGCTCCAGATCCACGGCGGGGCGTCGATCATCTTCGACCAGTTCGGCCGCTCGAAGCACCAGCTGTCGAAGCCGATCTTCGACTGGGATCGCCAAGCCCGTCGCCTCGACTTCCTGGTCCGGAACCGGCTGACCGACTCGCGCGGCAACTACGGCTCGTCGCTCGGGCTCCCGGTGGGCCAGGAATTCGCGGTCCTCCACGACCCGGACGCCGTTCTGGCGGAACGCTGGTGAGCAACCTCACGGGCGTCACCGTCCGGATGTACCAGGTCGGCTTCGGCGACTGCTTCCTGCTGACGTTCGAGTACGACGGGCCGGTCGCGCCGGGGACGCGCACGAAGCGGCACATGCTCATCGACTTCGGTCGCAACGCCCGGCCGCACTTCGGCGGGGACATGGAGCAGGTCGCGCGCTCGATCAAGGCCGCCTGCGACGGCCAGCTCGACGTGCTCGTCGTGACCCACCGCCACGAGGATCACCTCTCGGCGTTCGGCTCGAAGGGCGTGGCCAAGATCATCGGCGACTGCCAGCCGAAGCTGATCGTCCGCTCGTGGACCGAGGATCCCGACGCCGACCCCGACCTGAACAAGCCCGGGTTCGGGATCGCCGACCGGCAGTACGTCGCGGCCCTGCGCGGCGCCCGCGGGTTCATGGCTCAGCTGGCCGAGGGCTTCGCGCTCGACCGCACGGCCATGGGCAGCCGTCTCAAGCTCCTCGGCACGACCGAATTCGCCAACGAGACCGCCGTCGATCAGCTCCGCGACTGGGGCAAGGCGGTCGGGGCGGCCGCGGAGTACCTGCACGTCGGCAAGACCACCAAGATCGGCACGCTGATCCCCGGCGTCGAGTTCGAGGTCCTCTCGCCACCGCTCCCGACGATCTACCCGAACATCGCCAAGCAGGTCTCGGACCACGACAAGGAGTTCTGGCACCTCTGGCAGCAGCGATTCCCGATGGCGCTCGAGGCGGCCGCCAGCCTGGCCGCCGCCGAGGCGGCGGGACGAGCGCCGAGCCGGCGACGGCGCTCCGGCGTCGACGACGCGCCCGGCGACATCGGACCGGTCCGCTGGCTGACCGAGAAGGTCCGCCGGCAGCAGGTGGCGTCGTTGCTGCGCGTGGTCACGTGGCTCGACGACGTCATGAACAACACGAGCGTCGTCCTGCTGATCAAGGCCGGCAACCGCCGGCTGCTCTTCCCGGGTGACGCGCAGCTGGAATCCTGGCAGTGGATCACGGCCGCCTCGCCGAAGGCGGCCACGAACCGCAAGAACCTCAAGAAGGTGGACCTGTACAAGGTGGGCCATCACGGGAGCCGGAACGCCACCCCGAAGGCGTCCCTCTACGGTCTCTGGGCGCCCACCGGCGCGACGCCCCGACGACTGATGTCGCTGATGTCGACCCGCGAGGGCGTCTACGGCGAGAGCGACAACACGTTCGTGCCGAGCGACAACCTCCAGGAGGGGCTGCGGGCCGCGCCGATGCAGCTCCTCACCACGCTCCAGGATCCGAAGACCGACGACCACATCCTCGCGTACGTCGTCTCCGCCTCGACCACGGGCACGCAGGGCTTCAGCCGCCAGCCGGACGAGACCCGCTAGGTCGGCGCGTCCGCGTCATCTCCAGCGAGTAGGCTGACGGCACACCCCAGGACCAACCCCTACGTGGAGGCCACGCCATGGACTTCAACAGCATCCTCATCGGTTCCGAGGATCCGGAGCCCCTCGTCGAGTACTACAAGAAGCTGCTCGGCGAGCCGGTGTTCTCCGGTGGCGGATACACGTCGTGGCAGATCGGCTCGGGCAACGTGACGGTCGGGATCCACTCCGAGGTGAAGGGCAAGAACCTGAGCCCCGGCCGGTTCATCTGGAACATCGAGACCGCCGATGTCGCCGGGGAGTTCGCGCGGATGAAGGCCGCCGGTGCGATCGTCGTCACGGCGCCCTACGAGTTCGAGGAGGCGCCCGGCTCGTTGATCGCGACATTCGCCGATCCCGACGGGAACTACTTCCAGCTCACGAGCCCCTTCGACGCATCGACGATGGAGGGCTGAGGCACCCGCCGAGATCGCTCCCTGGTCCCGATCTGGTCGAGGCGCCACGAGCCCAGATCGCCCCGGTGCGTCTTGACACCGGGGCGTACCTTGACGGTCCCGTGCCCGACCGGGGCCGCTCCCGGCATGAGCGGCGACCAACGCGAGGCCCACATGCCCTCACCCAGACGACGAAAAGACACGAGCTCCCGCTCCCCCGCTGCCACGCGGCGCAGCCCAGAAGCCGACGCCCGAACGCGGTCAGCGATGGGAGTCGGTCAGGAAGCCCGCCCAGGGGTAGCGGACCGAGCGCACATCGGTCACGTACGTACCGAGCGAAGTCCGCCCTCGAAGCTCAGGACGCGGACGATGCGGGCGAACTTCGCCTCGATCAGGCAGATCGCGAGGAGGTACGGGTAAAAGACAAAGCTGATCGTGAGGTCAGACGGAGTCGTCGTCGTCTCGATGAGTATCACGCCCGACACCAGCAGAGCGCCGACTAGGACCGCCCCGACGATCCGCTCTCGTCCTTCGCTGGTGATGGTGGTTATGAGCGGGCCCGTCAGGACGGCCGTGAAGAAGAGGTAGCACGCGGCCTCGGCCCCGCCGACTCGCGCGACGGCGAGAGCCACGACGGCCCACCCAAGGAGCAGGCAGCCGCCGAACTCGGCGAGGTGCCAGAGCAGCAGTCGACGCGGCGAATAGCTGACTCGCCGGAGGATCCGCCAGCGCCGCGTGAAGACCTCCAGGAACGCGCACATCGGGACCCAGATCCAGAACAGCGGGATCACGAACCCGAGGAGCACCAAGACCGCGATCAGGGCGGCGCGCTCCCGACCCGGGTGTCGGGTCCACCACCACCCCATCAGTTGGAAGCGGGCCGCCGTCCCCCAGCGTTTGCGTTCCTTCTTGTCGGGGGGACGCCCGTCGACCCCGCGCGGCGCCAGCATCGCCACATTGGCGACGGCAGGTGAGAACGTCGGCTCGAGACGAGCCGCTTCGACGTATCGGGCCAGGGCGGAATCCGGTTCGCCGAGCAGGAACAGGACCATGCCCAGGTTGTTCTGGAGCACCGCGGAGTCCGGGGCGAGGGCGAGACCTCGGAGGAGCGCCGCTCGAGCCTCGCGCAGGCGACCCAGATGGGCGAGCGCGAGGCCCTGGGTGTTGTACAGGGCGGGGTCGCTCGGGATCGAGGGCCAGCCCTTCGGTTGCGACCAAGAGGGCCTCGGCCGGCCGGTCGCGCTCGAGGATCACCCGAGCGAGGTCCCACCGAGCGCGTGCCGACCCGGGAGCCAGGTCGACACCCGCGTGTGCCGACCGCTCCGCTTCGTCAAGCCGGCCGAGGCCGATCGCGACCATCACCGAGATGGAGATCGCGCGTCGATCATGTGGTTCGAGTCGCAGCGCCTCGTTGAGCTCGGTCTCCGCGAGCGACCACTGCTTCAGGTGCACCAGACACGCGGCGAGCACCAGGTGAGCCTCGGCCGATGTCGGATCGACGGCTAGGGCCTCGCGCGCCTTGTCGGCCGCCGACTCGTAGCGACCGACCGACAGGAGCGCCTGCGCCGCATCGATGCTCGGCCGAGGCGCCCGACCGATCGCGCCTGCATCACTTCAGATATGGCCGGACCGAGTCGTACAAGCCACCCTCGTTCGAGTACAGGACGTAGTTCTTGACCTGGGCGAGCCACTCGCGGGTCGTGGGCACGACCGCCTTGACTTCGTCGAGCAGGTCCTGGGTCGTCAACGGCTCCGGGACGCCGGTTCGAACGGCTTCTCGAAGCTTCTTCTGGACCGCGCGCTCGATGACGCCCTTGAGGTCTGCGCCCGAGAAGCCATCCGTCCGCCGCGCGATCGACTCGTGGTCGATGTCGCGGTGCGGCCGCGCCGCCACCAGCACCCGCACGATCTCGGTCCTCGCGGGCAGGTCCGGAGGCGGGACGAAGATCACTTGGTCGAAGCGACCCGGACGCCTGAACGCCGGATCGAGGTGCCACGGAGCGTTCGTCGCGGCCATGATCAGGACGCCGTCGTTCGCGCCATCGACACCGTCAAGTTCGGAGAGGAACTGATTGATGACCGAACGACCGGCGGAGAAGCGGAACTTCGAGCGGTCGGCGGCGAGGGCATCGGCCTCGTCGAAGAACAGCACGCAGGGGCGATGGGTGCGCGCCATCCGAAAGATGTCATGCAGGTTCCGCTCGGACGACCCGAGCCACATCTCGAGGACGTCGGCGATGCCGACGTTGATGAACGAGGCACCCAGCTCGCCGCGGTGGCCCGCGCGAGGTAGGTCTTCCCGCAACCCGGCGGGCCGTAGAGCAGCATCCCCCCGCCGGCCGACTGGCCGTAGGCCTCGAAGAGGTCCGGGTGCACGAACGGGTCGATGATGCGGATCCGGATCTCGTCCTTGAGGGCCGCCATCCCACCGACATCGGCGAACCGGGTCGTCGGTCGGGACAGACCCTCGACCAATTCGGCGGACTCTGCCCGTCGCGATCCCGGAGACGTCACGCTCGGCCGGGCCCGGGCCTTGGACGCCGATCTGCGCCGCGAGGGCGACGTCGGCGAGGCTCGGATCTATCGCGTAGGCCACCCGATACGCCTCGCCCGCCTCGACGGCTCGACCGGACGCAAGCAGGCTTCGAGCATGGAGGTACCGGATGTCGGCCCGCTCGCCGGCGATCCCGATCGCTTCCTCCAAGACCACGACCGCGGCCGGCGCTCGGTCGGACGCCAGGTACGCCGTCGCGAGCTCGATCCTGACGTCCGGATCCTCCGGTGAACGTCGGATCGACTCTCGAAGCACGTCGATCCCTTCATCGAACAGGCCGGCGGCCAGCAGTCGACGCGCGAGCAACCGCCGAAGCTCGTCGTCATCGGGTGCGACCGCCAGCGCCCGTCGAAGGCCGTCGATGCACCAGGATCGTCGGCAGCATCGCTCATCGAGACGCACTTCCTCCGCTCAGCTCGGGCTCGCCTAGGCCCTCGAGCGAACTCTAGGCAGCCCGACTGCGAGCGGACGACTATCCGATGGTCATGGGCGGCAGACCTCGCCGTCGACCTCGCGGTCGTCGCTCACGCCGGGTTCTGGATGACCGAGAGGATGTTGCCCGCCGGGTCCTTGAACCAGGCGATGCGCGGGCCGTTGTCGCCGCCGCCGGCGATGCCTCGGGCATCCGCGGCCGCCTCAGGCATGTCGTACCGCTCCATCGTGACGCCGGCGGCGGTCAGCGCATCGACCTTGGCCTCGATATCGGCGACCGGGAAGTTCAGCACCGTGAAGGTCGCCGGCTGATGGTCCGGCTTGGGGTAGACGGTGACGCGTTCGCCGCCCGCGGTGTGCAGCTCGATGATCCCCATGTCGCCGACGTCGCGGACGTCGAGGCCGAGCGTCTCCCCGTAGAACCGCCGCGCGGCATCGAGGTCGTCGACCGAGAACGTCGAGAACATGTGGCTGTCGCGGAACATGGTGTCCTCCTGGCCACGGTGGGCCTGGGCCGGTGCGGGGGCTGCCCGTACCCTACCGCGACGCACCGCAGGACACGTCGAGCGATCGGTCCTAGGATTGGCGCGCCCCCAAACCGCCGCCCGAGACGAGGCCGACTGCATGCACGGATCTCCAGCGCGCCGCTCCCCTCGGGCGATCGGGCCGTGGCTCGTCATCGGGGTCGTCTCGCTGGCCCTCGCGGCCTGCGGCTCGAGCTCGTCGCCGGCGCCCGCGTCCGGAGCGGCCAGCGCCGATCGAGCGCCGCGCCGACGACGGCGCCGTCGGCCCCGGCGTCGGCGGCTGCCACCCCGGCCGCCACCGCGGCCCCCTCGACGGGCGGATCCGGCTCCCCGGCCGCATCGGCCGAGGTCGGGCCGTGCAGCCCGAGCGACATCAAGGTCGTGGCCACGGACGCCGGCGGTGCGGCGGGGAGCCGCGGGGCCGACGTGTCGATCACCGCCATCGGGGAGGCGACCTGCCGCCTCCCGTCGCGACCGATGGTCGCGATGCTCGACCCGACCGGCGCGGCCGTACTCCAGACGCCGATCACCGCCGACGCCGCCGGCCCGCTCGTCTCCGGGTCGACGACGGTCGCGTTCACCTACGAATTCAGCAACTGGTGCTCGGCGACGCCCTCCACGCCGTGGTCCGTGGTGCTCGCGACGACGGTCGGCGCGGTCCCGGTCACGGGGATCGTCTACCAGGAGGCGGACCTGCCGCCGTGCAACGGCCCGGGCCAGCCACCGTCGATCACGACCTCGGACTGGACGACCGCCGGGTCCTAGTCGCCGGCGATCCCATCGGGGCATGGCCGGGGTTGACGTCGTCTGCGACGCTTAGGGGCCCAGCCGGAGGGACCATTGGTCGATTCGTCGCGCCTCCGCACGCACCGGGCCACGTTCGGGATGGCGATCGCGCTCGTCCTGGCGGCGCTCCTTGCCTGGGCCGCCGGCCCGGCCGCGACCTCGGCCGCCACGACCTTCGCCAAGGTCACGGCCTGCTCGGGCGTCAACCTGCGGACGTCGCCTTCGACGAGCGCGACCCACAAGACCACGTTGTCGAGCGGGGTCAAGGTCACGGTCACCGCGACCGTCAGCGGCGGGACGTACAAGGCGACCTGCGCCGGGAGCGACCGTCAGCGGGCTCCGCTGGTACCGGATCAGTGCGATCAACGGGAAGTCGGTCAAGTCGCTCTACGGCGTGACCTACCTGTACGGGGCCGGCGGCCTGTTCAAGGCCCCGCCGATCCCGGTGATCACGAAGGTGACCGCCTGCTCGAACGTGAACCTGCGGACGTCGCCGAAGACCACCGCGACCCGCAAGACCACGCTCTCGAGCGGCGTCACGGTCTCGGTGATCGCGACCGTCAGCGGCGGCACGTACAAGGCGACCTGCGCCGGCAAGGTGGTCACGGGCGTGCGCTGGTACCGGATCAGCGCGATCAAGGGGAAGTCGGTCAAGTCGCTCTACGGCGTGACCTACCTGTACGGCGCGGGCCTGATGTTCAAGACGCCCGATCCGTCCCCGTCCTCGACCGGACCCATCGAGGGCATCGACGTCAGTCACTGGCAGGGCGCCATCGACTGGCCGACGGTCTATGCCGCGGGCAAGCGGTTCGTGTTCATCAAGGCGTCGGAATCGACCGACTTCGTCGACCCGAACTACGCGCTGAACGTGGCCGGCGCCCGGGCGGCCGGCTTCCTCGTCGGCGCCTACCACTACGCCCAGCCGAGCTCGACGCCGGGGGACGGGATCGCCGAGGCCGACCACTATCTCGACACGGCGCCGCTCTCGAGCGGCGACCTGATCCCGGTCCTCGACCTCGAGGTGACCGGTGGACTCGGCCCGGTGGGGCTTCAGAACTGGGTCCGCGATTACCTCGGCCGGATCTACGAGCGGACCGGCGTCCACGGGATGATCTACATGTCCCCGGCGTTCTGGCGCTCGAAGGTGGGCGACACCACCTGGTTCGCCGACAACGGCTACAAGGTCCTCTGGATCGCGCACTGGACGACCGCCAGCTCGCCCGACCTGCCCGCGAATGACTGGGGCGGGAACGGCTGGTCGTTCTGGCAGTACACCTCGAGCGGGAGCGTCCCGGGGATCACCGGCCGGGTCGACCTCGACCGCTTCAACGGGACCGACTTCAGCAACGTCCGCGTCCCCTAGGCCCGGCGGAGGTACCGGTCACCGACCACCCAAGTAGGCCTCTGGCGCCGGATCGAGCCGCGGGCCTACCCTGTTGCCGTCGGTCAACACCGTCCCCGGTGTCGGTCGACTCGACAACGGCAAACCCGTCGCGAGGCGGGGACGCAAAGCCACGGGCCTCACGCAGGTAGCCGGGCTGCCGAAACAGGAGGTGGACCGTGCAGGTCCAGCGCTCCACGCCCGCGCGAATCGTCGCGCGAGCGGTCATGAACCTCGGCCTGGTGGCCGCTGTCGTGCTCGCTGCCGCAGCGAACTTCCACGGCTGAGACGATCGATGGCCGCCGGGTCCGCCCGGCGGCCATCCTCGTTTCCTTCGACCTCGCACGTCCGCCGAACCCGGCGGCCGCCCTCGAACCCCTAGCGGCCGCCCGTGAACGGAGGCTCGTCCGCGTTCAGCGGGCGGAACCGCAGGGCGGACCAGGTGTCGTCGATCGCGACCTGGGTGATGGGTCGCAGCCCGTGCACGGCGACCATCGGCCACAGCGAATCGCGGTTGATATCCGCGCGTCCGCCCTTCGGATAGGCGATCCACAGGATGCCCGGCGATGCCATGTCGGCATGGTGCGCCTCGACCGTCTCGTGGGCGTTCGCGGCGTCGTCGACGAAGAGGATGGCCACCCCGGCGCTCTCGAACGCCCCGGCCGTGGTGACGGCCGGGGGAAGCTCCCCGAGGAGCCCGAGTCGATCCGGGGGTGACACCCAGAGCGCGACGCCGGGCTTGATCAGGAGCTTCTCCGCCGCGGACTTGGTCACGTCGCAGCCCCGGCCGCGGGCGGGATGTTCTGGTTGCGCCGGAACAGGTTCGTCGGGTCGTAGCGAGCCTTGATCGTCGACCAGGCGGTCCCAGGTGGGCCCGGGATAGGCCGCCCGGACGCGCGCCTCGCCCTCGTCGAGCAGGAAGTTGACGTACGCCCCGTCGTCGCCCTGGTCGAGGGCTCGGGCCAGGTCCTCGACCCAGGCCAGGCGTCGCGGCCGGTCCTCGTCGCTCTCGTAGAAGCAGGCGACATTGACCATGATCCGGCTCGCGCGATGGGCATACGCCGTCGCGTCGCGGTCGACCCGGGCGATGGCGCCACCGAGCACCCGGATCTGGGCGGCCCGGAGCGAGGCGTCCGATGCCGCCAGGTGCTCGAGGATGGTCGCCGCCTCGGCTTCGCCGATGTGGTCCATGAACATCGTCCGCGACACCGCGAGCGGGTGGTACGACTCGTCCTCGGGCGGGTAGACCTCCGGGTAGGTCATCGGGCGCATGAGGTCCGCCAGCGGCTCGGCGAGGGCGCGGAACGGCGCCACGTCCCGCATCCCGGCCGGATCGTCGGTGGCCGCCACGACCATCGCGAAGATGACGACCTCGCCGTGATGCTCGGTGGCGACGAACGGCAGCGGCGGGCACGGCATGACATTGGCGATGGCCGACACGTCGTCCGGCGCCGCTTCGGCCGCGGCGACGAACCCGGCGACGGTCGCCGGCGTCGCCGGCAGCACGAGCATGCCGCCCACCACGGACGGCACCTCATGGAGGCGGAACCGGAAGCGGGTGACGACGCCGAAGTTGCCGCCGCCGCCGCGGATCGCCCAGAAGAGGTCGGGCTCCGTGTCGGCGTCGATGCGCCGGATCGCCCCGTCGGCGGTCACGATCTCGGCCGCCATCAAGGAATCGAGCGTCAGGCCGAACTTGCGCCCGAGATAGCCGACGCCGCCGCCCAGGGTGATCCCCGAGACGCCGACCGACCCGGTGTCGCCGAATCCGACGGCCAGGCCCTGCTCGGCGGCGGCCGCGGTGAACGCGGCGGCCGTCATCCCGGCGCCCGCCCATGCGCTCCGGTCGGCGACGTCGATCTCGATGTCGTCCAGGTCGCGCACGTCGATGACGATGCCGTCGTCGACGCTGCTGTGGGCTGCGCCGCTGTGTCCCCCGCTCCGGACCGCGAGCGGCAGATGCTCGTCCCGGGCGAGGTCGACGACATGTGCGACGTCCGAGGCATCGGCGACGCGGACGATGGCCGCCGGCCTCGGGTCCGTGCCGCCCATCATCAGGGTCCGGGCGTGGTCGTATTCGGGATCGTCGGGGGTGATGACGCGGCCGCGGATCGCGGCGCGAAGTCGGTCGATGAGCGGCGCATCGAGCGTCGCGAGCGTGTCGTGCATGCGAGGACTCCAGCTTCCAGGGGGCCTCCAGAGGGTCGCCACCTGCGTTTTTCCTGTCAACCCCATCGACCGAACGGACTGGGACTTCCGAGTGGGTCAAGTCGGCGAGTGGCGCGTATACGGTGCGTGGTGGCAGACCGCAACGGTCTCGTTGTGCAGGAACAGAGGGACGGGAGATGCCCAGTCGCTTGCGGACCATCGCGCTCCTGAGCGCGGCCATGTTGATCGTGGGCGCGTGCGGGGCCAGCACGACATCGAGCGCCCCGGCAGCGAGCCAGGCCGTGGTCCCGTCGGCCGCGACCGTCGCCGGTGCGTCCGCGAGTGCCGAGGCCTCGGCAGAAGCCACGACCGAAGCCAGCTCCGAGCCGTCTGCGGCGGCTACACCCGAGCCGACGCCGGTGGCCGATCCCACGCCGGCACCGACGCCCGTGCCGTGGAAGACCTTCGTCTCGACGCGCTACAAGTACTCGGTCAAGTACCCGTCGAGCTGGGTGGTCACCAAGGGCTCGGCCAAGCTCGCCGACCAGATCGACGACTACACCTCGCACTTCGTGTTCCTGTCACGGGACACCGTGTCCGGCGTCGCCTCGATCAGCCTCACCGTGACCCACGACACCGCCTACTACAAGAGCCACTACAAGGCGAAGCTCGCCTCGAGCCAGAAGGTCACCGTCAACGGCTGGCCGGGCCGGCTGCTCACCTTCAACGGCTCCGACAGCGGCCGGAAGCTGTACATCCAGCACCTGATCCTGGCCAAGGGCAAGGTCGGGTACATCGTCGAGATGTTCAGCGACCAGGGGGCCGCCGCGGCCGACAAGGCGCTCTTCAAGAAGATCTACAAGACCTTCCACCCGCGGTCGTAGCGCGGCTCAGCCGTCGGCGTTGCGCGCGCGACGAGACGCCGCGCCAGACATCGGCGGGGCATCCGCGCATGCTGGGCGCATGCGGCCGATCGAAAGACCACGTTCGATGCGGTGGCTCGCCGGCCTGGCCTTCGTCGCGATCGTCGCTGCGGCTGCCTGTGCGAGTCAGCCGGGAGCACTCGGCGGCTGTGGTGGGTCGCCGTCCGACGCGAGTGCAGCGTGATCGCACGTCCCGAAACGCCGCGCATGGTGGCCGTCGCAGGACGCGGCGATCGCTGACGCGCGCCAGGTCGACTCGCCGGCGAGTGACTGACGCCACGCCGCGTGGTGCGAGAGCCAGGATCACTCGGCGGTTGCGGTGGGTCGGTGGCCGGCGCGAGTGCCGCGTGCTCGCACGGCCCGACGGCCGCCCCTGGTGGCCTGTCGCAGGACGCGGCGATCGTTGCCGCACGCCGGGTCGCCCCACCCGCGAGTGGTGACATCACGGTCGTGTGGGCGTCCATCGAAACCGACCCCTTCGATGCGTCCGGGACCGCGGAACGGCCGCTGGTCTGGGAGGTCCGCCTCGAGGCGGCCTTTGCCGCCTCACCATGCCCGTCCGGCTTCCTCGAGGTCAGCGCGACACCCTCAGATCCACGAGCGGGTCGCACCCTGCCCTCGACGACGGTCGTCGGGAGGGTCGTCGGTCGGCGGGCCGGTTCGGACTACCGATCCGTGGCCGACTCGGACTGCGGGACCAGGACGACGATGTCGCAGCGGGGCATCCGCGCATGCTAGGTCCTACTCGAGGACGCGGTAGACCACCTTCACACGGACCTTGCGGACCGTGACCGTGCCGTGGCTCGAGTAGATCGCGCCGCGGACCTTGGTCACCTTCCGGTTGAGGCTGGGGCTGCCCGAGGACGAGTGCCAGGCCACCGACGTGCCCGACCAGCTGCGCCAGCGGTCGAAGCAGCCGATGTTCCACGCCCCGGACAGGTCCGGGCACCAGGTCATGTTCTGGAGGCCGATCTGGCTCTTGGGCAACGACGTCGGACCCGTGGCGTAGATCTGGAAGGTGATCGACGAGTACACGGTCGCGCTCGGGAGCGTGAACGAGTAACCGGCCATGGCCGGGTTCCCCGACGAGCCGACCAGCTTCGCGTAGCCAAGGCTCTTCGAGACGAAGATGTTCCCGCTGGAGCCGGCCGTGATCGACAGGCCCTTCTTCGTGATGTACTTCGTCTTCGTCACGAGCTTCTTGTGGCTGAGGTTCACGTACTTGGTCACGACGAGCGTGTTGCCGGCCCCGTCCTTGAGCGTCTGCACGACCTTGTACCGGCCGGCCGCGCGGACGGCGCCGTGCGAGTCGCGCCCCGACCACAGGTAGCTGTATGCGCCGGCGCCGAGCGCGATCCGGGTCAGCACGACGCGAGACCCCGTCGGGCTGTAGACGCGGATGTCGACGGTGATGGGCTCGTTCCGGAGCCCGGAGATCGTGAGCTTGTCCCGGTAGTTGTCCTTGACGGGATAGAACGTCGTGAGGTCGGTTCCCACGCCGGAGGCATCGAGGGTCGTGTCGGGAACATCGGTCACGTCGAACGAAACCTGCAGGCTCGTGGAGCCGAGGGTCGTCGCGTTGCCCGAGTAGGTCGCCTCGTAGACGTAGGTGCCGACGGGCAGGGACGCGAGGTGGCATTCCGTCCCCCCGGTGTCGACGGCGACGTCGAGGCAGTCGGGGCCGCCGCCGCTGATCGAAGTGAAGTCGATGGTGGCGCCGGTGTCGTAGCCGGCGGGAGCCGACACATCGGCCGTCAGCACGGCCTCATTACCGACGAGGACCGATCCGGGACCGGTCAGCGACGTCGTCGACGGGGCCGGATCGGGCGGCACGGCCGTGACGTCGAACGACACCTGGTTGCTCGTCGACGGGTCGGTCGTCGCGTTGCCGCTGTACTGCGCCTCGTACGTGTACGAGCCGACCGCGAGGCCGGTCAGGTCGCAGTGGTCCCCGAGGTATCGACCGCGACGGCCGTGCACGGGGGGCCGCCGCCGCTGATCGAGGTGAACGTGATCGTCGCGCCGGTCTCATAGCCGGCAGGCGCCGTGACGTCGGCGGTCAGGGTCTTGGTATGACCGAACTGGACCGACGTCGAGTCACCCAGCACCACCGACGAAGGCGACGGATCGGGCGGAGCGGCGGTCACGTCGAAGGACACTGGTTGCTCGTCGAGGTGTCGGTCACGCTGTTGCCGCTATAGGTGGCCTGATAGGTGTACGAGCCCGACAATCAGCCCGGACAGATGGCAGTCGGTGCCGGCCGTGACGACCGCGACCGCGGTGCAGTCCGGGCCACCGCCACTGATCGACGTGAACGTGACGGTCGCGTCCGTGTCGTAGCCGTCGGGCGCGCCGACCATGGCCGTCAGGACGACCTCGGTCCCCTCCTCCACCGATGCCGGTCCGGAGAGGGTCGTCGTCGAGGGCGCCAGGACGTCCGCGCTGACCGAGGCGACGGGCAGCAGGCCCGCCATGAGCACGAACGCCAGGAGACCGATCGTCAGCCGCAGACGGCGCATGTGGGCCCTCGATCCAGGTGTCGGCGAGGCCCGGATGCTCCGGGCTCCGGCGGAGTCTATCGAGCGCCCGACGCGCCTCCTAGTCGGACCAATGGGGCAGCCGAGTACCGGTGCGGGCGCGCACAGGACCCAGGGTCAGCTGGCCGCCCAGAGCCCGAGGCCGGCGTCACGGGCATGCCGCTGGGCCGCCAGCAGCTCGTCGACGTACTTCACGTCGGGCGGGAAGGTCGCCACCTGGGCGTAGCCACGGCGGACCAGTTCGAGCCCGACGAGGACCAGGGCGCCGTCACGCTCGACCCAGACATCGCGCAGCAGGCGGCCGTACCGGTCGGTGTCCGACACGTCGCGCTCGAGCAGGACCTGGCGTCCGTCGACGAGGGCGCGGTTCGCGGCGGCGGCCTCCTCCGCCATCGGCTGCACGGGCGTATCCGGCTTGACCGATTCGGGCGTGTCCATCCCGATGTACCGCACCCTCGACGTCGAGCCACCGAACGCGACGATGATCGTGTCGCCGTCGACGACCCGCGTGACCTTCGCCTTGGTCACCGGCCCGGTCGGAGCCAAGACCTCGCTCGGTGCCGAGGCCGAAGCCCCGCCCGGCGCCGAGGCCACGGTCGGAAGCCGAGGCCACGGTCGGAACCGAGCCCGCACCCGGCGCCGAGGCGCCCGCCAACGCCGGCCCAGCCGGCGCCGTCGACGACGCGCTCCGCCCGAACCACGAGAGCGCAAGCAGCACGACGATCACGACCACCGCGATCGCCACGAGTCGGACGATCCACGGGTTCGTGCGGACCGTGATCTCGCGCCGACGGCGCGGCGCGGTCCCGGCGAGGTCGGCGTCGACCGGCTTGGCCGCCTCGCCATCGTCGGGGCCGACGACCCGCGGCTCCGCGGCCGATCCCTCCGTCAGCTGGTCGGACCGCCAGCGGTCACCCACATAGAAGCCGCAGGACCAGCAGTAGTCGGGCTGGTCCAGCAACGGGACGCCGCAGCGCGGGCAGCGAGGATCCGCCACGACGGCAGCCTAGCAGGCGATCCTCACGTCGCCATCGATCGGCTAGGACGGCTGGTCGCCCTGGAGGGAGAACGACCATGTCGGACAGGTCGTCGTGATCGCCAGGACGGCCTCGCTGAAGGTGATCGGCTGCGACTGCTTGCCCGTGACGCGACCGTTCTCCTTGACCTCGATGGTCCCGCTCGCTGGCCCTCCGGTCGACGAGTCGAGGCGCCAGTCGAACTGGCAGGTCCGGGTCGCGGGGGCGCGCAGGTCCCAGCGCACGAGGATCGAGGGGTCCGCGAACCGCACCGTTCGCCACGTGTAGGCGCCCGGACCGCCGCGCAGCGACCGCGCGGACGAGCTGAAGACGGTGATCGGCTCGACCCCCACCAGACGAGGCAAGGCGGTCTCGAGCGGGGTCGGCGTCGGACCGGTGAGCGGGAGCTGCGGCTCGCTCCACATCCCGATGTCGGCGGTGTGCGCGTCGGCCTCGGCGGCCGTGAGCCGGTCGGCGTACTTCTGGTCCGGGCCGGCGAGGTCGACCTTCGCGAACCCCTGCTTGACGAGCTCGAGGCCCACCAGCACGAGCGTGCCGTCCTGGTCGACCCAGACGTCGCGCAGCAGCTGCCCGTACTGGTCGGTCTCGGACGCGTCGCGCTCGAGGATGACGTTCGCGCTGCTCACGAGCCGGCGGTTCGCGTCGGCGGCCTCCTGGCCCATGTATTCGACCGGCCGGTCGAGATCGACCAGGGCGGGCGCGTCGACGCCGATGTAGCGGACCCGGTACTCCGTCCCGTCCACGGAGACGGTGATCGTGTCGCCATCGACGATGCTCGTGACCGTCGCCTGGGTCGTCTCGCCGGTCGGGGCGAAGACCGGCGTCGGCGTGGGCGTCGGGCGGGGCGCTCGGCGGGCTCACCGCGGCGGCCGCCGCCTCGGCCGGCGGCGAGGATGCCTGCACGGACGTCGCCAGCCTCCCCGAGCTGACTCCGATCGCGAGGACGCCGACGATGGCGACGGCGAGCACGGCGGCGATCCCCACCGGGACGAATTGCCCGAGGCCGCCAGGGCGTCGAGACCGCCTGCCCGCGCCGGTGACGTGGGACGAGGGCACGGTCTGGACGAGCAGCGGACGGGTCCCCCGAGCAGCGGGTTTCCCGTTCACGGGCGGCGTGTACGGACCGCCCGGGAGCTCCCCGCGGGCGTCGAGCTCGTCGTAGTCGAGCCCGCACTTCAGGCAGTACCGGAAGAGGGCGATCCTATGGGCCCCGCAGTCGGGACAGTATTCGTCGAGCAACGCGACCAACCTTGCGGTCGTGGTCTGCCCGGGCGGATCGCGTCGGGGTTGGCGATCCATCCTGTCCGGGTAGCCGACCGGACCCTCGACTCTACCGTTCCCCGCCGGATGGTCAATCTGGCGATGTGGACCGGGACGATATTCTGGTGCTCTGGAGCACCCCGGCGCAAGGCTGCACCGCGGCCCGCAGGGGTGCCACGATCGGGGCCATGGACAGCTACCTCATCGACATCGACGACCTCGAGCGGATCGACGTCTGGGGCGAGATCGTCCGGGCGCGCGCCCTCCACGGCGAGCAGGTCACGCTGGCGCTCGTGGAACTCTCGCCGGACGCCGTCGTCCCGGAGCATCGCCACGACAACGAGCAGATGGGCATGGTCATCACCGGCCAGATGACCTTCACCGTGGACGGCGAGACCCGGACCCTCGGCGCCGGGGGAACGTGGCGGATCCCGCCCGGCCGGCCACATGACGCGGTCGCGGGGCCGGATGGCGCCCTCGTCATCGACGTCTTCACGCCCACCCGCCACGACTGGGATGCCCTCCCGCACGGGGCGCCGCGACCGGTCGACTGGCCCGTTCGCTGACCACGGGGACGGCCGCGCGGGTCGCTCGCTCGGTGCGCAGCCGGCCGCCGGAAGGGGTCCCGGGCCGACCCGTGGCAGACTGGCACCGCGCGGTCGGGTCCGATGACTGCCGACGGAGGTGGCATGCGGCAGCGGGGAACGCAGTCACGACGCGCCAGGCCGAGTGAGGAGGTCCCGATGACGAGTCCGGCGCCCAGGCCGCCGAGCATGAAGACGCCACCGCAGCCGCGCGCGCCGCGCGAGGGCGGATCCGGCTTCTGGCCGGCGGTGGCGATCATCGCGATCATGGTGGCGACCGCGGGCTGGACGACCGTCGCGGTGATGGCCCTCAACAGCAACAACGACAACGGCGCGGCGGCAACGGACAACGGCGTGATCGACTCGCTGCCGCCGGACGCCTCCTTCGACGACAGCGGCGTGGACGTCAGCGACGCGCCGGTCGCCGAGTCCCACGACGCACCCGATCTCGAGGCGCTGCTTCCCACCCAGATCGGGGACACCGCGATGAGCCTCCAGAGCTGGACCGGGGACGGCCTGCTCCAGGACGGCGGCGCGTGGGCCGACTCGATCACCACGTACCTCGGCACGGTCGGCAAGACGACGGCCGATCTGACCGCGGCCCAGGCCTACGACGCCACCGAGGCCACGGACAGCAGCATCAACCTGTTCCGACTCACGGGCGTGCCGACCGCCTCCTTCCGGGACGCGATGGTCGCCGCCTGGAAGGACAGCTACCCGGACATGACGGTGTCGAAGGTCAAGCTCGACGGCACCGAAGTCACGAAGGGCGACTTCGGCCAGGATGCGATCAACTCGTATTGGTACGAGAAGGACGGGCTCGTCTACGACATCGAGGCGTCCGACGAGACCGCCGCGACCACGATCCTCAAGGGCATCCGGGACGGCACCTTCCCGACGGGCGGATCGCCCGCATCGGGCGCGCCGGCCGGATCGGCAGCACCGGCGGCCTCCCCGAGCTGACCGTGGCGGCGGAGACCTATACCCACGGGCACCACGAGAGCGTCCTGCGCTCGCACCGGTGGCGCACCGCGGAGAACTCCGCCGCGTACCTCCTGCCCCATCTCGACGCCGGGATGTCGCTGCTCGACGTCGGTTGCGGACCCGGGACGATCACGCTCGATCTCGCGCGCCGGGTCGCTCCGGGCGCCGTCGTCGGCATCGACGCGGTCGATGACGTGCTCGATGCGGCGCGTGCCGATGCCGAGGCGGCCGGCGTCGAGAACGTCACGTACCAGGTCGGCGATGCGTACCGGCTCGGCTTCGAGACGAGTCGTTCGACGTCGTCCACGCCCACCAGGTCCTCCAGCACCTCGCCGACCCGGTCGCGGCCCTCCGCGAGATGGGCCGGGTCTGCCGGGTCGGCGGGATCGTGGCCGCGCGCGACAGCGACTACGCGGCGATGGCCTGGTATCCGGCCGACCCGCGCCTCGATCGCTGGGCCGAGCTGTACGACGCCGTCGCGAGGCGCAACGGCGGCGAGCCGGACGCGGGTCGTCGCCTCCTTGCCTGGGCACATGCCGCCGGCTTCGACGAGGTCACGCCGTCGGCCAGCGTGTGGTGCTACGCCACCCCGGACGAGCGAGCGTGGTGGGGCGACCTGTGGGCCGACCGAGTGACGAAGTCGGCCTTCGCCGGCACGGCCGTCGAGTTCGGGTTCGCCGACCGCGCGCTGCTCGAGGACATCGCCGACGCGTGGCGCACCTGGGCCGCGCAGCCCGACGGGTGGTTCATCGTGCCGAGCGGTGAGGTCCTCTGCCGTCGCACGCCTATCCTTGGCTCGTGAGCCTGTATCGCCTCGACCAGCGCCGTGAGCTGACCGCGCCGACCCTGCTCGTCGCGTTCGACGGCTGGGTCGATGCGGGGTCGGCGGCCACGACCGCGCTCGAGCATGTCGTCGGCGAATCGCCGGCGATCGCCACGTTCGATGCCGACGCGCTCTTCGATTACCGGGCGCGTCGCCCGCCGCTCGAGATCGTCGATGGGCGCCTCGCCGAGCTGTCGTGGCCCGAGCTCCAGCTCCGGCACGTCCGCATCGACGAACGCGACCTGCTCGTGCTCGTCGGCCCGGAGCCCGACTACCGCTGGCGCGAGATGGTCTCGGCCGTGCTCGAGTTGTCGCGCACGCTCGGCGTCGCCGAGTGGATCAGCCTCGGGGCGATCCCGGCGGCCGTGCCGCACACCCGGCCCGTGCCCATCCTCGGCACCGAGTCGGAGCCGGGCCTCCTGCGGGCCGATGTCGCCGCCGGGCCGGCCGGCATCCTGCGCGTGCCGTCGGCGCTGGTGTCCGCGCTCGAGTTCGAGGTGTCCCACGCGGGCGTCCCGTCGGTCGGCTACTTCGCGCAGGTCCCGCACTACATCTCCGGGCCGTATCCGGCGGCCGCCGTGGCCCTGCTCGGGACGCTCGGCCAGCACCTGGGGATCTCGCTCCCGCCGGGCGACCTCGCCGACGAGGCGGAGCAGCTGCGCACCCGGCTCGATGCCGCCGCGTCGGTCGAAGAGACGACGCGGACCTACGTCGAGCGCCTCGAGTCGATGGTCGACGAGGAGCGCCTCCCGGCCGGCGACGACCTGATCGCCGACATCGAGCGGTTCCTGCGCGACCGCGGAGGCGAGAGCACCTCCCGCTGACGCCGGCGCGGCCGAGCCGCGCGTACTTGACGAAACGTGTCACGTACTGGGGTATCCTGCCCCGATGCGGGCCAGTCGCCTCGTCAACCTGCTGCTCCTCCTGCAGACCCGTGGCGGGCAGACCGCGGCCGAGCTTGCGCGCGAGCTCGAGGTCTCCGTCCGGACGATCCACCGTGACGTCGAGGCGCTGAGCGCCGCCGGCGTCCCGATCTACGCGGATCGCGGCCCACACGGCGGGATCCGGCTCGTCGATGGCTACCGGACGCGCCTGACCGGCATGACCGCGGACGAGGCCGAGGCCCTCTTCCTGTCCGGGCTGCCCGGTCCCGCCGCGGAGCTCGGCCTGGGTACGGTCGTGACCGCGGCCCGCCTCAAGGTCCTCGCCGCGTTGCCACCGGAGCTGCGTTCCCGAGCCTCGCGGCTCGTCGAGCGCTTCCACCTCGATGCCGCCGGCTGGTTCCAGGCCAGCGAGCCGGTCCCCTGCCTCTCGGTCATCGCCGAGGCGGTGTGGGACGAGCGCCGGGTCCGGATCGAATACCAGCGGGGCAGCGGGGTCGCCGTGCGGCTCGTCGGCCCACTCGGGCTCGTGATCAAGGGAGGTGTCTGGTATCTCGTCGCCTCGGCCGAGGACCAGATCCGTACGTACCGGGTCTCACGGATCGTCGCAGCGGTCGTCCTCGACGAGCGCGCGGAGCGCCCGCGCGACTTCGATCTTGCCTCCTACTGGACCGAATCGAGCGCCGCCTACGAGGCGAGCCAGCCGCGCATCAAGGTCGATGTGCGAGTCCGACGGGATCGCGTCGGGCGGCTCTATGACGTCGTCGGCTTCGCGGTGGTCGAGGCGGCCGAACGGCTCGAGGAACCCGACCCCGACTGGCTCCGGCTCCGTCTCGAGATGACCTGGCCCGAGGAGGTCCCCGGCCACATGCTCGCGATGGGCTCGAGCATCGAGGTCCTCGCGCCGGTCGAGATCCGCGACCGCGTCATCGCGCGCGCCCGGCGGATCATCGACCTCTACGATCGCGATGGTCCCGAGAGCCTCGGGGCGGGCGAACACGTCACCGGCCGTGGGACCGGCGGGACCGCGCCCGGGGAGACCCGGTCCACGGCAGGCGACGTGCGGTCGACTGCGGAGACGGTCCGTTCGCCGGCATCGGCGACGGGGTCGTGATGATGCGAGAGCTGTTCCCGGGCCGCGTCCAGGAGGCGGCGGTGATGCGCGTGCCGCTCGATGTCGCGCGCCCGCTCGGCGTGGATCGTGCGAGCGAATTCGAGATGGAGCATGGTCCTGCATCCTCGGCTGGTGGCGATCCGTCCGGTCGCGTCGGCGTACCCGTATCATCCCAGGAGTTCATGCCAGAACTTGTCACCTATCGGCCCGTTTCGGACCGATCGGCGCCGTTCCAGGGCCGGCCGTGAACGGCGAGGTGATCGGCCGCAGTCGAGCCGAGCGATACGGCGACGTGGAGCGGCGGATCCTCCGCATCAGCAAGGTGATGGACGACCTCGTGACCGTGCCGGGCACCGGCGGCCGACGGTTCGGCGTCGACCCGATCCTTGGGCTCATCCCGGTCATCGGCGACGCGATCTCGGCGATCCCGGGCATCTACCTCATCGCCGAGGCCGCGCGCTTCCGCCTGCCGCCGGTCGTGCTCGCCCGGATGACGTTCAACACGATGGTCGATCTCGCCATCGGGATCATCCCGTTCGTCGGCGACATCTTCGACTTCTTCTCGAAGTCGAACGCGAAGAACCTGGCGCTCTTCCGCCGCTACGCCCTCGAGCCCGAGACGAGCACCGGCCCGCACCGCGCGTTCTTCGCCGGCCTGGCGCTGATCCTGATCGGCACGGTCTGGCTGACGATCTCGATCCTGAGCTGGTTCTTCGGCCTGTTGCTGCAGCCGCTCGGCCTGTAGGCTCGGTCGCGCCGTCCTGACGGACGGACACAGAACGACCGCCAGGCCAGTGTTGGCCTGACGGTCGGATTGTCTCGACGGACCACCGCATCGCTACGGTTGCCGGCTCCGCCGCCGCCCGGCATCCCGCCGGAGGGTCGACGCGCCGCCGGTCTCAGGTCTCGTTGATCGGCGGTCCGTGTTCGATGACCAGACGATAGGTGGCGGACAGCGGAGCGATACCTGCCATCCGTCCTGTTCGGGCATGGACGTATGTCACCCCACCGTCCGTCGCGCTCGCGCGTCACGCGGCTGCGATGCCGCAAGCCAACCGGTCTGGTGCGGCCGCAGCCTCGAGTCCTTACGATGACCGGGTCCGCGCGCCCGCGCCCCAGAGGATCCCAGGATGTCGTTCGACCCAGGCGCCCAGCTCGATCCCAGTCAGGTCAGCGATCGCCGCGGCATGGGTCGTGGCGGCCTGGCCATCGGCGGCGGCGGACTCGGCCTCGTGCTCCTGCTCGCCTACGCGCTCCTGGGCGGGAACCCCAACGACCTCGCCCCGCTGCTCGAGCCCGGCGCCGTGACCGGTGCGGGTCCCGAGAGTTCGGCGCTGGCCACGGACTGCCATACGGGCCAGGACGCGAACACGCGTGAGGACTGCCGCATCCTCGGCTATGTGAACAGCATCCAGGCCTACTGGACCGACGAGTTCGCCCAGTCGTCGAGCACGCCATACGAGCCCGTCAAGACCGTGCTGTTCAGCGGGGCGACATCGAGCGCGTGCGGGACGGCGAGCGCCGCGAGCGGACCGTTCTACTGTCCCGTCGACCGGCTCGTCTACCTCGACGCCGGGTTCTTCGATGAACTCCGGACGCGGTTCGGGGCGACCGGGGGCTCGTTCGCCCAGGGTTATGTGATCGCCCACGAATACGGCCATCACGTCCAGGACCTGCTGGGCATCCTCGGCAGCAAGATCAGCAAGGGCGAGGGCGCGACCGGGGGCTCGGTCCGGACCGAGCTGCAGGCCGACTGCCTCGCCGGCGTCTGGGCCGATCACGCCGAGGCGGGGATCCTCGCGCCGCTCACGGCTGCCCAGATCGCCGACGGGCTCAACGCGGCCGCGGCCGTCGGCGATGACCGGATCCAGCAAGCGGTCAACGGCGGCGTGAACCCCGACACCTGGACGCACGGGTCGTCGGACCAGCGCCAGAAGTGGTTCAAGATCGGCTACGCGAGCGGCGTCCCGAGCGACTGCGACACGTTCAGCGGCGGGATCTAGCCCGGTCGAGCCCGCGGATCCGAGTCGCTAGCCGAGGACCCCGGTCGGGTCGTCGAGGCGGCGACCTGCGAGCTCGATCGCGTCGGCCGGGTCGGTGCCTCGGCGTGGCACCGCGATCTCGATGCGGATGTCGCCGGTGACGAGCGCGTCGTCGCCGTGGCCGCGATAGCCCCGTTCGATACGCGAGGCGAGGTGCGCCGCTTCGTCCTCGCCGGTCTCCGGGAGCAGGACGAGGAAGCGATCGGTGCGATCTCGCACGGCGCGGTCGGTCTCGCGGACCTCGCGCCCGAGCACTTCTGCCAGTCGCACGGCGAGTCCGTCGGGACCGGCCGTGGTGTCGTCATGGTCGAGCTCGATCACCAGGATCGCCATCGCTCGACCGTAGCGCGCCGATCGGGCCGCCTCGTAGCGCAGGGTGCCGGCCCATTCACGGTCCGTGGCGAAGGCGATCGCCCGGCGCCGGTGATATCGGTGCGAGCGCGTCCGGCGGCGGCGGGCCGGCGGGCCCTCGAGGAATGCCTCGATCCGGTCCCCCGCCTCTTCGTCGTGGTGGTGGTCCGGGAGGGCGAACTTGGGCTGACGCCGCACGCGTGGATTCGACGTCGGCGGGGTCCGGGTCGGTGTCGCCGATGTCGGCGGCGGGGTGGCCGGCGACGACGGCAGGGTCGGCTCGTCGCGCGCGTCGGTCATCGCGGCAAGGATACCGAGGCCGGCCGGGCTCGTCCCGGTCGCGGACCTCGGGTGGCGTCAGCCGGGAGCGCCGGCCCGGACGACCCCGCTCGCTGCCAGCCGGGCCTCGAAGCGCTGCGCGGCCTGGTCCAGCATCTCCAGGTGGGCGGCGAGCCGTTCTCGCGCGGCCTCGGCGGCCGCGTCAAGCCCCGTGAGCTCGAAGATCCCCCAGTGCTGGATGATCGGCAGCAGCACCTCGTCGCGGTGGATTCGCAGGTCGTAGATGCCGGCCTTCGCGATCTGGGCGGCCTTGCGCACGAAGTTCGGGATCGCGGCCCCGGGCATCTCGAAGGCGAGCACCTCGTCGACGATGGCCCGGACAGCCGCGGACGGGTCGAGCCGCAGGGCGGCGGCCAGGATGTCGCGGTAGAAGACCATGTGGAGGTTCTCGTCGGCGGCGATGCGGACCATGATCCGATCGGCGACCGGGTCGTCCGAGTAGCGGCCGGTGTTGCGGTGCGAGATCCGGGTCGCGAGCTCCTGGAACGTCACGTACGCGAGGCCGCGCAGGGTGTCGGGCGAGTCGTGCTCGTATCCGCGCTGCAGCTGGCCCATCCGGCCGCGCTCGAGCAGCACCGGGTCGATGTTCCGGGTGACCGTCAGGTAGTCGCGCAGGACGATGGCGTGCCGGCCCTCCTCCGCGGTCCAGCGACCGACCCAGTTGATCCAGGCGCCGTCGCCCTTGCCGAACATCCCGTAGATGAGCCGGTGGTAGCTCGGGAGGTTGTCCTCGGTCAGGAGGCCGATCTCGAAGGCGGTCTGGGCGACACCGGTCAGCCGCGGCTGGTCGGGGGTCCAGGGCTCCTTGTCGAAGTCGCGTCCCAGGCGGTACGGGATGTAGTCGTGGGGGAACCACTCCTGCGCCACCTTGGCGTGCCGGTCGTAGAGGCGCCCGGCCTCGGGCTCGAGCTCGTTGAGGAGCGCACGGTCGTCGTGGGTCATGGCGGCAGGCTACGACCCGCGCGCACGACCGCCGTGTGCGACCGGTGCGGACCTGCACGGGCCGTGCCGGGCGTCCGGTAGGCTTGCGCGCGATGCGCACGGTGACGGCGACCCGATACGTGACGGCCCTGCGCGAGGGCGGCTCGCTGCCCGGGCTGGTGGAGGCCGACGACGACGGCCTCTATGTCGTGAAGTTCCGTGGCGCCGGCCAGGGCCCGCGGGCGCTCGTCGCGGAATGGATCGGCGGGGAACTGGCCCGGCTCGTCGGGCTGACCGTGCCGGACATCGTGGCCGTGGAACTGGACCCGGCACTCGGCGACGCCGAGGCACACCAGGAGATCCAGGATCTCGTGCGCGCGAGCGGGGGCCGCAACCTCGGGCTCGACTTCCTGCCCGGCGCATTGATGTTCAACCCGGCGACCGCGACCTCGCTCGCGGCGATGGACCCCGCGACCGCCGCGGGCATCGTCTGGCTCGACGGCCTCATCACCAACCCCGACCGCAGCGTCCAGAACCCGAACATGCTCGTCTGGCACGGCCGGACGTGGCTCATCGACCACGGCGCCTCGCTGTACATCCACCACACCTGGCGCGAGCCGGAGGCCCATGCGCGTCGGCCGTTCGAACGGATCGCCGACCACGTGCTGCTGCCGATGGCTGGTTCGCTCGAGGAGGCCGACACGCGGCTCGCGCCACTGGTGGACCCAGAGGCCATCGCGGCCATCGTCGAGCAGGTCCCCGACGACTGGCTCCCGGCCGACGCGTTCGCGGGCGACGCCGCGACCCAGCGCGGCCGCTACGTGGCCTATCTCGAGCGACGACTGGCGCCGCCGCGCCCGTTCGTCGACGATGCGGAGCGTGCCCGTGCCGCCGCGTGACGTGTTCCAGTACTCGGTCGTACGGGTCGTGCCGCGCGTCGAGCGCGGCGAACAGCTGAACGTCGGCGTGATCCTGCTCTGCCGGCCGAAGCGGTTCCTCGGGGCGATCGTCGAGGTCGACGAGGACCGGCTGCGCGCGTTCGCGCCCGAGCTCGATCTCGCGTCGATCCGGCCGCACCTCGAGGCCATCGAGCGCATCGCGGCCGGCGACCCCGATGCCGGACCGATCGCGCGGCTCGATGCGGCCGAGCGGTTCCACTGGCTGGTCTCACCGGCCAGCACGATCATCCAGCCGTCCGAGGTCCATACGGGCTTCTGCGAGGACCCGGCGGCCGAGCTCGAGGACCTCGTCGAGAAGCTCGTCCGCTAAGCGGCGAGATCGTCGAAGGTGATCTCGATCATCGGCGAGTAGGCGGTCATGGACTCCGGGTCCTGGTTCCGCCAGGCGTTCGCGGTGATCCACTCGGCGATGCGGTGTCGCTCGGCCGGGTCGGTGATGACCCGGGCCGTCGCCGGCAGGTCCGCGGCGACCGCGCCCTTCAGATGGAAGGTCATGTGCGGGTCCGACTCGAGGTTCAGCAGCCAGGCGCGCGTGCGGTCCTGGCGGGGCATGCCGCTGATGTAGATGCGCCCGTCGATGACGTGGAACACGATCTCGATCCGGCGAGGGCGGCCGGACCGGCGGCCCGTGGTGGTGATGTCGATGGTGTGGCCGCGCGTCAGCGCGCGGTTGATGCGGTCATCCATGGTGACGAAGGTCGAACTCCTGCGATGCTCGCGCGACTCGGTGTAGTTGCGCGTGCAACCAGTCTAGCGCTTCGCCGCCGTCTTCGTCGAGCCGGGCTTCGCGCCCTTCGCGGCCGCCTGCGCCTTGAGCTCCGCCTTCCGCGCGCGCTTCCCCGCCTGGTAGGCCGCGAGTGACTCGGGAGAATCGACGTCGGCGAGGGTCGGGTGCTTGGGCAGGACCGCCTCCCAGCCCGGCGGCCGGACGCCGAACCGCTTGGTGAGGATCGCGACCAGCGTCGAGGCCTTCATCGGGCCGATCCCCGGGAGGGCGAGCAGGCGCGCCTCGAGGTCCTTGCCGCTCGTCGCCTTGGCCCAGACCCGGCCGGCGTCGTCGCCGTAGTCGTCGGCGATCGCGCGGCACAGCTCCTGGACCCGCGCGGCCATCGCGCCCGGGAAGCGATGGATCGCCGGCGGCGTCCGGAACACGACGTCGAGCTCGTCGGGCGGCATCGCGGCGATCCGCGCGGCGTCGAGATGCCCCAGGCGCCGGCGGATCTCCAGCGGGCCGCTGAACGCCTTCTGCACCGTCACCTGCTGGTCGAGCTCGAAGCCGATCAGGAGCGCGAGCGGCTCGCTGGCCAGGTAGCGGTCCGCCTCGTCGTCGCCGGTGAACGGGAGTCGGTCGGTCGTGGTCATGGCCCGCATGGTAGCCGCGCTGCTACCCTCCCGCGATGCGCCGCCTGATCAACGTCCCCCATCTGCTCGACGTGACGGCCGGGCAGTGGGTCGATGACCGACGACTGCTCCTCGCCGGCGATCGCATCGAGGCGGTGCTCGGGCCGGGGGAGATCGCCCCGGCCGATGCGACGCCGCTCGCCATCGAGGGCGACTGGGTCATCCCCGGACTCATCGACGGGCACAGCCACCAGATCGGCGACCTCGAGTACGCGGGCATCCCCGCGGTCGACCGCTCCCCCGCACAGGAAGCGATGAGCGGCGTCCGCAACGCCCGCGACACGCTCCGTGCGGGGTTCACGACCGTCCGCGACGTCGGGACGTTCTGGGCCTTCGTCGACGTCGCCCTGCGCGATGCCATCGATGCCGGATGGACGCCGGGTCCGCGGATGCAGTGCGCCGGCGCCTACATCACCTGCCCCGGCGGGGGCGGCGAGGTGACCGGGGAAGCCCCGTCGATGGACCTCCCGATCGGGCTCCGGTTCGGCGTCGTCCGCGATCCTCGCGAGGTGCGCGAGCGCGTCCGCGCGCTGGTCGCGGGCGGGGCCGACGTCATCAAGTGCATCGTCACCGGCGCCGTCCTCACCCGAGGGACGCGCCCCGGCGACGTCGAACTCGCCGAGCCGCTCGTCCGGGCCGCCGTCGAAGAGGCCGCGGCGCATGGCCGGTACGTGGCCGCCCATGCCCACGGCACCGAGGGCATCAAGGTCGCGATCCGGGCCGGCGTCCGCTCGATCGAGCACGGCTCGCTCATCGACGACGAAGGGATCTCGATGCTCGCGGACTCCGGGACGTACCTGGTCGCCGACGTGTACGACGGCGACTGGATCGACACCGAGGGCCGCCGGGCGGGCTGGCCCGAGGAGACCCTGGCGAAGAACACCGCGACGACCCAGGCCCAGCGTGATGGCTTCGCCAAGGCGCTGGCGGCGGGCGTCCGCATCGCCTACGGCACCGACAGCGGCGTCTACCCGCATCGGATGGTGGCGATCCAGCTCGGCTACCAGGTGCGGCTGGGGCAGACCCCGGTCGACGCGATCCGCTCGGCGACCCAGACGGCTGCCACGATGATGGGCTGGGAGGACCGAGTGGGAGCGCTGGCGCCCGGCCGGTTCGCCGATCTGGTCGCGCTGGACGCGGACCCGTTGGTCGATATCGAGGTCGTGCGCCGGCCGCGCGCCGTGCTCAAGGGTGGCACCGCGGTCGACCTGGGGCCGACGCCGGCCGACTGAACCGGCGGGTTCGTCGGCTCGGCGGGTTGGCCGGCAGGCCCGCGACCTACCGGCCGGCCGAACGCGCTCTCGAAGGACCGAACGGCGCGGGGTCGATCGCCGAGCCGAGCGCCACGAGCCGGCGGCCCACGAGGCTGCGCACCCGGTGGACCGCGCCTGGGACGGCGGCGGGTTCGCCCTCGCCGTGGGCGGCGAGGGATGACAGGCGAGCCCGATCCCGCTCGTCGCGCAGCGCGGCGTGACGTTCGGCGGCGACTTCGCCTGGGAGGTCGAGTGCCGAACGCGTCGGCATCGGATCAAGGCAGGTCACGGTGTCTCCCTTCCTCCGCGGATCTCACTCGATCGCGATGCGAACGCCGCCACCCTCGTCATCGACCTGGACGAGTGGCCCCTTGAACCCCGTGGCCAGGGCGGCGCGGATGCGCTCGGTGGTCGCTTCGGACAACCCAGGGATGCTGTCGAGGGCCGCCCGGCCGAGGGCCAGTGGCACCCGCAGGTTGACGACGTCGCGACCGTCGCCGCTCACCTGGATGCGGATCGCGCGGGCGGGGGCGTCGTCGGAGGACGCCTTCGACGCCCCCGCCGTGGAGTGCCTGTTCGAAGCGCAGGACTGGATCGTCGTGCCGCTCGTCGGCGGATCGCATCTCGAGCGCGTCGAGGATCGGTCCCGCCTCCTCGGCGGTCAGTCGCCCTGCGGCAACGAGCCGGAGGAGCTGGTCGAGGGCGTCGTCAGGCATCGTTGGCCTCCTCGGTCGTCGTGGGTGCATCGTTCGTCGTCGTCTCGTCGGTCGTCGTCTCGTCGGTCGCGGCCACGATCGTCTCGTCGGTCGTCGTCTCGCCGGTCGCGGTCACGATCGCGTCGGCGGGATCCGACGCGATCGCACCGATGGACTCGACGGCCTCGAGCCGGCGGCCCGCCTCGGCCACGTCGATCTCGCCGCGCTCGAGGGCGCGAAGGATGGCGAGGCGAGCATCGGCGGCGGCGTCGACCAGGTCCGGGACCTCGCCGTCGGCCGCTGGGTCGTGCACGACGACCACGGTGGGCGGAGCGTCGTGGACCAGCGTGGTCCTGGGTTCGTCCCGTGCCACGGGATTCGCGCGGACGATCCGGACGTCGCCGGACATCGTGCGGACCGAGAGGGTCGGGCCGCCGCTCCCGATGGCCATCGAGCGCTTCCCCGGGCGGCTCTCGGAGCGGCCCGGGATCTCGGAGTGCAGGTCGCCGGCCACGGTCTGGAGATCGACCCGGACGTCGCCGGCCAGCGCGAGCAGTGCATCGCCGCTGACCGATTCGATCGTGAACGGCCCTCGGCCGCCGAGTCGCCCCGCGAGCCGGATGTCGCCGCTCGTGGTCGTGGCCCGCAACGTCGCGATGGTGGCGGCCCGCAGGCCGAGATCGCCGGACACCGTCCGGGCCGAGATCGTCGCCTCGCCGGTGATCGTGGCATCGACGTCGCCGGACACCGCCTCCACGGTGAGATGGCCGGACACGCCACGGAGGCGGATGTCCCCGGACGCACTGCGGTAGCGCTGCTCCCCGCTGAAGGACTCGGCGGTGATGTCGCCGCTCGACGAGTCGACGACCAGCGTCGCGCCCCGCGGCGCGTCGATGGCGAGGTCCGGGGTCCGTCCCGCATGCCAGGTCTCACCGAACACGTCGCGGCGGTCGGGGCGGATCGACAGGCTGCCGGCACCGCGATCGACGGTGAGGCGACCGTCGAGGTCGTCGCCCTGGTCGGGACTGACGCGGACGGTCGTGCCATCGATGCCGCGCAGCCGGATGTCGCCGTCGCCGAGGCGGATCTCGAGGACGCCGTCGATGCCGATGTCGTGCTCGATGGTGTGGATCACGGTGGTGCTCATGAACGGGTCCTCCCGAGCGCGCGGATCGCCGTCGCGGCGTCCTCGGCGCTCATCTCGTGGCGGGCCAGCGCCTCGAGGATCTCGGTGCGGCTCGTGGCGACCGCGGCGTCGGCGGCCGCGATCCCGCCGCTGCGGCACCGATCGCGTTGGCCGTGACGACCGTCGGATCCTCGGCGTCGTCGCCGTCCCGTGGCCCGAAGCCGAGCGCTCGGACCAGGGCCTCGACGCGCGACCGGACGGTCGGGTAGCTGATCCCGAGCTCGCGCTCCATGTCGCGGAGGTTGCCGCGGGAGCGCAGGAAGCTCTCGAGGAGGGCGATCTGTTCGCGACTCAGACGGCCGAACCGCCCGACGCTGAAGTCGCCCTCGAGGGTCGTCCCGCAGCTACGGCAGTGGAGCCGCGTGACGGCGAGCTCGTTCGCGCAGACGGGGCAGGTGGAGATGACGTCGTGTGCCATGGGGACCCTTCGGTTCGCGCTCGTGGGTGGATGTCGTTGAGTTGTTTTGTAGTACGCGAGTTTCTGTTTGTCAAGATGGGCTTTCACTTTTCGCATATCTGACATTCCGACACGCGGCGCGCGCTCGCCGTTCTGGAGGTCGTCGGCCGGCGGCACGGCATCGTCGATCGTCCATGGCCGGTCGGGAGCGTTTGCCGGGCCCGGCAACGGGCCTTCGTCCGGTGGCGGGAGCGCCGCGGCGGGCGAGACTCCCTGTATCGAGGTGGTCAGGTCGACCGCCAGGGATCGGACCGGAAAGGAGCGAACCCGGATGTCCGTGCAACAGCAGCTCTTCCCGGCGGACGCGTTCGGCACCGTCCCGTCCGTCCTGGTCGTCCTCATGACGATCCTCGCGATGCTCGGCGTCGTCGCCCACGCGGCACTCGGCTGAGTCGCGGGCCTCGGGCCCGTCTCGCGCCACCGCGGCACGCCGCACCCACTCGGGCGGCTCCGCCCGAGCCCTCCTCGCATCTCCCGGCCCCGGCAGGACCGTCAGCTCCTGACCGGGGCCTCCGCCTGTTCCGGGCCGACGGCCTGGCTGGGGTCTTGACAGGGAACTGTTCACCGTCTACGTTGCGTTCAACATTTCCTGAATGATGAGCGACATACGAACGATGGTGACGCGATGAATGCCAGCGCGACTCGAGAGGAGACCGGCGCCGCCGCCCTCGAATTCGACCGCCTCGACGACCGCGAACGTCGACGGAGCGGACGACGCCGGGCCCGACCCCCTGCCCGAACGTCGGATCAACGATGTCGAGACGATCAAGGCGCTGTCCGATCCCCTGCGCCTGCGGATCCTCGAGGTGATGACCGCCGCCCACGACGAGACCTTCACCGTCAAGCGCCTGGCGGCCAGCCTCGGTGTGAGCCAGACCAAGCTCTATCACCACGTCAACCTGCTCGTCGAACGGGAGCTCATCCGCCCCGCCGGCCAGCGCGTCGTGTCGGGGATCATCGAGACGAGCTACCGGATCGGGCAGCTCCAGATCAGCCTCGACCGCTCGCTGCTTGCGACCGACAGTGCCGGTCTGCACGACGTCCTGGCCACCGTCTTCGAGGGTGCCCGCGACGACATCGAGCGCGGCCTCCGCAGCGGGGCCATCCGGGTGGACGAGGAGGCCGGCCCGCACGCGAAGCTCGTCGTCTCGAAGGGCCTGGCCCGGCTCAGCCCCGCCCAGGCGGTCGCATTCCGCGACCGGCTGGTCGAGTTGATCGCCTCCTTCGATACGGCCGACATGCCGCGTGACACGCCCGATGACGCCCGGCCGTACGGCCTCGTGCTGGGCTTCTATCCGATGACCGACGCTGCCACCGAGGAGGACGAGCGATGAGCGCTCAGCCGGCCGCTGCAGGGATGTCCGTGCGCGACGTCCTGCGCATCGCCGATTTCCGGCGCCTGTGGGCGGCCCAGACCATCTCCGACATCGGCGACGGCGTGACGCTGCTGACGCTGCTCCTCCTCGTCAACGAGCTCACCCACTCCACCCTCGCCCTCGCCGCGGTCTCGATCGCGCTTGCCATCCCGCCGCTGACGATCGGGATCGTCGCCGGCACCTATGTCGATCGCTGGGACCGGCGACGGGTGATGATCGTCGCGGACTCGCTGCGCGCGGTCGTCGTGCTCGGGTTCATCGTCGTCGGTCGCGCCGAGCTGATGCCGCTCGTCGTCCTGCTCGCCCTCATCCAGGCGTCGATCGGCACGTTCTTCAGCCCCGCACGGGGTGCACTGGTGCCGCGCGTCGTGCCGGCCGAGGGCTTGCTCGCCGCCAACTCGATCACCCAGGCCACCCGGGTCATCGCCGGGGTGGTGGGCGCCGGCCTCGCCGGGTTCATCGTCGGCGTCGCCGGGCTCACCTGGCCGGCGTTCGTCATCGACTCGATCACCTTCGCGGTCTCGGCGCTGCTGGTCGTCGGCGTGACGGCCTCCGCCGGTGCGCCGTCCGACGCGGAGCGCCTTGCCACGACCAGCGTCGGGTCGTCCGTGCTCGAGGGCCTGCGCGTGGTGGGCCGGTCGCGGCTGCTCTCGACGACGCTCCTCGCGCTCGCGCTCACGATGCTCGGGCTCGGCGCCATCAACGTCCTGTTCCTGCCGCTCCTGGTCAACGTCCTGGGCGTCAGCCCGACGTGGATCGGGGCCGTCGACCTGGCGCAAAGCACCTCGATGATCCTGTCCGCCGGGCTCGTGGCGATGCTGGCGTCGCGCCTCCATCCGACGACGATCGTGACGGTCGCGCTCCTGGCCGTCGGCGTCCTCATCGGCCTCGTCGGGGCGACGACGCACATGCTCCAGGTGCTGGTGCTGCTCTTCGGGATCGGCTGGTTCGTGACCCCGGTCCAGGCCGCGGTCGTGACGATCTTCCAGACCGGGGTGCCGGACGCAGCCCGCGGCCGGGCCATGGCCACCCTCCAGGCGGCGATGTCCGGGGCGAGCGTCGCCTCGATGGTGCTGGCCGGCGTGTTCGGCGACCTCGTCGGTGTCCGGATGGTCTTCTTCATCGGCGGCGCGGTCGTCGTCATCGGCGGGATCGCCGCGGGCCTGCTCTACCGCGGGGCGCGGGAGGCGTCAGCCGAGGCGATCGGCGGGCCGGCCCGCGACGAGACCGGCGCCCCGGCGGGCGTCGAGGCCAGGACGGTCGGAAGCCCGGGTACCTGACGGTCCCGGGCTTCGTCTCGTCGCGCTGGACGGTGCGGGCGAGCGTCAGCCGCCGGCGCGCACCTGGGTGGCCGTCAATGACAGGTTGCCGACGAGCGAGTGGTAGTAGCGGCCCGCCTTGTACGGGTCCATCCAGGCCGTGTAGCCCGGCGTCCGCGATGAGGCGAACTTGAAGTCGGCCGAACCGGTCCACGCGGGATCGGCCCGGAAGATGTAGCCGACCGTCTGCGAACCCGTCAGCAGCTGACGGATGACCGTCGAGAGGCTGTCGATGCCGTTCGCGAACACGGCTCGGGCCGGCGAGCGAAGGAACCCGGCGCCGTAGTTGTCGACGCGCTTCTTGGCCGTGGCCTTGGTCGGGTTCGAGAGACCCCACTCCGAGTCGCCGGAGGCGTAGCAGAGGCGGTTCAGCAGGATGACCGCGTTCTTCTGCACCTTGAGGGTCTTGACGTAGTCCTCGCCGTAGTACTTGGTGTTGTTGTTCCCCGCGCCATCGGTCTTGTTCAGGCCGAACCCGTCCTTGCGATCGGAATAGAAGGCGCCGTACGGGCTCGGATGGCCGTTGCCGTGGCCGAGGTAGATGACGATGTTCGCACCGACCGCCGCGGTCTTGACCTTGCCCCACGTCGCGTGGGGGCTATAGACCTCCTTGACGGTGGCGCCGTAGGAGCGAGCGAGTTTCGCGTAACTCTTCGCGCTGCTGATGTAGTTCGCGGTGCTGGACCCGACCGGGCCGACGATGACGGTCACCTTGACCGAGGATGCGGCCGCGGGCATCGGGTTCGTCGCGAGTCCGCCGAGGGCGACGACCGAGGCCAGGATGGGCAGCGCCAGGAGGCGCCAACGAAGGTGAAGGGACGCCCGCTGGGCGCCGCGCTGTCCTACCTGCAACAGTCGTGCCTCCTCCCTGCCGGAACACCGCGCGGGGGCGCGGCGACGGTGGTGCTGTGCCGCCTGGCGACAGAAGGGTGCGAACGGACGCGAGGGCCGGGTCGCGGGGTTCGGATCGGTGAGCGATCCGGCGGATCGTCGGGGGTGAGACCCGACGGGTGACAGGGTTCCTGCCGTGGGGGCGGCGGTCTTCGGTTGTGCCTGTCTTCTGGGCGTGCCCGTGGGGGTCCGGGCAAGTATGCCAGCCGCCGCAACCCGCTGCCGAGCCCGACCATCGGGTGTCGGCGGTGGCCCGAAGGGCCTGCGCACCGGCGCACCATCCGATTTCCGGTATGCTCGCGGCGCCCGGTCTCGTTCGCGGTGGGTGTCTGCCACGTGGGGACACGACCCCGATCGACTACCGGAGCGCCGATCCGGCCCAGAACCGGCCGCCCAGGAGTCCTGCTTGACCTTCGATACGCTCGGCCTGTCGGCCGACCTCCTCCGCACGGTCGCGGAAGAGGGCTACGTCGTACCGACGCCCGTCCAGGCGTCGGCCATCCCACTCGTGCTCGAGGGACGTGACGTCCTCGCCGCCGCCCAGACCGGGACGGGCAAGACCGCGGCGTTCGTGCTGCCGATCCTCGACCGGCTCCGCCACCACGCGAACACGAGCTTCTCGCCGGCGCGCCACCCGGTCCGCACGCTCATCGTCGTGCCGACCCGCGAGCTGGCGGTGCAGGTCGACGAGAGCGTCCATACCTACGGGCGGACGGTGCCGCTCCGCTCGACCGTCGTGTACGGCGGCATGCCGATGGATCCCCAGATCAAGGCGCTCCGCGACGGGGTCGAGATCCTCGTCGCCACGCCCGGCCGCCTGCTCGACCTCGTCGGACAGCGCGTCGCGAACCTCGGCCAGGTCGAGATCCTCGTCCTCGACGAGGCCGACCGGATGCTCGACATGGGCTTCATGCCCGACATCCAGCGGATCATCGAGCTGCTGCCCGCTCGTCGGCAGAACCTCATGTTCTCGGCCACGTTCTCCGACGAGATCCGACGGCTGGCCGGCACGATCCTGCGGGACCCGGCCACGGTCGAGGTGGCGCCGCGGAACACGGCCGCCGAAGCGGTCGAGCAGCTCGTGTACCCGGTCGACCGCGACCGCAAGGAGGCGCTCCTCGCCCACCTGATCCGCAAGGACGACCTGCACCAGGTGCTGGTCTTCACCCGGACCAAGCTGGCGGCCAGCCGGCTCGCCTCACGCCTCGACCGCGAGGGGCTCGATGCCGTGGCCATCCACTCGGACCGCTCGCAGCCGGAACGGACGAAGGCGCTCGAGGGCTTCAAGAACGGCGAGATCCGCGTGCTGGTGGCCACGGACGTGGCGGCCCGCGGCCTCGATATCGAGGACCTGCCGGTCGTCGTCAACTTCGAGCTGCCGTGGAACCCGCAGGACTACATCCACCGGATCGGGCGGACGGGCCGTGCCGGGGCGACGGGCGAGGCCATCTCACTGGTGTGCATGGACGAGGTCGACCTGCTGCGAGGCGTCCAGCGCCTGCTCAAGCGCGCGATCCCCTGGACCGTCGAGGAGGGTTTCGTCCCCGACCGGAACGCCGAGACCCATCCCGTCTCGATGCGCGCCGGCCATGCCCGGGTCAGCCCGGAGCATCACGCGCACCGCAAGCCGGTCCGCCGCACGGGCCGGGTCGAGAGCGGTCGCCGGGGGCGCTAGGCGGTGGTCACCGGCGGCGCCGGGGCCCCCGGCGGATCCTCCATCGCGGCGCCCGGGAAGAAGAAGCCGAGCATCAGGTCGGCAGTCACGCGATCGACCCCGTAGCGATTGATGAGCGCGTGGTGGCACTCGATGGTCGTCTCGGGGGCCGACACGAGCCCGAGGCGCACGTCACGCAGCATCACGAACTCGCCACTCGGGCGAGTCAGCGCGCGGCCGGGATCGAAGCCGGGAAGGGTCGGCAGATCGCCGCTGACGGTGTACGGGCCGACCTCCAGCTCGATCGAATGCCACGCGGCGTGCGCGGCGATGAACGGGTCGTCGTCGGAGACCACGATCAGGCAGTCGTCGCTCGCGATGCTGACGTCGCCCGACGGCCCCGGCGTGGCGCCGTCAAGCGCCTGCCACGAGGCGCCGGCCAGCGGCAGTTCGCTCGATGTCTCGAGGAAATCGCGCAATTGCCCGGCACGCGCGAACGTGCCGGTGGCGATCCCCCCGCTGAGATAAGCGTCGACCTGGATCGGCATGTGCGGGCCCCCGGATGTGGCCGCTACGGTGCGTCACGGGCGCGGGCGCGGGAACGACCCGTCCGTACCCGTCCTCGCAGCCGGTCGTCCCGGTCCCGAGCGTGGGAGCGGCTCGGATCCGCCCGGGGCGGCGCTCAGATCGGGGCGCGACAGGCGGCGCAGTCGGTCGACGGCTTGAGGGCGATGCGCAGCAGCGAACGGGCGATGATCGCCGGATCGGTCCGGCTCTGGTTGGTCAGGATGGCGATCGCCATCCGCTCGTCCGGCAGCCAGCGCACGAGCGAGCGGAACCCGAGCAGCCGGCCCGAGTGACCGTAGGCGACGTGCCCCCCGAGGTCGACCCGCTGGACGCCGAGGCCGTACGGGATCGCCGGGTCCTTCGAGGCCGTCGCCAGGATGTCATCGAACATGGCCTGACGCGAGGCCGGCGACACGGCCGAGACGGCGCCGTCGCCGTAGAGCGCGCGTGCCCAGAACACCAGGTCGGTCGGCGTGGAGGCGATCTCCCCCGCTCCACCGGCCGCGGTGATGACCGAGGTGAACGGCGCGACGCGCGTCCCGTCCGAGAGGTCGATCGGCTTCGCGTTGCCGGGAGCGAAGCGATAGCCGTGGGCGACCGGACCGGTCGGCACCCGGTCGCGCTGGTCGTAGGTCCGGGTCAGGCCGATCGGACCGAAGAAGCGGCTTGCCAGCTGCTCCTGGAGCGACGCCCCGCCCACCTGCTCGGCGAGCTGGCCGAGGATCAGGTAGTTCGTGTTCGAGTACGCCCAGCCCTTCCCCGGCGAGAACGAGCGCTTGCCCACGTACCCGAGCGATTCGGCGAACCCCCAGGCACGCGCGCGGTCCTTCAGCAGGGCCTTGTCGATGCCCGGACCGAAGAAGAAGTCCGCAAGCCCGCTCGTGTGGTCGAGCAGCTGGTGGACGGTGATCCGGCGGTCGATGGGCAGGTTCGGCAGGTAGTGGCGGACCGACGTCTCCAGGTCGATCTTGCCCTCGTCGTGGAGGGCCAGGATCAGGGCGGACGTGAACGTCTTGCTGACGCTCGCGACGGCGAACGCCGTGTCGGTCTGCACCGGGGTCTTGGCCTTGACGTCGGCGAGGCCGCTCGTGCCGAGCCACATGGTCCCGTCCGGGAAGAGGATCGCGACCGAGATGCCCGGGATCGCCTCGCGCTCGCGCATGCGATCGAGGCGGGCCTGGAGCGCGATTCGGACGGCGGTCGTCGCCGTCGAGCGGATCAGCGAGGGCTTGGCCGGCGCGTCGACCGAGACCGGCCCGACGACGACGGGCCCGATCGCCGCGACGGACGGCACCGAGATCGAGGTCACGAGCGTCGCGATCGACGCCGCCACGAGCACGGCGCGAGCCAGGCGGGAAGTCCCCGGGAAGCGCATCAGGCGGCGGGCTGACCGGGTCGGCACATGTCGGTCGCACGATAGCGCAGCCCGGCGCGGGTACCATCCGGGACGATGGTCCCCGATCGCTCCGCCCCGACGCTCCTGCGTGCCGTCGGCCTGCTCGCCGATGGCCCGGTCCCGTGGGACCGCCCGGTGCCGCCCGTCGGGGCAGGCGTCTTCGTCGTGGAACTGGCCACGCCGCGCGCGACCGCGCCGGTCGAATTGACCCGTGTCGGGAAGTGGCTCGAGCACGTCCCGGACCTGCGTCTCGACGGGGAGCGGCCGACGTCGCGCGCCCTGGCAGCCCGCCTGGCGGCGTTCTGGCTGCCGTCCCAACCCGTGATCTACGTCGGATCCTCCACCGCCTCGGTCGGCCGCAAGGTCGCGGCGATCCGCGAGACGGTGCTCGGCGACCGCCGGCCGACCTCCGCCGGGCACTGGCTCGCGACCCTGACCATGCCCGCGGGCACGCGCATCTGGTGGGCCGCGACGAGCGCGACCGAGGAGTACGAGGACGCCCTGCTGGCGGCCTTCGCCGAGGGGGTTCCGGAGGACGAGCGAGGGGCGCTCCCCGACCCGGCGACCGTCCTGCCGTTCGCGGTCCTGGCGCGCCCGACCGGCGAGCGCAAGCGGACCGGGCTCTCGCGTTCGCTGCTACCGGAGCCGAAGGAGGTGCCCCCGCCACCGACGCGCGTCGTCCAGGTCCCCGACGGCGATGCCGAGGGGGCTCGCGGCGAGCCGCCCGAACCCAAGGCGCGCCGATCGACATCGAGCGCGAAGCCGGCGGGCGCGAGGTCGGGGGCCTCGCGACGCCGGCGGGCGCGAAGTCGGCGCGCGACCTCCGGATCGACATCGACCGGTCCGCGACCACCGGCGCCCCACGTGGACGCCCTGACCGTGGAGGGGGCCGAACGCCTCAAGGCGGAGCTCGACGAGCTCGTCAACGTCAAGCGCCCCGAAGTCATCCGTCGCATCGCCACGGCGCGCGAGCACGGGGACCTCAAGGAGAACGCCGAGTACCACGCGGCGCGCGAGGAGGGGGGCTTCCTGCAGGGCCGGATCCAGGCGCTCGAGGCCCGGCTGCGGACGGCCCGGATCGTCGAGGCGCCCGCCGCCGGCAGCCGGGTGGGTCTGGGGTCGACGGTCACCGTCGAGATCGACGGCGAGCAGACCGAGCTGACGATCGTGGGATCGTCCGATTCCGCGCCGGGGGCGGGCCGGATCTCGTCGGCGTCACCGGTCGGCCGGGCGCTGCTCGGGCACGCGGCCGGCGAGGACGTCGTGGTCGCGACGCCGGCCGGCGAGCACGTCTACCGGGTGATCGCCGTCCGCTGAGCTCCGGCGGACCCGCTCCGTGACCCGGCCCGCTGGGCCGGAGGGCGCCGGTCAGCTGGCGTTGTCGACCAGCTTGTGCTCGACCGCGTACAGCGCCGCCTGGGTCCGCGAGGCCAGCCCGAGCTTGCCCAGGATGTTCGAGACGTAGGTCCGGGCCGTCCGCTCGGTGATGAACAGGGTGGCGCCGATCTCCTTGTTGCTCATCCCCTGGCCGAGCAGGCTGAGGACGTCCTTCTCGCGGTCGGTGAGCGGCTCCGCCAGCTCATCGTCGGGCGACTTGCGGTTGCGCATGCGCTCCGCGAGGAGGCGCGCGACGGCGGGGTCCAGGTGGGTCTCACCGGCGTAGGCAGCGCGCACGGCGCGGGCGACCTCCTCGGCCTCGGCGTCCTTGAGCACATACCCAGACGCCCCGGCCTCGAGTGCGGACGTGACCTTCTCCTCCTCGATGAACGAGGTCATGGTCACGATCTCGGTCTCGGGACGCTCGGCCTTGATCCGGCCGATGGCGGTGATGCCGTCCATGTTCGGCATCATCAGGTCCATCAGGACCACGTCGGGCTCGAGCCGGCGGGCGACGGCCACGCCCTCCGAGCCGTCCGCGGCCTCGCCGACGACCTCGATGTCGGGCTGGAGGTCCAGGAAGACCTTCAGGCCGGTGCGGACGACCGAGTGGTCGTCGACGATGAGGACGCGGATCACGGTGGGTTCGGACAAGGGTCCTCCCGAGGGCTGCGTGTCGGTGTCACGCTCGCCGTCGGCGAGCCGGGTCGAGTCTATCAAAGCGGGGTCCTCGAACGGCCTCAGACGGACGGCCGCGAGGCGGCCATGATGGCCGCCACGAGCTCGCTGGGGCGGAAGGTCTTGCGGACGAAGCCGTCCGCGCGGTCGGCGAGGACCGAGTGCTCCAGGCCCTCGGTCCAGCTCATGATCAGGACGCGGACCGACGGCGCATCCGAGCGCAGCCGGTTGATGAAGGCGAGGCCGCCGTCGACCTCGGGCAGGCGTGGGTCGACGATGACGACGTCGGGGACCGACGACTCCACCAGGTCGAGGGCGGGCCCGGCCTGGCCGGCGCTGCCGACGACCACGACCTCTCGCCCGATCCCCAGGAGGCCCGTCAGGCTCTCCCTCACTCGATCGTCGGCGTCGACGACGAGGACGCGAAGTGGCGCAGCGGCCCCGGGATCGGGTTCGTGCATCCGTCCATGGTCGCGGTGCGGCCGAGCGTGGCGGAACGGACCGATGCCGGGGTCGCCCTCGGCCGAACGACGATGGTCCGCCTACGTCATCGGTCGCGGATCGACGCATCCGGCTGCGGGCCGCGCCGGGCGCCCGGCTCCGACCCCGCCGCCTCGGTCGCCGCATCGGGGACCAGGACCTCGACGGTCGTGCCCTTGCCTGGCTCGCTCTTGCAGCTGAACGTCGCACCGATCCGAGCGGCGCGGGCCTCCATCCCGGCCAGGCCGAGATGCCCGGGCGGGACCTGGCTCGGGTCGAAGCCACGCCCGTCGTCCACCACGCGCAACCGGACGCCGCTCTTGACCCGGCCCACCTCCACCCGGACCTGGCGGGCGGCGGCGTGCTTGACGACGTTGTGGAGCGCCTCCTGGGCCGTCCGGTACAGCGCCTCCTCGATGGGCAACGGGAGGCGCTCGTCGAGGTTCGCCTCGACCACGACGGGCAGCCCGATCCGGCCCTGGAGGGCGGCGGTATGGGTCTTGAGCGCCCGGGCCAGCCCGTCCTGCTCCAGGTTGCCGGGACGCAGCTCGAAGATCAGGGCCCGCATCTCGGCGAGCGCCTCGCGCTGCAGCTCGCGCAGCTGGGTCAGCTGGGTCCGGGCGGCGCCGACATCGGAGTCGAGCAACATCTCCGCGGAGCGCGAGACGAGCGTCATGGAGAACAGCGCCTGGGTGACCGAGTCGTGGAGCTCGCGAGCCAGGTGGGCGCGCTCGTCGCCGGCGGCGAGCTCGCCGGCCTGGCGGCGGAGGTCGCGTTCGAGGCGGTCCCGCTCGCTGACGTCGCGGGCGGCACCGTGCGCCCCGACGAACCGCCCGTCCTCGACCATCCCGACGCCGCTGATCTCGACGAGCACGTCATGCCCATCGGCGTGGCGGAACGGCAACCGAGATCGGTAGACCTTGGTCGGGTGCCGGCTAAGCCACCGGAACAGGGTCCTGGCCTCGCGACTGGCATCTCCGGAGAAGACCGACCAGTACGGCTGGCCGAGCACCTCGGCGGCGGGCAGGCCGAACATGGTCTCGGCGGCATCGCTCAGGAAGACGAGCGTCCCCGCCTCATCGGTCATCCAGACGAGGTCGGGCGACGACTCGACCAGGTAGCGGTAGCGCTCCTCGGACGCGCGCAGCTCGCGTTGGAGACGCTCGCGTTCGCTGATGTCGCGCGTCGAGCCGTGGATCCCCGCGAATGCGCCGCTCGCGTCACGCATGCCGATCGAGTGGACCTCGGCCGGCGTCCGGCGCCCGTCCTTGCCGAGGAGGATGAGCTCGGCGGCCTGGCCGGTCGACGGATCGGCGGCCAGCTTCTCCCAGCGGTCCGCCGCGAGGGCCATCGAGTCGGGCAGGACGACCATCGAGAAGTGCTGGCCGACGAGTTCCTCGGGTGGGTACCCGGTCATCCGCTCCATGGCCTCGGACAGGAACGTGAACCGGCCGTCCGCGTCGGTCGAGAACACCACGTCCGGTGAGTTCTCGACGAGGAACCGGTAGCGCTCCTCGGATTCGCGCAGCTCCCGCTCGAGCCGCTCCTGCTCGCTGACGTCGCGGACGGTGCCCTGGACGCCGGCGAAGACGCCGTCCTCCCAGACCGAGACCGACGAGATCTCCGCCGGGAACGTCGATCCGTCTCGCCGCAAGAGCTCGTAGCGGAACCGCCGTACGACCTCGTGGTCGGCGTGCTGGTCGGCGAAGTTCCGGACGGCCTCCTCGAGGGACGCCGGCGCCGTCAGCTCGCCGAACGTCATCCCGATGACCTCGGCCGGGGACCGGCCGAAGAGGGTCTCCGCCCCCTCCGCCATGAACAGGAACCGGCCGTCCGCATCGCAGCGGTAGATGACGTCCGGCGTCGTCTGGACGAGCTGGCGGAAGCGGTTCTCCGAGTCGCGCAGTTCGCGCTCGAGCCGGTCGTGCTCGCGCATGTCGCGGACCGACCCGTTGGCCCCGATGAACTGGCCGTGCTCGTCGAGCCGGGCCGTGGCGATGAACTCGGTCGGGATCGGCTCCCCGTTCGCCCCCACGAGATTGACCCGGCCGCGCAGCTCCTCGGTGCTCGTCGCGAACCCGATCGCCCAGTCGATCTCGGCCACCTCGCGGGTGGACTCGTGCACGAGCACGCCGAAATGGCGGCCGATGAACTCCGAGGCCGGACGGCCCGTCAGCCGCTCGACCGCGTCCGACACGAGCGTGAACCGGCCCGCTTCGTCGGTCGCGAACACGACGTCGGGCGAGCTCTCGACGACGAACCGGTAGCGTTCCTCGGATTCGGTCAGGCGCCCGAGGAGCGTCGAGTTCGTGATCGCGATCGCCGCCTGGTCCGCGAGGCCCTGCAGGAGGTCGAGCTCGTCCGGCAGGAAGTCGCGGGGCGTGGCCGACGAGACGGCCAGGGTGCCGATGACGTCGCCCCCGGGCGCGCGGAGTGGGGCTGCGGCCATGCCCCGCAGCCCGAGGCGGGACGCGACCTCGATGTCCTCCCGCTCCTGCGGGATCCGATCGTCGAGGAGGTAGTCGACGGTGGAGACGGGCGTGCGCTGCAGCGCCGCCAGGCCGTTGATCCCGCCACCGAGCGGGAACTGCATGCCCTTGAGCCAGGCGATGGACTCGGGATCCGCGCTGCCGGCCACGACGACCGGGATGAGGTAGGTGGCGTCGTCGGACATCCGGGTCAGGTGGGCGCCATCGGTCCCGAGGAGGCGCTTGGCCTCCTCGACCACCCGCTCGAGGATGATGCCGGGGTCGCGCAGCGCGGCGATCCGCGCGGTGATGTCGCGGAGCGAGCGTTCGGTGTCGGCGCGCCGTTCGATCGCCAACCGCGATCGCTCGAGCTCCTCGATGAGTCGCGCGTTCGTGATGGCGATGGCGGCCTGGTCGGCCAGGCCGCCGATGATCGCCTCGTCGAGCGCATCGAAGGCGTTGACCTCGTGGCTGTAGACCTCGATGGCCCCGAGCGAGCCCTCGTCGCCGATGATCGGCGCCACGACGAGGTCGCCGATATTGCTCCGGGCGGCCATCTCGTCGGCCTGGTCGACGTGCGTGAAGTCCCCGCGCAGGTAGTCGCCGGCCGAGACGACCCGGCCCTCGGCCATCGCCTTGCCCGAGAGCCCCTCGCCGACATGGATCCGCGTCGCGGCGGCCGACTCGCGCTGGTAGTCGCTGAGCCCGGCGTCGTAGGCCGCGATCAGCACCCCCTCGACCGGATCGAACTCATCGATCACCGCGCCATCCGCGCGGAGCAGGCGAAGTGCCTCGTCGACGATGCGCTGGAGCAGGTCCCCCGGTTCGCGGATGGCGGTGATCCGCGCCGCGATCTCGCGCAGGGCGTGCTCCGCCTCGGCCCGCCGTTCGTTGAGGTCGCGCGAGCGCGCCAGCTCCTCCATGAGGCGCGCGTTGCGGATCGCGATCGATGCCTGGGTGGCGAGCGCGGTCAGGACCTCGAGGTCGGCATCCTCATATGCGCCCGGCTGGCGCGAGACGACCGAGAGCGTGCCGATGGGCCCCGCCTCCGCCGAGAGCGGCGTGGACATGACGGAGCGGATGCCCATCTTCGTCACGAAGGCATCGATCTCGGGCTGGTGATCGAACCGCTCGTCGGCGAGGTAGTCGGTCGTGAGGATGGGGCGTTGTTCGGCGAAGGAGAGGCCGGCGACCGCCTGCCCCGGCTTGATGCCGCCGGCCCTGGCCCAGTCGGGCACGAACGACATCGCGTCACCGGCCGAATACGACCAGCGCAGGGCATCGATCGACGGATCGTATTGGTCGATGCGCGCCCCGTCGGAGTCGAGGAGGCGTGCCGCCTCGTCGGTGATGCGCTGGAGGACCTCGGCCGGCTCGAGGATGGCCGACACGCGCGCCGCGATCTCGCGCAGCGTGCGTTCCGCATCGGCTCGACGCGCGGTCTCGGCCTGGGAGCGTTCGAGCTCGTCGATGAGGTTCGAGTTGGCGATGGCGACCGCGGCCTGGTCGGCGAGCGCGGCCAGCAGGCCGGCGTCCGCCTCGTCGAACGCGTCGGGCCGGTCACCGTACACCGTGATGGCCCCGACCACGACATCGCGATGGACAAGCGGCGCGGCGATGACCGAGCGGATGCCCGGCCTCGCGGACGAACGCGTCGCGCGCCGGCGTGTGCTCGAACCGGTCGTCCTCGAGGTAGTTCCCGGTCCACTCCACGACGCGGGTCCGGACCGCGCGGCCGGACACCCCGGCGTCGGGCTGGAGCTCGACCTCGTCGAGCAGGGGCAGGTTGGCGACCGCGCGCTCGCCGGCTTCCTGGCTCGTCCATGCCTCGGCCATCCCGACCCCGCCGAGCATGTCGATCATCGCCCCCGTCGCCCCGAGCAGCCGCACCGACGCATCGATGACGGACTGGAGGATCGCGTCCTTGTCGCGCATCGCGCTGACCCGGCCGGCGATCTCCCGCAGGGTCCGCTCGGCCTCGGCGGTCCGCCCGAGGGCCTCACGCGACCGCGCCAGCTCGTCGATGAGCCGCGCATTGGTGATCGCGATGGCCGCCTGCCCGGCCAACGCTTCGATGAGCGACGCGTCGATCTCCGTGAAGGCGTCGCGTTCCTTCGAGTAGACCTCGATGACCCCCAACGGGCCCGACTCGCCGGTGATGGGGGCCGCGATCATGGAATGGAACCCGGTCCGCTCGTAGAACTCGGTCGACTCCGGCGAGGGCGGGAACTGGGCGGCCAGGTCGTCGCCCGCGACGATGACGCGGTCTTCCGCCACGGCCATCCCGGTGGCGCCGACCCCGACCGAGATCCACAGCTGCGCCCGTTCCTCGTCGGTGAACCCGGACCCGATGCCGTCGTCGTACGCCCAATGCAGGTTGCCGGTCACGGGGTCGAGCAGGTCGAGGATGGCCCCATGACCGCGCACGAGCCGCGACGCCTGGACGACGACGTCGCGGAGGATCTCGGCCGGCTCGCGCAGCACGGTGATCCGGGCGGCGTTCTCGCGCAGCGCCTGTTCGGCCTCGGCCTTGCGCGCCAGCGCGTCCCGCGACCGGTCGAGCTCGTCGATGAGGCGCGTCGTGGTGATGGTGATGGCCGCCTGGTCCGCGATCGCGACCAGCAGGGTCGAATCGGCCTCGCCCCAGGCGTCGACGTCGTCGCAGTAGATGGTCAGCGCGCCGAACGGACCCGACTCGCCGATGAGCGGTGCGGCCATGACCGAACGGATCCCGGCACCCTTGACGTATGTGTCGGCGCCCGACCCATGCGGGAAGCGGTCGTCGTGGAGGTAGTCACCGGTCCACTGGGCGCGGCCCGTCACGACGGCCTGGCCGGCGATGCCTTGGTCGAGGGTCTCGTCCGGATCGTCGGGCCAGGCATCGGCGTCGGGCCGCAGCGCACCCGACGCGTACGCCCAGCGGAGCAGGCCGGATGCGGGTTCGACCAGGTCGATGCGCGCGCCGGCGGCGCGCATGAGGCGCGCGGCTTCGTCGACGGCGCTCTGCAGCACGGCGGGCAGGTCGGCTGCGGCGCTGATGCGGGCGGTGATGTCGCGGAGCGAGCGCTCGACTTCGGCGCGCTTGGCCAGTTCGACCCGGGAGTGGTCGAGGGCCTCGATGAGCCGCGCGTTCGACATCGATGCCGCCGCGTGGTCGGCGAGGGCCCGGACGAGCCCGATCTGCGAGGCGTCGAACGCACGCTCCCGGGCGCTGAACGCCCCGAGCGCACCGAACACGGTCTCGCCGTTGGCGATCGGCGCCGCCACCATCGACCGGATCCCGATGTCGGCGACGACCCGGTCGGTTTCCTCGGCGTGCTTGATCGCCGGATCGGCGAGATAGTCGTCGGTCAGGACGACGCCGCGCTCGGCCACGGCCCGGCCGAAGATCCCGACACCGACCGGGAGGGAGATGGAGCGGACCCAGGCGCGGCTGCGCCGGCTGCGGATCCCGGCATCGTGGGCGAAGCGGAGGTTCCCGGTCGCCTCGTCCATGAGGTAGACCATCGCGCCATCCGCATCGAGGAGGCGGGCCGTCTCGGCGACGGCCGCGACGAGCAGGTCGTGGATGTCGCCGCTGCCGCCGTCGGGATCGTGCCGGGCGACGCGCTGGGCGCGTGCCGCTGCCGCGCGCTCCGAGGCGGGCCCGCGGCCGTTGCCGTCGGCGCTCTCGGCGGCCGTCTTCCGGGGCGCTCGCGCGCGTGGGGTCTGCGTGGCCACGGCCCGAGGATACGCTCCGCCCGCCGCTGGCGGCATCGCCGTTCGCCGAGGCCGTCTACGTCATCCGGCCGAGGCGGCACCCGGCACCGGTCGAGGTCGGGCGGGGGCGTCCGTCCCGTCGGGAAGAGGACGAGCGCCCACCGCGGCGACCCCGGGACCGCTCCCACGATGCCCACAGGGCCGGCACCCGCCGGGTTCCGACAGCCATCTGAGGTCACCCGCCCGATGTTCGCTTCCCGAACCCCACTCCGCGCGTCCGACGTCGCACTCCGCGCCGTCATCGTGGCCCTGGCCCTGTCCACGGCCTACATCCACTCCACCCTCGGCGGCCTGCTCTTCACCCTGAACGCCGTGGGCTACGTCACCGCTGCCGTCGCGATGGTCATCCCCCTCGCGCTCGCCGTCCGCTTCCGCTGGTTCATCCGGCTCGGCCTGATCGGCTATGCGATGACGACGATCATCGGCTGGGCCATCCAGGGCCCGTACTACGAGACGGCCTACATCGCCAAGGCGATCGAAGTCGCGCTCATCGTCGCCGTCGCCGTCGACTTCGCCCGGATGGACGGCAACCCCGTCGCCGTCGTCCGTCGCGAGCTGGCCTCGCTCGGCTCGTTCATCGCCCGCCGCGGCACCGCCGCCGCCGGCGCCTGACCCACCGACCGATCAAAGGAGCCGTCGACATGCAGCGCCTGATCCTCGCCCTCGGCCTGGTCGCGGTGGCCGCCATCTCCGTCGCCTGCTCAGGCGTCTCGGCGGAACCGGCCACCCCGACCACCCCGGTCGCGACGACGGTCCCCGGCAACGCCGGTGGCGCGGTCACGATCGTGGCCAAGGACATCAAGTTCGCCACCCCGCAGGTCAGCGTGGCGGCCGGCACGCCGGTCACGATCACGTTCGACAACCAGGACGGTGCCCCGCACAACATCGCGATCTCGGACGCCTCCGGCGCCAAGGTCTTCAAGGGCGACATCGTCTCCGGGACGAAGGTCACCTACCAGGTCCCGGCCCTGGCGCCCGGCACGTATTCGTTCATCTGCGAGGTCCATCCGGACATGAAGGGCACGATCACCGCGCAGTGATCCCCGCCCGCTCCAGCCCGCGTCGCACCGCGAAGCCCCCGCCCGACGGCGGGGGCTTCGTGCTATACGTCATCTGTCCACTTGACATGATGTAGTACTTCTACTACATTCCGATATGTCAGATCAACGCTGCCGCTTGGAGCCTTGCCGTGATGGCCACGCCGTACACCCTCTATCAGCGCCTCCCTACCCTCCGTCAGCGGTCGCGCCGCATCGCGGTCGTCGCCGCCTTCACGGGCTTCCCGTTGCAGATCCTCGGGTACACCTTCCTCGTGCAGCCCGGGCGCCTCTCGAGCGTGATCTGGGCGCCGCTCAGCATCGCCCTCTTCGCGGCCACGGTCATCGGCGTGATCGCGGTCTTCGGCTACGCGCAGGGCCGGTTCGACAAGCGCGACACCTTCGACGAGCGCCAGCGGGCGATGGTCGACCAAGCCCTCATCGTGAGCTATGGCGTCCTGACGACCTTCATCGTGCTGGTCATCGGCGCGATCGCCGTGTACGCCTCGTTCGTCGGTCCGGTCACGCTCGACATGGCATCGCTCAGTTCGTGGTTCGTCGCGGTCGCGGTGTACATCCCGTTCCTGCCGCTCGCGGCGCTCGCCTGGATCGAGCCCGACGCCCCGGCGGACGACGAGGCCTGAGCGTGGCTGCACCGTCCCGCGCTCCGGACAAGGAACTGGTCCGCAATCGGTTGCCGCTGCTGCGAGCGGACCGCGGGATCTCCCGGGGCGAGCTCGCCGAGGCACTCGGGATCCACTACCAGACGGTCGGCTACATCGAACGGGGCGAGTACGCTCCCAGCCTCCACCTCGCCCTCCGGATCGCCGCGTTCTTCGGCCTCCCGGTCGAGGCCATCTTCTCGCTCGACCCGTTCGAGCGGCTCGGGGCCGATGCCCTGCTCGCCCGCCCGGTCGCCCGCCCCGACGATACCCAGGAGCCCATGCATGCTCGAGATCGATGACCTCGCCAAGCGCTACGGATCGGTCGTCGCGCTCGACGGGGCGACGTTCACTGCCCGGCCCGGCCGCATCGTCGGTTTCCTCGGTCCGAACGGCGCGGGCAAGACCACGACGATGCGATGCATCTTCGGCCTGGCCACCCCCGATCGCGGCGAGGTCCGCTGGAAGGGCGCGCGGGTCGACCGCGATATGCGCCTGCGGTTCGGGTACATGCCCGAGCAGCGCGGCCTGTATCCGCGGATGCGCGTCGGCGAACAGCTCAGCTACTTCGCCCAGCAGCACGGGATGCGCGGCAAGGCCGCCGACGCCGCGGCGGGCCGCTGGCTCGAACGGATGGGCCTGGCCGACCGGAACCGCTCGAAGCTCGAGGAGCTCTCGCACGGCAACCAGCAGCGCGTCCAGCTCGCGACCGCCCTCGTGCACGATCCCGAGCTGCTCGTCCTCGACGAACCGTTCTCCGGCCTGGACCCGATCGGCATCGCGACGATGACCGACGTCGTCCGCGAGCGCGCCGCCGCCGGCGTCGGGGTCGTGTTCTCGAGCCACCAGCTCGACCTCGTCGAGGACATCTGCGAGGACGTCGTCATCATCGCCCGCGGCCGGATCGTCGCCGCCGGCGGCATCGACGAGCTCAAGACCGCGTCCGGCCGGCAGCACCTCGAGATCGAGGTGGTCGGCTCCGGGGGGTCGTGGATCGAGGGGCGATCGGACCTGACGGTCGTCGAGCGCGACGGCGACAGCGTGAAGCTGCTCGTGGCGCGTGACGTCGACCTCGATGGGCTGCTCGCCGAGGCACGGCGGGCGGGCGAGGTCCGCCGCTTCGCCTACCAGCCGCCCAAGCTCTCCGAGTTGTTCATGGAAGCGGTCGGGCCGGCGCCGACGACCGAGGCGGCCGCATGAGCCGCTGGCGCAGCGTCTGGCTCGTCGCCCGGCGCGAGATCCTCGAGCGCGGCCGCAGCCGCGGATTCATCCTCAGCGTCCTGTTCACGACGCTGATCGTCGTGGGCTCGTTCGTCCTGCCGGCGATCATCTTCGGCGGACCGGATGTCGCGAAGATCGGGGTGGTCCAGCCCGCTCCGGCGACGCTCGAGTCGACGATCACGACGATCGCGACCGGCGCGGACCGGCAGATCGAATTCCGGCCGTATCCCGATCTCGCGTCCGCGACCGCCGCGCTCAAGAGCGACGAGGTCGTCGCGGTGATCGACGTCCCGGCCGACCTCTCCGGCGCGGGCCAGGTCCTCTACAAGGAGGAGCCGGACCAGTTCCTGCAGAGCATCGTCGGGTCGGCCGTGGTCGCGCTCCGGTCGCACGAGCTGCTGAGCGCCATCGATCCGTCGGCGCTCGCCGCGGCCCAGCAGCCGCCCCAGGCGGTCGCCCTCGACCCGCAATCGGATGCGGACCGTGCCCGGTTCCTGTTCGCGAACATCGGCGCGGTGCTGGTCCTCGTCGGCATCTTCTCGTTCGGGTTCACCGTGCTCACCGGGGTCGTCGAGGAGAAGCAGAGCCGCGTCGTCGAAGTCGTGCTCTCGACCGTCCGGCCGCGCGACCTGCTCATGGGCAAGGTCCTCGGGATCGGGATCCTCGGGCTGTTCCAGCTCGCGGTGTTCCTGCTCGCCGCCGCGATCGCCGCCAAGGTCACCGACCGGTTCGTCCTGCCCGAGACGACACCGACCGCCATCGCGATGCTCGCCCTCTGGTTCATCCTCGGCTACACCCTGTACTCCACCGCGCTCGGCTTCCTCGGCGCGCTCGCGTCCCGGATGGAGGAGGCCTCCAACGCCTCTACGCCGATCACGATGGTGGCGATGCTCAGCTACTTCGTGGCGATCTTCGCGGTCCTCAACGACCCGGACGGGACCGTCGCCACGGTCGCGACGTTCATCCCGCCGATGGCCCCGTTCGTCGTCCCGCTCCGGGCCGCGTTCGATGCGATCCCGGCCTGGCAGTTGCTCGCGTCGATCGCCCTGACGGTGGCGTTCATCTACGTCCTGTTCACGATCGGGGCTCGCGTCTACGCCGGGGCCGTGCTGCAGACCGCGGGCCGGATCAAGCTCCGCGACGCGTGGCGGTCGGCCGGCAAGTAGCGCCGTCGGTCGCCGGTCGGTCAGGAGTCGAGCGGCTCGAGGACGCCCGGGGTGCCGCCGGCGTGCCAGAACACGACCGCGCGACCGTCGAGGGCGCCACTGCGGACCCGCGCGATGAGCCCGGCGAGTGCCTTGGCGGTGTAGATCGGGTCGACGAGGATGCCCTCGGCCCGGGCGAGCAGGCGGGCCGCGATGTCCGCCTCGATGGTCGGGCGGCCGTAGCCGTCGCCGAGCTGGGTGTCGTCGATGACGATGGCGTCGGCCGGGACCGGCTCCAGCTCCGCCAACCCGACGAGGTCGGCGACCTGCGCCTCGACGATCGGACGCAGCTCGGCCGCGGGTCGTGCGACGGCGATGCCGACGACCGACTCGGCCGCGAGCCCTGACGAGCCGTTCGCGACCGTCAACCCGGCCTGGGTCCCACCCGTGGCCGTCGGCAGCACGAGCACCGCCGGGTGGATCGGCTCGGCCAGGGCCGCGAGCTGGGCGATGAGCTCACGCCCGGCGAGCACCTGACCCCAGCTCCCGGGCAGGCCGGTGCCGCCCACGCCGATGGTGAAGACGCGGCGGCCCGCGTCGTGGAGGCCGGTGACGACCTCGTCGAGGAGCGCCTCGCGTTCCGCGCGGTCATCGGTCTTCGCCTGGTGGACGGTCGCGCCGAGGATCTCGTCGAGGACGACGCCCGGGTTCGGCGGATCGGTCGGCGGCCCGGACAGGACGACGTGGACCTCCAGACCGGCCATCGCCCCGGCGGCGGCGGTCAGCCGGCAGTGGTTCGACCAACGCCGGCCGCTCGTGACGAGCGTGTCCGCGCCCTCCGCGCGTGCCGCCCCGACGAGGAACTCCAGGTTGCGCAGCTTGTTCCCGCCGAGCCCGACCGGGAGGAGGTCCTCGCGCTTGATCCACACGTCCACTCGGCCACCGAGCGCGTCGGAGAACCGCGGCACGCGGTGGAACGGCGACGGGCCATCGAACAGCGCGAACCGGGGGAGATCGACGGCGGCCATCGGCGCGATGGTAGCCCCGTATCATCGGCCGATGGCGACCCGCATCTCCGCCGCCGACCGCCTCACGTCGACGGGCCAGCACGCCGGGCATGGAGCGCTCGATCGCGATCTCGGCCCCGCGCGTCGGGAGCGAGCGGCTGTACTCGGCCATCGTCTCGACCGCGCCGGGCGACCGGACGCGCATCCACCACCATGGGGCGTGCGAGACCTCGATCTACATCCTGTCGGGCTCGGCGCGCTACACCTTCGGGCCGACCGGGGTGGAGCAGGGGTTCGATGCGGCGGCCGGTGACTTCGTGTACATCCCGGCCGGCGAGGTCCACGTCGAGGAGAACGCCTCGGCGACCGAGCCGCTCGTCGTCGTGCTGACCCGCAACTGCCCCGACTCGCACGTCGTGTACCTCGACGGCGGCCCGGACGGCGCCGACGACGTGCCGGCGCCTTGCTAGGGACACCCGACTTCCCCACATGGACGCGCCGCCCGGAGGCGGACCTGCGCGCACTCTGGGCCTTCGACGTCGAGCGACCCCTGGCGACGGACGGCTGGTCCGGCTCCGCCTTCAGCGAGGTATTCCGGGGCGATCAGCGCCTGATCCTCAAGCGCTCGTCGCCAGCCAACGATTGGATCGTTCGCGCGACGCGTGACGAGGGGATCCGTGAGGCCACGATCCCCTCGATCGTCGAGATCGGCTGGCTCGGGCGGTGGGTCAGCGGACGCTTCGCCGGCTACCTGGACGCCGCGCGCGGCGGCGATGGGTCGGCGCTCATGCTCCTCGCTGACATCAGCGGTGGATTGGCGGCCTGGCCAAGGACGGGCACTGGCGCCCTGACGGAGGACGGTCTCACCAACCTGGTCGACTCGATCGCCATCCTGCACGCGACCACGTGGAGCACGGCCGTCGAGGCAGGGTGGGAGCGTCAGGGCGTCGCCCTCGCGTGGTGCCCGCTGCCCGAACGGCTCCTCCTTCTGACCCGTCGATCGGCGGTCGGCTACTCGGGCGAGGCCAACCCCGTGGGTCCGATCTTCCTGGCCGGCTGGGAGGCCTTCGAACGCCACGCCACCCGGGAGGCGGTCGATCTCATCGAGGGTCTCGGCGCCGACCCGTCGCCGCTCGTCGCCGCGCTCGGGCTGCTTCCGGCCCGCGGCCTCCATGGCGACCTCAAGCTGGCCAACGTCGCTTGGGACGGGACCTTCATCGACTGGCAGATGATGCTCCGGGCGCCGGTCGCCGTGGACCTTGGCTGGTTGCTCGTGAGCAACACCACCGAGCTACCGCTGCCGCCGGAACCGACGCTCGATCGATACCTCGAGGCCGTCGGCCGGTGGAGCCGCTGGGATGGCCGGACGAAGGTGGACGACCTCGATGCCATCGTCGGCGACTGGGCGGCCCAGGTCGACCTGGCGGCGATCGTCGGCCTGCTCCTGCGCGGCTGGCGCAAGGGCCGCGATACCGACGACGGCGTGACGCTCGGCTCCGGGGTCAGCGCCGCCGACGACCTCGCCTGGTGGTGTCGGCGGGCGGTCGAGGCCGCGGAGCGCCGGCTGTAGGCTCTGGGTCCGCACGCAGGAGGAGTCCCGATGCCCAAGTCCGTCCCCACGCTGCCCGGCATCGAGCCGAGCGACTTCCCGTTCAGCAAGGTCGTCGAGGCCAACGGGTTCGTCTTCCTCGCCGGCCAGGTCGGCGACGCCCCGGGCGGTCACGGCGCTGTGCCCGGCGGGATCCGGGCCGAGACCCGCCAGATGCTCGAGAACGTCGGTGCGCTGCTTCGCGCGTCCGGCCTCGACTACCGGGACGTCGTCAAGGCGACCGTCTACCTGCGCGATTTCGGCGACTTCGCGGCGATGAACGAGGTCTATCGCCAGTACTTCCCCACCGAACCGCCGACGCGGGCGACGGTCGGGGTGACCGCCCTCGCGTCCGACTACGCGGTCGAGATCGAGGTCACCGCCGCCCGGTAGCGCGCCTCAGCCAGCGTCCGGGATCGCCGCCAGGAACGCCGCCACGCGGTCGAGGACGTCGTCGAGGACCGGTTTGAGCCCGTGCCCCAGGCGCGGGTAGGTGACGAGCTCGCCGTGCGCGAGGCGCGGGACCATCGCCCGGAGCAGGTCGATCCGCGCGAACGGGTCCGACTCGCCCGACAGCAGCAGGACCGGGCAGGTGATGGCCGGCCAGTGGGCGATCCGCGCCTCGGTACGCTCCGGGGCGCCGGGCGGATGGAGGGGGTAGCTGAAGCACACGAGCGCCGCGAACGGCGCCCCTGGCTCGGCGGCCGCCAGGCTCGCGACCCGGCCGCCGAACGAGTGCCCGCCCACCACGACGTCCGGCGCCGCGGGCACCGCTGCGTGGAATGCCGGGAGCGCGTCCTCGGCCTTGCGCTTCGGAAGGTCGATGGCCTGGGCGTCCAGTCCGCGCGCTCGCAGGCCATCGACGAACGGCGCCATGCTCGCGGCCGTCCCGCTCGCGCCGTGTCCGAGGAAGATGCGCCGACCCACCCCGACAGGGTAGCCTTGCCGTGGATCGTTCGGGATGGTCCGTCATGGTCCTGTCGGGTCATGGCCGTCCCCGCAACGACCGGGGCATCCTCTGGGTCGTGTCCGCTCGAGGAAACCCATTGCGTCACGCTGCGCCTCGTGCGCCCAGCAGATTCCGCGACCCTCGCGTCACCCTTGCATCGGTGGCGCTGTCGACGCTGCTCGTCGCGGCCGCGGCGATGGTCGCGGCGCCGGCGGTCCTCGCCGCCGACCCGGACGGCCCGACCGTCCTCCCCAGCAAGGTCACCTTCTACGGCCGCGGCTTCGGTCACGGCGTCGGCATGTCGCAGTACGGCGCGCGGGGCCGGGCGCTCGACGGGCAGGACGCCCCGACGATCCTCGCCCACTACTACCGTGGCACCACGCTCGGGGAGCTGGCGACGTCGTCCGACATCCGCGTCCTCGTGCTCGAGAAGTGGTCGGCCTCGGCCGCCCGTCCCCTGACCATCTACGGTCGCGTGACCGACTGGACGATCGACGGCATCGACGCGACATTCCCGGCGGACGCCCGTCTGTCGGTGCTGCCGAGGTTCACGACGACCGCCGGCGTCACGACCACGACGTGGTGGATCAAGGTCCTCGCCCCGACCGGCGAGCGCCTGCTCGACCAGGCGGCGCCCGCGGCCCGCTTCTACCTCCGCGGGGTCGACGACACGTCGCTCTTCCAGCTCTCCTCGAAGCCCGGCTCGAACGACGTCTATCGCGGGACGCTGCGGGTCATCACGACCCAGTCGGCCGGCAAGGTCAGCGTCGTCGACACGCTCCCGATGGAGCAGTACCTGCGCGGCGTGGTCCCGGCCGAGATGCCGTCGAGCTGGCCGACCGAGGCCCTGCGGGCGCAGGCGGTGGCATCGCGTTCGTACGCGGTCCGCAAGCTCCGCCCCGGCGTCACCTACTACGACATCACCGACGACTCGCGCACCCAGGTCTACCTCGGCGCCCGGGCCGAACGCGCCGCCACCGACACCGCCATCACGGACACGACCGACACGGTGCTCTGGAGCGGCACGGCGGTGGTCAACGCCCTCTACCACTCGACCGGCGGGGGCGCGACCGAGAACAACGAGAACGTCTTCGTGTCGGCGACCGGCAAACGCGTGGCCGGCAAGGTCACCTACCTGCGCGGGTCGATGGACCGTCGCGAGGACGGGACGCCCTACGACGCGGGCGCGCCGTACGCGACCTGGTCGACGAAGACGTATGCCCGCTCCACGCTGTCGGCCTGGTTCGCCGCGGATCCGCGCACGAACGTCGGCACCCTCAAGGCGCTCGACCTGCGTCGGCGCGGCGTCTCGGGCCGGCTGATCAGCGTCACGCTCATCGGATCGGCCGGCACGAAGCAGGTCTCGGGCGACGTGTTCCGGGCGGTCTTCAACGCGGCACGGCCGTCGGGCGACCCAAGCCTGCGGAGCACACTCTTCGACACCAAGCCCATCCCGTAGTGGCGCTCGACGACCGTCCGCGGTGCTGGTGGTCCGGGGCCGCCGGCCCGGCGCCCGATCCGTTGATGGTCGCCTACCACGACGAGGAGTGGGGCACGCCGGTCCACGACGACGTCGATCTCTTCGAGCGGCTGGCCCTCGAGTCGTTCCAGGCCGGCCTGTCCTGGTCGACGATCCTGCGCAAGCGCGAAGCGTTCCGGGAGGCGTTCCGCGGCTTCGATCCGGCCGTCGTGGCGGCCTTCGGCGATGCACGACCGGACCCGGCTCATGGCCGACGCCGGCATCGTCCGCAACGGGGCCAAGATCGACGCGACCGTCGGGAACGCGGTCGCCTTCCTCGAGACGGCGCGCGTCTTCGGGTCGTTCGATGCCTACCTCGCATCGATCGTCCCGCCGCCGCCGGCGGTCCTCCCCCGAACGGCCGAATCGGGCGATATCCCGCCGACGACGCCCGCCTCCGACGCGCTGTCGGCCGACCTCAAGCGTCGCGGGTTCCGGTTCGTCGGCTCGACGATCGTCTACGCATTCATGCAGAGCGTCGGCCTCGTCGACGACCACCTCCCAGGCTGCTTCCGCTACAGGGGCTGACGGACGGCGGACGCGGCTGCCCGGCCGGGGCTGGCCGGCAGCGGACGCGGCTAGAGGTCGCGGCGGACGAGCCGCCAGGCAGCGAGCCCGAGCGCGATCGCGATCCAGGCGATCGACCAGGCGACGAACGCAAGCGACGGCGGGGTGAGCGCGAAGAAGGGGTTGGCTTCGAGGCCCTCGGGGCTGCGACCCAGGGCGATGAGCGACGCGATCGGCGGCTCCAATCCGTAGACGACGCCGCGCCACAGGCCATCGCTCGGGAAGATCCAGCGACTGGCTTCGGCCAGGCCGGTGAGCGAATCGAGCCCGAGGGCGGTGGCCACCGAGGCGAGCACGCCGGCCATCCAGCCGATGCCGAACGCCACGACCGCGATCGCCCCGGCACCGATCGCCGGCATCACGGAGCCGAGGGCGAGCGTGAGCGTCATGAGCACCAGCGCCTGGGCCGAGAGGTAGGCGAGGGCGAGTTCGGGGTGGGGCGGCCCGAAGCCGGCGACGAGCACCACGACCGCGATGGCCAGCGCGCCCGACGCGATCGTGTAGGCGACGACGACGATGGCGAGCCCCAGCCATCGACCCACGAGCAGCTCGGTCCGACGGAGCGGCCGGGCGAGGAGGGCGAGCGCGACGCCGGATTCGATGTCGCCGCCGATGGCCGGCGCCCCGAGGAACGCGGCGGTCATCGCAAGGATGAAGCTGAACATGAACGCGATGAGGATCAGGACCTGGGAGACCCCCACCCGGATCTCGAGCTCGCCGATATCGCCCTCGCGAGCCAGGGACACCAGTCGCTCCACCCCGAGCCCGACCAGCGCCACCGACACGATCGTCAGCCCGGCGAGCAGCCAGACGATGCGACGCCGGACGAGTTCGCGGATCGTGAGGATCGCGATGGTGATCATCGATCGGTCCCGGGCGGCGTCGGCGCCGGATCGTCGCGTACGAGCTCGAGGAAGCGCGCCTCCAGCGATCCGCGGCCCGGTTCCACGGCATGGACGCGCCCCCCGGCGGTCACGATCGCGGCGACGAGGTCCGGGACGCGGTCGGCCGGGACGGGCCGATACGTCAGCCACTCCCCGTCGTCCTCGGCCGGGACGACACCCGCGACGGCCGACGCCCGGGTCGCCGGGTCGAGCCCGGTCACGCGGATCCGAACACCATCGGCGGCGACGATCTCGTCGAGCGGTCCGGCCGCCACCACCCGGCCACGATTGACGATCACGACCCGGTCGCAGACGCGCTCGACCTCCGTGAGGAGATGCGAGTTGAGGATCACGGTCGCGCCCCGATCCCGCGCCCCCTGGACGATCTCGCGGACCTCGATGCGCCCGATCGGGTCGAGCGCCGACGTCGGCTCGTCGAGCAGCACCAGGTCGGGCGCGCCGAGGAGCGCGACGCCGAGGCCGAGCCGCTGCTGCATGCCCTTCGAGAACCCGCCGACGGCGTCGTCGGCGCGGCTGTCGAGGTCGACCCGGGTCAGGGCGTCGCTCGCCGCCGCTGCGCGCCCGTCTGCGGCCATGCCGGCGAGGCGAGCGTGGAGCAGCAGGACCTCGCGCGCGCTGAGCCACGGCTGGTAGCGGAACAGCTCCGGCAGGTACCCGATCCGGCGCCGGACCGCGAGATCGCCGAGCGGCGCGCCGAGGACCCGACCGCTCCCGCTCGAGGGGTGCGCCAGGCCGAGGAGAAGCTTGACCGCGGTCGTCTTGCCGGCCCCGTTCGGCCCGAGCAGGCCCACGAGCTCGCCTCGGCCGACGGTCAGGTCGATGCCGTCGAGCGCCACCGTGCGCCCGTAGCGTTTCGTGATCTCGCGAAGCTCGATCACCGGCGATGACACGCTAGCTGTCACAGGCCTCCCCGAGGCTGCCCTTGTCGGCGGAAGGACCGCCCGAACGGAGCAGATGCGATGTTGGACCTGGATTGTCCGTGGTGCGAGGGCTCGCTGGAGCTCGACGATGACATGGGCGAGGTCGCGTGCGAGACCTGCGGGATCAGGGCCGAGCTGGCCGCGGATCCGGTGTACGAGCGCGCAGCGCTCGCGGCCTGAGGGACGGGCTCAGCGCGGCTGGAGTGACGCGGTCCGGAAGACGCGGACGGGGACGAAGGCCAGGGTCACGAGGCCGATGAGCACGCCGATGACGACGATCGTGGTCGAGCCGGATGTGAGGTCGATGAGTGCACCGCCGAGGAGCAGGCCGATCGGCTGGAGACCGAGGGAGACCACGCGGGCGGTGCTGCCGATGCGCCCGAGCAGGTCGTCGGGCGAGTAGGCCGTGCGCACCGTGATGTACGTGATCAGGACGAGCGACTGCGCGACACCGGCGACGACCGATGTCGCGAGCACGATGGGGATCGAGCTCACGGTGCCCACGATCACGAGGCAGGCGGCCAGCAGCATGTTCCCCCCGAGTAGCACCGGCGCGATCGGGCGACGCGTGGCTCGTCGGGAGGCCAGGAGCGATCCCGTGACGGTGCCGATGCCGTAGGCGGTCAGGATCAGGCCGAGGACGGTCGCCGACTCGCCGAGGTCGCGGGTGACGTGAACGGCCAGGGCCGTCACGAGCGGCGCGATGGTGATCGAGGTGAGGCCCCAGAAGAGGATCACGCTGCGCAATAGCGGGTGGTGGACGATGTAGTCGATCCCTTCGCGGATGTCGCGGAGCAGCGAGGTCCGCGGCCGGTCGACGGGCGCTCGCAGCTCTCGGCGGACCAGGATCAACCCGAGCGACGAGAGGGCGAAGGACGCGGCGTCGATCGCGAGCGTCGGCCCGGGACCGATGGTCGAGGCCAGCAGGCCCGCGATCGCCGGGCCGACGATGTAGCCCGCCGAGTAGACCGCCTCGAAGTACGAATTCGCGCGCGCGATCTGCGAGCGGCCGACGAGCGCCGGCACGGATGCGGTGTACCCGGCGAGGAAGAACGAGCGAAGGATGCTCATCGGGGCCGCGACGATCAGGATCACGGCCATCGTCGGGCCGGCCAGGAAGACCGACAGCGGGATCAGGGCGGTCAAGCCGGCCCGGCCGAGGTCCGCGAGCAGCATCATCCGCTTGCGATCGCTGCGGTCGGCGAGGGCGCCGGCGACCATACCGAACACGAAGTCGGGCAGCGTCTGGAGTGCCGCCACGATCCCCATCGCGAGCCCGGAACCGGTCAGCGCGAGGACGAGGAGCGGCAGGGCCGTGAACGTGACCGCGTCCCCCAGCGACGAGATGCCCTGCGTCGTCAGGAGCACGGTGAAGTCGCGGTTCTCCGACAGGGGCTGATCCCGCGGCGGCACGCCAGCAGCGGCGACCCCGCGGTCGGGCGTCAGGGCGGTGGTGGGGGCGACCGGCGAGGTCGCGGGGTCCGACATCCGGCCGATGGTAGCGGGCCGGCCGGGCCGCGGGCCGGACCCGGACCGCGACGGCGGGGCGGTCTCGCTACGATGCATCGGTGGACATCCAGGCCGCGTCGGAGGCGCTCGTCGCGGCCGGACGACGCCTCGGCCGGCGTGGCCTGATCGCCGCGGCGGAGGGCAACATTTCGATCCGACTCGACGACGACCGGCTGCTCGTCACGCCGAGCGGCCGCCGCAAGGACGAGTTGGATGCAGCCGACCTCGTCATCGTCTGGTTCGATCACCCGGACCGGGCGTCACGTTCAGCGTCGGGCCTCGGGCCATCCTCCGATCTCGCCCTGCACCTGGCCGTCTACGCCGCCCGCCCGGACGTGCGCGCCTACGCCCACGCGCATCTCCCCTCGGCGATGGCCCTGACGCTGGCCGGCGAGCGGCCCGATCCGGCCGAGCTGCCCGAGATGGCCGGCCAGCTGCCACGACTGGCCCACGTCGGGCTGGGCACGCCCGGCAGCGACGAGCTCGCCGGATGGATCGCGGCCGCCCTCACCGAGGGCCCGGAACCGTTCGCCGATGCGGTCCTCCTCGACCGGCACGGTGCCGTCGCGGTCGGCGACGACCCGGCCACCGCCGTTGATCGCCTGGACCTCGTCGAGGTGCTCTGCCGGACCTGGCGGGACGCGCTCGCGATTCGCGCGGCACGGTCGAGCCTCGGTATCGTGTGACCGAACGGGCGCCGCCGGCGCCCAGGAGGGCGGCCCGACCAAGACCGTGGCCTCGGAGACACCGGGAGGGACCATGAACACGCGTGCCTACCTCGCCGAGCTGCTGGGCTCGATCCTCTTCTTCACGATCGGCTACGCATCGGTCGGCGCGATCAGCGCGGCGGCGACCCCACCGTCGAATCTGCTCGTCGTGCCGTTCTCGTTCGGCTTCGGCCTGCTGGCCGCGATCTTCGCCTTCGGCTACATCTCGGGCGGGCACTTCAACCCGGCGGTGACCGTGGCGATGGTCCTCGACAAGCGGACGACACCTCAGGACGCGGTGGGCTACATCATCGCCCAGATCATCGGCGCCATCGCTGCCGGGGCCATCATCCTGGTGGCGGTCAGCCAGCAGGCGGTCAAGGACGGGATCACGAAGCCTGGGACCGGCATCACGGACGTCGGCGCGCTCATCCTCGAGATCGTGTTCACGACCGGCTTCGTCCTCGTCATCCTCGCCTCGACGAAGCGATCCCCCGCGCTTGCGGCGCTCGCGATCCCGCTGACCCTCGTGGCCATCCACTTCGCGGATGCGACCCTGAGCGGCGCGTCGGTGAACCCGGCCCGGTCGATCGGATCGGCGATCGTCGGGGGCGATCTCACCTCGCTGTGGATCTACCTGATCGGCCCGACGGTCGGCGGCATCATCGGCTGGGGCATCTGGCGGGTCGCCGACAGCGGCACCGACGAGGTGCCGGCCACCTGACCTCGAGGCGGCCCGCATGAGCGACGCTGCCATACGACGCACTGCATGCGCCGTCGGCGGCGCGCTAGTCGACGGAGGACATGCTCCCTGGCCGAACGGCAACGCCCGTCAGAGGTCCTCGAGGCTGAAGCGGCGGGCGTTGCCCATCTGGCCCCAGACCCGGGCCTGGGTGACCGCGAGCATCTGGCGGATGTGGTTGCGGTCGTGGTGGACCCACTCGCCAAGCAGATCCGACACCCGCAGCTCGCCGACCTCGGGATGCAGGCCGACCCGCGCCAGGTCCGCCTGTCGCAGGCCGCGCACGAGCTCGACGCTGTCGCGACGCAGCATGGCGAACTCTCCCGCCAGTTCGGCCGCCGGTCGGAGGTGGTCGCGACGGGCCTCTGCGACGGCCGGCGGGTCCCACGCCTCGAGGTCGGGCGGGATGTCCGGGCGAGCCGCCGCGGCCTCGACGATCACCCGGATCCGGCCGGCGAACCCGCGACGCTCGGCCTCGATGAGATGGCCCACGCACTCGTTCGCACTCCACTCGCCCGGCTCCGGCCGCCACCCGGCCTCGAGGCCGAGCGCACCGAGTTCGGCCAGCACGGTGACACTGGATGCGGCCAGCAGGTCCGCGATGGTCGTCGGGTCGAGGGGTTCGAGGGCCGGGGCGTCGCCGGTCAGCTCGGTCACGAGGCGGCCTCCACGCCGGACGGCCCGGCGACGGCGGCCACCTCGCGGGGCTGCCGGCGTGGCGGCCACGACCAGCTCGGCCGGGGTCCGCGACGGCAGGACCGGCAGCTCGCGGCCGCCTTCGGCCAGCCAGCACGCGGCCGACTGCCCGCGACCGACGTCGAACAGCGGCGGCTCCTCCGTCTTGCAGCGCTCGAACGCGAGCGGGCAGCGCGGGTGGAACCGGCAGCCGGTCGGGATCCGCGACGGCGTCGGGCGTCTCGCCGATCAGGATCGTCCGCCGCGGCCCGTCGTCGCTCGGTGGGTCCGGCGTCGGCGACACGGAGACGAGCGCCGCGGTGTACGGATGGTGCGCCTTGCGGATGACCTGGTCGGCCGGCCCGATCTCGACGATCCGTCCGAGGTACATCACGGCGATGCGGTCCGCGATCACCCACGCGAGCGACAGGTCGTGGGTGATGAACAGGTAGGTCAGCCCGCGCTCCTGGCGCAGGTCGAGCATCAGGCGCAGCAGCTCGGTGCGGATGGAGACGTCGAGCATCGAGACGGGCTCGTCGGCGACGACCAGCTGCGGGCCCATCGCGAGGGCCCCGCGATGACCACGCGCTGGCGCTGGCCGCCCGACAGCTCGTGCGGGTAGCGGAAGGCGAAGCTCGCCGGCAGCCCCGCCGACTCGAGCGCGGCCGAGACGCGCGCTTCGCGGTCGGCTAGCCGGGGTGCCAGCCCGTTCACCTCGATCGGTTCGGCGACGAAGTCGTGGATCGGTCTGCTTCGGGTTCAGGGTCTCGTAGGGGTCCTGGAAGATGAGCTGGACGCGGCGCCGATACGTCTTGAGCTGCTTGGTCCCCCACAGGTCGGTGACGTCCTCGCCGTCGAACTCGATCCGCCCGGCGGTCTGGCGGGTCAGCTTGACGATGACCCGGCCGGTCGTCGTCTTGCCCGAACCGGATTCGCCGACCAGCCCCAGGACCTCGCCCGGCGCGATGCTGAGGTCGATGCCGTCCACCGCCCGGACTGCGCCCGCGGGCCGGCGGGCCAGCGTGTCGCGCAGGCCGCCCCGGATCGGGAAGTGGACCTCGAGGCCGCTGACCCGGATGAGGTCGGTCACGAGGCGACCGCGGGCGGCGCGTCGCTGGGCATCGGGGCGGCGAGCGGCTGGCGGACGGCGATCCCGCGCCGGGCTCGCCACGTCCTCCGCGCTGATGAGCACGGCGCCGTCGCGGCCCTCGGGATGCAGGTGGCACGCGACGCGGACGCCGTCCGGGAAGATGACCTCGGGTGGGACGACCACGCGGCAGACGTCCATCGCGGCGGGGCAGCGCGGGTGGAACCGGCAGCCGTCGGGCGGCTCGCGCAGGTCCGGTGGCGACCCCGGGATCGTCTCGAGCGTGCGTCGGTCGGCCTGGATGTTGGGGAACGCGCCCAGCAGCTTCTGCGTGTACGGATGCCGGGGAGCGGTGAAGATCTTGCGGACCGGGCCCTCCTCGGCCACCTTGCCCGCGTACATGATCAGGGTCCGGTCGCAGGTCTCGGCGATGACCGACAGGTCGTGGGTGATGAGGATCAGCGAGAGGCCGAGCTCGCGGCGCAGGCGTTCGAGCAGCTCGAGGATCTGCGCCTGGACCATGACGTCCAGCGCCGTCGTCGGCTCGTCGCCGATGACGATCGCCGGGTCGCAGGCCAGGGCCATCGCGATCATCGCGCGCTGGCGCATCCCACCCGACAGCTCATGGGGGTAGGCGTCGGCGCGCTTGCGCGGGATGCCGACCAGCTCGAGCAGTTCGCCGGCGCGGCGGCGCGCCCGCTCCTTGGGCTCGCTCGAGACGGACCTCGATCGGCTCGGCGATCTGCTCGCCGATGCGCTGCACCGGGTTGAGGGCGTTCATCGCGCCCTGGAAGACGATGCTGATCTCGCGCCAGCGGTAGCGTCGCATCTGCTGCTCGGTCTTGGGGACGAGGTCGATGCCGAAGAGCTCGATCGAGCTGCCCTTCCGGATGCGGCCGTTGCTGGGCAGGATCTTGACGAGCGACAGGGCGGTCGTCGTCTTGCCGCAGCCGGACTCGCCGGCGAGCCCGAGCGCCTCGCCGTCGTTGAGCCGGAACGAGACGCCGTCAACCGCCTTGACCCAGCCATTCTCGAGCTTGAAGTGCGTCCGCAGGTCCTTGACAACGAGGAGCGGCGCCGCCGGATCGGCCTGCTTGGGCAGCGGCCACTGCCGGCGGCCGCGACCGGCCACACGGCGGTCTCGACGTCGGCGCCGACGCCGGCCGGAGGGCGTCGGCGCCGCGGGCCGCCCGTGCCGCGCTTTCGGCCTCGAGCGCCTGCTGTGCGGCCAGCTCGGCGTCGCGCGCCTCCTCGGCAGATGGTCGGCGCCTCGTCGCCGGCCACCACGTCGCGGGCGATCCGCAGTTCTTCGCGGGGATCGGTCATCGGGCACCCTCATCGGCGCGTGCTCGACTTCGGGTTCAGGATGTCGTCGAGCGCGTTCCCGACGAGGGTGAACGCGAGGACCACGAGCACGACGCAGATCGCCGGCGGCGCGATGTACCACCACGCCCCGAGGCTCGGCGCGCCGGCTTGCCTGGGCCGCGTCGAGGATCGTGCCCCACGACGGCGCGAAGCGGGTCGCCGAGGCCGACGAACGCGAGGCTCGTCTCGGTGAAGACCGCCGCCGCGAACGTGATGACCGCCTGGGCGACGATCAGGTTGACGACGTTCGGGAAGATGTGGCGCCGCATGATGTGGCCGCTGCCGCTACCGATGACCCGCGCCCGGTCGACGAACATGCGCTCGCGGACCGAGAGCGTCTGGGACCGGATGATCCGGGCGGTCGTCGCCCACGACGTGATGCCGATGACGATGACGATGACGACCAGGGTCGCCCGCAACCCCATGATCTCGGCGTCGACGCCGATGATGTCGAGGATGACCGGCGCGAGGATGATCGCCAGGACGAAGGTCGGGAGCACGAGGAAGAAGTCCGTCAGGCGCATGAGCGCGTTGTCGGTCTTGCCGCCGACGAAGCCGGACAGGACGCCGATCGAGCGCCCCGACGACGACCGTGATCATCGTGGCGAGCAGGCCGATCGACATCGAGATCCGAGCCCCGTGGACGGTCAGGTTCATGATGTCGCGGCCCGAGCTCGTCGGTTCCCAGCAGGTGCGCCGCCGACGGCGGCTCGAGGGCCGTGCCGGTCGCCGCCGTCACGGTCTCGAGCGGGCCGACGAACAGCTGCGGCGCGATGGCCATGACCGTGAAGATGACCAGGATGATGAACCCGAGGACCCCGTCGCGCCGGCTGCCGAAGCGGCGGACGAAGTCCGAGCGCATGTTCCGCAGCGCGCAGCCGCCAACGCTCGCGCACGGAGGCTGCCGGGCCAGGGTGGGCGTCGGTCGCCGCGCTCACACCCGCACCCTCGGATCGAGCCGGCCGTAGACGATGTCGGCGGCGAGATTGCCGAGCACGACGGTCACCGAGAGCAGCAGGAAGATGCCCTGCAGGACCGGGTAGTCGCGCGCGACAGGGCGTCGACGGTCAGCGTCCCGAGCCCGGGCCAGTTGAAGACGACCTCCGCCGTGATCGCGCCGGCGACGACGTAGCCGAGGTTGATCGCGATGATCGTGACCATCGGCAGCATCGCGTTCGGGAAGGCGTGCGAGCGGAGGACCCGGTCATCCGTCAGGCCCTTGGCGCGCGCCGTCGTGACGTAGTCCTCCGACCGCGTCTCGATGATCGCCGACCGCATGATGATCGAGTAGCCGCCGATCAACCCGAGCGAGACCGTGAGCAGCGGCAAGGTCAGGTGCCGCAGGAAGTCGACGAGCTGCTCGAGGAACGAGTCGTACGTGGCGCCGACCGTCAGCATCCCCGACGTCGGGAACCACCCGAGGTTGGCCGCGAAGATGATGATCAACGGCATGCCGATGACGAAGTACGGCATCGAGTAGAGGATGAGGCCGAGGCCGCTCCCCACCCGGTCGGCGGAGCTACCCCGTCTCCAGCCGGCGTAGGCGCCGACGGCCAGGCCGACGATGATCGAGATGAGCTCGCCGAGGCCGATGAGGATGATCGTCGGCCAGAACCGCTGCGAGATGACGTCGACGACCGGGGTCCCGCGGAAGTAGAACGAGTACCCGAAGTCACCCTGGGCGCTCGCGGCCAGGTAGCTCGCGAGCTGGTCGGGGATGAGCGGCTTGTCGAGGCCCCACTCCGCGCGGACCTGGTCGATCTTCTCCTGGGTCAGGTACTGGTTCCGGAGAAGCACGCGCTCGGGTGAGCCGGGCATCATGCGGAACAGGATGAAGTTGAGGATGACGATCGCGATGATCGTCAGGATCGCCTGCGCACCCTTGCGCGCGAGGTAGCGGCCGCTCATCGTCGGCGCCTCGCTAGCGGATCCGGTCGATCAGCGGGATCGGGGCGACGGGCGGGGCCGGCGGCCCGCCCGAAGGCGGGCCCACCCGGTCATTCGTCCTCGTCCGCGGCCGCGGCGGCGCTCCGCCGACGGCTGAACCACACGAACCCGACGACGACGATCGCGACGACCGCGACCGCACCCGCGAGGAGCGGCGTCGAGGATCCTGAATCGCTGGCAGATCCCGCCGGCGCCGCACTCGGGGCGGCGCTCGGCTGCGAGGCCGCCTGTCGAGCGGGGCCCCGCGAGGCCCGGGGGCGACGCTCGCCGCGGCCTCGGACGGCGCCGGGGTCGGCACCGCCTTGGCATCGGTGAGCTTCGTGTAGTCGAGGGTGCTGTAGGTGAAGAACGGCGTGCCGTTCGACTCGGGCTGCTTGGTCCAGCCCGCGAACCGGTCGGTCCGATAGGCGTCGGTGTTCGCGTCGTAGTAGAGGATGTCGTAGACGGCCTTGTCGTAGATCAGCGTTCTGCATCTGCGACAGGATCGCCTTCCGGGCCTCGGCCGTCGGCGCCTTGAGCTGGTCGGCGTACATCTGGTCGTACGCCGGGTTGCAGTACTGGCTGTCCGACGAGGTCCCGATCTCCTCGCAGTCGGAAGACCTGGAGCAGGCCGTTGGGATCGATCGCGCCGCTCCAGCCCCACAGCTCGATGTCGTAGTCGGCCTTGTACTTCTTGTCGCCGGCTTCTGGCGGCAGGATGCGCTCGCCGAGGACCGCCGAGCTCTCGACCTGGGTGGTCGACCTTGATCCCGAGCTGGCCGTACCAGTCGGCGATGAACTGCGCCGCCTTCGGATAGTTCGCATCGCGAATCGGGCATGAACATCCGCAGGTTGATCGGCTTGCCTTCCTTGTCGAGGCGCTTGCCGTTCGCGTCGAGCTGGTAGCCCGCCGCGTCGAGCTTCTGCTTCGCGAGCTCGATGTCGAACTTCCGTGGAGTGGTCGGCTCGACGTGCCATTGGGTCAGCACCGGCGGCACGATGGTGGTGCCGACGTCGCCGTATCCGCCGAGCACCCGGTCGACGAGCGCCTTGTGGTCGACGGCGTAGCCGAGCGCGTCACGGAACGCCGGGTCGAGCAGCGCCTTCGTCGACGGCCCGCCGCCCGGGATGGTCTTGCCGGTATCGGCGCCGTAGTCGTTGAACGCGAGCTGCGTCCATCCGTTGCGCGTGCCGGCCACGGTCTGGATGTTCGGATCGGTCTTGAGCTGGTTGAGCTGCTCGGCATTCGGGCCGTGGGCGTAGTCGAGGTCGCCGGCCTTGAGCGCCTGGACCATCGTGTCCGGGTTCTTGTAGATGATGATGTCGACTTCGTCCTGGAACGCCTGCGTGCCCCAGTAGTTCGGGTTGCGCTCGAGGCGGACGTACTGGCCGGTCTGCCATTCGGCGGCGGTATACGGACCGGTGCCGACCAGCGGCGCGTCGAACTTGGCGTCGCCGATCGTCTTGTACGTCTCCTTGCCCCAGATGTGCTTCGGGATGATCGGGAGGGAGACCTGGAGCGACGCGGTCGGACGGGTCGTCGGTCGTCGAGGACCATCGTCGAGGCGTCCGGGCAGGTCGATCTTGGTGACGCCCGCGTCCTGCATCGTCGGTTCGAGGTAGCCCGCGCCGAGCGACTTCCCGGCGGTGATGGCGTCGAGGCCCAACTGGCACGAGAAGCAGGCGTCCTCGGACGTCGCCGGCTGGCCGTCGGACCACTTCATGCCGTCCCGGATGTGGAACGTCCAGGAGTGGCCATCGGCGGCTCGCTCCCACTTGTCGGCGAAGCCCGCGACGGGCTCGAGGTCGGGCCCGGAGTCGACCAGGTAGTTGTAGGTGAGCCGAAGGCCTCGTAGCCGACGACCAGGATCGTCGCGTACGGGTTCAGCGAATCCAGGTCCTGCGTCGTGCCGACGCGAAGGACGACCGGATCGGCTGCCGCGGCCGGCGCGGCCGCCGGCAGGAGGAGCGCGGCCAGCAGGCCGGTCGCCCCAAGGATCCGGAACAGGCGCGCGCGCCGCGATGGGTGCATCGAATCCTCCTCGGTCGCCGGTCCGGCGCCTCCCACTAGACCGTCGACATATCCCGCGTTCGGGTGGCGGTACGTTGGCACAGGCCGGGGAACCGCGCAAGGAATGGCCCGTACCGCGCGCCTAGACCATCCAGGTCGTCGCGGGCTCCGCCTCGAGGAGGATGGGACGATCGATGGCGAAGGCACCGAGCTCGCCCTCGGACGGGGTCTCGCCGTCCAAGCTGAGCTCGGCCGCGATGCGCCCGAGGACCGAGGCGAACTTGAATCCGTGGGCCGCCCCGAGAAGGACTGTGACACCTGGCACGTCGGGCAGCCGGTCGACGACGAAGTCCCGGTCCGGGGTCAGCGTGTACAAGCAGGTCTTCGTGTAGATATCGGGCCCGACGGCGCCCGGCAGGTGCGCCTCGAGGAACCCGCGGGCGCGCCGGTAGGCCGCCTCGTCGCGGTCGAACGTGCGCGTGTCCGGGTCCGTCGGCTGGCCGCCGCAGTCCTGGGCGATCTTGGGCCCCGCCTCCCCGTAGGTCGGGAAGCCATAGAAGGAGGGGTCGTCCATCCAGATCCAGACCGGGAACCGGTCGGGAGCGAAGGCCGCGGGGTCCGGTGCGGCGACGTACGTGACCTGCTCCTTGGTGATCGTGAGCGGGAGCTGGCGGTCGAAGGGGGCGAGGAGCTGGTTCGTCCAGGCGTCCGCCGCGACGACGACACGGCCGGCCCGATGGGTCGTGCCGCCCGCCGTGACTTCGATCTCGCCGGCCACCTCGCGGATCTCCGTGACCGGCGTCCGGTCGATGAGCGTGGCGCCGCGCGCCGCCGCCAGCCGGCGATGCGCGGCGTTGCCCTTGAACGGGTCGGCCAGGCCGCCCTGCGCCTGCCACATCCCGATCGTGCCGGCGTCGAGCCGCCACTGCGGCCAGCGCCGCCGGATCTCGGCCGCATCGAGGATCTCGAACGGGACGCCTTCCGAAGTCAGGCTCTCCGTGTAGTCGCCCATCGGGATCGCCGGATCGGCCGGCCATAGGTCCAGGCCCCCGGTGACGGTGACGATCCGCTCGCCGGCCTCGGCTTCGACGGCCGACCACGCCTCGTACGCGCGCTTCGCCAGGCGGACGTAGTCGGGCCGGTGGTAGGAGAGCCGGATGATCCGGCTATGGTCGGCCGACGCCCCGTTCGCATGGCCGAACTCGAAGCGCTCGAGGCCGAGGACGCGGGTGCCGGGCGCGCGTGGAGGCCCAATAGGCGGCGCCGGACCCGAGCGCCCCAAGCCCGATGACGATGAGGTCCCACTCGCGCCGGGCAGGCGCCTCGCGGTCGACGGTCATGGGCCGATGGTAGGCGAGACGGGCTCGCTCGCGCCTGAGCGCGTTCCGAGACGGACTGGATGACCGGTGTGCGCACGACCGTGTGCTATCGTATGCGCATGAACGTGCGCACGAACCTGTTGCTTCCCGAGGAGTTGGTCAAGGAGATCGACCACTTCGCCGGGCCGCGGGGCCGGAGTCGATACGTCACGGACGCACTCGAGGCAGGCCTTCGGCGGGACCGATTACGCGAGGCGATCAACGCCTCGGCTGGCATCTGGAAGGACCATCCGCTCTTCCCGACCGACGAATCCGTGGTCGAATGGGTCCGCGAGGGACGACGACAGACGCACGATCCATGGGCCGATGACTGATGGCCCGATTACCTCCTGGATTCGTCGTTCCTCATCGACCATCTTCGCGGGGTCGATGCGGCGACGGAACGCTTCCGCGCCATCAACGAGGGCGGGGAGATCGATCCTCGTCTGCGACGTCGCGGCGGCGGAGGTGTGGTCCGGCGGCCGATCCGAGCACCCCGAGATCGACCGATTCCTTCGATTCATCGAGTTCGTCCAGCCGGGGCCATCGACCTCCAAGCTCGCCGGGACATGGCGGGCCGAAGCGCGCGCAAAGGGACGAGCACTCGACATCTCCGGACGCCCTGATCGCCGCAAGCGCCTACCACATGGATGCGGCCGTCCTCACCCGGAACGTCCGCGACTTCGAGCTGACCCCAGTGCGCGTCGAGACCTACTGACCGATCAGCTGGGGTAGTCGCGAACCTCGACGGGCGCCACCCGGCCACCGACGTCGACCGTGCCCGCCGCCGGGTCCGGCCGGACGTAGAGCTCCGATGCGACGCCCTGACGGATCGTCAGCGGACGTCCGAGCAGCCCGCCCATCAGGACGGCAGCCAGGCCCGTCGCCTCGTCCTCCGCGATGCCGAAGTCGTTCGCGAAGAAGCGCGAGCGGATCCGGCCGGCGGGCTCGTCGATCCATGCCCACACGTAGGCGCCATGCTCGTTGTCGGCGGCCGGGGTCAGGGCCTCCACCTCGGCGGGGCTTGCGTACTGGCGGACCTCGACGCCGTGGGCCCACTCGGCGCGGGCCCGGATCCACGTGAGCTCCCCGTCGGCCCAGGTGCCGACGCTGCCGGCGGGTACCTCGAGCGCGGTCACCGGCGTTCCCTGCCGGCGGAGCAGCCACGACGTCCCGACCGATGGATGCCCCGCGAACGCCATCTCCACCGCGGGGGTGTAGATCGCGATGCGCGCCCGGTCGCCGTCGACCGCATCGACGAAGACCGTTTCGCTGAATCCGAGCTCGTGCGCCACGGCGAGACGCCGGTCTCGCGGGAAGACGCCACCTTCGAGGAAGACGCCGAGCGGGTTCCCGCCGCGGCCGTCCGGGCCGAGGAACACGCGGAGGACATGCAGCTCGGTCATGGTCGGGCCCTCCCTCGTCGCCGCGCAGCGGTCACGGTGCCGTCTCGGTGGCGATGATCCGCGCCAGCGCCACCCGCTGGATCGCGACGACGCTCATCGCATCGCTGATCCGCCCATCGAACGTCATCACGACCGCCTCCGTGAACGGGATCCAGCGGATGCCGAGCGCCTCACTCGGCTCCGGGTCGGCCTCGCCGTGGGTCAGGCCGGTGGCGAGGTACAGGACGGCGCGCTCGTCGGTGACCGAGTTCGAGAGCTCGACCCGCGCAAGCTCGGTCCAGTGCTCGGCTTCGAGGCCGGTCTCCTCGCGCAGCTCGCGCTTCGCGCCCAGGAGCGGGTCCTCGCCGGCCGGCACGCCGCCCTCCGGGATCTCCCACGAATAGGCGTCGAGCGCGTAGCGATGCTGGCCGACGAGGACGATCCGGTCCCGGTCGTCGAGGGCGACGACGCCCGCCGCCAGGTTCGCGAAGTGGACGAGCCCGTAGATCCCGGGGCTGCCATCGGGCCGCGACACCTCGTCGTGCCAGACGGTGATCCACGGATTCTCGTAGCCGACCGACCGGGAGCGGCGCGTGAATCGGCGGTCGTCGATGGGCTCGTCGGGCATGCCGTCATCGTCGCATGCGGCGGGCTCGGGCGTGGCTGGGCGAGCAGCGGGTCCTAGACTCGGGCCCGATGACGACCTTGCCGACCCCGGCGACGCCGAGACCGCCAACGCCGACGACCGAGCCCGACGACCGCCCTGCGAGCCCGCCGTCGCGGACGCCCGCCGTCGACTGGGACGTCCGCATCCCGATGCGCGACGGTGTCGAGCTATCGGCGAACATCTGGCGTCCGGCCGACGCCGACGCCGATCGCGTGCCCGCGATCCTCGAGCTCATCCCGTACGGCAAGGACAACTGGCGACGGAACGCCGACACCGGTCGCGGCGAGTGGTTCGCCGCGCGCGGCTACGCGCTCGTCCGGGTGGACGTCCGTGGGACCGGCTCGTCCGGCGGGGTGGCGCTCGACGAGTACAGCGAGGCCGAGACCCGCGACGGCGTGGAGGTCGTGGGCTGGCTCGCCGCGCAGCCGTGGTGCACCGGGGCGGTCGGGATGTGGGGCATCAGCTACGGGGCCTTCACGGCGATCCAGGTCGCCAAGCACCGGCCGCCGGCGCTCAAGGCCATCGCGCCGTTCCAGGGGACCGACGACCGGTATCGGACCGACGTGCACCTCATCGGCGGGTGCGTCACGGCCAGTGAGCTCTCGCAATATGCCGTCAGCCAGGTGGCGATGAACGCGATGCCGCCCGATGCCGCCTTCCGCGGCGAGGCCTGGCTCGACGAGTGGCGCGCGCGGCTCGAGGCGACGCCGCCATGGCTGTTCGAGTGGCTCCGTCACCAGACGGACGGCCCGTACTGGCGCCCCGCTTCGTTGGCGCCCGACTACGACGCGATCGAGGCGGCCATCCTCAACGTCGGTGGCTGGTGCGACGCGTATGTCGACGCGGCCTTCCGGATGCAGGCGAGGTGCAAAGCTCCATCCCGGACGATCGGCGGCAACTGGGTCCACGGGTGGCCGCACGACTCCCCGCCGGGCCCGAACCTCGACGAGCTCCACGAGGTCGTCCGGTTCTTCGATCGCTGGCTCAAAGGAGAGCCGAACGGCGCCGACCGCGAACCGGCACTCGTCTGGTTCGAACGGGACTACGCCGAGCCGGAGCCATTCCCGGTGTCGTGGCCCGGGCGCTGGCGGGCGGCATCGACCTACCCGCACCCCGCGGCCCAGGATGCGTCGTGGATGTTCGACGGTGGCCGGCAGCCTCTGATCGGGCATCTCATTCGCGGAGGGCGCTGTATCGGCCGCGGTGTCGACCGCTATCGGCACCGACCCACGGTCGGCACCCGCGGGTCACTGTCATGGGGGGCCGGCGGCGAGCCGAACGGTCTCGCCCGGGACCTCCGGCCGGACGAGAGCCTCGGCCCGACGTTCACGACCGAACCCCTCGCGTCACCCGTGTCGGTGCTCGGGGAACCCGTCGTCGTGCTCCATGTCGCGGTCGACGCGCCGGTCGCGACCGCGGTCGCGCGGCTGTCCGACGTCGCGCCCGACGGGACATCGGCCTGGGTGAGCAGCGGCATCCTGAACCTGACCCATCGCCGGTCGGACACCGACCCCGAGCCACTCGTCCCCGGGCGGGTCGAGGAGGTGCGGGTCCCCCTGCGCCACGCCGGCTATCGATTCGCGCCCGGGCACCGGATCCGCGTGTCCGTGGCGTCGTCGGCATGGCCGGTCGTCTGGCCGTCGCCCTACGCGGCCACCTTCGAGCTGCACCACGGACCGGCGACGCCGTCACGGCTCATCCTCCCGGTCGTCCCCGAGGCCGGCGGACCGGGCGACGTGCCCGTCCCCGCGTTCAAGACGTCACCCCCGGACGTTCGCGCGGTCGGTGGGGAGGGTGCCGCGGACGAACCGCGGTGGCGGATCGAGGAGGACGTCATCGCTGGCACGACGACGGTCACGATCCACGACGGCGGCGAGGACGTCCTCGAGGACGGCCGGCGGCTGTACGCGGCCGAGACCCTCCGCCTGACCGCGTCCGATCGCGATCCGGCCACGGCGACGATGGACGCGCGGGTGGTCTATCGGTGGACCGACGGCGGCCGGGCGATCGAGATCCACGCCGACAGCCTCCAGACGAGCGACGTCGAGGCCTTCGACCTGACGGTCGAGCTCACGGTCGACCTCGACGGCGAGCGCTTCTTCGAGCGCACCTGGCATGAACGCATCCCGCGCCATCTCGTCTGAGCGTCTTCGGTCCGGCAGGTGGCCGATGGTCGCGGCTGCGCTGCTCGCGACGGCCATGTTCGGGGCGTGCCTGCCCGATGTCGCCGGTGGGCCTGGTGCTACGCCCGATCTCCACGTCGCCAACGGCACGGCGCTCCCGATCACGCTCGTCATCAACGGCACGGTATTCGATCACGTCGCCGAGCTGGGCTCCGCCGACTATCCCGCCGCCGATCTTCCGGCGTTGCCTTGGCGGATCGAGGCGCGGTCGCCGTCGGGCCGTCTCCTGACCTCGGTGGACGTCGCCCCGGGCCAGGTCCGCGAGACGCACTGGCCGGACGGGCGGTCCGAGTACAGTGGCGCGCTCGGCCGCGTCGATCTCTCATGCGGCCGCCTGAGCATCTGGGCCGGAGACCTCACGCCGTCCGGGCCCATGCCCGGTCCCGGCCAACCCGGCGACTGCGCGCCGTAGACTGCGCGCCATGACGCACGCGCGGATCTCGAGGAAGGCGGCGAGCTTCACCGAGTCGGTCATCCGCGAGATGAACCGGCAGGCGATGCTGCACGGCGCCGTCAGCCTGGCGCAGGGGTTCCCGGACTTCCCGTGCCCGACCGAGCTGAAGGACGCCGCGTCCGTCGCGCTCCACGACGACATCAACCAGTACGCGATCACGTGGGGTGCGAAGACGCTGCGCGATGCGATCGCGACCTCGACCGTCGAGCACTTCCCGGGCTGGGCGCCCATCGACCCCGAGACGATGGTGACCGTCACCTGCGGCGCGACAGAGGCGATGGTCGCCGCGATGCTCGGGCTGCTCGATCCCGGCGACGAGGTCGTCGTGTTCGAGCCCTATTACGAGAACTACGGGCCCGACGCCATCCTGTCGGGCGCCGTCCCGCGCTACGTGACCCTCCACGAGCCGGACTGGTCGATCGACCCCGACGAGCTGCGCGCCGCCTTCGGACCGCGCACGCGCGGGATCGTCCTGAACTCCCCGCACAACCCGACGGGCAAGGTGTTCACGCGCGACGGAGCTCGAGCTCATCGCGGGCCTGTGCGTCGAATTCGACGCCATCGCGTTCACCGATGACATCTACGAGCACATCGTCTTCGAGGGCGAGCACATCCCGCTCGCGACACTCCCTGGGATGGCCGAGCGGACCGTGTCCATCCACTCGATGTCGAAGTCGTACTCGGTGACCGGCTGGCGGATCGGCTGGACGATCGCGGCCCCCGACCTGACCGTCGGGATCCGCCGCGTCCACGACTTCCTGACGGTCGGCGCCGCGGCCCCGCTCCAGGCCGCCGCCGTCGTCGCGCTGCGGTTCCCGCCGGCCTACTACGACGACCTGGTCGCGGGCTACCGGGCGCGCCGTGACCTGCTGCTCCCGGTGTTGCGCGAGGCCGGCTTCCGCGTGTCGGACCCGGCTGGCGCCTACTACGTCATGACCGACATCCGCGACCTCACCGACGAGGATGACGTCACGTTCGCCATGCGCCTGATCAAGGATCCCGGCGTCGCCGCCGTGCCGGGCTCGTCGTTCTTCTCGCACCCGGCACTCGGCCGCACGAAGCTGCGGTTCGCCTTCCCGAAGCGGATCGAGACCCTGCAGGCGGCCGCCGAACGCCTGTCGACGATCGCCGCTCGGGTCTGATCCGGCCGACGCGGGCTAGGCGGCGGTCACCCGCCGGACGGCATCGGCGATCGCGCGACGCGCGTCGCTCGCGTCGAGGCGGGCGAGCGGGTCCGGCTCGATCCGGTGCTCGGCCATCGCGCCGCCCTTGCGCGTGAAGAGGATCGGGTAGATCGCGCCGGTGCCGTCGGCCTCGAGCGTCGCGGCGACTCCATCCGCCCCGCCGGCATCGAGGATGTGTGAGAGCGGCTGGATGCCCTCGTCGCGGAACCCGCCGGCCGGGTCGACGGTGAGCAGCCGGGCGAGGTACCCACGCTGATGGAAGACGTCCGGGCCTTCGGCGAGCTCGGTCAGGAGCCGGTCGGTGACGTCCTTCGGCGCGATCGATGGCCGCGCCACCTCGACCCCGAACCGCGTCTCGGCGAGGTAGCGCGCCAGCACCCGGGCGTTGTACCGCGCGCCGTGCACGGCCCCGGAGTTCGCCGGCAGGCCGTGGCGCTGGAGTCCCTTCGCGGCTTGACTCAGCGTCCCGGCGACGAAGATCCCGGGCACGGTCGTGCTCTCCCACCAGGGCGTGACGACCGGCAGCCGGCTGGCCCCGAAGGTCGTCACGCCGAGATCCGGCAGGTCGCCGAGCGGGGCGACGAAACCCGTCGCGGAGATGACGTCATCGACGCTGACCATGAGGTCGCCGGCGCCGTCGGTCCGGCGTAGGTAGACGTCGAGCTGCCCGTCCCCGACTCGCTCGACCCGGTCGATCGCCGCGTCGAGGATCGAGACCCCGCCACCCAGGACGTGGTCCTCGTACGGCTGGACGTAGCGGGCGCGCACGCCGACCAGCGACTTCGTGTCGACCGAGAGCTTGGCGTGCGACGGCGACACGAGCACGAGCTGGCGCGCCCACGCCAGGAGGCCGTTGGCCAGCTCGAAGCCCGAGTTCTGCTTGCCGATGATCAGCACGCGCCGTCCCGCATACGTCTCGGCCGGCCGGACGTCGGCGTAATGATAGGCATGCTCCATGCCCGGTCCCGGCGGCGTGTACGGCTCGGCGACGCCGACCGCGAGGATGAGCGTCGGTGTGGTGTAGGTCCCGTCGGGGGTCTCGATGGCGAACCGGTCGGCGCCGTCGGGACCATCGAGCAGCCGGGTCCCGGTCCACGGGGTGTCGTACCGGACCTGGAGCGCGGCACGCTCGGCGAACGTCGCGAGGTTCGCCTCCATCTCCGGGCGGGACGGGAAGTACGAGCTGCCGTCCATGAGGGTCGGGGCGATCGCGCACGTCTCGGGTTCCTCGCCGAGCAGGCTGTTCCAGTCGTAGCGCTCGTAGGCCGGCGTGCCTCGCTCGGCCGAGGCGTACGGTTTGGTCCACGACAGGAGCCGCTGGAAGAACGGCCAGCGGCGGAACATGCCGCCCGGCGATGGATCGGCCGACAGGACCGCGTGCGGGACGCCGTATGTCCGCAGCGAGTAGGAGACCTGGAGCCCGCCCGGACCGCTCCCGATGACGATCGCCGGATAGGAGCCGGGCGGGAACGGGCGGGTCAGCTCCGCCATCGGTTCGCGGCTCGCAGCCGGCGTGCCTGCGCCTGGAGCATCCGGTACATGACCCGCGGGTGGGCGATGAGGAACGACTCGACCACTGGCCCCGCCAGGACGAGGCAGCGCATCGGCCGGGTGGCGACCACGTCGGCGATGGGCGTCTCCCCGAGCAGGATCGAGACCTCCCCGAAGAAGTCGCCGCGCGACAGGCGAGCGCGCTCCGTCCCGTCGACGATGATCGCCGCCTCGCCATCGAGGATCACGAAGAATCCGGAGCCGCTCAGCCCCTGGCGGAGGATCCGCTCGCCCTCGTTGAAGACCGCCTCGTCGAAGGTGTGGACGATGCCCTCGAGCTGCGGCGTCGTCAGGTCCGCGAACAGCGCGAACCCGGCGATCGCGTCGATGAGCTCCTCACGGCCTGCCATGCGTCGACCTCGTTCGCGCCCGGGATCCGACCATCCGATGTGCCGCTCGCATCGTGCCACGTCGCCGCTCTGCGTGGGTCGCCATCGCGCCGCCCGTCGTGCCGCCGATCCCACCGGCCATCGCGCCGCGGCGGGCTCGGTTGACGCCCGCCGTCGGGGCGGCGCAGCATGACGGTCCAGCCACCCGCGGAGGCACGGATGACCCTGACCAGCGACCGGCGCGTCGAGCTGCTTTCGGCCACGCCGCTGTTCGCCGAGGTGGACGAGGCAGGGATGACCCGGATCGCCGAGCGAGCGGTCGAGGTCGCCTTCGACAACGGCCACGTCATCGCCCGCCAGGGTGACATCGGGACGGGCTTCTTCGTCGTCGTCACGGGGGCCGTCCGGATCGTCCGCGACGGCGCCGACATCGCCCACCTCGGTCCCGGCGAGTTCTTCGGGGAGCTGTCGGTCCTCGATGGGCTGCCGCGGACCGCCCAGGTCATCGCCGTCGGCCCGACGACGTGCCTCGCCCTCGCGACGTGGGACTTCGAGGCGGTCGTCGCCGAGCAACCGTCGGTGGCGTTGGCCGTCATGCGCGGGCTCGCGCGCCGGCTGCGCGAGCTGACCGAAGGACACCGGCACTGAGCGACGGGACGTCGCTGGACCCCCCGCCGGAAGAGCCGACGACCACGCCGGCGTCGACGCCCGCGGCCGCGTCGACGTCCGAAGGGACGGCCACCTTCCTGTTCAGCGACATCGAGGGATCGACCCGCCTCGAGGAGCGTGTCGGCACCGACCGCTATGGCGGGCTCCGGGAGCGACATCGCGAGCTGCTGCGCCTGGCCTTCGTGGCGGCCGGCGGGACCGAGGAAGGCACGGAGGGCGACTCGTTCTTCATCGTCTTCCCGTCCGCGCGGGCGGCGGTCCAGGCCGCGGTAGCGGCCCAGCGGGCGATGGCGACGGAACCATGGCCCGAGGACGCCGCCGTCCGCGTCCGGATGGGGATCCACACCGGTGAACCGCAGCGGATCGGTGGCTCCCTCATCGGACTCGACGTCAACCGGGCGGCGCGCATCGCTGCGGCGGCGCACGGCGGTCAGATCCTCGTCTCGGATGCGACCCGGGCCCTCGTCACCGGGTCGCTGCCGTCCGACATCCGGATGCGGGACCTCGGGACGTTCCGGCTCCGCGACCTCACCGCGCCCGAGCGTCTGGCCCAGGTCGACGCCGACGGCCTGCCGGGCGCCTTCCCGCCACCCCGGACGAGCGAGTCACGACCCGCCAACCTGCCAAGTCAGCTGACGACCTTCGTCGGTCGCCAGGACGAGCTCGCCGAAGCGGAGGCCTTGCTGGCGACCACCCGGCTGCTGACGTTCACCGGGCCCGGCGGGACCGGCAAGACCCGCCTGTCGATCGCGCTGGCGACGCAGGTCGCCGATCGCTTCCCGGACGGGGTCTACTTCGTCCCGCTCGAGCCGGTTCGTGACCCGATGCTCGTCGCGTCGCGGATCGCCGCATCCGTCGGCGTCACCGAAGGTGCCAACAACCAGCCGGTCGCCGAGGCCCTCGCGGAGTGGTTGTCGGCGCGGCGAGTCTTGCTCGTCCTCGACAACTTCGAACAGGTCCTCGACGCGGCCCCGGTCATCGCCGGCCTGCTGCGGGCCGCGCCGGACCTCAAGATCATCGCGACGAGCCGCGCGGCCCTGCGGATGTCGGGCGAACAGGAGTACCCGGTCCCCGGCCTGCCGGTGCCGCCGGACCCCGGGTCGCTGAGCAGCGTCGAGCGCATGAACCTGCCCGGCGGGTCGCGCGGGATCGATGCCGCCGCGGTCGGGCAGTACGCCGCGGTCCGACTGTTCATCGAACGCGCGAAGGCGGTCCGACCGACGTTCGCGGTCACCAACGAGAACGCCCCGGCCGTGGCCGGCATCGCCGCGCGGCTCCACGGCATGCCGCTCGCGATCGAGCTGGCCGCGGCGCGCGTCAAGCTGCTGTCCCCGGACGCGATCCTGACCCGCCTCGAGCACCAGCTCGACGTGCTGGCGTCGGGTGGTCGCGACCTGCCGGCTCGCCAGCAGACCCTGCGTGGGGCCATCGCCTGGAGCTACGACCTGCTCGACGAGGGCAGCCGGCGACTGCTCGACCGGCTGTCCGTGTTCGCCGGACCGGCCGACATCGATGCGGCCGAGGCCGTGCTCGGGCCGGCGTCGGAGCTCGGCGTCGACGTCGTCGACGGGCTGTCGGGGCTGGCCGACCAGAGTCTGGCCCGGATCGACGAGACGCCCGACCGCGAGCCGCGCTTCGGGCTGCTCGAGTCCATCCGCGAATTCGCCGCCGAGCAGCTGGTAGCCCGCGGCGAACGCGAGGTCATCGACGACCGGCACCGCGACTGGTTCGTCCATCTGGCCGAGACGGCCGCGCCAGAGCTGGCGGGCGATGACCAGCGTCGCTGGCTCGATCGCCTCGAGCTCGCCCACGACGACATCCGGGTCGTGCTGGACCGCGCGGTGGCGCGACCCGAGCCCGCGATCGCGATCCCCCTCGCGTTCGCGATGTGGCGGTTCTGGCAGAAGCACGGTCATCTGGCCGAGGCGCGCCGCCGGCTCGACGCGATGGAGGCGGCTTCCTGGTCGCACGACGATCCACGCCTCCGGGCGCGATTGCTCGAGGCGCTCGGTGGCATCTGCTGGTGGCAGGGCGACATCGCGCGGATGCAGGTCGCGTACACCGAAGCGCTCGAGATCTGGAAGGGGATCGGCGACGAACGCGAGCTCGCCAACGCCTACTACAACGTGTCGTTCTCCTTTGCCGTCGGCGAGCACGGTCCGTTCCAAGGCAGCGACCCGGAGCACATCGGCGAGGGTTACCTCGAGTCCGCGCTGACGCTCTTCCGGCACATCGGCGACAAGCGCGGCGAAGCGAACGCGTTGTGGGGCCTCGGCACGCTCCGCTACTTCGAGGGCACCGAGCTAGGCGGAGAGGAGGAGTTCCGAGCGGCCCTCCGGCTCTTCCGCGACGAGGACGACCGGACGATGGAAGCGTGGGCCCTGCACATGCTCGGGTCGGCCCTCATCCGCCAGCACCGGACCGAGGAGGCGCGGGATGCCGTGGCGCATGCCGTCGCGCACTTCCACGCCGCCGGCGACATCGCCGGGCTGACCCTGACCCTGTACGACCTGGCCTCGGTCGCCGTGCAGAACGACGACCTGCCGCGCGCGGCACGGCTGCGGGGCGCCGCGCGAAATCTCACGACCGAGACCGGCGCCGGCCTGGCGACCTTCACGGAGACCGCGTTCGAACAGGCCGGCCTCCGACCGAACGTGCTGCAATACATGCCCGAGGCCGAGGCCGAGCGCCTCGGGGCCGAGGGCGCGGCGATGACGCTCGACGACGCCGTCGCGTACGCCCTCGAGGGGTCCGAGGCGTCCGTCAAGGGCGCCGCCCACTGAATCGGCCGTCCCACGGTCGGGATCCGACCCGGCTTCGGCTAGACTGACCGTCCAGATGACGGCCCCGACGATCCCGCCCGCGACGCCCGAACCCGCTCCCGGTTCCGAACCCGGGGTGACCTCGCGACCCAAGTCGGGATCCCGAAGAATCCCGGCCGCCGCGAGCTGGGGATGAAGGCGACCCTCCTCTTCCCGGACCGCGAGATCGTCGAGAGGTTCTACGTCCCGATCATCTACACCGCCTGTCGCACCTGCTACTCCGAGCAGCCGCCGGAGGAGATCTTCGACCGGGCGGTCGCCGGCGATTTCGACCCGGCCAAGATGCAGAAGCTCATCGCCTCGGTCATCGAGTCGGGGCACGGCTCCACCATCGAGCACGTCGTCTTCACCTTCGGGATCACGGGCGTGTCACGGACCCTGTCGCACCAGCTCGTGCGGCATCGCGCCGGTGTCGCCTTCGACCAGCAGAGCCAGCGCTACGTCAAGTTCAAGGGCGCGGCGACGATGCTCCCCCACTCCATCGCCGAGGGCGACCCGGAGCTGCGCGAGCGCTACCAGACGCAGGTCGACGGGGCGCTCGACCTGTACGGCGAGATGCTCGCGGCCGGGGTCCCGGGCGAGGACGCCCGGTTCATCTTCCCCAACGCGACCCGGACGAACCTCGTGATGACCACGAACCTGCGCGCCCTCATCCACATGTCCGGGCTGCGCCTGTGCACGATGGCCCAGTGGGAGATCCGCCGGCTCTTCCAGCTCATCCGCCAGCAGATCTTCGACGTGTCGCCGTTCCTCGGCTCGTTCCTCGCGCCCAAGTGCGTGCCGCTGGGCTACTGCGACGAGTTCAACAACCGCGACGGCCACTGCCCGATCCGGCCACACAAGGACCGGGTCCTCGAGGTCTGGGCCGAGAAGGCCGCCGCGGCACGCGCCGCGGGACGGGAGTTGCCGCAGGTCTGAGTCGCGGCGCCTCAGCCCGCCTCCACGATCGCGACCTCCCGGGCCGCTTCGGGGTCCAGGAACGCGCCCAGTCGCGCCGCCTCCGCCTCGAGATCCAGGCGCTCGGCCCGCGAGAGTCCACGCCCCAGCTCGACGGTCATGACCGCGGACGAGCCCGTCCGGCGGACGCGCCACGCCGCCGCTGATCCCGCCGTCGACGAGGATCGGACCCTTCCAGACGAAGTCCAGGCCCCACGACAGCACCCCGTTGATCCGCGAGCGGTCGTCGTGCGACAGGAAGACGTTGTCGTACTGCGGGAGGAAACGGACCGGCGCCGGGAGGTCGGGGTCGGCGAGCGGGCCGTCCTCGACGTCGAGGAGCTCGCGGCCGGCGTCGTCGCGGAAGGTCCGCAGTCCGGGCCGCAGGCGCTCCACGACCTCGCGCAGGCCGGTGAACCACGACCAGGTCCGGACGTCCGAGGCGCTCGCCGGTCCGAAGGCCCGCAGGTAGCGCAGGACGAGGGCATCGACCGTCGTCGCCGCCGGCGTCCGGCCCGTCCACGCCTCGAGCGTCGTGTTCATGGTCCGGCCCTTCCGCCCCCACAGGCCGCGCGGCGGGACCTGGACCAGCGGCAGCGCGTATCGCGCGGAGTAGGCGAGCGAGGCCGGGTCGCGGTCCGGCCAGCGCGCGGCCAGGTGCTTCCCGAGATCGCTCGGGGTCATCGGTCGTTCTTCGAGCGCGGCGCGCGCCGCGTCGAGGACCGCTTCGGCGTCGAGGCCATCGAGCGCCTTGGCGAACGGCGTATTGCGGAACGTCCGGCGGTGGACGCCGGCCGTGAGCGGGGCGATCGCGAGGGCGTCCTCGGTGGTGAGCAGATGGAGGGTCGTCCGCAGTGATCCCATCCGGACGAGACGACGCTCGGCGATCGCGTCGCTGACGACCATCGGATCGAAGGACGCGATCCGCGACCAGAGCCCGACATAGGGATCGATGGGCTCCTGTGCCTGGAGGGCGACGAGCCCCTCGATGACCTCGATCGGGTCGCGATCGACCCGTTCGAGCAGACCCTGTCGCGCGAGGAGGGTCCGGTTCAGGACCCGCGGCGAGAGGCGGTCAGGCCGCGCCAAGGTCGGCCACGAATCGCCGGATCACGCGCGCGAGGCGCGGACCGGCCTCGGCACCCGCAGCCAGCACCTCGTCGTGGGTCAAGGGCGCGCCGGTGTACCCGGCTCCGGCGTTGGTCACGAGGGAGACACCGCAGACCTCGAGGCCGACCCAGCGGGCGGCGATGCATTCGAGGACGGTCGACATCCCGACCGCGTGCCCGCCGAACGAGGCCAGCATCCGGACCTCGGCCGGCGTCTCGTAGTTCGGGCCGGTCAGCCCGACGTAGATCCCCTCCGCGAGGGTGACGTCCTCCGCGCTCGCTGCGGCGCGCAGGCGCTCGCGCAGGCGCGGGCTCCAGGCATCGGTCATGTCGGGGAATCGCGGCCCGAGGGTGTCCGCGTTCGGCCCCATGAGCGGGTCGTGCCCGGTCAGGTTGATGTGGTCGGTCATGAGCATCAGCGTCCCGGGCCCGAACGACGGGTCCAGGCCGCCGGCGGCATTCGTCAGCACGACGACGGTCGCACCAAGCTGATGGAACAGCAGCACGGGTTCGACGACGAGGCCCGGGTGGTTGCCCTCGTAGAGGTGGAATCGGCCCTGGAGCATGACCACCGGCGTGCCGCCGAGCGTCCCGAGGAGGAGCCGGCCGGCGTGTCCCGGCGCGGTCGCCGCGGGCCACCCGGGCAGCTCGGCGAACGGGATGACGACCGGATCCTCGACGTCGTCGGCGAGGCCGCCGAGGCCGGACCCCAGGACGATGCCCACCGCCGGCACGAGATCCGTGCGCTCCCGGACCGCCGCTTCGAGGGCCGCGAGCCGGGCCGGCTGCGCGGACGGCGGGATCGGCCGGGTGGGATCGAGGGGACGGCCGACGTCAGCGGGGAGCGGCAGGTCGGACATGCGGGCCTCCAGGAGACGCGTCCAGGGGGTAGACGGCCGAGGCCCGCAGGCTTCGTCGGCCCGACGGGAGTATCGACACCGGGATGCCGATCACGTCCCGCCGGGCGCGAACCCGCGGGCGGACCGTGGTGAGACAGCCACCCGAGCCGGGCAACGAAGCGCCCGAAGCGACCGGCGGCGGATCGAAGGTCCTTGATGCGATCTCGGGTCCTGCGGTCCTGTCGGCCCCTTCGGGCAAGACCTACGGTATGGTCGCGACGGTGGACGGGTCAACGCGGTTATCCACCAAGTTCCAGCCGGGGCCGCGGTTCGTATCCACGAAAACCTCCACGGGTGTGGACAAGGTGTGGACGGCGGCGTTCGCGCCACACGGGTCGCGGGTGCCGGCGGCCTCAGCCGCCCATCGCGAACATCTCGATCTTCGGCAGGGACGACGTCGCCGCCGACCGAAGCTCGGAGTAGCGGTCGCCGCGACGCAACCAGATCCGCTCGAGGAAGGCGGCGACCTCCTCGTCCGGGACGCCCGATCGCAGGATCGCCCGAACGTCGTGGCCATCCACCGCGAAGAGGCACGTGTAGAGCTGTCCGTCGGCGGACAACCGGGCCCGGGTGCAGTCGCTGCAGAACGGCACCGTCACCGAGGAGATGACCCCGAACTCACCGCGCCCGTCGAGGTAGCGCCACCGGTCGGCGACCTCGCCGCGGTACGACGGGTCGGCCGGCTCGACCGGCCAGCGGGCGCCCAGCCGCTCGACGATCTCGCCGGCCGGCACCACGTCGTCGAGCCGCCACCCGTTCGAATGGCCGACGTCCATGTACTCGATGAACCGCAGGATGACCCCGGTATCGCGGGCCCAGGCGGCCATCGGGACGACGCTCGCCTCGTTGACGCCGCGCCGGACCACCATGTTGACCTTGACCGGTGCCAGGCCCGCCTCGAGGGCGGCGTCGATGCCGTCGAGCACGCGTGAGACCGGGAACTCGATCCCGTTCATCGCACCGAAGACCTCGGGATCCAGCGAATCGAGGCTGACGGTGACCCGCTGCAGCCCGGCCGCGACGAGCGGCTCGGCCAGGGCGCGCAGGGCGGAGCCGTTGGTCGTCAGCGTCAGGTCGATCGGTCCGCCGTCGGGCCGGTGCAGGGCGGCCAGCATCGCGACCAGGTCCGGCAGGTCGCGCCGGACGAGCGGCTCGCCGCCCGTGATGCGCAACTTCTCGACCCCGAGGCTGACCACGATCCGGGCGACCCGTTCGATCTCCTCGAAGTGCAGGACCTGCTCGCGCGGCAGGAATTCGTAGTCCCGCCCGAAGACCTCCTTGGGCATGCAGTAGGTGCATCGGAAGTTGCAGCGGTCGGTCACCGAGATGCGCAGATCGCGCATCGCGCGCCCGCGCGTGTCCTTCACGCCGGGCCGACCGTCAGCTTCGCCGGGGAGATGCATCCGCCTATCGTAGCCCGCCCGCTCGCCGGGGACGCTCGGCGACCCCGGCCGGCGAACTCGAGATCGTGTTGACAGCTGGCGCCACGCGGGGGTCCGCCGACCCGCCGGTACCACCGGCGCAATCCGCTGGTACCTCTAGCCAACTGCACCTTTCCGACCCCCGCTGGCACGATGCCTCCCAGTCCCGGATACCCGGCCCCCCAGGCCGTCCGAGCCCGACGAGCACGAGCAGCAGCAGCCACCGATCGAACCAGTCAACCAAGCGAGGACCCCGACGCATGGCAACGACGGACACGCGACCCGGCTTCCGACTCCCGTGGAGCACCAACGGTGCCGACGGGGAAGCCAGCCCGGATTCGGCCGAGGGCGCCCAGGCGACCGACGCCGAGGCCGCGGTGGAGTCCGTGACCGACGCGCCGGCCGGTGACACCGCCACCCAGGCGGACGCCGTCGTCGACGAGGCCCAGGCCGCCGAGGCCGAGGCCACCCTCGCACCCGAGGCAGCCGCCGAAGGGTCGCCAGGCGAACCCGAGACGGTCCAGCCCGAACCGGAGCCGGCCATGACCACCGAGTCCACCGCCGAGTCGAGCTCGGCCACGGGAACCTCGAAGAAGCCGAACAAGTTCCTCGCGGATCTGACGCGCGCCATGCGCTCCACGGCTGAGGCATCCCGCACCGAGACGACGGAGCGCTTCGCCGCCGAGGCGAAGGCGGCGACGGAGAAGGTCCATGCCGCGGCGGCCGACGAGGCCACCGAACTGCGCCGCGCGGCCGACGACGACGTCGCCGGGATCCGCGAATGGTCGAAGACCGAGATCGCCCGTATCCGCGAAGAGACCGAGAACCGCATCTCCGGGCGCAAGGCCGATCTCGAGCACGAGCTCGAGGTCCACGCCGGCACCGTCGAGGCCCGGACCGAGCGCGTCAGCGCTCGCGTGGCCGCCTTCGAGTCCGAGGTGAACGACTTCTACGATCGCCTGTTCGCCGAGGAGGATCCCACGCGGTTCGCCGCGATGGCCGAGCAGCTGCCCGAGCCGCCGAGCCTCGACATCGAGGACCTGCTTATGCCGATCAGCCCGAGCAGCCGGCCCGCGGCCGCCCCCGAGCCGGTCGAGCCCGAGCCCCAGGTCGAGCCGGTCGCGGCGAGCACCGAGACCGAGACCCTGGCTCCCGAGGTGGTCGCCGAAGTGGTCGAAGCGCCGGCCGAGCCGGAGGCGACCGCCGAGGCCGCACCCGAGCCGGTCGCCGAGGCGCCGGCCGACGGCGAGGATGACCCGCGCCTGGCCATGCTCGAGGTCACGCCCGACTTCGACGCCGCCGAGGCCGAGGCCGCCGCGATGTCCACCGAGGGCGCCTCCGCCGAACCGGCCGAGGAGATCCCGACGATCGCGGACGAGGTCCTGGCCGCCCGCCTGGCCGGCCTCGTGCCCGACGAGAACAGCGGCTCGAATCCGATCCAGACCACGAAGGTCGTCGTGACCGGTCTCGTCAGCGTCGCCAGCATCGCCGGCTTCAAGCGCCACCTCGGCCGCCTCCAGGGCGTCACGACGGTCGGTGTCTCGTCCGGCCCCGACGGCGAGTTCGTCTTCTCCGTCCATCACCTCCCGACCGTGGACCTGGCCGCCGGGATCACCGGACTGCCGGGCTTCGAGAGCCGCGTCACCAGCACGGGCGAGGGCGCGATCGAGGTCGTCGCCCGCGATCCCGAGGCGCACGACTGACGCCAGAGAGCGCGTCGGAGAGGAGATAGCGTGGCTCGTCCTGCCGTCGTCGTCGCCCTGCCGAAGGGCGAATCCGGCCCGGTCCTGTCCGAGCTGGCCGACGCCGGGTTCGAAGCCCTCGAGGTCGCCTCACCCGGCGACCTCGAAACCGTTCTCGCCAAGCGCGTCGACGTCGGCGTCGCCATCGTCGACGGCGAGACCGACTTCGACGAGTCGCTCGAGTACTACTCGGTCCTCCACGAAGCCGGCCGGTCGATCCCGACCCTGATGATCGTCTCGTCGCGCTCGTTCGACCGGCTGGTCACGGGCGCGAAGGAGAACGCCGAGGACGAGTACCTGACCCGCCCCTACTCCGCCGAGTCCATCCGCTGGCGGATCGAGGCGATGTGCATCCGCAGCCAGACCGTCGACGACGGCAGCGGGCCGATCCTCCAGAACGGCCCGATGACGCTCGAGGGCTGGAGCCGGCGGGCCACCATCGTGGTCGTGTTCAACCCGAAGGGCGGCGTCGGCAAGACGACGATCGCAACGAACCTGGCGTCCACGCTCCAGATCCGCCGCGGCCGGCACGTGCTGCTGGTCGACGGCGACACGGTCACGGGCCACGTGTCCACGTCGCTCGGCATCGATGCGGTCCGGACGGTGTCCGACAGCTGGCAGGACGAGGCCGAGGGTGGCAGCCTCGAGACGCTGACCGAGATCGCGGCCGCGCATCCGTCCGGCATGCGCGTCGTGTCGCTCACCGACTCGCCGCTGGAGGTCGAGGTCCTCGACCCGGAGCGGGTCGCCGCGGAGATCCAGGCCGCGCGGACCGGCTACGACGTGATCGTCATCGACCTGCATCCCTCGTACAGCGACCTCAACCGCGCGATCTTCCAGATCGCGGATCGCATCCTCGTGCCGGTCACCCCGGACGTGCCGGCGATCCGGGCCGCGGTCCAGCTCCGCGATGTCGCGCAGGCCGAGGGGTTCCGGGAGCGTCTCGCCATGGTCGTGAACCGGGCCAACAGCGGCGTCGGCGTCCAGGACATGGAACGGACCGTCGGGATGCCCGCGCTGGCGCTCATCCGCTCGGGTGGCCTGCTCTTCGTCCGCGCGGCGAACGAGGGCCGCACCGTGATCGAGATGTTCCCCAAGGAACGGATCGCCAACGACTTCGACAACCTCGCCGACGCCCTCTTCGGTGTCGCGCCCACCGCGCCCATCCCGACCAAGCCGGGGCTGCGGATCTTCGCCCGCCAGAAGGAAGTCGTCAGCGCCTGACGGCGCCTACTCGGGGACCGGACCGCCGCCGGGGACGTTGCCCGGGCTGCCCGGCGTCAGGCCGGGGATCGGGGCCGATGGCTCCCCCGTCGAGAGATCGACCTGTTCGACGCCGCGCAGGTAGACGCGGTTGATGAGGATGTCCTTCGCGCCGCCCGTCTCGATGGGCCGGCCCTGGACCTGCGCGCGGGCATCGACCACCGGCAGGAACATCTCGCTCGAGCGGTCGAGGAGGCGCGAGGGCTCCGACCCCGGATACAGATAGACCGTCCCGACGACCCGGAACGGCGGCGCCTCGAGGGCGAGGTCGTAGCGGACCTTGTGGATCCGATGGGCGTTCTTCTCCTGGTCGCTCATCTCGGGCAACGACCCGGCTCCCGCGATGACGATGATCAGGTCGTACGGGTCGATGCTGCGCAGGCCGGGGGCGTCGGACAGCGGCGAGGACCCGTCGACCGGGGCCCAGCGGACATCGTTGATCGAGATCGGTTCGCGCTTGTTGAGCGCGTCGGAGAGCCGACCCTCGACGGCCATCGTCCCGGTCAGGTGCCATTCCTCGCTGAAGCCCTCGAACGCGTGCCCGCGGGCTCCGCCGGTCTGGGCCGGGGCCGGTGCGGCCGCCGCCGGCTCGGCGGCCGGCGCCTTGTTCCGCTTCAGGAAGTCGAAGGGCACGTCACTCCTCCGCGGACCCGGAATTCGTGCGGATCGTCTCGACCACGTTGGCGTCCGCCAGCGTCGTGGTATCGCCGAGCGTACGACCCTCGGCGATATCGCGCAGTAGTCGCCGCATGATCTTGCCCGACCGCGTCTTGGGCAGGTCCGGGGTGAACATGAGGAACTTGGGCTTGGCGATCGGACCGATGACCTTGGCCACGTGCTCGCGCAGCTCCGCGGCCAGGACCTCGTCGGCCTCGACGCCGACCTTCGGGATGACGAATGCGAAGATCGCCTGGCCCGTCAACGGATCGTTCTTGCCGACCACGGCCGCCTCGGCCACGGTGGGATCGTCGACGAGGGCGGATTCCACTTCGATCGTGCTGATGCGGTGACCGGACACGTTCATCACGTCGTCGACCCGGCCGAGCAGCCAGAGGTAGCCCTCGGCATCGCGCTTGGCGCCGTCGCCAGCGAAATACATCCCCGGGAACCGGCTCCAGTACGTCTGCCTGTAACGCTCCGGGTCGCCGTAGATGCCGCGGAGCATCGAGGGCCACGGACGCTTCAGGACGAGGTAGCCGCCGCCGCCCAGCGGGACGCTCTCGCCCGCGGCATCGACGACATCGGCCGCCACGCCCGGGAAGGGGAACGTGGCCGAGCCCGGCTTCGTGGTGGTGACGCCCGGCAGGGGCGTGATCATGATCATCCCGGTCTCGGTCTGCCACCACGTGTCGACGATCGGCGCCTTCCCGCCCCCGACGTGCTCGTTGTACCAGAGCCACGCCTCGGGGTTGATCGGCTCACCGACGGAGCCGAGGACCCGGAGCGAGGTGAGGTCATGTGCCTCGGCGTACTGCGGGCCCTGCTTCATGTGGGCGCGGATGGCGGTCGGTGCGCAGTACAGGATCGTGACCTTGTAGTCCTCGATGATCTGCCACCAGCGACCCCAGTCCGGCGTGTCCGGCGTGCCCTCGTACATGACCCCGGTCGTCGCGTTCGCGAGCGGGCCGTACACGATGTAGCTGTGGCCGGTGACCCACCCGACGTCCGCGGCACACCAGTACACGTCGTCAGGCTTGACGTCGAAGATCATCTCGTGGGTGAAGCTCGTGCCCACGAGGTAGCCCGCGGTCGTGTGGATGATGCCCTTGGGCTTCGCCGTCGTCCCCGAGGTGTAGAGCAGGTACAGCATGTGCTCCGAATCGAGGGGGACGGCCGGGCAATCGTCGGACTGGCGGTCGACGATGTCGTGCCACCACACGTCGCGGCCCTCCGTCATCGCCGTGCCGCCGTCGAGGGCGTCGCCGAGCCGCCGGGCCACGAGGACGTGCTCGATCGTCGGCGTGGTCGCCAGGGCCTCGTCCACGGCCGGCTTGAGCGCGGCCGGCTTGCCGCGCCGCCAGCCGCCGTCGGCCGTGATGACGAGCTTGGCCTCCGCGTCGTTGATCCGGTCGCTCAAGGCCTCGGCTGAGAACCCGCCGAAGACCACCGTGTGCGGGGCGCCGAGCCGCGCGCAGGCGAGCATCGCGATCGCCAGCTCGGGGATCATGGGCATGTAGATCGCCACGCGGTCGCCGGTGCCGATGCCCAGCTCCTTGAGCGCGTTGGCCGTCCGGCTCACCTCGCGCAGCAGGTCCGCATAGGTCAGGGTCCGCGTGTCGCCGGGCTCGCCGATCCAGTGGTAGGCGACCTTGTCGCCGAGACCGTTCGCCACGTGGCGGTCGAGGCAGTTGTAGCTGATGTTCAGCTTGCCGCCCGTGAACCACTTGGCGAACGGAAGGTCCCATTCGAGGGTGGTGTGGAACGGCTCGAACCAGTCGACCCGCTCGCGGGCCAGGCGGGCCCAGAAGCCCTCGTAGTCGGCCTCGGCCTCGGCGTAGAGGTCGGCGGTCGCATTCGCCTGGGCGGAGAACGCCGGTTCCGGCGGGAACGTACGGCTCTCGGCGAGAAGATTCTCGATCTCCATCGAGGAAGGGGTCGGCTCGACGGTCACGGGGCCCTCCGGTGGACGAGGCTGGCCTGCCATTCTATCCAGCCGTCGAGGGGGACACCGCCCCGCTACCATGGCAGCGGCCGCGGTTCCCACGCCGCGTCGGCCGTGCTCGAGACGGGAGATCCACGATGGGTGACACGCGGACGCTGTTCGTATTGGGCTTCCCCGAGGCGTCCCAGGCGCGGGCCGCCCTCGCGGAGATCGGCAACCTCCGCAACTCCGGCTTCCTCAAGGCCGCCGACTGGGCGATCGTCGAGCGCGACGCGACCGGCAAGGTGACCTTCGAGGAGAGCCCGAGCGCCGATCCGGGAGCCGCGCGCGGCGCGGTGGCCGGCGGCGTCGCGGGGGCCTTCCTCGTGCTGCTCGGGCCGGTCGGATGGGCCGGGGCCGCCGCGATCGCCGGGGCCGGCGCCGTGGCGACGAAGCTCCACGACAGTGGGTTCAAGGCCAACGACATGGACGCGGTCGGCGGCCTGATGCGCGACGGGCGGACGGTGCTGCTCGTGTCGCTGGCCGACGAGTACGTCGACAACATGCGAGCGGCGATGAAGGACGTCCCCGAATTCCTGGCGTCCGACCGGTCGATGGAGTCCCCCGTGACCGGCGATGCCGGCGACGTCCTCCGCCACGCGGTCGAGGAGTATCGGACGAGCCACCCGGAGGGCTGACCGCCTCCGCGGCTCGGGGCGGCCGACAATCTGCGGCCTACTCCTCCGGGAAGAGGTCCTCCTCCGTGGGACCAGCGTCGGGGATGCCGGGCTCGCGACTGAGGATCACCCGCTGCGGCCGGGGGATCTCGATACCGTTGATCCTGAACGCCTCGAGCAGGCGCTTGCGCCACTCACCGGCGGCGGCCCACTGGTCGGGCGCGCGGACGGTGCCGAGGATCTTGAGGGTCACGCCGTATTCGGCGAGCGCCTCGACGCGCTCGACCCGCGGCGCTTCCATGATCCGCCGTCGCCAGGCCGGGTCGCCGGCCAGCTCGCGACCGACCGCGTCGACCACGGCGATCGCCTTGTCGATGTCCGTGCCGTAGGCGACGGTGACGTCCTGGTTGATGCGAGCCCAGACGCGGGTCAGGTTCGAGGCGACCTTGATCTCGCCGTTGGGGACGGTGTGGACGATGCCGTCGATGTCACGCAGCGTGGTCCGCCGGAGCGTGAAGTCCTCGACGGTCCCGGCGACACCGCCGATGCGGACGACGTCACCCTTCGCGAACTGGTTCTCGACGAGGATGAACGCCCCGTTGAGGTAGTCGCGGACCATGCTCTGGGCGCCGAATCCGACCGCGATGCCGACGACGCCGAGGCCGGCCACCGCCGGCCCGATATCGATGCCGAGCTCGCCGAGGATCATCAGTCCGGCGATCACCACGATGAAGAAGCGGAGGACGTTCCCTCCGAGCGTGTCGAGGGTCTGCATCCGCTTGGCGATCTCGACCGAGCTGAGCTCCTGGGCGGTGCCTTCGGTGGCCTCGCGGTCGAGCAGCGCCTTGAGGGCGCCGCGCACGAAGATCCGCGACAGCCGGAACGCGATGAGCGCGGCGACGACGATGATCAGGATCGGGACGAGCTCGTCACGGAACCACGGGACGAGCGTGTTCCACGGCTTCGAATCGAGGTCGGGCATGCCCGACAGCCTAGCGCGGCCGCCGGCCCGGCGGCGGGATCAGGCGGTGGCCGGGGCGCGCACGGGTTCGCGCTCCGTGGCGGTGCCGCCGAGGCGGACCGAGATCGCGGCCGCGGCCTCGCGGGCCTGGGCGGCCAGCTCGGGGATGCGCCGTGGCGTCAGCCTGAAGGCGGGGCCCCAGATGTCGACGGCGGCGATGACGTTGCCGCGCGCGTCGTGGACCGGCGCGGCCACCGCGTTGAGCCCGAGCTCGTACTCGCCGATCGCCGTCGCGTAGCCGCGGCGCCGGATCCGGGCGAGCTCTTCGAGGAGCGGCTCGAGCTCCGTGATCGTGCGCTCGGTGTAGCTCGCCAGGCCACGCCGGACGATTCGCAGGACCTCGCGCTCGGCGAGGGCGGTCAGCAGGACCTTGCCCGACGCCACGCAGTGGAGCGGCGTGGACCGGCCCGTCCAGTCGCCGACCGCGATGAGGTTCGGGCCGTCGACCTGGGCCACGGCCAGCATCGAGTCGCCCTCGAGGATCCCCAGGCCCGTGGTCTCGTGGGTGAGCCGGGCGAGACGCTCGAGCTCGGGCAGCGCGATCCCGCGCAGGTCGAGCGTGCGCTCCGCGCGCTCGGCGAGCCGGATCACGACCAGGCCGAGCCGGTACTTGCCGGTCTCGTCGTCCTGCTCCACGAGGCCACGCTTCTGGAGCGTCGACAGCAGGCGCGACGCCGTCGACTTGTGGAGCCCGAGCCGGCGGGCGAGCTCGGTCACCCCGGCTTCGCCCTGGCTGTCCCCGAGGGCCAGCAGCAGGGCCGCCGCGCGGTCGACCGAGCGGACCGCGTTCCCGTCGAGCACCATCGCCGCTCCTTCGCCCTACGCCTGTTCGAGACGGTCGACGTCGGAACCCTCGACGCCGTCCCAATGACCACCGGGGGCCGCCATCCCGCCGTGGGGCATCACGTGGACGCCGCCGTGCGCGCGCGCGTCGAGCGCCGCGTCGAGCGAGTCGGAGAACGCGGTGAGCACGCGATCGATGATGTCCTCACTGGCGTGCGCCTCGCACATGAACCATGGCTCGCGCGAGTCCGGTTCCGGCATCGCGCCACGCGCGTGCATCCCGATCGCGATGGCGTCGTAGAGCTCGTGGTCGGTGGTCGCCCAGTCGCGGTATTCGGAGGCCTCTTCCTCGCGGAACATGATCCCGAACATCGCCGGATGACCGGTGAAGTGATACGCGATGCCCTTGGGGTTGAGGATCTCGGTCAGCCCGGCCTGGATGCGCCGGCCCGTGGCGTGCACGGTCTCGAGCGCGTTCGTCTCCTTGAGGATCGTCAGGGTCTTGACGGCGGCCGCGGCGGCGACGCGGTTGCCGGCGTACGTGCCACCGTGGCTGACCTTGTCGGGCAGGACGCTCATGACCTCGCGCCGGCCGCCGAAGGCCGCCGCCGGGTAGCCGTTGCCCATCGCCTTGGCGTACGTCGCGAGGTCCGGCGTGATCCCGAAGAACTCGGCGGCGCCGCCGCGGGCGAAGCGGAACCCGGTCTTGACCTCGTCGAAGATGAGCAGGATCCCGAACTCCTCGGTCAGGGCGCGCATCGCCTGGTGGAAGCCCGGCTTGGGCATGATCCCCTGGGCGTTGCCGAGGACCGGCTCCACGATGATCGCCGCGATGTCCTCGCCTTCGCGCTCGAAGAGCCGGCGCAGGAACTCGATGTTGTTGTAGCGGGCCGGGATGATCGTGTCGGCGACGGCCGAGGGGATGCCGCGACCCCAGGCCAGCCGGACGGGGTTGTCCTCCGGGCCAAGCTCGGACATGTCGTCCGGGCCGACGCTGATCAGCGCGTAGTCGTGGACGCCGTGGTACTGGCCCTCGAACTTCACGATCTTCTCGCGGCCGGTATACGCGCGGGCGATGCGCATCGCGTGCATCGTCGCCTCGGTGCCCGACACGGTCATCCGCGCCGTGTCGACCCAGCCGGTGAGCTCGCAGATGAGCTCGATCGCCCGGACTTCGTCCTCGCTCGTCAGGCTGAAGCTGACGCCCCGGCGCATCCGCTCGTTGACGTAGTCGTCGACGCGCGGGTCACCGTGGCCCAGGATCACCGGGCCGTAGCCCATGCGCAGGTCGACGTACTCGTTCCCGTCGAGATCCCAGACGAGCCCACCCTCGCCCCGGTCGACATAGACCGTGTCGTCACCCCACGCCCGGAAGTTCGAGTTCGCGCCACCCGGCATGTGCTCCAGCGCGCGCCGGTACATCGCCATCTGGCGGTCGCGGCGGAGCGCGGGTGTCGTGGCGGCGGGCTCGGTGGCCATGGGTTCCTCGAGGTATGGGTTGGGCCGGTCCGTCCCGTGGGACGCGGGTTGCGCATGGTGGGACGGTCGTCGCCGCATCGTGCCATATGGCGCAGGGGGGCGTCAACGCGACATTCGTCGTTCTGTTGCGCGAAGGCGTGCGAATCCCGCACATGAGGAGCCGCTTGGCGGCGTGATGCGTGCGCATGGCACCATGCGCCGATGACCGCGAACGGCGAGCCGATCAGCTACTGGTTGCGCGGGACCGCGGCGCCGGCCGACCCGGCGCTCGAGGCCGGCCAGCGGCTCGTCGCGGACGTCGCCATCATCGGCGCCGGGTTCACCGGGCTCTGGACCGCGATCGCGCTGACCGACACGGATCCGGCGCTGCGGGTCGTCGTCCTCGAGGCCGAGACCGTCGCCTACGGGGCCAGCGGCCGCAACGGCGGCTTCTGCGAGGCGAGCCTGACCCACGGCCTCGCGAACGGGATCCGCCACTTCCCCGATGAACTCGAGCGCCTCGAGCGCGAAGGCATCGACAACCTCGCGGGGCTGATCGCGTTCACGCGCGAGCACGGCATCGACTGCGACCTCGAAGAGACCGGGGTGCTGAGCCTCGCCGACCAGGCGTACCAGGTCGACGAGTTCCGCGCCTGGGTCGACGAGGCCGCCGAGTGGGGCGAGGCGCTCGAGTTCCTCGACCGGGAGGCGGCCCAGGCCGAGCTCCACTCGCCGACCTGGCACGCAGCGCTGTACCGGCCGCCCGGCCGCGATGTCGTCCTCGACCCGGCGGCGCTGTGCCGCGGTATCGCCCGCGTCGCTCGCGAGCGCGGCGTGCCGATCCATGAACACACGCGCGTCTCGAAGCTCGAACGCGTCGCGGGCGGCGTGATCGTCCGGACGGCCGACGGTGCCGAGGTCCGCGCCGACCAGGTCGTCGTCGCCACGTCGGCGTATTCGGGCTGGTTGCGCCGCCTCTCGCCGCTCTTCGTCCCGGTCTACGACTACGCGCTGGTCTCGGAGTCGTTGAGCAGCGACCAGATGGCCGCGATCGGCTGGGCCCGCCGGCAGGGCTGCTCGGACTCGAACAACCAGTTCCACTACTTCCGGCTGACCGCCGACGACCGGATCCTGTGGGGCGGGTACGACGCCATCCACCATTTCGGGAGCCGCGTCGGACCCGAGCTCGACCGGCGGCCGGCGACATTCGAAAAGCTCGAGGCCCAGTTCTTCCACGCCTTCCCGCAGCTCGAGGGCCTCTCATTCCCGTTCCGCTGGGGCGGGGCGATCGACACCACCTCGCGGTTCACGGTGACGTTCGGGCGGACCATGGGCGACCGCGTGACGTACGCGCTCGGGTACACCGGGCTGGGCGTCGGCACCAGCCGCTGGGCCGCCGGGGTCGTGCGCGATGTCCTGCTCCGCCCCGACGAGGACCGGCTGCGACTGCGGATCGTGAGCAGCCCGCCGGTCCCGTTCCCGCCCGAGCCCCTCCGTTCCGCGACGATCGAGACGGTCCGGCGCGAGCTCGACCGGGCGGACCGCAGCGAGGGCCGCCGGGGCCTGCTGCTGCAGACCCTCGACGCGCTCGGGATCGGGTTCGACTCCTAGCTCTGCCCCGCCGGGTCCCAGATCGTCGCATCGACCACCGATCGGTACAGGCCCTGGCTCCACGGGGCGTTCCAGTCGAAGTCCCCGAACGCCGTCCACTCGCGCAGGAGCTTGCCGAGCTTGCTCTTCGGGTCCTTCGAGGCCGCCGCCATCTTGTCGATGGCGCCGTACGTATCGAGCTCGACGAGCGACCGATAGGTGCCCGCTTCCTTGTCGGTGCTGAACACCACGACGTATGTGCCGATGTAACGGATCCCCGCCGGGTACGCCGCGGCCAGCCGCTTCTCGTTCTTCTCGAGCCAGCGCTGGTGGGCTTCCTCCATGCCGAGCTTGACCGAGAAGCCGATCTCCTGGATGAGCGCCATGGTCGTCCCTCCTGTGGCGTGTGAGCGTCCGCGAGTCGTCAGGCCGGGGTGGCCACCCAGTTCGGGAGCTCGCGGGCAAGCGTGGCGAGCGGCAGCGACCCGTGCCCGAGCACGGCGTCGTGGAACGCCTTGAGATCGAAGTGCGAGCCGTCGCGCGCCGTCAGCTCGCCGCGCAGACGCTCGATCTCGCGCTGGCCGATCTTGTAGGTCAGCGCCTGGCCCGGCCAGCAGATGTAGCGGTCGGTCTCGATGACGGCGTCCGTCTCGGACAGGCCGGCCCCGAGCAGGAAGTCGATCGAGCGCTGGCGCGGCCAGCGCAGGGCGTGGAGACCGGTGTCCACGACGAGCCGCGCCGCGCGCCAGGCCTGCGCGTCGAGCATCCCGAATCGCTCGCCCTCGTCGCGATAGAGGCCCATCTCGTCGGCGAGCCGTTCGCTGTACAGGCCCCAGCCCTCGACGTAGGCGCCGCCGACAGCGCGCGAACCGAGCCGGCGGAAGCGGTTCAGGTGGGGGTTCTCCATCTCGAGCGCGATCTGGAAGTGGTGGCCCGGGGCGGCCTCGTGGAACGTGGTCGAGGCGAGCTTGGTGTACTTGCGGCTCTGGAGGTCGTAGCCGTTGGCGTAGTAGATGCCCGGCCGCGATCCGTCGGGGGACGGCGGGAAGTAGTACGCGAACGGCGCGTCCTTCTCCTTGTATTCCTCGACCGACCGGACCTCGCACGCGGCCCGGGGCAGCTCCCCGAAGTAGCGCGGCGCCGCCGCCATCGCGCGCTCGATGTCCTCGTTGGCGCGGGCGACGAGCTCCGCCTTGGTGTTCGGGGTGTTGTCCGGGTCGGCGTCGAGGGCCGCCCGATAGGCCGCGGTGTCGTCGCCGAAGCCGGCCTCGCGGGCGATCTCGCGGCGCTCCGCCTCGATGCCCTCGAGCTCGGCGAGGCCGATGTCGTGGACGTCCTGCGGATCGAGGTCGAGCGTCGTCCAGCTCCGGATCGCCGTGCGATAGATGGCGTCGCCGTTGGGCGCGGACCAGATGCCGGGATCCTCGCGGGTCGCCGCGAGATACGCGCCGCGAAGCGTGTCGAGGAACTTGAGGTCGGCCGGATACACGTGCTCCCAGACCGAGTCCCGGACCTTCTCGCGGTCCGTCTCGGACGCGACCTGGACCATCGAGGGGATGATCGCCCCCTCGATGGGCACCGCGAGCATCCGCTCGATCTGGGCGATCGTCCGCTCCGCGACGATGCGCGGCGCCGTGAGGCCGGACTTGAGGCCGTCGCTCAGGATGTCCGCGTTCGCGGCCATGAACTCCGGGTACGCGTGGAGCCGCTCGAGGAAGGCCTCGAGACGCTCGGGCGTGTCGGCCGGCTGGAATTGGGTGAGCTGTGGCAGCAGCTGCTGGGGCCCGCTCATCTGGTCGACGACGCGCAGCTCGTGGAGGTGCTGGTCGTCCTCCTCGATCCCCAGCTCGGAGACGACGACGAGCATGTCGCGCGTGATCCGCTCCTCGGTGGACAGGCCGTCGACCGGGATCGCCCGGGCCTCGGCGGCGGTGCGGACCAGCAGGTCGCGCGCCTTGGCGCGCCCGGTCGGGCTCGGGTCCTCGAGGCGGTCGGCGTAGCGGTCGTCGCCGTAGAAGGTGGCGGTCGTCGGATTGAGCTCGAGGACGGCCTCCCAGAACCGTTCCGCGAGGTCGTCGACGGGCGAGCCGGTCGGCTCAGGGGTGGACACGATGCAGCCTCCTACGGTGGATGATCCCGAAGGGCAGCGGCCCCGTCAGGCCGCCATTCGGACACAGGGTAGCGCGCGTCCGCCGGGCCGATGTGTCGTGACCCTGACAGGTGTCGCCCGAACGCCCCGGCGGGCGCCGTTGGCCGGCCGCCTCGGGCCGGGATCAGCCCCCGGATCAGCCCCCGAACAGCGGCATCTGCTCGCCGCTGCGCTCGATCATCGGGTCGAGCCCGATGAGCGGTTCGAGCTCGTTGAGGTCCGGGTGCTCGGGCGCGAGGAATCGTCGCAGGTGGTCGGACTTGATGATGTGGAAGTTGCCGTGCTCGAGTGCCTCGCGCAGCAGCGGCGACCGGCCGAGCTTGTATCGGACGAGCTCGGTCCGCTCGGGGGCGATCACGAGGAAGCGGACGAGGTTCTCGTTCGCCGGGATCCGCCGGTGGCGGTGGAGGAGCGCCTCACCGAGCATCGCGGTCCACTCGACCTCGAAGAGGAGGGCGACCTTGCCGCGGATGTACCAGATGCAATCGACCTCCTCGAGGACCTCTGCGGGCCGGCTGACCGCGCCGAGGTAGGCCCCGAGTTCGCGCCGATCGAGCCGGTCGACGAGCAGGTGGCCGCCGGTCCGCCGGCTGTGCTCGCGACGGGCCAGCCACACGCGCATCCCGAGGCGATGGCCGGCGTCGGCGAGCGTCGCGAGCAGGTCCGTGTGCTCCTGGCTCCGGCGCAGGAGGTCGTCCTGGGTGATGAGCCGGTCGGGCGTGCTCGCGAGGCTGCGATAGCTGTCGAGACAGGCCCGGACCAGCCCCTCGTCTGGCAGGTCGTGGCCGTTGAACAGCGTCGCGATGCGCTCGTAGAACGCGGCCTCCGAGAGGGGGCCGGACGTCGAGAGCAGGCTGAACACGGCCCACTCCACGCGGTCTGCGAGCGGGATGGCCGCGGCGGCCACGTCGGCCGGGTCGGCCAGCCACCAGCGGCCGGGCTCGATCTCGGTGAGGCGCGTGTTGGACGGCCGCGTCATCTCATCGCGGACGAGGGCGAGCAGGCGCTCGACCGGGTCCGAGGAATCGCCCGTCCCGGCGGGACGATCCGTATCGGACGGTCCGCTCGGACCACCGGGCGGCGCGCCGACGAGCTGCTCGGCGGCGAGGGGCCGCGACCCGCCGCCGCGGACCGAAGCACGATCCTCGCGTCCGCCGCCGGCCTCGCGCCCGCCGGGACCCTCCCGGCCGGGGCCGTCGCGACCGGGGCCGTCGCGACCGCCGGGATCCTCGTGGGCCGAGTCGCCGGGCGGGGCGTCGGGCACCGCTCGCGAGCCGCGCGGGTCATCCGGATCGTCGGGGCGGGCGGAGGCGGACGTTTGCGCACGGGCGGCCGGCGGTCGGACGGAACCGGCCGCGAGCCGTCGCAGCTGGCCGGCCCGGTCGAGACCGACGAGGACCTCGCCCAGCAGGCGCTCGTAGCGGGCCGGCTCGCCGCGTCCGCGCAGCGTCTCGACGGCCGTCTCGGTGACGGTCCGGGCGGCCTCGGTGGTCGAGAACGGGCGCTGGTCGAACCGCTCGGGCGCGGAGAACAGACCCGGGCCGGGCACGAGCTCGGGGTCGCCGGGGCCGCCCTCGATCGCCGGCAGCGAGACGTTCGAACGGGTCCGCGGGCCCGGCGGCCGGGCCGCGCCCGGCGGCAGGAACTCGACGACGCCACCGACCTCGTCGTCGCCGCCGGCGAGGCGCGCGCTCACGAGCCGATAGCCGGCGCTGGCTCCACCGAGGACCGTTGCGACGAGCGCCTCCGGACCGCCGTCCACGAGCATGACCGCCCGGCCGTCGCGCGCCATGGCCGGAGCGGCCGCCTCCAGCGCTCGGCCGATCGCGGCCGCCTGCCAGCTCCAGGGCACGCGCAGCGACGGGCCGGCGAGGGCGTCGATCGGCAGCAGCGCCGACGCCTCGCGGCCGAGGACCCAGGAGGTGGCGTGATAGGCGGCGCCGAGCCGTTCGAGACCGGGGCGGACCGGTGGCTGGCCGAGCAGGAGGCGGATACGCGGCGTGGGACCCGACCGGCCGTAGCCGTCGAGCTCGTCACGCAGCAGGCGCAGCCCCGATGGGCTCGAGAGCGCGAGGACCGCCGTCGCCGTCCCCTCACCGAGACTGCGCAGGTCCTCGCCGAGCCGTGCCTGGAGCGGGCCGAGGACGCCGCCCTCGAGGCGCTGGACGAAGCCGCGGACGATGCGGAAGCCGTCCTCGAAGGCGAGCCACGGATTGCGTTCGCGCCAGGTCGTCGCGGTCGGCAGGCGGACGTGGCCGCCGCCGATGCGCAGCGTGGCCGTGCGCCCCTGCGACGTCGCGAGCCGGCTGGCGGGCAGGATCGCGTGCAGGAACGCGAGGCGCAGGGCAGCCAGGACGGGCGCCGCACGCAGGTCACCCTCGATGCGGTCGAGGATCGCCGAGAGCCCGACGAGCTGGCGGGGCGTGTGCAGCGCGAGGAGCTCGTCGACGAGCGTCTCGGCGCCATCGACCGGGGCGAAACGGGTCCGCAGCGCGGCGCGCACCTCGTCGACGCCGACATCGGCGCGGGCGCGGATCAGGTCGTCGTCGTCGAGCGGGCCTTGGCGGCTCTCCGGTCCGCCGCGCTGGTCGCGGCAGACCGTGCAGCGATAGTGGCGGGCGATCGGCGCGACGGCCGTCTCGGGGGCCGTCGGGTCGGCGCCCTCGGCCACGCCCCAGATGACGTCGTCGACCACGACCATGCGGCCGCATGTCGCGCAGCGCGTCGCGTACAGGTCGCCGAGCGAGACCTTCAGGCTCGACTCGCGGCGCGGCGAGGCGGCCATGCCCTGGAACGCCGCGTCGAGGTGGCGGACGTCGGGCGGGCGGAGCACGACCTCGGCGAGCATCCGGGTCAGAGGACTCGACTCGAGCGAGATCGCCCGGCGCTGGCGGTCGACCGCGGCACGGGCGACCCAGCCGCCCCGGCCGAAGAGGTCCGCGACGACGTCGCCGGCACTCGAATGCTGGTCGATCCGTGCGGCGAGGACCGCCGGCTGGGGCGGCGGCGCCGACTTGTCGAACGCGGGCAGCGAGAAGCCGGGCTGCAGGTTCTGGGGCGTGGGCCGACCCGTCATCGGTCCGATGCTAGCCGACGCGTCGAGCGCCCGGCGATGGGCCGCTCGTCACGGCCCACCGGGACCTAGGGCTCGTCGAGCTCGTCGGGCTCCTCTTCGAAGGCCTCGTCGGTGGTCGACTCGGGCGGGAGGACACGATCGAGATCCTCGATCTCCTCGTCCTCCTCGTCGTCCTCGAGGTCGTCCTCGAGGTCCATCTCCTCGCGGACGAGGGTGCCCTTCGTGTACGGCCGCAGGTCGGTGGACTTGGCCGCGGTCGGGAAGCTGACCTTGCCGTAGTTGCGCGGGTCCTGGAAGACCTCGCGGATGATGATCCGCACGTCCTTGTCGCCGAGCGAGGTCACGCCGGCCGCGTACTTGTTCCCGTCCGCCATCAGCTTGAGGAGCCGGGCGGCGACGCGCGGCTCGACCACGCCGATGCGCACGCCGTTGCTGAACGCGATGAGGCGGTTGCGCTCCGGCGTCAGCTCGACGTAGTCGCCGGGGTTGACCTGGGCGAGCTGGCGCGGGTCGGCGAGATCGGTGAGGAACGCGAAGCCGGTCTTGCCGGTCTCCTCGACGAAGATCCCGACCGGGGCCTTGCTCCCCTCCTGTGCCGGCACGGTCTTCTCGCCGGCGGCGACGAGCAGGACCTTGAGCCGGTCGATGTTGCGCTCGGCGATGCGGTTCGTCGGGTCGAGCGCGAGCGCGGTCTGGTAGTGCTCGCGCGCCTCGGCCAGCGAGCCCAGCTCCCAGAGCGCCTTGGCGAGGCGGTTCTCGGCCTCGGCATCGGGGCCCAGCTCGAGCAGCTTGCGGTTCGTGGCCGCCGGCGTCCGCCCACTGGGCCGCCGCCGCCTGGGCGATCGCCTGGTCGGCGAGCTGGCGCTTCGTTCGGGTGAGGTTGACCGGGCTCTGGTCCTTGGTCTCGACGTCGGGGAAGGTCACGTGGGCAGTCTCCGTGGTTCGGGCGGGCGCGGCGGTGCGTCGGTTCGTGGCGCGCGCGACCGGCGTGGGTCCGTCGCGGGCGAGGGCGCGGGCCGGGATGGGGTGCCGCGCGGGCATCGCTTTCTAGCACCCATCGTCCATCGCGTCAAACGCGAGGGCGGATCACCTCGAGCGCCGGCCGACCGGATCCGGCCCGGTCAGCCGCGCAGCAGGAGGTTCCAGGCGACGACGAGGATGCCGAGGCCCGCGAGCAGGACGGTCTGCCAGACCCAGTCGATGTCGCGGCGACGGGCCGGCGAGGCCCCGTGGAACGTATCCCAGAGATAGAACGCGAGCGTCAGCAGGGCCGGTCCGAGGAGGCGAGGCATCGCGAGGGCCCGCAGCGCGGCCGCGGCGATCGCGATCGCGACGGCGTAGGTCAGGGCCGAGAACAGGGCGGCGCGGAGCGAGGAGACGCGCAGGGCCGCGGCCCGATAGCCGAGCAGGAACGCGATGAGCGCGTCGCCGGCGGCCAGGACGATGAGATAGGTCTCGGACAGCGGCGGCGTCGTCCCGCCCTCCCGTGTCGCCTGGACGAGGCCACCGGGGACCATCGCGGCGACCCCGGTGAACGCCAGGAACGCGATGAGCAGCATCGTCACGAGGAGCGATGTCCGGTCGGAGACGCTCAGGCCGTCGGGCGACGACGACAGGATCCGCGCCTCGATCGCGAGGGCGCGGACGACGAGGATGCCGGTGAGCAGCAGGGCCGGGACGAGCCACAGGCCGAAGGGCACGAGGCGGATGGCACCGAGGCAGCCGACGGCGGCGACGGACGGCAGGATGAGCGACTCGATCGGCACCCCCTCGTCGGCGGCCGATGCCGGGACCTCGTCGCTCAGGACCTGGAGCGTGCCGAACGGCAGCGCGACGAGGAGCAGGAGCGCGATCGCCCAGACCGTCGGCGGCTCGGTGAGCCGCGACAGCCCGACGATGGTGACCGCCAGCAGCGCGAGGTCGAGGCGACTCGTCCGGTCCGGCATCGCGGCGATGGTACGCGACGTCATCACACCCGCCCGGGCTTGCCCGCGACCCATGCCAGCAGGTCGGCGCGCGAGCGCGTGTTCAGGACGTCCGCGGCCGTGACCCAGGCCCGGCGCGCCTGGCTGACCCCCCAACGGACGTAGCCGAGCTCGGCCATCTTGTGCGCGTCCGAGTCGATCGAGAGCACGCAGCCGTCGGCGACCGCGCGCCGTGCCCGCTCGGCCGAGAGATCGAGCCGGTGCGGCGACCCGTTGATCTCGAGCGCGGTGCCCGTCCGGGCAGCCTCGGCGTAGACCAGGTCCCACTCGAGGTCGAGGTCGTCGCGGCCACCGAGCATCCGGCCCGCGGGGTGCGCGATGACGTCCACGTGCGGGCTGCGGATGGCGTTGAGCGTGCGACGGGTGAGCTCGGCGCGCGGCTGCCGGCGCGATACGTGGAGGGACGCCACGACGAGGTCGAAGGCGGCGAGGAGGTCGTCCTCGAAGTCGAGTGCGCCGTCGGCACGGATCTCGAGCTCGCAGCCATGGAGCAGGCGGAATCCGTCGGGCGATGCGCCGGCCGGTGCCGTCCCGGCGGCCACCTCGGCCGCGAAGCGCTCGTTGAGCGCCCGGACGATCTCGCGCTGCTCCGCGACCTGGTCGGGCGAGAGCCCACGGGCGATCGCCAGCGACTGGGTGTGGTCGGTCAGGACCTGGTAGGCGTACCCACGGCCGCGGGCGGTCTCGGCCATCTGCTCGATGGCGTGGACGCCGTCGGTCCAGTCGGAATGGGTGTGCAGGTCGCCGCGCAGATCGGCGACCTCGACGAGCGACGGGAGCGTGCCCGCGAGCGCGGCCTCGATCTCGCCGGCGTCCTCCCGCAGCTCGGGTTCGATGTACGGCAGGCCGAGGAAGCCATAGGCCTCGGCTTCGGTGGCGAAGGTCCGGAGCTCGGCGGCGTCGCCGGTGAGCGGCTCGCCGTCCTCGCCGATCTTGAGGAATCCCTTCTCGGACAGCGACCAGCCCTGGTCTCGGGCCATCGCCCGCAACCGCACGTTGTGCTCCTTGGACCCGGTGAAGTGGATCCGGTACGTCCCCGCCTCGCCGGGCCGCATCACCATGAGGTCGACCTGCGGCCCGCGCATGAGGCGGACAGCGGCCTTGGCCGACCCGGCGTTCACGATGTGGTCGACCGTGCCCAGCCGGGTGAACCGCCCGATCAACGCAGCCGCGTCATCGGTCTCGGCAAGGAGATCGAGGTCGCCGATCGTCTCGCGGCGCCGGCGGAAGGACCCGGCCGGCTCGAGACCGATGACGCCGGGGGTGGGCGCGAGCATCTCGATGACGCCATCGACGAAGGCTTCCGCGCGATCGAGCAACATCCGGTCGGGGGTGGACTCGAGGCGCTCGATGCCCTCGAGGATGAGCGCCTCCGTCTTGACCGACATGCCCTTGAGCTCGCGGATCCGGCCGGCCTCGGCCGCCTCGCGCAGGCCGTCCATCGAGTCGATGCCGAGCTGCTCGTACAGCTGGCGGGCGGTCTTGGGCCCCAGGCCGGGGATCCGCAGCAGGTCCACGAGCCCCGGCGGGATCTCCGTCCGCAGCCGGTCGTAGTACGCCATGTGGCCGGTGGTGGCGAGCTCCTCGATCTTGTCGCTGATCGCCTTGCCCACGCCCGGGACCGTCGGTCGCTGGCCGGCGCGGTAGGCCGCCACGAGGTCGACCGGGCTGCGCCCGATGGCGTCGGCCGCGCGGTGATAGGCCACGGTCTTGAACACGAGCTCACCCTTGACCTCGAGCATGTCGCCGATCTCATGGAAGACACGGGCAAGGTCCCCGTTGGTCAGGTCGGTCGCGCCGTCGTCACCGGGGCGGGCGGGCATCCCTTCCTCGTCGTCGTCGTCGGGGCGCGCGATCTCGACATCGGGCTCGTGGGTCACGGCCCGATGGTAGCCCGTCAGAGCGCGACGACCCGGTCCCGCCCCGCCCGCTTGGCGCGATACAGCGCCCGATCCGCTCGCTCGATCAGCTCGCCGATCGGCTCGTCCGGGTGCTCGGCCACCGCCACGCCGACCGAGACGGTCACCTTGGCGATCCGGAGGTGCGCCAGGTCGAGGCCGGCCACCGCAGCGCGGACCCGCTCGCCGATCTCCAACGCCACGGGGCCGCTCGGATTGCGCAGCAGGACGACGAACTCTTCACCGCCGTACCGTGCCGGGACGTCGTCGTCGCGCACGGCCCGCACGATCGCCCCACCGACCGCCTTGAGGACCTCGTCGCCGGCGGCATGGCCGTGGGTGTCGTTGAGCACCTTGAACCGGTCGATGTCGACCATGAGCACCCCGACGGCGTCCTCCGCACGGCGGCGACGGGCGAGCAGGCCGCAGAACTCGTCGAAGTAGCGCCGGTTCGGCAGCCCGGTCAGGGCGTCCGTCGAGGCCTCGACCTCGGCGGCCCGGTGCGAGCCGGCCCGCGAGAGGGCCGCCGACGCTTCCAGGGCCGCGCCGTTGAGCAGCCGCCGGGTGGCCGCCGGCCAGGGCGCCTGGCTCCGGCGCGAGAGCACGATCGCCCCGACGACCCCGTCCCGGCCGCGCAGCGGCGCGGCGAGCATGTGGGTCAGGCCGTAGGCAGCGCGGACCTGGTCGGCCACGCGATCGGCGGCGGCCTGGCCCGCCTCGGTGTCGGTGACGAGGCCCGGCAGGGCGCCGATCAGGGACTCGCCCCGCGCTCGCCAGCCCCCGTCGGCGACGGAGACGTGTCGGCCGGTACGGCTCGACCCGGCCGAGCTCGGTCGTCCGGGACCCGTCCCCGCCCCGACCGGGACCGGCGCCGGGACCTCGGCGCGGACGGGCACGGCCACGGCCGCGCGCGTCACGGAGCGAGACACGCCGAACCCGACGCCGAACTCGGCCATCGGCAGGAGGGTCGTGGACGGCGGCACGCCCGGTCGGGCGCTGATGAGCGTCGCCTGGAGGGCGCGCGCCTCGAGCCGCTGTCGCGCCACGACGATGTGGTCGGCTCCGGTCGAAGCGGCCAGCTCTTCGACGATGGCGCCCACGATCGCGTCCTCGGAGACCGAGCGCGACAGGCCCGACAGGATGCGGGCGAACGATTCGGCTTCCTCGCGTCGCCCGGTCTCGAGGGCCTCGACGGCCTCCCGATGGCGGATCGCCGTGATCCCGACGAGGCCGAGGAGCGCCACCACCACCCAATCGAGCGGCCGTGCGCCCTCGGCGAAGAGGCGCGCGGCGAGGAGGAGTCCGAGGAGGAAGATGGTCCCGGCGAAGATCCACCACGAGCGACGGATCCGCGAGTCGATGGGGGTTCCGTCGTGGGCCGGGTGCCGGGTGGGTTCGCTCACGTCGGATATACAGGATGGCGGTCCGGGGTCGTCCAGTCCAGACCGGGCGGGGGTACTCCCGTCCGCGAGCCGACCAGTACTTTCGTACTACGCGGCGACCTCAGGAGCCGCGGCGGCATCGTGACCGCCGCCGCGCTTCACCTCGTAGAGGGCCCGGTCCGCGGCGGCGATGAGGTCGGTGGCGCTGCGGCCGCTGTCCGGGAACGTGGCGACGCCGATCGACGCCGCGATCGGGACCGGCCCGCGCTGCTCGCCGACGAACGGGTGCGCCCGGAAGGCCTCGAGGATGCGCTCGGCGGCGGACCGGGCGTCCTCCGTGCCGGTCTCGGGCAGCACGATCGCGAACTCGTCGCCGCCGTAGCGGGCCGCCACGTCCGACGCTCGCAGCGTCGAGCGGATGAGCTCCGCGCTCCAGGCCAGGACGCGGTCGCCGAACAGGTGGCCGAACGTGTCGTTGACGAGCTTGAAGTCGTCGAGATCGAGCATGAGCAGGCTGAGCGGGCGGCGGCCACGCTGGGCACGGACGATCTCCTCGCCGAGGCGTTCGTGCAGGAACCGGTGGTTGAAGAAGCCGGTCAGCTGGTCCCGGTCGGCGAGGTTCCGGGCATCCTCGTAGAGGCGCGCATTCTCGAGGGCCATCGCGGCCTCGTTCGCCATCGTCCGAGCCAGCTGGAGCCGGTCGGCGTCCCAGGTCATCGGTGAGCGCGAGAACAGCTCGACCAACCCGATCGATTCGCCCTTGGCGATGAGCGGCAGCATCGCGAGCACGCGGTTGCCGTCGCGCGTCATGAGCCCGACCTCGGCCTGGTCGGCGGCCGGGTCCTCGGCATCCACGATGACGGCCTCCTGGCGCTCGAGCACACGGAGCGTCTCGGGGAACTCGGCGACGTCGTACCACGGCTCCATCTCGGCCACCTTGAGGAGCGGGTAGTAGCCGAGCGAATCGACCCGCCCGGACACCCGGTCCCAGTAGCTGATGGCGCACTCGTCGACGCCCATCGCCCGGGCCATGTGGCCGGCCATGAGGTTGGCGACCTGGCGCGGGTCGAGGCTCTCGGACAGCTCGGCGCTCATGTCGAGGAGGCGCCGCAGCTCGCCGGCGAGGTCCTGGGTCCGGGCCAGCAGCCGCGCCGATTCGACGGCCGTCGCGGCCTGGTCGGCGAGGATCGTGAGCAGGCGCAGGTCGTCGGCGTCGAACTGCCCCAAGCCGAGCTTCGAGAGCGTGATGACGCCCACGGTCTGCTGGTCGTAGCGCATCGGCACGACGAGCATCGATTCGTCGACATCGTCGGTGCCCGGGATGGTCGAACCGCGCGGGTCGACGTTCGCGTCGTCGATGAGGAGCGCCTCGCCGTGGAGCGCGACCCAGCCCGTGAAGCCCTCGCCGAGCTTGCAGCGAAGGAGGGCGAAGTCCACGCGCTCGTAGGCCCCGACCGTGCCGGCGAAGGCGATCGGCACGACGTCGTCGTCGGGCGGCTCGAGCAGGTACACGCGGGCGTTGTGGTAGTCGATGATCCGGCGCGTCTCCTCGACGACGGTGCGCCCGACGTTCTCCACGGTCCCGGCGCGGCTCAGGCGGGCCGACGCGGCCTGGAGCACGGCGAGCTGCGCCGCTCGCGCCTCGGTCTGCTCGAACAGCTCGGCATTGGTCAGGGCGATGGCCGCGTGGGTCGCGAGGGTCGTGATGAAGGCGACGTCGCCGCTCGTCCAGTGACGCGGCTCGTAGGTGACGGCGGCGAGGGCGCCGATGACCCGGTCGTGATGGATGAGCGGCGCGATGAGGTCCCCCGCGAAGTCGAGGATGCCCTCGTACCGCTGGAAGCCGAGGCTCGTGTCGCCGCGGACGTCGGGGAAGGCGAGGACCCGACCGGTCCGCAGGACCTCGCCCGACCCAGCCCTCGTCGCGGGTGAAGTCGGGGAGCACGGCCGCGACGTCGGTCGGCAGGCCCGCCCAGGCCGCGATCGCGAGGCGGTCATCGCGCAGGATGCGGATCGTCGTGGCGTCGGCCCGGAGTGCCCGGCGCGTCTCGTCGACGATCATCCGGAACAGCTCCTGGCGGTCGTGCGAGGCGGCGAGGCGCTCGGCGATCCCGAGGACGGTGTCGAGGCGCTCGGCGAGCTCGAGCTCGAGGCCGTGGTCGCCGACGACGGGGTCGGCCGGGCGCGACGCGTCGCCGCCGAGCAGTCGCCGGAACAGCGACGGCGCGGCGGTCGACCCGGGCACGGCCGACCGGCGGGTGCCGGGCACGCCCGGTCCGCGGTCGCCATTCGGTTGACGCACGCTCACGCCGGCATCGTCGCATCCGCGACCCCGCGCCACGGGTCGGCCCGAGGTCCCGAGGTCACCGGTACGGACGTACCACGGCCGCGACAGCCGACGCGGTCGGGGGCGGCACGTTGCGGCGTCAGGCGGGGCCGCGACTCCCGTTCGACCCGAGCTCGACCGGGTAGCCGGCGGCGGCCCACGCCGGGAACCCGCTCTCGACCCACTCGACCCGTTCGAAGCCGGCCGAGCGCAGGAGCGATGCCGCGATCGACGCCCGGAAGCCTGCGGCGCACATCGTCGCGATCGGTCGGTCGCGCGGCAGGTCGGTGAGGCGGTCGGCGAGCGAGCCGGCGTGGATGTGCCAGGCCCCCGGGACGTGGCCCGTGTCGTACTCGGACGACTGGCGGACGTCGATGAGGAGCGGGCGCTCCGACGGGCCGGCGTGGTCGAGGTCGCGGGCGAGGTCGGCGATCGAGATGCGCCCGCTCGCCTCGAGGCGGATACCCGGCGGCGCCCCAGGCGTCGAGACCCACCAGCACCCCGGAGACCTCGTCCCGGCCGATCCGGATCGCCTGGCGCATGAGCGGCTCGACGTCGTCGAGCCCGGCGACGACGAGCGCGACCGGACGGTCGAGATCGACGACCCACCCGAGCCAGGTGCCGAAGGACTCGTCGAGCGGGATCGAGATCGAGCCGGGGATGTGGCCGGCGACGTGGGAAGCCGCGTCACGTGCATCCACGACCTGGGCCCCGGCCGCGATCGCCGCGGCGAACGCGGCCGGGTCGAGGGTCGGGGGGACCGGCACGCGGCCATCGAGGAGCGCCGGGCCGCCCTGGTTCATGGGGCGCATCCGCGCGAAATACGGCGGGATGGCCGGCTGGCCGGCCAGGAGCGCCCGGGCGAACGCGTCGATGTCCATCGGCGCCAGGAGCGGGTCGTGCTGCCGCTCCGCACCGATGGTGGTGGAGGGCATCGAGCCGATCCCGATCGAGCACAGCGAGCCGGCGCCGTGGGTCGGATGGACGTGGACGGCGTCGCCCAGCGGCAGGATCCGGTCGTGGAGCGAGTGGTACATCGCATGGGCGTACGGGACGGCATTCGCCTGGCCCAGCAGGTCGGTCCGACCCACCGCCCCGACGAGCAGCGAGCCACCGCTGAACAGGGCCGCCGGGGCATCGACCTCGGCCCGGGCGTCGGCGACGGTGTAGGCCACGTGCTCCGGGGTGTGGCCGGGCGTATCGAGGGTGTCGAAGCGCAGCCCGGCGACCTCGACCGGCTCGCCGTCACGCAGGCCGCGATGCTCGTAGGCCAGCTCGGCGCCGGCGCCGATGTGGTGCGTCGCCCCGGTCAGCGCGGCGAGGTCGCGGGCGCCCGAGACGTAGTCGTTGTGGAGGTGCGTCTCGAGGACGGCCGTGATCCGGAGTCCCTGGTCCGATGCGCGGTCGAGGTACAGGTCGACGTCCCGGCGCGGGTCGACCACGACCGCGACCCGGGCCTCATCGTCGACGACCATCGCCGACAGGTGCCCGAGGCCGCTGATCGAATACTGCTCGATGCGCATCGGGCCGAGCGTAGCACCGCCTCAGGCACCGACATCGGTGCGGGCGCGACGGCGCGGCGAGGGCCTTTGACCCCCGGCTGCGACCGGGTCTACACTCGGCTCGCGTCGGGACCCATCGGGTCCGGTCGCTTCAATCCGCGCTCGAGGTCAGATCGATCCCGTGGACGACGGTCCCAGTCGTACCGGCGCCAGTGGCGCCACGAATCCCAGGAACCCGGTCCGTCCCGCCTTCTGACGGCTGACCGCGACCCCACGCCGGGTCGCGAGCCACCGCGGCGGGACGCGTCCCGCTCGCAAGGTGGCGATCCATGCTCTACCTGAGCCAGGCCATCGGCCGCCCCGTGCTCGACGTGAACGGCGAGCCCATGGGGAAGGTCGACGATCTCATCGTCGCGCTCGGTGACCGCTATCCGCCCGTCACCGGCCTGGTCGTGGCGACCGACCGGCGGCGCATCTTCCTGCCGTGGTCCCACGTCGCCTCGTTCGATGGGACGGGCGCGCGCCTCTCGACCGGGCAGATCGACATCACCAAGTTCCAGGGACGCCCCGACGAGATCCAGCTTCGGGCCGACCTGCTCGACAAGCAGATCGTCGACATCGACGGTCGAAAGGTCGTCCGGGTCAACGACCTCCGCCTCGACGTCGTCGAGGGCAAGCTCCACCTGGTCGCCGTGGATGTCGGGGCCGCCGGCCTGCTCCGGCGGCTCGGGATCGAGGCCGGCTACCGCGTGCTCGCCCGCAACCTGCGGCTGCCGACGCCCGAGCGGTACATCGACTGGGAGGATGTCGACCCGGTCGAGTCGAGCGTGTCATCGATCAAGCTGCGGGTCCCGCACGCCGGCCTCAGCGAGCTCCATCCGGCGGATCTGGCGACGATCATCGACCAGCTCACCCCACGCGATCGGGCCGGCATCATCGCCGCCCTCGACGACGAGGCGGCCGCCGACGCGATCGAGGAGATGGAACCCGAGACGCAGGTCGAAGTGCTCGAGGCGCTGGCCCCGGAGCGCGCGGCCGACATCCTCGAGGAGATGAGCCCCGACGACGCGGCGGACCTCGTCGCCGACCTCGACCAGACGACGCGCGACGAGATCCTCGCCCTCATGGAGGTCGACGAGGCCGAGGAGGTCCAGGAGCTCCTCGGGTACCCGGAGGACTCCGCCGGCGGGATCATGACGACCGAGTACATCGCTCTGGACGAGTCACTCACCGCCGCCGAATCGATCGATCACCTCCGCGAGCTCGAGCCGGACGCCGAGACCATCTATTACGTCTATGTGACCGACGAGACCCACCACCTCACGGGCGTGCTGTCGCTGCGCGACCTGATCGTCGCCCCGCCGGAGACGCCGATCCGGGACGTCATGATCCGCGAGCCGGTCACGGTCGGCGTGCTCGCGGACCAGGACGAGGTCGCCGAGGTGGTCGCCCACTACAACCTGCTGGCCGTGCCGGTCGTCGACGACGAGGAGCGGCTCGTCGGCATCGTGACCGTCGACGACGCCATCGACACCGTCATCCCGACCGCCTGGAAGAAGCGGCTGCCGCGCGTGTTCAGCCGGTAGGGACCCGACCGACGATGCCGCGCCTCGGCCGACGTTCCCCGGCGACCCCGGAGTCCGGTCGGACGGCGCCGCGCACCCGGCTGGTGCGGGTCGCGGGCGTCACGAGCGCCGTCGCCGGCGCAGCCGTGCGTCGCCGCCCGCGCCCGCGCGTCCTCCCGCCGCTTCGGCGACTGCCGATCTGGCGCGTCCGACTCTTCGCGACCCTGGCCGTCCTCGGGCCGGGGCTGGTGAGCGGCTTCGCGGACAACGACGCGGGCGGCATCACGACCTACTCCATCGTCGGCGCGAAATTCGGCTACGAACTGCTCTGGGTCATCCTCGCGAGCCAGGTCGTCCTGTTCTTCACGCAGGAGGTCGGCGCCCGGCTCGGGCTGGCGACCGGGAAGGGCCTGATGGGGCTCATCCGCGAGCGCTGGGGCGTCCGCTGGGGCGCGTTCGCCGCCGCCCTGATGCTCGCCGCGAACCTCGGCTCGACCGTGGCCGAGTTCGCCGGGATCAGCGCGGCGCTCGGGATCTTCGGGATCCCGACCCAGATCAGCGCGGCGGTCGCGGCGGTCATCGTCGTGGCGTTCATCGCCCTCGGCTCCTACGGCCGAGTGCAGTACCTGTTCGTCGGCGATCGGGATCTTCGTCTCGCTGGCCTACGTGATCTCGGCGTTCCTCGCCCACCCCGACTGGAACGAGGCGTTCCACAGCATGTTCCAGCCGCAGCTCTCGTCGTCGCCCGTGTACTGGCTGGCCGTCGTCGGCACGGTCGGCACGACGATCACGCCGTGGGGCCAGGCCTTCATCCAGTCCTACGTCGTGGACAAGGGCCTCCAACCCGAGGACCTGCCGGCGAGCCGCGTCGACGTGTTCTTCGGAGCACTCCTGACCAACGTCATCGCGGCGTTCATCGTCATCTGCTGCGCCGCGACGCTGTACGCCACGGGCCAGACGACCATCACCAGTGCCTCGGAGGCCGCGCAGGCGCTCGCGCCCATCGCCGGCCAGGCGGCCAGCGTGCTCTTCGCGGTGGGACTGCTCGGGGCGTCGTTCCTCGGGCTCGGCGTCGTGCCGCTGACCAGCGCCTACACCACGTGCGAGGCCTTCGGCTGGGAGACGGGCGTCGAGTGGAACTGGCGCGAAGCGCCGGCGTTCTACGGCCTGCTGGCCTTCTTCATCGGGTTCGCCGCGCTCTTCGTGATGATCCCGGGGCTGCCGCTCATCCAGGTGATGTTCGCGGCGCAGGTCCTGAACGCCTTGCTGCTCCCGTTCATCCTCGTGTTCGTGATGCGGCTGTCCGCGGACCGCAAGCTGCTGGGCCCGCTTGGCGAGCGGGCGGATGCTCCTCGTGATCGGGTGGACGGCGACGGCCCTGCTCATCGGGATGTCGCTGATCCTCATCGTGGTCGCCGCCACCGGCAGCTGATCGGCGCGATGGGGTCGAGCCGTGCCCGGCGCATCGCAGCGAGCCACCGGCCGCGCCGCGCGGCGCCTACATCATCACGAGGCCGCCATCGACGGCCAGCACCTGTCCGGTGATGAAGGCTGCCTCATCGGAGGCGAGGAACGCGACCGCGTCGGCGATCTCCTCGGTCGTCCCGAAGCGGCCGAGCGGCGTGCGGTTCGTGAGCTCCGCCTTGAGCGGCTCGGGGAGATCCTGGGTGAGCTCGGTCAGCACGAATCCCGGCGCCACCGCGTTGGCCGTGATCCCGCGCGAGGCCAGCTCGCGGGCCGTCGCCTTGGTCAGTCCGATGAGCCCGGCCTTGGCGGAGCTGTAGTTCGCCTGGCCCATCTGGCCGGCCTGTCCCGACACCGACGTGATGTTGATGATCCGGCCCGCGCGAGCCTTGAGCATCGGCCGGGTCACGGCCTTCGTCATCCAGAAGGCCCCTGACAGGTTCGTCTCGATGACCTCGCGCCAGGCCTCCTCGGTCATCCGCATGATCAGGTCGTCGCGGGTGACGCCGGCGTTGTTCACGAGGATGTCGAGCCGGCCGAAGGCCTCGAGGACGGCCTTCACGACGCCTTCGGCGGTCTCGGGCGCCCGGGCATCGCCCTGGACCGACAGGGCCTTGCGGCCGAGCGCCTCGATCGCCGCGGTGGTCTCGGCCGCGGCCGCGGTGTTGCCCCGATAGGTGAACGCCACGTCCGCCCCCTGGGTCGCGAACCGGAGCGCGATGGCGCGGCCGATCCCGCGGGCGCCCCCGGTCACGAGGGCCGTCTTGCCGGTCAGGTCGATCACGCGGGCACCTCCGAGCTGGCATGGGCGGGCTCACCGGGAACGACATCGTCGAGCGGCACATCGACCGGCCCGGGCTGGGCCATGATCGCGGCCAGGGCATCGGGGATCGGGTCGACCGAATCCCAGTCGACCGGCAGCCGGACGTGGACGTCCTCTGGCCGGACGGCCGCGTCGCCGGCGATGCCGCGGGCCGGGTCGGCCGTCCACTCGATCGCGACCGCGCCGCTCGTGAACCCTGCGCCGAACGCGACGATCACGATGTGGTCGCCGACCTTGACCCGGCCCTCGTTGACGGCCTCGGCGAGGGCGATCGGCACCGAGGCGGCCGACGTGTTCCCGTACTTGTCGAGGTTGACGAACATCCGCTCCATCGGCAGGTCGAGGCCCTTGGCGACGGCCTCGATGATCCGGATGTTGGCCTGGTGGGGGATGAACAGGTCGATGTCGTCGGGCTGCAGCCCGGCCTTCCGGACGGCTTCGAGGGCCGTCGACGCGAGCGTGCGCGTCGCGAAGCGGTAGGTCTCCTTGCCCTCCATCCGGATGTAGTGCTCGCCGCGGGCGATGGTCTCGGCCGACGGCGGGCTCTTGGCCCCGCCGGCCGGCAGCCAGATCATGTAGGCGCCCTGGGGCTCGGTCGTCATCTCGATCCCGAGCCCGCCGCCCGGCTCGTCGGACGCCGACAGGACCACGGCACCGGCCCCGTCGCCGAACAGGATGCAGGTGCTGCGGTCGGAGTAATCGAGGAACCTCGTCAGGAGCTCGGCACCGATGACGAGGACGTGCTTCGCGAGGCCGCTCGTGATGTAGGCGTGGGCGGTGGCATAGGCGTAGACGAACCCCGAGCAGGCGGCGGCCACATCCATGGCCGCGGCACGGGTGTTCCCGATCGCCTCCTTGACGAGCGCCGCCGTCGAGGGCATCCAGTAGTCGGGCGTCAGCGTCGCGAGCAGGATCAGGTCGATGTCCTCGGGATCGATGCCGGCGGTCCGGATCGCCCGCAGGCCCGCCACCGCGGCCATCGACGCGGTGGTCTCGTTCGCGGCGGCGACCCGTCGCTCACGGATGCCGGTCCGCTGGACGATCCACTCGTCCGAGGTGTCGACCATCCGCTCCAGGTCCGCGTTCGTCAGGACCTGCTCGGGGGCGTAGCGGCCCCAGCCCGTGACGTGGGCGTGGCGGCGAGGCGCGACGGCGTCGCTCACAGCGGTTCGACCTCCACCAGCGGCTGCTTGGCCTTGACGAGGGTGCCGGTCTCGGGGATCACCCGGACGACGCGACCCGCCAGGTCCGACTTGATCTCGTTGAACAGCTTCATGGCCTCGATGAGGCCGATGACCTGGCCGACCGCCAGTTCACCGCCGACGCGCACGTAGGGCGCCGAGCCGGGCGCCGGCGAGGCATAGAAGATGCCGGTCAGGGGCGCCTTCACCGATGGGCGGGCCGTGGTCGCCGGATCTCGCCCGGCCGTCGACGGTTCGCCGGCGGCGCCCGTCGTCTCGGGACCGGCCGTTCCGGCACCCGTCGCGGCCGAGGTCCCCGTCGCGCCGGCCCCGGCCGCCGCCGCGACCGCCGTCGCGACGGGCTTGCGCAGCACGAGACCCGTCCCGCCGGACTCGACTTCGATCTCGGATAGGTCGGAGCGGTCGAGCAGGGCCGCCAGCCGGTCGATCAGCGCCAGGAGCTCGACGTCGCCGCCGTCGCGCGGGGTCGGGGCGTCCGCCTCGAGGGGCGGCGCCGGCGCGGGCACCCCGTCGACCTCGAGGACGACGTCGGTCGCCTCCGTCCCGTCGTCATCGGGCTCGGCGGCCGCGTCGCGCGCGTCGTCGTCGTCGTCGTTCACGCGTCCCACCGGGCGAAGATCAGGGCCGTGTTCTGGCCACCGAAACCGAATGAGTTGCTCAGGGCGATCCGGATGTCGCGCTGCTGGGCGATGTTCGGCGTGAGGTCGAGCCCCTCGCTCTCGGGATCGGGATCGACGAGGTTGATCGTCGGTGGCACGCAACCCTCGCGGATGGCGAGGATCGTGGCGATGGCCTCGATGGCGCCGGCCGCGCCGAGCGTGTGCCCGAGCATCGACTTGTTGGCGGTGATCGCGACCCGCCCGACGCCCTCGCCGAAGATCGTGCGCATCGCCTGCAGCTCGGCCTTGTCGCCCTCGGGCGTGGACGTGGCGTGGGCGTTGACGTGGTCGATGTCGGCGGCCGAGATGCCGGCCTTCTCGATCGCCCGCCGCGCAGCGCGGACGGCGCCGATGCCGCCCGGCGCGGGCAGCGTGACGTGCGAGGCGTCGGCGGTCGCGCCGTAGCCGATGAGCTCGGCGAGGATCCGGACGCCGCGCGCCTCGGCATGCTCGAGGGCCTCGAGGATGACGACCCCGACCCCCTCCCCGATGACGAAGCCGTCGCGCCCGGTGTCGAACGGGCGGGAGGCCCCCTCGGGGTCGTCGTTGCGGGTCGAGAGCGCGCGCATCGCCGCGAAGCCCCCGACCATCGGCTCGAAGATGCCGGCCTCCGCACCGCCGGCGACCATGATGTCGGCGTCGCCGCGGCGGATGATCTCCGAGGATTCGCCCAGCGCGTGGCCACCGGTCGCGCACGCCGATACGGTCGTGAAGTTGGGGCCGGTCATCCCGAAGCTGATGGCGACCTGTCCGGCCCCGACGTTGGGGATGCCGTACGGGATGAGGAACGGGCTGATGCGGTCGGGACCACGCAGCGCGTTGGTCGTGAACCCCTCGGTGAGGGTGCCGACGCCGCCGAGCCCGGTGCCGAGGATCACCCCGGTCCGCTCCGCGAGCTCGCCCTCGAACCGCTCGGGCAGCCCGGCCTGGTCGAGGGCCTCGCGCGCCGCCACGAGTCCGAACTGGATGTAGCGGTCGATGCGGCGCAGGTCCTTGCGGTCGAGGACGTGACTCGCGTCGAAGTCGCGCACCTCGGCACCCATGCGCGACGAGAGGCGCGACGGATCGAACGACTCGATCGTCCGCACGCCGGATCGCCCCGCCATGAGGCCGGTCCAGGTCGAGGCCACGTCGTTCCCGAGCGCGGTGACCGCGCCCATCCCCGTGACGACGACCCGTCTTCGGTCAGCCATGTCGCGGCGAAGTCATCGGACGAGCTTCCCCGTGCGGACGGTGGCTGCGCGATAGACGTCGCCGGGGAGGCCGCGCGCCGAGATGGCGTCGGCGACCGCGAGGGCGTCGAACGCGGTGCGCTGGATGTCGGCGGTGACGCCGTCGTCGCCGACCTCGATGAGCGCCCACGAGGCGGTCGGGTCACCGTCGAAGACGTACCCGGCCGAGCCGCTGTTCACGATCATCTTCCAGCCGAGGTCGCGGACCTCGGGCAGGTGGGTGTGCCCGCAGGCGATGACCCGGGCGTCGGTGCGGGCGACCCGCTCGACGATCACGGTCGGATCGAGCGCCTGGTCGAACCCGGCCGTCTGCGAACCGGGCGAGGCGTGACAGACGAGGACCATCACGCCCTCGCCGGTGTGGATGCGCCGCTCGGCGGGGAGGCGGCGCAGCCACGCGACCCGTTCGTCGCCGAGGGTGTCGTGGGCCCACTCGGCCGCGGCCTGGAACGTCTCGGGCACGCCGTCGATCATCCACGGGAACGCGGCGGCATAGTCGAAGTCGGCGACCGCGATGTCGGTGTTGCCCGAGACGATGAGGGCGCCGTCGCTCTCCATCTCCTGGAGCGTGTCGATGACGGCCGCCGGGTCCGGCCCGTTGAGCACGAGGTCGCCGGCGACGGCCACCTGGTCCGGCCGCGCGGCGCGGATCGCCTTGCGGACCGCGTCCAGCGCGTGCGCATTGCCGTGGACGTCGGACAGGACGGCGATGCGCGTCATCGGAGAACGCCTTCGCCGGGGATGATGAAGGAGAGCGTCGCCTCGCAGGCCACCTCGCCATCGACGCTGGCCACGCCCCGGCCGCGGCCGAAGCGCCCGCCGAGCTTCTCCATCGTGACCTCGAGCCGGAGCGTGTCGCCGGGCGTCACGATCCGCTTGAAGCGGGTCCCGTCGATGCCCGCGAACAGCCCGAGCCGATCGCCGAACCCGGGCTGCTTGGCCACATAGACCGCCATCGTCTGGGCGAGCGCCTCCACTTGGAGGACGCCGGGCATGACCGGCAACCCGGGGAAATGGCCCTGGAAGAACCACTCCGTCGCGGTCACGCCCTTGATCCCGACGATGCGCTTGGCCTCGGGGTCGTACTCGACGATCCGGTCGACGAGCAGGAACGGCCAGCGATGTGGGATGAGGGCCTCGATCTCACGCGTCGTGTGGATCGTGGCGCCGGTCGCGGGATCGGCGGCCTTGCCGGTCGCGGCGTCGGCCTGGGTCGCGGGTGGTGCGTCGGTCACGGGCATCTCCATGCGGTTCGGGGGTCAGTCTCGCCTCGCCCGAGCGCGGCGTGCGCGATGGTCTGTGCAGGTCTGCATCGCATCGGCGACCCGGGTGCGTCGCGGCAGGCGGCCGTCACGTCCGGGCGGCGGCGGTCAGGAAGGCCGCGCTCCCCACGCGGTCGAGCAGGTTCGTCGTGAACCGCCCCTCGAGGAACGTCTCGTTCGTCAGGAGCGCTCGCTGGATCGCGACATTCGTCACGAGGCCATCCACGACGAGCTCGTCGAGCGCCACCCGGCCACGGGCGATGGCGGTCGCCCGGTCCGGCCCCCAGACCACGAGCTTGCCCAGGAGCGAGTCGTAGAACGGCGGGACCTCATAGCCGGAGAAGAGGTGCGAGTCCATGCGGATACCGGGCCCACCGGGCGCGTGGTAGCGCTCGACGGTGCCGGCGCCGGGCCGGAACTCCGCCTCCGGATCCTCGGCGTTGATGCGGAACTCGATGACGTGACCGCGGAACGTGACATCCGCCTGGCTGAACCCGAGGGGCTCGCCCGCCGCGATCCGGATCTGCGTCGTCACGAGGTCGATCCCGGTGAGCATCTCGGTGACCGGGTGCTCGACCTGGATGCGGCAGTTGATCTCGATGAAGTAGGCGTTGCCCTCGCGGTCGACGAGGAACTCGAGCGTGCCCATGTTCTCGTACCCGGCCGCGACGACGGCACGGACGGCGCGCTCGGCGAGCTCGGTCCGGGCGGCGACATCGAGCGCCGGCGTCGGCGCCTCCTCGAGGATCTTCTGGTGGCGGCGCTGGACCGAACAGTCGCGCTCGCCGATGTGGACGCCGTGGCCGAAGCGGTCGACCGCCACCTGGACCTCGACGTGGCGGTTCTCGTCGAGCCAACGTTCGAGGTAGAGCGAGTCGTCGCCGAACGCGGCCTTCGCCTCGGAACGACAGACCTTGAGCGCGGATTCGAGCTCGCGCGGCGTGCGGACCATGCGCATGCCCTTGCCGCCGCCACCCGCGGAGGGCTTGATGAGCACCGGGTAGCCGATCCGCTCGGCCTCGGCGAGGGCGTGGGCATCGTCACGGAGCATCCCGTCGGATCCGGGGATGGTCGCCAGGCCGTGCTCGCCCAGGAGCCGGCGCGTGCCTTCCTTGCTCGCGAAGCGTTCGAGGACGGAGGCCGACGGCCCGATGAATGTCAGGCCGTGCGCCGTGACGACGTCGGCGAACCCCTCGTCCTCGGACAGGAAGCCGTAGCCGGGGTGGATCGCGTCGCAGCCGGTGATGAGCGCGGCCGAGATGACGGCCGGGGCCGACAGGTAGGACCGCTTCGCGTCCGCGGGGCCGATGCAGATGGCCTCGTCAGCGAGGAGGACCGGGAGGGAGTCGCGATCGGCCTCGCTGTAGGTGACGACGGCCTCGATCCCGAGCGTGCGGCAGGCCCGCAGGATGCGGAGCGCGATCTCGCCACGATTGGCGATGAGGATCTTGCGGAACACGATCAGGCGTCCCCCGCCGGCGCGAGCACGAGCTCGATGACCACGAGTTCCTGGCCGTACTCGACGGCATCGCCGGGCTCGACGAGGCTGGAGCCGACCACCCCGTCCGCCGGGGCGACCACTTCCTGGGCGATCCCGAGCATGTCCACGTTGCCCAGGCGATCGCCGGCCCGGACGGTGGTGCCCTGGCGGGCCTCGGAACGCGGCTGGTAGATGCCCACGGCCGGTGACGTCGCCACCACCCGGCGGCTGTCAGCGCCTGCATGGCCGTCGCGACCGTCCCGTCCTTCGCGTCCCGGTCCGACCGGCATCAATCCCGCGCCGGGCAGGGCGGCGTGGCCGCCGCTGGCCCGACTCCCGCGGTCCGCGGGTCGGCGGTCACGGCCACTCCCCGGCGAGCCGGCAGCGGTCGCGGTGCCCGGCCGGCGCAGGCGGACCCGCCAGGCATCCTCGCGGACCTCGAGCTCGCCCAGGCCGGTGGCGGCGAGCTTCACGATGAGGGCGGGGAGGAGTTCGGCGGCAAGACGATCGATCGATGCGTGATCGGCGGAGCGCTGGGCGGGTGTGCGGGGGGTCCGGCGCGGGTCCGTCTGGCCATGGTCGGGCACGCGCTACACCTCCTCCCGAGCGGGGGGCTCGTCGCGCGACCACGACGGGACCGTGCCGCTCACCACCCGTCGTCCCGGATCGATCAGGTCGCGCAGGCGATCCCCGAGATTCCGACCCACGGGTACGACGACCCCCGGCAGTTCCACCTCAGTGTAGGACCCCAGGACCCGGTAGCGTCGGTAGCGGGACTCGAGCAGCTCATCGATCGACAGCGCGGAGAGCGCGGCGAGCCGGTCGACGATGATGGCCCGGAGCCGGCGTGCGGTCTCGGCGGGGTCGGTGTGGGCGCCCTCCCCCGGCTCGGGCACGACGATGTCGATGACCCCGAGCTCGTGCTGGTCGGCGGCCGTCATGCGCATCGCGGCCGCGGCGGCCGGGGCTTCGTCGGCGGTCCGCCACAGGATCGAGGCACAGCCCTCGGGGCTGATGACCGAGTAGACCGCGTTCTCGAGGGCGATGACGACGTCGCCGACGGCGATCGCGAGCGCCCCGCCCGAGCCGCCCTCCCCGGTGATCACCGCCACGATCGGCGTGCGCAGCCGGGTCATCAGCGCGATCGAGCGCGCGATGGCCTCGGCGATGCCGCGCTCCTCGGACTCGGGTCCGGGGTGGGCGCCGGGCACGTCGACGAACGTGACGACCGGCAGCGCGAACCGCTCGGCCAGTTCCATGACGCGCATGGCCTTGCGATAGCCCTCGGGGTGCGGCATGCCGAAGTTGCGCCGGATGTTCTCCTCGGTGTCGGCGCCCTTCTGCTGGCCGACGACGACGATCGGCCGTCCCTCGAGCGACGCCAGCCCGGCGACCATCGCCTCGTCGTCGCCGAAGAGGCGATCGCCGTGCAGCTCGATGAACCCGTCGGTCATCGCCTCGACGAACTCGAGCGTCCGTGGCCGCCGCAGGTTGCGCGCGAGCTGGACGCGGGCCCAGGCGCCGTCGTTCGGCCCATCGAGCGTGGCGCCGTTGCCGGATCCGTTCGTGCCGCCGTTCGCGCCGTTCCCGGCCGTGTCGCCGCCCGAGGTGTCGCCGCTGGTCAGCTCGCCGACGCGATCGGCCAGGGTGGACAGGAACGAGAGCGGGCGGAACCCGCCGGCGTCCCCGGTCGACTCGGGGACGACCGGCGTAGCCGTTGCGGACCGGCAGGTGCCGGAGCAGCCCGGCCAGCTCGTCGCGGAGCTCGGCGCGAGGCACGACCCGGTCGACGAAGCCGTGACTGAACAGGAACTCGGCCCGCTGGAAGCCCGGCGGCAGCTCCTGGGCGATGGTCCCGGCCTGGACCCGGGCGCCGGCGAACCCGATGAGCGCGTTCGGTTCGGCGATGTTCACGTCGCCCACGGCCGCGAAGGAGGCGAACACGCCACCGGTCGTGGGGTCGGAGAGGATCGAGAGGAACGGGACGCCGGCCATCTTCAGCCGCTCGATCGCCGCGAGGGTCTTGGCCAGCTGCATGAGGGCCAGCGTGCCCTCCTGCATCCGCGCCCCACCCGAGGCACTCACCACGATGAGCGGGCACGCGCTCGGCGAGGGCGTATTCGGCCGCACGGGTCACCTTCTCCCCGACGACCGCGCCCATCGAGCCGCCCATGAACCCGAAGTCCATGACGCAGATCGCCACCGCGGTCCCGCCGATCACCCCGGTCCCCCACACCGCGGCGTCGCGCATCCCGGTCGCGGTCTGGGCGGCGTTCAGGCGGTCCGGATACGCCTTCTGGTCGACGAACCCGAGGGCGTCCACGGACTGCAGCCCGGCGTCGTGCTCCTCCCACGTCCCCTCGTCGAGCAGGTGCTCGAGCCGGGCGGTCGCGGAGAGCCGGAAATGGTGACCGCAGGTCGGGCAGACACGGAGCGCCTTGTCGAGCTGCTTGTTGAAGATCATCGATTCGCACGACGGGCACTTCGTCCAGAGGTCGGGCGGGTACGCGTCCTTGCGCGCGCGGAATCCCGGCAGCTTGAGGGGCATCAGGCCAGCCTCGACCGGGCGATGGCGCGGACCGCGCGGGCCATCGGCGTCGTCGCGGGCCGCCGCATCCGCCACGCGACGTAGGCGGCCCCGGCGAGCGAGATCGCCGCCGAGGTCAGCGCGCCGCCGATGAGGAGCGGGCGGACGAGGGCCGCGTCGTCGTCGAGCGGACCGCCGTCCAGATAGGCCGCGAGGGCCGGGTCATCGAGCGGCCCGCCCGAGCCGCCGAAGGGGACGACCACGCCCTCGGCGCCGGCGGCCTGCGGCAACCGGCGCGCCAGGGCGGCGGCGGTCAACCGGGCGGACAGCGCCTCCTCGAAGCGGAACGACGGATGGAGCCGCGGCAGGCCGCGGGCCAGGTGTTCGGCGACCGCGCGGACGCCCGGGTCGAGCTCGAGCGGGGCCGGCGCCAGGTCGGCACCGGATGCGTGCGCGGCGAGGAGCGTCTCCAGGTAGCGGTCGGTGACGAGCGCCTCGATCTCGGTCGCGTCGCGAGCCGCCTCGGGCGGCATCACCGCTCGCGCTCGGCGAGGTCGCGGGCGACGTTGCGCAGCGCCCGATGGATGAGCACGCGGACCGCGCCTTCGGAGCGGTCCAGGACGCCGGCGATCTCCGCGGTCGACATCTCGTCGACGAAGCGCAGGATCAGGGCCCGTCGCCGGTCGCCCGACAGCCGGCCGATCGCGCCGAGCGCGGCGCGGGCCTCGTCCCGGCGGGTCACGTCCGACTCGAGATCGAGCGGCGCCGCGATGTCCGCGACGGCATCGAGCGATGCCTCCGGCCGGCGACGGGCGGCGCGCCGGCGCTCGGCGACGACGTTGCGGGCGATGTGGAACAGCCAGACGCGGAACGTCGACGCGCCGTCGCCGTCCTCGGGCCGGGCTCGCTCCTCGAACCGGGCGAGGTGCGCGAGCGCCGCCAGGAACGTGCGTTCCGTGGCGTCCTCGGCGTCATGCCGGTCGCGCAGTTCGTAGACCGCGTAGCTGTACACCTGGGCGACGTACTTCCGATACAGGGCCTCGAACCGTGCGGGGTCGGCCTGCGCGGCCTCCACGAGCGGGCGATCCCGATCGAGGTGGACGACGTGGCGATCCCCGGCCTCCTCCGGTCGGCCTACCTTCCTGAATGCCGGTCGGGCCATCGTGTTACACCCTGCCCGCGACGTGATCGGCGACGACGGGGCCACCGGTCGGCGCCGGCGCGCCGCCTCGGCCGCCGGCGCGTCCGCGACGCGGACCCGGCTGATCTCGCCGACGACGATGGCGCGTGGACCGTCCGCCGACCGCGGCGTCGTCGACGAGGAGCGCGCCGGACACGGGGTCCACGCCCGTGGCCCGGACGACCTGGCTGGCCCCGTCCGCGAGCGTCAGCTCGACATCGGCACCGGTCGTGACCTGGCGCGCCGTCCAGTCGTCGGCGGCGAATCGGCCGCCGCGGAGCGCCTGGACGCCGCCCCGGAGCCGCTCGACGAAGGCCGCCGAGCAGCGCGATCCGGTCGACCGGCCGCCCGAACGCGACCTCGCGCAGCGAGGTCATCGAGCCGGCGAGCTCGGGCGGGAAGGCCGACGCCGGCCAGTCCGACGTTCATGCCGATGCCGACGATGACGCGCGGGTCCTTCGACCCCAGCCCGTCGGTCTCGCCGAGGACACCGGCGAGCTTGCGGACGCCGGACCGGCCCGCTCGACGCACGAGGTCGTTGGGCCACTTGAGGCGGATCTGCCCGTCGGAGAGGCCGGCGAGCGTCCTCGGCCGCCTCGGCCATCGCGAGCGACGTCACGGCCGCGAGCTGCCACGCGCGGGCCGGGTCCAGCCAGGTCGGCCGGAACCCGAGCGAGAGCAGGACCGCGGCGCCGCGCGGCGCGACCCACGACCGCCCGTGGCGCCCGCGCCCGGCCGTCTGCTCGTCGGCGATCGCGAGGCAGACCTCGGGCGTGCCCTCGGCGAGCCAGTCGCGGACGACGTCGTTCGTCGAGCCGACGACGGCGAATCGCTGCGACCGGGCGAGGAATCGGTCCATGGCGTCGTGCGGTCGCGTCAGCCGGCCGCGGCGACGTCGACGGCCTCCGGGCGCTCGAGCTCGAAGGCGTCGTGGAGCGCGCGCAGGGCGGTCTCGAGCTCGTCCTCGGCGATGATGCAGGTGATCCGCACCTCCGACGTCGAGATCATCTCGATGTTGACGCCGGCGTCGGCGAGCGTGCCGAACATCCGCGCGGCGTAGCCCGGCGCGTTGTGCAGGCCGGCCCCGACGATCGAGACCTTGCCGACCGAGGCGTCGGTCGTGAGCTCGCGGGCGCCGAGGTCGCGGACGATCGGCTCGAGCACCTTCTTGCCGCGGGCCAGCTCGGCTCGCGGGACGGTGAACGACATGTCGGTCGCGCCGCCGTGCCCGACGTTCTGGACGATCATGTCGACGTTGACGCCGGCGTCGGCCAGCGGCTCGAAGATGCGTCCGCGCGACGCCGGGCCGGTCGGGGACGTCGACGATCGTGACCTTCGCGACGTTCCGGTCGTGGGCCAGGCCGCGGACCTTGTTGCGCTGCTCCACGAAGCGGGTCCTCCCTGATGAGCGTGCCGGGGGCGTCCTCGAACGAGCTGAGGACCTCGATGACGACGTCGTTGACCCAGCCGAGCTCGACCGCCCGGACCTGCATGACCTGGGCGCCCTGGTGGGCGAGCTCGAGCATCTCCTCGTAGCCGATGACGGGGAGCTGGCGGGCGCTCGGGCACGAGGCGGGGGTCGGCGGTGTAGATGCCGCGGACGTCGGTGAAGATCTGGCAGCGGTCGGCGCGCAGGGCGGCGGCGAGCGCGACGGCCGTGGTGTCGCAGCCGCCGCGCCCGAGCGTCGTGATCTCGTTCTGCCCGACCGCGGCCTCGCTCTGGCCCTGGAAGCCGGCGACGATGACGACCTTGCCGGCGTCGATCTCCTCGCGCACGCGGCGCGGCTCGATGCTCGCGATGCGGGCCCGGCCGTACCGGCCGTCGGTGGTGATCCCGGCCTGCGGCCCGGTCAGGCTGATGGCCGCGATCGCCGAGCGCGTGGAGCGCCATCGAGAGCAGCGTCGCCGCCTGGTGCTCGCCCGTGGCGAGCAGGACGTCGAGCTCGCGCGGGTCGGGGTCGTCGGTGACGGCCGCGGCGAGCCCGAGCAGCTCGTCGGTCGTGTCGCCCATGGCGCTGACACGACGACGACGAGGTCGTGGCCCGGCCGCGCGCTCGCGCGCGATGCGCCGCGCGACCCGCTTGATGCGGTCGGCGTCGGCGACGGACGAGCCACCGAATTTCTGGACGACGAGGGGGGCAGGCATCGCGGCGCATTCTACCGCCCGGCCCCTCGTGGCCCTCGTGGCCACGTTCGACGCACGAGATGCGCGCACCGGCACGAGGCTGCGGCGCCGACTCGCGACCGACTACGATGCGTCGACCCCGCGCACCGAGGCCCCGACCGATGTGCTTCGATCTCGACAGCCGACCGCCCATCGCGCCGATCGCCGGCGGCGCGCTCGACGGCGCGCGGATCGACGCTGACCGCCGCCGACGGCAACCGCTTCGCGGCCTTCCGCGCCCGGGCCGCCGACGCCGACGCGGGGCCGGCGATCGCTGATCCTGCCCGACGTCCGCGGCCTCCACCCGTACTACGAGGAGCTGGCGCTGCGGTTCGCCGAGCACGGCATCGACGCGCTCGCGATCGACTGGTTCGGGCGGACCGCCGGCGACCGACGTCCGCGGCGACGACTTCGAGTACATGCCGCACGTCGCAGCAGACGACCTGGGCGGGCATCGCCGCCGACATCGCGGCGGGCGTCGCGGCGCTGCGCGCGCCGACCGGCGACCGGCCGGCCCGACGCGCGTCTTCACGATCGGGTTCTGCATGGGCGGCCGGATGTCGTTCCTGCTCGGCGACGCTCGGGCTCGGACCTCGCCGGCGTCATCGGCTTCTACGGCACGCTCGTCGGGCCGTGGCGCAACGACGCCCCGGCGCCGGTCGACGTCGCGGCGCGCGATCGCGTCGCCGGTGCTCGGGCCTGTTCGGCGGCGCCGACCGGGCATCACAGCCGAGGCGGTCGAGGCGTTCGACGCGCGCGCTGACGGCGGCCGGCACCGACCACCGGCTCGTCACCTACCCGGGCGCGCCGCACAGCTTCTTCGACCGCAAGGCCGCCGAGTTCGCCGCGCGAAAGCGCGGCCGCCTGGGACGAGACCCTCGCGTTCGTGGGTGCCCGGACGGCCTGACCTCGCCCGCGCCGTCAGCCTGACTGGCCGCGGCTCAGCCCTGGGCGGTGACGCGGGCGCCCTCGTTGCGCGGCTCGACGACCTCGATCCGGCCGGGCAGGTCGATGTCGGCGGCGGCCGCGGCGAACGCGCCCTCGATCCGGGTGATGCCGCCCATCGAGTCGGCGAAGGCGAGGATCGTCGAGCCGGCGCCCGACAGGCAGGCCCCGAGCGCGCCGGCCTCGCGGGCCGCCGCGATCAATCCGGGGAGCTGCGGGTAGACCGCGGCCCGGTACGGCTCGTGGAGCCGGTCGACCGTCAGGCAGCCGCAGCAGGTCGTAGCGGCCGGTCGCCAGCCCGGCGACGCCGAGCGCCGACGGCGCCGAGGTTGGCCACCGCGTCGACGAGCGGGACCTTCGCCGGCAGGGCCTTGCGCATCGCGCTCGGTCGAGAGGCGCAGCTCCGGGATGAACAGCACCGCCCGCAGGTCGCGCGGCGCGTCGAAGCGGACGGCCTCGACGCCGTCGTCGACCAGGCCGCGCTCACGGTGAAGCCGCCGAGCAGCGCCGCCGCGGCGTTGTCCGGGTGGCCCTCGATCTCGGTCGCGAGCGCGAGCAGGTCGGCGGTCGCCGAGCGGGTCGCCGAGGAGCGCGTTGCCCGCCACGACGCCCGGCGACCGTCGCCGCCGCCGACGAGCCGAGGCCGCGCGACGAGCGGGATCTGGTTGTGCATGACGATCCGCCAGCCGACGCCCGTCGGGCAGCTCGCCGCGGGCGGCCTCGAGGGCGGCCTCGAGGCCCTGGACGAACCGGTTGTCGCGGTCCGTCGGTGAGCTCGTCGCGGCCCTCGCCCTCGACGGTCAGCTCGATCTCGCCGCGGCTCCAGCCGCGGACCTCGAGCTCGATCCGTGTTGGTCAGCGCCAGCGCGACGCCGAGGCAGTCGTAGCCGGCGCCGAGGTTGGCCGACGACGCGGGCACCTCGACGGTGACCTTGCGGCCGTCGAGCTCGGCGAGCCAGTGCGCGACCATCGCGTCCTCCTACCAGCCCAGCGCGACCGCGACCGACGCCGACCGTCGGCGCGGCCTCGATGACGGCGCCGGCCTGCGCGCTCGGCCGTGGTCGGGTCCTTGAGCCCGTGCCCGGTCAGGACGCAGACGACGAGCGCGTCGGGGTCGAGCTCGCCGGCCGCGGCCGCCTTGCGGACGCCCGGCGACGCGACGCCGCCGACGCCGGCTCGCAGAAGACGCCCTCGAGCCGGGCGAGGTCGCGATAGGCGGCGAGGATCTCGTCGTCGGTGACCGCGTCGATGCGGCCGCCGGACTCGTCGCGCGCCGGCGATGGCCAGCGCCCACGACGCCGGGTCGCCGATGCGGATGGCCGTGGCGACGGTCTCGGGGTGCTCGACCCGGACGCCGCTGACCAGCGGCGCGGCGCCGGCCGCCTGGAACCCCCACATCCGGGGCGTGGCCGCGATGCGCCCGGCCGCCGCGTACTCGCGGAAGCCCGCCCAGTAGGCGCTGATGTTGCCGGCGTTGCCGACCGGGATGGCCAGGATGTCCGGCGCCCGGCCGAGCTCGTCGCAGACCTCGAACGCGGCCGTCTTCTGGCCGTCGAGGCGGAACGGGTTGACCGAGTTGACCAGCGTCACGGGGTGGTCGTCCTGCTCGGCCAGCGCGCGCACGATGGCGAGCGCCTGGTCGAAGTTGCCGTCGATGGCGACGACCCGGGCGCCGGCCATGAGCGCCTGGAGCAGCTTGCCGGTCGCGATCTGGCCCGCGCGGCAGGACGACGATGACCTCCATCCCGGCCGCGCGCGCCGTAGGCCGCCGCGGACGCCGAGGTGTTGCCGGTCGAGGCGCACACGATGGCGCGCGCGCCCGCCTCGAGCCGCCTTGGCCACGGCGACGACCATGCCCGCGGTCCTTGAACGAGCCCGGTCGGGTTCTGGCCCTCGACCTTGAGGTGCAGGTTCGGGCACGCCGATGGCCGCGCCGAGCCGCGGCGGCGTGGACGAGCGGCGTGTCGCCCTCGCCGAGGGTCAGCGCCGGCGTGGCGTCGGTGACGGGCAGGAACGCGCGGTAGCGCTCCATCAGGCGCGGTCGACGCCGAGCCGGCGCGACGTCGCGGACGCGGCGGCCGGTCAGTCGAGTCGGAGCCGGAGGTCGAGCCGGATGCCGAGCTCGACGCACGCATCGTGCAGTCATCGATCGGCGTAGCGGACGCCGCCGCGGCCTCGAAGACCGCGCCGGACGGGCGGTCGCGGCGGCTCGTCGGCGAGCCGTCGCGGGCGCCAGCCCGGCCCAGGTCGAGCCCGCGCCGCGGGCGATCGCCAGGAGGTCGCCGAGGACGGCCGCTGACGTCGCGGCGCCGCCGGCGCCCGGGCCGTCGAACCCGACCCGGCCGACGCGGTTCGGCGTCGACCTCGATCCGGTTGCGGACGCCGGCCGTCCGGCCGAGCGGCGAGTCGAGCGGCAGCGCCGTCGGCAGGACCGACGGCGGCGATCGCCGCCGTCGGCGTCGACGCGACGCCGTGGCGAGCAGCCGGATGATCCGGCCGAGCGGCCGCGCGCCTCGCGCTCGTCGGCGAGCGTGACGCCGGTGATGCCCGGGCCGGCCGGGCCGCCGCGGCCGTCGGGCGCGCGTCGCGATCGTCGGCCGGGTCCAGCCAGCGGCCGAACGCGAGCCGGGCGAGGATCACGAGCTTGTTGACCGCGTCGAGCGCCCTCGACGTCGCCGCGACGGGTCGGCCTCGGCGTAGCCGAGCCGCTGCGCCTCGGCGAGCGCCGTCGGCGTAGTCGAGCGGCGCCGTCCGGTCGGCCATCGCGGTGAGGATGTAGTTCGTCGTGCCGTTGACGATGCCGCGGACGCGGTCGACGCGGTTCGCGGCGAGGTCCGAGGCCAGCGGGCCGAGGACCGGGATGCCGCCGCCGACCGCGGCCTCGAAGCGGAGGGCCGCGCCGGTCCGCCGGGCGATCGCCTCGAGCTCCGGGCCGTGGTGGGCGATGACGTGCTTGTTGGCCGTGACGACGGCCTTGCCCATCGCGAGCGCCGCGGCGATGAGCGTGTGGGCCGGCTCGTCGCCGCCCATGAGCTCGACGATGACGTCGATCGGTCGTCGGCGACGAGGTGGGCCGGGGCGTCGGTCAGCAGGTCGGCCGGGAGGCCGCGGCGCCGCGGCCCGGGCGACGTCGCGGACGGCGACGCCGCGAGCTCGAGCGGCCGGCGCCGTCGGCCGGCGCGCAGCTCGGCGGGCCGCTCGAGGAGCGCGCACGCGACCTCGTGCCCGACCGTGCCCGCGCCGAGCACGGCGACGCGCAGCGGGCGCCGCTCATCGGCTGGGCGTCGGGCGGGTCGACGACATCGGCGGAATGGTAGCCGACGCCGGACGCGCCGCCGGGCGTGGCCGAGCGGGTGAGGGCGGTCCGCTACACTCGGCCCCGATGACGACCGACCTCGCCCCGGCGCCCGCGCCGCGGCGCCGCGCCGCGCCGCGCCCGCGGATCTTCAGCGGCATCCAGCCGTCCGGCGCGCCCCACCTCGGCAACGACCTCGGGCGCGATCCGCAACTACGTCGCGCTGCAGGGCGAGTACGAGGCGATCTACTGCATCGTCGACTACCACGCGCTGACGAGCCTCCACGACGCCGGACCGCCTGCGCCGGCAGACCCGCGAGATGGCCGCCGCGCTGCTCGCCCTCGGCCTCGACCCGGAGCGCTGCACGCTCTTCGTCCAGAGCCACCGGCCCGAGCACACCGAGCTCGCCTGGCTGCTCGCGACGGTCACGCCGGTCAGCTGGCTGGAGCGCACGCCGACGTACAAGGAGAAGAAGCAGAACCAGCCCGACGACGTCAACCACGGGCTGCTCACCTACCCGGTCCTGCAGGCCGCCGACATCGTCATCTACAAGGCGTCGCTCGTGCCGGTCGGCAAGGACCAGGCGGCGCACCTCGAGCTGTCCCGCGAGATCGTCCGGGCCTTCAACGCACCGCTACGGCGACACGTTCCCCGAGCCGCAGGCGGTCTTCACCGAGGCGCCGGTCGTGCTCGGGCACCGACGGCGTCCGCAAGATGAGCAAGTCGCATCGGCAACACCATCGAGATCTTCGCGCCCGAGGACGTGATCCGGAAGCAGATCATGTCGATGGTCACCGACACGAAGCGGATCCTGCGGACCGACCCGGGCCGCCCCGAGGTCTGCAACGTCTGCCAGCTCCACCGCTTCTTCGGCGACGACTACGAGGAGATCTGGGAGGGCGAGCGGACGGCCCGGACCGGCTGCGTCGACACGAAGCGGCTGCTCGCCGAGCGGGTCATCGCCCACTACGCCGAGGCCCGCGAGCGCTACCGCGAGCTGATGGCCGACCCCGCCGCAGGTCGACGGCATCCTCGAGGACGGCGCCGAGCGGATCCGGCCGATCGCCGAGGCGACGATGGCCGAGGTCCGCGAGAAGATGGGGCTGCGCTGACGCATGCTCGACGATCCGGCCGGCGAGCCGACGGGAACGTCGCCTCGATCGAGCGCCATCCTCGTGCTGGCCGCCGTCGTCCTGCTTCTTCATCGTCGTCGGCCAGCTCGCCTCGGTCTTCTTCTACTTCGGCGACATCCTCCTGACGTTCTTCCTGGCCTGGCTGCTGGCCTTCATCATCAGCCCGGTCGTCACCCGCATCATCGCGGTCATCCCGCGCCTGCCGCGGGTCGTCGCGACGGTCATCGTCTACACGACCGTCGTCGCGATCCTGCTCGTCGATCCTCGTCGCTCGTCGCCGGCGCCCTCGCGACCTCGATCACCGAGTTCGTCGCCTCGATCCCGGGCCTCGAACCAGGACCTGCCCGACGATCGTCAAGCCGTGGCAGGACTGGCTCGACTCGATCGGGCTCGGCCAGGTCGACCTGCTCGCCCAGGCGCAGGCCATCCTCGACAACCTCGACGACCTGAGCGCGGCCCTCGTCGCAGCCGCTCCAGCAGATCGCGGTGGCCAGCCTGGGCGTCGTCGGGACGATGCTCATCGTGTTCTTCCTGTCGATCTACATGGTCATCGACCGCGACCAGATCCTGGCCTTCCTGTTCCGCCTCGTCCCGCCGGCCTACGCCGAGGAGGCGCGCCTGCTCCAGACGTCGGTCTCGCGCTCGTTCGGCGGCTTCCTGCGCGGCCAGGCGGTCATGGGCATCGTCTACTTCCTCGTCGCGCTCGTGACGAGCGTCGTGCTCGGGCTGCCGCTCGTCGGCGCTGACCTCGGCCGCCGCCGGCATGCTCATGGCGATCCCGTTCTTCGGGCCGTTCCTGGCGTGGATGCCGCCGGTGATCGTCGCGCTGCTCTTCAAGCCGGACGCGGTCCTGCCCGACGTGACGCGCTCATGGTCACCGGCTGGTTCGTCGTGATGAACGTGCTCCAGCCACGGATCATGCAGGGCGCCGTCGGCATCCACCCGATCGTCGTCCTCGGGTCGGTGCTCATCGGCGTCGCGGATCGCGGGCATCCCCGGCGCGATCTTCGGGATCCCGGTCGCCGCGGTCGTCTCGGCGTTCTTCTTCCACTTCCTGCACCGCACGTCCGGCGACCGGTCGGTCGACGGGGCGGGCGGCCAAGCGGCTGAGCGAGCGGGAGGGCCGGCCGGTCCGCGTCCCGCGCGAGCCCGGTCCCCGGCAGGCCGACCGACGTCGACGACGTCGATGCCGGGCCGCCGACGCCGCCGAGACCCGGCCCGAGCGACGAGCCGGCGACCGGACCGGCGCGACGCCGCCGTGACGCGACGACCGCCCGGACATGACCCGCGAGCGCGCCCGGACCGAGCGGCGCGACCTCGACAAGGAGCGCGGCGAGCCGCTCGCCGGCGGCGCGGCGCGCGGCGGGCCGCGGGCGCTGCGCACGGCGCGCCCGGCCGCTCCCCGAGTGGACGCAGCCGGCCGCGGATCCTCGTCACCAACGACGACGGCGTCGAGTCGCGCGGGCTGCTGGCGCTCAAGCAGGCGCTCGAGCCGATCGGCGACGTCACGGTCGTCGCGCCCGGACACGAACCAGAGCGCGGTCGGCCACCAGAAGACGCTGATGCGGCCGCTGCGCGTCCGCGAGCGGATCCTCGCCGACGGCTCGCTCGCCTACTCGGTCGACGGCTCGCCGACCGACGCCGTCAGCCTCGCGTTCCTCGGCTACTTCGGGCACGGCTTCGACCTCGTCGCGTCGGGCATCAACTACGGCGCGAACCTCGGCGACGACATCACGTACTCGGGCACGGTCAGCGCGGCGATGGAGGCGGTCATCAACAACTGCCCGGCGTTCGCGATCTCGCAGGAGTACTACGAGCATCCCGACTTCGCGCTCGCCGGCCATGGCCGCGGCGACCGTCGCGCGCAACATCCTCGAGCACGGCCTGTCGCCCGGCGAGCTCATCAACGTCAACGTGCCGGCCGTGACGCTCGAGGAGTGCGAGGGCTTCGAGGTCACGCGGCTCGGCAAGCGCGTCTACCAGGACCAGCTCGTCGAGCGGCTCGATCCGCGCGGCATCCCCTACTTCTGGATCGGCGGGCCGCCGCCGTCGGGGCTGGCCGTCGCGGGCACCGACTTCCACGCGGTCGTCAACCGGCGCATCGCGGTCACCCCGATCCACCTCGACCTGACCGGCCGGCGGCTGCTCAAGCGCCTGCGGACGTGGGCGTGGCCGCTGCGAGCGCCGAGGCGCGCCCGGCTGACGCGGCGTACCATCGCCGCGGCCGGACGCCAGCCGCACCGCAGGGAGGACGCCACGATGGACGACCTCGCGAACCTGGTCTCGCAGCTCGGTGGCGCGACGGCCGGCGCCGGCGCCGACGATCCCGGCGGCGGCGCTGAGCGGGCTCCAGCACGCCGTCCAGCAGGGGGCGGCCTCGACGGCCTCGTCGGCAAGCTCCGCGCGGCCGGCCTCGGCGACAGGTCGACTCCTGGGTCTCGACCGGCGCGAACCAGCCGGTCGATCCGGAGCAGCTCGGCGAGGCGCTCGGACCGGACACCGTCCAGCGGCTGTCGAGCGGGCTCGGGCATCGACATCGGCTCGCTCCTGCCGATGCTCGCGGCGTTCCTGCCCCAGATCATCGACATGCTCACGCCCGACGGGAAGGAGCCGGCCGGCGGGCTGACCGGCCAGGGCGATGCCCGACCTCGGCGGCCTGCTCGGCGGGATGCTCGGCGGCGGCGCCGGTGGCGCGGCGCGGGCGGCGGCCGGCCGGACCTCGACGACCTGCTCGGCGGCTCTCGGCGGCATCGCTCGGGCGGCCGACCAGAGCGCTGCAGCCGACGCCCGCGGCCGGGCGTCGAGCGCCCGGCCATCGACACCCGTCCATGCCGCGACGCGACCGCGGTCGGTGGTCGCGCGCCGGGCCGGCGCCGATGCTGGCGCCATGGACCCACCCCGACCTCGCCGCCGCCCGCGTCGACCGGTTCCTCGAGCAGGAGCCGGTCGTGTGGCTGTCCACGGTCCGCCCCGACGGCACGCCGCACATCGTCCCGATCTGGTTCTGGTGGGACGGCGAGGCCGTGCTCGTCTTCTCGAAGCCGCGACGCCCAGAAGGTCCGGAACCTGCGCGCGCACCCGGCGGTCGATGCTCGCGCGTCGGCGACCCCGAGGACGACTTCGACGTCGGCCTGCTCGAGGGTCGCGCCGAGCTCCTCGACGGCCCGACCGCCGAGTCCTGCCGGCGGCCCACCTCGCGAAGTACGCCGACCGGCTCGCGGCGATCGGCCTGACGGCCGACGAGTACGCCGCGACCTACTCGCAGGTCATCCGGTCGTCCCGACCACTACCTCGGCTGGCACGGCCGGACGTCCCGCAGAGCGCGCGCGTCGCCGGCGCGCCGACGGCGTCCCTGGACGAGCCGGCGACCGGCCGTCCGGGACTGCTCGAGTGGCTCGGCGAGCCGCTGAGCCGCGGCCTGCGCGGGCTCGGTCGGGCTCGCTCGGCCGCGCGCTACCGACGTCGGCGCCCTCGAGCGATCGCGGCGCCGTCGGCGTCAGCCGACGAGCGGGACGTCGACCACGTGCTCGGCGAGGAACCAGACCTGCAGCTCGTGGCGGCGCAGGACGTCGCCCATGAGCAGGTCGTTCGTGCCCCAGTCCTCGGACTCCTCGGTCGTCTTGATCGCCTCGCGGACCTTCTCGATGACGGTCTCGTGGGCGCGCAGCGTCCGGTCGATCATGACCGCGACCTCCTCGGCGCCGTCGGGCGGGCGCGGGATCGATGGTCAGCTCGGCCGCGTGGCGCGGGTCGCCGACGGCGATGCCGCCCAGGCTCTGGACCCGCTCGGCGAGCAGGTCGATGAGCTCGTTCTGCTCCTCGGCGTGCTTGTCGAAGAGCAGGTGGAGCTGGTAGAAGGTCGGGCCGGCGACGAGCCAGTGGTGCTTCTTGTACAGCGCTGTACAGCACCATCGAGTCGGCGAGGATCTCGTTGAGCGCCTCGCAGCTCTCGCGGCTTGCGCCGTCGTCGGGCAGCCCGATCGGCAGGCGTGCGCAGCGTGCCGAACCGCTGGAGCTCGGGGGCGCGCTGGTCGAGCCGCGGGTCGGCGTCGTGACGGCGCCGTTGCTGCGGGCAGCGTGTCCGTTGCGGCTGGTGGGCGCGGGCGCGCCTTGGTCGTGGCCATGGGGAGTCCTCCGGTCGTCGTGGTGGTCGTTCGTCGAGCGTGGCGCCGGCGAGGGCGCGTCGGCATCACGGCCGACCGGGTCACCTCACAACGTCGTTGCGAAGCGGCGCGCGAGGCGCCGGCTCAGCGCAGGGTCGACTGCGCGTAGCGACTCCAGGCGGTCGAGGGCCACCGGCAGGTCGGTCCGCCCGAACCCGAGCCGGAAGTGGTTGCCCGGGATAGCCGAACTGCGAGCCCGGGCAGGAGCAGGACGCCCTCCGTCTCGACGAGCCCGGCCGCCCAGTCGTCGATCGCGACGCCGGGCACGGTGAGCCGCGGGAAGCCGATCGACCCGCCGCGCGGCCGGACCCAGGTGAAGCGGTCCGCCCAGTCCTCGAAGAACGCGTCCAGGCGCTCGAGGTTCGCGGCCACGATGGCGCGCGACCGGGCGAGGACGCGATCGCGGGCACGAAGCCCGATGAGCGCGAGGACCTCCGACGGCGCCGACGAGCAGATCGTCGTGTAGTCCTTGAACGCCGCGCAGCGCGCCAGCAGGTCGCGGTCGCGGGTCGCCAGCCAGCCGATGCGCAGGCCGGCCATCGCGAACGACTTCGACATCACGCCCGAGCGAGATGCCGCGCTCGAGGGCATCGGCGCCGGCCGGCAGCCGGTCGGCCTCGTCGAACTCGAGGTATCGATAGACCTCGTCGGGGAGCAGGTGGATCGCCGCGCTCGGCGAGCGTCGCCGGTCAGCGTCGGCCATCGTCGCGCGGTCGGGCAGCATCCCGGTCGGGTTGTGCGGCGCGTTGACGACGATGAGCCGCGTCGCCGGGGTCAGCGGCGCCAGCGAGGCGCGTCGACGTCGAGCGCCCAGCCGGCGTCCTCGCGCAGCTCGTGGAGGGTCACGTCCGCGCCGGTCGCGCGGGCCACCTCGTACAGGCTCTGGTAGCCGGGCCAGGTGACGACGGCGTGGTCGCCCGGGCCCGAGCAGGACGTTGGCGAGGCAGAAGATGGCCTCCTCGGCGCCGGCGAAGACGAGGACGTCCGTCGGGCTCGACGTGTCGTAGAGCGCGGCGATCTCGCGCCGCAGCAGCGGGTGGCCGGTCGACTCGGTGTAGCCGAGGGTCAGGCCGTCCCACAGGGCGCGCGTCTCGTCGTCGGCCAGGGCGAGGAGCTCGGCCATCGGCATGCCCTGGACGTCCGACGCGCACAGGAGGTGCTCGACCGCGAACTCCCAGCGGGCGAAGTAGCGCTCGAGGGCGAAGTCGGGCGATGCGCATGGCCGCATCATGGCGCACCATGACCGCGATGACCGGCCCATCGCGCTCGTCGGCGTCCCGACCGCCCTCGGCGGGCATTTCTCGGGGCATGGAGCGGACGCCCGCGGCGCTGCGCGCCGCCGGGCTGCGTCGGCGCTGGCGGCGCGCCCGGGCCTCGGCGAGGCGGTCATCGTCGACGCCGGCGACGCGCCGAACGACCCGGGCTTGGTCGCCGACCCGGACCCGCGGGCGAAGAACCGGGCCGCGATCGTCGCCTACCTGCCGCGGCTCGCCGACCACGTCGCGGCGGCGCTGCGGCGCGGACCGCCCGGACGCCGCGGCTCGCTCGTGCTCGGCGGCGACTGCACGACGCCACGCCGGCGCGCTGGCCGGCCTGCGACGGGCCCGACCGGGCACGCGGCTCGGGCATCGCCTGGTTCGACGCGCACGGCGACTTCAACACGCCCGACACGACGCCATCGGGCAACGTCTGGGGCATGCCGTTCGCGATGCCTGCGGCCGGGGCGACCCCGGACCTCGTCGCCGCGGTCGACGGCCCGACCGTCCGCGAGTCGATGCCGCGCTCCTGGGCGGGCAGGTCCTCGACGAGACCGAATCCCGGATGCTCGCCGCGTCGGGCGTGGCCCAGTTCGGTCCCGGGATGCTGGCCGACGCGGCCGGACTCGCCGCGCTCGAGGCCTGGGCGCGGACCGTCGCGACGCGGGTCGACGGCTGGTACGTCGCCTTCGATCTCGACGGCCTCGATGGCGGCGGCGGCTGGGCGGTCGCGATGCCCGAGCCGGACGGGCTGGCCCTCGCGACCGCGGTCGAGGCGGTCCGGCGATCGCCGCCGCGGCGAGCCGGTCGTCGGGTTCGGCGCGACGGCGCGATGAGCGACCTCGCCGCTCGGCGACGGTCGCGGCGACGGTCGAGGCCGATCGCGCGGCCTGGCCGAGGTCGCGCTCGGCGCCCGGACCGGGCCGGCTGGCCTAGCTCGCCGACCTGCACGAGGGCCGCCGGCGATCCCCCGGAACGTGGACTGGTCGAGGCCGCTGCCGGTGATCGTCCAGCTCGGCGTTCGCGCCCGGGTCGACGACGACGGCGTACGCCGCCGGCACCGAGGTCGAGGAGCGACCCGTCCAGGCCGCCGAACGCGCGCCGGTCCGAGGTCGGTCCCGGTCGGGACGCAGCCCGTCGGCGTCTGCAGGGCGCGCCCTCGCGCAGGGCGATGCGCGCCGCCCGGGCCGCGGTAGCCGATCTCCATCCAGCCCCCGCCGGCGAGGCGGTACTGGCCGGACTCGACGAACCAGCCCGAGCGCAGGACCGGGCAGTACACGGTCCAGTCGACCGCCGCGGCGACCGCCATGTAGAAGTCGCGGTTCTCGGCATTGCCCGCGCACGGCCGCGGCCGCCCGGGCGTCGCCGTCGACTCGGCGGCGGCGCGTCGCGTCCGGCCTCGGTCGCGGTCGGCTCGGAGCGGGTCGTCCGGCGGCGCTTCGGAGGCCGTCGCTCGGCGGCTCGCTCGGCTCGGCGGCTCGACGTCGCTCGGTCGCGGACTCGCCCGGCCGTGTCGGCTAGCCCGCCGGCGTCGCCGTCCGCGCCCGGGCGACGCCGGCGTCCCCGCCGCCGCAGGCGACGACGCAGGGCGGCGACGACGGCAGCACAGGATCGGAGGGACCGATGCCGGACGGAACGTCGCGCCCCGGCGCGCGCGATCGAGGTCGCGTCACGAGTGGAGCGTAGCAGAGCGCCGGTCGGCGCGCGCTCACGCGGCGCGACGATCCCATCAGCCCGGTCAGACGGTCGGACGAGCGCCGGGTCCACGCCGAAGACCTCGCGGATGCGGTCCGGCGCGAGCACCTCGGCCGGCGGGCCGTCGGCGACGACCGTGCCGCCGTCGAGCAGGACGAGGCGCGGGAAGAAGTGCGCCGCCAGGCGCCAGGTCGTGGAGGACCGCGACGATCGTGCGTCCCGTCGCGCTCGTTGAGGTCGACGAGCAGCTCCATCGCGCTCGACCTGGTGGCGCAGGTCGAGGTGGACCGTCGGCTCGTCGAGGACGAGGATCGGCGCCGCCTGCGCGACGGCCATCGCGATGAGCACGAGCTGGCGCTCGCCGAGGGAGAGCTCGCGGGCGTCGCGCCCGAGCAGGTGCCCGACGCCGACCCGCTCGATGGCCGCCGCGACCGCGGCCTTGTCCGCCGGCCGGGCGCCGCGGAACGGGTCCTCGTGCGGCAGGCGCCCGAGCGCCGACGACCTCCTCGACGCGCGTCGAGAACGGCAGGCTCGCTGCCTGCGGGCACGACCGCGAGCCGCCGCGCGACCGCCATCCGGTCGAGCGTCGCGAGCGGCCGGCCGGCGAGCTCGACCGTCCCGGCGGTCGGGCGCGATGAGCCCGCCGGCGACGCGCAGCAGGGTCGACTTGCCGGCGCCGTTCGGCCCGACGAGCGCGACGCGCTCGCCCGCGCTCGATCGCGAGGTCGACGCGCGTGCAGGACCGTGCGCGCGCCGGTAGGCGGCGTCGACGCCGCGCATCCGCAGGATCGTCGGTCACAGCTCGTAGCCGGCCCGGACCCGGCGCAGGAGGAGCAGGAAGAACGGCGCGCCGATGACCGCGGTCACGACGCCGACCGGGATCTCGCCGAGCAGCCGGGCGGCGAGGTCGGCGAAGACGAGCAGGACCGCGCCGCCGAGCGCCGACAGCGGCAGGACGAGCCGCGCGCGACGGCCCGACCAGCAGCCGCACGACGTGCGGCACGACCAGCCCGACGAACCCGATGAGCCCGCTGACCGCCACCGCGGCGGCGGTCACGAGCGACGCGAGGCCGAGCAGGATCGCGCCGCTCGCGCCGGACGTCGATGCCCAGGTGCGCGGCCGCCTCCTCGCCGAGCAGGAGCCCGTTGAGGGAGCGCGCGCGGAGCAGGATCAGCGATGCTCGCCGAGGATGATGATCGGGAGCGGCCCCGGCGAGGTGCTCCCAGGAGGCGCCGTCGAAGCCGCCGAGCAGGAACGAGAAGATCTGGCGCAGGTCGGCGCCCGGACAGGTACATCGCCATCGCCAGGCCGGCGGCCAGCAGCGACCCGACCGCGTAGCCGGTCAGGAGCAGGCTGGTCATCGGGCGCGAGGCCGCCGAGTGCGCGACAGCCGGTACACGACGATCACCGCGACCAGCGCGCCGGCGAACGCGAGGCCGTGGAGCAGCCCGAACTCGAGGACGACGATGCGGACCGGGATGAGCACGGCGATCGCCGCCCCGAGCGCCGCGCCGGACGCGGTGCCGAGCACGTACGGGTCGGCCAGCGGGTTGCGCAGGAGGCCCTGGAACGTGACGCCCGGCGACGGCCAGCGCCGCGTCCCGACGAGCATCGCGGTGAGGACCCGCGGGAGGCGCAGGTCCATGACGATGGTCTCGGTCGCCGGCGACCAGGTGCGCGGCGAGGTCGAGCCCGAGCAGGCGATGGGCGAGGATGCGCGAGCGTGTCGCCCGGGGCGATCGGCGACCGTCCCGAGGCCGACGCCGAGGACGAGCGCGCCGACGCAGCGAGCACGACGAGCGACGCCGCCGAGGCACGAGCCGGCCGCCGGCGCACGGAGCCGCGGCCCGCACGATGTCCGGGCGGGTCGGCGCCGAGCGGCGTCGACCGGACGGCCAGGCTACGGGGTGACCGGCGCGGCGACGGCAGCGACGGCGTCCGGGTGGATGGCGAGCGCGAGCACGCGCAGGCCGTCGACGAGGCGCGGCCGGGGCGGGTGATGACGATGTCGTTGACCGGCGCGGATCGCGCCGTCCTTGACCGCGGTCATGACCTCCCAGCCCGGGCGCGCCGCGACGGCTCGGCGGTCACGCCGTAGGCGCCGTCGCCGAGGAGGATGACCTCGCGGGTCGGCGGCGATGAGCTTCTCGAGCGAGATGTCGCAGTTCGTCGGCGCTGCCGGTCGTGATCGGGTCGCCGCCGGCGAGCGTGATCATCTCGGCGTAGAACGAGTCGTCGGCGATGCCGTAGATGGCCGCGTCGCTGTGCCGGTCTCGTAGAAGACGCGCGGCTCGGGCAGCGCCGCGGTCGCCGCGGCGATCTGGTCGATGCCGGCCTGCATCGAGGTGGTCAGGTCCTTGGCCGCGTCGGACTCGCCGACGGCGTGACCCGATGAGCTCGATGTCCTTGAGCGCGCCGGCGACGTCCGCGGCGTAGACGACCACGACCGGGATGCCGAGCGAGCGGAGCTGCGGCGACGGCGTCGGGCGGCGTCGCCGAAGTTGCCGCCGGCGATGACGAGGTCGGCGCTCGAGGCCGACGATCTTCTCGACATCGACGCCCTGGAACGTCGCGACGACCGGCAGCGCGGCGGCCTCGGGCGGGTAGTCGGCGACGTCGTCGACCTTGGCGACGACGCGGTCGCCGGCGCCGAGCGCGAACAGGGTCTCGGTCGCGGCCGGGGTCAGCGAGACGATCTTGCTGCGGCTCGGCGGCGATCGTGACCGACGGTGCCCTCGTCGTCGGTCAGGGTCGCCGGGAAGGCCGGCGCCGGCGTGGCCGTGGGCTCGGGGTCGGGCCGGGGTCGGCGCGGGCGTGGCCGAGGCGACGGCGGCGCGCTGGCTGCGGCGCTCGGCGCGTGCCGCGCCGGAGCCGAGCCGGTGCAGGCGCCGACGAGCGACGAGCGAGGATGAGGAGCGCGCCGGGGACGGCGCGGGAACGGGGCGCGGGACGGGACACGGAAGGAGCCTCCGGATCGGACTGGGAGGGCGAGGCGTCCGACGGATCGCGAACCCCTCGCTTCGAGGTCGAAGGAGGGGCCTTCAGCCGGTCGAGTGCACGGTCCTGCCTACCTTTCTCTCGAAGGTTCGAGCATGCACCGTGGGGTCGGCGACCGGACTTCCGTCCCGGATGGGGACGGTCACCGTAGCGGGACTGTGCCGGATTCGCACCGGCTTCGCGACCACGCGGCGTGGTGCTGGATGACGGCCGAGCGTAGCACAGCCGGCCGTCCGCGCGACCGCCGCGCCCGATAAGCGCCGATAAGCGCCGCCTGCGAGCATCGCCGCCTCGCCCTCCTCCCGCCAGCGATCCACCGCCGGAGGAGGTCTCGATATGGTGGAGGATCGATGGCGTCGCGTGGTCGGTCCGGCGATGGTGGCCCTCGCGCTGCTCGCGGCGCGGCAGTCGGCGGCGATCGCCGATCGCGTCGGCCGGCGCCTGGTGGGATCCGCCGCCGTGCGACGGCGGCGCCGGCCGCGCTGGTCGCGGCGGCCCGCGGGACGTCGCCCGCGGATGGCGCGGCGACCGCGCCCTGGTCGAGCTGGCGCCCGTCCTCGATGGCGCCGGGCGCTGGCCGGCGCAGCGGCTGACGATCGGCATCGGACCGGACGAGCGCCGGCTGGACCTGCCGCCCGAATCGTTCGCCGCCGGCCCCTTCGGACGGCATCGTGGTCGTCGGGGCCGATGACGGGCGGCGGTCCCGGCTCCGGGCGATCGACGTCGTCGCGGGCTGCGCCTGGACTCGCGGACGAGGCGGCGGTCGTCCGCCGCGCGACCATCGAGCCCGGACGGGACGACGCTGCTCGAGATGCGCGTGGACCGGCGCAGCGCGGGCCGACCTCGGGGTCTGGCGGCGGTCACTCGACGGGCTCCCGCCCGGCGGATCCTGCCGCCCATCGCGGCCGATGGGCGGTTCGGCCCGACGTGGTCGACCGAGTTCGACTGGTCGGTGGACGGCGACCGCTGGCCGTCCAGTCGTGCGGCGCGGTCGCCTGCCGGACGCGGCTCCTCGACCCGGGAGCGGCCGCGCGGACCTCGTCGATGAACCGGATCTCGGACCGATCGTCGGCCTCACGCGCGATCACCTGGTCGTGTTCGGGGCATGCCGCGGTCAGCCCTGCCCGCTCGTCTCCATCGACCTCGCGAGCCACCGTCGGTCCCTGGTCAGCGGCGCGGCCGGCCGGGCCGCACTGATCGGCCGCGGGTCGTCGGTCCGCATCGTCCACGAGTGGCGAGACGGGCTCGGCGGACGCCACGTCCGCAGCACCGATGCCGACGGCGGCGATCCGCTCGACCTCGGCCCGCACGCCGTCGTCCCCGAGTCGCCCGGGCCGCCGGCCGCTCCGGCCGTCCCGGCGCGCCGGCCGTACCCGCCACCTCGGACTCGGAGGTGACCCGATGAACCGTCCGCAGCGCGCCCGGCCGCGCCTCCTGACCGCGCTGGCCGTCCTCGGCGCCGCGCTCGTCGTCCTGGTGACACCGGCGCCGGCCGGTGCCCACGGCCCAGACCCGGTCCTCGGCAACAGCTGGTTCGACCAGGACCAGGCGCTCACCTTCGACTGGCGGACGGGCTCCGCGCCGCCGGCCAGCGTGCGCGCGGCCGTCCAGGCCGCCGCAGCCGCCGCGTCCGGCTCGCGGCGATCGCGCGCCGCGACCTTCGCCTACGTCGACGGCGGGGCGAATCCGATCGGCTATGGCGCCGGCAACACGTGCGGCCCCAACGGCATCGCCTGCTTCACCCGGTGCGGCGCCGGACGGCTTCACGATGTGGCTCCGGGAGCAGGGCCACCGCTTCGACTGGGGCAGCCTCAAGTGGTGCCAGACCTATGCCGATCCGCCCGACGGCTGCTTCGATGTCGAGACCATCGCACTCGACGAGTTCGGTCACGTCGAGGGGCTCGGCCACCACGTGAACTACAGCGACGAGCGCGACTTCGATGACGCCGTCGTCCAGACGGTCTCCCGCGCCAAGCCCGACGACGGGTGGAACAAGCATGCGTTCGGCCGCTGCGACGTCGGCAACGCTCCAGAGCGAGTACGACGTCAGCACGTCATCGGTGAAGCTCTCGACGTGTCTCGACCTGGACACGGTCGTGACGCTGACCGCCTCGCCGGTCTCCGTCGGCTACGGCGCGACGACGACGCTCACAGCGACGCTCAAGGTCGCGAGCCTCGCGATCTACGACCGCCTGAAGGGCAATCTCCTCAGCTCGCCGCATCGTGACCCTCCAGCGACGGCCGTCGGGCACGACGACCTGGGCGACGGTCGGGACGATGTCCGCCGGGGAGCAGCGGGACGTACCGCACGACACTCACCCTGCGCACCGGAACGGAGTTCCGCGCCGTCTTCAAGGCACCCTCTGACGAGGGCCTCAACGCCGATACGCTCGCCGACCGTCTCGGTGCGCGTCGGGCCGTGCACGATCTCGCCGTGCCCGGTCGACACGGAGCCCGTCTGATGGACCGCCGATGGACCCTCGCCGTGGCGACGGGACTGGCGCTCGTCGTCGGATGCACCGCGGCCCCGCCCGTCGGTCCGTCGTCTCTCCCGCCGACGAGCCCGGCCGCACCCGTGGCCACGCCGACCGGACCGGCGAGCCCGGCGGTCGCCGGCGAGACCGCCCGACGCGACGCTCTCCGCAGAAGGCGGGGACGCCGCCACGGGCCAACTCGGCACCTACACCTGGGCCGGCGCCGGGTCGGATAGCCCGTGGCTGCCCGGGACGCCGATCGCGGTCGGGGCCGGCGAGCCGCTCACGGTTCGGATCGCGGGCGACCTCCCCGTCGAGTCGTGGGCCGCGCGGCGGACGCCCGGCGGCGCGACCAGTGACGTCGGGGCGATCCCCGTCGGCGTCCGGGGCGGCCGTGATCGCCTTCGCCGCCCCGCCGGCGGGCGACTGGACGGTCGAGTTGCAGGTCCGGTTCGTCGGCGGCGGGTCCGCCTCGTACGCCTGGCGGCTCGCCGTGAGCTGACCGCGTCCGGCCGGTGGCCGTGGGTTGACCGCGCCCAGCCCGCGGCCGGACCGCGCCGCGAGGCCGCCGATGGCACACTTCGTCCGCCATGCGACCCCGCCAGGCTCGACGCGCCGCCACGATGACCCGTCGTGTGCCGGCGGCGCTCGCCGGTCTGGCCATGATCGCCATCGTGGCGGCGACGGGATGCACGGCGCTCACCGGCGGGTCCGCCGATGCCGACGTGGGCGGCCTCCTCGTCCTCGCCGGCAAGCCGGGGGACGCGACACTTCGGTCCTGGCCCGCCGGCGCCAAGCCCGATGGCGACCGGACCGTGACCACGGCGGACGGGACCACCTGGGTGGCGGCCGGCCGCGGCGATGTCCTGGTGGGCGGGCTGATCGACGGCTCGCTGCGGACGAGCGATCCCATCACGATCGATGCCACCCCGGCCTGGCGCAAGGTCAAGGCGAACGGGGCCGACGGGGACCCCCTCCAGGGCCCCTTCTACTTCCCGTCGTGGGATCCGGAGGGCGGCCGGTTCGCGGCCCTGTCCGGCGACCTCGACGCCGACGCGCACCTCACGCTCGTCGATCCGAGCACGAACGGCGCCTTCGACATCGACCTCGGCCGGTCGGTCGTCGCGGCGCCGCCGGCCTGGGTCGGGCCGGACCTCGTGGCGATCGCGGTCGGCGATGCCGCCGACCCTGGTTCCGTCCTGGTCGACACGACGACCGGCGACATCCGGGACGGCCCGTCGGGCGGGCGCCTCCTCGCGACATCGTCGGACGGGACGGTCATCGCCGTCGTCGGCGGGACATCGGGCGACCAGATCGTCATCCGCACGACCGAGGGCTGGCTCGCCGGCGACGGATCGTCCATCGGGTCGATCGACGCGCCACCCGACATCGTCGCGCCGACGGCGCTCGCGCTCGACGCCGACGGATCACGGCTCGCGGTGGCGTGGCTGCTCGACGGCGGAGCGGTGCGGCTCGCCGTCCACGAGCGCGCCTCGGGTTGGCGCCGGACGTTCTCGACGGATCTCGCGGATGCGAAGGGGGCGGTCGTCGCCTGGCTGCGCTAGGTCGCCCGGGTGCGCCGGTCGCGCACCCGCGGTCAGGCGGTCGGGAGTGGTTCCGCCGCGGCGAAGATCGAGACCTGCGCCTCTTCGGGCAACATCACGCCGAACACCTTCTGGAGGGTCAGGAGGTGGACGCACGAACCCCAGGACTCGAAGTAGTGGCAGGTGCAGCGCCACTGGCCGGCGTCGAGACTCACGTGATGCGTGTCGTTATCGCCACGGAATGTGAGCGAGACTCGGTCGATCGTGATCCGATCGAGCTCGCGGGCGTAGCGATTCGCCTTCTCGACCTTGCCGATCAGGGAACTGTGCATCGCGGTGGTACCTCCGTCGCCCGAGGGGCGTTCCCGAGGCCGCCGTCCGGTCATGCACCTCGACCGGTGGTGGCGGTCGCGTGCCGTCAGAGTACACCCCGCCCGACCCCCGGTCACCCCCCGAACCGCCTACGGGGCGCTGGTCCCTTCGCGGCCGAAATCGTCCTCGAGGCGGACCACGTCGTCGAGCTCCGGGGTCGAGACTTCGATGAGCTCGCACCGTTCGATGGCCTCGTAGCGATGGATCCGGCCCGTGGCCACGCGGCGGTGCTCGCCGGGTCCGACGACCTCCACGCGGACCTGGCCGGCGTCGTCCTCGAGGGTCAGCTGCAACCGGCCCGACAGCACGAGGATCGACTCGTCCTTGACCTCGTGCCGCTGGAGCGACAGCCGCTTCCCGGCCTCGATCACGAGGATCTTGCCGACATAGCGGTCCGTGTGGGCCCAGATGAGCTCGTGGCCCCACGGCTTGTCGACGCGCCGGGACTCGGCATCGGCGGCGGCTCGGATCGGCAGGATCCTTCGGCGACGTCATGTGCCGCGGACCAGCTGCTCCCCGACGACCAGCAGCGCGTCACGCAGCTCGGCCGTGGTGGCCTCGGTGTAGATCCGGACGAGCGGCTCCGTCCCCGATGCGCGGACGAGCAGCCACGAGCCGTCGGCGAGGAAGAACTTGAGCCCGTCCCCGGTGTCGAGCGGCATGGTCCGGGCCACCGGATCGCCGGCCAGCTCGGTCGGGGCCGACGCGACGAGCTCGACGAGCAGGCGCCGTTTCGTCTCGGCGTAGGCCGCCCGCTCGATGTGGACGTCGATGCGGTTGTAGAACGACGGACCCGCCAGCTCGTGGAAGTGGGCGATGGCCCGCGACACCGGCCACCGCCCGGCCGCCCGCTCGCGCATGAACAGGTCGAGGAGCAGCAGGTCGGCGTAGACGCCGTCGCGCTCGGGCAGGTGCATCCCGAAGCCGAAGCCGCCCGATTCCTCGGCGCCCATCATCGCGCCCGTCTCGATCATCTTCGGCCCGATGAACTTGAACCCGACCGGGGTCTCGAAGGTGGGGATCCCGTAGTGCCGGCCGAGCCGCTCCGCCATCGAGGTGTTGTTGACGCTCACGACGACCGGGTCGCGCCAGCCGCGGTGCTCCGCGAGGTAGTACATCAGCAGCCCGGTGACCTGGAGCTGGTGGACGAACGTCCCCGCCTCGTCCGAGGCGCCCGCCCGGTCCGCGTCGCCGTCGAGGAACAGCCCGAGGTCGTAGCCGCCGGCCGCGATGGCGGCGAGCGACTCGTCGAGGTTCGGCCGGATCGGCTCCGGGTTCACGCCGCCGAAGTACGGGTTGCGCTCCTGGTGGACCTCGTGGACGGCGATCGCGCCCGCCGGCGAGGAGCCGGCTCAGCCAACCCGCACCGGCGCCCCAGAGCGGATCGACGAAGACGCGCATGTCGGCGGCCCGGAGCGCGTCGAGGTCCACGGTCCGCTCGGCGAACCGCTGGTACCCCTCGAAGGGATCGAACCACTCGACGAGGCCGGCGGCCTCTGCGTCGGCCAGCGGTCGGCGATCGATCGCGGTGCCGCCGTTCACGGCGATCCGCGCCTCGATCGCCCCGAGGATCTCGGCGCCGGCGGCGGCACCGGTGGGGGCCTTGACCTTGAACCCGTTGTCGACCCACGGGTTGTGGCTCGCGGTGATGACGATCCCGGCGGCCGACCCGCGCTGGACGACCTCGTAGGAGCTCATCTGGGTGGGCACGGCGTGGACGGCCAGGGCGACCGGGATGTCCTGAGCCAGCAGCACCTCGGCGGCGGCGGCGGCGAAATGCTCGGAGGCGAACCGCCGGTCGTAGGCGATCACGACGCCCTTGGCGGCCTCGCCGCGCGCGGTCACGTACGCGGCCACGCCGTCGGCGCAGCGCCGGACGTTCTCGAAGGTGAACTCGTCGGCGATGCGCGCCCGCCAGCCGTCCGTGCCGAAGATGATCGCCGTCGGCGCCGGGGCGCCCGTCGTCGACGTCATGCCACCCGCTCCGGATCGGCGCACCGGTCGATGAGCGCTTCGACCTTGGCCCGGTCGGCCGCAGCGTCGCGCAGGACGGCGACGGGCTGCATCGCCGTCATCCGTCCGGGCTCCAACGGCGCGACGACGCCCAGCCGACCGTCCGTGCGGCGGATGACGAGATCGTCGACGTCGACCTCCACGGTCTCCCCGGCCTTCACGACCGACCCGGTCCCCCGGGCGGAGATGGCTTCGAGCAGCGACGTCCACGAGCCCAGGTCGGACCAGCCGACGTCCATCGAGCCCATGACGACCTGGCCGCGCGCCGCCGCGCCCTCCATGACGGCGTGGTCGATCGACATCGGGCGCTGGATGGACTCATAGGCTCGTTCGAGCATCGCGGGCGACGCCACCATCGGCCCGAGCGATTGGATGAACCCGGTGTGGCGCTCGAGCGCGGCCCGGATCGCCCGCCGACGCCACAGGAACATGCCCGCGTTCCAGGCCACGCCCGGCTGGCGGACGAGCTCCTCGGCGCGGGCCGGGTTCGGCTTCTCCTCGAACCCCTTGAGCGGGGCGGCGCGGATCCCGAACAGGTCGGCACCCTCGCTCTTCGGGATCAGGTAGCCGTACTCGGTCGCGGGCCGGCCGTGGTGCTGGACGCCGAGCGTCACCAGCGGGTCCTCGATGTCGAACGCCCCCTGGGCGAGCTGTTCGGCGCCGCGAAGGATGTCCTGGAAACCCGCGACGTCCTCGATCGTCTGGTCGGCCGGGAGCACGACCATGACCGCGTCCTCGGGCTCGTCGATCGCCAGCGTCGCGAGCGCGATCGCGGCCGCGGTGTTCCGGCCCATCGGCTCGGCGAGCAGGTGCGCCTCGGGCGTCTGGTCCTCGACGAGCCGGCGGTACCGCCCGTCGGCCACGATCCAGACGTGGCCGTCGACGAGATCGGCCACGCGATCGACGGTGGCCTGGAGCAGGGTCCGCGGCGAGGTCAGGGGCAGGAAGGGCTTGGGGCGCTCGGGGCGGCTGAGTGGGTGGAGCCTCGTTCCCCCACCGCCGGCCATGATGACGGCGTACATGCGCCGCTCATTCTAGGGGCCGCTAGGGGCGGGGTCGGGCATCCCGGCGGCGCATCGACCGCGGCACGCGAACGTCAGTCGCTGACGAGGACGTACTTCTGCTCCCAGATCACGTGGCGGGTCGGCTCGTGATAGCGGGTATAGACCTTGCGGAACGTGGACAGCGAGATGTAGCGGTACTTCCAGGGGTCGCTCGAGCCGGGCCCCAACGGGCCACTGACGTAGAAGCCGAGGATCGTCTTCTTCGACGGGTCGGTGGCCAGCGGCCGGGCCTTGTAGCCGAGCACGATCCAGGCGTGTGTCCCGTGGCGGACGGCGACGCCCACCGGGTGACCGGTGCGGTCGAGGGCGTCGACGATCGCCCGGATCGCATCGTTCTTGACGGAGTACGAGCGAGCCCAATACGGCTGCGTCGTGTAGTGGCGGAGCGCCCACGCCCAGCCCTGGACGTCGTTGCCGCGGGTCGTGTAGTGGTACCGGTTGTGGTGCCGGATGAGCGCGTAGAGGTTCTGCTGGCGGGCGAAGGTGACGTTCGAGGTGCCCATGACCAGGTTCCACATCGTCTGGACGGCGGCCGGCACGCACCAGTAGTTGCGGTACTGCCGGGTGATCGCCGGCGAGCGGTAGAAGAACGTCGTGATGACGCCGGGCGTCGGGACTGGCGTCGGCGTCGGATCGGGGGCCGGCGTCGGATCCGGAGGCGGGGTCGGGTCCGGAGGCGGGGTCGGGGTCGGAGCGGGTGTCGGCGTCGGGTCGGGTGCCGAGGTCGGGTCGGCCGCAGGCGCCGGGTCCGACGAGGGATCGGCCGCTGGGGCGGGCGCCGGGTCGGCCGTAGCATCCGGGTCGGAGGAGGGATCCGGGGTGACGACGGCGGGCGGATCGCCGGCGAGACCGTCGGCGGCGAACGCCGGGATCGGGAGGATCGCCAGGGCGAGCCCGGCGAGCACGCCGGCGCGGAGCAGCGCGGACAGACGGTCGCGGTCGCGTCGATCTTGGGCGGATCTGGCGTGTCGCATGGCGTCCCGGTGAGCGGAGACACCCGGCCTTCGGGCGGTCTCTCCAGTATCGGTGAGCGGCGGTCGCTCGGAACGCCCCGATGGTCCACCGACCGGCAGGGTCGGTGGTCCGGTGCATCCGCGCACAACCGTTGCACTGACATGTCAGCCGGGCACCCCGCCCGGCGCCGTCCCGGCCCGCCCCCGCTCGGGCGGCGCGGAGGTCAGAAGCTCGGCGGGGTCACGCAGAAGAGCGCGGTGACCGGTTCGGAGCCGCGATTCATGTTCCAGTGCGGCAGCCGCGAGGGGTACGTGATCGCATCGCCGTCGCGCAGGACGTAGTGCTCGTCGCCGACCCATAGGTCCAGGACGCCCGCGAGGATCACCACGACCTCCTCGTCCGAGTCGTGGGTATACGGCTCCTCTCCGGTCCCGCCGCCTGGCTCGATGGTCGAGAGGATGACCTGGAGCCGGCCGGCCATGTTCGAGGTCAGGAACTCGTCGACCGCCTTGAGCCCCGGGTACGCCACCCGGCGGCGGGCCTCCCGCCGAACGACGCGCCCGCTGAGCGACTCCTCCGCGAACAGCTGGGCGATCGAGAGGTCGAGCGCACGGGCGATCCGGCCCACCGTCGCGATCGACGGGCTCGTGACATCGCGTTCGACCTGCGAGAGGAAGCTCTCGGTGACGCCCGCTCGCTCCGAGACGGCTCGCAGCGTGAGACGGCGGGTCTGGCGCAGCGCGCGGATCCTGGCCCCGAGACGGAGGTCCTCGGGCGTCGTCCTGTCCATGCGGTCCGCTCCTGCCACATACCGGCCGGTTCGCTTCAGCCTCCTGAAGTATAGGTACAGTCGAGCCACTTGCGAGCGCCCAGACCGCGACCGCGGAGTGCGAGATTCGCACCGCCCACGCGTTGACGGGTGCGCGTCCCACCCCTACCATCCGGCCTACCTGTAGCGAGGCTACAGGGATGCTGTCGAGCGCCCGTCCGCCCCCGAGGACCGCCCGTTGACCGCTTCCCTGACCCCGGACACCAGCAGCCCGACCTCCGCCGGCACGTCCAGCGTCGGCGCGCGCCCCGCGGCAAGTGGGACGGCCGAACCCGACGTCGAGCTCATCGGCGTGACCAAGCGGTTCGGCGACGTGACCGCCGTGGATCGGATGAACCTGCGCATCGAACGCGGCGAGTTCTACAGCCTGCTCGGACCGTCCGGCTGCGGGAAGACGACGACGCTACGGATGATCGCCGGGTTCGAACAGCCGACCGAGGGCGAGATCACGCTCGCGGGCCAGCCGATCGCCGGTGTCCCGCCGTACAGGCGGAACGTCAACACGGTCTTCCAGCACTACGCCCTGTTCCCGCACATGGACGTCGCGCGCAACGTCGGCTACGGGCTCCGCCAGCAGAAGGTCGGCAAGGCCGACGAGAGCCGCCGCGTGGCAGAGGCGCTGGCGCTCGTGCGGCTCTCCGGCTACGAACGGCGCCGGACCTGGGAGATGTCGGGCGGCCAGCAGCAGCGCGTCGCGCTCGCTCGCGCGCTGGTCAACCACCCGACCGTGCTCCTCCTCGACGAGCCGCTCGGGGCGCTCGACCTGAAGCTGCGCAAGGAGATGCAGCTCGAACTGAAGGCCCTCCAGCGTGAGGTCGGGATCACGTTCGTGTACGTGACCCATGATCAGGAGGAGGCCCTGACGATGAGTGACGTCATCGTCGTCATGCGGGACGGGCTGATCCAGCAGATGGGCGGCCCGACCGAGCTCTACGAACGCCCGGTCAACCGGTTCGTGGCCGATTTCATCGGGACCACGAACTTCATCCAGGGCACGGTCGATACGGTCGAAGCGACGAGCCGGCAGGTGACCGTCCGGAGCGATCGCGGCCTTGTCCTGCACGGACATGCCACGGACGCGTCGGCGACGCTGACGCCGGGGCAGGCCGTCACGGTCGCGATGCGACCGGAACGGCTCGAGGTCGTCCCGGCCGATACCGGCGCCGCCGGAGACGGCTGGTCGTCGGTCTTGGGACGCATCCATCAGGGCACCTATCTCGGCGACCAGACCGAGTTCCGGGTGCAGAGCGACCAGGCGGGCGAACTCATCGTCCGCCGCCAGAACGCGACGGGGGCGGGAGCGAGCCAGGGCATCGGACCGGGTGATCCGGTCCTCGTGCGCTGGCGAGACGCAGCGAACCTGGTCCTCGCGGACTAGGTCAGGACAGGGGATCCCGCAGCGCCGGGATCGGAGGAGGCACCTACGTGAGCGAACACGATCTCGAGACCACGCTCCGGCGCATCGCCGAGACCAAGGTGAACCGCCGGGGCTTCCTGGCGGCCACCGGTCTGACGGCGACGAGCGCCTTCCTGGCGGCATGTGCCAGCGGCGGCTCGGCGAGCACCGCGCCCGAGTCGGCGGCACCGGCGTCGGCCGCCCCGCCGCCATCGGCAGCCCCGTCCGCCGCGGCATCGGCGGAGGCGTCCGCGGCCGCATCGGCCGCGGTCTACGAGCACACCGGCGTCGAGCCGGAGCTCTTCATGTACAACTGGAGCAACTACATCTCGGACGCCAACATCGAGGCGTTCAAGGCCGAGTACGGGCTCACCAAGTTCCAGTACGACATCTATGCCAACAACGAAGAGCTGATCGCGAAGCTCCAGGGCGGCGCGTCCGGCTACGACATCGCGGCGCCGACCGCGGAGTACGTCCCAGGCATGGTCCAGGAGGGCTTCCTCGAGAAGCTCGACCTCACGAAGATCCCGAACGTCGCGAACATCGCCGCGACGTTCAAGAACCTGTGGTGGGACCCGACCAACGAGTACCAGGTCCCGAAGGACTACGGCACGACCGGCGTCCTCTATCGCTCGACCATGATCCCGACCATCCCGAAGTCGTGGAAGGAGTTCTACGACCTCGTCAAGGGCGCGGGCTCCGGGCAAGACGATCTTCGTCGACTCGATGGGCGACGTGTTCGTCTTCCCGCTCAAGATGCTGGGCTACTCGCTCAACTCGGTCGAGCAGGCGCGAGCTCGAGGAGGCGCGCAAGATCCTGCTCGACGTCGCTCCGCACCTCCTGGCGCTCGACTCCGACAAGTACGGCCAGAAGATGGCCGACGGCGAAGCGTCGCTGACCCTGGGGTGGACGGGCCCGCTCGGGCAGGAACTGAAGGACACCCCTGACAAGGGCTACGTCAACCCGAGCGAGGGCACGCTCTTCTGGCTCGACACCTGGGTGATGATGGCCGGCGCGCCGCACCCGAACGGGTCGTACGCGTGGCTCGACTTCATCCATCGCCCCGCCGTCCAGGGCGAGGAGTCCAACTACAACTTCTATGCCACCCCGGACGAAGGCGCCAAGCCGTTCGTGAAGCCGGAACTGCTCGCGGACCCGGCGATCTTCCCGCCCGAGGACGTCATCTCGAAGCTGGAACCGGCGCAGGACACGTCGGGCAACAACCAGCGCATCGACATCTGGGAAGAGTTCAAGTCCAAGATCGGCAGCTGACCCGAGCGGCGGAGTCGGGTTCCCGTCATGGCGGCGCCGAGCGTCGCGAAGCCTGCGACGAAGCCGGTCGGCGACCGGCTTCGTTCCGGCCTGCTCACGACGGTCCTGCTGCTCCCGGCCACGTTCTGGTATCTCGTCCTGCTCGTCCTGCCACTGACGATCGTCGTCATCTTCTCGTTCGGCACCCGGGCCAAGAACGGCGGGTACGAGCCGGGGTTCGTCTTCGACAACTACGCCCGGGCGATCCAGAAATCCGACCCATTCATCACGAGCCTCGAGATGGCCATCGCGGGGACCATCGGGTGCCTGCTGGTCGGCCTGCCGCTGGCGTACTTCCTGGCCACGCGCGCCGGCAAGAACAAGAGCGTGTACATCCTCTTGCTCGTCGTGCCCTTCTGGACGAGCTTCCTCATCCGGACCTACGCATGGCTGATCATCCTGGGCCCGAACCTCGGGCTCGCCGGGCAGATCGAGTCGCTCACCGGCGCCGACCAGATCCAGATCCTCGGCACGCCGTTCGCGGTGCTGCTGGGCCTGGTCTACGGCTATCTGCCGCTCATGGTGTTCCCGTTGTACGTGACCCTCGAGCGCATGGACCGGACGCTCGGTGAGGCGTCCAAGGACCTCGGCGCCGGCCGCTGGGCGACGTTCCGCCAGATCACCCTGCCCATCGCGCTGCCCGGGCTGGTGACCGGCAGCATCCTCGTCTTCATCCCGATGATGGGCGAGTACGTCATCCCGCAGATCCTCGGATACGGGAAGACATACCTGATGGGCAACGCCCTCGTGACCGACTTCCTCGAGGCTCGCAACTGGCCGTCGGGCTCGGCCCGGGCCGTCTCCCTGATCCTGATCATGATCGTGACGATCGCCGGGTATCTCTGGTTCGTGAATCGCGGCCGCCAGACCCGTGAGGTCAGCGTCCTGTGACCGCGCCCGCCGTCACCGCAGGCGCCGCACGGGCCCGTCGTTCGGGAGCGCCGCGCCAGACCGACCGCTGGGCCGGCCTGGTCGAGTTCTACTTCCGGTTCCACACGGTGGTGGTCTACGCGTTCCTCTACCTGCCGATCATCGTGGTCGTGGTCTTCGCGTTCAACGGGACCGACCGGGTCGTCACCAAGTGGGGCGGTCTCTCGATCAAATGGTTCGAGACCGCGCTCGCCGACGACGTGGTGAAGGACGCCCTGCGAAGCAGTTTCATCGTGGCGATCCCGAACGCCTTCCTGGCGACGATCTTCGGGACGATGGCGGCCCTCGGCCTGCAGCGCGTCGGCAGGCGGGTCCGGCTCGGTTACGACACGCTGACCTACATGAGCGTGATCGTGCCGGAGATCGTCATCGCGCTTTCGACGCTCGTGCTCTTCGCGACCGGGTTCGACTTCATCAAGTCGACGTTCGGCGTCAAATTCACCTTCGGCTACCCGACGATCATCGCGGCCCACGTGCTGTTCAACCTGAGCCTCGTGCTGCTGCTGGTCCGGGCGCGTCTGTCGGGGATGGACCGCACGCTGACGGACGCGAGCGCGGACCTGTTCGCGACCCCGTGGCGGACGTTCCGCCAGATCACGTTCCCGCAGCTGCTTCCCGCGATCGTGGCCGGCTTCCTGCTGTCGTTCACGTTCAGCTTCGACGATTACGTGATCACGACGTTCACGTCCGGACCTGGGTCGTCGACCCTGCCGCTCTACATCTTCGGGCAGGTGCAGGCGCGGGGTGACGCCGGAGACCAACGCGGTCGCGACGATGATGCTGGCGCTCACGCTGATCCTGCTGTTCATCGGCCAGCTCGTGCTCATCTGGCAGTCGCGCCGCGCCGGCCGTCGCTCCTCGATGGCGGCGATGGTCGCGCAGACCGACGCCGCGTAGTCGGCTTCGGCGACGCGGTGTCCCACCCGCTCGACAACGTCGACGACTGGCGCGGGCCGACGGCATCGCAGGCCGCCGGGCTGACCCTGGCCGCGGCGCGGGCCATCGTCGATGCGGTCCAGGGCGTCGCCCGCGAGCTGCGACGTCGCCATGAGCTGCGCGGTCGTCGACGCGGGCGACCAGCTCGTCGCGTTCGAGCGGATGGACGGCGCCGACCTCGTCGGGATCACGCTCGCCCGGGACAAGGCGTTCACCGCGCTCGTCAACCGGATGCCGACCCGTGACCTCGCCCCGATCGTCGGCCCGGGCACCGAGTTCTACGGCTACGACTCGGTGGCCGGCGGGCCGGATGATCGTGTTCGCCGGCGGCATGCCGCTCGAGCGCGACGGCGTGCTGGTCGGGGCCGTCGGGGTCAGCGGCGGCGATGCCGCGCAGGACCAGCAGGCGGTCGAGGCCGGCGTCGCCGCGTTCGACGCGAGGTAGCGCGCGCCGCGGGCTCGCCGGCCGAGGCCGACGACTCCGGCGAGTCCGACCGATCTAGCTCGCGGCGACCAGCTCCGGCGCCGGCAGGCCCGCATCGGCCGCGAGAAGCGCGGCCTTGTCGGTGCGCTCCCACGGCAGGTCGAGGTCCGGCCGGCCGAAGTGGCCGTAGGCCGCGGTCTGCCGGTAGATCGGCTGGCGCAGGTCGAGCGCCGCGATGATCGAGGCCGGGCGCAGGTCGAAGTGGCGCTCGATGAGCGTCTGGATCTCGGCGTCGTCGATGCGGCCGGTCCCGAACGAGTCGACGGTGAAGCTGATCGGCCGGGCGATCCCGATGCCGTAGGCGACCTCGACCTCGAAGCGGTCGGCGAGGCCGGCGGCCACGACGTTCTTGGCGACCCAGCGGGCCGCGTAGGCCGCCGAGCGGTCGACCTTCGTCGGATCCTTGCCCGAGAACGCGCCGCCGCCGTGACGGGCCATGCCGCCGTAGCTGTCGACGATGATCTTGCGACCGGTCAGGCCGGCGTCGCCCATCGGCCCGCCGGTGACGAACCGGCCGGTCGGGTTGACGTGCATGACCGGGTCGGTGCCGCGGAGCTCGTGGGGGATCGTCGGCAGGATGACCGTCTCGACGATCTCCGAGCGCAGGCGCTCGGCGCGGACGTCGGGATCGTGCTGGGCGGAGACCACGACCGTGCGGACCCGCTGCGGCACGCCGTGCGCGTACTCGACGGTCACCTGGGTCTTGCCGTCGGGGCGCAGGTACGGCAGCTGGCCGGACTTGCGGACCTCGGCGAGCCGGCGGGCCATGCGGTGGGCGAGCGCGATCGGGAGCGGCATGAGCTCCGGGGTCTCGCGGCAGGCGAACCCGAACATCATCCCCTGGTCGCCGGCGCCGAGCTCGAACGCCGGGGCCGCGTCGTCGCGGACCTCGAGCGCGGAATCCACGCCCTGGGCGATGTCCGCGGACTGCTCCTTGACCGAGACCAGCGTGCCGCAGGTCAGGTAGTCGAAGCCGTAGTCGGCCCGGGTGTACCCGATGTCGCGGACGGTCTCGCGGACGACGGACTGGAAGTCGATGTACGTCGAGGTCGAGATCTCGCCGAGGACCATCACGAGCCCCGTGGTGGTGGCGGTCTCGCAGGCCACGCGGGCCTCGGGGTCGTCGCGGATGATCGCGTCCAGGATCGCGTCGCTGATCTGGTCGCACATCTTGTCCGGGTGACCCTCGGTCACCGACTCGGACGTGAAGAGGTACTGCGCGGCGTCGACGATGCTCATGTCGGGGGAAGCGCCTCCATCGGGCTTGGTGCGTCGCCCGGGAGGGTACCACGGCCTCGCCGCGCGCCCCCGCGGCGGCCCCGCCGCGGGCCAACTGCCGTTGCGTCCCAGCGACGGCTCAGGTCTGGATCGCAGCGCCTCGAGGTCGAGGTCGCGCTCGACGCGGCGAAGCGCCTCGTCGCCGATGACGCCGTCGTCGCGGAGCCGGATGACGGCGTCGCGCTCGGCCTCGATGGTCGCGCCCTGGATCGCCTGGTGGTCGAGCGCGCTCGCGATCGGACTCGGCGATGTCCCCGTCGCCGTCGGGGTCGGCCGACGAGTGGTCGGCCTCGTGCTCGAACCTGGCCTTGAGCTGGTCGACGAGCGGCAGGTGGTCGGGGTACTCGATCGCGAGCTCCTCGAGCCGCGTCGAGCGCCGCGTCGATCGCCGTCTGGCGCGCGAGCGTCACCTCGCGCTCGAGGCCGTGCCCGGCGACGAGCCCGAGCGCGCGAGATGACCCACGGCAGCGTGAGCCCCTGGCCGACGAGCGTGGCGAGGATCACGCAGAACGTCAGGTAGATGATCAGGTCGCGGCCGGGGAACGGGCGTCGGCGCGAGCGGCAGCGAGAGCGCCGCCGCCAGCGAGACGGCGCCGCGCAGCCCGGCCCAGGCGATGACGAACACCGCGCCGCGCGGCGGCGCCGGGTCGCCGGTCCGGATGCGCTTGCTGAGCATGCGCGGCAGATACGTCGCCGGGAACACCCAGACGATGCGCGCCAGGATCACCGTGAGGCACACGGCCACCGCGATCCCGACGAGCCACGCCGGGTCCTCGGACGAGAGGTTGTCGAGGACGACCGGCAGCTGCAGGCCGATGAGCATGAACACGAAGCTGTCGATGAGGAAGATGAGGATCGTCCAGACGCCGCCGCCGATGAGCCGGCCGTCGGGCGACAGCACGCGCGCGGCGCGTGCGCCCGGCGATGAGCCCGGCGACGACCGTCGCGAGGACCCCGCTCACCCCGAGCGCCTCGGCGATGAGGTACGCCGAGATCGGGGGCGATGAGCGACAGGACGATCTCGAGCGTGGCGTCGCCGGTCCGCCGCCAGGCCGTCGGTGATGAGGTAGCCGATGACGATGCCCACGAGCGACGCCGCCGACGCCGACGTACGACGAACGAGACGCTGGCGTCGAGCAGCGCGAACGAGCCGGTGACGACCGCCGCGACCGCGACCCGATAGGCGATGAGCGCGGACGCGTCGTTGACGAGGCTCTCCCCCTCGAGGATCGTGACGACCCGACGCGGCACGCCGAGCCGGCGCAGGACCGAGGTCGCCGCCACGGCGTCCGGCGGGGCGACGATCGCGCCGAGCGCGAAGGCCGGGGCCCACTGCAGCGAGGGCACGAGGAGCCCGACGACGAGGCCGACGACGACCGTCGTGAACAGCACGAGCCCGATGGCGAGCAGCGCGATGGGCCGCGCGTTCGCCTTGAAGTCGCGGATCTGCGTGAAGTAACCCGACCCGAACAGGATCGGCGGCAGGAAGAGCAGGAAGACGATGTCCGGCGGCAGCTGGACCGTCGGCGCGTCAGGGATGGCGGCGAGGACGAGCCCGAGGACGACGCCGCCGAGGACCAGCAGGATCGGATAGGGGATGCCGAGGCGACGGGCCAGATACGCGAGCGCCGTCGCGACGATGAGCAGCAGCAGGACGAGCTCGATGGCGGCCTTGGCGTCCATGGTCGGCTCGGGGTCAGGCGGAGGTGGCGGGGCCGGCGGCGGTGGCAGCCGGGTCGGTGGCGGCGGGTCGGTAGCGGCTGCGGCGGTCGAGGCGCGCCGGGCGCGCCAGGCCTCGAGCCCGATGACCTCGAGCGGTTCGGTCTCGTCGGCGCGGGTGTAGCCGAAGACGGCGGCGAGGAACGACAGCTCGGCCTCGAGCGAGCGGCGGATGGCGTCGGCGCCGCGGAAGCCGTGGCCCTCGCCCGCGAACGCGAGGTACGCGTGCGGGATGCGGTTGGCGGCCAGCGCCGCGACGATCGCCTCGGCCTGGGCCGGCGGCACGATCTTGTCGTCGAGGCCCTGCAGGACGAGCACGGGACACGAGATCTCGTCGAGGTAGTGGACCGGCGACCGCTGCCGGTACAGCGGCCGCGGCCTCCGGATACGGACCGACCAGCCGGTCCAGGTAGCGCGCCTCGAACTTGTGGGTGTCGCGCGCGAGCGCCTCGAGGTCGCCCACCCCGAAGTAGCTGATCCCGGCCGCGAAGACGTCGCGGAAGGCGAGGGCCGCGAGCGTCGTGTACCCGCCCGAGCTGCCGCCCTCGATGGCGAGGCGCTCCCCGTCGACGTCGCCTCGGTCGACGAGGAACCGGGCCGCGGCGATGCAGTCGTCGAGGTCGGCGACGCCCCAGACGCCCCGGAGCGCGTCGCGGTAGGCGCGGCCGTAGCCGGTGCTCCCCGCGTAGTCCACGTCCACGACCGCGATCCCGCGGCTGGTGTGCAGCTGGATCTCGAGGTTCAGCGCGGTCGAGGTATTCGCGGTCGGGCCGCCATGCGAGAGGACGACGAGCGGCGGGCGCTCGCCGGCCGGGCCCGACGAAGTCCGGGTTGACCGGCAGGTAGACGAGGGCGTGGGCGATCCGGCCGTCGGTCGAGGGGAACGCGATGGGCTCGGGCTGCGAGACCCACGCCGGATCGAGGCGTCACCGAGCTGGACCGTCGCAGGACGCCGGACGGGGCCAGCGTCACCGGATCGAACGTCGCGACGAGCGCCGCCTCGCTCGGCGAGCCGGCGATGGCGACGACGGCCGACGGCCCGGTCCGCAGCCCATCGAGCTCGGTGAACGGCGACTCGACCTCGCCCACCAACTCGCCCGGCTGGATGTGGAACAGCCGGTCGTGGCCGGCCGATCCGGGCGACCGCGACGATCGAGCCGTCGGCCAGGAACCCGTACGACGAGCGGTCGAAGATCCACGACGGGTCGGCGAACTCGGCCTCCATCGGCGCGAGCGGCTCCAGCCGCGGGCCGTCGAGGATCCGATAGAGGTTCCACCAGCCGCTCCGGTCGCTGACGAGGTGGAGGACCCCGTCGGGCGACCACTCCGGCTGGACGATCGACTCCTCCGGTCCGCCGGCGGCGAGCTCCGAGGGACCGATCGAGCCGTCCTCGAGGATCGGCGCGACTCGCAGGCGCGTCGCGTCCCACGGCATGTCCGGGTGATCCCACTCGAGCCAGGCGAGCCGCTCGCCGTCGGGCGAGACGCGCGGCGCGGCCAGGAAGTCGGGGCCGTCGACGAGCACCGTCGGCTCGCGGTCGCCGTCGAGCGGCACGTCCACGATCGCGGCGATCGGCTGCGCCGTCGGGCACGTGCTCCTCGCGGACGGCGAGGAACCGGCGCCGCGGCGCATCGAACCGGAGGTCGCCGTACCGGAACGGGCCGGCCGGGGTGATCGGGATGGGCGTCCCGACCCCCGGATCGAGCCGGTACAGCCGGCCGTCGGCGAGGTTCGAGAACACCGCGACCCCGCCGGCGACGACATACGAGCCGCCGCCGTACTCGTGGATGCGCGTGCGGACGTCGAACGGCGCCGCCGTCAGGTCGGTCGTCGAGCCGTCGGGAGACGCCCGGACGAGCACCCGGCGCCCGGCCTCGGCCGGCCGGCCCTCGACCCAGTAGACATCGTCGCCGTCGATCCACGGCTCCGCGAGACGCACGACCTCGCCGACCAGGTCCTCGACCCGGATGGGCGAGACCCACGACCCGTACGGCGCCTCGACCGGACCCGGCGTGCCTTCCGGACCCGGCGTGCCCTCCGGCGTATCCCCCGGCGCGTCGGTCGTGCTCAGGTCCCGTGCTGCCACGAGGCGACGTACTCGGCCTGCTCGGCCGTCATCGGCTCGAGCTCGATGCCGAGCGCCGCCAGCTTGAGCCGGGCGACCTCGGCGTCGATGGCCTCGGGGACCACGTAGACGCGCGGCTCCAGCTCGGCATGGTGGAGCGCGACGTACTCGGCGGAGAGCGCCTGGTTCGCGAAGCTCATGTCCATGACCGCCGCCGGGTGCCCCTCGGCCGCGCCGAGGTTCACGAGCCGGCCCTCGGCGATGAGGTTCAGCTTCTTGCCGCCCAGGTCGAACTCCTGGACGTTCTCGCGGACCTCGCGGACGTGGCCCTCGGCCATCTCGCGGAGCGCGGCGAGGTCAAGCTCGGCGTCGAAGTGGCCGGAGTTGGCCATGATCGCGCCGTCGCGCATCGCCTCGAAGTGCTCGCGCCGGAAGACGTTGAGGTTGCCGGTCGCGGTGACGAACAGCTCGCCCCAGCGGGCCGCCTCGGTGTGGGTCATGACCGCGAACCCGTCCATGAGCGCCTCGAGGGCGCGGACCGGATCCACCTCGACCACCGCGACGTGCGCGCCGTGGCCGGCCATCCGGGAGGCGATGCCCTTGCCCACCCAGCCGTACCCGGCCACGACGACCTTCCGGCCCGCGATGAGGATGTTCGTCGCGCGCAGGATCCCGTCGAGCGTGCTCTGGCCGGTGCCGTAGCGGTTGTCGAACAGGTGCTTGGTCTGCGCCTCGTTCACGGCGATGACCGGGAAGCCGAGCGCCTCGTCGGCGGCCATGGCCTTGAGCCGGATGACGCCGGTCGTCGTCTCCTCGGTCCCGGCGAGGACCTCCTTGACCTGGGCCTGACGCGTGCTGTGGAGCAGCGAGACCAGGTCGCAGCCGTCGTCCATCGTCAGCTGCGGATGCGTGTCCGCGACGGCCTCGAGATGCGCGTAGTACGTGTCGCGGTCCTCGCCGCGGCGGGCGTAGACGCTGATCCCGTACTCGGCCACGAGCGCGGCGGCCACGTCGTCCTTCGTCGAGAGCGGATTCGAGGCGGCGAGCACCACCTGGGCGCCGCCGGCCTTGAGGGTCCGCATCAGGTTCGCGGTCTCGGTCGTGACGTGCAGGCACGCGCCGATGCGCAGCCCGTCGAGCGGCCGATCGCGTTCGAAGCGTTCGCGGATCAGGCGCAGGACGGGCATCTCGCGCTCGGCCCATTCGATGCGGCGGACGCCCTCGGCGGCGAGGCCGAGGTCGACCACGTCATGGGCCGGCAAGGTGGAGGCGGTCATCGAGGGTCGGTCTCCTTGCGGGTGAAGAGCCGGCGCAGTGGCGCGGCGATATCGGGCCAGGGCGAGCCCAGGCGATGGACGAGGCGCTCCTCGAAGCGCACGTGCTCCGCGAAGCCGAGGCGGCGATACGCCGCCAGTGCGGGCGGATTGTCGGAGCGGACGTTGAGCACCACCTGGTCGCACGTCCGGAGGAGTTCCGCGGTCACGGCTCCGGTGACGGCGGTGGCGAACCCGCGCCCCCGGTAGTCTACGTGGGTCAGCACGTTCCCGATGACGGCGAGCCTGGCCGTCGGGCTGACGACGTGCGTCCCGGCCGCGGCGACGAGCGTCCCGTTCACCCGGATCCCGTAGTACACGCCGTCGTTGAGCGCGGTCGACGGCAGCCACGACGCGAACCCGAGCTGGTACAGCCGGTTCAGGTCGGAGATGTCGACCGGCAGCAGGCGCGAGACCGTGGCGGGGTACGGCTTGAAATGCGCCCGGTCCACCCACATGCGGACCATCGGCGGACCCGGGTCGATGCGGTAGTGGTTCTCGACCACGGGGAGGATCTCGGGCCGCATCGCGATGTACGCCGCACGCGGGCGGATGAGGTCCCGCAGGATCGCGCCGATCCCGTCGGCCCGGCCCATGACGAAGAGCGGCTGCGGCGTCGGGCCCGTTGTACTCGAGCGCCAGGCTGACCACGTCGTCACCGGCCGCGGCCACCGCCCAGCGCGTCCGGATGAACTCGCGCGCCTCGAGGTCGCAGATCGCGTACGACGCGAACAACCGGTCGCGCTCGAGGAACGAGCGCAGCAGCTCCCGGTCGGTCGTCGTCCGGGTGACGACGTCGTCGCGACGGCCGAGGGCGACGGTCGCCATCACGCACCCAGGGGTGTCGGTGGGTCGTTCTCGGGCACGACGCGGACGGGCCGCTCGTGGCCGGGGATCGCCGCCCAGCGGGCGATGGCCGCCGCGACGGCGGCGGACAACCCCTCCGCGAACGGCGGGGAGACGATGCCTTCGTCGGTGATGATCCCGGTGATGAGCTCGGCCGGCGTCACGTCGAACGCCGGGTTGCGGACCGCGGTCCCCGCGGGCGCGATCCGCACGCCGCGGATGAGCAGGACCTCGTCGGCCGGGCGCTCCTCGATGGGGATCGCGGCGCCGTCGGGCGTCGCGAGGTCGATGGAGCTCGTCGGCGCGCAGACGTAGAACGGGATGCCGTGGTGGGCCGCCAGCACGGCCAGCGGATACGTGCCGACCTTGTTGGCCGTGTCGCCGTTGGCCGCCACCCGGTCGGCGCCGACGAGGATCGACATCGACCTCGCCGCGCGGCCATGAGGCTCGCGGCGGCGACATCGGGGATGAGCGTGTGGGGCACGCCGGCCTGCGCCAGCTCCCAGGCCGTGAGCCGGGCGCCCTGGAGGTAGGGCCGCGTCTCGTCGACCCAGACGTGGACCGCGCGCTCGGCGTTGAACGCGGCCTGGACCACGCCGAGGGCCGTCCCGAACTGGCCGCACGCCAGCGGGCCGGTGTTGCAGTGGGTCAGGATGCGGACCTCGTCGGTGGCCGCGCCCGGCAGCGCCTCGAGCCCGAAGGTCGCCAGGCGGCCGTGGTCGGTCGTGGCCTCGAACACGATGGCGTCGGCCTCGGCGCGCATCGCGTCGGCGATCTCGGGGCCGGCGTCGGCGAGGTCGCCGATGGCCTCGTAGCGGGCCATCATCCGGTCCACCGCCCACTTCAGGTTCACGGCCGTGGGTCGCGACTGGATGAGCGCGTTGGACGCGCCGCGGAGCGTGGCCCGCCGCGCGTACGGGCGGGTGTCCCGGATCTTGTCGGCGGTGAGCGCCAGCCCGATGGCCGCCACCTGGCCGATGGCCGGTGCGCCGCGGATGACCATGTGGCGGATCGAGTAGGCGACCTCGGCCGCCGAGCGCTGCTCCACCTCGACGAGTCGCGTCGGGCAGCTCCCGCTGGTCGATCATGTAGAGGACGCCGGCGTCCTCGCGGAACGGCGTCCGGAAGCCGGTCGGCGCGGCCGGGACGTCGGCCGGGCGCGGTCTCGATGGCCCCGCTCAGGCGGGCCGCGCCGGCGGTCGGGTCGAGGATCCCGGCGGCCGCCTCGGCCGAGGCGCGCTGGATGGTCTGGGCGACGCCCGCGACCGTGGCCGCGGTCTGCACGAGCTCGCCGGCGAACTGGCGGAAGAACCGACGCCGCCCGAGGTCGACGTCCGGTGGCGTCGCGACAGGCTCGGCCGGCGGCGCCGCCGTCTCGTGCCCGGGAGCGGCCGTCGGTCCCGAGGCGGCGTCGCTAGCGGCCGACATCGGTCGGCCGGCGTTCGGTGGTCGTCCCTGCACCTGCGGCGTCTCGCCCGTGGGCTCCAACGATGTGCCTGCCTCGCGCCCCTGGACTCAGTACTGGATGACGCTCGTGACCCGCCGCCCATCGAGGCGGTCGCGGCCCTTGAGGAAGTCGAGCTCGACGAGGAACGCGAGCCCCGCCACCTCGCCGTGCAGCCGCTCGACGAGCTCGATCGTGCCCTTGACCGTCCCGCCGGTCGCGAGCAGGTCGTCGACGATCAGCACCTTCTGGCCCGGCTGGATGGCGTCGCGGTGGATCTCGAGCGTGTTCGAGCCGTACTCGAGCGCGTACTCGACCGAGATCGTCTCGGCCGGCAGCTTGCCCAGCTTGCGAACGGGGACGAGGCCCGCGTCGAGCTGGTAGGCCATCGGCGCGCTGAAGATGAACCCGCGCGACTCCATGCCGACCACGAGGTCGATGCGCTCGTCCTGGTACGGCGCGAGCATCAGGTCGATGGATTCCTTGTAGGCGACCGGGTCCTTCAACAGCGTCGTGATGTCGTAGAAGAGGATCCCGGGCTTGGGGAAGTCGGGGATCTCGCGGATCTTCGCGCGAAGCTCCTCAGCTGACATCGGGATCGGGACCTCCATCGGGACACCGGGCGCAGCGCGACCGTCTGGGCTGGACGCTGGGGCGCGAGCCGGGATGGAAGTCTACCGCAGGCGCGCAGCCCGTCCAGCGGCGGACGGTGACGGGGCGGTTCGGCGGAGCGTTCGTTCCATGAACAGCCAGTGCGGCCAATAGATCTCCGGGATCTCGCTTCCCGGATACGGCCCGATGTCGACGAACCCGCTGGCTCGGTACAGGCGGTGCGCGTCCGTCATGAAGCCGGGGCTATCGAGTCGGATCCGCCGATATCCCGACCGTTCTGTGAGAGCGATCAGCTCAATGACCAGTGCCCGCCCCAGCCCGATCTGGCGAAACGCCGGCCGGACATACATGCGCTTGAGCTCCGCGACGTCTGCGCCGATCCGCTGCATGCATACGGTCCCGACAGCAGCGTCATCGACGAACGCTAACAAGAGGCCTCCCTCCGGGGCTCGAAAGCGTTCGATCGTCGCGATGTCGTGCTCGACGACCTCGGACGCCGACTCCCGGAACCCGTAGTGGGTCTCGAGCTGATCGCACGCCCATGTCCCATATTCGAGCCATAGGCTCTCAAGGGCAGCGATGTCTTTGGGAAGATCAGCGTCTCGGACGTCCGCCATCATCGGCGAGGCTACCACTCACAGCCTGGCGAGCGGCCCGGCGCAGTCGAGCGCCATCGGGCGGTGTCAGCCCGGGCTGGCGGTCGAGGAGAGTGCGGTCGTGCGTTCGCCGGCTGTCCTCGGGACATGCAGTCGCCCGGTCAGGCTGAGACCGACCAGGCCCACCGACATCGCGACGAGGAAGCCGCCGGCGAGGCCTGTGACCGGGTCGCCGGTCATCCGCAGGCTCGCCGCGACGATGGCGCCGCTCACCCCGATCCCGAGCGCGGTGCCGAGCGTGTCGAGCAGGCTGAGGGCGCTCGAGGCGGCACCCTGAGTCTCGGGTGGCGCCTCGCGCAGGACGATCAGCGACAGAGGGCGCATAGCCGAGGCCCATGCCGAGCCCGGCGAGCGCGAAGGTCGGCACGGCGAGCTCGACCGGCACTTCCGGGATGAGCACGAGCGAGAAGAGGGCGAGCCCGACGAGCGTGACGATGAACCCGGCCCGGACGAAACGGTCGGTCGACCAGCGGTCGGCACCGCGGGCCTGGATCCACGAGCCGGCGGTCCACGACACGGTCGCTGCGGTCAGCGCGATCCCGGCGGCGATCGCCGAGAGGCCGCGATGGTCCTCGAGGGTGAGCGAGACGTAGGCGTCGACGCCGAAGAACGTGAACGTCAGCAGGCCGCGGAGCAGCACCGCCGCGGGGAGCACCGGCCGGGCGACGAGCGTGCCGGGCGGGGTGAGCCGGCGAAGCCCGGGCAGGAGGAGCGCCAGACCCACGACCGCCAGCACGACGATGGCGATGGCCTGACCGCTCGTCAGGCCGACCATGATCAGGCCGGCCCCGGCGGCGACAAGTAGCGCGTAGGGGACGCGTCGGCGCTCGGCCTGGCTGGCCTCGACCTCGGCGTCCTTGGCGTGGCCGCTGGCGGGGACGGCGCTGATGGCCTTGAACGTGAGCGCGCCGGCGACCGCGATGATTGGCAGGAGCCCGAGGAAGACGTAGCGCCAGCCGAAGAACTCCCCGATGACGCCGGCAAGGGCCGGGCCGATCACCCCGGGCAGAACCCAGGCCGTCGACAGCGTCGCGAACATCCGCGGCCGCAACCGCTCGGGCAGGCTGCGCCCGATGGCGACGTAGGCGATGGGCGGGATGGCGCCCGCCCCGAGGCCCTGGATGAACCGCCCGAAGATGAGCACGGGCATCGTCGGCGCAAGGCCGCCGATGAGCAGCCCGATGGCGAAGAGGCCGAGCCCTGCCGCCAACGGCCGAGCGAGGCCACGCCCCTCGATGATCCCGCCGACCACGGCGATGCCGATGAGCGAGCCGAGCAGGAACGCCGTGAACACCCAGCCGTAGAGCTGCTTGTCGCCGAGTTCGTTGGCCACGATCGGCAGGACCGTCGAGACCGCCAGCGCCTCGAAGGCGACGAGCGTGATGGTCAGGACGAGCCCGATGGTCAGCGCGCGTCGCTTGGGCGACCAGAGTCCGTCGTCGTTGGGGATCTGCTTGGGCGTGGGCGTCATGTGCCGTCAAGGATGCGGCCCGAGCCGAATCGCTGCCACGGCGGTCCGTCGTGAACCGAGCGCGACGTTCGTCGCGTGATCAGTCGCGGGCGATGGCCCCGATCGTGAGCTCGCGGCGGACTCGGTCCGTCGCACCCGCGTGCTCCAACGCCGACAGCCGCCCCGAGTCGCGCAGACGGTCAAGTCCGAGGAGCGCGGCGCCGAGCACCGGCGGCGCATCGAGCCGGTGGACCCGCGCCCGAGGGGCCACGGCGTGAACGGCGTCCTCGATCCTCGCCTCGAAGACGGGGTCCTCGGCCCGGAAGACGCCGCCGGCGAGCGTGACGTCGACATCGCGCCGCGTCAGGTGGAGCTGGCGGATGATCGCCGTCGCCATCACGGCCACCTCGTCGGCCAGCCGGTCGATGATCGCCCGCGCCACCGTGTCGCCGTCGCGCGCGGCACCGAACACGACGGGCGACAACTCGCGAACCCGCGTCTCCGGCATCCGCTCGTATTCGAAGGCGAGGGTCACCTCGCGCGGGCGCTTGAAGCCGAAATGAGTGGGCACCAGTCGTTCGAGGCTCGTCCGCGGCCCACGACCGTCACGCGCCCGCACCGCGGCGCCTAGACCCGCGTACCCAACATCGGTCCCGCCGCCCCAGTCGCCGGAGATCTCGCCGAGCGCAGCGAGCCGGGCGGTCCGCCCGTCGGGGGCGATGGCAGTTCGGGGTCATCGGGCAGGAGACCACGGGGGCGGGCGGGTTCGCGAAGGCGCTCCGGACGGTGCCGGTCGTCCTCGACATCGCTGAGGAAACGTAGTAGCGGTCGTCTGGACGCTCGCCTGGCC
>CAWFNQ010000002.1:0-818622 GCA_963817245.1 uncultured Chloroflexia bacterium
CCCAGCGGGAGGACCGTTTCCCAGGACTAGGAGCCCCGTCCTCCATGTGGTCGCGACCACGCCGATGAACGGCACGACGAGGAACATCCCGGCGATCCCCGCCAGTGCCGCGCCGGCCGGGATCGCCAGCAGGACGATGGCCGGATGGATATTGACGGCTCGGCCGTACACGATGGGCGCCACGAAGTTGCCTTGGACGACGTTGAACACGACGGTGTAGATGCCCATGATCGCGGCGTCCTGTGGAGTGCCGAGGGCGAGGGTCACGAAGAACGCCAGCAGGGTGGTCAGGATGCTGCCGATGTACGGGATGAACCCCCCAAAGAACGACAGCACCGCCAGGGGCAGCGCCAGCGGGATCCCGAGGATCGCCATGATCGTGAACTGGGTGACCGCCCCGAAGAGCGAGATCGCGCCGGTTCCGATCATGTACCCGCCCAGGACGCCGACCGCTCGACCTCCGGCGGCGTCCACATCGGCACGGCGCCACTCGGCGAGATGGGACGTTGCGAACGACCAGTACCTGGAGCCATCGCGCATGAAGTCGAAGGTCAGCAGGACGCCGATGACGCTGACGACCGCCAGCCCGACGGAACCGGCGAGGACAGCCTGGGCAGCCTGCCCGAGGAAGTCGGAGGCGCTCGACACCAGCGGCTGGAGCCAGGCGAGCACCCGGGGATCCGAGGCGATCGCCTGCCCGGCCCCGTCGCTGGCGGACTTGACGATCGGCGCCATCTGGGTCGCCAGACTCACGACGGTGAGGACGACCACCACGGTGGTGATGACGATCGACACCACGGTCACGGTCCCGGCCGCGCTCGTCGGGCTCCAGCCCCTGCCTCTGAGGAGGCGGTAGATCGGCGAGAGCGTGGCCGCGAGGATGATCGCGAGCGTGACCGGGATGAGGACGATCGGCACCTGGACCGCGAGGAGGACCGCCACGCCCAGGAACGCGAGCCCGATCAGCAAGCGCCAGCTCCATTGCGCGAGGCGATCCAGCCACAGCGGCACGATCGAGCTCGACGCACCACGAGCACCCGTCACGTCCATGCCGATGACGTCGACGAGGGAACCCGCCACGGCATACCCGAAGGCGACGGCCGGGACGGCGAGGAACAGGCCCACGAACCCAGCCATCGTCGCCCCGATCGGGAGGGCGATAAGCACGGCGGGCCGGGGCATGCGGACCGCCCCGCGAAAGACCTTCGGGCCGACGACGTAGGCCTGGAGGATGTTGACCAGCACGACCGCGACGAGGAGGACACCGGCGGCGGCAAGGCCGCCTGAGGCATAGGTCACAACGAGCAGCACGATCACCAGCAGCAGGCCGCCGAGATACGGGATGAAGCCGGCGAAGAAGGCGAAGATCGACAAGGCCAGGGCGGCGGGGACGCCGAGCACCGACAGGAATGCGAAGACGGTCACCGCGTCGATCGCCGCCTGCGTCGCGGTCCCACGGAGCCAGATCCCGACGCCCTGCAGCGCCGCGTCGCCGCTCGACGTGATCACCTCGCGCCGTCGATCGCCCGTCGCCTGGAGCGCCCAGACCCATGCCTTATCGCCGTCCTGGAGGAGGAAGAAGGTCAGGATGCTCCCCAGGATCGTCACGGTGACGGCGGTCGCCAACCAGGACGCCACGCCCGCCAGCTGGCCGGCGATCCACGACTCCGCGTTCGATCGAGCCTGGCCGATGGCGTCGCCCAGCTGACTGCCCTGGTTGCTCGCGTACGCGTCCGCTTGGAGCCTGGACAGCCCCGACTGGACCGAAGCAACGATCCCGGGGACGAGCGGCACGACGGCGACCGCGAGGAGGATCACGATGAGGCCGATCACGAGGATCGCGAGGAGGGTCACGGTGCCGGCCGTCTTCGTCCGGGACCATCCCCGCCCGCGCAGCCGGGTCGCGACCGGCGCGAACAGGACGGCGACGATCAGGGCGAACAGGATCGACGCGACGACGGTCCCCAGGATGACCGCGAGATCGGCGAGGACGACGATCAGGGCGAGGACGACCAGCACGCGCCAGCCGATCGCCGCCGCATTGCCGAGCCAGATCGGGATGAGGGCCGGACGCGCCTCGGGCGACGAGCCCGTCATTCGCCGACCGTCCGGAGGTTATCCCAGGTGAGGTAGATCCCCGCGGCGAGGAGCAGCGCGAGCAGAAGGAGCTGCCAGAACGTCCAGAACAGGATCGCCGCGGTCGCGACGGCAAGGACCACCGCCAGCGTGTTCACGAACTGTTCGGCGACGCCGCGGAACAGCGCGTCGATGAAGAGCATCAGGCCGATGAGGAAGGCGGCCGTCGGCAGGAACTCCGAAGGCGCAAGCAGGACGACGGCGACCAGGGCGATCAGGACGAGGCCGATGCTGATGCCCGCCCAGACCTCGGCCGCACGGCCGAAGCGAGCCTGGCGTGCGGTCGACGGTTCGTTGGCGTGCCGGATGTGGGCCTTCGGGTCGTCCGTGGCGCCACCGTGAAGGCGCCGGATGCGCAGGTCGATCGCCTCCAGGCTCGCCGTGTTCTCTGCGTAGGCGCGATGGAGCTTCCGGAGGTCGGCCACGAGTTGCTTGACCTGGGCCGACACCTCGTCGTACTCGCGCTCGACATACGGGTTGCCTTCGAGCGCAGCCAGTTCCTCGTTCTGCAGCCGGAGCTCATCCGTCTTCGTGACGGTGTCGACCGCGAGCGCCTCGTTGGCCTTGACCAGGTCGCTGCGCCTGCGTTCGAGCGTCGGCAGGACCTGGCTCGGCGGGGCGACCTTGTCGAGGCCGGCGAACCCGAACGGGTCGTACCAGGCCTGGCGAACGGTGCCGTCGCGGTTGTACATCGGGCCGGCGGGGGCGTCCTCGCCCCCCAGCTGATCCCCCGTGTACAGACCCCATAGCCCTCGGTACTTCGTGACCCAGTCGGGGACCGGGTCGAGGTTGACCGGCGTCCAGACCTTCGCCTCGCCAGGCCCGATCGAGAGGCCGTCGCCACGAGCGTAGTCGACGAAGGGCACGGTGAACACGCTGAGACTGGCGCGCCCCGCTGTTGCCTGGCGCAGGGTCCCGCTCCAGAACCGACTCAGCGCCGCGCCGAGCCGCCTGAGGGACTTCGCGATCGGCAGCTCGATCTGCAGGACGTACTCGCCGGGCTTGAAATACGAAGCATGGGACCCGCCCCCGGCGAAGATCACCGGATGGTCGCCCACGCGGATCAGCCCCTCCGCGTCATCCCAGCGCCGCCGCAGGTCGTCACCGCTGAAATCGTGACATGCGTAGGCGACCCACTCGGGCTTCGACTCCCCGTCGGGAGCGGTCGACAGATAGACGAGGGCCATCTCCCAGTCGGCCTCGTGATCATCGACACCGTCGAACGTCGAGCGGTAATCGTTGAAATAGAAGAAGAAGCGGTACTGCAGGGCGACCCATCCGCCGTCCCGCACGACCCGGCCGTAGTAGACATACCGCTCGTCCTCGGCGAGCGCCTCGCGGTATGCCCGCGCCGAGGCCGCCACCACGGCCCCGGGCGTATGGCCTCGGACGAGCAGGCTGAGCGTGAACGCCGCGTCGATCAGCCGGGACACATAGCCGACCCGCGCCAGGCGGCCCGCGCCGGGGTGGAACCGCTCGGATTCGGGCAGGTCCTGCGCGGATCCGCCGAGCAGGGCACGAGCCTGCGTCGCGAGGTCGACGTCCTCGACGCGCCGGAGGAACTCGACCGCGCCGAATTCGGTCGTGTGGGGCTCGGCCAGGTTGCCGATCGAAAGCTCCCCGGCGGGCACGAGGAACTCGTTTCGCCCGGTGCTCGGGAGGTGCGCCCAGAGGGAGCTCCTGGCGACGTAGGAATCGACCTCGGTCGGGAAGAACAGCTCGCCCTTCGTGTATCGGACGATCGGCTCGTAGCGGCGCAGGAGTGCCAGATCCGCCTCCCGGTCGGCAGCGGGCTCCGTGGCGATCTCGGCAGACCCGGCGAGGGCTGCGTCCGGATCAGCGGGCATCGTCGCGTCGCTCACGCCGGCGCTTCCTCGCCGAAGGCGTCGCGCACCTCGGCCTGGTTCATCAGGAGGACGACAGCGACCGCGAGGGCCATGAGGATGTAGTTGGGCGTCGCGTCGTACCAGGAGAGGAGCTGCACAGCGAGGACGATGACCGCGGCGACCATGCCCAGGAGCCAACCTCGCGGATGCATCCGAAGGAGGGCGATGCCGGCCACGAAGGCCGTCACGCCGACGGCCACCTGGCGGACCGCCACGATGCCGCCGAGGAGCGTGAAGTGGCTCCGCAGTACCGCCGTGTCGAGGACGCCGCCGCCCGGCGGGAGAAGGACGTGGGCGGAGATGAGCGCTTGGATCGCGACGATGGCCCAGGCGACCGACAGGACCAGGTAGGTCAGAGCGACGACGGTGACGGCCGATGGCCGACGTCGGGGTGCCCGGGCCGGACCGCCCTGTGGGGTGGCTTGATCACCGCCAGGTACGGCCGGACCCGCGTCCGGCCCTGGATCCGATCCGCTACTCGCAGACTCATCCTCGGTCATCGACACGGTCCTTCGCAGCTCACGGGCATGGAGGACGGACACGCCCGAGCCCTCACGCCACCTGCCAGGGGTCGAGCGCACCTCTATTTCGGCCGGTCCCGACGGCAGGGTCATCCTCCCCTTCGGAGGATGACCCTGCGTCACCCGTATCGTCAGTCCCTGGAGGGCGATCCGCGTGGCGGCAGCGACGTTTCGGCCGGCCAGAAACGCTCGAGGAGCCCGGCCTCCACAGCCAGATCGACGGCGTCGCTGCGACCGGATGCGCCGAGCTTCAGGTAGATCGCGAGCGCCTGTGACTTGATCGTCGTCTCCTTGACACCGAGTCGCTGCCCGATCTCCTTGAAGGAGAGGTAATAGGGAAGGAGTGACAGGACGCGGAGCTCGGCGACCGTGAGGCTCGTGGCGCCTCCGCCGCGCCCGTTCGCTCGCGGGGCCAGGCTCGCCCGGAGGGCGGCGACCTCGGCAGGGAGGACGCCGAGATCGGGGCGATCCCGGATCACGTCGTTCGCCTGGGCAACGAGAGCGCGCGCGCCGGCCGCGTCATCGACCGCGACGTGCGCTCGGGCGAACGCGAGGAGGAGCTGGACAGCTCCGGCCGGCACGGCGGCAGTCAGGAGTGGACGCAGAGCCGTGGCGCGGGCCAGCTCGCGACGCGCCCCGGCGATGTCCCCGCGGTGGATCATCAGCATGATGCGCACGACGCGAGACGGGACGCTCGACAGGTACCCGTCGATCTGCGGAGCCGGGTCGATCGCATCGCTCTCCGCGATGAGAGCGGCCGCGGGATCCCACGCGCCCTGTTCGGCCGCCACGAGCGCGCGGTGCCCAAGCACGCAGTACAAGACCGCGACGTCTCCCGACGATCTGGCCGCCACGACCGCGTCGGCCAAGGCCGCATCGGCGCCGATCAGATCGCCGATCGTGACGCAGGCGAAGGCCAGCTGCCAGAGCGCGAAGTCCCGCCACAAGCCATGGTCTCCTTCGAGCTCGACCGCTCGCGTGGCGTTCGCGAGCGCGTCGTCCGCCCCCCGGCGAACCATGCCGGCGCGGAGCATCGCCAGCCCGCCCTCGAAGGAAGCCGTGCCATCGGGCGGCCGGCCCTCGAACGTTCCCCGCTCGGCAACATCCGCGAAACGTATCGTCGCGGCGATATCACCCGCGGCGATCTCCTCCCAGGCTGCGAGGACGGCGAGCCACGGGCGGGCCTCGAGAACGTCGGAGCCCAAGCGCCTGGCCCAGGCTCGGATCGTCGCGCGGTGGCCGGACCAGTGATATCGGACGAAGCCGTCGCCGACCAGCGTGGCGACGAGCTCGGGGTCGTCGGCAGCGAAGGCGTGATCGACCGCACGTTCGAACGCGCGGTTCGCCTGATACCACGTGGCGGCTCGCCGGTGGAGCGCGGGCTCCAGCTCCGGCTCACGGATCGCGAGTTCACGCTGGAGGAAGTCGCGCAGGAGCGAGTGGTAGCGATACGACCCGCCGTAGTCATCCATCAGCAGGGACGAGACGGCAAGATGCCGGAGGACATCGGTCGAGCCTTGTCGATCCGCCACGACATCACAGAGCGGCGCGGGCAGCTCCTCGAGGATCGACGTGCGCGTCAGGAACGTGATCTCCTCCGGGGAGCGACGTTCGAGCACCTCGAACCGCAGGTAGTCGTCGATGAGGTGGTCGGTGTCGCTGTCGTTCCGATCGGATCCTCCCCGAGAAGTCCCGGCTCCGAGCATCGCGAGCGCCAGCAGGGCCGGCCACCCTTCGGTCTCTCGTGTCATGCGCGTCGCAGTTTCGGCCGGCAGTCGCAGCCCGAGTTCCCGTCCGAGCCCGACGGCCTCACGGTCGTCCATCGCCAGGTCCGCGGGGCCGAGCTCTCTCAACGAACCCTCCGCCCGCCAGCGGGCGAACGGGAGGCGCATCCGTGTGCGTCCCGCGATGGCCACCCGCGATCCTTCGGGTAGGTGCTCGACGAGCTCCGCAAGGATGTCGAGGGACGCCCGTGAGGTGATCCGGTCCGCGTCGTCGATGGCGAGCCGGACCCGCTCCGGGGGTCGGGCCATCCCTGCCAACAATCGCCCGACCACGGTGCGGTGCGACACCGTATCCGCGGCGATCGCGTTGAAGAGCTCCGTTCCGAGCGCGACATGGCGATCGATCGCCGCGGCGAGATCGGTCAGGAACACGACCGGGTCGCAGTCACTGTCGTCGGCCGTCAGCCAGGCGACCGGCCCGACGTCTTCGGTGGCCCACTGGACGAGGAGACTCGACTTGCCGTAGCCGGGAGGCGCGACCATCGAGATGACATCTCGATCTCGGGCTGACCGGAGCTGGCGCAACAGCCTCGTCCGGCGCAGCGTCCCGACATGGCGGCGCGGCACGACGAGCCTTGCCTCGCGGAGAGGATCGAGCAGGTCGCCGGCCCTGTCGGCGCTTGCGAGGCTACCGAGGTCGATCGCTTCGATCTCGACAGTGGACGTGGAAGGGGGCATGCGTCTACCGGCTGGCGGCGCGGTCCAGCGACCGAACCTTGGTCAGGGCGAGCATCTTAGCGGAAGACGAGACGGCGATTCGATGGCGGCGCGTCGCTGATCATGGCGTCGCCCTAGCCGGTTTGCCTCCGCGTTCGGCAAGCGTCCGTCCAGGCCATCGCCGTGTCGGGTTCAGCCGACTGCCCGCACTGCCTCGGGAGGTCGGTCAGCCGACCGGCGCGCGGTCAGGCGCCGGCGAGTGTCTTCGCCTTCAGCGACTCGTACTCGGCCTGGGTGATGGTGCCGGCGTCCTTGAGCTGCTGGAGTTTGGCCAGCTCGTCGGCGGTGGACACGCCGGCGACCGCCTTGTTGGCCGCGTCGGCCTGGGCCATCAGTTGCAGGTCGCCGGGGGTGACCTTGGGCCGGGCGATGATGTAGATCAGGCAGCCGAGGAACGGCAGGATGAAGATCAGGAAGATCCAGCCGGCCTTCGCCCCGCCGTGGATGTCCGTGCGGCGGAAGATGTCCGAGAAGATCGCGATGAAGATCCAGATCGCGAGGATCAGGAAGAACACCTCGATCGACCAGAGCAGGAAATCGCCCAGACTGTTCATGGGATGGCAGCTCCTATTCGCATGCGGCCGACGTCACGTCGGATCGATCCGCGGGCTCCCCCGCACTCATGACTCGTACTTCCCCGAATCCAGCGCCGGCCGCACGCCGAACGGGTCCTGCGCGCCGCGGACTCAGGCTGGGATCGCGGGCGCGCCATGCGACGCTGCCGCGGTCGCGGCAGCCGTGATCGCCCCGGCCGTTTCCTCATCGACCGGGACCGTCTTGACTTGCTCGGCCTTCGGCATCTTCTGCGCGACGGCGTCGGCATCCAGCGCCGAGACCAACGCGACGATCCCCGAGGTCCCCGGGGTGAGGACGCCGGCAAGCTCCTGTTCGACCTCGACCCGATGGTGAAGGTTGCGCGCCTTGCCTGCGGCGGCGCCGGCCACGCCGAGGGCGACCGCGCCGGCCATGATCGTGGCAGGCAGAAAGACCGCCGCGACCACGCCGCCGACGATGCCCCACTTGAGGCCGGTGCGGGTGCTGTGATCGGTCATCTTCTGGACGTGGAGGTTGCCCTTCTCGTCGGCTTTGACCACGAGCACGCCGTCGACCTCGAGCAAGCCCGCGACCTCGGCGTCGATCAGATCGTCATACGCACCCATCGCGAGCGTCGGGTCCGCGAAACGGGCGACGATGAGTGCGTGGGGGCCCTGGGTAGCGACGGCGCCCTCGGCGACCACACCGTCCGTCGACGTCGTCTCGGTCGTGTCTGATCCGGTCACGTCGATACCTCGGCTTCTCGCGGTCGACGCATCGGTCACGCTGCCGCGGACCATTTGTCGTGCGCAAGGGATGCGTGGTTGCGCTTGCGACGACCGGTCCAGGCACGACGACCGCATGCGAGGCCACCCGGACGTCCGCACCGTATGCGGTGCCACGGGTCGGCTACATCCTCCCCTTCGGAGGACGGCGGCTTCGAGGGAGCGCTGATCATGATCGGCCTCGGTGGTGTCCGTCATCGATGGCGCTCCATTCGCGTGCTGAGGTCTCGTCCGGGCGTTCGGTTCGCTCTGCCTCAGATGACACGCAACCACGGCCGTTCTCGTCCGTCCTCCTCCGAATAGGAGGAGGTCGGGCGGGGGGCCGCGGCTCCACTATCGTCAAGCGGTCGCAGCCCGCGTGATGACAGCGAGGGAGATGAGCGATGACACCAGCCGCGAAGATCGGCTCAGCGGACGCCACCAGTCAGGCCGACCCCACGCCTCCCCGCATCCGGCGCCGACCCATCGAGGGCAACACGGCGGCGGAACACCGCGCATCGGGCCGGGCGGGCCGCACGGAGGTGCCGCTCAACGCCCACGGAGACTGGGCCGTGCCGTCGGATCGACCCGACCCGGTCGCACTGCTGATCGAGCAGGGCGAGACGCGCGTCGCGGATCTTGTGCCCATCCGTTACGGCCGGATGCTGGTCTCGCCGTTCACCTTCCTGCGCGGCGCCGCGCTGGTCATGGCCGCCGATCTGGCGCGCCTGCCCTCGAGCGGCATCTACGTCCAATCCTGTGGCGATGCCCACCTGTCGAACTTCGGCGTCTTCGCGACGCCGGAGCGGCGCTTGAGTTTCGACGTCAACGACTTCGACGAGACGCATCCCGCGCCCTTCGAGTGGGATGTCAAGCGCCTGGCAGCCAGCATCGTGGTCGCAGGGCTCGGGGCCGGCTATGAGCGAGCCACGGTACGCACGATCACCCGCTCGGCGGCCGGCGCCTACCGCACGGAGATGCGGAGCCTGGCCGCGATGTCGTTCCTGGACGCGTGGTACACGCGGATCGACGTCACGGCGATGCTCGCGGAGGTCGAGCAGCGAGGGTCAGCCCGGACCAAGAAGATCGCACACCGGGCCGTCGAGAAGGCCTCGACGAGAACGAACCTCGGCACGCTGAGCAGTCTTGCCGAGCACACCGACGCCGGCTGGCGGATCCGGGCCAATCCTCCGCTCATCGTTCGCTACGATGCCACGCCCGAGCGCGACGCCGCCATCCGAGACGGATTCACGGCATACCGCAGGTCGCTCGGCCGGGACATGCAGCCGATCATCGACGCGTACCGTTACGCCGACTACGCGCGCAAGGTCGTCGGCGTCGGCTCCGTCGGGACCGAGGCGTTCGTGGTCCTCAACATCGGACAGCGCAACGACGACGCACTCTTCCTCCAGGTGAAGGAAGCCCAGCCCTCGGTCCTGGAGCGCTATACGGAGCGAAGCACCATCAAGGAGCAGGGTGAGCGGGTCGTCGCGGGCCAGCGGCTGATGCAGGCTGCGAGCGACCGGTTCCTCGGCTGGCTGCGGATCGGCCGCCTTGGGCGTCCGTACGACTTCTACGTCCGCCAGCTCCGTGACTGGAAGGCCTCGTACGACGTGGAGCGCAACCAGGAGCAGCGGCTGGCGACCTATGCGCGCTACTGCGCGATCGCCCTCGCCCGGGCCCATGCCCGCTCCGGCTCGGCATCGGCGATCGCCGGCTACCTCGGCAAGACCGAAGACTTCGACCGGGCGATCGAGCGGTTTGCGGTCGCCTATGCCGAACAGAACGGGCGCGACTACAAGGCGCTCCTCCAGGCCGACGCCGACGGCCGGATCAAGGTCCGCCGTGGCGTCTGATCCGAGTCGATCGAGATGCGTCGCCTGATCGACTTCTACCGGCTCCAGATCCACGTCATGCGGACGTGGCGTCCGAGTACGGGTTCACGCCTGCGCCGGTTCCTGGCGACGATGATCGTCAGCGTCCTGTCGTTCGGCATCGCCGTGTTACCTGACGCCCGGAGTGGACCTGACGGCGGGCGCGGGGATCTTCAGCACCGCCCTCCTGGCCGCCATCGTCCTGGGCATCCTCAATGTCGCCATTCGCCCGGTCCTCATCGCGGCCTTCGCCGCGGTGTCGGTGATCGCGGTCACGATCGCGACCCTCGTCTTCCAGGTCGTGTCGTTCCTGATCCTGCCGCGCTTCGTCGACACCCTCGTGGTCTCCGGCTGGTTCGCGGCCCTGGTCGCGTCCTTGATCTACGCCATGGCGACGACGGTCTTCGTCGCCATCTTCTCGATCAGCAGCGACGACTCCTACTTCGCCATCCTGGTCCAGCAGCTGTCGGCTCGCGGACAGGACGTCCATCGCACCGATGCCCCGGGCCTGGTCGTCGTGCAGATCGACGGTCTGGCGCGCCAGATCCTGACCCGCCAGATCCAGGCCGGTCGCGCGCCGCACCTCTCGGGCTGGGTGCGCTCCGGACGCTACAACCTCGATGGCTGGGAGGCGCTCCTGCCACCCACCACGCCGGCGAGCCAGGCCGGGCTCCTCCATGGCAACAACGACGGCATCCCCGCCTTCCGCTGGTATGAGAAGGACGCGGGGCGGCTCATGGTCACCAACCATCCTGACGACGCGGTGGTCGTCGAGAGCCGGATCTCGAATGGCGAGGGACTGCTGTCGAACGATGGGGCGAGCGTCGGCAACCTCTTTTCGGGCGACGCCGCGCGGTCGTACATCACGATGGCAACGATCAAGGACAAGTCGCAGGGGTTGGGCAAGAGCACGTCGTTCTACTCGTTCTTCGCCAGCCCGTACCAACTATCTCGGCACGCTCACCCGGTTTGGCGCCGAGGTCGTGAAGGAGTACTACCAGGCGTCACGCCAGGTACGCGGCGACATCGTCCCGCGGATGCATCGCGGGATGCCGTATCCGTTCGCGCGAGCCACCACGAACGTGGCGCTTCGGGACCTGTCGACCGCCCTCGTGGTCGAGGAGATGTACCGCGGGGCGCCCATCATCTATGTCGACTACACCGACTACGACGAGATCGCGCATCACAGCGGGCCAGAGCGAGGGGAGTCCCTGGACGCGCTGGACGGGATCGACGGCGCCATCGCGACCCTGGAGAAGGCCGCCGGCGCCGCGCCACGTCCCTACCGCTTCATCGTCCTGTCCGACCATGGCCAGACACTCGGGGCCACGTTCCTCCAGCGCTACGGGAAGACCCTCGGCGACGTCGTCCAAGGTCTGATGGGCGGCGGCGCGACCGTCGAGGAGGATGCGTCGAGTGGGGAGGAGTTCGGCCAGACGAACGCCTTCCTGTCGGAGTTGACCCAGGTCAAGGGCGTGTCGGGTGGCATCGCCCGGACGGCCCTGCGGTCGCAGACGACCGACGGCGTCGTCGACGTCGGCTCGACCAGCTGGCGCTGGCGCCGATTCGTGATCAGTCCTCGTCCACCACGCCCGAGGATCGTCCCGACCTGGTCGCGGTGGCGTCGGGCAATCTCGGGCTCATCTTCTTCCCGCGCCTGCCCGGTCGAGTGACGCTCGAGCAGCTCGCGGCGACCTATCCCCGCCTCGTCGATGGGCTGGCCGCGCACCCGGGCGTCGGGGCCCTGCTGATCCGGTCGGACGCGCACGGCGCGCTGGTCATCGGGCGATCGGGCATCAACTTCCTGGACGAGGGACGGGTCGAGGGCGTCGATCCGGTCGCCCAGTACGGCGGTCGGTCGCGCGAGGCGCTCATCCGACTCGACACCCTCGAGCATTGCCCGGACATCTCCGTCGATCAGCCTGTACGACCCGGCATTCGAGGAGGTCGCGGCCTTCGAGGAGCTGATCGGCTCGCACGGCGGCCTCGGCGGCATCCAGACCCTGCCGCTCCTCCTGCATCCGTCGGAGTGGACCCTCGACGAGGAGCTCGTCGGAGCACCCGCCGTCCACCGGCAGATCCGCCGCTGGGCGGAGCGCTACCTGGACCTCCGCTTCGGCAAGGGCGGGACGGCCCAACCCCTGCCCATGCCTGGCGCCGCCGCCGACGACCTGACAGACCTGCCCAAGTGCCACACCGGGGACCGATGTGCGACGTCGCGACCACGACCTCGCTCGCACACGTCAGGGCTCCGCCCATCGGGGTGTCCATCCTCCGACCGGGAGGATGTGCGCGGGTCACGAGGGCGCCTAGCGTGCACACACCAGACGGACGCGAAATGAGGTCGAAGGAGGCCAACGGAATGGCAGAGAAGCACGTGACCGGCCCGATCCAGGTGTTCGTGGTCGGGTTCGACAAGTTCGAGGCGACCGGCCGGATCATGGCCGAGCTGCGCCGGGCGCGGAAGCGCGGCGTGATCCGCCTCGTGGACGTCATCTTCGTCCAGAAGAACCGGCGCGGCGACATCGAGAACTCGATGCACCTGACCGACCTGTCCGAGGATGAGCGGATGCGTCTCGGCGCGATCGCCGGAGGGCTCATCGGGCTCCATGCGGGTGGCGTCGAGGGCATGGCCGAAGGGGCCGAGCTCGGCGCCCTCGCCGTCGCCGAGCGAGACGCCGGCCTCTCGGTGGATCGCATGCAGGAACTCGCCGACTCGATCCCGGCGGGTAGCGCCGCCGCGATCCTCGTCATCGAGCACCACTGGGCGGCAAGCCTGCGCGACGCGATCGTGGACGCCGGCGGCCGGACGCTGATGCAGGCGATGATCGCACCCGACGCCCTCGCCATCGTGGGCGACGAGCTGCGGGCCAAGATGGAGGCCGAGGACGCCATCGAGGCGGCCGAGGAGATCAAGCTGGCCGCCGCCATGGAGGTCGCCCAGACGCTCGTCGAGGCCGAGCTCATCGAGGAGGCCGCCATCGCGGAGGCCGCGGATGTGGTCGCCACGGCGCTTGCCGTCGAGGACGCCGCCGCCGAGGACGTCGTCGATACGCTCTTCGCGGCCGAGCTCATCGAGGAGGCGGCGAAGGACGAGGCCGAGAACGTCGTCCGCATGTCCCTCGACGTCGAGGAGGAGGCGACCGAGGAGGCCGATGAAGCCGTGGCCGCGGCCGACGAGATCGAGGCCGCCGCCGCGCTGCGCGCCGTCCGCGCGCTCATCTCGGCCGACCTCATCGAACGTGAGGCGGCCCAGGAGGCGGTCGACGCGCTCGTCGCCGCGGAGATGATCGAGCAGGAGGCGGCCGACGAGGCCGTGGCCTCGGTCCTCGCCGCCGAGAAGGTCGAGGCCGGCGTGAGCTAAGCGGCTGTGACCGACACAATCGAGTGCCCTTGAGGCGCACCCCAGTGTATGGAGGAGATCTGACATGACGGACCAGACGAAGGAAACGGCGACAACCTCGGATCAGCCGGTCGACGCGGCCGTGGCCACCGTCAGTGACGACCGCGGTGTCGAGGCGGTCGCCGGGATCGCCGTCCAGGGCAACGAGGCGCTCATCGTGGCGCAGTTCGCCGACATGGACTCCGCCAAGAACGCCTACTACGCGCTGCTCGATGCCGAGGTCAATCGGGCTCTCGACATCGATGGCGTGCTGGTCGCCAACGCCGACGCGCAGGGCAAGATCCACATCCAGAAGATGACCGACCACAAGACCCGCAACGGCTTCCTGTGGGGCGCCGTCGGCGGTGCGGTCATCGGCCTGATCTTCCCGCCGACGATCCTCGCCGGCGCCGTCGGCGTCGGCATCGCCGGTGCGGCGGTCGGCAAGGCGGGCAACGTGCTCATGAAGAGCGAGGTGGCCGACGAGCTCGCCGGAGTCATCACCCCGGGCACGTCCGGCATCGTGGCGCTGGTGGCCATCGCGGCGGTCGACGCCGTGGAGCAGACGATCCCGGATGCCAAGGTCGTCAAGTCCGCTCCGGTCAGTGACGAGGCCGCCGCTGCGGTCAAACAGGCCGCAAAGGCCGGAGGCGACCAGGCCGCCGGCTGACATCGGCTCGGCGAAGGAACGTCTCGGAATCCCAGCCAGGGACGTGCGGCCCGGGATCGAATGGATCGACCCGGGCCGCGGCCGCCCCGAATGAACCTGAAGGTGACTTCATGTCCACCATCCTCCGCCCTCTTGGTGCGGTGTTGCTCCTCGGCGCTGCCTTGGCCGCTTGTAGCAGCGGCGCGTCCCCGACGCCTGGCGTGAGCTCGGCACCGATCGTTTCACCGTCCGTTGCCGCCTCGCCGGCGGCATCAGCTGGAGGCGCCGCGTCGCCTTCGGCGATGTGCGTCGACGCGGCCGCCTTCCGGGCCTCGGTCGAGACACTCACGAACCTCAAGCTCGCCCAGGTCGGCACGGCCGGCCTCAAGACCGCCCTCGACGCCGTGCAGACGAGCGCCCAAGCCCTGCTCTCCTCGGGAAAGGATCTCGTCGGCCCGCCGATTACCGATCTCCTGACCGCGGTCCAGGGTCTCCAGACGACCATCGCCGGACTGGGCGATCAGCCGACCTTGGGGGCCAAGCTCGTCTCCGTCCAGGGGTCGATCGCCCAGATCAAGACGGCGGCGGCGAACGTGGACACGGCGCTCGGCGCCTCCTGCCCGACGCAGTAGCGGCCGCCGGCGACCCGATCTGATCGTCGCGACCGAGCCACGATCCGCCTCATATCGGCCTTTACGGGCGCGATCGGGACCCTGTTGCTGCCACGTCGGATGCGCCATCGAGCGAGCAGCGGTCACTTGGCGAGCCGGGTGGGATTCGAACCCACGACCAAGGGATTAAAAGTCCCGTGCTCTACCGCTGAGCTACCGGCCCACCCGAGAGCGTACCGCACGGTCCTCGGCCCCCGGCGATCCGGGACCTACCGGGGCAACACCGGTGTCGGGAGCGCCCGGCCGGTGACACCCGCCAGCAGGTTCGCGGCGGCCATCTCGGCCATGCGGCCGCGGGCGGCGACCGATGCGGACGCCATATGCGGCACCACCAGGCAGTTCGGCAGCGCGAGCAGGGGATCCGAAAGGTCGATCGGCTCCGGGTCGGTGACATCGAGGGCGGCCCCGGCGATCACGCCGTCCCGCAGCGCCGCAGCGAGCGCCGCCTGGTCGACGACCGGGCCGCGGGCCGTGTTGACGAGCACGGCCGTCGGCTTCATCCGGGCCAGCGCCACCGCCCCGATGAGGCCACGGGTCTCGTCGTTGAGCGGGCAGTGCAGCGTGACGATGTCGCTCCGCGCGAGCAGCTCGTCGAGTTCGACCCAGCGCGCCCCCAGCGACGCCTCCACTTCGGTGGCCGCCGCTCGCCGCGAGGAATACAGGACGGTCATCCCGAACCCCGCCGCCCGCCTCGCGACCGCCTGCCCGATCCGCCCGAACCCGACGATCCCGAGCGTCGAGCCGTACACGTCCGAACCAAGCAGCAACTGCGGACCCCATGTCGTCCAGTCGCCAGCACGCACGTATGCCGCGCCTTCCGCGAGCCGCCGCGCGGCGGCGAGCATGAGCGTCCAGGTGAAGTCGGCCGTCGTCTCGGTCAGGGCGCCCGGCGTGTTCCCGACGGCCACGCCCCGCGCCGCGCAGGCGGGGACATCGATGTTGTCGTAGCCGACCCCGTAGTTCGAGACGACCTTGAGCTCGGGGCCGGCGATATCGAGGAGCTCGTCGTCGATCCGGTCGGTCAGCAGTGTCAGCAGGCCATCGCAACCCCGGGCGCGACGCAGCAGCTCGGGCCGTGGCGGCGCGCCGTCCTGGGTCCAGAGGTCCAGGTCGCAGGACGCCCGGATCGGGTCGAGCCCGACGTCGGGGATGATCCGGGTGACGAAGACCCGCGGCCGGCGTGGGCCGCTCGTCATGGCCACGGCGGACGACCCACCATCAGGAACGCTTCAAGGACGCGCGGCTCGGGAGGATCTGGCGCAGGGCGAACCAGGCGTTGGCCGGTCGCTCGGCCAGGCGGCGCATGTACCACGGGTACCAGAACTCGCCGTAGGCGATCAGTACCTGGACCTGGTAGCCCGCCTTCGCCAGGCGAAGCTGCTCGTCCGTGCGGATGCCGTACAGCATCTCGATCTCGAAGCCGTCGCGCCCGACGCCGGCCGCCTCCACGGCCCCGGCGATCTGCTCGATCAGCCCCACGTCGTGGGTGCCGAGTCCCAGCCGGATCGGCCGGCCGCGCCCATCGAGCAGGAACCGGACCGCCAATGCGGCGTAGCTCGCGTCCACCGAGCGGCGGTCGCGGAAGGCGATCGACTCGGGCTCGACGTAGGCGCCCTTCACGAGCCGGATCGCGGGGTCGAGCGGCATCAACCGGGTGATGTCGTCGCCCGTCCTGCGCAGATAGGACTGGAGGCAGATGCCGGTCTTCGGCTGCGTCGCCCGCAGGCGCTCGTACAGGACGATCGTCGACTCGGTGTAGGCGCTGCCCTCCATGTCGATCCACAGGTACGAGCCGGTCGCCGTCGCGTGCTCGGCGATCCGCACGAGATGGGCGAGGCAGACGTCGGGGTCCTCGTCGAGACCGAGCTGCGTCGGCTTGACCGAAACCTCCCCGCGGATGCCGGCGGCCTTGATCCGGTCGAGCAGCTCGATGTAGTGGTCGGCGATGCCATCGGCCTCGGCCAGGCTCTCGAGGTTCTCGCCGAGTCGCGTGTACATCGTCCCGATGCCGGCTGCCTGGAGTGGCTCGGCCGCCGTCAGGGCCGCGTCCATCGTCTCGCCTGGCATGAACCGTCCCACGGCTCGCCGCATGAACGGCAGCTTGGGCAGATGGTCCCTCAGCCAGCGGTTGCGGGCGGCCCACAGGAACACCCGTCGCATGCGTTGCCTCCTTCGACCCCGGGCGCGCCGAGCGATCCTCGAACGTCGGCCGGGCTGGCGATGGGCCGGGTTTCGATGGTACGCGACAGGGGCGGATAGAATCGCCGGGACGTGACGCGCTTCTACGACATCGACGACGCCAACGCCGCCCTGCCCGACCTCGGGGTCATCCTCGAGACGCTCGCCGGACAGCGCGCCGAGCTCGTGCGCATCCGCGACGAGGTCCTGGCGGCGCATGGTGACGCCGAGGGGCCCGAAGCGCCGGGCGAGACGGTCGTGGCCGCGGACGACCTCCGCCTCGCCCGGCTCCGCATGCAGGGCCTCGTCGACCAGATGGCGGCCGGCGTCGCCCGCATCGAGGCGCAGAGCATCACCCTTCGTGACATCACCGAGGGGCTCGTCGACTTCCCGGCGCTCGTGAACGGCCGGCAGATCTGGCTGTGCTGGAAGCGCGGCGAGGGCGACATCGCCTTCTGGCACGATCTCGAGTCGGGGTTCTCGGGGCGGCGGCCACTCAGCGAGCTCGCGTGACCGAGCGGCTCACGGTCACCGACGCGGACGGGCGCCGGAAGGCCTACCGCCCGCTCCCGGCGCCCACGCGGGCGGCCGCCGTCGCCGACGGCCTCGCCGCCTACGAGCGCGGCGACTTCTTCGAGGCGCACGAGCTCCTCGAGCCGGCCTGGATGGGCACGGCCGATCCCGCCGAACGCGCCCTGCTGCAGGGGCTTATCAAGCTGGCCGCGGCGTATGTCCACGACGTCCGCGGCAATCCAGCAGGGATGCGCAAGAACCTGACCGGGGCACGAGCGCGGCTCGTCGAGGGGACGCCGGCGAGCGAGCTCGTCGGGATCGACGCGGCGGTGCTCATCACCGAGGTCGATCGCCGTCTGGCCGACCTCGAGTCCCATCCGGACGGGCCATCCCTCGAGCCGCCGACCCTGCCGAGGAGGCCCCGATGACGATGCCCGGTCCCCTGCCGACCATCGACGTGACCGAGGCGGAACGGCGGCTCCGCGAGGACCCGTCGGGGCCCGTGCTGCTCGATGTCCGCGAGTTCGGCGAGTTCGCTGCGGTCCGCGCACCCGGCGCCGCGCTCCTGCCGACCTCCGCCTTCGGCGCGCGCGTGGCCGAGATCCCGACCGACCGCCCGATCATGGTCATCTGCCACGTCGGTGGGCGCTCGGCCGCGGTCGCGAACTTCCTGACGGCGCGCGGCCGTACGGATGTCGTGAACGTCGCCGGGGGCATGGAGGCCTGGGAGCGGGCCGGCCTGCCGGTCGTTCGCGGGGTCCCGGCCCCGGGTGAGGGCGACCTGCCCGGTTGACTCGAGCGGCGCCGCGCCGCGCCGCGACGCGACCGCTAGGAGCGGCGGCGGAACAGTCGCCCGATGATCGCCCGGGACTGCGCCTTGTGCGCCCAGGCCCAGCCGATGATCACGAGGATGATGAAGTCCAGGGTCCCGGCAGCGGCCGCGTTCAGGTAGCCGAGCTGTTGCCCGATCTCGCCGTTGATCGTGAGACCGGGGACGGTCATGCCGAGCACGCCGAGCCGGAAGAACGGCGCCTGGGGAGCCATGTTGCCGCGCAGGCTCGAGGTGAGGATCGCATCCGTGGTCTGCCCGCCGACGATCGTCGCGTCGGGCCCGTTGATGACCGTGGCGCCGCCCTCCAGGCCGTACGGCAAGTCGCTCTGATCGAGGTGCTTCCACTCGGGGATGTCACCCGCCGTCGTCGGTGAGGCCCAGTAGAGCGTCTGCTGCGGGCCCGTCCCGTCGTTGCCGCCCGCCACGTACAGGACACCGGTGATCGCCCACGCTGCGGGATCGTCGCGAGCGGCCGGGAGGTTCACCGCGTCAGTGATCGCCCACTGGACGACCTTGCCCTCGTCGGGGTTCGCCGGCAGGCCGGCCGCGGCCTTGAGGCCGAGCGTGCCGCGCTGGACCGCGCCGACCGGACCGCTCGCGTCATGCCCGCCGAACAACCACACGTAGTCGCCGACCGCGGCCGCGGCCCCATCGGACTGCGGGTTCTTCAAGGGGGCCTGGGGGTCCCACTTGGTCAGCGCACCCTGGGCGTCTGAGCTTGGACTTCCAGGTGGTCGTGACCGGGCCGTTGGCGTCGGAGCCGCCGACGAGTAGCAGGCCGTCGGCGAGCGCGGCGACGGCGGTGCCGTAGCGCGCGTCCGGCAGCGCGAGGGCCGTCTCCTCGGTCCACTGGCCCAGGTCGCCGGTCGTGCTATTGGGGGTGAGCGAGTAGACGGTGGCCGTCGGCTTGCCGTCGGCGTCCTTGCCGCCGATGGCCCAGATCTTGCCGGCCGTGTAGATGACCGACAGGTCGGTTCGCGGCGCCGGCAGGGACGGTCCCTTGGCCCATTTGTCGAAGTTGCCAGTGCCGGTGGTCGTGGCGACGTAGACATCGCTCTGCGCCTTCGTCCCGTCGCTGCCGCCGACGTAGAAGAGCCGCGTGCTCACCTGGACGACGCCGCCGTCGGTGCGCGCCGCCGGCAGGGCGATCTGCTCCGGCGAGGTCTCCCACGGGATGATCGCGCCGACCGGCGCGGGACACGGCAGGGTGCCGTTCGTCGGTGGGCACAGGTTGATCGGCGCCCAGATGATGACGCCGAGGTCGATCGTGCGCGAGACGGTGAAGTAGTACGCCCGGTCCGGGATATAGCCGAGCAGCATGATGAGGACGACCAGCCAGACGGCGGCCTTGATCGACGCCCAGCCCCAACCATCCGCGTCGAGCAGCCCGAACAGGGCTCGCTTGCGCGGCACTGTCATCCCGGCTGTGAGCGCCTGCTGCGCCATCGTCCTCCCATCTCCTCCGCCGACCGCCGCCGGCGGTCGATCACTGTACGGTCAGGGTCCCGGTCATGTTCGAGTGCACGGAGCACACGAACGGATACGTCCCCGCCGCGAGGGCCGGCACGTCGTAGGTCATCGTCGCGTTGCCTGGGAACGTCTGGCCCTTGAACTTCACGGCGCCGGTCGAGTCCTTGATCGTGATGTCGTGGGGTGTCCCCGCATCCTCGTTCTGGAACCGGATCTGGAAGTTCGTGTTCGCGGGCGCCGTCAGCGCCGTGTTCTGGAACGCGATGCCCTGGGCGGTCTCCTCGAGCACGACCGCTCCGGCCGAGCCGGACGGCGCCGGCGCACCCGACGCCGCGGGCGCTCCGGACGCGGAGGGCGCGGACGAGGCCGCTGCGAACTCACTCGTCCAGCAGGCCGGATAGGGGGTGCTGCCCGGGGCCGGCTGATAGGTCGTGTCCACCCAGCCGTTGAAGGTCTCCACCTCACCGGTGACCGGATCGATCTCCGGGTTGAAGAACTCGGGGTCGCGCTTGATGTAGGTCACGCTCTTGTCGGACCGGATGAAGGAGATGACCTCCTGGATCTGGCGGTAGTTCAGCGGACCGGGCGGGGTCGCCTGGTTCGACCAGACGGGCATCAGCGAGTTCGGATTGCCGCAGACGTACCGGCCGCCGGTCGTGAGGACCGTGTTGATGTAGTTGGCGTTGAGGTGCTGGTACAGCTTGTCCTGTCGGTTGAGCGCGGGGCCGATCAGGCCTTCGCCGTTGGCGCCGTGACAGCGCGCGCAGTTGGCCTGGTAGACGTTGTAGCCGCGTTCGACGTCGGTGACCGACTGGGCGTTCGCCTCGGCATCGAGCCGCGACTCCGACACCCCGAGCGGCGCGCCCAGCTCGTAGAACCAGTAGATGGCCACGAAGAGCATGACGATGACGACGGCCAGGAAGCCGACCCACCGCGCGTTCGAGGACTGGCGGACGACCTGCGCCGCGCGCTCCGGGGTGAGCTCGACACTCCGGGTCGCGGGGCTCGAGCTGAAGCGCTCGACCGGCGCCACGGGCGCCTGGACCTCGGTTCCCTCGGGAACGGGGGCCGGCAGGCGCTGCTCGGGCTCGTTGCCGGGCGTGTCGGTCATCAGATGCAGCCGGTCGGACTCAGGGGCGGGATGAGGCCCGGCTGGCCAAGCGCGACCGGGAGCGGGCCGAGCGTGATCTTGCCGGTGTTGATGGTCAGGACACCGGCGGAGCTCACGGTGATCGAGAAGCGGTCCATGGAGCGGGGCGCCGGGCCGTACTGCGGGCCGTCCGCCTTCGTGCCCAGCCGGTCATAGCGGGAGCCGTGGCACGGACACTCGAACCAGAAGTTCTTGAGGCACGGGTTGGGCTTGCAGCCGAGATGCGGGCAGCGCTGGTAGAGCGCCCGGACGTTGAGCGCCAGGCCGGCGCCGGTCGTGTCCTCGCCGGCGACGAACTGCTGCTGTCCCGGGTCGATCAGCATCACGAAGGCGCGCGCCTCCGGGTAGTAGGCCGGGAACCCGTCCGAGATCGGCAGGGTCGAGTTCTGCGCCTTGATGATCTCGAAGGTGCCGATCTCGACCGGCGAGCCGAAGCCGCCGGTGAGGTTCGGCCAGATGAAGGCGAGGGTCCCGGCCGCCACCTCGACGAGCCAGAGCCCGATGCCGGCACCGATGGCGGTGCGCATGAGCTGCCGGCGCGAGATGCCCTGGACCTGCTCCTTGCGGAGGGCCTTGATGGCCTCCTTCGAGAGCGCGGCGGGCTTGTCGATGGGTTCGACGTGGTAGTTGCTCATCGCGATGGGGTTCCTTCGAGGCGGTTCACAGGGCGAAGTAGATGCCCGGGGCCGTCACGTACGGGATGATGAACGAGTAGCCGGGACCTCGGAAGAAGATGCCCACGAACGTCAGCGAGAGGCCGACGATCAGGAGCATCGTGAACAGCACGACCGCCGTCTTGCGCTGGGTCGGCCGGGTGGCGAGGATGTTCTCCCGGTCGATAAACGGCAGGAGCACCCCACCCACGAAGATGAAACCGGGCACCAGCACGCCCGAGACGACCGGGTGGAAGTAGGCCAGCAGCTCCTGCAGGCCGAGGAAGTACCACGGCGCCTTGGCCACGGCCGGGGTGACGTTGCCGTTGGCCAGCTCCTCGAGCGGGGCGTTGATGATCAGTCCCATGAGGAGCAGGAAGATGCTCATCATCCCGGCCGCGAGGAACTCGATCGTGAGCAGGTGCGGCCAGGTCATGACCGTGTCGTCGGGTTCCTTCTGGACCCGGACGACGGCATCCTGCTTGACGAGCGCGAGCAGCCGGTACGGCCGCGCCGACATCGGCACGCGCTGCTTGTCGATCTCGGTCCGCCGCGTCGGGTCGACCGGCAGGACCTCGCGCCGCTCGGGCGGCGCCTTCGTGTCAGTCATCGATCACAGCGGCCCGGAGATGCCGCCGTCCTTCCGGATCCGCCAGAAATGGACGGCCAGGAAGATCGCGGCGAGCAGCGGGAACACCATGATGTGGAGCACGTAGAACCGCAACAGCGTGTTCTGGCCCACCTCCAGTCCGCCCAGGAGCAGCAGCTTGGTCGGCGTGTTGAACAGCGGCGCGTAGCCGCCCATGTTCGTGCCGATCGTGATGGCCCAGTACGCGATCTGGTCCCACGGGAGCAGGTAGCCCGTGAACGACAGCAGGATCGTCACGAACAGCAGGACCACGCCGACGACCCAGTTGAACTCGCGCGGCGGCTTGTAGGCCCCGTGGTAGAAGACCCGCATCATGTGCAGGAACACGAAGAACACCATCAGGTGCGCCGCCCAGCGGTGGATGTTCCGGGTGAGCAGCCCGAACGTCACCTGGCTCTGGATCTCGAGGATGTTCGTGTACGCCTGGGTCGCCGACGGGACGTAGAAGAACATCAGGTAGACGCCGGTGACGGTCAGGACGAGGAACAGGAAGAACGACAGTCCGCCAAGGCAGAACGTGTACGCGAACTTGACCGCGTGCTGCCGGACCCGCACCGGGTGGATGTGCAGGAAGACGTTGTTCATGACCGCGTACGCGCGCGAACGCTCGTCGCGCGGATACGGCTGACGGAAGAGCGACCGCCACACCGGGCTTCGGCGGATGGTCTGGTCCACCCGCTCGAGGAAACTCACCGGGCTCCTCCTGCCACGCCGGGCGTCCCGGCGAGTTGCGCGTCTCGGTACGACTCCTTATAGAGCCGGCCGTCGGTCGAGATCTCCTGCAGCTCGAACCGCTCCATCGTAATGGCGTCGAAGGGGCAACGCTTGACGCACAGAGCGCAGCGGATGCAGCGCTCCTCATCGAGGATCATCGCGCCGCCCTGGTCCCAGCCGTAGGCCTCCTCGAGTTCCGGCAGGAGCCCTTCGGACTTGAGGGCGTTGATGTCGACCATGTGGATGACGCCCTCGGGGCAGACATCCGCGCAGGCGCCGCAGAGCACGCAGCGGAACGGGTCGAACCAGATGTTGTAGTTGCACATGAGGCAGCGGGTCGACTCGGCGACCGCGCCCGTCGCGTCGTAGCCGCGCTCGACCGGGGTGTTGAAGTTGACGACCGGGTCGGTCGAGGGCATCCGCGCGCTGAGCGGCACCATCGGGATGTGCTGGCGCGGGCAGCACGTCGTAGAACTCGGGCATGTCGTGGCGCCACGAGCTCGTGATCTTGACGTTGGCGTCCACGGTCACGTCCGTCCGGCCGGCGAGGTAGCGGTCGATCGCGTAGGCGCACTTCTTGCCGTGGCCGGCCGCCTCGATGAGCGTCGTCGGGCCGGTCACGAAGTCGCCGCAGGCGAACACGCCCTTGACGTTCGAGGCGTACGTCGCCGGGTCCACCTTGACCCGGCCGCGGTTGATCTCGAACCTGGCCTCGACCGGCAGGAAGGTCAGGTCGGCCGCCTGGGAGACGGCCGGGATGACGGTCTGGGCGGGGATCACGAACTCGGAGCCCTGGATGGGGACCGGCGAGCGGCGACCGGACGCGTCGGGCTCACCGAGGCGGTTCCGGATGAACCGAACGCCGGCGACCTTGCCGTCCTCGCCCAGGATCTCGATCGGGCTGGCGAGGAACTCCATCCGGACGCCCTCGCGCTCGGTCTCGCCGAGCTCCTCCTCGTCGACGACGAGCTCGGACCGGGTGCGCCGGTACACGATCGAGACGTGCTCGGCGCCGTGGCGCAGGCTCGTGCGCGAGCAGTCCATCGCGGTGTAACCACCGCCGATGACCACGACGTCGTTGCCGACCTCGAGCGGTTGCCCGAGGTTGGCCTTCTTCATGAAATCGACGCCGTAGTCGACGCCCTCGAGCTCGGCACCGGGGATGTCGAGGGCCACCGCGTCCATCGCTCCCGCGGTGATCGCGATCGCGTCGAAGTCGCGCTGGAGCTGCTCGAACGGGAGGTCGGCACCGATCGTCGTGTCATAGACGAAGGTGACGCCGAGCCGCTCGACGAGGCGGACGTCCATCTCGATCGCCTCGCGCGGCAGGCGGAAGGCCGGGACGCCGATGAGCATCGTGCCGCCGCCGTACGGCAGGCTGTCGAAGACGGTGACGCGATAGCCCTTGGTCGCGAGCTCGCGGGCGACGGCCAGCCCGGATGGGCCGGCACCGACCACCGCGACCCGCTCGTCCCGCGGGGTGATCGAGGGCATGACGTCGGGGATGCCCGACGCCTCGTGCCACTCGACGAGGAACCGCTTCATCGCGCGGATCGCCAACGGGCGATCGATGTCGCCGCGGCGGCAGGCCCGCTCGCACGGGGCGGAGCAGACGTAGGAGCACATCGCCGCGACCGGGTTGGGGTCGCGGGAGAGGATGTAGCCCTCCTCGAAGCGGCCCTCGGCGGCGAGATTCAGGTAGCCGCGGCAGTTCGTCCCGACCGGGCACGCTTCCTGGCACTCGATGTTGCACTGGAGCCAGGACGCGTCGACGGGCTGGACGAGGAATTCCTGGGGCGAGTCGATGGCCAAGCGGGTCGTGCCTTTCCCTTCGAGGGCTCGAGCGCAGGCTGAAGAGCGGCAGGCTGCCGTCCGGCCGAATCTACCATCCGCATCTCGGCGCCTGCAAAAGGGTCACGCTTGGTCACGCTTCCGGCGGGGCCGCGCTCCGGGGCCGGGCCGGGCCGGCCATCCGATGTTGACGATGCCGGACCTCGCAGCTACGCTGCCGCCGAGCGACGCGGTGTGCCTCGGAGGGAGTCGGACCGAGATATGCGGGCATCGTGACCGCAAGCGAATTGCTTTTCCTGGCGCTGGGCCTCGGGCTCGGGATCGTCAGTGGCGCCGCTCTCGTGGAGGTCCTCCGGACCCGTCCCCCCGTTCCGCGACCGGTCAGAGTGACCGTCCAGCCCGACGCGATCCCGCGACGGCGGCCCTCCACGCTGTCCGAGGACGCGTTCCTGTCGAGCGGCTCGGAGACCGCTCCTGGCGGCCCTGCCGACCGCCGGACCGCAGACCGCCGCGCCGCGTCCGGGGGCGCCGATCGTCGAACGATCGTTCGGTCTGGCCCCGGCGTCCCGGTCTTCGCCCCGGCCGCGCTGACCGGCGCGTCCGCGCCCGACCGGGTCATGACGGCCGCGCCGCCGACGGTGGAGCGTCGTGGGACGAGCGGTGGGACGCCTGCGCCGAGCGGCGAGATGGCCCGACCGAGCGGCGGGATGAGCGGGTCGAGCGGCTCGAGCGGATCGCTCGTCGGGATCCCGGTCGCCGGCGGCGATGATCCGGTACTCGCCGCGCTGCGGGTGCACGCGGTGTCATCGGCGATGCGCGCGGGACCGGCCGACCTGGACGGCCATGCCGGCGGCAACGGGAACGGGAGCCACCACACCGAGTTTCCCGCCCTCGGGGGCGAGGCGGCGCCCGTCGCCATCGCCACCGCGGTCGCCGTCATGGAGCGACCGATGGCGGTCGCCGAGGGGGACCGTCGTACTGGCCCCACGGATGAACCGATGGGGCAGACTGTCGCCCTGATGCACGACGAAGCGGGACCGGAGGCGGCGACGCCCCCGGCTGCCGAGGCCGGCGAGGGCGCCGTGGCCGAGGTCACGACCCAAGCCGGTAGCGCGGGCGGGGCCGCGCCAGTGGCGATCCTCGACGCGACCGATCCCTGCGCGGGCGAGCGACGTATCGCCGCCGAACGCTGCGGGCTCGCCGTCCGAGCGCGGGTCGGCGCGAACGAAGCCGCCGACGCCGTCCGGCTCGCGCAGCGGACCTACGACGACCACATGAGCAAGGCGGAGCAGGCCGCCGTCATCGCCGACCCGCGTGCGGTCCGCCGCGAGAAGGAGGCCGCCCAGGCCCACTTCCGCGCCGCGTACAACGGCGCGAAGACGGCCGAGGATGCCGAGGCGGCCGCTCGCGACTGGCTGACCGAGATCAACGACATCAACAGCACGGCGCGCGCCGCAGCGGCCACCGCCAAGCGCGAGCGGGCCGGCGCAACGGCACTCGGTGCCCAGCTCGAACGGCTCTCGCTGGAAGCGGACGCCGCCCGGATCGCGGCCGAGACCGCCGAGGCCGCCTGCCTCGCGGCTCGCCAGGCCCTCGCCGAGTGCGATGAACGCTCGGTCGCCGGCGTCGTGGCGCCGCTGCCCCCGGCCCCATGGGTCGAGCGACCGGGTCCGGCCGTCAGCGAGGACGACATGCCGCTCGCAGCGGCCCTCAGCGCCGGTGGCACGCCGACGATCTTCCGGTTGGTGCGCGGCGACCGCACGGCCCTCATCGCGCTCGTCAACCGACTTGGCGGCGATGACCCCGTCGCCCGGCGCCGATGGCAGCTCACCCTGAGCAACCTCGTCGACGCGATCGTGGCGGTCAGCATCGAGGCGGGAGCGCTCGAGTTCCCGGGGGATCACACGTTCTGGGGGACGTTCACCCTCATCCAGGATCGCGAGATCTCCCAGGCGCTCGCCTCGCTCGGGTACCGGTTCGACGGGCTCGGCGGGTTCGCCGACGAGCGCGTCCCGTCGCAACGCGACCTGTCGCTCGCCCTGGGGTACGCCGGGATCGATCCGATGCGGATGCGGTCCTGGCCGACCGAAGCGGAGATGGCCGCGCTGTACGAGGACGTCTCGGTCGCGGCGGACGAGCATCTGGCGGCCACGGCCGGTGACCTGAGCCTCAGCGAGCTGGTGGCCCTCCTCGGTCGACGCGCCGACGGACTCGCCGACCTCTGGAACGAGTGGGGCCACGTGCGCCCACTCCTCCTCGAGGGCGCCTGAGCCACTCGCGACGCGGCGACGACGGCTCTGCGCGGCCAGCGCCCACGGCGCCTGCGTGGGCGCCTGTGTCGAATGGCCGCACGACGCCGCCATCGCCGCGTCGACCGTTCGGGCGGGGAGCGAGCAGCGCCGAGCGCCGAGTGCCGACCGGCATGGGTCAGCCTCGAGACTCGTCCTCGTCGTCGTCGATGACCACGAGGCGGAGGGCCTCGGCGGCGGCGACCCCGATCGCGGCGCCCTCTTCGGCCGCCCATTCGCGGATGCGCGTGCCCAGGCCGTCGGGGTCGCTGATCTGGCTCGGGTGGGCCCGGAGCGCATCGATCTTGCGTTCGAGCGTGCTCGAGATGTCGACCCAGGCGTTCGGCCGGTCGGACCAGAACAGGTAGAGCCGGCGGACCTTGTGCGCCGCGAGTCCGCGGCGTGCGAGGGCCGGGAACGCCATCGGGTTGCGCGCGGCCGGGTAGACCGCATCCGCGGCCGCTTCGCCGGCGGCGCGATGATCGGTGTGGTCGACGCCACCATCGGTGTGGAACAGGACCTCGGGGTCGGTGGCGAAGACGGCATCGGGCCGGAAGGTACGGATCTCACGGACGAGCAGCTCGCGAAGGACAAGGTCGTTCGCCAGCGACCCGTCGGGTTGATGCAGGAAGCTGATGCCCTCGTAGCCGATGACCGCGGATGCGGCGCGCTGCTCCGTCTCACGGACGGCGGCCAGCTCGAGTGGATCGGCGTCCGGGTCTTCGCCGCCCTGGTCGCCGCTCGTGCAGCACACCAGCCAGCCCACGGATCCCTGGTCGATCCAGCGTGCCGCCGTGCCGGCCGGACCGAAATCCGCGTCGTCGGGGTGGGCCGCAACGACCATGAACCGCGCCGGACGCCAGGCGTGCGGCTCGCTCGCGGTGGCGGACGTCGCGTCAGTCACGCGTGACGCGGTCCCGTCGACGGCTCGTGGTGGGACCACATCGGACCCATCAAGAACGCCCAAAAGACCACGGAATCCATATTGCGCCGCCCGGGGCACGGCAGTACGCTTTGCGGCCGAGGCTTCGCTCGTCTCCCCCCACGAGCGAAGTCTCTTGCATGTCCGGCGGTCATGCGACCGTCACCCGACGCGGGACCCCTGCGACTCGTCGAGCGCGGCGAGGACCTCGGCCGCATGGCCCTCCGGCTTGACCTTCGGCCACACCCGCGCGATGCGCCCGTCGGGATCGACCAGGAAGGTCCGCCGAGCAGTCCCCCAGTAGGTCTTGCCGTAGTTCTTCTTCTCGACCCAGGTGCCGTACGCGTCGGCGACGTGGTGGCCCTCGTCGGCGAGGAGCGCGAACGGGAGGCCGAACTTCTCGCGGAACGCGCGCTTGCTGGCCTGGCCCTGCGGGCTGATGCCCCAGACGTCGGCGCCCCGCTCGTGGATGGTCTCGCTCATGTCCCGGAACTCGCACGCCTCGGTCGTACAACCGGGGGTGTCGTCGGTGGGGTAGAAGTAGACGATGGTCCAGCGCCCGTGCTGGTCGGCAAGGCGATGGACGGTGCCGGTGTCATCGGGAAGGGCGATCTCCGGCGCAAGATCGCCGACGGTCGGATCGGTCATCGGTCGAGCGTAGCAGGCACTTCGATGACGAGCAGCGCGCCCGACCGGAGCTCCACGGAGGCGCCCTCGGCCTCGATGACGTTCGAGAGCCCCCGCGTCGTGCCGGCGGGGAGCGGCTCATCCACGAGCGGGTAGACGAGGCCGTGGGTCGTCGCGCCGTCCACCCCGGTCCCGAGCGGCAGCAGCGAGACGAGACCACCCGGCCGCCCGACCAGGTCCCAGGTCGCTGGCCCGCCGTCCGGTCTGGGCGCCTGGAGCCACCCGACCCGCGCCGTGTCCGACAGCAGGACGACTGGGATGCCCGCCATGGACGCGAGCGCCGGCAACCCGATGTTGGCGATCGCGTGGTCGATACGAGCGCCGCCGAGCGCCCCGAGGATGACGATCATGTCGGGTGCCCCGCCGGCCGCGACGCGAAGCGCGAGCTCGGTATCGGATTCGTCCTTGTCGGGGCGCGCCCGCTCCATGGGGACCCCATCGGCCTCGAGCCGGGCGAGGTCGGCCGGGGCGATCGAGTCGCCGTCGCCGACCCAGTGGTCGATCCGGACGGTGAGCCCCGCGGCATGACGGGCCCCGCCATCGGCGGCGACGACCAGTCCGAGGTCCCGGTCCCAGCCCGGCCAGGCCGCGTCGAGTCGCTCGCGCGTGGGCGCGTCGCCGTCGGCGAGGATGAGGGCCCGCATGGCCCCGATGCTACCGCTCGCTCGGGAGCACCGGAGCGCCGGAGGGCCGGTCGCCGATGCCGGCCGGCCGGCCGCCGATGCTAGACTCCCGGCCGTGCCCGACCCACTCGACCACCCGGCCGTTCGACGCGTCCTGGACGCCGCCGCCCGCAAGGGCGTGACCATCGAGATCCGGACGTTCGATGAGTCGACCCACACGGCCCAGGAGGCGGCCACGGCCGTCGGCGCCGAGCTCGGCCAGATCGTCAAGTCGCTCGTCTTCGTGACGGACGGCGACGACGGCCCCGAGCCGGTGCTCGCCCTCGTCGCCGGGACCAACCGGGTCGACCTGGCACGGCTGGCTGCCGTCGTCGGCGAGGGGGACATCCGCCGGGCCACCGCGCGCGAGGCGAACGAGCTGACCGGGTTCACCATCGGCGGCATCCCGCCGATCGGCCACACCCGCCCGGTCCGTGCCGTCATGGACCCCGACCTCGGCCGGTACCCTGTCGTCTGGGCGGCAGCCGGGCTGCCGACCGCGGTCTTCCCCGTGCCGCCCGCGACGCTTCGGACGCTGGCGAATGCGACCGTCGCCCCGATCGCCGAAACGCCTGGGCCGGGGCCGGCCGGGCCCGCGAGCGGGGTCGCGCCGAGCGCGTGAGCGGCGAGCCGCGCAACTCGACGGTCACCTATCCGGGCGGACTGCGGGCCCGCTGGCGGTGGGGCGGGAGCGGCGATGAGGCGGCCGTGTTCGCGCTCGCCGAGGTCGGCGGCCCGGTGCTCGACCTTGGGACGCACGTCGCCGACGACCCGAGCCCGCTGTGCCGCGCCGAGCTCCGGATCGAGGGACCGCGTGGATCCTGGACCGACCGGTTCGCCTCCACGATCTCCGACGAGCCGCGCGCGATCGTCTGGGACACCGCCGACCAGCTCGTGGTGAGCTACGGGTTCCACACGTTCGGACTCGCGACCGCGACCGGTGAGCCCGCCTGGGAACACCGCTCGGCGACCCCGATCCTCGCCCTGCTCGGGTCGTCGCGGCTGGCCCACGTCCTCGTCCAATCGGAACTCGAGACGTTCGCGATCGACCCCGACGGGACGGTCGCTTGGCGCGTCGCACACTCGGACGTGGTGATCGGCGCCGAGCTGGTCGGCGGCCGCCTGGTCCTGACCGGCTACGACGGCCAGGTCAACGCGGTCGACCCCGCCACCGGTCGCGCCGCGGGCTGATCGGTCGCCGCCGGACCACCGGAGGGCCGGCCCGGATGGCGCAGCCCACCGGACGCCGGCATATGTGGACGGCCGGTGGATAACCCGTGCCGGCCACCGAGATTCGGTGGAAATCCCCCATTGCATCGGTGCCCGCCCGCACCGTACCGTTGATGTCAGCCCGGAGGGGTCGAGCGACACTAACGGCGGCGATCGCATCAACGCCCACGTGTCGGGTAGGTTCCTTCGGGCCCTTCCATGTCCGGCGCTATCATCGCGGCCGTGACTCCCCTCCTCCCCATCCTCCTCGGTCTCGCCGCGCTCGTCGTCGGGGCGGCCGTGCTCCGCTCGATCGGGACGAGGTATCGCGTGGGCCGGCTCCTCGCGGCCGCGCCGATGGTGACGGTCGCTGCCGCGGCTGCCGCCGCCTCGGGCCCGCCGCGCTACGTCCGGGTCGCGGGCCGGATCGACGCCGAGGACGAATTCGAGGATGAGCACCACCGGCCGCTCGTCTTCCGCCGGACGCGCCTCGAGCGGCGCGACGGTCGGGCGTGGTCGACGATCGACGACCACCGCGAGACCGTCCCCTTCGAGGTCCGCGAGGGCCTGGACGCGATCGCCGTCGACGCCGACGGCCTCGATGATGGCCTCGTCGTGGTCCCGCGCGAGTCGGTCGGGACGGCCGGCGAGATCCCCGATCGCGTGCCCAGCGGCCTGGACCCCGCGACACCGGTCCGGCTCCGGGTCGACCAGGTGTCGTCCGTGGAGCACGCGATCGTCGCGGGCGTCCCGACCCCCGGGCCGGATGGACGGCCGCGCATGGCCGCCGGCCTCGGACGACCGCTCATCCTCAGCACGCTCGAGCAGGACGAGGCGATGCGCATCCTGGCCGGCGGTTCGCGGCGCCCCGTCGCGGCTGCGCTGAGCTTCGGCGCCGGGTTCGTGCTGCTGACGGTCGGGGTCGCCTGGGCCGTGATCGACGCCGTCCTGTGAACCGCCGGACCGCCCCCCGGACGGCGCGCGCCGTGATGCTCGCCATCGGGCTGGGCCTCGCCCACGTGAGCGCGGTGCTCGCGGCCACACCGTCGCCCGAGATCGGGGGCGACCCGCGCAGCTCGGGTCAGGGCCCCGGCCTCGTCGGGGCACCGGGACTCGCCATCGTGGCCGTCCTGGCCATCGGCGTCGGTGCGCTGCTCGTGACCCTCGCCTACGTCCGATTGACCGGCGGCCGACGCGGCTGACCCGCGGACAGCGCCGCTGACCGGGCCGCGGACAGCGCAGCCGACCGCCGCGGCGCCGGTGGAAAGCCGGGCGGGACCTTCGGACTATTGGCAAGAACTGTGAGATTGCTAGGCTCGGTCCTGTCGACTTCACATTTCTTGCTACAGGATCCGGGTGAGCAACGCCCTTTCCTCCCGTCCCACCGACGCGACGCTGACGGTCACCAAGGCCGCCCGCCTCCTCGGCGTGCACCCCAACACCGTGCGGGCGTGGAGCGACGCCGGCCGCCTGCGCTACTACCGGATCAATCCGCGCGGTGACCGCCGGTACCGTCAGAGCGACCTCCAGCGCTTCCTGGCCGCGGCCGAGGTCGATCCCGCGGAGATGGGCGGCGTCCCGGTCCGCTACGGACCCGGCGGGCGGCGCCGCTCGGGCTTCGTCCTGCCGACCTACCTCGCGCCGGACCGAGCCGCGGCGAGGGCGGCGGCGGATGAGGATGACGGCGGGTCGGAGTCGCCGGAGCTGGCCCTCATCGACGCCCTGGCCCGGCTCGCCGCGAAGGGCGGCGACCTCGACGAGAACCTGACGACCGCCGCGACGACCATCCGCGAGCTCGGCGATCACCGCCTCGTGGCCATCTGGGAGCTCCGGGGCGAGCGGCTCGTCCCGCGGGTCACCGCCGCGGCCTCCGGGACTCGTGACCGCCTGACCGACCGAGCTCGCGCCTTCGGGGTGCTCGGGGCAGCCCTCGCCGACGTCGTGGTGGGCGGTGGTCGCGGTCGCGCCTCGACCACGGACCCCGACCCCTCGCCGCTCCCGATCCTGCCCGGCGACCGCGCGGAGATGGCGGCGGTCATCCCGGGCCCGATGGGACCGTGGGGCGTGCTCCACGTCGTGGCCGATCGCGGCGCCACGTTCGACACGCATACCCGCCAATTCGTGTCGGTGGCCGCCGATGCGATCGGCACCATCACCTCGGTCGCCCGGCGCGGCGACGAGGCCGCCCGCCAGCTGCATCGTGCCGAGGCCCTGCGCCGCGTCGCCGGCGACATCGGCAGCCGGCTCGACCTCGACCGCATCCTGTCCGGCCTGGTCGACCACGCGATGGTCCTCTTCGAAGCCGACCGTGGCGCCGTCTTCCTGCGCCGGCCTGATGGGGTCATCCTCGCGGAGGTGAGCCGCGGGTTGTCCCCCGGATACCTGGCCCACGTCCGGGACGCACCCCCTCGGTCGCTCCCGATCGAGGCCGCGGCCGTCGGTCGGCCGCTCTTCGCGGTCGGCTACCGGGACGACCCGCGCGGCGAGGACATGCGGGCCGCGGTCATCCAGGAGGGCTACGACACGATCTGCACCGCGCCCCTGCTGGAGAACGACCAGCTGGTCGGCCTGCTCAACGTCTACCACGACCGGCCCCACGCCTGGTCCGACGACGATCTCGAGATCATGGCCGCGCTCGCCGCCCAGGCGACCGTCGCCATCCGTGCCGCCCAGGACTACGAGCAGATGGCCTCGTGGGCCGCGCAGCTCCAGTCGATCCAGCAACTCGGGGCCCGCTTGAATCGCCTGTCGGACGTGCACGAGGTCGGCGTGGCCATCGCGACCGAGCTCCGCCAGCTCATCGACTACCACAACGTCCGGGTCTATCGCATCGTCGGGAACGAGCTCGTCCCCGTGGCGATGAAGGGACAGGTCGGCGAATACGTCGACGAGACCCCGGACATGCTCCGCGTCGCGGTCGGCGAGGGCATCACCGGCTGGGTCGCCGAGCACAGCATCGCGGTCAACCTCGGCGACGCCGCCAAGGACCCGCGCGCCGACACCATCCCCGGCACCGAGGACGATCTCGACGAGTCGATGCTGCTCGCCCCGATGACCTTCGACGACCGGGTGCTCGGCGTGGTCGTGCTCTCGAAGCTCGGGCTCGACCAGTTCACGGACGACGACCTGCGGTTGCTCGTCATCTACGCCTCGTTCGCCGCCCAGGCCATGGCCAATGCCGACACGACCGAGGAGCTCCGCCAGCAGCGGGCCGCCCTCGAGCGCCAGGTGCGCGGCCAACGCGAGCTCCTGCAGATCACGGAGTCGATCCTCACGACGCTCGACGGACGCGTCGTCCTCGAGAGCATCACCGAGCGGCTCGGCGGCCTCGTGGCCTGCGACAACATCGCCATCGAGGTGGTGGATCCCGCATCTGGACTGCTCACCCCACTGACGGCGCGGGGCGTCCACGCCGACAGCTATCTGCTGCCGTGGGAACCGGGCGAGACCGGCATCGCGACCTGGGTCGTCGACCACAACGAGCCCGCCTACATCGACGACGAACGGCACGATCAGCGCGTCAACCATTTCCGCGAGGAGGAGATCCAGGACGGCAGCCTCGTCGTGCTCCCGCTGCGTGGGCGCGACGGCGCCATCGGCGTGCTGACGATGGAGCGGCTCGGCCTCGGGAACACGTTCACGGCGGACGAATTCGAGCTCGTCCAGCTCTTCGCGGCGCAGGTCTCGATCGCGCTCCAGAACGCGGAGGTGTTCCAGGCCGTCGAGCTGCGCGCGCAGACCGACGATCTGACCGGCCTGCTCAACCACGGGACGTTCGAGGACCGGCTCGGCCGGGCGGTCCACGCGGGCCAGCCGTTCAGCCTGATCATGCTGGACCTCGACGACTTCCGGGACGTCAACAACGGCCTCGGGCACCAGGCCGGCGACCGGCTCCTGCGCGGGATCGCGACGGCGCTCGTGCGGGCCGGGCGCGACACCGACCTGACCTTCCGCTACGGCGGCGACGAGTTCACGTTCCTGCTGCCCGGCACCGATGCCGGCGGCGCCATGCACGTCGCCGAGCGAGCGGCCGAGGCGGTCCGGGCCGCCGGTGGCGGCATCACCGCGTCGATCGGCATCGCCACCTACCCGGTCGATGGGGAGGACGCGGCCTCGGTGCTCCTCGCCGCCGACCGGGCCTGTTTCGTCGCCAAGCGCGGCGGCCGCGACCGGATCGCGACCGCGGCCGAGGGCGAGGCGATGGCCTCGGCGTTCTCCCTGCAGGAGCCCACTCCGATCGACCCGGCGGGCAACGACTGACCTCGTCAGCGACGCGACACCACCCGTCTCGCCGGATGCGTCACCATGGCGATGCGATGCATCGAGCGGGGATCCTGGGGGCGATGACGATCGTGCTGGCGATCGCGGCCTGCGTGCCCGAGCCGGCCTTCCTTCGGAGCGGCGGACCCGGCGGCACCGCCTCGGCGGTGGCGGAGGCGACCCCGACGGTCACCCCTGAAGGGCCGACCCCGACGCCCGCGTTCATCCGCCCGACGCCGACCCCCGGGCCGAGCTTCGCGACGTACAAGGTCAAGAAGGGCGACACCATCTCGTCGATCGCCAAGAAGTTCAAGACGAGCGTCCAGAGCCTCGCCTATTGGAACCGGGTGACCTACCCGTCGCTGGACCCGGAGTCGACCAAGTACCGGCCGGACCGGCTCGAGGTGGGATGGGTGCTCATGGTCCTGCCGAACCAGCAGGTCGACCCGGAGAACCTGCCGACCCTGTCGCCGGTGCCGACCCCGACGCCGCGCTCGTCCCCGTCCGGCGCCGCCCCGAGCGAGACGCCCGCGACCTAGCCGGGCGCCGCCGGCGGTCTCGAATGCCCGCGCCCGTCCTGCTCAATTCGAGGCGAGATCGATGAGGAATGGCGGCGTCCAGAGCTGCGAGTCGTGATCCCGCATCCACGCCGAGCGCCGTGATGAGGACCAGCAGGCCCGCGAAGAGCACGCGATGACCAGCCAGTCGAGCCGCTCGTAGGCGAGGTGGCGCAGCCAGGTCCGTCGCGAGGTCCCGAAGGCGCGGAGGTCCATCGCGTCGATCGTGTCCTCGGCGCCGGCGATCGCGTTGACCACGGTCGGGACCACGAGCGGGACCGAGTTGCGCAGGCGGCCGATGACACCCGCCGCCCCCTCGCTCCAGTCGAAGCCGCGGATGCGCTGGGCATCGGCGGTGGTCTGGAGGTCCGCGGCGAGCGATGGGCAGGAATCGGAACGTCAGGTCGATCCCGTACGGCGAACTTCTCCGGTACGCCGAGGCGGTGGAAGGCCACCCCGAAGTCGGCCGGCGCCACCGCGAACGCGAGGGGGAAGCCGATCGTCGCCATCGCCAGGTAGCGCATCAGCTGGGTGACGGCGAGGCTGATCGACTCGGCGGAGATGGGCGTGCCCAGGAGGGGCATATAGAAGAGCACGTGGGTCTCGCCCGGCGGGATGCCCTCGACGTTGCCGCCCGCGATGATCACGTTGACGGTGACGAGGAAGCCGATGAAGACGAAGACGATGGTCCAATTCCGTCGGACTCTGCCGCCACGGGATCCCGGCGAGGCGGTAATAGGCCACCGAGATCAGGAGCAGACCGAAGACGACGCGCCCGTCCCAGACCTGCAGGACGGTGAAGATGAAGAAGACGATGACGAGGATGAGGACGCGAGGGTCGCGGCGTGCCAGCCACGACCCTCGGCCCAGATATCGCGGAGCGATATTCACGGTGTCGGCGGAGGTCAGCGCCCGAGGCGCTCCTTGAGCGGTTCCCAGGCGTACACGAGGATCGGCACGAGGATGATCGTGCCGATGAGGTCACCGACGATGACCGGGATGTAGACGGTCGTCAGGATGGTCCCGAACGTCCAAGCCCTGACCAGGATCGCATCGGTGAAGACGAACAGGAAGCCGATCACGACGCCGATGGACCCAGCGATGGCGCCGCCGATCGCTCGCTGTCGGATATTGCCCGCGACCCAACTCGCGAGATAGAGGGGAGCGAGACCTGCGATCAGGCCGACGAAACCGTTGGCGAGGCTCCAATTCCAGGACGTGAGGGCGCCCTAGCCGGAGATCTGATCGCCGATGGCATTGCCGACGAAGCCGGTGAAGAAGCCGACGATCGGCCCGAACGCGTAGCCGAAGAACGGCACGAGGGCGAACGCCGGACGGACCGAGACGGTGCTGCCCGGGATCGGGATCTGTGCGACGAGCAGGATCCCGTACAGGGCCGCGCCGACCGCGGAGTAGACGATGACGCGTGAGGTGACTTCCCACAGCCGATTGCTGCTCGGTTGCGCAGTCAGGGTGGACATGCTTCCTCCCATGGGTATCTCAAGGGACACGCCGACGAGTCAGGACGCGGTCAATACCCTGCCCGGGCCTCCTTCCGATCCCCGAGCCGCTTCCGGACCTTGGGCGACGATCCGGCGTGCCAGCGTCTCGGCATCCAGGAACCCCTCCCCCGGCACTCGATACCGGAGGTTGGCCTGTATCAGCGACGTGAACCGTAGGTTGCAGGCGCGCCAGCGATCTGCATCCGTGATCACATCGACCGGAGGACCGTCGGCCACGACCCGACCGTCCCTGAACAGAAGGATACGGTCTGCATACGTCAATGCAAGGTCTGCGTCATGCGTGACGAGGTACAGGCTGCGCAGCCCTGGGATGGCCACGACGGCACGCATGAACGCGTTTGCCGTCCGGTGATCCTGGCCGGCCGACGGTTCGTCGAGGATCAGGGTCGGCGGGCGGAGGGCGAGGGCGATGGCGAGCGCCAGCCGCTTCTGCTGTCCGAACGAGAGCGCCAGGGGTGGCCGCTCCTCGATCTCCTCGATCGTGTCGAGGGCCGTACGCCTGAGGCAGTCCTCCAGCAAGGCATCGAAGGTCGCCGGGTCACGCTTCATGTTCTGCGGACCGAACAGGATCTCCTCGCGGACCGTCCTTGAGAAGAGCATCTGGCTGGGGCTCTGGAAGACGTAGCCGAACTCGGTGGCGAGCTGGGCCGTCTTGCGCGTCCCCATCGCTGCGCCGTCGATGAGGATCGCGCCGTCGGTGACGGGGAGCAGCCGCATGGCGGTGCGGAACAGCGTGGTCTTGCCCGAGCCGTTCGGGCCGAGCACGGCGACGATCTCGTCGGGCCCCAGGCTGGCATCGACGCCGCGCAGGACCTCGTAGCCGTCGATGGCGGCACGAACGGCGCTGAACCTGAGCCGGTCGGTCGAGGCTCCAGCCGCTGTGGTCGGCGTAGCCGGATCCGGCGTCTCGTTGGGGGCCGCCCGCGCCAGCCCGGCGTCGACGGTCGGCGTCTTTCGCTCGCGTTCGAGGATGACCTCGAACGGCAGCTTGACCGCGTCGCGGGTCGGCCATCGTCAGGAAGCCGTCGATCGGGCCGAGGTAGCGAGTCCGGCCCTCATCGAGATACAGGATCGCGGTCGGGCCGCAGGTCGAGCGCCTCCTCGACCCGGTGCTCGACGATGAGGATGGCGTTGCCCTCGTCGGCAAGGGCCCGGAGCATCGCGAGGAGTCGTTCCGCCGTCGCCGGGTCGAGGTTGGCCAGCGGCTCGTCGACGACGTAGACGCGAGGCCGCATCATCAGGATCCCGGCCACCGCCAGCAGCTGCCGCTCGCCGCCGGACAGCTGGTGGGTCTCGCGGCCGACGAGCGACTCGATCCCGCGCCTGCTTGGCGACCTCGCGGATCCGGTCCCGGATCTGCTCGCGCGGGACGCCCATGTTCTCGGGCCCGAACGCCAGCTCGGCCTCGACCGTCGCTCCCACGATCTGCTTCGCTGGGTCCTGCAGGACGGTCCCGATCGTCCGCCCGATGTCGCGCAGCTTCGCCTCGGTCGTGAAGCGCGCCGGCGACCCGGACGGTCCCGGAGAGCTCGCCCGGGTAGGCGTGGGGGATCAGGCCGTTGATCGCCCGGATGAGGGTGCTCTTGCCGCAGCCCGACGGACCCGCGACGAGCAGCACCTCGCCTGGGTGGATCGTGAGCCCGATGTCCCAGATGGCCGGCTCGGTGGCCCGCCGATAGCGGAAGGTGAGGCCCTCGATCTCGACGAGCGGCGCGGGCGCATCGGTCGCGGTCGCGGTCGCGGTCACGGGAGCGCGTGGGTCGGGCCGGGCCTCGGCGTCAGCCACGGCTCAAGCCGGGCGGATGCGGACCGGTCGGTCGACGACGAGACCAAGGCGTGCGGCCGCGTCGCCCTGGTTGTCGGCCAGGGAGAGGTGCCCCTCCGAGTCGGCCATGAGCAACGAGGCGCCGACCGGCACGCGGCCGAACGTCCGCTCCCAGATGGTCCGTTCCGTGACGGCGGGGGCGCCGTCATGGGCCGCGAACTCGAGGACGAGCGCCCGCCCGGGGATGAGCGGTCCGATGGCGTTGGCCAGGTCGGCGGCGGTGCCGGCGATGGTCACGTTCCCGAAGATCAGCACGTGGACGATCACCGACTCGAGCGCGCCGTCGACCGCGGTCGGGGTCGGCTCGGTCAGCCGGTGGAGGTCCGCGACGGGGATCGTGTGACCCACGGACTCGTACGGCACGCCGGCCGCGAGGTGCCCGGCCATCGGGGCGAAGATGTCGCGCCCGTGGAAGCTGTTCGAGATGACCGGTCGCATCAGGTCGCGGTTCTCGAGCGCTCGCGCCTCGACGATGCCGCCGATGGCCTCGGCGCCCGCGATGAGGAGGCCGTTGTCGGGGCCGATGACCACGTCGCCGCGACCCGTGAGCAGCGCGACCGGCAACCGCTCCGTGCCGACGCCCGGGTCGACGACCGCCACGTGGGTGCCCACCGGCATGTGCGGCAGGGCGAATTCAAGGGTCCTCGCGCCCTCGCGGATCGAGTACCTCGGGACCTGGTGGCTGATGTCGATGATGTTCGCGTCGGGGCAGATCTGGAACATCACCCCGCGGCAGACGGCCGGCGCCGAGGGTCCGAAGTCGGTGGTGAAGGAGATGACGGGTCGTGCCATGCGCGGGATGGTACCCAAAGCGAGGACACGCCCTGATCCGCCCCGATACGTGCCGAAGCGGCGCCGGGAGGAGGCTCGGCGCCGCGTCGAGCCTGCCCGAGCTTCAGGGCGAACGGCTCGGCCGAGGCCCGATGTCCCAGTAGTCACCGGCGCACATCTTGTCGCGGCGGGCAACCTCAGTGCCAGAAGGGTCAAGCGCGACCAGCAAAACGTCGGAACACCCGTCGCTGTAGCTGCCGAAGGTGATTGACGCCCCGGGCGGAATGGGCTCTGTGAGCACCCCCTGACGACGCCCATCGTCTACACGGGAGATGGTGATCGGCGTCTCGGTGTAGTTGTTGACGTAGGCACCCGTGAAGCGATCTACCTGCCAGCAGGCCGCGACGGAGACCGACACCATCAGCAGGCCGATCCCGGCGGTCTGGAAGCGGATCCTCACGCGCCGATCTTCCGCACCCACAGCCCGTCGGTCAAGGATCCGAGTTCGCCCAACAGGCTCTGAGACGGATGGCGACCGCGGCTGCCATGTAACGACCAGCCGAGCCGGAGCGACCGGGCGGCCCAGGAACGACGTGACCCCCGGCTCGGGAGGAGGTTCGAGCCGGAGGTCATGTCTGCCGATGCAGCATCGCGCCTAGAGGAGGCTCGGCGCCGCTCAGGGGCCCGATGCCGGCACAAGTCACCTTGCGGGAGATGCGTCCTCGCTCGATATTTCATCCGTGGCTCGTCAGGTTGGCCGCCCGTGGATCGCCTTCGCCGTGGTGTTCCTGATCGCGACGACGGTCTTGGCGTGTTCACGAGGCCCCAACCCACCGGCCCCGGCCGAGGACCTCACGCCAACCATCGTCGGTGTGATCACCGGGTCGAGCGGGCTTCCGGTCGGACTACGCGGCGGCAAGACGTTCGACCCGCCGCCGGGAAGCGTCGTCGGGCGCATCAAGAACTGGCCCGCTGGCGATATCTATGAACCCGACGGATTGCCGATCGGCGGGCTGCTGCTCGGCGGCGAACGAGCGGACGGGTCGTGGTGGTACGAGCTCGCCGGGTTCTACGGCCCGACGAACGATGGGTGCTGGTCGATCTTCGGTGGGTCGTTCGATGAGGGCGACAGCGTCCGGCTCTCGTCAGGACTGCGGCTGCCGAAGGCCCCGGAGTTCGCGATCCGCACACATGGACACGACGATGTCGACTGGTTCCCGGGTCACCAGGACGACAGCATCTGCGTGGACGAGCAGGGCCGGGCCGTCTACTTCGATGCCTTCATCGGCGCGTGACTGGCGCCTGGTAGCCGGCACGAGAAACGGATGACCCCGGTCCGGGGAGGAGGTTCCGGACCGGGGTCATGTTGCCGATGCAGCGTTGCGCCTGGAGGAGGCTCGGCGCCGCTTCGGCGGTTTGGCCCGGGCGACGGGAGGAGGGATTCGCCGCCCAGGCCGATGGATGCAGGGATCAGTGCGGGCGGGTGGGACCTCCGTCCTTGCGGCCGAAGCGTCCGGACCGCTGGAGCTCCCGCAGGAAGAGCAACTCGTTGATCTGGCGGATGGACCAGTGGGCTCCCTCGATCGGGATGCCGCACATGAATGCGGTCAGGTTGGCGGCTTCCTCAGGCGTCAGGCCGAGGGCCGTCAGCGTCCGGTAGGTCCGCTTCGGAGCGGGCGTCGCGGCTGCCGTCGCCCGCTGCCGGCTCGTCCTCGAGCCGCGGGACGGCGTGGATCCGGGACCAGCTGCGACCCCGGAGGGCACCGACGGAGTTCCCCATGACGAGGCGCGGCGAGATGGTCGCCCGTGTCCCCGTGAGCCTCGCGGTACCTGGCCGGCCATGGCGCAATCGGAACCCCCGGTCCTGTCCTCGACACCCACCGGAGACCCGGTGGGGTTTCGCGCATGGTCCGGTGACAGCCTGCGCCGTCGCGATGACCCGGCGGTCCGGGGGACCCCGGTACTTGCGGCCACATGGCCGTCGGTCGGTAGACTCCGCCCGTGCGTGTCCGCCGGTTCGAACTTCGCCTCGTCGGTGCGGCCCTCGTGGCCGGCTGGACGATCGCGGCCGGGTTGGTGCTGTTGGCCTACCGCCCCGGCGGACCCCTTGACGTCCTCGTCGGGCTGACGCTGGCCGTCCCCATCGCGATCGCCACGGCCGGGACGATCTGGCCGCCCGTGGCCCGCGGCAGCGTCGCGTTCGCCAGCATGGTCTGGCTCGGGATCGGTGCGCTCCTGTGCCTCGTCCCGTCCATCGCGGGCCTGATCGACCAGCTCCAGGCGCTCGGCTCGCAGACGTTGCTGCCCTCGTTCGAGGCCGCCTATCCATGGCTGATCGCGCTGATCGCGACCAGCCTGTTCAGCGGGTTCGGGATCAGCGGGCATGTCCGGGGTCCAGGCGCTCTTCGCCGGAGGCGGCTCGCCGACGGTGCCTTCATCGCGGTCCTCCTCACGATGTTCTCGGCCACGGTCTTCGCGGGGGCGGCGATGGCGAACGAGCTGGCCGTGAGGGACACCGTCCCGGCATCGTCCCGCTTCGGGCCGACGGGCCAGGATGCCTGGCCGCCGCTGTGCGACAGCCGGCTGTCGGCGGGACCCGCGGCGCGACTGCAGTTCGACCTGAGTGCGACCGTCGACCTGCGACCGATCGGCACGGTCGACGGCAGCGGCACCCGCGCGGGCGCCGATTTCCGCTGGACCGGCTACGCCGCGACCGACCAGCAGTTCGCCCAGGTCGGCGCAGCCCGGATCGGCCAGGACGCCTGGACGCGCGAGCCGGGAAGGCCGTGGGTCGGGACCGTGACCGCGGCGGTCGAGAACGACACCCTCGATCTCCAGGTCCTCGATACCGCCCTGGCCGCCGGCAACCGGGCGACGGCCGAGGATCGCGGCGTCGACATCATCGAGGGGGCCCGGGCTCGGCGCTGCCGCGTCGCCGTCGACGGCACGACGTTCGCCGCCGCCTTCCCGCAGGTCCGCTGGCTCACCGGCAACGCGGACCTGCATCGCTGGCGCGGGCAGCTCGACTACTGGGTGTTCATGGACGGCGAACTCGGCCAGGTCGCCGGCAGCGCCAGCGGCGAGGCGGCCGGCATCCAGCCCGACACGATCCTGGGCCAGGTGGACGTGAAGCTGACCGCGACGGACCGGAACCGCGATCTCGTCGTCGATCCTCCTGCCCCGTGACCGTCGACGACGAGACCGAGGACCGGCGGAGCACCAAGCGCGACCGGCTCGCCCGGATGACCCGGCTGATGGGCATCCTCCAGGCCCACCCCGACGGCATGCGCACCGCCGACCTGGCCGAGCGCGTCGGCATGTCGGTCCGGACCGTCTATCGCGACCTCAAGGCCATCGACGACGAGATCGCCCCGTTGTGGGCCGAGGGCGGCCTGTGGGGCATCGACCGTGACGGGGCGTTCCTTCCGCCGCTCAAGCTGACCCAGGCCGAGGCGATGGCCGTCGTCCTCTCGGCCCGGCTCATGGTCCGCTACGCCGACAAGTACGACCCGGACCTCGCGGCGGCCTTCGAGAAGCTGGCCGTCGGGCTGCCGCCGACCCTCGCCGAGTACGTCGAACGGACCCTCGACGTCATGACGACCGCGCCCCGCGACGAGCGATTCGCCACGAACGTCCGGCTCCTGACGAAGGCCTGGGCGGAGCGGCGGGTCGTGACGATCCACTACCGGCCGGCCCGCTACGAGGGCGGTGCCCAGCCGCGGCGGGCCACGGTCCGGCCGTATCTCATCGAGCCGTCGCTGCAGACCCACGCGCTCTATCTGATGGGCTACGACGAGGAGCGAGCGGCCGTCCGGACCTTCAAGATCGAGCGGATCGAGAGCGCGTCGCTGACCCCGCGGACGTTCGAGCGGCCCGATCCGGCGGCCACCACCGCGGACCTGCGGCGGGCCTGGGACATCATCGCGGACCAGGAGCCGACCGAGGTCGTCCTGCGCTTCGCGCCGGCCGTCGCGGCCCGGGTCGGCGAGACCCGCTGGCACCCGACCCAGGTCGTCGAGACCGAGCCGGACGGCTCCCTGCGCTGGCGCGCGACGGTCGCCGGGACCATCGAGATCCGGCTCTGGATCCTCTCGTGGGGCGACGATGTCGAGGTCCTCGAGCCCCCCGCGCTCCGCGCCGACGTTGCCGCCACACACCGGAGGGCTGCCAGCCGTTACCATTCCTAGATGAGAGTGTTCGCTGGCATGTTTGCCATCCTGACCCTGCTCGTCTGGGCCCCTACCGCCGAGGCGACCACCTCCACCACCGACCTCGAGTACGGCCTCCTCAACAAGATCAACGACGCCAGGTCGGACCATGGACTGCGGCCCCTGCGCCCCCTGTCCGGCGTGTGGTCGATCGCCGGGACGCGCGCCGCGCGGATGGCCAGCACGAACGTCCTGAGCCACACGATCGCCGGCAGCCTGTCCGCGCAATTGCGGGCCAAGGACGTCCCCTGGTACGCCTACGGCGAGGACGTCGGGTACACCCGGGCGCAGCGCGGGACGACCGCGATGAACGACCTGTTCCGGCTCTGGCAGGCGAGCCCGGAACACTGGAAGCTCATGATGAGCTCGGACTACAACTACATCGGCGTGGGCCTCGCCTACCGGTCGAGCAACAACAAGACGTTCGGCTCCCTGGTGTTCACCGAATCGCGCGACCAGACCGACGCCCGTACCTACATGAACGGGGTGTCGACCTCGGGGTCGAGCGCGACCTGGTCGTGGTGGGGCACCGATCCGGTCCTCCAGACCCACACCGCGGGGCTCCGCTCGTTCGACGTCCAGGTCCGGGTGGACGACGGCAGTTACCGGACGGTCTCGACCAGCACGACCGCGACCGCGCGGATCTGGACCGGCCTCGACTCCGGGCACGTGTACCGGATGCGGGTCCGGGCCCGCGACCGGGCGGGCAACATCGGCTCCTGGACGGCGCCGGTCGCGGTCCGGATGCCCTGACCTAGGTGCGCACCCGGCGCTTCGTCGCGGTCAACCTGATCTCGGATCCCATCCACGGGTACATCGACCTCACGAAGCGCCTCACCCGGGCCGAGTCCGCGGCCGCGGGCCTCCCCGACGAGGACGTCGCCGAGCAGGACCTGCTCGACACCACCTGGCTGCAGCGGCTGCGCCGGATCAGCCAGCTCCAGAGCGCGCGGTGGGTCTTTCCGACGGCCGAGCATTCGCGGTTCACCCATGGGCTCGGCGTCATGCACGAGGCCGGCCTGTGGGCTCGATCGCTCTACCCGAGCCTTCGGGACGAGCTGGCCGCGGCCGGCGAACCGATCCCGTCCGAGGGGCTGGTCGTCGAGACGCTGCGCATCGCCGGGCTGCTCCACGACGTCGGGCACGGCCCGTTCGCCCACTTCTTCGACGAGCAGGTGCTCGCGGCGTTCGCGGCGCCCGCCGACCCGCGCCGGCCCGGCGGCAAGCGCCTGACCCACGAGGACCTCTCCGGCCGGATCATCGAGGACGAGCTGGGTCCACTGATCCGGGGACTCAGGCGAGCGCCGGCCGGAGTCCCCGAGCGCGCCGCCTTCGCGAGCGACGAGCACCTCGATCCCGCCTGGGTGGCCTACCTGATCTCGAAGCCGGCGCTCGTCGACGAGTCGATGCCGCGCTGGCTGCGCTGGCTGCAGCCACTCCTGTCGGGCGTCTTCACGGTCGACAACCTCGACTACGTCCGCCGCGACTCGTACCTGACCGGCGTCGCGGCCGGACCCGTGGACGTCGAGCGGCTGCGGCGCTACGCGTTCATCTCGTCGCGAGGGCTGACCCTCTACGAGCCCGGGCTCGGCGCCCTGGAGATCTTCCTGACGGCTCGTCGGTTCATGTACCAACAGGTCTACTTCCATCGGACGGTCCGCGCGATCGACCTCGACCTGGCGGCCGTCTTCGGGCCCTCGATCGTCGCGCTCGCCGGCGACCGGTCGCCCGTCGAGGACCTGCGCGCCTACGCCGACCTTGACGAGTACGCGCTCCTGCACCAGGCCGCGCGCTGGGCCCGCGGCGAGTCCGTCTCGGCGCATCCGCTGGCGGGCGACGGCACCGCCACCCCGGCCATCGCCGATGCCTGGCGGGCGATCCTGCTCCGCCAGCCGACGTGGCGCGCCGACCGCGAGATCCGCGCCGAATACGAGCCCGGGGGCCGGCCGGACGACCGCATCGCCGCCCTCGGTGCGCCCGAGCCGGGCCGGACGGCGATCGATCTCGCCGAGGTCGACGCTCGCCCGGCCGGGACGGACGCCGATGCGCTCCTGGCGCTCGAGGCCCGCGACGGCTCGACGATGTCGTTGTCGGACGCGCTCGCCTCGATCCCGCCGTACTGGCTCATCGCGCGGCGCTACCGGCGGATCACCCCGCCCGCCTGACCCCTAGGGGGTCGTGTCCGAGGGGACCTCGCTCGCCTTCTTCGCCTTCTTGCGGTCCGGCAGGACGAGCATCGGATCGATGCGCGCGATGACCAGGCGGGGCAGCTTCATCCGCTTGGCGACCGACGCGTCGATGCCGAACTGGTCGGTCTCCTGCGGGCTGAACAGGCCGTAGTGGAGGTGGCAACCCGACGCGCGACCCGTCATCCCCTCGTAACCGAGGAACTGGCCCGCCTTGATGGTCTGCCCCTTCTTGACCACGATCTTGCCGAAGTGCGCGTACATGCTCCGGTAGCCGTTGCCGTCGTCGACGACGATCACGATCGGCAGCGTGTTCCAGAGCTGCTTCTGGTCGAGGCGACGGGTATACGGGCCGAGGTCGCCGATCCAGCCGATCTGCGAATCGAAGTGCCGGCCGGCGGCCAGGACCGTGCCCGCATGGGCGGCGACGATGCGGTCCCCGCAGAACGTCGCCAGGTCGATGCCGTCGTGGAAGTTCTTGCCGTCGACGAGATGCGAGCCCCACGGCGAGGGCCCGAACGGGAGGGTCAGGCGGGCGTTGGGGATCGGCCAGCGATAGCCGGTGAGGGTGGCGGGGTCCGGTCCGTGGAGCGGCGTCGCGACCGCGACCGTGCCGCTGCCGCCGGCATCATCGCCGCGGCTCGTGTGCGCCGCTTGCGTCGCTGGGGCTGCTGTCGCCCGTGGACCCGCCACCCGACACGATCGCGGCCCCGCCCTCGGAGGCGAGGGGCTCCCTCGACGGCAGTGCCACGCTGAAGATCGGGCCGCCGATATCGGTCGGGTCGGGCGTCGCGACCACGCCCGCCACCTCGCCGATCGTCGGTCCGGGCTGACCGCCCAGTGTGCCCGTGGCGTACACCACGCCACCGACGACGAGGACGATGCTCATCAGCGCGAGGAACCGCCAACGACCACGCCCACGGCGCGCTCGACGCTCGCGCTCGTCGAGGGGTCGCGGGAGCGTGTCGAGAGGGCGCGGCCTCCGCGACCGGTCGTTCCTGGGCACCGGCGATGTGTAACACCGCTGGCCGAGGCCTGCAAGCGCGACCCGCGGAACCACGCGGTCAGCGGGCATCGGCCGCCCGCTAGGATGGCCTTGCCGACACCCACAGGAGTGACCGATGACCCTTCCCACCGAACCGATCGGCAGCATCCCCCGGCCCCCCGTGCTCGTCGAGGGCATGGGCGCGGCGGCGGCCGGCCGGATCACCCCCGAGGAACTCGACGCGCTCTACGACGACGCCGTGCGCGACACGATCCGGCGATTCGAGGCGACCGGCTCGCCGGTCATCACGGACGGCGAGCAGCGCAAGCCGAGCTTCGCGACCTACCCGGTCGCCGGCCTGCCGCTCGGGTCGGGCGGCGTGACGATCCCCTTCGAGGACGGCCACACGCGGCAGCTGCCGACCCTCACGACCGCCCCGTTCCGCTATGCCACCAAGGCGTACGAGTATCTCGACGGCGCCCGCCCGATGACGACGACGCCCCTCAAGCAGGCGGTGATCTCCGCGTCGGCGATCAGCCTCATGTACCCGGGCGACGGCATCGCCGGATATCCACGTGAGGCCTTCATCGAGGACCTCGTCCGGGAGGCGGCCTCCGAGATCCGCGGCTGCCTCGACCGGGGTGCGATCGTCCAGATCGACTTCACCGAGGCCCGACTGTCGCTCAAGCTCGACCCGTCGGGCGGGCTCCTCGGTGCCTTCGTGGACCTGAACAACCGGGTGCTCGAGGGTCTGTCCGACGCGGATCGGGCCCGGGTCGGCGTCCATTCCTGCCCGGGCGGCGACCAGGACTCGACCCACAGTGCCGACGTGGACTACGAGTCCCTGCTGCCGATCCTGTGCCGCCTGAACGTTGGCTCGTTCTACGTCCAGCTCGCGAGCGAAGCGGATCGAGCGCCGGCGCTCCGGATCCTCGGCGAGCGGGCCGGCAGTCGCCGCGTCTTCGTGGGGGTGATCGACCCGATCGACCCGCGCGTCGAGACGCCCGAGGAGGTCCGGGACCGCATCGTCGAAGCCGCTCGCTTCATCGATGTGGAGCATCTCGGGACGACCGACGACTGCGGGTTCTCGCCGTTCGGGGACGACCTCTCGACGTCGCGGGACACGGCGTTCGCCAAGATCCGGGCGCGGGTCGAGGGGAACGCCATGGCCTCGGCCGAACTCGGCGTCTAGACCTCAGTTGGGAGTCGAGCCGGGCAGCACCGCGACGTTCAGCCAGCGCGACCCGGTCGCGCGGCGCATGACGAACGTGAGATCGAACGGCTTCGTCTCGGTCGACAGGAGCTTGCCCGCGGCGTCGTAGGTCTCCTCGGTCACCGTGCCGGTCGAATCGAGACCCAGGCTCAGGCCGGTCTGCAATCCGAACGGCCGGCGGATCGACATGTCGATGGCGTCGAACGTGTAGTGCGCAATGGTCGCCTTCCCCGACGACGTGGCCTCCTGCAACCGCTGCTGCATCTCGAGCAGGCGGTCGCCGTGGTCGATCGCCGGGAGGATGGACGCGTCGCGCCGGAGGAGCGCCTGGTTCTCGAGCTCGATGTTCTCGGCAAGCGTCTGGACGATGTCTCGCGCGCCCTTGTCGGTGATCTCGTTGTCCCAGTCCGTGACGTCCTTGCCGACCGTGATGGCCGGGAACGTCGCCGGATCGACCTGGTGGGGCACCTGGTCGAGGACCTCGGCCATGTCCGGCCCGATGAGGCCGCGCGCCGGCGTCCCGGCGGCGACGATCCCGACGCCGAGCCCGAAGACGGCGACGACCAGGACGAGCACCCCGGCGATCCCGCGGAGGGCGCCGGCGCCCGGCTTGCCGATGGCCAGTCGCGAAGCGAAGCGACCGACCTGGTCGCCCGCGGACCGCGGCTCGGGGACGAGCCGGTCGAGGATCGGGCGGGCCGCGCAGATGACGACGAGGCCCGCGAGCAGGCCCACCTTCGTCCCGAACTCGTTGGTCTGCGGCGCCATGAGCAGCGTGCTCGTGATCGCGACGAGCAGGCCGAACAGCACGCGACCGACCTGCCCACCCGGCGTCGTCTTCGGATCCGTGATCATGAAGAACAGGAAGATCAGGACCTCCGGCGAGGTGACGATCACCCGCCAGAAGTCGAACCCGCAGACGGGCGCGAACGCCCAGTTCGCGGTCATGCAATGACCGGAGCCGGCGAGGATCCCGACGCCGATCGTGAGCGAGACCCAGAACGTGGCGGCCAGGACCAGCAGGTGCAGCCGACGGGTGATGAGCACGCCGCCGGTGATGATCACGGCGTACGCGATGAGCATCCACGGGTCGGTGAGTGGCGCCCACCAGAAATCGAGCGGCTCGACCCGCGAGCTCCCGAGGACGACGAAGGTGACGACGAGCCCGATGTTCGACGGGTTGAAGACGTGCGTCCCGCGGTACTTGATGACGTACTTCGTCAGGAGCGAGAGTCCGGCGACGACCGCGAAGACGTACCAGGCGTAGGTGTTCCACGGGTCGTCCGGCGGCGTGCCCACGACGCGCAGGATCAGGGCCACGCCGCTGCCGGTGAGCATGGCGCTGGCCGGCCACACGAAGGCGCGCGACGACCGGAAGGTCAGGGCGACCTCGATGATCGCGCAGGTGATGATCGCCGCGAGGATCTGCGGGATGCTGACCCGGAAGTGGAGCCCCACCTGACCGAGGACGTGGATCGTGATGATCACCGACGCGACGTGCAGGCGCGGATCCCGGATGCTCGGCAGGAAGACCGGATAGGTCGTGCCGCCCAGCGTGAGAGTCCGCGACGGCGGCCGGGCAGGGGTCGGCGCGGCGGTCATCGTTCGATCCTTGACACCGGGCGATGTGTAACACCGCGGCCCGTGCCCGGCAAGTCAGGCCTGGTTGCCGCGCGCCTCTTGCATGAAATCTAGACTATGCGTATAGTCACGCACATGCACCGTCACCTCTTCTCGAGCGACTCGAAGAAGAAGCTCTGGCGGCCCTGCCGGGAGGCACGGGCCCTGGGGCTCTAACGGCGCGTCGACGACGAACCGGGGCCTCCAGGGAACGGAGGCTCCAGGGGCCGCGGCACCACGATGGTGACCGCGGCTTTTTCATGCCTCCCTCCGGCGGCCCCTCACCGACGAACAGTGAGGGCAGACCGATATGCAGATCACGATCCTCGGCGACGGGCCGCTCGGCCGGGCCGTCGCCGACACCGCCCGCGAAGCCGGGCACGACGTCCGGATCGTCGGCCGCGCGGCCGGCGGCCGACATGACCCCGGTTCGCTCGGCGGCGATGTCGTCGTGGAGTGCTCACGGGCGGACGCGGTGGCCACGAACGTGGCGGCCGCACTCGACGCGGGCGTCCGGCGACTCGTCATCGCCACGACCGGCTGGGGTGCCGACCGCGAGCTGATCGCCGGCCTGGTCGCTGGACGGGACGCGGCGGCCGTCGCCTCGTCGAACTTCAGTCTCGGCGTCGCGCTCTTCGGGCGGCTCGTCGACGCCGCCGTCGACCTCTTCGGCCGGGTCGACGGCTTCGATCCGTATCTCGTCGAATGGCACCGCCGGGCGAAGCGCGACCGACCGTCCGGCACGGCGCGCGACCTCGCCGAGCGGATCGCCGCCCGGCATCCGGGTCTCGCGACGCCCGACGACCTCGAGGTCGTGTCGGTGCGGGCCGGCTCGTCGCCGGGCATGCACCTCGTCGGGTTCGACGCCGCGGGCGAGACCCTCGAACTCCGGCTGACGGCCCGGGACCGAACGGCCTACGCCGCCGGGATCCTCGCCGCGGCCGACTGGCTGACGCGTGCCGATCGACCGGCCGGCCTCCACCCCTTCGACCCGATCGTCGACGAGCTCATCGCTCGCCGCGCGATCGCCGCCTAGTCCACGCGCGACCACGCCCCGATCCGTCGCACCACCCGACGACACCGCCCGACCGACCCGAAAGGAGATCCCGATGACCCGCACCGTCCGATCCACCCGCCCGATGCTCCGCGGCGCGTTCACGGCCCTCGTGACCCCGTTCAGTGCCGACGGCACCCTCGACGAGGCCGCGTTCCGACGGCTCGTCCGCTGGCAGATCCTCGCCGGGATCGACGGGCTGGTCCCGTGTGGCACGACCGGCGAGTCCCCCACCCTTACGGAGGCCGAGCGCGAGCGGCTCATCGCCGCGACCGTCGAGGTCGCCACGGAACGGGACGCCCGGCCTCGCGTCCGCGTGGTCGCCGGGACTGGCACCAACGACACGGCCGCCACGATCCGGGCGACGCGCCGCGCCGCCGAGCTCGGCGCCGATGCCGCATTGGTCGTCGCCCCGTACTACAACCGGCCCGACGGCCGGATGCTCGAGGCGCATTACCGGGCCGTCGCCGACGAGGGCGACCTGCCGATCGTCGTCTACAACGTCCCGAGCCGGACGGGCACGAACGTCGACGCCGACACGTTCCTGCGGCTCGCGGAGCACCCGCGCGTGGTCGCGGTCAAGGAGGCGAGCGGCAACCTCGACCAGATCGCCCGGATCTGCCGCGACCGTCCGCGCGACGTCGCCGTCCTCGCGGGCGACGATGCCTGGACGCTGGCGGTCCTGGCGATGGGCGGTGACGGCGTCGTGTCGGTCGCCTCGAACGAGGTCCCAGGCGAGCTCGTCGGCCTATGTGCGGCGGCGACGGCTGGTGACTGGGACGGCGCACGACGGATCCACGAACGCTGGCTGCCGCTGTTCCAGGGCAACTTCCGCGGCGGACCGAACCCGGTCCCGGCGAAGGCCGCCCTGGCCCTCATGGGCCTGATCGAGACGGACACCGTCCGGGCGCCCCTGTTGCCGCTCGACCCGGACGCCCGCGCCGCGATGGCCACGACGCTTCGCGGCCTCGGCCTGCTCGAGGCGGCCGGCGGCCGCATGTCGACGCCGGCGGCGACGCAGGAGGCCGTGGCATGACCGCGACCTTCGACACGGTCGGTGCCATCGAGCGCGACCCGGCCCTTCGGACCGAGGCCGGCGTGGTCGACGCTGACGCCGGACGAGCTGCTGGCCGCGCTCGAAGCCGGGGAGCTGCGCGCCGCGGAGCCCGATCCATCGAGCCCGGACGGCTGGCGGGTGCGGGCCGAGGTCAAGACGGCGATCCTCGGCTGCTTCGCCGACCGGACGACGACGTCGTGGTCGATCGGTCCACTGACCTTCCGCGACCGCGCGGCGGTCCGGCCTCGGGACGACCTCGCGGACGGGCCGTGGCGGATCGTCCCCGGGGGCACCTCGATCCGCCGCGGGGCGTTCCTCGGCGAGTCCGTCGTCGTGATGCCGCCGTCGTACGTCAACGTCGGGGCGTGGGTCGGGGCCGGCACGATGGTCGACTCGCACGTGCTCGTCGGCTCGTGCGCCCAGATCGGCGAGCGGGTCCACCTCTCGGCCGGGGTCACCATCGGCGGCGTCCTCGAACCGGCCGGCGCCCGCCCGGTCATCGTCGAGGACGACGCGTTCATCGGCGCCGGCAGCCGGTTGCTCGACGGCGTGCTCGTGGGTCGCGGCGCGGTCATCGCCGCCGGCGTCACGCTCACCGGGACCTCGCGGTTGTACGACCTGGTGCGCGAACGGGTGCTCGAGGGGACGGCCGACCGGCCACTCGTCGTCCCGTCGGATGCCGTGGTCGTGCCGGGCGCCCGGCCCGTGTCGGCCGCGCCCGGGTCGTTCGGGGCGGCCCACGGCCTGACCATCGCGACCGCCGTCCTGGTCAAGGACCGCGATGCCGGGACGTCGGCCCGGGTCGCGCTCGAAGCCGCGCTCCGATGAGTCCGATCGGCGCCCCGGCGGCGGGCACCGCCGGGCCCGCCCGAGCGCCGGTGCCGACCGAGGACGACGGGCTCATCCGGGGAGGTCGCATCGGCGGCGTCGAGGCCGCGGAGCTGGCGCGACGGTTCGGCACGCCGCTCTACGTCTACGACCTCGGTGTCGTCGACCGACGGGTCGCCGCCCTGCGCGCCGCGCTGCCTCCCGACGTCGACATCGCGTACGCCGTGAAGGCGAACCCGTCGCTCGCCGTCGTCGCGCATCTCGGACGGTCACGGGCTCGGCGCGGACGTGGCGTCGGCCGGCGAACTGGCCACCGCCATCCGCGCGGGGATCGAGCCCGGCAGGATCGTGATGACCGGGCCGGGCAAGCGCGACGACGAGCTGGAGGCCGCGGTCGAAGCCGGGATCCGCGCCGTCACGGTCGAGTCGCCCGGTGAGCTGGCACGCCTCGAGGCGATCGCCGCCGGCCGCGGACGCCGCGTCCCGGTGATGCTTCGCGCCGCTCGGACGGGCGGCGTCCCCGACGAAGCCGTGCGGCTCATCGGCGATGCCGGCGCGGGCAAGTTCGGCATGGACGATGCGGATCTGCTCCGCGCCGCGATGCGGGCCGTCCGCTCGCCGCACCTCGACTGGCTCGGGCTGCATGCCTTCGGCGCATCCAACGTCCGGGATGCGAACGCCCTGGTCGAGCATGCGCGCGGCGACGGCGGCGGCCGCCCGCGACCTGGCCCTCCGGACCGGGTCCACGGTCGCGCTCGTCGACATCGGCGGGGGCCTGGGGATCCCGTACGGCCCGGGCGAACGCGACCTCGACATCGAGGCGCTCGGGCTCGGGCCTTGCCGCGATGGCCGCCGATCTGGGCGGACGATCCGGTCCTCGCCGGCGCTCGCCTCCTGATCGAACCCGGCCGGTTCCTGGTCGGTCCCGCCGGCGCCTACCTCGCCCGCGTCGTCGATCGGAAGGTCGTCGATGGCTCGACGGTGGTCGTGCTCGACGGCGGCGTCCACCACGTGCTCCGACCCGCCCTCGTCCGCGAGCCGCACCGGGTGGTCGGCGGTCGGCCGCGCCGACGGGCCCGTCGAGCCGGTCACCGTCGTCGGCCCGCTGTGTACCGGCCTCGACGTGCTTGCCCGCCGGACCCAGATGTCCCGTCCCGAAGTCGGCGACCTGCTCGCCGTGCTGGACGTCGGGGCGTACGGGTTCACCGAGTCGATGCCGTTCTTCCTGTCGCACCCGATCCCGGCGGAGGTGGTCGTCCAGGCCGGCCGCGTCGCGCTCGTGCGCCCGCGGCAGGACCCCGGGGAGTGGCTCGCGCGCCAGACCCTGCCGGCCTGGTGACGCGGCGTCGGGCCGGGCGGGCCAAGGCCGCCTATCTCCGCCAAGGTCGATAGCGAACTCTTCATCGTTCGGGATGCGGCATCGCTACCCGCGCTCGCTAGGGTGAGCTCATCGGCCCGCCCAGGACGCCGAGCCAGACGAAGGAATGCCGCTCCGTGCTCCACGCCGCCCCCGACGACCTTCCTCTCCTCGCCGAACGTCTCCGGTTCGGCGTCCCGCTCGTCGGGTTCGACGGCCGGATGATCCCGCTCCGCGACCACTTCGGACAGCCGGTCCCACCGATCCACGCCGCGCGCGAGCTGCTCGATTCGGGGGCCTGCCTGCTGGATCCGGCGGAGGCGCCAGGGTTCGTCCAGGACACCCTCGCCAGGGCCCGGGAGATCGAGACGGCCGCGTGCATGGAAGGCGTCGACGGGTTCGGGATCACGGCACGTGTCGCGGCGGTCCTCGTGAGCGCCGCGGTCCGCGCCCGGGCGATCGCGCGCCAGCACGACGTCAGCCCGAGCGAGATCAACCGCGCGACGCTGTCGTGGTACCAGCTGCACCAGCTCCAGCGACGGGCGCTGTTCGATCCGGAGCTCACGGCGAGTCGCCCCGCGCTGTCCGTGTAGCCGTCGTCCCGGGCAGGGGCGGGCCGCTGGCATCGCCGTCCGGCGCGGTATCATCCGCGGGCGTCCGCCCGTAGCTCAGTGGATCAGAGCGACTGACTTCGGATCAGTAGGTCGGGGGTTCGAATCCCTCCGGGCGGGCCAGCTCGCCGCCATCACGGCCGGCGGATCATCACCGTCAACGCGCGGCCGAAGCGGTCAGTACCACCGATGCGTCCGGACCTGCCGCGTGTGCGCCGCCCGAGCCGCGATGCGCAGACGCGAGCGCGAGATCATCCGGTCGCACCGTATGCTCGCTGGATGGCGAGCCAGCTGTCCCGGTCGCGCGCTGCTTCCCTCCCCGTCGGCACGCTGACGTTCCTGTTCACGGACATCGAGGGATCGACCCGTCTCGTGGCTGCCCTGGGACCTGCGTTCGGCCCGCTTATCGAGCGCCACCACGCCGTCTTGCGCGCCGCGATCGGGGAGGCCGGTGGGATCGAGGTCTCCACCGAGGGAGACGCATTCTTCGTCGTCTTCCAGAGCGCCATTGCGGCAGTGGCGGGGACGGTCGCCGCACAGCGTTCCCTCGCGGCCGAGCCCTGGCTCCCCGGGGTCGGCGCCATCCGCGTTCGGATGGGACTCCACACGGGCGAGGGCATCCTGGGCGGAGAGGACTACGTGGGCCTCGATGTCCATCGGACGGCGCGGATCGCGGCGGCCGCCCACGGCGGCCAGATCCTCGTCTCCGAGGCGACGGCGACCCTCGTGCGAGACTCGCTGCCGGGAGATCTGCGATTGCGCGAACTCGGCGAGTTCCGGCTCAAGGATCTCGACAAGCCCGAGCGCCTAGCCCAGCTCTCCGGGCCGGGCCTTTCCGACGACTTCCCGCCGCCGCGCACGCTGGAGACTCCGTCCAACCTGCCGACCGAGGTGACGACCTTCGTTGGCCGTGAACGCGAGGTCGGCGAGGTCTGCGAACTGGTGCGTCGGTCGCGGCTCGTGACGCTGACAGGCCCCGGCGGGTCTGGCAAGACACGGCTCAGCCTTCGCGTGGCCGAGCAGCTCCAGCCGGAGTACGCGAGCGGCGCCTTCTTCGTGGAGCTCGCCCCGATCAGCGACGCTGGCTTGATCCCGACGACCATCGCCCAGGCGATCGGTCTCCGCGAGGACCCGCAGTGGCCGATCGTCGAGCTCCTTGAGGCGCACCTGCGCGATCTGCACCTGCTGCTCATCGCCGACAACTTCGAGCAGGTCGTCGATGGCGCACCGGTGGTGGGTCGGCTCCTCATGGCCGCGCCACACCTGACCGTCCTCGCGTCAAGCCGCGAGGTCCTTCACCTCCGGGGCGAGCAGGAGTATCCGGTCCCGCCGCTGGGCGTCCCCGACCCCCGCGACCTGCCGCCGCCCGAATCGCTCACTCGGTTCGATGCGGTCGCGCTCTTCATCCAGCGCGCGCGTGCCGTGCGCCCCGACTTCGAGCTCGACGCTCAGAACGCATCGGCGGTCGCCGCCATCTGCATCCGCCTTGACGGCCTCCCCCTCGCCATCGAGCTGGCCGCGGCCCGCATCAAGCTCTTCGATCCGACAGCGATCCTCGCACGGCTCGACAGGAGCTTGACGCTCCTGACGAGCAGCGAACGCGATATCCCCGAGCGACAGCGCACCCTGCGCGGGGCCATCGCCTGGAGCCAAGACCTGCTGGACGAGCCGGAGCGCGTCCTCTTGAGACGGCTCGCCGTGTTCGTCGGCAGCTGTACCGTCGACGGTGTGCTGGCAGTCTGCGACCCGGACGGCGAGCTTGATCTCGACATGCTCGACGCCCTGGGCTCGCTCGTCGACAAGAGTCTCCTGAAGCGAGTCGGATCGCCGGATGGCGAGCCCCGCTTCCTCATGTTGCAGACCATTCGCGACTACGGGCTGGAGCGGCTCATCGAGAGCGGTGAGGCAGAGCTGGTCCAGCGCCGGCACGAAGATCACTTCGTGGCCCTCGCACGGGCGGCCGAGCCCGAGCTCCTCGGCGCCCGCCCGACGGAGTGGCTCGACCTCCTTGATGCCGAGCGGGACGACCTACGGGCGGCGATCCAGCGAGCGGCTGACGATGGGCGGATCGAGGTGGCCCTCGACGCGGCCGCGGCGCTGTGGCGGTTCTGGCAGCAGCGGGGACACCTGGTCGAGGGCCGCGAGACGCTCCGGGCGCTGCTCGACCTACCCACGGCGGCCAACCCGACCGGGGCCCGCGCCAGGGCGCTCGGCGGCCTCGGCGGCGTGGCGTACTGGCAGGCTGACATCGCCACTGCCCAGCGCGCCTATGCGGAAGCCGTCTCCATCGAGCGCGGGCTCGATGACCGGGCCGGGCTCGCTGAAGCGCTATACAACGCCGGGTTCGTCGATGCGCTCATCGGCGATAGTCCTCGCGCTCGGGCCGAGTACGACGAGGCGATCCGCATCTACGAGGCGATCGGGAACCGCAAGGGCCTGCTGGACGTTCGCGAGGCGCTTGTCTTCATCCACCTGCACTCCGGTGATCTGTCGGCGGCACGCGACGTCGAACGGCAGACGCTGGCGGACTTCCGGATCGCGGGCGAGTCCTTGCGGATCGCCAGCGCCCTGAGCGCCGGCACCCTGATTGACGTGCTGGACGGGGAGTACGAGGCGGCCCATGAGAGCCTCGACGAGGCACTCGCCATGTTCCGTGCGGCGGGCGATATGCAGCGCGTCTCCAGCCTCCTCACCATGGCGGCGGCCTTAGCGCTCGGCGAGGGCGACGCCGAGCGTGCCGCACGCCTCAGCGGTGCCGCCGCGGTGCTGATGGAACCGCTGGGCCACGTCGCCACGCCGATGCAGCTCCTGCGGTTGGATGACCCTGTGCCTGCGGCCCGAGCGGCTCTGGGCGACGACGCCTTCGATGGCGCGTATGCAGCGGGACGGTCGCTGAGCCTCGACGAGGCCCTCGAGCTGGCGCGCGCGAGGACGGCACCGACCTGAGCGAGGGCTCCGTTGCCGGTCGTTCCTCCTTGACCCGAGTATGGCGTCGCTGATCTGCATGCGGCTCGTGTGTTGTTCATACGCGCCCGAATCCCTCCGGGCGGGCCAGCATCCACGCGCGAAGCGACCCCGGACCAGCGTCCGCGGGTCGTTCTGATTCGGCCGCCCCCGAGCCGGTACCCAACTCGGGCGCGTGGGACCCTCGGCAGGCAAGGATCACGTCGGTCTGATCGGCTGCTCCGCCGAGCATCGCGTCGGTCAGGTGGCCGGAGACGTCAGCCGTGGAGGTCAGAGTTGCGTGGCCGAATGCCCGTTTGGCCCCGCAAGGTCGCGTGACTCGTGATTCGTCCCGTCAGGTCAGCTCCAGAACTCATCGTCGGCGTACTGGTCGCCGGGGTGGAACCACGATTCGGTAACCTTGCCGCTCTTGACGTGGAAGACCTGCGCGCCGTTGTCCTTCAGCATCTTCCCTTCACGTTGCGCGGTCAGCGTGACCAGGGCGACGACATGCTCGTCGTTCGCCAGCACATCGTGGATTTCGGTGCGGAAGGTGCCGCCCGCACGCACGGCGAGGCTAGCGAAGAACCCGAGGACGTCGGCTTTGCCCTTGTAGTCCCCCGCGATCGGGCTGCGTCCGCCGGCGTGCCAGACGATGTCGTCGGCGAATAGCTCGCTCAGCGTCCCGACGTCTCCACTCCCGAATGCCGCGTAGCCGCGACGGACCAGATCCTCGTTCGGATGCGCCATTCTCCGCTCCTCCTCGTGGCTCGGGACTACTGCGACCGGTCGCCGGATGCGCCGGGACTCGCTGCTGTTCCGTCCGATCCCGCGGCGGTGAACCTTACGGCTGATGGAACCTGAGTACGACGTCGCCGAACGGCTGTGACCCGTAGATATCGCCTTGCTTGTCTACGGCGATCAACCCGACATCGGGGGAAAAGCCGCTCAGTGCGGCCAGGAAGGCCCCGCTGCCGTCGTACTTGCAGATTCGATCGTTGACCAGGTCGTTCACATAGACGTTGCCCTGGGAATCGAGCGCCACGCCCGTTGCCTCCATTAAGGGACGGTCGTCCCCGCAGCCATCCCACTTCGCCACGAACTGCATGTCGCGATCGAACACCTGGAGCCCATTCTGGCGGTCCGTCACGTAGACATTCCCAAGGGCGTCGGTGGCGATGTCGGCGAGTTCCTCGCTGAATTGACCGGCGCCGATGCCTCGGCTGCCCCATTTCGCCAGGAACTTGCCGTTGTTGTCGAACTTCTGGATACGCGACGTGATCGGATCGCCGACGTAGACGTTCCCATCTCGATCGACGGTTATGCCGAACGGGCCAGTGAACTGACCGTTCCCCTTACCCGGGCTGCCCCACTTCGCGAGGAACTTGCCGTTGCCGTCGAACTTCTGGACACGATAGTTGCCGGAGTCCGTGACATACACGTTCCCATCGCCATCGACGGCCAGCCCACAGACGCCGCAGTCGAACTGACCGTCCTTGCTGCCCTGGCTGCCCCACTTCCGGAGTAGGTGCCCCTCGCCGTCGAGCTTTTGGATCCGGGAGTTGCCGGCATCCGCCACATACAGATCGCCTTTCTGGTCGAGCCCGATCCCGTCCGGCTTGCTGAACAGGTCCGGCGCACCGGTGAACGTCGAGACCAACTCCATGGGGCTCGGTGTGGACCGGCTCGTGGCCGGCGACGCGGCGACCGTCGGCGCCGCCGCAGAAGGCGCCGCCACGAAGGTCGACCCGCGCGGGGTGATGCTTGGCGCGGAAGTCGGTCCCGGTCCAGAGCTACAGCCGGACATCAGGAGGCTGGCGACGATGACGCCCAGCCATGCAGGGGGCCGCGCGATCAAGGCTGGATGCTGAATCTCGTCTTCACATATCGCTCTTCTGACCTCACGTCGGGCGAGCAGAACGGCGAGATCCTTTGGGCGGACCGTCTGCGTCCACGTCGGAACATACGCCCAAGCCGTATCGGCGGCGTCCGCAGTCCGGCACGGTGGAGGCAGCCGAGCCCGGTCGCGAGACGATGCGCGCCATTCCGACCATCGAAAGAGGCCGGCCCAGTGTGGGCCGGCCTCGTGAGTCTGCGGCTGAGTGACCTAGGGGGTCGATCTCGCGACTAGACCGTGACGGGGGTCCGTCCGGGAGCTGCGATGACGCCCAGCTGGACCATCATGCCCAACTCCTGGATCAGGCCCCAATGCTCAACGACGTGCTCGTTGGCGACACGCGAGATGTGGATCTCAGTCCACGTCGCGCGCTTGCCGGTGGCCGGCATGCCGGCGAATTCGCCGCGCATCGTGCCGCTTGCGGTGAGCCGAGTCACGAACTTGTCGCCAGCCTCGATCGAATCGTCGATCGTGTAGTGAAGGTCCGGGAACGCCGTACGGAGCGACGTCACGAACTGCTTGAAGCCCTCGCGTGTCGGCGCCACGCCGCTCTGCGGCATCCGTTCGACATACTCGGGCGCGTAGAGCTCGTCGATGAGCTGCAGCTTGCCCTGGTTGTAGATCTCGAGCGGGATCCGGTCGAGCTTGGTCTTGAGGATCGTGGTCATGGGAAACCACCTCTCGTTGTTGCGTCGGCACTGCCGCGACGGTGGCCCAGTGGCGACGTTGCTTGGTCGCGGCTGTGTGGAACCTCCGGCGTCTCGTGCTTGTGTGGGAACAGCACTGACACTGCGTAGTGTATGGTACGAGTCACATGATGTCAACCGAACGATTGACGCCGACCTCCTACCTCGTGCTGGGTTTGCTGGCGCGCGAGGGGCCCTCGACCCCCTACGCGCTCGAGCGGCAGGTCGCGGCCACGCTGGGCAATTTCTGGTCATTCCCTCATACCCTGCTGTACAGCGAGCCGACACGCCTCGAGGCGCTCGGGCTGGTGACCGAGAATCGCGAGTCGGGAGGTCGACGCCGACGCATGTTCGCGATCACGCCGATCGGCCGCGAGGCGCTCGGGGCCTGGCTCGAGCGGCCTGCCGACGTACCGACAGAGCTTCGTGACCGCGGGCTGCTTCAGCTCTTCTTCATGGACCTGGCCTCCGACGAAGCCCGTCTGCGCCTTGCGCAGAAGCAACTCGCGATCCATCGATCGAAGCTGTCGGCGTACGAGATCGATGCTCGCCTCGAGCGACGGGGTGGCACGACGGGTATGGGCGTTCGGACCGCCGAGCATTGGCGAGGGGCGACCCTGCCGATGGGCCTGCTGTACGAGCGAGCAGCTGTCGCCTTCTGGACCAGCGTCGCCGAGGACGCGGCGGGGCCCGACGCAGCCAGCGAACCGGCCGGGCCGTGATCAGGCGGGCGCCGATCCAAGGCCCCGAAGTCGACCTGATCCCACTACCTCGTCGGGAGCGTCGCGGCCCCGAGGCGCATACTCGGCAGAGAGCGGGCCCCTCGGGCTCGACGATGACGGGGTCATGATGACGAAGCATTCGAGGCGAGAGCGCGAGCGACGCGACCAGGAGACCGTCCGGGTCCGGGAGATCGAGGCGGCCTGGGTGGGAAGCGTGCCACCGGCGATCGCGCGCGCGTTCGCGCTGGACGTCGACGCCGCACGGGCGCGCGGCCCCGAGCCGCGTCGACCGGACATGGTTCCCGGGACCCGGCCGAACCCACCGCGCCCGGGGCGTGAACCCCGCCCGCCGAAGGATTCGGAGCGGCCGCGCCGCGGGTAGATGAAGACGAGCCTGGTCGCGGACCCTCGGACGGCGATCGTCACCGGAGGGACCGCCGGGATCGGGCGGGCCGTGGCCGAGGCCTTGGCCGCGGCGGGGCTGTCGGTCGGCCTCGTCGTCCGCGATGCCGGCCGGGGCGAAGCGGCGAGAAGCGCGATCGCGACGGCGACCGGCAACGATCGGGTGGAGGTCCAGGTCGGCGACCTGTCGGACATGTCGTCGGTCCGTCGCCTCGGGGCAGCGCTCGCCGAGTCCCACCAGTCGATCGATGTCCTCGTGCATTGCGCCGCCGTCTACACGGCACACCATGCCCTGACCGCGGATGGCCTCGAGACGATGTTCGCGACGAACCTCGCCGGGCCGTTCCTGCTCACGAACCTCGTCCTCGATCAGCTCCGGGCCGGGCCGGCGCGGATCCTGGTCTTGACTGCCCCATCGACCGTCCACCTCGACTTCGACGACCTCCAGGCCCTGCGCCGGTTCCGGTCACTGAGCGCATTCGGCGCCTCGAAGTCGGCCGACCTGCTGTTCACCTTCGAGCTCGCTCGCCGGCTCGAAGGGAGCGGCGTGACGGCGAATGCCATCCACCCCGGGCTCGTCCGAACGAACCTGATGCGCCAGGCCCCAGCGCCCCTGCGATGGGCCGTCCGGGTCGTCTCACGGAGCCCGGCGCGCGCGGCCGCCGCCATCGTCCCGGTCGCGCTGTCGCCGACGTACGAGGGCCAGACGGGTCGGTTCTACAAGGGCGGCCGTGAGATCGATGCCCCCTCGTACGCTCGCGATCCCGAGGTCGCCCGCCGGCTCTGGGACGTGACGGCCGCCCTCACAGGCGTCAGCGAGGGAGCGACTCCCCGCGACGATCCGAACGAGCGCGTGGGTCCTCGCCCTTGAGCTTCGATGTCGCCGCGGAGGCCTACGACAGCTTCATGGGCCGGTACTCGTCGCAGCTGTCCGCCCCGTTGGCGGACTTCGCGCAGGTGCATCCCGGGCAGTCGGTGCTCGACGTGGGCTGCGGCACGGGCGTCCTGACAGGAGAGCTCATGGCGCGGGTCGGACCGGCCGGCGTCGCCGCGGTCGACCCCTCCGAGCCGTTCGTCGCGGCCACCCGGGCTCGCTACGAGGGCGTCGACGTCCGACATGCGCCGGCCGAGCGGCTCCCGTTCCCGGACGACACGTTCGACGCGGTCCTGGCGCAGCTCGTCGTCCATTTCATGCAGGACCCGGTGGCGGGCCTGTCCGAGATGGGTCGCGTGACCCGCCCGGGCGGCAACGGTCGCCGCGTGCGTGTGGGATCACGCCGGGCGCCAGGGTCCCCTGCGGCTCTTCTGGGACGCGGCACGGGAGCTCGACCCGGATGTCGCCGATGAATCGGATCTCCCAGGGACCCGCGAAGGCCACCTCGCCGAGCTGTTCGACGCCGCCGGGCTGCGGGAGGTCGAGTCGACCGCACTGGACATCCGCGTCGAGCACCCGACCTTCGATTCGTGGTGGGGGCCCTTCACGCGCGGCGTGGGTCCCGCCGGCGCATACCTGGCGAGCCTCGACGATGACCGCGCCGCGGCGCTGCGCGATCGATGCCGGCGCGAGGCGCCGTCGGCGCCGTTCGTCGTCACCGCCGTCGCCTGGGCGGCACGCGGCCGAGCGTAGGGCCGGTCAGCGACGCGCGCCGACCGCGATCGGCTCCAGCCGCAGGGCTTTCATCGGACAGCAGTCGACCGCCCGCTGCGCGGCGTCCAGCCGCTCCCGGTCGACGGGCTCGCGACCCAGGATCGGGTACCGCCAGTCGTCGAGCGCGATCAGGTCCGGGACCAGGTCGCCGCACAAGCCGTAGCCATCGCACAGGATCCAGTCGACCTCGAGGCGGACGTCCTTCATCTAGGCGACCCCGGCCCGTGCGCGCGCGGCCTCGGTCCGCCTCGGGATCGCGTCGATCCGCCGTCCCGTGACCTCGACCGGTGACCCGCTGACCGAGCATCGGCCCGTTCGGGCATGGTGGACGAATTCGTCACCGAAGACATTCAGGGCGCTGACCATCAGCTGCGCCGCGCCATCCGGGTGGTGACAGGCGCCTCGGCCCTGGACCAGCGACGTCCATCGCTCGATATCGGCGACGTCGCTGCCGCCCGCCCGGCCGTCGGCGACACGCCGGGTGGCGTCGCCGATCGCCCGGAGGCCGTGGACGCACGGACCGCACTGGCCGGCACTCTCGGCGGCGAGGAACGCCACGATGTCCGCGGTCGCGGACACGCCACAGACCTCCGTCGGCAGGAGTCCGACGATCCCACAGCCGAACGCCAGGCCGCGCTGGGTCATCACCGCCGGATCGAGGGGCATGTCCCAGACGTCGCCGATGCTCGCCCACGTCCCGAAGTAGCCGCCGAGCACGACCGCCGAGATCCCGTCGGCGCGGGCATCCAGCCGGGTCGCCAGCTCGCCGACCGTCACGCCGAGCTCGATCTCGCGGACACCCGGGGCGGGCAGGGCCCCGGTGACGGTGACGAGGGCCGTGCCTCGCGTCCCGCCGCGACCCGCCGATCGATACCACCCCTCGCCGCAGCGGGCGATGAGTGCCGCATAGGCGAGGCTCTCCACGTTCTGGACGAGCGTCGGCCGACCGCGGACGCCGCGTTCGGAGACGCGGGGCGGCGTGGTGACGGGCCGGGCGTCGCCGGTGTCGATGGCATGCACGACGGCGGACGCCTCGCCGGCGACATAGCTGATCGGGGCCTGGACCAGACGGATCTGGTGTCGGAGCTCGCTCGCCCGTTCCTCGACCGCGCGGCCGATCGCCCGACGGGCGGCCGTGTGCTCCTCCCCGACGTAGAAGACGATCTCGTCGGCCCCGATCGCCTCGGCCGCCAGGACGGCCCCGTCGATGACGAGGTGCGGCCGATGCGCCATCAGGATCCGATCCTTGTGACTCGCCGGCTCGCCCTCGGCCCCGTTGGCGACGACCACGGCCTTGCCGGACGCTCGCTCCGCGATGTTCCGCCACTTGCGCCCGACCGGGAAGCCGGCCCCGCCACGGCCCAGCAGCCCACTCGCCTCGATCTCGGCGATCGCGTCCGACGCGGCGTACCCGGCCGGCGGCTCGCCGAGCCGCGCCAGGTGCTCGTCGAACCGCTCGGCGCGGCCATCGAGCGGCGGACCGGCCAGGAGCCGGTCGATGGACCCGTGCTGGATCAAGTGCTGCGCCCCGTGTTGATCGGCCCGGCGTCACGTCGACAGGTGGCGGCCGATCTCACTAGGACCGAGGCAAGCGCCCGCGAAAAGGTTTCACCCGATCGCCGATCATCGCCGGCGCCGCCAGACGTTAGGCTCCGCGACGATGAAGTCCGAGTACCGAGCATTCGGCGTCGGCCTGGCGGGCGCCGTCCTGGCCACGATCCCCGGCGTGTCGTGGTACGCGTCGCTGATCCTCTTTGCCACGGCGGCCGTCGTCGCCGCCCTCATGCGCGGCGACCGCGTCGGGTTCGTCGCCGCATGGCTCGGCGCCCTCGTCCGGATCCTGACGATCGTGATCCCGCTGCTCGGCAACCCCGAATACGGCTTCGAGGGCGCCCTCTACCTGACGCTCGAGCTCGGGATCATCAGCGCGGCCGTGCTCGGCGCCACCTTCCTCGTGGTCAGGGCGATCAGAGAGCGTCTCTGACCCGCCCCGGTGGACGCTGCGGACGGTTCGCCTGGTGACGGCATGCCACGGTCCTGGGAACCGTTCGGCGTCAACCCTCGTCTCGCGGCTGACACGGTCGCTCCGGCGGCCCCACCAGCCAGCTACCACACGAGGTTCGCCCGATGTCCCGATCCTTCCAGACCCTCGGCGCCGCCGCCATCGGTGCCATCGTGGTCGCCGTCCTGGCGATGGCCCTCCGACCGGCGACGGTCGCGGGCGCGCCGGTCGCCACGACCGACCAGCCGGCCATCCACACGATCACGGTCTCCGGGACCGGCACGATCACGCTCGTCCCCGACACCGGCCACGTGGGCGTCGGCGTCACGATCACCAAGCCCAGCGTCAAGGCGGCGCGCGAGGCCGCGGCCAAGGCCATGACCTCGATCATCGACTCGGTCAAGGCACTCGGCGTCGACGAGAAGGACATCAAGACCGTCGGACTGAACCTCTATCCGCAGTACAACAACAGCACGCCGGCACGTGTCGTGGGCTACACCCTGAGCGAGCAGGTGCAGGTGACCGTCCGGGACCTCGACAAGGTCGGCGACGTGGCCGACGCCGCGATGGCCAACGGCGCCACCGACGCCAACGGGATCTGGTTCGACCTTGCCGACCCGGCCAAGGCGATGGACGACGCTCGCGCCGCCGCGGTCGGGGCCGCCAAGACGAGCGCCACGGCGATGGCCAAGGCCGCCGGCGTGAACCTCGGCGCGGTGATCTCGATCAGCGAGCCGACCCAGGTCGTCTATCCGTACCCGTACGCGATGGCCGGCGCCGCTCGTGAGGCCGCGCCCGACGCCGCCACGCCGACGCCCGGTCCAGCCCGGGACCCAGGACGTCCAGTCGAGCGTCACGGTCGTCTTCGAGATCGACTGACGCCGTTCGATACGGCGGCTCATTCGGTCACCCGGTGGTTCAACTAGGGGTCGGGCCGCCGGGATACGGGGCCCCGCCGGGCCTCAGCCGCTCGTTCGGTCACCCGGTGGCCCAACCAGCGTTCGGGCGGCCGGGATGCGGGCGAGACGGGCACTCCGGGGCCCCTCAGCCGCTCGTTCGGTCACCCGGTGGACGAACGGACGATCGAGCCGCCGGGATGCTGGGCTCGGCGGGTCCTCGGCCGGACTCAGCCGCTCGTTCACCCACCCGGTGGCCCGATCAGCGATCGAGCCGCCCATCGCGGGCCGCGGCGGACCTTCGGCCGGCCCTCAGCCGCTCGTTCACCCACCCGATGGCCCAACCAGCGATCGGAGCGGCCGGGATTGCGGGTCGGACGAACTTCCGGGCTGACCCTCAGCGCATCGGTTTCGGTGGCAGATGGAGGTCGTGCCGGAGCGTGTCGACGGCCGCCGCCCGCCTCGAATACGCCGGGTCGACCTTCTTCTCGATGGCCTTGATCGCCTTGAGCGTCTTGGCCTTCGTGCATTTCGTGAGGATGTCGATGACGTCCTGGGTCCGGTCCATGACGGCCTGGACCTGGACCTTGTACTCGTCGGTCCAGGGGATGCCCTGCAGGTCGGCCAGGAACTCGTTGTCGATGGACAGGAAGGACTCGCACCAACGCTGCTGATGCTCGACCGTGTTCGTATAGAGGCCCTGACGGGCGAACATGGCGGAGTACGAGTGCGTGGCCCGATCGGCGGCGACCACGTAGGCCTCCTGGAGCTTGTGCCAGGAGGCGGTCGGCTCGGGCGTGGGCGAGTGGAAGACGTACGGCGTCTCGGTCGGGCGGGCCGCACCGGCCGGCATGCAGGCAGCGACGCCGATGGCGAGGAACAGTGGGAGCAGCGCCTGGGCGGCGTGGCGAAACATCCGGACCTCCGGTGGAACGTGAGCCGATGGTAGGGCGGCGGTGACTCCGTGCAACGTCACCCGAAGGTCCGGGGTGGTCCGATCCGGTCGGGTGGCGCCCGCGTCCGCCGGGGCGGACCGTCGACCGGCGCGCGTCAACCGCTCGCCGACACCCGGGCTTCGCTGATCTCGAACAGGTGGCCGTCCGGGTCGCGGAAGAAGCCGCGGATCTCCCAGTCGGACACCTCGAGCGGGGCGAGGAACGTCGCGCCCCGAGCGACGAGGAGGTCGTGGGCGGCCGTCGCGTCCGGGACGCGGATCGTCATCGCGTGGCTGACGGCATCCGGATCGCGCGGCGGTGCGAACGTGACGGTCGGCTTATCCGGCGTCGGACCGCCACCGGTGACGAGCAGGAGCCACGTCCCGAAGGCCTGGAGCACGCACGACGTCCCGCCGTACTCGCGGTAGACCGTGGCGCCAAGGACCTCGGTGTAGAACGCTCGGGCCCGGTCGAGATCGGACACCACGAGGATGTGGGTGAGGGCCATGTCGTCGGTCGGGAAGGCGGTGGACATCGCAGCGAGGGTACCCTCTCGCCGATGCGACGGAGCGGCGGCCCACCCGACGAGGCACGACGTGGCCTGGCCGCCGCGGCGGGAGCCGCCGTCCTCTACGGCGCCGCCTACCCCGCGACGGCGATCGCCCTCCGCTCGTTCACGCCGCTCGGGATCGCCGGCATCGCCTGCACCATCGCGCTCCCGTTCGTCATCGCCGCGGCCGCCCTGCGGATCGTGACGCCACCGAGCCGGGCCGCCTGGAACCCGGCCAGCCTGCTCCGCCTCGCGGTGCTGGGCACCCTCGGCGGGGTCGCGTTCATCGCGGCGACGAACCTCGCCGTCTCCCTGAGCGGTCCGACCGTGACCGGGTTCGTCGCGCCCGCTCTACGCGGTGGCGGCAGCCGTCCTCGCCGTGCCGGTCCTCGGCGAGCGGCTTCGTCCGATGACGGCCGCCGCGTTCGGGCTGGCGCTGGTCGGCACGGCCCTGCTGGCCGGGGTGGACCCGAGCGCCACCTCGCTTGCGGGCATCGCCTTCGCGGCGGCGGCCGCCGTCATCTTCGGCCTGTACCTCGTCCTCGCCCGGCGATGGGGCTCGCGCTACGCGCTGGAAGGCTCGCTCGTCACGATCGCGAACCTCATCGGTCGCGGCCCGGTCCTTCTGCTGTTCGAGTTCGTGCGCTCACCGGGCACGCTCGTCCCGCCCCATCCGGACCCCGCGGCGGTCGTCGCGCTGCTGTCGATCGCGTTCGGCGCCAGCTCGACCGCGAACCTGCTGCTCATGGTCAGCGTCCGACGCGTCCCGGCCAGCTCCACGTCGGCCGCGCTCCTCCTGGTGCCGATCTCCTCGGCGGCCATCGGGGCGGTCCTGCTCGGCGAGGGGCTCACGCCGCAGGGACTGCTCGGCGCGGTGCTGATCCTGCTCGGGATCGCCGGCGCGAGCGGGCTGGCGCTGCGGTCGCCGGCGGCCGAGGTCGCCGGGTGATGCCCGGCGCAGGTCGCGCTGAAGCGGCCGACGTCCTAGGCGCGAGCGGCGCCGGCGGCGCCCCAGCGACGGACCTCGGCGTCGAGGTCGAGCGGCATCACGACACCCTTGTCGGCGAACTCGCCCCACGCCTCACGCGGCACGCGCCACATGATCTCGAACTCGTTGCCATCGGGGTCTGCCCCGTAGAGGGACTTCGAGACGCCGTGGTCGGATGCCCCACCCAGCGCTCCGGCCTCGGACAGGAGGGCCGCGGCGGCCGCGAGGTCGTCGATGGTCGGCACTTCCCAGGCCAGGTGGTAGAGGCCGACCGTGCCACGGGACGGCCGCGGCGCGTCGGGTCCGACCGAGAAGAGGCCGAGGTCGTGGTGGTTGTCGGTGCCGGCCGCGCGCATGAAGACGGCACGTCCGCCGAATGCGCTCTCGACCACCTCGAACCCGAAGATCCGGCCGTAGAACTCGGCCGCACGCGTGGCGTCGCGAACGTACAGCACGGCGTGGTTCAGGCGGGCGACGGGGATGGCCACGCCCGAAGTCTGCGTCATCGGATCGATCGTGTCAGGGCCAGCAGTCACGCGGCCACCGGCACGGTCTCGGGGGCCCCGACGAGCTTCCAGCCGGACTGCCAGCTGCCGCCGTTGGCGACGTTGAGCGCGATGTTCAGGAACGCGAGGGCCTCCAGCTGGCGCGCGCGCACGAGCGATCCGGCGTCGACCGGATGCAGGCCGACGGAGCGGACGAGCTCGAGCACCTGCGTCTTGGCGCCGGCGTCGTCGGCGGCCACGAACCCGTCGAGCTGGACGCCCTCGGTGATCGGGTCCGCCTGGTTGGCGGCGAACAGCGTGTTGAACGCCTTCACGACGTGCGCACCGGGCAGGAGCGCGGCCAGTTCCTCCGCGTTCGAGGAGGTCGTGTCGATGGCGGGGCCGTCGGCACCGAATGACATGCGGTTGCTGACGTCGACGACCGTCTTGCCGTCGACCGACGGGGCGATCTCGGCGGCGACGGCGGCGACGCTGTCGAACGGGATCGCGAGCACGACGATGTCGCCGGCGGCGGCCGCCTCGGCATTCGTCGCGGCCACGCGGGCCCCGGTCGATGCGGCGACCTTGCCCGCATCTTCGGCGTCGCGGGAGGCGATGATGATCGTGTGGCCGGCCCGTCGGAACGAGGTGGCGAGGGCGCTGCCGACGTTGCCGGCTCCGATGATCGCGATGTCCATGTGGATGATCCTCCGTGGCTTGACGCGTTTGCCCACATCAAGCAAGATTTGTTGTGGACACAACATACGCCAGCACGACAGCCTGTGTCAATACTAGTTTGCGGAGAGCCAACATGACGATCGAGGAGCGGGAGGGTCGCGAGGGGCGCGAGGACCGGCGCCGGCCCGCCGTCGGCGTGCAGATCCGCCGCTGGCGGACGGAACGCGGCCTGACCCTCGCGAACGTCGCCGACCGGAGCGGCCTCAACATCGGGTACCTCTCCCAGATCGAGAACGACAAGGCCTCGCCGTCGCTCGCCTGCCTGACCTCCATCGCCGACGCGCTCGAGGTGCCGGCGGCCTGGTTCCTGGTCGATGACGTCCCCGCCCCAGTCGTGGTCCGGGCCGCTGACCGGCCGGTGACCCCGACCGAGTTCGGGCGGGCGGAGCATGTCGATGGCCGCGCCTCGCGCGACGTGTCGATCATCGAGATCAAAGGCGGCCAGGCCGGGCAGCACATCCCGGTCCATTCGCATGCCGGCGAGGAGCATCACGTCGTACTGCGGGGCCGGTTCCGGATGCGCCAGGGCGACCACGTCGTCGACATCGGTCCGGGCGACTACGTCCGCTGGGACGGCACCATCCCGCACGAAGGCGAGCTGCTCGACGGCGACGACGCCTCGATGCTCATCATCCGCATCCGGCCGTCGAACTAGGCGCCGCGTACCATCGGGACGTGACCCGTCGAGCCGTCACCTACGCCTCGTACCTCAAGGTCCCGGAGCTGCTCTCGCTCCAGGTGGAGCGGTCGGTCGGGCCGGACGGGCCCGAGCACGACGAGCTCCTCTTCATCGTCATCCACCAGGTCTACGAGCTGTGGTTCAAGCAGCTCCGCCATGAACTGCGAGGCATCCAGGCGGCCCTCGAGGCGAACGACACCGACACCGCCCTCCACCTGCTCAACCGGGTCCTCAAGATCCTCAAGACCCTGGTCGCCCAGATCGACGTCCTCGAGACGATGACGCCGCTCCAGTTCCTGTCCTTCCGCGACCGCCTGGAGTCCGCCTCCGGGTTCCAATCGGCGGGGTTCCGCCAGGTCGAGGCGGTCCTGGGCCTGCGCGACCCCGGGGCGATCGCGGCCCAGCCGGCGGGCTCCCCGGCACGCGTCGCGGTCGAGGCCGCCCAGGCCGGCCCATCGGTCTGGGACTCGTTCCTTGCCTACCTTCGGGCACGCGATGCGGCACTCCCCGCCGATCCGGCGATCCCCGACGAGCGGGTCCAGGCCGCCCTGATCGACGTCTACCGCGGCGATCCCGACGCGGCCCTGGTCGCCGAGCGACTCGTCGACCTCGACGAGGGTGTCCAGGAATGGCGCTACCGCCACGTGAAGATGGTGGAGCGGACGATCGGCACGAAACGCGGCACCGGCGGATCGAGCGGCGTGGAGTACCTGCGGGGGACGCTCTTCCGCGCCGCGTTCCCGGACCTCTGGGAGATCCGCTCCCGGTTGTGACGGTGACGGCGACGGCCGGCGCCCGGATCGCAACCTCCAGCGAGCGGCAACCCTCCGGGCGGCCGAGTAGACTTCCCATCGACCGCAAGTGTCCCCGCGGGATGCCCCAGATCCGCGGCCCGTCATCCCCCTGCAACAGGTGGTACCCATGAAGGTTGGTGTCGCCAAGGAGACCGCGCCCGGCGAACGGCGGGTCGCCCTGGTGCCCGAGGCCCTCGGCAAGCTGACCGCGGCCGGGCTCGAGATCCTCGTGGAGACCGGCGCCGGCGCCGGCTCCGCGTTCCCCGACTCGGCCTACCAGGAGGCCGGCGCGACGGTCGTCTCGACCGATGCCCTCTACGCGGGGGCGGATGTCATCCTCAGGGTCGCCAAGCCGTCACCGGAGGAGGCGGCCAGGCTGCGCAGCGGCCAGGCGGTCGTCGGGTTCCTGCAGCCGCTCATCGACCCAGGACTGGCCAGGACGCTGGCCGATCTCGGCGTCACTGCGATCAGCCTCGATGCGATCCCGCGGACGTTGTCCCGGGCGCAGACGATGGATGCCCTTTCGAGCCAGGCGAACGTCGGTGGCTACAAGGCGGTCCTCATCGCGGCGAACGCCTACCCACGCTACTTCCCGCTGCTGACGACCGCCGCCGGCACGGCCAAGCCCGCCAACCTCCTGATCCTCGGGATCGGCGTGGCCGGCCTGCAGGCGATCGGCACGGCCAAGCGTCTCGGGGCCGTGGTCCATGCCTACGACGTGCGGCCCGAGACGCGCGAGCAGGCGGAGAGCCTCGGCGCGAAGTTCGTCAAGCTCAAGACCACGATCGATGCGACCGGCGCGGGCGGCTACGCCCGTGAGCTGACCGCCGAGGAGCGCGCCGCGCAGCAGGCGGAGCTCAACGAGGTCATCGGCGGCATGGACGTGGTCATCACCACCGCCCAGGTCCCGGGCCGCAAGCCACCGGTCCTCGTCACCGTGGAAGCCGTCGGCAAGATGAAGCCCGGTTCGGTCATCGTGGACATGGCGGCGTCGACGCTCGGCGGGAACGTGGAGCTCTCGAAGGTCGGCGAGACCATCGAGACCTCGAACGCCGTGACGATCATCGCGCCCGACAACCTGCCGGCCTCGATGCCGGCCGGCGCGTCCGCCTTCTACGCCCGCAACATCTCGGCCCTGCTGCTCGGGATGGTCAAGGACGGTGCGCTCCACCTCGACTTCGAGGACGAGGTCACGAAGTCGACGGTCATCACGAACGGCGGGGCGGTCCTGTCGGACGCCGTCAAGAAGCTGCTCGAGCCCGGAGGCGCGGCGTGATCCCGCAAGACGTCCTCGACCTGCTCAACAACCTGACGATCTTCGTCCTGGCGATCCTCGTCGGGTTCGCGGTCATCAGCAAGGTCCCGGCCACGCTCCACACCCCGCTGATGTCGGGCGCCAACTCGATCCATGGGATCGTGCTCGTCGGCGCGATGATCATCGCCGCCGAGGTGAACGATCCGATCGGCTACTTCCTCGCGCTCGTGGCCGTGGCATTCGCGTCGATGAACGTCGTCGGCGGCTACGTGGTCACCGACCGGATGCTCCAGATGTTCAAGAAGAAGCCTGCGGCTCCCAAGCCCGCCGAGGCGGACGCGGAGGCCCAGGCCTAGATGGACACCCTCGGCTACATCGAAGTCCTCGTTCGCGTCCTGTGGGTCGCCGGCGCCGTCTGCTTCGTGCTCGGCCTGGTCCGCATGAACTCCCCCGCCACCGCCCGCAACGGCAACCTGCTGTCGGCCGGCGGCATGGTCGTCGCCATCGGCGCGACCGCCGTTCTGCTGCTCGCCCAGCAGCTGCTCGGCGACGGATTCGCGGTCACGGGCTGGGTGATCATCGTCATCGGCATCGCGATCGGCGGTGGGCTCGGCCTGTACACGGCCAAGACCGTGAAGATGACCGCGATGCCGCAGCTGGTCTCGTTGTTCAACGCGGTCGGCGGCGGCGCGGCGGCCCTCATCGCGATCGAGGATTACCTCAACTTCAACAACGTCGGCGGGTCGATCCCGCTGAGCACGAACCTGTTCATCGTCCTCGACATCATCATCGGCTCGATCACATTCAGCGGGTCGCTCATCGCCTCGGGCAAGCTCCAGGGGCTGATCGCCGGCAAGCCGATCATGATCCCGGGCGGGCGGCTGGTGACCCTGGCCCTCGCGGTGGTGACGCTCATCGCCGCCCTCGTCCTCTTCGCGACCGGCACACCGAACGTGGCGGTCATGCTCGTGATCCTTGCCGCGGCCCTGATCTTCGGCGTGACGATGACGCTGCCCATCGGCGGCGCCGACATGCCGGTCGTCATCAGCCTCTTGAACTCGTTCACGGGCACGGCCGTAGCCATGGCCGGCTTCGTCATCGACAACCCGGTGCTGATCATCGCCGGCGCCCTGGTGGGTGCCTCGGGCGCGATCCTGACCAAGCTCATGGCCGACGCGATGAACCGCTCGGTCATCAACATCATGCTCGGCGGCTTCGGGGGCGGCGAGGGGACGCAGACCGTGACCGGGGCCGGTGGCGGTTCGGTCCGCGAGATCAGCGCCGACGACGTGGCGATCCAGCTGGCGTACGCCCAGCACGTGATCATCGTGCCGGGCTACGGCCTCGCGGTCGCCCAGGCGCAGCACGCCGTGCGCGAGCTGGCCGACCTCCTCGAGGAACGCGGCGTCGACGTCAAGTACGCGATCCACCCGGTCGCGGGGCGGATGCCGGGGCACATGAACGTCCTCCTGGCGGAGGCGAACGTGCCCTACCCGCAGCTCAAGGAGATGGACGACATCAACCCCGAGTTCGACCGGTGCGACGTGGCCCTGGTCATCGGCGCCAACGACGTCACGAACCCGGCGGCTCGCCGCCCCGGCTCGCCGGTGTCGGGGATGCCGATCCTCGACGTGGACCACGCCAAGTCCATCGTCGTCATCAAGCGCTCGATGGGCCGCGGCTACGCCGGCATCGACAACGAGCTGTACACGGACCCGAAGACGGGGATGCTCTTCGCCGACGCGAAGGACGGCCTGGCCGCCCTGACCGCCGCCGTCAAGGCCCTGTAAGCGCGGCCGGCGCGAGTCGGCCGCGCGCGTCCCTCCGCCGGTCACAGGGCCCGGCGGGCGCGGAGCCCTGCCACTGGCCATGCATCTCGACCCGACGCTCGTCCTCGCGATCCTGATGGCGTTCGCGTTCGCGCTGACGAACGGGTTCCACGACGCCGCGAACTCGATCGCCACGATCGTGGCGACGCGGGTCGCCCGGCCGCTGCCGGCGGTGGCCATGGCGTCGGTCTTCAACCTCGTCGGGCCGCTCGTCTTCGGGGCGGCCGTGGCGAACACCGTCGGGAAGCTCGTGTCCGTCGACCCGGCCCACACGGTCCCGGTCATCGGCGCCGGCCTGACCGGCGCCGTGCTGTGGAACACGTTCACCTGGCGCCGGAACCTCCCGTCGAGCTCCAGCCACGCCCTCGTCGGTGGACTGGTCGGCGCGGCGCTCCTCGAGTCCGGCCCGGACTCGATCAACCTGGGCCCCGTGTCGCACGGCCAGCTCAGTGGGGTGCTCGGGGTCCTCGTCGGCATGCTCGTCGCGACGATCCTCGGCTTCGTCGTCGCGTTCGTGCTCTCGCGGCTCGCCCTGCGGGCGACGCGTCGCGCGTCCACCCGGCTGCACCGCCCGGTGGCGAGCGCCCAGTGGGTGGCCTCGGCCTGGCTCGCGTTCAGCCACGGATCCAACGACGCACAGAAGACCATCGGGATCATCGCCGGGCTCCTCGTGGCCAGTGGGAACGCCACGACCCTGACGGCGCCGCTGCCGGTCGTCCTCGGCGCCGCGATCGCCCTCACCCTCGGGCACGGCGCTCGGCGGTTGGGGCATCATCAAGACCGTCGGCCGTCGGATCTTCCCGATCCGGAGCCTCGACGGTCTCGTCAGCCAGACGGCGTCCGCGGGCGTCATCTTCGCCGCCTCGATCGCCGGGGCGCCGGTGAGCACCACGCAGGTCGTCTCGAGCTCGATCGTGGGGATCGGCGGCGGCCGGTCGCGCTGGCGTCACGTGAGCTGGGAGGTGGTCCGCCAGATCGCCTTCGCGTGGGTCACGACGATGCCGGCGGCCGGGCTCATCGCCGCCCTCGCCCTACCGATCTGGAAGGCGCTGCCGGGAGGATGAACCGATGCCGGGCAAGATGAGCTGGTTCCTGCCGGAGACCCCGGACGTCCTCGGTACGCTCCGTCATCAGGCGGCCGTCACGAAGGAGGGGATGGCCGCCCTGGTCGAGTGGGCGAACGGCGACGCGAGCGCGAGCGACCGGATCCGCGACGCGGAGCATCGGGCCGACGAGATCAAGGCCCAGCTCCGGGCGTCGCTCAAGACCGCGTTCATCACGCCGATCGGCGCCGAGGACCTCTTCGTGATGTCGGGGCGGCTGGACGCGGTGCTCAACGGCGCGAAGGACGCGGTCCGCGAGTCCGAGGTCATGGCCATGCCACCCGACGCGACCGTGGCGACGATGTCGGCGCAGCTGGCCGAGGCCGTCGGGCAACTCGCCGTGGCCTTCGACCGGATCGGGAACGAGCGAGGCGAACGGCGACGGCGACGCCGCGACGGATGCCGCGGATCGGGCGGTGAAGGTCCAACGCCAGATGGAGCGCACGTATCGTCTCGGGATGTCGTCCCTCCTGGAGGTGGCCGACCTGCGCGAGGTGATGGGCCGCCGCGAGCTCTACCGGCGGTTCGCGCGGATCGGCGACGACGTAGTCGAGGTCGCCGAGCGGGTGTGGTACGCGGCGGTCAAGGAGGCCTGACGGCGCTACCCTGACCGGGTGCACCCCGCCGAGACCACCCTCCCGGCCGTCGGCCTGACCGGGGGCCCGCCCGCGTTCCACATGCTGGCGAAGCCGACGGGCGCGACGTGCAACCTCGACTGCGCGTACTGCTTCTTCCTCTCGAAGGAGATGCTGTACCCGGGCAGTCGCTTCCGCATGGCGGACGAGCTCCTCGAGACCTACATCCGACAACTGATCGAGGGGCACCGAACGCCCCATGTGACCGTCGCCTGGCAGGGCGGCGAGCCGACGCTGATGGGGGCCGACTTCTTCCGCCGCGCCCATGCGTACGTGGACCGGTACCGGCGTCCCGGGATGAGCGTCGAGTACACGATCCAGACGAACGGCACGCTGATCGACGACGAGCTGGCGGCGCTGTTCAAGGAGCACGAGTACCTCGTCGGGATCAGCATCGACGGACCGCCCGAGATGCATGACGCCTACCGCGTTGATCGCGGCGGGGCGCCGACGTCGGACCGCGTCCTGCGCGGGCTCGAGACCCTCAAGCGACACGGCGTCGAGTTCAACACGCTGACGACGCTCCATCGGGCCAACGCCGATCACCCGCTCGAGGTGTACCGCTACCTGCGCGACGACCTGGGATCGAAGTACCTCCAGTTCATCCCGATCATCGAGCGTCTGCCCACGCCGCAGATCGATGTCCCGCTCGACGAGCTCGGCCTGTCGCCGGGGCTGGCCCGCGAGGCGCCGTGGCGGTCCTGGCGGGACCGTCCGCTCTATCGCCAGGAAGGCGAGCTGGTCACGGACCGCTCGGTGACGGCCGACCAGTACGGGCGCTTCCTCATCGCGGTGTTCGAGGAATGGGTCAGGCGCGACATCGGCGAGGTCTACGTCCAGATGTTCGACGTCGCGCTCGCGAACTGGCACGGCGAGCCGGGCGGCCTGTGCGTCTTCGAGCCCACCTGCGGCGGGGCCCTGACCATGGAGCACAACGGCGATGTCTATTCGTGCGACCACTTCGTGGAGGAGGCCTACAAGCTCGGCAACATCACCGAGACCCCGATGGCCGAGCTGGTCGCATCACCGGCCCAGCGGAAGTTCGGCCAGGACAAGCTCGACACGCTGCCGCAGTTCTGCCTCGATTGCGACGTCCGCTTCGCGTGTCACGGGGCATGCCCCAAGGACCGCTTCATCCGGACGCCGGCCGGCGAGCCGGGGCTCAACTACCTGTGCGCCGGCTACAAGGCCTTCTTCCACCACGTGGACGCGCCGATGCGGGCGATGTCCGACCTGTTGCGCCAGGGCCGGGCGCCATCCGAGCTGATGGCGGCCTACGCGACACGCGACGCCGCCATCCCGCGGCGGTCGCCAAGGCCGGCCGCAACGACCCGTGCCCGTGCGGCAGCGGCCGCAAGGTCAAGCACTGCCACGGCCATACTGAGGCGGGATCGATCGCCGCGGGCTGAGCTGCTGTGCCGAGGCGCGTTCACCCGACGTTGATGTCTCGGACACGGGCACCGGGGATGCTGCCCGTCGGGGACCAAGTCTGCAGGAGGTCCGGATCGTGGCGAAGCCATTCAAGGGCACGGTCAACATCGACATCAAGGACTCGACGCCGGACTGGGAGCCGTACACCCAGCCGATCGCGCCGAAAGGCGCGCCGAACGTCCTCTATGTCGTCCTCGACGATGTCGGCTTCTCGGCGATGGAGCCCTACGGCGGCCTGATCGAGACGCCGAACATCAAGCGCATCGCGGACCGCGGCCTGACCTATACGAACTTCCATACGACCGCGCTCTGCTCGCCGACCCGCTCCTGCCTGATGACCGGCCGCAACCACACCCGCAACGGGATGGCGTGCATCACCGAGGCCACGTCCGGGTTCCCGAACGCCAACGGGCACATCCCGTTCGAGAACGCCAACATCGCCGAGGTCCTCGGCCAGCACGGCTGGAACACCTACATCGTCGGCAAGTGGCACCTGTGCGCCGAGGACGAGATGAACCTCGCCTCCTCGAAGCGCCAGTGGCCGCTCGGCCGCGGCTTCGAGCGCTACTACGGGTTCCTCGGCGGCGAGACGAACCAGTGGTATCCGGACCTCGTGTACGACAACCATCCGGTCGCCCAGCCGGCCCTGCCGGAGGACGGCTACCACCTGTCCGTCGATCTGACCGACAAGGCGATCGAGTTCATCCAGGACGCCAAGGCGGTCGCGCCCGACAAGCCGTTCATGCTCTATTACTGCCCCGGCGCGGCACACGCCCCCCACCACGTCCCGCGCGAGTGGGCCGACAAGTACAAGGGCGTCTTCGACATGGGCTACGAGGCCTACCGCGATGGGGTCCTCGAGCGGCAGAAGGCGATGGGCCTGCTGCCCGAGGGCGTCGAACTCTCGCCGCGCGATCCCTATGCCGACACGACCAGCCATGACGGGAAGACGTGGTCCCTCAACGACCGCGTCCGGCCGTGGGATTCGCTCTCGGTCGGACGAGCAGCGGCTGTTCTCGCGGATGGCCGAGGTCTACGCCGGTTTCCTGAGCCACGCCGACCACCAGCTGGGTCGCCTGCTCGACTTCCTGGAGGGCAGCGGCGAACTCGACAACACGATCATCGTCCTGGTCTCCGACAACGGGGCATCGGGCGAGGGCGGGCCGAACGGCTCGGTCAACGAGAACAAGTTCTTCAACGGCATCCCGGACTCCATCGAGGAGAACCTCAAGCTCATCGACGAGCTGGGGAGCACGAAGACCTACAACCACTACCCGACGGGCTGGGCGTGGGCCTTCAACACGCCGTACAAGCTGTGGAAGCGGTACGCCAACTTCGAGGGCGGGACGGCCGACCCCTGATCGTCGCCTGGCCGAAGGGCGTCAAGGCCGCCGGGGAGTACCGGCGCCAGTACACGCACGCGATCGATATCGTCCCGACGCTCTACGAGTGCCTCGGCATCGAGATGCCCGAGGTCGTCAACGGCTACACCCAGTCCCAGCTCGACGGCGTGAGCTTCCGGGCGACGCTCGACGACGCCGATGCGACGACCGCCAAGGAGACGCAGTTCTACTCGATGCTCGGGACGCGGGCGATCTGGCACAAGGGCTGGAAGGCGGCGACGGCGGTCCCGGCCGCGCCGGAGTCATGGGGCGATTTCAACCAGCAGCGCTGGGAGCTCTACGACACGACGACCGATCCGAGCGAATGCCAAGACCTGGCGGCGGACCATCCGGACAAGCTCCAGGATCTCATCGCCCTCTGGTGGGCCGAGGCCGGGGCGAACCAGGCCCTGCCCCTGGAATCCCGAGGCGCCATCGAGATCCTCGGGACCGCGCGACCGGAGCTCTCCAGCCCGCGGAGTCGGTACGTGTACTACCCCGGTGGCGCGGAGGTCCCGGAGTCGAGCGCCCCGAACATCCGCAATCGCTCCTACACGGTCGGCGTGGAGGTCGACATCGCGTCGCCGGAGGCCAGCGGCGTCCTCTTCTCGCAGGGCTCCCGGTTCGGTGGCCACGCGCTGTACGTCAAGGACGGCCTGCTTGACCTACGTGTACAACTTCGTGGGCGAGCATCTCCAGGTGATCGAGTTCGAGCGAACGGGTCCCGACCGGGCACGTCGTCCTGTCGGCGACGTTCGAGCGCCAGAACCAGGCGATGCCCACCCAGGGCGTGCTGACCCTCCACATCCGCGACAAGGCCTGTCGGACAGGGCGGGATCATGACCCAGCCCGGCAAGTTCGGCCTCGGCGGTGGCGGGCTGGTCCTCGGACGGTCGGGTGCGGAGCCCGTGACCGATGACTACCCCGGCGTTCGGCCATGGCCGTTCGTCGGCGGGACGATCATCAAGGCGGTCATCGACGTCAGCGGCGAGGCCTTCGTCGACCTCGCGCGCGAGGCGGCCGCGATGTTCGCTCGCCAATGACCGAGGGCCCGCGCTGAAGCGTCCGCCACTCCCGTCGTTCATCGCGGACCTGTTCGTCGATCCTGTCGCGCAGGGCGCCCTGCTGGCGGGATCGGTGGCCCTGTTCGCCGCGGCGCTGGATCCCCAGGTCTGGAGTCCGGCCCTGCCGTCGGTCCAGGCGGCGGTCCGGGCGAACCCCGACCTGGAGACGCTGACGGTCCTGGCCTCGACCGCGGCGGCGGCGCTGCTGCTCCTCGGTGGCGCGATCGGCGACTCACGCCCGGCCAGGCCGATCATCCTCGGCGGGCTCTCGCTCGAAGCCGTGGGCTGCCTCATCGCCGTCGTCATCCCCAGCGGCCCGATCTTCGTCGTCGCGCGACTCGTGGGTCATGCCAGCGCGGCGTTCGTCATCCCGGTGTCGATCGCCCTGGTCGCGACGAGCTACCGCGGGCCGGTCCGGGCGACCGCGATCGGGATCGCCTACGGCGCCTACGGGGCGGCCGGCGCGGCTGCCCCGATCCTGCTGCAGCTCGTGCCGGGCGAACGCTGGCCGGCATTCCTGGCCGCGTTCGTCGCATGCGTCATCGCGATCCGCGTTGCATCGACCACGTCCTGACGCTGCGGCGGCCGTCGCTCGCCGAGCGCCCGCTGGTCGTCGGTGTGGCCGTCTGGGCCTTCGGGATCATCGTGATGACCGTCGGGTTGACATGGTTCAACGGCGGCTTCGACAACCCGGTCCGCTGGGCGCTGATCATCGGTGGCCCGGCGCTCGTGATCGGCTTCGACCGGCTGGCTCGTGCTCGAGCCGCGCCCCCGCCCGACATCATCCGTCGAAATGTCGCGATCGCGCTGTTCGTCGGGGTGGCCATCGCGATCTCGCAGACGGCGGCGATGCTCGACCTGCCGCTCTACTTCCGGCTGGTGCTCGGGTACGGACCGGTGATGGCGACCGTGGCCCTGGCCCCGCTCTTCGGCGCGCTGGTCGTCGCGGGCCCGGTGGCCGGGCTTCCTGCTCGAGCGTGTCGCACCGCGCTGGCTGGTCGGCGGGGGCGTCATCTTCGTCGGGCTCGGGAACCTGGTCCTGGCGGCCGTGGCCACCCAGTCCGCGTCCTACCTCGGGTTCATCGTCCCGTGCCTGCTCATCGGGGCGGGCTTCGTGGTGGCCACGACCGTCCGCACGGCGATCATCTTCGCCAGCGTTCCCAGGGGTTGCCGGCGACCGCGGCGGCGTTGAACGAAGCCTCGATCGCGGTCGGCTCGCGGCTCGGGATCGTGCTCGTCAGCGCGGTCGTCGCCCAGGTCGCCCTCTCGACCTACAGCGCATCCCTCGCGGGCTGCCGGGCCGCAGGCCGAGGCCGCCATCGCCGCCTTCCGCACGGTGCTCGTCGCCGTCGGGACGCCGTCGTTCAGCCAGGTCGCGACGACCATCGGTGCCGCCGACGTCCGTCCGTACGTCGATGCCTACTTGGCAGGCCTCAACGAGGCCTTCATCTTCTGCGGCCTCGTCGGCGTGGTCGGGGGCGTCATCGCCTTTCTTGCGTTCGGGCAGTCGGATCCGCTCCGGACCGTCTGGGACAATCGCGACGAACGGTCGGCCAGGGAACCCTCGGAGACGGCCGCCACGGCCTGACGGCCCACGCTCGCATCGACCCGCTTTGGGGACCACTGGGGCGTATGCTGACCGGCACCGGATGACGACCCCCGCGCGTGTGTGTCGGCGTCCGCGGTGGAAGGGAGTCCACGGCCGATGGCGCGGAGGCGTCACGACCGTGCGTACGCGTCAGGGCCAGTGGTTCCACGAGGAGGACCCCATCGTGGATGGGCCCGCCGGCCCATCCAGTCGATCGGATGCAGGTGAGGTGAGCGGGATGACAGCGAGCACATCGGGCGATGCCACGGGCGAGCCCCTCCTGGCGTGGCTCGAGCGGCGTACGGCCGGGTCCCGGCAGCACGACATCGACTTCGACAATGCGGGGCTCGAGTTCCGCCGACTGTTCAGCGAAGTCTGGGGAACGTTCCTCCTGGTCCTCGTGGCGGCTGGCGGTGGGGTCATCGGCGCGACCGCCTTCGGGTCCGACCTGACCCTGGCGATGAAGGCCCTGGCGCCCGGCATGATGGTCATGGGCATCATCTTCTTCATGGGCCCGATCGGGGGCGCCCACCTCAACCCGGCGGTCACCATGGCGTTCGCGGTCCGCGGGAACTTCCCGTGGCGACGCGTGCCCGGGCTACATCGTCGCCCAGGTCATCGGAGCGATCCTCGCGTCGGTGTTCCTGCAACTGATGTACGGCGGCATCATCAACGGCGCCACCGAGCCCACGCCGGACGTCAACCAGGGCGTCGCCGTGCTGACCGAGGCCGTCCTGACCCTCGGCCTCGTCAGCGTCATCCTCGGGACGGCGACCGGTGCTCGGAACGTCGGCTTCAACGGTGCGATCGCGGTCGGCGCATACATCGGCCTCGTCTCGGTGTGGGGTGCCCCGGTGACCGGCGCGTCGATGAACCCGGCGCGTTCGTTCGGGCCGATGCTGGTCGGCGGCGACCTGACGAACTACTGGATCTACCTCGTCGGGCCACTCGCTCGGCGCGATGATCGCGGTCGCCTTCGAATTCATCCTCCGCGGCAGGGCCACCAAGGCCGGCGCCGAGGCCGCCCAGGGCATCCTCGACGAGGCGAATCCGGCCGCGCTATGACATCGACGGCCGGGGGACCGACGACGGCCACGGAGTGGCCGGCCACACCCCTGCCGGACCGTGCCGCAAGGAGCGCGGCCGGCGCGGCGGTCCGCGCGACCGTGCCACCCGCCGACCTCGGGTCGTGGTCGCCCCGGAAGGACCGGGGCGATCCGATCGCCCTCCTCGAGGGACAGGCGACGACCCGCCTACCCGACCTCGTGCCCGTCCGCTACGGGCGGATGGCGATCTCGCCGTTCACGTTCTATCGGGGCGCGGCCCTGCCGATGGCCGCGGACCTGTCGGTCGGCCCGCGCACGGATATCGAGGTCCAGCTGTGCGGGGACGCGCACCTCGTCAACTTCGGCCTCTTCGCGTCACCCGAACGCGACCTCGTCTTCGACATCAACGACTTCGACGAGACCCTGCGCGGGCCGTTCGAATTCGACCTGAAGCGGCTGGCGGCGAGCCTCGTCGTCGCCGGTCGGGACCGGGGCTTCGACGTCCACGAGAACCGCCACATCGTCCACCGGGCCATCCGCTCGTACCGCGACCGGATGGCCGGCTACGCGACGATGCGGGCGATCGACGTCTACTACGCCGAGCGTGGACGCGACCGGGGTCATGGCCTACGTCGACAAGCACGCGCGATCCATGATCGCAGGGGACCGTGAAGTCGGCCGCGCACCACGACGCGCTCCACGAGCTCCCCAAGCTGACGGCCCTCGTCGACGGGCAGCGGCGCATCGTGGAGCACCCGCCGACGCTCGTGAAGCTCAAGGACATGACCCAGCCGCTCGCCGACGCGGCCCTCGAGGCCTACCGCGAGTCCCTCCAGGAGGACCGCCGCGTCCTGCTCGACCGGTACCGGCTCGCGGATTACGCGCTCAAGGTCGTCGGGCGTGGGCAGCGTCGGGCTGCTCGCCTTCGTCGCCCTGTTCATCGGCGACGCCGACGACGACCCGCTGTTCCTCCAGGCCAAGCAGGCCGAAGCGTCGGTGTACGAACGCTTCCTCCGGCCGAGCCGGCACGACGAGCCACGGGGAGCGCGTCGTCACCGGGCAGCGCCGGCTCCAGGGCGACGAGCGACATCCTGCTCGGTTGGGGCGGTCGGCGATGCGCGGCAATCACGCCTATATCCGCCAGCTCCAGGACCAGAAGGGCAGCGCGGTCGTCGACACGATGACGCTCGAGGACCTCGCGACGTGGGGCGAGTTGTGTGCATGGGCCCTCGCCCGCGGCCACGCCCGGTCAGGCCAGCCGGCCACGATCGCCGGGTACCTCGGGCACCGACAACGGGTTCGAGCACGCGATGGCCGATCTTCGCCGACGCCTACGCCGACCAGAACGAGCAGGACCACGCCGCCATGCTGGCGGCCATCAAGAGCGGCCGGATCACCGCCCAGAGCGGCGTCTGATCCGAGGTCCCGCCGGGACCCCGCGATCGCGCCACGACGTCGATGGCTACCCGGCCGAGGTGTCGCCCGCCGCCTCAGCCGCGGTCTTGAGGGCCTCGGCCGTCTCCGCGTCGACCTCGGCCGTCTTCACCTCGGTCGCCGCCGGCATCGCGGCCTTCGCATCGGCCACGGCCGAGAGGTCCATGACGGCGACGATGCCCGAGCTGCCCGGCGTCAGGACGCTGGCCAACTCCGCGGCGACGTCATTGCGCGTCGCGAGGTTGGCGCCCTTGCCGATCACCGCGCCGATCGCGCCGCCGGCGATGGCACCCGCGATGATGCTCGGCGGGAAGATGATGGCCAGGGCCACGCCGGCGGCGGCGCCCCAGGCCGTCCCTCTCCGGGTGTGGTGGTCCGTGAGCTTGCGGATCGAGATCTTGCCGTAGCCGTCCGCGTCGGCGACGAGGACCCCGTCGATCTTGAGGGCTCGCTCCGACTCGGCCTGGCGGAGCGCGTCGTAGGCCGCCGCGGCCGCCGCCTGATCGGCGAAGCGCGCCACGAGCAGGACCTCGGTCCCCTGGACGGCCACCGCCGCTTCCGCGGCGATCCCGCGCTCATCGCCGACGGCCGCTGCCGCGACGACGACGGGCTCATCGGACGGATTCGTCTTGTCGGTCATGGTGTGGTCCTCCCCGATCGGCGAGACGCGGCTGGTTGCCATCGCCAAGGTGCCGGACCGCCTATCTTGGCGGCTCCGAGCGCATCTGTCCTCAACGGCCTGTGAACGGACGACCATCGTGCGAACCGTTGGAGCACGGCATCTGTGCCCGTCGGTTCAGAGGCGGGCGACCGCCCGTCCGAGCCGGTGCCGGTAATCGGTGTCCATGACACCGCGGGCGGCCGGGCCGAGCCGGCGGCGCAGCCGCTCCACCCGCGACGCCTGGCCCTCGGAGAAGCGGCCGATGGCGATGGGTGCGGCGTTCGTCGAGGCCGCTTCCGCCGCATAGGCGACCGCCGACGATGCCGCGGCGTGCCGGTCGTGGATCTCACCGAGCTGGTCCTGCAGGATCACGACCCGGCGGATCAGGTCGGTCGCCGGCGGGCCGAGCGGCTCACGGACGAACTCGAGCGTATAGCGCAGCCACTTGGCCTCGATCCGCAACTGGTGCAGGGCGACGATGTCCACCAGCTCGAGCTCGGCGCCGTAGGCCGAGACCGCCTGGTAGTCCCCCCACAGGACGGACGGGACGCGATCGCGGACGAGGTTCGGGGTTCGCGGCGCCACGACGCGGGCCGCGGCCCCGGGGGTCTCGACGAAGGCGGCGAGGCCAGTGGCGACGTCGGCGAACCACGGCGAGGCGATGACCGCGGCCAGATCGGCGTGGCGCGCGGCGCGATCGGCCTCCCACGCGGCGGCGAGGACGCGCAAGCCGGCGCGATCGCGTTTCGAGCGGCGGCGCGCGTCGTCGGCGAGGAGCCCCAGCCAGACGTCCAGGTCGCGGACCACGCCGAGGCGACCGCCGAGCAGTCGCAGGTCGTCGAGATGGGCGCGCGTGACCCGGCGGTCGTACGCGCCACCGAAGACCCGCATCGCGGCCCGCATCCGGCGGGTCGCCACGCGCATCGCGTGGACCTCCTCCGGGTCCTCCCCCGAGACGACGCCGGCCGCGCGCGCCAGGACCCGGCCGAGGTGGCCGGCCAGGACCTTGCGGCCGGCTTCCGACCACGGATCGTCGGCCCGGACCTCGACGACCGGCGCCGCACCCAGGCGCTCCGCCAACGGGAGGATCGTCTCCTGCCACGGACCCGCCAGCTGGCGGATGGCCGCGCTCATCGGGTCAGGCCGCGGCGGCCACAGCCGCCGGCGCCTCGACGACGGGCTCGTCACCCGTGCGTATCTTGAGCAGCTTCCTGGCCTCCTCGACGACGATGAGCGACAGGCTCACCAGGATGCAGACCGCCCATTGGTCGGCCGTCAGGCTCACGGTCCCGAGGATCCGCTGCAGGACGCCCAGCTCGGTGGCGAGGATGATCGACAGGACGGAGATTCCCGTCCCGATCAGCAGGGGCTGGTTCGAGAGGATCGTGCCGCTGAACAGCGACTCGTCCTCGTCCGCGGTCTCGAGTGACGAGAACAGGCGGAACAGCGCGAACGTGGTGACGCCCATCGTCCGAGCGACGACGTCGCCGTAGGCCGCGTCGCTCCAGGCCAGGACGCCGAGCGTGCCGGCGGCCATGACCAGGCCGCACAACACGAGCCAGCGCATCAGGCGCGGCGGCATGATCTTCTGCTCCTTCGGCCGCGGCGGGACCTCCATGAGGCCCTCGCGCGGCTTGCCGTAGCCAAGGCCGATCGCCTGGAAGACGTTCACGGTGAAGTTGAGCCACATCGTCTGGAGCGGCAGGAACGGGATCCCGCCCAGGATGTTCAGGAGGGACGAGCCGAGGAACGTCGCGATGAATGCGAACAGGCCCGCCATCTGGAACCGGATGAACCGCATGAGGTTGTCGTAGACCGCGCGTCCGAGGCCGACGGCCTTCACGATCGTCGCGTAGTTGTCGTCGGTGAGGATCATGACGGCGGCCTGCTTCGAGACCTCCGTGCCGGTGATGCCCATCGCGATGCCGATGTCGGCCTTCTTGAGGGCCGGCGCATCGTTGACGCCGTCCCCGGTCATCCCGACGACGTGGCCCTTCTTGCGCAGGATGTCCACGAGGTGGACCTTGTCCTCGGGTGACACGCGGGCGATGACACCGATCCCGTCGATCTGGCGCATCGCCTCGTCGTCGCTCATCGCGCGGAACTCGGCGCCGGTGATCGCCCGGCCTTCGATGCCGAGCTGGTGGGCGATCGCCTCGGCGGTGACCGCGTGGTCACCGGTGATCATCCGGACCTGGATGCCCGCCGCGTGCGCCTGGGCGATGGCCGCCTTGGCGGCCGGCCGTGGCGGATCGACGATGCCGACGATCGCCAGGAGCGTGAGCCCCTGGATCGCCGGAAGCAGGTCGGCGTTCGGGTCGAACGTCGCCGGATCGAAGTCCTTCTGGCCGGTGGCCATGACGCGCAGGCCCTAGCGTGCCGAGTCGTTCGTTCTCGGCGAGGTAGGCGTCGCGCAGCTGGGCGATCGGGACCTCGGTGCCGTCCGGCCCATGCGCGGAGACGGCGCGGGCCAGGAGCTGGTCCGGCGCGCCCTTGATGTAGCCGCGGATGACGTCCTTGCCGCTGGCGTCCTTCATCCGATGGAACGTCGCCATCATCTTGTAGGCCGCGTCGAACGGCAGGGTCGCGACCCGCGGGTACTGCTCGCGGGTGAGCGTGGGGTCGACGCCACCCTTGGCGGCCAGGACCACGAGGGCGCCCTCGGTCGGGTCGCCGACGAGTGCGCCGTCACGGACCTCGGCGTCGGCGCACAGGGCCATCGGTAGCAGGTATTGCTCGAGCGGCACCTCCGGCTGGCCGCCGGTGTGGGTGATCTGGCCGGTCGTCGAATAGCCGTCGCCGCTGATCGCGTAGCGTCGGCCGACGATCGCCATCTGGACGGCAGTCATCTGGTTGAGGGTGAGCGTCCCGGTCTTGTCGCTGTTGAGCGCCGACGTCGACCCGAGGGTCTCCACGGAGCGAAGGCGCTTCATGATCGCGCCGGCCGCGGCGAGCGTCTGGGAGCCCTTCGACAGGATGGCCGTGACGACGGCCGGGAGCGCGGTGGGGATCGCCGCGACCGAGAACGCCACCGCGCTCAGGAACAGCTCCTGCGCCTGGACGCCGCGGTACAGACCGAGCGCGATCGAGATGACGAGCGCGATGCCGGCGATGACCAGGATCTGATTGGTGAGCGCGTCGAGCTGCTTGGTGAGCGGCGTCTTCTCGACCGTGGTGGCCTGGAGCATGCCACTGATGTGGCCCACCTCGGTCGCCATCCCGGTCGTGGTGACGAGGACGGTCCCCGCGCCGCGGGTGACCTGGCAGTTCATGAACGCCATGTCGACCCGGTCGCCGAGCGCGGCGTCCGCGGCAACGGCCTCGACTTGCTTGGGCGTCGGGACGCTCTCGCCGGTGAGCGCGGACTCGTCGATCTCGAGGGTCGCGGCCGAGAGGATCCGCGCGTCCGCCGGTACGAGGTCCCCGGCCTCGATGTTGACGATGTCGCCGGGGACCAGCTGGTCCATCGGGATCTCGACGAGGTCGCCGTTTCGCCGGACCTTGGCCTTGACGACCATCATGCTCTCGAGCGCCGAGGCGCTCGCCTCGGCCTTGCCCTCCTGGTTCATCGCCATCCAGGCGTTGAACATCGTGAGCAGGATCAGGAAGACGCCGGTGTAGAACTGGCCGGGCAGGAACAGGCAGATCACGCCCGCGATCAGGAGCACGATCTGCATCGGGTCGGCGTACTGGCGGGTGAACAGCTGCAGCTTCGAAGCCTTCTTCGCCTCGGCGAAGGCGTTCGGGCCATAGGTCGCCCGCCTGCCATCTGCCTCGGCGGCCGTCAGTCCGACGCCAGGGTCGACCTTCAGGCGAGACGCCGCCTCCTCGGCGACAGCGCGAACCAGGCGACCTCGGGCGGCGTCGCGGCCGCTGTCGTCGCCGGACCGGTGGACGCCGTCATGAGCCCTTCCCCTTCGCCTTCTTGCGCTTCCGATCGGCTTTCGCTTGCATCTCGGCGGCGTAGGGATCGGGTTCGGCGCCCTTGGGGGCCTGCGCTTCGAGGACGTCCTTCGCTGCCGCGAGGTCGGCCAGCTGGTCCTTCGAGACCTTCGGGTACTTCGGGTCGATCTCGATCAGGGTGTGCGCCAGCACGCCGGCGGCGGCGACCCGCGCGAACGGCTTGTCATCGGCCGGGATCACGTACCACGGCGCCCAACTCGTGCTGGTCTTGCTCAGGACGTCCGAGAACGCCTTCTGGTAGTCGTCCCAATGCTCGCGCTCCCGGGCGTCGGCGCTCGAGAACTTCCAGTTCTTGTCGGGCTCGTCGATCCGTGACAGGAACCGGCGCCGCTGTTCCTCGTGACTCAGGTTGAGGAAGAGCTTGACGAACCGGAATCCCTGGTCGGTCAGGTAATGCTCCCAGTCGTTGATCTCCCGGAACCGGCGGTTCCAGATCCCGGGACCACGGACCGAGCGCGGAAGCTTCTGCTTGTCGAGGATCGCCGGGTGGACCCGGACGACGAGGAGCTCCTCGTAGTACGAGCGGTTGAAGATCCCGATATCGCCCCGCGCCGGCAGCTTCCGGGCATACCGCCACAGGTAGTCGTGATCCAGATCGGTCGCCGACGGTTGCTTGAAGCTCGAGACCTGGACGCCCTGCGGGTTCACCCCGCTCATCACGTGGCGGATCGTGCCGTCCTTTCCGGCAGCATCCATCGCCTGCAGGAGCATGATCACGCCATAGTCGTCCTGCGCCGCGAGCCGCGACTGGTACTCGGCGAGCATCTGGACCCCCTGCGCGAGGAACTCCTTGGCCTCGCGCTTGCTCGCGCGGCCGGAACCGGCGGCGGGATCGAAGTCGTGGGGCAGGCGGACCTTGCGTCCGGGCTCCACGCGGAACTGCTCGACGAATTCGGCGATGCGCTTCGGACCGATCTCGACCACTACAGGGCCCTCCTCCCGCTCACCACCGGTCGATGGGCCGCCCATCGTACCGATTGCGGTGGATGCTCGCCACGCGGTCTCGTACCGGGCCGAACCGGGCCGGACGGTCCCGACGGACCCTCCCGTCGAGGAGACGGCTCAGGCGCTCGGGACCACCGAGGCGCTCTTGGCGGGCGACATCGCGTCGCGCAGCTCGAGCGGCGCCAGGGTCCCGAGCGATTCGGCGACGACGATCGCGTCATCACCGACCTCGAGGCGGAAGTCCGAGTGCGGATTGACGAAGGCCCGGCCGCCTCGGTTCACCGAGAGGAGCGTCGCCTTGTGGTCGTTGCGCAGGCGGGACGCGACCTCGTCGATCGAGAGCCCGTGGTACTCGTCCGGCAGGGTGATGCGGTACAGCTCCGAGCCCTCCCCGCCCGACACGATGTCGGTCACGATCGCGGTGAGCCCCGGGTAGAGCGCCGAGCGGGCCAGGAGATGCGAGGCGACCTTGGACGTGACGAGCAGCTCGTCGACCTCGGCCCGCCGGAAGTGCGGCTCGTGGCGCGGGTTGTTCACCTCGGACACGGTCCTGACGCCGGGCGCGACCGACTTGACCGCCATGATCGTGAGGATCGAGTGCATATCGGCCTCGTCCGATGAATTGACGGGGAACACGATCGCGGCGCCGGCCTCCTCGATGCCCGCCCGCGCAAGGTCATCGGCGTTCGTCGTGTCACCACGGACGAAATAGACGCCGCTGCCGCCGGGGTTCTTCTCGACGTCCGCGAGCAGTACGACCTTCTGCTTGTAGTCGTCACCGCGCAGCTCGTCGATGAGGTCGCGGGCGGTGCTGTTCCAGCCACAGACGACGATGTGGTCCTTGAACCCCGACGCTCCCAATCCCTGGCCCTCCTTGAGCAGGAAGTCGATGACCATCGCGACGAGGGCGCCGGTGATCATGCCGAGCATGGCGACGCCGAACAGGATGAGCAACCAGCCGACGGCCCGCCCGCCCGGCGAGGTGACGAAGCCCGAGTCCCCCTGGCCGAGGACGGTGGCGATCCCCCAGTTGAACGAGTCGAAGATCGACTCGAGCGTCCACGGCTTCTCGAAGAGCGTGATGAGGACCGCGGCCACCAGGACGAAGCCGACGATCCCTTCGACGAGGGTCAGGAAGAAGCGCCGGTCGAGGTTGCCGGCGACGCGACGGACGTGCCATGCGACGCGACGGACGATCGGGCTCGCGATGCTCGGCAGGGGAAGGCGGCCCATGGCCGCGATCGTGCCACATCGCCGCCCGGGGTCGCTCGGCGAGCCCGACGATCGCGGCGAGCCCGACGATCGCGGGTACCCCGACCACGAGTGACCCGGCCGCGCCGATATCATCGGCGGGCTGACCCATCGGATCGAGCCGGGACGGAGGTGCGCGGTGCTCGCGATCCGTATCGACATCCATGGCGGACCGGAGGTGCTCCAGCCCGTCGAGTTGCCAGTCCCTACGCCCGCGCCGGATGAGGTCCTCGTTCGCCACGAGTGGATCGGCGTCAACTATGTCGACACCCAGCACCGGGCGGGCGCGCCGTACCCGGTCCACTTGCCGCTCATCCCCGGCATCGAGGCGGCCGGCGTCGTCGTGCGGCCGGGCGCGGGCGTCCGCGACCTCGCGGTCGGGGACCGGGTCGCCTATGGCGGGCCCATGGTCGGGGTCTACGCGGAGTCCGCGGCCGTCCCCCGGTCCGTCCTGGTGCGTGTCCCGGACGGCCTCACGACCCGCGACGCGGCCGCAGTCCTCCTCCAGGGGATGACCGCCCACCTCATGACCCACGATGTCCACACGGGCCGCCCGGGCGAGACCGCGCTGGTCCATGCCGCGGCCGGCGGCACCGGCTCGCTCCTCGTGCAGTTCCTTCGATGCCCAGGGCGTGACGGTCATCGCAAGCGCCTCGGCCGGCCCGAAGGCGGCCTACCTTCGAGAGCTCGGCGTGGCGCACGTCCTGGATTCGCGGCGGCCGGATCTGGCCGAGGCCGTTCGGGCGATCGTGCCCGGCGGCGTGGACGTCGTCTTCGACTCCGTCGGCCGGGCGACGTTCGAGACGACGCTGCGCGCCGTGCGGCCGATGGGCCTGATCGTCGCGTTCGGACAGTCGAGCGGACCGGTCGCGCCGATCGACATCGCGCGCCTGTCCGGCCTGACCGGGGAGGGTCTGCCCGGCTCGCTCACCCTGACCTGGCCGACACTCAGCGACCACAACGCCGCGCGCGAGGCCCTCGTGACCCGGGCGGCTGCCGTGTTCGAGGCGGTCCTCGATGGCACCCTGCGGCCAGCGATCGCAGCCGCGCTGCCGCTCCGGGACGCCGCCCGGGCGCACGAGCGTCTCGAGTCGCGCGACCTCATCGGAAAGGTGCTCCTGGAAGCCTGACGGATCAGGCCGGCCTCGCCGGGCCGGCCGGGGTCGGCCGGGTCAGGACGGGTCCTCGAGCGCGATGCGGATCCGCTTGTTGATGCGCCCCTTCGACTCGTAGCCCGTGACCCGGATGCGGCCGACCTCGCGCGTGTTCGAGACGTGGGTCCCGCCGTCGGCCTGCAGGTCGAGCCCGACGATCTCGATCGTCCGGATCTCCTCGATGCCCACGGGCAGCAGGTTCACCTTGGTGCGGATGAGATCCGGGATGGCGAACGCCTCGGCCCGGGGCAGCACCGCGACACGGACGTCGCGCGCCTTGGCGAGCTCGTCGTTGACCGTCGCCTCGATCGCGTCCGACGAGGTCCCCCGACATCCGTTCGAACTCGAAGTCCATCCGCCCGGCGCCCGGTTCCATGTTCCCGCCGGTCACCAGCGCGCCGTAGTCGCGCCAGACCACGCCGCACAGGGCGTGGAGCGCCGTATGCGTCCGCATGAGCTGGAGCCGTCGAGCCCAGTCGAGGTCGACCTCGAGCGTGTCGCCGACGGCCGGCGGGTCCCCGTCCGTCGGGTCGAGCTCGTGGACGATCTCGCCGTCGAGCTTGCGCGCGGCACGGACCGTCCAGGTCCGCCCGTCCGCGGCGCGAAGGAACAACCCCCGATCCGACGGCTGACCGCCGCCACCCGGGTAGAAGACCGTCCGGTCGAGGACGACGAGCGTGGTTTCGCCGGCATCGACCGCGCGGACGCGCGCCTCCGTGGCGCGCGCATACGCGTCCGTGTAGCAGAGCTGCTGGCCGGTCGGGGTCACCGCAGGACCTACTGGACCGTGAGCGTCCCGGTCATGTTCGAGTGCACCGTGCACACGAACGGATAGGAGCCCGGAGCCAGCGGCCCGACCGAGAACGTCTTGGTCGCTACGCCCGGGAAGATGTCGGTCACGAAGACCTTCGCGCCGTTCGCGTCCTTGATCTCGACGTCGTGCGGCGTACCGGCATCCTCGTTATCGAATGCGAGGGTGAACCCGGTCGACGGCGCGGTGACGGTCGGCGTCGTGAACTGGATGTTCTGGGCCGTGATCGTCACCGTCGGCCCGCCGCCGCCCGAGCCGGACGGGGCCGGGGCGCTGCCCGATGGCGCGGCCGAACCCGATGGTGCCGCGGACGCGCCGGCCGAGGGTTCGGTGCTCGGAACCGGCGTCGGGGGCGGGGCCGGCGCGTAGGTCCAGCCGGCCGATGTGGAGCTGCATGCCGCCGCGAACGCGGCGATCACGAGGAGGGCCAGCAGGGCCGGGACGAGGGGTCGCGGGTGGGGCATGGGCAGCATCGGGACCTCTGTCAGGACGGTCGCGGGGACCTCTGGTGTAAACGGCGGCGCGTCGGTGCACCGGGGGTGAGCCCATCGAATCTACCCGTTCACGCACGGATGTGTCCCCTGTTGCACCTCGAGTACTACGGACCCCCCAGGACTATCGGGCCGATTGTGGCGAGCTCGAGCCAACCCGTAGGCTCGCTATCCACCTCCCGCAGCGGGAGTGTCTTCGCCCAATAGATCGGAGCCCCCCCGATGGTCAAGCAGTACACCCAGCGAGCTTGGCGCCTCGCCATGACGGTCGCTTCGCTGGCCGCCATCGCCCTCACCCTCGCCGCCGGCAATCGCTGGCACAGCTAAGTCACCAACTCTTCGCTCGCCTGACCGGTCCCTCCCGGTCGAGGCGATCCGCGACCCCGAGAGACCCGGAGACCCTCCCTCCGGGTCTCGCGGCATCTCCGGGGGTTCGCGCTTCGACGGCCCGGCCTCCGCAGCGCCCCGGATCGTCAGCCCGGGCGACGGTCGGTGAGTCCGAGGCGGATCGCCACCGCGGCGGCCTCGACGCGGCCCGACACCTCGAGCTTGGCCAGGATGTTCCCGACGTGAACACCCACCGTCTTCTGGCTGATGAACAGCCGCTCCCCGATCTCGCGATTCGTCCGCCCCTGCGCCACGAGCGCCAGCACTTCCCGTTCTCGACCTGACAGCCCGAACGTGTCGGCGCGGCGCGCGGGACCCGATGGTTCGCCGGCGATGACCCGGACCAGCTCGGAAGGGACCGCGGCGCCGTGGCTGGCGCGAGCCGGCTCGATCGGGATCGCCACGGTCATCCGGCCCAGCCGCTCGTCCATCGCCGAGGCGAGTTCGGGCGGGAGGCTGATGAGCGCTCGGCCGGCGAGCTCCGCGAGCTCCTGGAGCAGCGGGCGGGCCTCCAGTTCGAGGGCGATGCGCACCGATTCCGCAAGCGGCTTGCGCGCGACCGCCCGGCTCGATCGGCCGGTGCCACCGGCGAGGATCGCCTCGGCCTGCCGCCAGCGCGCGAGGGCGACCTCGTAGGGTGCCGTGAGGTCGGCCCACATGGCGGCGACCCTGGACCACACGTCGGCATCGTCGTCGCCCTCGAGGCGTCGCTGGTAACCGCGGGCCGTGGCGAGATACGCCTCGGCGATCCGCCGCGAACCCGTGGATGCCGGCGCTCCACCCGCCGCGACCAGGCGGCCGGCGTCGCGGAGCACCGCCGCGGTCCGGCTCCGGGCGGTGGCCAGCGGGGCGAGCTGCCGGCGCTCGCGCGCCTCGGCACCGACCGCGGCATCGACGCGCGCGACCATGGCGGCCATCCGTGCGGCGAGGATCCAGTCCTCGGTCGGGGCGACAACGGCCCAGCCGCGCTCGATCGATCGACTCGCGTCCGCGACGTCGCCGCGCCACAGGCCGTACGAGGCCGCCGCGAGGTAGTACGGCCCGGCGAACTGCGAGTCGCGCAACGCGTCGTACTCGAGCACGGTCTGGCCGAGCAGCTGGGCGGCGCGCTCGCCCGCGTCGGACTCGATCTCGACGGTGGCGAGCTGGACGATGCCCATCAGGAACGCCACCCCCACCGGCTTCCAGGCGAGGGCCGTCCGGCTCAGCTCGCGAGCCTCGGGCCAGCGCCCGAGGAGCACGAGGGTCTCCATCACGTTGCCGGCGAGGAAATTGCCGTAGACGGCCTCGAGGTCGAACCGGGCCGCATCCTCGATGCCCCGATAGGCGACATCGACGGCCTCGGATCGGCGACCGACGAGGTCGAGGACCGTCGTGAGGTTCGCGGTGATCCGGAAGATGATGTCGGGGTCATCGAGGGTGCGCGCGGTCGCCTCGGCCTCCCGCAACAGCTCGAGGGCGGCATCGGGGTCGCGGCCCCAGGCCATGGCCACGGCGAGCGTCGTGGTCGCGTGGACGACCTCGGCCTCATCGACGGGCGTGCACGCCCGAGCGACACGGATCGCGTCCTTCGCGTGGCGCTGGGCGTCGGAGAAGATGCCATCGAGCATCAGCAGCTGCGCGAGCAGGGCCACGACCCGCGCGCGCTCCCTGGTGGGTTCGCGCGGGACGAGTTCGACCGCGCGTCGTGACGCGGCGATGGCGGCGTTCGGATCGCCCACGACCTGGAGCATCCAGGCGAGGCGGCCGTAGAGGAGCCCGATCCGGACGCGGTCCCGGCGCGGATCGAGCCCGGCGATCGCGGATTCGAGGAAGGCCGCCGCCCGCGAGGTGCGGCCGATCGAGAAGGCCGCCTCCGCCGCCCGCACCTGGAGGTCGATCCGGTCGTCGCCCCGCCGGTCGGCGCGGCGACGCGCCCGCTCGGTCCGGCCACCCTGGTCGGTCAAGGCCAGCGCGAGCTCGAGCGCGTCGAGCTCATCCGCAGCCGCGTGGCGGGCCGCGGCCAGGTCGGCCGCCTGGATCGCCGCTTCGCGGGCGGCCCGCGCGTCGTGGGCCTGCAGCCAGTGGTACGTGGCCGCGGCCGGGGTGTCCTCGAGCCCGACGGCGAGCGCCGCGTGGTGGCGGGTCCGGTTATGGGGCAGGAGGTCGCGCTCGACGGCCGCTCCGATGAGCTCGTGCCGGAAGGCGACACCGTCCGGCCGTTCGACGAGGAAGCCGTTCTCGATGCCCTCGGTCAGGCCGGCCGTGAGGTCCGCGTCGAGCGCGCCCTGGCCTCGGCGAGGGCCGCTGACCGAGCGCGGCGCCGGCCGGTCGGCATCGGCCTCGTACTCGGCGGCGATGAACGAGAGCCGCTCCCGGCCGATCGGCCGGCCCGCGGGGGCCAGGAGGCGCAGGACGCGCCGGCACTCCACGGACCGGATCGCCATCCGGCCGACGACGATCTCACCGAGCGAGCCGGTCAGCGACACGGTCGGCAGCTCGCGACGCGCCGCCAGGAGTTCCTCGGCCACGAGCGGCAACCCACCGGAACGTTCCGCGACGAGCAGCAGGACGCTGGCCGAGGCACGTTCGCCCTCGATCCCCTCGATCAGCGTCGCGAGCTCGCTCCGGTCGAGCGGCGGCAGCATCAGCCGGACGGGCGGCACCTCGGCCGCCCCGAGGGCCCCGCCCGTGTCGGTCCAGGGGTCGCTCCGGAACGGACCGTCCACCGCCTCGGACGCGATGATCGCCAGGCGCTGGTGCGCCGCGATACGGCCGAGGAACGTCACGAGGGCGCGCGTCGCGGCATCGGCATGGTGGAGGTCCTCGATCACGACGACGACCGGCCGCGCCTCCCCGAGCCGCCCAAGGGTGCCGAGCACGCCCTCGAGCGTCCGAGCCTGACGGCGCTCCGGCGAACCGGGCGGTCGGGGCGGGACGCCCGCCCGCTCGAGCCGGGCGGCGACCGCGGGAAGCAACAAGGCGACATCACCCGCCGCCGGGCCCAGGGCCCGCTCGAGCACGTCGTCGGGCAGGGCGGCGAGGACCGGTTCGAGGGCGCGGACCACCGGCCCGTACGGCTCGTCCGTGCCGGCCGGCCGCGCACGGCCTCGCAGCACGGTCATCGGCTCGTGGAGACCGCCGATCCGGCCGATGGCTTCGTCGAGGAACCGGCTCACCCCGACACCCGGGCGTCCGCCGATGAGCATGGCGCGAGCCTGCCCCCGGGCGGCGTCGTCGAGCACGGCGGCGAGGCGCGCGAACGCGTCTTCGCGCCCGACGAACCGCACGCTCGAATATCGGCCGGGCATGCGCCATTCTAGGCGGGGTCGATCGGGCGGCGACAGACCCCCGCCCGGACCCGAGGTGTCGGGACGCACCTGGTATCGCTACGCTGCCCCGATGACCGACGGACGCGCCGCCCCCCACCCCGACAACACGCTCAACGAGCTCTCGGGCGAGGCGTGGCTCTACTTCACGAAGTCGGTCCTCACCACCGCCTATCCATCCGAGCTCGGCCACCTGGCCCGCAAGGCCCACGGGGCGAACAAGCCGCCGCGGCTGATGGCGCGGCTCATCGAGTTCTTCACCCGCAGCGGCGACCTCGTCCTCGACCCGTTCGCGGGGGTCGGCGGCACGCTCCTGGGGGCGGCCATCGCCCACGGTCCGCGGCGGGCGCTCGGCATCGAGCTCGATCCGCGCTGGGTGCGCATCTACGAGGACGTGGTCGCCGCGCTGTGTGCCGAACGCGACGGACTGGGCCCGCTGATCGCCGACCTGGGCGCGTCCGACCCGGGCGGGCCGCGCGGCTTCGACCCGTCGGGTTGCGAGATGCGGACCGGCGACGCGCTTGCGATGCTGCCGAACCTCGGGGCCGAGACGGTCGACTTCGTGGCCATGGACCCGCCGTACAACGTCCAGCTGCCGCTGACGATGGCCGGTGGCAAGCTCGCCGAGGCCCATGCCAACCGGCGGACGGACTACGCGATGGTCACCGATTCACCGGCGGATCTCGCGAACGCGCCCGACTACCCTACGTTCCTCGACCGGATGGAGGAGGCCTTCGACGGCGTCGTGCGCGTCCTTCGGCCGGGGCGCTACGCCGTCGTGATCGTGCGGGACGCCTACCAGGACGGTCGGTACCTGTTCACGGCCTCGGACCTGGCCGCCCGGGCGGACCGTGCAGGGCTCGTCCCCAAGGGCGATCTCATCTGGTACCAGGCCGGCACGCGCCTTCGGCCGTACGGCTACCCGCGAGCCTTCGTCCCGAACATCGCCCACCAGCACATCGTCGTGCTGCGCAAGGAACCGTCGAGCCGGCGCTGATGCGGGCGGCTCCCGGGCCGCGCCGATCCCCCGATCAGCCGGCGCGCTCCCTCGAGGCGATGTACGCGGCGAGGACGTCGTCGTCGACGTCGGACTCACCCATCGTCCAGGTGTCGGCGGCGAGGGGAAGCGAGGCGCTCGGAGCGTCGCCGAGGGAGGGCTGACCGACCGGGTTGCCCAGGGTCATCTTGTGGATCCAGCCGCGACCGCCGTCCGGGCACGCCACGAGCCAGTAGACGCCCTGCTTCTCGAGCAGCTCGACCTCGTCGCCCTCGCCGAGCACCCCGATCTCGCGGCCACGAAGCTCGTCGGGGGCGTCGAGCAGGCGAACGACCGTATAGCGGATCTGGCGACGCTCGGTCCCCGCGAGCGAGCCGTTGAAGCCGTGGTCGAACGCGAGCCGGGGCGCCGGGCCGCTCGTGCGCAGCGGGTCGGCCTTGCGGGCCTGGAGGAGCGACGGCCGGCGCCAGCGCGGCAGCAGCGCTTCGGCTTCGGCGTCGAACCCCTCGGGCCCGGCCAGGCTGCCCTCGTCTTCTTCGTCGTCTTCGAGGAGGCCGGCCAGGGCGCCGACGCCGACGCCGATCCCCTCGGCCGCGGCGACCGCCATCACCTCATCAGGCTCGGGCTGTTCCTCGTCCCGGCGACGGCGACCGAACAGCCCGAGGGCCATGGCCGATGCCGCGACGCCGGTCGTCGTGACGACCGTCGGCATGAACGGCAGGACGGGCATCGTCGGCGACCCGAACCCGACGATGGCGGCGAGACTGGCGAGCGGGCCCCAGGTGTGCTCCCCGCCGCTGCCGTTGCGGCCGCCGGTCGGTGACCCGGGCCCGGCCGGCGTGCCGGAACCGCCCGTGCCCGTGGCGTCGTCACCGGTCGGCGTCAGCACCGCGGTGACCGCCGCGCTCGGCGAGGGGGAGGGCGATCCGACGGTCGCGTCGGCGCTCGGTTCTGCGTCGAACGGGCTGTCGGGGTCGGTCCATGCCGGCCCAGCCGAGTCGGTCGTCGTGCTGGGCGCCGTCGTGGGTCCCGAGCCGTCGCTGCCGGGGATCTCCGGTGCCGTCCGCGGTTGGATCCGGTCGGGCGCGGGGGTCGGCTTGGGGGTCGCGTGCGACGTGATCTCCGGCTGCGGCGTGGGCCTATGCGTGGGTCTGGGAGTGGGCTTGGGCTTCGGGGTCGGCGTCGGCGTCGGCGTCGGCGTGGGTGCCGGGCCGACCTGGATGGCACCGCCGCCCATCGCCAGCGCCTGGCCGCCGTGGCTTCGCGCCTCGAACGACACGTCGTACTGCCCGTTCTTGAAGCGGCCCGTCCAGCGGTAGACGACGCCCGCGCGCCAGTCGTGACCGTTCGCCCGGCGAAGGCGATGGGTCTCCCCGCCGACGCGAACGTTGATCGAGTCCGGCCAGAAGCCGGACGGGTCGCGGTACGTGACCGAGAAGGTGAACCGGGTGTCGCTCGTGCCGGCCCGTGGCGTGACGTTCGGCCCGGAGAGTGCGGCGCCATCGGCCGCGGACGTAGTGGCGACGAGCAGCACGAGGAGCGCCACGGCGCCGAGGATCCCACCGATCCACGGTCGCGGCGGCGTCATCCGTGCTCGATCGTCCGTAGCCAAGCCAGCTCGCCTCCGGGGCATGGGCATGCGACAGCTGCCTCGGCGAGGATGGCCGTGAGCGTGGGGGCGGTAAATGGTACGGGGGTCCGGGTGGTGCCGGACCTCGGGGGCCACGTCGGGGGACGCCGCGCGGCCCGATGGTGCGGGACGACACCGGGGCCGTGCGGTCGCGGGTGGTCCGGTAGGGTCGCTGGTCCGTCCGTCCGTCGGGCTTACCCCGGTCTGGTCATTCCGCCCGACCGAGCGACATCGCACCATCCGGAGATGCAGTTGAGCCTCGCCCCCGAAGCCCCTCGACGCCCCATCGGCTCCGTCCTCGGTGAGACGCTGGTCGGCACGAGCCTGGTCCTGCTGGGCGTCTGGCTCGTGTGCCTGGCGCTGACGACGCGGATCGTCGCCGTCCTCGCCTCGGCCGTGTCGCCGGGAGCCGAGAGCATGGCGATCGGCTTCCTCGCGTGGGCCGCGATGCTCGCCGCACCGGCCGGCCTCGTCCTCCTGGGGACCGACCGCCTGGCGCGCATGCTGGCGACGGTCCGCAGCGGCCTGTGGCGGCGTCGCCGGCCCGACCCGCTCGCCGGGTTGCCCAACGACGTCACCGTCATCCGGGGCGTCCGCCTCGACGACGGCCGGCCGGCCCCGACCCTGCTGGTCGGCGGGTTCGGCGTGGCGGTGGTCCGCGGCCTCCCGGCGGCGACACGCAGCGAGCGTCGGCTCGAAGCCGACGCCGACGAGCGTGCGCGCGATCCCCGCGACGCGGTCACACGGGATGCAGAACGACTCCGCCGCTGGCTGAGCCAGCGCGAGGTCGACTTCGTCGTGCGCGTCTACGCCGCGATCGTCTCGACGGACCCGACCGTGACCCGGAGCGCGGCGTGCGCGGTGGTCACCACCGAGCAGCTGCCGGCGTGGGTCGCCTCGCTGCCGCGCCAGCGCAGCCTGACGATGGACCGGCGTCAGCGGCTGCAGGGTTGGCTCAACGACGCCACGTAGGACGTCGGCGGAGCCAGGACGAGTCGATTGGTAGGGGAGCCAGGACTCGAACCTGGAACCAGCGGGATATAAGCCCGCCGCTCTGACCGATTGAGCTACTCCCCCGCCGGGATGCTACACCCGGGTCGAGCCGCGCCCCGCCGGCCGACGCCGCGCGGTGGTCGCCGTCAGGCCGACTTGCGGGTCTCGTCCTGCTTGAGGATCCGCCCGGCCAGACCGCGGATGCTGAACGGCCGCGCCTGGATCATCGGGTTGTGACCGTTGGACCCGTCGGACGACGAGCCGCCGTTCACATGACTCGGGAGGGTCGCCGCCAAGGCGCGCTCATCCTCGGTCATGAACGCCTCGATCGGCAGTTCGTCCGGATCGAAGGGTCGGGGCGTCTCAGCCGAAAGCCGCGGCGGCCGCGCATAGGCGGGCGCCCCGTAGAGCTTCGGCAGTGCGACGTGTTGCTCTTCGATCGACAACGCGTAGACCTCGAACCTGACCTGGCGCGAACCCGGCGGACCGGCCCCGTCACGAGATGATAACGAGGATACCTCGCGGATTGTACGGACGACGACTAGTCCTTTGGGTCAAGCCGACGACGCTAGTGGTGCGCCTCGGCAACCAGCGGCCATGCTCAGCCGAGGAGCGGGCGGACGATCTGGACGGCCGCGACGAGGACCAGGTAGGCGATCGGGACCGCGGCGAAGAACCCGAGCGCGGCGCTCCAGCGTGACCGGCGGACGACGCTCCCCGAGCCGGTCGGCTGGGGGACGATGAGGTACGTGACGACGCTCCCGATGAGCAGGACCAGCACCACGTAGATCACGACGGCGAGCGTACGCAGGTCGCCGCCGGGCAGGCGCGCCCCGCGGCTCAGCGCCACGTCGTAGGCCACGTAGAGCACGGCGAGGACGATGGCCACGATCAGACTCGAGAGGACCGCCCGGACGATGGGCCGGGGGGCGTTCCGGAACTGCCGCCAGCGAACCTCGGCCCACGAGCGGTGCCGGACCGGTGGCGCGCTCATGCGCCGAGGATCGTCAGGGTCGGTCGTGGCGGGAGCGTCCCGGGCGTGTGCGCGGCCAGGAGCTCGACCGCGCGCGCGAACCGCTCGAGCTCGTCCTCGGACGTGAAGAACCCGACGCTGATGCGCAAGGCATCGAGCGAGTCGATGGTCCGGATGATCGCGAAGACCCGCGAGCCCAATTCGGCGAAGGCCTCGGTGGCGGTCCAGCCCTCGATCGTGAACGTGACCAGGGTCGCCATCTGGTGGGTGGGGGTCAGGACGTGGACGCCCGGGATGGCGGCGAGGCGGTCGGCGGCCGCGCGGGCCGTGGCCAGGCCCCGCCGGTAGACCCAGTCGAGCCCGACGAACATCTGGAGCCACGCGACGGAACGCGCGAAGCCGACGATCGAGGGTCGGTGAACGCCGGAGGACTCGAACCGCCGGGCATCCGGCCAGAGGTCCGCCATGCCGGTCTGGTCGATCCGTTCGAAGCTGAACCAGCTCCCGAGCGCGGGGCGGTAGCGCTCGATGGCCGCGGGGCCGACGGCGAGCGCGCCCGTCCCTTCCGGACCGAGCAGCCACTTCTGGCCGGCGAGCGCGTAGAAGTCGGCGCCGGTCGCTTCGAAGTCGACGGGCATCGCGCCGGCCGACTGCGCGCCATCGACGACGAAGGCCGCGCCGTGTCGTCGTGCGAGCTCGGCGATGGCCGCGACCGGCAGGACCGCCCCGGTCGTCCACAGCACGTGCGAGAGCACGATGACCCGGGTGCGCGGCGTGATCGCCGCCTCGATGGCGGACAGGGTGTGCGCGTCGTCGCCCCCGTCGCCGATGTCCGCATACGTGACGTCCACGCCGCGGCCACGAGCGGCGGCGACCGGGCCGGTCACGCCGGCATGCTCCTGCCGCGTCGTGACGATGTGGTCGCCGGGTCGCAGGTCGAGGGCGAGCAGCGCGGCGTTGATCCCCTCGGTCGTGGAGTGGGTCAGGGCGATGGCCGCCGGATCGGTCGTCAGCAGGGCGGCGACCGCGGCCCGCGCCTCGGCCATCCGCTGGAGGAGTTCGGGGAAGTCGTCCTGGTGGCCACGGCCGACGTCGCGCTCCCAGGTCGCGATCTCGGTCATCGCCGCGACCGTCTCCGCGGGCAGCGGTCCGACCGACCCGGTGTTGAGGTAGATCCCGGCGGCGAGTGCCGGCAGCGCTTCCCGAACGGCCGCCAGGCGCTCCGGTTCCGGAGAAAAGGGGGCGACCACGGTCCGTATCATACCGACGATGAACGGCCTGGCCCGTCCCGAGCACATGGCCACCACCGAGTGGCTCGCCGAGCAACTGGGCCGACCGGGGACCCGCGTCATCGACGCGCGCTGGCGGCCCGACGGGAGCGCCGAGACCGTCTACGGGACCGGCCACATCCCGGGTGCGGTCCACCTCGACTGGCGGGCCGACCTCATCGAGGAGAGCGACAGCGGGGACGTCTTCCTGCTCGCCGGTCCGGAGCGGATCTCGGCGGTGGCGGGGCGGCTCGGGATCGGCGATGGCACCACCGTCGTCCTGTACGACGACAACCAGGGCCTGTTCGCGGCTCGGGCCTGGTGGAGCCTGCGGACGTATGGCCTCGAGTCCGTGCGGATCCTCGACGGCGGGTTCCCGGCCTGGTCGGCGGAGGGCCGGCCGATCTCGAACGCGCAGGTCTCCCCCCCGCCGACGACGCTGTCGCTGCGCGGTCCGAACCGGATGCGCCTGACGACCGGCGACGTCCGCGCGTCCCTGGGATCGCCCGACGTGACGCTGCTCGATGCACGCGCCGCGGCCGAATACAAGGGGTTCGAGGGCAACACGAAGCGGCTCGGGCATATCCCGGGCGCGCTCAACGTCCCGGTCGGGGCGGTCAGCCAGCCCGGGACCCAGCACCTGCGCGACGCGTCGGCGCTGCGCGACCTCCTCCACGGCGCGAACGTCACCCGCGGCCGGCGGATGGTCTGCTACGACGGCTCGGGGGTGTCGGCCGCCAAGCTCGCGTACGTGCTCATGCTCCTCGGCCACGAGGACGTCGCCGTCTATGACGGCGGGTGGGCGGAATGGGGCAACCGCCTCGACCTGCCGGTGGATCGCTAACCCTTCGCCCGGGCCTCGGCGGTGATCAGGTGCTCGCTCCCGTCCTGGAGCCCTTCGTAGAGGGCGGTCACCGTCTCGAGGGTGTCGATCTCGTCGGGTGACTTGTCCGGTCGCAGGTTGACGATCCGCGGGAAGCGCAGCGAGAAGCCCGACTTGTGGCGGTTCGAGCGCAGGATGACGTCGAACCCGATCTCGACGACGACGGTCGGCTCGACCTGGCGATACCGGCCGAACCGGGCGATGGTGTGGGCCTCGAACCAGCGGGTCATCTCGGCGATCTCGGCATCGGTCAGGCCGGAGTACGCCTTGCCGATCGTCACGAGCCGGTCGTTGGCGGTGTCGCGGACCGCGAACGTGTAGTCGCTCAGGACGCCATGGCGCTTGCCGTGGCCCACCTCGACGCCGACCACGACGCAATCGATGGTCGCGAGCGCCTTCTTCATCTTCAGCCAGCCGAGGCCCCGCCGGCCGGGCGAGTAGATGCTCCTGGGGTCCTTGACCATCAGGCCCTCGTTCCGCCGCGAGCGCGCAGCGGTGAAGGCAGCCTCGAGCGCGTCGGCGTCGTCCGCCGAGACGAGCGTCGAGATCGCGAAGCGGCCGCCATCCTCGGCCCGGGGCAGCTCGAGGGTCTCGATGCGCCCCCGTCGGTCCGCGAGCGGCGCCCGGAGGAGCGGCTCGACCGGTGCGCCGCCGCCCGGCCCGAGCGCGAGGGCATCGAAGGCCACGTAGATCACCGGGACCTGCTCGCGGATCGCCTCGGACGGGGCCTTGCGGCCCAGGCGCGTCTGGAGCGAGACGAACGGCAGGACCGCGCCGTCCTTCCAGGCGAGGATCTCGCCATCGAGGATGCCGTCCCACGGCAGGCCGCGCGCCGCGTCGGCGATCTCGGGGAACTGGCCGGACACGTCGTGGAGGTCGCGCGAGTACAGCCGCACGTCCGCGCCGCCCTTGTGGAGCTGGGCGCGGATCCCGTCGTACTTGTCCTCGACCCAGACCTCGGGGCCGAGGCGCCGGATGATCTCGTCCGCGTCCTCGGCCGGCGAGGCGAGCATGAACTTGAGCGGGTGGAACAGGGCCATCGTCGGTCGCCGCCGAGCGCGTCGTCGCGGGCCGCGGCGGCCAGGCGACCGATGTCGCCGGTCAGCATCCCGGCCCACTTGACCTCGTCGAGCGGCCGGTCGAACGCCTTCGCGATGGCGGCCTCGAGCAGGCCCTCGCGCAGGCCGATCCGGAGCTCGCCGCCGAGCACCTTGACGATGTACTTGCTCGTCAGCGGATCCGCGCGCTCGAGCAGCCCGCTGAGGATGGCCGACTTGCGGGCCGGGCCTGAGGCCGCCTCGATCGCGCTGAACGCGGCGGCCACCTCGGGGAGCGTCGGACGCCGGGCCATCCGGGTGGTGCCCCGCGCCTTCGAGGACGTCCTGCACGGCCAGGCCGAGGTCGGAGTGCCGGTCGTAGGCGGCGCCGAGCGCGTCGCGATCGACGCCGGCCAGCTCGGCGATGGTCGTCGCGATCGCGGCCCAGCCCAGGCCGGCGGCCCGCTGGTCGGCCTCGGGGAACGGCCGGCCGGTGAGGAACACGGCCGCGATCGGCAGCTCGGCCGGGGTCAGGGAGGCGAGGTAGTCGGCGAGCAGCGCGGTCTTCTCGGACGTCCGGGTGGTGGCCGCCACGCGCTCCGCGACCTCGCTCCAGCGGCGCATGGCGGCGATGGTATACCGTGCCATTCCCATGGCGGATCGAGCGTGGTTCCCCGAGACGATCACCGGCCCGACGGTCGTCCTCCGCCGGCACGTGCCCCAGAACCTGGTGGCCTTCCGGCGCTGGTACGCGGACCGCGAGATCGCACGGCTGGCCCGCTACCAGGAGACGCCGATGCGGCCGGAGGAGATCGAGCGGTTCTTCCGGGCTCGGGCCGTCGGGCCGGACGCGCTCTCGATGGCCGTCCACGTCGGGGCCACGGACCGGCTCATCGGCACCTGCGCGTTCAGCCAGCTCGACCCGGACAACGGCTCGGCGCTCTACCACATCACCATCGGCGAGTCCGATGCATGGGGGAAGGGGTACGGGACCGAGGCGACGCGATTGATGCTCGACCACGCGTTCGGGACGCTCGGGCTGCATCGGATCGCGCTCTTCGTGTTCGAGTTCAACGTCCGCGCCGTGCGTGCGTACCAACGCTGCGGGTTCATGGTCGAGGGACGAGCCCGCGAATCGATCTGGCGTGACGGCCGCTGGTGGGACGAGCTCGCCATGAGCGTCCTCGAGTCCGACTGGCGCAAGCGCGGGGGCGCGCTCGGACCCGATCTCGAACCCGAGCCGGCACGGGCGACCGACGAGGACGGCGCCGAGGCCGTGGCCGCCGGCGCATCCGACCGATTGCGGCGCGCCATCGGGCGACTCCGCTGACGACGCGGGGCGGGCGATGACGACGACCGGACCCGCGGCCGACCAGGCGCGGGCCGATGTCCGCGAGCTCATCGAGGCGAAGGGCCACGCGGTCGACAATGCCCGGGCCGTCGCCGACCGGCTCGATGCGGCCTTCGCCGCCGGCGACCTCGAACGGACGCCGTCGATGGACCAGTTCCTCGTCGACCTGATGCGGGCCCTCGAACAGGACGACGGCCAGAAGCTCGGCGGCAAGAGCGCCGAGGCGTCGCGGTTCATCCTTCGCGCCATCGACCGCGAACTCGACAACGCCTGACCGACCCGAAGATCGGGGCTTGACTCTCGGGTCACCCGAGGGTCCACGATGGCCGACATGGACGACCTGCTGCCCATCGGACGGTTCGCCCGGCTCGCCGGGCTGAGCGTCGGGGCGCTCCGGCACTACGACGAGCTGGACGTGCTTCGCCCGGCCGACGTCGACCCGGAGACCGGCTACCGGCGCTACCGGACGAGCCAGCTCGAGGATGCGCGGACGATCGCGCGCCTCCGCGAGCTGGAGGTGCCGCTCGAGGAGATCCGCGACGTGCTCGCCGCGGACGACCCGGCCGAGCGGGCCAGGCGGCTCGACGCCCATCGCGCCAGGATCGAGGCGCGGACCTATCGCCTCCAGCGCGTCCTGCACCACGTGCGGGGCGTCGTCGAACGGAAGGAGCCCATCGTGTCCACCCCGCCCGGACCACCCGATCTCGACCAGGCCACCCGCCGGGCGCTCGCCGTCGGCCTGTTCAACCACACCTGGACCCTGCTCGAGACCCATCCCCGGACGCCGGCCCAGGACGACGAGATGATCCACGCCGCCCACGCCTCGCGCTACCACTGGGGCGAGGTCGCCGACGACGTCCACCTCGCTCGCGGCGAGTGGCAATGCTCGCGCGTGTACGCGGTGCTCGGGCGCCCGGAGCCGGCGCTGTGGCACGCGCGGCGCTGCGTCGAGCTCGCCGAGGCGGACCCGAACCGCGAGGACTGGGACCTCCCGGCCGCCTACGAGGCGATGGCTCGCGCCCTGAGCGTGTCCGGCGATCGGACCGGCGGCGGCCGAGTGGAAGGCGAAGGCCGAGGCCGCGTTGGCAAGGATCGAGGATCCGGAGGACCGGACGATCATCGCGAACGCATCTGCCGCGTCGCTCGCCCTAGACTTGGGGGCCTTCCCGACACCACGCCTGGAGGCCCCATGACCGACCTCAAGACCGGGATCCTGCTCTGGAGCCAGGGCGCGACCTGGGCCGAGCAGCTCGAGGCAGCGCAGCGCGTCGATCGACTCGGCTACGACCACCTCTGGACCTGGGATCACCTGTACGCGATCTTCGGCGACCCGTACCAGCCGATCTTCGAGGGCTGGACGTCGCTGGCGGCGTGGGCGATGGGGACCGAACGCACCCGGCTCGGTCTGCTGGTCGGGGCCAACACCTTCCGCAACCCGGGGGTCGTCGCCAAGACCGCCGCGACGCTCGACCACATCAGCGGCGGCCGGGCGATCCTCGGCATCGGCGGGGCGTGGATGGAGCTCGAGCACCAGGCGCACGGCATCGACTTCGGCTCGGGCTTCGGCCAGCGGCTCGACTGGCTCGACGAGTCCGTGGCGGCGATGCGGACGGTGCTCGACGGCGGCAGCGCGACCTCGGCGCCCGGCGGCCACTACGCCTTCGACGACCTGCACCACCTGCCGCGTCCGGTGCAGCGCCGGCTGCCGATCATGATCGGCGGTTCCGGGGAGAAGAAGACGCTCCGGACGGTCGCGCGATACGCGGACATGTGGAATGCGATGGGCCCGCTGGACGTCATGCGCCGCAAGGTGGAGGTCCTCGGCGAGCACTGCGCGACCGTGGGTCGCGACATCGACGACATCGAGTTCACGCTCGGCGTGAAGTTCACGATCCGCGACAGCGCGGCCGAGGCGGACCGGGTCTGGCGCGAGGCGATGGCGTACAACCGGACCCCGATGTCGGACGTCGAGGACGACGACACCTTCTGGAACGGGACGCCCGAGCAACTCGCGGAGCGGCTCCTGCCCTACGTCGAGCTCGGGTTCCGGACGGTCATCTCCGAGCAGCCGGCCCCGTTCGACGTCGAGACCTTCGAGCGCTTCGTCGGCGAGGTCAAGCCGCTCGTCGACCGCGGCTAGGAAGCCGGCGGCGGTCGCCCGTCAGACCGCCGAGGCGAGGATCGCGCGTGCCTCGTCGAACGTCGGGAGGCGCGGCGAGTTGCCGATCGCCGCGTCGTCGACGGCGTCCTGGGCGACGACATCGAGCAGCACGTCGTCGAAGCCCAGGCTGCGCAGCCCGGGCCGGACGCCCACCGATCCGAGGAACGCGCGCAGGGCGCTGATCGCGGCGCCGGCCCCGGTCGCATCGGATTCGCCGGTCGAGGCGGCGCCGATGGCGACGCCGACGAGGTGCAGTTCGCGGTCGCGCAGTCCCGGTTCGGCGGCGTAGAAGGCGAGCACCTCCGGCTCCACGACGGCCAGGGCGAGGCCGTGGGCCAGGCGCCCGCGCGTCCCGATCGCGTGGCCGAGGGCATGGACAAGGCCCACGCCGGTGCCGCTCGCCTGCCCCACCCCCGCGAGGTGCGAGGCGACGAGCATCTGGGCGCGCGCTTCGAGGTCGGTGCCGTCGTGGAACGCGCGCGGCAGCCATCGGTGGACCGTCCGGATGACGTGCAGGGCCATCGCCTCGCCGAACGGGTTCGGGTTGCGCGAGAGCAGCGACTCCATCGAGTGGGTCATCGCATCCACCCCGGTCGCGGCGGTCACCGAGGGCGGCATGCCGACGGTCAGTCCCGGATCGAGGATGGTCGCCACCGGCAGGAGGGAGCGGTGGCCGATGTAGTCCTTGCGGCCGGTCGCCGTCCGCGTGATGACGCCGAACGGATGCGCCTCGGAGCCGGTCCCGGCCGTGGTCGGGATGGCGATGATGGGGCGACCCGGTCGCAGGTCATCGCCGTCGTACTCCAGGTCCCAGACCGGCCGCTCGTTCGCGGCGGCCAGGTCGATCGCCTTGGCCGCGTCCATCGCCGAGCCGCCACCGATGGCGACGACCACCGTGCCATCCAGGCCGAACGACCGCAGGGCCGTCGCGCCCCGCTCGCAGGTCTCGGCCGCCGGGTTCGGCTCCACCTCCGCGAAGACCGTCGAGGGGACGCCGGCCATCGAGAGCGCGGCGAGGGCGGGTTCCACCACTCCGGCCGCCACGACGCCCGGGTCGCTCACGATGAACGCCCGGGATCCCCCGGCTGCGGCGACCAGGTCGGGCAGCCGGGCGACCTCGCCCACCCCCACCAGCACGCGGTTGCGCAGGGTCATCTCGAATCGCCGGTCCGCCAGGGTCGTCATCGGTCAGCGCACCTCGAGCACGACATCGATGCTCGTGTCGCGCGTGACCGTCAGCCAGCGACGGCAGCCGAACGCGTGGAACCATCGTTCGGTCGTCGGTCCGTCGGGGTTCTCGAAGATCCAGACCTCGTCGAAGTCGCGCTCGTCGGGGTCGGTGATGTCGTCGGGGACCCGGCGGCGCTCGCCGCCGAAGACGAACTCGTCGAGCGGGCGGCGGCCGCAGCGCGGGCAGTCGAGCCAGAGCATCAGCGGGTCCCGGCCGAGCCGGCGTCGGCGAGCACGTGGTCCCGCCGGAACCGATCGAGCGAGAACGGCGCGATGCGCACAGGCGGCCGGCCGGTGGCGATCAGCTCGGCCATCCCCTCCCCGCCCGCTGGGATCGCCTTGAAGCCCCAGGTGCCCCAGCCGGTCGTCACGTAGAAGCCGTCGACGTCGGTCGCGCTCATGATCGGGCTGAAATCGACCGAGATGTCGCAGATCCCGGCCCATTGACGCAGGATCCGCAGCTCGCCAAGGAACGGCAGGAGCCGGGTGATCTTGTAGGTGTAGGAGCGCAGCGCCGCGAACGACGACTGGCGCGAATACGACGGCTGCGAATCGAACTCGGCGCCGATGAGCATCTGGCCGCGATCGGTCTGGGAGACATAGCAGGCGAGCTCGGTCGAGGCGAGGATGATCGGGAAGCCCTGAGCGTGGTCGTTCGTGACGAACGCGTGCAATGGATGGGTGCGAACGGGCAGCCGCACCCCGGCCATCGCCGCGACGCGCGTGACCCGGCCGCCCGTCGCGGAGAGCACGACGCCCGCCGCGATCGGCCCGCGGTCCGTCTCGACGCCGACGACCCGGTCGCCCTGGAGCCGCATCGATGTCACCGTCGTGTGCTGGAGGAGATCCACGCCGCGCTGCGAGGCGCCGGCCGCGTACGCCCACGCCACCCGGTCGTGGCGGGCCGTGGCGCCCTCCACGTGGTGCGAGCCGCCGAGGACCGGGTACCGGCCGCCGCCGGTCAGGTCCAGCTGTGGGACGAGCTCCTTGAGCTCGGCCGGCGTCCGCATGAAGGTCTGCGCGCCGCAGGCCTGGTTCATCGCGCAGCGGGCGCGCTCGGTGCGCATCGCCATCTCGGTGTGGGCGAGCCAGACGATCCCCTTGGTCTGGTGGAGGATGTCGGCGCCGGTCTCCTCCTCGAGGCTCTGATAGAGCTCGAGCGAGTGCTGGTAGAACCGGATCGCCTCCGGGATGCCGTAGTTGGCCCGGATGATCGTCGTGTTGCGGCCGGTGTTGCCGCTCGCGATGTAGTCGGCCTCGAGGACGGCCACGTTCGTGATCCCGTGCCGGGTCGCGAGGTGGTAGGCCGTCGAGAGGCCGTGGCCGCCCGCCGCCGATGATCACGACGTCGTAGGCCGCCTTGGGCCGGTCTGGCCAGCGGATGGGCAGGAGCGTCCGCGTGTACTCGCTCATGTGAGGCGTTCCAGGAGGTCGGCGAGGTAGGCCGCCTGGGTGACGACCCAGGCGCGTCCGTCCGGCAGCCAGGCGAGCTTCGCGGGCACGCCGGCGATCGCGCCCTGGGCGACCTGGCCGGCGGCCGGGAGCGGCCATTCGGTGTGGCGGGCCACGACGTCGCGATCCACGGTGACCGCGACGAAGCCGACCTCGTCCTCGACGATGGCGTCTCCGAACGAGTACGCGCCGCCGCCGATGAGCAGCGCCTCATCGGGGGCGAACCGAAGCCCGGTGACGGCGGCTGGGAGCGCCTCGATGAGCGCGTCGAGATGCGCGGGCTCGCCCACGATCCGATGCCCGACGAGAGGCTGGACGGTCGCGACCGGACGATCAGCCACGGGCACGGTGGCCCTCCGGATCGTAGAACGGGGTCGGCGTGACGACCGCCTCGCGACCGTCGATCGTGACGCGGTCGGGGTGCGGCGGACGGCGCTGCCAGCCGAGCATCAGGGCCTTGCCGAGGAGCGGGGAGAACCAGCTCCCGGTCACGTTGCCGATCACCTCGCGGCCTTCGGCATCGAAGATCGGCGTGCCCTCGACCGGCGCCGGCCCGTCCATCGAGAAGCCGACCCAGCGCCGGTCGTCGGTGAGCTTCGCCGTCCGCTCGAGCGACGCCCGGCCGAGGAACCGCGGCTTGTCCATCCGGGCCGCCCAGTCCATGCCGATGCGGCGCGGCGTCGTGTCGAGCTCGGTGTCCATGCCGACGATGACGTGGCCCTTCTCGAGGCGGCAGCCGAAGAGCGCCTGCAGGCCGTGCGGCGCGATCCCGAGGTCCTCGCCGGCGGTCATCAGCGCCCGCCAGAGCTCGACCGAGCGGTCGACCGGGTGATGCAGCTCCCAGGCGGCCTCGCCCGTGAACGAGAGGCGCATGACGTGACACGGGACACCGGCGACGTCCGCGTGGACGTGGCCGAGGAAGCGCGGCGGCTCGGCGAGGCCGAGGCGCTGGAGCAGCTCCCCGGCGAGCGGCCCCGTGACGTTGATCGCGGCGAGCGACATCGTCCGGTCCATGACATGGACGCGAAGTCCCCACGTGTCGATCCAGTCGCGCAGCCACATCTCGGCATTGGCGGCGCCGCCGGACGTGAACGAGAGCGCGAACCGGGTCTCCGACTCGCGAAGGATCATCCCGTCATCCATCACGTGGCCACGTTCGTTGAGCAGCAACGCGTAGCGCGACCGGCCGGGCTTGATGTCCGCCACATGGCACGGGTAGATGCGCTCCAGCGCCTCCACGACGTCCGGCCCGGAGACGATGAGCTTGCCGAGCGTCGACACGTCGCCGATCGAGACCCGCTCTCGCACCGCCCAGTACTCCGCGACGGCGTCGCCGTAGTGCCACGGCCGCCACCAGCCGCCGAACCGGTCCATGCGGGCACCGAGCGCCAGGTGCTCTTCGTGGAGCGGCGTGCGGCGGAAGACGTCGACGGTGACGTCGGCGGCCGCCTCGGCGAGCGTGATCTGGCGCGAGGCGGGCCGGGCGGTGAACGGCGCCGGCGTCTCGCCGGTGCGGGCAGCGATCCACGAGCGCACGTGGGGCAGGCACGCGCCGCCCTGGCACGTGCCGATGCCGGCTAGCGTCGCGCGCTTGAGCAACTCGAGTTCGGTGAAGCCCTTCGACCACGCCTCCTCGAGGTTCGCGACCGTGACATCCATGCAGCGGCACACGACCGCATCGGGGTCCGCAGGGGCCGGCGGGAGCGGGTGCTCCGCGGCGGCCGCACCGACGGTGGTGACGCGGACCGTCGGCCCGGCCATCCGCGCGAGCAGGTCCCGTGGGGCGAGGCCGAGGCCGACGATCGCGGTGTCGCACGGGGTGGTCGTCGTCGTACCGGTCTCGTCCTCGGCGGTGACCACGGCCGTCACCCGACCATCGGCGCCCTCGAACCGGACGAGCGAGCCGGAGACCGCGTCGCAGGGCACCCCATCCGGCGCCTGCCCGATCGCCACCGCCCGACCGAGCTCGACGCCCGCGGCGTGCAACCGCGCCGCGGCCCGCGCCGTGACGATCCCGGCGAGGTCGTTGCCCGGGCAGACCGGCTGGATCTCGGCCGCGCCGGTCGCGACGATGATCTCGTCCGCCTCGACGTGGAGCATCCCGGCCGGCGTCCGGGCGATGACGGTCGGTCCCGGGTAGATCGCGACGACCTCCTGCCCCGCGCCGGCATCGAGGACGATGGCGTGCTCGCGACCGGCGGCCGCCGCGCGGCCGCTGGGCCCACCGCCGATGACCAGGACCTCGGCGTGGCGCCGCTCGACGGGGATCTCGGCGAGCGGCTCGTCCACGGGGAGCGGCGGGTTGCCCATCGCCGGATGTCGCTCGACGACCATCCCCGGCCGGGCCGCGACCTGGCACGTCCGGACGTAGGCGACGCCGTCGATGACCGCGAGGCAGTTCCCGCAGTCGCCGGCGAGGCAGAGCGTGCCGCCGCGTCCCGGGACCTCGCCGGCGCGGACCACCGCGATGGCGACCGAGTCGCCGGCGTCGAAACCGATCGGGCGCCCGTCGACGGAGATCGAGCCGGCGCGGACCGGGTACCCTCGGTCACGCGCGCATCCGCACGCCCTGGGGATCGAACAGCGGCTCGGGCTGGAGTCGGGCCGGCCGGCGTCGGCCGATGATCTCGATCTCGAAACCACTGCCGCCCGGGCCGTCGGGCGTCGCCAGGGCCGCAGGCACGTAGCCGAGCGCGATCGACCGCCCGACGTGATGGCCGTAGCCGCCCGACGTGACCCACCCGACCACGTCATCCCCGTGCCAGATCGGCTCGTCGCCGATGACGTCGGCCGGGTCGTCCGGATCCGGGTCCACGACGAACGCGACGAGCCGCCGCGCTGGGCCACCGCCGGCAACGTCCGCCTCGTACGCCGCCCGGCCGATGAACTCGTGGTCGAGCCGGACGTACCGCCCGAGCCCGGCCTCGGGGATGGTGTAGATCGGCCGGTACTCGCGGAACCACGTGCCGTAGCTCTTCTCGAGGCGCAGCGACATGAGGGCGCGCATCCCGAACAGGCGCAGTCCGTGGTCCCGACCGGCGGCCACGACTCGGTCGAACAGCGCGCCCTGGTATTCGGGCGCGACCCACAGCTCGTAGCCGAGGTCGCCCGCGTAATTGATCCGGGCGAGGAGGGCCGGGATCATCCCGAGGTCGACGCGACGGAACGTCATGAACGGGAACGCCTCGGTCGAGAGGTCGAGGTCCGGGGCGACCATCGAGAGCACGTCCCGCGACCGCGGCCCGGCGACCGATAGCCCGGTCAAGCCGAGGCCGAGCACCTCGAACCGCACCGACCCATCGGCCGGCAGGTGATGGCGGAACCAGCGCGAGTGGTGGACCTCGGCGGGCAGGGATCCGAACAGGTGGAACTCCGGGGCGTCGGTCGCCCGGGCCACCGTGAACTCCCCGACGATCCGCCCCGCCTCGTTGAGCATCGCGGTCAGCGTGATCCGGCCCGGGGCCGGCATCCGAGCCGTCAGCAGCGACGAAAGCCACGCCTCCGCGCCGGGACCGCTGACCCGGTACTTCGCGTAGTTCGAGATCTCGGTCATGCCGACCCGTTCGCGGACGGCGGCGACCTCCTCGGCGACGGGTTCCCACGCGTTCGAGCGGCGGAACGTGACCTCCTCGACGGGCTCGAGCCCGGGCCGCTGGAACCACAGGGCGTGCTCGAGCCCGAAGGTCGCGCCCCAGACGGCGTTGGCCGCGGTGAGCCGGTCGTGGATCGGCGTGGTCAGGAGCGGGCGTGCGGCCGGCAGCTCCTCGTTGGGGAACGTGATGCGGAACCGCCGCCGGTAGTTCTCCTGGACCTTCGCGTTCGTGTAGGCGAGCGTGGCGTAGTCACCGTACCGGGCGACGTCCATCGCCCAGATGTCCATGCCGCTGTCGCCGTGGTCGCCGGCGGTCATCCAGGCCGCGAGCGCGAGGCCGACGCCGCCGCCCTGCGACAGGCCGGCCATGACCGCACAGGCGACCCAGTAGCCGCGCAGCCCGCGGACCGGCCCGACGAGCGGGTTGCCGTCCGGCGAGAAGGTGAACGGCCCGTTGACGACGCGCTTGATCCCGATCGTCTGCATCGGGGGGTAGTGCTTGAAGGCGACCGAGAGCTCGGGGGTGATCCGGTCGAGCTCGGGCTTGAGCAGCTGGCTCCCGAAGTCCCACGGCGTCTCGCGCGGCGACCACGGCCGGCACGCCTGCTCGTAGGTGCCCATGAGCATCGCGCCGCCTTCCTGGCGGATGTAGATCTCGCCGGCGAAGTCGAGCGCCATCGGCATCTCGCGCCCGGTCTTCGCGACCTGCGCGGCGACCTCGGGCATGTCCTCGGTCAGCAGGTAGTGGTGCTCCATCGCGAGCACCGGCAGCTCGATGCCGACCATGCGCCCGACCTCGCGGGCCCACAGCCCGCCGGCGTTGACGACGTGCTCGGCGTGGACGACATCGCCGCTTTCGAGGTGGACGTCCCAGGTCGCATCCGGTCGCTGCGACAGCGCGACGACCGGCTGATGCTCGTGCACCTCGGCGCCGGCCTGCTGGGCACACTTGACGTAGGCGCGGGTGACGCCGGTCGGATCGACGTGCCCTTCGACCGGGTCATACAGCGCCCCGACGAAGTACTGCGGGTCGAGGAGCGGGAAGACGTCGCGCGCCTCGGCCGCCGTGATGAGCTCGAGCTCCATCCCGAGGTACCGGCCGCGCGCCTGGGCCATCCGCAGCCAGTCCATCCGGACGCCCGTGTCGGCGAGCATGAGCCCGCCCGGGAGATGGATCGAGCAGTCCTGCCCGGAGCGCGCTTCGATCTGCTGATAGAGCTGGATCGTGTACTGCTGGAGGCGGGCGACGTTCGGGTCGCCATTGAGCGTGTGCATCCCGCCGGCCGCGTGCCACGTCGACCCGGCGGTCAGCTCGCGCCGCTCGAGGAGCATGACGTCGGTCCAGCCCGCCTCGGTGAGGTGGTACAGGACGCTGGCGCCGACGACACCGCCGCCGATGACGACGACCTGGGCCGATGACTTCACGGACGATCCTCTCTCGATGCTCAGTAGTCGGTGGGCACGCCGCCCTCGGCGACGCGCCGGGCCACGAAGGCCTCGAGTTCCTCGGCGATGGCCGGGTCCATCGGCGGCGGCTCGTAGGCTTCGAGGAGCTCCTTCCAGATCCGGTTCGCCTTGGCCGGCACCTCGGGGGAGCCCGCCTCCTGCCAGGTCTCGTAGTTGCGCCAGTCCGACAGCATCGGCTTGTGGAACGCGGTCTTGTACCTCGACTGCGTGTGCTCCGCGCCGAAGAAGTGGCCGCCCGGGCCGACCTCGCGGATGGCGTCGACCGCCAGCGTCTCGGCGTCGACCTCGACCGGGTCGAGGAAGGCCTCGACCATCCCGAGCAACTCCGCGTCGAGGATCATCTTCTCGTAGCTCGCGTGGAGGCCGCCCTCCATCCAGCCGGCGCCATGCATCAGCAGGTTGACCCCGCCCATGATCGCGCCCCACAGCGAGAACACCGACTCGTAGGCGGCCTGGGCGTCGAGCGCGTTCGCGGCGCTCACGTTCGAGGAGCGGTAGGGCACGCCGTAGCGACGGGCGAGCTGCCCGCCGACCATGGCGGTCCGCATGTACTCCGGGGTCCCGAAGGCGGGCGCGCCCGACTGCATGTCGACGTTCGAGGTGAAGCCGCCGTAGATCACCGGGGCGCCCGGGCGGACGACCTGGGTCATGACCATCCCGGCCAGGGCCTCCGCGTTCTGCTCCGCAAGCGCGCCCGCGAGCGTGACCGGAGCCATCGCCCCGGCGAGCGTGAACGGCGTGATGCACACGACCTGGTTGCGCCGGGCGAACTCCATGATCCCCTGGAGCATCGGCGCGTCCAGGCGCAGCGGCGAGCTCGAATTGACCACGGTGAAGATCGACGGTTCGACGTCGAGCTGGGCGTCTGGGACGCCGCGCGCGATGCGGACCATCTCGAGCGAGTCGATGTTGCGCTGGCGGCCGAGGCTGTAGGCGTGGATCGGCTTGTCCATCAGCGTCAGCGCGTCGTATGTGGCGTGCAGGTAGCGGACGGAGTGGTGGATATCCACCGGCTCCACGGGATAGCCGGCAAGGAAGTGGACCGTGTTGAGCGATTGGCCGAGGCGGAGCAGGTTCTGGTAGTCGATCCGGTTCCCGATCCGTCGGCCGCGGTCGAGGTCCGCCACGTTGGGCGGGCTGCCCACGGTCCCGAACGCGACCCAGTCGCCCCCGATCCGGATGTCATGGGCCGGGTTCCAGGCGTGGATGGTGAACTCGGCGGGGGCCGTCTTGATGACCTCGGTGACCATCGCCGGGTCGAACCGCACGCGTTGGTCATCGGGGCTGGTCTGGGCGCCGGCCGCGCGGAGCAGCTCGCGGGCGTCGGGATCGAGGAAGTCCATGCCGATCTCGGACAGGATGCGCAGCGAGGCGAGGTGGACGGCCTCGAGCTCATCCTGCGAAAGGACCTCGGTCGGCCCATAGCGCATCCGAGGCTGGGCCCACGGCCGCTGGGCCGGCAGGCGGCTGCGCTCGTGACCCTCGCGACCACCCGCACGGCGGCGGCGCGGGCCACCCTCCGGGTGGACCTCCTCGGTCTCTGTCACGACTCTCCGATCTGGGGCCGCGCACGGGCGCCTCCGACCCGGCAGCGGCGCCAACTCTAGCGGGAAATCGCCCGGCGTCGCCCCTTCGACGGGCCGGGTCCCCTCGACGGCCGTGGAACGTCCCGGCGTGCGGGCCTAATCGTCACGACCGAGCCCGCGGAGGTGGCGGACCAGCGTGAGGATCAGGGCGAGGAGCACCACCAGGAGGCCGATGTGGACCCAGGTGTAGGGCATCCCGCTCGGGAGCATCCGGCGCGTGTCGTCCGGGAACACGAGCACCAGGTACAGGATCGCTCCGACGACCAGGACCGACATCCCGAGCGACACGAGCCGGCGGCGTGCGCTGCGGATCCGGCGCCTGAAGCCGAAGAGCGAGCTCTGGGCCTCGATGATCACCGGCTCCTGCGCCTCGAGGAACTCGACGAACTCGAGCGCCCGCTGGAGGCGCCCGGTGCCGGCATAGAGCCGATCGAGGCTCCGTCGCGGGTCCAGCCACGCCATCGCCTGCTGACGGGCGAGTCGGCGCGCGAACCGCCGGACGTTGGCCGGGAGGTCGTAGTCGACCGCGAGCTGGTGACGGAGGGTCCCGAGGGTCACGAGCATCTTGAGGTAGCCCACGATGCTCGACGACATCGACAGCTCGTGTTCACGGATGGTCTCCAGGATCTCGACCGCCAGCCGGGAGTACGGGTTCGCGGTCCCCTCGTGGATCGGCCCGGGAGCTGCCGGCGTGACCCGGGACCGGCTCGCGACCGTGTCGTAGAGGAACGCCTGGTGGACCCGCACGAGCTGCCAACGCGCCGAGGCGGTGTCGGTCGAGGGACCGGGCGCCAGCCAGCGCATGAGCTCCCGGACCGCACCCTCCACCTCACCGCGGAAGAGCAGCCAGCTGTAGCGCGTCAGCGAGTCGCGGACGCGATCGGGGAGCTGCCCGACGATGCCGAAGTCGACGTATCCGATCGCATCGCCCGGGAGCACGAACAGGTTCGCCGGATGCAGGTCGGCATGGAAGTAGCCGAAGACGAAGACCTGGTTGAGCATGTTCCAGTCGAGGTGCCGGACGATCCGGTCGAGGTCGTGTCCCCGTGCCTCGAGGTCCGCGAGATAGGCGGCGTTGCCCTCCCGCTTCGCGACCATGATCTGGATCAAGGGGATGCCCTCGATGTACTCGGTCGTCAGGACGCGGGACGTCGTGTAGTCGCGGTACACCTGCGCGATGCGCTCGTGCCGGTCGCCGCGAGCGTGCTCCCAGAGCAGGACGGCCTGGCGCGCCTCGACGAGGTAGTCCAGCTCGTCCGCGGTCCAGCGGGCGAACTCCTCGATCACGTCGCGGCTCCGCGTCGATCCGAACACGTGCGTCCAGTCGAGGGCCCAGGTCGTCGCGTACATCAGGTCGATGTCCGCCTGGAGGATCTCGCGGATGCCCGGCCGCTGGACCTTGACCGCGACCCGCACGCCGCTGTGCAGCACGGCGTGATGGACCTGGCCGATCGACGCAGCCGCGAAGGACTCGGGGGCGAACGAGCGAAAGATCACGTCCGGTTCCGCGCCGAGCTCCTGGCGGATGATCTCGCGGACCTCCGCGTAGGAGAACGGCGCGACCTGGTTCAGGAGCTTGAAGAGCTCGTCGCAGTACGCGGCCGGCAGCAGGTCGAAGCGGAGCGCGAGCATCTGCCCCAACTTGATCCAGGCGCCGCCGAGCTGCTCGAACGCGAGCCGCATCCGGACTGGACCGCTCCGCCGGTCCGACCGTGGGAGGTGGAGGGCCGGACCGATGAAGAAGCGAAGGAAGACGCTGAGGACGTGCCAGACCCGTCTCGGGTGCCGGAACAGTGTCCTCACCGGACGATCGAGGGGCTACGCGTCCTCGTCATCCAGGGAGACGCGCCGGCGCCGGTTCGGGAGCGAGGTCTCCTCCTCCCATTCCCGACCGGCCCGGACGAGCTCCCCGAAGGTGCGTCGCGACCAGCGGTAGAACAGGTTCAGGGCACCTTCGGCGGCGAGCTGCGTCTCGCGGCCGTAGTGCACCCCCATGCGCACGCCGTCCTCGATCCGCGACTCGCCCTCGTCGAACGCATCGGCGAGCCGACGTTGGCGGAGCCGCCTCGCATATTCCGAGCGTTCGTCTTCGTCGGGGCCCTTGAGCCACGCTTCGCGACGCTTCCGCTCCCGGGCGGCCCACGCGTCGATCTCGGCCTGCGTCGGCTCGAGCGGGTCGGGTCCGTCCACGGCGGCGTCGCCGGACGCCGCGACCGTCGGATCAGTCATGCCAACCACCCCTGGGATCGCTTCGACACCCGACCCATCCGTTTCGTCATCGCGGTCGGGGGACGCGAGTGTACGCCCGGCTCAGCCGCCCGACAGGTCGAGCCAGGTCGTCTTGAGCTGGGTGTAGCCGTCGATCGCGGCGAGGCCCTTGTCGCGGCCGAACCCGGACTGCTTGAACCCGCCGAACGGGACCGTGATGTCGGCGGCATCGAACGTGTTGACCCAGACGACGCCGGCGCGCACCGCCCGGGCGAGCCGGTGCGCCTTCTTCACGTCGCGGGTCCAGATCCCGGCGGCCAGGCCGTACGGGGTGTCGTTGGCGATGGCCAGGGCATCGGCCTCGTCCTCGAACTCGGTGACGGTCAGGACCGGCCCGAAGATCTCCTCGCGGGCGACCCGCCAGCGGTTGTCCACACCATCGAGGATCGTGGGCGGGACGTAGAACCCGCCGGTCTCCGCCCGGACCTGCTCCCCGCCGGTCACGACCCGGGCCCCTTCGTCCGCGCCGACCCGGACGTAGTCGAGGACCTTGTCGAGCTGGCGGCCGTCGACCATCGATCCGAGCTGCGTCGCGGGATCGAGCGGGTCGCCCGGCGCCAGCTGCCGGCCGAGCGTGGCGACGCGCTCGACGAGCTCCTCGCGGACCGATCGGTGGACGATGAGCCGCGAGCCCGCGTTGCACGTCTGCCCGCTGTTGTAGAAGATCCCCCACCCGATCATGCTCGCGGCGGCCTCGAGGTCGGCCACGTCGCCCAACACGATCTGCGGGCTCTTGCCACCGAGCTCGAGGGTGATCGCCTTGACGTCGGTCTCCCCGATCGAGCGCAACAGGGACTTCCCGACCTCGGTCGACCCGGTGAAGGCGATCTTGTCCACGCCCGGGTGGCGGGCGAGGGCATCGCCGATCACCGGTCCCGGCCCGGGCACCACGTTGAGGACCCCATCGGGCAGCCCGGCCTCGGTCGCGAGCTCCGCGAGGCGCAGCGCGGTGAGCGGCGACTGCGACGCGGGCTTGAGCACCACCGAATTGCCCGTCGCGAGCGCCGGACCGAGCTTCCAGGCCGTGACGATCAGCGGATAGTTCCACGGCACGATCGCGGCGACCACGCCGATGGGCTCCCGGGTCACGAGCGAGAGGGCGTCGGGTCCGGTCGGTCCGACCTCGCCGTAGAGCTTGTCGACGGTCTCGGCGTACCACTGGATGGTCTTCGCGGCCGATGGCACGTCCACCGACAGGGTGTCCCGGATGGGCTTGCCGACGTCGAGCGATTCGAGGAGCGCGAGCTCCTCGAGGTTCGCCCGGATGAGCTCGGCGAGGCGCAGGAGCACGCGCTTGCGGCTCGCCGGCGACTGGTCGGCCCAGCGGCGGTCGTCGAACGCGCGACGGGCGGCGGCGACCGCGCGGTCGACGTCCTCGGCATCACCCTGCGCGACCTCGGCGATCCGCGTCCCGTCCCGGCCGGTGACGTCGGCGAAGACGCGGCCCGAGGCCGCCGGCACGAACCGGCCGTCGATGAACGCCTCGGTCCTCGGCGTGATGGCCGCCGCCCGCGCGATCCAGTCGGCCGCGGTGGGCCGCGGGCTTGTGGCGGTCACGCCGCGAACCGGCGGAGCGCCGTCTCGTCCAGGCGCACCCCCAGCCCGGGCGCCGCCGGCACGCGCAGGATCCCATCCGGTCCGGGGCGCAGGGGCTCGGCGAGCGGCGCGTCGCGGCGTTCGGGCGTCCAGCCGGGCGGGTCGTACGGGAACTCGAGATACGGCCCGGCACCCACCCCGGCCGCCACGTGCAGGTTGGCGAGCAGGCCGAGGCCGTTCGTCCACGTGTGCGGCGTGAACCAGCGGCCCCGGGCGAGCACCACCTCGGCGATCGTCCGGACCCGCGACATCCCGCCGGCGAGCACGGCATCGGGCTGGTAGACGTCGAACGCGTCGGCATCGATGGCCGCGAGGGTCTCGTGGAAGGTGCGGGTCATCTCGCCGCCGGCGATCCGGGTCCCGGGCGCCGACGCGCGCAGCCAGGCCAGACCGCGCAGGTCGCGGCCGTCCAGCGGCTCCTCCACCCACAGGACGTCGAGCTCCGCGAGGCGAACGGCGATCTCGCGGGCGGCGACCGGATCGAGCGCCGGGGCACGGTCGCCGGCCATCCGCCAGCCCTGGTTGAGGTCGACCATGAGGTCCATCGAATCACCGACGGCGGCGCGGGTCGCCGCCACGGCCGCGATGCCCGCCTCGAGGCGACGCGGATCGACGCGGATCTTCATCGCCCGGAAGCCTTCTTCACGGAGACGGAGGGCGGACTCGGCCCGGGCCTCGGGCGCCAGCAGGGAGCCGCACGACGCATACGCCGCGATGCCATCGCTCGCGCCGCCGAACAGCGTCGCGACGGGGAGTCCGGCGACCTGGCCGGCGATGTCCCACAGGGCCGCCTCGAGCGGCCAGTACCGGCCGGCGTGGAAATCGATGGTCTCGAGGGTCCGGACGTGCCGCGCGATGGCCAGCGGGTCCTCACCGATGAACAGGTGCTCGAAGGCCTCGAACCCGTCCATCGTGTCCCCGGAGCCGATCCCGACGACCCCCTCGTCGGTCTCGACGCGCACGATCGTCACCGGGAAGGACGACCGCGGAACGGGATCCCACGCGGCCTCGAACGGCGGGTCGAGCGGGACGACGACCCGCGTCCGGCCGATGCGACTGATCCTCATCGCCCGGAGTATCGCGCAGTCCGCTGTTCGTTGACAGTGCCCGACCGCGCAAGTACGTTTCGCCTCGCAGCCACGTCCCACGATGCAGGCCGGCGGACCCGCGATCATCGCGCCGCCACCAAGGGGGTCTCGTCGTCCCGGACAGCTGCCCGTTGGAGGAGCAGTGCGATGGACTTTCCCAAGCTGGACCCGGTACGGCGAGCCGCGGGTCCACTCCAACTCGATGTCGTCGAGTCGTACGTCAACGGACGGATCGGCCGGCGTGAGTTCATCAAGCGGGCGACGATCGTCGGCCTCTCGATGGGCTCGATCAGCGCGGTGATCGCCGCGTGCAGCACCAGCAGCTCGAGCAGCGCGCCGGCTTCGGCCGCCTCGTCGGCTGGGGAGTCGGCCGCCGCGAGCGCTGCAGCCAGCGCGGCCGCCTCGGCACCGGCCGCCGCGGGCGGCACGATCCGCGTCGCCGCACAGCGGCCGAAGGGCGCGCTCGACCCGGTCAACATGGTCGACCTCTCGAGCTACGGGCTCACCGCCCAGTCGTTCGAGTTCCTGGCCACGCTCAACAAGGACGCGTCGGATATCGCACCCGGCCTCGCCGAGTCGTGGACGCCGAACAGCGACAACAGCGTCTGGACGTTCAAGCTCCGCCAGGGCGTCACCTGGCACGACGGCAAGCCGTTCAGCGCTGACGACGTCGTGGCCACGATGGAGCGCCTCGTCACGGCCGGCAACTCCGGCCTCAAGGGGGTCATCGCCACCGGCTCCGCGGTGGCGACGGACGCGAATACCGTCACGTTCACCCTCGTCAGCCCGAACGGCAACTTCCCGTACCTCGTCTCGGTCTTCAACGCCCAGTCGTTGATCACCCCGAAGGACTACGCCACGGGCACGACGCTCGACCAGCTGCCGGCGGGCACAGGCCCGTTCAAGCTCGTCAAGTACGACGTAGCATCCGGCGCGTCGTTCGAGCGCAACGACAAGTGGTGGGGTGGCCAGACGCCGCTCGACGGCACGGAGTTCACGTTCTTCGACGACACCGGCGCGATGGTCACCGCCTACCAGGGCGGTCAGATCGACGCGCTCGTGCAGTTCGACGTCCTGACCGGCGCACCGCTCTTCAACGACGCGAACTTCACGGTCGTGGAGACCCCGACCACCAACCATCGCCAGATCTGGATGCGCTGCGACAAGGGCAGCTTCAAGGACCCACGCGTCCGCCAGGCGTTGGCGCTCACGATGGATCGCAACGCGATGATCCAGACCCTCTTCAAGGGCAAGGCCGTCCTGGCCAACGACCACGTCATCGCGCCGTTCTACCCGTACTTCAGCGATACGGTCCCGCAGCGGGCCCAGGACATCGCGCAGGCGAAGCAACTACTCGCGGCCGCCGGCGTGCCCAGCCTCAACGTGACCCTCCAGTACGGCAAGCTCAACGAGATCCCGGACCTCGCGGTCCTGCTCCAGAGCCAGGCCGCCCCGGCGGGGATCAACATCACGCCGGCCGGGATGGATAACGGGGCGTTCTACGGCGCCCAGTGGTGCCCCGACGCGCCCAAGGACCCGCCCTGCTCGGGTGCCGCGGAATTCGGCATCGTCGACTACGGCCACCGTCCCACCCCGGACGTCTTCCTGAACTCGGCGTTCAAGACGAAGGGCGTGTGGAACTCATCGCAGTACTCGTCGTCGGCGTTCGACGCTGCGTTCGGTGAGTTCCAGGCTGCGGTCGGCGTGGACGCGCAGAAGGCGGCCTGCGCCAAGATCGAGCAGGTCATGAACACGGACGTTCCCGCCGCGATCCCGTACTTCTACAACTACCTCTCGGGCAACGCGAAGACGTTCACCGGCGTCTACACGTCCGCCCTGGGGCAGATGTTCCTCTCGTCCGCATCGAAGGCCTGACCGCCATCGGCACGGGGCGCCGGCATCGGCCGCGCCCCGTGCCGTCGCCATCGCACCCATCCTCGTGGTGAGGGCATGAGCCGGTACTTCGCGCGCAGGCTGCTCCTGTCGATCATCACCCTGTGGCTGCTCGCGACGATCGTGTTCGTCATCACGAACATGCTCCCGTCCGACGTCGGTCGGACGATCCTCGGCCCGTTCGCGCCACAGGAGAGCGTGGACGCGCTCAACCAGCGGCTCGGCACGGACCGCCCGCTCATCGTCCAGTACCTGGACCAGCTGCGCCGGATCGTGACGCTCGACTTCGGGACGTCGTTCGTCTCGCAGCAGGCCGTCCTGCCCCAGATCCTCGGCGCGATCGGGCGCTCCGCGAAGCTCGCCGGCCTCGCCCTCCTCATCACGATCCCGATCAGCATCATCGCGGGGTTGTACGCCGGCCGGCGCCGCGACAGCAAATCGGACCGGGCCATCGTGCTCGCCGGCGTCACGTCGTCGTCGATCCCCGAGTTCATCACCGGCACGATCCTCGTGGTCGTCGTCGGGGTCCAGCTGCATCTCCTGCCGGTGCTCGCGACCCCGCCGCCCGACGCCGACATCCCCACCCAGATCCGCTACCTGCTGATGCCCGCGACCGCCATGGCGATCGTCTACTTCGGGTACATCGCCCGGATGACTCGTGCCGGCACGATCGACGTCCTGCAGTCCGACTACATCCGGACCGCGACGATGAAGGGGCTGACCACGAGCCAGACGATGCGCCGCCACGTCCTGCGCAACGCACTCATCCCCACCGTCGCCGTCATCGCCGTCCAGATCGGCTACCTGTTCGGCGGGATCATCGCCGTCGAGAAGATCTTCAACTACAACGGCATGGGCGCCACGATGCTGTTCGCGGCCCAGCACAAGGACATCCCGATGCTGGTCGCCGGCGTCATCGTCATCGGCCTCGTCTACATGATCGCGACGCTCGGCTCCGACCTCATCACCGCCTGGATGAATCCGCGCATCCGCCTGGACGCCGAGCGCTGATGGACGTCATCGACGTGACGTCCGCCCACGAGGCGAGCATCCCCTCGCCGGTCGGACCGTCCGAGACCTCCGAGCGCTCGCTCGCCCGCCGCGAGACGATCCGGCTGCTGCTGCGCCGGCCCGCGTTCATCGTCGGCAACATCATCGTGATCGGCTGGATCATCTGCGCCGTGATGGGCACCCGCATCACGCCCTACGACCCGATCAACAGCTTCTCGCAAGGCCACCTGCCGCCGAGTCCCGAGCACTGGTTCGGCACCGACCGCCTGGGCCGAGACGTCCTCTCGCGAGTCATGGTCGGATCGCGCGACGTGCTGATCATCGCGCCGCTGGCCGCCCTGCTCGGGGTCGTGGCCGGGACCACGCTCGGACTCATCATGGGCTTCTATCGCGGGACCGTCGACGACGTGCTCAGCCGCATCGTCGAGGCGTTCCTGGCCCTGCCGGTCATCCTCGTGGCTCTGCTCGCGCTCGTCGTCCTGGGCACGTCGCCGCTCGTCGTCATCTTCGTCGTCGGGATCCTGTTCACCCCGATCGTCGCCCGCACGGTGCGCTCGGCCGTCCTGTCCGAACGCCAGCTCGACTACGTGACCGCCGCCCGCCTTCGCGGCGAGACGGGCTGGTTCATCCTGTCGCGCGAGATCTTCCCGAACGTCCTGGGGCCGACGGTCGTCGAGATGACCGTCCGGTTCGGCTACGCGATCTTCACGGTGGCCACGCTCTCGTTCCTGGGCGTCGGCCTCCAGCCGCCGTCGCCGGACTGGGGGCTCAGCGTCTCCGAGGAGTACACCAACATGATCGGCGGGATCTGGTGGTCGACGTTCTTCCCGGCCCTCGCGATCGCGAGCACGGTCGTGGCGGTGAACCTCATCGCGGACTCGCTCCAATCGGTCCTCAACGAATGACGACCGAGACCGCGCCGACGCCTGGATCCGGCCCCGGTACCACCACGACCGTCGCGCCCGCCGCGCTGCGCATCGAGGACCTGTCGCTCGCCTACGTGGTGCGCGGGATCCCGCGCCCGGTCCTGCGCGGCGTCTCGTTCGAGATCCGGCCCGGCGAGTCGTACGGTCTCGTCGGCGAGTCCGGCTGCGGCAAGTCCACGACGGCCTACGCCGCGGTCCGCTACCTGCCGCGCAACGCCCGTATCACCGGCGGCCGGATCCTCGTGGACGGCGCCGACGTGACCTCCATGAAGGAGGACGAGCTGCGGACGTTCCGCACCCGTCACGCCTCGATGGTCTACCAGGACCCGGGGGCGGCCCTCAACCCGACGACCAAGATCGGGCCGCAGGTCGTGGAAGCCTTCAGCGTGCTGGGGCAGAGCCAGGCACAGGCGCAGGAGAGCGCGCTCAAGGCGCTCCAGCGGGTGCAGATCGCCGACCCGGAGGGGGTCGCCCAGCGCTATCCCCACCAGCTGTCGGGCGGGATGCAGCAGCGCGTCGTCATCGCCATCGCGCTCGCCTCGGACCCGCGCCTCCTGATCCTCGACGAGCCGACGACCGGCCTGGACGCGACGGTCGAGGCGAGCGTGCTCGACCTCGTGCGGTCGCTCCAGGCCGAGATGAACGCCGCGGTCCTGCTGATCGCCCACAACCTGGGCGTCATCCGGACGCTGTGCGACCGCGTCGGCGTCATGTATGCGGGCAAGATCGTCGAGGAAGGCGATGCGCCGGCGGTGTTCGGCAACCCGCAGCACCCGTACACCCTCGGGCTCCTCCGGTCGCTGCCGCGGCACGGCATCCGGAAGAGCCAGCGCGCGCTGTCCACGATCCCGGGCAACCTCCCGCAGATCGGGACGCCGCTGCCCACCTGCGTCTTCGTGGACCGCTGCCCGATCGCCGACGAGCTGTGCCGGACGGTGGAACCGCCGATCGTCGAGGTCGGTCCGGGACGCTGGACCCGCTGCCACCACCGCGACCGCCTCGGCGAGATCGTGGAGCCGCCGCCCACGACCGGCCAGGACGCCACCCGTGGTGACGTGTCGCTGACCGTCACGCACGTCTCCAAGACCTTCCATCAATCGGGGCATGACGTCCCCGCCCTGGTGGCGGTCGACCTCGACCTCGCCGACGGCGAGACGCTCGGGCTCGTCGGGGAATCGGGCTCGGGCAAATCGACGCTGGCCCGGACGATCCTGGGCGTCGAGCGCCCCGATGCCGGCAGCTCGCTCCAGCTCGGCGACCATGCGCTGGCCGACACCTCGGCCGGCCGCCCCACGGCCGACAAGCGCTCGATCCAGATGGTCTTCCAGAACCCGGACTCGGCCCTGAACCGCGGTTGGACCGTGCGCCACATCCTGTCGCGCTCGGTGTCGAAGCTGACCGGCACCAGCGGCAAGGCGGTCAACGACCGCGTGAACCGGCTCGCGTCCGACCTCCGGCTCACGCAGCGCCACCTCGACCTCAAGCCGCGCCAGCTCTCGGGTGGGCTCAAGCAGCGCGTGGCGATCGCCCGGGCGTTCGCCGGGGATCCGCAGATCGTCGTCGCCGACGAGCCGACGAGCGCCCTCGACGTCTCGGTCCAGGCCGCGATCCTCAATCTGCTGTCCGAGCTCCAACTGCGCAGCCGGACGAGCTACCTGCTCATCTCGCACGACCTCGGCGTCGTCCGCTACCTCGCCGACCGGATCGCGGTGATGTACCTCGGCCGGATCATGGAGGTCGGCGGCTCCGAGGCGGTGTTCAACGGCCCGAACCACCCGTACACCGAGGCGTTGCTGTCGGCGGTCCCGAACGTCGATGGGGAGCAGCGCGCCCGGATCCTGCTCGAGGGCGAGATCCCGTCACCGGCGAACCCGCCGACCGGATGCGTCTTCCACACGCGCTGCCACCGGGCGATCGCGGGGCTGTGCGAGGTGACCGAGCCGCCGCTCATCGAGGTCGAGCCGGGTCACAAGATGGCCTGCCACATCCCGCTCGAGGAGCTCCGCACCCTCCAGCGGCGCGGTTCGGTCGCTGGTGCCGGCGACGTCGAGGCGGCGCTCGCCAAGGCCGCCGAGACGACGGGGCAGTCCGTGGAGGAGCTGGCCGAGGCCGTCCAGGAGGCCGACGCAGCCGGTGGGACCGCGGCCGAGGCGGCCGATCCAGGCGACGCAGCCGATATCGGGCTCGCCTCGAACCAGTGGGATGCCGACAGCGTGCCCGGCGACCCGGAAGCGTCGCGGACGACCCGAGCCGCGACATTCGAGGACGAGCCGGACACGAGCGAGACCGGGCCGCCAGCCTGACCGGGCCTCCGGTCCGTTCGGCCCGGTCGGCGGCGATCGACTACAGCGCCAGGGCCAGGCGCCGCGACTCGTACAGGGCGGCGTGGATGTTCCGCGACGCGACCGCGTCGCCGACACGGAACAACGCATAGGTCGAGTCGGGGTTGGTGACGTGCGCCTGGGGCGCGATCGCCAGGTAGGCCTCGAGGTCCAGCTCGCCGTCGTTGGACGAGCCGGGTCGAAGGTCCTCCCAGAGCTCGTCGTTGGGCAGCGAGCCGTGCTCGACGACGACCTGGTCGACCAGCCGGACCTGGTCGGTGCCGGTGTACTCGCTCGAGAGCACCACCTCCAGTCGTCGGTCGGCGGTCCGCCGCACGGCCGTCATCCGCAGGTCCGGCGTGAGCCGCACATCGTGCTCGTAGAACGTCCCCAGATAGGCGGGATAGGTGGTGCCGGTGACCTCGTACCCCACGTAGCGGTCCGGTGACACGATCTCGAGCGAGGCGCCGGCGGAGATCAGTCGTTCGGCACAGGACAGCGCGTCCTCCGTGCCGTGGTCGTCGAAGAGCAGGACGGCCCCGGTCGAGGGCGTCACGGTCCCGCCGATGATGTCCCAGGTCGTCGCGACGAGCCCCTCGCCTTCGACGAGCGGCGGCGTCCGCGGCCGTCCGCCGGTCGCGACCACGACGACATCCGGCCGGAGCGCGAGGACCGCCGGGCCGTCGGCGACGGTGTCGAACCGCAGGTCCACGCCGAGGATCCGGCACTCCGAGACGAGCCAGTCCACGATCCCGATCAGGTCGCTCCGCCGCGGCGTGGCCCGTGCCGCCAGCCGGACCTGGCCGCCCGGCTCCGACGCGGCCTCGAGCAGGACGACCTCGTGCCCGCGCTCCGCCGCGACGCGGGCGGCCTCGAGGCCGGCGACGCCGGCCCCGACGACCACGACCCGCCGGCGTGGCCCCGTCGTCGGCGGCGCGACGTGCGGGATCGTCTCCTCGCGGCCGGTCGCCGGGTTCTGGATGCACAGCGCGTCGAGTCCCCGGTAGATCCGGTTGATGCAGTACGACGCCCCGACGCAGGTCCGGATCCGCTCGGGCTCCCCGGCCTCGAGCTTGCGGACGATGTGCGGGTCGGCCATGTGGGCCCGCATCATCCCGACCATGTCGACGAGACCCTCGGTGATGGCGAAGCGGGCCGTGGCCAGGTCGGGGATGCGCTGGGCGTGGAACACGGGCAGGTCGATCCGTTCGCGGAACCGGCCGGCGAACTGGAGCGCCGGTCCGAGCGGCGTCCCGAGCCCCGGGATGACGTGCGAGATCCGCTCGTCGGTCGCGATCGAGCCCTTGACGATGTTCAGGAAATCGATCGTCCCGGTCCGGGCCAGGGTCGTCGCGATGTGCAGCCCGTCCGCCTCGGTCAGCCCGCCCTCGACGTCCTCGCCACCGGTCATCCGGATCCCCACGATGAAGTCGTCGCCGACCGCCGCACGGACGGCCTCGAGGACCTCGATCGAGAAGCGCATGCGGTTGTCGAGCGATCCCCCGTACCGGTCGCCCCGCTGGTTCACGAGCGGCGACCAGAACTGGTCGAGGAGGTGGCCGTAGGCGATGACCTCGAGCCCGTCGAGGCCGCCCTCCCGGCAGCGGCGCGCCGCGTCGGCGAACGCCCGGACGATCCGCCGGATGTCGGCCTCCTCCATCGCCTTCGGGAAGCTGCGATGGGCGGGCTCGCGCACAGACGAAGGCGCGATCGTCGGGAGCCAGTCGCCGTCGTCCCAGACCGTCCGCCGGCCCATGTGGGTCAGCTGGATCATCGTCGCCGCGCCGTGGGCGTGGACCCGGTCGGCGAGTTGCTGCAGCCACGGGATGATCGAGTCGTCTCCGGCGTAGAGCTGGCCGAAGACCGGCGGCGAGTCGGGCGCGACATTCGTCGAGCCGCCGATCATCGTCAGGGCGATCCCGCCCTTCGCCTTCTCCTCGTGGTAGAGCTGGTAGCGCAGCTTCGGCTTGCCGTCCTCGGCATAGGCCGGCTCGTGGCTCGGCGACATGATCCGGTTGCGCAGGGTCAGGTGCCGCAGCTGGAACGGCTGGAGCAGCGGATCGCCGGAGGCCATCGCGGGCTAGACGTCCGAGTCTGGGAAGTCGGCCTTCCGGCGGGCGATGAAGTCCAGCAGCGCTTCGTCGAGGGCCGGATCGATCGCGGGCGCTTCGTATTCCGCGAGGCGTCGCTTCCAGCGCGCGTTGGCCCGCTGGGCGGCATCGAGCGAGCCGTCCAGCTGCCACTGCTCGTACGAGTCGTTGTTCGAGAGCTCCGAGCGCCAGAACGCGGTCTCGAAGTTGGCCAGCGTGTGCGGCGAGCCGAGGAAGTGCTGGCCCGGGCCGCCGGCGAGCATCGCCTCGAGCGCGTACCCGTTGTCGGTGGTGTCGACGCCGCCGATGTACGCGGCGGTCATCGAGGCCTGGTCCTCGTCGAGCACGAACTTCTCGTACCCGACCGCGAGCCCGCCCTCGAGCCAGCCGGCGGTGTGGAGGTTGAAGTTGACCCCGGCCTGGATCGTCGCGAGGAAGCTGATCGCGCTCTCGTACGCTGCCTGGTAGTCGGGGACCTTGGACGCGGTGAAGTTCCCGCCACCACGGAACGGCACGCCGAGCCGGCGGGCCAGCGCGGCGAGCACGAACAGCACGAGCTGCGGTTCGGGGGTACCGAACGTCGGGGCGCCCGACTGCATCGACATGGACGAGGCGAACGACCCGAAGATGACCGGCGCGCCCGGGCGGACGATCTGGCAGAAGGCCATCCCGGCGAGCGCCTCCGCGAGGGTCTGCGTCGCCTGTGCCGCGACGGTCACCGGCGCCATGGCGCCGCCGAGGATGAACGGCGTGATGAGCATGATCTGGCCGTTCTCGGCGTAGACCTTGGCCGAGCCGAGCATGTTGAAGTCCCACGACATCGGGGAGTTGGCGTTGGCCAGCCCCATGATCACGGGCTCGCGGTCGACGACATCGTCGCCGAAGAGGATGCGGACGAGGTCGACCGAGTCCTGGGCCCGGCTCGGATGGGTGACCGAGCCCATGAACGCCCGGTCCGAGTAGCGGATGTGGCTGTAGACCATCTCGAGGTGGCGTTTGTTCACGGGCAGGTCGACCGGCTCGCACAACGTCCCGCCGCCGTGATGGAGCGTCCGGCTCGTGTACGTGAGCTTCACGAAGTTCCGGAAGTCCTCGATCGTCGCGTAGCGCCGGCCCTCGTCGAGGTTGTGGATGAACGGCGAGCCGTAGGTCGGGACCAGGACGATGTGCGGGTCGCCGATCACGACGCTGCGGGCCGGGTTCCGGGCGAGCTGGGTGAACGAGCCGGGCGCCGTCGCCGTCACGATCGAGCGGCACATCCCTCGCGGGAAGCGCACCCGCGTCCCGGTCACGTCCGCACCGGCCCCGTGGAAGATCCCCACCGCTTCGGGGAAGTTCACGATCTCGATGCCGACCTCCTCGAGGAGCGTGTCGGCATTCCACTCGATCTGCTCGAGGCCCTCGATGCCGATGACCTCGACCGGGGCGAGCCGGCGCGTGAGGTAGGGCAGCGTGTCCAACGCCCGGGCCAATCGCTCGGACTGGCGGGCCGCGCGACCGCGGCGAGCCGGGTGGACCGCGTCCCCGGCGGTCATCGGCGGAGGGGCATCGTGGACCGCATGACCGCGATGGTATCGCCCCGGCGCGGTGACCACGTATGCTCTCGCGGCCAGCCCCGCGTCATGACGAGGTCGCCCCACCCCCACGATGAATACCGCCCGGGATCGCCCGCCCGAGGAGGCGGCCGAGGACACCTCGTTCGCGCGCGGCCTGCGCGTGCTGCTGACCATCGCCGACCGGGGCGAGATCCGGGCCGATGAGCTCAGCGCGCTCCTCGACACCCCGGTCTCGACGATCTACCGCTATCTGCGGACGCTCACCGAGTTCGGGTTCGTCGATCGGACCGGGTCCGGGTATCGGCTCGGCTCGCGGCTGGTCATCGGCGGCGGCACGCACGTGAGCACCGAGGAGCTGACCCGCCTCGCCGACCCCGTCCTGCGCTCCCTGGTCGAGGAGACCGGCGAGACCGCCGTGCTCAGCCGCCGCATCGGACTGTCCGCGGTGTGTCTGCTCGAGGTGCCCTCGACGCAACCGCTGCGAGTCCACCTCGATGTCGGCTCGGCGATGCCGCTCCACGTCGGGGCCATCGCGCGAGTGCTGCTCGCCTATGCGCCGCCCGACGTGCTCGACGAACTCCTCCGCGAGCGGCTCCCTCCGACGCCGCACCTGCGCCGCAAGGAGCTGCGCAAGGAGCTGGCCCAGATCGCCGCGACCGGGATCGCGAGGAGCGAGGGCGAGCCGATCCCTTCCACGGTGACCATCGCCGTTCCCATCATCCGAGACGACGGGATCGTCGCGGCCATCGGGGTCATCGGCCCGGAGTCGCGGTGCGGCCTCGCGTGGCGGGCGCGTGTCGCACGCTTGCTGCCCGACGCGGCCGCCGCCATCGTCGGGGCGATCGGACCGGCACCGAGACCATGAGTCCCGCCAGTACTGTTCGTATACCGACACAAGTACCTCTCGCGATTTGACAATCGCGCTGTGACGCCTATGCTCCGGGCTCGATGGACGCACTCGACGGTCTCGCGCCGCTCGACGATTCCTACGCCGCCCGGCCGGTCGGCGAGGCCTTCGACTGGTCGAGCGCCGTGGCGGCGCTCCCCGCCGGCCGTGAGTGGTACCTCGTGGCGTTCCGATCCGTGCGTCGTGCCGGCTGTGACGAGGCGCGCCTCTGCGACTTCGATGAGCGCGCCCACCTCGAGGCCGCGTCCTCGCCGGGGTTCGTCCACTACTTCAAGGGCCCGACCGCCGCGGACGGCACCTGCCTCTCGTTCTGCCTGTGGGACTCGCGGGCGCATGCGCGCGCGGCCGCCGGGCGGCCCGACCATCGGGCCGCGGTCGAACTCCTCCACGAGATGTACGAGCGATACGCCCTCGAGTTCCTCCGCGTCAGCCACCCGCGCGGGTCCGCCGCGCTGCGGTTCGAGCCGTACGATGCGGTCCCGTCGAGCGCCGATCACGCCGGCCACGCGCGGCCGCCTCTCGCCTCGCTCACACCCCTGGTCGATCCCTCGATGTCGTGACGGCCGTGTCGGCCGCTGAGGCCGGATGGCCGACCCGCCTGATCGGTTCGTCGCGCCGGATCGCGCCGGGCCTGCTCCTCGCCCTCGGGGTCGCGCTCGCGGCCGGCCTGCTGAGCGGCGTCCTGCCCTCGGCCGTCGCCCCGGTCACCGTCGCCTTGCTGCTCGGGATCGCCCTCGCCCAGGTCCCCGCGACGCACACGCGAGGCGAAACGCTCCGTCCGGGTTGGGGGTTCGCGGCCCAGCGAGTGCTGCGCCTCGGGATCGTGCTGCTCGGGGCACGCCTGAGCTTCGACCAGGTGACCCGGATCGGCGTCCCGTCGGCCGCCGTGGTCGTCGTGACGATGACGGTCGCCCTCACCCTCGTCTTCGCGCTCGGGCGGCTCGCCGACGTGGATCGGCGTCTCGGCATCCTCCTGGCGGTCGGGGCCGCGGTCTGCGGCAACTCCGCGGTCGTCGCGACGGCACCGGTGATCGGGGCCCGCTCGCGCGATGTCGCGTACGCCGTCGCCACCGTCACGCTCTTCGGCACCGCGGCCGTGTTCATCTACCCCATCGTCGGTCACGCACTCGGGCTGACGGATCCCTCGTTCGGACTGTGGACCGGGGTCGCGGTCAACGACACGAGCCAGGTGGTGGCCGCCAGCGCGGCGTACTCGCCGGACGCCCTCGACGTCGCGACGGTCGTCAAGCTCATCCGGAACGCCCTCATGGCCCCGCTCCTGGTCGGCATCGCCTGGGCGTGGTCCCGGCGCGGCGAGGTCGCCGGCGATACCGCGGCCGGGATCCGCAAGGCCGTCCCCGTGTTCGTCCTGGGCTTCGTGGCGATGACGATCCTGCGCAGCGTCGGGATCATCGGCCCGGACCTCGCGAACATCCTTGGCTCGATCTCCGGCTGGTGCATCCTCGTCGGGATCGCCGCGGTCGGGCTGTCGATCCGCCTCGACGATCTCCGGGACGTCGGGCCGACCGCCTTCGCCATCGGCCTCGGAGCGGCCGTCGTGATCGGGGCGGGGACGCTCCTCGCGATCGTCGGGCTCGGACTCGGCGGCGGGATCGCGGTCTAGGGCGCGTCGGCCTCGGCAGCGTCGAGGATGGGCTCGGCGTCGACCTCCATCGGCCGGCCCCGCCGGCGCGACCAGGCGATCGCGATGAGGCCGCCGACGGTGGTGACGGCGAGGATCACCGCGTGGACGAGCAGGGCCATGGCGAATGCCGTATCGCGATCGATGCCGAAGCCGTCGGCGATGCCCACCGCGGTGAGCTCGAACGTGCCGAGGTAGCCCGGCCCCGACGGCACGATCGTGGCCAGGGCCACGCCGCTGCCGATGAGCGCGCCCTGGGCCACGGTGAGCTGGATGCCGACCGCCTGGCCGCCGGCCAGGAAGACCACGGTCGAGGCCGTCCATGCGGCCACGCTCCACGCCACCGCCGCGGCGACCGTCCGTGGGCGCGAGATCACGGCCAGGCCGTCGCGCAGGCGGCGACCCAGCTCCACGACGCGGGGCCAGCGCGCAAGCAGCGCGCCGACCCGTTCCGCACCGGGCAGACGGTGTGCGGCGACGGCCAGCCCGAGGGCGATCACGAGCAGCGCCACGAATGCACCACCGAGCAGGACCGCGCTCGTCATGATCCCGCGCGCGCTCAGCACGACCACCGACAGGGCGGCGATGCCGACGACCATGACCGTGTCGATGACGCGCTCCACGACGACCGTGCCCAGGACCGTCGTTCGGCTGACGCCCTCGCCCTCCCCGAGCGCGTGGACCCGGACGAGCTCCCCGAGCCGGGCCGGCAGCACGCTGTTCGCGAGGTACCCCAGGTACGTGTAGCCGAGGACCCGCGGGTAGGGCACCGCGACGATCGGCTTCAGCAGGGCCTGCCAGCGCAGCGCCCGGAAGGCGATATCCGTGATCGTCGCGACCACCATCACGCCGATCCAGGCGGGCGACGCGGTCCGGAGCACAGCGGCGGCCGCGGCGAGGTCGACCGAGCGCAGGACCAGCCAGCCCGCGACGAGGCTGATCCCGATGCCGAGCGCGCTCCGGACGAGCGCGCGCGAACCGATCCGCACGAGGGCGCGACCCGCCTAGTCCGCGCGGTCGCGGGCGACGAGCTTGCGCGAGCGCCGGACGCGGAGCCGGTGGAGCGTGTAGCGGGCCACGACACGCAGGGTCGAGAGCCCGTAGACGATGCTCCGTCGCAGGCCGACCGAGGAGGCCTCCTCGAAGTACCGGGTCGGCACCGCGATCTCGCCGATCCGCGCCGCCATGCCGGCCGCCACCACCTGGGCGACGAGCTCCTGGTCGAACACGAAGTCGTCCGAGTTGAGCTGGAACGGGATCGTCTCGAGCAGGTGCCGGCTGTAGGCACGCAGGCCCGTGTGGTACTCGGACAGGTGGAGCCCGAACGCGCGGTTCTCGAGCCCGGTCAGGAACCGGTTGCTCACGTACTTCCACCTTGGCATGCCGCCCGCGAGCGGGTCCCCGAGGAACCGACTGCCGAGCATCAGGTCCCGCTCGCCCGCAGCGATCGGGGCGACGAGCGCGGGGATGCGTGTCGCGTCGTACTGGTAGTCGGGGTGGAGCATGACGACGATGTCCGCGCCGGCGGCCAACGCCGCGGCGTAACAGGTCTTCTGGTTACCGCCGTAGCCCCGGTTCTGGCTGTGGATGATGACGTCGAGCCCGAGGTTCCGGGCGATCTCCACGGTCTGGTCTCGTGACACGTCGTCGACGAGGATGATCCGGTCGACCATCTCGTGCGGGATGTCGGCGTACGTCCGTTCCAGGGTCTGGGCAGCGTTGTACGCCGGCATGACGATGACGAGGCGGGACGCGGCCGGGGCAGGCTGGTCGGTCACGTGCGAAGGGTACCCGACCCTTCGCGTGCGTCGGTGACCGGGTCGTCGTGGCCGTCCCGTACGAGGGTCATGGGATCGTCACCGACGGTGTGCGAGGATACGGGGGCTCACCCCATCGAGGACTTCGCTCCCATGTTCGAACGACTCTTCGGGTCCGGCGTCCAGGACCCTGCCGTCGCCGAGCGGATCCCGCCCGGCCAGTACAAGACCGAGAAGTTCCCGGTCCTCCACTACGGATCGGTCCCCCACACCGACCTCGCCACCTGGGACTTCCGCGTATGGGGCGAGGTCGATTCGCCGTTCACGCTGACCTGGTCGCAGTTCAAGGACCTGCCGCGCAAGACGGTCCAGACCGACATCCACTGCGTGACGCGCTGGACGAAGCTCGATACGACCTGGGAGGGCGTGGCCATCCAGACCATCCTCGAGATGGCCGGCGTCCGGCCGAGCGCCACGCATGTCGTGTCGCACGCCGAGCAGGGCTATACCGCGAACCTGCCGCTGTCGGTCCTCGACGATGACGACGTCCTGCTCGCCGACACCTTCGGCGGGCTGCCGCTCGAGCCCGAGCACGGCTACCCGCTCCGCCTCCTCGTCCCGAAGCGCTATTTCTGGAAGAGCAGCAAGTGGATCCGCGGTCTCGAGTTCCTCGACCACGACCAGCTGGGCTTCTGGGAGCGCTACGGCTATAACAACGACGCCGATCCCTGGAAGGAAGAGCGCTTCAGCGAGTGACATCGCGGCGCAAGGGAGGCCGATGCCACCATGGCGCGCGAGGGGTACGACACGATCGTGGTCGGGGGCGGGGCCGCCGGCTGCGTCCTGGCCCGCCGACTCGGGGAGACCGGTGATCGCTCGGTCCTGCTGATCGAGGCCGGCCCGGACCGCCGCGCCGAAACGCCGCCCGAGTGGCGCGACGGCTGGGCCCTCCCCAAGGTCCCCGATTGGGGCTATGCGCGCGAGACCGACGACGGGAGCGCGACGCCGCTCCGCCGCGGCCGGGTCCTCGGCGGCACGTCGTGGCTGACCCGGTTCGCCGTCCGCGGCGCACCGGCCGACTTCGACGCATGGGCGGCCGGCGGGTGTCCCGGCTGGGCGTTCGAGGAGGTCCTCCCGTCGTTCCGGCGGGTCGAGACCGATCTCGACTTCGGCCGGGAGTCGTGGCACGGCGACGCCGGGCCCGTGCCGATCACCCGATATCCGGGCGCGATCCCGTCGACGATCCACGCCGCCGCGATCGAGGCGTTCGCGGCGGCCGGCTTCCCGTCCGTGACGGACCACAACCGGCCCGGATCCGTCGGCGTCGGTCCGATGCCGATGAGCTCGCGGGACGGGGTCCGGACGACGTCGGTCGATGCCTACCTGCCGCCAGAGGTCCCGGTGCCGGGACTCACGATCCTCAGCGACGCGCTGGTCGCGAGCGTGATGCTGGCGAACGGCCGTACGTCCGGCGTGCGACTCGCCGACGGGACGGCCATCGAGGCGGACCGGGTCATCCTGGCCGGAGGGACGTACGGCAGCCCCACCATCCTGCTGCGCTCGGGCATCGGACCGGGAGCCCACCTGCGCGAGGTCGGCATCCCGGTCCGGGTCGACCTGCCGGGCGTCGGCTCGAACCTGGCCGATCACCCGGGCGTCGACCTCGACTCGGGCTGGCGTGGCACGGCCACCGGCGGGCCCGTCCTCCACACGATCGCCACGTTCCACAGCACCGGCGCCCGGTCGGATGGTGCGCCCGACCTGATGTTCTGGGTGACGGACCCCGAGGGCGACGAGCCGGGCTTCTACCTCGACCCGATCCTGCTCAAGCCGATCGCCCGCGGCTCGGTGCGACTCCGCTCCGCCGATCCCGCCGACCCGCCGCGGATCCGACTGCCGGACGTCCGCGAGCCGCGCGACCTCGACCGGCTGGTCGAGGGCTACCGGGTCGGGCTGGCGCTCGCCCGCTCCCCGGCCATCCGGTCACGATCGACCGACGGGCCGCCGAACGTGCCCGACGACGACGCCGGCCTGCGACGGCACGTCCTGGAGAACGCGTACTCGATCCCCCACGTCGTCGGCACGTGTGCGATGGGTCCGGCGCCGGAGGCGGGCGGCGTCGTCGATGCCCTCGGCCGGGTCCATGGCGTGGACGGCTTGCACGTCATCGACGCGTCGATCATCCCCGACGCCCCATCGGGCTTCCCGCACGTCGTCACGTTGATGCTGGCGGAGCACCTCTCGGCGCGGATCGCCGCGCTGGCCTAGCTCAGGCGGGCGCCGCCGAGCTGCCGTGGGTCGGGCGAGAAGAGCCGCAGGCGGCCGGACAGCAGCATGATCTCGCGGTCGAGCAGGTGGACGAGCGCCTCCAGGCGCTCCACCGTGGTCTCGGCCTCGAGCAGACCCTGGCGGCGCGGCAGCTCGACCTGCACGATGCCCGAGAGCAGATAGGAGAGCACGGTCGGGTCGTCGGGGATCACGAGGTCCCGGGCCGTGGGCGCCTCCGCCTGGTCATCGCGGCCCTGGCTCGCGGCGCGATCGTCGACGGCTCGATCCTCGGCCCCGCGCTCGACCGGCGCCGCGGCGACGGCGCCCGGCTCGACATCGTCGGCATCGGCGCTGCCCACCGCTTCGTCGTCGGTCTCTTCGTCGGTCTCGGCGTCGGCGGTCTCGAGCTCGACCCGGATGTCGAGCACCTCCTCGGATTCGCCGTCCCGCGCACGGAGGAGCTCGAGATACCGGACGAACCGGCGGATCGCGGAGGCGGCGAGGCGCTCGGCACGGGGCTCGTCCCCGACCTCGTCGTCGAGCGGCGTGACCTCGGCCATGAGGTACGGCTCGCTGCCGGCGTCCACGGACTCGATCGCGAAGCGGCCCGTACCGGCCGCGAGCAGGTCGTACCGGCCGTCCGGATAGCGCCCGGCCTGGCGGATCTCCGCGAAGGCCCCGACCCCGGCCAGCGACAGCACGCTCGCGCTCCCCGACCTCGCGACCACTCTTGATCAGCACCACGCCGAACGGGCCACCCGTGTCGAGGCAGTAGCGGGTGAGCGCGCGGTAGCGTTCCTCGAAGATATGAAGCGGCACCACGATCCCCGGACACAGGACCGTGTGGAGCGGGAAGAGGGGGATATCCATCATCGTTGACCGGCGTCGGCGCGGCGATCCGTTGCCACCGCGCGCATGGTTCGAGTCTAGCCCGCCGGCCGCGGTCTAGCCGGCGCCCGGTTCGAGCCGGGCGGCAGCGAACGGACGACGGACGTTCCGGGGAGCGTCCGACCAGGACCGCTCGCGGGCACCGGCGCCCTCCGGATCGGCCGTGAACGTGTGGTAGCGGCCCTTGCCCATCGCCTTGGCCTGGTACATCGCCACATCGGCGTCGCCGAGGAGGTCGTCGACGCTCGTCATCGAGACCGTATCGAGGGCGACGCCGATGCTCGCGCCGACCTCGACCGGGGTGTCGGCGATCGTGAGCGGGGCCTGGATCGCGTTGAGGAGTCGTTCCGCCACGGCCTGCGCGTAGTGGACGTCGGCGATGTCGAAGAGCAGCACGCCGAATTCGTCACCGCCGAGTCGCGCCCCCAGGTCCGTCGAGCGCAGCGAGTCGGCGATCCGGGTCGCGACCGTCGCGAGGAGCTCGTCGCCCGCGGCGTGACCCAGGTTGTCGTTCACCGTCTTGAAGTCATCGAGGTCGAGGAAGAGCGCGGCGATGGTCCCCGGCTGGCTCCGCGAGTCGAGCGCCTGCTCGGCCTGGTCGACGAAACGACGCCGGTTCGCCAGGCCCGTGAGCGGGTCGTGGAAGGCCTGGTACTTGAGCTGGGCCTCCAGCGCGCGCCGCTTCTTCACGTCGTGGTCGAGCATCCGCACGATGCCGGTCATGCGGACCAGCACGAGGAGCGACAGCACCGCGGTCCCCAGTGCGACGATCGAGAGGCTGCCGTCGGCGCCGGGACCGAACGTGACGAGGAGCGGCCCGGTGATCATGGCCGCCGCCAGGCAGACGAGGCGGACTGGGCCGAGCCACGTGACGGCGACCGGGTGTGGATCGCTCAGGTGGACCATCGAGGGATGCGCCGCGGCGGCCCCGAACAGGACGTAGGCGATGAGATAGATGCTGTCGAGCCAGCCGCCCGAGACGTATGTCTCGTCGAGGTTCTGGATCGCGTAGATCTGGTCCGCCACGAGCAGCGCCACGAGGCTGAGCAGCAGCAGCCGGAACGACGGCGTGCGGGCTCCTGGGGTCGTGAGCAGGCCCAGCGCGACGCCGATGAGCAGCAGGTCGTTGATCGGGTAGGCGAGGCTGATCACGAGCGACAGGGTGTCGAGCTCGGACGAGGCCACCAGCGGCTGGATGAAGAACGTCCAGGAGAGGATCGCGACGGCCGTCGTCAGGATGGCCGCGTCGAGCACGCCGCCGCGGTCGCCGTCGCCGAGCCGTCGCCGGATGAGCAGGAGCAGGCCGATCGCGATGAACGGGTAGCCGGCGAGGTACAGGACGTCGGCCAGCGAGGGGAACGGCGACTCGCCGATGGCCTCGTAGTAGTTCCACATGACGTCGCCGGCCACGAACAGGGCCTGCCCGGCGGCCATCAGGTACCAGGGGAGACGTCGCTCCGGACGATGGATGGCCACGCCCACGAGGGCCACTACGACGGCCGTGCCGCCGATGACGTCGTAGAACCAGCTCTGGGCGGGGCTCCCGGCCGCCAGCAGGCGATGGACGACGAGCGCAGCCGCTCCGATGGCGAAGTACGCCAGCCAGAGCGGTAGACGCGCGGAGGAGCGAGGTTCGGTGGGCATGCGGTCTGACCGTCTGCAGGGTCCGTCGGACCGCTCCGGACCGCCCATGGGTCGAGAGTACCGGTGCCGGGCCGCGATGGTCCGACGACCCAGGGGCGACCCTGATCTGCCTCGTGAATCACGAAGCCGCCGGCGATGCCGGCGGCTTCCGAGGAGGAGCGAGCGAGGTCAGTGGGCGCAGGATCGAGCCGTGCCTGCGTCGTCGGCGGTCCGGAAGCTCGAGCCACAACCGCAGGCGGCCACCGCATTGGGGTTGTTCACGGTGAAGCCGGCGCCCATCAGGGTGTCGACATAGTCGATCTGCGACCCCTCCAGGAGGCTGACGCTGTTGCCGTCGACGTAGACCTTGATCCCGTTCGCGTCGAGGATCCGGTCCTCGGACGTCGGCGCGTCCTCGAGCATCATCCCGTAGCGGAACCCGGAGCAGCCGCCCGAGTACACGTAGACGCGCAGGCCGACATCCGGATTCGTCTCTTCCTTGGTCAGCTCGCGCAGTTTCATGGCTGCGGCGTCCGTGAGGGAGACGACCGTCGGCTGCTGGTCGATCATGTGTTCGGTCCTCGTGTCTCGTGCTTGGGCGGATGCGCTGTGGGCCCCGATGGCGCCAATCGTACGCACGCCGCTCGATTTCCACAAGCACCCGCGCCGAAACTCTCGTACCACGCGGGCGAGGCGCCGCCGTGCGCGAGCCCACAGTAGACTCGACGCGTGTTCCGAACGGCCCTCGCGGCGGTCCTGCTGATCGTCTTCCTGCCGGCCATGGTCGTGGCGAACACGTCGACCTGGGCGCTCCGCACGGTGCTCGATCCGGACACCTTCGCCACCACGGCGGAGCGGGCCCTGGAGGCCCCCTCGCTCGAGGCGCTCGTCGCGACGAGTGCCGCCGATGGCGTCGTGGCGGCCCTCGGCAAGCGATCGCCCGCCGACCTGCAGAGCCTCACCACGGACGTGCTCGGCCTCGACGCCGCCGCGACCCGTGCCCAGATCTCGGCCGCCCTGGCCGAGCGGATCCAGCGGGTCTTCGAGGACTCGACGGCCCGCCGGGTCCGCAAGGACGTCATCGCATCCGTGCACGGCTACCTGCTCGGCACCGTGGAAGGCACGCCGGGCATGGTCACGGTGCGGGGGAAGGACGTCGTCCTCGATCCATCCCGCGTGGTCGACCGCATCGTGGCGGTCGCCGACCCGCGGATCGGCGCGACGGTCGCGTCATCCGGGCTGGCCGAGATGGATCCGGTGGTCGTCGCCCAGGTCTCGGAGCTCCAGCCGATCCGTCGGACGATCGACGTCATGCAGACGCTCGAGGTCATCGTGCCGCTCGTCGCCATCGCGGTGGCGCTCCTCATCGTCGTCATCGCCCACCGCCGCGAACGGGCGCTGGGGATCGTCGGCGCGGCCGTCGCGCTTGCCGGGCTCGTGTCGCTCGCGGTCATCTGGCTTGCCGGCGCCTACGTGACCCGGATCCCGGACGCGAAGGCCGCGCAGACGATCACGTCCGAGGTCTACGACGCCTTCCTGACGACCCTGCGCGAGCAGGCGATGGTCCTCGTCGTCGCGGGCGGCGTGATCGTCGTCGTGGCATGGTTCCTCGGACGCCGCGCCCGGCGCCGAGCCGTGGCCAGGATGCTCGGCCCGCGCGACGCCGGTCCGAGCGAAACGGGGACCGGCCGGGCCGCCTAGGGGTCGATCCGCTCCACGACCGTCGCGATGCCCTGGCCGACGCCGATGCACATCGTCGCGAGACCGTAGCGCCCGCCGGTCCGGCGCAGCTCGTGGACGAGCATCGTGATCAGGCGTCCGCCGCTCATCCCGAGCGGATGCCCGAGCGCGATAGCGCCGCCGTTGACGTTGACCCGGGCCGGGTCGAGGGCGAGCTCGTCGATGCAGACCAGCGACTGGCTCGCGAACGCCTCGTTGAGCTCGATGAGGTCGAGGTCGTCCACGGCCAGGCCGGCACGCTCGAGCGCCTTGCGCGTGGCGGGGACCGGCCCGACCCCCATGATCGCCGGATCCACGCCGGCCACGGCGGTCGAGACCACGCGAGCCATCGGACGCAGCCCGAGCGACCGCGCCCGCTCGGCCTCGACGAGCAGCACGGCCGAGGCGCCGTCGTTGATGCCGGAGCTGTTGCCCGCGGTCACGGAGCCGCCCTCCGCCTTGAACGCGGGCCGGAGGCGACCGAGCGCCTCGAGGCTCGTGTCCGCACGCGGATGCTCATCGCGCGTCACGGTGACCGGGTCGCCCCGGCGCTGCGGGACGGGCACCGGCACGATCTGGTCGTCGAAGCGGCCCGCCTCGATGGCGGCGACCGCCCGCTGCTGGCTCTCGAGCGCGAAGGCGTCCTGGCGCTCGCGGCTGACGTTCCAGCGCTCGGCCACGTTCTCGGCGGTCTCGCCCATCGAGTAGGGGTAGTGCCGCTCGGCCAGGCGCGGGTTCACGAAGCGCCAGCCCAGGGTCGTGTCGGCGAGCTCGCGCGATCCGCGGTCCCAAGCGTCGGCGGCCTTGAGCTGGACGTACGGGGCGCGGGTCATCGACTCGACGCCACCGCCGATGAACACGTCGCCGTCGCCGACGGCGATGGCGTGCGCGGCCGTGTTGATGGCCTGGAGCCCCGAACCGCACAGCCGGTTCACGGTCAGGCCGCCGACCTCCACCGGGAAGCCGGCGAGGAGCAGCGCCATCCGGGCGACGTCACGGTTGTCCTCGCCCGCCTGGTTGGCGCAGCCGAGGATGACGTCTTCGACGAGCCCGGCATCGATGCCGGCGCGGTCGACGACCGCGCGGAGGGTGAGGGCCGCGAGATCGTCGGGCCGGACGGCGGCGAGCGCGCCGCCGTACCGGCCGATCGGGGTCCGGACGGCCTCGACGATCCAGGCCTCCCGGACGGACCGATCCGCTTGTCGCACAGGCGCTACGGCAGCTGGGAGATGATCTCGGCGGCGTGCGCCTCGGTGTCCGCCGCGACCTCGATGAAGCCGTCGCCCTTCACCCAGGCGTACTGGAAGGGCGACAGGCTTGCGGTCCCGGTCCCCGGTTCGATCTTGGAGACGGTCTTTCCGCCGATCGAGACGTCGCTGTACTTCGTCTGTTCCTTGTCGGCCAACTGCTTGAAGATGTCTCGCAGCTTGCCTTCGTCGGCGCCCTGGATCCGGAAGATGAAGACCCCGCACGGCGAGTCACCAGACACGACGAACCCCGCCGCGAGACTCACATCCGACGGGCTCTTGCCAAGCTGCTGGAGGACGTTGCCGAACGTTGGGTCGCTGCTGTCCCCAAGCGCGTCGGCGCCCTTCATGCTCGTCTTCGTGACCTTGACGCCGCAGACCTTGTCCGGGATCAGGGCCTCGAGATCCTTGGCATCGCTGGGGAGCAGGAAGGACGGGATCGCTTCGCTTGCGGCGGCCTCGCTTGGCGCGGCCGCGCTGGGGGCCGCTGCGGACGGGGCGGCTTCGCTGGGTGCGGCCGCGGACGGCGCCGACGCCGACTCCGGCGCGGACGACGCGGGCGCCGAGGAGGACCCGCTCGAGCTGCAGCCGATCAATGCCACGAGGGCGAGCGTCATGAGCCCGCCGCCGATCATCCGGTCTCGCATGTCGATTCCCTCGTTGAGGCAGGAGCGCTGGTCGACCCGTCGCGACGCGTCGATGCGCGGAGGATAGTCCGACTCGCGGTCGCGCGGCGCGACGGCCGCACAGGCGCGGCGCGACGGCCGCACAGGCGCGGCGGTCCGGTCAGCCCTCGGCCGCGGCCGAGACGAGAGCCGGCGAGGGGACGAACCGCGGACCGCGGGCCGACTCCCCGGCGAGGCGCTCGAGGACGGCGCCGGCGCCGCCCATGGCGTCGGCGCGCTCGAACGGACCCACGGGATGGCCGGCCCCGAGCCGCAGCGCGAGGTCGATGTCGGCGGCCGCGGCCACCTCGTCGCCCAGGGCCCGGTACGCCTCCACGACGATCGCGAGCCCGGTTCGTTCCATGACCTTCGCGGCGGCCGGATCGAGCTCCGATCCCGGATCGACGGCGGCGCCCGCTCGGTCGTAGAACCCGCGCCCGGTCTTGCGTCCCAGACGGCCGGCACGGACGAGCTCCCCTTGCAGGGCGGACGGCCGGAACCGGTCCGCGAGGGGATCGCCGGCGGCGACGGCCGCGGCGTGGAGCGCCGTGCTGACGGCCAGGTTGACGTCGAGGCCGATCAGGTCCATGAGCTCGAACGGGCCCATCGGGTAGCCCGCACCGCGGGCCGCCCGGTCCATGGTCGCGACCGAGGCTTCGCCGGCTTCGAGGGCGGCGAGCGGCTCGAGCGTGAACGCGCGGTTCACGCGGTTGACGATGAACCCCGGCGCGTCGGCCGAACGGACCGGCGTGCGGCCCCAGACCTCCATCAGCCGGACGAGCCGGTCGAGCACCTCCGAAGAGGTCGTCGGGGTGCCGACGACCTCGACGAGGCGCATGACGGGCGCCGGGTTGAAGAAGTGCAGGCCGGCGACACGATCCGGCCGGCCCGTGCCGCGACCGATGGCGGCGACCGAGAGGGCGCTCGTGTTCGTCGCCAGGATGGTCGACGGACCGGCGGCGGCGTCAAGGTCGCGGAAGATCGCCCGCTTCGTCGGCAGGTCCTCGAGGGCGGCCTCGATGACGAGATCGGAGCGGCGGGCCAGGTCGCCGAGGTCGGCGACCGCGCGGAGGCCGGCGAGGCGCCCGGCCACCCAGTCGTCGATGGCGTCGGCGTCCAGCTCGAGACGGGCGGCACGACGTGCCAGCCCGTGCCGGATCCGGGCGGTCGCCGCCTCGACGGCCACCGGGTCGAGATCGTGGATGCGGACGTCGTGGCCCGCCTCGAGGGCCAGCTGGGCGATGCCCGAGCCCATCGTCCCCGCGCCCACGACGCCGACCGAATGGATCGGCCCGTCCACCGTCAGATGGGCTTGATGGCTTCGAACGGCTGCCGGCACCCCCGGCAGTACCAGAGCGAGCGGCACTGGGTCGGTCCGAACAGGCTGTCGGCCACGACCGCGGCCGACCCGCACATCGGGCAACGCATCGCGCTCGCCGCGACCGGGGGCGCGATCCCGACGCGCGCGAGGGCCGCGAGTCCAGCGGTCGTGATCCGGTCCGAGGTCCACGGCGGATCGAAGGTCGGGACGATCTCGACCGGACGTCCGAGGTCGGCGAGCCGTTCGGCCATCCGGTCCTCGATCAGGGCGAGCGCGGGGCATCCGACGTATGTGGGGAGCAGCGCCACCCGGATCGACGCGCCCACCTCGACCGCCCCGACCATGCCCATGTCGACGATCGAGACCATGGGCAGCTCGGGATCCATCACCGAGGCGAGCCGGTGGCGGACGGCGGCTGCGTCGAGGATCCCGGCGCGGGCCCGCGCGACCCCCACCTGGGTCCCGAGCTCGCTCACCAGACGGCCGCCGGATCGCTGTGACGGACGCTCGTGAACTCGCCCCACAGCCAGCGGAACGCGTCGCCGTGACCGGTCCGGCCGTCGCTGGCGGCGGGGCCCGCCGGGAGCGCCGGCAGCCGCCGGCCGTCCAGGACCGGTGCGACGAGGTCGCGCCAGCGGACCTCGAGCTCGCGCATCGGCGCGGCGAGGACCCCGGCCATGACCAGGGCGGGTTCGTCGGGGAGCGGCGTGAAGACGGTCGCCGCGTCCGGCCCGAGCGTTTCGAACGCCGCCACCAGGCGATCGTGCGGCTCGCCGACGGCCCGCTCGAGCCGGTCGATCCAGGCGTCCACGTGCATCCGGTGGTAGCGCTCCTCGCGACGGAGCTTGCCGACGAGGTCGGCCAGTCGCGTCCAGCTGGCACCGGCCAGGGCCTCGAGGCGGACCGCGTCGGCCGACTCGTACAGGAAGCGCCGGGCGATGGTCATCGCCCAGTCGCCGCGTCCGTGGTCGAGCAACCTGGCGTGCCGGTACGCCTCCGGCTCGCGGTCATACGCCGTCGCATCCGGGTCGGCGCCCGTCACGTCGCCGTACAGGCCGTAGAGCGCCGCCGCGTGCCCGATCTCGTCCTGGGCGAGCGAGCTCATCGCGACGTCCTCCTCGAGGATCGGGGCGATGCCGGTCCATTCGGAGTCGCTGCAGCCGATGACGAACTCGTCGTCGGCCATCGACAGGAGGAGCGCGGCCAGGCCCGCGCCGGCCGGCGCACCGGTCCCGGCCGCGGAGGTCGGTCGGGCGCTCATCCCGATCGCGCCTTCGGCTTGGGCTGGCCGGACACCTGCCGCGCGGCCGCGAGCTTGTCGCGCATCACGTAGCCGCCGGGCTTCTTGAACGACCGGTCGAGCGGCGGCTGGAGGAGGTCGGGGTCGTCGAGGTCGACGATGTCGCCGCGCCGCACGATCCAGAGGCGGACGCTCTCCTGGCGGCGCCCGAACAGCTCGCGCGCGTAGTGCGAGGCCAGCTCGGCGTCGGGCGCCATCACGCTGCCGCCGTGGCGCATCGGGTCGCCCTCGCGCTCCTGGCGGAAGACCTCCCACGGCTCCTGCCGCGGGGCGGCGGGCTCCTCGGCCATCCCCTCGGGCAGCTCGTCGGTCATGCCGCGACCGGGACGCCGAGCACCGTCTCGCGGACCCAGCGTGTCTCCTCGCGCGCGATGCGGCGGAAGGCCAGCCGCGCCTCGGACATCGGCCCGTGGTTCGTGACCACCGTCCGCAGCTCGGCCCAGTCGGGTTCCGCGTACCGCCACGTCCCGGCGGTCTCGTCCCACGCCAGCCCGGGGTCCGGGATGACCAGCCCGAGCTCGCGGATGCGCGGCACGTAGATCGTCAGGAACTCCTGTCGCAGCTCCTCGGAGGTCTTCGCCTTGATCCGCCAATGGAGGTCGCGATCGGTCTCGCGCGGCGAGCGCGGGCCGTGCATCTGCATGAGCGGGCCCCACCACCGGTCGAGGGCATCCTGGATCGCCGCGCGCTGTCCCGGGGTCCCCGTCGCCATCGTCACCACGACGTCGCGGCCGTGCATGATGTGGACCGATTCCTCCCAGCAGATCTTGCGCATCGTCCGGGCGTACGGGGCGTAGCTGCTGTCGCGCAGGGCCTGCTGGGCGACGATCGCCGCCGCATCGACGAGCCAGGCGATCATCCCGACGTCCGCCCAGCCGACCGTCGGGTAGTGGAAGACGTTGTGGAACTTCGTCTTCCCGGCAAGGAGGTCCTCGATCATCGCGTCACGCGACTTGCCGAGGTCCTCGGCCACCCGGTAGAGCAGCTGGGCGTGGCCGACCTCGTCCTGCACCTTCGCGGTCAGCGCCAGTTTCCGTCGGAGGGTCGGTGCGCGCATCAGCCACTCGCGCTCGGGAAGGACGCCCATGAGCTCGCTGTTCGCGTGCATCTCGACGAAGCGCAGGACGGCCGTCCGGTAGTCGTCGGGCATCCAGTCGGTGGCCTCGACCTTGCCGCCACCGATGACGTGCGCCTCGAACAGCGCGAAGCGCTCGTCGTGCGGGAGGTCGTCGTTGAAGGCCGGCCGCGCCCGCTCGCGCGGATCGAGGATCGGGTCGAGGGCGAGTGGATCCGTCATGTCGCGGCTCGGACCGCTCCCGCGGCCGGGTCGGCGCCGACGGCTCCGAGCGCCAGTCGCGCATAGGCATCGGCGATCGCCGCCTCGCGCAACCGCCCGTTCGGGCGGTACCACGTCACCAGCCCGTTGAGCGCCGTGAGGACGAACGCGGCGGCGGCCATGGGGTCGACCGACCCGAACTCACCCGCGTCCGCGCCATCGGTGATGACCGCCCGGAACCTGGCCTCGTAGGCATCGCGTCGTCCGGCGATCGCCAGCCGACGTTCCTTCGCGAGGGACCGCCACTCGCGGACGAAGACACTGGCCCGCTGGACATCCTCGGTGACGACGCCGACATGGGCCCGGACCAGCCGGTCGAGGGTCGCCGTCGGCCCGGCGCCCGTCCCGTCATCGATCATCGCCGCCTCGGCCGCCGCCTCGAACCGCGCCGCCGTCCGATCCACGATCGCCCACAGCACCTCCTCCTTGGAGGCGACGTGGGCATAGAGGCTCGCGCCCTGGATGTCGAGGGCGCGGGCGATGTCGCGCACGCTCGTGCCGGCGTAGCCGCGCTCGTGGAACAGCTCGCTGGCCACGGCTTCGATCTCGCGTCGACGCGTCGTCTCGACCACGGTGGGGACGTCTCCTAACGAACGGCCGTTAGGCGCGAACCGTACGTCACCCGCGGGGGCCGACGCAAGCGTCGGACCTTCGGCGCGCACCAGGCAGGACCATCGCGCGAGCGGGGCGACGGTCGATGCGCTCGATCCCGGCACGTACCACGTCCGGCTCGAGGCGCTCCGTCAATCGGACGGCGGACCGCTCGTCGTGGCCCACACCGACGTGGCGACCGTCACGATCCCCTAGGGTCCGCCCCCGGTCGTTACTCCCCGGTGAACCGAGGCGGACGCTTCTCGAGGAAGGCCGCCATCCCCTCGGCGTGGTCGTGGCTCGCACCCGCGACGCCCTGCCGATACGCCTCGTCCTCGAGGGCCCGGTCGAGATCGACGCTCCAGGCACGGTCGAGGGCGCGCTTCGTCGCGGCGAGCGCACCCGGCGCCAGGGCGGCAAGACGCGCGGCCATCGTGCGGGCCTCGGCCGCGAGCGCCTCGCCGGGCACCACACGCGCGACGAGCCCGAACCGCTCCGCGTCCCTCGCCGCGAGCGTATCGCCGAGCAAGGCCAGCTCGGCGGCCTTGGCCGCCCCGACGAGCCGCGGCAGATACCACGTGGCGCCGCTGTCGGGTACCAGGCCGATCCGCCCGAACGCGAGCACGAAGCTGGCGCCCTCGGCCGCGACGCGCAGGTCGCAGGCGAAGGCGAGTGACGCGCCGGCGCCCGGCGGCGACCCCGTTGATCGCCCCCACGATCGGTTGGTCGAGCGCCCGCATCGCCCGGATCACGGGGTTGTAGCGCTCGCGCAGCTCGACGGCCAGCGGGGCGGCGTCGGGCGCCTGGCGCTCCTTGAGGTCCTGCCCGGCGCAGAAGGCACGGCCGGCACCGGTCAGCACGACCACCCGAACGGCGCGGTCCCGGGCGACCAGGCCGAGGGCGCGCAGCAGCTCCCCCTTCATCTCGATGGTCAGGGCGTTGAGTGCGTCGGGCCGGTCGAGCGTGATCGTCGCGATCGCGTCGGCGACCTCGTAGCGGATCGTCCCGAACCCACCGTCACCGGCCCCGGTCGTCGCCGACGCCGAGGCGCCGGAGCGGGTCATGCGCCGGCGGACCCGGTGTCGGACTCGACCAGGCGGCCGTCGACGAGCTCGAAGACCCGACGGTCGACCGGTTCGTCGGCCCCGCCCGATTGCTCGACCACGAACTCGGCGAAGAGCGCGGCGAACTCGGCGTCCTCCGGGTGGAGGGTCGCCGCAGTGAGCAGGTGCCGTTCTGGCAGGCCGACGAGGATCCGGCCGTACGGCGCGAGCTCGGTGGTCAGGTAGGCCACGACGTCGGGCAACAGGATGCGCGAGGCGTCCCAGCCGTCGCCGGTGTCGGAGCTGACGAGGCGGCGCGTGCCGGAGATCTCGTCGGTCCATGGCGCGGACGCCGACCAGCGAGCCAGGTTGCGCATCGCCGCGTCCTGGATCTCCGTGGCGCCGATGCCCCAGGACAGCAGGTGGTCGCCGTTCACCACGACGTCGTAGGCGCCGGCGTCGATGAGATACACGACGGGGATCCCGGCCGGACCGGCATCGAGCAGCGGCTGGGCGTGGCTGACCGCCCCTTGTCCCACGAGCGCGTCGCGATCGAGGGTGGCGAGGTCGAGTCCCTGCGTCCCGACCGGTCGAAGGGCCGGATAGATCGAGGTCCTGGGCACGCGCCCAGTCGTGCTCGGGCGAGTCGACGGGCGAACCGGTCGATTCGGGTGCGCGCACGTGGCCGCTGACGGGCGCGGATGCGTCGATCGGGGCGAAGTAGTCGGGCGGCGCATCGCGGATGGCGGACGGCGGCTCGTCGCCGAGATCTCGCTCGATGTCGCGCCCGACATCACTGCCACCAGATGAGTCGCGCTCCATCGAATCCTCCTCCTCGTCAGCGACCGGTCCAGGCCGGCGCCCGCTTTTCCGTGAATGCGCGCATGCCTTCGGCCTGGTCGGCCGTATCGAACAGCGCGAAGAAGTCGGCGCGTTCGGCGGCAAGACCGTCGGCCAGCGGGGCCTCCGACGCCCGTCGCACCGCCCGCTTCGCCGCGCGAACCGCCAGCGGCGGCATCCCGGCGATCACGCCCGCGAGCTCCAGGGCCGCATCGAGGGTCGCATCGGCCGGCACCACGCGGGTGACCAGACCGCCGGCCTCGGCCTCGTGGGCCGTCATGGACCGGCCGGTCAGGATGAGTTCCATCGCTCGCGCCTGGCCGAGCGCTCGGGTCAGGCGCTGCGTGCCACCCGCGCCGGGCATCACGCCGATCAGGATCTCGGGCTGGCCGAAGACGGCGTCCTCCCCGGCCACGATCATGTCGCAGGCCATCGCGAGCTCACAGCCACCGCCCAAGGCGAATCCACGAACGGCGGCGATGACCGGGATGCCGATCGCGGCGAGCCGGTCCCAGGCCCCGAACCGGCCGCCTGCGTGGAGCGTGGCCGAGCTCTGCGTCGCGAGCTCCTTGATGTCGGCCCCGGCCGCGAAGGCCCTCGTCCCGGCGCCGGTCAGCACGATCGCCCGGCAGGACGGCGTGCCGTCCAGCGCCTCGAGGGCATCGGCCAGCTCGTCGAGGAGGTCGAAGCTCAGGGCGTTGAGCGCCCGGGGCCGGTCGATCGTGACGAGGGCGACCCCGTCCGCCGTGGCGGCCGGTGCGGCCGAACGTGGGGCCGGGGCGGGGAACTCGACCCGGACGAGGGTCGCGCTCGCGCTGGTCGCGGTCGGTGATGCGTCGGTCACTCCACTCCCTCGGCTGTCGTGGTGACAGTATCCACGCCCGAGGAAGCGGCCTGGTCGAGGTCCAGCGCGTCATCCACGACCAGGAAGGTCGCCAGACCCGGTGCGATCTCACGCAGGTTCCGGCCCGCGGCGCGCATCGGGTCGGAGGCGAGGCCGGCATCGAGACTCGCCCGGTCGTCGAACCGCATGGCGGCCACGAGCACCAGGTCGGTCTCGGCCCCGAGGCCGGCCGTCACCCGCTGGATCCGGGCGCTGCGCAATCCGGGCGTGGCGGCGACCAGGGGGAGGTGCTCGGCCGCGTAGCGACGCTCGAAGGTCGCGAGGGCCTCGGGGCCGCCCTCGGGTCGACGGTAGAGCACGAGCAGGGTCGTCATCGGGACTCCTCGGCGGCGGGATGCCTCGATGCTACCGCTCGGGCACGCCCTCCACATCGGACTCCGTCGAGCGCTCGATGCGCAGGTAGCGGCGCCGGTAGTAGAGGAGCGGTCCGGGGTGATGGAGCTCGTTCTGGAGCGAGTCGACCCGCCCGATGAACAGGTCGTGATCCCCCGCCGAGAAGGTCTCGACCACCGTGCACTCGAGGGTCGCGATGGCCCCGTCGATGAGCGGCAGGCCGGTCGGTCCCGGATGCCAGGCCGCCCCGCAGAACTCGTCGCGACCGGGCTGGACGTCGGCGCCGGCAAAGCAGTCCGAGAGGGCCTGCTGGTCCTCGGACAGGATGTTCACGGCGTACCGGCGGCTGGCGCGGACGATGGGCGTCAGGAACCGGCGGCGGTCGAGCGCGACCATCACGAGCGGCGGCTCCAGGGACACGGAGCTCAGGGCGTTGACGGTGATCCCGAACGGGCGCTCGTCCTCGAATGCGCTCACGACGGTCACGCCGGTCACGAAATGACCCATGACCCGCCGGAACGTGTCCGACGGGAGCGTGGCGGCCGATTCGAGACTGGTCACGGCCGGAGTCTAGGGCTCGGACGCCAGATCGGCACCGGCCACCACGGCGTGCGCACCGGCGAGCCTCGCGCCGGCTGGGGCCCACCCTCGGCATACTCGGCGGATGTCGTGGCGTGCAACAGATCCACGGGTCATCCGTCCGGATGGTGTGAGCGACCTGGAGTCCGACACGGTGACCGCGACGCTGCCGGTGGGCAACGCCAGCCCGACCACGCGAGCCGGCAGCGAGATGGTGCGGCGGACCGTGATCGAGCTGTACGACGCGCACCATCGCGAGCTGGCGAACTTCGTCCGGGCGCTCGAACGCGACGCGGCGGCGGCCGACGACATCGTCGGCGACACGTTCGTCCGCCTCATCGACGAGGTGCGTCGCGGCCGGACCCCGCGCGAACCGCGCGCTTGGCTCCACCGGGTCGCGGCGAACCTCGTCATCGACGGCGGGCGGCGGCGCTCGGTCGCCAACCGCTTCCTCGGCCGGCTCGTCGATCATCGGACGGAGCCGCCCCTCGACGAGGGCCTGCTCCGCGGCGAGACGCGCCGCGAGGTCCGCGATGCGCTCCGCGAGCTGCCGGTCGACGCCCGGACCGCGCTCATGCTCGCCGCCCACGGGTTCACCGGCCGGGAGATCGCGGCGGCCCTCGGCCGCTCCGAGCTCGCGACGCGGACCCTGCTGTGTCGGGCCCGGCTCCGGTTGCGCGAGCGCCTGGAGTCGACGGAGGTGCGGCCATGATCGACCACGACACCGCGCGCCGGCTCGCCGCCTCCGCGCTGGACGGCCGGCTCGAGCCTGCCGACGCCGCCGCCCTCGATACGCACCTGGCCGGTTGCCCGGAATGCCGGCGGGTCGCCGATGCCCTGCGGACCGACGCCACCGCACTGACCGGCCTGGACTTCGGTCCCGTGCCGGTCGCCGTCCGGGCGGACGTCGCCATCGCCGCCGATGGTGGCGGTGGCGGCCGGCACCTCGCGCGCTGGGTCGGGCTGGCCGCGGTCGGGGCCCTCCTGTTCGGCCTCCTGGGGGGCGGTGCCCTGGGCGGCGGGGGTGCCTCCGCCCCGTCCGAGCCGCCGGGGAACGCGGTCCACTGGTCGACCGACGTCGTCGACCTGCGCGCCGCGGATCTCGCGATCGTGGCGAACGGCCTGTCGTTCTCAGGCGGCCGACCCCCACGTCGACGTCCACTCGGACCCGGGTGACGCGACGTACCGGACGCTCGAGATCACCTGGCACGAGCACGGCGTGGAACAGCGGCTGTCCCTCTACCTCCACAACGATGCCCACACCTGGTGGGCCGACGAGATCCGCATCTATGACGGCAAGGCCAAAGGCGCGTGGCTGTCTGCCAAGGGCCGCTTCTTCGAGGCCCCGCTCGGGCAGGCGTGGACGGGCAGCGTCGACATCGACATGAGCGACCCGGACCACGTCGGAGGCACGCCCGCCGCGCTGCACCTCCGGGGCGCGACGATCTCGATGCAGCCATCGGACCTGGTCGCCGCGCCGGCCGGCGGCGGGGTCAAGCTGCCCCAGAACGCGCAGCCGTTCGCCCGGGGCGGCGTCCTCCATTGCTCGGGCATCCTGCAGATGACGCCCAAGCAGGCCCAGGCAGCCCTCCTCGCCCTTGGGTACCGCGTCAGCTGGCGCCTCGTGACCCAGAACGGCGGGTATTGGGAGGAACGCAAGGACCCGCCAGACGGCGTCATCCAGGACTGGGACCCGGGTGTCGGGACCTCCGGTGAGCTGATCATCGCCGTGCTGGCTCCCGGAGATCAGGCACCGTTCATGGGCCCGGCAACGTACCCGGACGACTGCCCGAAGGCCGATCCGAACTTGACGCCGCCCGCGCCCTCCGGATAGCCACGCGGCTCCGGCTCGATCCTGCGGGGTCGTCGGTCCGGAGCGAGACCGGGTAACGTTCCGTTCGGTCACCCCATGACCGAACCAGCGTTCGGGCGGCTGATCGAGTGACGCTCAGCGCGAGAGCGGGGCCTTCCGCCGGTCGTTCGGTCACCCCACGACCGATCGGCGCTCGGGCGGGCTGACGGGATGACCTGCGGCGTGCAAGCGGGCCGTTCCGCCGCTCGTTCGGTCACCCTACGACTGAACCGGCCCGTTCCGAGCCATCCACCGCTCCTGTGAGCCCGATGTACGATCGGGTCCATGACCGATGCAGGCACGCAAGGGAAGACGCGGATCGAGCGCGATTCCATGGGCGAGGTCGTCGTGCCGGCCGACGCCCTCTACGGCGCCTCGACGCAGCGGGCGGTGCTCAACTTCCCGATCTCCGGCCAGCACGTCCCGCGCCGGTTCATCCGGGCCCTCGCACTCATCAAGCTCGCTGCGGCCGAGACCAACGCCCAGCTCGGGCTGCTGCCCGCCGACGTCGCGACGGCCATCGCCGACGCGGCGCGGGAGGTGGCCGACGGGGCCCACGACGACCAGTTCCCCATCGACATCTACCAGACCGGCTCCGGTACCTCGACCAACACGAACATGAACGAGGTCATCGCCCACCTCGCGACGACGCGCCTCGGCGGGTCGCCCAAGGTCCACCCCAACGACGACGTCAACCGCTGCCAGAGCTCGAACGACACCATCCCCAGCGCGCTCCAGCTGTCGGCGGCGATGGCCATCGAGGAGGCGCTTCTCCCCGCCCTCGAACGGCTGCACACCGCGCTCGTCGCGAAGGAACAGGAGCTGTGGCCGGTCGTCAAGACGGGGCGCACGCATCTTCAGGACGCGACGCCGATCCGCCTCGGCCAGGAGTTCCGCGGCTACGCCGGACAGGTCGAGGAGGCCATCCGCCGGGCCCGCGCCGCCCAGGTCGAGCTGCTCTCGATCCCGCTCGGGGGCACCGCGGTCGGGACCGGCATCAACGCCCACCCCGAGTACGCGTTCCGGGCATGCGCTCGGCTCTCGACGCTGACCGGGCTCGACGTGCGGGAGACCTCGAACCACTTCCACGCCCAGGCGACCCTCGACGCGGCGATCGCGGCCCACGGGGCGATCCGCTCGGTGGCCCTCGGCCTCTGGAAGATCGCGAGCGACATCCGGCTGATGGGCATGGGCCCGCGGGCCGGCCTGGCCGAGCTGGCGCTGCCCGAGACCCAGCCGGGCTCGTCGATCATGCCGGGCAAGGTGAACCCGGTGATCATCGAGTCGCTCACGATGGTGGTCGCCCGCGTCGTCGGCAATGACGCGACGGTCGCCTTCGCCCAGACCGGCTCGCTGCTCGAGCTCAACGTGATGCTCCCCGTCACGGCGAGCGCCATGCTCGAGTCGATCGACCTCCTGGCGGCCGCGACCACGAACTTCAGCGACCGCTGTGTCGAGGGCATCAGGGCGACCGAGCGCGGACCGCAGCTCGTGGAGCAGGGCCTGATGCTCGCGACCGCCCTCGCGCCGGTCATCGGCTATGACGAGGCAGCCAAGCTCGCGAAGGAAGCGCTCAAGAGCGGCCGCACGATCCGCGAGCTCGCGCTCGAACGCGGCATGGACGCCGCCGAGGTGGACCGGCTCCTCGACCCGGCCGCCATGACCGAGCCCGAGCTCGGCGGGGGTCCGACGGGCGGCTGACCCCTGACGCGCCGCTCGGCCGCCGAGGCCTACGGGGCGGCCGACACCACCAGCGATGCGGTCATGTTCGGATGGACGGTGCAGGTGAGCCGGTACGGGCCGGGCACCAACGGCGGCACGGCGAGCGTCGTCGTCGCCGGACCGCTGATGATCTCCGTCGACGCGAGCTTGATGTCGCTCCCGGCGTAGAGCACCAGGTCGTGCGGCACGCCGGCGTCGCGGTTCTCGTAGTCGATCGTGAGTGGCCCGGGCGGCACGATGGTCTGCGCCGGCGAGAGGGCGATGCCCTGCGCCGTCACCGTGATCCGCCCATCCGCGGCCACGACGGGCGTCCCTGGCGCGGCAGCCGGGGTCGCGGCACCGCCGCAGGCGGCCACCGGCAGGAGGGCCGCGAGCACGAGCATGGCGAGCCGCAGCGCCCGCATCACGCGAACCCTGCCGGCCCGGTCGAGGGCCGGCGCCAGACGAGTCCGATGACCCCGATCGCCGTCCAGGCACCGCCGAAGGCCAGCCAGCCGACCGTCGATGGAAGCAGCAGGACGAGCGCCGACGACGCGACCAGCGTCCCGATGGGTTGGTCCCCAGCTCGGATCAGCCCGAGGCCGACGGCTGCCGTGCCGGCCATCGCGAGCGTCTGGGCGACCGCCAGGGGGATCGGCCCGACCACGCCCGCGAACGTCCCGACGAGCGCGAGGGTCCAGGCCAGGTAGCCGGACGCGGCGAGCCCGAGCGCGAGCGTCCCGGCGCGACCGCCCGCATCACCACGTCGAAGGGCGCAGCCCACCGTCGCGACGCCCAGGGCGATGGCGGCGAGCACCGCCAGCGGCACGATCTCGAGCACGTAGCCGGGCCAGTCGGCTGCCACGGGCTGGAGCGCCACGATCGTGGCGAGCACGGTCCACAGGCCACCGCCCACGAGGGCCGCCGTCGCCGGGACCCGCGACGGGACCGGCGGGTGGAGCCACGCGTCGAGGGCACCGCGCCACAGGTCGAGGCGGTCGCGCCGCGATGGCGGCCGGTCGACCAGCAGGGCCGCGACCTCGTCGCCGTAGCGGACGCGCCACCACGTGGGGTAGAGGCGCAGGGGATCGGTCAGACGCATCCGTTCTCCACCCGCGGCGGGATCACGCCCGGCTGGCCGAGCGCGATCGGCAGTGGGCCGAGGGTGATGTGCGACGTGTCGACCGTCAAGACCCCCTGGTCATCGACGGTGACCGCGAATCGGTCCATCCCCCGGGCGGCCGGGCCGTACCGCTCCCCCGCCGGCTTGATCCCGAGCCGGTCGTAGCGCGATTGGTGGCAGGGGCAGTGGAACCAGTAGTCCTCGATGCAAGGGTTCGGCTTGCAGCCCAGGTGCGGGCAGCGCTTGGACAGCGCGCGCACGTTGAGGGCGGTGCCGTCGCCGGTCGGGTCCGTCCCGGGCTGCCAGGCACCGAGCGCCGGGTCGAGCATGACGATGAACGCGGTCGCCTCGACGACGTAGACCGGGAAGCCGTCGCGGAACGGCAGATCCGGGTTGGCGGCGACCAGTCCGGTCAGCGTCCCGACGCGAACCTTGAGCGGGCGCAGCGTCGCCGCCGACCAGACGAACGCGAGGGACCCACCCGCCATCTCGATCAACCAGAAGGCGATCGCCGCGCCGAGGCCGTGCCGGAGCAGCGAACGCCGGCTGATCCCGGCCACCGGGTTCGCCCGAAGGGTCCGGAGTGCGGGGCCGGCGATGGCGTCGATCGGGGCGTGCGTGGTCGTGGGCGCTCCGTCGCGCGCCATCCGGCCGGCCGGCGCGACGTCGCGGGCGGTCATCGTCCCGAGTCCCCAAGACGCTCCAGGCCGGTCCGGGCGAAGCCGCGCATCTGCTCGAGCTGCGCCCGCAGCGTGGTGGCGCCCAGGCCGGTCAGCCGGTACGGCCGGCGGCGGTCGACGGGCTCGAGGGCCTCGATGAGGCCACGGGCCTCGAGCCGGGCCAGCGCCCCGTACAGGGTGCCGGGGCCGAGCGGCGCCCCGGAGATCGCCTCGACGTCGGTCATGATCGCGTACCCGTGCTTCGGACCGTCGCTGAGGGAGAGCAGGATGTAGAGCGACGGCTCGGCGAAGCGGCCGAGTTCGGGGATGTCGGGCACGGGACCGGCCTCCAGGTTCGTCGAGCGATATATCGTCACGCGATATATATCGCCACGGCACCGACCGTGTCAAGCCCCTCGCTGACGCGCCCGGCGAAGCTGGTACGATCGGCGGCGATGACCTCGACCCACCTCTGGGACCGTGCCGCCGCCCTGCCGGCCGCCGTCGACGGCGGCCGCCGGCCCGAAGTCGCGTCGCTGCCCCCCGGCCCCCCGACGGTCCAGGCGCTGTTCGACTTCATGCGCGACGCGGAGCTGCGGTTCGGCACGCTCCGGATGCGGATCGAGGAGCGGACGATGACGTCGCGTGGGGATGACCTGACGACGCTCGATGTCGCGATGCGCCACCCCGGGGAGTCCAAGGTCACCACCAGCCGGGCCGGGCGCACGGTCGCCGGCGAGTACGAGGTCTGGATCTCCGACGGCGAGATCGTGCGGACGTACAACGGCGTCCACAAGCTGGGCACCCAGCGACCGATCCGCAACCGCCCGCGCGGCCTCGACGACCCGGACTTCCCCGGCTACGCGCAGGTCTACCACCCGGTCACCGCGCTCCCGTTCGAGACCTTGCCGGAGACCTTCGTCCATCCGGCCGGCTACTGCCAGAACGTGCTTGCGACCGGTCGCTGCGCCGTGACCGGCGTCGAGTTCCGCCTGGGTCGCGAAGCGATCCGGCTCGAATGCGACCACCCGCGGACGACGGAGCTCGCCGGCGACCGCCCGGACTTCCACATCTCGCTCGCGGTCGACCGGGACACCGGGATCATCGTGCATCTCGTCGAGTCGATCGGTGATCAGGTCACGCGCGACGCCGCGGTCGTCGACCTGGCCCCGGACGCGGCCCTGCCGGCCTCGATCTTCGACTTCGTCTTCCCCACCGGGACGACCATCCTCTACTGACCGCAAGGTCTTTCGGTCGGAGCACCCCGGCCGTATAGTCCGGTCCATCTCGTCCCACGCGACGAGCGCACGCAGGGAAAGGAGGGCCCGCGACCGGTTTGGCGCCTGCTCGCAGGCGCTGGCGCGGCCGCCCGGCCGCCCTCGTTCCCGCGTCATCACCGCACATCCCCGCGTCCGCGCGCGGCGCGCCCACCCCGGGCTGCAGCCGCCGCCACGATCGATCCGAGGGAGGGTCGATCACCCCAGGTGAGGGAGGTATCGATGACAGAAGGTCGTTCCCGGGAAGACGTCATCAAGCAGGACGTCGCGGACCTGCACAAGCTCGGCTACGCGCAGGAGCTCTTCCGCTCGATGGGCGGGTTCAGCAACTTCGCGATCAGCTTCAGCATCATCAGCATCCTGACCGGCGCGGTCATCCTGTACGACTACGGCCTCGCCTGGGCCGGCACCGCTGCCGTGATGATCGGCTGGCCGCTGGTCACGGTCTTCGTCCTGCTTCATCGCGGCGTCGATGAGCGAGATCGCCTCGGCCTACCCGACCGCCGGCGGCCTCTACTACTGGGCGAGCCGGATGAAGAACAAGGACTGGGGCTGGTGGACGGCCTGGTTCAATCTCATCGGCCAGTTCGCGATCGTCGCGGGCATCAACTGGGCCGCCGCGAACTTCCTCAACGCGACGATCGTCACGCCGATCCTGGCCAATGCCGGGATCACCTACGACAACACCACGACGGTCTTCGCCCTCGGCGACACCATCATCCTGACCGGCGCGCTGCTGACGATGGGCGTCCTGATGCTCATCGAGCTGTTCCTCAACATCGCCGGCATCAACCTCGTAGCGATCCTGAACCAGGTAAGCGTCTGGTGGCACATCGGGATCGTGGCGCTGGTCGTGATCCTCGTGTTCCTCGCCGGGCAAGCCGGACATCTCGGGCCTGACGCTGTTCGCGATCCAGCCGCAGGACGTGGCCGGGCAGCTGGCAGAACGCCGTCGGCGACTTCAAGCTCGACTACGGCGCCGGCGATCACCTATCCGGTCGTGCTCGCGTTCTTCTTCTCGCTCCTCCAGGCGAACTGGACGTACACCGGGTATGACGCCTCGGCCCACGTCGCCGAGGAGACCGTGAGCGCCCGCGTCGCGAGCGCGTGGGGCCTGTTCCTGTCGGTCGCCGTCAGTGCGGTCGTCGGCTTCATCTTCCTGCTCGCCCTCACGACGCACCTGCCGAACCTCTCGACGCTGTTCCCGGCCACCCTCGACGACACGACCCTGCCGGCGTCGAGCCAGTACTACTTCGGCGGCGGTTACGCGGTCATCTCCATCCTGAAGTACAACCTCGACCAGTTCGTCGTCGTCGGATTCGGGATCGGCGACGTCCTCCTCGCGGGCATCGCGATCGCCATGGCGTTCTGCGGTCTGTCGTCGGTGGCCTCCGCCGGCCGGATGCTCTACGCGTTCAGCCGCGACGACGGGCTCCCCGGCTCCGGCTGGCTCAAGAAGGTGTCCCACCGCTATCGGACGCCGGTCAACTCCCTGACCGCCATGGTCGTCGTGGCCTGGCTGTTCTCGGTGGCCGCGTTCATCGTGGGGACCGGCACCGCGGTCGTGATCATCACGGCCATCAGCACGATCTTCCTGTACGCGGCGTACGGGATCTGCATCTATCTCGGTGCGACGACCACCGACTGGCTCAAGGAGCGCGTCTGGAGCCTGGGGCGCTGGTCGAAGCCGGTCGCCTGGGTGGCCATCTTCTGGGTCATCGTCCTGATGATCCTGTTCAGCTGGCCGACGTCGGGCAACATCAGCCTCCCGTTCATGGTGGTGACGGTGGTCTTCCTGCTCGTCTACTACTTCGCCTCGGCCCGAAAGAACTTCAAGGGTCCGAGACGACAGGGCGATATGGCCGAGTTGACCGAGATCGAGCGCGAATTCGAGCACGCGGCCGAGGAAGTCACCGGCGACGCAACCGCCTAGCGCCGTCCCGGCAGCGATACCCGGAACCAGATCCGAGGGCCGGCCGGCACCGCCGGCCGGCCCTCGCTCCATCGACCCGCTCCTGGAGGACACGATGAGCGACCACGGCCACGCGACGAAGCACCCGCGCCTCCTGGAGCTGGAGGAGATGATCCGTGACGGCCGGATCGACACGGTCGTCATCGCCATCACCGACATGCAGGGGCGCCTCATGGGCAAGCGCGTCCAGGGCCAGGCCTTCCTCGACGGCGTGGTCGCCCACGGTGCGCACTTCTGCACGTACCTCCTCGGCACGGACATGGAGATGAACACGCCCGAGGGCTTCCGGCTGATGAACTGGGAGACCGGCTACGGCGACTGGATCGCGGAGCCCGTCTGGGACCAGATGCGGGCACTGCCGTGGCTGCCCGGCACCGCGCTCGTCCTGTCCGACACGATCGACGAGGAGACGGGGAAGGAGATCCCGGTCTCGCCACGGACCATCCTCAAGCGCCAGGTCGAGCGCGCCAAGGCCGCCGGGTTCGCCCTCAAGGCCGGCTCGGAATTCGAGTTCTACGTGCTGAAGGACTCGTGGGAGGAGCTCGCCGACACCGGCTGGCCGGTCCCCCGCCCGTTCGGCCACTACAACGAGGACTACCACCTGCTCCAGGCGACGAAGGCGGAACCGCTCCATCGCCTGCTGCGCAACCAGATGACCGCGGCGAACGTGCCGGTCGAGTTCAGCAAGGGCGAAGCGGCGAACGGCCAGCACGAGGTCAACATCCGCTACGACCACGTCCTCGAGTCGGCCGACCGGAGCGTGCTCTTCAAGCACGGGGCGAAGGAGATCGCCTACCTCAACGGCTGGGGCATCACGTTCATGGCCAAGCCCGATCATCACTGGACGGGGTCATCGGGTCATCTCCACATGAGTCTGTGGGACGTGGTGACCGACGTCCCGCTGATGGCGGCCACCGGCAAGGCGAAGGCCGGCCCGTACGGCCTCTCGGAGATCGGGCAGCAGTTCATGGCCGGGATGATGAAGCTCTCGCGGGAGCTGGCCGTCTTCGTGGCACCGTTCATCAACTCGTACAAGCGCTACGCGTCGCTGTCCTGGGCGCCGGTCAACGTGGTCTGGGGCCGCGACAACCGCACCACCGGGTTCCGCCTGGTCGGCCATGGCCCCGCCCTCCACGTCGAGAACCGCTTTCCCGGCGGCGACATGAACGCGTACCTGACGTACGCCGCGATGGTGGGCGCCGGGCTCTATGGCATCGAGCACAAGCTCAAGCTCGAGCCCGAGTTCAAGGGGAACGGCTATCTCGCCAAGGGCCATCCGCGCATGCCGCGTGCCCTGTATGAGGCCATCGGGGAGCTCGAGCGATCCGAGGCGGCGGTCGAGATCTTCGGCCAGGACGTCATCGACCACTACCTGAACGCCGCGCGGGTCGAACAGGAGACCTACGACTCGATCGTCCACCCCTGGGATCGCCAACGCTATCTCGAACGCGGCTAGCCGGACCGCGGCGACCGACGAGGCGCGTCGCCGCTGGCGCGGACCCGGACGACCTAGTCGGGGCTCCCGGCATCGAGCCCGCGCAGGCGGGTCGCGATGTCGGCGTGGCCGTTGGCCTCGGCCGTCTCCGCCGGCGTCTGGCCGTTCTCGAGCGTGGCATGCAGGTCGGCCCCGGCCGAGACGAAGAGTTCGATGAGCTCGTCGTCGCCGTGCTGCGCGGCTTCGTGGAGCGGCGTGTAGCCATCCCGTTGTGTCGCGTTCACATCGGCGCCGGCGGCGACCAGGATGCGACAGACCTCGTGGTGACGACCGGCCGCCGCCGAGTGCAGCGGCTGGACCCCGAACGCGTTCTGCGAGTACTCGTTGACCCTGGCCCCGGCGTCGAGCATGATGCGCGCCGACTCGGCCTTGCCGAAGAACGCGGCAAAGTGCAGGGCCGTGAACCCGTCCGGCGAGAACGACGTGGCGAGACCGGGATCCTCCTGGAGCAGCGGGCGCAGGCGGTCCGCGTAGCCGAGGGTCGAGGCCTCGTAGACGTCGAGCTCCGGATCGGCCGCCAGGAGCGCGTCCGTCACGTCCCGCGCGAAGCGGTACCGCGAGAGCATCAGCGCCGACACCCCGTGTTCGTCGCGCGCATCGACGAGCGTGGGATCCTCCGAGAGCAGGCTGGCCACCTTGGCCGCGTCGTCGGCGCTCACGGCAGCGATCAGGTCGGCTTGGGTCGGCATGGGACGTGCTCCGACTCGACGATGATTAGTTGCTGCAACTAATATAACGTCCATGGCAAGGGACGCAACCCCTGACGAGCTCCCCGGGCGGCTGCATTCCGCGGCGCTTCACCTGCTGCGCCGTCTCGCGCAGGAGGACCGCGCGACCGGGGTGTCGGCGCCACGACTCTCGGCGCTCTCGGTCCTCGTGTTCGGCGGGCCCCGGACCATCGGCTCGCTCGCGGCCATGGAAGGCGTCACCCCGCCGACGATGACGCGACTCGTCGCCGCGATGACCGGAGATGGGCTCGTCGAGCGCTTCCCGGACGACGAGGACCGGCGGATCGTGCGGGTCGCCGCGACCGACCGCGGACGAGCGCTCCTGCTGACCGGCCGCGACCGACGGGTCGCCACGCTCGGGGCGATGCTCGAGCCGCTGACTCCCAAGGAACGACGGCGCCTCGCGACGGCCGCCGGGCTCATCGAACGGATGCTCGGCGAGGGCCACTGACGGGGCCGACGGGCCACAACGGGCGGCGCCGAAGGCCTACCCTGTGCGGCGTTGGGATCCGCAGTCGTCCGAGGTCGATCCATGCGTCTCGCCGAGAAGGTCACGATCATCACGGGCGCCGGCGGCGGCATGGGCCGCGTCGCGGCGCAGCTCTTCGCGGCCGAGGGTGCGCGGGTGGTCGTTGCCGAGTACAGCGAAGCGGCGGGGGCCGAGACGGTCGATCTCGTGCGTGCCGCCGGGGGCGAGGCCACCTTCGTGCAGGCCGATGTCTCGAAGGAGGCGGACGCCAAGTCGATGGTCGATCACGCCGTGGCGACCTACGGGCGACTCGACTGCCTCTACAACAACGCGGGCGTGATGCCCGAGGCGGATCATTCCGTCGTCGACACGGACGTCGCGACCTGGGATGCCGTCATGGCGGTCAACGTGCGCGGTGTGTTCCTCGGCTGCAAGTACGCGATCCCGGCGATGGAGGCCGGCGGTGGCGGCTCGATCATCAACATCGCGAGCTTCGTCGCGATCCTGGGCTGCAGTGTCCCGCAGGACGCCTACACCGCCTCGAAGGGGGCGATCCTCTCGCTCACGCGGAGCCTGGCCGTCCAGTTCGGCCCGAAGGGCATCCGGACGAACGCCATCTGCCCGGGTCCGGTCGAGACGCCGCTCCTCATGGACTGGCTCGTCAAGGACGAGGAGGCGAAGCGGATCCGTCTCGCCCGCAACCCGACCGGGCGGTTCGGCAAGCCCGAGGAGATCGTGTACATGGCGATGTACCTCGCCTCGGACGAGTCGCGCTGGACGAACGGCGCCTCGCTCGTCGTCGACGGCGGCATCACCGTCAACTACTTCTGAGTGGTGCACCGGTGCGCCACGATCCGGTACTGACGGTGGCAGGACCCGTCTCGACGTTGTTGGATGGGCCCCATGCCTGAGGGACGCATCGCCATCGGCGTCGACGTCGGCGGGAGCGGCATCAAGGCCGCGGTCGTCGATGTCGAGCTCGGCCGGTTCCGCTCGGACCGGATCCGGGTGCCGACCCCCAATCCCTCGACACCCGATGCGGTCATCACCTCGATCGACCGGCTCGTCCATCGGCTGGTGCGCTCGGTCGGCCTTGGCGCCGCGACCCCGGTCGGCGTCGGCGTCCCCGGCGTGACGATGGCCGGCGTCGTGCTCACCGCGGCGAACATCGATCAGCGGCTGGGTCGACTTCCACCTGGTCGAGCGGTTGTCGCGGGCGCTCGTTCGACCGGTCGCCATCGTCAACGATGCGGACGCGGCCGGGATCGCCGAGATGCGCTTCGGTGTAGGCAAGGACGCTCCCGGCGTCGTGATCTTCCTGACCCTCGGGACCGGCGTCGGGTCGGGGACGTTCCTCGACGGCAAGCTCGATGCCGAACACCGAGTTCGGCCAGATGGAGATCCGCGGGCGCGCCGCCGAGCGGCGCTCGGCCGCCGCGGCCCGGATCAAGCGCGGCCTCTCGTGGAAGGCTTGGGCCGCCGACCTCGACGAGCACCTCAACGCGATCGACGCGATCATGTGGCCCGATCTCATGATCGTCGGCGGCGGGGTGAGCAAGAACGCGGACAAGTTCCTGCCCCGACTCACGGTCCGCTGTCCGGTCGTCCCGGCCGACCTGCGCAACGACGCGGGCATCATCGGCGCCGCGATCGTCGCCGCCGAGCACGCCTGGATGCCGACCGCACCCGAGGACCATCCCACGGCCTGACCGCCGCCGGCCGTCGGTCCTGCGGGGTGGGGCGCGTATCATCGGACCGACGCCGCAACCCCTGAGAGACCGCCGAGGGATCGCCATGACGACCGCATCGCGCACGACGGCGACCGCCGCCCCCACCACCGCCCGCATGGTCATCGGCGGCCAGTCCGTCGACGCCGCCGACGGCGCCACCTTCGATGTCGTGAACCCGGCGACCGGCGAGACGATGGCCACCGCTCCGCTCGGCGGACGCGAGGATGTGGACCGGGCCGTCGCGGCCGCCCAGGCGGCCTTCGAGGACCGCAAGGGCTGGGCCACCTGGGCCGCCGGCAAGCGCGGTCGCATCCTCGCCAAGTTCGCGGCCCTCATCAAGGACCACAGCGACGAGCTCGCCCAGCTGGAGAGCCGCAACGTCGGCAAGCCGATCTCGGGTGCACGTGGCGAGGTGATCGGCGCGAGCCTGGTCTTCGACTACTACGCCGGCGCCGCGAACAAGATCTTCGGCCAGACGATCCCGGTCACCAAGCCCGGGCTCGATCTCACGCTGCGCGAGCCGATCGGCGTCGTCGGGCTGATCGTGCCGTGGAACTTCCCCATCCTCATGGCCTCGTGGAAGGTCGCACCCGCGCTGGCCGCCGGGAATGCCGCCATCCTCAAGCCGGCGTCGTACACGCCGCTGACCGCGATCCGGCTCGGCGAGCTGGCCCTCGAGGCGGGCATCCCGCCCGGGATCCTCAACATCGTGACCGGGCCGGGCGGGACCGCCGGCGCCTCGATCGCGGCCCACCCGGGCATCGGCAAGGTCGCCTTCACCGGGGAGACCACCACCGGCCAGGAGATCATGCGGCTCGCGTCGGGCAACGTGAAGAAGGTGTCGCTCGAGCTCGGCGGCAAGAGCCCCAACATCGTCTTCGCCGACGCCGACCTCGACCGGTTCGCACGCGAATCGCCGTACTCGGTCTTCGACAACACCGGGCAGGACTGCTGCGCCCGCAGCCGGATCCTCGTCGAGCGATCGGCCCACGACCAGGTCGTCGAGGCGTTCGCGGCCGCCACCCGAGCGCCATCAAGGTCGGCGATCCCGCCGACGAGGCGACCGAGGTCGGCACGCTCGTGAGTTTCAAGCAGCGCGAGCGCGTCCAGGAGTACATCGAGATCGGGCTCGGCGAGGGCGCGACACTCGTGGTCGGTGGTGCGGTCCCGACGGATCCATCGCTTGCGGCCGGGGCGTATCTCCTGCCGACCGTCTTCGACGGCGCCACCAACGACATGCGCATCGCCCGGGAGGAGATCTTCGGTCCGGTCGTGTCGATCATCCCGTTCGACACCGAGGACGAAGCCCTCCGACTGGCGAATGCCACGCCGTACGGCCTGTCCGGCTCGATCTGGAGCCGCGACATCGGGAAGGCCCTGCGCACCGCGCGCGGCCTCCAGGCGGGCGTCATCAGCGTCAACTCGAATTCGTCGGTCCACACCGAGGCGCCGTTCGGGGGCTACAAGATGTCCGGCATCGGGCGTGAGCTCGGGATGGCCGCCCTCGACCTCTACACCGAGACGAAGAACGTCTTCATCGACCTGAGCTGACGCGACCCCGCCACCGCCGGAGGTCGATCGCCGGACCGAGCGTTCAGACGCCGCGGATCGGCTCGGGCCAGTCGACGTCCGGGCGACGCAGGTCGAGCCAGTCGCGCAGGGCCCACGTCGTCGTGCGGAACGCGATCTCGTGCCATGGGATGGCCTCGGGGGCATAGGCCCGGACCTCGGTCGCCTCGGGCGTCGCGGTCGGTGTCCCGCCGACGATCCTGGCCTCGAAGACGATGGTCACGACGGCCGCCTCGAGGCGCGTGTACAACCCCACGATGTCGCCCGGTTCCACGAGCAGGCCGGTCTCCTCGAGCGTCTCGCGGATCGCCGCCTCATGGACGGTCTCGTCGACCTCGAGGAAGCCGCCGGGCTGCGCCCATTCGCCGACCCCCGGTTCGATGCCGCGCTTGATGAGCACGATCTCGCCGGCATCGGTCACCGGCAGCGTCGTCACCACGAGCCGCGGATTCACGTAGAGCACGTGGCCGCACGCGGGGCATGACAGCCGGTGCCGCTGATCGCCCGCGACCTCCCCGAACATGAGGGCCGACCCGCAGCGCGGGCAGAAGTTCAGGGAGGTGGCCATCCAACGCGGAACGCCACCGCCGGAGTCGATCTCGCTGGAGCGGCCGTCACGACCGCGGGCGGATCCCTCCATGGCCTGCCTACGCCGTCAGCGCAAGGAGGCCGGCCGCCAGGAGCGCGGTCAGGCCGATGACGCTCACGACGACCCACGCCAGGCGGAACCAGCCCTTGCCGCGGTCGACCGGCATCCACGCCCAGGCCGAGCGCCAGATCCGCACGATCGCGTCGGCGGTCGTCACGAGCAGGAGCGGCAGCGCGATCAGCACACACAGCTTGACCAGCGGGCTGCCGAGGGGGGCGCCGAGCTCGAGCGCCGTGATCGCGATCGCGCCGCAGATCAGGACCGGCACGCTCAGGAGCACGTAGTGCTGTTGGAGCGGCGTCGGGGCGATCTCGGGGACCGAGCGCGGCGGGAGTCCCTGCAGGCTCGGCGGCAGCGTCGGCGCGTGGACCGGCTGACGGTCGAGCACCGGCATCCCGGGTTCCCAGCGCGGGTCATCCATGGTCATCGCCGGAGTGTAGCACCGCTCTGCGCGACGTGGCAGAGTGCGAACGGGTCTCGCGCACGTCCGGATCGGCGATGACGACCTCGCGGGGTGACCTAGAGGAAGCGGTCGCTACCCGGGACGTCGGCCTCTTCCACGGCCGTGGCACACGTCGGGCAATACCAGCGCGCCTCCAGTGGCGTTCCGCACGTCGCGTGGCGCAACGACTCGACGTTCGGGTCGTGCCGGCCGCCCCAGTCCGCGAGCAGGCGAAGCACCGACGCGAGGTCACGCCCGTCCGCGGTCAGCGCGTAGGACATCCGCGGCGGCCGCTGCTGGTACGGCGTCGCGAGCACGATCCGCTCCCGCTCGAGACGACGGAGCCGGTCGGTGAGGATGTTCGGGGCGATGCCCGGCAGGGCGTCGCCGAGCTCGTTGAACCGGCGTGGTCGCTCCAGGAGGGCGTCGACGAGCAGCAGGCTCCAACGGTCGCCGACGCGGTCGAGCGCCGCCTCCAGCGGCGTGGGGGTGGCGGAAGCCGTCGTGGTGGCGGCGTCGGCCGCCGAGGCGGGATCGGGTGCCCGGGACATGGGCACCAGCGTAGGGAGCGCGCGGGGGGTTGTCACGGGTCGTTGTCAGTAGTAGATTGCAAGTCACAAGTCTATCGCGACGTCCGCGACGACCCCAAGCGCACCGTCGACCACACCAGGAGCACACCAGCATGACCGCGATCGAGGAACTCCAGTCCGCCGTCACGACCGTCGCCGAACGCGTCGGGCCGGCCATCGTCGGGATCGGCCGCGGCACCCGCGGCTCCGGCGTCGTCATCGCCGACGGCACGGTCCTGACCAATGCCCACAACCTGCGCGGCGACGAGGTCACCGTCACGTTCTCGGACGGCCGCCGCGAACGCGGCTCGGTCACAGGCGTGGACGGCGACGGCGACCTCGCGGTCGTCTCGGTCTCGACCGCCGGTGCGTCACCGCTCGATTGGGGCGACGGCAGCACGCTCGGGGTCGGCGCCGCCGTCTTCGGTGCCGCGGCCTCGCACGGCGGCGGCACGCGAGTGACCTTCGGTCTGGTGTCGGCGGTCGCTCGCGCGTTCCGTGGACCGGGTGGCCGGCGGATCGAGGGCAGCATCGAGCACACGGCACCGCTCGCTCCGGGTTCGTCGGGTGGCGCCCTCGTCGATGGCGCGGGCCGCCTGGTCGGGATCAACACGAACCGGATCGGCGAGGGCTTCTACCTCGCCCTCCCCGCCGATGCCGCGCTCAAGACGCGCGTGGACGCGCTCGCCCGCGGCGAGACCCCCACCCGCGAACGGCTCGGCGTCGCGATCGCGCCGTCGCATGTCGCCCGGCGGCTTCGCCGGTCGGTCGGTCTTCCCGAGCGCGACGGCGTCCTCGTCCGTGGCGTCGAGGAGGGCAGTCCGGCCGAGGCGGCCGGCATCGAGGCCGGCGACCTCATCGTGTCGGCGGGCGGCACGCCGGTGGCCGACGGCGACGACCTGTACACGGCGCTCGGATCGGTGACACCGCCGTACGACGTCCAGCTCGTGCGCGGGGCCGAGGAGCGCACCGTGACGATCGGGACCACCGCACCGAAGGGGCGGACACCCGGCGACGCCTGACCCCGGGCTCGGCGGTCGCCCGTCGGGGTCGGTGGCCCGCAGGACCATCGACCCCCGGCGGCGGCCCGATCGACTCCCGTAGCATCGCGGCGTGGAGCGACTCCTCGCCTGGTATCAGGTCACGTCCTCGGTCGGTGCGGTCGTCGCGCTGATCCTGGCCAATCTCGTCCCGCTCATCGGCGTGCTGTTCCTGGGCTGGAGCGTCTGGACGATCCTCATCGTCTACTGGCTGGAGAACGGGGTCGTGGGCGCGTTCAACGTGCTCAAGATGCTGCGCGCCGAGGGCGACGACACGACCGGCGCCGCCCAGTGGCGGGTCAACGGCCGACCGGCCTCGGCCATGACGCGGTCCAGCCTGGTCCCGTTCTTCGTGATGCACTACGGGATCTTCTGGTTCGTCCACGGCGTGTTCGTGCTGACCCTGCCGTTGTTCATGGGCGTGACGCCCGGGGTCGATGCAGGCCCGCTCCCTGATCCGTTCGCGATCGTGGTCGCCGTCGTCGTGCTGGTCATCAGCCATGCGGTCTCGTACCGGCTGAACTTCATCGGCAACGGCGAGTACAAGCGCGTCTCGCCGGCGACGCAGATGTTCGCGCCGTACGGCCGGCTCCTGATCCTCCACATCACGATCATCTTCGGCGCCCTGGCCATCGCCTTCACCGGGGCGCCGGCCGCCGCGATCGTCGTCCTCGTCCTGCTGAAGACGGCCCTGGATCTCGGGTTCCACCTGCGCGAGCATCGCGGCCTGACCGGCCCGCTCGCGACCGCCGCGACCGACTAGGGCGCGTTCGAGGGGTCGGCGAGGACGGCCTCGGTCTGGCGAGCGCGCCAGGCGGCGAGGCGCTCCGCAAGGGCCGGATCGCCGAGGGCGAGGATCGCCGCCGCGAGGAGGCCGGCATTCATCGCATTGCCGATGGCCACGGTCGCGACGGGGACGCCGCGCGGCATCTGGACGATCGACAGCAGGGAGTCGAGTCCGCCGAGGTGCTGCGTCGGGATCGGGACGCCGATGACGGGCAGCGCGGTCTTCGCGGCGAGCATGCCCGGGAGGTGGGCGGCACCGCCGGCGCCCGCGATGATGACCTTGAGCCCGCGCCCCGATGCCGTCTCCGCGTAGCGGAAGAGCTGGTCCGGCGTGCGGTGCGCCGAGACGACCCGCAGCTCCGAGGGGACGCCGAGGTCCATGAGCACGGCGCAGGCCGCCTCGAGCGTGGGGAAGTCGGACCGGCTGCCGCCGACGACGCCGACGATGGGCGCTGCTTCGCGGGTCTCGTCGATCATCGGTCGGCCTCCTTCCCGTCCTCGTCGCCCCACGACAGCGCGGCCCGCGCCCGACGAGCCGACGCGAGCGCCGTGTCGACGCTCGTCCCGAGCGCCGTGAGGTGCCCCATCTTGCGACCTTCGAAGACGCGTCGCTTGTCGTAGAGGTGCAGGTGGACCGCCGGGTCGACGAGGGCGGAATCGACGCCGCCGAGGCACGCCGGCCGCAGCGGACCCGTGCCGAGGAGATTGACCATCGCGGCCGGGGCCAGGGCGTCGGTCGCCCCCAGCGCCAGCCCGCAGATCGCCCGGACGTGCTGTTCGAACTGGGACGTCGCGGCGCCTTCGATCGTCCAGTGGCCGCTGTTGTGGACCCGCGGGGCAAGCTCGTTCACGACGAGGGAACCATCGGCGAGCAGGAACAGCTCCGCGGTCAGCGTGCCAACGAGATCCATCTCGGTCGCGAGCCGGCGGCCGATCTCGCGGGCCGCGAGGGCGACGGCCGGCTCGAACGGGGCGGGCGCGACGGATTCGCGCAGGACCCCGCCCTCGTGGTGGTTGCGCGCGATGGGGAACGTGGTCTCGGACCCGTCGAGGCCGCGCGTCACGATGATCGAGAGCTCGGCCACGAAATCGAGCTCTCGCTCGGCGAGGACCGGGCTGGATGGCGCACGCCCCAGGCGCGCCAGCGCATCGCCGAGGTCGGCTGGGTCGGTGAGGCGGATCTGGCCGCGGCCGTCGTAGCCGCCGATCGGGACCTTGAGCCGGAGCGGAAGGCCGAGCGCGTCGGAAGCGGCGGCCGAGCGCAGCTCCTCGGTCGTCCGGACCTCGCGCCAGGGGGCGACGGCGACCCCGGCCGATTCGACGAACCGACGCTCGGCGAGCCGGTCCTGCGTGACGACGAGCGGCCGGCGACCCGGCCGGACCGGCACGACGGCATCGACCGCCTCGACGACCTCGGCCGCGACGTGCTCGAGCTCGTAGGTGACGACGTCGCTGATGTCGGCGAGCCGCAGGGCCGCGCCGACGTCGTCGTAGGTCCCGATGACGACGCGATCCGCGACGGCCGCCGCCGGGCAATCCGGATCGGGATCGAGGATCGCGAGGCGGTAGCCCATCGCCCGCGCCGCGAACCCGAGCATCCGCCCGAGCTGGCCGCCACCGAGGATCCCGATCGTGGCCGGCGGCAGGATGGCCCGCGGTCGGTCGGCGGGTGGGAGATTCGAGGTCACGGGCCGCAAGTGTAGACTCGCCGCCATGCGCATCGTGATCGGCCGACGGGTCACCGAGGTGGACGTCGGCTAACTGACCGAGGCGATCGCCCGAGCGGATCGGGTGGTCGTGGACCTGGGGACCGGTGACGGCCGGGCGGTCCTGGCACGCGCCGCCGCCGAGCCGCGGTCCCTCGTGATCGGCATCGACGCGAGCGCCGCGGCGATGGCCGAGGCGTCCCGTCGTGCGGTGCGGGCTCCGGCAAGGGCCGGCCGCTCGAACGCCCTGTTCGCGGTCGCCGCGGCGGAGGCACCGCCGGTCGAGCTGCACGGTGCCGCCGACCTCGTGACGATCGTGCTGCCGTGGGGCTCACTCCTGCGGGGTGTCCTGGGCCACGACGAGGCGGTGATCGCCGGCATCGCGGCCCTGGTAGCGCCAGGCGGGCGAGTCGAGGCGCTGCTGGCACCTGCGGGGCGTGACGCGGCCGACTGGCCGGCCGATCCGGCGTCCCTGGTCCGAGACGCTCGCGGGGCCTGGGCGCGCCACGGCCTCGGATGCGTCAACGTGGCGACCGGCCGACACGGCCGACCTCATCGCGACGCCATCCACGTGGGCCCGTCGACTTCGACTGGGCAGCGGTGCCGCCGACGGCCGACGCGCGTGGCGCCTGGTCCTGACGAAGGACCTGGACGCTCGCTAGCATCGGTCCATGACCGACCGGACCGCGCTCATCCTCGACGTCGACACCGGCATCGACGACAGCCTGGCCCTCCTCTACGCGGCCGCGTCCGACGACGCCGAGTTCCTCGCCGCGACCTGCGTCTCCGGCAACATCGATGCCCGCCAGGTGGCGATCAACACGCGAGCCGTCCTCGAGCTTGCCGGCCGGACCGACGTCGAGGTCGCGCTGGGGCGCGAGGTCCCGCTCGTCCGCGAGCTCCAGACGACGCCGGAGACCCACGGACCGCAGGGCCTCGGTCACGCCGTCCTGCCGCCGCCCACCGTGCCCTTGAGCGGGCGGCACGCCGTCGACGTCATCGTGGACACGGCTCGGGCGCGGCCCGGGGAAGTCATGCTCGTCACGCTCGGGCCGGTGACGAACCTCGCGCTCGCGCTCGAGCGCGAACCAGCCCTGCCCCGGTTGCTCAAGGGCTACACGCTGATGGGCGGGGCGTACGGCGTCTCCGGCAACACCACGCCGACGACCGAGTGGAACATCCACTGCGACCCGGACGCGGCGAAGATCGTGTTCGCGGCCTGGGGCGCCGCGCGGGAGGCCGACCCGACCATCGCCCGGCCCCTGGCCCTCGGGCTGGACGTCACGGAACGCGCGCGGATCCTCCCCGACGACGTCGTGCGCCTCGCGCGCCGGGCCGGCAGCACGCCGGACGACTCGATCGCCTTGTCGCACGGCGAGGACCCGATGCTCGCGACCCGTTCCGTGGCGAGCAACCCGGTCGTCCGGTACGTCGCCGATGCGCTGCGCTTCTACATGGAGTTCCACGCCCGCTACGACGGGTTCTACGGCGCGTTCATCCACGACCCGCTGGCCGTGGCCGCCGCGCTGGACCGTTCGTTGGTCGAGACCGAGGCGCTGTACGTCGACGTGGAGACGAAGGGTGAGATCACGGCCGGGATGACCGTCGCGGACCGGCGCCGCCTCACCGGCAAGACCCCGAACCTCGACGTGGCCGTCGAGGCCGACATCGCGACATTCCTCGACCGGCTCATCGAACGCGTCGGGGGGCTGGCGGCGGCCCGGTCGACCGTGGCACCCTAGCGCGGGGCAGGGACGGCCGGTGTCTGCCGGCGGGTGAGTGGAGGAGGGCGCACCGCATGAGTTGGGGTCGCTTCGATACCCGGACGATCGTGCTCATCCCGATCGCCATCGCGATCAACATCGTGCTCGGTCAGACCGTGGCAGCGGTCCTCAAGGTCCCGATCTACCTCGACTCGCTCGGGACGATCCTCGTCGGTGTCCTCGCCGGACCGATCCCCGGGCTCGTGACCGGGCTCCTTGCGAACCTCGTCTGGACGTACATCCTGCCGTCGCCGCTGCACTCGGACTTCGCGGCGCCCTTCGCCGTGGTCGCGGCGTGGATCGGGTTCTGGGCCGGCCTCGTCGCCCAGTTCGGCTTCTTCCGCAGCCGCCCGAACTCCTCGTGGGGCCAGGTCGCGATCGCGGCCGTCGTGGTGCTGCTCGTCCTCGGCGGGATCGGGTTCTACGGCTTCCTGCCGTTCTACACCGGCGGGACCTTCACGTTCTTCGGCGACACGTCCCAAGCGGCGCCGTTCTTCGTGATCCTCGGGTACGCGATCGGGATCGCCTTCATCGCGGCGATCGTTGCGCTCATCGGCCTGCTCATCGTCCGTCGCGACATCGGCGTCGGCTACGTGGCCATCGCCGGACTGATCTGCGGCATCGTCTCGGCGTTGATCTCCGCCCCGATCTCCGCGATGGTCTTCGGCGGCGTCACCGGTTCGGGCGCGGACCTCCTCGTCGCCGCCTTCCAGCAGGCGGGCGCGGACCTGTCCAAGGCCGTCCTCCAGCAGGGCCTGATCTCCGACCCGATCGACAAGACCATCGAGTTCCTGATGGTCTTCGTCATCCTGCAGGCGCTGTCGCGCCGCTTCGTGGCACGGTTCCCGCAGGGTGAGAAGGCGGTCGGCCTCGAGGAGGCCGCGTAGGAGCGGGCACGTCGGCCCGGGTCATCCGGGCCGGCGACCTCGACCCGGACGACGCGGCCCTCGTCGAACGGCTCGTCCCACCCGCGCCCAGTCCGATCCATCGGCTCAATCCGCTCACGAAGGCGGTCCTCGCGACCGCCGGCTCACTCGGCGCGTTCATCCTGGGCGGCTACGTCGGTCCCCTCGCTCATCGTGGCCGTGATGCTCGTCCTGGCCTACGTGGCCGGCGTCCTGCCGCGCCTCGTCCGCGCGTCGCTCCTGCTCACGATCCCGATCGCGATCTCGGTCGTGCTCGTCAGCGTCTTCACGCGGGCCGGCACGACCGTGCTGTTCGTCGATCGGCCCGTTCGACGCGACGCTCGAGGGCGTCGACTTCGCCGCGCAGACCGTCGTCCGCCTGTTCGCGATCTCCCTGTCGATCGGGCTGTTCATCCTGACCACGCCGCCGACGCGCCTTCGTCTTCGACCTGGAGCGACGGGGGGTGTCGCCTCGGTTCGCCTTCGTCGCCGTCGCGACGATCGAGGCGGTGCCGAGCCTCGTGGAGCGCGCCGGCGTCATCTCCGAGAGCCAGCGGGCGCGCGGCCTCGACACCGAGGGTGGCGTCCGGGCGCGCCTCGCGGGCATCCTGCCGCTCGTCGGGCCGGTCGTGCTCTCGTCGCTGACCGATGTCGAGGAGCGCAGTCTCGCGCTCGAGTCACGGGCGTTCAGCCGCCCCGGCCGGCGGCAGCCTGCTGTGGGCCATCGGCGATACGACGTGGCAGCGGGTCCTGCGCTGGATCCTCGTCCTCGGCCTCGTCGCGGCGACGGTCGCCCGGCTGACCGGCCGGTTGTAGGCATCGATGCTCGAGCTGCGAGGCGTCAGCTATCGCTACGCCGGCTACGCCAAGTCCGTCCTCCAGGACATCGATCTGACCCTCGACGATGGTCAGCTGATCGGCGTCGTGGGCGCCAACGAGTCGGGCAAGTCCACGCTCTGCCTCGTCGCCTCCGGCCTGGCGCCGGGTTCGATCGGCGGGCGCGCTGACCGGCGGCGGGCTGTCGGATCGACGGCGAGGCGATGGCCGGCAAGCCGCTGCACGAGTTCTCGACGCGGGTCGCGATCGGGTTCCAGAACTCGACCACGCAGCTCTCCGGCGTGACCGGGACCGTCTTCGAGGAGGTCGCGATGGGCCCGATGAACCTCGGGCTTGTCGCCGCGCGAAACGATCGCCCGGGCGCGCGAGGCCCTCGGCCTGCTCGGGATCGAGGATCTGGCCGAGCGCGAACCGAGGCGCCTGTCCGGCGGGCAGAGCCAGCTCGTCGTCGTGGCCTCGCTGCTCGCGATGCGCCCGGCGCACCTCGATCCTCGACGAGCCCACCTCGCAGCTCGACCCCGAGGGGTCGCGGCTGGTCGGCGAGGCGCTGCGCGGCCTGGCCCGATCCGGGACGGCCCTGCTGGTCGCCGAACACAAGACGGACCTGCTCGCGGAGCTGTGCGACCGCGTCGTCGTGCTCGACGCCGGCCACATCGCGCTGGCGGGCCCGGCCGACGAGGTCTTCGAAGACCCGCGGCTCGTCGCCCTCGGCGTGGAGCCGCCGTCCGCCGTCCGACTCGAGCGGGCGCTCGCCGCGCGAGGTCTCGATCCGAGCGTGGTTCGCGCATGACCGAGCTCACGTTCGAGCGCGTCGGGTTCGTCTATCCCGACGGCACACGCGCGCTCGACGGCGTCGACCTCGTCATCCCGACCGGTGGGCTCGTCGCCATCGTCGGCCAGAACGGCAGCGGCAAGTCCACGCTCGTCCGTCACCTCGACGGCCTGCTGCGGCCGACCGAGGGCCGGGTCCTCCACGACGGCGACCGACATCGCCGACACACGCGTCGCGGCGCTCGCCGCGACCGTCGGGCATCGTGTTCCAGAACCCGGATCGGCCAGATCTTCGCCGGGCGGGTGAAGGCCGAAGTCGCGTTCGGCCCCGGATGCTCGGCCGGTCGCCGCAGGAAGTCGCGGCCGCGTCGCGCCGCGGCCCTCGAGGCGGTCGGGCTGACGCGGCAGCGAGGACACGAACCCCTACGACCTCGGCTACTCGCGACGCAAGCTGCTCACGCTCGCATCGGTGCTGGCGATGGACACGCCGGTGATCGTGCTCGACGAGCCGACCACGGGCCAGGACGCGCGCGGCGTCGCCCGGATCCAGGCCGTCGTCGCGGATCTGGCGTCGCGGCGGGCGGACGGTCATCGCCATCAGCCACGACATGCGGTTCGTCGCGGAGACGTTCGACCGGGTCGTGGCCATGGCGGCCGGACGGATCGTGCTCGACGGACCGCCCGCGACGATCGTTCGCGGAGGCGGCCTGGCCCGCGCTCGACGGCCACGTACCTCGAGCCGCCGCTCGCTGCGCGGATCGGCGCCCGTCTCGGCCTCGGCGCCACGCCCACTCGAGTCCAGCCTCGTGGAGCGGCTGGAGGCCCGGGCACGGGGGTGACCTTCGGGTCGGTGACCGATTCGGCCCGCTTCGGGTACCGTGCGAGCCGCATGCGTCCGTCCAGCGCCGCCCGACGCCCCCGGCCCCGTTCCCATCTCGCGGTCCTCGCGATGGCGGTGCTCGTCGTCGCCGGCTGCCAGTCGACCCCCACCCCGTCCAAAGTACCGGCCACGAGCGTCCCCGTCCCGTCCGCCGGCGCCAGCGCCGCCGCCTCGGGCGCACCCGTCCCCGGCGACGGCAGCGCGCCGAGCCTGCCGCCGGCGACCAAGGCCGTCTGGAACGACTGCGGCAAGGGCTTCCAGTGCGCGATCATCAAGGTCCCGCGCGACTATCACGACCTGACCCAGGGATCGCTCGACCTCTCGCTGATCCGGCTGCCGGCGACCGACCGCAAGAACCGCATCGGCTCGCTCGTCGTCAACCCGGGCGGACCCGGCGGCTCCGGCGTCGAGTTCGTCCGCGACGGCTACAAGACGTTCTCGACCGCGCTCCGCAAGCGCTTCGACATCGTCGGGTTCGATCCGCGCGGCGTGAATTCGAGCAGCGCCGTCCGCTGCATCGACAATCTCGACCCCCAGGCCGACCTCGATCCCTCCCCGGACAACGCCGCCGAGCTCAACGCGCTCGTGACCGAGGCCCACACATACGCGGACGCCTGCGCGCAGCGGAACGAGAACCTCCTGCCGTACCTCTCGACGGACGCCGTCGTGGACGATCTCGACCGGATCCGCGCCTCGCTCGGCGACGACAAGCTGACCTACGTCGGGTTCTCGTACGGCACGCTGATCGGGTCGATGTACGCCGACAAGTACCCGGACCGGATCCGCGCGCTCGTCCTCGACGGCGCCCTCGACCCGAGCCTGACGGAGCTGCAGCTGCGCACGGGCCAGGCCAAGGCGTTCGAGAAGGAGCTGTCACGCTTCTTCGCCTGGTGCTCCGGCACGACCAAGTGCGCCTTCCACTCGGGCGGCCGTTCACGCCAGGCCTTCGATTCGCTGATGGCCAAGATCGAGAAGAAGCCACTTCGCATCCGCCGCTTCGCCGGGCGCCGGCGGGTGGGTCCGGGCCTCACGTTCTCGGCGGTCCTCGGCTCGATGTACCGGCGGGAATTCTGGCCGTCGCTGGCCGTCGCGCTGGCCTGGGCCAGGCGCGGCGACGGCCGACTCATCGTGGCCATCTCGGATCCGTTCCGCGGACGCAAGCCGGACGGCGGCTATTCGAACCAGAGCGACGCCTACTTCGCGAACACGTGCCTCGACTTCCCGGCCGCCGACCTCGCGACGTACAAGTCCCTCGCGAACACGTTCCGCTCGGTCGCGCCGCACTTCCGGGCCGCGGCGTACAACGACCTCCCGTGCCTGTACTGGCCCGTCGCGCCGCAGCGCACGCCGGCGAAGGCGTCCGGCGCTGGGGCGCCGCCGATCGTCGTGGTCGGCTCGACCCTCGATCCGGCGACGCCCGTACGCCTGGGCCAAGTCGCTCGCGTCGCAGCTCGAGTCGGCGCGTGCTCATCACCCGCAAGGGCGATGGCCACACGGCCTATGGCGAGAGCAAGTGCATCGACAAGGCGGTCGACACCTACCTGCTGGCGCTGACCGTCCCGAAGGACGGGCTGGTCTGCAAGACCGACTGACCGCGCCTCGCGGCTGACCCGCCCGTCGTGCGCCGGCCGCTCAGCGGCGGTGGCGTTCCGGGCCGACGACGAGCAGCAGGAACGAGGTCTCGACGACGTCGATCCCGGCGATGACGAGCGCGACGAGCAGCGGCAAGGGGTGACCGAGCGCCCAGCCGGCAGCCGCCGACAAGGGCGGCGATCGCGAGGAACACCAGGCGGACCCCGCGGATGAGGCCGGGCACGTCCGTGGCCCCGCCGCCCAGCCGGTCGAGGGCCCGGAGCAGGAGGAGCACCGCGGCCGCCACGCTCCCGCCGACGAGGGCCGCCCGGATGATGGCCGGCGGATGGACCACGGCGTCGAGGAAGGCCGCCGACCCGCCGAGGACGGTCGCCGCCACGACCGCGAAACCACCGAGGACCAGCGCCAGGACAGCGCCGGCGCGCGGGGTCACGTCAGACCCACCTCGAACACGGCCCCATCCACGATCCGCCACGCGCGCACCCCGGGCTCGCCGGTGGCGGGATCCGCCTCGTCCGGGTCCAGCGTGACCAGCACGAAGAGGGCATCCCGGTAGATCGCGAGGCCGATGTCGGTCGGCGAAGGCCGGGCCGGGCTGTGCGTGTGCGAATGGACGATGCCCCAGAAGACCTCGTCCGCATCGTCGATCGCGACGTTCAGGCGGTACAGGTCGTCGGGATGGATCACGTAGCGGTAGGGGGACGCCGCCTCGTTCCGGGTCGCCTCGAAGCGCAACGCGACCCCGCCGTCGGCGGCCGGCGCGTCGCCGATGATGACGCCGCATGCCTCGTTCGGCATCTCGGCCCGGGCGTGGGCGACGATGGCGGCTCGGATGTCCGCGGGGAGGGCAGCGGACCGGGGTCCTGGATGTTCGACCGCTGCGGGCACGACCTCCGCGTCGCTCACCACCAGTTGACGCCGCCCTCGAGGGCGTCCTCCAGCTCCTCGAAGCTCGCCGCGAACGTGCCGGCCGAGAGGTACTTCCAGCCCCCGTCGGGGAGCAGTGCCACGATCGTGCCCCGCTCCATCTGCCGCGCCTCGCGGGCGGCGGCGACCATGACCGCGCCGCACGACGGTCCCGCGAAGATGCCCTCGCGGAACACGAGATCGCGCAACGCGGCGATGGCCTCGGCGTTCGAGACGAGGTACTTCGCGTCGATGAGATCGGGCTCGAAGATCTCGGGGACGAACCCCTCGTCGAGCGAGCGCAGGCCCTGGACCTTCTCTCCGGGGAGCGGCTCGGCCGCGACCACGCGGACGCCGGGCTTGTGCTCGCGCAGGTAGCGCGAGACGCCCATGAGCGTGCCGCTCGTCCCGAGGCCGGCCACGAACACGTCGATCTCCGGGCAGTCGGCGAGGATCTCGGGGCCGGTGGTCTCGTAGTGGGCGAGCACATTCGCCGGATTGCCGTACTGGTACGGCATCACGAAGCGCTCGTCCTTCGAGACGAGATGCTTGGCCAGCGTGATGGCCCCGTTCGAGCCCTGGGCCCCGGGCGAGTCGATGACCTCGGCCCCGAAGAGCGCGGCCATCTGGCGGCGTTCGTTCGTGACGTTCTCGGGCATGACGAGGGCCACCCGATAGCCCTTCCGCCGGCCGATCATCGCGAGCGCGATGCCCGTGTTCCCCGACGTCGGCTCGAGGATGATCGAGTCCTCGTGCAGGAGCCCGCGCGACTCCAGGTCCTCGATGAGGTACTTGGCGACGCGATCCTTGACCGAGCCCGTCGGGTTGACCATCTCGAGCTTGGCGAGGATGGTCACGTCCGGGTTCGGGCTCATCCGCGGGATCTCGACGAGCGGCGTGTGGCCGATCGCCTCGAGGATGTCGGCGTACCGGCCGCCGTGCGGGACCAGCGCCTCGTGGGCGTGGACGTGGTCGTGTTCGGCGTCGTCGGCGAGCCGCCACGGCGCGGCCATCGGTCAGCCCCCGGCCATGGCCGGCAGCAGCCGGACTTCGTCGGTGGCGGCGACCGGGGTATCGAGCCCCTCGAGGTAGCGGACGTCCTGGCCGTTCACGTAGACGTTGACGAACCGGTTGAGGTCGCCGTCCTCGGTGAGCAGCTGCCCGCCGAGCGACGGATGCTGCGTGACGAGGGCGTCGACGACGGCCCGGATGGAGCCGCCATCGAGCTCGAGCGACTTGGCGCCCCCGACGGTCGCGACGGAGCACGGCCGGGATGAAGACCGTGGTCACGCGCGCGCCTCGGGCGAGACCGTGCCCGCCAGGCCCGTCGTGGTCATGACGAACGGGACGTCGTTGCCGACGCTATCGACGGTCAGCGGATGCCCGGCCTTGCGGGCCGCCACCGCCTTGTCGGAGCAGACGGGGCACTCCGGATCGCGGCGCAGCCGGAGCTCGGTGAACTCGGTCTCGAGCGCGTCGAACAGCAGCAGCCGCCCAGCCAGGGTGTTGCCGATCCCGAGGAGCACCTTGAGCGCCTCGTTCGCCTGGAGCAGGCCGAGGATCCCGGGGACGACCCCGAGGACGCCGGCGACCGAGCAGCCTGGGGCGAGCTCCGGCGGCGGTGGCGTCGGATACAGGCAGCGATAGCACGGGCCCTCGAACGGGACGAAGGTCGTCAGCTGCCCCTCGAAGCGGAAGACCGATGCGTGGACGACCGGGATGCCGGCCGCGACCGCGGCGTCGTTGAGGATGTAGCGGGTCTCGAACGTGTCCGTGCCATCGAGGATGACGTCGTAGCCGGCGATGATCCGCTCGACGTTCGAGGCGACGAGCATCTCCTCGTGCGCGACCACGTTCACATCCGGGTTCAAGGCGTTGATCGTCTCCTTCGCGGAGATGACCTTGCGCTCCCCCACCCGGTCCGTGGTGTGGATGATCTGGCGCTGGAGGTTGCTGAGGTCGACGACATCGAAGTCGACGATGCCGATCGTCCCGACCCCAGCCGCGGCGAGATAGAGCGCCGCCGGCGACCCAAGACCACCGGCGCCGATGAGGAGCGCCTTCGAGCCGAGCAGTCGCGCCTGCCCCGCCGAACCGACCTCCGGGATCAGCAGGTGCCGGCTGTAGCGCTGCTTCTGCTCGGCGGAGAGGACGACCGGCGTCTCGAACGGCAGACCCGCCCCCTTCCAGGCCTGGAACCCGCCGGACATCGAGGCCACGTTCGAGTAGCCCATCTCGCTCAGCGTCTGGGCGGCGAACAGCGAGCGGACGCCGCCGGCGCAGTACAGGACGACGGGCGCCGCACGATCGGGGGCGACCCCCTCGATCTGCTGCTCGATGTAGCTCTTGGAGACGTGGGCGGCACCGGGCAGATGGCCCTGCTCCCACTCGGACGCCTCGCGGACGTCGACGACGATGGCCTCGCCGGGGGCGAGGGCATCGACCTCCTGGGGGCTGACCTCGCGGATCTGGGAGCGGGCCTCGCGAAGGAGATCCGCGTAGGACTTCGGCATGGGACGGAAGGACTCCGATGGACGACGGGCTGGCGGCGTGTTCGCCAGGGCGGAATGGCGGAAGGTGGACGGGTCGCGGGGCCGGCGGTCAGGCCGGCTGGCGACACCTGCAGCGGCGCTCGATCCCGATCATGCGTCGGCCGTCGCGGTCGCCTCGGCCGGCGCGGCGCCGAGGTCGGTGAGGACGTGCTGGAGGCTGTCGTGGCTGAGCATCGCGCACTTGAGGCGAGCCGGGCTGATCTCGATGCCGAGCAGGTCGAGCAGGTCCTCGGCCCCGAACGCGGAGACCTCGCTGAGCGGCTTGCCCTTGATCTCATCGGTCAGGAGGCTTGCGCTCGCCTGGCTGATGGCGCAGCCGCGCCCGGTGAATCCGACCCGGTCCACCACGCCGTCCTTGACGCCGATCATGAGCGTGATCCGGTCGCCACAGAGCGGGTTCGAGCCCTCGTAGGAGGCATCCGCGTCCTCGACGACCCCGAAGTTGTGGGGCCGCCGGTAGTGCTCGAGGATGTAGTCGCGGTAGAGGTCGTCCATTTCGACCTCGACTATAGCGCAGGATGTCCAATCCCGACCAGCGGGGTCGGGATTAGCGCAAGCGCCAGGGGAACCGGCTCCGCGTAGGATGAGCGGCCATGTATGTGCCGGCCCACTTCGCGCCCAGCGCTGACGATGTCCGTGCCGCGCTTCGCCACCCCGGAGCCGCCGACCTGGTCACGGCCACGGCTGACGGCCTCCTTTCCACGATGCTCCCGTTCGTCTGGGACGAGCCGGGCAGCCGACCCGGACTTGGGACCTGGGGCGCACTGCTCGGCCATGTCGCACGGAACAACGCCCAGTGGAAGACGCCGGCCATCGGCGAGGCCATGGTCATCGTCCGCGGTCCCGACGCCTACATCTCGCCGGCCTGGTATGCGACCAAGCGAGAGCACGGTCGGGTCGTGCCGACGTGGAACTACATCACGGTCCATGCGTACGGTCGCCTGATCATCCACGATGATCCGGCGTGGCTCGAGGCGAACGTCCGCCGCCTGAGCGAGTCCCATGAGGCCACCCGCGACCAGCCGTGGTCGGTGGACGATGCCCCGCGCCCCTACATCGAGGGCCAGCTTCGGGCGATCGTGGGGGTCGAGCTCGTGCTCGATCGAGCGATCGGCAAGTGGAAGCTCGGCCAGAACCGCTCGGACGAGGACATCGCGGGCGTGATCGACGGCCTCGAGGCGCTCGACGAGCGGGGTGTCTCGGCGCAGATGCGCCGGCTGGACCGAAGTCCCTAGCGGCGCGGGGTCGGCGAGGCCGAGGAGGATCCGGTCCCGGACCGGCGGCGTATCCAGCCGCCGCCGACCCGGGACCCCAGGGCACGGACCCTACATCTGTGAGCTGACGCTGCTGAGGATGGTGCTGATCTGCCCACCCAGGAAGATCAGCGAGACGATGGCGACGATGGCGATGAGCGCCAGGATCAGGGCGTACTCGGCGAGGCCCTGCCCCCGATCGGCGCGGAACAGGTGCTCCCAGGCGTTGCGGATCGAGACCATGGACGGAACCCCCTTGGATGGCGGCCCCGGGACCGGGGCCGGTGCTCACCCATCGAGGACGAGCGCGCGTCAGCTTCCGGCGGCTGCGATCCGCGCGACAGCGGCGATGGGCCGCATCCGGCGTTGGGGGATGACCCGTAGGACCGATGGCGTGCCCCGCCTCAACGACGGGTCCAGGCGAAGCGCACAAGGGTCCCCCCGAGCTCGCTCGCCGGCCCGACGGTGAGGGTGGCCCCGACGGCTTCTGCCGCGGTCCGCATGTCGATCAATCCGCGTCGCCCCGAGCTCGCGGCAGTATCGGTGAACGATGGGGAGAGGCCGGGCCCGTCATCCGCGATGGCAAGCTCGATATCGCGCGGTGTGGCGACGACGGTCATGTGGGCCGCCGCGTTCGGCGCGTGCCGCACCACGTTCTCGAGGGCCAGGCCGGTCACCCGGAACGCGGCTCGCTCCACGTCCCGTGGCGGCCGCCCCGATCCAAGACCCGCGCTCGCACCGTCCACGTCGATCGTGACGCGAACCTCGGAGCGGTCCTCGACCCGCTCCGCGAGCCGTTCGATGGCCGCGACCAGGCCAAGCTCCTCGAGCACGACGGAGTGCCGCTCGTCCACGAGGTCGTCGATCTCGGCCAGCAGCGCCCGAAGCGACGCCGCCAAGCGCTCCGGCGACCCGCCCCGCTCCGACTCCGCCAGGGCGATGCGGACCGCCGGGACGATCTCCGCGTGCAGGTCGGCGGCAAGTCGCGTCCGCTCGGCCGCAGCCGCGCGATGCGCCCGCGCGCGTCCCGGCGCCAGCTCGTCGACCAGGATCCGAAGACCGATCCCGATCCGCTCGATCCCGACGGACGGACCTTCGATGGCGAGCCGTGCCCGCGTGCGCTCGACGGCCGGTCGAAGGTCGCCCATGAGGCCGACGAGCACCGCCAGCGCCACGATCCGGATGGTGACCCGAGTCATCACCGCGAGCTCGCCGAGCGACGATCCCGGTGGCAGCGGGCTGACCGGTTCGACCGTCGCCACGATCCAGACGCCGAGCAAGACGAGTACGACCGTGATGCCCGCCGCGATCGGCGTCAGCCACGGATGGAGCCGCCGTCCCGGGGCGGCCGCATAGGCCATGGCCGCCGTCGAGGCCGCGATCCCGCCGAAACAGACGAGGACGACCAGCCAACGCCAACCCGCCTCACCCAGCAGGCTGCGCTCGATACGCCCGAAGGCGGCGATATCGAGCGTGGCGATGGTCAGCGTCGCGATGGCCGCCAGCCACGCCACGGAAGGTCCGCGTCGGATCGTCAGCGCCGCGAGACATGCGCTGGCTGCGGCGATGAGGATCGGCAGGAGGCGATCGGGCGTCGGCGGTTCGGTCCCGGGGATCCCGGCGAGGTGCACCGCGGTGTCGATGACGAGGAGGCCGACCCCGGCGAGCACCGCGACCCGGATCGCCCCAGGCCCGGCGAGCGCGCGATCCAGGAACGCGGCCGGTGAGGCGGAGCGGGTCGCGCTCGTCACGCTGGCGCGTCCGATACCCAGCCCTCGCGCATCGCGAGGACCACGAGTTCCGTGCGCGACAGCACCCCGTATCGGTCGAACAGGCGCCGCAGATGGCTCTCGACCGTCTTCTCCGAGAGCCCGAGCAGGGCGGCGATTTCGCTGTTCGACGCCCCCGCACTGACGAGGCCGATGACCTGGATCTCGCGGTCGGACGGTCGACGCGGCGCCGTCCGCACCGATCGGACGTGAGCGGCGCTGAACGCGGTGCCGCCCGCGGCGACGGTCCGGATCGCGGCCAGGATCTCGTCTGTGCCGGCGGTCTTGACCAGGTACCCGGCAGCGCCTCGTTCGAAGGCGGCCCGGACCAATGATGGCATCTCGAAGCCGGACAGGATGAGGACGGCCGGCGGTCGCCCGCCGTCCGACGGCCGTTCCTGCGAGGCCGAGAGGAGTCGAAGCCCCTCCGCGGCCCCGGCGAGCTGGATGTCCGAGACGAGGACGTCGATCCGTGGCGACCCCGGGTCAAGAAGGGCGAGCGCCGAGTCGAGCGTCGACGCCGTGGCGACGACCGCGAGATCGTCGCTCGCGGCGATGGCCGCCGCCACGGCACCCACGACCGTGGGGTGATCGTCGACGAGTGCGACGGCGATGCGCGGTGGACGGCTGCTGAGCGTGACCTGATCGGGCGTGGCGGGCCTCCCTCGCGCCCAGCCTAGCCGGGTCGACCTGCGCCACGCATCCCGGGGAATCCCGTAGTCGTCAGGAGGGCGGCTTCTTCTTGATGGTGACGGTCATCTTGGCCGTCCCGAACGAGGTCGTCGCCGGGATGTCGGTCGGCTGGTCGAGCGTGACCGTATTTGGTCGTATGAGGGCGGTCCAGATCCCGAGCGAGGTCCCGCCCGTGAACGGGAAGCTGCGGCCCTTGCAGACGAGCACCTCACTCTTGAGGACGCCCGGGATGAAGGTCGCGGTGACCGTGACCTTGGTCGGGTCATCGGGATCCGGCTTCGCGGTGACCTCGGTCTCGAATGTGCCCGTATAGGTCTTCGGCTTGCAGTCAGGGGTCGGCGGCGTGTACGTGGTCGTCCACGTCACCGTGCCACGGCCCTTGGAACTGCCGTCCTCGGCGGGTGTGAGATCGAGCGGCTTGAGGTGGATCGCCGTGTCGTACACGTTGCCGGCCGCGTCCTGGTGCAGGGTCGCGTCGATCTTCGCCTGCAGCGGCTCGACCCCGACCGTGAACACGATCTGGCGCAAGCCGATCCCGCGCTTGGACGTCTGCGTGAGGTCGATCGTGCCCTTGTCGTCCTTGTTCGGGCCGGCCCTGAAGGTGAACTTCGCCGGCGGGTCGACGGGCTGGTCGTGGGGGTCGAGTGACTTCGTCCCGGTGAACTTGGCGACGATGGGGGCCTTCACGTCGTCACCGGTGAACTTGTGCTTCGCCTCGACCGTGAGGTCGATCTTCTCGTTCGGCTGGACCTTGCGCGTGTCGTCGCTCGGCTTGAGCTCGATGCACTTGCCCGACCGCCAGAACTTCTCGGCCTCCTTGCCGACCTCGCCGAGGAACATCTGGGCCATAGCCGCGGAGATGAAGAGCGAACCGCTGGCCTGTTCGCCACCAGACCCGGTGATCGTCGCCGCCGGGCCCGTCCCGAAGGTCCCGCCGCGGGGCGGCATGACGAGCTGGAGCTGCTGCGACGCTCCCCAGTCGAACGCGCCGGAGGGACCCGGGCCACCCGCGGTCCCGGGACCACGGGCATCCGCGCCGAGGTTCATCGTCGCCTCGATGCGCAGGAGATGGGCATCGTCGCCGTTGACAAGCTTGAATGGCGATTCCACCGACCGGCCCGCCCCGGACTGCGAGTTGGCCGCGCCGCTCACGTCGTTCAGCTCGTGCTTCGTCTCGAACGTGTACGTCCCCGCGGCGATGCCGTCGCGGTCCGGGCAGGCGTTGACGTCGAAGTGGCCGGTCGAGGTACTCGTGTAGAGGGCGACGAACGATCCGGTCGTCAGATCGAAGATGTTGTCCGTCGCGGACATCGTGATGTCGGCGGTGACGCGGCCTCCGCCCGTCATGATCCGCATCGTCGTGTTGAGGTCGACCTCCTGCCGGAGGCCGTCACCCTTCTCGGTGTGGTGCTCCTGCTTCGGCAGCGTGCCGTTGTTGCTCTCGGCCGCTCGCTCGATCAGACTCGTGTACAGGCTCATGATCGCGTTGGCCGTGAAGCCGGTGTCGGCGAAGAGGCTGACGTCGATGGCGGCAAGGGACCCGCGCGCAGGGCCGGGCTCGCCCTCGAGCGACGCGAGCTGGCCGACCGGGGGATCGCCGGCAACGCGGTGCGGGATCGCGCCCGACGCGATCGAGGCCGCGACGTCGTCCAGGATCGTGCGGCCGTACGCGGCCTCGACGCCGTCGAGGGCGGTGAAGGCCGCCGCCCCGTTCGCTCCGAGACGGGCGGGCATGCCCGCCTCGTCGCGCAACTCGTGCACCAGCTCGAGCTCCTTGTGCGCCGCGGCGGCCGGGTCGTCGGTGTCGGCGAACTCGACCAGCGGAACGCCGCCGGGACCGGTCGCCGCGGGGGCCGCCCCGGATGCGGCGGCCGGTGACGCCGCGGCCGTCGCCGAGCCGGCGCCGGGGGTCCCCACAGCGGGCGTCGTCGCACCGCCGCACGCGGACATCAGGAGGACCGCGATCGATGTCAGGGCTGCGAGCCGAGCGCCCGTTCGGGAACAGTGCATCCACCCACTCCGAGGCGATGCCCCCTTATACGCGGGCGTCGACGCTCAATCAAGTGGGACGGATGGGCTCCCTGGCGCGGCGGGCGGCCCTCGTCGCGCCGGTCGTTCCGGCAGTGACGCGTGGTCAGCCGTTGAAGACGCGCAGGACCTCGCGCAGGCCGGACGTCAGGGCGTCCACATCGGCCTGGGTCGAGTAGACGCTGAAGGACGCTCGGGCCGTGGCCGGCAGGTCAAGCCGTTCGTGCAGCGGCATCGTGCAGTGATGGCCGGCCCGGACGGCGATCCCGAAACGGTCGAGGACCTGCGCCACGTCGTGGGGGTGGATGTCCGGCAGGTTGAACGGGATGACGCCGCTGCGGATCCCGGCATCCATCGGGCCGTAGAGGCTGATCTCGGGGACCTCGCGCTGGAGCGTCACGAGGGCATAGGTCAGGAGCTCGCGCTCGTGCTCGCGGACGGCGTCCATCCCGATCGCGCGGAGGTAGTCGGCGGCGACGCCCAGGCCGATGGCGTCGGCCACGGCCGGGGTGCCTGCCTCGAACTTCCAGGGCACCTCATTGAAGTCCGAGCGCCGCAGATGGACCTCGCGGATCATCTCGCCGCCGGCGAGGAACGGGGGCATCGCCTCGAGCAGTTCGCGTCGCGCCCACAACGCCCCCGAGCCCATCGGGGCGAGCATCTTGTGGCCGCTGAACGCGTAGAAGTCGCAGCCGAGCTCCTGGACGTCGACCGGGATATGGGGCACCGCTTGCGCCCCGTCGATGAGCACGAGCGCTCCGGCCGCGTGGGCCATCTCGACCATCTCGCGGACCGGGTTGATGGTCCCGAGCGTGTTGCTCACATGGGTGAAGGCGACGAGCTTCGGCTTGAGCCGCAGAAGGACCTCGTAGACATCGAGGCGGAGGATCCCGTCGTCGGTGATCGGGATGAACTCGAGATCGCCGTCGACCTCCTGGACCAGGAGCTGCCACGGGACGAGGTTCGCGTGGTGCTCCATCTCGGTCAGGACGATCTGGTCGCCGCGGCCGATGTTCCGCCGGCCCCACGAATAGGCGACGAGGTTGATCGCCTCGGTCGCGTTGCGGGTGAACACGATCCCGCGGGGATCGGGAGCGTTGATGAACCGGGCCGTGGCCGCGCGGGCCGCTTCGTACGCGGCCGTGGCCTTCTCCCCGATCGTGTAGATGCCGCGGTGGACGTTCGCGTTGTACTCACGGTAGAACGTGTCGACAGCATCGATGACGACGCGCGGCTTCTGGCTCGACGAAGCCGAGTCGAGGTAGACCAGCGGATGCCCGTTGATCACCTGCTCGAGGATGGGGAAGTCCGCGCGAAGCGCGACGGGATCGAGTCGGGCGCTCGCGGCGTTCGGCTCCGAGGTGAGCGTCATGGCCTGGCGGCGGTCAGCCGCCGACCTCCACCGGCTCGAGGTCCGGGCCCTTGGGCACGAGCAGGGCCTCGTCGGGCAGGTCGGGCGCGAGGCCGGCCTCGCGCAGGATCGGCCCGTAGCCCTCGTCCTCGAGGCGCAGGGCCAGGTCCTTGCCGCCGGACGTGACGATGCGGCCCTCGGCGAGGACGTGCACGACGTCGGGCTGGATGTAGTTGAGCAGGCGCTGGTAATGCGTGATGAGCAGCACCCCGAGGTCCGGGCTCAGCATCGCGTTGACGCCCTCGGCCACGATCCGCAGGGCGTCGATGTCGAGGCCCGAGTCCGTCTCGTCGAGGATCGCGATCTCCGGCTCGAGGACCGCCATCTGGAGCATCTCGAGGCGCTTCTTCTCGCCGCCCGAGAAGCCGTCGTTGACGTAGCGGCTGGCGAAGCCCTCGTCCATGCGCAGCAGGGCCATCTTCTCGCGCATCTTCGCCCGGAAGTCGCGCATCGAGACGCCGCCACGCATCGGGTCGGTCGGGTCGACGTCCGGGTCCTTGTCGATGCCCTGGAGGCGGGCGTTGAGCGCGGACCGGATGAACGACGCGACGCTCAGGCCGGGGATCGCGGTCGGGTACTGGAAGGCGAGGAACAGGCCGAGACGGGCCCGCTTGTCCGGGGAGAGGGCCAGGATGTCGCGACCCTTCCAGTGGACCTCGCCACCGGTCACGACGTAGGCCGGATGGCCGGCCAGCGCGTAGGCGAGCGTGGTCTTGCCCGAGCCGTTGGGGCCCATGATCGCGTGGACCTCGCCACGGCCGACCGTCAGGTCGATGCCCTGCAGGATGTCGTGCTCGCGGTCGGCGATGGGCGCGACGCGCAGGCCGCGGATCACGAGGTGTTGGTCGGTGGTCTCGGTCACGGCGTGGTCAGGCTCCCTGCAGGACGGGGTCGGTGGGGTCGGTGGCCTCGGCCACCACGGGGCGCGGCGGAACGAGGTCCGCGAGGGTCATCGAGTCGAGGGTCCCGGCGATCGCGTCGCGCACGCGGACCCACAGGAGGTTGACCGTGCACCGAGCGCTCCGGTCGCAGCCGGTCGCGTGCTCGGGGTCATCACTGGCGCAGATCATCGGGGCGATCGGGCCCTCGAGCGCCCGGAGGACGTCGCCCATCGTGATGTCGGCCGGCGGGCGGGCAAGCTCGTAGCCGCCGTGCGCGCCGCGGGTCGAGACCACGAGACCCGACTCGCGGAGGCTCACGACGAGCTGCTCGAGGTAGGCCCGGGGAAGGTCCTCCTCCGCTGCGACGCCGGCGAGCGACGCCGGCCCGCTCCCGTAGTGGCGCGCGAGCTGGACCATGAGCCGGACGCCGTACTCGCCCTTGGTCGAGAAGGCGACGGCGCCGGATCCGTGATAGCTGGGTCGCGTGGCGACGGGCAGAGTCAGGGTCGTGGCCTCGAACGCGAGATCCGGCGGGCCTGGGTCGGCCGGCCGATATCCGAGTGATTTCGTCGGGATTAGTCTACGCGGCCACCCTCGCGGGCGTCAACGCGCGGGGATGCGCACGCAAGCGGACCGGGGCGTTCACCGTCTCCGGTGAGCGCCCCGGTCCAGACGGCGCCGCTCGGGGAAACAGCGCCGCACGGGAAAAGCAGGGACCTGCGATGGCCGGGTCGGCCGCCTGCCTCGTGGCGCGGCGGCCGACCCGATCGATCGGAGAGGGTGAGGAGCTAGCGCCGGCGGCGCTTCTCGTCTGACCGGGCGCGGACCGGGGCCCGGCTCGGTGCGAGGAGGGTGAGGGTGAAGGCGATGCCCCCGAGGATCAGGAGCGCGATGGGGAGACCCATGCCCGGCCCACCGTTGCCGGTGCCGTCCGACATGTCGGTCGGAGGCAGCGTGGGATTGCTGGTCTCGGCGAGGACCGATCCGTCGGGCGAGTCCGAGGGCTCGGTCGAGGGCTCCGTGGACGGCTCCTCGAGGGCTCCTGGGAGGGCTCCGTGGATGGCTCGGTCGAGGGCTCTTGGGAGGGCTCTGTCGACGGCTCGATCGACGGCTCCTGCGAGGGTTCCGTGGACGGCTCTTGCGACGGCTCGGGTTCGGCGACGGTGACCCTCGCCTTGTCCGTGTCATCGACCGTGGTGTCGCCGTACTTGCCGGTCGCGGTGACCGTGTTCTCGGTGTCCTTCGTGATGGTCTGCTTGCACTCGAACGTCCAGGTCTCCTTGACGTCGAGCTTGCTGTCGCCGTCCTCGTCGCCGGAGACGTAGTCGACCGGCGAGCACTTGTCATCGTCGACCTTGATCGAGCTCAAGGCGACGTCGCCGGTGTTCGTGACGACGTACGTGTAGGTGACGTCGCCACCACCCGCCGGCAGCGAGGTGGGATCGGCCGTCTTCTCGACGTGGATCCCGGGCCGGCAAGCGATCGACTCGTAGATCGCGTCGAAGACATCCGGCAGGTCGGACGCACTCGTGACGTGGTAGTAATGCGTCCCGGAGCCCTTGGCCAGGGACTGCATGAGCGTGAGGTCCGGGTTGCTGGCCCCGGTCCCACCGGCGCCGATGGCGATCGAGAAGACCTCGTCCGCGGCGTCCTGGAAGTCGTTGATCTGTCCCGCGCTCGGGCGGTTGGTGCTGTTGTCCGGATTCGGACGGCCGTCCGACATGAACACGATGACCTGCTTGGCCCCACTCCGGTCGCCGGCGCTCATCGTGTCGGCGGACTTGGCGAGACCGGCGGCGAGCGGCGTGTTGCCGCCGTTGCCGGCGAGGCCCGCGTAGGCCCCCTCGACGGACGACTTGCTCGAGGTGCCGAGCGCCTTCAGCTGGGTCGCGGTGGTGCCGGAGTACTGGACGACCCCGACGTGATGATCCGCGCCGACGCCGCCGTTGGCGTCGAGCGCGTCGACGAGTTGATCCGCCGCCTGCTTGGCCCACGCGATGCGGGTCTTGGCGGGCGAGCCGGTCAGGGGCGAGGCCGTGCCCATGCTCGTCGAGTTGTCGAAGGTGATGACGACGTCGAGTGGGACGTTGCCGCACTCGCTGGAGGCCGCGACGGCGCTGGCCCCGAGGCCGGCCGTCAGGCCCGACAGGATGAAGAGGGTGCCCGACAGGGCCCCGAACCGACGGAGGAAACGCGTTCCTCGAACTCCCCGATCCATCGAATGGTCCCCCGAACTGGCGGTGGGTGGCGGTCGCCGGGGTCAAGTCGACCCTGGACGCGGGGCCAGCATGGGGAGGGGGCTCATCGGGCGTCTAGTACCTTCGGGCTACACCGGACCGACCCGGAATCGACCGGTTCCCAACGGTCCCCACCTGAGATTCATGCGGTTCCGGTGCGACGCGTCACCGAAGTACCAGGACCTTTGGCGGGTCAGTCCGGGGCGAGGCCCCGCAGGTGCTCCGCATCGTGGTCGGCGGCGATCCGCAGCAGCCCGGTGACGTCGAGCCGGCCGTACGTCGCGTGGACCCCGGTCCGCGCCCAGTCCGTCTCGTCGAAGCCGTCCAGGATCGCGATCGAGCGGGCCCGCGTCTCGCTGAATCGCGCGGCGAGCTCGTCGAGGGTCGCACCCTCGAGGCCGGGCTCGAGCCCCGGCTCGGTCCACGACCAGTGCGGCTCGTCCTCCGTTCGCAGGGCGGCGAGACGGACCCACCAGACCTCGCGCTCGACGGCGATGAGATGGCGGACGGTCTCGTGCGGGCCCCACTCGCCCGGTGGCACCGCTCGACCGGCAGCCGCCGCCATGGCGTCGCGAAGGCGATGTGGCGCGGCGGCGAACCGGGAGAGGAGGTCAGCGCGATCCATCGGACCATCCATGACGCCCATCAGGCGGGGACCGGCACCGCCAGCGAGGCGAGGAAACGCCCCCGCCACGCCTCGGTCGCCTCGACGTTGTTGAACGTGTAGAGATGGAGGTCGACGACCCCCATCGCCGGATCGGCGATGACGGGCGCGAGACCGTCGAGCAGGCCGTCCGGCCGGTAGAACCCGCCGGAGCGCACCAGGCGCGCGACGAACCGGACGTTCTTCGTCAGGAAGCGATGCGTGTCGGCGACGCCGATCCGGGCTGTGATCGCGAGCAGCTTGTGCGGCTCGGCGACCCCGGGCAGGCCGATGTGGACCGGCAGGGCCAGCCCTTCGGCCCGGCGTGCCGCCAGCCACGAACCGATGGCGACCGGGTCGAAGCAGAGCTGGGTCGTCATGTAGCTCGCGAAGGCGGCCTTCTCGCGCAGCGCCCCGGCGAGCGTCGCGTCCGGGATGAACGCGTGGCCCTGCGGGTAGCACGGGATGCCGATCTCGCGCAGGGGATGGCCGATCTCGGCCATCGCGCGCAGCAGGGACAGGCCGTCGACGAAGTCACCCGGCTCCTTGGCGTCACCGCCGACGACGAAGGCGCGGTCGACGCCGGCGCCTTCGAGCCGGGTGAGGAGGTCACGCAGGTGGGCGCGGTCGCGGACCATCCGGGCGGACAGGTGGGGCACGGCCCGGAAGCCCTGGGCTTCGAGGGCCTCGCACAGCGCGACGGTCGCCTCGAGGCCCTTCGCCGGCGACGCCGTCACCGACACCGTGGCGCCGGCCGGCAGGGCCGCGGCCTGCTCGGGCGCGTTCTTGAGCGGGACGAGCTCGAACGTCGGCGACGCGAGGACGCCCGTCACCGCGCGGCGTTCGCCGGCGGAGAGACGGCGATGACGACGGAAGAGCACGGCTCAGCGGCCGATGGGGGCCATGCGGCTCAGACCTCCGAATCCGGCATGGAGGCCTTGCGCTTGACGATGAACTCGAGGAGCGCCTCGTCCGTGGCGTCGTCCATCGGCGGCTCCTCGTACTCGGCGAGCATCCGCTTCCAGATGACGTTGGCTCGCTGAGCCGCATCGAGCGAGCCGTCCTCCAGCCATTGCTCGAACGAGTTGTTGTCGGCGATCTCGGAGCGATAGAAGGCGCGCTCGAAGTTCGCGAGCGTGTGGGCGCTGCCGAGGTAGTGCTGGCCCGGCTCGTTGGTTCGGATCGCATCGAGGGCCAGGCCGTTCTCGGACAGGTCGACGCCGTTGACGAACACCGCGGCCATCCCGCACTGGTCGTTGTCGAGGATGAACTTCTCGTAGCCGACCGTGAGCCCGCCCTCGAGCCAGCCGGCCGCATGCAGGACGAAGTTGACGCCGCCGAGGATCGTCGCGTTGAACGTGGCCGAGGACTCGTAGGCGGCTTGGGCGTCGGCGATCTTCGAGGCGCACAGGTTGCCGCCGGAGCGGAACGGCACCCCGAGCCGGCGCGCCAGCGAGGCCATGACGTAGAGCACCAGCGACGGCTCGGGGGTGCCGAACGTCGGCGCGCCCGACTGCATCGAGATCGAGCTGGCGAACGATCCGAGGACGACCGGCGCACCCGGGCGCACCAGCTGGACGAACGCCATCCCGCCCATGGCCTCGGCGAGGGTCTGGGTCGCGGTGGCCGCCACGGTCACCGGCGACATCGCCCCCGCGAGGATGAACGGCGTCAGGAGGGTGGCCTGGTTCGCCTCGGCGTAGGCCTGGGCCGCACCCAGCATCACGCCGTCCCAGACCAGCGGGGAGTTCGCGTTGATGAGGCTCAGGATCACCGTGTGGTCCTCGAGGTACGGCGCGCCGAAGAGGATGCGGGCCATCTCCACCGTGTCGCGGGCGCGCTCCGGCGCCGTCACCGAACCCATGAACGGCTTGTCGCTGTAGCGCATGTGCGAATAGACCATGTCGAGGTGCCGCTTGTTGACCGGCACGTCGACCGGCTCGCAGACCGTGCCCCCCGAGTGGTGGAGGTGCGGGCTCATGTAGGTGAGCTTCACCAGGTTCCGGAAGTCTTCGATGGTGCCGTAGCGCCGGCCGCGATCCAGGTCGCGAACGAACGGCGACCCGTAGTTGGGCGCCAGGACCGTGTGCATGCCGCCGATCTCGACGTTCCGCTCGGGGTTCCGCGCGTACTGCGTGAACTGGCGCGGCGCCGTCGCCTGGATGATCGAGCGCGCGAGCCCGCGCGGGAAGCGCACCCGCGTGCCGGTCACGTCGGCGCCGGCGCCCCGGAAGAGCCGCAGGGCGTCGTCGTTGCCGCGGAATTCGAGGCCGACATCCTGCAGGACGGTGTCGGCGTTCTCCTCGATCAGCGACAGGCCCTCCTCACCCAGGACCTCGAACGGCGCCAGCGTCCGGGTCAGGAACGGGACGTGTTCGGCGTGCGCGAGGAGTCGGGCGGCCTGGCGGGCGGCACGACCGCCCGTCCGGCGTCGCGGGGCGTCGTCCATCTACTCGGCCTCCTGGGTGCCGACGGCGATCGGTCGGCGTCGACGTCGTTCGGGTCGGCCGTCGGCGCCGGTCGGCCGTTCGGCCCTGGGTGGCAGGGTCACCACCGCGCCGAGGTGCGGGAACGTGGCCGTCTTGTGCGGGAAGGCCATGGCCTCGACGAAGTGCTCCTGGAACCGTGGCTCGACCGCCGTCTCGATCTTCTCCACCTGCCGGACGACGCCCTCGATCTCGCGACGGGCCGCACCGGACAGGAGCGCGATGAGGGCGCCGGTCCCGGCCGCGTTGCCCGCCGAGCGGACGTTCGCCAGGTCGCAGTCGGGGACGAGCCCCAGGATCATCGCGTGGATGGGGTCGATCTGGCTGCCGAACGCGCCGGCGAGACGGATCTCGTCGACCGCGTCGATCCCGAGGTGATCCATCAACAACCGGACGCCGGCGTACAACGCCGCCTTGGCGAGCTGGATGGCTCGCACGTCGTTCTGGGTGATGACCACCCGCGGCCCACCCGCGGCTCCATCGTGCAGGACGTAGCCCGAGGTCCGGCCATCGGCGACGATCCGCGCCGACCGCGCGGCGAGGGAGCCGTCCACGACGCCGTCCTCGGTGATGACGCCGGCGAGGAACAGCTCGGCCACGACCTCGATGATCCCGGACCCGCAGATCCCGGTGATGCCGGTCGACTCGACCGCCTCGTCGAAGCCCGGCTCGTCAGACCATGGGTCGATGCCGATGACCCGGAAGCGCGGCTCGAGCGTGTCCCGGTCGATGCGGACGCGCTCGATGGCGCCCGGCGCCGCGCGCTGGCCGCCGGAGATCTGGGCGCCCTCGAACGCGGGCCCGGTCGGGCTCGACGCGGCCAGGAGCCGGCGCTTGTCGCCCAGGACGATCTCGGCGTTCGTCCCGACGTCGACGACCAGCGTCATCCGCTCCGCCTGGTGCGGTTGCTCCGCGAGGATCACGCCGGCCGTGTCGGCGCCGACGTGGCCGGCGATGCAGGGCAGCAGATAGACGCGCGCGCCCACGTTCGCGCGCAACCCGAGCTCGGCGGTGGTGGTCTTGACCGCCCGGTCGGTGGCCAGGGCGAACGGCGCGCCACCGAGGGGCGTGGGGTCGATGCCGAGGACCAGGTGGTGCATGATCGGGTTGCCCACGATCGTCAGCTCGAGGATGTCGACCCGCTTGATGCCGGCCCGCATCGCCAGCGAGGCGATGAGTCCGTCGAGGGCCTTGCGCACGGCGGCCGTCATCTCGCCGGCACCCTCGGGATGCATCATCGCGTACGAGACCCGGCTCATCAGGTCCTCGCCGAAGCGGATCTGCGGGTTCATCACCCCGTTGCTCGCCAGGACCGAGCCGTCGGCCAGGTCGGCGAGGTGGCCCGCGATGGTGGTCGAGCCGACGTCGATCGCGACGCCGTAGGCCTTGTCGTGAAGGCCCGGCCAGACGGCGATGACCTGTCGCCCCTCGTGGACCGCGACCGTCACCCGGTACTTGCCGGCCTCGAGCGCGGGCTGGAGCATCCGCACGACCTCGAGGTCCGCCTCCAGGCCGGTCAGCTGCCACTCGCGCTCGAGCGCCTCGAACAGGCGCGCCAGATCGCCGGTCGGGGACGCCAGCGCGGGCGGCACGACCTCGACGTAGTGCAGGCGGACGACCGGGTCCACGGTGAAGGCGCGCAGCTCGAGACCCTTGCGCACGACCTGGCGATGGACCTGGCTCTCCGGCGGGACGTCGATGAGGACGTCGCCGCAGACCGTGGCGGTGCACGACAGCCGCCGATCCGCCGCCAGGCCCTTCTCATCGCGATACGCGGACTCGAGCTCCGCGAACGGCGAAAGGTGGCTCGGCGACGACGTGATCCCGTGCTTGGGGAACTCGCCGAGCCCCTGGGTCACCTGGCAGCGGCCGCAGATCCCCCGGCCGCCGCACACCGAATCGATGTCGACGCCGAGCGAGCGAGCGGCGTCGAGGACCGTCGTGCCCTCGGCGAACCGGCCGCGCCGCCCGGAGGGCGTGAAGATGACGAGCGGTTCGACCGCCACGACCCGACCTCAGCCGGCGGGAGCCACGAGCCGCCGGTTGACCCGGCGCCGCCCGGTCTCACCCTCCGGTATCGGCTCGCGGTTCGCCACGATCCAGCGGCTGCAGTCGGGGTCGTGGCCCATGAGCACATCGGCGGCCATGACCGCTCGCTTGAGGTCCGGCTGCATCGGATTCGTGATCGCCGAGGTCATGCCGGCGGCGATCGCCATCGGCAGGAACGCCGCGTTGATGCCCTCCCGGTTGGGCAGGCCGAAGCTCACGTTCGAGGCGCCACAGGTCGTGTTGACGCCGAGCTCGCGGCGGAGCCGGTCGACGAGCGCGAACACCTGGCGGCCGGCCGTGGCCATCGCCCCGATGGGCATGACCAGGGGGTCCACGACGATGTCCGATGCGGGGATGCCGTGGTCGGCGGCGCGCTCGACGATCCGCTTCGCGACGCCGAACCGCACGTCGGGGTCCTCGCTGATGCCGGTGTCATCGTTGCTGATGGCCACGACCGCGGCGCCGTACTTCTTCACGAGCGGGAGCACGCGCTCGAGGCGTTCCTCCTCGCCGGTCACGGAATTGACGAGCGGCTTGCCGACGTACGCGCCGAGCCCGGCCTCGAGCGCCTCGACGATCGATGAGTCGATGGACAGCGGCAGGTCGGTCAGCGACTGCACGAGCCGGATGGTGTGGGCGAGGATGGCCGGCTCGTCCGCGAGCGGGATGCCGGCGTTGACGTCGAGCATGTGCGCGCCGGCCGCGACCTGGGCCAGGACGTCGCGCTCGACCCGGCTGTAGTCGCCGGCCTTCATCTCCTCGGCGAGGAGCTTGCGCCCGGTCGGGTTGATCCGCTCGCCGATGATCACGAACGGGCGCTCGAACCCGATGACGACCTCGCGGGTCGCGGAGCTCAGGACGGTGTCGGTCATGTCGCCTCGGCCCCCTTCCGCGGGATCGGGGTCTCGATGGCCGGCGGCAGGACGGGCCCGCCCTCGACCCCGCCCGCCTGGATGAGCTCGGCGAGGCGATGCTTCGTGTACTCGGCCTCGAGGCGCTCGGACTCGGCGGACACCTCGGTCTCGATGTCGTCGCCGCAGCGTTGCTGCACGCGACGCCACTCCTCGATGTAGTCGTTGTAGGCGCTTTTGCCGGCCCGCGCGGCCGCCTTGTCGATGGCGACCTGGAACCGCGGATGGAGGACCTGCTTGCTCATCCTCCGACCATCGCGTGCCAGGACCTGGGCGGGGATGTCGCGCCACCAGATGACGGTCATCACGCCCATCAGTGGTGGACCTGCGTTGCCGGCGTCGTCGCCGGGCGAACGGCCGCGGCGATGGCCGGCGCCAGCTCGCCGAAGCCCGTCGCGCGGCGCTCGAACGCCAAGCCCAGCCGGTCCGCCGCCGCGCGCGCCCTGGCGGTCAGCGCCGGGTCGTCGGTCTGGGCGAGGTAGACGAGCCGTCGGTAGGCCCCGAAGTAGTCGGGCAGGAGCTCCGGGTGGCGGTCGAGCCCGAGCCCGGCGTAGATGATCGTGTCGAACTGGCGGGCCAGGAAATCGGTCAGGTAGAACGTGCCGACTTCCTCGTCCTGGAGCGCGGCGAACGCCTGGGAACCCGCATAGAACTCGTAGCAGTGGGCCCCTGCGATGCGCTCGATTCCCTCGCGTTCGAGCAGGGCGTCGAGCGTGCCGGCCGTGCCGCAATCGGCGTACGCGACGAAGATCCGAACGTCGTCGCCGTAGCGCGCACGGGCCTGGACGATCCGCTCCGCGACGGCGTCGGCGATGCGCTCCGGCCGCATGTGGAGCCGGGCGTCCACGCCCTGGACGACGACACCGGGCAGGTCGCGCGTCAGCGCGAGCAGCTCACGCGCGAGCGCGCCGCAGCCGATGACGACGACGCGGGTCGTCTCAGGCGACGCGGGCACGGCGCTCGTCGATGAGGCGACGGGCCGTCTCGGCGGCCACGCCCGCATCGCGGCAGTAGGCGTCAGCGCCGACGGCCATGCCGAATTCCTCGTTGAGCGGGGCTCCCCCGACGAGCACGATGTAGTCGTCGCGGATGCCGCGGTCCTTGAGGGTCTGGATCACGACCTTCATGTACGGCATGGTCGTGGTGAGCAGGGCCGACATCCCGAGGATGTCGGGGTGGTGCTGCTCCAGCGCGGCCATGAACTTGTCGGCATCGGTGTTGATGCCGAGGTCGAAGACCTCGAAGCCGGCGCCCTCGAGCATCATCCCGACGAGGTTCTTGCCGATGTCGTGGATGTCGCCCTTCACGGTCCCGATGACGACCTTGCCGACGGGCTCGGCACCGGTCTCGGCGAGCAGCGGCCGGAGCACCGACATGCCGGCCTTCATCGCGTTGGCCGCGAGCAGGACCTCCGGGACGAACAGGATCCCGTCACGGAAGTCGATGCCGACGATCTTCATCCCGGCAACGAGGGCGTCGTCGAGGACGCGCGAGGCCGAGAAGCCGCGGGAGAGGAGGATGTTCGTCCCTTCGACGATCTCGTCCTTCATGCCGTCGTAGAGATCGTTGTGCATCTGTTCGACGAGCTCGTCGTCGGATAGTGCCGCGAGATCGATGTCCGCGTACTCGTCCGTCATCTGGTGGATGCTCCCCGCCAAGGGGTTCCACGATGTGGAACCGTGCCGTATAGTGGAACCGCCGTGACCGGAATCTAGCCTCGGAGCGCCCGATTGTCCAGCGTCCAATCCATCAGACGCGCCTTCGACGTCCTCGGCGCGCTCGCCACCGGGCCGCTCGGGGTGACCGACGTGGCCGATCGGGCGGGCCTGCCCAAGTCCACGGCCGCCCGACTCCTCGCGACGCTGGCGCGGGAGGGCGCCGTCGAGCAGGTGCCGGGTGACACCTCGTATCGCCTCGGCCCGCGGCTGGCGACGCTCGCGGCGGGCCTCACCCCGGCCCGCTCGCTGGCCGCGGTCGCCCACCCCGTCCTCATCGAGCTGGCCGCCGCGGCCGGCGAGGCCTCCGGTCTCTCCGTCCCCGACGGCGAGCACGTCCACTACATCGACCAGGTGGACACCCCGAACCCGGTGTCGGTCCGTGACTGGACCGGGTCCCGGGTGCCACTCCACGCCGTCTCGTCGGGGCAGGTCCTGCTGGCGTTCCGACCCCCGGCCGCGCTCGAGCGCTACCTGGAGCATCCCCTCGAGCGGTTCACGCCCCGGACGATCACCGATCCCGATGCGCTCCGGGAACGCCTCCGCGAGGTGCGTCGCGACGGCTACGCCTGGGTGCTCGAGGAGTTCGACGAGGGCATCAACTCGGTGGCCGCGCCCATCGGCGACGCGACGGGCGAGGTGGTGGCCGCGGTCCACCTCCACGGACCGTCCTACCGGTTCCCGGCCGACGGGGCGAGCGAACCGATCGCCGAACGGGTCGTCCGGGCCGCAGCCAGGATCGCCGCCAGCCTCCGGCATACCATCTAGCCTGCCGCGGCGGTCGCCGTGGGGTGCCAACGCGAGGATCGCCATCGATGGGCCTGCCGACAGGCGAGGTCTGCTTCCTGTTCAGCGACATCGAGGGGTCGACCCGGCTCGCCCGGTCGATGGGGACCGATGCCTGGGCCGCGCTCCTGCGAGCGCACGACCTGGTCGTGGACGAGGCCGTCGCCGCCGGCGGCGGGATCGTCGTCGCCCATGAGGGTGACGGGGCGTTCGCGGTCTTCCCGGGCGCCGCCGGGGCAGGCGGGGCGGCCACGGCGGCCATCGCGATCCAGCTGGGCGTCGCGGGCCTCGCCGCGAGTGACCCGCGTCCGACCGTCCGCATCGGTCTCCACAGCGGGGACGGGCGTCTGACCGAGGACGGCAGCTATGTCGGCCTCGATGTGCACTACGCGGCGCGGGTCAGCGCGGCCGCGAACGGCCGCCAGATCCTGGTGTCCGCCGCGGTCGCGGAGCGGCTCGGCGACCGCCTGCCGCCCGGCGCCGCGATCGTCGACGAGGGCTACCGGCGGCTCAAGGACTTCGACGAGCCGCGCCGGCTGTACCGGCTCGTGGTGGCGGGCATCGCCGACGACGACCGGCCGCTCCGGACGGTCGATCTACCGACGAACCTGCCGGAGTCGCTCACCTCGTTCGTCGGCCGGGAGGCCGACATCGAGTTCGCCCTCGCCGCCCTCGGCCGGTCGCGCCTCGTCACGCTGACCGGCCCCGGCGGGACCGGCAAGACGCGGCTCGCCGTCGGTGCGGCGACGGCGGCCCGGCCGCGGTTCCCGGACGGGACCTGGATGGTCGACCTGGCACCGGTCAGTGACGCGGGTCTTGTGCCGTCGGCGATCGGGGCGACGCTCGGCGTCCGCGAGACGCCCGAGGAGCCGGTCCAGGAACGCCTGAAGGACTACCTCCGCGACCGCCAGTTGCTGCTCCTGCTCGACAACCTCGAGCAGCTGCTCCCGGGCGGGGCCGTCGTGGTCGCCGACCTGCTCGGCGCCGCGCCGCATTGCCGCGTGCTCGCCACGAGTCGGGTGGCGCTGCGCGTGACCGGCGAACAGGAGTACCCGGTGCCGCCGCTGGACCGCGATGCCGCCGTCGGGTTGTTCGTGGAGCGGGCGCGGCTCGTCCGGCCGGGGTTCGACCCGGCGCCGGTCATGCCCACGATCGAAGCGATCGTCGACCGGCTGGGCGGGCTGCCGCTCGCCGTGGAGCTGGCCGCCGCCCGGATGCGCCTGTTCGGACCGGACGCGATACTCGAGCGGCTGGGCCGCTCGCTGGACCTGCTCGCGGGCGGTGCGCTGGATCTCCCCGAGCGACAGCGGACGCTCCGCGCGGCGATCGGCTGGAGCGTGGACCTGCTCAGCGACGCCGAGCGGCGGCTCTTCCGCCGGTTGGGCGTCTTCGCCGGGTCGTGGTCGGCCGAGACGACGCCGCCGGTCGTGGACGCCGAGGGTGACCTGGGCCTCGATCCGCTCGTCGGGCTCGAGACGCTCGTCGACCGCAGTCTCCTGCAGATCGAGGCAGGAACCGACGGCGAGCCCCGCTTCCTGTGGCATCCGCTCATGCGCGAGTACGCGCTCGAAGACCTCGACGCCGCCGGGGAGCTGGCGGCCATCCAGCGACGGCACGCGCTCACGTTCCTCGCGTTCGCCGAGCGGGTCGCCGCCGAGCTGCTCGGCACGAAGAGCCTGGTCTGGCTCGCCCGCGTCGAAGACGCCCAGCACGATCTCCGCGCCGCGATGCGCTGGTCGCTCGACGTGGGAGAGCCTGCCATCGGCCTGCGCATCGTCTACGCGATCTGGCGGTCGTTCCAACAGAACTCGAGGCTGCGCGAAGGCCGCGAATGGGCCAACGAGCTCCTCGAGCACCCAGGCGCCGGCGGACCGAGCGTCGAGCGCATGCTCGGGCTCGCGGCGGCCGGTGGGCTGGCGTACTGGTCGCAGGACGCCGCTGGTGCGCGCGTCGCGTATCGAGAGCGGCTCGAGATCGCGACGCGGCTCGGTGACCCGGCGATGCTGGCCGAGGCGCACTACGACATCGGGTTCGTCGAGATGATGGACCGGAACGCCGACGGCCTCCGGTCGCACGAGGAGGAGGCCCTTCGCCTGTACGAGCAGCTGGGCGACGCCGACGGTGCCGTCCGTGCCCGCCAGGGCCTGGTCCTCGTCGGCATCCTGACCGGTGACCTGATCTCGGCTCGCGATCGTGAGCGGGAGAATCTCCGTGACTTCCGCGCCTCGGACCAGTCCTACCGGATCGCGGACAGCCTGACCCTCCTCTCGACGATCGAGCTCCAGACGGGCGATCCGAGCCAGGCGCGCGAACTCGCTCGCGAAGGTCTCACGATCGTGGGCCCGAACCGGCTGGCGGGGCCGACCGTGGGCGCGATGGGTTCGCTCAGCCTCATCGACCTGCGCGCCGGCGATCACGAGCGCGGAGCCCGCCTGGCCGGGGCGGCCGCCGCCATCGCCGACCGGTCGCACGTCACCAACGCCCTCGTCGAGGTCCTGCACATGCCGGATCCCGTGGTCGTGGCCCGCGAGACGCTGGGAGCAGCTGCCGAGCCGCTGCTCGCCGAAGGAGCGGCGATGACCACGGAGGAGGCGGTCGAGCTCGCGCTGCTCGCGGCGGCGGAGGAAGGACGCCTGGCCGGCGACGAGACCTAGCCGAACGTCAGCCCCGTCGTCCGCCCACCGACGGCCCTGATGGCTCTCGTGGCGCCAAGGACGACGACCGAGGCGTCGTCAGCCACGAGGTGGCCTCCGATCCTTCGCGCGCTGTCGGTCAAACCGCTCCCAATCGGGCGCCCAGCGGTCGGCATGCCGGGTGGGTGGTTGCGGCGCCTGGGTCTCGATCCATCGGACGCGCTCGGAGCCTTCGTTCCTGAACTCGTGGACCGAGCCGACCCCGACGAAGACGATGTCGCCGGGGCGCAGGGTGTAGTGCTCACCGTCGAGCTCGCATTCGACCTCGCCGGCGAGGAAGACGTGGGCCTCCTCGAACGGGTGGTCGTGCGCCTGCGCCGCACCACCCACTTCGTCGTCGACGGTGGACATCGTCGCGAGATCGGCCCCGAAGGTCCGGTCCACGAGCATCTTCGCGGAGATCCCGCTGGACACGCGCTGGGCGATGTCGATACCGATCGGGGCCCTCCGTCGCGGGTCGTCGCTCACGCGCAGGGATTCGAGCTGGGGCGGCGTCCCGTCGTCGTGGCCGACCAAGCGAAGGGTGGGATCGCCGAAGCGCGGGCGGCTCGCCGCGGCGGCCATCGCCGCCAGGTCCTGAGGGGGCTCGTAGAAGGTGTCCGGCCAGCGGGTATCGAGGTCGCGCTTCTGCGGTGAGTTCAGGGAGATCCAGCGGGCCTGGGCCTCACCGTCATTGCCGAGACCATGCCGCATCCCGATCGGGAACAGGCAGAAGTCCCCGCGGACCAGGCGGTGGACCCGGCGGTCGATCACGACGAGGAGCTCGCCATCGAGGACGTAGAGGGCCTCCTCGTAGGAGTGGACGTGCGGGGCCAGCCAGCCGCCCGGAGCCAGCGCGCCGGCATAAAGGTCCGTGTGGACCGCGCCCTGCTCCGGCCCGACGATGCGGATCCGGGCCAAGCCGGACGAGATGGCGCTCGGCGGTGCGGGCGTCTCCGCGAAGGACCAGTCGATCTTCCCGACGTAGTGCATCGGCGACTCTCGCTCGTGGTGGGGCCGGGTCACCGATGGCACGGCCACGAAGCCGCGCCGGCGCCTCGGCGGCGGGTACGAGACTAGCCCGACGACTTCATCCGGTGCGACCATGCATCGAGGCCGAGCGAGACGCCGCGGCCATCGGGCGAGCATCTGACAGGGATCCCGACCCGCCAGATCGCTCGGTGATTCGCGTCGAGAGGTCCCCTGGCTCGGCCTCAGCCAGCCCGGCGGCGGCGGATCTCGGTGTTGATGGCCGGGAGCACCTCGCCCATGTCGCCGATGATCGCGTAGTCCGCCGAGCTCATCACGGGCGCCTCGGCGTCCTTGTTGATGGCGAGGATGAGCTTCGCTCCCTGGCAACCCGCCATGTGCTGCGTCGCGCCGCTGATGCCGGCGAGGATGTACAGGTCGGGGGCGATCTTCGTCCCGGTCTGGCCGACCTGTTCGGTGTGGGGCCGCCAGCCGGCGATGGTGACGGCACGCGAACAGCCCACCGCACCGCCCAGGAGGTCGGCCAGCTCCACGACCGGAGCGAAGCCGTCGGCCGACCCGGCACCGCGTCCGCCGCTGACGACCACCCGCGCCGCGGCCAGCGAGACGCCGCTCGCCGGCGCCGGGATCCGCTCGACCACCTGGACGACGAGGTCCGCGGCATCGAGCGACGGAGCGAACGTCCGGACGGTCGCGGTCCCGCCGGTCTGCGCCGCGGCGACCGTGTTCGGCGCCACGGTCAGCATCGCCCGATCGGCGACGATCGCCGCTTCCTCGAGCAGGGTGCCGCCCCAGCGCTGGCGCGTCACCACGATCGGCGATCCGGGGACGGCGGCCGTGCAGTTCGCGGCGAACGGGAGCCCGGCGCGCGCCGCGGCCCGGGCCATGATCGTGTTGCCGTCGTCCGTGCCGGGGCCTACCACGACGGCGGCGTCGAGGTCCGCGGCGAGTCCGTCGAGCGTCGCCGCGACCGCGTCGGGCGCGGACGCGGCAACGGCCGGGCCCTCGGCGATGTGGACCTCGGATGCGCCCCAGCCGCCGAGCTCCGGCGCGAGCGCGGGATCCCCGATGAGCAGCGCGTGCACCGGCCCGCCGGCGGCGAGACCGGTGGCGAACGACAGCGCCTGCAGCGCGGCGCGGTCGAGGGCGCCATCGGCCGAGGTCACGAGGACGAGGACCGATCCCATGGCTAGAGCACCCCGATCCGATCGAACAGGTCGACCGCCGCCGAGGCGGCCGCGGCGCCGTCGCCGAGGACGGTCGCCTGCTTGGCGGCGCTCGGCGGCACGATCAACCGGAGGAGTCGCAGGCGTTCCGGAGGCCTCGCCGGCGTGGACGTCGCCACGGGCTTGGACTTGGCGCGGAGCCGCCCCGGCACCGACGGGTAGCGCGGGAGGTTGAGACCCTCGAGGACCGCCGCCACCGCCGGCAATGGCACCTCGTAGACGTCGCGACCGCCCGTGACGGCCCGCTCCCCGCGGACCGTGCCGCCCGTGACGGTCAGGCCCTTGAGGCCGGTCAGGACCGGTCGCCGGAGGGCAGACCCGATGCGGACGGCGACCTGGTAGCCGCCCGAGTCGGCGGCTTCGTTGCCGAGCAGGACGAGGTCGAACGGACCGGTCGCGGCCTCGTCCTCGCGGATCGCATCGACGATCGCCGCGGCCGTGGCTTCAGGATCCCAGTCTCCGCCGTCGGTGACGAGGTGGATCGCGCGCGACACGCCCATCGCCATCGCGTCGCGAAGCTGCTCGAGGGCCTCCGGGCGGCCCGAGCGTCAGCGCGACGGATTCGCCCTCGTGCGCCTCGACTGAGGCGGACGGCCTCCTCGACGGCACACTCCTCGTGGGGTCCGATCGTGAACCCGAGATAGCGCGCATCGATGGCCCGTTCGTCGTCGGTCAGGGTGATCCGTCCGGCGACGGCGGGGACCCGCTTGATGCAGACGAGGACCTTCACGGTCAGGCCCGCACGCGCAGGTTCTCAGGGTCGAACAGTGGTCGCGAACCGACCACGGCGACCGTCACCGGGTACGGCTCATCGAAGTAGCGCACGAACAGGCGTCGACCCTCGACCGCCAGCTCGGGTGGCAGGTAGGCCAGCAGCACGTGCTTGCCGGTGGACGGGCTGGCACCGGCCGAGGTCGCATACGAGCGGCGGCCCTTCGCGTCGACGATCGGGCTGCCGTCCTCGAGGACGATCGGCTGCCGTCCGAGCATGTAGCGCGGCTCCCCGCTTCGGGAGGTGTGGTCGTCGACGGTGAGGGTGCACAGCCGGGCGGCCGGCGCCTCGGCCGATCTGCCGCAGGACGGCTGCCCGGCCGACGAAGTCCTGGTCCTTGATCCGGACCGGGACCATGTCCGCCTCGACGATGTCGTAGTCGGCGTCGAGTTCGGCGCCGTACGCGCGATAGCCCTTCTCGAGCCGGCCGGTCGTGCCGTACACGCCCATCCCGCACGCGGTCAGTCCATGGGCCTGGCCGGCGTCCCAGAGCGCCTCCCACAGGCGACGGCCCTGCTCCATCGGGACATAGAGCTCCCAGCCGAGGTCCCCGACGTACGAGATCCGTGACGCGAGCACGAGCTGCGAGCCGATCTCCACGGTCCGGCACGTCCCGAACCGGAACGCCTCGTTCGACAGGTCCGCACGGGCGATCGACGAGACGATGTCGCGGGCCTTCGGGCCCCAGACCCCGATCGTCGTGAACGCGGTCGTGAGGTCCACGATCGCCGCGTCGGCGGGCAGGTGGTCCCGGAACCACTTGAGGTCGCTCATCCCGTGGGCGCCGCCGGTGACGACCCGGAAGACGCGGTCCTCGAGACGCATGATCGTGAGGTCGCTCTTGAAGCCGCCGCTGGTCGGACAGGACCGGCGTGTAGACCACTCGGCCGACCGGGACGTCCATCTGGCGGAGGGCGACGGACTGGACGGCATCGAGGGCGCCCGGCCCCACGACATCGAAGATGGCGAAGGCCGACAGGTCGAAGATCCCGGCCGCCTTCGCGCATCGCCAGGTGCTCGGCGTTGATGATCGGCGACCACCAGCGGGCGTCCCATTCGTCGGGGCGTGTCTTGACGCCGTAGCGCTCGACGAGCGCCGCGTTGGAGCGGAACCACTGCGGTCGCTCCCAGCCCGCCACCTCGAAGAACTCGCCCTCGTGCTCGACGTGCCACTCGTGCATCGGCGATCGCCGCAGCGGGCGATCCGAGAGGTACTGCTCGGCTGGGTGGACGATGCCGTAGGTCTTGGGGAAGGCCTCGAAGGCGCGCGCCTTCGTGTGCTGGCGCGTCTTCTGGTGGGCGTGGAAGCGGCTGATGTCCGACTGGTTGCAGTCGATCTCGGGCTCGCCGTGGACCATCCATTCGGCGATGCTCTTGCCGACGGCCGGCCCCTCCTTGACCCAGACCGCGGCGGCGGACCACAGGCCCTTGACCTCGGGGGTCTCGCCCAGCAGGGGCATCCCGTCCGGGGTCAGGGCGATGAGGCCGTTGATGGCGTACTTCACGCCGACGGACTCATCGCCGACGATCTCGGGCATGAGCGCGAGCGCGTCCTCCATCTGCGGGTCGAAGTCGTCCGCCGTGAACGGGAACTCGGTCGGGGAAAGCGCGGCGTCCTCGATCGAGGGGATCTCCTCGGGGTCGTGGAGGATCGAGCGGTGCGCGTACGAGCCGACCTCGAGGCCGACCCCGTCCTGGCGCTCGTACATCAGGACGTCCATGTCCCGGACGATCGGGAACTCGATGGCGCGCGACGTCTTCTCGAAGCGCGGCACCGGCCCGACGTCGATCATCTGGTGGACGGCCGGCGTCAGCGGGATGTGCGACCCGGCCATCTCGGCGATGACGGGCGACCAGACGCCACAGGCGATGACGACGGACTCGGCGGCCACGGTCCCACGGTCCGTCTCGACGCTGCGGATGCGGCCCCCCTCGACGCCGAGACCGGTCACCTGCGTGTTGGCGGAGACGGTGAGCGCGCCGAGGGCCATCGCCCGCTCGCGACACAGGGTCCCGAACTGGAGCGAGTCGCAGACGCCGACGCCCGGGCGTGTAGAACCCGCCGAGGAGGATCGACTCGTCGATGAACGGGACGAGCTCCTTGATCTCGGCCGGGGTCAGCGAGCCGCGACTCGATCCCCCAGTTGGTGGCCGAGTCCATCCGTCGCCGCAGCTCGTTCATCCGCGACTCGGTCCGCGCGACCTCGATCCCGCCGCACTCCGTGTAGAGCCCCCACTCGCGGTACTGGCGGGCGCTTTCGAGCGTGAGCTCGGCCATCTCCTTGTTGTGGTCGACGAGGAACAGGAAGTTGGAGGCGTGACCGGTCGAGCCGCCCGGGTTCGGCAGGGGGCCCTTGTCGATGAGCAGGAGGTCCTTCCAGCCCAGGTTCGCGAGGTGATACGCGACGCTGTTGCCGACGATCCCCGCGCCGATGATCACGACCTTCGCCTGCGCCGGGAGCTCGCTCATCTGTCGGCCTCGTGTTGCATCTATTGCAATATCGTTGCCGCATCTGCGACACTTCGGGCGATGGTACACCAGGGGCGCAAGCCGTCGACGAGCCGCTCCACCGTCGATCGGATGGCGGCGGCGCTCGAGGTCGTCGCCGACCGAGGCTGGGTGACGGCGGCCGAGCTCGCGGCGGCCATGGAGGTCGATCGCAGCACCGGCTGGCGGACCGCGCGCTCGCTGGAGCGCATCGGCTGGCTCCACCACGATCCGGTCTCGGGGCGCTATCGGCTCGGGGTCCCGCTCTTCGAGCTCGGCATCCGGGTCCTCGACACCATCGACTTCCGCGACGAGGCCCGTCGGGTGATGACCGACCTCGTGGCCTCGACCGGCGAGAGTGTCGATCTCGCGATCCGCGACGGGGAGAGCGTCGTCTTCATCGACAAGCTCGATGGCACATACGAGGTCCGCGCGTTCACCCGGAGCGGACAGCGGGCGCGCCTCCACGCCGCGGCGGCCGGCAAGGTCTTCCTCGCCGCGATGCCGGGTGACGAGCTCGCCGAGTACCTCGCCGGTCCGCTGCCCGCCTACACACCCGCGACGGTGACGGATCCCGAGCGGCTGGCGGCGATCGTGACCGAGACCCGCGAGCGAGGCTGGGCGATCAACCGGGGTGAGCTCTTCCCCGAGGCGGGGGCCATCGCGGTGCCGGTCCGCGACGCCCGCGGGGCCTGCATCGCGGCGCTCGGGCTGAACGTGCCGCTCTCCCGGCTCACGGATGATCGCATCGAGACCCTGGTCTCCGAGCTGGAGGCCGGAGCGCGTCGCCTGGGTCCGCATGGCGGCGCCTGACGGCGGCGCGTGACGACCGCGCGTGACGACCGCGCGTGACGACGGCCGGCCGGTGATGGCCCCGTACGCATGGGGTGCGACGCCGCGTTGACCCCGGCGCACGCCTGCGCGCATCCTCCATCGCACCCGAGCCAACACCGAGCGAGGTCGTCCGTGCCGAGTCTGTTCATCGATGGAGCGTGGGTCGCCTCGGGCGACGGGACGTGCAGTCCGGTCCTGAACCCGTCCGACGGGAGCCTCGTCACGGAGGTCGACGTCGCCACGGACGAGCAGGTGCAGGCGGCCATCGCCGCCGCGCGCCGCGCGTTCGACGAGACCGACTGGCCGCGGCGCCCGACGAGCGAGCGCGCCGCCCTGCTCGACCGGGTCGCGTCGCTCATCGACCGCGACCTCGAAGCGATGGCCACCGAGGAGACGCTGAACACCGGCAAGGCCATGCGCGAGAGCCGCTGGGACATGACCGACGTCGCGCGGGTCTTCCGCTATTACGCCGACCTGGCGGACAAGGACGCCGGCCGCCTCGTCGATGCCAGCAACCCGGCCATCTTCAGCCGGATCGTGTACGAGCCGGTCGGGGTCTGCGGGCTGATCGGGCCGTGGAACTACCCGCTCCTCCAGATGAGCTGGAAGATCGCCCCGGCGCTCGCGGCGGGCAACACCGCCGTCATGAAGCCGGCCACCGTGACGCCGCTCTCGGCCATCCACCTGACCCGCCTGCTCGAGGAGGCCGGCGTGCCGCGGGGGGTCGTCAACCTCGTCCTCGGGCCGGGGAGCCGCGTCGGCCAGGCGCTGGCCGACAGCCCGGACGTCGACCTCATCTCGCTGACCGGCGGCATCGAGGCCGGCCGCGGGCTCGTCCGCGGCGCCGCGGTCAACATGAAGAAGATCGCGATGGAGCTCGGCGGCAAGAGCCCGAACATCATCTTCGCCGACGCCGACTTCGAGACCGCCGTGGACAACGCCCTGACCGCGGCGTTCGTCCATTCCGGCCAGGTCTGCTCGGCCGGTTGCCGGGCCATCGTCGAAGCCCCGATCTACGACCGGTTCGTGGCGGAGATCGGCCGGCGCGCCGAGGCGATCCGGCTCGGGCCGGGCACGGACGAGCGCACCGAGACCGGCGCGCTCATCACCGCGGAGCACCGCGCCAAGGTCGAGGGCTACGTGGCCTCGGCGATCGACGAGGGGGCGCGGCTGGTCGCCGGCGGGCGCCGTCCCTCGGAACCCGAGCTCCAGGCAGGGTTCTACTACCGCCCGACGGTCTTCGCCGACGTCCGCGCCGACATGCGCATCGTCCGCGAGGAGGTGTTCGGCCCGGTCCTGACCGTGGAGCGATTCACGACGGAGGACGAGGCGATCGCCCTCGGCAACGACACGACCTACGGCCTCGCCGGCGCGGTCTGGACGGCCGACGCCAGCCGCGCCCAGCGCGTCGCCGCTCGGCTCCGCCACGGGACCGTCTGGATCAACGACTACAACGCCTACGTGCCGCAGGCCGAGTGGGGCGGGTTCAAGCAGTCTGGCATCGGCCGTGAGCTCGGCGAGAGCGGGCTCGACGAGTACCGCGAGGCAAAGCACATCTGGCAGAACCTGGCGCCCGGACCGAGCGGCTGGTTCGGGGGCTGACGGAACGCGGGGGCGCGCGCGGCGCGGGGTCTCCCGCGATGGGTATGACGGGCGCGGCCGCGCGGCCGTGGGCGGTTCTCATTCGGTCATGGGGTGACCGAACCGGCGGCTGGGCGATCGGCGCCGGGACGGCAGCCATGAGGATCGACCATCAGCCTCCCGTTCGGTCATGGCGTGACCGAACCAACGGCCAGGCGTGCCCGACGGCGCATTTCGAGGCCGCGATCGGACGATCAGCCTCCCGTTCGGTCATGGCGTGACCGACGCCCGTTGCCGGCCCCGAGCGTCGGCGGGATCCTAGAACCCCGCCGAATCGAACGGCCGGCGGGGGACCCGCCGGCCGTCCTCGAGTTCGCTGAAGCGGGTCCGGGCTACTCGGCCGGGATCTCTGCGTGGATCGCGTCCAGGTCGACGCCCTGCTGGCGGCGGACGACGCGGGCCACGACATAGACGACCGCAGCGATCACGTAGATCGCAGCGAGGAACTGGATGGACTGGGTGTTGCCGATCCCGATCCCGTAGAGGGGATTCCAGAGCCACTCGTAGATCACCCAGCCGAGGAAGATCGTGGTGATCGCCCCGGCGATGCTGATGATCGGCAGCCCGGCGATCGCATACCGAACGATGGGCGACTTCTGGTAGAGGTCCTTCTTCCACCACGGCAGGATCGTCGCCGCGATCGCCGTCCCGAAGAACGTGACCGCGATGACGAGCGACGCGTCGAGAGTGAGCTTCGAGAAGCCGGTCACGTACGAGTACAGGTACGAGACGATCACCCCCGGGATCATGATCAGGAGCAACGCCGTCCAGGGCACGCCGCGATCGGACACGCGAGCCGCCCGCTCGGGCAGGACCCGGTCGAATGCCGCCGCGAAGATCATCCGCGTCGAGGACAACCAAAGGGTCCCTGCCCACCCGAGGAACCAGACGCCGAAGATGATCACGATGATCATCTGGATCACGTGGCTGTCGATCAGGAACGCTGCCAGCATCGGCGGGTAGCCCCAGATCGGGATCGCCGGTGCGGCAGTGACGTAGCCGTAGGCGTAATTGATGAAGTTGACGTTGGTCGCGTTGAAGAAGTCCCAGCCGAACGTCTTCGAGGCGAGCAGGACGAAGCCGATGGCGAGGATGATGGTGACCCAGAGGCCGCCGAGCATGCCGCTCAGGACCTTGCGGAAGTCACCGGCCCCACGGACCTCGCCGTACAGGGTCGCGCCCCAGTTCGGATACAAGATCCAGAACATCATGAACGGCAGGAGCAGGAAGGTGCCGGCCCCGAGCCCGAAGTCGAGCGGCGAGCCGCCGGGCTGGAAGGCGTCGTTGGCCACGGCGTTGTCGATGGTCGCCTGGTAGGCGTTCGAGACGCCGAACAGGCTCTGCCCTTCTCGGTCGAAGGCGGCCTTGAACGAGTCCTGCGACGAGACGAGCATGAGGATGAACATGACCGCGAGGGCGATCAGGCCGATGTAGAGGCTCACCCGCTGGATCCGGGCGTAGCCGGCCATGCCCAGGGCGACGGCACCCGAGGCGATGATGATCGTGATGATCGAGACCGTGAATGTCCCGCCCGGTGATGCGAGGAAGGTCAGCAGATCACTCGCGCCGGCGATCGCCGCGAGCGGCTGGAACACCTCGATGTTGAGGATGTAGCCGTAGATCGGCGCCCACAACGCCAGGATGAACCACCAACCCGTGCTGGACAGGACGAAGCCGATCCCGCCTCTCCGCATCCCGAGGACCGCACCGATCACGAGGCCGACGACGCCGGCGACGATGGCGATCGCGTCGCCGAGGGCGAATGCGTTCGCGGCGAGGTAGCCGGTGAGCCCTCCGACCAGGGCCGCGACGACTGCACCGGGGACCCCGTCGAAGATCCGCGTCTGCCAGACGTAGTCCCCGCCGGCCCGGGGCATGACGGCGATCAGTCCGGCATACACGATGCACAGGAACGTCATCGTGATCCCGGACAGGAGCAGGGCCGACAGGACCGACCCATCCGGGACGAACGCGAAGATCGCCAGGCTGTAGAACATCCCCAGGGTGACGAGGTTCACCGAGAAGAACGAGTAGCCGAACGCGTCGAATGCCGACCAGCCTTTGACGAGGCCGGTCGCGTTCCGCAGGAACAACGCGGGGGCTTTCGCGACGTCGGGCGTTGTCATCGAGCCTCCTTCTCCATCTGCCTGACCCGGATCAACCGTTGATGAGCAGGTACCGCTTCACCTCGCCTTTCTTCGGATCCAGGTCGACGATGGCCGCCTGGAGGACCCCGTCCTCGTACGTGCTGCCGGGGTTGACCGCCAGGGTCCGTCCGATCTTGACCGCACCTCGGCCCTCGTGGATGTGGCCGTGGAGCGATAGGACCGGGCCGTACTCGACGATCGCGTCGCGGACGGCATGGGACCCGACGGGGACGAGCGCCTGGCCGCCGGACACGTACCGCATGTCGGCATCGAGCTTGGGGGCGTTGTCGAGGTTGGACGCGTACGGCGGGGCGTGGAAATTGAAGATCGACCTGCGGCGGTCGGGGACGTCGGCGAGGAGCTCATCGATGCGCGTCCGGAGCTGGTCCTCCGGCAGCTCTCGGAACGTGTTCCATGGCGTCGGATTGGCCCAGCCGGTCGATACCATCGTGAATCCGTCGAGCTCGATCGCGTTCTGCTCGCCCAGGTCGACGAGCTTTGCGGCCGCGATGATGGGGTCGAGATCGAAGATGTCGTCATTGGCCGGCGAGACGATGCAGCGGATGCCCTTGCCAGCGAGGCGCTCGTCGGCGAGCGCCATCCAGCGCTCGACCATGCCGACCATCTCGGCCTTGAACCGGGCCTCGACGAGCGCGGGGTCGCTCTCCCACGCGGCGACCTCGTCGTCCGTCAGCCGGATCGGGTAGTAGCCGCGATCGGCGATCCGCTTCTCCATCGCCTGGACCTCGTCCTCGGTCGTGAGGATGTACTCCTGGTCCTGGAGCCGGAGGGTCCAGCCGCCGTTGCGGCTGACGATGGGGACCATCGCCTTGCCGGTCATGTCGCCACCCATCACGAGGACGTCGGCCTTGTGGAACGTCCCTGCGTTGAGGAACTTGCGCCAGCAGACCTCCGACCCGTGGACGTCGGTCGCGAAGAAGATCCTCATCGGCGGCCTCCTGCAACGTCGCGGTCAGCGTTCATCGGGCGTCGTGGCCCATCTCCTCGGGGTCGTTGTACCAGGCGGCTCGCTCGCCGACGCGCGCCCGCAGCTTCCAGCGGGTCGACTTCGGGGCCGCCTCGATCGCCGAGCGCAGCGACGCCACCTGGGTGCCCGGGTCGAAGAGGATCGATCGGCCGTTGTTGAGGTCCAGGTCCTCGGGCGTGAGCTCGACGGCCAGGTACTGGTCGAGGGTCGTCAGGTTGCCCGTCACGGTCCGCCACCAGCCCCAATCGTTCGAGGTGAACGACAGGATGCGCGGGACGTTGATCGCGCCCTGGCCGTGGCGCGAGTCGGGGGCGCCGTCGTCCTGCGCCAGCGGGTGCTCCGCGAGGAGGACCAGCGCGTCGAGCACGTCCTTGCGGTTGATCTTCACGACCTGGAGCTTCGAGAGAAGCAGCTCCGCGAGCGGAAGGGTCGGGCTCGACTTCGACAGCCGGTCGCCGAAGTCGAACTTGTGGCACATCTCGAGGTTGTCCACGAGGACATCGACCGGCCGGTTCCGGGCGACGTCCACGAAGTACGCCTGCTTGGTCCCGAACAGCGCGTTGTGGCGCTTGTCGGCCGTGTATCCCTCGGCGGCCAGGAGCTCGTAGAAGGCGACCCGGTCCTTGCCGCGCGTCGCGAAATCGAGGTCGACCTCGACGCGCCGCGTGCGTGCCGGCCAGTCGGGCGCGTGGGCCCGGACGGCCATGCCGCCCATGAGTCGGACCTGGAGGCCCTTCCGGTCGGCCGCATCGACGATCCGCAGGGCCTCGGCGAGGGGATCCTGCAGCGTGCGCGGCTCACCCGCTTCGGGAACGCCGGCTGTCATCGGATGGACTGGTCCACCTCTCGTCCGAACGCCGTCCATGGGCCTGGGATGCGCGTGAGTATAGGGGCGTGGCCCAGCGTGTCCCGCCCGTTGCGCGCGGCGCGCGTCCCGTCCGCCGCACGAGGCGCCCCTCCCGCCCGTCGGCCCGTGTCACCATGCCGCCGGGACGGGCGTCGCAGGGCGACGGCCAGAGGAGGTGCCGAGGGTGATGACGAGCAGGCTCCAGGGGACGGCGTGCACGCGGCGACGATCCTCGATGCCATCGGCGACACGCCGCTCATCCGCATCGACGACATCTGGGTCAAGCTCGAGTTCCTGAACCCGTCGGGTTCGGTCAAGGCGCGCATCGCGCGATACATGATCGAGCGCGCCGAGCGTGAGGGCATGCTGCACCCGGGCGACACCATCGTCGAGGCATCGAGCGGCAACACCGGCAACGCCATGAGCATGGTCGCGGCGGTGAAGGGCTACCGGATGATCGTCGTCATGCCCGATGGCATGAGCCCGGAGCGACTGGCCATCAGCCGGGCGTTCGGGGCCGAGGTGCTGACCATCGGCGACTTCCACGTCACCGACGCGCTGGCCAAGGCGCGTGAGCTCGGGGAGCAGCCGGGGTACTTCAGCCCCCACCAGTTCGACTCGGAGTGGAACGTCGACGAGAACCGCGAGTGGCTCGGACCGGAGGTCCTCCGCCAGCTCCCCCAGGGCGCCGTGCCGGGCGCCGTCATCGCCGGCGTCGGGACCGGCGGCACGCTGATCGGGGTCGGGCAGGCATTCCGGGCGGTCAACCCGGCCTGCGCCGTCATCGGCGTCGAACCGAACGAGTCGTGCACCCTCATGTGCGGGGAGATCGGCAAGCACCTCATCGAGGGCATCAGCGATGGGTTCGTCCCCGGGATCATCGAGCGCCACCGGGCGATGATCGACGACCTCGTGCCCGTCGACAGCGACGCCTCGATCGCCGAGATGCGCCGCCTGGCCCGGGAACACGGCTTGTTCGTCGGCCCGAGCTCCGGGGCGAACCTGGTCGCCGCGCGTGCCTGGCGCGATGCGCACCCCGGGACGCGCGACATCGTCACGTTCTTCTGCGACGAGGGAGAAAAGTACATCTCCGACTACTTCGCGTTAACAAATCCCTCACATGGTCTTGACGCCCGCTGACGTGGGCTGTGCAATGCGCGGGTAGGCCGGACATCGGTCCCGCAGACGGTCGTGGACCGCCGGAGGGATGAGACGTCAGAGCCGGGTCGACAGGGAGAGGAGGCCCTGATCCGCGTGGCGTTCGTTCGGTAGCCGACGCATGAATGGAGGATCGATCGTTGTCCAGTAGACACCCCATTGCCCGAGTCGCGGGTCTTCTCGGCGCCGCGACGCTGGTGTTCGCGGCTTGTTCCTCATCGACCGGCGGGAGCGCCGTCCCCGAGTCCGCGGCGGCGGCGTCCGGCGGCGGCACCGCGGCCGGACCGAGCCAGCAGCTGATCGACGCGGCCAAGGCGGAAGGCGGTCTCACGACCATCGCGCTGCCGCACAGCTGGTGCAATTACGGCGAGATGCTCAGCGGCTTCACCGCGAAGTACGGCATCCCGATCAACGAGCTGAACCCGGATGGCAGCTCGGCCCAGGAGATCGACGCCATCAAGGCCAACAAGGACAACCCGGGCCCGCAGGCGCCGGACGTCGTGGACGTCGGCCTCGCGTTCGGCCCGCAGGGCAAGACCGACGGCATCTTCGAGCCGTACAAGGTCTCGACCTGGGACAGCATCCCGGCCGCCGCCAAGGACGCCGACGGCGCCTGGTACGGCGACTACTACGGCGTGCTCGCCTTCGAGACGAACACCTCCGCGGTGAAGAACGTCCCGAAGGACTGGAAGGATCTGCTCGATCCGCAGTACAAGGGCCAGGTCGCCCTCGCCGGTGACCCGACGCAGTCGAACCAGGCCATCTCCGCCGTGTGGGCCGCTGCCCTCGCGAACGGTGGTTCGCTCGACAACGTCCAGCCGGGCCTCGACTTCTTCAAGCAACTCAACACCGCCGGCAACTTCGTGCCGGTGATCGGCAAGACCGCGACCGTGGCGTCGGGCGAGACCCCGATCCGCATCGCGTGGACCTACAACGGCCTCGGTGACAAGGACTCGCTGAAGGGCAATCCGCCCATCGAGGTCGCGGTGCCGACGTCCGGTCGGTTCGGCGGCATGTACGTCCAGGCCATCAGCAAGTACGCGCCCCATCCGAACGCGGCCAAGCTGTGGATGGAGTACCTGTACTCCGACGAGGGCCAGAACATCTGGCTGAAGGGCTACTGCAACCCGATCCGCTACGACGACATGGTCGCCCGGAATGCCATCCCGGCCGACCTGCTCGCCAAGCTGCCGGATACCAAGGGCGCGGTGCTGCCGACCCTGGACCAGATCACGGCGGCGACCAACGCCATCACCGCGGGCTGGCCGACCACCGTCGGCGTGACCGTCAAGTAGGCCCGTCCCCGACGGACCGATCCGAAGTCCAGAGCGAGCGGTGACCGACGCCGCCCTGCCGCGGACCGCCGAGGGCGCGCATGACGCGCGCCCTCGGCGACGCCTTCGCCTGACGTGGCTCGGGCTCGTCCCGTTCCTCGTCTTCGCGACCCTCTTCCTCCTCATCCCGACCTTCTACCTGGTCGTCGGCAGCTTCGCCGACTCGACCGGGCAGCCAACGCTCCAGAACTACCGTGACCTGAGCGGGGACGTCCCGCGCGAGGCGTACCTGACCAGCATCGAGATCAGCCTGGTCACCGCCATCGCCGGTGGGGTCTTCGGCTTCCTGATGGCCTACGCCGTCATCTCGGGCGGCCCGCGCCGGTTCCGCGGCGGCCTGATGACGTTCTCCGGCGTCGCCTCGAACTTCGCCGGCGTGCCGCTGGCCCTGGCGTTCATCTTCACGATCGGGCGGCAGGGGCTGCTGACGACGTTCCTGGTGGGGCTCGGCTTCAACCCCTACCAATCGGGGTTCACCCTGTACTCGAAGCTCGGCCTCGAGATCGTCTACTTCTACTTCCAGCTGCCGCTGATGATCCTGATCATCGCGCCCGCCATCGACGGGTTGAAGCAGGAATGGCGCGAGGCCTCGGAGAACATGGGCGCCACGCAATTGCAGTTCTGGCGCTACGTCGCGCTCCCGGTGCTGCTGCCGTCGCTGCTCGGGGCCATGATCCTGCTGTTCGGGAACGCCTTCGGGGCGCAGGCCACCGCCTACCAGCTGACCGGCGGGTTCATCAACATCGTCACGATCCTCATCGGCAATCAGCTCACCGGTGACGTCCTCCACAACGTCGGACTCGGCTACGCCCTCGCGATGGGCATGGTCGGGATCCTCGGGCTGACCCTGATCGCGTACACGTTCCTCCAGCGCCGCTCCGAGCGGTGGCTGCGATGACCGCCGCGAGCGGCCCCGGCCGGCTTGACCTCAGCATCGAGGCGGTGCAGGGCCAACCGGTGGTCGTGCCGAGCAAGGAGCGGAAGTCGCGCTGGCGCTTCGCCTGGTGGGCGGTCTTCATCGCCGGCATCGTCTACTTCTTCCTTCCGCTCCTGGGGACCTTCGCGTTCTCGATGCGGTCGATCCCGCTGTTCTCGGCGTACACCGACATCCTGTCGGACTCGAAGTTCTTCACGAGCCTGGGCTACTCCTTCATCGTGGGCGCGATCACCATCGTCCTGAGCATCGCGCTGCTTGTCCCGACCGCGTTCTGGGTCCGGCTGCGGATGCCCCGAGCCCGCCCGTTCGTCGAGTTCATCACGCTCCTGCCGTTCGTCATCCCGCCGATCGTCCTGGTCTTCGGCCTGATCAGCACGTACAGCCATCCGCCGCTGCCGTTCACCCACACGGACATCGGGAGCACCGCCCTCCTCGTGTGCGGCTACGTCGTGCTCTCGTTCCCGTACATGTACCGCGCGATCGACACGGGCATGCGCTCGATGGACATCCAGAGCCTGACCGAAGCGGCCCAAAGCCTGGGCGCCGGTTGGATCCGGATCCTCGTGACCGTGATCCTGCCGAACCTTCGGGTGGCGCTCCTGAGCGGGGCGTTCCTGACGCTCGCGATCGTCGTCGGCGAGTTCACGATGGCGTTGTTCCTCGCGCGGCCGGCGTTCGGGCCGTACCTCGCGAACCTCGGGAGCGTCGCCGTGTACCAGCAGTCCGCCGTGGCCCTCATCAGCTTCGGGCTGACGTGGATCGCGATGGGGCTCATCGCCTTGTTGGGTCGCGGCTCGCGCAGCCGCATCACCGTCACCGGCGCGCGCTAGCAGCACGAGGGAACGATGGCCTTCCTGGAACTGAGCGGCATCCAGAAGCGGTTCGGCGACGTCGCGGCCGTCCTCGACTTCAACCTGGCCGCCGACCGCGGCGAGTTCGTCTCGTTCCTGGGCCCGTCGGGCTGCGGCAAGACCACGACCCTGCGCATGATCGCCGGCTTCGAGCAGCCGACGGCCGGCACCATCAAGGTCGACGGCACGGACATCACGTACCGATCGCCGAACCAGCGCAACGTCGGGATGGTCTTCCAGTCGTATGCCCTGTTCCCGAACATGACGGTCGCATCCAACGTCGGCTTCGGGCTCAAGATCCGGCGGAAGCCGAAGGCCGAGATCGACAAGCGGGTCAACGAGCTCCTGACGATGATCCACCTCGAGGGACGCGGCGACCGGTACCCGTGGCAGCTGTCGGGCGGCCAGCAGCAGCGCGTCGCGCTCGCTCGCGCGCTGGCGATCGAGCCCCAGGTGCTGCTCCTCGACGAGCCGCTGTCCGCCCTCGATGCCAAGATCCGGATCGCGCTCCGCAAGGAGATCCGCTCGATCCAGCGGCAGCTCGGGATCACCACCGTGTACGTGACCCACGACCAGGAAGAGGCGCTGTCGCTGTCCGACCGGGTCGTGGTGATGAGCGAGGGGCGGATCGAGCAGATCGGGACGCCGTTCGAGATCTACAACTTCCCGACCACGCCGTTCGTGGCGTCCTTCGTGGGGACCCTCAACCTCGTCGGCGCGGGCGTCGTCGACGGTCCGAGCGGCCGTCTCTCGCTCGCCGGTCAGCCGGTCCGGACGGCGAAGCCGATCACGACGGCGCGTGCCGGCGACCGGGTGACGCTCGCGGTCCGACCCGAGGGCATCGACCTCGGTGACGGGGAGGACGGGTTCAACCGGATCCACGGGACCCTCGAAGACATCAACTTCCTCGGATCGGTCGTCCGGCTCCGGCTCTCGCTCGGTGACGGAGCGAACGGCACCGTCGCGACATCGATGACCCTCGACACCTTCAACGAGCCGCACCTGACGCTGCCCGCGGTCGGCTCGGAGGTGACCGTGTCGTTCCCGGCAGAGGCGTGCTTCGTGCTCGAAGGATCCGAGAACGCCATCACCTCGGAGCCGGAGATCGGCGCCGGCGCCGAGGTGTGACCCGGCCGCCGACCGGATCGCGGCTGGCCGGCATCGAACTCGTCATCCTCGACAAGGACGGCACCCTCATCGACTTCCACGCGATGTGGAGCCGGTGGGTCCTCGATCTCGCGGCCGGCCTGGAGGCGGCGACCCGGCACCTCGACCGCGAGGCCCTCTTCTCGATGCTCGGCTATGACGCGGCGAGCGGTCGCGCGGTCGGTGGCGGGCGGCTCGCCGCGACGCCGATGGCGCGTCTCCGCGATCTGACCCGCGACCTCCTGGTCGAGACGGGCCTGACCCGCGACGAGGCGGCCGACGCGCTTGGTCGAGCGTGGCATGCGCCCGATCCGGTCGCGCTCGCGCACCCGGTGACGGATCTCGCGAGGCTCCTCGGACGGTTGGGCGCGGATGGACGGCGGCTGGCCCTCGCGACGACCGACGATCGCGACCCCACGGAACGGACGCTCGCGGCCCTCGGGATCACCGAAGCGTTCGCCGTCGTCGTCTGCGCCGACGACGGCGTCGCGCCGAAGCCGGCGCCGGACATGGTCCTCGCGGCCTGCCGGGCGACGGGTGTCGCACCGGGTGCCGCGATCGTCGTGGGCGACTCGGTCGCCGACCTCGCGATGGGCCGCAACGCCGGGGTGGCTCGCTGTTATGGGGTCCTGACCGGGGTCGGCACCCGCGCTGATCTCGAGCCGCTCGCCGACGAGGTGCTCCCCTCGGTGGTGGACCTCGCCGGCGAGGCCGGCTGAGCCGGGGGACGACGCCGCCGGGGTGCGCCCGGGCACCATCGGGCTCGTGTGCACTTGACTGCACCGGACCGACCACCTGTGGTACGGATGGGCTATCGCTCGGCACGAGCGCGCCCCGTACGGTGACGCACGGCGCCACCCGTGTTCCGCGGCGCCTTGGTTCGTCCCGTCAGCACCGGAGGACCGGAGCCGGACATGGTCCACGCCCAGGCGCCGCATCCGCCTCCGGCCGACCGGGCCGCGGCCTTGCGGCGCATCGCCGCGGAGGTCAGCAATCGCCAGGACCTCGGTCATCTCTTCGAGGAGGTGATCGACGCAGCCTTCGACCTCTTCGGGGTCGACCGGGCGGGCCTGTGGACCTGGATCGATGGGCCGACGCCGCTCCATCTCGCCGCCCAGCGCGGACTCTCCCAGGAGATGCTCGACGTCGTCGCCTCGCTCCCCCGGGAGGCGAACACCGTCGGCATGACGTCGCTTCGCGACCGGTCCGTCGGCGTCCTGACCGGGAGCCTGCGGGGCACCGATCCGGCCCTGCGCCGGATGTATCGCGCCGACGGCCTGCGGACGATGTGCTACGTCCCGATCATCTTCCGCGACGAGGTGCTCGGCCTGCTGGTCCTCTACCACCGGACCGGATATGCGTGGTCGGACGATGAGAAGGACCTCGCCCGGGCCTTCGGTGATCACATCGCGGTGGCGATGCAGAACGCGCGGCTCGCCCAGGAGACGCACGCCCTGGCCGACCGCCTGCGCGCGATCTCGGAGCTGGCCGTCCGCCTGAACCGCATCCAGGACGTCGACGGCATCGCCGCCACCATCGTGAGCGAGGCCGGGCGGCTCATCGACCACGACACCATCCGGGTCTATCGCGTCGACCACGAGCGCGGGGTCTGTGAACCACTCGCGTTCCAGGGCACGTTCCTCGGCACCAGCGAGCCCGACGCCGAGAGCCTGCGGGTCGCCGTCGGCGAGGGGCTGACCGGGTGGGTGGCCGCGAACAACGCCCCGATCCGGATCGGCGACGCCGTGGCCGACCCGCGGAGCGTCATCCTCGGCGACTCGAGCCGGCCCGAATCCATGCTGCTCGTGCCCATCGCCTACGACGCGGTGGTCTACGGCGTGCTCGTCGTCTCGAAGCTCGGTCGCGATCGCTTCGATGCCGATGACGAGCTCACCTTCTCGATCTTCGCGAGCTGTGCGGCGCAGGCCCTCGTGAACGCGGCGAACCTCGACCGCCTGACCCACGGCCAGGCCGAGCTCGAGTACCAGCTGGCGAGCCAGCGCCGGCTCCTGGAAGTCAACGAACGGCTGCTCTCGACGCTCGAACCGGCCAGCGTCCTCGACCTGATCGCCGACTCGCTCAAGGTCATCGTCCCGTACGACTCGCTGACGATCTACCGGGTGGACCACGAGTCCGGCGTCCGACGCGCCGTGGTCGCGCGCGACCGGTTCGCCGACGTGATCCTCGCCCACGCCCCGCCGCTCGGGGTCGGCATCACCGGCTGGGTCGTCGAACACCGCGAGGCCGTCCTGGCCAACGATGCCCACCTCGACCCACGCTCGGTCCAGGTCCCCGGGACGCCGGAAGAGGCCGAGTCGATGATCGTCGTGCCCCTGCTCGTCGGGGGCGAGGCCATCGGGACGCTCAACGTCAGCCGGATCGGCGGCGAGGAATCCCACTTCCGGGCGAACGAGTTCGAGCTCACGAAGTTGTTCGCCGGCCAGGCGTCCATCGCACTGCAGAACGCGGAAGCGCACGGCGAGGTCCGGATCCGCGCCGACCATGACGCGCTGACCGGGATCCGCAACCACGGGGCGTTCCAGCGGGAGCTCGGCGAGGCGGTCGAGTCGGGCGGCGGCGGCAAGCCGTTCGCCGTCCTGATGATGGACCTCGATGCGTTCAAGGCCTTCAACGACACGCGCGGCCATCCGGCCGGCGACGCCCTCCTGGCCGAGATCGCGCGGGCGATGAGTTCGGCGCTCCGCGAGGGCGACCGGCTGTACCGCTACGGTGGGGACGAGTTCAGCGCGATCCTGCCGAACGCCGACCGGGTCATCGCCCACGATGTGGCCGATCGGCTCCGGCGGACGGTGGCCCAGGTCGCCTGCGAGCACGACGACGCCCAGGTGACCATCAGTATCGGAGTGGCCTGCTTCCCCGACGACGGACGGCGCAAGGATGCCCTGGTCACGGTCGCGGATCGCGCGATGTATCTCGCGAAGCCGGCAGCCCGTAGCGGCGACGGCGGGCAGCCTGACGACCCGTACCTCCGCGCGCTCGACGAGACCGCGCTGGCGCTCCTCGACCGACGCGACTCGACCACGCTCCTCGAGACGATCCTGACCCGCGCCTGCGCCCTCCTCGGGACGCCGCACGGCTACATCTATCTCGCTGAGCCCGGCGGCCGCGAGCTCGTCCTCCGCCACGGGACCGGTCTCTTCGCGCAGGGGATCGGGCATCGCCAGTCGATCGACCAGGGCCTGGGCGGGGAGGTCTACCTGACCGGACGGCCAGTCGTCGTCGACGACTACGAGGCCTACGTCCGGCGAGCCGGCATCGTCCCGCGTGACATGCTCGGCGCGGTCGTCGGGGTGCCCTTGAGCTCGGGCGACGAGGTCGTTGGCGTGATCGGGCTTGCCTCGGCGTCCGCCGAACGGCTGTTCCGCGGCCGCGAGGTCGACGCGCTCACCCGCTTCGCCCAACTGGCCTCGATCGCCCTCGACAACGCCCATCTCGTCGACGTGGCCCAGCGCGGCGCCCTCTACGACCCGACGACCGGACTGCCGAACCGCGAGCTCCTGACCGACCGGATCGCCCATTCCATCGCCCGGTTGCGCACCGACGGGTCGGGCCGGATCGGGGTGATCATGCTCGACCTCGACCGGTTCAAGGTCATCAACGAGAGCGTCGGCCACGCCGTCGGCGACCGCCTGCTCGTCGCCGTGGGCCAGCGGCTGGCCTCGAGCATCCGTCCCGGCGACACCGTCGGCCGGTTCGGCGGCGACGAATTCGGGGTCATCCTCGACGGCGTCGCCGACGAGGAGGAGGCTCGCCGCATCGCCGACCACATCGCCGCGGAACTGCGGGCGCCGTTCCCGCTGGCCGGCCGCGAGTGGTTCGTCAGCGCCTCGATCGGCATCGCCATCGCCGACTCGGACCGGATCTCGCCAGACGAGTTGCTCCGCGAGGCCGAGATCGCGATGGTCCGAGCCAAGGGCGACCCGACATCACGCCACGCGCTGTTCGAACCGTCGATGAGCGCCCAGACGCTCGAGCGGATCGATCTCGAGAACGACCTCCGGCGCGCCCTGCAGCGCCACGAGCTGCGGGTCCACTACCAGCCGCTCGTCGACCTCGAGGATGGCCGCGTGGTCGGGTTCGAGGCGCTCGTCCGCTGGCAGCACCCGAGGCGCGGCCTCGTGCCGCCACTGTCGTTCATCCCCCTCGCCGAGGAGACGGGGCTCATCCACCCGCTCGGTCGCTGGGTGCTCGAGACCGCCTGCCGCCAGGCCGCGGTGTGGCGCGAAGCCCACGAGGGCGCGAACCTCGTGATGTCCGTCAACCTGTCCGGTCGCCAGTTCGCCCAGCCGGACCTCGTCGACGAGGTCGCCGGCATCCTCATCGAGAGCCGGCTCGCGCCGGAGGCGCTCGAGCTGGAGATCACCGAGTCCGTCGTGATGGACGAATCGGAGGCCGGGGTCCGCACGCTGCGGCGGTTGCGCGACCTGGGGGTTCGCCTGGTCCTCGACGACTTCGGGACCGGCTATTCGTCACTGTCGTACCTCAAGCATCTGCCGCTCGACACGATCAAGATCGACCGCTCGTTCGTGGCCGGGTTGAGCGGGGACGCGGATCGCTCGATCGTGGAGGCCGTCGTGGCCCTCGCGCACGGGCTTCGCATCGGCGTCGTGGCCGAGGGTATCGAGACCGAGGCCCAGCGTCGCCGGCTCATCGAGCTCGGCTGCGGGCTCGGCCAGGGATACCTGTTCTCACGACCCGTGCCGGCCGCCGAGGCCGGGCGCCTCCTTCGACCCGGACGCCCGATGCGCCCCCGGGGCGCGCCAGCGACGGACGGCGGCGCACGGAGCGCGACGCGACGTCAGGCAGGTTCGCCGGGAACGGGTCGCGCCGCCGGGGCCGGCGGCGCGCTGGTCAGCTCCGGCCGCCGAAGAGGCGGAGGAAGAACAGGAAGAGGTTGATGAAGTCCAGGTAGAGGCTCAGCGCGCCGAGGATGGCGCCCTTCTCGAGAGAGCCGGTCGCCGCGGCATAGGTGCCGTTCTGGATCCGCTGCACGTGGAAGGCGGTGAGGGCCGTGAAGAGCACGACGCCGACGATCGAGATCGCGAACGACAGCATGCTGCTGCCAAGGAAGATATTCAGGAACATCGCGGCGAGCAGGCCGATCAGGCCCACGAACAGGATCCCGCCGAGGCCGGCGAGCGAACGCTTCGTGACGGCGCCGTAGACGGCGGCCGCGCCGAACGTCGCCGAGGCACTCAGGAAGGCCGTGGTCACCGACGCGGTCGAGTACGCCGCCACGATCAAGCCGATCGTCATGCCGACCGACGCGGCGTACACGAGGAAGAGGAGCAGCGCGACCGTCGCGCTGATCCGGTTGATCGCCGCCGAGATGCCCATGACGAGAGCGAGCTGGGCGATGATCAGCAGGAAGAGGTTGCCGTAGGCGAACTCGAGGAGTCGCTCGTTGCCCTGGACGACGGTCGCAACGGCCGCGGAGACCAGGAGACCGGCGAACATCCAGATGAACGAGTGGGTCAGGAACGCCGCTTGGAGGCGGGCATCGGGCGTGACGCCGAGGGCCGCCGGCGATGCGGTCGGCGCATAGGGCGGCGTCGCGGCATAGGGGGTCGACGGGGTGGAGGTGGTGGTCGGGGTGGGGATGCGGTCCTCGGTCATCGGTGTCGCGTGCTCCTTGGCGGTCGGTCCAAGACGATCGGCCGTCACCTAACGGTAGCAGAGGATGTCACGGGGCCCGTTCGGCGGTCAGGCGCGGATGACCGTCGCTGCTCACCACATGAGGCCGGCGTCGCGCGGGTCCCAGCGCTCGGCCAGCAGCGTCACCTTCACGTCGTGCTCGACCACGGACTCCGCCTGCTCCTTGACCTGGGCGATCATCGACCCGGCGTAGGGGCAGAAGGGCGTGGTGAGGATCATCTTGATCTCGGTCGAATCGGGACCGAGGATGATCTGCCTGATCAGCGCAAGCTCCACGACGTTCATCCCGATCTCGGGATCCACCACGCTGCGCAGGGCATCGAGGATGGCCAGCTCGGTGGCGCGCCGCTCCGGGTCGAACGCGGCCTCGGCGGGGGTCGTTGCCTGGGTGGTGTCGGTCATGTGCGGCGCGGTCTCCGGCGAGGTTGGACCCAGAGCGTACCACCGAGGCCGCGATGGACCCTCAGGCCGCGGGGGCCTCGACCTTCACGACGACCCCGGGCCGGCGATACGGCTCGGGCAGGCGCGCGGCCTCGTCGGGCGACAGGCCCGGGCCCGTCAGCGACCCGTCGGGCTCAAGGAAGTCCGCGTATCGCTCGGGGTGCTCGGCGGCGTACGTGTACGCGGCCGCGATCCCGAGCCGGCGGAGCTCCGGGTGGTCGTTGAGGATGCGCGTCAGGTCGTAGCCGTTGGCCCGGAGCTCGAGCAGCTGGCGCACCGTGAGGCGCGACCCGTAGCAGAACGGCTCGCCGTTCATGACGAGCGGATCCTGCTGGACCCACTTGATGGTCACGCCCGAACCACCCTTGTCACGCCCTAACCACCCTTGTAGATGAACTGGAGCAGGGCGTTGCGCTTGCGCGCATCGCCGGCCAGGCGGCGGTGCCACTTGTACGCCGCGATGGCCTCGTCGATCGCGGCGGTCGCCGCGGGCATCTCCGAGGGGCCGAGCACGATCGGCAGGGCCGCGGTGAGGCCGCGACAGAGCGCGATCATGTCGTCGAGGGGGATCTTGCGTCGCCGGTAGACGGGGACCGTCCACTCCGCGTATTCGCGGGCGGGTGCGGTCGTCGCGGTCTCGACGCAGACGGCGACGCGCTCCGCGAGCAGCTGGACCGAGTGGAGGAGGTAGCGCAGGCCGGCATCGTCGTAGCGCTCGCGCATGCCCCGGGTGCTGTCGAGGGCGGATTCGAGCGCCCGCGACGCGAGACGAGGCGCGTCGACCCGGATGCGTCCGGCCGCCGCGGGCTCGCCGGCGGTGGGGTCGGGCGGTGGCAGGCCGAGGGACGGATGGCTCACGGGCCGCAGTCTAGCGTCCCGGGCCGGACCCTCGCACTACGATGGGCGGCATGACCGACCCAGACGATCCGCCCGAGACGGCCGGTACCGCGCCCGTCCCGGGCGAGCGACGCCTGGCCCGTCCCCCGTCGGACCGTTACCGCGAGGCGGAGGCGGGCACCACAGCCGTGGTCGAGCCGCCTCGGGCCGTGTCGCCGGCCCGTGGGATCGGTCTCGGCCTGGTCGTCGCGCTCGGCGGCGCGGCCGTCATCGTCGTTCTCGGCGGGCCCCTGGCGCTGACACTCGGGCTGATCGTCGTGGCCGGGGCGATCGGCTGGCTCGCCGCGGTCGCGGTCGGCTTCGGGGCGGGCGCCACGCTGCCGGCATCCCGACGCGCCTGGGCAGCCGCCGCGCTCGCGGTGCTCGGCGTTCTGGCCGGCCAGCTCGGTCTGTGGCTCTACGCGGCGAGTGAGGGCGGCGTCCTGTCGCTGCCCGACTACCTGGGCGAGGTGTACGGGCCGCTCGTCCCGCTCGAGCTCGGGCTTGCCGGTGTCGTCGCCTGGGTGACCGCGCGATGAGCCGGTCGCCGTGGGACGCACGATGACCGACGACCTCGTGTTCCGCCGGCCGGTCGAGGCGGACCACGCGCGGGTCATGGCCGTGATCGACGACTGGTGGGGCGGCCGCAAGATGCGCGCGTTGCTCCCCCGCCTGTGGTTCCAGCACTTCGTCAGCCGATCCTGGATCGCCGAGACGGAGGACGGCCGGCTCATGGGCTTCCTCGTCGGATTCCTGAGCCCGGACCGACCCGGGGTCGCCTATGTCCATTTCATCGGAACGAACCCGAACGGGCGCAAGCGCGGCCTCGGCCGCGCCCTGTACGAGCGGTTCTTCGAGGATGTGCGGGCCGCCGGAGCGCAGCGGGTCGTCGCCATCACCTGGCCCGGCAACCAGGTCTCGGTGCGCTTCCACCGGGCGATGGGATTCGTCCCGGACAGCGGCCCGGGCACCCAGAACCTGTACGGGACGCCGGCCTACGCCGACTACGACGGCGATGGCGACGACCGCGTCGTGTTCAGCCGGGAGCTGTGACCGCGGCCGGCGTCAGCGGTTCGCGGAGCAGCCGGCCGAAGCGGACCGCGCGGTCCTCGGGCGGGCCGGCATCGAGCCATCGACGCAGCAGCGCCTCCCCCTCCGCGTAGACGAACACGTACGTCCGCCACAGGGGATGCTCGATGAACTCGAGGCGCTTCTCCGCGGTCCGCTCCGAGAAGCGACCGACGGTGCGCAGGTAGTCGAGGACGGCGTCGTGCGACCGGGCGTCCGCGTGGCGGAGGATCGCGGCGTTGCCGCGGATGGCCGAGAGCGCCGTCCGCGGACCGTCGAGCGCCACGGACCGTTCGGCAGCGGCCCGCGCGGCGACGGGATCGCCGGCGACCGCGAGGCCGGCCCGTTCGAACAGCTCGACGAGCAGGTCCACCTCATCGACCGCCGGCACGGCGAAGTCATGCCCGAGGTCGGCCAGGCCCTCGCTGATCAGGCATTCGGGCGTGTTGATGAGCAGGATCGACGACTCGAGGTGGCCCCCGCGATCGACGAGCTCCGCCTCCTTCCAGGCGTGCTCGAGGTGATGACCCGGGTACGTCTCGTGGGCGACGGTGCGGACCAGCGACGGCGCTCGGACCGGGAGGTCGGTGTTGATCTCGACGCGGGACCGCCGGCCGCCGTCGTACCACTCGTACCCGGACCATGGCCGGTCGCTGACCAGTGAGACTCGGAGCGACTCACCTTCCGGCAGGCCGAACAGCGACTCGGCCCGGTCGCGGAACCGTCCGACGAGCCAGTCGATGACAGCCGGGAGCCGATCGAACGCGATCTCGAACCCCGCATCCCAGGCCTCGAGCCGCTCATCCAGGGGCCCGTCACCGGGCAGGAGCTCGTCGATCCGGGCCGCGGCCGCGTCGAACTCGGCGTCGTCGCGACGGGCCGGCGTGAACGCGAAACAACGCCCGACGTACTCGAGGTACGGCAGCGACTCGCCGGCGAGACCCGCGGCCTGGGTCTCGAGGGCGACGAGCTGGGCATCCAGCCATGCGCGGCGGGTCGGATCGGCGACCTCCCCCGCGAGCCGGGCGCGCAGCCCGGCCGCGTCGTCGCGGAGCCTGGCCGGAGGTCGCAGCTGCCCGAGATCGACCTCGGCCTTCAGGTCGGCCGGCCCGAAGTACCCGTCCACGACGCCGGGGGTGTGCTGGTCGAGGCGCAACGCGAGCCGCAGGTACTCCGCGGCGATCGGGTCGGGCGCCGGGACGAGGCGCGTGCCGCCGACCGCGGCGACGAGATCGACCGCGCGAGCGGGCGTCGAGTCGGGCGTCGTGTCGGTCATCCGGCTCAGGCGTCCCCGGCGCCCAGCCCACCGCTCTCACCGGCGAACGGCATGTGCTGGCGCTCGACCGCGTCGAGGCTCATCCGCAGGGCCGCGGTCTTCTGCGTGGCGACCTCGCGGACGTAGGCCGCCTCCTCGGCCGCGGTCATCGGCCGGCCCCGAACGATGTCCTTGGGCTTGCCGACCATCAGCCAGGAGAGGTGGTAGCGGTCCATCGTGCCCCACGCGGTCGAGAGGAGGTCGTCGGATCGCTGGAGCCACACGCGGAGCGACCCCATCGACGGATCGGCTTCGAGGCGTTCGCCCTCGTCGATGAGCTGGCGCGTCCCGGCGATGAGCTCGTCGCGGGTCACGATCGGCCGGTGTCATGGTGGAACAGCGCCTCGCGGTCGGCCCGCGCGCGCCCGGTCCACGGCCCGGGCCGCCCGTCGCCGATCGGCGCGCCCTCGAACCGGGTGACCGGGAGCACCCCGGCCACACTCGAGGACAGGAACGCCTCCTGGGCCGCGGCGAGGTCGCCGGCCGTGAGATGCGCCTCCACCGGCCGCAACCCGACCGACGCGGCCCAGTCGAGCAGCCACGAGCGCGTCGTCCCCGGCAGGATCGCGCAGTCGAGCGACGGCGTCGCCAGCTCGACGACCCCGTCCTTTGCGCCGCGGACGAGGAAGATGTTCGCGGTCGTGCCTTCCGAGATGTGCCCGTCGATCGTCAGGAAGAGGGCGTCATCCGCGCCGGCCCGTCGAGCCTCGAGGCGCGCGTAGACGTAGTCGGCGCGCGACGTCGTCTTGAGCGTCGCGAGCGGGTTCGCCGGGTCGCGCCGGACGCTCGAAGCCACGAGGTGCAGCCCCGCCTCCAGGTGCGACGCGGGGGCGGGGACCACCGGCCAGGCCTGGATGACGATCGTCGCCTCGGCCGACTCGTCGGGCGGCAGGAGCCCTCGGCCGCGGAACGCGCCCCGCGACACGGTGATCCGGAGGGAGGCATCGCCTTGCGGCCCATCCAGCCCGACGGCCGCGAGCAGGTCCGCGATGCCGGTCCCGATGAGCGCATCGAGCCCGGCCGGGAGCGGGATGGCGAGGCCGTGGGCGGACCGGCGAAGCCGGGCCAGGTGCTCGGCCAGCTCGGTCGGTCGTCCGCCCCGGGCTCGCAACGTCTCGAAGATCCCGTCGCCCAGCTGGAAGCCGCGGTCGAACGCCGAGAGGTGGAGGCCGTCGGCCGGCACGATGCGGCCGTCGACCCACAGGTGGCTCGGGCCGGTCATCGGGTCAGTCGGCCTCGGCGCCGCCGACGGCACCGAGCGGCCCGCGAGCCTTGGCGACGGTCTCGGCCCACTCCCCGGCAGGATCGCTCCGATAGGTGATGCCCCCGCCCACGTGCAGCGTCAGGTGCCGCCCGTCAGCGACGAACGTCCGGATCAGGATGCTGGTCTGCATCGCGCCGTCGGCCCCGATCCAGCCCAGGGCGCCGGTGTACGGGCCCCGCCGGACCGGTTCGAGGCCCTCGAGGATCTCCATCGCGCGGATCTTGGGCGCCCCGGTGATGGATCCGCCGGGGAACGTCGCCGAGAGTAGGTCGAAGGCGTCGTGACTCTGCGGCAAGCCGGCCGGTCACGGTCGAGACGAGGTGCTGGACCGTCGCTGTGCGCTCCAGCCGGCAGAGCCGGGGGACGCGGACCGTCCCCGGCCGGCACACCCGCCCGAGGTCGTTGCGGAGCACGTCCACGATCATCACGTTCTCGGCACGGTCCTTGGCGCTTCCGAGGAGCTCGCAGGCGAGGGCCCGGTCCTCCTCGCGCGAGCGCCCGCGCGGGCGCGTGCCCTTGATGGGGTCACTCGTGACGTGGCCCTCCGCGTCGAGCGAGAGGAACGGTTCGGGCGAGGCCGAGAGCAGCGCCCGGGGCCGCCCGGTCAGCTGGCTCGGTCCGAGGTCCAGGTACGCCGAGAAGAGGCTCGGGTCGCCGGTCCGCAGCCGCCGATAGACCGGCCACGGGTCGTCGTCGAAGCGGGTCTCGAGCCGGCGCGTGAGGTTCGCCTGGTAGATGTCGCCGCGCGCGATGTGCTCGCGGACCACTTCGACGCCGCTCTCGTAGGCGGCGCGGTCGAGGCTCGAATGGAAGCGCAGCGGGCCGGCGGGGATCGAGTGCCGTCGGGGTTGACCGCCCCGCGGGTGGCCGGGTGATCGGGCAGCGGGTCCGTCAGGCGCGCGTGCACCTCGTCGAGCCGGCGGGCGAGGCGACGGCCGTCGCCGTCGAGGGCCCGGCCGCCGATCCAGGCGAAGCCGGTCCTCCGGTCCCAGGCGACGACCCAATCGTGCAGGGCGAGGCGAAGCGGTGGCAGTCCCTGGTCATCGACGGCGATGGACGGCAGGCGCTCCAGCGCGTGCCCGAGGTCGTAGCCGAGGAAGCCCACGAGGCCGCCGAGGAAGCGGGGCGCATCCGCCGGGATCACGACCGTCCGATCGAGGCGACCGAGGAGGCGCCGGGCGACGGCGAACGGATCCGGCCCGGCGGCGGGCGTGTCGAGCACGGCGACGGGATCGGCGGTGAGGTAGGTCCATCGGGCGTTCCGGCCGGGCCGTGCGCTTTCGAGGAGCGCCAGGCCGGGCAGGTCGCGGAATCGCTCGGCGACGTCGATGGCGCGCGCGGCGGCGAGGCCATCCGGCAGGCGCCGGAGGCGCAGTGGCGCATCGCGTCGAGGGCTCGGGATCACCGCCGGATGATACGGCCGGTCGGTCCACCGGGCCGCCGGGTAGCATCGCCCGATGGGCCCCTCCGCACCTGCGCCGCGGACGACCAGATCGGTCCGATGACCATCGTCCGACCCGCGACCGATCCGGATCTCCTCGATCCGGTCCGGCTCCTGCCGAACCCGAGCTTCCTGTAGCCGCCGGCGATGGCGCGGCGGCGCCTCGCCGGCAACGGCGACAGGACGGCCGGCGGCGGCTACCCGACGGCGACGGCCGCCGGCTTCTCGATCGGCACGCCGATCAGGCTGCCCCACTCGGTCCAGCTGCCGTCGTAGTTGCGGACGCGGCGGTAGCCGAGCAGCTCGTGGAGGACGAACCACGTGTGGCTCGAGCGCTCCCCGATCCGGCAATAGGCGATGACATCCTTGTCGGACGTGACGCCCTTGGCCTCATAGATCGCCGCGAGCTCATCGGCGGACTTGAACGTCCCGTCCTCGCGGACGGTCTGCGCCCACGGCACCGATGCCGCGCCGGGGATGTGACCGGCCCGCTGGGCCGTCTCGCTCATGCCGGGAGGCGCGATGATCTCGCCGTTGAACTCGGCCGGGCTGCGGACGTCGACCAGGGCCAGGCCCTCATCGCCGAGGCGCGGCAGGATGTCGTCGCGATAGGCCCGGAGCGCGAAGTCCGGCTCCGGCAGCTGGTAGGTCGTCTCGGCATACGACGGGACGTCGACCGAGAGCGGCAGGCCGTTGTCGAGCCAGTACTTGCGACCGCCATTGAGGATCCGGACGTCGCGATGGCCGTACAGCTTGAGCTGCCAGTAGGCCCACGCCGCGAACCAGTTGTTGTTGTCGCCGTAGAGCACGATGGTCGTATCGGGGCCGATCCCGGAGTGGCGGAGCAGGGCGCCGAAGTCCTCGCGGCCGGCGATGTCGCGGCGGACGCCGTCGGCGAGCTGGCTCGTCCAGTCCCAGCCGATCGCGCCCGGCAGATGGCTCTGCTCGTAGGCGGTGGTGTCGACGTCGACCTCGACGAATCGGACGTTCGGGTCGCTTAGGTGGGCCTGCGCCCACTCGGCATCGACGAGGGTGTCGGTCGTGGCGTATCCGGTCATGATGCTGGTTCCCTTCCGTGATGACTGGCCGATCCCGCCCGCGGCGGGATCGATGCTGGGGCTTGACGCTGGGGTCGCGGCTCGGGTCAGTCGCCGGAGGTCGGTCGGTCGCGGCGGCTGAATTCGGCGAGCCGCTCGGTACACGAGGCGGCTTCGCGCTGTGCCTGTCGGACGATCCATGGATCGACGCGACTCGAGTCCTCCAACGTCACCGTCGGACCGTGGAGCCCGTCCGCGACGACGATGCCGCCGCTGTTGCGGTAGTCGGCCATCCAGTTCGCCTGGAGCTGCAGGACCACGTCCGCGACGACCGGGACCGGGAAGAGCCAGTCGAGGTAGGTCGCGTTCAGGCGGTCGGCGATATCGGCCAGGCGGACGGGACGGCCACGTTCGATGCGGGCCAGGAGGTCGATCACCCGGACGGCCGTGAACGGGTCGCCGGCCTCGGCGACGGTCGGCGGGGTGAACGACGGATCGGGCAAGCCCGCCGGTGCCGCGCGGAGCGGTCCCAGGCCGATGGGCGATGCGGGTCGATCGGTCACGGCGGTGTCGGTCACGGGGATGGACGGATCTCCGACTGGTTCACTAGGGATTAGGCACAGGCTAGCACGACCGCGGATCCACGCCAACCCAGGCCACGGCGCGCGGCGTACGAACCTTCACCGACCCGATCACCCATCCGAAACCGAAGCGCGTCATGCTTCCTCGACCGGGCACCCGCCCGGTGCCGTCCCGCGAGAGCGGTCCGGCTGTTCGTCTCGACCACGTGAGCCATGTTGCCCCCTGCGGAACCCGACCGGATCCCGACCGAACCGACCATCGACGACGGACCACCGGAAGCGACACCCGTCGTGACCGGCCCCTCCCTGGACCCGTCGTCAACGGCGGCCGGCCGACGACGCCGTTGGTGGGCTCGCCGGGTCGCCATCGTGGCCATGCTCGTCGTGACGTTCATCGTCGGGATCGGGGTCGGCGGCCTCGCCACATCTTCTGTGGCCGATACGGCGGCCCCGAACCCTTCGGCCGACTCGGAGCTCGGCCTCATCCGCGAGGCTTGGGACACCCTGCACAAGGAATACGTGGCGCGCGACCAGCTCGACGACCGTGCCCTGGCCTACGGGGCCATCAGCGGCATGGCCGACGCGGTCGGCGACACGGGCCATACCTCCTTCCTCACCCCGGAGCAGCGGGCCGCGCAGGCCAAGGACCTGTCGTCGTCCTACGTCGGGATCGGCGTGCGGATCGATCCCGGCAGCTGACGGCCGCCCGATCGTCGTCGGCGTGTTCGACGGCAGCCCCGCGGCCAAGGCCGGCGTGAGGGTTGGCGACATCATCACCGAGGTCGACGGGAAGACCACGACGGGCCACCAGATGGACGAGGTCGCCGGCTGGGTCCGCGGGGAAGCCGGGACGATGGTCACGATCGTCGTCCGCAACGGCGTCGACGCCCCAGACCGGACGTACACGATCACCCGCGCCGCCGTGCCGAACACGTCGGTCACGTGGACGCTCGTGCCGGGCAGCCGCACCGCGATGCTGCGCCTCGAATTCGTTCTCGAACGGCTCGGCCGACCAGGTCGTTGCCGCGCTCAAGGACATCCAGAAGGCCGGCGCCACTCGGCTCGTGCTCGATCTGCGCGGCAACCCGGGCGGCTTCGTGAACGAGGCCGTGGGCATCGCGAGCCAGTTCCTCCGCTCCGGCGACGTCTACGTCGAACGGGACGCGGATGGCAACGAGACCCATCACCCGGTCACGCCCGATGGCGTCGCCTACGACCTGCCCCTGGTGGTCCTCGTCGATGCGGGCACGGCCAGCTCGGCGGAGATCCTCTCGGGCGCGCTCCAGGACGCGGGACGTGCCCAGATCATCGGCGACAAGACGTTCGGCACGGGGACGGTCCTCGGGGAATTCCCCCTGTCGGACGGGTCCGCGCTGCGGATCGGGACCGTCGAGTGGCTGACCCCCAAGGGCCGCGTCATCTGGCACGAGGGGATCGTCCCCGACGTGACCGTCGATCGAGCCGCCGACGTCGCGATGGTGACCCCGGATCAGCTCAGGACGATGGACCCGGCCGCGGTCGATGCCATCAAGGACACTCAGCTGGCCCGCGCCCTCTCGGTCGTCGCGCAGGTGAAGTAGCGGACGACCCGAGGTCGGGCGGCAGTCCGACCTCGATCGTCCCGCCGTCCGCGGCCGGCACCGGTGGGATCGGCTTGGCCGACTCGATGAGCTCGGGGGTTGGCTTCGTCGCCCGGAAGACCTGGTGGTCGAACCCGACGAGGATGCCCCCGATCGTCTCGCCGACGGGGCGGCGTCGCTTCCTGCTCATGCCCCCGGTCGCCTAGAGGAGCTCTCCGTGGGCCGACCCAGTGGGCTCGCCCTCCCGCGGACGTGGCTCCTCACCCGGGCCATACGATCGAGCCGGAGCGCTCGCCTCCTCGGGGGCGTCGGTCGCGGCCGGCGAGCCGTTCGCCTCGCCCGACTCGAGGACGCGGAGCGGCGTGCCCGACTGGCCCTCGATGGCCCCGACGCCGAACGGGATCCATTTCGACGGGTCCTGGAGGCGATGCGCCTCGGTGTTGCCGCGCGTGTGGATCTCCGAGAAGCCCTTCGGCTCGATCCACATCCGCTCGCCCTCGAGCAGGCCGAGGACCCCGGACTGGCCGGGCTCGGGCCGCTCGTGCTGGCAATACCGGCACGACGCCTGGTCGTGCTTCTCGATACGTCTCGGGCTCCTCGTAGGTCGTGATGTAGCCCTCGTAGTTGCGCAGCACGACCTTGTGATCCGAGTAGCTGATGAGGTAGTTCGGCATCACCGGGATCTTGCCGCCGCCACCGGGCGCATCGATGACGTAGGTCGGCACGGCATACCCGGACGTGTGGCCACGCAGCCCTTCCATGATCTCGAGGCCCTTGCCGACCGGCGTCCGGAAGTGGCCGGAGCCCTCGACCAGGTCGCACTGGTACAGGTAGTAGGGCCGGATGCGGTTCGCGACGAGCTGATGGACGAGCGCCCGCTGGATGTGGACGCAGTCGTTCACGCCCGCGAGCAGCACGCTCTGGTTGCCGACCGGCAGGCCGGCCTTGGTGAGCTTGTCGACCGCGCGCGAGACCTCCGGGGTGATCTCGTTCGGGTGGTTGAAGTGGAGGTTGATCCAGAGCGGGTGATACCTCTGGAGCATCTCGCACAGCTCGTCGTCGATCCGCTGCGGCAGGAAGACCGGCACCCGCGAGCCGATGCGGATGATCTCGATGTGGGGGATCTCTCGCAGGCCGCGCAGGATCTTCTCGAAGAGCTTCGGGGCGAGGGTCAGACCATCACCGCCCGAGATGAGCACGTCGCGGACCTGCGGTGTCCGGCGCAGGTACTCGAGCTGCGCCTCGTGATCGCGGCTGTTGAAGTTCTGGGTCGGGTCGCCGACGATCCGCGACCGCGTGCAGTACCGGCAGTACGACGCGCACTGCGTCGTGACCAGCATGAGGACGCGGTCCGGGTAGCGATGGACGAGCCCCGGCACCGGGGAGTGGCGGTCCTCGGCGAGGGAGTCCTCCATCATCGCGGTGAAGGCCTGATGCTCGCGGCCGCTCGGGATGACCTGGCGGCGGATGGGGTCGTCGGGGTCATTCGGGTCGATCAGGCTGATGAAATATGGCGTGATGTCGACCCGGAACTTCTCGGGCGCCGAGAGCCCGTCGCGCTCGTCGTCGGTCAGGTTCAGGACCCCCTCGATCTCGGCGAGGTCGTTGACCCGGTGGCTGAGCTGCCAGCGCCAGTCGTTCCACTGCTCATCGGGGATGTCCGCCCACAGCGGCGCACGCCGGCTGACGGCGGGACGACCGTCCGGCCCGAGCGCCTTCGCGGGATCAGCGAGGTTGACGAACGGGCGCCTCGGCGCGCGCGACCTCCTGGTGCGCGACAGCGGCCTTGATCTCCTTGGCGTCCAACGCGGCTCGGCCTCCGGGGTGCGAACGCTATCGACGCATAAAGTCTATGCAGTCTGCAAGTTCGCGGATGATAGCGCGAAGGTCCCGGTCCGGTCCACGCCGAGGTCCGGCGGCGCTATTCCCCGATGACCGCCCAGAGGAAGCCGAACAGCAGGAAGCTGCCCGTGAACAGGGCGATCAGGCCGATGGCGCCGTACGGGGTCCCCGCGCCCTCGTGGGGCACGATGAAGAGGAGGATCCCGAAGAACAGGAGCCACGCGACCCACAGGAACGTGAAGAGGTAGCGCGCGTTCGCGTTGGTGATGGCCTTGACCCAGCGGGCCCGGCGTTCGGCGGTCAGGGCGCCGCGGAAGAGGACGAGGATCATCACGGTGGCGATCCCGAGGGAGGCCATCCACGCCACGAACGACACGGGGAACGCGGCGAAGGGCGCCAGGAGCAGTTGCACGCAAGTCCCTCTGCAGCCGGGGTCGGTGGCCCGATGCTAGCAGATTGGCCCGTGCGTCCGAGGCGCGCCGAAGGCCCCGGCGGCCGGTTCCGGGCCGCGTGGGTACGATGGGCTCGTGACCCCGTTCGAACGTCTCGGCCGCTTCGTGGCGCGCCGCGCATGGTGGGTCGTCGGTGCGTGGGCCGCCGTGCTCCTGCTGGCCGTGCCGCTGGCGCCGCGGGTCGGCGACTCGCTCTCGGCCGGCGGCTTCATCCTCGACGACCTCGAATCCGCGCGGGCGAAATCGCTGCTCGAACAGGAGCTCGGTGCGCCGCCGTCCGCCCTGGTGATCGCGTTCAGCAGCCCGACCCTCGAGGCGGGGACGCCGGCCTTCGAGGTCGCCGCGGCGGCGGCCGTCGCCGACGTCCCGGGTGCGCCGCACGTGGTTCGCGTCCTGTCCCACCTCCAGGCGCCGCGGCAGATCTCGGCGGACCGGCACACCGCGTACGACATCGTGTTCCTGGACCTGCCGCCGGACAATTCGCCGGATGCCCTGCCGATCCTGCGGTCGCGCCTGCACGAGGCGCCCGGTCTCACGGTCGAGCTCGCCGGCGGGCCCGCGTTCTACGGCGACGTCCAGAGCGTGTCCGAGTCCGACCTCCGCCGGAGCGAGCTCATCTCCCTGCCGCTGGCCGCCCTCGCCCTCCTGATCGTCTTCGGGTCGGCCGTCGCGGCGGGCGTGCCGCTCGTCGTCGGCGGGACCGCGGTCCTGGTCGCGCTGGCGAGCATCTTCCTCGTGGCCCAGACGACGCCGATGAGCATCTTCGTGCTCAACCTCGCCACGCTGCTCGGTCTCGGGCTCGGCGTGGACTACTCCCTGCTGCTGACGAGCCAATTCCGCGAGGAGCTGGCGCGTCGTCCGCCGGGTCCGACGCGGGTGCCCGACGCGGTCCGGACGACCGTCGCGACGGCCGGCCGGGCCGTGTTCTTCAGCGGCCTCACGGTCCTGCTCGGACTCCTCGGGCTGATCCTCTTCGAGTTCATGATCCTGCGCTCGGTCGGGATCGCGGGCGCGATCGTGGTGGGCCTCGCGGTCGCGTCGGCGCTGACCCTGCTGCCGGCCGTGCTCACGATCCTCGGCGAGCGCGTGGACCGGTTCGCCGTGCGCAAGGTCAGTGCCGGTGCCGACGCCGACGGCCCGTGGGCGCGCCTCGCGCGACGCGTGATGCGCCATCCGATCGCCGTCCTCATCCCGACGCTGTCGCTCCTGCTGATCCTGGGCTCGCCGTTCCTGCACATCCGGTTCAACGCCCCGGACGCGTCGATCCTGCCGCCCGAGGTCCCGTCGCGGGCCGCCTTCGACCGATTGCGCGCCGACTTCGGCGAGGGCGAGTTCGCCCCGATCGTCCTCGCCATCCGGACCACGGGCGATGCGACCGACCCGGCCGTGCTCGCCTCGCTGTACGACTATTCGCGGCGCCTGGCCGCGGACCCGCGGGTGACTCGCGTCGAAAGCCTGGTGGACCTCGACCCGCGCCTGACCCTCGACCAGTACCGGCTCCTCTACGGCGATCCCAACGGTCCGCGCGACCGGTACGTCGCCGAACGGCTGGCCGCCACGACCCGTGGCGACCTGACCGCGTTCACGCTGTTCACGCCGTACGGCCCGAACCGGGACGAGGGGCGGGCGCTCGTCCACGACCTGCGCGATCCCGCAGGCCCGCTCGCCCCGCCGGCCGGGGCCACGGTCCTCGTGGGCGGCGGCGCGGCCGACGTCGTCGACGTGGTCGACCGGGTCGCGGCCGATTTCCCGCGCACGGCCCTCTTCATCGTGGTCACGACCTACATCGTGCTGTTCGTCCTGCTCCGTTCGGTCGTGCTCCCGGCCAAGGCCCTCGTCATGAACACGCTCTCGATCGTGGCGAGCTTCGGGGCGCTCGTCTGGATCTTCCAGGACGGCAACCTCTCGGCGGTGCTCGGCTTCCAGCCGCTCGGGTTCGTGGAGACCACACAGCCGGTGATCCTCTTCTGCGTGCTCTTCGGGCTGTCGATGGACTACGAAGTGTTCCTCCTCTCGCGGATGAAGGAGGTCTGGGACCGGACGGGCGACAACACCGAGGCGGTCGCTCGCGGCCTGGAGCGCAGCGGTCGGATCGTGACCTCGGCGGCGCTCATCGTCGTGCTCGTGGCCGGCTCGTTCGCGTTCGCCGACATCGTCCTCATCAAGGCGCTCGGGATCGGGATGGCGATCGCGGTCGCGCTCGATGCCACCGTCGTTCGGGCGCTCCTCGTGCCGGCGACGATGCGCCTCCTCGGCCGCTGGAACTGGTGGATGCCCGCCTCGCTCGAACGGCTCGTCGGTAACCGCCTGCCGGCGTCGGAGGCAGATGCCGAGGCATCGGTCGCGGCCCACTCGGACGCGACGCCGTGAGCCGGCCGATCAGCGCCCGTGCCGCAGTCGTCGCCCTGATCGCCGTCCTCGTGGCCGGCTGCACGGCCACCTCCGGCGGGGCGATCCTGGCCAACCCGACCGCGCCGCGCCCATCGGTCCCGGTCCCCACGGCGACCCCGGCTCGACCCGTCGATCCCGTGCCCATCGTCCTGCCCCGGGACGACGGTCCGCATGATCGGCTGACCGAGTGGTGGTACGACACCGGCCACCTCCGCGCGACCGATGGGACGACGTACGGGTTCGAGTTCGTGATCTTCCGCGCGGAACGCGGCGACTTCCCGACCTCATGGGCCTCGCACCTGGCCATCACCGACGAATCCGGGGATCGGTTCGTCTACGCGCAGCGCCTCGATGTCGGGTCCGCGGTCGACACCTCGCCGCGCGGCCCGGATGGCGCGCCGACGGGGTTCGACCTCAGCGTCATCGGGCGCGACCCGTCCGATCCCACGACCTTCGATCGGCCGGCCTGGACGATGACCGGCGGCGGCGGAACGGACCGGCTGACCGCGTCGCTCGCCCCGGACGAGGCCGCGGCCGCGGGCGTGCCGGGCGGCCTCGGGCTCGACCTGCGGCTCACGGCGACGAAACCACCGGCCTTCCACGACCGAGATGGCTGGATCGACTTCGGCGACGCCGGCGGTTCGTACTACTACTCACGGACCGTGATGGACGCCACCGGCACGCTCATGCTGGACGGCCGGACGCTCCAGGTCGAGGGCACGACCTGGTTCGACCATCAGTGGGGTGATTTCATCTCCGTGGGGGGCGGCGGCTGGGATTGGTTCGCGGTCAACCTCGCGGACGGCACCGATCTCACGCTGTCGCTCGTCCGCGACGCGGACGGGAGCTACCCGCTCGTGTACGGCACCCTGGTCGACCGGGCCGGCGCGACCCGCCACCTCGAGCCCGACGCGTTCACCGTCACGGTCACCCGGCGCTGGACGAGCCCGGCCACGGGCGCCGACTATCCGGCGGGCTGGTCGATCTCCGTGCCCTCGGCGTCGCTCGAGATCGGTCTCGTGCCGACGGTGGCCGACCAGGAGCTCGACACGCGTCCCACGACCGGCGTCGTCTACTGGGAGGGGTCGCAGCGGGTCACGGCGACCCGGGCGGGCCGACCGGTCGACGGTCAGGCGTATGTCGAACTGACGGGGTACGCGCCGGCGCGCTGACCGGCCGGGCGCGGTCGAAGCGCGGTCTAGTTGCTCGCGGGACCGCCGACGGGCGTCAGGTCGACCTTCGGGAGCGACACCTTGGCGGTGGCGGCGAGGTCGCGCGATGCGGCGTCGAGGGCGGTCAGCCCGCGCAGGACCTTGAGCATCTTGCGCGAGGTGAGCCGGTACGCGGACTTGTCGGACAGCGAGTCGCGCAGGCCATCCTGGGCGATCGCGAGGACCTGGTTGTAGAACGCCTGGCGGTCGGCGGCGAACTGGCCGGCCTCGTCCCAGGTGCGGACCTGCGTGACGAGGTCGGCGCCGATGGTCGCGTCGGATGCCACCGAGCGGAGCACGAGGGCCAGATCGACCGCCGATTTCTTGGCCTTCACGGCCGCCGACAGGGACGAGGCGTCATCGACGATCCGAGCGTCGAGCAGCGACATCTGGCGGAGCGAGGAGAGGGCCACGGCCGGGATCGGCGTCTCCGGCGCGGCCTTGGCCGACGGAGCCGCGGCCTGGCTGGCCTGTGGAGCGGTCACGTTGCCCGGGTTGGTCACGACCGCCTGGGTCGGGACGGAGATGAGCGTGGTGATGACGACCGACATGACGACGCCGCCGAGGAAGGCGCCGACGATGAACCCGAAGCCGATCAGGACCGAGGCGCGGCGGAAGACGACGCCCATGATGAGCCGCGTCCCACAGCCCGGGCAGCGTGGCGTCCCTTCGGAGAGCGGCCGGGCGCACTTCGGGCAGTTGAAGACGTGCGCCTCGGGCTCGCCGACGTGGCCCGCGTTCGGGGCCTTCGACTTGCCGGGCGACGGTCGCCATTTGAGGAAGTTGAGCGTCATCGCGGGGAGTGTGGCTCGGACCCCCTCCGGCGACACCCGACCCGATGGTCCCAGCCGCGGTCGTACATTCGGTGTCGTCCCGGCCGGCCCGCGATACTGGGAACGTGCGTCTCGAACTCAGCCGTCAGGGTGACTACGCGGTGCGGGCGATGCTCGCCCTGGCGTCGCCCGACGTCCACGCGTGGCGCAGCGTCTCGCGAATCAGCGCGGAGATGGCGATCCCGGAGCGCTTCCTGACCCGGATCATGCGCGTCCTCGCCGAGGGTGGTCTCGTCGAGGCGAGGACCGGCCGGACCGGCGGCTACCGCCTCGCGCGGCCGCCGGACGGGATCACGCTGCTCGACGTCCTCGCGGTGGCGGAACCCGGTGATGAGATCCCCCGCTGCGTGCTGCGCGGGATCCCCTGCGGCGTGGACGGCCGATGCGCGGTCCACGACACCTTCGACGAGGCGCGAGTGGCGTTTCGCACGCGGCTGGCGCGGACCTCGCTCGCGGACGTGACGCGGACGTGACGGGGCGCGCCCGGCTGACCCGTCCCGGTCCGACCGGCTCATCGCGCACAGGCCGCATGGCACATTGCCAGCGGGCGCGTTCGGAAGCACTATTCACATACCAATTCGGTATGTCTTTATGTGCTCCGGTCGGAGGCCTCTGCCATGCGCGCCACGGCTCCACTCCTGCTCCTCGTCGCCGTCTTCCTGACCGCCGGCTGCTCGGCGGAGGCGACCGCCCGCTGGACCTACCCGCCGGCCGAGGCTCAGGCCGCGGTCGCGGCGCCGGTCCCCTCGGCGAGCCCGTCGCAGGCCGCGACCGCACCGATCGGCGCGATCGATGTCAAGGCCTTCGATCTCGGGTTCACCCCGAACCAGCTGACCGTGGACAAGGCGGGGCGGTATACGGTCACCCTCACGAACACCGGGCAGATCCCCCACGACATCACCTTCCCGACCGGGGAGACGGCACAGGCCCCCGCCGGCGGGACGGCGACCCTCGAGGTCGACGTGCCGGAGGGCGGGATCACGTTCCTCTGCTCGATCCCGGGCCATGCCCAGGCCGGGATGCAGGGCTCGATCAGCGTGGCCGGCGCCGTCGCGGCCGCCAGCCCGTCCGCCTCGACGAGCGCGGACTCGCACGGCGGCCCGCTCCCGACCAGCGACGTCGCGGCGGACCCGAATGCTCCGGCGCCGGTCACCTACGACGCGACGGCGCCGACGCGGCTCCCGGGCGACGTCCATGACATCGACCTGGTCGTCACCGAGACGAAGATGACGGTGGCCGCGGGGTTCGTGCAGAGCGTGTGGACCTTCAACGGGACCGTCCCGGGTCCGGTGATCCGGGTCAAGGTCGGCGACAAGGTCCGCGTCCACCTCAAGAACCCGGCGACGAACAAGCTGCCGCATTCGGTCGACTTCCATGCGAGCCAGGTGGCCTGGAACGATGAGATGACGTCGATCAACCCCGGCGAGGAGAAGCTCTACGAGTGGACCGCCGACTATGCCGGGGTCTGGATGTACCACTGCGGCACGGCGCCGGCGCTGCACCACATCGCGAACGGCATGTACGGCATGGTCATCGTCGAGCCGAAGGCCGGACTCCCCAAGGTCGACAAGGAATTCGCCCTCGTCCAGAGCGAGTGGTACCTCGGCCCGCAGGGGGAGATCACCAGCCTCGAGAAGGCATCGGCGGGCGCGCCGGCCCCCGACTTCGTGGTCTTCAACGGCGTCGCCAACCAGTACAAGGACGCGCCGCTCAAGGTCGGGACCGGCGAGCGTGTGCGGATCTTCGTCCTCGACGCCGGCCCGAACATCGACAGCTCGTTCCACATCGTCGGCACGATCTTCGACACGGTCACGAAGGAAGGCATCCATCTCGTGAAGGGCAACGAGGGCTCCTGGGGCTCGCAGGCGGTCGACCTGTCGCCGGCCCAGGGCGCGATCGTCGAGTTCACGACCAAGGAGGACGGGCTCTACCCGATCGTCACCCACGCCTTCAACTTCGTCGGCCGCGGCGCCCTGGGGCTGGTCCAGGCCGGCGACGGTGATCCGCTGAACTAAGGCGCACATCGACGTCAGCATCCTCGGGCGCGGCCATCAGGCACCGCCCGCCCTACTCGACGTCGACCGCGAACAGGAACGTGGAGGTCTCGGCGTCCACGTAGACGATGAACGCGCTCGTCGCCCCCTTCCGGATCGCCCCGGTGAGCGGGACGTCGAGGTGCTTGCCCGCCGCCAGGGTGGTCTTCAGCACCTCGTCGCCTTCGACCGGCGCGAGGGCGACCTCGGTGCCGTCGTCGAGCAGCACCTCCCAGCTCCCGCTCGACAGCGGGAACGACGCGGTGGCCTCGTAGCGGACGGTCGCGGTCACGGTCACCTTGCTCGCGCCGGGGCCGGGAGCGATGCTCGGATCTCGAACGGCGACGGTCCCGACATCGTTGCCGTCGACGGTGATCGGCACGGTGTGGCCGGGCTCGACCAGCGGCAGGTCGCCGTTGGATGGCGCGGACTCGTCCGGGGCGCTGGAGTCGTCCGGGGCGCCCGAATCGCCCGGCGCCCCGACGGCCCCGGATGCGTCGCCCGACGACTGACCGGCGTCGTCGATGGGGACGCCCGACGATCCCGGGCCGCCGGTCGCCCCGAGTGACCCTGGGCCGAGGGTGTCCGCAGCGAGCGGCGCTCGCGACGGCGCCAGCAGCGACGAGGCCGATGTCGCGAGCAGCAGCAGGACCACGACCACGACCACGACAGCGACGCGAGCCCGCGTCCGAGCGGCGCCCCGGCCGTCCGCCGTACGCCCCGCATCGACGAGTGAGGCGGCGATGAACGTCGTGAGCGGGATGGCGGTGACGATCCCGACGCTGCCGATCAGGGTCCGGACGATCTCGGTCGCGATCAGTTCATCGTTGAGGACCGCGGCGCTCGGCTGGGCACTGACCATCAGGACGATGAGCAACGGCAGCCCGACCCCGACGTAGGCGAGGAACAGCGTGTTGACCGTCGCACCGATATGGGATCGGCCGATCGTCATCGCGCTCCGGACGAGCGCCGCACCACGAAGCTGCCCCTGGCCGGTGAGCTCCTCGACCAGGACCGCCTGGGTGACGGTCACGTCGTCGAGGACGCCGACGGCGCCCAGGAGGATCGCCGCGAGCAGGATGCCGCGCAGATCCAGTCCGCCGCCGCCTGGGGTCGCGAGGAAGGCGAGGTCGGACCCGGCGGTGTAGGTGAAGCCGAGCATCGCCGTGGTAACGGCGGCGAGCAGACCGGTGATCGCAAGGGCGCCCGTCGTGCCGAGGATCGCCGCGAGGCTCGATCGTCGCCAGCCCTCGGTCATCAGGATCGTCACCACCGTGACCCCGCTCGCCGCGAGGACCGCCAGCGGGACGGGCGATACGCCCGCGATCATCAACGGGAGCAGGACCTTGATGATGACGACGGCCGTCAGGCCGAGCGCGATCAAGGCGCGCACCCCCTGCCAGCCGCCGACGACGACCACCGCGATGGCGCACAGGAGCGCGAGGATCCCGAGGCCCGGGAGTCGCCAGCGATCGCTGACCTCCACGTAATCCTGCGAGCCGTCCGGGGTCTTGGTGATCGTCACCACGACCTCCTGGCCGGCCGTGTAGGTCGACGTGTCCTGGGATCCACTCGGGCCCGAGAGATAGGCATCGAGCTGCTGACCCGCGCGCGGGCCGTCGAGGAGCGTGACCGTGGCGATCGGTACCGGTGGCAGACCGGAGTTCGGGTCGGTGGCTGGGCTGGCGATCGTTTCGATACGACCCCGGTACGCCTCGATCGGGCCGTTCTGCTGGGTGGTCCGGGGCGCGAAGTCGGGGAGCAGCAGGACCAGCGCGATGAGGGCGACCCCGTACAGGGTCACGACCAGGTGGCGCTGGAAGCGGTCGGGGGCCGGGTCAGGGACCACGGCGAGAGCCTACCCCGTCCGTCATGAGCGCGCGGCTGCGGCCGCGGCCGACTGCGCCCTCAGGCGGGTTCTGCGCCCTCGAGATCGTCCTCGACCGGATCGTCGGCGTCGGCATCCTCGGTCGCGGGCGTATCGCGGAGTCGCCCCGCGACGGCGCGCGCCCCACGCTTGACGTGGTCGCGCAGGAGGATCGGCGCGGCGATGACGGTGGCCTGCGCCATGGGCAGGAGCATGCTGGTGGTGTTCGGGTCGATCGAGCAGAGGATGCACGCAAGGGGCTGGCTCATCCGCGACATCAAACCAGTTGTGCCGCCATCGCTGCAAGCCGCCATACGTCCCGGTGTGATCGAGGACGAGCGCCTGACCCGAAGGTCCCGTAACGATGGAAGGACCATCTTCCTGGCAGTGCGTTGAAACCTCCTGGGCGTCCGATGCCTCGAAGGGGTAGGCAGCCAACCGCACCGAGGACGCCATGGCCACCGTCACCCCCTCACGCCCCGGCCCGCCGTTCCGCCTGACCGCGCGCGGGACCGCGATCTTCCTTGCACTGCTCGGCCTGGTCATCGTGTACGCCACCGACCAGATCGTGCCCGCGAGCACCGACCGCCAGGCCGAGCTCCGATTCTGGCTCGCGGCCCGCGCCACAGGGATCGTCGCGTTCCTGTTGCTGACGCTCCAGATCGTGCTCGGCCTCGTGCTGAGTCACCCGACCAACCGGTCCACCTGGAATCTCTCGAAGCGGATCTTCCCATGGCACGACCACCTCTGGGTGTTCGTCCTGGCGTTCCTCGTCGTTCACATCGTCAGCCTCGTCGTCGGACTCGAAGTCGGGCGTGAGCCTCGGCGGCGCGCTCGTCCCCGGCCTGTCCGAGTACCGCTCGTCGCCGGTGGCCATCGGCACGATCGCGATGTACGCCTTCCTCATCACGGCGATCAGCGCTCGCTGGACCACGCTGCTGCCTCGCGGGGTCTGGCTGTCCATCCACCGGCTCGCCCTGCTGATCTGGGTGATGGCCTGGATGCACGGCGTCCTCGCCGGGACCGATACCGACACGATCCGGCTGATGTACATCGGCTCCGGGCTGCTCGTCGATCGGCGCCGGCGCCTACCGCTACTGGGCGAGCCGCAAGAAGCGACCGACGTTCGCCACGTCCCGATCGGAGGTACCTGCACCATGACCATCACCTCGACACCGCTCCGGCGTCTCGTCACGACCGTGGGCGTCATCGCCGCCCTGCTCCTCGGTGTCGGGTCGATCCGCGCCGCGGCCGCCTGGACGGCGGCCTCCGCGCCGATGTCGGTGGCTCCGGTCTCCGCGGCGCAGATCCAGGAGCGCCTGACCGCCGAGCAGACCCGCTCGGCGGACCTCGAAGGCACAGCTGCAGTCGCTCACGAACCAGACCACCGAGCTGACGACCGCCCTCGAAGCGGCGCAAGCGCAGATCACCGCCGACAGCGGACACGCCACCGATCTGGCCAAGCAGCTCAAGGCCGCCAAGGACAAGCTCGCCAAGCTGGAGGCGTCGATCGCGAAGGCCAAGCGCGCGAGCCACAAGACCGTGGTCGTGACGAAGACCAAGACCGTGTCGAGCCCGACGACGGCGCCCGAGCGGCGGCGAGCGACGAGGGCGGGGACGACGATGGCGGCGACTGACCGGGGACGGCCCGTCCACCTCGCGGTGCTCGTCGGCCTCTCGACGAGCGCCTATGCGATCTCGCTCGCGGGCGTGACGGCCCTGCAATCCGTCTCCGACGCGCGACTGATCGCCGACCGTGCGCCCGCTCTGAGCGCGGCGGACCAGATGGCGCACGGCCACGACCGGATCGAGGCCTCGCTCGAGCAGGCCCAGCGCGCTTACGCCGCTCGCCGCCGGCCGCTATGCACGGCTGGCTCCGGCCATGGCCGACATGGAGACCGCCCTGGACAAGTACGGCCGGCGGGTGACGAAGGTCTCGGGGGCCGCCAACGCCCTGCCCGGTCGGGTCCGACTTCCCAGCATCAGCTCCAGCACGCGCGTCGTGACCCGCACGACCGTCGTCCACGCCACGACCGGTGCTTCCGGCGCCCCCTGACGCCCCGGTCGACGACCGGGGCGCGCTCCCGACCGATCCCGAGCACCTCTGGCGATCCGAGGCCCGGTCGATGGGCTCGCCGCTGCGTCTCACCATCCCACAGCCCGATGCGCGGGGCCGGCGACGAGACCACGCGGCCGAGGCCGCCTGGTCCGCGGTCCGCGCCGAATTCGCGGCCGCCGATCAGGCGATGTCGCGGTTCCGCGAGGGCAGTGACCTCACCCGGCTGAACCGTGCCGCCGGCACGGGTCGCTGGGTCGACGTGCCGCGACGCCTCGAGCGCGCGCTGGTCGCCGCCGACCGGGCCCGTCGCTCCACCGGCGGCGTCTTCGACCCGCGGGTCCTGGTCGATCTCGATCGGCTCGGGTACCGCGGAGCCGCGCTCGGGTCATCGGGGGGAGGCCCGGGCGCGGGCAAGTTCGCCGATCCGGCGTCGCCGGTCGTCCGGCGAGCGGCCCGCGGGGTCGTGGCCGTGGACCGGCCGGTCGATCTTGGCGGGATCGGCAAGGGCCTCGCGCTGCGCTGGACGGCAGCGTGCATCGAGCGGCACGGCGTCGGACGCTGGCTCCTCGAAGCAGGCGGCGACCTGGTGGCGCGCGGGCCGGGGCCCGACGGCGACCCGTGGATCATCGGGATCGAGGACCCGTTCGGCGACGAGGCGCCGCTTGCCGCCATCGCGATCGACGACGGGGCGGTGGCGACGTCATCGGTCCGCGTGAACGCCTGGATCGTCGAGGGACGGCCCGTCCACCACCTGCTCGATCCGCGCACCGGTGAGCCGGCCGACGGCGGGCTCCGTTCGGTCTCGGTGCTCGGGCGCGATCCGGCCTGGGCGGAGGTCTGGTCGAAGAGCCTGCTCATCGGCGGTCGGTCGGCGATCGCGGACACCGCACGACGCCGCGGCCTCTCGGCGTGGTGGGTCACCGACGACGGCGACCTCGAGATGACGGCCGGGGCCCGTGCCTCGACCGCCTGGGTGGCGGCCGAGCTCTAGCCCGAGCGCGACCCGGCGAGCGCTGCCTCGAGCTCGGCGGCGGTCGGCATCCCGGCACGTGCGCCGGCGCGAGTGACGGCGAGCGTCGCGGCGGCCACGGCGCGCCGGGCGGCCTCCTCGAGTCCCAGTCCCGCGGCCAGGCCGGCGGCCAGGGCGCCGTTGAGCGTGTCACCGGCGCCGACCGTGTCGACGGCTACGGCCGGTGGCGCCTTGATCGTCGTGGCCTTCCCGCCGGTCACCAGCAGCGCCCCGGCCGAGCCGAGGCTCACGAGCGCGGAGCGCGACGCCTCTTTCCGGTCCTTCCGACGGACGAGTTCGCGCGCCCGGGCCGCCGGGACGCCGGACCCGGCGAGCGCCTCGAGCTCGCCGCGGTTCGGGGTGATGACGTCGGCCAGGGCGAGCGTCGCCGCCGGCAGGCCGCTCGCGGGTGCGGGGTTGAGGACCGTCGTCGCCTTCGCACCGCGGCCGATGCGGAGCGCCTCGTGGGTGGCACCGGTCCGGATCTCGTGGCCGACCAGGACCACGTCCGAAGCGGTCAACTCGAGCCGTTTGAGCGCACCACGGACCTGCACGGAGGTCAAGGCCGCGTTCGCGCCACCGGCGACGGCGATGGCGTTCTCCCCGTCGCGGTCGACGAGGATGAGCGCGACCCCGGTCGGCTGGTCCGCGAGCTCAACGACGCCGCTGACGTCGATCCCCTCGGCCTCCAGGGCCGATCGGGCCTCGGACCCGAACGCGTCGGCGCCGACCGCCCCGACGAACGCCACCGACGCCCCGAGCCGGGCCGCCGCGACGGCGGCGTTGCCACCCTTGCCGCCGTGGTGGCGCTCGAACCTTCCCCCGATGACCGTCTCGCCCGGGGCCGGCAACCGCTCGACGACGGCGACGAGGTCGACGTTGACGGAGCCGACGACGATCACCCGGCCCATGGGTCAGGACCCCGTGACGAATTCGCCGCCATCGACGCTGATGATGTCGCCGTTGATGAAGTCGGTCCCCTCGCCGGAGAGGGCCAGGATGGCGTTCGCGACGTCCTGGGGCGTCGTCATCCGCCCGGTCGGGTTCCGCTTCAGCGTGATGTCGATCATCGTCTGGGACTCCGGGATCTTGAGGAGGGCCGGCGTCACCGTCACGCCGGCGCGGATGCAGTTCGCGGTCGCCCCGGTCCCGTGCCGGGCCAGCTCCATCGCCAGCTGGCGCACGTGTGATTCGAGCGCGGCCTTCGCCGACGAGACGACGCCGTACGAGGGGACGACGCGCGTCGAGCCCTCCGAGGTCATCGCGTAGATCTTCGATCCCTGGCCGAGGAACCCGCCGCGCCACAGGTCCTGGACCCAGTAGACGAGGCTGTTGGCCATCACGTCCTGGGTCATCTCCATCTTCTTGCGGTCGACGCCGGCCTTCGGATCCTCCGTGAGGAACGGCACGAGCGAGCCGAACGCGAGGGAGTGCATCACGACGCGGACATAGGGCGCCTTGCCCGCGGCGGTCGACCGGTCGAAGCGCTCGCGGAGCGTCGCGAGCGCTGCGGCCCGCTTCTCGTCGTCGGCCGCGTTCATGTTGATGTACAGGGCCTCGGAGCCGGCGGCCTCGATCGCCGCCTTGACCTCGTCGACGTGGGCGAGCGCCGCGCGGAAGTCGAGGTGGATCCCGAAGATGCGATAGCCGGCCTTCGCGAGCGTGATGGCCGTCGCCTCTCCCATCCCCGACGAGGCCCCCAGGATCACGGCCCAGCGCTCGCGGTCGTCGGTCATCGGGTCAGCCTCCAGGGCGTCGGACGGGGTGGGCGGATCGCCACCGTCGCAGTCTTCGGACCGCGCCGAGTCTAGCAGCGTGCCGGAGGGGGTCGTCTTCGGTGCTGCTCGGCCTGCGCGGCGTGGGACGTGAGGCCCTGTTCGCCACCACCAGCGCCGCCATCGTGGTCTTGCCACCGGGGTGTCCGTGTGGTCCTATCGGGTCTGGAAGTCGGACCCGGGAAAGCGCCAGCCGTGAACGACTCGACGATCCTGCTCCTCATCCTCCCCCTCCTGGTCATCCAGGTCGGGCTGATCATCGTGGCCCTTCGCGATCTCCTCCGTCCCGAGCGCAAGGTCAAGGGCGACAGCAAGCTCATGTGGGGGATCATCATCGTCATCGTCGGGATGATCGGGCCGATCCTCTACCTCCTGGTGGGGCGCGAGGAGGGATGAGCGGCGCGGCCGTCACCTGCCGGGGACTGACCAAGCGGTTCGGCGGGTCATCGGGCGTCCTCGCGGTCGACGGCCTCGACCTCGACGTGCCGGCCGGGTCGATCTTCGGACTGCTCGGGCCGAACGGGGCGGGCAAGACCACCACGCTCCGGCTCATCACCGGCCTTGCCAGCCCGACCGGAGGTGTCGCCTCGATCGACGGGACGGCGGTCGACCCGCGCGACCCCGGCGCGCGACGGGGGATCGGCGTCCTCGATCAGGACCCTCGCTACTACGGCTGGATGACGGGCCGCGAGCTGGTCATCCTGGCAGCCCGGCTGCAGGGGCTGTCGGCCGCGGATGCCCGGACCCGATCCGGCGCATCGCTCGAGCGCGTCGGCCTGGCCGACGCGGCCGACCGGCGCATCGCCGGGTACTCGGGCGGCATGCGCCAGCGGCTCGGCATCGCCCAGGCGCTCGTCGCCGAGCCCGATCTGCTCATCCTCGACGAGCCGGTCAGCTCGCTCGACCCCGAGGGCCGGCGCGACCTCCTCGCGCTCATCGCCGAGCTCCGAGAGCACGCGACGATCATCTTCTCCACGCACGTGCTCTCCGACGTCGAGCGCATCTGCGACCGGGTCGGCATCCTCGACCAAGGCCGGCTCGTGACCGAGGGCCCGCTCGATGCCCTGCTCGCGCGCTATGCCGTGCCGCTGTACCGGATCGATCCCGAGCCCGGGCAGGCCGCGGCGGTGGCGAAACTGGCCACGGAGCTGCGGGCCGTCGCCTGGATCGACCGGGTCACCGAGACCGAGAGCGGGCTGATCGTGTCGGTGACCGACGCCGACCGCGCCGCAGCCGAGCTACTGCCGCTGGTCGTGCGCCACGGCGATCCGCATCGCCGCGTTCGAACGCGTGCGCCCGTCACTGGAGGACGTGTTCCTCCGCCTCGTCGGGCGGGCCGACTGATGCCCGGTCTCGGGATCCTCCTGCGCAAGGAGCTCCTCGAATCGTGGCGGACATACCGCACCGTCGTCGTCGGCGTGCTGTTCCTGTTCGTCGGGCTGAGCTCGCCGCTCCTCGCCAAGTACCTGCCCGAGATCCTCAAGGCGGTCGGCGGCGACCAGATCGGGAACCTGGTGATCGCGACCCCGACGACCACCGATGCGGTCGACCAGCTCTGGAAGAACCTCGCCCAGTTCGGGGCATTCGCCGCCATCATCCTGGCGATGGGCGCCGTCTCCGTGGAGCAGGACCGCGGCACGGCCGCGTTCGTCCTCTCCAAGACGGCGTCGCGCGGCGCCTTCCTCGGCGCGAAGGTCGCCTCGATCGCGCTCGTCCTCGGGGCCGCCACGATCGCTCGCCGTCGCCGTCGGGTGGTTCTACACCGCGATCCTCTTCGAACCGCCCCCCGTCGCCGGATGGATCGGGCTCGCGATCCTGGGCTGGCTCAGCCTCGGCGCGTGGGCCGCGATCGCGTTCCTCGGCAGCACCGTGACGGGCTCGACCGCGGCCGCGGCGGGCATCGGTTTCATGGCGCTGCTGATCCTCTCCGTCGTCACGGCCATCCCGAGCGTGGGGGCCTACACCCCGGGCGGGCTCGCCGCGCCGGCCATCGCGCTCGCGACCGGGGCCCCGGTGGACGCCGGGGCGATCGTGACCCCGGTCGTCTCGACGCTCGTCCTCATCGGGGTCGCGCTGGCCGCGTCGGTCTGGTCGTTCCGCCGGCGCGAGCTGTAGTCGCGGAGCGGGTCGCCCTCGGTCGCGGCGTCGGTAGCGGTCGCGGCCTCGGTCGCCGCGCCGAGCACCCCGTCGCGACGGAGGGCCGCCACCTCGTCCTCGGCGTAGCCCAGCTCCGCGAGGATCGCCGCCGAGTCCTGGCCCAGCATGGGCGGGGCGATCCGGATGGACGCCGGCGTCCGCTCGAACTCGAATGGGAGACCCACCTGGCGGATGACCCCCCAGGCTGGATGCTCGACCTCCACGGTCATCGACCGGGCGATCGCCTCGGGGGCCGCGAAGGCCTCCAGGACATCACGGATCGGTCCGCACGGGACGTCGGCCGCCTCGAGCATCGCCAGCCACGTGGCCGTGTCCCGCTCGCGGAACCGTGCGGCGATGATCGGCCGCAGCTCGGCGTGGCGCTCCACTCGGTCGCCGTTGGTGATGAACCGCGGATCGGTCGCAAGGTGCCGAAGGCCGATCGCCGCGCAGAACCGCGGCCACTGGCGCTCGGACCCCACCGCGATGGCGACCTCGCCATCCGCGGTCGCGAACGTCTCGTACGGGACGATGTTCGGGTGGGCGTTGCCGCGACGGGCGGGCGCGACGCCTGTCACGAAGGCGTTCTGCGCCTGGTTGACGAGCGCCGCGAGCGTGGCCCCCAGCAGCGAGATGTCGATCCGCTGCCCCGTCGCCGCGCCGCCGACGCCGCCAGCCCCGCCGGCCTCGCCGGTGCCGCCGAGGCTCGCTGCGGCCGACGCGTCTCGGCCGACCAGCCCGGCCAGCACCGCCACGGCCCCGAGCATCCCGGTGACGACGTCGCTGATCGCGACACCCACCTTGGTCGCCCCGCCGCCCTCGGCATCCGAGGCGCCGGTGATGCTCATCAGCCCGCTCACGGCCTGGATCACGAAGTCGTAGCCCGGGCGGTCCGCAGCGGGTCCCGTCGAGCCGTAGCCGGAGATCGCGAGATGGACCAGCGACGGGTTCAGCGCGCGCAGGATGTCGTCACCGAAGCCGAGGCGCGCCAGGGCCCCGGGCCGGAAGTTCTCGACGAAGACGTCGCCGCCGGCCAGCAGACGGCGCAGCACCTCGGCACCGTCCGACTGATGCAGGTCCAGCGCGATCGAGCGCTTGTTCCGGTTGATCGCGAGGTAGTAGGCGGCGGTCCGCGTCCCGTCGGTCGCATCGCCGACCCAGGGCGGGCCCCAGCCACGGGTCGCATCGCCTTCGGGCGGCTCGACCTTGATGACGTCGGCGCCGAGATCGCCCAGGAGCATCGTGCAGTACGGGCCCGCGAGGACCGTCGACGCGTCGATCACCCGCAGGCCGGCGAGCGGACCCGGCCCGGACGAGAACGGCATGTCCGCGATGGTGGCACGCCCGGCCGGCGCCCGCATCTCCTCGTGGCACCCGTCACACGATCCCGGCCGTGATCCTCGAGCCGCGCTAGCATCCACGGATGACCGACCAGCCCGTCGCCCCCGATCCCCACACCGACACCCCAGCCGAGCCCGGGCCCCACCGGCCGACGCTCATGACCGTCCACGCCCACCCCGACGACGAGACCATCGGCACCGGGGGCGTGATGGCGAAGGCGGTCGCCGCCGGCCAGCGCGTGGTCCTCGTGACCGGCACGCGCGGGGAGCAGGGCGAGATCGTCGTACCCGAGATGGACACGCCCGAGAACCATCGCAAGCTCGGCGAGATCCGGGCGGTCGAGCTGGAACGGGCGATGGCCATCCTCGGCGTCACCGAGTGGGAGAACCTGGGCTACCGCGACTCGGACATGATGGGCCGGCCCGGGAACCTCGATCCGCGGACGTTCTGGCAGGCCGATCTCGACTCGGCCGCGGGCCGCCTGACCTGGCTCATGCGGCGGTACCAGCCCGACGTCGTCACGACCTACAACGAGTTCGGCGGATACGGGCACCCGGACCACATCCGCGTCCACGACGTCGCGATCCGTGCCTTCGACCGGGCCGGCGACCCGGCCTGGTATCCGGAACAGCTGGCCGAGGGCGGGGTGACCGTGTGGGAACCGTCGAAGCTCTATGAGCAGGCCATCCCGGCATCGGTCCGGACGCTGATGTCGGAGCGCCTCCGCGAGCTCGGCAAGCGCAGCTTCTGGGAGCCGCCCGAGGATGCCACGCCCGAGCAGATCGCCGAGTTCGAGGCGTACGCCTCGAAGATGCTCGTCCCCGATGAGCGCATCACGACCTGGGTGGACATCTCGGGCGACCCGGTCCAGCGCAAGTGGGACGCGATCCACGAGCACGTGACCCAGATCAGCCCGGACAGCCCGTTCATGTTGTTCGGCCTCGACGGCTGGCGCGAGGGCTGGTCGAAGGAGGCCTACATCCTTCGCTCGTCGCGCGTCAAGACCAGCCTCCCCGAGACCGACCTCTTCGCCGGGATCGCCTGAGGGCCGCGCGCTCCGCGACGGCCTGCCGGCGCCGGCTCGGCTCCCCGGCGGGGGTGCCTCGCTACCAGGCCAGGTGCGCGGAGTTCTTGAAGACCCGGTCCATGACGACCTTGCCGCTGCCGGCCGGATCCAGCAGGTTCGGCTGGGCCTTGTCGAGGATGACGTGCGGCCGGATGCGGACCTGAGCCAGCTTCGAGCCCGTGAACGTCAGCTCCAGGGTCATCCCCTCCATCGTCTCGGCCGACCAGGTCTGGTCGAAGACGAGGTTGCCGAGGGCATACCAGATCGGCTTGCCCTTGTAGACCTCCATCGCCTGGGTCCAATGGGGATGGTTGCCGATGATCATGTCGGCGCCGGCGTCGAGGATCTTGTGGGCGAGGGTCCGCTGCGCCTCGGTCGGCACGGCGTGGTACTCGACGCCCCAGTGCGGGAAGACGATGACGACGTCGGCGCCCGCCTTGCGCGCGGCCTTGACGTCGGCGATGACGGTCTTGGCGTCCATCGGGGCGCTGCCGATCTTCGAGGCGGTCGCGTGGTACGACGCCTGGATCGCGTCGTAGGCGAGGATCGCGACCTTGACCCCGTGGGTCTCGATGATCGCCGGCTTGCGCGCGGCAGCCAGGTTCTTGCCTGAACCCGCGGTCTTGAGCCCGCGCTTATGCAGGTTCGAGAGGGTCTGCAGCAAGCCGGGCCCGCCCTGGTCGCGGATATGGTTGTTGGCCGTGCCCATGACATCGAACCCGACCTTCGAGATCCCGTCGATGAGCGCCGGGTCGGCGGAGAAGATCGTGCCGCTCTTGTGCCATCGGAACGTGTTCGGGGCCGGGTTCTCGAAGTTGGCCAGGGCGATATCGGCGCCCTTGATGAGGTCCCGGATCGCGCCCTTGCCGCCGGTCCGCTGGGTCACCGGCGTCTTCCAGCCGAACGAGGAGCAGCAGACGAGACCCGTGATCTGGGCGGTCCCACCGTTGAATGGGAAATCGGCGCCCTTGCCCTTGACCACCAGCTGCTCGTAGACGCCCCGATCGAGCATGATGTCGCCGCCGGCGAGCAGGGTCCACGTGGCCGCCGGGGTCGAACGCGCTGTCCGACGGCGCGGCCGGGAGCTGCGCGGTCAGCGGCCAATCGGCGAGGTCGGTGACCCGGTCGCCGCCGAAGAGCGCCACGCCCTTCCAGGTCAGGGCGCGGACCCCTGGCCCGACCGCATCCGCCCGCAGGAACCCGAGGCGCTTGCGGTGCTTGGCCAGGTCCTTCTGCAGCGTCGCGGCGTCCTTCGCCTCCACCAGGCGGGCGGCCTTGGCCGGCCGGTCCACGCCGAGGGCGGCCAGGATCGCATCGGCCTCGGAGCCGACGAGCTCGAGCGCCTCGTAGCGCGCGTTCGTGCCGGCCAGCACGGTCTTCACCTGGGCGATGGACGCGCTGGTCACCGGGGTGCGGAACTGCGCGACGGGCACGATCGGGACGTCGGCGACGGCCGGCGTGGGCTCGGACGACGGCGCGGCCGGGGAGCCGGACGTCGAGGTGCCCGGCGACGCGCCCGGGTCGCTTACCCCGGACGACGGCAGGGTCGGCGGCGCCGATCCCTGCCCGGCGGCGACGGCTGCCGGACGCGCCGGGCGCGGGATTCGAGGCCCCGAACCCGAGCTCGCCCCCGGTCACGGGGACGGCCAGGGCCAGCGCGATGAGGCAGAGGACGACGATGATCGGTCGTCGGGTCACGGTCACGATCGTACCAGCGGGACGGCCCTCCCGGGCAGAAGGACGCCCCGTCCGGGCGGGCGGACGGGGCGTGGGGGAAAGCGATGATGGCGGACCCGACCGGATTCGAACCGGCGATCTCCAGCGTGACAGGCTGGCATGTTGGGCCGCTACACCACGGGTCCAAGTTCGCGGCGAGGGCGGAGCATAACAGGTGCATCCCACCCTGTCGCGCGTCCGGACGGTCCCGCGCGGGCCGCCGACCGGCGGGCCGACCTATACTCGGCGCCCATGCCGGACCAGCTCATCGACCTCCGTAGCGACACGGTCACACGGCCTTCACCGGCCATGCGCCGGGCCATGGCCGAGGCCGAGGTGGGCGACGACGTCTTCGGTGACGACCCCACCGTCAACGCGCTCGAGGAGCGTGCCGCCGACCTGCTCGGCAAGGAGGCGGGGCTCTTCGTCGCGTCCGGCACGATGGGCAACCTCGTCGCCCAGATGGCCCACCTCCGACGCGGCGACGAGACCATCGCCGGGCGCGAGCACCACCTCGTCATCGACGAGGCGGCGGGGCACGCCGTCATCGTCGGCACGAGCATCCGCTCGCTCGAGGATCGGCCCGACGGGACGATGGACCTGCAGGCCATCGAGGACGCCTTCCGCGACCCGACCGACGCGCACGAGCCGCTCACCGGGCTCATCACCATCGAGAACACCCATGCCCATTCGATGGGCCAGCCACTCACGCCCGACTACACCCGGGCCGTCGCGGACATCGCCGCGGCGCACGGCATCCCGCTCCACATCGATGGCGCCCGGTTCTGGAATGCGGTCGTCGCGCAGCGCGATGCCGGGGTGACGGCGCGCGACCTGGTCGACCCGGCCTCGACGGTCACGTTCTGCCTCTCCAAGGGCCTGGCCTGCCCGGTCGGTTCGGTGGTGGTCGGCCCGCGGGATGTCATCTGGCGGGCCCGCCGCGCCCGCAAGATGGTGGGCGGTGGCATGCGCCAGGCCGGCATCCTCGCCGCGGCCGGGCTGGTCGCCCTCTCCGACGGCCCCGACGGCATGATCGAGCGTCTCGCCGAAGACCACGCGAACGCGCGCCGGCTGGCCGACGCCCTTGCCGACATGGACGGCATCGGTTCGGCCGGCGGCACCGCGCAGCCGGCGCCCGGGCGCCTCGACCCGGAGCGGGTCCGGACCGACTTCGTCGTGTTCCGCGTGGCGCGCGACCGCGCGGCCTTCCTGGCCGCCCTGCGAGCGCACGGCGTCCTGATGGTGGAATATCCGCACGGACAAGTCCGTGCCGTGACCCACTACGGCGTGACCGCCGACGACATCGAGACCACGATCGCCGCCACGCAGGCGGCCCTCCGTGAGACCGACCGACGTCCCATCGCACCCGACCCGGTCGCCGCCCCCGCCTGACCCCACGCCGGCGCCGCCCTGCCGCCGGCTCGACCCGATCCGCCGACCCGCGTCGCCGCCGCTGCCGCGACGCCATCCGAGAGGACCGCCCGTGACCATCCGACTGCTCGACGACCAGCCGCTGCCCCGCCCCGCGATCGACCCCACGGTCGGGCCGGCCGATGCCGCCTTCTACGACCTGGTCGAGACGCGCTTCCGACGCCTCGTCAACGACGATCCGGTCCTCGCGACCTGGCTGGGCCTCCACGACCACGACGACGAGCTCGGCGACGCGAGCCGGGACCAGGTCCTCGCGGAACTCGCGGCGGAGCGCGCCCACCTGACCGCGGTCGAGGCGATCGACCCGACCGAGCTCTCCCCGGGCGCCCGATTCGACCGCGACCTCGAGATCCACAACCTCCGTCGCGGGATCTACGAGACCGATGTCGTCCGCATCTGGGAACGTCGCTCGTTCGCGCTCGACATGGTCGGCGACGGCCTCTTCCTCCTGTTCGCGCGCGACCATGCCCCGCTCGCCGAGCGGCTCGAGGCGATCACCGGGCGCCTCGAGGGCGTGCCCGCGTACCTCGAGGGATCGAAGAGCCGGGCGACGGTCCCGCAGGTCCGGATCTGGCAGGAGCTCGCGCTCTCCACCGGCGAGGAGATGCCCGCCCTGTTCGACGAGCTCGTGGCCGCCGGCGAGGGGGCGCTCGACGCCACCTCGCAGCGGCGCCTCGTCCGGGCGGCGGAGGCCGCGGCGACCGCCGTGGAGCTCTACGGACGCTGGCTCGAGACCACCCTGGCGTCCGGGGCGGACACCTGGGCGATCGGGCGGGACCGCCACGACGGCCTGGTCGCCCACCGCGCCTTCGACGGCCTCGATGCCGACGCGATCCTGGCCCTCGGGTGGGAGAAGCTCGCCGAGGAACACGCCGCCCGAACGGCGGCCGCGCGTCGGGTGGACCCGGCTGCCGATGAGGCGACGGTCCTGGCCGCGATCAAGGCCGACGGTCCGGCCGACTTCGCCGGCGCCCTCGAGGGCTACCGGACGGCCATGCTCCGGGCCCGCCAGCACCTCATCGATCGCGACCTGGTGACGATCCCGGACGACGAGCGCATCGAGGTCATCGAGACGCCCGAGTACCTGCGCAACGTCGTCCCGTTCGCGGCCTACTTCTCGCCGGCGCCGTTCGACACCGACCCGACCGGCATCTACGTCGTGACCCCGTCCGTCGGCGGGGACCCGGAGGCGATGCGCGAGCACAACTACGCGTCGATCAGCAACACGAGCATCCACGAGGCCTACCCGGGCCATCACCTCCAGCTCGACGTCGCCCGGCGACACCCGTCGCTGACCCGGCTGCTCACCGACGCTCCCGAGTTCGTCGAGGGCTGGGGCATGTACAGCGAGCTGATGCTCCGCGAGCACGGCTTCGATGACGACGCCCGCTTCCGGGTCATCCAGCACACCGACGCGATCTGGCGAGCGTGCCGGATCATCCTCGACGTGCGGATGCACCGCGGGGAGCTCAGCGTCGACGAGGCGACCGATTTCATCGTCGAGCAGACCGGGTTCCAGCGGAGCAACGCCCGGGCCGAGGTCGGCTGGTATACCTACCGGCCCACCTACCCCCTCTCCTACCTGCTCGGGCGGACGCTCCTGCTCTCGCTCCGGGCCGATGAGCAGCAGCGCCTCGGCGATGCCTTCTCGCTCAAGGGCTTCCACGACACGCTGCTGCGCAACGGGTCGCTGCCGATCAGCTTCCACCGCAGGCTGCTCGCCGGCGAGGGCTGACGAGCGGTGCTGGTCATCCCGGCCATCGATCTCGAGGCCGGACGCTCACGGATCGTGTACTGGCCGGGCGCTGCGGCCGGCGTCGGCGCCCCGACCGACCGCCCGGACCGGATCGCCGAGGCGTTCGTGGCGATGGGCGCGCGGCTGCTCCATCTCGTGGACTTCGCCGGGGCCCGCGCCGGCACGCCGGCCGAGCTCGATGCGATCGGCGCCATCGCCGCGCGCGTGGCCGTCCCGCTCCAGGTGGCGGGGGGCATCGAGTCCGCCGACGCGATCCGGCTCATCTTCGCGGCGGGTGCCACACGGGTCGTCCTCTCGACGGGCATCGCCGACCGGCCGGACGACCTCCGCGCCTGTCTCGACGTGGCCGGCGACTGGCTGGCCGTCGGCCTCGATCCGCGCCCCGAGCGACTCGCCGCCTTCCCGTGGCGTCGCCCCGCCCCGCCGACCGTGGACGAGCCTCGTCGGGGAGCTGGTCGGTGCCGGCGTCGGCCGGTTCGTGCTCACGCATGGCGGTGCCGAGCCGGACCTCGATCGCCTCGGGTCGCTGGTGCGGACGTCCGGCGCCGAGATCCTCGTCGCGGGCGGTGTCCGCGACCTCGACGGGCTTCGTCGCGTGCGCGATGCGGGCGTGAGCGGCATCATCCTCGGTGAGTCCCTGCTCAGCGGGGCGATCGACTACCCCGCCGCGCTGGAGGCCGCCAAGTGATCCCCGATCCTTCCCCCGCCATCGGTCGACGGCTGCGCCACGGCCGCCTCGTCGTCGCGCTGCTCGCGACGGCCGCTCTGGTGGCAGGATGCTCCGGCTCGACGGGCGGCGTGCCCGAAAGCGTCGCGCCATCGGCGACCGCAGCGTCGGCCTCGACCCCCGCGTCGGCGGGCGCCTTGACCGAGTGCCCGACGAGCCAGCCGGACGCGCTTCCCGCCGGCGAGACGCGGACCGTCACCGTCGACACCGACAAGGGCGCCATCACGATGCAGCTCAAGGCGGATCTGTCGCCCATCGCGGTCGGCAACTTCGTCGCGCTCGCATCGTGCGGCTACTACGACGGGGTGGTCTTCCACCGAGTCGTGCCCGGGTTCGTCATCCAGGGCGGCGACGGTGAACACGGCCGCACGGCCGGCGATCCCCTCGTCGGGACCGGTGGGCCGGGCTACTCGATCAAGGACGAGCCGGTCACGACGACCTACCATCGGGGGACTGTAGCGATGGCGCGCTCTTCGCAGCCGGACTCGGTCGGCTCCCAGTTCTTCATCGTCCTCGACGACGCCGCGGCGACGTCCCTGGCGGATCCGAGCGCAACAACTACCAGATCATCGGGGAAGTCACGTCCGGGATGGAGGTCGCGGACGCGATCGCGGCGGCCGCGGACGCGGAGATCCCGACGGATCCCGTCGTCATGACCAAGGTCACCGTCTCCAACCCCTGATCCGACCGAATCCGACGAAGGAGTCACGCCCATGACCAGCGCCACCATCGCCACCGAGATCGGCGATATCGAGATCGAGCTCTACGACGAGAGCGCACCCAAGGCCGCCCAGAACTTCATCGATCTCGCGAACAAGGGCTTCTACGACGGCGTGATCTTCCATCGCGTCATCCCGGGCTTCGTCATCCAGGGCGGCGACGGCGAGTACGGCAAGAAGGCCTCGCTGGAGCGCGGACGGGTGGGGACCGGGGGGCCCGGCTACAAGTTCGCCGACGAGCCGGTCCAGGGCGACTACGTCCGCGGCGCGCTCGCGATGGCCAACGCCGGCCCGAACACCAACGGCAGCCAGTTCTTCATCTGCCACCAGGACCTGACGGGCAAGCTGCCGAAGCAATACACGCTGTTCGGCCAGGTGACCCGCGGGATGGACATCGTCGATCAGATCGCCGGCGCCCCGCGCGACGGCCGGGACCTGCCGAACGAGCCGGTCGCGATGACGTCGGTCACGATCCACGAGGCCTGAGCACTCCGGGACGCGTCCAAAGCCGCCGGATCTGTGACGGTCGCGAAGGTTAAGGAATTTATACCTGCGAACCTGACAAAACCCTTGGAAAACTCCCCCTGACCAGATAGGATATGCCCAGCTGCTCAGTCAGCAAGGCGGGCTCTGCTCGCAACGCTGCCCCAGCGTCAAGGTCATGGGTAGGTAGGGTCAGGGTAGTCGGTGCAGCCGACGTGATAGATGCCTTTGACGCGTGGCAGAAGTGTCCGTCTGACGGACTCTTTCACCGGGACAGCATCGAGGCGGCTCCTTCGGGAGCCGCCTCGACGTATGTCCGGCGCCTCGACCGGTCGCCGCGCTGATCGACCGTCAGGTGGCCGCCGGGACCGCCATCAGCTGGTCGGCGATCGTGCGGGCCCAGAGGTCGATCTCGGCCCAGTCCCGGAAGTCGCCCGCGGGCAGCGCGTCGCGGGCCGCCGGCATGAGCCGCGTGACCCGCTCCGCAAGCCCGATCGGCGGGGCGGCCGGGTCGTAGGCGCCGAAGAAGACCCGCTCGTCGCGCGGTCGGATCGCGTCCTGGAACTCGGCGAACTCCTTCGGGATGGCCGTCACCGTCTGATCGCGACCCTGCTCGTCGATCAGATCGGTCCCGAGCGGACCGCTGCTGAAGAGCCAGACCGGCCGCGTCGCCAGCAGCGCACGGTGGCGTCGGACGAACCCGGTCGCGTCCTTGAGCCAGTGGAACATGTAGGCGGCGCCGCCGATCACGAAGGCGTCGTAGCCGTCGATCTCGCCCGCCTCGGCGGGTGTATGCATCGTGACCTTGACGCCACGCCGTTCGAGGGTCGTCGCGATCCGTTCGGCGATCCCGCGGGTGGCGCCGTGGCGACTGGCGTAGACGACGAGCACGTGCATCTTGAGCCCTCCTCGTGAGGAGTCTTGCGGCTGGCGCGTCGGTCCAGCAGAGCCGTTAGTCGCCAACATGCGGTCTGGCCGGCTCGAAGTCAGTCGGGCCCGCCGCCGGGATCTAGGCGTCGACGAGGCCGAGGCGGTACGCCATGGCGGCGGCTTCGCCGCGGCTCGAGACCGCGAGCTTGCCGATGATGTTCGAGACGTGGACGCCGGCCGTGTTCTCGCTGATGAACAGTTCCTCGGCGATCTGGCGGTTCGTTCGCCCGAGCGCCACCAGCCCGAGGACCTCTCGCTCGCGACCGGTCAGTCCGAGGTCGGCGGCAGCGTCCTGCTCGGCCGGGGCGGCATCCTGGTCCGACGTCTCCAGCGTCAGTCGCGCACGACGGGCGAGCCCGGTGATCTCGCGTGCCAAGGGGACGGCATCGAGCCGCTCGGCCGTCTCGAGCGCCCGCCGAAGGGCCGCCGCCGCCAGCGCTCGATCGCCGCGCGCCGCCACGCGGGCCTCGGCCTCGCGCCAGCGGGCGTAGGCGGCCGGGTACGGCCGGCCGAGTCGGTCCCAGCCCTGCGCACACGCCGCCCACAGGTCGGGGTCCGGCCGGCGCAGGAGTCGCGTCGTCTCGGCTTCGCAGGCGCGGAGCCACGCCGCGGAGACCGGTCCGAGCGCGGGTCGCGTCGTCGCCACCGCCTCGTGCCGCCGGCGCATCGCCTCGAGCAGCCCGTCTCCGGCCGTGAGCGCGGCCGCTTCGTCGTCGGCTGCGCGGCGGGCCCGGGCGATCTCGGCCAGGTCGGCCGCCGCGCGCACGCCGAGCGCGTAGAGCTCGCCGATCCGGACCTCCGGTGAGAAGTCGATGATCCGGATCGCCTCGGCGACCTGGGCCGCGGCGTCGGCGGGCCGGCCTTCCCAGATGGCCAGCTCGGTGAGGCTGACCTGGACCGGGGCAACGAACTGGACGTCGGCCGCCCGCGCGGCCAGCGCGGCGAGCGGACGCAGGTGCTCGGCGGCTTCCTCGAACCGCCCATGCGCGACGGCCAGCCGTCCGAGCAACTCCGCGGCGAGGATCTCGTTGATCCCGAGCGGACCGACGTCCACCGCCCGCGTGACCGCCGCCTCGCTCTCCTCCCATCGCCCGAGTCGGTACAGGTAGTCGCCCATGTTGCAGAGCAGGTGCGCCCCGAAGAAGCGCATCAGGCCGAGGCGCTCGGACATCTCGACGCCGGCCTCGCCGACCGCGAGCGCCTCGTCGAGGCGGCCACCGACGTCGAGGATCCAGACCCGGTTGGCGTACGCCCGCCCGATGTCGTCGACGTTGTCGACCTCCTCGGCGATCGCGCAGCGACCCATCCATGTCGGCGAGGCCCTCATCGATCTCGCCAGCGGCGCTTCGGTCGAGGCCCCGCGTGTTGAGGGCATGTCCCTCGATCGCCCGCGCGCCGACCGCTCGGGCGATGGTCAGGGCCTCCTCCGTCAGCTCGCGCGACTCTTCGAACCGCGCCGCGAGCATCAGGATCTGGGCGAGACCGGCCACGGCCCGGGCGCGAGCCGCGGACGGGGGCTCGGCCGGGGTGAGGCGCATGGCCTCGCGATATGCCGTGTTGGCGAGGATCCCCTGGCCGGCGATCCAGGCGTATCGGCCGAGCCGCTCGTGGAGCATCCCGGCGCGGATCGGGTCGGCGTTCTCGTCGACGAGGGTGATGGCCTGCTGGATCTGGGCGACGGCGCGGCCGGGTTCGTGGAACCGGGCGACGCCGGCGAGCGAGGCCAGGAGCCCGATGCGGTCGACGCCGGCCCGCGCCTCGGCGTCGCTCACCTGGTCCCAGAGCTCGATGGCCCGCTCGTATTCGACGCTCGCCTCCGGGAACGCATAGCGGGCCTCTGCCGCGCGACCGGCGGCCACCGACGCCTCGAGGGCGCGCGGCAGGTCGTGCGCGGCATACCAGTGGTAGGCGAGCTCGGCCGCGTGCGGGGCGTCGACCCCGGTCCTGGCCTCGAGCGTGCGCGCGAAGGCCGAGTGCCAGCGCGTTCGTTCGCCCGGGAGGACCTCGTCGTAGATGGCCTCCTGGAGCAGCGCGTGCCGGAAGGTGTAGCGGTCGACGCCCGAGGTCGGGTCCGGCACGAGGATCTGCCGCGCGACGCACTCGCGCAACGCGTCGATCAGCGTCGTCTCGTCGAGCGCCGCGGCGTCGGCGAGGAGCGCCGGATCGACGCGCTGGCCGGCCGCCGACGCGACCCGCAGGAACTCCTGGGTGGGTTCCGCGAGGTCGGCGATCCGCGCCAGCAGCACGTCGCGCAGCGTGGACGGGAGTTCGGTCCGGCCATCGTCGCCGGCGGCGACGAGCAGCTCCTCGGCGAAGAACGCGTTGCCGTTCGAACGGGCATGGATCGACTCGATGAGCCCTGGGTCGAGGTCGTGGCCGGCGATGGACTGGAGCTGGGCGCCGACGTCGCGCAGGTCGAAGGGCTGGAGCTCGATCCGCTCGACACGGCCGCTTCGCTCGAGCTCGGCAAGGAATGACAGCAGCGGGTGTCGTCGATGGAGCTCGTCCGATCGATAGGTCATCACGAGCGCGATCGGCGCGTCGCGCAGGTTGCGCACGAGGAACCCGAGGAGATCGCGGGTGGAGCGATCGGACCAGTGCAGGTCCTCGACGACGAGCAGGAGCGGCGCCGTGGCCGCGAGCCGCTCGAGGACACCGAGCAGCAGCTCGAACAGACGGCCCTGGGTCGAGGCGATGCTCAGGTCCGAGCCCGGGCCGTCGGCGGCCGTGCCCAGATCGGGGATGAGTCGGGCGAGCTCCGACCGGCCGGGCCCGATGATCGCGTCGAGCTCGGCGGGCGTCGGCGCGCCGCACGAAGCCGCGAAGGGCCTCGACCACGGGCGCGTACGGCAGGGCGCCCTCACCGACCGGGATGCAGCCGCCGACGAGGACCGTCATGCCCGACGCGCGGGCCGCTTCCGCGACCTCGGACACGAGCCGCGTCTTGCCGACCCCGGCCTCGCCCGCGACGAGCAGCGCGCGGCTGCGACCATCGCGCGCATCATCGAGCGCGGCGCGCATCCGTTCGACCTCCTCCGTCCGGCCGACCAGGACCGGGCTCGAGACACGGACTGCCATGCCTTCGATTATCAGGCCAACCATCGTCGCGCCTCGTCCAGCGGCACGAACGTCCGATGATCGTCGTCAGGACGCGTGCGCCGAGGGTGCCGGTCGCCGCAGCGCGGGATGCGGCAGGTGGATGCGCCAGGCGCGCGGACGGTCGGTGCCGGTCTCGGCCGCCTTTGCGGCCCGGGCGGCCTTGGCGAGTCCCGCTCGCGCCGCCTCCGCCTGTCGGTCCTGGATCCGCTGGGCTGCGATGGCCTCGATCCCGATCGTCATCTCGTTGCCGTCCTTCCCGTGTCGCCGCGTCGACGATCGTCGACGGCGTCCACGTTCGGTCTAACGGGTGGGGTCGGGCATCTGGACGGCTCGGTATTTCGAGGCGCGGACCGTCGTCATTCCTGCGGCCGTCTCGTGCGCGGGCGGACGCGTCTAACGGTGCGCCGGTCGCGCGACCTACTCGTGTGGCCGGATGCGGACGGCGGCAGCCAGCCGCGAAGCCTCATCGGCGCGGAGCTCCCCCGCCCCGGCGACCTGGGTGTTCGCGGTCGCGGCCCCGGTCGCCAGGCGCAGGCACCGGTCGAACGACGCGCCGACCAGCAGCCCGGCGGCGATCCCGGCGAGGAACGCATCCCCGCTGCCGACGGTGTACGGCCCGCCGCCTGCCAGCGGATCGACGATCCAGGCACGCGTCGCATCGGCCGCGACGGCACCTTCGGGGCCGCGGGTGACGACGGCACGTTCCGCACCCCGGTCGACGAGCGCGCGCGCCGCGGCCACGACCGCATCCTCGCCCGCCACGGGGACGCGGAGCACCCGGCCGGCCTCGGCGGCGTTGATCTTCACGAGTGCCGGATGGGCGGCCAGCAGGGCCGTCAGATGGGGACCCGAGGTGTCGACGAGGAGCGGGGTCCCGGTCCCCTCGATGGCGCGGAGCAGCCCATCGGCGGCGTCCTCCGGCGCCCCCCGTGGGAAGCTGCCGGAGATGGCCACGACCGAGCCGCGCGGCGCGGCTTCGACCACCTGCGCCGCCATCGCCACGAACCGTCGCCACGCCTCCGTCGAGATCGTCGGCCCGGGTTCGTAGAACTCGGTGAGGGTGCCGGTCGCCCGGTCGAGCACCGAGAGACACGTCCGCGTCTCGCCGTCCACCCAGGTCACGTCCCGGGCGATGCCGCGCCGGTCGAGCTCAGCCGTCATCCAGCGGCCGGCATCGCCACCGAGCAGCAGGACGGCGCGGGCGGGGACGCCGAGCGTGGTCGCCGCCCGGGCGACGTTCAGGCCCTTCCCGCCCGGGACCGCGACGACGGTATCGGGTCGATGGATGGTCCCGGGCTCCAGCCGGTCGACCGTCGCGGTCTTGTCGATCGACGGATTCGGGACGATGCAGATCAGCGTCGGCCCGAGTCGATGCCGGCATCGGTCCTGACGTCGCCGGGTCGGTCGTCGTCATCGCGTCCACGCCCGCGCGCGTCGCCTCGAGTTCGGCCAGCGTCGGCTGTCCGGCCGTGCCGCCCGACGCCCGGGTGGACAGCGCGCCGGCCACCACCGCCAGCGCCACGCCTCGTCCACCGACCCGCCGCCGAGCCACGCCGCCAGGAAGGCCGCATCGAAGGCATCGCCGGCGCCCGTGGCATCGACCGGTTCGATCGGGTAGGCCGGGACATGCCATTCCGTCCGATCAGCGCCGACGGCGAGGGCGCCGTCGCGGCCGAGCTTGACGACGACCAGCGGGCGCCTCGCTCCATCCGCGGCGAGTCCGCCGCCGCTCGAGGCGAGCGCACGGGCGGCCTCCAGCGGGTCGGATCGGCCGGTGAGCATCTGCGCCTCGGCGGCATTCGGCAGGAAGACGTCGACGGTCGGGAGGAGCGCCGGCAGCCCGCCGTCCCAGCCGCCACTCGGGTCCCAGTTCGGGTCGACCGAGAGCGTGGCGCCGGCCGCGTGGACGCGCCCCGCCAGGCCCGGAGCACCGGGTCGCAGCCCGTCGAGCAGGAAGTAGCTCGCCGACATGGACGTGGCGCGTCCGGGCAAGCAGCTCGTCGGGGACGTCGTCGGCGACGAGGTCGCCGATCGTGCCCGATGCGGTCAGGATCGCGCGGTCGTCGCCGCGGGTGAGGATGACGCTGGCGCCCGTCGGCCGGCCCGGAGCGGTGCGGCACCAGGTGACATCGATCCCGGCGTCGGCCAGCTCGGCGAGCATCCCCCGACCGAACCGGTCGTCGCCGACGACGCCGACGAGCGCGACCCGGAGCCCCAGCTTCGCCGCCCCGACGGCCGCGATCGACGCCGACCCGCCGATCGTCTGCGCGATCGACGGCACGACCTGTTCGTGCTGGCCGAAGCGAGGCTCGGCCCCGGTCACGACGATGTCCGGATTGACGTCGCCGACGACGACCAGGTCGAAGGCCCGCTCAGGCATCCCGATACCAGCCCTCGCCCGGACGCCTCCGGCTGGGCGGCCGCCTCCCAGCGGTCGACCCAGGGGCGCCCGTGGCCGGTGATGATCGCGGCGAGCCGTTCGAGGCGGTCCCGGCCGGTCGAGCGCAGCCAGGCGGACCGCTCCGGCTCGGCCACCGTGGCCGCCGCCGCCCAGACCGACCGACCGACGAGGGCGCCGCTCGCGCCGGCTGCGCAGGCGGTGCGCACCTGGGCCTCGAACACGGCGTCGTCGACACCGCCCGACAACAGGACCCACGGGAGACGGCTGGCGGCGTCGAGCTCGGCGCAGGCCTCGGCCCAGCGGGCCGGGTCCGAGACGTCCGGGGCGTAGGGGAACTCGGCCTTCAGGACGTCGCCCCCGATCGCCGTCAGTCGGCGCGCCGTCTCGATGACGACGCGGCGGCGCTCGTCGCCCGTCAACCGGTCGCTCCCCAGGGAGAAGGAGAGTGGCTCGATGAACAACGCGAGGTCCGCCTCGCGACAGGCTGCCGCCACCTCGGCCACGAGGTGCTCCTGGTCGGCCGCATTCGCGGCGTCCGGGTGGTAGTAGATGAGCAGCTTGGCGGCCGAGGCGCCGATCCGCTTGGCCGCGGCCACGCTCCAGCCGGGGAGGACGCGGCTCACGCGCGCCGTCGACGGGCCCTCGTAGCCGGTCGCTTCGATCGCCACGAGCAGGCCGGTGGAGCCGGGCAGGGCGCCGGACGCGATCGCCTGCGCGGCCCCGACCTCCGGGTCGAGAAGGACGCCGCTCGCGGACGGCGCGAGAGCGCGCACGACGGCGAGCTTGAAATCGACCATCTCGGGGTACGTGACGGTCTCGGGGGCGTCCGGGCGCAACTCGTGGCGCAGGTTCTGGCGATGGTCCAGCGCGAGGACGACGAACTGGCCGCCGGGCGTGGCGCACGCCTGCAGGCCGCGTCGCGTGCCGAGCCGAAATGCCATCCGAGGCTCCCGTGGTGGTACCGCAGATGCTAGCGCGGCGTACAAGTCGTGTGCAAGATGAACATCAGGATGCGCGAACTGCATCTTCGATATTGACAGTCCGCGCATCGATGCCGATGCTGTCGGCCATGGCGCCACCTGCGCGACACGACCGGCTGCTCAGTCGCCTCGAGGCCGATGGACGGGCCAGCGTCGGCGAGCTGGCCCGCGATCTCGGGGTCACGCCGGCGACCATCCGTCGCGATCTCCAGTACCTCGCCGACGAGGGACGGCTGCTGCGGACGTACGGCGGTGCGACCGTCGCCGACCGGCGGCTCGTCCGCGAGGTGCGCGCGGTCGACCTCAAGCGGGCCATCGCCGCGACGGCTGCCACGCTCGTCGTGGACGGCTCGACGATCGCCATCGGCAGCGGCACCACGACCCTCGAATTCGCCCGGCGCCTGGTCGACCGCCGCCTGACGGTCATCACGAACGCGCTCGACGTCGCGAACGTGCTGGCGGACCGCGCGGGCATCGAGTTGATCATCCTCGGCGGCGTCGTCCGGCCGCGGATGCACAGCATGCTCGGCCACCTCGCCGAGATGGCGGCGACCGAGCTGCGCGCCGACACCCTGTTCATGGGGATCGGGGCGATCAGCCTCACGCACGGCCTCATGAACGACTCGGTGCCGGAGATCCAGACCGACCGGGCGCTCCGCCGCATGGCCCGCTCGGTCGTGGTCCTTGCCGACGCGTCGAAATTCGAGCAGGTCGCCCCGGCCTTCGTGTTCGACCTCGGCGAGGTCGACACGATCGTCACCGACGCGTCCGTCGAGCGCGACCTCGTGAGCGCCGTCGAGCGGCGCGGTGTCCGGATGATCGTCGCCCCGGACCTCGCGCCGGCCGAGACGATCCGATGATCGACGGCCTCATCCCGAGCGAGATCCGCGAGGGGCCGGACGCGATCCGGTCCACGTTGCGGGACGCGGGAGCCGCCGCCGCCGACGCCGCCGCCCTGCTGCGCGAGCGCGGCGTCCGGCGGGTGTTCGTCATCGGCAACGGCACGTCCCGGCACTCCGCCCTGGCGGCCACGTCGCTCTACGCCCGCCATGCCGGTCCGGACGACCCCATTGCGATCGCCCTCACGGCCGGCGAGTTCCGCACCTATCGGCCGGAGCTCGGCCCACGCGATGCCGTGGTCGGCATCTCCGCCTCCGGGGAGTTCGGCGACGTCGTCGGCGCGTTCCGGGAGCTGCGCGGGACGGTCCCGACCGTGGCCATCGTCCATGTCCCGGGCTCGAGCCTCACCGGCGTCGCCGACCGGGTCGTCCTGTCGTCGGGCGGCCCGAGTCACGTCCCCGTCATGACCAAGACGTTCTCGGCGACCCTGGTCGCCGCGGAGATGACCCTGCTCGCGCTGCTCGAACCGGCCCGTGCGGCCGTCGCGCTCCGCGGCATCGAGGCGGCGGCCGGCCACGCCGACGCCGTGATCGCGACGACCGAGGCGACCCTTGGGCGGACCCTCGACACCCTCGCCCGGTTCGACCACGTCTTCGTGGTCGGCGCCGGCCTCGCCCACTACGCGGCGCTCGAGGCGGCGCTCAAGCTCAAGGAGATCGCGCTCGTCCACGCCGAGGGCGGCGAGACATGGGAGGCGACCTCGGGCGCGGCGACGCTGCTCGACGCGCGCGCGCTCGTCATCGGCCTCGCACCGCCCGGCCCTGGGCGGGCCGCTACCGCGGACCTCGTCCGGCACGCGCGCGACTGGGGTGCGTCGGTGATCGAGATCGCCGCCGACGCCTCGTGCGATGACGCGCTGCTCCTCGACCTGCCGCCCCTCGCCGAGGAGGACCACGCGCCGTTGACGACCGTCCCGCCGGTGGCCCTGCTCGCCTTCGCCCTCGCCCGCTCGCGCGGCCTCGAGCCCGACCGCCCGGAGTGGGTGGCCCGCTATCACAGCCAGGGACTCCGGCACATCCTCGGCGTCGAGGAGCCGGCATGACCCGGATCGTGCTGGTCGGCGCTGGGAGCGTCGAGTTCACCCGCAACCTGCTCGGCGACTTCCTGTCGTACCCGGAGCTGCGCGACGCGGAGCTCGTCCTCCACGACATCGACGCGGACCGGCTCGCGACGGCGCTGCGGATGGCTCGCTGGAGCGCCGACGCCCTCGGCGCGTCCCCGACGATCGAGGGCCAGCTCGACCGCCGGACGGCGCTGGCCGGGGCCGACTTCGTCGTCGACACGATCCAGGTCGGCGGCGCCCGGGCGACGCACATCGACTTCGACATCCCCGCGCGCTACGGGCTGCGCTACACGATCAACGACACCATCAACGTCGGCGGCGTCCTGCGCGGCCTCCGGACGATCCCGGTCGTCCTCGACATCGTCCGCGACATCGAGGACGTCTGTCCCGACGCGACGTTCCTCAACTACACGAACCCGATGTCGATGCTCGTCCGCGCGGTGGCCGAGGAGAGCACGATCCCGACGGTCGGCCTCTGCCACTCCGTCTACTGGACCGTCCGATCGCTCGCGGAGTACGCCGGCGTGCCGTGGCAGGAGGTCGAGGCCGAGACCGCGGGCGTCAATCACCTCGCGTTCATCCTGCGCATCGCCCACCAGGGTCGCGACCTCTACCCGGCCATCGCCGACGCGGTGCGCGAGGGACGCATCCCCGACGACGACCTCGTCCGCGCCGAGCTGTTCCGGCGCCTGGGCTACTGGCCGACCGAGTCCTCCGAGCACCACGCCGAGTACAACCCGTGGTTCATCGGCAAGGGCGACGCCGTCGAGCGCTACCACATCCCCATCGGCGAATACCTGCGGCGGGTCGACGCCAACCTGGCCGAGTACGAGGACACGAAGCGCCGGCTCGACGCCGGCGAGCCGTTCGAGTTCGAGCGGAGCGGCGAGTACGCGGCGGTCATCGTCCACTCGATGGTCACCGGCGAACCCAGCCGGATCGTGGCCAACGTGATGAACGACGGGCTCATCGCGGACCTCCCGGCCGACGCGAGCGTGGAAGTGCCGGCCTTGGTCGATGCCCTCGGCGTGCACCCGACCCGGATCGAAGCCCTGCCGCGCCAGTGCGCGGCGTACATCCATCCCGCGATCGATGCCCAGGCGCTGACCGTTCAGGCCGCGCTCGAGCACGACCGCGACGCCATCTACCACGCGGTCATGCAGGACCCCCTGATCGCGGCGCGCCTGACGCTCGACGAGACCTGGCGGATGACGGACGAATTGATCGATGCCGAAGCCGAGTGGCTGCCGGCCTGGCTCGGCGGTGCCACCGACACCGCCCGGAAGCGAGTCACCACCTGACCGGAACACGAGGAGGAGCAGCGATGTCCGGAACCAGCACCCCGCGACGGGTCGCGGCTCTCGTCGCGGCCGCCGCCCTGGCCCTCGCCGCATGCAGCAGCGGTACATCCAGCAGCGCCCCGAGCTCGGCGCCGGCCGCCTCGGCCGCCGGGGAGAGCCCCGCCGCGAGCGGTGGCGCCGCATCGGCCCCGGCCTCGGCCGCGACCGGCTACCAGGGTCCGGAGGCGACGATCGAATACGCGATCTGGGGCGACCCGACCGAGTTGAAGAACCAGCAGGCCATCGTGGACGCGTTCCACGCGGCGGAGCCCAAGATCACGGTCAAGGTGACCGTGTCGGACTGGGACACGTACTGGGACAAGCTGCAGACCGGCCTGGCCGGCGGGGCCGCACCCGACGTCTTCGCGATGGACGGCCCGCTCTTCCCCGACTACGCCGGCCGTGACGTGCTGCTCGACCTGACCCCGTTCATCCAGGCCGACGGCTACGACCTGACGACGCTCGACGACAACGCCGTCCGCGACTTCACGATGCCCGACGGTCGCCAGCTCGGGCTGCCACGCGACCTCAACGACATCGCGCTCTTCTACAACAAGGCCATGTTCGACAAGGCGGGCATCCCCTATCCCGACGACACGTGGGACTGGGCGAAGCTCTCCGAGGTCGGCAAGCAGCTCACGCTCGATACGAACGGCGACGGCAAGACCGACCAGTGGGGCCTGTACACCGAGACGACCGACATGGAGAACTACTGGTCGTCGCTCGTCTGGCAGAACGGCGGCGACATCCTCTCGGCCGACGGCAAGACGACCGTGCTCGACACGCCGCAGGCCACCGGTGGCCTGCAGCGCCTCCAGGACCTGATCTGGAAGGAGAAGATCGTCCCGGATCCCGCACTGTTCGTGGAGACCGGCGACGCCTTCGAGCAGGGCAAGGCGGCGATGGAGATCAACGGTTCGTGGCTCGTCGCCACGGATGAGGCGGCCGGCCTGGACTTCGGCATCGCGCCGCTGCCGAAGGGCCCGGCCGGGGCGGCCACATCGGTGAACCCCACGGGCGCCGTGGTCTACAAGGGGACGAAGTCACCCGACGCCGCGTGGGCGTTCGCGAAGTACCTCGCCAGCCCCGCCGCCCAGGAGCAGATCATGGCCCTCAAGGCATCGCTGCCCGTGAACAAGGAGGTCCTCGGGGGCGCCTACAAGACCTCGTATCCGGGCGCCGACGTCCTCGCCGCGGCGCTCGACTACGCCCACCTCAAGCCGTCGTTCAAGGGCTACAACGAGTTCACGACGGCCCTCCAGGCCGAGCTCGACGCCCACGTCTTCGGCGCACCGGATGAGACCGCCGCGGACGCCATCGCCAAGGTCAAGGACCAGCTGAACGGCATCCTGGCCGGCCAATGACGGGTCCGGTGCGTCGGCGCAGCCCGCTCGCGAGCGAATCGCGCTGGGCCTGGCTGTTCCTCGCCCCGACCCTGGTCGGGCTGGCCGTCCTTTCGGCCGGCCCGATCATCGCGGCCTTCGGGATCAGCCTGACCAAGTGGGACCTGCTGACGCCGCCCAAGTTCGTCGGCCTGGACAACTTCGCGACGCTCTTGAACGACCCGCGATTCAGGACGGCGCTTCGTAACACCCTGTTCTACACGCTCACCTCGGTGCCGATCGGGATCGCCCTCGGGCTCGGGATCGCGATGGCACTCAACCAGCGGATCCGCGGGATCTCCTGGATCCGCACCGCGTACTTCCTGCCGGTCGTGACGTCCACGGTGGCCATCGCCCTCGTCTGGTCGTGGATCTACAGCCCCGATTCGGGACCACTCAACGCGGTCCTCGGGTTCTTCGGGATCCCGGCCCAGCGCTGGATCAGCGACCCGTTCTGGGCGATGCCCTCGATCGTCGCGATGAGCGTCTGGCAGGGCCTGGGCATCACCGTGATCATCTTCCTCGCCGGCCTGCAGGCCATCCCCGAGGAGTACCTCGACGCCGCCGCCGTGGACGGCGCCGGACGCTGGGCGAGCTTCCGCCACGTGACCCTGCCCCTCCTCACGCCGGCGATCTTCTTCACCGGCATCCTCGCGCTCATCGACAGCTTCCAGGTGTTCGACCAGGTCTACGTCCTGGCCCGACCGGGCAAGCCGACCGAGGCGACGATCACGCTCGTGTACACCATCTACGAGAACGGCTTCCAGAACTTCAAGATGGGCTACGCGGCGGCCTCGGCCTGGGTCCTGTTCCTCATCGTCGCGGGCATGACCGTCGTCTACTTCCGGCTCCAGAACCGCTGGGTGCACTACCAATGAGCGCGCCGGCCCGGACCACCGAGGGCGCCCCCGAATCCGGCCGCGGCGGGCCACGCCGTCCGGCGCGACGGCCGGGGCCGGTGTCGCCGTCCGCCCGGCACTGCGGCGTCGCCATCTCGTCCGGACCGGGATCATCTACACGCTCCTGATCGCCGGCGCGCTCGTGATGATGGTCCCGTTCCTGTGGATGATCGTGACCTCGCTCAAGACGCGGGCCGAGGTCTTCGGGTCGTCGCCGCTCGAGCTCCCGACGGGCATCCACTTGGAGAACTACGCCAACATGTGGGGCGCGCTCCCGTTCGCGCTCTTCTACGGGAACTCGCTCAAGCTGGCCATCCTCGTCACGCTCGGCCAGCTCGTCTCCTGCTCGATGGCCGGGTACGCGTTCGCCGTCCTCGACTTCCGGTTCAAGCGACCGCTCTTCGCCCTGATCCTGGCGACCCTGATCATCCCGTTCCAGGTCGTGCTCGTCCCGAACTTCATCCTCTATCGGAACCTGCCGCACCCGTTCAGCCCGAGCGGCAACTGGATCGGGACGCAGGAGCCCCTGTGGGTCGGGGCCTGGCTGGGCGGCGCCTTCGGGATCTTCCTGCTGCGCCAGTTCTTCCTGACGATCCCCCGCGAGCTCGCCGATGCGGCTCGGGTGGACGGAGCCAACCCGTGGCAGATCTACCGCCACATCTACCTGCCGCTCTCGAAACCGGCCCTCGCCACCCTCGCCATCTTCACGTTCATGTGGAGCTGGAACGACCTGATCGATCCGCTCATCTACCTGCGCGACCTGCCGACCTACACCGTCACGGTGGGGTTGGCGTTCTTCAAGGGGCAGTTCGTCGGCAAGTGGCCGGAGATGATGGCGGGGGCGCTCGTGAGCCTGGCGCCGATGATCATCCTGTTCATCCTCGCCCAGCGTCATTTCGTGCGCGGCATCACCCTGACCGGGATCAAGGGATAGGGTGCGCCTCGAGGACTTCCGTCCCCGCTCGATGCTCCGCGTCGAGTCCCACGCGGTCGCACGGCCGGCCGTCCCGGCAGTCGACGCGCACAACCACCTGGGCCCCACCCCGTTCTCGGGCGACTGGTCGACGCGGCCGCCGGCCGAGCTCGGTGATGTGCTCGACGCCTCGGGCGTCGCGGCGATCGTCGATCTCGATGGTGGCTGGGGTGACGCCCTGCGACGGGAGGTCGAGCGCTGGCACACGGCGTTGCCCGGCCGGGTCGCGGTCTTCGCCGCGCTGGACTACGACGCCTGGGCGGCGTCGAGCGAATTCGGCGAGATGGAGGCGCGCCGCCTCCGGGACGGAGTGGCGGCCGGCGCCGCCGGCCTGAAGGTCTGGAAGCAGCTGGGCTTGCGCGCTCGGGACGCCGCCGGCCGGCTCGTGCCGGTCGACGACCCGCGGCTGGACCCGCTGTGGGCGACGGCCGCCGAGCTGGGCGTGCCGGTCACGATCCACATCGCCGATCCGGTGGCGTTCTTCGAGCCGCTGGACGAGACGAACGAACGCTGGGAGGAGCTCCAGGCGCACCCCGACTGGCACTTCTGGCCGACCCGGCCGCCCGACCGGCCGGACCTCGATGGGTTCCCGCCGTTCGATACCCTCATCGACGCGCTCGAGGCCGTGGTCGTGCGGCATCCCGGCACGACATTCATCGGCGCCCACGTCGGTTGCGCCGCCGAGGACCTGGCACGCGTCTCGCGGATCCTCGAACGCTGCCCGAACTTCCACGTCGACATCGCCGCTCGGCTTGCCGAGCTCGGTCGCCAGCCGTTCACGGCACGGGCGTTCTTCCTGCGCTGGCCCGATCGGATCCTGTTCGGGACGGACTTCGGGCCGGAGCCACGAATGTACGCGCTCCACGCGCGGTTCCTCGAGACGTTCGACGAGTCGTTCGACTACGACGTCGAGGGGCCGCCGTCCCAGGGCCGCTGGCAGATCCACGGCCTGGGTCTCCCGGCCGAGGTCCTCGCCCGGGTCTACGCGGGGAACGCCCGCCGGCTCATCCGGTTCGGCTGACCCGCCGTCAGGCAGCGAGGTCGCGTCGCTCGAAGAGCACGAGCGAGACCAGACCGAGCACGAGCGCAACGGCGGCCAGCACCGAGGCTGTCGCCCACGGCGAGGCCGTTCCTGATCGGGTTGCCCTCCAGGTACCAGTAGAAGAGCGAGAGCCCCTTGATCGAGTCGAGGCTCTCGATGATCGGCGCGAGGGCGTTCACGAAGTACATGACGACGAGCACCGCGGCGGCGATGCCGATCGCGGCGCTCCGGTTGCCGGTGTACGAGGCGACCACGAGCGCTAAGGCGCCGAAGTCGAGCGCCAGCAGGAACGCGAGGACGAGGCCGGCGGCCACCTTCGAGGCCTCGAGCGGGCTGTTGCTCCCGAGGGCCCCGGCGACGGCACCGAGCCACAGGCCGAATGCCACGAGGGCCACGGAGATCGACGATCGCCGCGGACTTCTGGACGACCAAGAGCCATCGCGGGACGGGATACGACAGGAGCACGTCGATCGTCCCGCGCGACTCCTCGCCAGCCGTGAGCCCACTCCCCTGGGCGATCGCGTAGCCCGCGAGGACCGCCGGCAGGATGAGCGGGAAGAGCTCGATGTTGAGGAACCCGGTGCGCGCTCGAGACGTCGATGAACTGGCCGCCGATCATGGCGCGCATCGCCGGCGGGATCTTCGCAAGCAGGCTCTCGAGGTCGAAGGTCTTCGAGTACGTCGGATACAGGAGGGTGAAGTACCCGGCGATCGCGAACAGCGACAGGCCGGTCCAGAACGTCGGCCAGCGCAGGTCGCGCAGGGTCTTCGTGAAGACGTTACGCAGCAGCATGGCCGGCCTCGTCGCCGGTGCCGTAGTAGGCGAGGAAGATCTCCTCGAGGCTCGTGTCGATGCTGCGGATCTTGCGGACCTCGTAGGCGGCGGCCCGCTTGACGAGGGCATCGACACTGCCCTGGACCGTGCAGCGCAGGATCCCGTCCTCGACGGTCAGGTCGCGTACCCCGGACACGCCATCGAACGCGGTCGGGTCGACCGGCCCGCCGAAATCGATCTCGAGACGCTGGATCGCCCGCTCCTTGAGCGTCACGATCGACTCGACCGCGAGGAGTCGCCCCTCCCGGATGATGCCGACCCGATCGCACAGGTGCTCGACCTCGGGCAGGATGTGGGAGGAGACGAAGAGCGTCGAGCCCTCGCTCCCGGATCGTCGGCCGCGAGGTGCTCGAACTCGAGTTGGACGAATGGGTCGAGCCCGCTCGTCGGCTCGTCGAGGATCAGGAGCTCCGGGCGGTCCTGGAAGGCGGCCACGAGCCCGACCTTCTGCTTGTTGCCGCGGGACATGCTCTTGATCTTCTTGGACGGATCGAGCTCGAACCGCTGGATCAGGTCGTCACGGTAGGCGCGGTCGGCTCGCCCCCGCAGGTTCCCGAGGAACTCGAGGGTCTGCGTGCCGGTGAGATCCCCGTACAACGCGAGCTCGCCGGGCAGATAGCTGACCCGGCGGTCGATGGCGAGCCGGTCCCGGTGCGCGTCGAGACCCAACACCTCGGCGCGTCCCTTGGTCGGGCGGATCAGGTCCAGCAGCACGCGGACCGTCGTCGACTTGCCGGCCCCGTTCGGACCGAGGAATCCGAAGATCTCGCCGGCCACGACCTCGAGATCGACGTCGATGATGCCGCGCGCCTTGCCGTAGTACTTCGTCAGGCCCTCGGTGCGGATGACCTGGTCCATCGTTCCTCCGGAAGTTCGAGCGTCGTACGACAAGTATCGTCGCCGTCGGCCTCCGCGCGGTACGGTTGGCGGCATGCGCGATACGGGCATCAGGCCCGCCTTCAGCTCGTGGCCCGGGTACCAGCGGCGCCTCCGCGACGTGGTCGTCGCGCTGACGGACGAGCAGCTGGCCATCCGGCCGGCACCCGACCGCTGGCCCCTGTGGGCGACCGTCGGGCATGTTGCCTGTCAGCGCGTGTTCTGGCTGTGCGACTTCGCCGGCGAGCCTGGGGCGGACACGACCCGGTTCACCAATGCCGTCTATGACTGTCCGGGCGACGACGATCTCGAGCACGTGCTCAGCGCCGAGCGAGCTGGTCGAGGCGCTCGAGTCGACCTTCCGGATCGTCGAGGGCTGTCTCGACCGCTGGACGCTCGAGATGCTCGAGGAGGAGTTGCGCCGCCCGGAGTGGGACGCCTCGTGGGTACATACCCGCGGCGCCGTCATCCAGCGGGTCGTCGCCCACGACATCTGGCACATGCGCCGAGGTGAACGAGACGCTCGGGGTCGCCGGCCTTCCGCAGGTCGACCTCTGGGGCTGAGGTTCCGCGACCTCGATGCCGGCGCGACCGGTATCATCGCGGTCCGCGCGCCTGTAGCTCAGTGGATAGAGCGTCGGCCTCCGGAGCCGAAGGTCGCAGGTTCGAATCCTGTCGGGCGCGCCACTGCAACCTTTTCGGGTAGCGCCAGCGCGAATCCGTGGGCGTATGCCGACGGAGTGAGCCTGACGGACACGATCTTCCTATCGCGCGAGTCGCTGCCAGCTCGGGTCACCAGCCAGCTGGGCGGGGATGTCGAACGACGTTCCGGTGACGACGTCGATCACGATCAGGCGGTCCGTGGTCCCGCTCGCCGGATTGGGCGATGCGCCGATCAGCTGGCGCCCGTCCGGCGACCAGACCGGGGCGCCGCTCACGGCCGGCGGCAGCACCGAGCGCCCTGTTCCATCGGGTCGCGCGACGATGAACTGGCCGGTGGCGCTCTCAGGGCCGGCTCGCCAGGCGAGCCAGTCCCCACCCGGCGACCAGGCCGGCGACCAGTCGCTGACGCCTGGCTGCCCGGACACGTCCTGCGGGTCGCCCCCCCGTGAGCTGACGACGAACACGTGCGAACCGCCGTCGTCGACGATGGAGCTGTAGGCGATCAGGTCACCTTCGGGCGACCAGGCTGGTGCGCTGAACATGATGTCCGGCGTCGTCTGCGCCCGGCTCGGCGCCGTCAGCCGCAGCGGGGTTCCGGTGCCGTCCGCCGCCATCACGTAGATGCCGCGATCCTGATTGAAGTGGCCCCCTCGGAATGCGATCTGGCGACCATCCGGCGACCAGACCGGCGACTCGCCCTCGATGTCCGGCGGACCGATGGGCACGGAGGCGCTCCCGTTCAGTGAGGCAACGAAGAGCTGGGGGTTGCCTCCGGCCAATGCGGTGTAGGCGATGCGCGTGCTATCCGGGGACCAGGCGATGTGGATGTACGGCACCAGGGGGCCAGTGCTGTGCTGGCTCGCCGCCAGCTCGGCCACGACCGTCGGCGCTTGCGTCGGCGCGTCGGCGGCAACGACGTTCAGCCGGACCTGCGAGCTGCCCGCCACGAGAGAGAGGTAGGCGATCAAGGTCCCATCCGGCGAGAACACCGCCTCGATGTCATCATCCGGGCCCGTTGTGAGCGGTCGTGCAAGCGTGCCGTCGGCGAGGCTCACGAACACGTCGCCCCCGGAGTCGAACGCGATGAGGCCGGGTCGGGCCAGGCCCGTGGGAAGCGGGTGGCGCCTGCTGCCGACGAGGCCCACGAATGCGAAGCTCGCGAGGAGCGCCGCCAAGGTCACGAGGGCGAGAACGGCCGTGCCCAAGCGCCGGCGCGCCAGCGACTCGCCGACGACTGGCATCGCGGCTCGCATGGGCCAGCCGATCCGCCACGAGCGGACCTGGGGCGTCCGCTCCAGCGCATCGGCGATGTCGGCGAAGACGTCGCGGGCGAGGCCTGGGCTCGCGTCGCGGGTCAGGGCGACCTGGATGCGTGCGTCGGGAGGGGCGTCGGGTCGCGTGGTCACAGCTCTGCCCTCAATGCGCGCGACAGCGCCTGTCGAGCGTCGTGAAGCCGCCACTTGGCGGTCCCTTCCGGGATCCCGAAGAGCCCCGCGATGTCGGCGATCGAGCGTTCCTCGACGTGATGGAGGACGAGTATCGTCCGCTTGTCGGCATCGAGCCTCCGGAACGAGCGGCGGATAGCGTCGTTCGTGGTCAGCTGGTCGGCCAGCGGCTGGGCCGTGTCGACGGGCTCCGCGTCCGGGCCTAGTGCGTCGACCGTGATCTCGCGGACGGTGGTCCGCCGGCGTTCACGCATGCGCGACCGGCTGGCGTTGATCACGATCCGCCACAGCCAGGCCTCGAAGCGATCGGCGCCGCGCAACCTCGGCAGCTGGCGCCAGGCGAGCAGGCAACCCTCCTGCACGACGTCCCTCGCGTCCAATTCGTCGTCCAAGATCGAGATGGCCAGCCGGAGCAGACGATCGAGCCGTGGCCGGATGAGCTGCTCGAAGGCGAGCCGGTCGCCCGCCTGCGCCCGTGCGACGAGCGCGACCTCGGCGTCGACCGCCGAGTCTCCGATGGCAATCGCCGGGACGCTCATCCAATCACGCGCCGGTCATTTGGACGTGTCCCAGGATGCCTGGATCCTCGTGAGCAACGGGTCGATCGACTGATTCGGGTCGATGACAAACGCCTGGATCAAGTCCTGCAATTGGAGGGCAGATGCGCCGCTCGCGTCGCGGTCGATGAACTGCGTCGCATGCTGCTGGGCGGCCGCGATCAGGCGCACGCCGTCCTCCTGGAGCGCGGTGCGGTCGGCTGCCGCCAGCTCAACGGCCGGGAGAGCGGCCGGCCCGCCCGTGTCGATCGCCATCTGGGCTTGCACGGCGGGTGTGGCGATGTACTCGAGGAAGGCCCTCGCGCCATCGGCGTCGGTCGCCCGCATCGGTGCGTTTCGCGGCAGGACGAACGCGTCCGACGGGTCCTCGACAGCGTGTTCCGCATCGAACTCGGTCTCGAGCGTCGGAAACGGAAACATGCCCAGGTCGGGCAGGACGTCGGCCGGAACGATCGCCGTCAGCCAGTAGCCGAAGTACGCCATCCCGGCCCGCCCCCCGGCGAGCGCGGTCGCTGCGTCGCTGAAGGGCACCGAGGCAGGATGTGGCCCCGCGGTCGCGAGGAGCTCCCTGAGCCGGACGAGCACGTCGTGGACCCGTCTTTCCGTCCAGGGCACTCGACCGGCGATCAGCTCGGTGTGGAACCGGTAGCCGTTCAGACGCAGATTGAGGATGGCGAACAGGCCCAGGGCCGGGAACCCCTCCAGATCGCCCAGGGCGAGTGGGGTGATCCCGTCGCGCCTCATCCGGTCGGCCAGTGCCAGGTACTCGGTCCACGTCGTCGGGATCGAGTACCCGCGGCTGGTGAACATGCTCCGGAGATAGAAGACCGCCCATGGGCCGTGGGAGAATGGGATTGCATAGATCCGCCCGTCGTCTCCTGTCGAGGCCTCCTTCAGCGCCGGTGAGAACCCGAACCCCACCTGGGCCCAGACGTCGTCGAGCGGCTCGAGCAAGCCCTTCGCTGCGGCGCGGCGCATCTGGTGGCCCGTGATGAACATGAGCACGTCCTCGGGCGACCCTCCGAGGTAGTCGTCGATGCCGTCCGAGATCAGATGACCGGCGACGGAATTGACCAGGACGTCGATGCCGGTCTGCGCGGTGAACCCGGCCGTGACGTCCAGGATCGGTGCCGACGCGGCGAGCGTGATCGTCGCGACCGCTGACGACGGGGTGCCGCTCGTGGTCGGTGCGGGGACCGGACGTGGCGCCAGTGTGCTCGTGCTCGGATTGCAGGCCGCGAGCGCAGAGGGCAGCGCGACGACGCCCGCCATGCCCACGGCAGCCTTGAGCACCTGGCGCCGGCTCGTCATCGATCGCGGCCCCAGTTCGCACCGTACGCGGCGTCGCTCATGTTGCCCTCCGCCACACCCAAGAACCGGCCCGGGAGGCTGGTCACGCGGGTGGCGTCGGACATGTTGTGGTCGGCGACGCCTCGGAACCACTGGGCCCGCAGCCCGGCAGCGAGTGCCGCGTCGGTCATGTCGTGGTCGGCGACTCCGCGGAACCAGGGTGGAGCGTACTCCACCGCCCGCGCGGCATCGCTCATGTTGTTGCCCGCTACGCCCTTGAACGGCACGATGGCCGCCGGGCGCACGCCCGAGTCGGACTGCAGGTCCAGAGTGCGCACGACGATGGCGCCGGCGACCATCCCGATCGAGAACGCGACAATCGCCAAGGCGATGATGAGCGACCTCCGGGTCGACTGGTACGAGACCAGCACCTGGCGTTCGGTAGTCATTGCTGACGCTCCAATCCGGTTCTGACGGATCGGGTCGGTCCCTCCGCCTTCACTCTCAACGACGACGTGGTACAGGCGGGCGTTTGGCCAATTCCTGGACAGGGATCGGGATCATCGAGCGCCACGGGTCGCGCGACCACGGCGCTCTCGCGGCCCGGCCGGCGGGCCAACGGTTCCGCGGCGGATCGGCTCCCCCGCTGGGCGAGCGAGTCGTTTCGTCGCGGACGGTCCGACAGGCGACGATTGGTCCGCCCGGCGCGAACTCGTCCCGTCACGGACTGGTTGACCCGCCCGGCGCGCCCAAGACCTGTCGGGCGCGCCATTCCTGCCGTGTCTCTCGCGCTGAGCGATCTACCCGAATCGCGTAGGGTTATCGCGTGAGCCGCGAGACTGAGGACTTCAACCGGCGCCTGCTTCGCGCCCGCGACGCGATGGACCGTTCCTTCGCGGAGCCGCTCGACGTCCGCACCATCGCCTCGGTGGCGCATGTCTCGCCCGCGCACTTCAGCCGCAGTTTCCGCGCCGCATTCGGCGAGACGCCGCATCGATATCTGCAGCGGCGGCGCGTCGAGCGCTCGATGTTCCTGTTGCGCGAGACCGGCCGCAGTGTCACCGACATCTGCTTCGACGTCGGCTTCACCAGCCTCGGGACCTTCAGTCGCACGTTCCGCGAGATCCTGGGCGAGTCGCCGTCCGAGTATCGCCGGGGACATGGGCCGATCGTGGCGCCCCATTGCGTCCAGCTGGCGGCAATGCGTCCGCGGGAAGCGGCCGGAGGATCGACGCGGTTGAGCAGTTCTGGAGAAGCGGTTCCCGCGGCCAGGCCGTAGGGTCACGGACGTCCACATACGACAGACCCAAGGAGAACCCGCGAGATGATCACCAGGCTCAACGTCGCCTCGATCTACGTCCTCGACAAGGAGGAGGCCCTCGACTTCTACGTCAACAAGCTCGGGCTCGAGAAAGGCAACGACGTCCGCCAGGGCGACTACCGCTGGCTCACCGTCCGGGTCCCGGGCGAGCCGGGCACCGAGGTCTCGCTGGAGCAGCCGGGCTCCCCGCTGCACGACGAAGCGACCGCGGCGCAACTCCGGGAGCTCATCACCAAGGGCGCGCTGGGTGGCCTCGTGTTCATCACCGACGACGCGCGTGGCCTCTACGACACGCTCAAGGCCCGGGGCGTGACCGACTTCACCCAGGAGCCCACGGAGCACTTCTACGGCACCGACATGGGCATCCGAGATCCGTTCGGCAACCCGATCCGGATCCTCCAGCAGGGGAAGGCCGCCCAGAAGGTGACCGCCTGAGCCGCATATCCACGTATTCGCGGAGCGGTCGGCTAGAGACCTCGGCGTCCGAACGACGCGTCTTGAGTGACCTCTTGCGCGAGCTCCTTCCATCCGAACCGCTCTGGGCGCTTGACCCCGCTGGTGAGCCCCAGTTCTTTGGTCCTCCGGGAGTCCTCGTGGCACCACCGATGGCGCGAGTCGCCGTCATGCATCACGCCATCGGGCGGTGTCCTCGAACGCGATCGCCTCACATGGAGATGACGACCGTCCCCCGAGCGTGGCCCTCCGCGACGTGACCGATCGCGTCGGGCGTCCGCTCCAATGGATACGTCCCGTCGAGCACCGGCGTGACCTTGCCGGCCTCCACGAGATCCTTGAGGGCGACCAGATCGTCGCGGTTCTGGAACTTCACTGACGGGCGAAGCTGCTGGCGCACGAACATCGAGCTGGCGAACGCCTGGATGACGGGCCACATCGCGGCCGAGTGTCCGCCGCCGTTCGGCTGGAGCACCCCCTTCGGCGTCAGCACGCGCCGCAAGTCTTGGAGCGAGTGGTTGCCCACATTGTCGAGGATGAAGTCGTAGCGCTCGTCGCCCGCCGTGAAGTCTTCCTTCGTGTAGTCGATCACGTGATCGGCACCGATCGACCGGATCAGGTCGACGTTCCCGGTGCTGCACACGCCGGTGACCTCGGCGCCGAAGGCCTTCGCGATCTGGACGGCGAACGTCCCGACGCCGCCCGAGGCGCCGTTGATCAGGACCTTCTGACCTGGTCGGATCCGTCCCTGGTCTCGCAGGAGCTGAAGGGCGGTCGTGGCCGACACACCGACTGCCGCCGCCTGCTCGAACGTCAGGTTGGCCGGCTTCAGGACGAAGTGGTCGTCGGAGCCCCGCACGTACTCGGCGAAGGCGCCGGCCGACCACCCGAAGACCTCGTCACCCGGCCGAAGACGGGTCACGTCCGCGCCAACGGCCTCGACCGTTCCGGCGACGTCCGTTCCGGGGACCGGGTTCCTGGGCTTCGTGAGCCCGCCCGTGACGCGCAAAAGGAACGGCATGCCGCGCATGACGAGCCAGTCACCGATATGGATCGATGCCGCGTGGACCTTCACCAGCACCTCGTCGGCGGCGATCTGCGGCCGGTCGATGTCGCCGAGCCGGAGCACCTCCTGCGAGCCGTAGCGGTCCTGAACGATTGCCTGCATCTCGAGCCTCGCCTTCTGTTTGTGTCTTCGTTGCGTACAGTGTACGCTTTGTACGTCGGACACTAGCGCGTACGGTGTACGCTGTCAAGAGGCGACCGGACGAAGGCATCAGAACGGAGCGGAGGTCGGGCCATGACGAGCGAACAGGTCACCCGCACTGAGCCGCGCGTCCGGCTGAGCCGCGACCGGATCATCCAGGCCGCGATGGCCCAGGCCGACGTCGAGGGACTCGAGGCCGTGTCGATGCGCAAACTCGCCGAGGACCTCGGGTCCGCTCCGATGGCGCTGTATCGCCACGTCTCGAACAAGGACGACCTGATCGACGGCATGGTCGACGCGGTCTTCGGCGAGATCGAACGACCCGACCAGGCGGCCGGCTGGCGGGCAGCGATGCGGCAACGAGCGACCTCGCTTCTCGCCGCGCTGGTGCGGCACCGTTGGGCCGTCGGCCTCATGGAATCCCGCCGCAATGCCGGACCGGCAAGCCTCGGCCACCACGACGCCGTGATCGGTTGCCTGCGTGGCGCAGGCTTCAGCGTGGCCATGGCAGCCCACGCGTATTCCGTGCTGGACAGCTACATCTACGGCTTCGCGCTGACCAGGATGAACCTCCCGTTCCAGTCGTCGGACAGAGGTCGCGGACGTCGCGCAGGACATGCTCGAGCCGTTCCCGAGCGGTGCGTATCCGCACCTCGTCGAATTCATCACCGACCACGCGATGAAGCCGGGATACGACTACGGCGATGAGTTCGAGTATGGCCTCGACCTGATCCTCGACGGCCTCGATCGTGCGCGACAGCAGGGCGACTGAGTTCTGGCACGCGCCCGATCCTCTTCGCTCCAAGATGGATCGACAGATCAGGCGCCTTCGGCCATGAGACCGGTGGCGGCTCCCCCGATCGGGATCCGCACATTTCGGGCACCCGTACGGTTGAACCCTGTCGGGCGCGCCATCACAGCTTGTTCCGGCAGCGCAGCGGGGGGAAGTGCGCGACCGACTCAAGGGACACGGCGTCGGAACAGACGTCGATCGTGAGCCGGCCTAGGGCGACTGGCTCCCGGGCCCGTCTGGCCGGCGCAACGCCACGGCGATGAAGCCGCCCACCGACGCGGCCGCGAGGATCGGGACGGCCGCCTTGGCGGCACGCGGCGGCAGCACGAGCTCGAAGAACGGCACGGGATCGCCCATGGTCGCCTGGACCCGCCCCATCGGACAGTCGCCGCCTCCGACGATGAGCCCGACGCCCTCGATCGACAGGAACGTCATGCTGGCCCAGAGACGACGATCCCGGCGCCGCGAGAACGCGCACGCCCAGATGTAACCCAGGCTGGCGAGGCCGGCGACGGACCATGCCGCGTGGACGACCCGGTACGCCTTTGCCGGGCCGCCCAGATCCGCCCAACCGACTCGATCCGTCACATCGCCCTCCGAAGACAGCGTTTGGTGCTAGTCGGCGGTGACGCCCGCCGCCGCACGCTGCCTGGGCAGGCTGAACACGAAGGTGGTGCCCACACCCGGCTTGCTCGTCACGGACAGGCTGCCCCCGCTCCGTTCGGCGATGCTTCGCGCGATGGTCAGACCGAGGCCACTCCCTTCCGGGGTGGTCGCGTCCGCCCGGGCTCGATAGAACGGGTCGAAGATCCGCGGCTGGTCGGCCGCCGTGATCCCCGGCCCATCGTCGGTGACCTCGACGACCGCGGTGCCGTCCGATGCCTTCGTCGTGACCTGCACGGTGACGTCCGGCCCGCCATATCGATAGGCGTTGTCGACCAGATTCGCCACCGCGCGTCGGACCTCGTCGGCATCACCCGACACGAGCAGATCCGACGCGAGGCGGACCTTGGCCGGGCGGCCTCCCGGCGATGCCTGGCGGACGTCGTCGAGGACCTCGGCGACGATCACGGACAGATCGAAGGTCTCGCGACGGGGTTCGAGGAGGCGGTCGTCCGCGCGCGCGAGCAGCAGGAGGTCGTTGGTGAGTCGCGCCAGGCGGTCCGTGGAGCCGACGATCGCCTCGAGGCTCGAACGCAACTCCGTCGCCGACCCGGGCCCCTGCAGCGCGCCCTCCGCCGTCGCTCGGATCCCCGCGATCGGCGTCCGCATCTCATGGGAGGCATCCGCGACGAACCGTCGTTGACGCCGGTGGGCTTCCTGGATCGGACGAAGGGTCCTCGTGGCCAACAGCCAGGCCAGGGCCCCGACGATCGCGACGACGACGAGGTCGGCGAGGAGCAGCGCCGTGCCGATCCGCTCGATGGTCGCCGCATAGGCCAGCTGCGACGCCGCGGTCGGGACGTCCGGATCGATGTCCGGGGTCGGTCGCAGCACCGTGGAGAGGGCGAGGTAGAACACGACGCTGAAGGTGCCGAGCACGATGGCGAAGATCGCGATGTATAGCAGCGTCAGCCGATAGCGGGCGCGCTGGAACATCAGCCGGGCGGCGGTGGATCGGCCCGCAGGCGATAGCCCGACCCTCGGACGGTCTCGATGAGCCCGTCACGGCGACCGCCGTCGACCTTTCGCCGCAGGTTCCGGACGTAGACCTCGACGATGTTCGACTCGGCGGAGAAGTCCGCGTTCCACAGCTTGTCGATCAGGCGATCCCGATGGAACAGGTGACCCGGGTGCCGGGCGAACAGCTCGAGCATGGCGAATTCGCGGACCGACAGGCGGATCGTCCGGCCGCCCCGCTGGACCCGGTGGGTCGCCGGGTCGAGCTCGAGGTCGTGGACCTTGATCGTGGGTGGACGCCCCTCGGTCTGCCGGCGCGCGAGGGCGCGGACCCGCGCGCGAAGTTCGGCCATCGCGAACGGCTTGACCAGGTAGTCGTCGGCGCCGCGGTCGAGCCCGGTGACGCGATCCTGTACCTGATCGAGCGCGGTCAGCATGAGGATCGGAGCGCTGAACCCGCTCGCTCTGACCTGTGCACAGACGCCGAACCCGTCCAGCCCGGGGAGCACGACGTCGAGGATCAGGAGGTCGTACGGGTACGACTCGGCCCACTCCAGGGCCTCGAGGCCGTCCTCGGCTACGTCGACCGCGTGACCATCCGCGGCCAGTGCCGTTCGCACCGCGGCCGAGATCGCGCGTTCGTCCTCGACGACCAGCACCCGCATGGCCGGCCCTGCCTTCTCTCATCGACCGGCCCGCGTCGGGGTCGGCACTCCGGTCGATCGTAGTCGCATCGGCCTTCGGCGTCCGACGTGCGCGTGGGATCGATTCATCTTCGTCTCATGGTCGCGAACCACCGTCGTGTCCCTGAACGAGGAGATCCATGAGTAATCGCGCCCGCGCTCGCCATCGATCATCGCCCAGGGCCAGCGATTTCATCGCGCGGCCCGGCGTGCCGAGACCCTCGAACGAGCCGGTCGCGATGAGCTGGGAGGACACGGAGGAACGATCCCGGATCGCGCCCCTGGCCCTGGTCCCGCTGCGCATCTTCCTCGGGGTGACCTTCCTCTACGCCGGCCTCGACAAGCTCCTCGACCCGGCGTTCCTCAACGGCAGCGGACCCGGATCGATCGGCGCGCAGATGGTCGCGTTCGCCCACACGTCGCCGCTCGCGCCGCTCGTGGTCGCCTTCGGGGAGCCGTTCCCCGTCGCGGTCGGTCTCGGGATCAGCCTCGCGGAGATCGCGGTCGGCGTGGGCGCCTTGACCGGACTCCTGTTCCGGGCGAGTGCCGCCCTCGGCGCGGCCCTCGCGATCCTGTTCTGGCTGACGGCATCGTGGGCCATCAAGCCGTACTACTACGGACCCGACCTGCCGTACGCCGCGGGCTGGATCACGCTGGCCCTGGCGGGGACGGGCGGGATGTGGACGATGCGCGAGTGGCTCCCGTCGCTCGAACCCGGGCTGTCGTCCTGGGAGCTGCAGCGGCGGCGCCTTGCCGCATCCGGCGGCCGACCGATCTCCGACGCCGACGAGATGACGCGACGGGTCGTGCTCGAGGCCGGCCTCATCGGCGGGGTCGCCATCCTCCTGGCCTCGGTGACCGGCGTGGCCGGGTTCGTGCTGGGCGGCCGCGACCAGTCACGTACCGGCCTAGGCTCGGCGGCATCCTCCGGAGCGGATGCCGCCGCTCCCGCCCCGACGGCCGACAGCTCAGCGGCGGCGGCCGCGGCGCCGACGGCGGCAGCCCAGGGCGGCAGCGGGACGGCCATCGAGGCGACCCCGCCGCCGGCCGGGAAGGTCGTCGGAACCCTGAGCCATCTGTCTCGCGATCGCCCCCTCGGGTTCTATGACCCGACCACCGGCGATCCGAGCGCCGTGCTCTTGCTCCCGAGCGGCAAGGTCGTCGCCTACGACCTGACCTGCACGCACGCCGGCTGCACGGTCGAGTTCGACCCGTCGTCGCATCTGCTGATCTGCCCGTGTCACGGGGCGACGTTCGACCCGGCGCACGGCGCCCGGGCCGTCGCGGGCCCGACCGACCAGCCGCTCGCGTCATTGCCGATCCACGTCGACCAGGCGACGGGGCAGATCAGGCTGACGGCCTGAGTCGGTCTGCGCTCAGGGCCGGATGTTCTGGTTCAGCCGGAAGACGTTGTCCGGGTCCCAGGTGCGCTTGAGCGCGCGCAGCCGTTCGTACTTGGCGTCGCCGTAGATGGCCCGGGCGACATCCTCGCCGGCATCGCCGAGCGAATTCGCGTAGACCCCGGTGGTGCGGAACGGCTCGATGGTCGTCATCGCCGCGCGCGCCCAGCCGACGACCTCGGCGTCGAGCGCCGAGTCGTCCCATTCGCACTCGATGCTGACCTCGAAGGCCGCGGTGCGCCCGGAGTAGGCCGTCGCCTCCTCCGGCACCTGCGCGATCGCGCCGCCAAGTGCGCCGATGGACAGGCTCCCGGCTTCCGGCACGTGGCCTGCCTGTTCCACGATCCGTTCGATCAGGCCGTCCGGCACGCTGTCGACGTACACGCTCTTGGCGTACCAGCGGTGCCCCCAGCCCATCTCCTCGTCGAACATGCGCTGGACGTCGAGGTACGGCCGGTGTCGGATGTCGGCCGTGACGGGCGGGCCGAAGCGCGCGAAGGGCGCGAGGTCGCGCTCCGCGTCCGCCGCCGGGCCGCAATGGGTGAGCGAGATCGCCGCCATCGGGCCACCCGCGACCTCCGCGGGAAAGTCCTCGGCGGGCACCGCCTGGAAGAACGTCATGGAGCCCGAGATCGTCCAAGGGGCTGTCGCCATGACATCGCGGAAGAACGCGACGAGCTCACCGGCGCGGGACATCGGATGCATGAAGCTGCCGCGCGTGACGTTCGGGCCGATCGGGTGGAGGTCGAACTCGAAGGCCGTCGCGATCCCGAAGTTCCAGCCCGCCCCGCGCAGGCCCCAGAAGAGGTCGGCGTGTTCGTCGGCGCTCGCGCGGATCTGCTGCCCGTCCGCGGTGACGAGTTCGACGGCGCGGAGGTTGTCGATCGTCAACCCGAGCTGGCGCTGGAGGCGCCCGACGCCGCCGCCAAGGGTCAGGCCGGCGACGCCGGTGTGGCTCACGACGCCGACCGGACAGGCGAGGCCGAATGCCTGGGCCGCATCGTCCAGCTCGCCCAGCAGGGCGCCGCCGCCGACTCGGGCGGTCCGGCGGCCCGGGTCCACCGTCGCGCCGGACAGGTGCGAGACATCGATGATCACGCCGCCGTCGACCGTGGAGAGGCCCGGCACGCTGTGGCCACCGCTGCGCACCGCGATCGCGAGATCCTGCTCGCGCCCGAATCGAACCGCCGTGACGACGTCGGTCACGTCGACCGGGCGCACGACGATCGCCGGGCGCCGATCGATCATCGCGTTCCAGACGCGACGGGCGTCGTCGTACCCGTCGTCACCAGGCAGCACGATCTCGCCGCGGAACGTATCGCGGAAGGTGGCAAGCCCGGCGCCATCGATGACGCCGGTCGGTGCGGTCATCAGGTTCCCTCCAAGCGCCACTCGACGATAGCACCCGCCAGGGTGGCGAGCCCGATGCACTTCCGAAGCAGTTGCGGCAGGGGCTCCTTGACATCGCAGATGATATACGTATACTGCTACGCATATTGCCATCGCGGAACTGGAGTTACGATGTGCACGTGCCGAACAAGACCATCTACGTCTCCGAGGGAGACCTCCCCGTCTACCAGCGCGCCCAGGAGCTCGCGGGCGACAACCTGTCGGCCGCGATCGCCGCAGCACTCCGTCGCTACGTCGACGTCGAGGAAGGCAAGCGAGAGGGCTTCGACGAGATCGTCGTCCGGGTGGGACCAGGCAAGGGCCGGAAGGTCCGGTTCACCGGGATCCTCCTCGGCGTCTGGGCCAACATGTCGGAGACCGAGGTCTTCCGCGTCTACCGCAGCCGCAGCGGCAAGTTCGTCCTTCACGTCGAACGCCACCCCGAATTCACGATGGTCAACGAGAAGGGCGAGCCGGCCGGCTGGCGCGGCTATCTCGGCATCGGCAACGTCAGCTACGGCACGAAGATCGGCGAATCGACGATCGAGGTCGTCGAGTCGCTGGACGAGCTTCGGCAACGCATCCCACCTCAGCTCTACGACATGGTCGCCAGCATGGCCCAGCAGCCACCCATCGAGGACCTCGACATCTGATCCTCGAAGGCCCGCCGTCCGATCGGGAGGCGAGCGATGACGCGACGGTCCAGGGGCCCGTGGTCCACGTGGACCGGGCTGCGGAAGTCCTACGCGGAGCTGGACGTCCTCGCGGGGTCGACCTCGAGGTCGCGAGGGGACCATCTTCGCGCTGCTCGGCTCGAACGGGGCGGGCAAGACGACGTCGTGAAGATCCTGTCGACGCTCCTCAAGGCCGACGCTGGGACGGCGATCGTCAACGGCTACGATGTCTCCACGCGACCCGCGGACGTGCGCGAGTCCATCAGCCTCACGGGACAGTTCTCGGCTGTGGACGAGATCTTCAGTGGGCGGGAGAACCTCATGCTCATCGCCCGGTTGCGGCACCTCAGGGACCCTGATCCGACCGTGGATGCCCTCCTCGAGCGGTTTGCGCTGGGCGATGCGGCCGCGCGAAGGCGTGGCGACGTACTCGGGTGGCATGCGTCGCCGGCTCGACATCGCGATGAGCCTCATCGGGGATCCGCCCGTCATCTTCCTCGACGAGCCGACGTCCGGGCTCGACCCGCAGGGGCGGATCGAGGTGTGGCAGACCATCAAGGAGCTGACAAAGCACGGCACGACCGTGCTGCTCACGACGCAGTATCTCGACGAGGCTGAACAGCTCGCCGACCGGATCGCCATCCTCCACGAGGGGCGGATCCTCGTGAACGGCACCCTGGCCGATCTCAGGCAGCTGCATCCACCGGCCAAGGTCGAGTACGTCGAGAAGCAGCCGACCCTCGAGGACATCTTCCTCACCCTCGTCGGCCCCGGCGGCCAGCACGACGACGGCACGGACAGCCATGGCGAGAACAGGTAGGGAATGACGATGACCACCCACTTCTTCGGCGACACCGCCGCCCTGACCGGACGATCCCTTCGCCACATCACGCGCAGCGTGGACACGATCATCACGACCACGATCATGCCGATCGCGTTCATGCTTCTGTTCGTCTTCGTGTTCGGCGGTGCGATCAACTCAGGGTCGGACTCGTATGTGAGCTACCTCCTGCCCGGCATCCTGCTCATCACGATCGCGACGGGCGTTTCTTACACGGCGTTCCGGCTCTTCCTGGACATGAAGAGCGGCATCTTCGAGCGGTTCCAGTCCATGCCGATCGCACGGTCGTCAGTCCTGTGGGCGCACGTGCTGACGTCGGTGGTCGCGATCCTCGTCTCGCTCGTGTCCGTCGTGCTCGTCGCCCTGGTCGTGGGCTTCCGCTCGGACGCGGGAGTGCTGGCTTGGCTCGCCGTCGCCGGCATCCTGCTCCTGTTCACCCTGGCGCTGACGTGGCTCGCCGTCATCCCCGGCCTGACCGCGAAGTCCGCCGACGGCGCGAGTGCCTTCTCGTATCCGCTCATCCTCCTGCCGTTCATCAGCTCGGCATTCGTACCGACCGAGACCATGCCCGGCCCGGTGCGCGCCTTCGCCGAGAACCAGCCGGTGACGTCGATCGTCAACGCGATCCGCGACCTGTTCACCCAGCAGCCGGTGGGTACGGACATCTGGTTCGCCCTCGCCTGGTGCGTCGGCATCCTCGTCGTCGCGTACGTCTTCGCCATGCGCACCTACCGGCGCAAGATCTCCTAGCGGTGTCGGGCGGACGGCGCTCGGGAACGGCGTTCACGTCGTAGGCGGGCCCCTCGATGGCCGACGTGGGTCCGGGCCGGTGTTCGTCCGCTACGCTTCTCTCCCCCAGGAGGAGAGGCCAGCGATGCGCGTCACCGTCACCCCGGCCCAGATCCGCTCCGCGTTCGAGGCCGTGAAGGACGACCCGTCATTCGACGAGAGCCGGGCGCTGTGGGAGCGCGGGCGTCCACCGGTGGAGATGATCCAGGCGATGTGCCTGCGGCCGGAGATCCTGCGCGGGTTCGCCGGATTCGGAGGATGCGTCTACCCGGGCGGGCTGCTCGAGCGGCGCGTCAAGGAGCTCGTGATCATCACGGCGTCCCAGGCCAACGAGTGCCAGTTCTGTACGAACTCGCACTGCGACCTCGTCCACATCTCGGACATCATCGACGCGCCGCTGACGGTCGTGGCCGACCCCTCGACGCTCGTGCCGCGCGAGCGGCTGGCGATCGAATACACGCTCGCCGCGATGCGCGCTTCGAACGACATCCCCGCCCCGCTGGCGACCGCTCTGAAGGAACGGTTCAGCGATCCCGAGCTGGTCGAGCTGTCGTTCCTCATCGGCTTCATCAACATGCTCAACCTGTTCAACAACCTGCTCGAGGTCCGCTACAACGGCGAATACAGCCTGCTGGCGCCGAACGCGACCTAGCCGGGCCGCACCGAACCCGGCCGCGTGGCCCGGATCCCGGGGATCGGCAGACCCGGCTCGACGCGCCGCCCCAGCTGCGGATACGTGACGACGAACCCGTCGGCATCGATCGTCAGGTCGCTCTCGAACGAGCCGGATCGATAGCGGACGACCGCGCCGCCGCCCGGGACGGCAGCGATGTGGGTGTAGCGCTGGGTCGAGGGGACGACGCGCAGGTCGGGGACCTCGATGAAGGCCATGAGGAACGTGACGTCGCCGGAAGCCCGGTGCAACCGGTGGCGGAGCACCGGCATCGTGTTGGTGAGCGGGCACGCGCCGAGGTCGCAGTCGAGCGCGTCGGCGAGGTCTGGCCGCGGCGTGCCGTTCGCGGACCACGTCCCGTCCTCGCGACGCAGGTCGAGGTGAGCGGATCCTCCGTCCCAGCGGGCGTCGACCACCATCCGGCGCGTCACCCAGGCGTCGTCGGTCTGGAGCCGGTAGGTCAGCCAGTACGGCAGCGGCCGTTGTCCGGCGGCCCGGCCGTCGGCCTGCAGGCGGGAGCCGTCCAGCGACGCCCAGGCCGTGTCCACGCCGGCTGTCTCATCGATCGACCAGATCAGCAGGTGCTCGGCCACGAGGCGATGGTACGCGGCGGCCGGAATGCCGATCGCTCCCCACCAGGGTCGGGGCGCACCGAGCCGTCGCGATCACCCGATCTCGGGGCTGACGTCGTCGCCGGTCGTCGCGGCCTCTCGGCTCGGGGAATGGGTCGGCGAGCGCAGCGGCTCGCTCCCCCCGAGCCACGACGTCGTCGCGACGTCCCAGTAGTTCGCCATCGTCTCGAGGCGGTCGGCGTAGGTTGCGCGCTCGACGGAGAACGCAGCCCAGGCCTCGTCCCGGCCGACGAGGGCGTAGCCGGCCGCGGCGAGCCGGGCATAGACCGCGTCGAAGGCCGACCGGTCGATCCCGCCGGCCGAGCCCGCCCGGAACCCGAGGTTCGTGATGTCCTCCACCAGGTGGCTTCCCAGCGACAGAACCAGCTCCGCCTGGCCGCGCGGTATGCCCTCGATCGTCGTGCGCACCAACGCCGCGGAGTCGAGCACCGTGCCGAGGGCGCTGATCCAGGACAGGTTGTCGTGGCTCGACCGGAAGTAGCCGAGCAGTGGGTAGGCGACATGCGAGTCCAGGACCCGCGCCTCCCACGCTTCCCATTCGCCGAGGAAGTCCGGGATCCGGTCCACGAGACCCCAGCGAGCGAGGTTCTCGAGCAGCACGACCGCGGATGGCGGCACGCCGGCCTTGGCCTGGAGCAGGACGACCGACGTCTCGCGCTGTTGGTACGACGCATACAGCGAGAACAGGAACGTCACCACGAGGGCGACGACGCCCAGTCCGGTGGCGGCGGCGGCCACGACCAGGATCCGGGCCGCGTCGCCGACGGCCACGATGTCGCCGTACCCGATCGTCAACAGCGAGCTGGCTGAGAAGTAGAGGACCGTCCCAAGTTCGGTCGGCACGGGCTGCAGCTGGGAACGGACGGCGTACAGGACGAGGCCGTACCCCACGATCAGGCCGGCCAGCCAGGCCACGAGCAGGATGATCGTCGCCGCAGGGGCGAACAGACCGAGCAGTCGATCGCGCGTCTGCCCCGTCCGGCTTCCCACCGTGGCCCGCATGAGCCGCCAGGCCCCGCGGATCACGTAGCGTCCGATCCTGAACCATCCCGGCGTCGGCCTCGGGACCACGATCGTCTGGAAGACGTCCCACAGGACCAGGGCGATGAGCACGATCCCGAGCCCCAGAACGAGTAGATCCATCGCCGCGGGTCCCCCATGAGCCGATCACACGCCGTTCCTGAGGATACGCGTCCCGCGCGGATCAGCTGAGGGTGGCCCGGACCAGCTCCACCTCACTCTCGACGTCGCCGAGGCGAAAGGCCCAGCCCTCGTCTCGCCGCCAAACGGCCGCCTCGAGCGCGCTGGCCCGGCGCAGCGGCCGCCGCATATTCGATCGCGACGCGCCGCGGGATCGCCCGCGTGGCGGCGACGTCCCCCGCGGAGATGACGGCCTCATCGAGCCAATCGGCATAGACCGCGTTGTTGACGTGGTCCATCGGGTCGAGCTCCTGCGGCCGGACGACGATCGTCGAGCGGGACGCGTCGGGCGGCGGGTCCCCGAGCGCCACCCGGCCGAGCGTGAGCCCGGCCGTCGCCCCGGTCGCCACAGTCGCCCCGAAGAGCTTTGCGATCGAGTCGGGGATCCGGGTCGGGGCGCCGCGGCGGTCGAGGAGCACCCAGTCGATGTGGACCCACGCGACGAGCGCGCCGGCCTCGTCGCGGAGCTCCGAGCGGCGCCGCGACCAGACGCGCCGGAAGCCGACGACCTGGGTGGACCCGGTCAGCGCGGTCCCCACCCCGACCGGCGCGACGATCTCGAGCTCGGCCGCCCGGACGAGCCACGTCAGCCCGTGTTCGGCATACCAGTCGCGTCCGAACCCGAGGGCCGCCGAATGCAGCCAGGCGAGGTCCTGCGCGTAGCGAAGGACGTTGGACGTGCGCAGCCGACCATCCGGGGCGGCCTCGTCGAACCGCACGTGGATGGGGGCTTCGAACGGCGGCCCGGCGACCTCCGTCACGGGCGGACCGCGGGGCGGGCGAGATCGTCGAGTCCGTCGAGCGCGAACAGCGTCGTCCCGTCCCGCGGGGCCGTCTGGCGCTCGAGCCGGACCTGGCAGGACCGCTCGGCATCGAAGATCACGAGGCCGACCGCGAGCCGCTCCTCCTCGTCCGCCGCGTGGGTCCGCGCGTCGTCGAGCTGGTAGAGGACGTCCGCGCCGATGCCACGGGCACCCCACTTGCAGTCGTATGCCTCGGCCGCGCCGGGTCGTTCGACCGTGACGTCATAGGGGTGGATCTCGGCGGTGACGCCGTCGAACAGGATGCGACGCTCGCGCCGGACGCCGTCCGGGCCGACCCGGCGGGCGAGCACGGTCTCGGTGAGCGCTTCGACGACCGCGCCACGGACCTGGCTGCGGATCTGCTCGCCCCGATCAGCTACCTCGAGCGCGGCCGCGAGGATGGCCTCGGAACGGTCACGCTCGGGTGTCGTGGTCGCCGGGACGTCGAGCGGATCGCCGAAAAGCGTGGGGAACATCGTCCGCCACGTCCCGGGATCGCTCGTCTCGCCGTTCATGACGGCTCGCGCGAGCACGCGTTGCGACGTGGTCGCGTCCGCGAGGAGCCGTGCCATCCGGGCGACGAGCGGATCGGCCTGGATGCCCGCGTAGACGACCGTCCTCGCGTCGCGCGCGGCGTCCTGGAACCTCATCGTCGGATCACAGCGGCTCACCGAGCGCGACGAGCAGCACCTGCGGGAACGTCGAGAGCCAGTCGATGGCGCGATGCGGATCCTCGATCCGGCCGATCTCGGCGATCGCGGCGTCGACGGCCAAGGTCAGGGTCGGCGCGGCCGACTCGTCGCCGCGCGACCGGTCGACCTCGAGCAGGCGCTCGCGCCAGGCGGCTTCGAGGTCCGTGACGTACGTCCACTCATCCTCGATGTCCTCGCCGAGCGACTCCAGCGCGGCATAGGCGTCGAGGGCACGCTCGAGCAGGTCGTGGATGGACTCCGGCGCGGCGGGGTCGATGGTCGACGGCATCGACGACAGCCTACGTCGTCGTGCCGGTCAGGAGGCGGCGACCCTCCCGGATCGGACGCCGCGGGCCGAGACCGACGGCTCGGACGGCGGCTCGGCAGACTCGCGCAGGAGGGACATCAGATCGCGCCGAGCGGCCTCGTCCCAGGCGCGCGAGTAGATGCCCGTGGCCTTGGATCGGACCCGCGTCGCCTTGCTACGCTGACCCGTCCGTTCGAGTTCGGCGACTCGATCGAGGATGGCGCGATACAGGGCAGGGAGCTCTTCCGCCGGAGACTGCTGGTCCATCACGATCCACCATGCGCCCCGATGGTCCCGACGGGAATAGCCCACCCGTCCCGTCCGCGAGCGGCAGATGGTGTCGCCCGCTCAGTCGCCGCGATGGCCGCCGCTCCGGACGCCGAACGGCCCGAGCGATCCGGTCGCCGGCGTGCGCACGACGTCGACGCGCTCGACGAGGGCGGCCGGCGGACCCTCGCGCAGCCGGCCGAGGAAGTCCTCGAGGTCGGCCGTCGGACCCTCGGCCACGCCGTGGACGGAACCGTCGGCCTCGTTCGCGACCCAGCCGGTCAGGCCCAGGTCGGAGGCCTCGCGCCACACGAAATAGCGGAAACCGACGCCCTGCACGACGCCTCGGACCGTGAACTCGACACGGGATGCGGTCGCGGCCGCCGGATCGGCCATCAAGCGGCCCGCTCGCGGCGCGGCCAGCGCAGCACGGTCGCATCGAGGACGAGCTCCGGGGAGACGTTCGCGGCGAGCAGCGTCGCGGCACGGTCGAGGTCACCGAGGGCCGTCGCGGCCGCACCTGGCGCGAGGGTGCCGGCCACACGCTCGATGTCCTCGAGGAGTTCGAGGTCGCGGATCGAGCGCCGGCCACCACCTTGCGCGAGGGCGAGATCGCGCGCGACGTCGATCCAGATGAGGACGAGCGTCTCGGCCGCGCGGCGGCGTTGCGGGGCGCCCGGTCCCTTGGCGGCCGGTTCGGCGTCGCCGAGCTCCCCGTCGCCTTCCGCCGAGTCCGCCGTGCCCGGGACCTCGCCGGAGACGAGCACCGCGGCCGCCTCGGTGCCGGCGGCGGACGCGGTCGTGCCCTGGCCGGCTCGCCCGCTGCGCGATCGGCCGGCGCGGCCCGGACCCGGTCCGGACGCCGTCAAAGTGGGGCCACCCGGCGGCGACGAGCCCGCCGTCGCGGCGACGTCGAGGGCCGCAACGAGGTCCATCGCGCCCGGCATGGCGGCTCGCATCGCCGCCAGCCGATCCGCCGGGCCTGCGGCGGTGAGGTCGAGGAACACCCGGGCCAGCTCGCCGCGGATCCGGAGCGCGTCCGGCGCTTGCGCGTAGGTCAGGGCGATCCCCGGACGGCCCCCGACCAACCGGGCGAGGCGGGCGGCGAGCGGCGGATCGGCGACGCCGCGCTCGGTCAGCACCGCCTCGACGTCCCGCGGGCCGACCGGACCGAGGCGGATGCGGGCGCACCGCGAGCGGATGGTCGGTGCCAGGCGGGCCTCCTCATCGGCGCAGAGGACGATGGTCGCCCCGATGGGTGGCTCCTCGAGGGTCTTGAGCAGGGCCCCCTGGGCGTCGTCGTTCATGCGATCGGCGGCCTCGACGATGGCGACACGCGCGCCGCCCTCGAGCGGGAGGAGCGCGAGCTCGCCGACGAGGTCACGAACGCCACGGGGCTTCGACGGGTCCTCCGGGGCCCCGATGACGATCTGGCCGCCCCGTCCTTCGGGGCGAAGCCAGTGCAGGTCCGGATGCGACCCCGAATCGACCAGCCGACAGCCCCGGCAGGCGCGGCAGGGCCGTGCCGCCGGTTCGGGCGCCTGGCAGAGCAGTCCGGCCGCGAGGTCGAGCGCGAGCGTCGTCTTGCCGACCCCCGCCGGGCCGCTGATGAGCACCGCGTGCGGTGTCCCGCCGCGGATCATCGCGGCGATCGCGTCCACGGCGGAGCCGTGGCCCCGCGTGCGGGCCCCGTCCATGAGGACCGCGGTCAGCTGGCCGGTGTCTTGCGGGTCGTCCGCCGCTTGGGCGCCGCGTCGGCCGCCTCGGGCGCCCCATCGGCCGCCGCGGTGGTCGCGGCGGCCTTGCGGGTCGTCGTCCGGCGCTTCGGCCCGGCTGCCGTCGTCGCGTCGGTCGCCTCGCCGGCCGCCTTGGCCGTCGACGTGGTCGCCTTTGCGGCCGGCTTGCGGGTCGCGCGTGGCTTGGCGGCCGGCTTGGCCGTGGCCCCGCTGGCATCGCTGCCACCGGCAGCGCCGTCAGACGTCGCGGCCTTGCGGGTCGTCCGGCGCTTGGGCGCAGCGACGTCGGACGCGGCAGAGGTCGCCGCGCCGGTCTCGGCGGTCACGTCCGACCGGGCAGGTGGGGTCTCCCGGACGGCACTCCGGCCGGGGGCCTGCGCCATCTGGGCCCGAAGCTGTGCCTCGAGCTCGGGCGGCACCTCGCTCCACTCCCCGGACGAGCGCCGCGGGGCGCCACCGGACGGGCGGTCGTCGCGGTCGTACGGGCGCGGTTCGCGCCCGCTGCCGGTCCGGCCACTGACGTCCGGATAGCGGTTGATCCCGCCGGTCCGGCCGCCGCCATAGCGCTCACGCGAGACCGCCGACTGGTACGCCGATCGACCGCCTCGTGGACCGCGTCCGGCACCGGCGCGTCCACCGCCGCCGCCCCCGCCCGTCCCGCGATTTCGCTCGGCGATCAGGTACTCGGGGATCTCGGGCTCGTCGAAGTCCTCGTCATCGCTCACGGGCGGCAGTCCGCTCGTCGAGCGCGGCGCGGGCGTCCCGAGCTGCGAATCCCAGACCGATCCGAACGGCGTCGTCCGGGGACCGCTGGGCGCGGCCGGCTCATCGATCTCGTCCTCGTCGGCCTCGAACGACCGCGCATGGACGCCGTCGCCGCCCGGCCCGGCAGCCGGTGCTTCGGTCGCCTCGGTCCCTTCTGCGCCCTCGGCCCGGCCTCGGCCGCGACCGCGACCGCGACCGCCGCGCCGCCGGCGGCGGCGGGGTGCATCGGTCCCGGTCTCACCGTCGATATCGGCGCCGGCGGGCTCGAGCCCGTCGTCTTCGGGTGCCATCTCGAGGTCGTCGAGCGTGAAGACCTCCGCGGCGGCGAGGTCCGCCTCGGTGAGGGACCCGGCCCGCGAGAGCCGCTCGCCCGGCAGGGCGACGACGGTGCCAGCCGGCTCCGCGGCGGGCGCGGGCCGGCTGCGACCCCGGCCCCGGCTGGCGGATGCGGCGACCGGCTCGGCCTCGCCCGTTCGGCCGCGGCCCCGGCCACGGCCTCGGCCGCGGCCCGCGCCGGTGCCCTCGGTCTGCTTGTCGGGCACCTCGGTCATCGACAGGTCGGCGTCGTCGTCCGACACGCGCCGGCCGGACCGCGAGCCCTTCTCGACCCGGGCCAGTTGGGTGATGTCGGTGAAGAGATCAGCGACCTCGATCAGGTCGGAGCTGGTGTTCCCGCGGAACGAGATGACCTCGCAGCGGACGCCCATCTCCTGGACGGCTCGGATGGCCGGCGCGAAGTCGCCGTCGCCGGACACCACGATCGCGATGTCGAGGTTCCGCGCGGTCTTCATCATGTCGACCACGAGCTCGATGTCGAGGTTCGCCTTGACCTTCCCGTCGCCGTACTTGCGGATGTCCTTGCTCACGACCTTGTAGCCGTGGCGGCGCAGGAAGTCATGGAAATTGCGCTGGTTCTCGTTATCGGGATCCAGCCCCGTGTACGCATAGGCGCGCACGAGATCGCGGCCGGCGGTGGACGACTTGAGCAGGGTGACGTAGTCGATGTCGACCCCGGCCGCCTTGGCCGCATAGAAGATGTTCGCGACGTCCACGAAGACGGCGACGTTCTTGCCCACAGTGACTCCTTGGGTTCTAGTTGGCCGCCCGGCCGGCGCGCACACGCAGCACGGCGGCGGCGATCATCAGGCGCGACGCGCGGCAGATCCTGCCGCGGTCACGAGTCGTTGTAGTCGCGGTCCGGCGTCACCGAAGCCCATCCTTCGGAGGCGGGTCAGATCCGCAGGATCATCGGGCCGCGTCGCCTCCACGACGGTACAGCCCTTGTTGCTGGCCGAACGGAGGAGCTCTTCGACGAGCACCTCCGTGATCCGGTCAGCGTCATGGTCGGGATCGAGGACCAGCAGGTCGATGGTCCCGACATAGCCGCCCGATCGCACCGACGGTCGAAGGGCGAGGACCGCCCCGCCGACGACCGAACGCTGCGTCTCCGCGACGACGATGCTGGCCTGCGGCAGGTACACGAGCTGGCGCATGAGGTCCGCGGCCTCGAGCGGGCTGTCGCTTTCGGATCGAAGGGCGCCGTCAGCCAAGGCGACAAGCCGATCGATGTCCGTGACACGGGCTGCTCGGACCAGGTACTCCACGCCGAACGCGTACCTCGCAGGGTGGACGTCCGTTCGCCCCCGACCGGGGCTCGACCCTGAGGTCGTACCGGTCTGGCGGCCCCCTCGTCGGCGGCGAGCGATTAGGCTCGCGGCGCGCGGACGGGTGCGGCCGACCGGTATTGCAATCGGAACGCCGGTGCCTATGATACGGCATCGCTTCGGCGGCCACCTGCGCGCCGCCCTGATGTGCGACCTGCGACCACCATCCGTACGGCACCTGCGCCCGTCTCGCCCACCGTCAGGGAGCGGCACGACGAGACGGGAGGGCCACGGGGGAGGGCCGCGGTTCGGCATCGGGTCCGCCGGCAGATCGGCTTCGACCGGTGATTTGGAGGAGTTCTGGATGAAACTGCACAAGGTAAGTGCGCTCGCGGCTGTCAGCGTCCTGGCATTCGCAGCGTGCAGTTCCTCGGGCGGCAGCGCCGCCCCGAGCGCGGCGGCCAGCGCCGGCGCGTCGGGCGGCACGACCGGGGCATCGAACGGCGATGCCGCCTCGGCCGCCGCCTGCAAGGACAAGAAGGGCGCCAGCTCGAGCGAGATCCACGTCTACTCGAGCCTCCCGCTCGGCGGCACGAACACGCCGCAGACGACCGCCATGGTCGAGCAGATCAAGGCGACGCTTGACGGCCAGAAGGTCGGCAACTTCACGATCAAGTACACCAGCCTCGACGACTCGTCGGCCGCGAAGAACGGCGACTGGGACGGCACGGTCGAGACCTCGAACGCCAACACGGCGGCGAACGACCCGGATGCGATGGTCTACATCGGCACCTACAACTCGGGCGCCGCGAAGCTGTCGATCCCGATCCTCAACGGCGCCTGCCTGGTCATGATCAGCCCGGCCAACAGCTATCCGGGTCTGACCCATGCGGTGGAGGGCGTCACCGCCCAGGGCGAGCCTGACTCCTATTACCCGGGCGGCTACCGCAACTACTCGCGCGTCATCAACACGGATGACCACCAGGGTGGCGCGTCGTCGGAGTGGGCGCAGTCCCTCGGCTTCAAGAAGGCCTACGTCATCGACGACGGGCAGACCTACGGCCAGGGTATCGGTCGTGCCTGGGCGCTCCACTTCGGCCAGATCGGCGGGACCGTCGTCAGCGCGAACGGCTCCTCCGAGAGCTACGATCCGAAGGCGACCGACTTCCAGGCGCTCGCCCAGAAGATCAAGGACTCCGGCGCGGACGTCGTGTTCGTCGGTGCGATCACCGGCCAGGGCACGGCCAAGCTCTGGAAGGACATCAAGGCCGCACTCCCGAACATCCAGATGTTCGGCCCGGACGGCGTCAACGAGAAGCCCTGGTATGACGGAACCGGCGCTGCCGGCAACGGCACCTACCTGACCTTCGGTGGCGTCGACATCAGCCAGCTCCAGGGCAGCGGCGCCACGTGGGCGGCCGACTACAAGACCGCGCATAACGGCACCCAGCCTCCGTTCTACGCGACGTATGCCAAGGCCGCCGCGCAGGTCGTCCTGGCCGCCCTGACCAAGGCCGGGACGAACGACCGCCTCGCGGTCCTCCAGGCCGTCATGGGCACGAGCGGCGTCGATAGCGTCATCGGCGCGACGACGTTCGACCCGAACGGCGACGCCAAGGGTGGCGTCATCTCGAGTTACCAGGTCGAGACGGCCTGGCCGCCGAAGTTCCTCGGCACCATCACCCAGACGAAGTAGGTTCGCTCGCTTCGTGAGCGAACAGTTCGGGGCGGGCTAGCCGGCCCGCCCCGAACCATATCTGGCCCATCCGCGCGTTCGTTCCTCGTACCGTCGCAGAGGACCCCACCCGCATGGACCAACTGATCCAGGTACTCATCATCGGGCTGGCGAACGGCCTGATCTTCGCGCTCGTCGCCCTCGGCTACACGCTGGTCTACGGCATCATCGAGCTGATCAACTTCGCCCACGGCGACGTTTTCATGCTCGGCTCGATGCTGGCGTTCTTCCTGATCGCGCCGGCGGCCAATGGTGGTTGGGGCGTCTTCCCGATCACCGTGGATACGCCACTCCCGTTGAAGATCGCGTCGATCGTGGCCGTCCTCGCCATCTGTATGGTGACGTTCGCGGTGCTCAACGCGGCGATCGAACGGGTGGCCTACCGGCCACTCCGCCACGCGCCCAAGCTCGCGCCGCTGATCTCGGCGATCGGCATGAGCTACGTGCTCCAGAACGTGGGCCTAGTGTGGGGCGGCGCCTACCAGCGGACCATCGACAGCGTCTTCCCGCCGACGAACCTGCTCGAGCCGTTGGGGATCACCACGATCGTCGATCTCGCCGGCCCAGGTCTTCGTCGCAATCATCACGATCCCGCTGCTCATCGCGCTGTCGCTGTTCGTCGGCCGGACCCGCCAGGGCCGGGCGATGCGGGCCACGGCCCAGGATCCCGACACGGCCGGGCTGATGGGCGTCGACGTGAATCGAACGATCGCCCTGACCTTCCTCATCGGCGGCGCCCTCGCCGGCGCGGCGGGTGTCGCTCAGATCCTGTACAACAACTACACCCAGTACACGCTCGGCTTCCGGTTCGGCCTCAATTCGTTCACGGCCGCCGTCCTCGGCGGCATCGGCAACCTCCAGGGTGCCGTGCTCGGCGCCCTCGTGATCGGCGAGGTCAACGCGCTGAGCGACCGCTACCTGTCACCGAACTGGACCCAGGCCATCGTGTTCGGCGTCCTCATCGGCATCCTCGTCTTCCGGCCGACCGGCCTCCTCGGCCAGCAGCTGGCGGACCGGGCATGAGCGGCGCGACGCAGACCGTCGGCACGGGCATCGGTGGGTGGTTCGGCTACCTCGGCTCGACGATCGCCGGCTTCCCCGGCCGATACCGGGCCGCGCTGCGGCAGCATCGCCGGAAGACGCTGGGCCTGACCCTCCTGTTCCTGCTCGTCGTCCTCTACCCGCTCATCGGCCACTTCGTCCTGGCCAACTTCAGCCGCCAGGTCTTCCCGTTGCCGTTCCCGGACGACACGGTCGCGACGTTCATGACGATCTTCGCGATCATGGCCATCGGGCTGAACATCGTCGCCGGGTTCGCGGGTCTGCTGGACCTGGGCTACGTCGCCTTCTACGCGATCGGCGCGTACTGCGCGGCGTTCCTCGCGTCGCCGCACTTCGGGGCGCTCGGCATCAACCTGACGTTCCTGGGAAACGTCGGACCGGGCGCGGCCGGGATCCACGTCCCGTTCTGGATCATCGCCATCGTCGCGGTCATCGTCGTCGCGACGTTCGGCGCGCTGCTCGGGGCGCCGACCCTGCGCCTTCGCGGTGACTACCTCGCGATCGTGACCCTCGGCTTCGGCGAGATCGTCCCGCTCTTCTTCAAGAACCTCTCGAGCGTCACGTGGTCGCTCAACATCGGCCCGATCAACATCCAGCTCGAGAACGCCAACTGGACGGGCGGCGTCCAGGGGATCAACCCTATCGACCCGCCGTTCCTCCCATTCCTGGGATTGAAGTTCGATGCTCGATCCGGGCCGCTGGCCGTCTATCTCGGGCTCTTCCTGCTGGCCATCGCCATCCTCGTTGCTCGGAATCTCGAGCTCTCGAGGATCGGCCGGGCGTGGGGCGCGCTCCGCGAGGACGAGACCGCGGCCGAGATGATGGGCGTCAACACGGTCCGGACCAAGCTCCTCGCCTTCGCCCTCGGCGCCAGCTTCGCCGGGGTCGCGGGCTCGTTCCAGGCGTCCTACCTGGGCGCGTCGACGTCCGACTTCTTCGACTTCTCCATCTCGATCCTCGTGCTGATCATGGTCATCCTGGGCGGCATCGGGAACATCTGGGGTGCGGTCCTCGGGGCGTTCGCCCTCACCTACATCGACAAGACCCTGCTGCCGTACATCGGCCAGCGGATCGGCGACGTCGCGCCATCGATCCCCAATCCCGCCGAGTACAACTTCCTGATCTACGGCGTGCTCCTGGTGCTCATGATGCGATTCCGACCACAGGGCTTCCTGCCGAGCCGGCAGCGCGAAGCCGAGCTGAGCGTCCACGGCCTCCAGGTGGCGGACCTCGAGATGGGCGTCGACGCCGAGCTCGACAACGTCAGCGTGGCGCCGCCCGGCCAGAACGAGACGGGCGCCGACGCGCGCGACGTCGAGGTTCCCGGTGAGGCCCGCGACCTATGACCATCGAGGAGCTTCCCAGCGGCAGCGGCATCGCCACCGGATCGATGGATGACAGCAACCTCCTGGTCAGGTCGCGCGGTGTGACGAAGCGATTCGGCGGCCTGCTGGCCGTCAACGACGTGGACTTCGACATCCCGCGCGGGTCGATCGTCTCGCTGATCGGCCCGAACGGCGCCGGCAAGACCACGTTCTTCAACATGATCACCGGCTATTACGTGCCCACGAGCGGGGAGATCATCTTCGACGGCAACGCGATCGTCCGGAGCAATGGTCGCAAGATCAAGGCGCTCAAGCCGCACGAGGTCACGGCACTCGGCATCGGGCGAACGTTCCAGAACATCCGGCTGTTCGGGACCATGTCCGCGCTCGATAACGTGCGCGTGGGACTGAATGTTCACCTCAAGAGCCACTGGTGGGATGCGATCGTGCGGACCCCCGGGATGCTGCGCGAGGAGCAACGATCGATCGACGAAGCGATGTCCCTGCTCAAGCTGGTCGATCTCGACACGCGATCGGAGACCTGGGCACGCAACCTCCCGTACGGTGACCAGCGTCGCCTCGAGATCGCCCGGGCGCTCGCGACCCGGCCGAAGCTCCTCCTGCTGGACGAGCCGACCGCCGGCATGAACAGCAGCGAGACCCGCGAGATGACGGATTTCATCCGCCGGCTCCGGGCCGAGCTCGGCCTGACCGTCCTGCTCATCGAGCACGACATGCGGGTCGTCATGGGCATCAGCGACCGGATCACCGTCCTGGACCACGGCGAGGTCATCGCCGAGGGTTCGCCGGTCGACGTGCGGGCCAACCCGAAGGTCATCGAAGCCTATCTCGGGCGCGGCGCCGCCGGGGAGTCCTGACCGATGGCCCTGCTCGAACTCAACGACGTCCACACCTACTACGGCGCGATCCACGCCTTGCGCGGCGTGTCGTTCTTCGTCGACGAGGGTGAGATCGTCACCCTCATCGGCTCGAACGGCGCGGGCAAGTCGACGACGCTGCGAACGATCTCGGGTCAGCTGACCCTGCGCCAGGGCGAGATCAAGCTCCGGGGCGAGCGGATCGACCACCGCCGGCCGCACCAGATCGTCGAGCTGGGCGTCTGCCAGGCGCCCGAGGGACGGCGCGTCTTCGGCCGGATGAGCGTCCAGGAGAACCTCGACATGGGGGCGTTCGCGCGCAAGGACAAGGCGGCCATCGCCGCCGACTTCGAGCGAGTCTATGGTCTCTTCCCACGTCTCAAGGAACGCGAGACCCAGAAAGCCGGGACCCTGTCCGGCGGCGAGCAGCAGATGCTGGCGATCGGGCGGGCCCTCATGTCCGCGCCGAAGGTGCTCCTCCTCGATGAGCCATCCATGGGCCTGGCGCCGATCCTCGTGGAGCAGATCTTCGACATCATCCGCGAGATCAACAACCAGGGGACGACAGTCCTGCTCGTCGAGCAGAATGCCCTGATGGCGCTCGCCATCGCCAACCGTGGGTACATCCTCCAGACCGGGGAGATCGTGCTGACCGACAAGGCCGAGGCCCTCGCCCGAAACCCCGCCGTCCGTGCCGCCTACCTCGGGGGCGACTGACCGGGCCGGCCATGGCCGAGCTACAGCGCGTCGGCGGGCCGCCGTCCCGCTTCGACCGCAATCTCGGACGGATCCTCGTCCTTGCGATCACCGCGGTCGTGATCGTGATCGCGAAGCCGTGGGGCGGTGCCGGGGAGTCGATCGCGGTCGCGACGCTCGAGCCCACGCCGTCGCCGAGTCCGACCCCGTCGCCGACCTCGACGGGCCGCAGCTACGACCTCGCCGACTTCGGGATCGTCGAGCCGCCACCGAACTGGGAGGTCTGGTCGGCGGGCACCCTCGCGTCCTACTCGTTCGCGCTTCGGATCGATCTGGCGCCGGCCCCGAGTACGCCGAGCGCCTCGGCCGCGACGGGCGAGGCGTCTGCATCCGGGGCTGCGTCCGGCTCACCGTCGGTGCCCGGGGCATCGGTCGAGCCGACGGCCGGCCCCTCGGCCGACCTCGGCGACCAGCCGGTCCCGACCGTCTGGCCCGTGATCCGGATCCCATCCGGCAGCCACCTCGAGCTCATCGCGATCAACCGGCCACTGGGCCATACCATCGAGGTGACCCGCCTGGTCCGGGTCGGTGACGACGGGAGTGAGACGGATGTCCAGGCGGCACCGACCGGCTCGCCGTGGCCCAGCCACGTGACGGTCATCGGCCTCGCCGCCGCGGACGGATCCGGCGAGATGCAGCCATGGCCGTCGGGGCGCTATCGGATGGATCTCCGGATCGGGCCGGAAGGGGTCGTCCGGACGCTCGAGATCGTCGTCGACACGCTCCCGACCGAGGCGACGCCCCGCGTCGCCGCCGGCCGCGACCGCGACACCGGCCGGCTGACGACGATGGACCTGGGCCTGAGCGGCGCGCGCGCCCTCGTGGGCGGTGGCAGCGGTGGCCTCGGCGGGGCGGTCGCGGCGGCCCTCCGCGCCGAGGGGGCGAAGGTCGGGCTCGTGGCCCGTCCGAGCGAGCGCCTCGACGCGCGCGCGGCGGCCCTCGACGCCCTGGCGGTCCCGGCCGACCTCGCGACCCCGGACGGACCGGCGGCCGCCGTCGCCGCGGCCGCGGCCGCCTTCGGAGGACTCGACCTCCTCGTGGTCAACTCCGGCGGCCCACCGCCCGGACGGTTCGAGGACCTCGACGAGGCGGCGTGGACGCGCGCCATCGACGGCACGTTGTGGAGCGCGATCCGCTTGCTCCGTGCCGCGCTGCCGCACCTGCGCGAGGGGCGCGATCCGGCCGTGCTGGTCATCCTGTCGAGCTCGGTCCGCGAGCCCATCCCCGCGCTCACCACGTCGAACCTGATCCGGCCCGGCTTGGCTGGGCTCATCAAGTCCCTGGTCGAGGAGATCGCCCCGATCCGGATCAACGGGCTGGCGCCGGGACGGCTGTCCACGGATCGCATCACCCAGCTCGACGGCGCGCGGGCCGCGAGTGCCGGTGTCCCGGTCGAGGAGATCCAGCGGCGGGCGGTGGAGCGCATCCCGCTGGGGCGCTACGGCGACCCCGCCGAGCTCGGCCGGGTCGCGGCATTCCTCCTCTCCCCGGCGGCGTCCTACGTCACCGGTGCGATCGTGCCGGTCGACGGCGGGATGATCCGGGCGCTGCCCTAGGCGGGCTCCGCCTAGGCGGGCGCTGCCCACGCGGGCACCAAGCCGGTCCGGGCGACCTGCGGCGTCAGGCCGGTGCCAGCCGGTCGGCGAGACCGACCGCCTCCAGCACGGCATCGAGGTCCGCGATCGTGCCCGCGTCGAGGACCGGCCCGGGTGCCCGCACCCGCTCCGACGCGATCGCGCCGCGCCGCCGATACAGGTGCTTGCGGATCGCGAGGTTGATGCCCGGCTGGTTCTCGAAGCGGATGAGCGGCAGGATCCGATGGAACGTGGCTTGCGCTGCCGCCTCGTCGCCGGCCCGGTACGCGCGGACGATCTCCACGAGGCACTCCGGGAACCCGAACCCGGTCATCGTGCCCGCGGCCCCGCGCCGCAGCTCCTCGAGCAGCATGTTGGCGCCGAGGCCGCCGAGCACGCGGACCCCGGGTGCGGCGTCGCGCAGCCGGCCCACCTTGGGCGGACTCGGTTCGTCCTCGAGCTTCACCACGCCGCACGACGGCGCCCGCTCGGCGATCGAGACCAGCAGCTCGACACTCATGAAGACGCCGCTGCTGGCCGGATGGTCCTGGACGACGACCGGCAGGTCGATGGCGCCGGCGACCGCGAGATAGTGGGCCAGGACGGCCGCGTCGTTCGGACGAGTGAGGGCCGGCGGCGCGAGCATCACCGAGTGGGCGCCCATCGCGGCCGCCTCACGGGCGAAGGCGACGGCACGGTCGGTCGCGCCATGGCTCACGCCGACGCAGACCGGCAGATCGCCGGCGGCTGCCACGACCCCGGCGATGACCACCCGCCGCTCGTCGTCGGACAGCTTCGCGGCCTCGCCGAGGACGCCGAGGATCGTCATGCCGTCGACCCCACAGCCGGCCACGAACGCGGTCAGGCCTGGCAGGCTCGCGTCGTCAAGGGACCCGTCGGGCCGGAACGGTGTCGGGACGATGTTCCAGACGCCCTCGAGCCGCTCGATACCCGCCACTGCGTGCGACCGGCCCGCGGTCAGCGGTAGGCCGGTTCGCGCGCCATGTCGTAGGTGGCACGCGACAGGACGATCAGGCCGATGACGACGAGCCACAGCCCCGGCCCGTTGGTGAAGACCTGGGCCGGTTCGGCGAACTGGAACGCGCCGTCGAGCTGGAGGCCGACCACCCGGATGCCAAGGCCGATCCACCCGAGACCGGTCAGCAGCAGGTACGACAGCCAGCGGTCGATGCCGAGCGGGCGGTCGCCGGCCGCATATGGCAGGGCGACGAGCGCGAGGGTGGCGATCCCGACCAGGAACACGATGATCCCGGCACCCTCGAACCCGTTGCCGCCGATGGCCGGGATGCCCGACGCCCCGCCGAGCCGCCACCACGGCAGAACGCAGCCGACGACGATCAGGACGCCCGCGACGGCCGCGAGCGTCCGGCCGCGACCAAGCGGACGGCGATGCATCGTCATGCCTCGGGGACCCCCGCGTAGACCTCCGACTTGAGGACGCCGACGACGCGCAGGTTCCGATAGAACTCCCCGTAGTCGAGGCCGTACCCGACGACGAACCGGTCCGGGATCTCGAACCCGCGGTAATCGACCGGGATCTCGACCAGCCGGCGGGCCGGCTTGTCGAGCAGCGTGCAGATGCGCAGGGTTGCCGGGTTCTTGCCGCGCAGGTAGCGGATCAGGTAGTTGAGGGTGAGCCCGGTGTCGATGATGTCCTCGACGATGAGGACATCCTCGTCGGCGATGCTCGCCGAGAGGTCCTTGAGGATCCGGACGAGACCGGACGACTCGGTCGCGGTGCCGCCGTACGAGCTGACCTCCATGAGGTCGATGCGGACCGGGATGTCGATCGCCCGCATCAGGTCGGCCATGAACGGCAGCGAGCCCTTGAGCACCGAAACGAGCGTGAGCCGCCGACCGGCGTAGTCCGCGCTGATCCGGGCACCCAGCTCGCGGACCTTGGCCTGGATCTGCTCTTCGTCGAGCAGCACCTCACCGATGTCGCCCTGCAGGTCGATCTCGTGACTCATCGGCGGGTCGCGGCCTCGGCGCCCGTGGTCACGGCGGGGGCTTTGGTCCGCCCACGCGCGGGCCTGGGCCGGGAGTCGGCGGCGACCGCGGCGTCGGATGCCTGGACGCCATCGCGCGTCGTGGTCCGGGCGGCAGCGCTCGGCTCGACGGCCGCGCTCAACTCGTCGGCCGAGCGAAGCTGCGTGACCTGGCCGGAGCTGCCGGACAGGTCGTCGACCAACGCGAGGCGGCCGTACTTGAGCATGAGCGCCCGGAAGTCGCGAGCGTAGAAGAGCTTGACATTGAGCTCGGGATAGAGCTCGCGCAGCCGGCGGAGCTTGCGGTTCTTCTTCCGCACGAGCTTCTGGCGGAGGGTCGTCATCTCGAGATAGAGCTCGAGGTCGGGCAGGTAGAAGTCGGGGGAGAAGCTCTCGACCACGGCCCCGTCGAGGTTCCACAGGATCGGGAACGTGTGGGGCTCGTATTCCCAGCGGACCTCGTAGAAGTCGAGGATCCGTGCCATCTCGGCCTCGCTGGCATGTGCGAACGAGGTCGTCCCGGCCGGTCGAGGGTCCATCGGCCGCAAGTCTAGCCGAAGCGCCGCGGTCGGGTCGGATACGCCGGTCGGATACCCCCAGGGGGTATGGTAGGATGGCCCACAAGGCCGCCGATCGGCGGCTGGGATCGAGGTTCCTGACCCATGCCGACCACGCCGGGACGTCGGCCGGCCCCCGCGCCGGACCCGAGCCACTTCCGTCACAGCTACTCGAAGGACAAGGCCCAGCTCGTCCGCCGCCTCTCGCGGATGGAGGGGCAGGTGCGCGGCATCGCCCGGATGATCGAACGCGAGGAGTACTGCGTCGACATCCTGCAGCAGACCGCCGCGCTCCGGGCGGCCGTCGACTCGCTGTCGATCATGCTGCTCGAGGACCACGTCCAGGGCTGCGTCCGGACGGCCGCCGAGGCCGGCCAGGCCGACCAGTACGTGGATGAGGTCATCGACGTCGTCCGGCGGACACTCGGCCGTCCCGTTCGCGGGAGCGGACGCACGACCTGACGCCCATCCCGACGCGCCGGCCGGGAGCCCGCCGACGGCCCCGTCCGGTGCGACTTATCCACGAAACACCGACCCGGTCGACAGTTGGTGGATAACCGCGTTGACGGTCCGCGCCATGCGCCGTAACGTCCGGCATCCGCACTGGGGCAGACCCGGGTAACGCGGTCCGCGAGGGGCACGGGGAAACCCGGCCGGGAACCGGACGGATGGCGGAAGACCGAACCCCCGCCCGCGGTGCGAAACGATGCCGACGCCGGGAGTGGCGCCGCGCGGAGACCGGCACGTTGACCACAGGAGGCGTGCCCATCCATCCCGCGCGTGAGCCGCTCCCGACGCGCGTCCAGGGCCTGCCCGATCTGCCGATCGAGTACGCCCACGTCCTCGATGCGGGCCTGGCCGACCTCGGCCTCGCCCTCGACGGAGCGGCCCGCGCCGCGATCGACGATCAGGCCCGCCTCCTCATCGCCTGGTCCGCCGCGATCAACCTGACGGCGATCCGCGAACCGGCGGCCATCGCCCGGGCGCACATCCTCGACAGCCTGACGGCGTGCGGGGAGCTGCGGCGACGCGGCATCGACACGTTCCTGGACCTCGGTTCGGGCGCCGGGTACCCGGGCGTGCCCCTGGCCGCCACGCTCCCCGCCGCACGGGCCGCGCTGGTCGAGCCGGTCGGCAAGAAGGCGGCATTCCTGCGGACTGTCGTGACGGCGACCGGCCTCGCTGCGGTCGAGGTGCTGCCGGTCCGGGCGGAGGCGCTCGCGGCCGACGCGGCCCACCGCGGTCGATGGCCCGCGGTCACCGCCCGAGCCGTCGCCAGCCTCGCCGACCTCGTCGAGCTCTCGTTCCCGCTCCTCGTCCCGGGCGGGGTCCTCGTCGCCTGGAAGCGCGGCGATCTCGTGGCCGAGGTCGCCGCGGCGCAGCGCGCGATCGAGGCGCTCGGCGGCGGTGCGATCGCCTCGATCGAGCCGCATGTGGCCGGGCTGGAGGGCCACCGGCTCGTCGTCGTGACCTCGCGCGGCCGCGTGCCGGCGGCCTATCCGCGTGATCCCGCGGCGCGCAAGCGGCGGCCGTGGTGAGTGGCCCGCTGCTAGGCTGACCCGTCATGCGGATCGCCGTGCTCTCGGACATCCACAGCAACCTCGTGGCCCTCGATGCCGTGCTCGCCCACGCCGGCGCGGTCGACGCCGTCTGGCATCTCGGCGACATCGTCGGGTACGGCCCGGATCCGGACGGGGTCGTGGCTCGCCTCACGTCCATCGGCGCCGTCGGGGTCCGCGGCAACCACGACGCGGCGGCCGTCGGCGGGCGCGAGATCGAATCGTTCAACCGCGAGGCCCGGCTGGCCATGGAGTGGACGCGCGCCAACATCTCGACCACCACGCACGCCTGGCTCGCCGCTCTGCCGCAGCGACGCGTCGAGGGGACGATGACGCTCGTCCACGGCAGCCCGCTCGACCCGACCTGGGAGTACGTGACCGACGAACGCAGTGCCCGCGAGAACATCGCCGCGCTCGAGACGACGCACGGGCTGCACGGCCACACGCACGTGCCGGTGGCCTGGTTCGGACGGATGGGCGATCCCCGAGCCCGCGTCCAGGGGGAGGTCACGACCGACGGCGATACGCGCACCTTCGACGGGCGCCGGGCATTCCTCAACCCGGGCAGCGTCGGACAGCCCCGCGACGGCGACCCGCGATCGAGCTACCTGATCCTCGACCCCGATGCCGGGGTCGCAAGCTGGCACCGCGTCGCCTATGACATCGATGCCGTCGCCGCCGCGATGGCCGCCGCGGGCCTGCCGGCCCGCCTCGCCGAGCGGCTGTCCTTCGGTGTCTAGGCGCACGACCTTCCCCAACCCCGTGGATCGGGAAACCAGCGGCCGGCCGCGTCCGCTAGCACATGCGCGCGGAGGCCCCGTGATCGGAGGCCGGCGACCGCTCCACGGTCGCAAACCGGGAGACCGTCGCGTCCGCGTCGAGCGGCCGCACGCGCCCTACTTCCGCTATACCGGCCCCGGGCAGCTCGTCGCCAAGCCGGCGGCGAATGTCGAGACGACACCATTGCGCCGGGGCCTCGCGCGCGTGCGCGCCGTCGTCTTCGGACGGCCGCTCTCGACCGAGGAGGAGATCGGCGAGCGCCTCTCGAAGAAGAAGGCGCTCGCCATCTTCAGTTCGGACGCCATCAGCTCCTCGGCCTACGCGACCGAAGAGATCCTGCGCGTCCTGGTCCTCGGTGGAGCCGCGGCGGTCCTCCTCTCGGTCGAGGTCGCGATCGCGATCTCCGTCCTGCTCGCGGTCGTGTCGGTGTCCTACCGGCAGGTCTGTCGCGCCTACCCCAACGGCGGCGGGGCGTACGTCGTCGCGCGGACCAACCTCGCCCCGATCTTCGGACTCATCGCGGCTGCCGCCCTGCTCATCGACTACGTCATGACCGTCGCGGTCTCGACCGCCTCGGCGATCGCCCAGATCCAGTCGGTCATCCCCGCGGCCTACGACTATCGGATCGCGATCGCGTTCGTCTCGATCTCGCTCATCACGATCGCGAACCTGCGCGGGCTCCGGGAGTCCGGGAACATCTTCGCGATCCCGACGTACATGTTCGTCTTCCTCGCCCTCGGGATCGTGGCGATCGGCTTCTCCCGGATCCTCACCGGGAACGTGACCCCGGCGACGCCGCCGGATGCGGTCCCCTTCGGCGACCAGGCACTCGGCGTGCTGCTCCTGCTCAAGGCGTTCGCCGGCGGCTCGGTCGCGCTGACCGGCGTGGAGGCCATCGCGAACGGCGTGCCGGCGTTCAAACCTCCCGAAGCGAAGAACGCCGCGAACACCATGACCGCGATGGCCATCCTCCTGGCCGTCCTGTTCATCGGCCTGACGATCGTGGCGGTCCAGTTCAGCATCCTGCCGACCGTCGAGGGCGGGGCATCGGTCGTCGCGCTCGCGGCACAGGCCACGTATGGCGACGGCTCGATCCTGTTCGTGCTCTTCGCTGTGAGCACCGCGCTGATCCTGTTCCTGGCCGCGAACACGTCCTTCAACGCCTTCCCGCGGCTCGCCGCGATCCTCGCCGAAGACGGCTACATGCCACGCCAGTTCTCGTTCCGCGGCGACCGCCTCGCCTACTCCTGGGGCATCGTGCTCCTCGCGGCGGTGGCCTTCGGGATCCTGTGGATCTTCGGCGGCGATACCCACTCGTTGATCCCGCTCTACTCGGTCGGCGTCTTCGTGTGCTTCACGCTGAGCCAGATCGGCATGGTCAAGCACTGGTTCACGGAGCGATCGTCGGGCTGGACGTGGCGAGCCGTGGTCAACGCCTCCGGTGCCGTCCTGACCGCGGTGGTCCTGCTCGTCGTCGTCTCCGAGAAGTTCGTCGACGGGGCCTACCTCGTGGTCATCCTCGTGCCGGTGCTCGTCGGGATGATGCTGTTCATCAGCCGCCAGTACGCGCGCTCGAAACGAGAGCTCGCGGTCCGGCCGGATCTCATCGTGGAGGCGCCGCACCGGGAGGAACGCGTCGTCGTGCCGATCCCGGGGCTGAACCGCTCGGTGGTCCAGGCCATCAACGTCGCCCGATCCATCAGCGACGACGTCCGCGCCGTCTACATCACGGACGACCCCATCGCGGCCGCCGAGGTCCGGGCCCGCTTCGAGCGCCAGATCCCGGGCGTCCCGCTGGTCGTCGTCGAGTCCCCATTCCGCGCGCTGGCCGGGCCGCTCCTCGCCTACCTCGACGTCCTCGATGCCGCGTGGCCGCCGGACAAGCCCGACCCGATCACGTTCGTCGTCATCCCCGAGTACGTGGCGCGCAGCTGGTGGGAGCGGATCCTCTACAACCAGGCCTCCAAACGGCTGCGGACGGTCCTCCTCGGACGTCCGCACACCGTCGTCGTCGCCGTCCCGTATCGACGCGAGGATCCCACGCTGTTCGAGTCCGCGATGAGCGGCGACAAGCCCGCCGACAGGTCGGGCGACAAGTCAGACGACTCGGACGTCGGGGGACGCGCCGGCTGAGACTCCGGCCGGACCATCGGGCCGTGGCGGCCCGGCGCTTCGGTGGTATCGTGACCGCCGCCCATGGGAGTCATCCACGCCCCCGCGTTCCGCCGTGCGGTCATCGCCCTCAACGGCGGCCCGAGCGACGCACGCATCGTCCGCCTCGCGACCGACCTCGCCAAGCAGCACAAGGCCGAGCTCGTCGCGGTCCATGTCGTCGAGATCGACTGGACGCTGCCGCTCGATGCCGACATCGCCGGACGCTCCGAGGAGGTCCAGCGCGTCCTCGACCTCGCCGAGGCGGTGGCCGAGGATTCGAAGCAGCTGCTCGAACCGGTCCTGCTGCAGGCCCGCGACGTGGGCGCGGCCCTCGTCGATGAGGCCGTGGAACGCGACGCGGACCTGATCGTCCTCGGTGTCCCGTTCCGGACCCGGTTCGGCGGGGACTTCGCCATCGGGCGCACCATCCCCTACGTCCTGCAGAACGCGCCGTGCACCGTGTGGGTGGTGCGCGAGCCGATGTCCGAGGAGGCATCGTGAAGATCGTCATCGTGGGCTGTGGGCGCGTCGGCGCTGCCCTGGCCGAGAGCTACGACCGCGCCGGTCACGACGTGCTCATCGTGGACACCAAGACCGACGCCTTCGACCGCCTGCCGGCCACGTTCGGTGGCCGCGCGATCCGGGGTGACGGCACCGACAAGGATGTCCTGCGCCGCGCCGGCGCCGAGGGCGCCGACGTCTTCCTGGCGATGACCGAGGGCGACAACCGCAACGTCATGGCGGCCCAGCTGGCGGCCGAGACGCTCGACATCGACCGCGTGATCGCCAAGATCAACGATCCCGTGCGAGCCGAGGCCTATGCGGCGCTCGGCATCGCCACCCTGTGCCGCACCGGACTCATGCACGACGCCGTGAACGAGTTCCTCGGCATGGCCCCGTCCGGGGTGGCGGGGCTCCTCGAGCCGTCCGGGACCCATCCCGGCGGCGAGCACCATGAGCAGTCCGCGGCACCGGCCGGCGGGTCCCAGGCGACCCCGGCCCCCGCGATGGAGGCCTGACCGTGTTCGTCCTGGTGGTCGGTGGAGGCAAGGTGGGCTACTACCTGGCCAAGGAACTCATCGAGGCGGGCCACGAGGTGGCGCTCATGGAGAAGGACGCGACGCGTGCCGGCCAGATCGCCGATGAGCTCGGCTCGATCGTGATCGCGCACGACGGGTGCGAGGGCAAGTACCTCGGCGAGGCCGGCAGCAACCGGGCCGATGTCGTGGCCGCGGTGACCGGCGACGACGAGGACAATCTCGTCATCTGCCAGATGGCGAAGCACCACTTCGACGTCCCGCGCACGATCGCGCGCGTCAACAACCCGAAGAACGAGCAGCTGTTCCGACATCTCGGCGTCGACGAGCTGATCAGCCCCACCCGGATGATCCTCGGCTCGATCGAGCAGGACATCCCGGTCCACGAGCTGCTCCACCTGGCCGCCCTCGGCGAGGGCGAGCTCGAACTTATCGAGGCCCATCTGCAGGCGGGCTCGCCGGCGATCGGTCGCGCGCCCAAGGACCTGTCGATCCCCGAGGGCTGCTCGCTGTTCGCCGTGATCCGCGATGGCATCGCGACCCCGCTCCGTCCCGACACCGTGATGCTGGAGGGCGACAAGGTCATCGCCATCGGCAAGCAGGAGTGCCAGGACCTGCTCCACGACCAGCTCATCGGCGACGTGGAGGCCAGCCCGGTCGACGCCTAGGGCGCCTCGCCAGCGGCACGCGGAACGCCGCCGTTGCGAAAACTCAACACGCGAATCGGTGAGGACTCTTGACAACGCCATTGTCAACGTTCTAGCATCCCGGCATGTCCGAGTTCGACGGCCAGGCGACACCTGCGGGGCAGCACGCCTGACCCCATGACCGCCCTCCGACCAGAGAAAGACCCGACGCGCCCCGTCTACGTCATCAGCGTTGCGGCGACGCTCGTCAGCGCCCATCCGCGCACCTTGCGGATCTACGAAGACGAGGGACTCCTCTGCCCGGCAAGGACCCCATCCAACATCCGGCTCTACAGCGAGAACGACATCCGGCGCATCCTCTGGATCCGCCATCTCACCCGGGAGCGCGGCGTGAACCTCGCCGGCATCCGGATCCTCTTCGAACTCGAGGAGCGCCTGGGGGCGCGGATCCTCGAAGCGCTCTACGCGGAAGGCACGGCCGCCCAGACGACCGGACCCGAGGCGACCGATGACCCCCGACCACCCAGCGCTTCCGGCGAGACCGGGACCGCAGCGAAGACCCCAGTAGGAGATCAGTGATGGCCAAGCGACCGAAGGACCCGGTCGACCAGCAGCCGGGCAGCAGCCAGCGAGAGCTGCCGCTCGTCGCCCTCCGGGAGACCGTCATCTTCCCGGAGATGATCGTGCCCCTCCAGGTGGGCCGCGAGAAGAGCGTGAACGCGCTCAATGCCGCGGTCGCCGAGGGCGGCCCGATCGCGCTCGTGACGCAGCGACATGCCGAGCAGGAAGACATCGACGACCCGTCCGAGCTCTATGAGATCGGCACGCTCGCGAAGATCGCCCAGGTCGTGCAGCTCCAGGACGGGACCGTCCGGGCCATCGTCCAGGGCCAGTCGCGCCTGCGCGTCCACGCCTTCACGGCCACGGACCCCTACCTGCGGGCCTCGGTCTCCGAGCTCGCGGACGAGAGCCCGACCGGGCTCGAGGTCCAGGCGCTCATGCGCTCGGTCCAGGCCCAGATCGAGCAGTACGTGGCCAACGGCGCTCCGGTCCCGCCGGAGGCGGCCGTCGCGGCCCGCAACATCACCGAGCCGGGCCTGCTCGCCGACATGGTGGCGTACAGCCCGGACATGACCACCGAGCAGCGCCAGGAGCTGCTCGAGACCATCGACATCACCGAGCGACTCAAGCTCGTCTCGACGTTCCTTAATCGCCAGATCGAGATCCTCGAGCTGAAGGGCCGGATCCAGTCCGAGGTCAAGTCCGAGATGGACAAGACCCAGCGGGAGTACATCCTCCGCGAGCAGCTGAAGGCCATCCAGCGCGAGCTCGGTGAGGACGACCCGCAGCAGGCCGAGATCAATGAGCTGCGCGAGAAGGTCGAGGGCGCGGGCATGCCCGACGAGATCAAGGCCCGCGCGATCAAGGAGATCGACCGGATGAGCCGGATCCCCTCGGCGTCGCCCGAGGTCGGGGTCATCCGGACGTACGTGGACTGGCTCGTCGGCCTGCCGTGGAACGTCTCGACCGAGGACCAGCTCGACATCAAGGAGGCCGCCCGCATCCTCGACGAGGACCACTACGGCCTCGAGAAGATCAAGGAGCGGATCCTCGAATACCTCGCCGTGCGCACGCTTGCCGACGAGATCCGCAGCCCGATCCTCGCCTTCGTCGGACCGCCCGGCGTGGGCAAGACGTCCCTGGGCAAGAGCATCGCCCGGGCGATGGGCCGCAAGTTCGTGCGGATGAGCCTTGGCGGCATCCACGACGAGGCCGAGATCCGCGGTCACCGGCGCACCTACATCGGCGCGCTGCCCGGCCGCATCATCCAGAGCATCAAGACCGCGGGCACGAACAACCCGGTCTTCATGCTCGACGAGGTCGACAAGATCGGCATGGACTTCCGTGGCGATCCGAGTTCGGCGCTGCTCGAGGTCCTCGATCCGGAGCAGAACAACACCTTCCAGGACAACTACCTCGAGGTGCCGTTCGACCTCTCCAAGGTCCTGTTCGTCGCCACCGGCAACCTGCTCGACCCCATCCCGGCCGCGCTGCGCGACCGGATGGAGATCGTCCAGCTGCCCGGGTACACCGAGCAGGAGAAGATCGAGATCGGCAAGCGGTTCCTCGTCCCCAAGCAGATGACGAACCACGGGCTCAAGCCCAAGAACATCGAGATCACCGACGCCGCGATGACCGAGCTCGTCCGCTCGTATACCCACGAGGCGGGCGTCCGCAACCTCGAGCGTGAGATCGCCAACGTCATGCGCAAGGTGGCCCGTCAGGTCGCCGAGGGCAGGACGCGCAAGACCGTCATCGACCCGAAGAAGCTCGCGGACCTGCTCGGCCCGCAGCGCTTCGAGTACGGCGAGCTCGAGTCCGAGGACCAGACCGGCGCCGCCACGGGCCTGGTCGTGACCGAGGTGGGCGGCGACGTCGTCGCCATCGAGGTCACCCGGATGGAGGGCCGCGAGGACTTCATCCTCACCGGCCAGCTCGGCGAGGTCATGCGCGAGTCGGCGCGAGCCGGCCTGTCGTGGACCCGGGCACACGCCCACGAGCTCGGGATCGCGCGTGAGGTGTTCGAGAAGAACACCCTGCACATCCACGTGCCGGCCGGGGCCATCCCCAAGGACGGTCCGTCCGCCGGGATCACGATGGCGACCGCGATCGTAAGCGCGCTCACGGGCATCCCCGTCCGCAAGGACGTGGCGATGACCGGCGAGATCACGCTCCGTGGCCGCGTCCTGCCGATCGGCGGGCTGAAGAGCAAGATCCTCGCCGCCCACCTGTCGGGCGCGAAGATCGTCATCCTCCCGCGCAAGAACGAGAAGGACCTGCGGGACATCCCCGATGAGATCCGCAAGTCGATGAAGCTGGTCCTGGTCGACAACATGGACCAGGTGCTGGAAGCGGCCCTTCGGCGCAAGCCGAAGGCGCTGCCGGCCGAGCCACCGAAGACCGCCAAGGACAGCCAGCCCGCGGAGACCCCCACGGCGCCCACCGTCCGGCGGCCGGAGTTCCCGCCCGCCGACCAGCCCCCTGTCGTCGTCAGGGGCGGCTGACCATGGGCATCGCTCCGAGGCCGTAAGGGAGGCGGGGTTGGCGGGCAGCGGGCCCGGCACGGCGGGCCTCGAGTACAAGGACTACTACGACGTCCTCGGCGTGCCGAGGACGGCGTCGCAGGCCGACATCAAGAAGGCCTTCCGCAAGCTCGCCCGCCAACACCACCCCGACGCCAAGCCCGGCGACAAGGACGCCGAGCGCCGGTTCAAGGACGTCAACGAGGCCAACGAGGTCCTGTCCGACCCGGACAAGCGCAAGCGCTACGACGCGCTCGGCGCCAACTGGGCCGCCTATGAACGGGCCGGCGCGAGCGGGACCGATCCGTTCGCGCCGGGTGGCCCGTTCGCCGGCTACGGCGGTGGTGGCGGTGGCAACGTCCGCTACGAGTTCCATACCACCGGCGACGCCGGTGAGTTCAGCGATTTCTTCCGGATGTTCTTCGGCGGGGACGCGGCCGATGCCGCCGGGGCGACCGGCGGTCCGGCCGGCGGACCCGGCCCCGGACGCGGCCGGCGGCCGACCGGCGGACCCACGTTCGACGACATCCTCGCCGGGATGGGCCTCGACGGCGCGACGACGTCCGCCGGGCCGGCCGGCGGATCACGGTCCGCGACCTCCCGGCCCATCGCGGCCGACGCCGAGGCGATCGCGCCGATCACCCTCGAGGAGGCGTATCAGGGCACCACGCGCGTGGTCGAAGTGGACGGCAAGCGGTTCGAGGTCAAGATCCCCAAGGGCGCCGACGAGGGCACCCGCGTCCGGCTGACCGGCAAGGCGCCGGGCGGGGGCCATCTGTACGTCGTCGTCAAGCTCGAGCCGGACCGGACGTTCAAGCGCCGTGGCGCCGACCTGGAGCGCGAGCTGCCGCTGACGCTCGACGAGGCACTGCTCGGGGCCGAGGTTCCGGTCCGGACGCTGAAGGGCAAGGTCCTCCTGCGCATCCCTGCAGGCACGCAGAACGGGCGGACCTTCCGGCTGACCGGGCAGGGCATGCCCCGCCTGCACGGCACCGGCAACGGCGACCTGTACGCGAAAGCACGCGTCGTCCTGCCGACGAACCTCTCGGAAGAGGCACAGGCCGCGGCCCGGGCCTTCCTCGACCTCGTCGAGCAGCCCGATCCACGCTGACGCCGACCACCCACCCCGTCCCCAGACCCACATAGGACGACCCCGATGCAACTCGATCGATTCACCCAGAAGGCCCAGGAGGCCATCCTCGCCGCCCAGGCCACCGCCGAACGGCTGCAGAGCCCGGTGCTCGACGCCGAGCACCTGCTGAGCGCCCTCGTCGAACCCGACGACGGGATCCCGGCCGAGACCCTGCGCCGGCTCGGTGTCGACCTGCCGGCGTTCCGCGGTGAGCTCGCGGCGATCCTCGCCAAGCGGGCCCGCATCCAGGGCGGCTCGATCACCCTCGACCCACGCGCGAAGACCGTCGTCGAGCGAGCCGAGGCCGAGGCGCGCCGCCTGGGCGACGACTTCGTCTCGACGGAGCACCTGCTGCTCGGCATCGCCGACGTCGGCGGCGAGGGCCAGGCCCTGCTCGAGCGGCACGCCGCCGGCAGGGAGGCCATCCTCCAGGCGCTCCAGAGCGTCCGCGGTGGGCAGCGCGTCACATCGCAGAACCCCGAGGGCACCTACGCCGCCCTCGAGAAGTACGGCCGTGACCTCACGACCGAGGCGCGCGCCGGCAAGCTCGACCCGGTCATCGGCCGCGACGACGAGGTACGCCGCGTCATCCAGGTCCTGTCGCGCCGGACGAAGAACAACCCGGTCCTCATCGGCGAGCCGGGCGTCGGCAAGACGGCCATCGTCGAGGGGCTCGCCCAGCGCATCGTCCGCGGCGACGTCCCGGAGGGCCTCAAGAACAAGCGCGTCGTCGCCCTGGATCTCGGGGCCCTCATCGCCGGGGCCAAGTTCCGCGGCGAGTTCGAGGAGCGCCTGAAGGCCGTGCTCAAGGAGATCAAGGACTCCGACGGCCAGGTCATCCTGTTCATCGACGAGCTGCACACCGTCGTCGGGGCGGGTGCGGCCGAGGGCGCGATGGATGCCTCCAACCTGCTCAAGCCGATGCTCGCTCGCGGCGAGCTGCACACGATCGGTGCCACGACCCTCGACGAGTACCGCAAGTACATCGAGAAGGACGCCGCCCTCGAGCGCCGCTTCCAGCCGGTCCTCGTGGACGAGCCGACGGTCGAGGAGACCATCTCGATCCTGCGCGGCCTGCGCGAGCGCTACGAGGTCCACCACGGCGTCCGGATCACGGACTCGGCGCTGGTCGCGGCGGCCACGCTGTCCAACCGCTACATCACCGAGCGCTTCCTGCCCGACAAGGCCATCGACCTCGTCGACGAGTCCGCGAGCCGCCTCCGGATGGAGATCGACTCGATGCCGATCGAGCTCGACGAGCTCGAACGCCGGCGGATCCAGCTCGAGATCGAGCGCGAGGCGCTGCGCAAGGAGACCGACGACGCATCCAAGGCGCGGCTGGCCGCGCTCGAGAAGGAGCTGGCCGACCTCGAGGAGGAGGGCGGCGCGATGAAGCAGCGCTGGGAGACCGAGAAGGCCGCGATCGCCGCCATCCGCGCCACGAAGTCGGAGCTCGAGTCGCTCCAGGTCCGCATCGAGCAGGCCGAGCGCGAGGCCGACTACGCCACCGCCGCCCAGCTCAAGTACGGGACGCTCAAGGAGCTGACCGACCGGCTGGCCGAGCAGGAGGCCGTGCTGGCGACCCTGCAGGGTCCCGGATCGATGCTCAAGGAGGAGGTCACCGCGGACGACATCGCCGAGATCGTGGCGGCCTGGACCGGGATCCCCGTCAGCCGCCTGATGGAGGGCGAGATGGCCAAGCTCGTGAAGATGGAGGACCGGCTCCACGATCGGGTCGTCGGCCAGGACGAGGCGATCCAGGCCGTCTCCGACGCGGTCCGTCGCGCCCGCGCCGGGCTCAAGGACCCGCGCCGGCCGATCGGGTCGTTCCTGTTCCTCGGACCGACCGGCGTCGGCAAGACCGAGCTCGCGCGGGCACTCGCGGAGTTCCTCTTCGACGACGAGCATGCGCTGGTCCGCATCGACATGAGCGAGTACATGGAGAAGTTCTCCGTCTCGCGACTCGTCGGGGCACCGCCCGGCTACGTCGGCTACGAGGAAGGCGGCCAGCTGACCGAGGCCGTCCGACGGCGGCCGTACCAGGTCGTCCTCCTCGACGAGATCGAGAAGGCGCACCCGGACGTGTTCAACATCCTGCTCCAGGTCCTCGACGACGGCCGCCTCACGGACGGCCAGGGTCGGACCGTGGACTTCCGCAACACCGTCGTGATCATGACGAGCAACATCGGGAGTGCGGCCATCGCGGCGTCCGGGGCCAAGGCCGGTGACGCCGCCTACGAGTCGATGAAGCGCGAGGTGACCGAGGCCCTGCGACTGCAGTTCCGGCCCGAGTTCCTCAACCGCGTCGACGAGGTCATCGTCTTCCACCCGCTGACCGACGCCGACCTGAACCGGATCGTCGAGCTGCTCCTCGCCGACCTGGCCCGCCGGCTTGCCGAGCAGGACCTGACCCTCGAGCTCACCCCGGCCGCGACCTCGCTCATCGTCCGCGAGGGGACGGACCCCGCGTACGGGGCCCGGCCGCTCAAGCGCACGATCCAGCGGCTCGTCGAGAACCCGTTGGCCCGGGCCCTCGTCGCCGGGGAGTTCAAGCCCGGCGACCACATCTCGGCCGACGCGGACCTCGTCTCCGGGACGGTCGTCTTCACGACCGAGGGCGCGACCGTCGTCGCCGACGGCCAGCGACGCGACGCCCGCTCGCGCCCCGGGGACGACCCGGTCGGGGTCGGGACGGGCGCCTCGTCCCCGCTCGACCTGCCACCGACACGTCGCAAGCGCGGCGACGGCGAGCTGGTCAACTAGGCGCCCCGACCCGGTGCGGTTCGCCGACGCCGACGCGCGACTGGCGGTCCTCCCCGACCCGTTGCCGGCTCCGGCCGATGTGCTGATGCCGGTCATCACGACCGCCGACGGGTCGCTGCCGCCGCGCCTCGAGCCGTCGGGTGGCACGGGTCGCGCGGCGGCCGTCCTCGCGCTCCTCTACCCGGACGACGACGGCCTCGCCCGGATCGTCCTCATCGAACGGACCGACGGCGGCGGCCACCACTCGGGTGAGGTCAGCCTGCCCGGGGGCAAGGCCGAGCCCGGCGATGCCGACGTCGCCGCGACCGCGCTTCGCGAGGCCGCCGAGGAGGTCGGGCTCCAGCCGGCGGCCGCGGGCGTCCGCGTCGTCGGGACCCTGGAACCGTTCTGGATCCCGGTCAGCGACTTCGCGGTCACCCCGGTCGTGGCGACCGCGACACATCGCCCGGCGTTCACGGCCGCGCCCCGCGAGGTGGCCCGGATCGTCGAGCCGCCGATCTCCACCTTCCTGCCCGGCGCCCCGATCCGGATCGTCGAGCGCACGGTCCGCGACTGGCCGCTGCGCTACGGCGCCTACGAGGTCGAGGGCCTCTCGGTCTGGGGCGCGACCGCCCGCATCCTGAGCCAGCTCGGCGCGATCCTCGCCACCGACTGACCGGGCGCAGCGCCGGGAACCGGGCGGCCCATCCCGGCGTCGAGGCGACGGCCCGACGGCGCACATCGCGGCGCCTAATCGGGACCTGCGGGACCGCTGCGTCGGCCCCGCCCATGTGGCCGGGGGCCCTGACCGGCTCCCTGCAGGGAGGTTGCGTCGTGCGCCGACCACTGCTGTCGCTGGCCGTCGTCGCCCTCGTGGCGAGCGCATGCTCCAGCACCGCATCGTCCCCAGCCCCCACCTCGGGCCGAGCCGAGGAGCACCATCTCCCCACCGCCGCCCCGTACACGCCGCCGGAACACCCGGCGGCGTCGCCGTATGACGGCGTCACCTACCAGGACCCCAGCGTCAATCCGTTCGTCGATCCCGATGAGGACCGTGTATCGACGTTCGCGCTCGACGTGGACACGGCGTCCTACACGATCGCGCAGCGCTACGTCGCCGATGGGAATCGGCCCGATCCGGCGAGCGTCCGCGTCGAGGAGTGGGTCAACGCGTTCGAGCAGGGCTATCGACCGCCCCGGCAGGACGCCTTCTCGATCTCGATCGACGGCGGCCCGACACCGTTCACCGATCCCGACGAGATCCTGCTCCGGGTCGGGCTGCAGGCGCGCGAGGTCCGCGACCGGGCGCGCCAGGATGCGTCGCTGACGTTCGTGGTCGACACGTCCGGCTCGATGGCGCGCGAAGACCGGCTCGAGCTCGTCAAGGACGCCTTACGGGTCCTCGTCGACGAGCTCGGACGGAACGACCGGGTCGCGCTCGTGACCTTCGGCAGTGACGCCCGTGTGGTCCTCCCGTCGACCTCGGTGGACGATCGCGACCGGATCCTCGACGCGATCGACCGGCTCGAGCCCGGCGGGTCGACGAACCTCGAGGCCGGCCTCCGGCTCGGCTACGACGAGGCCCGTCACAGCCTCACCGAGAACGGCATCGATCGCGTCGTCCTGGCCTCGGACGGGGTCGCCAACGTCGGGCTCACCGACAGCGACGGGATCCTCGGCGAGATCAGCCGCGACGCCTCGGCGGGCATCGAGCTCGTCAGTGTCGGCGTCGGGATGGGGAACTACAACGACGCGTTGCTCGAGCAGCTCGCCGACAAGGGCGATGGGTTCTACGCGTACGTCAACACGCTCGACGAGGCGAAGCGCCTCTTCCGCGACGACCTCACGTCGACGATCCAGTCGGTCGCGCTCGATGCAAAGGCCCAGGTGACCTTCGATCCGGACCTCGTCGCTGGCTACCGGCTCGTCGGATACGAGGACCGCGACGTCGCGGACCAGGCGTTCACCGACCCGAACGTGCCGGCCGGGGCGATCGGTGCCGGCCACGCGGTCACGGCCCTGTACGCGCTCCGCCTTCGCGACGGCCCGGCGGACGGCGACCACCTCGCGGAGGTCCGCGTCCGCTGGACCGATCCGGACGACGGCCGGACACACGAGCTGTCCGATGACGTCCGGGCCGGGGACCTGTCGCGCTCGTTCGAGCGGGCCGATCCGTACTTCCGGTTCGACGCGATCGTGGCCGAGACGGCCGAGGTCCTGCGCGAGAGCCGGTTCGCGGACCATCTCGATCTCGAGGACGTCTGGCGGGTGGCCGACCGCGAGGCGGAAGGCCTTCCACCCAGCGACCAGGTCCACGCGTTCCTCGACCTGCTCGACCGCGCCCGGCGGCTCGACCGCTAGCCGCCCGAGGATCCGCACCTCGACGGCGGGCGGCCCACGGGCCGCGATACCGAAGTCACCGGAGGAGACCCCGGCCTGGCCGCCGCTCGTCGGCGGTCAGGCCGGTTCACCACTCCCGGGATCGGTCGCCCGATCGGCGGGACGCTCGGCCAGCGTGCCGACACCCCGCCGCTCGGGCGACACCTCGTCCGGGTCGATCTCGACCGCGCGGCCCTCGAGGAGGCCGACGATGTCCGTGTCGTCCGGACCGGCGAACTCGACGACGATCGCGCGCATCTCGGAATGCTCGGTCCAGGCCGTGTGGGTCTCGTCGGCCGGCCACAGGACGGCCTCCCCGGCCGCGACGCGAGTCCGCTCGTCGCCGACCGCCACCCAGCCGCCGCCCTCGATGACGATGAACCAGGTCGTGTTCGGGTTCGCGTGCGGTTCGATGTGGGCGTTCCGCGCGAAGGCCAGTTCCGCGATGAGCCCGCGGCCGTCGGCGTGGATGGGCTGGCCGGTCAGACCGACGGAGCCGGGCGGACCCTCGGGCCGGCGGTGACCGACGCCGAACCGGTGGATCTCGATGGGCATCGGACGGGTCCCGGCGGGCGCTGGTCGACGGGCGGCGTCAGCGGCGGCGGCGCTGGGCGCGCGAGCGCTTGCTGCCGCCGGCGCGCCGGCGGATCGTCGTCTCCGGCTCGGCGAATTTCTGCTTCGTGTAATAGCGCTCACGAGCGAGCTTGTGCTCGTAGGCATCGAGCATCGGCGGGAACCGCATGAAGCGGATCCAGACCATCGTCCCGATCCCGATGATCTCGGTCAGCAACACGATGAAGAAGTCGAAGACGAACACCGAGTAGGTGATCAGCAGGGCGAACGTGATCAGGCCCGACCAGAGCAGCCACTCCCACATCTCGGTGTACGGCGGATGGCGGTGGAGGGCTCGCGTCCGGACGTTGTAGAGCAGGATCAGCCCGACGAGCAGCACGAGCGACGCGATCCACGTGGGGTGGAACAGGTCGGGGAAGTTCTTGTTGTTGAACGAGAGGAACAGGTACTCCCAGGGGGCCTGCGTCACGCGCGGGAACCTCATCGCTGGTTGTGGCTGAGCGACCGGAGTATGCCATGCCGGGCGCTATACTCGGCCGAGCGGTGCGGCGCTCCACGGCCCACCCGGGCGTCACCCCGCGGCGACCCCCGAGCGCGCAGCCGTGAACCACCTCGACGGGGAGGAGGCCCGGGTGCGAGCCCTGCTGTCAGTCGCGAACCGTGAAGGCGTCACGACGCTCGCGCGCGACCTTCGCTCGCTCGACGTCGAGATCTACGCCACCGACGGAACCCGCGAACATCTTGCGGCCGAGGGCGTCGAGGTCGCCTCGGTCGCCGAGCTGACCGAGGGATCGCCCGCCGTCGGAGGTCAGGTCAAGACGTTCCACCACGCGGTCTACGCGGGGATCCTGGCGCGGCGCGACATCCCGGCCCAGATGGACGAGCTGGCGGGCCAGGGCATCAGCCCGATCGACATCGTGGTCGTCAACGTGAAGCCGTTCGCCCCGTCGGTCGGGGCGCGGCTCGTCGGGCTCGACGAGGCCATCGAGATGATCGACGTGGGCGGTGCCGCTCTCCTCGGGGCCGCCGCGCGCAACTCGGCCGGCGTGGCCGCCGCGTCCGACCCGTCGCATTACGGGCGGATCGTGTCCGAGATCCGCGAGCTCGGGCAGGTCAGCCCCGAGACCCGGGCGCAGCTGGCGGCGGAGGCGTTCAGCACGGTCGCCGCGTACCACGCCGAGATCGCCGCCTACCTCAACCAGATCTCGGGGAACATCTTCCCGAAGCGGCTGGCGCTCGTGCTCGAGAAGGTCGGCGACCTGCGCTACGGGGAGAACCCGCACCAGCGCGCCGCCGTCTACCGGGAGACCACCCACCGGAGCGGCACGCTCGCGGACGCGACGCAGATCCAGGGCGACCGGCCGTCGTTCAACAACCTGCTCGACCTCGACGCGGCCTACCGGATCGCGCGCGACTACACGGCGCCCACGGCGGCGGTCGTCAAGCACACCGATCCGGTCGGACTGGCCTCGCACGATGAGCTCGTCGAGGCCTACCGGCACGCCCTCGAGACCGACCCGGTCGCCGCGTTCGGCGGCATCGTCGGCGTCAACCGCGAGCTCGACGGGGCCACGGCGCGCGAGATCGCCCAGAGCTCGTACGAGGCCGTCATCGCCCCCGGCTACAGCCAGGCAGCCCTCGGCATCCTGCGCGAGAAGCCGGGCATCGAGCTCCTCGCCGTCCCCGCCGACCCCGTCGAGGGCATGCGCGACTACGGCATCGCCAACCTCGACTTCAAGCGCGTCGCCGGCGGGCTGCTCGTCGAGACGCTCGACGAGCTCGGTCTCGACCGCGGCCAACTCCAGGTCGTCACCAAGCGTCGGCCGACGCTCGAGGAGCTGACCGACCTGCTCTTCGCCTGGCGCGCGGTCCGCCACGTCCGCTCGAACGCCATCGTCCTCGCGCGCAACGGGGCCACGGTCGGGATCGGGGCGGCCCAGGCCTCCCGTCAGGTGTCGGTCGAGATCGCCCTGCGCCGGGCGGGCGACCGGGCCAAGCTCGCGGTCATGGCCTCGGACGCCTACTTCCCGTTCCCGGACGGGATCCAGGCGGCGGCCCAGGCCGGGGTGACCGCCATCATCCAGCCGGGTGGCTCCATCCGCGACGAGATGGCGATCGAGGTCGCCGACCGGCACCACCTCGCCATGGTGTTCACAGGTCGCCGCCACTTCAGACATTGATTCGAGGCGCTCAGCCGGTGCGAACGCAAGGTGGGTCCGAGCACGTGATCGAATGCACTTCGAGGTGCGTGAGTGAGCGCGCGGAGGGCCCAACGCGGCGGGCGGGCCGGATCAGCGCCTCGCCGATGGGACGCTGATGGAACAGTTGCTCGCGCTCGAGATGGTGCGCGTCACCGAGGAGGCGGCGATCGCCTCGGCCCGCGCGATGGGTCGCGGCGACCGCAACGGCGCCGACAAGCTCGCCACCGAGGCCATGCGCAGCACGATGGAGGAGATCGAGTTCGCCGGTCGCATCGTCATCGGCGAGGGCGAACGCGACAAGGCGCCGATGCTCTACATCGGCGAGGAGGTGGGCCGGACGCACCTCGATCCCACGGCGCCCCGGGTCGATATCGCGGTCGACCCGCTCGAGGGCACGAACCTCGTCGCCCACGGCCAGGCCGGCGCCATCACCGTCCTCGCCGCGTCCGAGACCGGTGGCCTGACCCACGCGCCGGACACGTACATGGAGAAGATCTGCGTCGGACCGGGGGTCGCCGGCAAGGTCGACATCCGGATGAGTCCCACCGAGAACCTGCGGGCGATCGCCATGGCGCTCGGTCGGCGGGTCCAGGACATCACGGTCGTCATCCTCGAGCGACCCCGCCACGACGCGCTCATCGCCGAGGTCCGCGAGGCGGGCGCACGCATCAAGCTCATCGGTGACGGCGACCTGTCGGCGGCGATCTCGACCGCGGTCTCTGGCACCGGCGTCCACGCCGTGATGGGTATCGGGGGCGCGCCCGAGGGCGTCATCACCGCGGCCGCCCTGCGCTGCCTCGGTGGCGAGATCCAGGCCCGGTTCCGGTACCGCAGCGACGAGGAGCGCGCCCGCGGCGCGCGGATGGGCCACGGCGACGAGTCCCGCGTCTACCGGACCGAGGACCTCGCGCCCGGCGAGAACCTCGTGTTCGCCGCGACCGGCGTCACGAGCGGGGACCTGCTGCAGGGCGTCCGGTTCTTCGGCGGCGGCGCCCGGACCCACTCCCTGGTGATGGCCTACCAGACCAAGCAGGTCCGGTTCGTCGACACGGTCCACATGTTCGACCGCGACTCGCCGCCGCGGGTCCGCCTCTAGCCGACCGCGGCGGGCGCCTCGAGCCGGAGGTTCGGCAGGACCTCGCGCCCGAAGACCTCGATGAACTCGGCCTGGTCGCGGCCGACGTTGTGCACGTGGATCTCGTCGAAGCCCATGTCGACGTAGTGCTGGAGATGGGCCGTGTGCACCTCGAGGTCGCTGCTCATCAGCACCCGGTTCGTGAAGTCGGACGGCCGGACCAGCTTGGCCATCGCGGCGAAGTCCTCGGGGTTCCGGACGTCCTGCTTCGGGAAGGGCATCCCGCCGGTCGGCCATTCGCGCACCGCGTTCTCGATCGCCTGCTCCTCGGTCCGGGCCCACGAGATGTGGATCTGGAGGAGCTTCGGCGTGCCGAGCGGCTTGCCGGCCTCGCGGCAGCCCTCGTCGCACTTCCCCAGAGCATCTCGATCTTGTCGTCGGCGGCCCCGACCGTGATCATCCCGTCCGCGAACTTTCCCGTCCGCTTGGCGTTGACCGGACCGGAGGTGGCCACGTAGATCGGCACCGGCGTCTCGGGCCGCGTGTAGAGCTTCGCGCTCTCGAGCGTGAAGTGCTCCCCGCGGTGCTTCACCACCGCGCCGCTGAACAGCTTGTTGATGATCTCGATGGCCTCGAACATCATCGCCGAGCGGACCCCGATCTCCGGCCACTGGCCGCCGAGGATGTGCTCGTTGAGCGCCTCGCCCGCGCCCAGCCCCAACCAGAACCGACCCGGGAACATCGCTCCGACGGTCGCGGCCGCGTGCGCGATGACCGCCGGGTGGTAGCGGAACCCCGCGCTCGTGACCGCCACGCCGAAGGGCAGGGACGTCCGGGTCCCGAGCGCCCCAAGGAACGACCAGGCGAACGCGCTCTGGCCCTGGTCGGGCGTCCACGGGTGGAAGTGCTCGCTCACCATGAAGCCAGCCTCGAACCCGGCCGCCTCCGCCTGCACGCACAGGTCGAGCAGTTCGGTGGGGTGGAACTGCTCGAGCATCGCGGCGTAGCCGATCTTCGTCATCGCGGGGTCTCCGGGCGGCGGGGCGGTGGCCAGACACGGAGGGTAGCATCGGGACATGGATGCGCCACGATGGATCGTCGCCATGGGTGGCGGCGGCTTCTCGATGGAACCGGACGACCCACGGCTCGATGACGCGCTGCTCGACCTGGTGCGACGGGCCCGTCAGGTCGAGCGCCCGCGGGTCTGTTTCCTTGCGACGGCAAGCGGCGACGCCGAGGCCTACATCGACGGCTTCCACGCCGCGTTCGACGCGAAGGCGGAGGGGACCCACCTCGCGTTGTTCGAGCGCACGGTCGAGGCGATCGAGCCATACCTGCTTGCCCAGGATCTCGTCTACGTCGGCGGCGGCAATACGATGAATATGCTCGCGCTCTGGCGCCTGCACGGGGTGGATCGCGCCTTGCGTGCGGCCTACGACGCCGGTGTCGTCATGGCCGGTCTGTCCGCGGGGTCGTTGTGCTGGTTCGAGGGCGGGACCACGGATTCCTTCGGGCCGACCTTGCGGCCGATCCGCGACGGACTGGGGTTCCTGGCCGGGAGCCATTGCCCGCATTACGACGGCGAACCGGGTCGGCGGCCGCTCTATCAGGGTCTGGTCGCCTCCGGCGAGCTCCCGCCGGGGTACGCCGCCGACGATGGCGCCGCCCTGGTGTTCCGGGACGGGATCCTCCACGCGGTCGTCTCGTCGAGACCGTCGGCAGCGGCCTACCTCGTGGAACCTGGACCAGACGGGACGGCCGTCGAAACGCGACTGGAGACCCGCTACCTCGAGTAGGTCGCGCCGATCGGTCGCCAGGTCAGGCCGGTCGCGGACCACATCGCGACCGGCCGGACCGCCTCGAAACCTTCGATCGCGGCCTGTCGGCCTCGCGCGCTGGCGACCGTCTCGCCCCAGCCGGGCGGCACGAGGCCTGGTGCCACGTCGGCGAGCGGGGCGAGTACGAACAGGCGGTGCCTCGCCTCGGGATGGGGGACGACGAGCAGCTTCGACGCCTTTGCCGGGTCCGTTCCCGCGTCCGTCGAACGGGCCTCCGGCGGCCGCTCGATCGAGAGTCGCGCCCGCCCGAACACGAGGAGATCGAGGTCGAGCTCGCGCGGGCCCCATCGGGCGCGCGGGCGACGGCCGAAGTCGCGCTCCAAGCCCTTCAGCGTGGCGAGGAGGGCGATCGCGCCGCCAGCCGGATCCGCGCCGGCCGGCACGTCCATCGCGACGACCGCGTTGCGGAAGTCCGGCTGATCGGTGACGCCGACGGGGCGCGTGACGTACAGCCGCGAGACCGCATGCAGTCGGTGGGCGGGGAGGGCGGCGAGCGCCCGGACCGCCGACGCGAGGGTCGCTTCGGGATCGCCGACGTTCGCCCCGAGGCCGAGGTACGCGCGGACCGTCCGATCACTCACGCTCGACTCGTTGGCTCCATGGCGGCGACCGATAGACTCGCGGGATGCGACCGGTCGCCGTCCGCATCCTCCATCCGGATCCCGGCCCCGGAGCCGGGCCGCTCGAGCGCTGGGTCGCCGGGGCCCGCGGCGCGGTCGCCGAACGGCACCGTCGCGGGTTCGTCGCTGCCGGGGCCGACGACGTCCGGATCGTGACCGGGCCGCCCGACGATACACCGTTCGGCCGGCGGCTCCGGTCGCTCGTCGATGCGGAGCGCCCGGCGGGCGGACTCGTGCTGCTAGGGTCCGGTGCGGTGCCGCTGGCGACCGCCGCGGACCGGCGCGCCTTCGTGGTCGCCGCCGGCGGCGACGGCCGCCGCGCCCTCACGAACAACCGCTATTCCGCGGACATCGTCGCGCTCACGTGCGCCGCTCGACGGGCTCGACGGGCCTGCCGGAGCTCCCCGGCGACAACGCCCTGCCACGCTGGCTCGAAGAAGCCGCCGGATACGAGGTGACCGACCTGCGCCGACGGTGGCGCCTGGCGATCGACATCGACGGGCCGCTCGACGCGATCCTGGCCGGCGTCCCGGTGGCCGAGGACGGCGCCCGGGCGGCTGCCGTCCTGTCGCGCCTCGCGGCGATCCGGGCCGTGGCCGCGGATCCCACGGCCGAGCTGCTCATCACGGGGCGGACGTCCGCGGCCACGCTGGGCTGGCTCGAGCGACACACCGCCTCGCGCACCCGGGCACTCATCGAGGAGCGCGGGCTCCGGACGGCGCGGACCGGCCAACGGCCACCGACGTCGATCCTCGGGGCGCTCCTGGAGCGCGACGGCGTGGCGTCGTTCGGGGCGACACTGGCGCGGCTGGCCGACGCGGCCCTCGTGGACACGCGGGTCCTGCTCGCGCATCGCCTGGGTGCGGACGAGCGGGCGTGGCCCCGCGCGGAGGACCGCTTCGCCTCGGACCTGCTGCTGCCCGACGGGATCGTCGACCCGTGGTTGCGCGACCTCACGATGTCGGCCCTCGACGCGCCGATCCCGGTCCTGCTCGGCGGCCATACGCTGGTCGGGCCCGGTATCCGGCTCGTGCTGCGCGGCTGACCTTGGAGCTCGTCCCGGGGCTGCGCCGCGAGCCGCCCACCGATCTCAGCGACGTCGGCGAGGACGCGACACTCGTCGGATCGATCCGCGACGAGATCCGGCGCGACGGGCCGATGACCTTCGCGCGCTTCATGGAACGGTGCCTGTACGACCCCGTGGGCGGCTACTACCGATCGGACGAAGCCCGTCCTGGCCGCTCCGGCGACTTCATCACGGCGCCCGAGCTGCACCCCATCTTCGGGGCGACGCTGTCGGGCCTGCTCGTCGAGGCGTGGGAGCGCCTCGGCCGCCCGACGCCGTTCACCGTCCGCGAGTACGGGGCCGGGACCGGTGCGCTCGCGGTCGCCATGCTCGGCGCCCTCGCCGCCGGGCCGCTCGCCGGCGCCGTCGCGTACGAGCCCGTCGAGGTCGACGAGCGTCGCCTCGTCGCCCTCCGCGAACGGCTGGCCGGGGCCGGGCTGGCGAGCGCGTTGGTCGTGACCACAGATCCGGTGCGGCCCATCGATGGGATCGTCCTCGCGAACGAGGTGCTCGACGCGCTGCCGGTGCACCGGGTGCGCCAGCGGGGTACCCGCCTCCGCGAGCTGGCCGTCGGCGTCGCCGACGACGGGTCGCTCGTCGAGGTCGAGATCGAGCCCACCACGCCGGCGCTCGCCGAGCGCCTGGCGACCGAGGCGGTCGAGCTCACGGACGGTCAGACGGCGGAGATCTGCCTGGCGCTCGACGACTGGATCGCCGCGGCGGCCGCCGGCCTCGCGCGCGGTCTGCTCGTCGTCATCGACTACGGCGCACCCGCCATGCGAGCTCTACGACCCGGCCCGCCGGCGGGACGGGACGCTCCGCGCCTACGTCCGCCAGCAGGTCCACGATGACCCCTACCGCCACGTCGGCCGGCAGGACCTGACGGCCCACGTCGACATCACCGCGGTCGAGGCCGCCGCCCACCGGGCAGGGCTCACGACCGTGGGCAGCACCACCCAGGCAGAGGCGCTCATCGGCCTCGGGATCGAGGGCCGCCTGCGGGCGATCCAGGAGGACCCGGCGACCTCGCTCGAGGACTACCTACTCATCCGGTCCGCCCTGATGCGGATGCTCGACCCGGCCGCGATGGGCCGATTCCGCGTCCTCGCGTTCGGCCGCGACTGGCCGCCGGGCGACCCGCTCCGACGCGTTCGCCTACCAGGCTCCCGGCCGACGTCGGGACGCGGCGCCCGGAGCCTCCGACTAGGGCGATCTCCCTATTGCTGCGCGTGATCGCCGACGCGCAGGCTTCGAAACGGTCGGGCACGACCTGACGGGGAGCGGCGCGCGAACCTGCACGCGCGCTCGGCGCGCGCCGCTCCCCGACGCTCGCGGCCGCGCCAGCTGGGTGCTCACGGCCCGCTCCCCGACATCGGACGTTCGGGCCTCCGGCGCGACGCACCCGCCCCCTCACGACCCACCCCGGCTCCCGCGTGCTCGCGCTAGAATGCCGATGGGCGCCGGTGCGCCTCGTGTGGGTGCGCCTGCCCGCTTGCTCAGGGGTCTCCAGCCAGCGACGCCAGCCCTGGCCAGTCGCTCGAAGGGAGTTCGGTTGACCGGCATCTGGTACATCGTGGGCTTCGCTGTCGCGGGCGTGTCCTTCGTCTTCCTGACGATCGGTGCCGCCTGGCTGATCTCGCACCGCAATCGCGGCGATGAGCACAAGGGCCTGCCCTACGAGTCCGGCATCGACACGTACGGCGATACCCACGGCCGGTTCGGGCTGTCGTTCTACATCTACGCCCTGCTGTTCGTGGCCTTCGACATCGAGGTCGTGTTCATCTATCTCTGGGCCATCAACTTCAACTCACTCGACCTCGACGCCCTGGCGACCGGCCTGATCTCGATGGTGATCTTCGTCGCGATCCTGCTCCTCGGGCTCGCCTACGCGTGGCGCAAGGGAGCCCTGACATGGCGGTGACGCCCGAGCGACCCGACGCCACGGCCGGTGGCCAGACGACCGCGGTCGCTCCCGCCGATCGACGCGACGTCCTCGCCCCGATCGTCGTCCCGAACACGCTCTGGCAGGCCGCCGATCCCACCGCCTACGACGGCGGACAGGCGAGCGACATCACCCACCTGCGCGAGTTCGAGGCGAGCGGGCTCGGCCGGCGCGACGACGCCCGCTGGAGCGGCCCGCTCGAGGTCATCCCGACCACCGCGGACTACGTCCTCGACCTCATCCGGATGAACAGCCTGTGGCCGCTGCTCTCGGGGCTGGCCTGCTGCGCGATCGAGATGATGTCGACCGCGACCTCCAAGAACGACATGGACCGCTGGGGCATGTTCCCCTTCCGGGCCAGTCCCCGCCAGGCCGACGTCCTGATCGTCGCCGGTACGCTGACGACCAAGATGGCCGGCCCGCTCGTGCGCCTGTGGGAGCAGATGCCGGAGCCCAAGTGGTGCGTCGCGCTCGGCGACTGCACGTGCTCGGGCGGTCGCTACAAGCGGAGCTATTCGACGGTCGAGGGCATCGACCGGGTCATGCCCGTCGACGTCTACATCCCCGGCTGCCCGCCGCGACCGGAGGGCCTCATCTACGGGATGATGAAGCTCCAGCAGCTGGTCAAGGACCGGCGCGGCCACTGGCCGGATCGGGCGATCGGGCCCACCGTCCCGCAGGACGTCTAGGCGTGGATCGACGGTTCAAGGCCCGCCTGCAGGCCCGCTTCGCGGACCAGCTCAGCGGGCCCATCCGGCAGCGTCACGACGAGACCGAGATGCGCATCGGCGCGGGCGACGTCGTGCCGGTGCTGACGGCGCTCCACGACGAGCCCGCCTTCCGATTCGAGTTCCTCGCCGATCTCGCCGGCGTCGACACGGGCGAGGTCATGCAGGTCGTGTACCACCTCTGGAGCGACAGCACGCCCGACTGGCTGCGCGTCGTCGCCGACGGCCTGTCGCGCGAGGACCCGCGGGTGCCATCGGTCACCTTCCTGTGGAAGGGCGCCGAGTGGCAGGAGCGCGAGGCCTACGACATGTTCGGGATCACGTTCGAGGGCAACCGCGACCTGCGGCGCATCTACATGCCGCCCGACTACACGAGCTTCCCGCTCCGCAAGGACTTCTACCTGGCCGACGACGCCGCCCGCTCCCCGGGTGGAGGCGTCCGGCCGATGGAACGCACCCACACCCCCCGCAATGCCCCGGCCGCGTCGCTCGTGCGCCGCTCCACCGGATGATCGAGGCCCCGCGATGACCGCCACCGCCCACCACATCCCGCCGCACGCCTCCGAGGACGACCCGCGCGTCACCCTCGACCGCGACCTCGGCGTCTTCGAGCCCGTCCCGCCCTACCCGCCGCGCACCGAGCGCGAGGCCGAGTTCTACACGCTCGGTGACGGCGAGCTCCTCATCAACATGGGCCCCCAGCACCCGTCCACGCACGGCGTGCTGCGGGTGGTCCTCAAGCTCGACGGCGAGAAGGTCGTCGACATCGACCCCGTCCTCGGCTACCTGCATCGCGGCGTCGAGAAGCTCTGCGAGAACGCCGACTACCACCAGGCCATCTGCTACCTCGACCCGCTCGAGTACATCAGCTCGCTGTTCTGCGAGTGGCCCGGGGTCATGGCGTTCGAGAAGCTGCTCGACGTCCAGGTCCCGCGCCGCGCGGAGTACATCCGGGTGCTCTCGACCGAGCTCAACCGGATCGCCAGCCACGCCCTCTTCCTCGGCTGGATGGCCCTCGACCTGGGCGGCCTGACGCCGATCCTGTGGTCGTTCATCGAGCGCGACGAGATCGTCGACCTGCTGGCGTCGCTGACCGGCCAGCGGATGCTCTTCAACTACTTCCGCATCGGCGGGGTCAACGGCGACCTGAACCACGAGTTCATGAGCCGCCTCGGCGACTGGATGAGCCACGCCACCGAGCAGATCGAGGCCGGCAACACGCTGCTCAACGAGAACGAGATCTTCGTCCGCCGGATGCGCGGCCTCGGCACGATCGACACCGCGACCGCGCTGCGGATGTGCCTGACCGGCCCGAACCTGCGGGCGACGGGCGTCCCGTTCGACCTCCGCCGCGCACATCCCTACAGCGTCTTCCCCGAGCTCGAGTTCGATATCCCGACCCGCACCGAGGGCGACTGCCTGGCGCGCTACCTGCTGCGGATGGACGAGATCAAGCAGAGCCTGCGGATCATCGACCAGTGCCTGCACCAGATGCCCGACGGGCCCGTGATCGCCAAGCTGCCGCGGCTCCTGCGGCCACGCCCGGGGCGGGCGTACGCCGCCATCGAGGGACCGCGCGGCCAGTACGCGACCTACGTCATCAGCGACGGCACCGACCAGCCGTTCCGGATGCGGATCCACGATCCGTCGTTCGTGAACCTGCAGTCGGTCGGCCTGATGATGCCGGGCCACCTCGTCGCCGACACCATGGCGGTGATGGCGAGCCTCGATCCGATCATGGGCGGCGTGGACAAGTAGCGTGACGACGCGATGACCGTCATCGGGAGGTCGTGGTCGCGGCTGACGCTGCCCGGCAAGATCGTGTTCACGGTCGTGCCGATCCTGGTTGCGCTGACCATCGCGTTGCTCGCGGTCGTCATCCTCCTCGGCCCGACGATCGTCGACATCCTCGCCAACAACCTGCCCATCGTCCGGTTCGTGGTGGCCGCCACGATCGTGCTGCTCATGACCGTGCCGACCGCGTTCCTGATCATCTACATGGAGATGAAGGTCATCGCCCTGATGAACCTTCGGATCGGCCCCGACCGCGTGGGGCCGTTCGGCTCGCTCCTGTCGGTGGTCCACGGCCTCAAGGTCCTCATGAAGGAGGACTTCACCCCGACCGGCGCGGATCCCGTGGTCTTCACCTGGGCCCCGGTCGTCGTGTACCTCACGAGCGTGATGTCGCTCCTCGTGATCCCGTTCGCGCCCGGGCTGTTCGGCGTGGACATGAACATCGCCCTGCTCTACTTCTTCGCCATCGGCGGCCTGTCCGTCGTGGGCCTGCTCATGGCGGGCTGGTCGAGCTTCAACAAGTACTCGCTGCTGGGCGGGCTGCGGTCCGCGGCCCAGGTCGTCAGCTACGAGATCCCGCTCACGCTCTCGGTGGTCGGGCTGATCCTGCTGGCCGGCACGATGAGCCTCAACCAGATCGTCGAGGACCAGTCGGGCTGGTTCACGAACTGGTACGTGTTCCGCCAGCCGCTGGGCCTGCTCATCTTCTTCATCGCCGCGACCGCGGAAGCGAACCGGACCCCGTTCGACCTGACCGAGGCCGATTCGGAGATCGTCGCCGGGTTCGCGACCGAGTACTCGGGGATGCGCTTCGGGTTCTTCTTCTTCGCCGAGTACGTCAACGTGTTCATCATCTCGGCCCTGACGGTCACGCTCTTCTTCGGCGGCTGGAACGCGCCGTTCCCGTGGCCGTGGCCGATCCCGGTGGACCTGGACCCGGGGAGCCTCGGCGTGGGGCTGCTCATCCTCGTCGCGGTCGTGCCGCTCATCCTGACGTTGCTGTTCGCCGCCCCGATCTGGATCGCCAGCTCGCGCATCCGCGGCTGGCAGGCGCTCCTCGCCGGGTTCCTCCTCGCCAACGTGTTCATCGTGGCGGTCGTCCTCGGCGTCGCGTACATCGGGCTCGATTGGGTGGCCGGCCTGCTCTGGTTCCTCGGGAAGACCTACGTCTTCGTGTTCACGTTCGTGTGGATGCGCGGCACGCTGCCCCGGGTCCGCATCGACCAGCTGATGGACTTCGCCTGGAAGTGGCTGCTGCCGGCCTCGCTCCTCAACCTGTTCATCACGGCCACCGCCATCGTGGTCTTCCGCTTCTGGCGGGGCGCCTGATGTCCTTCGTCCCCGGCCTCGGCATCGCGAAGGGCATGGCCCTGACCCTGCGGCGGTTCTTCGAGCCGAAGGTCACGGTCATGTACCCGGAGGTCCGCCTCGACGTCCCGCACAAGTTCCGGGGGCGCCTGCAGCTGCTCTACGACGAATACGGCACGCTCAAGTGCGAGACCTGCTTCCAGTGCGCGCAGGCCTGCCCGATCGAGTGCATCGACATGGGCGGCATCGACACGCGCGGCCGGTTCCACGTCCACTGGGGCGCGCCCGAGACCTACGGCGAGCGGCGCGAGGAGTCGGCGCTGCGGCGGTCCGGCCGGCCGGTGCCCGATGCCGCGTTCCGGCCGTTCGCCGAGATCGACCTGGCGGCCGTGGACCGGATCCTCGACGAGCACGACCACGACCCGGCGGACCTGCTGGCGATCCTGGAGGAGACCCAGGCGGCCTACGGCTATCTGCCGGTCGCCGCGATCAAGCACATCAGCCAGCGGACGGGCACCTGGTACGCGATGGTGTACGGGACCGCGACCTACTACAGCCACCTGCAATTCGAGCCCGAGTCGGCGACCGCCCAGGCGGCCGCCGTGGCCGCCCACCGGCCGCCCGAGAGCGCCTACCTCGCCGCGCTCGACGGGGCGCTCGCCGGGAACGCCACCGGCGCGAGGGCGAGCTGATGGCCGAGCGACTCAAGACCCCCGCCGACTGGCCGACGATCCTGCTCGAGCGGGCCGACGCGGTCGATCCGACCGATCTCGATGCCGCGACCCGGGCCGGGGCCTTCGACGGGCTGCGCATCGCGATGCGCGACCTCGGACCGGCCGCCACGATCGCGGCGGTCGCCGCGTCCGGGCTGCGCGGCCGCGGTGGGGCCGGTTTCCCTGCCGCCGAGAAGTGGCGTCTGGCCGCGGCGACCGAGGCGCCCCGTCATTACGTCGTCGCGAACGGCTACGGCGCGGACCCGGCGTGCGCCACGGACCGCTACCTCGTGGAGCACGACCCGTACGCCGTCATCGAGGGCGTCGCCATCGCGGCCTTCGCGACCGGCGCGGGCGAGGCCTTCATCGCCGTCCGCGCCGAAGACACCGAGGCCATCCGCCGGCTCGACGCCGCGATCGGTGCCGCGGAGGAGGCCGGGTTCATCGGACCCGATGCCTTCGGGCCCGGCCGCGACCTCACGGTCTCGGTGCGGCCCGTCCAGGGTGCCTACATGCTCGGCGAGGAGACCGTGCTGCTCAAGGCGCTCGAGGGCAAGCGCGGCCAGCCCGAGCAGCGGCCGCCCCACCCCGCCGAACGCGGCCTCTGGGACATGCCCACCATCGTGCACAACGTCCAGACCCTCGCCGCCCTCGGCTGGATCATCCGCCACGGCGCGGAGGCCTTCGCCGCGACCGGCACCCCCGACAGCCCCGGGACGATCCTCGTCGGGTTGCGGACGCCGTCGGGCGACGGCATCGCCGAGGTCCCACTCGGGACCCCGCTGCGCGAGATCGTCGCGCTCGGCGGCGCGCTGCCCGAGGGACGGACGATCAAGGCCATCCTCGTCGGCGGACCGTCCGGCGGCCTGCTGCCCCAGACCGGGCTCCGCACGCCCTACGACTTCGCGTCGCTCCGCAAGGCCGGGGCGCACATCGGCTCGGGCTCGATCGTCGTCGCCGACGACCGCGCCTGCGTCGTCGACCTGGCCCGCCTGCTGACCCGCTTCTGCTCGAGCGAGGCCTGCGGCAAGACGATCCCCTGTCGCATCGGGACGCGACGGCTCGTGGAGATCGCCGACCGCGCGGTCGAGGGCCGGCCGCGGCCCACCGACCTCGACCTCCTGACCGACCTGTCGGCCGACATCGTGGCCTCCGCCCTGTGCGACCACGAGCGGCTGGCGACGCTTCCGCTCACGAGCGGGATGCGATACTTCCGCTCCGAGCTCGACGCGCATCTCCTCGACAGTTCCTGCCCGGCCGGCGTCTGCCATCCGATCGCGGTGGCCGCCGGAGCGAGCGCCTGAGGCGACCGATGGCCGACCTGATGATCCGCCCCGAGCGCCGCCCCGACGACCTGCCCGAGCCGGCGTCGCTCGCCGATCGGCTGCTCGAGACCCGCTCGCCGCAGCGGCCGCAATCGTCGCCGCGCATCCGGATCGAGGTGGACGGACGGGTCGTCGAGGGCTTCGAGGGCCAGACCATCCTCGAGGTCTGCCGCGACAACGGCATCGAGATCCCGACCCTCTGCTACGAGCCCAAGCTGCCGGGCTTCGGCGCCTGCCGGATGTGCGTCGTCGAGGTCGAGGGCGAAGAGCACCCGCCGATCAGCTGCTCGCGCAGCTGCGAGGACGGGATGAAGGTCCAGACCCAGACCGAGGAGGTCCGCCGGCTCCGCCGGACGAACCTGGAGCTGATCTTCAGCGACCACAACGCCTATTGCCTGCCGCCCTGCCAGAACAAGTGCCCCAGCCACATCGACATCCCCGGCTTCCTCAAGGCGAACGCCGAGGCCGACTGGCGCGAGAGCACGCGGATCTTCAAGCGCACGATCCCGTTCCCCTCGGTGCTCGGGCGGGTCTGCCCGGCGCCATGCGAGGAGCACTGCCGGCGCGACGAGGTCGACGAGGCGATCGCCATCCGCGACAGCCATCGCTACGCGGGCGACCAGGTGCTCAAGGCGATGCTCGACGAGGGCGTCGAACCGCCGATCCCGTTCGAGCGCCAGGCGCCGTCCGGCCGCAAGGCCGCGGTCATCGGGTCCGGGCCCGCCGGCATGGCCGCCGCGTTCTACCTGCTCCTCAACGGCCACGACGTCACCGTCTTCGAGCGGGACCCGGCACCCGGCGGGATGCTCCGCTATGGCATCCCGCAGTACCGCCTGCCGAAGGTCGAGGTCCTCGAGGCCGAGTACGAGTCCGTGACGCGGCTCGGTGCCAAGATCGTGTGCAACGCGGGCCTGGGCCGCGACTTCACCCTCGACGACCTCACGAACCGCGGCTTCGACGCGGTCGTCATCGCGATCGGCTGCTACGACACGAACAAGCTCGGGATCCCCGGCGAGGATGCCGCCGAGGTGCTCGACGGCCTCGAGTACCTGCGGACCGCGACGCTCGGCCTGCCGTATCCCGACCACGCGGGCAAGCGGGTCGTGGTCATCGGCGGCGGGTTCACCTCGATGGACTGCTCGCGGACGTCGATCCGCCAGGGCGCCAAGGAGGTCACGCTCGTCTACCGCCGCGACATGAAGGACATGCCGGCGGCGAACGAGGTCCACGAGGCCATCGAGGAGGGCGTCACCGCCATCTTCCAGGCCGGCCCGGTCCGGGTCGTCACCGACAAGGCCGGCAACGTCACCGGCGTCGAATTCATCCGGATGCAGCCGGGCGCACCCGATGCCTCCGGCCGGCGGCGGCCGGAACCGGCGCCCGGCACCGAGTTCACGGTCCCGTGCGACCGCGTGCTCCTCGCCATCGGCCAGGGGCCCGAGCTCGACTGGATCGGCCCGGGCTCCGAGGGCCCGGAGGCCACGAAGCAGCATCGCCTGAAGGCCGACGCGGTCACCTTCGAGACCGGCCGCCCCGGCGTCTTCGGGACCGGCGACGTGCGGGTCGGTGCCGCGACGGTGGTCCAGGCCATCGCCGAGGGCCGCCGCGCGGCCTATGCCGTCGATGCCTTCCTCAAGGGCCAGGACCTCGCGGCCATCCGCACCCGCCAGACGCTGGCCGAGCCGCAGCCCGAGTTCCTCTCGATCGTGCCGTTCACCTCCGAGGTCAAGGAACCGCGCTACCGGATGACGGCCATGGAGGCCGAGGAGCGCAACCACTCGTACATCGAGTACGAGCTGCCGTACACGCGCGAGACCGCCGTGGCCGAGTCGACCCGCTGCCTCCAGTGCACCTGCGAGGCGATCGGCTTCTGCGACCTCCGGCGCCTCGGTATCGAGTACGGCACGACGCTCACGACGCTCGAGCCGCAATCCCATCAGGGCGCCGGCTACCGGAGCGTCAACGAGAACCGGTTCACGGGCATCAACCACGACTACATCCGCGACGACTCGCACGCGTTCATCCTCCGAGAGCCGTCGCGCTGCATCGACTGCGGCCGCTGCGCCCAGGTCTGCTCGGAGGTCGTCGGGGCCGCCTGCTACGACTTCATGCGGATCGGCTTCGACACGCTCGTGACGACGCCGCTCGACATGAGCCTCAACGACACGCCGTGCGTGTCGTGCGGGCGCTGTGCGGAGACGTGCCCGACGGGCGCGCTCATGCCCAAGCCGCGCATCCTCGAGAAGTACGAGGTCGACGAGAGCCGCTGCATCCTGTGCGGCATCTGCGTCGACGCGTGCCCCTACGACGCCCTGCGCGACGGCGGCGACATCGAGCTGGCCCATACGAGCCGGGCCGACCCGACGATCGACCTCATCGCCCTCGCCGCCATCGACCGCGAGACCGAGATCACGTACATCCGTCGCGAGCGCGGCTGGGCCGAGGCCGCCGCCGCCGAGGGACGCCCCCTCGACCCGAGCCGGATGCTCCCCGTCCTGCCGCCCACGATCACCGGCATCCCGACGGCCCTCGGCGCGGGCAACGGCCACGGGCATGCCCACGGCAACGGCCACGACGGACACGGGACGGGGACGGCGCTGCTGCCCGGTGGGCACGAGTAGCGCCGGTGGTGCGGACGCTCCTCTCCATCATCCTCGCGCTCGTGGTCATCGGGTTCGTGACCACGATCGCCGCCGTCATGGTCATCTTCCTCGGGCAGGACTGGGGCGACGCGCTCTTCTGGGTGTTCGCCTGCCTGATGGTCATCTCGGGCCTGCTGGTCGTGACGATGCGCGACATCATCCGCTGCGGCCTCGCGATGATCGTCTGCTTCGGGAGTCTCGCCGGGATCTACGTCGTCATGGGCGCGACGCTCATCGGGGCCGCCCAGGTCATCGTCTACATCGGCGCGATCAGCGTCCTGATCCTGTTCGCGATCATGCTCACCCAGACGAAGGCCGCGCCGACGCGGCTCGTCTTCCAGACGCAGGCCGGCCCGGCCGCGATCGCCGCGGTCGTCATCGCGGTCCTCATCGGGCTCGCCGTGAGTGCCACCGATTGGGGCGCGCGCGACGAGCGCATCCCGTACACCGCGAACCAGGTCTCGCAGCAGCTCTTCGCCACGTTCGTGCTGCCGTTCGAGATCGTCAGCGTGCTGCTGCTGGCGGCCGTGATCGGTGCGGTGTTCCTGGCCAAGCGCGAACCCGGCGGGCCGTCGTGAGCGACAGCCTCGACGCCTACCTGGTCCTGTCCGGGATCCTGTTCGCCATCGGTACGTTCGGGTTCCTCGCCCGGCGCAACGCGATCAGCATGCTCATGTCGATCGAGCTGATGCTCAACGCGGTCAACCTGTCGATCGTCGCGTTCGGAGCCTTCATCCCGGCGCTCGGCAGCCAGGGCGCGGTGATCGCGTTGATGGTGATGGCCGTCGCGGCCGGCGAGGCCACGGTCGGGCTGGCCATCGTCATCGCCATCTACCGCAACAAGAAGACGCCGCTGGTCGACGAATACGACTCGATGCGCCGATGAACGAGGCGAGGCAGTCAGTCGGGCGCGCTGACGCGCTAGGCGGTTCGGCGTGAGCGATACGAGTCAGCTCATCCCGCTCATCGCGGCTCTGCCGATCGCGGGCTTCGCGATCACCGCGCTCATCGGGCGGCGGCTGGGGAAACAGGCCCATTGGATCCCGGTCCTCGCGGTCTTCGTGGCCTGGATCATCGCGATGACCGTCTGCTACGGCGCGCTCACCGGCGCCCAGCCGTACGGCGAGCACGGCTACGACGTGCAGCTCTTCACGTGGATCCCGGCCGGCGACTTCGTCGTGAACGTCGGGCTGTTCGTCGACCAGCTCACGGCGTGCCTGCTCATCGTCGTCACGACGATCGGCCTGCTCGTGCACATCTACTCGATCGGGTACATGAGCCACGATCCAGGCTACTGGCGGTTCTTCGCCTACCTGAACCTCTTCATGTTCTCGATGTTGCTGCTCGTCCTTGCCGACTCGTGGCTCGTCGTCTTCGTGGCCTGGGAGCTGGTCGGCCTGTCGAGCTACCTGCTCATCGGGTTCTGGTACCGGAAGCGCTCGGCGGCGCTCGCGGCCAAGAAGGCCTTCATCGTGAACCGCGTCGGCGACGTCGGCTTCGCCCTCGGGATCATGGCCATCTTCGTCAACACGTCGAACCGCCCCGAGGGCGCGACCCTCGACATCCGGGCCTCCATCGACTGGATGATCCAGCCGAACCAGTCGCTGACGATCCCGCTGCTCGTCGTTGCGCTGCTCGTCTTCGCCGGCGCGATGGGCAAGAGCGCCCAGTTCCCGCTGCACGTCTGGCTGCCCGATGCGATGGAGGGCCCGACACCGGTGTCCGCCCTCATCCATGCCGCGACGATGGTGAACGCCGGCGTGTACCTCGTCGCCCGGGCCAACGGCCTGTTCGCGGCGACGCCGTCCTCGCTCGTGGTCGTGGCCGGCATCGGCATCTTCACCGCGATCCTCGCCGCCTCGATCGCGATGACCCAGACCGACATCAAGCGCGTCCTCGCCTACTCGACGCTCTCGCAGCTGGGCTACATGTTCGCGGCGCTCGGGGTGGGCGCCTTCACGGCCGCGATCTTCCACCTCATGACCCATGGGTTCTTCAAGGGCCTCCTGTTCCTCGGCTCCGGCTCGGTCATCCACGCGGTCCACGAGGAGCAGGACATGCGCAAGATGGGCGGCCTCGCGACGAAGATCAAGATCACCTACATCACGATGCTCATCGGCTCGCTGGCCATCTCGGGTATCCCGCCGCTGGCCGGGTTCTTCTCCAAGGACGAGATCCTCAGCGAGTCGCTCAAGCTCGGGTTCGCGTGGGTCTGGCTCATCGGCTTCATCGTCGCCGGGCTGACCGCCTTCTACATGTTCCGGTTGATGGGCATGACCTTCTGGGGCCAGTTCCGCGGGCCCAAGGCGATCTGGGACAAGATCCACGAGTCGCCGGCGATCATGACGATCCCGCTCATCCTGCTGGCGATCCCATCGATCTTCCTCGGCATGGCCCTCGGCCTGCCGCTCGGCGACAGCACGATCAGCCACTGGCTCGAGCCGGTGTTCGCGGTCGGGACCGCGGAGCTCGCGCACGAAGAGTCGGCGTACGCACTGTTCGGCATCGACGGCGTGCTCATCCTGGCCAGCGTGACCATCGCGGTCATCGGGCTCGTCCTCGCCTGGCGGCTGTTCGGCGTGCAGATCGGCCCGATCAAGATGCCGTCGCGGCCGGAGCGCGTCCGGGAGCTGGCCGCGCGCGCCCCGTTCCTGTATCGCGCCTCGCTGAACAAGTGGTGGTTCGATGACCTCAACCACCTGCTGTTCATCGTCATCGGCGGGCGGATCGCGAGCGCGCTGTGGTGGTTCGACCGCGAGATCGTCGACGGGACGGTGAACGCCATCGGTCGCGACACCGTCCAATCCGGCCTGGGCCTGCGGCGCATCCAGACCGGCCGCGTCCAGAACTACGCCCTCGGCATCGCGATCGGGCTGATCGTCATGGCCGGGTCGTATCTCGTGCTGGCGTCCCGATGACGATCGATCTCGGGACCTTCCCGATCCTGACGCTCGTCACGTTCCTGCCGCTCCTCGGCGCCGTGGTCATCGCCATCCTGCCGGCGGGCCTGGCGCGGCCCCTGGCGCTCGTGGTGGCCGTGGCCACGTGGATCGCGTCGCTGGTCCTGCTGGTGGCCTACCACCCGGCGGATCCGGCCTTCCAGTTCGTCCAGACCGTCGATTGGATCCCGATCTTCGGCATCCAGTACAAGGTGGGCGCCGACGGGCTCGCGGTCGCGCTGGTGGTCCTCACCACCACCATGACCTGGATCAGCATCCTCGCGAGCTTCAAGCCGATCCAGACGCGGATCAAGGAATACATGATCGCCTTCCTCATCCTCGAGGTCGGCCTGATCGGCGTGTTCCTGGCGCTCGACCTCTTCCTCTTCTACATCTTCTGGGAGGTCGTCCTCGTCCCGATGTACCTGATCATCGGGATCTGGGGCGGCGCGAACCGGATCTACGCGACGATCAAGTTCGTCCTGTACACCCTCGTCGGGTCGTTGCTCATGCTGGTGGCGATCCTGGCGACGGCGTACTCGTACCAGACCGTGACCGGCTCGTGGACCGGCGCGTTCGACTTCGAGACGTTGCGCATCTTCGCGGATGGCCCGCAGGGCGGGTTCTCGGCGGCCCTCCAGGTCGGGGCGTTCCTGGCCTTCTTCCTGGCCTTCGCGATCAAGGTCCCGATGTTCCCGTTCCACACGTGGCTGCCCGACGCGCACACGGAGGCCCCGACGGCGGGCTCGGTGATGCTGGCCGCCATCATGCTCAAGCTCGGCGCCTACGGGCTGATCCGGTTCGCCGTCCCGCTGTTCCCCGACGCCGCGCACACCTTCGCGCCGGTGATCATCGTGCTCTCGCTCATCGCGATCATCTACGGCGCCATCGTCGCGCTCGTCCAGCCCGACCTGAAACGGCTCGTGGCGTATTCCTCGGTCAGCCACATGGGCTTCGTGACGCTGGGCGTCTTCGTGTTCACCCAACAGGGTGTCCAGGGCGCGATCCTCCAGATGATCAACCACGGCCTGATCACCGGCGCCCTGTTCCTCCTCGTGGGCGTCATCTACGAACGCACCCACGACCGCACGATCGCCAAGATGGGCGGGCTCGCCGCGAGGACGCCGGTCTACGCGGCCGTCTTCGGGTTCTTCGTGTTCGCGTCCGCCGGGCTGCCCGGCCTGTCCGGGTTCGTCGGTGAGTTCCTGGCACTCGTCGGCACTTTCGAGGCCTATCCGTGGGCCGCGGCGATCGCGGCCTTCGTGATGATCCTGGCCGCCGGCTACCTCCTGTTCATGTACGGGCGGATCGTGTTCGGCGAGGTGTCCTCGTTCTTCGAGAGCCTCGGCGACCACCTGACGGACATGACCGCGACCGAGGTCCTCACGCTCGTGCCGCTCGGCGCGCTCGTCGTCGCCTTCGGCATCCAGCCCGGCCTCCTGCTCGACCTCGTGAGCGGGACCGTGACCCAGACGCTCGGGGCGGCCGCCTCGGGCGCGCCGCTCACGGTGGCGCCCGAGATCGCGATCGGCGGGGTCGCGCTCGTTGGCGCGCTCGTGATCGCCCGGATCGCCTGGGTCCTTGCCCGCGGCGACGACGGCACTCCGGGCACGGCGGCGACCCCGGTCGTGGCCGAAGGCGGGGCCGCGCATTGACCCTGCACGACCTCCAGGTCATCAGCCCGCTCATCGTCGCGATCCTGACCGCCATCGCGATCATGGTCGTGGACCTGATCCGGCCGAACTCGACGATGCTCACGGCGGCGACGGCCTTCATCGGCCTCGCCCTGACCGCGGTGACGACCCTGGCGGTCTGGGCGACGGTCCCGGTCGGCCCGGGCGGCAGCCTGACCGCGTTCGGCGGCGCCTACACGGTCGACGCGTTGACCACGTTCCTCGACGTGCTCTTCATCTCGATCATCTCGCTGACGATCATGTTCGCGCCGGACTACCTCGTCCCGCGCGGCCTGCCGCTCGCCGAGTTCGCCACGGTCCTCGTCTTCGCGATGACCGGCGCGATGCTCATCTCCGCCTCCACCGACCTCCTGCTGCTGTTCCTCGGCCTCGAGCTCATGGTGCTGCCGGGGTACCTCCTGGCCGCCTATCACAAGACCGATTCCTACTCGACCGAAGGTGCGATCAAGTACTTCCTCCTCGGCTCCTTCAGCTCGGCCATCTTCCTGTTCGGGCTCGCCTTCGTCTGGGGCACGACCGGGACCACCCTGATCGGCGGACCGAACGGGATCGCCGCGAAGCTCGCGGAGATCGTGGCGGGGCAGGCGCCGCTGTCGGCCGGCCTGGCGATGGGCCTCGCGTTCCTGACGACCGGCGTGGCCTTCAAGATCGCCGCCGTCCCGTTCCACTACTGGACGCCGGACGCGTACCAGGGCTCGCCGACGCCGATCACGGGCTACCTGTCGGTCGGCCCGAAGATCGGGGCGTTCGCCCTCATCATCCGCCTCTTCCTCGTGGCGCTCGGGCCGCTCTCGGACTGGTGGCTCCCGGTCATCATCGTGCTCGCCGCGATCACGATGACGCTCGGCAACCTCGTCGCCCTCACCCAGGACAACGTCAAGCGGATGCTGGCGTACAGCTCGATCGCGCACACCGGCTACATGCTGGTCGGCCTCGCCGCCTACGGCGCGGGCGTCGCGGACGGGCTCAAGGGCCTGCTCTTCTACGGGGTGGCCTACGCGTTCATGAACCTCGGCGCCTTCGCGGTCATCGCCTCGCTCCAGAAGCGGCCCGGGGTCACCTCATCGCTCGACACGTTCTCGGGGCTCGGGCGCAAGGAGCCGTGGCTCGGCCTCCTCATGACCCTGTTCCTGCTGTCCCTCACCGGGATCCCGCCGACCGCCGGGTTCTTCGCCAAGGCGTACGTGATCCTCTCTGCGGTCGAAGCCGGCGGTCCGCTGACGATCCTCGCCGTCATCGCGGTGATCAACGCCGCCGCCGCCGCCTTCTACTACCTGCGCTGCGTCGTCTACATGTACATGCGCGAACCCGGTCAGTGACGCGCCGCCGATGCGCCACGGGCGCCTCGTGTGGAGCGGCCTGGCGGTGGCCACCGCCCTCACGATCCTGATCGGCCTCTTCCCGACGCCGCTCGTCAACGCGGCGACCGCCGCGACCGACGCGGTCACCCACGCGGCCGGCCTGGTCGCGACCCTCGGGAAGTAGCGGCGGCGGCCGCGTCGCCGCGGTTCACCCGGGCGAGCCGCTCTCCCGCTCGAGCCGGCGCGCCAACGCGCCGAGGAACCGGCCGACGGCCACCGACGACCCGAGGACGACGTCGGCGCGCTCGAGGACTTCTGGCGGGGCGACGAGGCGCCAGCGGACGGCGACCGCCACCCCGACCACCGGATCCGCCGGGGTACCGGCGGCGGCCGCGTGGACCGCATCGAAGGCGTCGGCGTCGCTCAGGTCGTCGCCCAGGACGACGACGGCGCCCGGTCGGTGGCGCTCGATGAGGCGCTCGAGCGCCTCACGCTTCCCGCCGGCACCCTCGGGGCGAAGGTCGACGACCGATCGGCCGCGATACGGAGCGAGGCCGTGGTCGCCGAGCTCGGTCCGAGCCTCGACCCGCTCGATGGCGTCCAGGACCGCCTCCCGGGCCACCGCGATGTCGTCGGCCTGGCGGACGTGGAAGGCGACCGAGACGCCCTTGCGCTCGACGAACAGCCACGGCGGCCGGCCGAGCTCGTCGGCCACCCCGGCGGCGAGGACTTCGGCCGGGGCGGCATGACCATCGAACCCCGGCTCCACGACCGCGACGATGGATTCGGCGCGCGCCCCGCGCGCGAGCGTCGCCGACTGGAGCCCGTGGTCGCCGAGGTATTCGATGCCGCCGACGCGCGCGCGGATCGCGACGTCGGGGACCGTCCGGCCGGTCAGGATCGCGACGGCGAGCCGCCCCGGACGGTCGGCGGCGATGCCCGCGAGCCGGCGCAGGGCGCGTCGCGCGGACGGCTCGATGCGCGCGGCCGCCGGGTCGCGTGAACCGGCGGCCAGCGTCCCGTCGAAGTCGGCAACGACGAGGAGCGGCGGCCGGGCCGTGACGAGGCTCCCGAGTGCCGCGGCGATCTCGGCCGACGTCGAGACCGCGTCGGTCACGGCTGGACGTCGACCCCGGGCAGGATCGTGGTCACGCCGCGGGCCATGACGTCGGGCCCGATCCCCCCGGTCGCTGCATCCCGGACGATGCCCTCCGCGTCGATCCAGTAGTGGACCGGGAGCGAATAGGCGCCCCAGCGGGCGGCCGCCGCCCCGTCGCTGTCAAGGGCGATCGGGAAGGTCGCCGCGAGGTCGTTGGCGAAAGCCGCGACGGTGGCCTCGTCCTCCTTGACGTCGACCGCGACGACGACCAGGCCGGCATCCGCGTACCGGCTGGCGAACCCGCTCATCAACGGGAACTCGTCCTGGCTCGGCGGGGAATACGTGCCCATGAAGTTGACCCAGACCGGGGATCCGTTGAGTTGGGCGAGGTCGATGGTCCCGCCGCCCACCTTGGGCAGCTTGAGGGCCGGGGCGGGCTCGCCGATGTGGAAGAGGGTCTCGGCTGACGGTGAGGCCGACACCGAGGCCGAGGCCGAGGGAGCCGCCGACGCGGCGGCCGACGCGGAGGCCGGATGCGCCGGGCTCGCCCGACGCGCCGGCACTCGAGCTGCGCGCCGGCGCTCGCGCACGCGCCCGCACTCGAGCTCGCGCCGGCGGTTGCGACGGCGCTCGAGCTGGCGCTGGCGACCGGCGCGGGAGACGGCGTCGCCGCGGCGACCGGTGCCGTCGGGGCCGGCCCGAGCAGCAGGATGGCCCCGATGACCAGGCCCGCGACGGCGACACCGGCCAGGAGGCCGGCGACGATCGACAGACGTGGCCACATGGCCGCGAGGGTACCAGTACGAGCGGACGGCGGCGCGGCTCGGGGGGTCGCTGCTACCATGCCGGTCGGATGTCCGGCCTCCGAACGCGCCTCCTCCCGGCCGTGCTGACCGCGCTGGGGGTCACGTTCCTCGCCGCGGGTCTCCTCACCTACACGACCCCGGTGACAGCCGACGCGGGGGCGACGGCGACGCTCGCGCCGACCGTCTCCGAGGGCCCCGCGTCGCCCGCCCCGCTGATCACGCTGCCGCCCCTCGGCTCGGCGCCGCCGACGGCCCAGCCCACGATCCCGGTCGACCGCGTGGCGACCCGGGTCCGCATCGCGGCCCTCGACATCGACCTCCCGGTCGTCGCGCCCGGCAAGCCCACGGACTACCCGTTGTGCGATGTCGCGATGTGGTTCGACGCCCCGCAGCTCGGCCAGCCCGGGGAGGGCCGGGCCACCTACCTGTACGCCCATGCCCGGGACGGGATGTTCCTGCCGTTGCTCGAGCGCTCGAAGGTCAAGAACGGCAAGAGCATGCTCGGGATGATCGTCGAGGTCTGGACGAGCGACGACCAGAAGTTCCTCTACGAGATCACCCAGGTGCGCCGCCACCAGAAGACGCTCGACGACGCGTTCGCGGCGAAGGACGAGCAGCTCTGGCTCCAGACATCCGAGGGACCCAAGGGCACCGTCGGAAAGCTCCAGGTCAAGGCCAAGCCGCTGTCGCAGGAGACCGCCGACCACGCATCCGCCCACCCGAAGCCGCACCCCGTCGTCTGCGGCTGACGCCGTCGGGCGACGGTGCGGGGTGCCGCCACACCACGCCTCGGGGCGGCGCTAGATCCAGTCGATCCGGCGGAGGATGACCGCGGCGATCATCGCGCCGACGACGATGGTGACCGTGACGAACCAGAACCCGTAGGCCTCGCTGCCGCTCAGGGCGTTCCCTGCCTCGCTCATGCCGAAGATCCCGCCGGCGGCCCCGATCCCGGCCAGGATGACGGTCACGCCGGTCAGGCGCTTCATGATCACCGAGAGGTTGTTGTTGATCGTCGTCAGGTAGACGTCGAGCGTGGCGGACGCAAGCTCGCGATAGTTGTCGAGCTCGTCCGTCAGGCGGATCACGTGGTCGTAGATGTCGCGGAAATAGACGATCTCGTCCTCGTCGATGACCGGCGTATCGCGGTTCGTGAGCTGGTTGAAGACCTCACGGACGGGGCTGATCGCCCGGCGTACGTCGATGAGCTCGCGCTTGAGGAAGAACAGTCGCTCGAGGGATTCCTTGTCCGTCTTGCGGACGACCGCGTCCTGGACCTCGTCGATGGCGTCGCCGAGACGGTCGGCGAAGGGGAAGTAGCCATCGATGATGTCGTCGGAGATGGCCCACAACAGATGGTCCGGACCGTGCGTGAGGATCGGGGCGACGCCTCCGCGCAGGTGGTTCCCGTCGCGTGGGTCCCACGAGGCATCGTGTGCGGTCAGCAGGAACCGGTCGCCGAGCACGATGTCCATCTCCGACGCCACGAGGGCGGCGTCATAGTCGAGGTGGAACAGGACGACATGGACCAAGCCGTCGGTGGTCTCGATCTTGGCCCGCTGGTTGCCCTCGAGGACGTCCTCGATGATGAGCGGATGGAGCCCGAGCGCCTCGCCGACCGTCTCGACCTGCTCACGCTCCGGCCCGGAAAGATCGACCCAGACCTTGGCGTCCGGGTGCGCCAGCAACGCTGGGAGCGTGGCGAGCGCCTCGGGCCCGGTGGTCTCGCGAACCTCGTCCCCGACGACCGACGCGACGCGAAGCCGGCCCGGCCCTGCATCCGAGACGGGGACCCGGCGCGTGAAATCCATCGGCCCTGCTGGCCCCGAGTAGCGCGGGGGATCAGAGGACGGCGCTGGGCTCGGTGTCGAGGCCATCTGGATCGGGGACTCCGGCGGAGACGGACGCATCGGCATCGGTCCGGTCGGCCGACAGCATACGCGTGCGACCCCCGAGGACGAGCGAGGGCGGGACCGCGGCCGCGGTGACCACCGCGGCCACCACGAACAACCCGACCATGATCCGTGCCGCCTCGCGCGAGGCCCACTCCTCGAGCGCGCCGACGACGAGCGGGTCCTTGAGGGGACGGTCCTGGAGCGATGCCGGGATGAACTGGCGGTAGGCGTCCGGCGTGGCGTAGACCTGGGCGGCGAGCCGGTCGATGGTCGTCGAGCCGTACGCCGTGAGGATCGCGAGCCCGACCGCCATGCCGATCATCCGGGCCACGGTGACGACCGATGACGCCGCCCCGAACGCCCGGCGCCCGGCGGCCTCGACCGCGGCCGTCGACCGGGGCGTGACGGTCAGCCCGAAGCCGAACCCGAACACGGCCAGCGATCCGGCCACCACCGCGATGCCGGTGTCGGGCGACCACATCGCCATCGCGACGAGGCCGGCGATCGACAGGCCGAGCCCCACGAGGGTGGCGACGCGGAACGAGACGACCCGGAGGGCGAAGCCCGAGACGAGGGCCCCGAGCGCGGTCGCCCCGGCCAGCGCCCCGAGCGCGAGGCGCTGGTCGCTCGGCCCGCCGTACAGGACGCGGTCGACGAACACGGCCCCGCCGATGATCGCCGTCGCGAACGCGTAGCCGGTCAGGAGCGAGACGGCCGACGCGGCCGAGAACGCGCGGATGAGGAACAGGCGCGGGTCGAGGAACGGGTCCGGGCGGCGCAGGCCGTGGGCGACCGCGGCGACCGTCAGCACGACCGCGGCGATGAGGAGCGCGGCCGTCACGGCGGTCGGGTCGATCGCGCCGCCGGCGATCTCGGTGGACCCGATCAGCGTCAGGCCGACGAGGCCGGTCAACAGCGCGAGCCCGAACCAGGCGGCCCCGACCACGTCGATGCGCCCCGGGCGTCGCGGGGTGTCCCAGCCCGACGATGCCGCCCATCCGATCAGGAGCGCGACGAGACCGATCGGCACGTTGATGAAGAACACGTAGCGCCACGCAGGGGTGAAGAACTCGGTCCAAGGGCTGCCCAGGCCCGCCCCGGCGAGGGCATCCGCGGCATGGACCGAACCGAGGATGGCCGCCCCGACGAACGGCCCGGCGGCCATCCCGAGGAACGTCAGCGCGCCGATGACCCCGAGCGCGCGCGGACGGGCCGGCCCCGAGAAGAGGTGCGCGGCCGCGGCCGTGCCGACCGGGACGAGCACACCGCCACCGAACCCCTGGACCAGACGGGCCGCGATGAGTTGATCCATCGTCTGGGCGAGGCCGGCGAGCGCGGATCCGACGACGAAGACCGACAGGGCGGCGAGGAACGGGCGGCGAGCGCCCCACAGGTCGGTCATCCGGCCGGCCAGCGGCATCGTCAGGATGTAGACGAGCAAGTAGCCGTTGATGATCCAGCTCGCCTTGCGCAGCTCGATCCAGGCGGAGGTGCCGTTCGGGTCGGCCAGATCGTCGAGGATCGAGGGCAGGGCGACGGCGGTGATGAGCAGTTCCATGCCCGCAAGGAACACCCCGGCACCGAATACGGCGAGCAGCACGAGCGCGGACCGGCGATCCATGGCGCGGAGTGTACGTGCGACCCGCGCGGATCCACCTTGACACGACGCGTCGTCGGCTCGTAGCATCAACATCCGTTGATATCAACGGTCGTTGATACGACGCCGCACCCCGTCCCCCAGACGGTCCCGACCCAGGAGCGCACCACCCCGTGCCGACGCCCGCCCGGATCCGCTCGACCATCGCGTCGATCGTCATCCAGCCCGATGACCTGCGGGACCTGCGCGCCTTCCACAAGGCCCTCGCGGACGTGAACCGGCTGCGAATCGTGCGCCGGCTCGCCGAGGGCGAGGCATCGGTCCAGGACCTCATCGCCCACGTCGGCCTGAGCCAGCCGCTGGTCAGCCATCACCTCAAGCGATTGCGCGTGGCCGGCCTCGTCCAGACGCGGCGTGTCGGGCGCGAGACCCTGTGCACCCTTCGGCCCGAGGCCTTCGGCGAGGTCGCCGAGCGCGAACGCGCCATCCTCGGGATCGCGAGCCAGGGCGCCGCATGACGATCTCCAACGACTCCCGCGACCGCATCAAGCACCTCTTCGAGCCCATCGCGCTCGCGATGGGTCGGGCCGGGCTCACGCCGAACGCGCTCACGCTCATCGGGTTCGCGATCACCGTGGTCGGGGCCGTCCTGGTCGGGGAGCAGGCGTGGGTCGTCGGCGGACTCGTCGTCTTCTTCGGCGGGGTCTTCGACATGTTCGATGGGACCCTCGCCCGGGCGACCGGCCAGGCGAGCAAGCTCGGCGCGTTCATGGACTCGGTCTTCGACAAGTGCCGGCGAGATCATCGTCTTCCTCGGCGTCATCGCCGGCCTCCTGGCGGCGGGCGTCGCGGACCTGCCGGTCCTGGTGGCCGCCGCCGCGATGGGCCCTCGATCATGGTCAGCTACGCGCGGGCGAAGTCCGACGCGCTCGGCTACTCCTCGGGCATGGGCCTGGCGTCGGTCGGGATCATGCCCCGCGAGGTCCGCCTGGTGATCATCTCCCTCGGCATCGTCCTGACCGGGACGGGCGTCGGCACCACCGCCATCGAATCTCGCCCTCGGGGTCATCCTCGTCGGGGCCGTCATCACCGTCATCCAGCGGATCCTCTTCGTCCGCAGCCAGGATCAGCAGCAGTCCAGCCAGCCCCACTGAAGTAGGAGCATCGGAGACCACCGTGGCCAAGAACGGAAGCAACGGCAGCAGCAAGAACGGCAGCACGCCGGGGAATACCTGGGCGGGCGCCGGCCGTCGCGGCGACGGCAAGGTCCGCGTCGCGATCGTGGGCGTCGGGAACTGCGCAAGCAGCCTCGTCCAGGGCCGGTACTACTACGAGGACGCGAACGACGACGACTTCGTCCCGGGGCTGATGCACGTCAACCTCGGCGGCTATCACATCCGCGACATCGACTTCGTCGCCGCGTTCGACATCGACAAGAACAAGGTCGGCAAGGACCTCGGCGAGGCGATCTACGTCAAGCCGAACAACACGTACGTCTTCAAGCAGGTCGGCAAGCTCGGCGTCACCGTCGAGCGCGGCATGACCCACGACGGGCTCGGCAAGTATCTGAGCCAGATCATCGAGAAGGCGCCCGGCCCCACGGCCGACATCGTCGGCATCCTCAAGGAGCGTCAGGTCGACGTCATGGTCTCCTACCTGCCGGTGGGCAGCGAGGAGGCGACGAAGTGGTACGCCGAGCAGGCCCTGGCCGCCGGCGTCGGGTTCGTGAACGCGATCCCCGTCTTCATCGGCCGCGAGCCGTACTGGCAGCGCCGGTTCGCCGAGCGCGGCCTGCCGCTCATCGGCGACGACATCAAGAGCCAGGTCGGCGCGACCATCACCCACCGCGTCCTGACCCGCCTGTTCATGGACCGCGGCGTGCGTCTCGATCGCACGTACCAGCTCAACTTCGGCGGCAACACCGACTTCCTGAACATGCTCGAGCGCGAGCGCCTCGAGTCGAAGAAGATCTCGAAGACGAACGCCGTGACCTCGATGCTCGACTACGAGCTCGATGACGACGACATCCACGTCGGGCCGAGCGACCACGTGCCGTGGCTGCTCGACCGCAAGTGGTGCTACATCCGGATGGAGGGCACGACCTACGGCGACGTGCCGCTGAACGCCGAGCTCAAGCTCGAGGTCTGGGACAGCCCGAACAGCGCCGGCGTCATCACCGACGCGATCCGCTGCCTGAAGCTGGGCCTCGATCGCGGCCTCAAGGGCACCCTCGTGGCACCGTCGAGCTACTTCATGAAGAGCCCGCCGATCCAGATCCATGACGACATCGCCTTCAACCGGGTCGAAGCGTTCATCCGGGGCGAGGACGACGAGACCCTCGTCGGCACCGAGGCCCCCGTGAAGCGCAAGCTCCGCAAGCTCGCCGGCAGCAAGGCGCAGGTCGCGACCGCCGCCGCGCGGTGACCGACGGCGCCCGCCGACCCACGGTGGCCGCCTCGGGCGACCGACGCCTCGAGGCGCCGCATCGACGCGGGGGCGCGAGCCCTCGCGTCGTCGAGCGCACCGCGGTGCTCGCGTATCGCGCGACCGCGCGCGTCATCGCGGCCCTGCCGCCCCGGTTCGCCCGGGGCGTGCTCGGACGACTGGCGCAGCTCTCGTACCTGGCCTGGCCGACCAAGCGCCACTGGGTCGACCACAACTTCGGGCACGTGCTCGGGGTGCCACCCTCGGACCCGAGGGTGCGCCGCCTGGCGCTCAAGGCCTACGCGGAATACGGGCGCTACCTGACCGAGCTCATGCGGCTGCCGACCCGCCCCGTCGAGGAGGTCCGCACGCTCGTGCCGGACCTCGATATCGAGGAGGTCCGGCGGCTGTGGCAGGAGACGCCCGGCGGAGGCGGGCTGATCCTGGTGGTCGGCCACGTCGGCAGCAACGAGGCGGTGGCCGCGGCCGTCGCCGGCCATGGACTGCCGATCAGCGTCGTGGCCGACGACTCCTCGTTTCCCGAGCTGTTCGACCTGCTCCGCCGTCAGCGCGAACGGTGGGGCGTGACGATCGTCGGCTGGCGCAACCTGCGGGCGATCTTCGGGGTGTTGCGCCGGCGTGAGGTCCTCGGGCTGCTCGTCGACTGGGGCTACCGGAGCGACGGCATCCCGGTCCGGTTCTTCGACGGCTGGACGGCGTTCCCGGCCGGTCCCGCGACACTCGCGGCCAAGACCGGCTCACGCATCCTCCCGGTGACGATCCGGCGCCAGCCCGACGACACGTTCCATGTCGCGTTCCAGACGCCGATCGACCTCGAGTCGGACGAGCCGGCCGTCCTCCAGCGCGCGACGCAGGCCATGGCCGATGCGCTCGCGGTCACCGTCGGGGCCGCCCCGGAACAGTGGTACAGCTTCAAGCCGATCTGGCCGGCCACGGCAGCGGAGGCCGCGGACCTCGAACGTCGCGCCGCGGTGATGCTCGCCGGCCAGCCCGACCCGGGGCCGGGTCGAGGCTTCGAGCCGCCCGGCACCGAGGCCGCCGACGGGGCGACGACCGCCACGACCGTGCGGACCGCCACGACCGACCGGACCGCCCGGACCGCCCGGCCCACGGCGACGGCCCCGGCGCCCGCGACCGAGAGCGTCGAGGGCGAGGCGTGACGTGAGCAGCCTCGGCCGACGCCTCCGGGGCCGTGCCGTGATCGCGGCCTCGTGGCTCGCCTGTCACCTGCCCGAGGGTCCGCTCGTGCGCCTGGCCGACCTGGCCGGCGACCTCTGGTACCGCTTCGCCCCGGCGCGGGCCGCGCAGGCGCGGCGCAATCTCCGTCGCGTGGCGATCGCCCTGGCCGCGGACCCGGCCACCGGTCCACGCGTGCGCGCCGCGGCCGACGACCCGCGGGCGCTCGAGCGCCTGGTCCGGGCCGCCTTCCGACACAGTGCCCGCTACTACCTGGAGGTGGCCCGGACCCCGGCCATCCGGCCGACCGACCTCGCGACGCGCATGACCGTCGAGACGCCCGATGTCGTGGACGAGGCATTCGCGCTCGGGCGGCCGGTGATCTTCGTCGGTCTCCACTTCGGGGCCATCGAGTTGCCCGCCCTGTTCCTGGCCGCCCGCGTCGGCGGTGCGGTCGCCCCCATGGAGACCGTCGACGACCCGTCCCTCCAGGCGTTCTTCGTCCGAACCCGGGGTGCCGCCGGGGTCCGGATCGTCGGGCTTCGCGAGGCCCGTCGCGAGCTGCTCGAGGCGTTGCGGTCCGGGACGTCGGTCGGCCTCGTCGGCGACCGCGACCTGACCGGTGGCGGCACCCTCGTCCCGCTCTTCGGGGCGCCGGCCCGGCTGCCGCTCGGTCCGGCGCTGCTCGCGGTCGAGAGCGGCGCGCCGCCATACGTGGTCGGCGTGCGCCGGGTCGGGGTGGGCAGGTACCTCGGCCGGCTGGAACGCGTCGCGGTCCCGGCCGAGGGCTCGCGGCGCGAGCGCGTGACGGCCACGATGACCGGTCTCGCGACGGCGTTCGAGCGGATCGTCCGCGATGCACCGGAGCAGTGGTGGGCGGTCTTCTTCCCGATCTGGCCGGACCTCGAGGAGGCGGTCGCGTGAGTGCCGAGGACCGGCCGGGCGAGGTTCGTGCCGAGGACCGGCCGGGCGAAGGCCAGGCCGAGGACTGGCTTGACGAGGGCCAGGTCGAGGACCGGCCCGGCGAGGGCCGCGCCGACCTGCATATCCACACCGTCGCGTCGGACGGCACGGCCACCGTCGCCGCCATCCTCGATGGGGTCGCGGCGACGGGCGGTCTCGACGTCCTCGCCATCACCGACCACGAGCGGATCGATGCCGCCCTGGCGGGCCGGGCGATCGCCGAGGACCGCGGCCTGCCGATCGAGGTCGTCGTCGGGGAAGAGGTCACGACGCGTGGCGGGCACCTGCTCGCGCTGTTCATCGAGACGCGGATCCAGCCGTACCGATCGCTGCGGGACACCATCGCCGCCATCCACGACGCGGGCGGGATCGCCGTGCCGGCGCATCCGCTCGTCCCCTACCCGTTGTGCGCCCAGGGCTTCGTGCTCCGTGGCCTCCTCGACGACCCGGACCCGCGCGTCCATCCCGACGCGCTCGAGACGCTCAACCCGACCGCGCTCGGCCGTCCCTGGCACCAGCGGGTCGTCCGCTTCGCCGACGCCACCGGCCTCGCGCATCTCGGCAACAGCGACGCCCACGCCCTGGCCGCGGTCGGCACGGGCTGGACCAGCTTCCCGGGCCGGACCGCGGCCGACCTGCGTGCGGCCATCGCCGCCGGCACGACCGAGCATCATGGCTCGTTCCATGGGGCGACCGGCCAGCTCGGCACATTCGGGCAGCAGTTGCGCAAGCGCGGTCGCGACGCCAAGGACGAGGTCGCCGGTCGGATCCGGCGCGACGGCACGGGCCGCGACCACGGCTATCCCGGCGGCCGCCAGCGGCCACCCCGTTTCGAGGCCGACGGGCGATGAAGATCGGCCTGGTCTGTCCGTACATCTACCCGGAGGCCGGCGGCGTGGCCCAGCACGTCCGGTTCCTCTACGAGAACCTGCGCCAGCAGGGCCACGACGTCCGGATCATCACCGCGAGCCACGGGCCGCAGCGGTCGTCGGAGGGCGACATCGTGCGCGTGGGTGTCGGCTTCTCGATGCCGACGAACGGCTCGGTCGGCACGCTGACGTTCTCGCCCCGCTACATCGGGCAGCTCAAGGCGATGCTGGCACGCGAGCAGTTCGACCTGCTCCACTTCCACGAACCGTTCGTGCCATTCCTGTCGCTCTTCCTGCTGCGCGAGTCGAACAGCGTCAACATCGCGACGTTCCACGCGTACGCCGGGTTCTCGCCGTCCTACGAGTTCGGCAGCCGGGCGTTGCGTGGCTACGCCTCCCGGCTCCACGGCCGGATCGCGGTGAGTGCCGCGGCTCGCCACTTCATCGACCGGTTCTTCCCCGGCGATTACAAGGTCATCCCCAACGGGGTCGACGTGGCCCGCTTCGCCAACGCGGTCCCGGTGGCCCGCTGGCAGGACGGCACGCCCAACCTGCTCTTCGTCGGCCGCCACGAGCCCCGCAAGGGTCTCCTGGACCTGCTCAAGGCCCAGCGCATCCTCCGGCGGACCGGGTACGGGACGCGGCTGCTCATCGTCGGCACGGGGCCCCAGGAGCGCGAGGCGCGCCGCTACGTGGCCACTCGCGGCCTGCAGGGTGTCGAGTTCCTGGGGCGCGTGTCGGACGCCGAGAAGGCCCAGCTCTATCGCACGGCGACGGTCTACGTGTCGCCGGCGACCGGCGGCGAGTCATTCGGGATCGTGCTGCTCGAGGCGATGGCGGCGGGCACCCCGATCGTGTGCTCGGACATCCACGGCTACAAGGGCGTCGTGCGGCGGGACCGCGAGGGTCTCCTCGTGCCCCCACGCGAGCCCAAGGCGATCGCACGGGCGGTCGCTCGCCTGCTCGACGACGCGGACCTCCGCGCCGAGATGGGCGCCGCCGGGCAGGAGCGCGCGCTCGCGTTCAGCTGGCCGCGCGTGACGGCCAAGGTGGAGGAGTACTACGGCTTCGTCATCCGCCGACTCGCGGCGGGCGGTCAGCTGCCCGACGGTTTCCGGGCGCCGATCCCTCAGGCGCCCCCGCTCCGGACGAAGGCGTCGCCTTCGGACGGTTTGCCCGAGGCGGCCTCCGCGAGCGCGAGCCTGCGGTACCACGCCGAGTAGGCGACGATCAGGCAGGTCACGACGAGCATCACGGCCAGCATGGCGAACTGGAGCGTGAACAGCGGGGTGGGCGCCGTCCGGTCGACCGTGTTGACCGGGAACTGGAACGCGTAGAGGTAGGTGGGCAGGATGCCCTGGTACGCGTTGACGAGGATCGATGGCAGGGGGAGCGCGGCGATGTTCGGGTACAGGATCACGCCCCACGCCACGGCCGCGACGACATAGCCGACGACGAACCGGCGCGGGTCGCGGCCCGCGAGGACGCCCAGCGCCAGGTAGGCGAGTGGGACGGCCGCGACCAGCACGATCGGCTCGACGGGGATGCGGGTCAGGGTCAGGATCGGGTCCTCGCCGAGGGCTGAGGCGAGGATGAACCCCAGCCCGACGGCGCCGCCGACGATCGCGAGACGTCGATACCAATGCCTCACCCCGCGCGGGTCGTCGGGGTCCGCGTCCGAGATGGCGAGGACGGTCCGCACGAGGAAGAACAGCCCGATGCCGGCCACCAGGGCCAGCGCCGCCGTCCGGGTCGTGAGCACGAAGTCCGGGATGACCGCCGGGCAGGCGGCCGAGTTCGGGTTGACCGAGTCCACCCCGACGATGGCGCAGAGCGGCCGCGAGAAGAGCCACAGGACGGCCGGGAGCACGATCGCCACCGCGCCGGCCAGGCGCGCGAACTGCCACGTGAAGCGGGAGGCCCCGTGCCAGATCTCGGCGATGAAATAGGCCAGGGCCAGCACGATGAACGGCAGCGACGTGTAGTAGTGGTACTGGAACGCCGCCCGGTCGATCCGCGCCCAGGAGAGCCACTGGAACGCGAACGCGATCGCGATGAGCGCCAGCGCGAGGCTCCGCCGCCGGTACGCCTGGACGCTCACGAAGACCATCGCCGCTGCGCCGAGCCACCAGATGACGAGGTTGCCCGCGTCGTAGATCGCGGCCGAGGTGCCCCCGGCCAACCCCTCCTGGTAGAACCAGACGGGCTTGAGGTCGAGCGGCCACGCCCACCAGGGCGAGGAGGCCGGGTGCGGCGATGTCAGGCCGTTGTGGTAGCCGTACATCTGGCGAGTCAGGTCGAGAAGCGTCTGGCCCTCGTGGCCGGCGGGCCAGCCCGCGATGATCCGATGATCGTCGATCATCGCCCACGGGATGTACGAGGCCACGTACACCGCGAGCGGGATCGCCAGCAGGCAGATGACCGCCCACGCCACGGGGACCCCGAACAGCCAGCCGGGGCGCAGCCAGCCTTCGGCCGGTGGCGCCGGCGGTTCGAGGAGCCGGCCCGGCTCGTCGGGTCCGGGCGGCGCCGCGAGCGGTCCGAAGCCGATCCGCCCGCCGATGCCGAACAGCACCCACACCACGAGTGACCCGAGGGCCAGCAGGATCGAGACGAGCAACGGCGTCACGACGAGCGAGCCCACCGTGATCTCGCTCGAGATGCGGCCGGTCATGAGGGACCCGAGGAACACGAGCGTCCCGAGGCCGACGGGGACCGCGAGCGCGAACCACATCTCCTCGTCGGTCCAGGCGACGGGGCGGAAGATCGAGACGACGACCGCGAGCAGCGTCAGGGCGATCATGATCAGCAGGAACGTGAGGTTGCCCAGGCCGCTGCCGCCGGGGACGCTGATCGCCAGGTAGCCGAGCACGCTCGTGGCGCCGATGAGCCCGAGGATCGTCGTCACCCGGCCAAGTGCGCTGCGCACGAGGATGAGCAGGCCCATGGCGGCGATCGCGTAGAGCGCCACCCACTTGCTGGCCAGCGCGAGCCCGAGCAGGACGCCGATGATCGGCATCGAGACCCAGAAGGCCCAGCGGCTCCGCCACCATCCCGTCCAGACGGCGGCGAACACCGTGTATGCCGCGATCATGAACAGGCCTACGTAGACGTCGTTCATGCCGATCCGTGCCTGCACGAAGAACATCCCGTCGACGAGGACGAACAGGCCCACGAGCCCGGCGATGAGCCGGCGCTTGAAGAGGATGCGGGCGAGCAGGTACAGGCAGACGAGCGTCAGCGTGCCGGCGATGACGCCCGGGAGCCGCCACGCGAACGCGTGCGATCCGAGCTCGATGGACGCGGTCGAACCCGCCGCGTCGAAGACCAGCAGGTCCTGGCGGTCGGCCGACGGGTAGTCGGCGTTGATGTCCGCGCTCCAGGCTGCGGGCACGAAGCCGTCCGGGAGCCGGGCGTCGGCGAAGACCGCGTTGGCGGGGGGGTCCCCGACCGGCTCGACCACGTACACGGTCCACGGTCCGTCCGCCGAGGCGCCCGGGGCGAGACCCAGGATGTGGACCATCTGGCTCGCCGGGTCATACACGACCCGGCTCCCGAGGCCGGGCAACGGACTCGTTGCGCCGACCTTGGAGGGACCGTCCTTCGCCGCGTCGCCGGCGATGGCCACGACGTCGTATGTGGGCGTCGCGGCGGTCCCGGACGTGGCGTAGAGCTTGGTGTCGCCGAGGCCGGTGACCTCGGCCAGGCCGTGCGCCCCACCCTCGAGCGGGACGGTGGCCGTGACGGTCGCGCTCGACGGGTCGATGAAGGTGACGCCGTCCGCGGTCGCGACGGCGACCCGCGAGGCCGGCGTGATCGCGATCCCGGCCAGCCGACCATCGGCGATCGCGGTCTCGACCGAGGTCCGCGTCTCGCCGGTGCCCGGGCCGCCGAGGATCACGCTGTCGCCACTCGAGCGCAGCTTCGCCTCGAACGAGGCGGCATCGCCGTCGAGCAGGTCGGCCAGGGTGGACGCCTCGGCGGACGGGTCGGTCACGTCGGCGAGCGTCGCTTCGAGCGCGTCGCCGCTGCCGCCGTCCGCCAGGTCGGCGACCCCGTGCAGGTCCAGACCGCCGATGAGCGTGCCGTCGACGGCGTCGATGACGTCGAGGTGGTCCCCTTGGCCGGCGATGATGGTGTTGCCGTCGCCGGTGACGAACAGGCGATCGACCGGACCCGCGACGTGGGCGAGGTCGAGCGCGGTCACCCCGGCCGCGGTGGCGCCGGGCCCGATCTCGTCGAGGTCGATCGTCCCGATGCGTCCGTCGTCGAACCCGACGACGAGGCGTGTCCCGGACGGATCGAGGGCCAGGGCGCTCACGCCGGGCGCCGCGATCGTCGAGACCAGCGCACGCGAGCGCAGATCGTATGTGCGCACCTCGGAGCCGGTGGCGATGTGCAGCCGCTCGCCGGGGGCGGCCGCGTCCTCGCTGCGCGGCTCGATCACCGCGGCCCGGACCGGCACCCCGAGCTCGCTCGTGGCGGCCACGTGGTCCTCGCCCCACAGCACGATCCCGGCGGCCATGAGGTACTTCGCCAGGTGCGGGTGGGTCCACTCGTAGATGTCGTGCGACTGGCCGTAGCGCCAGTCCTGCAGGAACTCGGTCGCGGTCCGCGCGTGATAGACCTCGTCGAAGTGCATCTGGTACGGCTCGTCCAGACGGAACATCCGCAACGTCATCGACCCGAGGATCAGCACGACGAGGAACCACAGGTCGAGCCGGTCGAGGCGGCCGCCCCGTTCGCCCAGGAGCGTCTTGCTCCGGTCCGGCCGGATCGGGGCGTCGTTCCAGCGCTCGCGCAACCACGCGACGAGGCCGATGTCGGTGATGGACGCCGGCCGCGTCCAGCTCGGCATGACGACCGCCGGCGGCGCGGCCTCAGCCGCGGCCGTGGCCAGGCCCATCGATGCGGCGCCTCCGATGGGCGTCCCCCGTCGGTCCCAGTCGCCCGGCGCGACTGCGGTGGCCGTCACGGCCGCCGGTCGGGACGCCGGTCCTGACGGCCACGTCACGGGCTCGTCGGGCGCGGCGTCCGCTCCCGGCGGCAACGAGGCCGTTTGGAGCTCGGACTCCAGCTTCGAGCGCGCGGACGAGCGCAGCTGCAGGAACACCCAGATGAAGCCGATCGTGTTGATGAGGACGATCGTCGCGATCCCGGCCTCGTTGCGGATCAGGGGACCGATCCCGAGCCAATCCGAGATCATCGGATTGTCCGTGTAGAGGGTCGTCAGGACCACGTACATGTTCGCGAAGGTCGCGACGCTGAGCACGAGATAGGCCCCGAGCCAGCGCACGGACAGCGCCGCCAGGATCGCCGCGAGCGGGAAGAACGGGTAGCCGTACCGCTCGTGGACGCGGGTCGGAAGGATGAAGAACGCGAGGGCGAGCACGACGAGCGAGACGAGCAGCGTCAGGCGGTCCGGTCGACGGGCGGCCACGAACAGGACGATCGCGAAGGCGATGGCGAGCAGCGCGACCCCGATGACGATGGCCGGGATCGGCCCGAACATCGCGGACCCCCAGCCACAGTCGTCCTTGACGAACGTGGCCGCGGCATCGCAGATCCAGCCACCGGTCGAAGCCGGTGATCCGCCCTGGTCGGACGGCACCAGCGACCATGGGTTGTACGCGTTGACGGTCGTATAGGGGTAGGTGCCGGTCGTCGAGGTGAGCTGCTTGAGGAACCCGAGCGGCGTGAGCCCGAACGGGATCGACAGGGCAAGCACCGTACCGAGGCCGGCGAGACCGGTCGTCAGGATCTTCATCGGCCGGCCGGTCCGCTCCGGGTCGCCCTCGCCGCCCGCCGGCCAGAGCGCCCGCCGGATCGTGACGACGGCCACGAGCGGGACGAGGATCCCGAGCTGCGGCTTGATGATCGCGGCGACCACGGTGTAGATCGCGGCGCGCTCCGGCCGGTCGCGCCACAGCTCGCGCAACCCGAGGAGCATGAAGACGACGCCGAACGCGTCGGCCTGGCCCCACACGACGCTGTCGAACCAGCTGATCGGATTGAGGACGGCGAGCAGCGCGGCGCCGAGGGCGAGGCTCCGGCGGGCCCCGAGCTCGAGGACCATCGAATACACGAGGTAGCCGATCGCGAGGTCGGCCAGGATCGGCGGGATCTTGATGAGGTCGCCGACGCCGCCCAGCACCGACCCGACCATCCCCACCAGCCAGAGCACGTACATGTACCCGGGCAGGTAGTCATGGAGGAAGGTCTGGTCGTAGAAGCCCACGGGGCCGTGCGCCGCGAGGTAGCTCGCCCAGAAGCGGAAGGCGCCCAGGTCGACCTTGAATCCGGACCCGGGCAGCAGGTATGCGATGATGAGGCGAAGGGTGAGCCCGAGTGCGAGGACGATCAGGATCGCGCCGACGGCTTCCCGCGTCCCGGTCTCCCGAGGCGGCGCTCCCGTGCCTCGCTCGGTACCACCTGAAGCGGGGCCAGTCACCGGGAACGGCTCCTGCACGAGCGTAGAAGGTGGATCGGAGCGTAGCACAGGGTCGCCGCACGGACCCCTGGCCATGGCTGGCGGCGATCGGAGTCGGCGCCGTCGCGTTCGTGGCGGGCTGGCGGGCACTCCTGCCCGGCGTCGGTCTCTGGGATACCGCGGAGTTCCAGGCCGTCGGTCCGCTGCTCGGCACGGCCCACCCGACCGGCTTCCCGACCTACGTCCTGCTCGGCTGGCTGGCGTCGGTGCTGCTGCAGCCGTTCGGCGAGCCGGCGTTCCGCATGAATCTGCTCTCGGCGATCTGCCTGGGCGTGGCCGCGGCCGTCACGACCGACCTCGTCCGCGTGCTCACGCGCTCGGTCGCGCTCGGCGTCGCCGCCGGGATCGGGCTGGCCCTGACGCCCATCGCCTGGACGATCGGCACGCACGCCGACCCGCACGCGCTCCACATCGCGCTCGTCGCCGTCATCCTGCGGCTGCTCGTCGGCTGGGAGGACCGCGTCCAGGAGGGTCGCCCGGACGCCGATCGCTGGCTCGTCGCCGCCTCGATCGCGTTCGGGCTCTCGTTGGGGAATCACTCGCTGACGCTCCTGCTCGCGATCCCGGTGGGTCTGTACGTGCTCATCGTCCTGCCCTCGATCCTGCGCCGACCCCGGCTGATGGTCCTGTGCCTGGGGGCACTCACGGTCACGGTCGCCCTCGTGTATCTCGAGCTGCCGCTGCGCGCCGGGCCGTTCCCGGCGGCGCTCGTCTATGGACGGCCGGACACGCTCGACGGGTTCCGCTACGTCGTCCTCGCCGAGCAGTTCCGGGGCAGCCTGATGGACCCGTTCGGGAACCTCGCGGGCAAGTTCCGGGACCTCGTCGACCTCACCGTCAGCCAGTTCGGCATCCTGGCGCCGCTCATCCCGCTCGGCTTCATCGCGACCTGCGTGCGGCGCCCGGCCTATGCGTTCCTGAGCGGGACGGCCCTGGCGATCACGTGCTTCTTCGCCGCGTCCTACGTGAACGCCGACATCACCCGCTACTACCTCGGCCCGATCCTCATCGCCTGGACATGGCTGGCGATCCTGGGGGCGGTCATCGTCGAGTGGGTGACCGCGCCGCGCGGCGGCCGGCCGGCGGCGGCGTTGGCCGGGGTCCTCGCCGTCCTGCTCCTGGTGCCGACGCTGGCCGACATCGGGCGCACGTACGCCGCCGTGGACAGGAGCGGCGACGTCGTCGCGGCGCGGTGGGTGGACGACACGCTGGCGCGCATCGACCAGGACGCCGTGGTCGTGAGCTGGTGGAGCTACTCGACGCCGCTCTGGTACGCCCAGCGAGTCGAGGGGGTGCGGCCTGATATCGTCATCGTCGACGACCGCACGCGCCTGGACGAGGACCTTGGCTCGGTCGAGGACGTCATCGACGCGAATCTCGGGCACCGGCCCGTCTACGTGCTCCGCGAGACCGAACCGCAGATCCAGGAGATCACCGACCGGTACAAGGTGGAGGAGATCGCGCCGGCCGGCGAGACCTGGCTGATCCGCGTCCTCGGCCCGAAGGACGCCGCGTGACCGAGGGGAACCGAGCTTGACCATCGCCACCATCGCCACGACCGCTGCCGGAGCGTCCTTCGCGCCGCCCGAGCGCGTCGCGCGGCTCTCGTACTTCTTCCCCGCCCACAACGAGGAAGCGAACCTCGAGGGCCTCGTCGATGAGGCGCTGGAGACCCTGCCGGCGTTGGCCGACACGTTCGAGATCATCGCGGTCGACGACGGCTCGAAGGACGCCACGCCGACGATCGCCGATGCCCTCGCGGCCCGGCACCCGGATGTCGTCCGCGTGGTGCATCACCCGGTCAACCTCGGCTATGGGGCCGCGCTGCGGTCCGGCTTCGGCGCCGCCCGCTACGAGCTCGTCGCCTTCACCGACGGCGACCGCCAGTTCCGCGTCGCCGACATCGGGCGGCTGACCGCGCGGCTCTCGGCCGGGGACGACCCGGACGTGGTCGCCGGGTACCGCATCAAGCGGGCGGACCCGTTCATCCGCACCGCGTACGCCCGTGCCTACCGGCTGGCGAACCGGATCTTCTTCGGACTCCGGGTCACCGACGTCGACTGCGCCTGCAAGCTCATCCGCCGCGAGGCCCTCACCGGCCTTCGCGTCGAGTCGGACGGGGCGTTCTTCTCCGCCGAGCTCCTCATCAAGCTACGGGCCGCCGGCCACACGGTCGTCGAGGTGGGGGTGCCGCACTACCCGCGCACGGCCGGCTCGCCCACCGGTGCCAAGCCCCAGGTGATCGTCCGCGCGGTGCGCGACTTCTGGCGGCTGCGCCTGCACCTGTGGGCCCACCGCGACCGGGCATTGCGCCGAGGCCGGCCGATCGTGACCGACTGACGCCCGGGCGCCCTAGCTCCCGCGCGACTCCGCGTCGGGATCGACGTCGAGCGAGTTCACGAAGTCGCGGAACATATCGAGGCGCGGGTCCACGACCTGCTCGCCGGTCGTCTCGAGGAGCGACGCCGCTCCGCCCTCCTCGTCGTCGTCGAGGCCACCGTCGGCCCCGAGGCCCGCCTGGTCGAGGACGGAGTCCGCGGCGAAGATCCGCACACCGGTCCGGACCGCCAGGGCGAGCGCATCCGACGGCCGGGCGTCCACCTCCACGTGCTTGCCCGGACCCTCGAGGATCAGCCTCGCGTGGAACGTCTCGTCGGCGAGGTCGCTGATCACGACACGGTCGACGCGCACGCCGAGCTCCTCGAGTGTCGTCGCGAACAGGTCGTGGGTGAGCGGGCGTTCCGGGGTGAGGCCCTGCAGCTTCATGGCGATCGCGCTCGCCTCCCAGGGACCGATCCAGATCGGCAGGTAACGGTCGCGTTCGGTCTCCTTGAGGATGACCACGTGCCGGCTCGACAGCATGTGGACGCGCACGCTTTCGACGACCATCTCGACCAGTTCGTCGTCCGCCATGGGCCGATTATCCCACGGGGGCGGGGGCCGGCGGCCGGCCCGCGCCGATGACCCGGCCGAGCAGCCTCGCAGCGAGGGCCCCGGCGAGGAATCCGCCGATGTGGGCGAAGAACGCGACGCCACCGGTGTTGCTCTCGACCATCCCGAGCGACGACAGCCCGTCGATCAGCTGGAGCACGAACCAGAAGCCGAGGACCAGCACCGCCGGCACGTCGATGAGCTGGTAGAAGAAGCCGAGGAACACGAGCGTCGTGATGCGGGCTCGCGGGAAGAACACGAAGTAGGCGCCGAGTGTCGCGGCGATCGCCCCGGACGCGCCGATCGTGGGGATGTCCGACGTGGGATCGACGACGACCTGGGCCAGGGCCGCCGCCACCCCGCCCGCGAGGTAGAAGACGAGGAACACGCCCCGGCCGAGCCGGTCCTCGACGTTATTCGCGAAGATCCACAGGTAGAGCATGTTGCCGAGCAGGTGCAGCCAGCCGCCGTGCAGGAACTGGCTGGTCACGAGGGTCAGCGTCTCGACGGAGAGGAACCGGCCGGCGCCCCACGCCGCGGTGAGCTCGCTCGGGACGACGCCCCATTTCGCGATGAAGTCGTTGAGCGCGGTCTCGCCACCGCTCGCGAGCAGGCCGAGCTCCCAGGCCCAGCCCGCGAAGCACGCGATCAGGATGCCGATCGTGACCACGGGCGCGCGGCGGGTCGGATTGGCGTCGCGCAGCGGGATCATCCGACCCTCGGGCTACGGCTTCTTCGTCGGTTTCGGCGTCTTGGTGGGCTTCGGTTTCGGCGTGGCGGACGCCGCGGCGGACGGCGAGGGCGAGGACGCGGCCGCATCGACGGCGACCAGCGTCGCCTGGTGCACGCCGTCCTTGGAGATCCAGGTCAGGCTGTCGGGCGTCTGGTCGATCCCGGCCGTGATGGCCATGCCGCGCAGGTCCTCCCAGCCGGGCTGGTCACCCGCCAGCCGGTACTGGCCCTTGTAGTCGCCGTTGGCCTTGTCGATCGCGATGATGCGCGAGTTCGGGCCGTCGTAGACGTAGACCACCCCGGTCCGCCGGTCCGTGTCGCCCGCCACGATCGTGTACTTCGTGCCCGGCCGCATCAGCTCGTCGCCCGGCTTGTCCGGGCTCCAGCCATCGTCCTTGCCCGAGGTGAATCGCTCGAGGTTGCCGTCCTCGGTCGCGAACAGGTCGCCGTCGATGTACAGGGAGCTCATCCCGTCCACGGGCCGCCCGGTGGCGAGCCAGCCGCTCGATGCGGCTGGGAACCCGCTGCCGTCGAAGGCCGGGGAGTACGCCCGGATCTGCTGCTCGGACGGGTCGATCACGTACAGGTTGTAGAGGCCGCGCGTCGCGTCCTTCAGGTACGTCCCGATGCCGGAGACGTCGTCGCCCCAGGACGCCGAGCCGTTCACCTTCACCTTGGTGAGCGTGCCCTTGCCGGTCGAGTTGGAGGGGCGCCATCGCCAGAGCACGTTCTTCGAATCGAGGACGAGCAGGTCGGGGCCGCCGACGGCGAGGAAGCGCGGCGTGGCCACCGTCGTGCCACCGGCCTTCTGGCCGGAGCGGGCGACGACCGTGGCCTTCTTCGACTTGAGATCGATCCGGTACACGGTCTTGGTCGACGCGTCGATGACATACGGCGCGCCGTCGGGACCCTTGACCAGGGCACTCAGGTCGATCGGGTCGGCGCCCGCGGCTGGATTGAACGTGAAGAGGGTGTTCGAGGCGACGGGGACGACCCCGTACAGCCGGTCCAGCCCGTCCATGGCCTGCTGCTCCAGCGGCGCGATCGCGGCCTCGCTGACCTTCGCCGCGCGAGCGGCCTGCAGCTGCTGGTAGGCGTCGGTGAGGAGCTCCTTGGCCTTCTTCGAGTCGTCGACGACGAGATCGACGCCGGGTCCCTTGACCTGGGCGAGGTCGGCCTTGGCGGTGTCGAGCGCCTTCTGGCCGGCGTTGACCGAGCTGATGGCCTCCTGCTTGCCCTGGCCGCCGAAGGCGTAGACCGCGAGGCCGAGGCCGCCGACGACGATCGACGAGCGCGAACAAGGCCAGCGCGGCGCGGCGCTGCGTCTCGCGACGGGATGAGAGCGGGGTCACGCGCCGGTAAGCCGGCTTGCGCCGCGGCAGGAGGTCCTGGAAGCCGCGGCCGACCCGGCCCATGAATCCGCCGGCGGCCACCTTGGCGTTGCCGGCGGCGGCGGTCACCGCGGTCCCGGCGGCGGCCACGTTGTCGGCGAGCGGGATCGGCGAGCGATCGGGCGCCCCGGCCAGCGGCTCGGCGGGCCGGACGGGCACGGGGGCCCGGCCGCGGGCGGTCGCGGAGACCTCGGCCGCCTCGAAGGCGATCGCCCCGTCGCTGCCGGCCCCGCCGTCGGCCACGAACCGATGGTGGAGGTGCTCCATGGCCGACTGCGGATGGAGCGTGAGCATCGCGTCCTTGAGCTCGTCGGCGCCCAGCTTGGCCATCACGTTCGGGGAGATGAGGACGAGCGAGTCCCCGACCGAGACCTCGCCGCGCCAGACGTCCGGCTCCAGGTCCCCGGAGGGCAGGCCGCGCTCGCGGTGCGGGTCGGGCAGCGTCGACAGGCGTGCCTGGCGGATGAGGTAGGCCTCGGCCGGCCCGACCGTCGCCACGTACATCTCGTTCCCGCGGACCACCGCGAGGGCCACGCCGATCGGCCCGTTCTCGTCGGTGGACTTGAGCCCGAGCCGGTCGGCCTGGTGGGCGAGCCGCTTGTTGGCGGTCCCGACGGCCTTCTGGATGCAGACCCGGATCCCGGCCGACTCGTCGTAGTAGTACTCGTTCCGGATGGTCTCGGCGGCAAGGCGCGTGGCCTCCAGCGCGTGACGCGAGCTGATCCGCGACGTCACGAGGAGGTACAGCAGGCCCTTGGAACGGGCGACCGAGCCCACGTTCGGCTCGACGACGACGAGCGTGTCGGGCGAGTCGGGGAGCCGGTCAGTTTCGGCGACGACGCCGAGTTTCATCTGGAGTCTGACGGCCATGCGGGCCTCTCGTGGTCGGCGGATCCCCCATCACCCGGACGGATGGAGGGTTCGTGCGGCGGGCGGTCCCGGTTCGGGTCGGGGTCGACGCCCCGAGGGCTGGCAGGTGCCGCGGATTATACGCGGGGACCCCCGCGCCGGACGTGGACCCGCATGTCGCGGATCCCGGCGCCACCCGGCGTGGCCGCGAAGGCCATCAGCAGCTCCGATGCGCGCATCCGCAGCTCCTGGGCCACGATCGGGGCGTCGGCTTCGACGTCGACCACGAAACCATCGAGCCGCACGACGCGGCAGGCGCCCGCGGCGGCGGGCACGCGCTCGGCGACGACGGCCTCGAACGTGGCCATCGCCTTCGACAGGCGGAGCTCGTCCTCGAGGCCGAGCGCACGGGCCGCTTCGGGCATCAGGTCACCGATGCGGACCATCGGGTGGCGTCGCTTGCTCACGGGTGACGGCGCCGGCTCACGGGCTCCCGGCCGGGACGCCGGTCCCCATCGCGGTCCCGGCCTCTGTTGCCTCGCCCGCGACGAGCCGGGCACCACCGCCCTCGACGCGGACCTCCCAGGTCGTGCCGATCGCCCGCAGCTCGGGGTCGAGGTCGTCGAGCGTCGTGGTGGTCACGAAGGTCTGGGGCAGGGACGCGATCCGGCGCACGAGGTGGGCCCGCCGTTCCGGATCGAGCTCGGAGAAGACGTCATCGAGCAGCAGGAGCGGGGGCCGGCCGTCGTGCTCGGTCAGGAGGTCGAGCTCGGCCAGCTTGGCGGCGAGGATCGCGGTCCGCTGCTGTCCGCGCGACGCGAAGCCGGCGAGATCCCGGCCGGCGAGGCCGAACACGAGGTCGTCGCGGTGCGGCCCGACGAGCGTCGCCCCGTTCCAGACCTCCTTCTCGGCGGTCTCGGCGAGGCGGCGCGCCAAGGCGTCGCGTGGCGACTCCCCGGGGAGTGCCGGCGCGTTCGTCGCGTACTGGAGCGTCAGGGCGGCCGCCGCGGCCTCGTCCGGGGCGATCTCCGCGTGGGCCCGGGCCAGTGGCGCGGCGAGCCGCTCGAGGAGGGCCAGCCGGTCGGCCACGATCCGCCCGCCGGCGTCGAGGAAGCTCTCGTCCCAGAACCGCAGCTCGCTGCGGTCCGCGCCCTCTTCGCGGATCGCGCGGAGCAGGCCGTTGCGCTGCTGCAGGGTGCGTCCGTATGTCGCGAGCGTGGTCGCGTACCCGGGCGAGACCGCCGCCGCCAGCTGGTCGAGCGACGCGCGGCGGAGCCCAGGCGACCCGACGATGAGCAGCATCTCCTCGGGGGCGAAGACCACGACCCGGAGCGGGCCGTCGAGGGCGCTCGCGCGCCGGCCCAGGCCGTTCACGCGGATCCGCTTCCGCCCGCTCGAACCAGCCACCCCGGACCGTGCGACGGCGACCTCGATCGTATCGGCGCCGACGTGCCCCTCGATCCGGGCCAGGTCCGTGCCCCAGCGGATGAGCTCGCCATCGGCGGATGTCCGATGGGACCGTCCCCAGGCAAGCAGGACGATGGCCTCGAGCAGGCTCGTCTTGCCGGCGGCGTTCGGGCCCCAGACGAGGTGGGGACCGGGTCCGAACCGCACCTCGAGGGTCGGATACCCCCGAAGGTCGAGCAGGCTGATGGAGTCGAGCAGGGTCTCCGCGGTCCGGCGCGGCCGGGCCGGCCTCCGGTCCGTGCCTAGGACGTCGTCCGGACGGGCATCACGACGTGGACGTAGCGATCGTCGCCGATCGGCTTGAACACGCCGGGCGAGAGTGGCCCGTTGAGCTCGAGCGCGAACTGGTCCGCGTCGACGTTCGTGAGGACGTCGGCCAGGTAGCGGGCGTTGAACGCGATGGTCGTGCCGTCACCTTCGACCGCGGCCTCGACCTGGCCCACGTGATCCCCGACCTCCGCATTGGCACTGACCGTGATCCCGGATTCACCGTCGGCCGAGATCTGCAGCTTGACGATGTTCGCCGACTCGTGGGCGATGAGCGCGGCCGGGCGGACCGCCCTGAGCAGCTCCTCGCGATCGAGCACGGCGCGCGTCGCGTGATCCTTGGGCACCACTTGCTGGTAGTTCGGGAACTGGCCGTCGATGAGACGGCTGACGAGGTCGATCCCGTCGAGGTGGAAGAGGACCTGGTTGCGGCCCCCGGCCAGGACGATGTCGACCGGGTCGTCGACATCGGCGAGGACCCGGATGAGCTCGTTGAGCGCCCGGGCCGGGATGACCACGCTCGTCTCCGGGACGGCGTCCAGGATCGGGATCGTCTTCACCGCGATGCGGTAGTTGTCGGCCGCCGCGAGCGTCAGCTGGTCGCCCTCGAACCGGGCAAGGACGCCGGTCAGGATGGGCCGCGCCTCGTCGCTGGCGGCCGCGAACGCGGTCTCGGTCAGGGCGCGTCGCAGCACGTTCTGGGCGACCCGCGTCGTCGGGCGGTCGCCGGCCGTCTGGATCGCCGGGAACTCCTCGGCATCGATGCCCTTGATGTGGGTCTCGAACCGGCCGCTCTTGAGGTGGAGCGACTCGCCGGGCCCGAGCTCCAGGTCGATCTTGTCGCCGGCCGGCAGGGAGTTCACCAGGTCGGTCAGGAGCTTGGCCGGGACCGTCGTGGCGCCATCGGTCTCGATCTTGCCGGGGACCCAGTAGGTGATCCCGATCTCGAGGTTCGTCGCGGTCAGCTTCAGCCCGGCATCCTCGGTCTTGAGCAGGACGTTGGCCAGGACCGGCAGCGTGCTCCGGCTCGACACGGCCCGGCTGACCACCGAGAGGCCGCGTGCCAGGTTCTCCTGCATGACCGAAAGTCTCACGGAAGGTTCACTCCATCTCGTACTGGACGGGGTCGCGTGCTGGCGGCGGGCTCTCCGACGGGCGAGGCGACGCCCCTGCGAGCCATCGGCCGGAGGACTCGTGGGTATCTTCCCTCTATCTTCTCACTCCGTCATCACCGTCATCATGGTGTGGAGGACGTGGACGGCCCCGTGTGGCCCCGCTTGGCCGGGCCGTGGATGGCTGGCCACACATGGTGGACGGACGGCCGCGGCCGGGGGACGCCGCCGGGGACCGCCCGTGGACGATCCGGGCCCCGGGATGTCGATGCCCCGGATGTATCCCCGGCCGTCGACGCCGCGGGGGTCGGATGTCCACAACGGGCAGGGGTTTTCCACGGATTCCGCGTGGTTATCCACACGCACGGGGCTCCGAGGGCCGAGATCGGGCCCTTCGGCGGGGATGCGGAGCCGCCGGATCGAGCGCGCCGGACGGCGCTCAGTCGGCGTAGATGAGCTCTCGGACGGCCGCGATCTCGCGCCGCAACTCGTCGTTGACCGCGGCTTCGCGGGTGATCTTGTCGCAGGCGTGGAGGACCGTGGAGTGGTCGCGGCCGCCGAGCTCGGCCCCGATGCGGAGCAGCGAGACGTCGGTCTCCTCGCGCATCAGGAACATCGCGATCTGGCGGGGCATGACGATCGACTTGTCGCGCTTCTGGCCCTGGAGCACTTCCAGCGGGACGCTGTAGTAGTCCGAGACGGCCTTGGCGATGCGTTCCGGCGTCACCTGGCGCTTCTTGGGGTTGTAGAGGACGTTCGAGAGGACGGCCTGGGCCAGCTCGATGCTGATCGGGGTCGCGCCCATGCTCGCGTAGGCGACGATCCGGTTGAGGGCCCCCTCGAGTTCGCGGATGTTGCTCACGACCTTGCGCGCGATGAACTCGATCACGTCCGAGGTGATCGGCAGCGCGCCCTCCTCGGCCTTGGCCCGCAGGATCGCGATCCGGGTCTCGAGGTCGGGCGCCGTCAGGTCGGCGATGAGGCCCCACTCGAATCGACTGCGGAGCCGTTCCTCGAGGGTGAGGATGGCCTTGGGCGGCCGGTCCGACGACATGACGATCTGCTTGCCGTCTTCGTGGATCGCATTGAACGTGTGGAAGAACTCTTCCTGCGTCCGCTCCTTGTCGGCGATGAACTGGATGTCGTCGATGAGGAGCAGGTCGATCCGGCGGTAGCGAGCGCGGAATTCGTCGATCTTGCCCTGCTGGATCGAGGTGATGAACTCGTTCGTGAACTTCTCGCTGGTCGCGTACACGACGCGCTTGCGCGGGAATTTGGCGATGACCTGGTTGCCGATCGCGTGCATCAGGTGGGTCTTGCCGAGGCCCACGCCGCCGTACAGGAACAGCGGGTTGTAGGCATGGCCCGGACGCTCGGCCACCGACAGGCTGGCCGCGTGGGCCAGGCGGTTGGCCGACCCGACGATGAAGTTCGAGAACGTGTAGCGCGGATTGATGTTGGTCGTGCCGCCTTCGCCGCCGACCCGCGTCGGCTCGACCCGGACCTGCTGGCCGGCGCCCGTGCCGCGCTCTGACGAGGCCGCCGGGGTCGGCGCCGCCGGACCGGCGTCGGTGTCGGAGCCTTCGGCCGGCGCCTCCGGCGTCGATCCGATGACGAACTCGACCTGGACGCTGTAGCCGACGATCCGCGCCAGCGTCTGGCTGATCAATGACCGGTAGCGGGTCTCGAGCCAGTCCTTGGCGAAGCCGTTCGGGACGGAGATCCGGAAGCGGTTGTCCTCGACGTCCACGAGCTGCGTGTCGCGCAGCCACGTTTCGTAGTTCGCCGGGGAGAGCGAGACCTGCAACTCTCCGAGTGCCGCGCGCCAGACCTGCTTCGCGTCCATTCGTTCGATGCGACCTGTGGTGGTGATGGGGACGGTGGATGGGTAGCGCTGACCAGGGATCGATAGCGACGGACCGGGGGCACGCGAGCGAACCTCGAATGGCCACGGCGACCGGTTGATACGCGCTCCCGGGTCCCGGATCTGGGGATTCCCGGGCCTCCCGTTGGCATCCCGGCGCCGATGGGCTCGGAGAGGATAGCACCGGCCATCGGGCCGTCGCAAGGCGATCCTGCAATACCCCTGGGGAGTATCCGTGCGGCGGACCCGCCGAGCCGCCGCAAGTGCGTCCGGGGCCCGACCCAGGGCCATCCATCGTATGCAGCAAGCATGCGTCGCCGCGGTCGCGCGATTGACACTCTTTTCGAGGCGGCCGTATCATCCGCCGGACGACGACGCGCTCTGCGCTTTCGGGCGCCGGGCGCGTTTGCGTGCCTCAAGGGGTCGACGACCGACACCGTCCCCGAGGCCGGATGGAGAGGATCCCGGACCAACCCCATGAAGCAGACCTATCAGCCGAAGAAGCGCCATCGCGCCAAGGAGCACGGCTTCCGCGCCCGGATGAAGACGACCGCGGGTCGACGTGTCCTGGCAGCCCGACGCGCGCGTGGTCGAAAGAAGCTGACGGCCTGACGACGGAGCGCGGCCCAAACCCGCCGCGGCTCGTGATGCTCTCTCGCCCGCAGGATTTCGCGGCGATCGGGGGATCGGGGACGACCAAGTCCCACCCGCTCTTCACCGTCCGGTTCCTGCGGACCGACCTCGAGACGACCCGTTTCGGACTGTCGACCGGGCGCAAGCTCGGCGGCGCCGTGGTCCGCAATCGGGTCAGGCGGCGACTCCGCGAGGCGCTCAGGGTGATGGCGCCCTCGTTCCAGCCGGGCTGGGACGTCCTCATCATCGCCCGGCCCGCGATCGTCGAAGCCGACCATGACACGCTGGTCGGGGCACTGCGCCGGCTCCTGGCCAAGGGCGGCGCGTTCGGAGGACCTGCAGCTTGAAGCGCATCGATAAGGTCATCGGGGTCGGGCTCATCCGCCTGTACCGGATCGCCTTCTTCTGGCTGCCCCCGAGCTGTCGCTTCGAGCCGACCTGCTCGCGCTACACCGAGCAGGCGATCGTCAAGTACGGCCTTCTGAAAGGCAGTTGGATGGGTGCGAAGCGCATCGCCCGTTGCCACCCATGGAACCCGGGTGGGTACGACCCTGTCAGGTGACGACGGTGACGGGTCGATGACCCGGTGGCTGCCCGGTCTTTCGCGCTGGCTGCCGCTGCTCCTGCTCGTGCTGGTCGCCGTGATCGCGTCGGCATGCGCCGGCGTCGGCCCCGCGGCGTCGGGCGCGTCGCATTCGCCGACGCCCGTCCCGACCCCGCTCGTCCCGGCCCAGCCGGGGCGGACCCCCTGAGCTTCCTGGCCTGGATCTTCACCCCGATCTTCCAGGCGATGTTCATCATCCTGGTCGCGTTCTACGACGTGTTCACCGCGATCGGGCTCCCGGCGGCCATCGGCTGGGCCATCGTCATGCTGACCCTCATCGTCCGGGCCCTGGTCATCCCGCTCGTGCGCAAGCAGCTCGTCTCGCAACGGCGGATGCAGCTCCTCCAGCCCGAGATGAAGGAGATCCAGCGTCGCTACAAGGGCGACGCGATGAAGACCCGCGAGGCACAGCAGGCGCTCTACAAGGAGCGCGGCATCAACCCGCTGGCCGGCTGCTTCCCGCTGCTGCTCCAGATGCCCTTGCTCTTCATCATGTATTCGGTCATCTCGCATGGGCTGACCAGCTATGACCCGACGGCGATGGTCATGGTCTTCGGCCACCAGGTGGTCCCGCTCGACTGCGTGAACCCGCCCGGCGGTCCACCGGACCCCGCCCTCGGGTCGTGCATCAACACCATCATCCCGCTGCCCGGTGGCGCGACGATCAACGTCGGCCTCCCGTCGACGATCTTCGCGATCGCCGGCTTCGGGATCAGCATCCTGGCCATCATCTCGGCGCTGCTCCAGCTCGTGCAGTCGCGGATGATGCTGCCGGTGGTGTCCGGCGACGACGACCCCAACACGAAGGTCCAGCGCCAGACCATGCTGCTGCTGCCGCTCATCTCGATCGTGTACGGCGGCTTCCTGCCGGCCGGCCTGTTCATCTACTGGATCACCGCGACGATCTTCGGGATCGTCCAGCAATACCTGATCGTGGGCTGGGGCGGGATGTTCCCGCTCTTCGGGTGGACGCCGGCGTTCGCCATGGGCCACACCCCACGATTCCCGGTGGCATTGCCACCGCTACCTGAGCCCGGCAAGCGTTCGGCCATCCTGACCGACGCCGAGAAGAAGACGACGGCTGACAAGACGATCCGCCACCGCGAGCGTGGCCGTCAGGGCCGACGAGGGAGACGACGCTGACATGAGTGCCTACAAGGAGTTCTCAGGCAAGACCGTCGAGGAGGCCCTCCGACTTGCCCGCGAGGAGTTCGGGGCCGGTCTGGAGGACCTCGATTTCGAGATCCTGAGCCCGGGCAGCCGCGGCGTCCTGGGGATGGGCGCGGAGCCTGCCCGGATCGTCGCTGCGCCCCGTTCCGCGCTCGGTGGCGTGGCCCCGAAGCGAGAGGCCGCCGCGGCCGTGCCGTTGCCGCCCGCTCCGCCGCGCGAGCGCGACGACCGCGACCGCGACCGTGGCCCCCGCCGCGACGACCGGGATCGCGGTCCGCGCCGCGACGACCGCCGGCCGAGCAGCAGCAGCAGCGCCGCGCCGAGCGGCGTCGCGCCGAGCGGCGCAGCGCCGAGCGGTGGCGACCGCCCGCCCCGCCGCGACGACCGCCCGCCACGGCATGATGACCGCCCGCCCCGCCGCGACGACCGCGACCGCGGGCCCCGCCGCGAGCCGGCCGGTGGCCTCACCGCGTCGGAAGCGGCCGAGGTGGCCGCCGCCCGTGGCTCCCTGTCGGCCGAGCGCGCGGACCTCGAGGCCTCCGAGGCGTCGCCCGAGGCGCTGGCCGCCGGGAAGGCGATCCTCGAACAGCTCATGACCCACCTCGGGTTCGACGTCAAGGTCGAGGTCGCCGCGGGCGAGACGAGCCGGCTCAACGTCGTCGGTGAGGGTGACGAGCGCGAGGCCCTGGGCGCCCTGATCGGACGCAAGGGCGAGCGCCTCTCGGCGCTCCAGCACCTCGTCAACCTGATGCTCTCCAAGGAGATGGGCTCCTGGACCCGGGTGCTCGTGGACGTCGAGGACTACCGCGGTCGCCGCGAGCGTCAGCTGCGGGATCTGGCGCTTCGCGCCGCGTCTCGCGTGGTCGAGACGGGCAAGATGCTCCAGCTCGAGCCGATGCCGGCGCTGGAGCGACGCTGGATCCACCTGACGTTGCGCGATCACCCGGACGTGTCCACGCAGTCGATCGGCGAGGAGCCGAACCGGCGGGTCGTCATCGTGCCGCGAGTCGCGGGCTAGCCGGGAGCTCCGGACCGGCGGCGATCAGCCGACCCGCTGGCGCAACCCCTGTGCGATGGCCTCGGCCTCGGTCGTCGGCACGCCGAACCGTCGCAATGAGTAGCGCACCATCTGGACCGCGAGCTCGCGGTCGCCATGGACCGGCTGCACCCGGCTGCTGATCCGCCGCAGGAACGCGGCTTCGTCGTCGTCGTGCGTCCGGACGACGAGATCCACCTCCGGATGGGCGGCATGGGCCCGCTCCACGATGAGCGTCGTCGTCTGCTGGTCCGCGCTCGCGACGATCACGAGGCGGGCCGTCTCGACCTGCGCGCGCTCGAGGATCTCGGCGTTCGAGGCGTCGCCGTAGATCGCCTGGATGCCGCGGGCGCGCAGCCGTTCCACCTCGCGGCGCTGGGTCGAGACGACGACGTAGGTGAACCCCCGCCGGTCGAGGGCGCCCGCGATCATCTGGCCGACCCGGCCGTAGCCGCACAGGATCGCGTGGTTCCGGAGGGCCGGCCCGTCGGCCGACGGGCTCGAGCATGGCCAGCGACCCGGCCCGCCGATCCATGAGGCGGACGAGCGGCGCGAAGCGGCGGAGGCGCGCCTCGAGGCCGCCGATCGCGCCGAACAGGAACGGGTTGACCGTGATGGAGATCAGGGCGCTCGCGACGATGAGCTGGAACCCGTCCGGCGGCAGGAGCGCGAGCGACAACCCGACCGTGCCGAGGATGAACGAGAACTCGCCGATCTGGGACAGGCCGGCCGCGACCGTCAGGCCCACGCGGATGGGATAGCCGAACGCCGCGACGATGGCGAACGCGACGATGGGCTGGGCGACGAGGATGAGCGCGAGGAGGGCCGCGATCTCGAGCGGGTGGGACACGAGATACGACGGATCGAGCAGCATCCCGACCGACACGAAGAAGAGCACCGCGAACGCATCGCGCATCGGCAGCGCATCGGCCGCGGCCTGGTGGCTCATGTCCGATTCGCTGACGATGGCGCCGGCGAGGAACGCGCCCAGCGCCAGGGAGACGCCGAAGACCTCGGCCGACAGGAAGGCGAGTCCGAGGGCGATGGCCAGCACCGCGAGCGTGAAGAGCTCGCGGGAGCCCTCGCGCGCCACGATGACGAGCAGCCGCGGGACGAGCCGGGCGCCCCCGACGACCATCAGCGCGACGAAGAGCGCCGCCTTGCCGAGCGCGAGGGCGACGGCGATGGCCGGCGGGAGGCTGCTGTCGACGGCCCCGCTCGTGCCGCCGAGGGTCGGGGCGATCGTCGGGAGCAGGACGAGGACGACCACCGTGAACAGGTCCTCGACGATGAGCCAGCCGACGGCGATCCGGCCCTGCGCCGTCTCGAGCTCCTTCCGATCGACGAGGGCGCGCAGCAACACGACGGTGCTGGCGACCGAGATCGACAGGCCGAGCACGAGCGCGCCCCCGAGGCTCCAGCCGAAGGCCAGCCCGAGCCCCGTCCCGAGGAGCGTGGCCACGGCGATCTGGCCGGCGGCGCCGGGCACCGCGATGTTCTTGACCGCGAGGAGGTCGCGGAACGAGAAGTGGATGCCCACCCCGAACATCAGCAGGATGATCCCGATCTCGGCGAGCTCGGTGGCGACCCCGCGATCGGCCATGAGGCCCGGCGTGAACGGCCCGATGACGACGCCCGCGACGATGTAGCCGACGATCGGGGGGAGCTTCAGGCGCTGGGCGATGAAACCGCCGATGAAGGCGGCGACCAGGCCGACCGCGAGGGTCGAGATGAGTACGGGCTCGTGGTCCATGGCTCCTCCCGCGACCGGGGGTGTTGCGCAGGACTGGCGCGGGTCCGTGCCAGAACGACGGCTGGATGGGCCATCACCATACCCGAACTGACGCCGGGTCTCGAACGCGGGCGCCCTATGATCGGGCCCATGGATCCCTCGATCGACATCAACACGCTCCCGACGTGGGGGTTTGCCGAGCCCGGACCGCTACGGGACGAGCTGACGGCGCTGGCGCTGGCCGGGACCAAGACGACGACGGCCAGCCTCCTGGTCGACTTCGAGCTCGACGGTGAACCGGTCCCCGTGACCGGCCAGATCGACGTGCTCGTCGACTCCGATCTCCGACCGGTGGCCATCGTCGAGAACATCAGCGTCCGCACGGTCCGACTGGGAGACGTCGACGATCAGCACGCGATCGACGAGGGCGAGGGCTACGCCGACGCTGCCGCGTTCCGGGTCGACCACGAGGCCTATTGGAATGCGTACCTCGACCGGATCCGGGAGGGCCTCGGCGATCCCGGTTTCACCCTGACGGACGACACCCTGGTCGTGCTCGAGCGATTCCGGATCATCGAGCGTCTCGAACCGGCTGACTAGGTGGCCTCCACGCCGGCCGTCGTCGTGGGGATGACCACCGACGACCGCCGCGCCGTCGGGCGGATTGGTGGAGATGGGGGAGAGTCGAACTCCCCGTCCAGGACCCTTCGCCGGAGACCACTACGAGCGTGTCCGATGGTTTGTCGTCGACCGCCCGGACGGGCATCGGCACTCTGCCGGGCGGTCCAGTCACGTGTCCCTAGATCGGGCTTGACTCCGGATTACGCGACGCTGGTCCGGATCGCAGCCCCGCTGCATGACGCTTCCACCACCCGCGGGGCTGAGGTGGCTTCCACGCTCACCTTACCGCCTAAGCGGCGAGGGCGAGAGTCGACTGGCGGTTGCCAGGTACTTCGTTTTGCTGCCTGATTAACGAGGCCTGAGCAGCATCCTCGGCTCGCACTCTCCGGTAGCCAGGCCCTGTCGAAACCACACATCCCCACAGGGTCCGAACACCGGTTCGGGACCGGGATGCTATCACCGAATCCCCGATCGGCCAAACCGGACGGACCCTGACAGCGTCGGGTCCGTATCGTTGGCAGCATGAGCCCGATCGAGATCTCGCCACGGACGGCCCGGCGCTACATCCTGGGCCGCCAGGGCCTGTGGCCCGGCCGGCGCTGGCGCGGCCTCGAGGGCGCCGACGCGGCGATGCGCGCCATGGAGCACCTGCAGCTCGACCCGCTGGTCCTGGTCGCCCGGGCGCAGGACCTGATGCTTCATGCGCGCGTCCTCGACTACCGCCAGGACGACTGGGCGCGCCTGACCTACGAGCAGCGACGCTTCTTCGACTGGGGCGGCTGGCTGGCCGCGCGGCCGATGGACGAGCTGCCGCATTGGCGGGTCGTCATGCGCCGCGACATCGAGCGGCCGGGCTGGGCGGACATCGTCGCGACCCATGCCGGCGCGATCGACGAGATGCGCGTCGTGCTGCAGGAGCGGCCGGAAGTGGGCAACCGCGACTTCGACCCGGACGACCGCGCCAGGATCGACAGCTATCGCGGGCGCAAGGACAGCGCGCTGGCGCTCCACTATCTCTGGCGCAAGGGCGAGGCGATGGTCGCGCGCCGCGAGCGGTTCGAGCGGATCTACGCACGCACGGAGGCGGTCGCGCCACGCGAGCTCATCCGCGAGAGCCCCGAAGACGAGGCCGATGACTTCCTCTTGATGAAGACCGTCGCCGCCGAGGGCCTCTCAAAGCTCAACGGCGTGTACGGGACGCTCCTGCGCCGGCCGTCGCGCGCCGAGCTCGACGCCTGGCGAGCGCGCAAGATCGAGGCCGGCGAGCTCGTCGAGGTCGCCGTCGACGGGTGGGCGGGACGGTACGTGGCCCTCGGCGAGGACGCCGACCGGCTGCGCGACCTCGAATCGGGCCGGATCCCGGCGAGCTGGACGCCGCTCGAGACACGCTCGACCGAGGAAGTCGTGTTCCTCGCCCCGCTGGACCCGGTCAGCGCGCGGGGCCGAGCGAAGCCGCTCTTCGGCTTCGAGTACGTCTGGGAGATCTACACGCCGGTCGAGAAGCGGCGCTTCGGGCCGCACACGATGCCGGTCCTGTGGGGTGACGCCCTCGTCGCCCGGATGGACCCGCGGCTCGACCGGGCGACCGGCACGCTCGTCGTCAACGGCCTGTGGCTGGAGGACCCGGCACTCGCCGGGGACGAGGCGTTCGCCGCGGCCCTCGCCCGGGGCGTGGCCCGCTTCGTCGCCTTCCACGAGGCTCGCCGGCTCGACGTCTCGGCCGTGCCGCCCCGCCTCCGTCGCCTCCTCAAACCCCGACGAGGGACCTGATCCGCGGGGTCATCCGAACGGGCACCTCCTACGTAACTGCAAGTAGTTGCGATAACGGTCGTGACGCGATAGCGTGTGAACCGTCACCTGGAGGCCCGTCCCCGTGGAGTTCGCGATCCCCCTGTCCCTCGATCCTGCCGCCGTCGGCATCCTCGTGACCGGGCTCCTGCTCGGGATGCGTCACGGCATCGACTGGGATCACATCGCCGCCATCACCGACATCACGAGCACGGCCGCGGCGGCCGGCAGCGCCGAAGCGGCGCATGACGCGCAGCATCGGACGATCGCGGGCGACCACCACCACCATGGCGGCTCGACCGAGATGCGTGCCCACGACGCCGGTCCCGGTGCCGCGACCATCGCGCCGATCTCGACGATGCCGAGCACCCGGACCACGCGCTTCGGGTCGGACCAGGTCGAGGCGATCCGCCTAGGCACGCTCTATGCGCTCGGCCACGGCGCGGTGGTCGTCGCCCTCGGGCTGGCGGCCCTGTGGCTCGGGGCGATCCTCCCCGACTGGCTCGACCCGGTCATGGGTCGCGTCGTCGGGTTCACGCTGGTCGCCCTCGGGTTGTGGGTCCTCTTCTCCGTCTACCGCTACGCCCGGGGTTCGGCGTCCTTCCGGCTGCGCAGCCGCTGGATGCTGGTCTTCGATGGCGTCCGCTACGCCTGGCGCCACCTCCAGGCGCGGATCCACGGCCACGAGCACATCGAGCCGCTCGAGATGAGCTCGTACGGCACGAAGACCGCGTTCGGCGTGGGCATGATCCACGGGATCGGGGCCGAGACGGGCACGCAGGTCCTGCTCATCGCCGCGGTCGGCGGCGCCGCGAGCGCCGGACTCGGCGTGCCGATGCTCTTCGCCTTCGTGATCGGGCTGCTGATCTCCAACTTCGTCATCGTCGTCATCAGTTCGGTCGGCTTCGTCGCGAGCCAGACTCGCGAGCTCGTCTACGTCGCCATCGGCGGCGTCGCCGGCTGCTTCAGCCTGGTGGTCGGATCGCTCTTCCTGTTCGGGCTCGACGGCAAGCTCCCGGACATCCTCTCCTCGCTCGGGTTCTGACCGCCACGCCACGCGGGGTGATCGAGGGCGCGACCGGCACCGGGCTCCCCGCCGGCGCGTGGGATGGGGTCCGCGAGCGCCTCCATGCCGAAGGGCTGCGCTGGACCCCACAACGGCGAACGCTCGTCGAGGTGCTGAGCACGACCGACGGCCACGTGACCGGCGCCGAGGTGATCGAGCGCTGCCGCGAGCTCGACCCGACGACGACGCCATCGACGGTCTATCGGACGCTCGACGTCCTCGAGGCCCTCGGCTACGTCAGCCACCACCACGGCATCGACGGCCGCGAGGAGTACCACGTGCTCCCGACCGACGCCCACGGTCACCTCCACTGCCGGCGGTGTGGCGGCTCGTGGGAGATCGGGCGGTCGGAATCCGCGGCGATCGCCGGCATGCTCGAGACCGGCCGATCGTTCCGCGTCGACCCGTCCCACATCACGATCACCGGCGTGTGCGCCGGCTGCTCGGCCGGAGAGGCGGGAGCGACCACCGCGGCCGGCTAGGACGAACGGGCTATCGGCCCGGACGAGGCATCGCTGGTATCGTTGGCCTCGGCCGAACCTCCTCACGGAGGACGGGGGACCCGAACACCCAGGGGCGAATCGCGACCATCGCGACGGCGACACCCACGCCGAGCCCGACAGCTCACCTCGCAGGCCGCGGGCTGGTACGAGGTACACGGTGTTCGGGACGTCGATCCACCCTTCGCGGGCGCAGCGCGTCGTCGCGCGCAACCTCGGCCTCGACCTGGTCGCGGCCGTGGGCGTCGGGGTGAGCATGGCGCTCGTGACCTCGTTGCTCCCGACCATCGCCCGGCGCGGCGGCCTCGAACCGATGGGCCTCGCCGCCCTCGCCGCGGCGCCGTTCATCGCCAACCTGCTGGGCGCCTTCGCCGGCCGGTTCGGGCCGCGTTCGCCGCGGCAGCTGGCCCTCATCCGGGGCGTCGGCGCGGCCTCGCTGGTCCTGCTGTTCGTCCTGCCGGTGCCGCCCGTGATGATCCTCGTGTCGGTCGTCTCGTGGCTGAGCATCTCGTTCGGCGGCCCGTTCCACCTCCGCCTGTGGGGCGCCATGTACCCGGCGCGACTGCGCGGCCGCATCGTCGGCACCATCGGGACGGGACGCGCCGCGGCCGGTGCGCTCGCCGCGTTCGCGGGCGGGATCATCGCCGACCGACTGGGTGGCCCGACCGCGGTCGCCCTGGCCGGCGCGGTCGGGGCCATCTGTGCGATCGCCTATGCCGGGTTCCACGCGCAGGCCGCGGCCCATCCGCCGGTCTTCTCGGCACGCGACTCCATCCGGGCCCTTCGCGAACGACCGGTCCTCGCGCGGGTCGCGCTCGCGCAGGGCTTCTACGGCGGCGGCTTCATCGCCGCGGCCCCGCTCTTCGCCATCGTCTACGTCGACCGGCTCGACCTGTCGCTCGCCGATGTCGGCATCATCGGGATCCTGACCGCGGCCTCGACCACGGTCTCGTTCATGGCGTGGGGCGTCGTCAGCGACCGGTTCGGCCCGCTCGCGGCGATGCGCATCGGGACCTCGCTCGGGCTGGCCGGGCTCATCGCCTACGCGGTCGCGCCCGCCGTCGCCGTCCTGTGGGTCGCCTCGGTGGCGATCGGCGCCGCGAGCTCGTCGATCGACGTCGGGATCGCCGCGGTCGTCAGCGAGCACACGCCCCTGGCCTCGCGATCGGCGGCGATGGCCGGCTGGAACGCGATCACCGGCGCCCGCGGGATCGTGGCCGCGTTCCTCATGAGCGCGCTGCTCCAGGTGGGCATCGTCGACGTGACCACGGGCCTGCTCCTGTGCGCGGTCTCGACCGCGATCGGGGTCGCGCTCTACGTCCGAGCCGACACGACCGAGCCGGTCCCGGCGCCGGCCGCCCAGCCGACCACCGAGGCCGGCGTCCCGGCCGCGTTGCCGACGCTCCAGCCCGCGCGTCCGGTCGCGACGACTCCGGCCCGACTCGAACGCGGCCTGGCCTCGGGTGCTCGCCGGCTCTTCGCCAAGTAGCCGGCGCCGGGCCGGCGGCGGGGCGCGCCCGGGCCGCCGTCCCCACTCACTGGGTCCATCCCCGGGTGTCCGCCTCGGTACGATGGCCCGGATGCGACTGACGCCCTGGGAGGAGGAGCGCCTCCTGATCTTCACCGCCGCCGAGCTGGCGCGGCGCCATCGGGCGGCCGGGATCGCGCTGAGCGCGCCCGAGGCGGTGGCCCTCATCTGCGACGCCATGCTCGAGGCGGCGCGGGCCGGGGCGTCCTATGCGGCGGTCGAGGCGGCCGGGCGGGATGCCGTGACTCGCGACGAGGTGCTCCCCGGGGTCGCCGCCCTGGTCGACGAGGTGCGCCTCGAGGTCGCCATGGACGACGGGGTCCGGCTCGTGGTGCTGTCGGCCCCCTTGGTGTCGAGGTCGACGGCCCCGGTGCGGTCCGGCAGGCGGCTTCAGGTGCCGCGGCGCCCTCGCCCGCGGCGCGATCCGGCTCGCAACCGGCAGGCGGGGCCGCCATCGAGCTCATCGTCCGCAACGGCTCGACCCGGGTGGTGCGCGTGTCGAGCCACTACCCGTTCGACCGGGTGAATCGCCGGCTCGAGTTCGATCGTGCGGCCGCCGTCGGGCCACCACCTCGACCTCCCCGCCGGCTCGAACGAACGCTGGGCGCCGGGCGAGACCCGGACCGTGCGACTCGTCACCGTTCCACGGCGAGGCGGGACGGTGAGCCGCCTCTCCCCGGAGGAACATCTCGCCCGCTATGGGCCGACGGTCGGCGACCGCGTGCGCCTCGGCGACACCGATCTCTGGGTCCGCGTCGAGGAGGACCGCCAGGCTGCCGGCGACGAGCCGATCTGGGGCTACGCGAAGACGATGCGACCGCGCGCGACGCAGGGCCGGCCCGGTCCGTCGGAGCTCGACGTCGTCGTCGCGGGGGCGCTCGTCATCGACCCGCTCGTCGGCGTCGTCAAGGCCGACATCGGGATCAAGGACGGCCGGATCGTCGGCGTCGGGCGGGCCGGCAACCCGGCGATCACCGACGACATCGAGCTGCCGATCGGGCCGCACACCCAGCCGGTCATGGCCTACGGCCTCATCGCCACGCCCGGGGCCATCGACAGCCACGTCCACGCGATCAGTCCCGAGCTCGTGCCGGCGGCGCTGTCCGGCGGCGTGACGACGCTCATCACGGCCGGCTTCGAGGAGCCGCCGTACGCGATGGCGCGCACGCTCGATGGCCTGGCCGGCTGGCCGGTCAACGTCGGGCTCCAGGCCGGCGCCCGGGCCGAGGACGACGGCTCGCTCGAGGCGCTGCTCGATGCCGGCGCCTGCGGCTTCAAGATCCACGAGGACTACGGCGCCTACCCCGAGCTCGTGGACCACGTCCTGCGCTTCGCCGACGCGCACGACGTCGCGGTCGCCCTGCACACGGACGGCCTCCACGAGTCGGCCGAGCTCGAGGACACGATCGCCGCCATCGCCGGCCGGACGGTCCACGCCTACCACGTCGAGGGGAGCGGCGGCGGCCACGTGCCCGACCTGCTCGGGCTCGTCCGCGAGCCGAACATCGTCTGCTCGTCGACCACGCCGACGATCCCGCTGGGGCGTCAACGCGGCAGCCGAGGCCGTCCCGATGATCGTCCTCAACCACGGCCAGTCGTTCGGTGTGGCCGAGGACGTGGCGCTCGTCCGCGAGCGGATCCACCCGGCGACGATGGCCGCCGAGGGCCCGCTCCACGAGCTCGGCGCCATCGCGATCGTGAACTCCGATTCGCAGGGGATGGGCCGGATGATGGAGACGGTCCGCCGGACGTTCCAGCTCGCGCACGTGATGCGGGCCTGGCGCGGGACGCCGGCCGGGGCCGGCCACCCAGGCCTGCCCGACGATGGGGACGACGCGTTCGACTCGAACGCGCGGGTGCTGCGCTACCTCGCGAAGGTCACCATCGAGCCGGCGATCACGCACGGCCTCGCGGACCATGTCGGGTCGCTGGCGCCCGGCCGCCTCGCCGACATCGTCCTGTGGCATCCCGCGTATTTCGGCGTCAAGCCGGAGCTCATCCTCAAGGGCGGCTACTCGGCCTGGGCACCGCTCGGCGAGGGGAACGCGACGGTCGAGCGCGCCGAGCCGACGCGCTACCGGCCCGACTGGGGCGGCGCCGGCCGGGCCGCCGCCAGCCTGTCGATCACGTTCGTCTCGGCGCAGGGGCGCCGCCGATCGAGAGCTCACGACGCGCCTTCGCGCGACCGGCCGGATGGTCGAGGCCGTGCGTCGGACCCGCGGCCTGACCCGATCGGACCTCGCCCGGAACCGCGTCGACCGCCCCGATCGAGATCGACCCCTCGGACGGCCGGGTCACGCTCGCCGACCGGGCGCTCGAGGTCGAGCCGGTCGACGAGCTCCCGCTCCACCGCCGCTACTGGCTGCGCTGAACGCGCTCAGGCCCAGATGTCGCCGATGGTGAAGCCGTCGGGGAAGGGGTCGGTCGGGTCGACGACGTAGCGGGCGACGCCGGTGATCCAGGCCTGGCCGCTGATCGTCGGGACGGCGGCCCGGTACGTCCCGATCGTCGTCGCCTCGACCAGCTGGCCGGTGAAGACCGTGCCGAGGATGCCCTCGTGGCGGAACGGCTCGCCGATGGCCAGCTCGCCCTTCGCGTAGAGCGTGGCCATCTTCGCTGAGGTGCCGGTGCCGCACGGGGACCGGTCGATGGCGCCGGTCCACGTCGCCGGCCGCTCCCAGTCGAGGACGCCGGTCGAGACGGTGACGACGTTGCGCCGGCTGTTCGCCGGGTCGTGCGGCGGCCCCGACAGCTGCCCGATCGTGATGCCCGCGAAGCCCGGCTGCTCCGGGTGGACGACCGGGAGCTGCTCGTTGGCCGCGGCCTTGATCATCTCGGTGATCCGGACGATGTCGGCGCCCTCGTCGGGGGTGAGCCGGAGCCCGAACGGCTCGGCGTCGGCGATGACGTAGAACATGCCGCCGTAGGCGACATCGACCGTCACCGTCCCGAGATGAGGCACCTCGACCGGCGCGCCGATGTGGGTCGCGAACGCGGGCACGTTCCGGAACGTCACGCTGCGGACCTTGCCGTCGCGGCATTCGGCGGTGACCCGGATGAGCCCAGCCGGAGCCTCGAGGGTGAGCTCGGTGACCGGCTCCGTCATCGGGAGCATCCCCGTTTCGAGCAGGACCGTGACGACGCACATCGTGTTCGTTCCGGACATCCCCGGGTACTCGACCTGCTCCATGATCACGTACCCGGCGTCGGCCTCGGGATGGCTCGAGGGCAGGATCAGGTTGCAGTTGGCGGCGGGATACCCGCGCGGCTCGCGCAGCATCCGCAGCCGCAGGTCGTCGCGGTTGGCCCGGAGCCAGGTCATCTTGTCGAACATCGTCGCGCCCGGGACATCCGTGACGCCCGCCGACGATGACCCGGCCAGGCTCGCCGGCCGCGTGCGCATCGACCGCCTCGATGACGGGGCCGATGGCCAGCCGCTCGGGGAGGTTCGACGTCACCGGTTCAGCGCCCGCGCTGGGCGTCCGCGAGCTCGCGCGCGATGTCGCGTCGGGCGTCGCGGTCGGCGATGTCCCGGCGACGGTCGTGGAGCTGCTTGCCGCGGGCGAGCCCCAGCTCGATCTTGGCCCGCCCCTTGCCGTCGATGTAGAGCCGCAGCGGGACCACGGTCTGGCCCTTGGCCTTCGTCCGCCCGAGGAGCTCGTCGATCTCCGAGCGATGGAGCAGGAGCTTGCGTTCGCGCTTGGGCTCGTGGTTGTAGCGGTTGCCCTGCTCGAACGGTGCGATGTGCGCGCCGATGAGCCAGGCCTCGCCGCGCTCGACCCGGGCGTACGCGTCCGAGAGGTTCACCTTGCCGGCCCGGATCGACTTGATCTCGGTCCCGGTCAGCACGAGGCCGGCTTCGAACGTCTCGTCGATCGTGAAGTCGTGGCGCGCTCTTCGGTTGAGGGCGACGGTGTGCTCGTCGCGCATGGGATGGCTCCTTCGGACGTGGGGTGGAGTCTAGGGGCGGTGGCGACCGGGCGGGCCACGCGGTCACCGGCTCCGGGCGCACGAACGCCGGCCCGATGCGGGCCGGCGTCCGAAAGCTCTCCCACCCACAGGGTGTCCGACTAGACGGCCATCTCCTGCGAGGTGGTGCAGCTACTTTTGTCTATCACTGCACATCACCTCCTTTCGTTCCCGGGAACCGTACAAGACAACGTCCAGCGACGCAAGGGTGACGATGGAGGGCCATCCCCGACTCAGGCCGCGTCGGGCAGGTGCGCCAGCCCGGTCTTGCCGAGGACCTCGAGCGCCTTGTCGAGGGTGGGGTCGTCGTTGGTCGGCGCCGGGTCGGGGACCGGCACGACGTCGTCGGGCGTGAGCCCCGTGCCGTGGATCCAGCGGCCCTTCGGGGTCAGCCAGCGCGCGACGGTCAGCTTGAACGCGCCACCCTCGCCGGAGAGCTCCTGCCACTCCTGGACGGTGCCCTTGCCGAACGACTGCTGCCCGACGAGCGTCGCCCGGCCGGTGTCCTGGAGCGCGCCGGCGACGATCTCGCTCGCCGAGGCGCTGCCGCCGTCGACGAGGACGACGACCTTGATCGCCGGATCGGTCGCGATCCCGCCCGAGATGGCGTCGGTCGCCACCTGCTTCCCCTTCGAGTCGACCTCGTAGAAGATCGGTCCGGACGCGATGAACTGACTGGCCACCGACCGCGCGGCCGTGACGAAGCCGCCCGGGTCGCCACGCAGGTCGAGCACGATCGACGTCCGGCCGGCATCGAGGTGCTGCTGGAGCGCCTTGCTGAACTCGGCCGCTCCGGCGTCGCTGAACCCCGTCAGCTTGATGTAGCCGACCGTCCCGCCGGCGAGATCCTGGCTGATGACCTCCTGCTCCTGGACGAGGTCGCGCGTGATGGCGAGGTCGAACGGGGCGGCGTCGCCGCGCTTGACGGTGAGCGTGACGACCGAATCCTTCGGGCCGCGGATCCTGCTCCGGGCGTCGTCGACGGTCAGCCCATCGAGCGGGGTCCCGTCGGTCGCGAGGACGAGGTCGCCCGCCTTGAGCCCGGCGCTCTCGGCCGGCGAACCGGCGAGCGGCGCGATCGACGACGAGGTGGCACGCCGGACCGAGCGGGGTGCAGCCCTGCGTGCCATCGGGCGCCTGCGAGGCGATCGACGCCCCGATGCCCTCGAACTGGCCGCTCAGGCCCTGCAGGCTCTGGCGGTATTCGTCCGAGGTGAGGTACGCAGAGAACGGGTCGCCGAGCGCCCCGATCATCCCCCGGATCGCGCCCTGGATGAGCGTCGTCTGGTCGACCGGGCCGCCGGCATATCGGTCGGTGATCGTGTGGTAGGTATCCCAGAACGGCGCGAAGGCCTGTTCGTCGCTGACGGGCGTCCCGGGTTGCTCGCCCGCGTGCAGGCCGAGCGAGTACCCCGACATGAACAGGGCGCCGCCGGTCAGGATCGCCACGACCGAGATCGCGAGCGGCAGGACCGGGAGGCGGCGCTGTCGCCGGGCGGCGGACGTCGGGATCGATGGTGCGTTCGCCGCCGGGGTGGGCGGCGCGTCCGCGACCGCGGGCGGCGCGTCCGCGAGCGGCGCAGGGACGGATGGCGCGTCCCCGGCGGCCGGGCCCGGGTCCTCAGGGAGCATCGAGGTCAGCGGATCAGGTACGTGCGTACCGACACCCACGACCCGAGCACGCCCAGTCCGACCCCCGACCCGAGGATCAGGACGATGAGGTCGCGCGAGAGCGAGCCGAACTGGAGCGGCAGCACGCGGAAGAAGTCGACCATGAAGCCACTGACCGGATCGGCGATCGCGGCCAGGATGCCGAGCGTGATGAGCGAACCGGCGAGCCCCACAAAAGCCCCTTCGAAAACGAAGGGCCATCGGATGAAGGCGTCCGAGGCGCCGACGAGGCGCATGATCTCGATCTCCTCGGCACGGGCGACGACGGCGAGGCGGATCGTGTTCACGATGATGAACAGCGCGATGACCCCGACGATGAGGAGCACGACCGTCCCGGCCGTGCGCAGGATGTTGGTCACCGTCAGGACCTGGTCGACGAGCTTCTGCTGCTCCTTGACGGAGGCCACGATCGATTCATTCCGGAGCATCGAGACGACGTCGCCGAACACGTGCGGATCTTTGAGCTTCACGTCGAGCGAGGCGTGGAGCGGGTTCGTGTCGAGGTAGCGGGTGAGGTCCTCCTGGCCCTGCTCCTTGAGCCGCTCGCGGAAGTTCTCCAGGGCCTGATCGCGGCTGACGAACGTGACCGTCGCGACCTCCGGGAGCGCCTGCACCCGGTCCTGGAGGTCGGTGATCTGGCTGTCGATGACGTTGTCCTGCAGGTCGGCCACGACCTCGACCTTCTGCTCGGTGAACTGGAGGCCGGCCAGCAAGCCGGTCTGGATGATCCAGAATCCGGCGAGGAGCAGGAGCATCAGGACCATGGTGGCGGTGGCCGCGATGCTCATGACCGCGTTGCGCCAGAAGCCCTGCCAGGCGCGCTTGATGCTGAAGATGACGAACGAGATCACGGCCCGGTCCTCGTCATCGCCTAGTCCTCGCGGTGGTAGGCACCACCCACCTCGTCGCGGATGATCCGACCCTCCTCGAGGGCGACGACGCGGCGCCGGAGGGACGTGACCACCTCGGCGTTGTGCGTCGCCATGAGGACCGTGACGCCGAGCTCGTTGATGCGCAGCAGCAGCTGCAGGATCTCCCAGCTGATGAGCGGGTCGAGGTTGCCGGTGGGTTCGTCGGCGATGATCAGCCGCGGGTCGTGCACGAGTGCCCGGGCGATGGCCGTGCGCTGCTGCTCGCCGCCGGACAGCTGCGACGGGATCTGCTGCGACTGCGCGGTCAGGCCGACCAGCGCGAGGACCCGATCCACAGCCGGCCGGATCTTCCGCCGCGGTGTGCCGGTGACCTCGAGCGCGAACGCCACGTTCTCCCAGACCGTCTTGGACGGGAGCAGCTTGAAGTCCTGGAAGATGATCCCGATCTTGCGGCGCATCTTCGGCACCTGGCGGCGCGGCAGACGGGCGAGATCCTGGCCGTCGAGAACGACCTGGCCCTGGGTGGCGAGCTCGTCGCGGATGAGCAGCTTGATCAGCGTCGACTTGCCGGCGCCCGACGGCCCCACGAGGAAGACGAAGTCGCCCTCGGGGATGGCCAGGTCGACCTCGCGCAGGGCGAGCTTCCCGTTCGGATACTGCTTGGTCACGTCGTGCAGGACGAGGACGTCGCGCTCTTCGGAGGCCTGTTCGGTCGGCCGGCGAAGGACCCGGTGTCGGATGGAGCGCACCGCGGGCGGTGCGGGGGCGATGGTCACGTTCGGCTCCGCGGTCGGGGCGGACCGGCGACTTGTGTCGCCGGGTGGAGGCGGCTGAGCTCCATCCGCGGGCACGGTCAGGGGAGCCACGTCGGCCACGAGGCTACCACCGGCCCCACGGAGCGGCAAACGTGACCAGCGGTCATCCGGCCCCCGGACGATGGTCCGGTCCGGTGCGGTCCGGTGCCCTTAGAGGAGGCCCGGCGAGATGGGCAGGTAGCGGCTGAAATCGGCGAACGGGCGGTCCCAGCAGAGCAGGATCGGGAACTGGTCGAGCCGGAACCCGGCCCGCAGGGCCGACACGACCGCCCCGTCTGCGCTGCCTGGGAGCCAGAGGGCGAATGCGCCCCGCGGCTGGACCGCCGACAGGAGGTGGCCGAGCACGGGCACGAGGAGGGCCGCGTCGCGAACGGCGACCGGTCCCACGCGTCCGGCTTCGGTGGCGTAGCCGTAGCCCAGGACGGCGCCGTCGGGTCCGCGATACAACCAGCCCCGCCGTGACTCGGCGCGCAGATAGCGGTGGTCGATGGGGTGCGCCACGCCCAGCAGCTCGCGATCGAGCGCGTCCACGGCGTCGCTGAGATCCGCGTGACCTCGCCCGTCCGCCCCGTCCGCGACCACGGTCTCGAACGGCACCGGTCGTACGCCGGACGGCAACGTCCCGAACGCGTCGGGCCGACCGGGCAGGCCGATGAGGTTGAGGAGCGGCAGGCGCGGGACGATCCCGAGCGACGCATACAGCGCGTTCGAGACCGGCTGGGCGCTGTCCGTGGCGGTCGCGCGGACCATGTCGGCGTCCGGGGGCGGCAGCACCTGGGCGAGCAGCGCCCGGCCGACGCCGGCGCCCTGGACCTCGGGCAACACGAACAGCATCGAGAGGTACCACAGGCGCTCGCGCACGAGCGCCGAGGCGAAGGCGACGACGCGTTCGCGGCCCGTCTCGGGATCGACCCGGGTCCCCACGACGAATCGCTCCGCATCGGTGGCGGAGAGATGACCGTAGAGCCGGAGGAGCGGCGCGGTCTCCGACCCGATCGGGAACTGCCCGAGCGGCTCGATGTACGCGTTGATCGAGTCGCGCCAGATCTCGGTGCAGCGCTCGAGCTCGTCGGTCCGGACCGGCCGGAAGGCCAGGCCCTCGGCGATCGTCACGCGGCCTCCCCGCCGATCCCCCGCTCGAGTTCGGCCTGCATGAAGGCGTCGAGATCGCCGTCGAGCACCGCGCCGGTGTTGCTTGTCTCGTGGTTCGTCCGCAGGTCCTTGACCATCTGATAGGGGTGCAGGACATAGCTCCGGATCTGGTTGCCCCAGCCGGCCTCGATGTGCTCGCCCTTGAGCTCCTGCATCTCGGCCTCCTTCTCCTCGAGCGCGCGCTCGAGGAGCCGGGCCTTGAGGACCTTGATCGCCGTCTCCTTGTTCTGGGTCTGGCTCCGCTCGTTCTGGCTCTGGGCCACGATCCCCGTGGGCAGGTGCGTGAGCCGGACCGCCGAGTCGGTCTTGTTGACGTGCTGGCCGCCGGCCCCCTGCGACCGATAGGTGTCGACCCGGATCTCGTCCCAGTCGAGCTCGATCTCGACGTCGTCGTCGACCTCCGGGAGCACCTCGACGAGGGCGAACGTCGTCTGGCGGCGGTTCTGGGAATCGAACGGGCTGATGCGGACCAGCCGATGGACCCCGCGCTCGGGCCGCAGCCAGCCATAGGCGCGGCGCCCGTTCACCGCCACCGTGACGCTCTTGAGCCCGGCCTGGTCCCCCTCCTGCTGGTCGAGGATCTCGGTCGAGAACCGGTGGCGCTCGGCCCAGCGGAGGTACATCCGCAGGAGCATCTCCGCCCAGTCGGTCGCCTCGGTGCCGCCGGCACCCGCGCTGATCGAGAGCAGGGCATTGCGGTCGTCGTACTCGCCCCCGAAGAGCAGGGCGGTCCGTTCGCGGCGGACGTCGGCCTCGAGCGCGGCGGCATCGCGGTCGAGTTCGGCCTCGAGCTCGGCGTCCGGAGATTCGGCGATGAGGTCGACCGCGGCCTGGAGGTCGCCGGCACGGCGCTCGAGGTCACGCCACGTCTCGATCTCCTCGCGCAGGCCGTTGGCCTCGCGGGTCACCTTCTGGGCGGCCCGGCTGTCGTCCCAGAAGCCGGGCTCCACGGTCAGGGCGTCGAGTTCGTCGACGCGTGCCTGCTTGGCGTCGAGGTCAAAGACGCCCCGAGGTCGACCGGATCCGTTCAGCCAGGTCCCGGATGGCGGCGGGGTCCACCTAGTTCCTGGTCTGGAGATCCTGGAGCAGGAGTGGGCGCAGCTCGATGAGCCGCAGCGCGGTCTTGCTCCGGGCGACGACGGGGTTCACGCAGGGACAGTAGCCGTTGTGGGGGCAGACGCCGCAGTTGCCGTCACAGTCGAGGGCGGCCGCGTAACTGCATGTCCGGCAGTCCCGTTCGCAAGCGATCAGGTCGACGAAAGATGCTTCCTCGGCCTGCTTCAATGGACTCCCTCCAGAGTTCGGGGCACGGCGGGTCTGGGGTCCTGGGGAACACCTGCTGGAGGACTCGGGCGGTCCGGGGTGGCAGGCTTGGATGAGTATAGGGGGCCAAAGCCCTATCGCCAAGAGGGAAATCGGTCCGGGGGACGTTTTGCTACCGTCCGGGCCGTCCCTCGCAACATCCGGCCGGCCGGCGGGCCGGCGCGGGCGTCGGCGCCTTAGGGCGACTCCCCCGTGACGAAGTACATCGCGAGCGCGCCGAGCTCGTGCGCCGTGGCGTCGACGCGGGCCATCGGGTCCGATTCGAGCGGGCTCGTCGAGGTCGGCGAGCCCCACGAGGTGACGCCGGCATCGCGGGCCATCCGCAGGACGCGGAACATGTGCGGCCGGTCCGAGACGAACACCGCGCTCCGAAGATCGTGCTGGCGGAGGAGCCCCGCGACGTTCCGGACGGACTGGAACGTGGTCCGGGCCTCGTCCTCGACGAGGATCGCATCGGCCGGCACGCCGTTCGCGGTGGCGTACGCGCGGGCGCTGGCTGCCTCCGTGGTCCGGTCGCCCGGCTGCTTGCCGCCGGTGACCACGAGGAACGGCGCCAGGCCGGCGCGATACAGCCCGATGGCATGGTCGAGTCGCGCCTGGAACATCGGCGAGGGCCGGCCGTCGTACTGCGCCGCGCCCATCACCACGATCGCATCGGCCGGGCGGGCGTCGTCGCGTTCACCCTGCGCGACGATGCGCCACGTCGCGACGATGACGAGGAGCGTCCCCCCAGCGAAACCGACGGCGAGGAGGGTGACGAGGTCGCGGCTCAGCGACCGTGGCACTTCTTGTACTTGGCCCCGGAGCCGCACCAGCACGGGTCGTTGCGGCCGATCCGCTCGCCGGTCGGCGTGTAGCCGGGCCGCGGGCCGTCGCTCGGGGCGGCGCGACCCCCGGCGGCCGACGCGGCACCGGCCGCGGCCGGGACCGGCTCGTCGCCGACGGATTCACGGACGTTGCGGACCGCCGGGGCGGTCGCCAGACCGGCGCCGGCCACCGAGGCCGTCCCCGCGACGGCCGACCGGGCCGCCTTGCCGTTGCCGCTCGAGAGCGCGGCGGCACCCCGGGCCAGCGAAGCGCTCACGTCCGGGTCGGGGCCGGGCGGCGGCTGCTTGGTGACGGTCACCCGGAAGATCGACGACGCCACCCCGTGACGGATCAGGCCGCGCAGCTCCTCGTACAGGCGGAAGGCCTCGCGGCGGAACTCGTTGAGCGGATCCTGTTGGGCGTAGCCGCGCAGCCCGATGCCCCGGCGCATGTCGTCGAGCTCGGTCAGGTGCTCGACCCACAGCGTGTCGATGGTCCGCAGCAGGACGATCCGCTCGACCATCGACCAGTCGTCCTCTCCCACCTCGGCCACCTTGGCCTCGAGCGCCGCGTCGGCCAGCTCGCGGATGTGGTCGGCGATGGCCTCGCGGCTGCCGATGTCCCACAGCTCGTCGGCGCTCGTGCCCTCGCCGGTCAGGCCCATCTGGTGGAGCTGGTTCGAGAGCCCGTCGAGGTTCCACTCGTGCGGGTCGTCGCCGGCAAGCTCGGTCTCGACGAGCACGTCGAGCTCCTCGTCGAGGAACGCGCGGACGGTCTCGGTCAGGTCCTCGTTGTGGAGCACCTTGTCGCGCTCGGCGTAGATCGTCTCGCGCTGCTTGTTGATGACGTCGTCGAACTCGACGACGCGCTTGCGGATGTCGAAGTTGAACCCCTCGACGCGGCTCTGCGCCGACTCGATGGTCTTCGAGACGAGCCGCAATTCGATGGCGACGTCGTCCTCGAGGCCGAGGCGCTCCATGAGCCCGGTCACCCGCTCCGAGGCGAACCGCTTCATGAGGTCGTCCTCGAGCGAGAGGTAGAAGCGTGACGAGCCCGGATCGCCCTGGCGGCCGGCACGGCCGCGCAGCTGGTTGTCGATCCGGCGGGAGTCGTGCCGCTCGGTGCCGATGATGTGCAGCCCGCCGGCCTCGACGACCGTCACGTGCTCGGCCTCGGTCTGCGCCTTCGCCTCCGCGAGCGCCGCCTCGTAGGTCTCCTTGTCGACCTCGGCCGGGTTGAGGCCCCGTTTGTGGAGCGCATCCGAGGCGAGGCCTGCCGGATTGCCGCCGAGAAGGATGTCGGTGCCGCGGCCGGCCATGTTCGTGGCGATCGTGACCATCCCGGTGCGTCCGGCCTGGGCGACGATCCCGGACTCCTTCTCGTGGAACTTGGCGTTGAGGGTCTCGTGGGCGACCCCGCGCCGCTTGAGCATCGTGGAGAGGAGCTCCGACTTCTCGACGCTGACCGTCCCGACGAGGACCGGTCGACCCGCTTCGGTCATCTCGACGATCTCGTCGATGACGGCGTTGAACTTGGCCTTCTCGTCGCGGAAGACGAGATCCGGGGAGTCTTCCCGGATCATCTCCTTGTGGGTCGGGATGGCCACGACCTCGAGGGTGTAGATCTTGTGGAACTCCTCGGCCTCGGTCATCGCCGTGCCGGTCATGCCGGCCAGCTTGTCGTAGAGGCGGAAGTAGTTCTGGAACGTGATCGTGGCGAGGGTCACGCTCTCGCGCTGGACGCGCAGGCCCTCCTTCGCCTCGATGGCCTGGTGGAGGCCCTCGCTCCAGCGCCGGCCCGGCATCTGGCGGCCGGTGAACTCGTCGACGATGATGATCTCGCCGTCCTTGACGATGTAGTCGCGGTCGCGCTTGTAGAGCGCGTGGGCGCGCAGCGCCTGCTCGAAGTGCCGGGCGAGACGGGGATCCGCGTCGTACATGTTCTCGACGCCGAGCCAGCCCTCCATCTTGTTGATGCCCTCTTCCGAAGGGCTCACGGCGCGGTCCTTGAGGTCGATGAAGTAGTCGCCGTCGTCCGGATCGCCCTCGACCCAGTCGGACCGTCGCTCCCGCAGCCGTGGCACGAGCCGCGCGAACGTGAAGTACAGGTCCGCCGATTCCTCGGCCTGGCCGCTGATGATCAGGGGGGTCCGCGCCTCGTCGATGAGGATGTTGTCGACCTCGTCGACGATCGCGAACGAGCGCTCGCGCTGGACCCGCTGCTCGAGCTGGTCGACCATGTTGTCGCGCAGGTAGTCGAACCCGAACTCGTTGTTCGTGCCGTACGTGACGTCCGCGGCATACGCCTCCTGGCGGGTGACGGGGCGGAGGTTGATGAGTCGCTCGTCCGAGGTGGGGAAGTCGGGCTCGAACACGAACGACGCGTCGTGCGTGATCATCCCGAGGCTCACGCCGAGGAAGTGGAAGACCGGGCCCATCCACTGCGGGTCGCGCCGGGCCAGGTAATCGTTCACGGTGACGATGTGGACGCCGTGGCCGGTGAGCGAGTTGAGCACGGCCGCCAACGTCGGGACGAAGGTCTTGCCTTCGCCGGTCCGCATCTCGGCGATCTTGCCCTGGTGGAGCACGACGCCGCCGATGAGCTGGACGTCGAACTGGCGCATCCCGAGCGTCCGCTTCATGGCCTCGCGGCTCATCGCGAAGACCTCGGGGAGGACGTCGTCGAGCGCCTTCTGGATGCGCTCGTTCTCGCGCTTGCGGCGCTCCTTCGTCAGCTCGCGGCGGCGCTCGAGATCGGGGTGATGCAGCTCGTCCTCGGACGGCTCGTCGGGCTTGGCGACCTCGTGGATCTCCTCGCGGATCTCCGCGAACTGCGCGCGGATATCCTCGTCGGAGAGCGCCTCGTATTCGGCCTCGAGCGCGTTGATCTCGGCGACCAGTGGGTCGATGCGTCGGATCTCGCGGTCATTCGAGTCGACGAAGCGGGACAGGAACTTCATGGGACCGTGAAGTATACGGGGCGGTCGCGTTCGAGCCGCTCAGCGGACCTCGTCCGTCGGGCTAGTGCCAGAACCCCGTCCCGTAGCCGAGCACGAGCAGGACGAAGGTCAGGGCAGCCAGCCCGATCCAGAACAGCACCGACTTGAACCGCGACGTCGGGTTCATCTCGGGGTTCTTGAGGCTGGGCAGTCGCTGGCCGCCAAGGTCCTGGCCCCAGCGTGGTGACCGGAGCTGGCTCCGCCAGTCGGCCGGCTCGGTCATGCGCGGCTCGAGGCCGCCTTCGCCGTCGGGCTGGTGGAGCTGGAGGCTCATCGATCTCCCACGGGATTGCCGCTCAGGACCGGGTCTATTGAAGGCTCCCCGTCGTCATCGCCATCGGCCGGGGCGTCCGGGCCGTCCTCGTCGCGGGTATCGAGCGTGCCCTCGTTGCCATCCTCCCACAGGAGCATCTCCTGCGTCAGCGAGACCTCGCTCGAGAACAGCGCGCCGACCGATTCGCCGCGGTGGATGCGCTTGATGGCCTCGCCGATGAGCGGCGCGACGGACAGCGTCGTGATCTTGCCGATGCGCTTGCGCTCCGGGAGCGGGATCGAGTCGGTGAGGACGACCTCGCGCACCGACGAGGCGACCAGCCGGTCGACCGCCGGGTCGGACAGGACGCCGTGGCTGGCGCAGGCGTAGATCTCGGTCACGCCTTCGCGCTCGAGCGCCCGGACGATCTCCACGAGCGTGCCCGCGGTGTCGATCTCATCGTCCACGATGATCGCCCGCCGGCCCTCGACATCGCCGATGACGTTCATGAGCTCGGCCCGGTCGAGGTTGCCGACCCGCCGCTTCTCGATGATCGCGAGGGGGGCGTCGAGGAGCTCGGCGAACGCACGGGCCCGCTTCGCGAAGCCGAGGTCGGTCACGACCACCGCGTCCTCGATCCGCTTGTGGCGGAAGTAGTTCGAGAGCATGTGGACCGCGGTCAGCTCGTCGACCGGGATGTTGAAGAAGCCCTGGATCTGCCCCTGGTGAAGATCCATCGTGAGGACGCGGTCCGCGCCGGCGACGGTGATCATGTCGGCGATCAGCCGCGCGGTGATCGGGACGCGGGGCTGGTCCTTCTTGTCGGACCGGCCGTATGCGTAGAACGGGATGACCGCCGTGATCCGCCCCGCGCTCGCGCGCTTGAAGGCGTCGATCATGATCAGCAGCTCCATGATCGACTGGTTGACCGGGTGGCTCGTCGGCTGGATCAGGAAGACGTCCTTCTCGCGGACGTTCTCGAGGATCTTGACGAAGATGTTCTCGTTGGCGAACTGGAACACCTCGGCCTTGCCGGGTTCCGTGCCGAGATACCGGCAGATCTTCCGGGCCAGGCCCGGGTTCGAGTTGCCGTGGTAGATCTCGAACTGGTCCGCGTACAACGAGGCTGCCTCCCGCTCGTCCTGGCCCGTCGGTCGTCAGGTGCTCGTACAGGTGCTCGTCACGGTCGTCGGGCGCCCGTCACGCCCGATCACCCGGCGTCGCTCGGACCGGCCGACCCAGGTCCGCCCGTCGCGGGGCCGTCATCGTCGCCGATGCCGGAGCGGTCCGCAAGTCCGGGCCGGAACGCGGCGATGGCCGCCACGCGGTCGCCCTCGGCGAGACGCATGACGATCACGCCCCGGGCGCCCGACGAGTACCGATTGATCGAGTTCGTCTCCGTGCGGATCACCTGGCCGCCCTCCGAGATGAGCACGAGCTCCTCGTCCTGCTCGGTGACCTGCTGGACCGCCGCGACGTCGCCGGTCTTGCGGCCCTCGAGGGCGATGAGCCGAACGCCCTGGCCACCCCGGTGCTTGCGCCGGAACTCGGTCAGCGGCACGCGCTTGCCGTAGCCGGTCTCGGTCAGGACCAGGAGGTCGGCGTCGGGCTCCACGACGCTCATCGCGACGACGCTGTCGCCCTCGCGCTTGAGCAGCCGGATGCCGATGACGCCGGCCGCATCGCGGCCCATCGGCCGGACCTCGTCCTCCTCGAATCGGGCGAGCATGCCCTGGGCCGTGGCCAGGATGACGTCGTCGTGGCCGCTGGACACGCCGACCCAGGCGAGCTCGTCGTCCTCGTTGATGGTGATCGCGCGGATGCCGGTCGACCGCACGCGCTCGAACTGCTCGAGCGGCGTCTTCTTGATGATTCCCTTCCGGGTGGCCATGACCAGGAAGTGGCCCGGCTCGAAGTCGGGCAGGACGATGGTCGCCACCGGCACCTCACCGGAATCCACCTGGACGCCCGGCAGGTTGATGATCGGGATGCCCTTGGCCTGGCGGCTCGCGTCCGGGGTGGCGTGGACCTTGGCCGAGAAGACCCGGCCGCGGTTCGTGAAGAACAGGGCCCAGTCGTGGGTGTTCGCGACGAGCAGGTGCTCGACGGCATCCTCCTCGCGCGTGACGTGTCCGATGATCCCCTTGCCGCCACGGTGCTGGCGGCGGTAGGTGTCGACCGGCTGGCGCTTGATGTAGCCCCGGCCGGAGATCGTGACCACGACGTCCTCGTCGGCGATCAGGTCCTCGTCGGTCATCTCGCGGCTCGAGTCGTCGGCGACGCGCGTCCGCCGCTCGCCGGCGTACTTCTTCTTCAGCTCGGTGAGCTCGTCCTTGATGATCGAGAGCACGCGGGCCGGGTTCGCGAGGATGTCCTCGAGCTCGGCGATGAGCTGGATGACCGAGAGGTACTCGTCCTCGATCTTCTGGCGCTCGAGGGCGGCCAGGCGGGCGAGACGCAGGTCGAGGATGGCCTGCGCCTGGGCCTCGGACAGGTCGAACCGCGACATCAGGTTCGACCGGGCGAGATCGACGTCGGCGGACTCGCGGATCGTCTTGATGACCGCGTCGAGGTGGTCGAGGGCGATCTTGAGGCCCTCGAGGATGTGGGCCCGGGCGCGAGCCTTGCCCAGGTCGAACTCGGTCCGCCGCCGGACGATCTCGCGGCGGTGGTCGATGTAGTGGACGAGCACGCCGCGCAGCGGCAGGGTCTGCGGCTGGCCGTCGACGAGCGCGAGCATGTTCATGTTGAACGCGAGCTGCATCGGCGTGTGCTTGAACAGGTTGTTCAGCACCTTGTGCGGGTTCGCGTCGCGCTTGATCTCGACGAAGATCCGCATGCCGTCGCGGTCGGACTCGTCGCGCAGGTCGGCGATGCCTTCGATGCGCTTGTCCTTGACGAGCTCCGCCATCTTCTCGAGCAGCGACGCCTTGTTCACCTGGTAGGGCAGCTCGGTGACGATGATCGCGGTCCGGTCGCCACGGACCTCCTCGAACGCCACCTGGGCGCGCATCACGACGCGGCCGCGACCGTGCGCGTACATCTGGCGGATGGCGTCGACCGTCTCCCACTCCCCGGAGAGCAGGTTGCGCTGCTTCTCGAAGCGGAAGATCGTGCCGCCGGTCGGGAAGTCCGGGCCGAGCACGTACTTGCAGAGATCGTCCGACGTGAGATCGGGGTCGTCGATGAGCGCGATCGTCGCGTCGCAGATCTCCCCGAGGTGGTGGGGCGGGATGTTCGTGGCCATCCCGACGGCGATGCCCGACGACCCGTTGACGAGCAGGTTCGGCAGCTTGGCCGGCAGCACGCTCGGCTCGCGCTGCGTGCCGTCGTAGTTGTCGACGAAGTCGACGGTCTCCTTGTCGATGTCGTCGAGCATCTCGGCGGCGATGCCCGTCAGGCGCGCCTCCGTGTAGCGCATGGCCGCGGCGCTGTCCCCGTCGACGGAGCCGAAGTTGCCCTGGCCGTCGACGAGCGGGTAGCGCAGGGAGAAGTCCTGGGCCAACCGGACGAGGGCGTCGTACAGGGCGACGTCGCCGTGCGGGTGGTACTTGCCCATCACCTCGCCGACGATCGCGGCGCACTTGCGATAGGAGCTGGTGGCCGACAGCCCCATCTCGCCCATCGTGTAGAGGATCCGGCGATGGACCGGCTTGAGCCCGTCGCGGACATCCGGGAGCGCGCGAGCCACGATCACGCTCATCGCGTAATCGAGGTAGCTCGTCCGCATCTCGTCCTCGATGCGGATGCTGCGGATATCGCCCAGGTCGTCGGTCACGGTGCGCTACTCCTCGGGGTCAGAGCGGTGGCTCGGGGAACATGGCGGGGTCGGGCAGGCCGGCCGGGCCGGCGAACCGGGCGGCGGCCTCCGAGGCGGCCGACGTGGATGGGGCGTGGGGCCGCTTGCGGATGCCGGCCAACCGCTCGCGGAGCTCCGCCGCGAGGGCCGGATCGAGCTTGGACAGGCTGTCGCGGATGACCCAGGCCCGGTGGCCGTCATCGGTCCGGACGGCGATCTCCGTCTCCGCGCGGAGCGCCTCGGCGGTCGCCTCCGCGTCGATCATCACGAGCGAGCGATAGGCCCACGAGAGTGCCTTCTGGACGTCCGGCTCCGCATCACCCATGAGCTGGGCGAGGATCGGGAGGGCGCGGGCCGCGACCTCGGGATGGTGCTGCCGGCCGAGGCTGACGTGGGTCATGGTCGCGATCGTGGAGCCGACGAGGCGTCGCTCCCAGCGCGACGGCGAGAAGACCAGCTGTTCGAGCTCGGCCCAGCGGTAGGTCTCGGCGTTCACGCCCTTGGCGTAGGGATGGGCGAGCGAATCGACGGTGATCCAGTCGTCGGCCTCGCGCGCCGCGCGGCGGAGGAGCTGCCAGGTGCGCTCGGTCTCCGTCGCGAGGGTCCGCTCGAGCAGCCCGAAGGCGAACCAGCGGGGTTCGAGACGCTCCTCGCGGAACAGGCGGTCGGCGATGAACAGCAGCGGCGTGGCGGGATCCTTGCGGGTGGCCCCCCGGAAGCCGCGGGCGACCGCGGCCATCAACGGCCAGCGCACGCCGTAGATCGGCCCGATCCCTGGCGCGACTCGCTGAGCGCCCTCGAGGTACTCCGGATCGGCGAGGCGCTCGAAGCCGCTGCGGAGCGCGGCCGTGAAGGCGTCCGGGTCCGAGATCAGCTCGGCCAGGTCGGTACCGAGGGCCTCGGCTTCCGGCTTGCGGGCGGCGACGAACTCGACCGCGCGTGCGGTCGTCGGGCTGGGGGTCGTGGTGCCGCGCGTCGTGGGGCTGGCCGTGGCGGGCGTCATCGGTCGCCCCCCGTCGATCCGTCCACTCCGCCATCGTCCACCATGTCGGGCGTAGCAGCGGAGACGGTCGCAGGAAGTGGCGAGTTCGTCCCGTCCCGCAGGAACCGGAACCCATAGCGCTCGCGCAGGCGCTGCTTCTGGGTCTCGTCGGCGGCCACGTACGTGCCCTCGGCGGTCGCAAGCTCCGCGCCCGTGCCCGGGTCGACGATGCGCCCAGCGGCGTCGACGATCCGGCGGCGCGAGCGGGTGACCCAGCCGTCCGCCCGGATGGCGGTGCCGACCGCGACGGGCTTCTTGAACTCGACCCGCATCCGGGCCGTCACGCCCCAGTTGTCCTCGGCGACGAGCGCCCAGGCCATGACCTCATCGAGGATCGTGCAGAGGATGCCGCCGTGCGCGATGCCCTCCCAGCCCTCGAAGCGGCGGTCGAGCACGAACTCGGTCCAGGACCGTCCGGGTTCGAGGTGCAAGTCGAGCTGGAGCCCGTGGGCGTTGAGGGATCCGCAGGCGAAGCAGTTGTGCGGCTCGAACTCGAACCGGGCGAGCGGGGACCCCTGCGCCTCGCGCAGCTCAGATGTCAAGGTTGCGGACCTTCCGGGCCTCGGTCTTGATGAACTCCTTGCGCGGCGCGACCTTCTCACCCATGAGCATCGTGAAGATCTCGTCGGCGATCGAGGCGTTTTCGGCGTCGACGCGGAGGAGCGTCCGCGTCTCGGGATTCATCGTCGTGTCCCAGAGCTGGTCGGCGTTCATCTCGCCGAGGCCCTTGAACCGCTGCACCGAGAGGTTCTTGACGTTGAATTCCTTGACGATGCGGTCGCGTTCCTTCTCGCTCTGGGCGTACCGCGTGACCTTGCCGGTGCTGACGCGGTAGAGCGGCGGCTGGGCCACGTACAGGAAGCCGTTGTCGATGACCTGCGGCATATGCCGATAGAAGAAGGTCAACAGCAGGGTACGGATATGGGCGCCGTCCACGTCCGCGTCGGTCATGATGATGATCCGGTGGTAGCGCAGCTTCGCGACGTCGAAGCTCTCGCCGATGCCCGCCCCGAGGGCGATGATCAAGGGCCGGACGTTCTCGCTCGAGAGGATCTTGTCGAGCCGTGCCTTCTCCACGTTCAGGAGCTTGCCGCGGAGCGGCAGGATGGCCTGGAACCGCCGGTCGCGGCCCTGCTTGGCCGAGCCGCCGGCCGAGTCGCCCTCGACGAGGTACAGCTCACTCCGCGCGGGGTCCCGCTCCTGGCAGTCCGCCAGCTTGCCCGGCAACGACAGGCCGTCGAGGGCACCCTTGCGGATGACGAGGTCGCGGGCCTTGCGAGCGGCCTCTCGCGCGCGCGCCGCCGTGAGGCACTTCTCGATGATCCGGCGGCCGTCGCCGGGGTTCTCGTCGAGGTATTGGCCGAGGCTGTCGGCGACCGCGGTCTGGACCTGGCCCTTGACCTCGGCATTGCCGAGCTTGGCCTTCGTCTGCCCCTCGAACTGTGGATCGGTGAGCTTGACGCTGATCACGGCGGTCAGGCCTTCGCGGACGTCCTCGCCCGAGAGGTTCCCGTCCGAATCCTTGAGCACGCCCGCACGATGGGCCCAATCGTTGAGCGAACTCGTCAACGCCGCGCGGAAGCCGGTGACATGCGTCCCGCCGTCCGGGGTGTTGATGTTGTTCGCGAAGGCGAGGACGTTCTCCGTGTACGCGTCGTTGTACTGGAGCGCGACTTCGACCGATGTGGAGCCCTGCCGCCGGTCGACATAGATCGGCCGGTTGCCGAGGGTCTCCTTGTTCCGATTGAGATGTCGGACGAACGATTGGAGGCCACCCTCGAAGTAGAACGAGCGCTCCCGATCGTTTCGTTCATCGATCAGGGTGATCCAGACGCCCTTGTTCAGGTAGGCCGACTCGCGCAGCCGCTGGCTGATCGTTTCGAACGAGTACTCGATGGTCTCGAAGACTTTGGGATCGGCCCGGAAGCTCGTCAGCGTGCCCGTGCGACGATCCTGCGGGCCGAGTTTCTTGACCGGCCCGCGCGGCTTGCCCGCCTCGTATTCCTGCGCCCAGATGCTGCCGTCGCGAGCGGATTCGACGCGCATCCACTCCGAGAGCGCGTTGACGACACTCACGCCGACCCCGTGGAGGCCACCGGACACCTTGTAGCCGCCGCCGCCGAACTTGCCGCCCGCGTGGAGGACGGTGTGCACGACCTCGAGCGCGTCCTTGCCGGTCGAGTGCTTGCCCACCGGCACGCCGCGCCCGTCGTCCTGGACGACGATCAGTCCCGCGTGGACCGTCCCGTCCTTGTCCGTCCAGCCGTCGGCCTTGATCGTGACCGTGATCTTGTGCGCGAACCCGGCCATCGCCTCGTCGATCGAGTTGTCGACGACCTCCCAGACCAGGTGATGGAGCCCACGGTCATCGGTGGACCCGATGTACATGCCCGGCCGGCGGCGGACCGCCTCCAGCCCCTCGAGGACCTGGATGCTCGCCGCGGTGTAATCCGACCCGGCCTTGGCGCGCTTCGCCCGTCCCCCGCTCGGCGGCACAGCTCGGCTCGATGCTTCTTCGGTCACGCGGTTCCTCCGGTCAGGCGCTCGTAGAGTCGCCCGAGTTCCTCGTCGCTGTAGTACTCGATCACGATCCGTCCGCCGCGACGCGACCGAGCGAGGCTCACCTTCGTCCCGAGCGCTCGTCTGAGATCCTCCTCGACGCGCTCCATATCCGGATCGGCGGTCTTCGCGTCGCGGACCATCGGTTGCGGACGAGGCTCGCGCAAGCGGCGCACGAGCTCCTCGGTCTGGCGGACCGACAGGCCCTGGCCGATCACGCTGTCCAGGACGCGCTCCTGCGCCTCGGGCGCGAGGCCGCCCAGGGCTCGGGCATGGCCCTCGGTCAGCTCACCGGAGGCGACCGCCCCCTGGACCGTCGCTGGGGCGTCGAGCAGTCGGAGGGTGTTCGCCACCGTCGCTCGGGCCCGGCCCACGCGTCGCGAGAGCTGCTCCTGGGAGAAGCCGAACTCGTCGATGAGCTGCCGATACGCGTTGGCGGTCTCGATGGGGTCGAGGTCCTCGCGCTGGAGGTTCTCGACGAGCGCGAGCTCGAGCTGCTCGCGATCAGCCAGCTGGCGGACCACGGCGGGCACGCGCTCGAGACCGACCGCGATGGCGGCCCGGAGGCGCCGCTCGCCGGCGACCAGCTGGTAGCCGTCGACCGTCCCGGTCACGAGGATCGGCTGGATGATCCCGTGCTCGGCCACGCTTGCGATCATCGTCGCCATCGACGCATCATCGATGTGCGTTCGCGGCTGGTACGGGTTGGGCCGGATCCGGGACGTCGGGATCTCGAGCGGGCCGGCTTGGCCGGCTGGACGCTGCGGGATGAGCGACGCGAGGCCTCGCCCCAGGCTTTGGGGTCGTTCCTGGCGGACGGTCATGACACCACCACGGCTTCGGAGATGGTTGGATCTGGCGTGATCGGGATCGCGACGGGGGGCCGCGCGGCGGCGGTCCACTCGGACGCACGGCTCGCGGCGCGGGCGCGGAACTCATCGGCCAGACGCTGGTACGCGACGGCACCGGACGAGTCCGGCCGGTACGTCGTGATCGGCTGGCCGTGGCTCGGGGCCTCGGAGAGGCGGACGCTTCGCGGCACGACGGTCTCGTACACGAGGGAACCCAGGTGGCGCCTCACCTCAGCCGCGACCTCGGCGGAAAGGTTCGTGCGGCTGTCGTACATCGTCAGGAGGACGCCGTCGAGCGCCAGCGGCGGGTTGAGGTGATCGCGAACGAGATCGAGGGTCGCAAGCAGCTGGGTCAGTCCTTCCAGGGCGTAGTACTCACATTGGAGCGGGATGAGCACGCCATCGGCAGCGGTGAGCGCATTCACGGTCAACAGACCGAGTGACGGTGGGCAGTCGATGAAGATGTGGTCGTAGCGGCCGGCGATGTCACGGACGAGGCGGGCGAGGCGGCGTTCCCGGGCCTCGATCGGCGCGAGCTCGACCTCTGCCCCGGCGAGGGCGATGGCCGACGGGACGACATCGAGTCCCAGAGGGCCCCGCACGACGAGCCGATCGAGCGCGTGTTCGTCGATCACGGCGTCGTACACGGATCGCTCGAGCAGGGTGCGGTCGAGGCCGAGCCCGCTCGTGGCGTTCCCCTGGGGATCGAGGTCGATCACGAGAACGCGATCGCCGGCGAGTGCGAGATAGCTCGCGAGATTCACCACCGTCGTGGTCTTGCCGACGCCGCCTTTCTGGTTTGCGCAGGCGATCGTTCGGCCCACTCAGTGGCCTGCTCGGGGTGGTCTCACGGTCATTGATTCTACCATCGGAAGCCCTTCGACCTCGGCTCGGGTGGATCGCCCAAGCCTGCCACCGAACCCTGCACCGGCACGTATCCGACGCTCAACCAAGGGGCGCGACGCCTGCTGATGTTTCACGTGAAACACCGTGGCGCTTCGGGGTCGCCCCGTTGGCGCCCTGGAACCAGGACTTCAGCTCCCCGGCGATACCACCGTGCCCTGGTGATAGACGAGGATCCAGTCCGTGCCGGTCCGCCGCCAAACGGAGACGCGGCGTGTGTTCCGCTCGCCTTGCCGGAGGCCGTAGGTCGCCAGCCAGACATCATCCCCTGCCTCTCGCACCTCGAAGTCGCTCACCTCGAGCCCGGCCATCGGGTCGTACGTCGGGTCCGCGTATCTCCGTTCGAGGACATCGAAGATCGTCTGGCGGTCGTAGATGGTGCCCGATGCCCCCACTTCCCAGTAGTCGATATCGGTCATCGCCTCGAAGTCGGCCCGAGCGGTGCCGTGCTCCGGGCGATGGAAGAGTGGTTCGCGATCCCGGAGCTCGCGGGCGACCAGGGCGGCATCGATGTCCATCGCCGGACTCTGGCGGGAGGGCCACGAGTTCGTCAATGATCGACTTCCAGACCCCTCGCCCAGCCGCACGCCGGTGCCGGGCCGGGCTTCGTCATCGCCGTTCTCGATGCGCATGCGCCACGCGCGTGCGAGCATGGCGGTCCGACGGTCATTGCCGTGTCTCGACGTTCCGTGGGATACTCGCCGACGACGTCGCCGCCGAATCGACCGCGTCGGGTGCCGTGTCGGCGGGCACCTTCGGGCACCTCGCCGAGGATCGACCGCTCAATGACCCTGCTGCTCGCCGCGGTCGGAGCGACGGTGGCGGCCCTCTTCGAACTGACCGTGACCTCGTATCTCCGGGTCGGCGACGCTCAGCCGCATCTGGTGCTCGTGCTCGGGGTGATCGTCACGATCGCGGTCGGACTCGAAGCCGGCCTGGTCTGGGCCTTTGTTGGTGGGCTCGCTATCGATGTACTCGCACAACGGCCACTGGGATCGACATCATTCGCCCTCCTGCTCTGCATGGGGGGCGCGTCCATCATCGGCCAGCTTTTCGCCCGGGTCCGACCCTTGGCGCCGATCATCGCCACGTTCGTCGTCAGTCTCTTGTATTCGATGGTGTCGTTCGCGCTCATGAGTGCTCTCCGCTCGCCGCTCCCGATCTCGGACCCGCTGAGCGTGGCCTTGCCCGGTGCCATCTACGACACGATCCTGGCCGCGATCATCGGCCCGCTTGCCATCTCGATCCATGATCGGCGGACGCAGGTGGAGCGAGTCGATTGGTGAACGCCTACCTCGACGGGCGCCCCGAGCCCGTCCAGCGACTCTCGCGGTTCCTCGTGTTCGGGGTCGTGATCGCGCTCGCCATCACGACCCTGACGGCTCGGCTGTTCTACCTCCAGATCGTCGCCGGGAGCGAGTACACCGCGATCTCGACGGCGCAGCGGACCGTCATCGAGTCGATCCCATCGCCGCGCGGCCTCATCTACGACCGCAAGGGCCGCCCGCTCGTCGAGAACGTCCCGACGTACGCGGTCAAGCTCCGCCCCTCGGATCTGCCCGTCCAGTTCCGCCCGGAGGTCGTCGACCGCCTGGCGTCGATGCTCGGCATGGACGCGGCCGAGATCAACACGATCATCGACAGCAATCCGGGCTCGTCGTTCGACCTCGTGCGGATCGCCGGTGACGTCGAGGAATCCACGGCGCGGATCATCTCGGAGTCATCGAGCCAGCTCCCCGGCGTCGAGGTCGTCGTCGAGGCGCGCCGCCACTACACCGAGAGCCCGCTCTTCTCCCAGATCCTCGGCTACACCGGACCGGTCAGCGCGGAGCAGCTCCCCGACCTTCGTGACAAGGGCTACCTCCCGGACGACCTCATCGGCAAGGCCGGCCTCGAGTCCGAGTACGAGAGCTACCTGCGCGGCACGTACGGGACCCAAAGCGTCGAGCGCAATGCGCGCGGCCAGAAGACCCAGGTGCTTGCGACGCTGACCGACGTGAAGCCGGGCGACTCACTTCGCCTGACGATCGACACCAAGATCCAGCAGGAGGCGGAGAAGGCTCTCTCGTGGGGCATCCGTTCGATCGGGAATCACCGTGGCGTGTTCATCGTGATGAACCCGCAGACCGGCGAGGTCCTGGCCATGGTCAGCCTCCCGACCTATGACAACAACGCCTTCGCGCGCGGGATCAGCAACAAGGCCTTCAGCAAGCTGGTCAAGAACAAGGACCTCCCGCTGCTGAATCACGCGGTCCAGGCCCACTACGCGCCCGGATCGACGTACAAGCTCGTCGCGGGCACGGGCGCCCTCGCCGACAAGAAGATCTCCCCGACGACGAAGATCGCGACGAAGGGCTTCCTCACGATCGGTCCGACCCGCTACTACGACTGGAACCGCCAGGGGTTCGGGGCCTGCGACATCTACTGCGGCTTCGGTCACTCGAGCGACACCTACTTCTTCACGGTCGGCGGGATGCTCGGGATCGATCGGCTTGCCTACTGGGCCCGTCAGTACGGCTTCGGCTCCCCGACCGGCATCGACCTGCCGGGCGAGGTGTCCGGGATCGTGCCGTCGAACAAGTGGAAGATCGACGCGCTCGGGGCCAAGATCTTCCCTGGCGAGACGTACCAGGCGAGCATCGGCCAGGGCTACGACGCGGTCACGCCCATCCAACTCATCAACGCCTACGCCGCGATGGCCAACGGCGGGAAGCTGTACCAGCCGCAGGTCGTGCGCCAGATCATCGGGCCGGACGGCAGCGTGGTCCGTGACTTCCAGCCCAAGCTCATCCACAAGCTCAAGCTCAAGTCGAGCGTGCTCCAGACGATGCGCAAAGCGGCTCGCAACGTGGTCCTCGTCCGGCACACCTACAACCTCGTCGACCTGCCGATCCGGGTTGCCGGGAAGTCGGGGACGGCCGAGTTCGGGACCCGCGACCGGTTCGGCCGGCTGCCGTACAGCTCGTGGTTCGTCGGGTTCACCCCGAAGGACCCGTACCACGGCAACTTCGACAAGGGCGATTCGCAGCTCATCGCCCTCGCGTTCGCGTACGACTCGCGGACCAAGGGCAATGCCGCCACGGAGATCGTGAAGTACTTCTTCCAGCTCCACTACGGGATCCAGAAGGACTACCGCAACTACGATCTCATGAAGCGCGGCAACTTCTACAGGTCCGAGTAGATGGGCGTCATCCGAGCCGAGCCAGCGCGCGTCACCGATTGGGCGGCCAAGTCCATCGGGGCGGTCTGGCGCGCGTTCGACCTCCAGCTGACGACGTACGCCGGGCTCCTCGCCGCGATCGGCCTCGTGATGGCGTATACGAACAGCGTCGAGGACGGGAAGCTCACGCTTGAGACCCAGACCATCTTCACGCGGGCACTCATGTGGACCGCGCTCGCCGTGATCGCCTTCGTGCTCGCGACCGCGTTCGACTATCGCTGGTTGAAGACCCTTTCGTGGCCGCTCTACCTGTTCCAGCTCGGGCTCCTGGTCCTCACCCTCGGGATCGGGGCCGGCGTGGGCGGCGCGGCGCGCTGGATCGCGGTCGGACCGTTGACGTTCCAGTTCAGCGAGCTCGCCAAGATCCTGATGATCATCGTGCTCGCCAACTACCTGGCGGCGCGACAGGGCAAGCTCGATTCCCTGGGCTCCATCCTCGGGGCGTGCCTGCTCGTTGGCCCCCCGCTCATCCTCGTGATGCTCCAGCCGGACCTGGGGACCTCGCTCGTCTTCGCCGCGATCCTCGCGGGGATGCTCTGGATGTCCGGCGCGAGCCTGAAGTGGCTGTTCATCCTCGCGGCGGGGCTGATCGCGCTGGTCCCGATCGCCTGGACCTACATCCTGCGTGACTACCAGAAGCAGCGGCTGCTCTCGTTCCTGGACACCAACCCCGACATCAAGGGCGCCGGCTATCAGCTGTACCAGGCGCAGATCGCCGTCGGGTCCGGTGGCTGGATGGGCAAGGGCCTGACGAACGGCACCCAGGCCCAGGGCGACTTCCTCCCGGTCGGCACGACGGACTTCGTGCTGGCGGGCCTGGCCGAGGAACTCGGGTTCATCGGCGTCCTCGTGGTGTTCACGCTGTTCTTCCTGCTGCTCTGGCGGGTCCTCGTCGCCGGCTGGCGCTCTCGGGATGCGTTCGGGACGTTGTTCGCGGCCGGCATGGCCTCGATGATCCTCTTCCAGCTCATCGTCAACGCCGGCATGGTCATGGGGATCATGCCGATCACCGGGATCCCGCTGCCGTTCGTGACCCACGGCGGCGCCTCGCTCGTGAGCATGGCGCTCGGCCTGGGCATCATCCAGAGCATCAACGTCAGGCAGACACGAGCCGAATGGTGACCGCCGGTCGATACGCACGACCAGGTGGACCCAACGGCACCAAGAGCACCCCCGTCGTGGGTCACATGGACCGGTCGAAGCCCGTCGCCTGCGCCTGACCCGACGCCCAGATGGACAACGAGACCCTTCCGCACACCATCGAGCTGCTCGTCGGCCTGCTCGTCCTGGCCACCGTCGTGGCGATCGTGGCGCGCCCGCTCCGCATCCCATACACCGTCGGGCTCGTCATCGCGGGCCTGCTGGTCGGAGCCGGCGCCAGCCTCGCGGGCGTCCCGCCCGTCGTCATCGACCCGGATCTCGTGCTCGTGGTGCTCCTGCCCGGCCTGGTCTTCGAGGCCGGCTATCGGCTCCGCGTCGCCGAGCTCCGACGCTGGTGGGGCGCGCTCGCCCTCCTGGCCATCCCCGGGGTCGTGGTCAGCGCCGTCATCGTCGCGGTGGTCCTCACGATGGCGACCGGCCTGCCGATCGAGCTCGCCTTCGTCGTCGGCGCGATGATCTCGGCCACCGACCCGGCGGCCGTCGTCGCCACGTTCCAGCGCCTGACCACCGACCGGGCGCTGGGGACGATGGTCGACGGTGAAAGCCTCCTCAACGACGGTACGGGCCTCGTCCTCTTCGCGATCGCGCTCGAGCTCCTGACGCGGCCGCTCAGCGCCGGCGAGGCCATCGCGTCCTTCGCGAGCGCCATCGGATTCAGCGTGATCATCGGACTGGCGATGGGATACGTGGCCACAAGGGTCGTCCGACTCGTGGACGACTTCCTGATCGACCTGACCGTCTCGGTGATCCTTGCGTACGGGAGCTACCTGCTCGCCGACGAGGCCCACCTCTCCGGCGTCCTCGCGACCGTCACGGCCGCGGTCGTGTTCGGGAACATCGGCCCGGGTCGGACACTCAAGGACACCGAGGCCGACGCCGTCGACACGGTCTGGGAATTCCTGGCCTACCTGCTTACGGCCTTCGTCTTCCTCGTCGTCGGGCTGGCGATCCCGCCCGCCCGCCTGATCGAGTCGATCGTGCCGATCGGCTGGGCCGTGGTCGCCGCGCTCGTGGGCCGGGCGCTCATCGTGTACGGCATGCTCGGTGGCCTGGGGCTGCTCGCTCCGATCCCGGGCATGGAAGCGCGCTTCCCGCTCGGCTGGCTCAACGTCGTGTTCTGGAGCGGCCTGCGCGGCGCGGTCGCGGTCGCGATGGCGCTCTCCCTTCCGGCCGATGTCCCGCAGCGCGACGTCCTCCAGGCGATCGTGTTCGGGGTGGTCCTGTTCACGTTGCTCGTCCAGGGGACGACCGTGGGTCGGCTCACGGCCCGTGTCGCGCCGCCGGTGGAACCGGTCGCGGCCTGATCCGAGGCCGAGGTCGCCGAGTCCTCGCCGCCATCGGACAGACCGAGGAGCGGCCGCTCAGACCGAGGAGCGGCCGCTCAGACCGAGGAGCGGCCTACCGGCGCCGAAAGAGGCCGCGCTGCTTGTCGTCGGCCGCCGACACGCGTCGACCGCTCCGGCGCAGGATCTGGTCGAGCTCTTCGCGGTACTGGCGCCCGATCGGCGCCCGGTCGAGCCACTCGATGTACTCGATATCCGTCCGCGCGACCTCGCCGAGCGACCAGCCCGAGAAGCGACCGAAGTTCAGCACGCTCCCGGACGGCTGCCCGGGCGGCGGCCCGGCCGCCCCGTACCCGTCCGGTGCGCGCATCGACGCGTCGTACCCACCGCCCTCCGTCGAGCGGCCGGACGTCCAGTCGGGCGAGACGTGCTCCGGTGGTCGCGGCGTGGTGGGGGACGCACCACCGCCCGTCCCGGTCGACCGCCGTGCCGCGACGACCCCGGCGATCCGGACGGCCCCGGCGATCCGGCGGCCCGCCGGCTTCGTGTCGGTGAGCGGCCAAGCCGCCGCGGTGGCCGCCGCCTTCGATTCGTCGTAGCGCCGTCGTGCCTCGGGCTCACCGATCATCTCCCACGCGACGTTGACGGCGGCCATGCGCGCAGCCGCCTCGGGTCCCGGCGTCACATCGGGATGGAGCTTGCGCGCGAGGCCGCGATACGCGGCGCGAATGACCTCGTCGTCGGCCTCGGGGTCCACCTGGAGGGTCTTGTAGGGGTCGATCTCGGGCATGGCCGATCAGCCTTTCGCCGGATCGATGCCGGCCGGCGTGGTGGGGTCGGGCCGACCGGTCGCGGGATCCATCCCGACCCGGGTGACCAGCGCCATCACGGACTCCGGGTCGTCGTCGCTCAGGCGCCGGAACAGGTAGCGGACGACGTCGCGGAAGGCGGCGGCCACGGGCAGGGCGAGGATCGCGCCGAGCAGGCCGGCCAGCGCCCCGCCGATGATGATCGCGAAGATGACCGCCGCCGGGTGCAGGTCCGTGGCGTCGCCCTGGATCTTGGGCACGAGGAAGTTGTTCTCGACCTGCTGGACGAGCGTGTAGAGCACGAGCGCCGCGATCACCGATTCGATGCCCGCGGTCGCCCCGATGAGGATGGCCGGGATCGCCGAGATGATCGGCCCGATGACCGGGACGAGCTCGAGGATGCCGGCGATGACCGAGAGCAGGATCGCGTACCGCCCGAAGATCGGGTCGACGGTCACGCTCAGGATCAGCAGGCCGATGAACGTGAAGATGCCGACGGCGAAGCCGAGGATGACCTGTGCACGGACCCACTGGCCGAACACCCGCTCGACCGAACGAAGGACGACCCAGACGTCGAAGCGCCAGGCGCCGGGCAGCGCCTCGTCGAAGGCATCGACCAACTTCGCCTGGTCCTTCGCGAGATAGAAGACCCAGATCGGCAGGATGATGTAGCCGAAGACGGCGCCGAGCAGGCTGCCCGCGCCGGTCACGAGGGGCAGCAGGAACGCGAGATTGATGCCGGCGCCGGGCTGGCCGCTGGCCACCCCGGCGATGACACTGTCGATCCAGTCCCGGATGCCTTGCGGGATCTGGAGGTGCGCGTAGTAGTCGGCGAGGTCCTGGAGCCGGGCGTTGAGCTGGTCGGCCAGCCTCGGGAAGTCCTCGATGAAGCGGAAGATCTCGTTGATGAGCGGCGTCAGCGTGAGGGCGAGGAACGCGACGATCCCGACGATCGCCGCGACGTAGACCAGCAGGATCGCGAGCGAGCGGCGCATGCCCCGCCGCACAAGGCGGCGGACCGGGATATCGAGCAGATAGACGAGGAGCAGCCCGAGGACGAATGGTCGGACGCTGTCGCGAGCCATCCACAGGAGGAGGCCGATGACGATGGCGGCCGCGATGAGGACCGCGACGCGGGGCGACAGGGGCGCGAACCGGGGCGGGCCGCCGTCGCTGGGCCGGAAGACGAAGGGGACCGCTGGGAGGGTCGCGGTGGCCTGAGCGGACGACGCGTTCGTCGACGGGGGAGTGGCGTCGTCAGATCCGAGCGTGGCAGCCTCGCCGGACGTGCGGGGATCGGGCCGGGCGGGCTCGTCCATGGACCGGCAGACTACCAGACGTGGATGCCCCACCCGAACCCCCCAAGGAGCCCGCGACCGGTCGGGGAGCGCGCGCCGGGTCAGGTCCGGTGGCCGCGATCCTGCCCGAACCGATCCAGCGCTGGCGGCTCGTCGTCGCCCGCAGTGCCGACGCCCCGCCCCTCGCGCAGCGCGAGACCACGGCCGCCTGGGAAGCCGCCGTCCGCTCGAGCGGGCTGCCGTTCGTGCCGGTCTCCCTGCCCGCCGCCGAAGCTGGCGGCGACGACGACCGCGGCGGGGGGGAGCCACTCCGGCCCCGGCTGGCGTTCGGCGCCGCGTTGGCGACCGGCATGCCGGCCGAGGCCGAGCTCGTCGACGTGCTCCTCGCGCAGCGGCTCCCGCGCTGGCACGTGCGCGAGGCGCTGGAGGTCGTGATCCCTGCGGGCTGGCGCCTGATCGACCTCGAGGATGTCTGGCTCGGGGGGCCGTCCATCGCTGGACTCGTGGCGGCCGCCGACTACCGGGTCACCGTCGACACCGACGCGCCGCCGCCGGCCCTCGCGGACGCGTGCCGAACGCTCCTGGCGGCCGGGTCGCTGCCCCGCGAGCGCGAGAAGGGCGGCGGCACCGTGACATACGACCTCCGGCCCCTGCTCCTGACTGTGGCGGTGGCCGCACCCGGCCCGCCGCCCGTGCTCGACATCCGGGTCCGGATCCACCCGTCGCTCGGCAGCGGTCGCCCTGAGGAAGTCGTGGCCGCGTTGGCCGCTGCGGCCGCGCGGCCGATCGCCCCCGCGTCGATGGTCCGCATCCGACTGCTCCTGGCGGACGACGTCGACTAGCCTCGGGTCACGCTCGTCGCGGCGTTCGGCGACGCTCCGACGTCGTCCCGCTCGTCGTTCGAGCATGCGCCGACGCTCTGCCATCGCACTGCTCGCCGTCGCGCTCGTTGCCGCACTCGGTGCCGGCGGGTCCGGGCTGGTCGGCGTCCGCGCCGCATACGGCATCTGGTGGCCCGGCATGACGCCCGCGCGCATCCGCCTATGCGAACAGACCTACACCTTGTTCGATGAGCAGGTCCGCACGAGGCTCGAGGCGCTCGACCAAGGATCCGGCGGCGCGAACCGCCTTGACGATCGGGGCCACCTTCGGCCGATTGCCGATCGGCGCCACGGACGCCAACCAGCTTCCAGATCGGGGCGTCGTACAACGGTTGCGGCCACCTCCTGCTGCTGCAAGTCGATCGCGATGCCTTTGCGATGTTCTACAAGCTCGGCGGACCCTGACCGGAGTCGAGCGTGCGAGGGCTGACGCCATGCTCGGATCGCGAGAGCGCGTGATTGACCGTTCGAGCGTTCAGGCCCTACACTTCCCGTTCCGCGCATCGGCCCTGCCGAGCGTGATCCCATGTCCGACGTCCCGATCGCCACGCGCGTCGCCCGCCGTCGCACCAGACCAGCCCTGAGGACCCATGTACGCAGTCATCGAGACCGGCGGGAAGCAGTACCGCGTCGAGGTCGGCACCGAGCTCGAGGTCGAGCTGCTCGACGTCGAGCCCGGCAAGACCATCACGATCGAGCGCGTCCTCCTCATCGCCGACGGCGACGAGGCCGCGATCGGCCGCCCGGTCGTCGCCGATGCGGCGGTGAGCGCCGAGGTCGTGCGCCAGACCCGTGGTGAGAAGACGATCAGCTTCAAGTACCGCCCGAAGGCGCGCCGGCGAGTCAAGAAGGGCCACCGCCAGGAGCTGACGGTGCTGCGCATCAGCGACATCGTGTTCGGCGGGAAGAGCGCGGCCGGCGATGCGCAGAAGGCCAAGGCCAAGGCGCAAGCCGCCGAGCGCCAGCGCCTCGAGGAGGCCGCTGCGGCCCAGGCCGCCAAGGATGCCGAGCTCGCCGCGAAGCTCGCCGTGGGCGAGCCGAAGGGCAAGGCAGCCCCGAAGTCCACCGCCAAGCCCGCGGCGAAGGCGGACGCCAAGTCCGCGACGAAGACCGACGAGAAGCCCGCCGCCAAGGCGAAGGCCGCGCCGGCGAAGCCCGCCGCGAAGGCGGCACCGAAGTCGACCGCCGCCAAGGCCGGCGACGACAAGCCGGCTCCCAAGCCGCGCGCCACCAAGAAGGACGAGTAGTCGAGATGGCCCACAAGAAGGCAGGCGGCAGCGTCAAGAACGGCCGCGACAGCGTCGGCCAGCGACTCGGCGTCAAGGCCGGCGACGGCCAGCTGGTCACGGCCGGTTCGATCATCGTCCGCCAGCGCGGCCAGACGTTCCTGTCCGGCCCGGGCACCGGGATCGGCAAGGATTACACCGTGTTCGCGACCGTCGCCGGCAAGGTCAAGTTCGAGCACGCGACCAAGGACAAGAAGCGCATCCGGGTCGAGGCGGTCGAAGCCGCCGCGACGACCGCCTAGGTCAGACCGGATCGAGCCGGCGACCACCGGCTGGGCGATGGCCCGGCACGGACGGCGTCGGAGGAGAAAGAACCCGTGAAGCCCGACATCCATCCCAAGTACTACCAGGCGAAGGTGCACTGCGGCTCGTGCGGCACCGAGTGGACCGTCGGGTCCACGAGGCCCGAGCTCCGCGTCGACGTGTGCAGCAACTGCCACCCGTTCTTCACGGGAAAGCAGACGATCATCGACACCGCCGGCCAGGTCGAGCGCTTCCAGAAGCGCCTCGAGCGCCAGGTCCGAAGCTAAGCCCCTCGCGAACCACCATCCGGTCGCGATCCGAGGACGGCGGGCCCGCAACGGCCCGCCGTTCCGATTCCAGAAGCCTGATCCGGCGCAGGACCCGGGCTGGGATCACAGGACCATCGGCGAACGGCCGGGGGTCCGGCCGGTCGGCGGTCAGCCCGGCCGCTCCCCGGTAGACTTGCCGCGATGCCCAGCTACACCTACGGCGGTCAAGCCCTCATCGAGGGGGTGCTGATGCGCGGACGCGACGCGATCGCGGTCGCCCTGCGCCACCCGGACGGGCGGATCGTCTACGCGACCGAGCGCCTCGACTCCGGCTTCCACGGGACCGGCTGGTCGAAGATGCCCTTCGTCCGGGGCCTCGTCGTCCTGTACGAGACCCTGATCGTCGGCACGCGCTGGCTCGTGCGCAGCGCCAACGTCCAGGCCCAGGAGGACGGCGTCGAGCTCGGGCGCGGGTCGATCGCGCTCATGCTCACGCTCACGCTCGTGGCCGCGATCGGCATCTTCTTCCTGCTGCCGCTGTTCATCGCGAGCGTCACGACCGGGAACGTCGAGAACGGGCTCGTGCAGCACCTCGTCGAGGGCTTGATCCGCGTCGCGATCTTCCTGGGCTACCTCCTGGTCATCAGCCGTGCCCCGGACATCCGCCGCGTGTTCCAGTACCACGGGGCCGAGCACATGACGATCCACGCGCTCGAGGCCGGCGACCCGTTGACGGTGGACGAGGTCCGCAAGTACCCGACCGCCCACCAGCGCTGCGGTACCGAGTTCCTCGTGATCGTGATCATGCTCTCGATCATCGCGTTCTCCCTCGTGGGCCGGCAGACGCCGCTGGTCATGATCGCGAGCCGGATCCTGCTCATCCCGGTCATCGCCTCCGTCGGCTACGAGATCCTCAAACTCGGGGCGCGTCACCGGTCGAACCCGATCGTCAAGGCGCTCCTCTACCCCGGCCTGCTCGTCCAGATGATCACGACGAAGCCGCCGACGGACGACATGATCGAAGTGGCCATCGTGTCGATGGAGCAGGCACTCGAGGCCGACGGCGAGCCGTCGCCCGCCGGTTCGACCCCGTTCGAGCGCGACCCCATGATCCTGGGGCCGGCCGTCCCGGACGCCGAGCCCGCCGTGCCGAGCGACCCGCCACCGGGGTCATGAACGACCTCGACGCGAAGCTCGACGAGGTGGCTCGCCAGTACGACGACGTCCAGTCCGATCTCGCACGACCCGAGGTGGTGGCCGATCCGTCCGAGATCCGCCGGCTGGGCCGCGAACTCGCCCGGCTGGAACCCGTGGTCGAGGCGTATCGCTCGCTCCAGGCGACCCGCGAGGAACTGGCCGGAGCCCGCGAGGTCCGCGACGCGGGTGACGGCGACGACGAATTGCACGCGATGGCGCGCGACGAGGTGACCACGCTCGAGGCCCGCGAGACCGATCTGCTCGAGGACCTGAAGGTCCTCCTGTTGCCGCGCGATCCGAACGACGACCGCGACGTGATCATGGAGATCCGGGCCGGGCGCCGGCGGGGAGGAGGCCGCGCTCTTCGCCGCCGAGCTCCACCGCATGTACCTGCGCTACGCCGCGCGCCGCCGCTTCACGCCGGAGATCCTGAACCTCAACGAGACCGGGATCGACGGGATCAAGGAGGCGATCGTCCAGATCCACGGCGACGGCGCATACAGCCGGCTCAAGTTCGAGGGTGGCGTCCATCGCGTCCAGCGGATCCCGGCGACGGAGTCCTCCGGGCGGATCCACACCTCGACGGCGACCGTCATCGTCATGCCGGAGGCGGACGAGGTCGAGGTCGAGATCGACGAGGAGCAGGACCTCCGCATCGACGTGAAGCGCTCGTCCGGGCCGGGCGGGCAGTCGGTGAACACCACCGACTCGGCGGTCCGGATCACCCACCTGCCGACCGGCTTGGTGGTCGAGATCCAGGACGAGAAGAGCCAGCACAAGAACAAGGCCAAGGCGCTGTCCGTGCTCCGCTCGAGACTCTACGACCTGAAGCTGGCCGAGCAACGCGAGGCCGACTCGGTGACGCGGCGGTCGATGGTCGGGTCCGGGGACCGCAGCGAGAAGGTCCGGACCTACAACTTCCCACAGGACCGCGTGACCGACCACCGGATCGGCAAGACCGTCCACAACCTGCCGTCGGTGATGGACGGGGACCTCGATGAGATCATCGACGCGCTCCAGATGGCCGACCAGGCCGACCGGCTCGCGAGCGTGACCGGCACGGGAGCGGACGATGCCGCCTGAGACGGTGACCGTCCGCTACATCGAGCCGCGCGTGCGGCCGATCGTGCGCGCGACGGACCTCGGGTCGGTCCAGGTCCTCAAACACGGCAACCTGTACCTGCTGACCGACCCGTTCGGCGACATCCACCCGGATTCCCGCGGTCTCGGCCTCTACCACGGCGACACCCGGATCCTGTCGTGCTCGGTGCTGCGGGTCCACGGCGAGCGCCCGGTCCTGCTCCAGGGCTCGGCCGGCGCCAACTACCGCGGGTCGATCCAGCTCACGAACCCGAGCGCGGACCGAAATCCCGATGCGAAGGTCCACCCCGCCGACGAGCTCGTGGGACGGACCATCGGGATCTCGCGCGAACGCCTCATCTGCACGGAGGCGTTCCAGGAGCGGATCCGCATCGTCAATCACGCTTCGCGCCCGGAATCGATCTCGATCGAGCTCGAACTCGGCGCCGACGGTGCCGACATCTTCGAGGTCCGCGGCTATCCGCGGCCGGCACGGGGCACACTGCGGGCGGTGGCCACCACCCCGGAGCGGGTGACGTTCCGCTACGACGGCCTGGACGGCCGCCGACGAAGCACCTTCGTGGCGTTCTCCGAGGCAGCGGCGGCGGTGGATGCGGTCGCCGCGGACACCGGCGATTCGCTCGACACCGGCGCCGCCGTGCGCTTCCGATGGTCGCTCGCGCTCGATCCGCACCAGGCGGGCGAGATCCGCTGGACGGCCTGGACGACGACGACGATGATCCCCGCCGATCCCGAGGCCGAGCATCCCGCGGCCCTCTTCCCGGTCGTCCCGATGGTCAGCGCCGACGAGGGGGCGGCCGCCTACCACGCGTGGCAGCGCGGGACGACGGCCATCTCGAGCGACCACGAGCTGTTCAACCTCATCGTCGCGCGCTCCATCGCCGACCTGCGCCTGCTCGTCAACGAGGGCCCCGGCCGCGACGAGCGCTACATCGCCGCCGGCGTCCCGTGGTTCGCCACACTCTTCGGACGCGACGCGATCATCACCGCCTTGCAGAGCGTCGCCTTCCGCCCGCAGCTCGCGGTCGAGATCCTGTCCGTGCTGGCCGCGCACCAGGCCACGCGAGGTCGACGACTGGCGCGACGCCGAGCCCGGCAAGATCCTCCACGAGCTGCGGACCGGGGAGATGGCGGGGAGCGGCGAGCTGCCGCACACGCCGTACTACGGCTCCATCGACAGCACCCCGCTGTGGCTGATCCTGCTCGGCGAGACGTTCGACTGGACCGGTGACCGCGCGCTCATCGACCGCCTCTGGCCGAACGCCTTGGCCGCCTTGGAGTGGATCGACCGCTACGGCGACCTCGACGGCGACGGGTTCGTCGAGTACCGCCGCCGCTCCGAGCGCGGGCTGCTGAACCAAGGCTGGAAGGACTCGAGCGACGCGATCCGCGACCGGGACGGCAACGAGGCGGTCCCGCCGATCGCCCTTGCCGAGGTCCAGGGGTACGTGTTCGCGGCCAAGCGACGGATGGCGGGACTCGCCCGGGTCCGCGGCGAGGTCGATCTCGCCGACCGCCTCGACCGCGAGGCCGAGGCGCTTCGCGAGCGGTTCGAGGCGGCCTTCTGGGTCGACGACCTTCGGTACTACGCCCTGGCGCTCGACGCGGACAAACGGCAGGCGGACGCCATCGGCTCGAACGCGGGCCAGTGCCTGTGGACGGGCATCGTGGCGCCGGAGCGCGCGCGTGACGTCGTCGACCGGCTGCTCGGACCGACGATGTCGTCGGGGTGGGGGATCCGGACGCTCGCCTCGGACCAGGCCGGGTACAACCCCATCGGGTATCACACGGGCACGGTCTGGCCGCACGACACGTCGCTGATCGCCTCCGGCCTGAAGCGCTACGGATTCGACGAGGCCGCAAACCGGCTCGTCGGGCACGTCCTGGAAGCCGCTCAGCGATTCCCGGACTACCGATTGCCCGAGCTCTTCTGCGGCTTCGACCGCGACGAGGCCACGTTGCCGGTCCCGTACCCGGTCGCCTGCTCACCGCAGGCCTGGGCCGCCGGTGCCTCGTTCCTGTTCCTCTCGACGATGCTCGGCCTCCGCCCGCATGCCGACCGAGGCGAGCTCGAGCTGCTGCATCCACATCTGCCCGACTGGCTCGGGAAGGTGACCCTCACGAACCTGCGCATCGGCGAAGCCTCCGTCGACCTCCTCTTCCACCGCTGGCGAGGGACGACGAGCGCCGAGGTCCTGCGCAAGGTGGGCGAGGTCGCGGTCACGATCCGCCTGTGATGTCGACCCGGGCGCCGTGAGCGCGGTCGGCGCGCTGCTCCACGACGGCATCGAGCGGTTGACGGCGTCCGGGTCGGAGTCGCCGCGCCTCGACGCCGAGCTGCTGCTCGGGTTCGCCATCGGCGTCGACCGGACGGCGATCCTCGCCCACCCGGACGCGCCGGTCGGCGCCGACGCCGAGGCGGCATACCGCGCCGCGCTCGACCGGCGCGCTGCCGGCGAGCCGGTCGCCTACATCCGGGGCATCAAGGAGTTCTACGGCCTCGCCTTCACGGCCGATCCCCGCGCACTGATCCCGCGTCCGGAGACCGAGCGACTGGTCGAGCTTGCCGAGACCGAGGTCATGCGCCGCCTCGCCGAGGCCGCCCGCCCGGCCGGCATGCCACCGATCCGCATCGTCGACGTGGGCACGGGCAGCGGGGCCGTCGCGGTCGCGCTCGTCGTCGCGCTCCGGCGCCGGCGAGCCGACACCGAGGTGACGATCCTCGCGACCGACATCTCGCCCGACGCCCTCGACATCGCCCGCGAGAACGCGGTCGGGCACGCCACGGCGGAGCGCCTCGCGTTCCTGGAAGCCGACCTCCTGCCGCCGGTCGTGATGGATCCGTACGACATCGTGCTCGCGAACCTTCCCTATGTGCGCAGCGACGTCGTCCCCGGCCTGCCGGTCGCGGCCTCGTTCGAACCGTCGATCGCCCTCGACGGCGGCCCGGACGGCCTCGAGGTCATCGCCCGCCTCCTCGAGCGTCTCCCGGACGCCCTGGCCGACGGTGGGGTGGCTCTGCTCGAGATCGGTGCCGACCAGGGAGAGGCCATCGTCGCGCTGGCATCGGTGAAGCTCCCCAGCTGGCCGTGCACGGTCGAGACCGATCTCGCCGGCCTGCCGCGCGTGGCCCGTGTGATGCGGCCCTCGTGAGCCCGAGGCCCTGATGGCGACCCCCGAGCCGCTCCTGCCCATCCGGCTGGTCGCCCTCGACATCGACGGGACATTGATCGGCGACGACTTCGTCATCGGGCGCCGGACGGTCGACGCGATCCGCGCCGCGACCTCCCGGGGCGTGGCCGTCTCGCTCGTGACGGGGCGGATGGTGTCGAGTGCCATGCGGTTCGCGACCGAGCTCGGCCTCCGGGCCCCGATCGTCGGGTACCAGGGCGCCCTCATCCGCGAGATGCCGGCACCGGGCTCGACCCGCCTCGGCCGGCTGCGCGTCCACACCCCGCTGCCGAGCGATGTCGCGCGCGACGTCGTACGTTGGTCTACCGCACATGGGCTCGATCCGCACATGAACCATCTGGAGCGCTTCATCCTCCGGGCCGACGATCCCAAGGCCGACGACTACTCGACGTTCATGGGCGCGCAGGCCGAGCTCGTCCCGAACCTGCTCGACGCGATCGGGCATCCGGTGACCAAGGTGCTCGCGGTCGGAGAGCCGCCGATGCCCACCGAGCTCGCCCCGCTCGCCGCGGCCGCCTTCGCGGGGCGCGCCGATGTCACGATCAGTCACCCGCGGTTCCTCGAATTCGTGGCCCCAGGCGTATCGAAGGGCCGCGCCGTCCGCTGGCTCGCGCGGCACCACCGCGTGCCCCTGGGCGCGGTGATGGCCGTCGGCGATCAATGGAACGACCTCGAGATGCTCAGCGAGGTCGGACACGGCGCGGCCATGCCGACCGCGCCCGCGGAGGTCCGAGCCGCAGCTCGATACGTCGCGCCGCCACTCCAGGAGGAAGGGGTGGCGACCCTGCTCGAGGACCTGGTCCTCGCCGATCCGGCCGCCGCGCTGGCGGCCTCCCGACGGCTGTCGGACGCTGCTCGCGGCGTGCCGGTCGCGTCGTGACGGCAAGTGTCGCCGGAGGGGCCTCGTGAGGGCCCGGGTCGTCCTCGACGACGACGCCGGGCGCGAAGACGCGATCGAGGCCCTCCGCTCCGGGGCCGTCGTCGCGCTGCCGACCGACACGGTCTACGGCCTGGGCGTCGCCCTCTCGACGCTGGGCGGCATCGAGCGCTTGTTCCACGTGAAACATCGGCCGCCCGAGAAGGGCATCGTCCTGCTCCTGGCCGACGCAGCGCAGGCCCTCGATCTGGCGGTCGTGACCCCGGCTGCGGAGACGCTTGCCGCCGCCTTCTGGCCGGGCGGTCTGACGCTCGTGCTCGAACGGCGCAGCGGTGTCGACCTGCCGGCGGCCCTGACCGGCGGCTCGGCCACGATCGGGCTGCGCGTCCCCGACCATCCCGCTCCACGGAGGCTCGCACGGGCGCTCGGCCCGTTGCCCGTCACCTCGGCCAACGTGTCCGGGCAGCCCGAGGCCTCGACGGCGGCGGAGATCCTGGCGCTGCTCGGCGGCGACATCGAGCTCATCCTCGATGGTGGACCGGCGCCGGGCGGCACCCCGTCCACGGTCGTCGATGCCTCGGGTCCGGTCGCACGCGTCCTGCGCCCCGGCGCGGTCGCCGCCGACCGCATCGAGGCAGCACTCGCGGCCCACGGCCGGCGGCTCGACCCGCCGGGCAACCGGCTCACCACGGCCTGACGGTCGCGCTGATCACCGGAGCCCGACGAGCGTTCGCGGCACCCCGGCCGCAAGGCTGGCGGTTCGTGGGAAGATACCCGTCGATGCGCCGTCGAGCCCCCGCAGCTCCCGCGGCCCCGCGGCCCCGCGACACCGATCCGGCCACACCGGCCCGGATGGCGCTCATCGCCGCGACGTCCTGCCCGCTCCTGATACGGCAGAAAGGGATCGCCGAGCCATGACCGTCTCCCCCGCCCCGGGCATCGCGATGGCCCCGATCGCCGAGGTCGACCCCGTCCTCTGGGCGGCCATGGAGGGCGAGCGCCATCGCCAGCACGACAAGATCGAGCTGATCGCGAGCGAGAACTACGTCTCGGCCGCGGTGCTCGAGGCCCAGGGCAGTTGGTTGACGAACAAGTACGCCGAGGGCCTTCCGGGGAAGCGGTACTACGGCGGATGCGAGTACGTGGATGTCGCCGAGCGGCTGGCCCAGGAGCGCGCGCTCGCCCTGTTCCCTGGCGCGGAGCACGTCAACGTCCAGCCGCACAGCGGCGCCCAGGCCAACATGGCGGCCTATTTCACGGTCCTCCAGCCGGGTGACCGGATCCTGGGGATGAACCTGGCACACGGCGGCCACCTGACCCACGGCATGGCCCTCAACTTCAGCGGGAAGCTGTACGAGGTCCACCCGTACGGGGTCCGCCAGGACACCGAACGCATCGACTACGACGCGATGGAGGCGCTGGCCCGCGAAGTGCGGCCGAAGCTGATCGTCGGTGGCGCCAGCGCCTACTCCCGGCTGTGGGACTTCGAGCGGATGGCGGCGATCGCCCACGGCGTCGGCGCGCTCCTGTTCGTCGACATGGCCCACATCGCCGGCCTCGTCGCGGCCGGGGTCCACCCGAGCCCGTTCCCGCACGCCGATATCGTCACGAGCACCACGCACAAGACGCTCCGCGGGGCGCGCGGCGGCCTGATCTTCTCGCGTGACGAACTCCCCGACAGCGTGGACCCCGCGGACTTCCCGGCCCTCAAAGGCTCGCTCGGCGCTGGGATCGACAAGTCGGTCTTCCCCGGCGTCCAGGGCGGCCCGCTGCTGCACGTCATCGCCGGCAAGGCCGTCGCGTTCAAGCTGGCATCGGAGGAACCGTTCCGCGAAGACCAGCGACGCACCGTCGCCAACGCGAAGGTCCTCGCCGAGACGCTGGCCGGCCTCGGGGCCCGGGTCGTCTCCGGCGGCACCGACAACCACCTGATGCTCGTCGACGTGACGCCGCTCGGGGTCACCGGCAAGGAAGCCGAGCACCTGCTCGACGAGATCGGCATCACGGTCAACAAGAACGGCATCCCGTTCGATCCACTGCCGCCGAACACGGCCTCGGGTATCCGGCTGGGAACGCCGGCCACCACGTCGCGTGGCTTCGGGACGGCCGAGATGGCCGAGATCGGCCGGATCATCATCGAGGCGATCCGCGACCGCGACGACACGGCCGCCCAGGCGCGCCTCGCCGGGCAGGTGCGCGAGATCGTCGACCGGTTCCCGGTACCGGGGCTGCCGTCCGCGTGAGGATCGACGAGCGCCGGATCGGATCGGGACGCCGCGGCCGGGCGATGACCTTCACGTCGCTCCTCGGGCCGTCCATCGTGCCGATCGTCGCGAGCTTCATCGCGGCCGCGCTCATCGCCCTGGGGTTGACGCCGCTCGTCCAACGCCTCGTCGTCCGCTACGAGGTCGTCGACCGGCCCGAGGCGCGACGGGTCAACACGTCACCGATCCCGCGTGGCGGGGGTCTCGCGGTCGCCGCGGCCTTCATCGTGGTGGCCGCCGTCAGCCTGAGCGTCAACATGGCCACAGGCCGGCTGCCGGTGCCGTTCAGCCTGGACGACCAGGCCGTCGCTGCCCTCATCGTCGGCGGCGCGGCCGCCGCGGCCCTCGGCGCGATCGACGACCTGCTCGACCTCCGGGCGCGATGGCAGTTCCTGGGGCAGATCGCGCTCGGTGTGTTCGCGGTCGCCCTCGGGATCTCCATCGGGTTCATCGCCAACCCGCTCGGCGGCCCGGTCATCCGCTTCGACGGTGCCATCGCCGCCGCCTTCACGATCTTCTGGATCGTCGGGATGATCAACAGCATCAACTTCATCGATGGCCTCGACGGCCTGTCGTCGGGCATCGCCTTCATCGCTGCCGTGACCCTGGGACTCATCAGCCTCACGAGCGGGGTCGGACAGCCGCTCGTCGCCGTCCTGTGCTTCACGCTCGCGGGAGCCCTGCTGGGGTTCCTGCGCTGGAACCTTCACCCGGCCTCGATCTTCATCGGGACGAGCGGTGTCCAGTTCGTCGGCTACACGCTCGCGCTGCTGAGCATCCTCGGCACGGCGAAGGTCGCGGTGGCGCTCCTCGTCCTCGGCGTCCCGATCATCGACACGTTCTGGATCATCGTCCGGCGCGTCTCGGAGCGTCGCTCGCCGTTCAGCCCGGACCGTGGCCACATCCATCACCGTCTCCTCGACCTCGGGCTGTCGCACCGTCAGACGGTGTTCGTCATCTACGGGATCTGCCTGGTGCTCGCGGTCATGGCGCTGCTCCTGTCCGGTGTCGACCAGCTGTATGCCTTCGTCGGCGTGTTCATCGCCTCGGGGCTCGTCCTGTTCATCCCGACCCGTGGCGCGCTACGGCGCCCCGAGGAGCTCGAAGCCGACTCCTACGAGCCCGACACCGTCGCCCGCGGTCCGGGCTCGGAGACCGGCGCCCAGGCATCGCGCCCGGGCAGCCCGGCATCGAGCGCTCCGCCGGTCGCGTCGACGCCCGCCCATCCGGCGGCGCAGGCGGTCCCGGTCGCCCCGTCGACGACGCCTGCGACCGTCGGCGTGACCGTCCCAGCGGCCCTCCCGACGGGCGCATCGGACCGCGATCGAAGCCCTAGTACCAACGAGCGCTGACTCCACGCACCACCATTCGACGGACGGTGCGGTCCGGTGTGGAGCGGGCCCGTGGGCGTCGCAACGGGGCGGTGCTAGCATCCCTCTGCCGTACCACCGGTCGGGGTTACCGTGGTACTACTCGAGGTCGACTTGACGCTCCAGACGTACGCTCTGGCCGCCTTCATGGTGCTGGTGGCAGCCTCGCTGCTGCTGCTCCTCGCGATGGCGCTCAGCCGCTGGGATACCCGCCGGTCGGATGCGCCGCCCGCGCGTCCGGATCCCGCAGGCCCGCGACGCGCAGGCCATCGCCGCTGCTCAGGCGCGCGAGGCCCAGGCTCGAGAGGCGCAGGCCGCGAGGCCCAGGCGCGCGAGGCGCGAGCACTCGCCGAGGCACAGGCTCTAGAAGCGCAAGCCCGTGAGGCCCAGGCGCGCGGCGCGGGCCCGTGATGCGCAGCGCCGAGGCGCGAGCGCTCGCCGAGGCGCAGGCTCGAGATGCGCAGGCTCGAGAAGCGCAGGCCCGCGAGGCCCAGGCGCGCGAGGCCCAGGCGCGCGAGGTCGCGGCGCAAGAGGCTCGCGCCCGCGAGATCCAGGCGAACGAGGCTCGCGTGCGAGAGGCGGCGGCCCTCGCCGCGGCCCGGGCGACGCCGGCGGCCACCGCGGCGCCGCCCGTGAGCTACGACCGGCGACCGCCGGTGTCGGCCGTCTCGCCCGCACCCACGGTCACATCGACTCCCGCTACCGGGGCGGCGTCCACGGCCCCCGCCAAGATGCGATCGGCCGACCTCGACGAGCCGCCCGCCGCCAGGACGGGCCGCTTCGCCTTCATGCGTCGCTTCGGTCGTCACGGCGAGCTGCCGATCGAGGAGGAGGTCGGGTTCATCGATCAGGACGCGATCGAGCACCGCCTCGGCCTCCGGCCGACGCCGGCGCCGGAGCCCGCCGCGACACCCGTCGCCACGCGGCCGACGCGGCTCGTGGTCGCGGGCGCGGTTTCGCCCGTCGCGCCCGTCACGACGCTCGGGAGCACCACGCGTCAGCCTCGAACGCACCGACCGCCGGCGCCTGTGGCGGGACACGGCGGCCGCGCTCATCGGGGTCGCCGCCATCCTCCTGTTGGCCATCTACATCGTGCCCCGTGACCAGCGTGGCGAAGTACTCGGCGAGACCGCCACCCCGTTCCAGTCGGCGACCGTCGTCGAGGAGTCCGCGGCTCCGAGCCTCGACAGCAGCGCCCCCGCGTCGTCGACCGATCCGGGCTCCGGCCCCGAGCAGGTCCTGCCGACCGACCTCGTCGTCTCGCCGGTCACACCCAAACCGACCGCACAAGGCCACGCCGAAGGCCGACCGCACGCCCGGTCGTCCCGCGCCGCGCCGACGCCGGCCCCGCACGCCGAAGCCGACGCCGAAGCCCACGCCCAAGCCGACCCCGAAGCCCACGCCGAAGCCCACGCCCGTGCCCGCGCGCCGGTCGCATTCCTGTCCTGCTCCGTCAGTCGCGCTCACGGTGACGTGCAACGGATCCGGCTCGACCGATGCCACCACGTACGCGTGGGACTTCGGCGACGGCCACGATCGACACCGGCGTGATCCCGGGTCCCCACACGCTACGACCAGGCCGGCGGCTACACGATCACGCTGACGGTCACGAACGCGAGCGGCTCGGACAGCGCCAACGTCTACAAGAACGTGGCGCCATGAAGCGCGTGCTGACGGTCGGCCTGCTTCTGCGCCTTGGTGGTCTCGGCCGTCATTCGTGGCGCCGGTTCTCGGGGTCACGCCCGTCGTCGTCGATCACACCGCGACGACCGTCGAGGACGCGCCCGTGGTGGTCGATCGGACGGGCGACACCTACGACGCGACCGGGCGCCGTCCCGGAGGTGACCGCCGCCCCGCTGCACGGCAGCGCCGCCTTCGACGGCGACGTCCTGACCTACACCCCGGAGCCCGGCTACGTCGGGACGGACCAGTTCGGCTACAAGATCGTCGACGCCGACGACGGCGACAGCAACGTCGCGACCGTGACCGTCACCGTCGATCCCGTGATCGTCATCACGGTGGCGAACAACGATCCCGTCGCCGTCGCCGACTCGGCGACGGTCGCCCAGGATGGCTCCGTCGACGATCGACGTCCTCGCGAACGACACCGACCCGGACGGGCGACCCGCTCACCGATCAAGGACGTCCTGGCCGACCCGGCTCCACGGGATCGCGACGACCATCGTGGCGACAAGATCCGCTACCGGCCGACCGCCGGCTATTCCGGGCCGACTCGTTCACCTACCGGATCAGCGACGGCAACGAGCGGCTTCAGCGCCCCGGCCACGGTGACGGTCACGGTCACCCCGAACAGCGACCCCGTGCCGGCGCCGGACTCGGCGTCGGTCCCGGAGGACGGCTCGGTCGACATCGACGTCCTCGGCAACGACAACGATCCCGATGGCGACCCGATGACGATCACCGCGCTGTCGACCGCATCGCACGGCACGTGCGAGCGTCGTCGTCCGGCAAGGTCCACTACGTCCCGGTCGGCAACTACAACGGCCAGGACACGTTCACCTACAAGGCCAGCGACGGGCACGGTGGGCTGAGTCCTGCCACGACGGTCACCGTGACGGTCGACCCGTCCAACGATCCGCCGACCGCCGCGGGCGACTCCGCCACCGTGGCCGAGGACGGCTCGGTCGACATCAACGTCCTCGGCAACGACACCGACCCTGACGGCGACACGCTGTCGATCACGAACCTCTCGGATCCGCCGCACGGCACCGCGAGCGTCTCGAGCGGCAAGGTCCACTACGAGCCGGACGCGAACTACAACGGGCCGGACAGCTTCACCTACACGGCCTTCGACGGGACCGCGCACCAGCAACACCGCCACGGTCACGATCACCGTGACCCCGGTCGATGACGCACCCGGTCGCCAACGATGACGAGTTCACCGATCCCGGAGGACTGCCGGCCGCGACACCCGGTGCTGGTCCTCGCCGGCGACACGGACGTCGAGAGCGACGCATCTCACGATCTCGGCAAGACCAACGGCGCGCATGGGACGGTCGCCATCACCGGCGGCGGCACGGGCCTCACCTACCGGCCGAACCCGAACTTACTCCGGCGACGACTCGTTCACCTACACGATCAGCGACGGGCACCTCACCGACACGGCGACCGTGACGGTCCACGTCGGTGGCGCCAACGATCCGCCGATCGCCGCGCCGGACGAATTCCACGTCGCTGAAGGCGCCCACGCCACCGTGCTCGACATCCTTGGCAACGACTTCGACCCCGACGGCAACCCGCTGATCATCTCCAGCAAGACGGCCGCGCTCCACGGGACGGTCACGATCACCGGGCAACGGCACCGGCCTGACCTACGACCCGACCGGCAACTACTTCGGGTCGGACAAGTTCAAGTACACGATCACCGACGGCAACGGTGAGTTCAGCACCGCGACCGTGCTCATCACCGTCGACAAGGACGCCACACCCCCGACGGTGACTCGGTCCCGCTCGAGCGGTTTCCCGGCCAGACCGTCTCGACGAGCTCGAGCACGAAGCTGCGCGTCGGCTGGAGCGGTACCGACGCGGGCTCGGGGATCGCCAGAGTACCGGCTCCAGATGAGCACCAACGGCGGCGCGTTCAAGACCGTCACCCTCTCGTCAGCCGACCTCGACCTCGGCCACGATCGTCGCTCAAGCACGGCTCGAGGTACCGCTTCCAGGTCCACGCCAAGGATCGCGAAGGCAACTGGAGTCCCTACGTCCAGACGCCGACGTACACGTTCCTGCGCTACTCGGAGGAGAGCGCGGTCTACGGCGGCGCGTGGTCGAAGGTGACCTCGTCGAGCGTGGTCGGCGGCACGGCTCGCTTCTCGACGCTCGAAGCGTCAGGTCGGCGACGTTCACGTTCACCGGCATCCGACGTCGGCTGGGTCGCGACCCGCTACACCGCGAGCGGTCGGGCGCAGGTCTTCATCGACGGCGTGCTCGTCGACGACCGTCGACCTCGACGTCTCGTCGACCCGCTATCGGCAGCTCGTCTTCCAGCGGCACTTCGCCGTGAGCGGCACGCACACGCTCAAGATCGAGCCCGTCGGCGACGGCCGGGTGGACATCGACGCCTTCGTCGTCCTGCGGTAGCGGCCGGGTGCCGATCGGGGTTTCGGCGGGTCGCAGCTGCTATACTGCCGCCGCCTTGTCAGGTCGCCCATGATCGAGTCCGGCCGAGGTTGGGCCTACGTCGCCCTCTTCTCGGAGATCGGCATCTCACTCCTGGTGACGACGCTGATCGGCGCGCTCGCGGGCCATTGGGTCGACGAGCAGCTGGGGACGGCGTTTCCGGTCTTCATGCTCATCGGGTTCTTCCTCGGCGCCGGCGCCGGGACCCTGATGATCATCCGGCTGGTGACCCGGTTCCTGAAGACGTTCGATTAGCCGGTCCCACAGCGACCGGTCAGGGAGGATGCGAGCGCGGCGTCGAGCCGCGCTCCTGTGTGTGGAGCAAGCGTGACGAGCGACCAGGTCGTGACCCCCGAGGTCACCACGGCCCCCGCCCCCCCGCCCAAGGCCGGTCGAGGCCTGTCGGCGCGCTGGTTCACCATCATCGGCGCCGTCATCGTCATCAACATCTTCGCGTTCATCCTGTTTCCCCCGTTCCCGAAGGACGGCGCGCCGGGTGACGCCTGCGCCTATCCGGCCTGCTTCATCGACGGGACGCTCGAGTTCCCGGCTCCCCACACCGTGTACGGCCCGACCGGCCCGGCCGATGCCCTCGTGACGTTCACGCCGAGCATCAGTTCGACGATCCTGACGCAGTGGCTCGTCATGGCCGGCATCATCATCGTCTCGGCCTTCATGGTGCGTGGCGGCCGGATGATCCCGGGCCGGGCGCAGAACATCTTCGAGACGTTCTACGAGGGACTCGGCAACTTCGGCATCGGCATCGCCGGCCCGACGGGCAAGCCCTATGTGCCCCTCTTCGCGGCCTTCTTCCTGCTCATCCTGTTCTCGAACTGGATCGGGCTCATCCCGCCGGTCGGACGGATCGAGGAGCTGCGGGCGCCCTCGAGTGACGTGAACATCACGCTCGGTCTCGCGCTCGTGGCCTGGGTGATCTTCGAGGGAGAAGGCTTCCGGAGACTCGGGTTCCGCGGCTACGCGGGCAAGTTCTTCCCGCTCTACGAATTCAAGAACGGGATCGCGGCCGGCGGGATCGCGCTGTTCGTCGGCCTCGTGGAACTCATGCTCGAGTTCGTCAAGCCGGTCACGCTCTCCATGCGACTCTTCGGCAACATCTACGGCGGCGAGGTGGCCCTCGGGGTCATGACCGCCCTCACCATCGCCTTCATCCCCGTCGGCCTGATCGGCCTCGAGGTGATGCTCAACGCCATCCAGGCGTTGATCTTCAGCATCCTGACGCTCATGTTCATCGTGCTCGCCATCGAGAGCCACGATCACGAGGAGGGCCACGTCGCCGAGGAGGCGCTCGAGGCCGTGCACAACCCGGAGACCGCGTCCCTCCAGCCAGCCCACTGAGCGCCTGACGGCGCAGCCCATCCACCGGTCCCAACAGGTCCCTGGCGAGTCGCCCGGGAAGTAGGAGGAAGTCACGATATGGAGCACATCGGCGCCGGTCTTGCCGCCCTCGGGGTCTTCGGCCCCGGCATCGGCATCGGCATCCTCGGCGGCCTGGCCGCCACGGCCATCGGGCGCAATCCCGACGCCGCCGGTCAGATCCGCGGCATCGCGATCATCCTCGCGGCGTTCGCCGAAGGGCTCGGCGTCCTGGCGGTGGTCGTCGGCCTGCTCGCGATCTTCATCAAGTAGCCGGACCGGCACGGAGTACCCGTCGTGGAGTTCCTGGCCGCCGTGACCGGCCTCGGAGGCGAGGTCGTCCGGCTCACGGCCGAAGAGGCGAAGTTCCAGATCAACCTGTTCTGGGTCATCGTCAGCGCGGTCAACTTCCTCCTGTTCTTCGCGCTCATCTGGACGTTCGCGTTCAAGCCCGTCTCGAAGATCCTCTCGGACCGGCGGGAGCGGATCGAACAGGGCCTCCAGGACGCCGAACAGGCCCATCGCGACCGCGAGAACGCCGAGGCCGAGCGGGTCGTGACCCTGACCGAGGCTCGCCGCGAGGCGAACGACATCATCAACCGCGCCCAGAAGGTCGCCCAGGACACGCGTGACGCCGACATCGCGGCGACCCGCGAGGAGCTCGAGCGGATGCGCGTCCGTGCTGCGTCCGACATCGAGGCCGAGAAGCAGCGGGCCATCGCCGACCTGCGCGCCGAGGTCGCGGATCTCGCACTCGCGGCCGCCGGAGTCGTCGTCGGCGAGACGATGACCGACGAGCGACAGCGGCGCCTCGTCGAGGAGTTCCTGAGCGGCTCGGCGTCGGGCGGATCGAGGAACTGATGGCCCGACGGGACACGGCAGCGCGGCGCTACGCGGAGGCGGCCTTCGAGGTCGCCGTGCGCGATGGTGCCGTGGAACGCTGGCGATCCGATCTCGACACCGCGGGGGCCGTGACGGCCGACCCGCGCGTCGGGCGGGCGCTGGCCAACCCGGCCGTCCCGTACGAGACCCGCCTCGCGGCGGTGCGAAACGCGCTCGGCGGCACCGTCACGCCCGGCGCGATGAACCTCATCGCATTGCTCCTCCGCCGGGGGCGGATCGAGCAGCTGCCGCGGGTATCCGCGGAATTCCGACGACTCGACAACGCCCGCCAGGGCATCACCGTCGCGACCGCCACGAGCGCCGGGCCGCTCAGCCCGGACGAAGTCCGGGCCCTGACCGGCCGGCTCGAGGAGATGACCGGCGGCCGGATCGAGCTCGACCTCCAGGTCGATCCCAGCCTGCTGGGCGGCCTGGTCGTGCGGGTCGGCGACCGGCTCATCGACGGCAGCGTCCGAGGCCGCCTCGAGCGGCTGCGCAACCAGCTCGCTGCAGGCGCCTTCTAGGAGACCCGAGACCATGGCCATCCGATCCGACGAGATCACCAGCATCATCAAGTCCGCCATCGACTCGTTCGACTCGGGGACCGAGACGCGCAGCGTCGGCACGGTCGTCGAGGTCGGCGACGGCATCGCCCAGATCTACGGGCTGGCCGACGCGCTCTCTTCGGAGATGCTCGAGTTCCCGGGCGGGGTGATGGGCATGGCCCTGAACCTCGAGGAGGAGACGGTCGGTGCCGTGATCCTCGGGGAGTCGACGGGCATCAAGGAAGGCGACACCGTCAAGACCACGGGTCGCGTCGTGGAGATCCCGGTCGGCCAGGCGCTGCTCGGCCGGGTCGTGGACCCGCTGGGCCGCCCGCTCGACGACAAGGGCCCGATCGCGGCGAAGGCCGCGCGGCCGGTCGAGCGCATCGCCCCGGGCGTCATCGTCCGCCAGTCCGTCGACACGCCGGTCCAGACCGGCATCAAGGCCATCGATGCCCTCATCCCGATCGGCCGCGGCCAGCGCGAACTCATCATCGGCGACCGGCAGACCGGCAAGACGGCCCTGGCGATCGACACGATCATCAACCAGAAGGGCAAGAACCTCGTCTGCATCTACGTCGCGATCGGCCAGAAGCTCTCGACCGTCGCCAACACGGTGGCGATCCTCGAGCAGTACGGCGCGATGGACCACACGATCGTCGTCGTCGCCGGCGCCGAGGACCCGGCCCCGCTCCAGTACCTCGCCCCGTATTCGGGCGTGACCATGGGCGAGGAGGTCATGGAGAACGGCGTCGAGGTCGCCGGCCAGGGGCTCGTCAAGGACGCCCTGTGCGTCTACGACGATCTCTCCAAGCACGCATGGGCGTACCGCGAGATGTCCCTGCTGCTGCGCCGCCCGCCGGGCCGCGAGGCCTACCCGGGCGACGTGTTCTACCTCCACAGCCGGCTCCTCGAGCGGGCCGCCCGCCTCAACGACGAGAACGGCGGCGGTTCGCTGACGGCCCTGCCGATCATCGAGACGCAGGCCGGCGACGTGTCGGCCTACATCCCGACGAACGTCATCTCGATCACCGACGGCCAGATCTTCCTCGAGACCGACCTCTTCAACGCCGGCCAGCGACCCGCCCTCAACATCGGCATCTCGGTGTCGCGGGTGGGCTCGGCGGCCCAGACCAAGGCCATGAAGAAGGTGGCTGCTCCGCTCAAGCTCGACCTGGCGCAGTACCGGGCGCTCGCCGCGTTCGCGCAGTTCGCGTCGGACCTCGACAAGGCGACCCGCGACCAGCTCACCCGAGGCGAGAAGCTGTCCGAGATCGTCAAGCAGCCGCAGTACCAGCCGCTCCCCGTGGAGAAGCAGGTCGCGATCCTGTACGTGGCGACGAAGGGCAAGCTCGACGACGTCCCGACGCCGAAGGTCAAGGAGTTCGAGATCCAGTTCTACCGCTTCCTCGAGACGGAGCGCGCGGCGATCCTGACCGAGCTCGGCCAGACGAAGAACCTCACCGACGAACTCGCGGCGGCCCTGGACGAAGCGGTGGACGCGTTCCGCCAGTCGTTCCTCGCCTGAGATGTTCGAACCGAGAATCGGCCGAACTGGCGGTCCTAGGCAAGGCGTCGGTGAGCACGTGAGCGATCGCACCCCAAGGTGCGTGAGCGAGCGCGCGGAGCCGACAACGCCGCCTCGGGCCGATCAGAGCGGCCGCTAGGGACCGGGGCATGGCAAGCCAGCGCGAGATCCGGCTGCGGATCACCGCAGTCAAGAACATCAAGCAGATCACGCGCGCGTTCCAGTTCGTGGCCGCGTCGAAGCTGAAGCGCGCCCAGGACGCCACGCTCGCGGCTCGACCCTACGCAGAGAAGCTCGATGAGGTCCTCGCCGACCTCGCGGCCGTCCTCACCGGCGACGACCACCCCCTCCTCGCCACCAAGGAGGGTGGCAAGCGGCTGATCGTGCTGATCACCACGGACCGCGGCCTCGCCGGGCCGCTCAACACGAACACGATCCGATTCGCCGCGCGCGAGATCACCCAGGAGACCGGCGACCTCACGGTCGTCACGGTCGGGCGCAAGGGCCGCGACGCGATGCGACGGGCGCGCGTCCCGATGGAGGCCCACTTCGCCGGGTTCGGCGACCGGCCGGCCTTCGCCGACGTGCTCCCGCTGGCCCGCCTCGTCACCGATGACTACCTCGCGGGCGTCTACCGGCACGTGGACATCATCTTCCCGCGGTTCGTGACCACGCTGACGCAGCGCCCGGAGAAGTTCCAGCTCCTCCCGATCCGCCCGTCCGAGGACACCGCGGGCATCCCCGGGAACCAGTTCATCTTCGAGCCGAGCCCGAGCGCCGTCCTCGAACGACTCGTGCCACGCTACGTCGCGACGCGCCTGTACCAGGCCATCCTCGAGGCCAAGGCCAGCGAGGAGTCGAGCCGCATGATCGCGATGAAGAACGCGACCGAGAACGCCGAGGAACTCATCGAGGACTACACGCTGTCTTACAACAAGGTTCGCCAGGCGAACATCACCCGCGAGATGATCGAGATCGCGTCCGGCGCCAACGCACGCTGACGCACAGGACGCAGGAGGCAACATCCATGGCGACCGCCACACCGACCGCGACCGGCCGGGTCATCCAGATCACCGGACCCGTGGTGGACATCGAGTTCCCGGCGGGTCACCTTCCGGCCATCCTCAACGCGGTCGAGATCGAGCGTGAGGGGCAGCCGTCGCTCGTCTGCGAGGTCCAGCAGCACCTCGGCAACAACTGGGTCCGGACCGTCGCGATGACCACGACCGACGGCCTGGCCCGCGGCGTGCCGGTGCGAGACACGGGTGCGCCGATCACCGTGCCGGTCGGCGAGGTCACGCTCGGGCGTGTCTTCGACGTCCTGGGCCGCCCGATCGACAACAAGGGCCCCGTGAACGCCACCGTGATGCTGCCGATCCACCGTCAGGCGCCGGCCTTCGATCAGCAGTCGACCGAGGTCGAAGTCTTCGAAACGGGACTGAAGATCATCGACCTGATCTGCCCGTTCAAGAAGGGCGGGAAGATCGGCATCTTCGGCGGCGCGGGCGTCGGCAAGACGGTCATCATCCAGGAGCTGATCCGTAACGTCGCCCAGGAACATGCCGGGTATTCCGTGTTCGCCGGCGTCGGCGAGCGGAGCCGCGAGGGCAACGACCTCATCCACGAGATGACGGAGTCGGGCGTCCTCGCCAAGACGGCCTTCGCCTTCGGCCAGATGAACGAGCCGCCCGGCGCCCGCCAGCGGGTCGCGCTGACCGGCCTGACGATGGCCGAGTACTTCCGCGACGAGGAGGGCCGCGACGTCCTCCTCTTCATCGACAACATCTTCCGCTTCACGCAGGCCGGGTCCGAGGTGTCGGCCCTCCTCGGCCGGATGCCGTCCGCTGTCGGGTATCAGCCGAACCTCGCGACGGAGATGGCCGGCCTCCAGGAACGCATCACCTCGACGAAGAAGGGCTCGATCACCTCGCTCCAGGCGGTGTTCGTCCCCGCCGACGACTACACCGACCCGGCGCCGGCGACCACCTTCGCGCATCTCGACTCGACGATCCGCCTCGAGCGCAACATCGCGGAGCTCGGCATCTACCCCGCGGTCGACCCCCTGACCTCGACGTCGCGCGTGCTCGACCCGAACGTCGTCGGCACCGAGCACTACGACGTGGCCCAGGAGACCAAGCGCGTCCTCCAGCGCTACCGCGACCTCCAGGACATCATCGCGATCCTCGGCATCGACGAGCTGTCCGAGGACGACAAGGCGACGGTCGCCCGAGCCCGCCGGCTCCAGCGGTTCGCCAGCCAGCCGTTCTTCGTCGCCGAGGTCTTCACCGGCCGCCCCGGGGCCTACGTCTCGATCAAGGACAGCGTGGCCTCGTTCAAGGAGATCCTCGAAGGCAAGGTGGACACCCTGCCCGAGCAGGCCTTCTTCCTCGCCGGCACCATCGACGACGTCCGCGAGAACGCCGCCAAGCTGGCAGGCTAGACCGATGCCCCTCCAGCTCGAGATCGTCACCCCCGAACGTCTCGCGTACGCGGACGAGGTGGACGCCGTCGTCCTGCCCGGCAGCGAGGGCGAGCTCGGCGTGCTCCCGCATCATGCCCCGCTCGTGACGATGCTCGGGATCGGCGAGCTGCGCATCCGCAAGGGCACCGCCGAAGAGTCGTTCGCGATCGTCGGCGGGTTCCTCCAGGTCCGCCCCGACAAGGTGGTCGTGATGGCGGAGACGGCCGACATGGCGAGCGAGATCGACCTCGAGAAGGCGCAGGAGGCCCGCAAGGCCGCTGAGCGCGCGCTCGAGTCGGGCTATGTCGAGGGGGCCGACCTCTCGGCCGCACGAGCGGCCCTGCAGCAGGCGCTCCTCCGGATCCGCGTCGCAGAGCGACGCTACCGCGAGGGCCCACGGCACCACGGGTAGTGGCGGTCATGTTGGCCCGCCGCGATGGCGGCGCCTGGCGGCGTTGGCCCCTGCGCGCGCTCGCTTGCGCACCTCGGGGTGCGCGCGCTCGTGTGCTCGGCGCCGCCTTGCCAGCCACCACCCTCGCGACGGGCGAGGCAGTTCCCGTGTTCGGGGCCACCTTGCCATCCGCCACGCTCGCGACGGGCGAGGCAGTTCGATCGCTCACCGCCGCCTCGCCATCCGCCACTCGTCTGACGGGGGAGGCAGTCCGGCGTGGCTGACGCTCGACCGTTCCATTGGGAGTACAAGCCGGAGCCGGTGGCCCGTGAGTTGTTCCGGGTGGAGGGCGGTCGGCCGCTGTCCGGGACGGTGGCCATCAGCGGTGCCAAGAACGCGGCGCTGAAGCTCATGGCGGCCGCGACGCTGACCGGCGAGCGCTGCCGCTTCACCAACGTGCCCGAGATCGAGGACGTGCGGGTGATGGCCGATACCTTGCGCGACCTGGGCGTGGTCGTGGAGCACCCGGCGCCGAACGTCTACGAGATCGCCTCGGGCGACGTGGAGTGGCTGTTCGTGCCGCTCGAGGCGGCCGCCAAGATGCGCGCCAGCTTCATCCTGCTCGGGCCGCTCCTCGCCCGCTTCGGACGGGTCATCATCAGCAACCCCGGCGGCGACCGGATCGGCCGACGTCCGGTCGATCTCCATGTCGACGCGATGCGGGCGCTCGGGGCGTCGATCGAGTACCGCAACGGCTACTACTTCGCGACGGCACCCGGCCGCCTTCGCGGCGCCGAGGTCCGCTTCCCGTTCGTCTCCGTGATGGGGACCGAGAACGCGATGCTGGCCGCGACCCTCGCCGACGGTCACACGACGATCCGCCCGGCGGCCCAGGAACCGGAGGTGGACGACCTCATCGCCTTCCTCCAGAACATGGGCGCCTCGGTCGAGCGGACCGCGCCCGACACGATCGAGGTCGAGGGTCGCAAGCGCCTGCGCGGCGGGGAGCATCGGGTCGTGCCCGATCGCATCGAGGCGGGCACGTTCGTGGTCGCCGCGGCGGTCACGGGTGGCCGGATCACGCTCGAGGGCGCCCCGTGCGACCACCTGGGGGCCTTCCTCGACACCATGGGCCGCGTCGGCGTCGGCGTCTCGTGCGGCCGCGACACGATCGAGGTCGACGGGACGGCGTTGCTCGAGGGCGGCTACCGTGCATGCGACATCGAGACCGGCCCGTATCCGGACCTCGCGACCGACCTCCAGCCGCCGACGTGCGTGCTCCTCACCCAGGCCGATGGCACCTCGAGCGTCCACGAGACGATCTTCGAGGACCGCCTTGAGTGGCTGACGGAGGCCCGTCGGATGGGGGTCGAGGCGACCCAGTCCGACGCCCAGCACGCGACGATCCGCGGTCGCGTCCCCCTGCACGGCGCCGAGGTCGAGATCGGCGACCTGCGGGCCGGCGCGTCACTCATCCTGGCCGCGCTGGCGGCGGCGGGGACCTCGACCATCCACGGTGCTCACCACGTTCACCGGGGCTATGAGAACATCGAAGGCAAGTTCCTCGACCTGGGCGCCAGGATCGAGCGCCTCGCGGAAGGGACCCCGGCCAGCGAATGAAGATCGGTATCGACCTCGGCACCGCGAACGTCCTTGTCTACGTGAAGGGCAAGGGCATCGTCATCACCGAGCCCAGCGTGGTGGCCGTCTCGGACGACAACCGGATCGTCGCGGTGGGCGAAGAGGCCCGCGAGATGATCGGTCGCACCCCCGGCAACATCCAGGCGATCCGCCCGATGAAGGACGGCGTGATCGCGGACTACGTCATCACCGAGGCGATGCTTCGCTTCTTCATCGCGAAGGCGACCCGCGGCCGCATCGGGTTCAACCGACCCGAGGTGATGATCAGCGTCCCGGCCGGGGTGACGAGCGTCGAGAAGCGGGCGGTACGCGACGCGGCCCTCAAGGCCGGCGCCAAGGAGGCCTACCTCATCGAGGAGCCGCTCGCGGCGGCCATCGGGGCGAACGTGCCCATCAGCGGGCCATCCGGGAACATGATCATCGACATCGGTGGCGGGACCAGCGAGATCGCCGTCATCGCCCTGGGCGGGATCGTCGTGTCGCACAGCCTCCGGGTCGGAGGCAACCGTTTCGACGACGCGATCGCGACCTACGTCCGCAAGAAGTACAACCTCATGATCGGCGAGCGGACGGCCGAGGAGGTCAAGATCCAGATCGGCACGGCGTTGCCCCTCGAGCGCGAGCTCTCGATGGAGGTCCGCGGCCGCGACCTCATCGCCGGGCTGCCACGGACCATCCCGATCACGTCCTCCGAGGCCATGGAGGCCATCGAGGCGCCGCTCCAGCAGCTGGTGGCCGCGGTCCGCAGCGTGCTCGAGCAGACGCCCCCGGAGCTCTCGAGCGACATCATCGACAAGGGCATGGTCATGTCCGGCGGCGGGGCGCTCCTGCGGAATGTCGACAAGCTGCTGACGCAGGTGACGGGCGTGCCCTGCCATGTCGCCGAGAACCCGCTCAACTGCGTGGCCCTGGGGACGGGCCTGGCGCTCGAACACTTCGACTTCTTCAAGAAGTCCCTCGTCCAGCAGATCTGATGCGTCGAGACCCGCAGGTCCCCGCTGGTCCGAACGCAGGGCGCTGACGCATGGCCCGGGCCTTCATCGATCTGCACTGCCACACGAGCGCCAGCTTCGATTCGACCGCCAGGCCCGCCGATGTCGCGCGAGCCGCGCATGCCCGCGGGCTGACCCATCTCGTCGTGAGCGACCACGACCGGATCGACGGCGCGCTCGCCGCTCGCGACGCCGCTCCGGCCGGCCTGACGGTGATCGTCGGCGAGGAGGTCAAGACCACCGACGGCGACCTGATCTGCGCCTACCTTCGCTCGGCCATCCCGCCGGGGCTCTCGCCCGAGGAGGCCATCGCCGCCGCCCGCGAGCAGGGCGGCCTCGTCGGGATCCCGCACCCGTTCGACCGGATGCGCGGCTCGCTCCTGCGGGACGCCCGGATGGCCTCGCTCGCGTCGCTCGTCGACTGGGTCGAGACGTACAACGCCCGGCTCATCGGCAACGGCAACGACGCCGCCGCGGAGTTCGCGCTGCGAGCACGGACTTCCCGCGCGTGGCCGTGTCGGACGCCCATTCGGTGCTCGAGGTCGGCGTCGCCCAGACCGCACTCGACGGCGACCCATCGACGCCGGCCGGGCTGCTCGCGGCGCTCCCGTCGGCCGAGCTCGTCGATCGGCCGGGCCACGTACCTCGTCCGCCTCTGGACGCCGATCGCCAAGGGCATCCAGCGTGCTCGCGGCAACGGTCGGATCCGCCCGGGCAGCCCGGGGAGCGACGCGCCGGTGGGGCACCCGCGATGAACGGCCCCGATGGGCAGGACCATCGTCCGATGGTGCCCGCCGATGGCGAGCCGGTAGGTTCTGATGCGATGGAGATCAGTCCGGGCCTCAACCCGAGCTACCCGCATCCCGCGAACGACCCGGTCACGGAGGCTGCCGACGCCATGGAGGCCGTCGGGTCCGTCGACGAGCCTGCGCTCGAGGACGCCGCGGAGCGCCTCTCGCTGAGCCAACGGCTGCGCCAGACGAAGACGATCGTCTCGATCCTGGTGCCGCTCGCGATCATCGGGGTCTTCGTCGGGCTCAACTACCAGACGCTCTCGAAGGTCCCCTCGCTCATCGGCGGGGCGAATCCCGCGCTGGTGCTCGTCGCCTTCCTCGTGTTCTACGCCGGCTTCCCCCTGCGCGGCTATCGGTGGGCGCTGCTGCTCCGCGGCACCGGCTTCAGGATCGGGGTCAAGGACTCCACCGAGATCATCTACCTCTCGTGGCTCGTGAACTGCGTCGTGCCGGCCAAGCTCGGCGACCTGTACCGGGCCTATCTCCTGCGGATCAACAGCGACGCCTCGCTGAGTCGGACCTTCGGGACCGTCTTCATCGAGCGCATCCTCGACATCGTGACGATCGCCCTCATGGGCATCGCCGCAGGCTACTGGAGCTTCCGGAGCGGCATGCCGGAGGCCATCCAGGTCATCTTCGGGATCGCGCTCGTCGTCGTCGCGATCCTGGTGGTGGCGCTCTTCACCCTTCGCAACTTCGGGCGCCGGATCCTGACGGCGCTGACGTTCCTTCCGCACCGGATCGTCGAGTTCTACGACCGCTTCGAGGAGGGCGTCTTCGGGGCCCTCAAGCTGCGCCAGCTCCCGAGGCTCGGCGGGCTGAGCGTCGCGATCTGGATGACCGAGGCGCTGCGCCTCTACTTCGTCGTCCTGGCGTTGAACTTCCCGGGCGTCGAGCTCGGGATCTCGGGCGCCGTCTTCGTCGCGTTGATCGGCTCGCTCCTGACCGCGGTCCCGCTGAGCCCCGCCGGCCTCGGCATCGTCGAGGCCGGGATCGTGGGCGTCCTGACCCTGGTCTACGGGGTCTCGCTGCCCGAGGCCACCGCGATCGCGCTCCTCGACCGGGTGATCAGCGTCTTCTCGGTCATCGTCTTCGGCTCGATCCTCTATCTCGTCTCGCCCAAGCCGCGCGGCCAGGGGCGGATCGTCCAGCCCAAGCCGGCCAGTTCGGTCCCGAACCCGGCCTGACGCTCCGGCGCCGGATCGGGCGCCTGCGGGCCTGCGGCACCACTTTCCGTCTCGCTCGGAAGCACCCTGCCGACGCGTCCGCAACCCCACTGCAAGCCCGCAGGGCTCCGAACGGTGGCGGGCGCCGCGACGGACCCCGTACGTTCGTACCGGGTGGCCTTCCGGCCTAGGCCCCCCTCGACCCGGCCCGACCCCACCAATCCGAACGCGAATCGGGCCTGTGGTGCGCCGACGCCCACGGTACCAACGGGTGATACAGGAGGGCGCCGAGCGTCGGGATAGTTGGGCCATCGCGGCATCGGCCGCAGTGCCATTGGCCGATCCCGGACGGAGCGCCCTCTCTGACATGACGACCCAAAACGGACGAGCATTCAACGAGTGGCTTCGAGCACAGCTCAAAGCCAAGAAGATGTCGCAGCGACAGCTCGCCCAGCAGTCGGGCGTCGACCACTCGACGATCTCCCGGCTCATCCGCGGCGACCGGATGCCGTCCCTCGGGACGGCCACGAAGCTCGCTCGCGGCCTGCGCGAACTGCGCGACGACGCCGACACCCCGCAGTACCTGGGGCTGGTCGCGTCGGGGTCGATGAACCCGACCGCCCGCGTCGAGTACGCGCTGCGCGCGGACGACCTGCTCACCGAGCCGCAGGTCCGCCAGATCATGGAGTACTACCTCGCGGTCCGGATGCGCCGCTACGGGCGTCCCTTCCAGACCGGCGAGCCCGCCGCCACGACCTCACCGCTCCCCGGGGAGCGCCAGCTCGGCCGTCCGGCCGCGCCGGTCCGCCCGATGGGCAACAACGGGTCGAGTGCGGTCGGCGTCGGGGTCGGGTCCGTCCGGCCCGTCACCACCCACAACACGCGCCGGGAGCCCGGCCGCTACTGAGCATCCACCAGGGCACGGCCCGGATCGCCCTCCACGTCCGGGCCTCGGGGACAGCGAACGCCGGCGTCTGGGGCGCCGGCGTTCGCCTTTTCCTGGAGACACGGCCCGTCCTGGCAGTCCGGGTGTCGCCGGTCCGGTCCCGCCCGCGGCGTCAGCCGGCCGTGTAGACCGAGACCCAGCGTCCCGGCGCCGCCTCGTACCGATCCGCGAGTGTCCAGGGCCGTCCCGACGCGGTCGACGCGTCCTCCGCCGGGCCGCCGCACGCGCGCCCCGATCGCCTCGTGGAACAGGTCGTCGCAGAGCACGACCAGGGTCCCGGCATCGGCCTCGCCGACGATCGGTCGTCCCGTCGCGGACCAGGGGATAGCCGTACGTGTCGGCGGGCTTGAAGGACGGGAGCGAGCGGAGCGCCACCGGCGAGCTGCCCGCGACGGCCCGGATCCGCTGCGCGGCCGCCTCGGCGGCCGGAAACCCACCGTCGGCCGACACGGGTGGTGGCTGGTTCAGGAGATTCCAACCCACGAGGGCGATCACGGCCACCGCCAGCAGGGCCGCCAGGCCCCGGGCGACCGGCTCCGGCGCCGCAGGTCGCGGCGTTTCCCCTCGCGGGCCCTCACGTCGCCAGGACCGGACGGCCGCGGCCGCCCCGATCCCGACGAGGGCGAAGACCATCGGGTCCGCGAAGGCGTGGTAATGGTCGTTGGGGAGGCCGGGCACCACCCGGCCCAGCCCGGCGGCCGCGAACGTCAGGAAGCCCGCCGTCCAGAGCAGTCCGAGGCCGAGCCAGCGAACGGCGACGCGTTCGCGATCGTCGCCGCTTCGCCAGCGCCAGACGACGATCGCGCCGACGAGCAGCACGGCGATCATGGCGGCGGCTGGCGCGTCCGTGAGGAGGCCCGTCAGCGGCCAGCTGACGACCCGGGCGAGGATGACGATCGCGCGCACGGGCGGCGACTGGTCGGTCGGCTCGCCGCCGGAGCGGAGCCAGTCGAGCGCCGCGTTCGTCTCGGCGAACCCGGTCGTGGCCTCGTGGATCGCGAGCGGGATGTACGTGAGGGCCACGATGCCGAGGCCGGCCAGGCCGGTCAGTGAGGACGGCGCGGCGGTCCGGACCCGGCCCGCGCCGGCGGGCGTCGGCGACCAGCAGCGCGCCGATGATCGGCAGGAGCGTCACGCCGAGTACGTGGCACTGCATCGTGGCGGCCGCCCCGGCGGCCGCCAGGAGCCACCAGCGTGCCCGCCGGGTCGTCCAGGCACGCCACGCGCCGGCGAGTGCCACCGCGCTCGAGAGGGCGATGAGGTTCGGGTTCCAGATGAACGTCGACTCCTCGACCGCGGACGACGAGACGGCCATGAGCAGCCCCGCGACGAACCCGGCGACCGGGCCGGCGATGGCCCGCCCGAGCCACCACGTGACCCCGACGGCCGCGATGCCGGCGAGAGCGATCGCGAACGTGACCGCGAACGGCGAATCGCCGCCGGTCAGCAGCGCGGCCGGGGCGAGGAGGTCGTAGTAGAGCGCCCCATGGTGGAAGTCTCCGATCGAGGTGGGTGGCCCCAGCAGCGGGACGACCCCGTCGCGCACGAACGCTCGGAGCACGAGCATGTCGTGGCCCTGGTCGGCGTCCCACGTGCCCCGCGTCGCGAGGTCGGGCAATCGCAGGACCGCGGCCAGCGCCAGCAGGCCGAGCAGGACCGCAAGATCGATCGCCCGGGCATCGATCGTGGGGCGACGGTCCGCGGCGGTCATGCGCCGACGACCGCTTCGGACGGCCCGGTCCGCGCCCGGCTGCCGGGGAGCATCAGCGCCTCGGGTGGCAGGTCGTCGAGCGGCCGGCCGGCGGCGATGTCCCAGGCGCGCCGGAGGTTGATGGCGTCGTAGCCCTCCTCCATCCCGGGCGTCTCGAGGTAGTAGGCGGCATGCGCGAGGTCCGGATGGGTCAGGATCCGGGCCAGGCCGCCGACGCCGATCTGCCCGGCCCCGAGGTGCTCGTGCCGGTCGGAGCGGGAGCCCAGGTCCACCTTCGAATCGTTCAGGTGGACCATCGCGATCCGTCGGACGCCGAGGCGTGCCTCGACCTCCGACACGAAGGAATCGACCGCCACGGCGCCGCCGAGGTCGATCCCGGCGCCCCACGCATGGGCCGTGTCGATGCAGAACGCGACCCGCCGCTCAGGCACGCCGCGGGCCGCGATGGCATCGGCGATGTCGGCGATCTCGGCCACGCTGGTCCCGAACCCGAACCCGCCGCCCGCCGAGTTCTCGAGGACGAGGGTCGCGGCGTCGGGGCCATCATCGACCTCGCCGAGGATCCGTTCGACGGCGTCGGCCAGGCGGCGCGTCCCGGCCCGGACGGACGTGTCGCGATGTGACCCGATGTGGACGTTCACGAAGCGGGCGCCGAAGGTGGGGGCCACCCGCAACTCGTCGGCGAGCAGCGCCGCAGACCGCGCGGCGAGGTCCGGATCGACGCCGGCCAGGTTGATGAGATACGAGGCGTGGACGGCGAGCGGCGCGATGTCCAGCGCGCGGAGTCGCTCGCGAAAGGCGGGAAGCTCGTCCGGTGGGGCCTCCCGCCGCTTCCACGCCGTCGGGTTGTCGACGAAGACCTGGACCGCGGTCGCCCCGATGGCGCCGGCGCGGTCGGCCGCCTTGACCATGCCGCTCGCCAGGGGCAGGTGGAGGCCGAGGCGACGGCCGTCTGGAAGCACCGTCGCATCGTACGATGCGCGCGCCATGGACCTCGACACGCTCCAGGGCCTCAAGGCCCTGACCGATGCGACCAGGCTGCGGATCCTCGGGCGGCTCGTCGGGGCCCCGGCCAGTCAGGCGACCCTCGCGGCCGACCTCGGGCTCGCGCCCGGGGACGTGCGCCGTCACCTCGGGCGGCTCGTGGCGGCGGAGCTCATCGCCGGCCGACGGGCCCGCGGGCGACCCGGGGACTCGGTATCGCGTGCGACCCGAGTCGCTCGACCGGCTCGGCCGGGCGTTGGCCGTCGAGACCGATGGCGCCACCTCGACCGCGCCGGGGGTCGGGCCGGCCGGCGAGGCCATCGCGCCCGAGGACGCGCGGATCCTGCGCGGCTTCTTCGCCGACGATCGCCTCGTTTCGATCCCGGCGCAGCACGCCAAGCGCCTCGTCGTCCTGCGCTACCTGCGCGATCGCTGCTTCGTCGAGGACCGCGCGTACCCCGAGAAGGAGGTCAACCAGCGGCTGGCGCTGTTCCACCCGGACGTGGCCGCCCTGCGCCGCTACCTCGTGGATGACGGCCTGATGACGCGCGCCGCGGGGGTGTATCGCCGGTCGGCGTGACCGCCCGGGTCGAGTCGGCGCGACCGCCCGGGCCGAGTCAGCGCGACCGCCCGGGACGAGCCGTCCGTGACCCGACCGGAGCCGTCCAGCGGACGCGGATCCCTCAGTTGCGGCCGTTCGCCCCGCCGCGCGAGTAGGCGCCGCCGACGATCGGCTCGATGAGGCCGTAGCTCCCGTCATCTCGCGCGTAGAGCACCTCGACCCGCTCGTTCTCCGCGTTGACGAACACGAAGAACGTGTGCCCGAGCTCCTCCATGGCCGCGATCGCGTCCTCCTCGAACATCGGCTCGATGGCGAATCGCTTGACCTTCACGATCCGGCGTTCGCGGTCGGACTCCGAGGTCCCGTCGGCGATCCGCCGCAGGAGGTCCTTCTCCTCGGGCGGTCGGGCCCGGACGCGCGGCCGCTCCTTGTGGTCGACGGCCTGTCGTTCGACCTTGTCGACGACGGTGTCGAGGGCGGCCTGGTAGCTCGATCCTGACGCGTGGCTCACCAGCGTGCGGCCGTTGATGACGAGCGTCACCTCGGCGATGTGGGCATCGGCCGGGCTGCGATGGTGCTCGTTCGAGAGCTCCACGATGGCGTCCGTCCGGTCGTCCACCACGCGAGCGATGTGGGCGAGCTTGCGCTCCGCGTACTGGCGGACCCGGTCCGGGACCTCGACGTTCCTGCCCTTGACGATCGTTCGCACGCGTCACCTCCGGGGTCGAGTGTCCGAGTCCGAGTATAGTCCCGCCCCGACGTCGGGCCCGGCCGCCAGCCGCCGGGCGGCGTCATCGCTCGCGGGCGACCGTCACGGCCGACACGCCCGTCGCGCCGGCCTCGAGCAGGGCACCGGCGCACGCGGCCAGGGTCGCCCCGGTGGTCAGCACGTCGTCGACGAGCACGACCCAGCGGCCCTCGACGATCGCGGCATCCGCCGGCGACGCCAGGGCGAAGGCGCCCGCGACGTTCACCGCCCGGGCCCGGCGATCCAGCTCGAATTGGGCGACCGTGGCGTGCCACCGGCGGAGCGCGGGTCGCATCGCGAGCCCGAGTCCGCGCGCGGCCTGGTCGGCGAGCAGGACCGCCTGGTCGTAGCCACGGGCCGCCGCCCGGTCGCGGTGGACCGGTACCGGGACGACGAGGTCGCCGCCGGCGCCCGCCCGGGCCCAGCGCCGCGCGATCGCCGCGCCGAGGGGCACGGCGAGGCGCCGTTCCCCGGCGTACTTGAGCGCGTGGAGCGCATCGCGGACGAGCCCGGCATACGGCGCGCACCACTCGACCTGGAGCAGCGGCGCCGGCAGGTCGGCCGGGAGCCCGATCGGGGTCCCGCCCGGCAGGTCCAGCCTCGCGTCGAGTGCCGGCGCGCACGACCGGCAGACCGCGTCGCCCTCGCGTCCGCACCCGACGCAGACGGCCGGGAACGCCAGATCGAGGGCGCGGGCCGCCAGGTCGCCGAGTCGGGCCATGGCGGGACGGTGGCAGGCGCCGCTTGGCGCCCGCTTATGCGGTCGTGGCGGGTTCCAGCGCGATCAGGTCGCCGACGGCCGTGCCGGTCCGGGCGATGGTGCCGACCGGCAGCTCCAGGACGCCGTGCGCGCCGCGCACGAGCGGCACGAGGCCGGTCCACGCGGCGAGGCGCCGGATGCACCGAGATGACCCGGCGAGCGCCACCGGCCGAATCATCGGGCCGGCCGACGAACACCGCGTCGATCGGGAACCGCATGAACATCATGTGGATCCCGTTGCTCTCCGGGAGCCAGAGCGCGGCCCCATCGGCGAGCGAGGCGCGGCCCATGAGGCCACGGAACTTGCCCCACAGGCTCGCCGCGACCTCGACGCGGTCCGCCAGGACCGTGCCGCGGGTGTCGTTGCGCGCCAGGAGGGCGGCCGGGTCGGCCATCGTGGTCGCCTCGGTCGCCCGGATCGGGCCCGACTGCTCGAGGGTCAGGTTCTGGATGATCAGGATGATGGCCGGCCCGAGGATGACGATGAACAGCGACGGGAAGATGCACCCGACGAGCGGGAACAGCATCTTGATCGGCGCCTTCGCGGCCTGTTCCTCGGCGCGCTGGCGGCGCTCGATGCGGAGCTGCTCCGACTGGACCTGGAGCACCTTCGAGATCGAGACACCGAGCTGCTCGGCCTGGATGATCGCGCCGATGAAGTTGGTCAGCGGCGGGACCTCGGTGCGCGGGACGATGTCACGCAGCGCCTCGCGCCGCGTCTTGCCGACCCGGACCTCGGCCAGCGCCCGACGGAACTCGTCGGTCAGCGGGCCCTTGAGCTTCTCGACCACGCGACCGAGCGCGGCATCGAAGCCGAGGCCGGCGCGGACCGAGATCGTCAGCAGGTCGAGCGTGTCCGGGATCATCAGCAGGATGGCCTTCTGGCGCTTGCGCACCCGGCCGCCGAGCCAGAACTCCGGGATCGTGTAGCCGAACAGCAGGCCGACACCGGACATGAGCAACCCGATCAGGAACGGGAAGCCGAGGACGCCGATGACGACGAAGAGCACGAAGAAGATGACGCCGCCGACGATCGCGCCGATGGCCTTGATCCCGAGCCAGTCGGCGACACGCAGGTCACCCGGGTTGCCGGCGAGGGCGAGTCGTTTCTCCGTCCGTTCGGTGAACGAGGTGCTGGCGACTCGCGAGACCGTGCCCGACAGGCGCGCGGCGAGCGGACGCAGGGTCCGCTCGATGAACGGCTGCTGGAGCTCGAGTTCCTCGAGGTTCTTGGCCTGCATCGACCCGAGCTGGGTCAGGCGGGCCTGGACCGGGTCCACCGACGAACCGCCGGCGAGCCCGAGGAAGATCAGGAGGATGGCACCCGCCGCGATGGCGGCGAGGACGAGGACGGTGATAGGCATCGGGCTAGACCTCGATGTCGACGATCCGGCGGATGATCATGAACCCGATGAACATCATGATGCCGCCGAAGATGAGGATGACCACGCCACCCGGCAGTCCGAGCGACCTCCGGCGGCTTGGTGAACATCGGGCTCATGAAGCCCGGCGCTGCGATGAACAGGAAGCCGGCGAGGCCGATCGGCAGGAAGCCGACGACGTAGCCCGACAGCCGCTGCTGGGCCGTCAGGGTCCGGATCTCGCCCTTGATCCGGACTCGCTCGCGGATCGTGAATGCGATCGAGTCGAGGATCTCGGCGAGGTTGCCGCCGACCTGGTGCTGGATCGAGATGGCCGTCGCCATGAGCTCGAGGTCGTCGGACCGGACGCGCCGGACCATGTTCTCGAGCGCCTGGTCGAACGGCAGGCCGAGGTTGACCTCGCGGATGACGCGGCCGAACTCCGTGGAGATCGGCGGGCGGGACTCGCGGACGACCAGCTCGATGGCCTGCAGGAACGATGAGCCGGCGCGCAGGGCGTTCGCGATCAGGGTGATCGTGTCCGGGAGCTGCTTGTTGAACGCTCCCAGGCGGCCGCTCTTCCGGCGGTTCAGCCAGAACCGGGGGATGAAGAAGCCGACGAGCGCGCCGACCAGCAGGACCAGCGGATTGCCCAGCGTGGGGAAGAACACCGAGAGCATGAACATGACGACCGGCACACCGATGACGGTGGCGATCCAGATGAGCAGGAACTCCGACGGCTTGAGCTTGAGGTCGGCCCGCGCGATGTCACGCGAGAGGTTGGCACCGAAGTCGCGCTGCTCGACCACCTTGTTCAGGCTGGCGAGCGTCGCGCTCTGCTGGATCAGGTCGGTGATGTTGCCCTGACCCGAGGCGCTACCCTTCTTGTCGGCTGGCTTGGCGGACGCGTAGCGCTCGAGGCGGTCGGAGATCCCCGATCCGCCCGAGGTCGCGACGCCGAACGCGATGAACAGGACCGCCAGGGCGGCGACGCCTGCGATCGCGATCGTCATGGGATCCACGGGCGTGACTCCTTCCGCTGCCTAGTACGTGAAGCCGAACAGGCCAGGCGGCAGGTTGATGCCCATGACCTCGAACTTCTCCACGAACTTGGGCCGGATCCCGGTCGGCTTGAGCCGGCCCTGGATCTTGCCCTCCACGACGCCGGTCTGCTCGAAGACGAAGACGTCCTGCATGACGATGACATCACCCTCCATGCCCTGGACCTCGGTGATGTTCGTGATCTTCCGGGTGCCGTCCTTGAGACGGCTCTGGTGGACGATGAGGTCGACCGCCGAGGCGACCTGCTCGCGGATGGCCCGCAGGGGCAGGTCGACGCCGGCCATGAGGACCATCGTCTCGAGGCGCGACAGCATGTCGCGTGGGCTGTTGGCGTGACCGGTCGACATGGAGCCGTCGTGGCCGGTGTTCATGGCCTGGAGCATGTCCAGGGCCTCGCCGGAACGACACTCCCCGACGATGATCCGGTCGGGCCGCATGCGCAGGGCGTTGCGCACGAGCTCGCGGATCGGGATCGCGCCCTTGCCTTCGATGTTGGGCGGGCGGGACTCGAGGGTGACCACGTGCTCCTGGCGAAGCTGGAGCTCGGCGGCGTCCTCGATCGTCACGATGCGCTCGTCGTTCGGGATGAACGAGGAGAGCACGTTGAGCGTCGTCGTCTTGCCGGAGCCGGTACCACCGGACACGAAGATGTTCAGGCGAGCCTCCACGCAGGCGCGGAGGAACTCGAACATGTCGGGCGTGGCCGTGCCGAACCGGATCAGGTCGTCGACGGTGAAGGGCGATGCCGAGAACTTCCGGATGGTGATGACCGGACCGACCAGCGACAGCGGCGGGATGATCGCGTTCACGCGGGAGCCATCGGTCAGGCGGGCGTCGACCATCGGGCTCGACTCGTCGACGCGTCGACCGATCGGGGCGATGATCCGGTCGATGATGCGCATGACGTGGTCGTCGTTCTGGAAGACGACGTTGGTCAGCTCGAGCTTGCCCGATCGTTCGATGTAGACCTGGCGCGGCCCGTTGACCATGACCTCGGTGATGGACTCGTCGCGGAGGAGCGGCTCGAGCGGGCCGAGGCCGATGATCTCGTCGGTGATCTGCTCGAGCATCCGGACCCGCTCGGCGCGGGTCAGGGCGAGGCCTTCCTCGTCGATGACCTTGCCGAAGATCTCCTCGATCTGGCGCCGGACCTCGACCTGGTTCGACAGGTCGAGCTTCGGGTCCAGGTCCTGGATGACCCGGTTCTGGATCCGGAACTTGACGTCCCGGAACGACTCGCGGGCGGGTGCCTGACTGGTCAGTCGGGGCGAGGATGGGGCGCTCGGCGGCCCACCACCCGGCACCGCCGGCAGGTTGGAACCGGGTGCGCCCGGCTGGCCCTCCGGGGATCCACCGGACCCCGGCCGAGCACTCTCGATCCGCTTCAGGAGAGACATCGCCTTACACCCCTTCTCGCCCCAGGGGGCTGACTACGACCATGATCATCGGAATGAGAACAGGGATTTCTTCTGTTGGGCCTTGGCGGCCTTGTCGTCGGCGCTTGCGACACTCGTCCGGTCGCCGACGACCGTGCGAGCAAGACGCAGGATGTCTTGCGACACCTGCGCCTCCCTATTGGACAGGAAGAACGGTACACCGCGATTGAGCGCGTAGACCACGCTCCGCCCGTCACTGACGATGGTCTCATCGACCTTGCGCCCGATCGAGTTCTCGACATCGGTCACCCGGATGCCGAGGGTCGAGTCCGCGCGGTTCAGGATGAGACGGACCTTGCCGCTCTCGTACCCGAGCTGCTCGGCGACCTCGAGGAACAGGCGCATGTTCTTGATGCTCGTGATCTCCAGGCTCAGCATCGTGAGGATGATGTCGGCGACGTCAAGGATGGCGAGCGTGGTGTCGTTGAAATAGGCGGTGCAGTCGACCACCACCAGGTCGTGGTCGACGCGGAGGCCCTCGAGGACCTTCTTGATCCCGCTCGGCGTGACCAGATCGGCCATCTCGGGGCTCGGAGGCGCGAGCAGGACGCGCACGCCGGCCGAGTGGTTGATCACGAAGTTGTCGAGCGACTCGACTTCGCCGGCCTCCAGCTCGGGGGCCAGGTCCGCGATCGACTTGCTCTTCGGGTTCAGGTTGAGCAGCACGCCCACGTCGCCGAACTGGAAGGAACCGTCGACGATCACGACCCGCTTGCCGAGTTCGGTGGCCGCGGCGACCGCCATGTTGACTGCCACGGTCGTGCGCCCGACGCCGCCCTTCGGGCTGAACACGGCGACGACGAGGCCATCGCGGCCGGCACCGCCGCCTCCTGACGGAGTGGCCGGCGTCGCCGGCGCGGCGGGAGCAGCGGCGGCCATCCGGCTGATCTTCTCGCGCTCGCGAGCGTGGACCTGGCGGATCGACGAGGTGAGCTCATCGCTGCTGAAGGGCTTGACCAGGAACTCGCGAGCCCCCGCGAGCATCGATCGGCGGAGGTAGTCCGCCTCGCCCTGGACCGACATCATCACGACCGCGGCGGAGGGGACCGACGAGGCCAGCTGCTCCGTGGCCGCGATGCCGTCCATGTCCGGCATGTTGATGTCCATCAGGACGACGTCGGGAAGGAGCTTGGCCGCGACCTCCAGCGCTTCGCGCCCGGACGCCGCCGACCCGACCACGTCGATATCCGCCTCGAAGCTCAGGAGCTTCGTCAGGTGGTCTCGAGTCTCGGGGATGTCGTCGACGACGAGGACGCGGATCTGGTCGGTCATCTCGCTCTGGGTCCAGGTGGTTCGGTCGATGTGGGAGCCGGGACCACGACGGGCGCGGGACCTGGAGCGGTCCGTCGCGCCCGTCGCGCCGCGGTGTCGGGGAGAAGCTCGGCCGAGGGTCGGCCGAGCCGCTGTCTACGGGTTGGCGGGGGTCACCGTCTCGACGACTTCCGGAGGCAGGACGCCGTAGGTGTCGACGAGGGTCTTCAGGATCACGCCGGTCGTCTCGGCCGGCAGCGGGGTGATGTTCTCACCCGTGAGCGGATCGATGAAGTCGTCGGCCGAACGGAGGATCAGGCTGATCGACGAGTCCATCTGCGAGTACTTGATCACTTCGGCCTGCTGTGGGGTCACGGACAGGACGACGATCTCCTGCTGGCCGTTCAGCGCGGTCGCCGGCTGGCCGGAGTTGTCGCCGGTCGAGCCGCTGGAGTTGTCGCTGCCCGAGCTGCTGCTCCCGCTGCTGCTGGTATCCGGGGGCGGCAGGAGCGTGCCCAGGACCTGCATGCCCTGCAGGATGAGCTTGACGCTCGTGTTGTTGATGCCGCTCACGACGGTCAGGGTGTTGTCCGCCGAGTTCACCGTGATGACCGGGAACTTGTCGCCCGTCAGCCCGATGACCATGTCCACGTAGTCGCCGGTCTTGATGACCGTGCCGACGCCCGTGACCTGGTCGACCTGGACGGCCATGGCGCGCTGTCCGGCGGGGACCTGGATGTCGGAGATCGAGCCGGCCTCGCCACCGCTCAGGGTGGTGGAGGTGATCTGCCCGCCGGCCTTCACCGGCTCGCGCACGATCTTGCCGATGACCTGCGACGGGTCGGTGAACGCGCCGGCCGTGATGGCCGTCAGCGGCACCGTCTTCGTCGTCACCTGGTCCTGACGGATGCGGGTCGAGAGCGGGATGTCCGCGGTCGCGACGACGACGGGACCGTCGGTCGGAGCCTTCTCCGGGCCGCCGCCGCCGCCTTGGCCGAGGACGAGGATCCCGACGAAGGCCACGACCGCCAGGAAGACCCCGACGAGCAGGACAAGTCGATTAGAGCGCTTCAAGTCTTTCTCCCCGAGGCGTGTGACAGGTGGCACCACTGTAGCACCGGGCAAAGGGCGCGCGACTATACCAAAGGGCTAGGACCATTGGGAGGAAACAGCAGGATTCCACGCGCACCGCAAGGTGTTCTGCAAGGTCGCGGAACATGAAGAGCCCGCCGGATCGGATGATCCGGCGGGCTCTGTTCGCGACTCGGTGAGACGCGTTACTGGACGGATTCGAGCTGGCTTCCGATGATGCTGAGCTTGTCGCTGACCTGGCTGCCCATGAAGATCAGGGCCACGATGGCGACGATGGCGATGAGTGCAAGGATGAGCGCATATTCGGCGAGACCCTGACCGTCGACGTCACGACGGAACCGATGGAATGCGGCGACCAGACGCGAGAGCGCGGTCATATCGGATCACCTCCTTTCCCACGAGGATCGCGTATGCATACGTGCCGACCCGCGTGGTCGGTCGGGTCCACCTTAGATTCGGGTGGTACTGCGTCAATAGCCCGTTCGGACAGGACCTTGCGCTGACGCACCGTTTCGCGGTGGTGCACCCGTGAGACGGAGCGAGGCCGCCGGGCCTCGACGGCGCCGGCGGCCTCCTGCGAAGTCGAGGTCGGCGGTCGACTAGATCGAGTCGCCGACGGTGCTGAGGATCGTGCTGACCTGGCCGCCCAGGAAGATCAAGGCGACGATGGCGACGATCGCGATGAGTGCAAGGATCAGCGCATATTCTGCGAGACCCTGGCCCTCGTCGCGGCGGAAGGACGAGATGAGTGCGATGAGCTGGGACATGTCGCGGGTACCTCCTTTCCTCGAGGCTCCACGGGCCGGGCCGTGGGCCGCGACACCGTACGGGCGCCCCCATGGGCTGTCAAGCAGGGCGGTCGCCGTACTCCCGGCACGCTCCGTCGGTGGGCGAACGAACGCGGCGGTCCCGGTCTGCCGGGGGGCCGCCGCATGGGCCAGAAACGGAAAGACCGCCGGACCAGAGGTCCGGCGGTCTTCAGATCCGATCCGATCGGATCGAACGACTCTAGATGGAGTCGCCGACCGTGCTCAGGATGGTGCTGACCTGGCCGCCCAGGAAGATCAGGGCGACGATCGCGACGATCGCGATGAGGGCGAGGATCAGCGCGTACTCCGCGAGACCCTGGCCTTCCTCGTCCCGACGAAGCGAGGCGAGGAACGAAGTGAAGAGCGCCATGTGGCAGCCTCCTGGATGAGTACTCACCCCCATGTGAGGGCTGCGCCAATGTATGAGGCTCTCAGGCGGTTGGCACTAGCGAGATAGTACTGATGGGCACCGGACCCAGATGTGTGCGGACGAGCACCGTCAAGAGCCTCCCGTCGCGGCGTCGATGGCCGTCCCGATGGCGCCCAGGACGTCGGCCACCTGGCTGCCGAAGACGCCGAGGATCACCACGGTGAAGACCGTCGTGAGGGCGAGGATCAGGCCGTACTCGACCAGGCCCTGACCCGACCGGCCGAACCCGGGCATGTCAGGCCCCCGCGTCGGGCGGCGCCTCAGCGACGAGATGGAGCTCAGCGCCTTCGGCGAGGACCTCCGCCGTGATCCCGAGGGTCGACGCGCGGCCCTGGATCTCGCGCCACGTGGTCGGCGGCAGCGAGACGATGGCCTCGCGGCGGGCGGCCTCGACCTTGTCGCGGGCCTTGGCGCGCCGTTCCTCCATCATGCGCGCGAGGGCCGGCGGCAGGTCCTTCCCGCCGGTGTCCTCGAGCTCCGGGTCCATCGGGACCTCCTTCATCGCCCGTTCTGCCGTGACCCGGGCTTCCACGCGCTCGGGCGTCCAGTCGAGACGGATGGCCACGCGGTCCGGGGCGCGGTCGAGGTACGCGAGGACCGCCTCATCGAGGATCCGGAAGAGGCCGCTCTCGAGGTCCATCGGCAGCCGCCGGTCCTGACCCATCGTGTCGAAGTCGACCGCGATGCCGGCCCGCTGGCCGCGTTCACGTGCGGTCCGCTTCAGCGTCGGCACCAGCCCGAGGTCATCGAGGACCATGGGCCGGACGTCGAAGATGAAGGTCTTGGTCGCCTCGAGCGTCTGCTGGACCATGGCCACCAGTTGCTGGACCTCGCCCTGGGCCCGGACCGGGTCCGTGCCGACGAGCCGATCGACGATCTGCGCCTGGAGCGCGATGTTCGTGAGGCTCTGGGCCGGGCCGTCATGCATGGCACGGGCGATCTCCCGGCGGAGATCCTCCTGGCCCGACAGGATGAGTCGGGCGACGGCTGGCCCACTGTCGGCGTCGCCGGCGGTGGCGCGTTGGGCCCTGGCGAACGCCGCACCCGTTCCGGTGGTGTCGAACCCTCCGGCCGTCTCGGGATCCATCTGAGCGACCGCAACCGCGAACGCGGTCATGGTGTCACGATGGCGGGCGAGCGCCCGGCGCTTGCCCTCGAGGACCTCGACCTGGGACTCCATCAGCGCCGCTCGCCGCGTGAGGTTGACGGTCTGGGTGGCGAGCTCGATCACGTCGGCCCGCTCCCCCTCCTTCGGCATCCCGGCGAGCCTGTCCGCCGAGTGCGATCGACGGCTCTCATGTCGGAGCGCCTCGGTCTTGGCCTGCGTGATGAGCAGGTCGACCTCGACCAGCTCCCCGTCGAGGCGCGCGACCTCCTCGTCAAGGCGCGTCGCCAGCTCCGAGAGGTCGGCCGGCGGCGGGATGGGCTCGACGCCGCTCGTGGCGTCCGTGTCGGCTGCGGTATCGGTCATCGATGTCCCTGGTCGCTGGGGGTCGCGGGGTTCGTCGGCTCAGTCCTCGGGCATCCGGATCCAGCCCTGGCGCATGGCATAGACCACGGCCTGGGTCCGGTCGTTGACGGAGAGCTTTCGAAGGATCGAGCTCATGTGGTTCTTGACGGTCTGCTCGCTGATCGACAGCGCGTAGGCCACCTGCTTGTTGGTCATGCCCTGGGCGATGTTGTCGAGGATCTCCACCTCGCGGGGGGAGAGTGGCGCGAAGATCGGCGCCGCGTCCTGGCCATAGACCGCGAGCTCGCGGAACTCCTTGAGGACGCGCGAGGCGACCGCCGGCTTGGCGAAGACCTTGTCGTTGATCAGGTACTCACCGGCGACGACACGACGGATGATCGTGACGAGGTCGTCGGGGCCGACGTCCTTCAGGATGAACGCGGCGGCACCTGCCTTGATCGCGTCGAACAGGGCGTCCTCGTCCTCGCTGACCGCGAGCACGATGATGGCCGTGGACGGCAGCTCGCGCTTGATGCGCTGGGTCGTCTCGATACCGCCGGGCGCCGGCAGCGAGAGGTCCATCAGCACGATGTCCGGCGACGTCTCCAGGGCGCGGTCCACCGCGCTCCGGGAATCGTCGGCCTCGCCCACGATGTCGAGGTCGGGCTCGCGGTTGAGGATGTTGGCGATCCCGACCCTGAACAGGGCGTGATCGTCGACGATCAGGATCCGGGTCCGTTGTTCGCCGACGTTGCGACGATCGGGACCGCCCCGCCGTCGCTCCGGGCCGCCATATTCCATCGCGCTCATGTGCTCTCCTCTTGCTCCCTCGAAGTGTCGGTGGGGATCACGAGCCGCACGACGGTCCCGCCGTCCGGCTGCGATCGTACGTCCACACGAGCGCCGATGAGCTCGGCTCGCTCGCGCATGAACACCAGCCCGAAGTTCCGGCGGCCCCGAGCCGCGACGGCCTCCGCATCGAATCCCCGGCCGTCATCGCGCACCTCGAGGACCCACGCATCCGGCTCGAGGCTGGTCGTCACCCAGCACGATGATGCCGCGGCGTGTTTGCGGACATTCTGGAGTGCCTCCTGGGCAACGCGCAGCACCACGGTCTGCGCGCCATTGGTCAGGGTATCCGCCGGCGCGGTCAATCCCGTCGTGACCGCGAGCCCGGTCTGGGCGCGGACCCGCTCGACGGCATCGCCGATCGCCCCGTCGAGCCCGAGCTCCTCGAGGAGCGGCGGACGGAGCTGGCTGATGAACGAGCGGACGTCCCCGAGCTCCCGGCGCAGCAGCTCGCGCAGGTAGCGGATCTCGGTCTCGGCGAGCGAGGGGTCCCCGGGCAGGACGCGCTCGATGTAGTCGACCTGGAAGATCGCGTTCGACAGCGCCTGGGCCGGTCCGTCGTGGATCTCCTGGGCGAGTCGCTCGCGTTCGGCTTCCTGGGCCTCGAGGACGCGCATCGCGATATCGCCACTGGTCGGCGGCCCACCCGAATCGGTGACGAGGGTGGCGTCGCCGCGTTCGAGGAACAGCCACGTCCGCTCGAGCGTGCGCTGGGCGAGATCGAGCTTCGCGAGCTCCGCCTGACGCTCGCCGAGCTCGTCGGTCAGATGGTCGACCTCGCTGCGCAGCGAGCGGACGAGGACGTCCTCGGCCGTCGCCTCGGCCGCGGCGGCCGCTTCATCGGTCAGGATCGGGTCCGCGGCCGTGCCGGTCTCGGCGGCGGACGCCGTGGCGGCGGCACCGTCGGGGACGGGCCGCGGCCGGGGCCGCTGGTCGACGTCGTCGAGGTGGTCGCGGAGGGCCTGCCACTTGGCGAGGACGTCGCCGAACGCTTCCCGATAGCGTTCGCGGATCCCGCGGAGCGTGTTCGCGCTATAGCCGACCGCCGCGGTCGCCTCCGCGCGGAGACCGTCGAAGCGGCTGTCACCGCTGTGCGCCCCGGAGCGTGCTGCCTCCATGCGCTCCCGAGTATACGGGTCGCCCTTCATGGACAGACCACCTGGAAGGCACGGGTGTCCGCGAGCGGGTCGGGGTCGAGGCCCGGACTCGCCGACCCGAGGTCCAGCTCCCGGAAGCACTGGGCTGCGGCATCGGTGCCGTCGGCCGCGGCGGGCCAGCGACCGTGTTCACCCATGACGATCACGTAGCGCGTGCCCGGGAACGCTCGCGCGAGGTCGAGGACGTCGGCCGCCGGCTCGTCGGGGAGTGCGAGGGCATCGACCCCGGTCGCATCGCTGAGCCAGATGGGGAAGTCGGTGATGACCGGGCCGACGGACCGGTCGAGCGGGACGCCGGCTGCGGCCATGCGGCGGGCGAGCTCCTCGTATTGCTGGGCGGTCTCGCGGGAGCCCGAGCCGAACGAGGGCAGGAGGACGATCGAGAACAGGATCGACCCGAAGATGCCGAGGGCCGGTCCGAGCCACGCGACGGGACGCGTCCAGCCGAGCCGCGCCCCGAGGCGGGCGATGCCCGCGTCGAGCGCAAGCAGCGCGGACACCACGAGCAGCACGTGGACGGGCCCGGACGCGTGGAGGAACGTGCCCCAGGTCGTCGCGACCGGGAAGACCAGGCTCGTGAACAGGAACGTGATGATGCTCAGGAGCACGACCGGCCGCAGCGACCGGTCGCGACCCTGCCACGGGAGGGCCAGCAGTCCGAGGACCGAGATCGGCAGGCCCACCAGGAGCAGGACCGAGAACAGGTTGTGGCCGAGGCCCTCGACGCGCATCTCGATGAGGCGCGCCGGGCCGACGGCAAGGTACCGGGCCAGGGTCGGCGGGTCGTTCCACGCGAAGATGTCGAAGCCGGTGACCGAGAAGGCATTGGCCGCGGCCTGCCCGGGGACCGGGCTCCCGAACACGGCCCAGTCGCGGATGGCCCACGGCGCGAAGACCAGGGCGGCCACGATGCCGGCGACGCCGACGAGGCGAAGCCAGCGACCGACCGCGTGGCCGCCGGCGCCCCACGCCACGATGGCCCAGGTCAGGCCGAGCCAGATGGCCTCGTTGCGCGTGAGCGCGGCCAGCCCGATCAGGACGCCGATGGCGACGAGTCGCGGGTCGATCGCGCCGGGATGCTCCGGGTCGCGCGCCACTCGCGCCATCACGAGGCAGGCGGTGAGGGCGAGGACGGCGAAGGGCATCGTCGAGTCGGGCAGGGCCGAGTGCAGCAGCAGCGGGAGGTAGACGGCGCAGGTCAGGCCGGCGCCGATCGCGAGCGTCCGCGCCCGTCCCGGCGAGAGGCCGCGTTCCTGGGCGACGTCGGCGGCGATCCGCCAGCCGAGCACCGGCACGAGCGCGCCCATGAGGACCGACGAGACTTGGGCGGCTGCGAACGACGTCCCGGCGATCGCCATCGGGATCGCGGCGAGGAACGTCGGCAACGGGAGCCACACCTCGAACGCCGGCCGGGGGAAGACGAGCGGCGGCGTCTGATAGCTCCACAGGGCGTCCGAGACGAGTCCGCGTCCGTCGACGAGGTTGCGCGCGACCGCGACGTAGTAGGCGGTGTCCTCCGGCTTGGGAAAGACGATCTGGACAGCGAAGAGCATCCGGGCGATGGCGGCCACGACGAAGACGAGCCCAGCCGACAGGAGGGCCTCGCGCCGGCTCACGGGACGGCCCCCGGGTCGACCGGGTAGACCGCCAGGCGCGGCGGGTCACCCTGGACGAGGATCGGCGCCCCGAGCCAGGCTGGACGGGTCGTGCCGTCGAGGACCGGAGCGATGGCGCCCACACCCTCGTCGGCGTCGGCCACGAGCCAGCGGATGTCGTACGCGCGCGCGACGTCGCCGATCGTCTCGAGCGGATCGTTGACGAGGACCACGCCGCCGCGGCCCGACCAGTACTTCATCCCCGACGCGTCGATCGACATGACCCGGTCCGTGGCGGGCGCGCCTGCGGCGTCGAGCGCGGCCGTGATCGTCCGGAACCGGTCCGCGCGGGCCGTCCAGGTCGCGTGGACCGAGAGGGCGCCGAGCGTCGAGAGCAGCACCGCGAAGACGACCGCCGCGCCGACGAAGAAGCGGGTGGCCGCGGGCGCGTTCCAGCTGGGTCGCCGGCGGGCCGCCCAGGCCACGGCGAGCGCGATCCCTTCGAGGGCCAGGATGTAGCTGTACGGCGCGAGGGCGACGGCCGAATGGATGAACGTCCCGCCGGGGACGTGGACCGCCGACACGATGGCCGAGAACCCGAACAGCAGGACGGCGTAGGTGAAGAACGGCCCGAAGTCGAGCGAGCGCCGCCGCGCCCAGCCGCCGATGACCATGAACGGCGCGAGGACGAAGCCGGCAACGAGGGTCGTGTAGATCGTCACGGCCGCGACGAGCCCGCCGATGCGGCTGGCGAGGAGCGGACCCAGTCCCTCGCCGAGGAGGTGATCGAGGGTCGCCGGCGTCGTGATGCTGTTCCACTCGCCGATGTCGCGGATGAACAGGACCTTGCCCGACGCGGTCGAGGGCGAGATGGACCCGAAGACCGCGAGCTGGCGGGCCCACCACGGCGCCATCACCAGCACGAACAGGCCGACGCACGCGACGGCCGCCGCGACGGGGATGGCCGGCGGCCGAGCTCCGGCCGCTCGCCAGGCCCGCCAGCGGTCCCACAGGAACGCGATCCCGAGGGCGACCAGGACGAGGATGCCGTCGGTGCGTGACAGGGTCGCGAGCCCGGCGAGGAGCCCTGCGCCCGCGAACGCGCGGCCCGAGCCCTTCAGGCCGCGGGCGCCGAGCCACAGTGACCCGAGGACGAGCGGCTGATAGAGCGAGAAGTTGTCCGGCTGGACGAGGTAGACGGCGGAGAGCAGCGGGACGGCGACCAGGATCCCGGCGCCGATCGCGACGATCGCGGTCGAACCGGCGTCGCGCGCGACCGCCCACGTGAGCGGCGCCGCGATGGCGCCGATGAGCGCGAACGGCAGGGCCGACGCCCAGGCCACGTCGCCGAACACCGCGAGGAACGGGACCTGGACCATCGAGGCGAGCGGCATCCAGTGCGCGTTCGAGGGGATCGGCAGCGTCGGGTCGGCCGGGATCTTGCCGCCGACCTCGGCGAAGATCCAGACGAAGTCGACGTTGAATCCATGGCCGCCGGTGAGGCTGCGGGCCACGTCCACGTAATAGGACGAGTCGGGATATGCCGGGTACGGGAAGTGCCAGATGAGCACCACCCGGACGGCGAGGGCGAGCCCGTACAGCAGTAGGGGGGGACGCACGGCCGGTGCAGCGTAGCACCGGGTCCGGCGCCCGCCGACCGGTACGAATGGCCCATCCCGGAGGCGGACCGTGCCGTCGGTCCGGACCTCCCGTGAGGGCCGCTAGGCTGTCCCGGTGCAGCACCCCGAAACACCGCCTCAGGCCGGTCGCCAGGGGCCGATCCGCTGGCTCTGGCTCGGCCTCGCGTTCATCGGTTGGGGCGGGACGATCTGGCTCGGCGCCGGCCTCTACGCGACCAGGCCGCCGTCGGCCGGCTTCGATCTCGAGCTCCTGCTCGAGGCCGGTCGCCGCGTTGCAGCGGGTGCGTCACCGTACGACGCGGCGCTCGTCGCCGGGAACGCCCCGGCCGCTCCGAGCCTCTTCTACTCGTACCCGCCCGCCTGTCGCGGTGGCTACCTCGCTCGTCGCCGGCGTGCCGTCGGGCGTCGTCTTCGTCCTGTGGGGCGTCGGCGGCCGTCCTCGGTCTGCTCGCCGTCAGCGAAGGCCTGCGCCGCCGGCTCGCCCCGGAGGTCGCCGCGACGCAGGTACTGCTGCCGGTCGTCGCCATCGCGCCGTTCGTCTTCCCGTTCACGATCGGCCTGCTGTTCGGCAACGCCGACGTGTTCTTCCCGCTCCTGTACGGGTCGATGCTCCTGGGTGCGCTGGCGGAGACCCGTCGCGGCGCGATCGGCGCCGGCGTGGCCCTCGCCCTGGCCTCCCTCAAGCTCCACCCGGCGTCGCTCGGGCTGTGGTTCGTGGGTCGCGGCGTCCGCGAACGCTCGGCGGGTCGCGCGCCGGTCTCCTGGGTCGTGGTCGCCGCCGCCCTCGTCGCGGGGCTGGTCCTGATCGCCATCAGCCTGCTCGTCATGGGCGGCGGTCCGTGGAGCGACTACCTCGCGGTGGTCCGGACCGGCAGCGGCGCCGATATCGTCGATCCGCGCAATGCCGGTCCGGCGGCCGTGCTCGCGTCACTCGCCGGCGGCGATGCCGCGATGGCCCGCACGCTGCAGATCCCGATCACGCTCGCGGCCCTCGTCGTCACGTTCGTCGTCGCCCTGCGCGACGAGGACATCGTCGAGAGCTTCACCGTCGCCTCGATCGCCTCGATCGTCACGCTCCCGGTGACCTGGTACCACTACCCGGCGGCGCTGATGCCGGTCGCGATCGCGGCGATCCTGCGGGCCCGCGATGCGCGGGTCCGGCCGACGGTCCTCTTGGTCGCCGCCGCGGTCGTGGTCGGCACGATCTCCGTCATCTGGCTGCCGGCGATGTGGGCGGCCGTCGCGTTGCTCGCGGGTGCCGTCCACACGAGCCGGCCGGCGCCGACGATCACCACAGCCCCCGCATCGTTCGCCGCGCACGGAGCCGCATGACCGATACCTGCGCCCCGACCAAGATCGAGCCGTTCGGCCGATCGTGACGACCCCCAGCGGACTGCGGTCGGACAGGACTTTCAGGGGATGCGTCGTGGCTGGTCGCGCTCACGATGATGCGCGAGACCAGTTGCACTACCGCAACGTGTCAGCATCGTTGCGCGAACCCGCAGTTCCACGGGTCGCGGTGGAGGACTCATCCAGATGCATCATCTGCTCGCGTACATCGATCCGGGGTCCGGGAGCCTGATCATCCAGGCCGCCATCGCGACCGCCGTGGCCATCCCGATCTTCTTCCGGACGCAGATCCGCCGGCTGCTCTCGACGTTCCGCGGCGCGAAGGCCGAGACGACCAGCGACCGCTCGGACCGCCCGGCCTGACCGCCGGGACCGGTCACCCACTCCTGATCCAGCGGTGAGCGCCTCGACCGCCGCGCTCGGGGCCCTGATCCGACCGCGCCCGCGACCCGACGTCCGTCCGTTGCCGTGGTGGCGGATCCCCGCGTATCCCGCCGCCTTCCTACCGCAGTATGTCGTCCTGCTGTGGGCCGATTCCGGGATCCCCCTGGGGATGCTCTGGCGCCCGGTGGCCGTGGCGGTCATCGCCTCGATCGTGCTCACGGTGGCCTGCGCATGGCTCACCGGTGATCGCGACCGCGGCGGACTCGCGGCGACCTGTGTCCTCCTGACCCTGCTCACCTCGAGCGATCCCCTCGCGCTCATCCTGCTCGTCGTGGCCGCCGGCATCCTCATCGAGGGGGTGCTTCACCGCGCGCGGCCGTCGTGGATCGCGCGGCTGGCGACGCGCATCATGAACGCGGTGGTCATCGTGCTGATCATCGCCACCGCCATCGCGGCGACCCAAGCCGAGGCGTGGGCTTCCATCGAGGAAGACGTGACGACCCCGGCCCTTGGCCCATTGCCGGCCGCGTCCGCTTCCTCGACCGACCCGGACATGTACGTGATCCTGCTCGATGCGTTCCCGGGTGATCGAGCCGCCCGGCACGCGACGAACGGCTACGACCCCGATGCCTTGCCGGCCGCTCTTACCGCGCGCGGCTTCGATGTGATCCGCGATTCTCACTCGAACTATCTCCTCACGCCGCTGACCCTGACCTCGATGTTCTGGATGCGGCACATCGTGGATATCCCCGCGCTCGATCCGCCGTTCGGTCCGACGGCGCGCGATTGGTGGCGCCTCAAGCTGGCCTTGAACGACGCCCCGGCGATCGCCGACCTTCGCGCTCATGGCTACGAGGTCATCTCGGTCGACGGCGGCTATGCTCACGCTCACCTTGATCGGGTGGATCGGTTCATCGGGCAGCCCACGCCCCCCGAGCTCGAACTGGCCGTGATCAACAACTCGCGGTTGCACAAGCTCATCTCGGCGGTCGCACCCGAGGCCCTCCCCGAGGTGGCGCGGACACGGATCCGCGACGCGTTCGCGACGGCGAACGCGCTCGCCACTGAGCCACACGATCGCCAGCGGTTCGTATTCGTCCATGTGGCGGCACCCCACCCGCCTTGGGTGTTCAACGCCGACGGCTCCGCGCGAGATCCGGGGTATGTCTCGGTCACGGGCGAGGGTGCCCTCCCGATCCAGGAGTCCTTCGACGCAGGCTTCGCCCAGGCGACATACATCGCGGGCGAGGCGACCAAGGTCGTCGACCGGATCCTCGCGGCCTCGAAGCGACCGCCCGTCATCGTCGTGATGTCCGACCACGGGCCTGGGTCCGACTTCTCGTGGACCGATCCTTCCGGGTCGGATTACGTGGCTCGGGCGAGCAACTTCATGGCGGCCTACACACCGGGTCACCCCGGACTGATCGGTGAGGAGCTGACGCCGGTCAACCTCTTCCCGACGCTCTTCGACGCGTACCTCGGCGTTCATGTCGACCGACAGCCGGACTCGATCTGGGCCTGGCGCACCTCCTACATCGACGCGATCGAGGCACCGCCGGTCCCCGGCTGGACGAAGTGACCGCCGAAGCGCCGGCGCGATCGGACCAGGTCGCTCGCTCCGAGGACGCGGCCGGCCGGCCGTGGTGGCGGACGATCCCGGCGGCGCCGTGGTGGAGGATCCCGCTCTACCCGGCCGCATTCCTGACGGCGTTCCTCCTCGTTTCGTGGGCCGGCGGCGGCCTCCCGTTGACGATCCTCGTCCGCCCGCTCATCGTCGCCGTCGGCCTGCCGCTCGGACTGACCCTGCTCATCTCGGCCATCCTGCTCGACCGTGACCGGGCGGCCGTCATCGCGACGGCCGCGACGCTCATCCTGCTGACGTCGGACGATCGCACCGCGGTCGCCCTCGGGATCGTGGCGGTCGCCCTCCTCATCGAGGGTCTCGTCCATCGCGGTCGACGCCATTGGTTGGCGGCCCTGGCGACGCGGGTCCTGTCGGGCGTCGGTCTGATCATCCTCGTCGCCGCCCTGATCGCCGCCCTCCAGGCGGGGGCCGTCCAGAACCTCATCGACGACATGACCGAGCCCCCGCTCACGCCGGCCGGGGCCGTGCCGGCCTCCTCGACGCCGGACGTCTACGTCTATCTCCTGGACGCCTATCCCGGTGACCGGGCGGCGGCGCTGTCGTCGACGTTCGACCGGGAGGCCTTCCCGGCCGCCCTCACGGCGCGTGGCTTCGACGTCGTGCGCGACTCGCATTCGAACTACCTGCTGACGCCGCTCACGCTGGCCTCGATGTTCTCGATGCGACACCTCGTCGACATCCCGGCACTCGACCCACCGTTCGGGCCGATGGCGCGCGACTGGCGGCGGCTGCGGACGGCGCTCGACGAGGCCGAGGTCTTCGATCGATTCCGCCAGGCCGGATACGAGACGATCGTCGTCGACAGTGGGTTCGCCCACGCCCACCTGTCCCGGGTCGACCGGTTCATCGAGGCGCCTATGCTCGACGAGCTGGACGTCGCGATGCTCGACTACACACGGCTCGGCGCCATCGTCGGGACTGTCGCGCCCGACTTCCTCGCCGATCAGGCCCGCCGCCGGGTGGAATGGACCTTCGCGACGTCCGAGCAGCTCGCGTCGTCGCACGCCGACCGCCCACGGTTCGTGTTCGTCCACGTCCCGGCCCCGCACCCGCCGTGGGTGTTCGCCGCCGATGGTTCGCCGCGCAACCCGAGCGTCGTATCCGTCACCGGAGAATCGGGACGGTCGACTGCCGAGGAGCTCGACGCCGGATTCGCCCAGGCGACCTACATCGCCGCGCGGACGGTCCGGGCGGTGGACGCCGTCCGCTCGGCGCCCGGTCCGGCACCGGTCGTCGTGGTCCTGTCGGATCACGGCCCGATCGGCGCCTTCACGACGTCCGATCCCCTGGGCCCGGCCATCGAGACGCGGGCGAGCAACTTCCTGGCCGCGTCGACCCCCGGCCATCCCGGCCTGATGGCTGAGGTCCACTCGCCGGTCAACCTCTTCCCGGCGTTGTTCGAGGCGTACTTCGGACTCCACATCGACCGGCAGCCCGATTCGATCTGGGGCTGGCGCGGCTCGTATCTGGACGCGGTCGAAGCGTCGCCGATCCCCGGGTGGACCCCATGACGGCCGCCACTCCGGAGCTCGCGACCGTGCCGGCGGGTCCCGGTCCGGCCACGACGTCGGCGACCGGATCGACCACTCGTCGGCGTCTGCCCATCGCCTGGTATCCGACGCTGCTCGCCGTCGCCTTGATCGTGGAGCTGATCAACGTCGGCGGCACGAGCCCATTCGCCGCGACAAGGCCGATGATCCTGGCGATCGTCGGGGGGATCCTGCTGGCGGCTCTCGGCCGTCTGGTGCTCGGGGATCGGGACCGGGGTGGGGTGCTCGCCGCCTTGTGGGTGCTGGCGCTCCTCGGCAGCGAGGACCTCCGGCTGACGTTCGCGATCGCCGCGGCGACCGTCCTGCTGCTGCTCGAGCGCTACGCCCTGCCGCCCGCGCAGCCAGACCATCCGCTGGTCGCGCATCGACCGGATCGCCGGACGGATCGTCATCGTCCTCTGCGTCGCCGTCGTGATCCAGGCGGTGCAGACTAGGGTCGATCGGCAGCGCCGCTCGCGCGGTCGTCCGCGAGACGCCGCTGCGTCCGACCGTGGCCGCGGCACCGGCGAGCTCCGCGGATCCCGACATCTACATGATCCTGCTCGACGGCCACACCCGAAGCGACGTCCTCCAGTCGGTCTTCGATCGCGACGAGTCGCCGCTGGAGGAGGCGCTCGAGACGGACGGGTTCCAGGTGGCGCCCAAGAGCCGCTCGAACTACACCCAGACGGCCGAGACGCTGACGTCGATGTTCAACCAGTCGCACCTCGCCGACCTGGACGCGATGGAGGACCTGCTCAACCAGACCGAGGATGAGCCACCGGGCACGGTCGTCCGCGAGCTGATCAACGACAACCGCACGTGGCAGTACCTGCACGGGCGCGGCTACGAGCTCGACGCGGTCTCGTCAGGCTTCGAGCAGGTGGCCCTCCGCGAAGCGGACCGGTTCGTGGACACGGGCCAGCTCAACGAGTTCGAGGTCGCCGTCCTGAAGCGCTCCTTCCTGGGGTACGTCCTCGAGTGGCTGGCCCCCGATGCGGTCAGCGCGCAGCAGCGCGACCGGATCCGCGGTGATTTCGAGGCCTTCGCCACCGCGCCGTCGTGGATCGGGCCGGGGCCGCAGTTCGTCTTCGTCCACGTGCCGAGCCCCCATCCGCCGTGGGTCTTCCATGCGGACGGGTCGCCGCGGACGGTCGGCTTCCGCGAGGACTGGCTCGCCGAGACGCCGGCCTCGACGGGGCTGACCATCGACGAGCTCAAGGCCGGCTATGGCGACCAGGTCGCGGACGTCGACCGGCGCCTGCTCGAGGCGCTGCCGCGACTCGATGCGGCGATCGCGCGGCGCGGCCGGCCGGCCATCACGATCGTCTTCTCAGATCACGGATCATGGATCGGCGCCGATGGTGGCGATATCCGGCTCCGGTTCAAGAACCTGCTCGCGATCCGGTCGTCCGGCCCGGCCGTGGACATCGCCGACAACGAGACGCTCGTGAACCTGTTCCCGGACCTTTTCGACCAAGTCTTCGACGCCGGGTGGGCGCGCCAGCCCGACACGGAGTGGCGATTCGGGACCAAGAGCGCCTTCGAGCTCTACCCGGTGGACGACCCGGACGTGGCGGCCAGCCCGTAGACTTCCCGGCGATGTCGCCGCCCGCCAGCCTCGCCCTGATCCTTCCCGCCTACGACGAGGCGGAGCGCATCGGACCGGCCCTCGACGAGTTGTTCGGCTACCTGCGCCGGCGCGGCGAGCGAGCCCGGGAGGGGTCGCCGGGCGCCGGACAGCTCCCCGAGCGGATCACGGTCCTCGTGGTCGACGATGGGAGCACCGACGGGACCGCCGACATCGTGCGCGCGCGCCGCGAGGTCGACGGCGTCGACGGGGTCGACCTCAAGGTCATGACCGTCCCGCACGGCGGCAAGGGCGCGGCGGTGCGTGCCGGGATGCTCGCCGCGGACGCCGACCTGCTGGTCTTCGCGGACGCGGACATGGCGACCCCGCCCGACCAACTGCCGTTGCTGGCCGCCGCGCTCGTCGACCACGACGTCGTGCTCGGGTCGCGGATCCAGCCGGATGGCTCGGACATGCGCAAGACGCAGCCGGCCTACCGGCGGGCGCTCGGCAAGGTGTTCCACGTGGTCGCCTCCGCGTGGGTCGTCGGTCCGGTCAAGGACACCCAGTGCGGGTTCAAGGGCTTCCGGCGTGAAGCCGCGCGCGACCTGTTCGGCCGGCAGCGGATCACGAGCATCGTCTTCGACGTCGAGGTCATCTACCTCGCCCGGCGCCGCGGCTACCGGATCGCCATCGTGCCGATCCACTGGTACGACCGGCGGGGCTCCCGGATGCGGGCCCGGCCCGGCCTGGCCATCCGGGTCGCCTGGGACCTGTTCCGGATCCCGCTCATCCACCGCGGTCGCGGCCGAGGCCCCGACCGCGCCGCATGACCGGGGATCGGAGCCTCCGCCCGCTGGCCCGGGCGGCGCTGCCGATCGTCGCCTGCCTGACGTTCGCGGTCACCGTCGGGGCGACCCTCGCGGTCGCCGGGGACACCCGCGGCTTCGACTTCCTCGCGTATCACCAGGCGGCGACGCGCCTCCTCCACGGCCAGCCGGTCTACGACCTCTCGTTCGAGGCGAGCGGCGCGTTCGGGCTGTTCTATTACCCGCCGACGTTCGTCCCGTTGGTCCTCCCGTTCGGGCTGCTGTCGGCCGCCGCGGCCGTCTGGGCGTGGGCCGCGCTGCTCATCGCCGCGTTCCTCATCGGGACCGCGATCCTGCCGGTCTCGCGGTCGGTCCGTTGGTGGATCGTGCTTCTCGCCGGCCTGTCGTGGCCGTTCGTGTACGCGGTCAAGCTCGGGCAGGTGGGGCCGCTCCTGTACCTCGCGTTCGCGATCGGCTGGCGCTGGCTCGATGACCCGGTCCGCCTCGGCCTCAGCACCGCCGCCGGGACGGCGATCAAGCTGCAACCCGGACTCATCTTCGTCTGGGCCCTGCTCACGGGCCGCTGGCGAGCGGTGGCCGTCGGTGCCGTCGGGCTGGGCGTCCTCGCCGCGATCGCGACGGTCGTGGCCGGTCCGGGATCCTGGACCGACTTCCTGACCCTGGTCCGCCAGGTCAGCGACCCGATCACGACGCCCCACAACTTCACGCCCGGGGCGGTCGCCTACCAGCTGGGCCTGTCCACCGACGCGGCGACGCTCGTGCAGTGGACCAGCACGATCCTGGCGCTCGCCGCGGTCGTCGTCGCCGCGCGACTCGCCACGGCCGAGGCCTCGTTCCTCGTGGCGGTCGTCGCCAGCCAGCTGCTCTCGCCGATCCTCTGGGACCACTACGCCCTGTTGCTGCTCCTTCCCGTCGCCTACCTGCTGTCGGCCGGTCGCTGGTGGGCGCTGGTCATCCCGCTCGCGACCGCGATCCCATTCGTCGGCATCACCCCCGCCGTCGTCTATCCGATCGCGTTCTGGGCGACCTTGCTGATCGTGCTCGTCGTCGGCGTCCGCGCCCACCGCCGCGAACCCGCGGCATGAGTCGTCGCCTCGATCGCGCCACGGTCGCCGGTCTCGCGCTGTTCGCGGCCGCCGCCGTCGTGTACTGGCTCTGCGATCGCGGCTTCGATGCCGGACGCGGCGACTTCTTCTACCTCGCCGACGCCTTCCTGCACGGCCGCACCTGGCTGGCGATCCCGCTCGGGCCGTACGACGTCATCCCGATCGACGGCCGCTACTACGTGCCGTTCGCCCCGTTCCCGGCGGTCGTCGCTCATGCCGCTCGTCGCCCTCGTCGGCGCGGTCACCGCGGATCAGTGGGAATCGGGCGTCAACGCGATCCTCGCGGCGGCCGGGGTCGGCCTGTGCTGGTGGCTCCTCGGCCGCATCGGCGTCGCCCGGCTGCGGGACCGCCTCTGGATCGCGATCCTCTTCGGGTTCTCCACGCAGATCCTGTGGGTCACCACGCGGGGCGGCGTGTGGCACACCGGCCATCTCGTGGCGACGATCCTGACGTTCTGCTGCCTGATCGAGCTGTGGGGGCGCCAGCGTGCGCTGCTCATCGGGCTGCTCGCCGGGGCCGCCTTCCTCACCCGGGCGCCGCTCGCGTTCGCGATCCCCTTCTACGCGCTCCTGCTCGTCGGCCCCGTGGAGTGGCGGACGAACGCCATCGGCGGATACGTCCGACGCGTCCGGCCGATCCCGTGGCGCTCGTGGATCTGGCTGACGGCCGGCGTCCTGCCCTCGATCGTCGCGTTCTTCGCGTACAACCAGGTCCGCTTCGGGACGCCGTTCGAATCGGGGTATGCGCTCGCGACCCTGCCGCCGTTCCTGGAGGTCAACCGCGAGGCCGGCCTGTTCGCGCTGGTGCACGTGCCGATGAACCTCGACTACTTCCTGGTCCACCTGCCGATCGCGATCCCGACGTTCCCGTTCTTCATGCCCGACGGGCTCGGGATGTCCGTGCTGATCACCAGTCCGGGCCTCCTTTTCGCGGTCCGCGCCGACTGGTCAAAGCCTCGCGCCTGGTTGCTGTTGGGCACGGCGCTCGCCGTCCTGGTCCCGACCATGCTCTACTACGGGGGTGGATGGCTCCAATACGGATATCGCTACTTCCTCGACTCGGTCCCGTTCGTGATCGCGCTGTGCGGCCTGGCCGCGGTCCGACGCGGCGAGGTCGGGGTCGTCTGGCGCGTGCTGATCGGGTTCGGCGTCATCGTCAACCTGGTGGGCGTCTACTGGGCATACAACCTCGCGTGACGAGTCTCGCAGCGTGACGGCCGCCACCGTCGGACGACGCCCGGTCGGCGTCGCCGCCGTCCTTGCCATCTTCGTGCTGTCCGGGGCCGCGGGCCTCATCGACGAGATCGTCTGGTCGCGCCAGCTGGTCCTGGTCTTCGGCAACACGACGCAGGCCGTCTCGGCCATCCTCACGGGCTTCTTCGGCGGACTCGCCATCGGCGCGACGGTCGGTGGCCGGATCGCGGACCGCGTCCGGGTCCCGCTCCGGATGTACGGGATCATGGAATGCGGTCTGGCCGTCCTCGTGCTCGTGACGCCCGTCTCCTTCGGGCTGATCAACGAGGTCTACCGGGGGATCTATCCATCCCTCGAGTCCAACCCCCAGCTCCTCGCGATCGCGCGGCTCGTCCTGGCCGTCCTGGCGCTTGCGCCCGCCACGATCCTCATGGGCGCCACGTTCCCGAGTCTCACCCGGCACCTGTCACGGACGAGCGAGCTCAGCCGGGCGTTCGGCCGCCTGTATGCGGCGAACACGATCGGGGCGATCGCCGGGACGCTGGCCGCGGGACTCGTGCTCATCGAGCTGCTCGGGCTCTCCGGGGCGCTGCGCGTCGGTGCGGGCTGCTCATTGGTCGCCGGACTCGTGGCCCTGTGGCTGGCGCGTGGGCCTGCCGACGCCACGGCGCCCGACCGCAGCCGTTCGGCCGAGGCCGCGCCCGTGGCGTCGACCGCGCGGACGGATCCCGCGCCCGCGACGCCGGCTGTCCGAACGGCTCGAAGCTCGACGACCGCCCGGACGGGCCTCGCGCTCGGCCTCGCGTTCCTCTCGGGACTGACCTCGCTGGCGTACCAGGTCACCTGGACCCGCCTGCTCGCGTCGGGCACCGGCAACACCACCTATGTCTTCACCGTGATCCTCGCCGTGTTCCTGACGGGGATCGCGATCGGGGCGCTCTTGTACAACCTGCTCCGCTCGAGGTTGCGCGACCCGGTCCGCTGGCTCGCCGTGACCCAGATCGGCGTGGCCATCCTGGTGATGCTCGGCTTCATCTTCGTCATCGAGCGGCCGGAATTGCTCTCGCCAGGGAAACCGTTCGAGACCCTCCGGGCGCTCTTCGGCTCGGCGATCCTCGTCGTCCTGCCGGTCACGATCCTGCTCGGGATCGCGTTCCCGACCGCTTCGGCCCTGCTCCGCGACGACCCGACCGCGGCCGGGGCGGAGTCGGGCGCCCTGCTCGGGATCAACACCTTCGGGGCGATCCTCGCGAGCATCCTCGTGCCGTTCATCCTGATGCCGACCATCGGATCACCGGCGATCATCGTGCTGCTCGCGGCCACGAACGCCGTCATCGGCCTCGGCCTGGCCCTGATCGCCCGGCCGACCCTTCGGCCGGCCGCGGTGGGTGCCGTCGCGGTGCTCGTCGGGATCGTGGTCGTGGCGAGTCAGCCCGGCCTCGTCGTCCAGCCGAACGTCACGGTCATCGAGGACCGGGGCGGTACCGTGTTCGCGTCGACCGAGGATGAGATCGCATCGGTCCAGGCCGGGCAGGTCTCGACGACCGCCGCGCTGTGGGTCGCCGGGACCTCGATGACACTCCTGACCGTCGACGCCCATCTCATGCCGGTCATGCCGCTCATCGCGCGACCGGACGCGAAGCGGATCCTGGTCGTGGCGTTCGGGATGGGCACGGCGTTCCGCTCGTCGCTCATCGCGGGCCTCCAGGCGGACGCCGTCGAGCTCGTCCCATCCGTGCCGAAGATGTTCGGCTACTACTACCCCGACGCGGATACGGTCCTCGCCGACCCGAACGGCCACGTCTTCATCGCCGACGGACGGAACCATCTCGAGCTCTCATCGGAGAAGTTCGACATCATCGTCACCGACCCGCCGCCGCCCATGGAGTCGTCGGGCGCGTCGGTGATCTCGTCGAAGGAGTACTACGAAGCCGGGCGCGACCACCTGACCCCGGGCGGGGTCATGATGCAGTGGACCCCATTCGGAGCCCCCGCGGAGGACTTCAACGACCACATCCGAACGTTCGCCGCGGTGTTCCCGTATGTCGCGGTGTACCGCGGCCCCGGTCGCCACGGGGCGTTCTTCCTCGGCTCCGATCAACCGATGTCGTTCGACGACGACGCGATCCGGGCCGTCCTTTCGCGGCCCGGGGTCCTCGAGGACGTGTCGTCGGCGTATGACTCGCCGGCATCGACGATCGACGATTGGGTGAACGTCATCGACTCGCAGTCTGGCTGCCCGACCAGGCGGCGGTCGCCGCCTACGTGGGACCGGGGCCGCTCATCACCGACGACCAGCCGCGACCCGAGTACTTCCTCATCCGACGGATCCTGGAGCCCGGCGCGGATCAATGACCCCCCGGGACCGGATCCGCGATCTGCGAGCGCGGATCGACTCGGTCGTGGCTCGGTACCCGGCCTGGGGGCTCCAGGCGATCGTGGCGACCTGGTTCGTCATCCTGAGCGTGTTTCGCGTCGGCGCGCTGGCTTCGACGCCTCCGGGGTTCGATGGCCGCCTCTATCGCGATGCGACCGTGACGTGGCTCGGTGGTGGCGACCCGTGGTCGGTCTACAGCGGGCCGATCCGGTATGCGGCCCCACCGCCCAGCCTCCTCGCGATGATCCCGTTCAGCGTCGTGTCCGCGGACGTGGCCGTCGCGCTCATCATCGGTCTCGGGTTCGCCGGGACCGCCTGGGCGATCCATCGGTTGGGCATGCCGTTGTGGTGGCTGGCCTTCCCGCCGTTCATCGATGGGCTGTACAACGCCAACCCGCAGGTCCTGGTCGTGCCGCTCATCGTGGCGGGCGCCGCTCCCATCGCGGTCCTCGTCAAGGTCTACGCCGGCCTGGTCCCGTTGGTCCGGGGCGAGGTCCGGGTCGTGCTCCTGAGTGCGGTCCTCGCTGCTCGTGACGGCACCGCTGCTGCCGTGGGGGGCATACGTCGCGGCCTTCCCATCCCTCGCCGAGGCGCTGCGGATCCAGTCCGATGGCGGGATGAGCGCCTGGGCCGCGCCCATCCTGCTTCCGGTCGCCGTCCTTGCCCTGGTCGCCATGGGCCGACAGCGGGCCGCCTGGTGGATCGTCCCGGTCCTCTGGCCGAGCACCCAGTGGTACTACACGTCGATGGTCATGCCGGCCGCTACGCTGCTTGCCGCGATGATCGTGGCCGTGCCCTATCCGTGGGCGACGACGGCCGGGGCCGTCGTCGTGGCGCTGACGGTCTGGTCCGAGGCGAAGCCGGCACCAGCCGGGACGGGGCCGGTGCTTGACGGCACAACGACCTGATCACCGTCCGGTGCTATGCTCGCGAGCGTGACCTCCCAGACCCTCGACCGGGAGCCTGCCTGTCCCGAGGCGGGCTCGTCCCGTCCCGCTGATATCGGATCCGTTCCCGCGGTCCTGCGGGTCGAGGCACGCTCGATCGACGCGATCCCGCCCGCGATCTGGGACGCGCTGATGGCCCGGACGGCCTGGGCGACCCCGTTCTCGACGTGGGCGTTCCATCGGGCCTGGTGGGACGCCTACGGCGCGAACGCCCACGAGGAGACGCTCGTCGTCGTGCGCGCCGACGCCCCGGCCGACGGCACCGCCGCTCCGATCGCGATCGTGCCGCTGATGCATCGACACGAGGTCGAGCCGAGCGACGCCGCCCTCCATACGACGATGCGCCACGGGCACGACACGGACCTGACCCCCGTCCCGCCCGAGGCCACGGCCATCTTCTTCGGCGCCTCGTATCACGCCGACTACGCCACGATCCTGGCCGAGCGCGCGGACCTTCCGGCGGTCGCCGAGGCCGTCGCCGGCTACTTCGCTGCGGACCGGCCCGGGACTGCCTGGGACGTCGTGGACCTTCGGCGTCTTCGCTGCGGCGACCCGGCAGCCGAGGCGCTCGCGGCGGCCGTCGGCGCCCGCGAGATCGCCGAGGGCTGGACGCTGAACCTCGAGCGCGAGGACGTCTGCCCGGTCGTCACGCTGCCGGCCGGCACGGACCTCGACGGCTATCTCGCGACGCTCGGCAAGAAGGAACGGCACGAGATCCGCCGCAAGGTCCGTCGCGCCGAGGCCGCCGGCGAGATCCGCCTCGACGACTCCGCCGACCCGATCGCCGACCTCGAGGCGTTCATCGACCTGCACCAGAAGCGCTGGGGCGCCGCTGGGCTCTTCCCGCCGACGATCGGCGGCGACCAGAGCCGGAGATTCATCCGGCGGCTGTTCGAGCTGTTCGGGTCGGACGGGCCGCTGCGGCTCGCGTTCCTGACGGTCGGCGGCCGGCGGATCGCAGCCGGCGTCCATTTCGAGACCGACGACGGCTACCTCTACTACAACGCCGGCGTGGACCCGGACGCCCGTGAGCTGTCGCCCGGGGTGGTCATGGTCCATGCGTATGTCGAGCGGGCCCTCGCGGCCGGGAAGCGGCGCCTCGACTTCCTGCGCGGCGACGAACCGTACAAGTACGAGTGGGGCGCCGTCGACGAGCCGATCCAGCGCCTGCTCGTCCGACGTCGGGACGGGTGAGATGACCGCGCCGACCCTCGACGATCCCTGCCTCGAACCCGTCGCGAGGCCGCCGCTCCCCGGCGGCCGCGTGCGCGTCGTCGAGGTCCTCGCGACCGGCACGAACGGAGGCGCCCAGGAGCACCTCTACTCGCTCGTCTCGCGCATCGACCACGACCGCTACGACGTGTCGGTGGTCGCGCTCTCGTCGGGGAGCGCCGTACGCAAGCTGCAGGCCGCCGGCGTCCCCGTCATCGTCATCGACGAGCACGACGACGCCATCGCCGTCGGCGCCCTGGCGGCGCACCTCGCCGACGTCCGGCCGGACGTCGTGCACGCCCACATGTACCGCGCCGAGACCGTCGCGACACGCGCGGTGCTCGCCCTCGTCGGGATCGGCCACCGCCGGCCGTACCTCGTCTCGACCGTCCACTCGAGTCGGGTCCGCTCCCACGAGGACCGCGAGCTGCTTCGCGAGCTCACCCCGCACATGGACCAGCTCATCGCGGTCTCCCGGGCGATCGAGCACAAGCTCGTCGACGAGGAACGCTGGACCGTCCCGGTGACGCTCATCTACAACGGGGTCGACCTCGAGCGCTACGACCACCAGGAGCCGTGCTGCACGCTGCCCGAGGAGTACGGGATGGAGCCCGGCTCGCAGATCGTCGGTGTCGTCGCCCGCCTCGAGCCGGAGAAGGGCCACCCGACGCTGATCGAGGCGTGGCCGCTCGTCCTGCGCGCCTGCCCCGACGCGTACCTCCTGATCGTCGGCGAGGGCAGTCGCCGAGATGCGCTCGAGGCGCAGGCCCAAGCGCTCCGGGTCGCCCATCGGGTGGTGTTCACGGGTCGCCGCGACGACGTCCCGGCCGTGACCGCGGCGCTGGACGTCGCGGTCCTCCCGTCGTACCGCGAGGCCCAGGGCCTGACGGTCCTCGAGGCGATGGCCCTGTCCCGCCCGGTCGTGGCCTCGAACGTCGGCGGGATCCCGGAGATGATCGAGGACGGGGTCACCGGCCTGCTCGTCCCGCCACACGATCCGGAGGCGCTCGCGGCCGCGATCGTCCGCCTGCTGCGCGACCACCCGCTCGCGGACATGCTCGGCCGAGCGGGGCACGACCTCGTCCACGAGCGCTTCTGCGTCGAGCGGATGGTCCAGGCCATCGAGTCGATCTACGACGAAGGAGCCCGCGTGGTCCGCCCGTCCGAGGTCGCCGCGGCCGGGTAGGACCATCGGGGCGGTGCATAGCGGCACCGCCCGTCGCTAGCATCCGCGAGTGACGCGCAACCGATCCTGGGCGTTCCTGGCCGTCGCGCTGCCGGTGCTGGCCGCCCTCATCGCGAACCTGTCGTCGGTCGACCTGACCTATCACCTTCGCGCCGGCGACGAGATCTTCGCGAACCGGGCGATCCCGACCGATGGACACCTGGACGTTCACGGCGGCCGGGGCCCCGTGGACGGACCAGCAGTGGGGCGCGCAGGTCGTGCTGGCCGCCGCCTACCGGCTGGCCGGCTGGACCGGGCTGGCGCTGCTCCGCGCGGGGCTCGTCGGCCTCATCTTCGGCTGCCTCTTCGTCATCGGCCGCCATCGCGGTCTCGGCGCACGGACGGCCGCGCTCCTGACGCTGGTGGCGTTCGCGGTCTCGGCGGTCGCGCTCGGCCTGCGGCCGCAACTGCTCGGGATGGCGCTGTTCGCCGTCGTCCTGCTGCTCGTCGCGGACCGCCGGACCCACCCGCGGCGCCTGTGGCTGGTCCCGGTCATCGTCGCGATCTGGGCGAACCTTCACGGCAGCTTCTTCCTCGGCCCGCTCGTGGTCGGGCTCGCGGCCATCGAGGATGTCGCGGACCGTTGGCCCGGCGCGGACCGGGTCTTCGCCGTGGCGATCGTGAGCGCGCTCGCCGCGTGCCTGACGCCCTTCGGGCCCCTCGTGTGGGCCTACGCGGTGGGCCTGTCGACCAACCCGCTCGTGACCCAGCGGATCACCGAGTGGCAGCCCACGACGCATCCACGACATCCCGGGCATCCTGTTCTTCGCGTCCGCCCTCGCCGTCGTCGTCCTCATCGCCCGCCGCGGCCGGCCCACGCCGTGGCCGACCCTGCTGTGGTTGGCGACCTTCTTCCTCATCGGCGTCTACGCGATCCGCGGGGTGGCCTGGTGGCCGCTGGCGGCCGTCCCGGCGATCGCGGGCACGCTGCTGACCGAACCGGCCTCCGTCGCGATCCGGCGACCCGAACCGGCCGGCCTCCGCGCGCTGAACGCCCTCCTCGTCGGGCTGATCGTGCTGGCCGGCGTCGTCCTGCTGCCGGTCTGGCGACCGATCGACCCGGGGCTCGGCGCGCCGGTCGGCGTCGTCGGGAACGCCCCGCCCGGGATCACGGCCGCGTTGCGCGACGCGACCCGGTCGGGCGATCGCGTCTTCAACCCGCAGCCGTGGGGCTCCTGGTTCGAGTTCGCGCTGCCGACGCTGCCGGTCGCGCTCGACTCACGCATCGAGCTGTTCCCCGTCGATGTCTGGGACGACTACGAGCACGTCGTCGCCGGGTCGGATGGCTGGCAGCAGCAGCTCGACGACTGGGGCGTGACCCTCGCGGTCGCGGCCGGCGCCGACGAGGAGGCCTTCGGCGGTCGTCTGCGGGATGCCGGCTGGACCGCCATCTACGACGACGCCGACGGGACCGTCTACCGCCATCCCGGAGGCTGAGGACCCGGGCCCGCCAACTCGAGGTCGCGCGCCGAGCCGCGAGTACCCCCTCGACCATGACCTTCTGCGGGCGGTGTCCGAGCGCACCGGACTGCTAGAGTCCGGCCATGGTGGAGCCGAAGGCCGATCTCGATGTCGTCGTGCTCGGTGGCGGCGGTCACGTCGGCCTGCCACTGAGCCTGACCTTCGCCAGCGTCGGCCTGCGCGTCGGCGTCTACGACATCAGCCAGCCGACGCTCGATCGCATCGCGTCCGGCGAGATGCCGTTCATGGAGGCCGGCGCCGACGAGCTGCTGCGGGAGATGCTCGACGCTGGGCGGCTCGTGCTCGGCGCCGACGGCGCGATGATCGAACGGACCGACCAGCTGGTCGTGGTCATCGGCACGCCGGTCGACGAGTTCCTCGGCCCGTCGATGACGATCTTCGAGCGGGCGGTCGACCAGATCGCGCCACACCTGCGCGATGGCGCGCTCGTGGTCCTGCGGAGCACGGTCTACCCGGGCACGACGGGGTACGTCGCCCAGCACCTCGCCGAACGTGGCTGCCGCGCCGACGTGGCGTTCTGCCCGGAACGCATCGCCGAGGGCCACGCCCTCGAGGAGCTGCGCACCCTGCCCCAGATCGTCGGCGCCGACACCGACGCCGCGGCCGAGCGGGCCGAGGCGCTGTTCGCGCGGATCGCGGCCAAGACCATCCGGACGTCCTCACGCGAGGCCGAGCTCGCCAAGCTGTTCACGAACACGTGGCGGTACATGAAGTTCGCGGTCGCCAACCAGTTCCTGATGATCGCGGACCAGGCCGGCGTGGACTACACGAACGTCCTGCGGGCGATCCGCGAGGACTACCCGCGGGCCGCCGACCTGCCGGGGCCCGGCTTCGCCGCCGGTCCGTGCCTGTTCAAGGACACGATGCAGCTCGCGGCGTTCACGGCCGACCACTTCCCGCTCGGCCAGGCGGCGATGCAGGTCAACGAGGGCCTGCCGGCGTACATCGTCTCGGCGCTCGAGCGACGCTACGGCGGCCTCCAGGGCAAGACCGTGGGCATCCTGGGCATGGCCTTCAAGGGCGAGTCCGACGACACCCGGGCGTCGTTGAGCTACAAGCTCCGCAAGCTCCTGTCGTGGGCCGGCGCCCGCGTGGTCGCGACCGATCCGTACGTCGAGGACGACCGCCTCGTCACGCTCGAGTGCGTCCTCGAGGAGAGCGACGTCCTCGTCCTGGGCGCTCCGCACCGCGCCTATCGCGGGCTGCCAGTCGGTGGCAAGGACGTCGTCGACGTCTGGGGCGTCCTGGGGGACGGGATCCGGCTTTGACGCTCGCGGGTCGCCTGCGATCCTGGGCCGGCGCCGGCCGCGAATGGGTTCGTGCATCCGACGCCGCTCGGGTTCGACGACCTGCCGCCGACCACGGCGTGGGATCCGTGGATCGGACGAGTGCTGCCCGTGGTCTTCGCGATCTCGACAGGGTTCCAGCTCACCAAGTACGTCGTCGTCCCGGCGCGGTCTCGGGTTCGATGCTCGGCTCTACGTCGACGCGGCGCCGCGCCTGGCTCGTCCGGCGGCGACCCGTGGGCCGTGTCGCAGCTTGGCATCGCGTACGCCGCGCCGCCGCCGACGCTGCTGGCGACGCGTCCCGCTCCTGCTCGTCCCCGACGCGCTGCTCGTGCCCGTCGCCATCGTGGGCATCGCCTCCTCGCTCGCGGCCGCTCGATCCGCGCCATCGGGCTGCCCTGGTGGTGGCTCGCCTTCTGGCCGATCGTCGATGCCGCGCTGGTCGGGAGTCTCGACCTGGCGGTCCTCGCGGCACTCGTCCTCGTCGGACGGCGGTTCGACATGTTCGCGCCCTTCCTGAAGATCTTCGCCGTCGGTGCCGATGGTCGCGTGACCGGCGTGGCGAAGCCTCGCGATCGCCTGGCCGTCCTCGTGATCGCGTCGCCCGATCGTGCCATGGGGCGAATGGTCGCGATCAGCTGGTCGGACGTTGCGGCCGGTCTGGCCCGGACGCCAAGGCGGACATCGGTCTTCGGCGAACATCCCCTGATGATCGTCGCGCGGTCGCCCTCCTGTCGCTCGGATGTCCGGCGCGCGGGCTGGCTGGGCGTGCCCGGTCGCTCTGGCCGTGGACCGCAGGTCCACTACATGGTCATGGCCGTCCCGGCCATGTCGCCGCTCATCGCGCTGGTCATGGTGCCTTCCCGGCGTCCCGCCGGTCGCGGTCCTTGGGAGCATCGTCGTGGCTCGCCATCGTCCATCGCCTGCGAGCCGCTGCGAGCCGGACGGCGGCTTCGCACGCACCACCGATGCCCGCGGCGCAGCTAGGAGATCGAGCCGACGTGAGGATCCTGGTCACCGGCGCCGCCGGCTTCATCAACGGCTATCTCGTCCCCGAGCTGCTCGAGGCCGGCCACGACGTCATCGGCGTCGACGACTTCAGCAAGTACGGGCCGCTCGTCCGCTCCTACGACGACCATCCTCGCTACCGGTTCGTCGAGGGCGACGCGAAGGACGCCGGGCTGCTGCGCGAGCTCGCCGCCGACTGCGATCAGGTCGTCGCCGCGGCGGCGATGATCGGCGGGATCAGCTACTTCCACGAGTTCGCCTACGACCTGCTGGCCGAGAACGAGCGGATCCTCGCCTCGACGTTCGACGCCGCCATCGCCGCCCATCGCGACGGGCACCTCGAGCGGATCGTCGTGGTGTCGAGCTCGATGGTCTACGAGTCGGCGACGGTCTTCCCGACCCCGGAGGGCGCCCAGCGCACCTCGCCGCCACCGGTCTCGACATACGGGTTCCAGAAGCTCGCGTCCGAATACTTCGCGGCCGGGGCGAAGGAGCAGTACGGCCTCCCGTTCACGATCGTCCGGCCGTTCAACTGCGTCGGCATCGGCGAGCGGCGGGCCAGCCGCGACACCGACGTCATGAGCGGCAACGTCAAGCTCGCGCTCTCGCACGTCGTCCCGGATCTCGTGCTCAAGTGCCTCAAGGGCCAGGACCCGCTCCACATCCTCGGCGCCGGCGACCAGGTCCGCCACTACACCTACGGCGGCGACCTGGCCCACGGCATCCGCCTGGCGATGGAGTCGCCGGCCGCCGTCGACGAGGACTTCAACCTCTCGACCGCCACCTCGACGACCGTGCTCGAGCTGGCCGAGACGATCTGGCGCAAGGTCCACGCCGACGGCCGGCCGTTCCGCTTCGTGAGCGATCCGCCGTTCGAGCACGACGTCCAGCGGCGCGTGCCCGACGTGCGCAAGGCCCGCGACGTGCTCGGGTTCGAGGCGACGACGACCCTGGATGCGATGCTCGACGAGGTCATCCCGTGGATCCGCGACGAGGTCGCGGCGGGACGGCTATGACCGTCGATCGGGTGGCGTCGATGACGACGCCCGAGCTCTCGATCGTCCTCCCGGTCTACAACGAGGGCGAGGCGGTCGAGCCCGTCCTGCGGGCGCTCTCCAGCGGCGTCTCGACGCCGCACGAGCTGGTCGTCGTCTACGACTTCGACGAGGACACGACCGTCCCGGTCGTCGAGCGCCTCGCGCCGGAGATCCCGGGCCTCCGCGGCCTGCGCAACGACCTCGGGCGCGGCGTCCTCAACGCGATGAAGGCCGGGATCGCCGGCACGAGCGCTCCGTTCGTGCTGATCTCGATGGCCGATGGCTCCGATGAGCCGAGCGTGGTCGACCCGATGGTGGCCCTCGCGCGCGACGGCGCCGACGTCGTCGCGGCGTCACGCTACATGCGGGGCGGCCATCAGGTCGGCGGACCGCCGCTCAAGCGCCTGATGAGCCGGGTCGCAGGCCTCACGCTCCATTGGTTCGCCGGGGTCCCGACGCACGACCCGACGAACAACTTCAAGCTGTACTCGCGCCGCTACCTGGACTCGGTCGAGATCGAGAGCACGGCCGGCTTCGAGCTGGCGCTCGAGCTCACGGTCAAGGCGACCATCGCCCGGCGCCGGATCGCCGAGGTCCCCACGACGTGGCGCGACCGGACCTCCGGCCAGAGCAACTTCAAGCTGCGCAAGTGGCTGCCCCACTACCTGCACTGGTACTCGGCCGCGTTCCGCGGACCGTCGCCGCGTCGTCCGGCGTGGCGGACGTGGGGCTCGCCTGAGGCCACGCCGCGGATCGCCGAGGTCGGGGCCGACCCGGCCGCTCGGACGGCCGTCGCCCGCGTGGTCGGATCTCGCGGTCGTGATCATCGGCTCGGCGGGTGGACGGCCTCACGTCTTCGTCGCGAGTTCCTGCTGGCGAACCCGGCGTTCGGGCTCGACTATCGGTGGCACGTGCGAGGCCGCCCAGCGCCTGCTCGCCACGGGCGACGCCGTACCTGCCGTGGCAGCTCGCTGGTCCGTACCAGATCGGCGCGGCGGCGATCCTGTATCCGCCCGACGGCGTTCCTGCCTGTTCGTCCCGTTCATCTGGCTGCCGGCCGCCCTCTGGTGGGCCATCCCGATCGCCATCACGGCGTACGCGTCTGTGGTGGCATCGGCCGCCCCTCTGGGCCTGGACGGTGATCGCGCCTGATCCTGGCGTTCGACAAGTCGCTCAACGTGTACGTCTTCGGGAACCCGTCGATGTGGATCGTCGCCGCGATCGCGGCCGGGACCATCTGGCGCTGGCCATTCGTGTTCGTGCTGGCGAAGCCGACGTTCGCCCCGATCGCGCTCCTGGGGATCCGGCACCGGAGCTGGTGGATCGCGCTCGTGGTCCTCGCCCTGCTGTCGGTCCCGTTCCTGTCGGTGTGGTTCGACTGGATCGCGGTCGTCCGCAACTCGGACGTCTCGCTCGTCTACAACCTCCCGACGCTCCCCTTGATGCTGGTCCCGCTGATCGACGCGACGCGGCGGGCCCCTGTATTCGCTCCAGGAGTTCCCGCTTCTGCTGATCCGGATCTTCGCCTGGCTCGGACGAGGCGGGCGCCCGGTTCCGCGGCTCGACTTCCGACGCTTGGACGCGACGCCAATCCGATGGCTCGGAGCCGGGTCCATAGGGCGCTCGCCGGCCCGTTCTCCGATCCGATCTTCGCCTGGCTCTGGTGCGGCGCTCGCCCGCTTCCGCGGCCCGACCTCCGGGCAGTCGGCGCGCGCCTATCCCGATGGCTCGAGGCGGATCCTAGGCCGGTCGCCGGGGCGTCCTCCGCGGTTCGGCCGGCCCGGGTCGAGCAGGAGCCAGACCGTCGCGACGGTCATCGCCAGCATCGCGACCGAGCCGACGATGGCCCACCCAGCCACCGTGCGGGACCACGGTCCGGATCGCGTCGGTCGGCGGAGCCGCGGGCAGGATCTGGAGCGAGAAGACGACCCCGAACGCGACGCCGAGCCAGCGCGACCGCGCCGCTCCGGGATCGAGGGGCATGAGGAACACGATGGCCGCCGAACGCGTAGCGCTCGTGCATCGACGTCAGGAAGCAGAACGCGACGAGCGTCGCTGCGGCCAGCCCGAGGATCAGCGATCCGTGGCCGCGGGTCGCGCAGGACCGGCGACGACGACGACCAGGAGCTCGAGGACGCCGGTGACGACGTAGCCGACCGAGCGGAAGCGTGACCGGCCCGAGGAAGGCGACGTCGTCGGCGACGAAGCTCGCCACCCGCGAACAGGGACTGGACGAGCCACCACACGTTCCAGGCTCGGAGCGACAGGATGTTGAAGATGTCGCCCTGGTAGTCGGCGAGGTTGCGCAGGTAGTCTGCCAGGACCGTCGGCGGCGAGGAACGGCAGCCACAGCACGACGACCACGGCGACCCGATGACGGCGGCCGCGACGAAGCCCGCGCGGGCCGCCGGTCGCCCAGAACCAGGCCGCGAACGGCACGAGGAACGGCAGCGCCTGCGGCTTGGTCATGATCGACACCGCGAGGAGGGCGGCCGGCGCACCCGTTGCGCCCATTGATCGGCCAGGACGCCGCGGCCAGCGCCGAAGCAGATAGATCGACTCGTACTGGCCCCACCAGGCGCTGACGTCGATCACGGCGGGGTGGAGGAGGATCGCCGCGACACCCGGCGAGCGGCCCAGCCATGGCCGGTCGCCGGAGGCGAGTACGCGACGAGGGCGGCCAGCCCGATGTCGGCGATCGTCGCCGGAGTCTTCATCAGCGCGCGGATGCGCCGGATCGACGAGTCGGTCACCGGTCTGGAACGCGGGCTGGATCGCCGCGAGCAGACCCCAGATGTAGGCCATGACCGGCGGGAACGAGAGGTTCTGGTCGTAGGCGTTCGGCAGGCCGTTGACGGCGATGCCGTGGACCCACAGGACGAACTGGTCGAGGTCGCCGCGCAGGCCCTCGGTCGGCAGGAGCGACGACACGGACCGAGATGCCCCGAGCACGACGACGACGATCGCGACGACGAGGAGGCACGAGAATCCGCGACCGGTCGCCGAGCCCCGGCCCCGTCCGCCGGCGCCGCGTCGGCGGTCACGTCAGACTCGTTCTGTGACCCAGTAGCGCTCGGCGGACCCGTCGACGCCGCCGAGTTCGCCGAGCGCGCGACCGTAGGTCCGGACGGTGTCGGCCATCGCGCGCGTCCCCTCGAACAGTCGCTCGAGCTGGCTCTGGTAGAGGTCGATGCCCATGATCTTGCGCTCGAGCTGGTCGGTGATGTCGGCGTAGAGCGGCAGGATCGAGACGTCGTCGGGGAGCGCGGCGAGGGCGTCCGGCCCGAGGTCGGTCGGTCGCTTGAAGTCGGTCCACCAGGCGTACGGGAAGTCCTCGTAGAACGCGACGACCCCGGCGTAGTCGGGCCCCGGCATCACCCAGCGGCGACCCTCCTGGAGGAGGCGAACGCCGACCTCGCGGCAGAGTCGGTGATCCACGTGGCCACCGACACCGAGCGGGAGATAGACCTGCTGCGGCTCGAGCCGTGCGATCTCCCGGCTCAGGATCTCGAACGGGGCCGTGTCATCCGGTCGCGGGGCCCCGAGCAGCTGGTCATCGCCCTCGTAGCCGCGGAACACGGCATCGGGCAGGTCCAGGAAGACGATCGACGCCTCGGCGAAGTACGCGTAGCGCTCGTCCTCCACCCGTCGGCGGGCCATCAGCTCGCCGGCCGCAGCCGCCGTCATGACCTCGTCCGTGTAGATCGCGCCCTGGGTCGACAGGTCATCGATGACCATCTGGTCGGCGAGCGACTCGTTCCGGATGCTCGCCCGGCGATACCACGACGAGCGCTGCCAGAACCGCTTGGCAGCGGCGTCGGCGTCGGCCTGCGTCGCGTCGAGCCGGTCATCGTCCGCCGCCCAGGAGGGCACGAGGGCGGCCGTCGGCCAGTCGGCGAGGATGTCGCTGCGGTTGAAGGCCTCGGTGGCCGGCCACATCGCTTTCGAGCCGAACCCGAGCGCCTCGCGCTGGTACGACGTCAGCGACCCGTCGGCCCCATCGCCCGAGAAGACCGTGATGATCGTCACGTTCTGCCCGAGCTCCCGCAGGCTGGCGATCAGCCCACCGCAGGAGAGGGCGACGTCGTCGGGATGGGGCGCGACGAAGACGTGGGTCATGGCCGGCCGAGTATACCGAGCGGGACCCGCGGGTCGCGGACCGCCGGCCCGTGGTTCGTCCCGGCTGTGTCAGCCGCCGAAGCCGCCCTTCCCGACGAGCGGAACGAAGACGCACGCACCGCCCGGCTCCTCGACCCAGTCGTTGCCGTGGCGGGTGACGATCATCAGGGTCTGTCGGTCGCGCGGGCCCACCGGGATGACGAGCCGGGCGCCGTTCGCGAGCTGCTCGCGAAGGGCCATCGGCACCACCGGCGCGGCGGCGGTCACGATGATCCCGTCCCACGGGGCGCCGTCGGGGTCGCCGAGGCTGCCGTCACCGACCCGGACCTCGACCCGGTCTCCCAGGCCGAGGGTTTCGAGACGCTCGCGGGCGGTCGCGGCCAGGTCGGCGTGCCGTTCGATGGTCGTGACCTGGCAGCCGACCGTGGCCAGGACGGCGGCCTGGTAGCCCGACCCCGTGCCGATCTCGAGGATGCGGTCGCCCGGCTGTGGCGCCAGCGCCTCGGTCATGACCGCGACCATGTACGGCTGGCTGATCGTCTGCCCCGCATCGATCGGCAACGCCTCGTCGGCATACGCCCAGCGTCGCTGCGACGGGGCTACGAAGCGTTCGCGTGGGATCGTGGCCATGGCGCCGAGCACTCGCTCATCCCTGATGCCACGCGACCGCAGCTGCTCGCCCACCATCCGGGCCCGCGCGGCCATGGTGGCGTCGTCACGCTCGGCCGCCTGGCCGTCCATGGGGCGAGCATACGCCGGAGCCTCGGTCGCGGGCCGACCGGTCAGGACGGGGAGGGCGACGCCTCCGGAGCGGCCGATGACGGGGGCCGCCGACGACGGAGCCGCCGACGCGCGACGGGGCAGCGGACGCCGACGGGGCCGCGCTCGATGACGGCGCCGCCGAACCGGACCCGGAGGGCGCCGCCGAGCCCGATGGGGCAGCCGACCCGCTCGGCGCGGCGGTCTCCGATGGGACGGGCGTCGGGGTCGGGACAGGCGTGAGGACGCCACCGCGTCCGAGGATCAGCCCGTTGAGCAGGATCAGCGTGAAGATGACGACCGTCGCGATCACGAAGACCTTGGACGGCGTGTCAGTCACCCGGACCGCGAGCTCGGACGGCGTGGGCGCTCGACTCCCGGCAGCGGCCGCGCCTCGCGTGCGGCCGGACCGGGACTCGGCAGCCACCGCTGGCGCCAGGTCCTCGGTGTCGGTGAACTCGGGCTCTTCATCAGCCGCTTCGTCCGTCTCGCCCTCGTCGGGCTCGCCCTCCCGGGCTCGGGCTCGGGCTCGGCAGCCGGTTCTGGCTCCGACGCAGGCTCGGGCGCGTGGGCAGGCTCGGGCACTGGCGCATCCGGCTCCGGCTCGGGCTCGGGCTCCGCTGCCGGCTCCGGCTCGGGCGCCGGCTCCTGCTCAGCGGCTGGCTCCAGCTCGGGCTCGGGCGTGGCCGTCTCGGGCTCCGGCTCGGGCGCAGGCGCTTCTGGCTCGTCGCCGGGCACGCCCTCGGGTCGATCAGTCATCCGGTGAAATCACTCCGATCCGCCCGCAGCCACCTCCCGGCCGCCGGCACGCGGGCGCCAGTGTACCCAAGGGGCCTCGTCACGCGTCGCGGATGGCCGGAACCAGCAGTCCGGCCACTCCCGCCCCGATGGTGACGAGCGAGAAGATGGCCAGCACCGCGGACGCCGACAGGACGACCAGCATCAGGCTGCCGACGGCGCCGGCGAGCGTCATCGCCCCGAGGACGAGTGCGAACCGGAAACTGACCACCCGGCCCATCAGGGCCGACGGCGTCCGTCGCTGGAACATCGCCTGGCTCGGGATGATGAACGCCATGTTGGAGATGCCCGCGCCGAACCCCAGCCCGATCGCGAACGGCAGGTTGTCGGTCATCGCCATCAGGAGCGTCAGCAGCCCGAACCCGACGTAGCCGGCGATGATCATCCGCCCCGTCGCGATCCGCGCCCCGATCAGGCCGATCACGAAACCGCCGACCAGGTTGCCGGCACCCACCCCGGTCTCGAGGAACCCGAACGCCGCCGGCTGCCCGATCGAGGTGTCCCCGAACATCTGCTCGGCATACGCACCCATCAGGACCAGCAATACGCCCACCGTCAGCTGGCCGGCGGTGGCCTGGAGCGTGTTCGCGAACAGCGACGGCTCGCTCCGAAGGAACACCCAGCCCTCGCGCATCTCCCGGAAGAAGCCGGCGACGCCGCTGTCCGCCTTCGACGGGTCGCGGGGAGCGGCCGGCCGAAGCACGAGTGAGGCCATGAGGATCGCTGAGGCGAGATAGGTCGCCGCGTCGAGCCAGAACGCCAGCGGCAGCGCCGATCCCAGGACGGCCACGAGCAGCCCGGCGATCGTGAATCCGACGACGTCAGCGATCGTCTCGCCGATCCACATCGCCGAATTGGCGGTCACGAGCTCGTCCTCGTCCACGATCTGCGGCAGCACCGCGACCCTCGCCGGGCGGAAGAAGATCGAGATCGTGGTCACGAAGAACACGAGCGGGTAGACGAGCAGCGTGTTCGCGATCACCGCGAGCGGGATCAACAGGACGATCGCGGCTCGCAAGATGTCGCTGACGATCAGAACCTCCTTGCGGTCCCAGCGGTCGACGAACGTGCCCGCGAACGGCGAGAGGAACAGGTTCGGCAGCGTCGCGAACACGAATGCGAGCGCTCCAGCGACGACGCCGGCGACCGACGAGACGATGGCGAAGAGCGCGATGGTGTGGATCCGGTCACCCAAGATCGAGATGAGCTGACCGGTCCACAGCGCCGAGAACGAGCCGTTGAGGGCGAGTCGGACATATGGGTGCTGCCGGATGCGGACGGCCGCGACCGGGGCCCCGACCTGCGTCGCGGTCAGGGACGGGGCGCCCGAGCGCTCGCCGCCGAGGAGCACCGGCCGCCCGAGGGAGGCGACCGCGGCGATCGCGGGCGAGAGGCCGCTGTCGCCGGGTGTCGTGACGTCGTCCGGTGTCCGGACGACCGCGGCGAACAGGAAGAACGCCAGGCCGAACATGATGAACAGGTCGCCCAAGGACGCCACGTTCTGGATCAGCGGCAGCGGGATCGGGATGATGTCGGCGAGTGGGCCAAGGTGGAGCAGGAAGCTCGCATCGAGCGTCGCCGGCAGGACCGTGTTGATCGCTGACGGCACCTCCGAGGGCGAGAAGCCCGCGGCGACCAGGCTCGGTTCCCAGATCGGCATATACCCGCCGTTGGCCAGGATGACCAGGGCGTTCGAGAGCGTTCCGACGAAGGCGATCGTCATACCCGGATAGGCGCGATTGACCCAGATCGCGGCGAGCAGCAGGGCGAACGACGTCGCCAGCAGGGGCAGCCGCAGGTCGTCGACGATCGCGACGTCGCGGTTGAGCAGGAACTCCGTCGCCGCTCGCAACAGGAGCGCCGCGACGAGCACGGGAACCCAGCGCAGCCGGACTGCGGCGAGATTCGTGATCCGCCCGCCGACGAACAGGCCGAGGATGAGCCCGAGGGCGATGCCCAGATAGATCACGGTCGGGGGTTCAGTTCGTGGGACCGCACCGCGGCATCATGCGGTGCCCGCCGCGCGGCGTGGCGGCGCCGAGGGGTCAGACCTGCTCGGGAGCGCCGGTCACGACGCCCGTCCCGTCGGTCCTCGTGGACTTCGTCATCGTCTCGGCCGCCTGGGCGATCATCGGGATCTGGCGCGGCTCGGACACGCGGCCCGGATCCGGGATGCCGTCCGCCCAGGACGTTCGTGCGAACGCGTCGACGACCACAGGATCGAATTGGATCCCGGCGAACTTGCGCAGCTCGGCCATCGCCTGCTCGCGTGTGAGTGGGGTCATGCGATACGGGCGTGGGGCCGTCATGGCCTCGAACGCGTCGGCGACGTGCAGGACGCGTGCGAGCTTCGGGATCTCGTCGCCGATGAGGCGGTCCGGATAACCGGAGCCGTTGTACCACTCGTGGTGGTGACGGATGATCGGGAGCTCGGGAGCGAGCTTCGTGACCGGCGCGATGATGTCGGCGCCGAGGACCGGATGCGAATTCATCAGCATCCGCTCCTCCTTGGTCAGCTTGTCCTCCTTGAGCAGGACGTGGTCGCGGACGCCGATCTTGCCGACGTCATGGAGCAGGCCGCCCCACTCGAGCGCTTCCAGCTCGTCATCGGAGAGATGCATCACCCGTCCGATGTCGACGGAGATCTCCTTGACGCGAAGGCTGTGGAGCGCCGTGAACGGGTCACGCTTGTCGACGGCCGCGGCGAGCGCCCCGATCGTCTGGGTGAACATCTCGCGGAACTCGACGACCCGCTGGTACGCCAGCTTCGTCGAGTACAGCGGCACCGCGAACAACGCGGTCGCCCACCACTGCACGCCATAGACGACGCCATGAGCCAAGCGAGCGGGGCCAATGCGACGACAGCTCGCAGCTATGCCGCGCAGGTCGCCAATGAAGTCACGTCCCGAACGCCCTGACCGGTCCGCAGACGCGAGCAGCGTGGAAACCAGAAGCAGATTGGACACGAGGAAGACGGCCGCAGCCGACCATGGCGACGACGAAGTCGGCGAAGGGAACGCCGTTAAAGGTTCGCAGTAGCAGCCTCGATCACGACCGCCGCTGACACGGCTGGGAGCACCAAGCCGGCGTGGTTGGCGAGAGTCGCGTACCAGGGAATGCGACCTCGAAGTTCGCGCACTTCGGTCGTGCCGATCGCCGCGACCCAACCGGCTACCGCCGGGCCTCCAAGGAACATGGAAGCGAGGATCGGGCGCGATAGCGACGGCGTGCTGGGTCCCGCGCGGAAGCTGGACCGGAAACGCGGACCCAAGCAGCGTCAGAGACGGTCCAGAACGCCAGCCCGAGCCAGATATTGGCGGATCGTGGGCTCGACCCAGGCCGGCGGAAGAGTGCGATCGCCAGGGTTCGCGGGAAACAGAAGAGTCGCAGCCACTAGCGCCAACGGCGCCTAGTGCTACGACCCCAGCGATGTAGAGCTTGAGGGACTTCGGCATCGAGTGCCCCATTCGCTGGTCCACCACCCGGAAACTCTAGTCCCTCCAGGTTCCGAAGGGTAATGGGACCAACGTACTAGAAGCCCCTCAGAGAAGCTCCACCTGCGAGTGCGATCATCGCCACGCTGGAAAGCGCGGCCACGAGATCCGCACAATTTGTGCCTTCACGGCTAGCGTTCCTTACCAGCCCTTGGCGGACTCGGGAAGCCAGCCCTTGACGGACTCAGCAGTCACGCTCGTTCCTCCTTCGCGGCCCTCGCGTCGCCTCCAGCGGAAACACGAAAACCGACCAGACTCGTAGTCGGTCGGTTGCACTACTTGCTCCGCCCCACCCTAAGTGCCCATTTCAGGTGGTGCTTCTGCGCGTCCGAGCGTCTTCACAGTGCTTCCTAGTACCGGAGTACTACGAAGTGTCAGGACTATATGGACGCCAAACTAGACCGGTCAATACGGCACGTTACCTATCCCTACAACGTGTCGAGCGCCGGTGGTTCGATCCCGTAGGTGTCTCGCTGGGCCGCCGCGTAGTGGCTGTACTGCTCGGCGGCGGCCGTGTGCGACCCGTTAAGTCGCAGAAGTCGAAGCAAGCGACAACTCGATCTGGTCGGCATCCGGCGGAATCTCAAGAGCTCGCCGAGCGAGGTCAATGCCGCGCTCGAAGTGTCCGCGATGCCGTATCAGCCGCAACCGCCTTCTCGACGATCTGTAGGTACGAGGTGTGGAGCGAGGCCCGGTAGTCAGTCGCCCACTCTTCGTACGCAAAGTCGAGCGCGAACGGGCCCAGATACGTCCTGCGATAGCCTCGCGACCGTCCCGAGGCTGCGGATCCATAGCCGAAGACCTCATGAGCCCCACGCAACCTGACTGCGGGACGAACAAGGTCCGTATCAAGCCAGACAAGTCCGTCTCGTGGTGAACATAACCAGGCGAGAGGTCGTCCTTGTAGTCAGGCTCGAAAACCCGCCGCAAGAAGTACACAGTCTGGTTGAGCGAATTGAGGGCGTCGCCGGATCGAACTCCGGCCACAGGGCTTCCATGACCTCCTCGCGCGTGGCCGCGATCTTTGGGCGGGACAGGAGAAAGCAGAGAAGCGCCAGCACCTTCCTTCGCACGGCGGAGCCGTCGATGACGCGGTCCCCGACCAAGATGGAAACACGCCCTTGGTCCTCGACAAAGACACGGGCCGCCAGGCGCCTGCGAAAGTTCGCGCCCAAGCTCAGAGTCGGGTCTCCCTCGATGGCGATGGGCCACTCGACGCAGCCGCGCGACGTCCTCTATCTCCCCGAACGGCTCGAGGATCCTTGCCGCGAATAGTGCCGGCCACACCACCCTCGTCAACCACGCGCCGCAGCGCGGGACGCCATCGGCGGGGGCGTCCAGCCGGCCTCATGAGCAACGACATCGCGTTCCGGATCGCCAAGAACTTCTAGGCGCTCGGAGATGAGTTCCGCGATGTAGGACAGTGGCCAGGACTCGCGCCGGACCGCCAATCTCACGAAAACGTCCAAGCGCTTCGTGGCCTTGACCGACGGCGTCGATAGCGTCGATATACTCCAGCCACCTACCGGCGTGTTGAGCGGCAGCGAAACGGCGAGCTGCCGCGATGGCCGAGGACGCATCGGAGTGTCCGGTCGCGACAAGAGCGTGGGCCCGCACAGCCAGTGCCTGAGAGTTGTGCCCCATTCGCGCAGTAGGGGTGGATCAGATCTGGCGGCATCCAGCACTGCTATCGCCTGGCTCCGGGTCGCCGACTCGCAGCCGGAGCATCGCCGCAGTTGGACCGGCCCCGAGCGGATGCGAAGGGCTGATGGAACCAAGGCCTCGGCTCTCCGCCAGGTGATCTGACGCTGAGACCCAGTCCCCATAGAACGCCTCAAGTTCCGCCGCCTCGACGAGCGTGTCAGATCGTAAGGCGCGATTTGTGCTGGCCAGCGCCTTGTCGAGCCGAGCCCAGCCGTCCTCTTCATCCCCCTGGTGCACGAGCGCCCATGCGCTGAAGGCCCGTGCCGTCGCAGATCTCAGCTCCGCCGGAGCTCGCCTCGAGAAGCTCTTCCGCTCTTCTGGCGGTGCTTAGAACCCCAGCCGCATCTCCCATCGCCCTGGAGCACTCGGCGAGGTTCAGGTATGAGATTCCCTCGAAGTGGGTCTGTCCGGCATCGCGCTGGGAGGCAGCGAGTTCTCGTAAACGTGGCGTCGAGCGTTGCGAGATCGCCCTCGACGGAAGCTCGGATGGAGTCCAGTAACAGCTGGCCGATGGCCGAGCCACGATGGGTCCTTCGAGGATGCGATAAGCCGAAGTGCAGCCTTCCTGAGAAGCCGCGATATCGCCGAGATTGGCCGTCGTCGAGGCGAGGTTCGCCTGCGCGGCGTCACTCGATGGGTCGATCTGGACCGCTCGTTCCGCGCGTTCAATGGCGGCGATTGAGCGTCACCGCGTTTGAAAGTCGCTGCGGGAAAGGACGACCGCGAAGCTCGCTCGTTGCTCGGAGTCAGGGAGGTCGGCGACGAAGGGGGCCGCGACCAGGTACTCGCCGCGGCCGATGATGCTTTGGGCGGACCGGTCGATGATGTCGTGGGCTCGGGAATGGTCCTCGGCGCGCCAGTGATGGTGCGCCGCGATCCGCCAGTCGAATGCCTCGGCGTGCGCCGCGACCGTGCGATGCAGGGCTCGGACGGCTTCGACCCCGTGCTCACGAGCGAGCCGCGCCTCGAGGAATTCCCGCACCAGCGGGTGGTAACGCAACTCCGTCCGTGGACCTCGGGCACGTCGGCCGAGCAGCGTGACTCGTTCGGCGGCGGCCGTCAGGTTCGATACGATCGCCCGATCGAGGCCGGTCACGACCTCGGCGAGCGCGGGTGTGACCACCTGGAGGATCGAGGTCCGCATCAGGAATTCCTGAAGGTCCTCGGAAAGGTCGCCGACGACCTCCTCGGCCAGGTAGTCGTATAGGTCGTGGTCGGCGCCCGTCAGGCTGCGCACGAACGACCGGATCTCGCCAGGCGACCGGTCGCGCAGCGCCGCATTGACGAGCTGCAGTGATGCCGCCCAGCCCTCGGTTCGAGCGGCGACATCGGCGACGATGTCGGGGTCGAGCGTCCGGCCATAAGTATCGCGAAAGAGGCGTGCGGTCTCGTCGGCGTCGAAACGCAAGTCGTCCGTCGTGAGTTCGGCGACCTCACCGATCGACCGCAGGCGCGAGATGGTCAGGCCCGGCGCCCGCCGACTCGCGAATACGAGGGTCAGTCGTTCCGGGGCTCGAGCCACGAGCTCACGCGCGATCCGCTGCACATCCGGGGCGTCGTCGACCAGGTGGAAGTCGTCGAAGATGAGGATGGCCCCGTGCGGCGCGATCCCCTGGAGCTCGCGCATGAACGTGTCGATGACGGCGTCGCGGGTCGGGCCCGGTCAGGCTGGTGTCGGCGAGCATCGCCGCGGTCGTCGGCGCGAACGACGGGTCGACCTCTCGTCCGGCCGCGACGAGGTGATGCAGGAGCGAGATCCAGTCGCGATCGTCGTCGTCGAGCCGGTACCACATCGTGCGCAGCCGCGTCCGGCCGCGAGAAGTCCGCAAGGAGCGTGGTCTTGCCGTAGCCCGCATCGGCGAGCACGAGGATGACGCGCTGGTGGATCTTCGCGGCCAGCCAATCGAGCAGCCGATGACGAGCCAGCGTCTCCTCCCGCAACGGCGGAGGCTGGACCTTCGCGTACTGGATCGGAAAGCCGCTCACGTCGTCGCGGTGGGCTCCGCTGGGTGGTGCGGCGGCGATCGACCGTCGGCCCGGGCCGACAGGGACCGGCGGACGGTCGCCGGATGGGTACCGATGGGGGCGCTCTTCGGGCGGCGGCGAACGATACGGAGCGCTCGTGGCGGGTGTCAACGGGCGGGTCCGGCAGTGCCATGGCGGCCATGGTGCCGAAGCCGGCTTACCCGCCCGTTAGCTGCGAGGTTCCGTCTTCCGTGTGGCTGTGGATGACGACGGCGTGCTGGCCGACTACTGGGTCTCGTCGGGGAGGAGCGGTCGGAGCGAGAGCGTGTACAGCTTCGTGCCGTCCGGCGACGTGATGACCAGGCCCTGGAAGCCGCCCTGCGGGTCCTTGACGCCGGTGGCGTCGACCTGAGCCGGCGTCAGCGCATGGGTCGCAAGCTGGAACGCGTTCTGGTCGGCCGGGAACGCGAAGTCGGTCGGCTTGAGGTCGGTCCACGGCCAGGCGATCGAGTCGGGCGCCGGCTGTCCGTCCATCAGGATCCCGCGGTAGGCGGCCGGCTGGTACACGTCTGTGGCGATCGAGCCGCCCTGGTCGAAGTCGGACAGCCGGTCAGCGAGGCGCTGGAACGCGGCTCGGGCGGGGGCGTCTGCCGAGTTGGCGGGATCCACATCCATGCCGAGAGCATTGACCGTGACGGTCTTCTGGAGCCCGCCGGCGTTCACGGTGAAGGTGGCCGTCGGGGCGTCGGCGACCATGCCGTTCTCGTAGTTGGCGCGGGCCACCCCGAGGCCGCCATCGCCGAGCGCGAACTCGAGCAGGTCCTGGGTCTGCTCCTCGGACAGCTTCGCCGTCCGCAGCGGGTTCTGTCGAAAGACCGAGCCGACGGCCGGCGGCGTGTCGAGGGCGGGGTTGCGAAAGACCACGACCCCGTCGCCGTACAGGGTGAAGATCGGGGTCTCGGTCGCGAGGGATCCGGGGGCGACGAAGCCGCCGCCGTTCTCGTATCGAAGGATGACGTCGCTCGAGCCGGTGGCATGGTCGATGCCGGCCACGGGGGTCGCGGTCGGCGCACTTGACGGGGGCGCGGAAGTCGGTATCGACGGGCCCGGTGACGACGCACCGCCACTCGTCGTGCACGCCGCCAGGGCGACGAAGAGGAGGGGAAGCAGGAGGGTTCGTTTGGGCGTAGACATGGCGTCCGGACGTTAGCGCGTCGCCTTCGGTTCCGCAGCACGCGCCGAGGGGGCCGAAAGGGCTTGACGCCGCGCGTATCTTGCACGCTATGAGTTCCGGGCCCACGCGCCCGGGCCGACCCGAGCGCGCACCCGACTGGCGCGCCCTGCGCCGGACCCGATGACCCCCTTCGGGCACGGATCTCCCAGGTTCACGGCGTCCCGAGCCATGGAGGGTGTGGAGAGGGTGTACCAGGACCGTGCGCTGACCTGTCGCGACTGCGCCGAGGAATTCACGTTCTCGGCCGGCGAACAGGCCTTCTACGCCAGCAAGGGGCTCATGAACGACCCGCAGCGCTGCCCATCGTGTCGGGCCGCCGCCAAGCGAGCTCGCTCGAATGAGGGCCCACGGGAGTTCCACGCCGCGATCTGCGGGGCCTGTGGGGGCCAGGCCATCGTCCCGTTCGCGCCGCGCAATGACCGACCGGTCTATTGCAGCTCCTGTTTCGACAAGGTCCGGGCCGGGACCCTATCGGCCACCTCGGCAGGCGTCTGACCGAGGACATAGCATCGCTCCTGCGCGAGCAGCGACGAGGCCGGCCCGGAAGCGGGTCGGCCTCGTGGCATGATGGCGACCAACCTGCTACCGACGGTCGCGCGTCACCAGCGGTGACCGACGACCGCAGCGGCGGCACCAGCGTCTGGAGGTCGGGCCGTGGGCGTCATCATCATCCGGGAGATGGTCGGCACGAGCCCACGCTCGTGGAGCGACGCGGCCCGCCAGGCCGTGGCGACCGCCTCGAAGACCGTCCGCAACATCCGGACGGTCGAGGTCGTGCAGTCGAGTGCCGTCGTCGAGGACGGCGAGATCGTCGAGTATCGCGTCGAGCTGAAGATCGGCTTCGAATACGAAGGGTGACGGGAAGCTCGGCTGTCGCGCCTGGACGCCGAGGGCGTCGTTGCCGCCTGCGGTTCGCGCTCACGCACCTTCGGGTGCGCTCGCTTTCGGTCCTCGACGCCGCCTTCCCCTCGACGCCCATCCGCGACGATCGCAGAAGGGTCGCTGACGTCAGTCAGCCGGCCTCGGCGTATCGCTCCCCGGCGTAGCTGACGAAGCGCGTCTGGCGCTTCTTGAACCAGAGATCCACCTCGCCCGTCGGGCCGTTGCGGTGCTTGGCGAGCTTGAGCTTGACGACCTCGCCGTCGGCATCGGTGTCTTCGGTGCCTCGCTCCTTGTCACGCCACAGGAAGAGCACGAGGTCGGCGTCCTGCTCGATGGCCCCGGATTCGCGCAGGTCCGAGAGGCGTGGTTCCTTCGACTCGCGCATCTCCGGCTGGCGGGAGAGCTGCGAGAGCGCGATGACCGGCACGTTCAGCTCTCGCGCGAGGGCCTTGAGCCCGCGCGAGATCTCGGAGACCTCCTGCACGCGATTCGCATCGCGCGTGCTCGTGGTCGCCTGCATGAGCTGGAGGTAGTCGACGATGACGAGGTCGAGCCCCGCCTCCGCCTGCAGTCGGCGAGCCTTCGTCCGGAGTTCCATCGCGGAGATGTTCGGCGTGTCGTCGATGTACATCGGGGCTTCCGACAGCGCATTCATCGCCGGCGCGATCCTGGCGAAGTCGAGTTCCTCGAGGAAGCCCGTACGAAGACGTTGCGAATCGATGTTGGCCACGCTCGACAGGAGGCGCAGGACCAGCTGCTCCTTGCTCATCTCGAGGCTGAAGACGCCGACGCTCTTGCGATCGCGGACGGCGGCGTGCTCGGCGACATTGAGCGCGAGGCTCGTCTTGCCGACCGACGGGCGGGCGGCGATCACGATCAGATCGCTCCGCTGGAACCCGGTGGTCAGCGCATCGAGGTCCGTGAATCCGGTGCGGATCCCGCTGATCTCGCCCCGGTGGGCGTGAAGGTAGTCGAGGCGGTCGTAGGCGTCGTGGAGCAGCGCCTTGAGGGCGCTGAACCCGACGTCGACCCGCTTCTGGCTCACAGCGAAGAGTTCGGCTTCGGCGCGGTCGATGGCCTCGCCGATCTCGGCGGGATCCTCGTAGCCGATGCCGGCGATCCGGCCGGCGGCACCGATCAGGTTTCGGAGGACCGCCTTGCGTTCGACGATCCGAGCGTATTGGACGACGTGGACCGCGGTCGGCGTCTCGTTGGAGAGGCTCGAGAGATAGGCACGCCCACCGATCGCCTCGAGCTCCTCGCGCCGCTCGAGCGTCTCCGCGACGGTGACGATGTCGATGGGTTCGCGCCGCTCGAACAGGTCGAGGACCGCGGCATAGATCCGGGCATTCGCCTGGCGGTAGAAATCCTCGGCGCGGAGGAACTCGGCGACCTCGATGATCGCGTCCCGGTCGATGAGGATGGCGCCGAGGACGGATTGTTCGGCTTCCAGGCTTTGGGGCGGCAGGCGGTCGATCACGGCGTGGTTGGACTCCGACGGTTGGTTGGGGGCGTCATTGTCCGGTTGTTGGTGGTGCGAACCCTCAACGAAGAGGGGCGGTCGAGTCGCGGGTCGTCAACGGAATCACGGTTCGTGTTCGTCAAGTGTTGAGAACTTCGTGGACAAGCCGGCTGGGCTCTTCTGCGAAGGGCCGCCCGGATCAGTCGAGGCCAAGGCGGGCGGTGAGCAGGTGTAAGGGATGAGAATCAGGCGATCGGGGCATCCAGACGAAGGCGGCGGTCGAGCACATAAGGCTCTGCGAAGGGCCGCCCGGATCAGTCGAGGCCAAGGCGGGCGGCGAGCAGGTGTAAGGGATGAGAATCAGGCGATTGGGGCGTCTAGTCGAAGGCGGCGGTCGAGTACGTGAGCGCGCGCACTGGATGTGCGCAAGCGAGCGGCGGAGGCCGCCAACGCGCGGCTGGGCGTCTCCGATCGCCTGCCGTCAATCAAGGCGACGGATGACGCCGATGAGTTTGCCTTGGATGCGCACGTCGTCGTAGATCTGCGGCGGATAGGCCGGGTTCGCCGGCTGGAGCCGGATCTTGTCCTTCTCCTTGAAGAATCGCTTGAGCGTGACCGCGTTCTCCTCGACCTGGGCGACCACGATGTCGCCGTTGCGCGCGGTGCTCTGCGGACGGATGAGGACGAAGTCGCCGTCGGCGATGTGGGCATCGATCATCGAGTCGCCGCGGACGCGCAGGACGTAGGCGTCGCCGCTCGGGGCCAGGATGTCGGGGACGGCCAGCGTCTCGGACGCGTCCTGGTAGGCCTCGATCGGACCACCCGCGGCGATCTCGCCGATGACCGGCAGGACCCGCGACTCGGCGGTGGTGGACTGGGGCACGAGCTCACTCGTGAGTCCGAGCTTGATCGCGGCGGTCGGGGTGAGGCGGATCGCGCGCGATTGGGCGGCGCCGCGCTCCAGATACCCCTCTCGCTCGAGGATGAGCAGGTGATGGTGGACGGCGGAGGTGGAGGCGAGCCCGACCGCACGGGCGATCTCCCGGACGGACGGCGGATAGCCGCGCGCCCGAAGGGTCGCTGCGATGTAGTCGAGGATCTTGAGCTTGCGTTCGGCGTCGTGCTTCGTCACTCGCGCCTCCTTGCCGGCCATGATACCGAACGGACGTTCGATGTCAAGCACGGCAGCGACCGCCGCGCCGAACGCTGGTAGACTCCGTCACCCATCGGAGGAGGATCGAGGCGCATGGCGCGCACGGACCCCAAGTCCACCAGCAAGGCCCGGCGCGGCGGCCTGATCGGGTCCGCCTCGATCGGCCGGGCGCTCTCGCTCATGGCATTCCTGCCGGTCGCGTCGCGCGTGCCGATGTACGCCCGCCTGGTCACGGCGCTCGTCATCGACGAGCGGATGCCGGCGGGACGCAAGGCACTCCTGGCCGGGGCGGCCGGGTACCTCGTCCTGGGGCGAGATCTGATCCCCGACGAGATCCCGATCATCGGCGGCCTCGACGACCTCGTCGTCGTCGTGCTCGCGGTCGACCTGTTCCTCGACGGCGTGCCCGAGGATCTCCTCCGCGAGAAACTCGACGAGCTGGGCATCCCCCGCTCGGAATTCGAGCGCGACGTCGCCCAGATCCGACGCTTGACGCCCGGACCGGTCCGGCGGACCATCCGCCGGGTCCCGGTGCTCATCAACACGGCCAATGACACATTCCGACAGCTCGGTCTCGGCCCCCGCCTGCGGGGTTGGATCACCAGGGAGGATCACATCGCGTGAAGGTCATCCTGACGAAGGACGTGCCCAAGCTCGGCAAGAGCGGGGAGATGAAGAGCGTGGCCGACGGCTACGCGACGAACTTCCTGATCCCGCAGGCCCTGGCCGTCCCGGCGGCGGGCGGCGCCTACCGCGCCTGGCAGCACGACGTCGCGAGCCGCGAGGAGAAGCGGCAGCGCGAGCGTGAAGATGCGGAGATCGCCGCGACGCGCATCACGAGCACGACCCTGACGATGGGCGTCAAGGTGGGCGAGGGCGGCAAGCTCTACGGCTCGATCACCGCCAAGGACATCGCCGACGCGCTGGCCCGCCGCGGGATCGAGGTCGACCGGCACAAGATCGACCTCGAGGAACCGCTCAAGGCGCTGGGAACCTACAAGGTGGCGATCAAGGTCCTCTCGGGCATGACGCCCGAGGTCACGGTGGTCGTCGAGCCCAAGGGCTGATCGCGACGACGGGATCGGCCTCGGCGCCGCCGGCTCATCGCCGAGGGTGATCGCGCCTCCCGCTCAGGACAGCCGGCGCCAGACCGTGACGCCGTCCTGGTCGTAGACCGTCTCGAACCGATCGCTCGACCCGAAATCGGTCGGCGGGCCGGGACAGTCGGGGATGCCACCGCTCGAGAGCACGTACGTGGCGCCGTAGGTCGCCATGAGCCGGGCCGCGGTGTCGGGCCCATCGCAGTAGATGGCGGTGGTGTCGGCCTCGCGTGACGCGGGGTCGTAGCCGAGATTCGACACGTAGGGCGGGAAGGTCAGGATCCGCAGCCGGCCCGCGAGGTCGACCGGACTGTTGATGAACGCGTCGGTCACGAAGACCGAGCGCTCCGGGTGTCTCCGCCTCGATCCAGTGGGCCGCGCGCTCCTGCGCCGCGGTCATGACGACCGCCGGGTTCGTCAGGTGCCAGTACGCGACGAGCCCCGGCGAGACCGCCGAGACGGCCAGCACGAGCACGATCGGCACCGTCGACCAGCGCCGGATGAACCACGCGGCGAGGATCGCGACCGCGATCCACATCATCTGGAAGTACTTGTTCATATCGAACTCGACCGCGCTGAGCACGACCACGTTCGGGACGAGGAACAGCACGACCATCCAGGCGACCAGGAACCAGCGCGTCGGCAGGTCGCGGGCGGCGAACGCCCCGAGGATCGCGAGCGCGAAGGGTAGACCCAGGTTCGTGGCGTAGAAGAACAGGACCGCGATCGGCCCCTCGCCGACGCGAGCCTCTCCCCAGCCGAGCACGAACCGGAATCCGCCCGTCGCCCCTTGCTGGAAGATCGCATCGGCGACGAACGGGATGGCCAGCACGACCGGCGCGAGGAACAGGACCGCGTCGCGACCAACGGTCGGCGCCCGCCACGCCCCGGTCGTGAGCACGTACAGCGCGACGATGAGATACGTGGCCGGGAACGCGTAGAAGTGGAACGGCGCGAGGAGCGCCGCGAGGATCCCGGCCAGCAGGACGCCGGCCGGGCGGCGTCCGAGGCACGACGCGACGAGGAGCACGACCGACACGAGCCCCGGCAGCCCGAGGGTCGTCGCGCGGTGCGGGAAGAACCCGGTGCCCAGGACGGACGCGATCCGGAAGAACGGCCACGCGTCCTCCCAGTTGTTGTCGTACGGGTGCTGGGTGATCAGCGTGCCGATGTCGCCCTGTCCGCCGACGAGGTCGAGCACCAGCCGGATCCAGCCCATCCCACCGCCGAGACAGACGAGGATCGTCGCGACCAGCGCCACCCGACGGTCACCGGTCAGGCGAAGTGCCAGGGCCCAGACGACCAGCGCAAGCACCCCGGCGAACAGCGCACTCGTCGCGAAGTAGACCGGGATGAGGTCGATGCCCGACGCGGTCGCCGCGATGGCGCCGTGGAAGTCCGCGAACCAGTGGTAGGTCAGCGGGACCCCGGCGAAGTACGGCACCTCGGGCGGGAAGTTGCCGTGGAGGATGCTCGAGCCGATCGCGACATGGACGAGCAGGTCGCTCCAGTCCCAGCCGCCCGACACCCAGCCATCGGGCGGTCGCTCGCCAGCCGTTGCCGAACAGCACGATCGCGACGAGGGAGCCGACCGCGAGCGCCAGGAGCCACGCCGCCGCGTCGTCGCGCAGCGTCGCCCGGACACCGGCGAGCGACGGCCATTCGAATGGCGCGAGCCAGCGGTGCTGCACCCGCGCCAGGACCGCGGTCGCGACCGCGAGCAACAGCACCGAACCGATGACGGCCGGCGGCCCGAACCCGATCAGGCGGGCGACGAGGTCGACGAGGTGCGCCGACAGGTAGACGCTCGAGACGATCGCCACGCCGACCGCGCCGGGGATCGGCAGGTCCGGTGCGACGCGCCGGACGATGACCCAACCCGGGACGACGAACAGGAACGGCCAGAGCAGGATCAGCCCGGCGACCGTGAGCAGCGGCCCCTCAGCCATGGGCGCCGCGCACGTCGTAGACGGTGTACGGCCCGACCTGGGTCAGCACCGGATAACGATCGCGGAACGCCGCCTCGTCCGCACCGAGGGCGTCCCGCTCGTGCGGGCCGATCACGACGAAGTCGATGCCGCGCTCGGCGAGGCGGGCCTCGCTGCCGGGGGCGTTCTGGTAGATCGCCAGCACCTCCGCTCGCCGCCCCTCGTACGGGATCCCCTCGGTCCAGAGCCAGTTCGCGTAGCCGACGTAGATGCGCCGGCCGGTGAGCATCGCGATCGGATCCTGGTTCTCCATCCCGGTGATGAACAGGGCATCGGGATCGGTCTTCGCGCGCACCTCGGCCGCCAATGCGAGTTGGTCGGGATCCAGCAACCGGTAGCGGCTCTGGCCAAGGGCCGCTCCGACGTCCTCGAGCACGCCCGACAGGAGCATCGTCACGAGGACCCCCGCGATGAGCGTCCGGGTGCCGACATCCGGGCGCCGTGTCCAGAGCTTGGCCAGCAACGCGCCGACCACGATCGCCACGGCGAGGAACCAGTACACGAGAAGCTTGTGGTCATCCCAATCCCACGGCTGGAAGACCACGAGATTGACCGCCGCGAAGAGCGTCATGAACGCCCACATGAACCGATGGGCCCGTTCGGGCAGGACGCGCCGCGCCACGAGTCCGGCCAGGAGCAGCGGCGCGAACCAGCCCAGGTTCTTCAGCCAGAACCAGATCCACGAGTCCGGCGCCGACACCCAGCCCGGCTGCAACCGGATGAAGGACAGGGCCCCGGGACCACCCCCGAGCTGTGGCAGGAGCTGGGGCAGGGCCACCGCGATCCACACCGCGAAGTAGGCCGCCCACGCTCGCGACGGGAACATGACCACCAGGACCGGGGTGACGATGGCGAGCGCCAGGAGCGTCGGGAGGTGGGCCAGCGGCAGGAGCCCGGCGATGACGCCGGCGAGGGCGAACAGGCGGACGTCGGCGCGGCGGACGGCGACGAGCAACGTGGAGACGATGGCGAATGCCAGCGGCAGGCCGTACAGGAGGGCCCGCTGGGAGGCCAGGAACCCGAAGAACATGTTCACGAACTGCATGTTCAGGTCGCTCTTGACGTGCCGGTCCCAGGCCAGCGTCGAAAGCGTCCCGAGGAGGTCGTGCGAATGCTCGACGGCCGCCGCGGTCGCGACCCAGCCGAGCCCGCCGCCCACCAGGAAGAGGACGACGGCCAGGGTCGCGGCGCCCGTGTTGCGGGTGAACCGGCGGGCGAAGGCGTACAGGCCGATCGCGACGAAGACGCACAGGATGTAGCTGTGGAGCGAGAGCGCGCCCGGGATGTCCATCCCGAGGGTGACCTGGGCGGCGGCCGTCAGGTCGCTCAGGTAGTGGTAGGCGAAGGCGTGGCCGGCGAAGCGTGGATGCTCGGGTGGGAAGTTCGCGCCGTCCACGAACGAGCTGACGATCCCGATGTGGACCGGCCAGTCTCCCCAGAGGTTGATGTGGCCCGCGAACATGCCGTCGGGCCCGACCGTGATCGCGTCGCGCCAGAAGAACGCCCAGCGAACGGCGAACGCGCCGATGACGATGGTCGGCAGCCAGCTGATGCGGCGGGGGTCGGGGCGCGGGATCGGCGGCGACCGGCGGAGGAGCAGGACCGCGACGAGGGCACAGCCGAGGCCCACGCCGACGACGCCGACCGCGCGGAATCCGATCAGCGTCGACACGGGCACAAGGGCCAGCGTCCCGATGACCATCCCGAGCGGTGCGCCATAGGCGAACCACTCGAGCGGGCGGAGATGCTGGGCGAAGCGGACGAGGAGGGCGATGCCCAGGGCGCCCATCGCCGCGAGCAGCGCGAGCGAGGCGAGGACGCTCAGCATCCGGCGGTGTCGTCGGCCACGTTGGGGGGATGATACCGACCGTGTCCGGGCGGACGATCCTCCATGTCGATCTCGACGCCTTCTTCGCCTCGGTGGAGCAGCGCGACCGCCCCGAGCTGCGCGGCAAGCCGGTCATCGTGGGCGGGGGTGGACCGAACGACCGAGGCGTGGTCTCGGCCGCGAGCTACGAGGCGCGCCGGTTCGGCGTCCACTCCGCGATGTCGCTGCGCGAGGCGGGGCGGCGCTGCCCCGACGGCATCTTCGTGCCGGTCGATGGCCGCCGCTACCAGGCGGCGAGCCGCGACGTCATGGCGGTCCTGCGCCGATACACGCCCCTCGTCGAACCGATCTCGATCGACGAGGCATTCCTGGACGTGACCGGCTCGGCCGGCCTGTTCGGTGACGGCGCGACGATCGCCGAGCTGATCAAGGGGTCGGTCCGCGACGAGGTCGGGCTGACCGCGTCGGTCGGCGTGGCGACGAACAAGCTCGTGGCGAAGGTCGCATCGGACCTGCGCAAGCCCGATGGGCTCGTCGTCGTCACGCCCGGCGAGGAGGCGGCGTTCCTGGCGCCGCTGCCGATCTCACGACTCTGGGGCGTCGGCGAGCGGACCGGCGCCGCCCTTGCCGACTTCGGGGTCCGCACGATCGGCGACCTGGCCGCCCTGCCGCCGGACGTGGTCATCCGGCGGTTCGGCAAGCACGGCGCCTCGCTCGTTGATCGCGCCCGCGGCATCGATGCCGACCCGATCCACGACGGCGATCCGGCGAAGTCGGTCGGTCACGAGCATACGTTCGACGTCGACACCAGCGATCGCGAGGTGATCGAGCGGACGCTCCTCGCGATGTCCGATGGCGTGGCCGGACGGCTGCGCTCGGCCGGCGTCCGCGCGGGGACCGTGGCCGTCAAGATCCGCGACTCGTCGTTCCGAACGATCACGCGGCAGCGGACCCTGGTCGAGCCGACGGACATGACCGAGCCGATCTATCGGGTGGCCCTCGAGCTCGCCCGGCCCGAGATCCGCGGGATCCGGGTCCGGCTGCTCGGGGTGACCGCGTCGAGCCTGGGTGACCGCGAACAGCTCGCCATGTTCAGCGAGGACGATCCGAAACGACGTCGAGCCATCGAGGCGGCCGACGCCGTCCGACGTCGATACGGCGGCGATGCCATGACGCGCGCCCGCCTGGTCGGGACCGGATTGCCGGCGCCGTTCGAACGGGATCCACGGAATCCCTTGGATCGTCGTGCGCGGGGCGTCCCGACGGACGCAGCCGACACGAAGCGGTCATCGAAGGCCCGTGAGGCGGATGCGACTCGTGACAGCCAACCTGACACGGACGTCGACGACATTCCCCCCGACGACCCTTGACATCGAACACTTGTTCGGTCTAGTCTTCGGTCGAATCGAACAGACGTTCTGTCGGACGAGTGCCCCGGACGACGCGTGAGCAACGAACCCGGTGGGCTGGGAGGGTCGAGGCATCGACCGAGCCGGTCCCCGGGGAAGCCCCCGAAAGGAGCTTTGACGATGGCATTCCATCGTGTCGCGCCGGTCCAGGTCCGCGTCCGAACCGGTTGGTTCGACGGGCGCCCGCGAGAGATCACCTGGGGGGATCGGCGGATCGCCGTGACGAGGTTGGCCGCCATCCGCGAGGAAGCCGCGGCCTACCCCGTCATCACGGGTCCGCGGACCCTCTTCGAAGTCGAGACGCCGGTCGCCCGGCTCGCCCTCGCCTACCACCATCGGTCGCATCGTTGGACGGTCACCGGCCTCGACGAGGAACGGATCGCCGCCTGACCGCGCCCATCCCGGCCGGCCCCGGATCCCTCCCCCGAGGGTCGGCGATGTCGGTGCGGGGCGGGTGCGCCGGTACCGCGCTCGCCCCGTCTCCGACTCTTCGGCACTGATCGCGGCCCCCCGCGTTGGCGATCGGATGCGTCCTGCGGGACGCCGTGCGCCGCATCCCCCGCCTGGGGACGTCCCCGAACCTACAATCTGGCGGTGCAACCCCCGGCTCCCGACCGGTTCCGCGACCTGACCCTGGACGCCTTCGTGGCGCGGCTGGCGTCGGCCGAGCCCGTCCCGGGCGGTGGGAGCGCATCGGCCGTGGCCGCCGCCCTTGGCGGTGCGCTCGTCGCGATGGTCGCGTCGCTCTCCGAGGGCCGACCCAAGTACGCCGAGCACGAGGCACTCCTCGCATGGGCCAAAGCCGAGGGATCCGCCTTGGCAGACCGGCTGCTGACCCTCGCCGACGATGATGCCGCGGCGTATGCCGGCTTCTCCGTCGCGATGAAGCTGCCCCGCGAGACCGATGCCGAACGCGCCGCGCGGACGGCCGCGATCCAGGCGGCGGCGCGCCATGCCGCCGAGGTCCCGATGACCTGCCTGGAAGCGTGCCTGGAGGTGGCCGGCGTCGTCGAGGCGCTCGCGGGTCGCAGCAACGTGAACGCGTCGAGCGACCTGAATGTCGCCGCGCATCTCGCCGAGGCCGCCGCCAACGGCGCCGCCGCGAACGTCCTCGTGAACCTGCCGTCGGTCGGTGACCCGGGATTCGAGGGCGAGATGACCGAGCGCGTGGTCTCGCTCCTGCACGACGTGGCCCGGCTCGCCGACGAGGCCCGCGAGGCGGTGGGCCGTGGTGAGGCTCGGCCGCCCCTCCTGGATCTGGCCGAAGGCTGACGGTGACCGAGCCCGGCACCGCCCGCCTGCTCGAGGGCGGACCGATCGCGGAGGAGATCCGCACGGCCGTCGCCGAGGACGTCGCCCGGTTCCGGGCCACGCACGGGCGGCCGCCGGCGCTGCGGGTCGTCATCGTCGGCAAGGACGCGCCCTCGACCGTCTACCTGGAACGGATCCTGCGCGGCTGCGCCAAGGTCGGGATCGACGGTGGGTTCGTCGAACTCGAGGGCGCGGCCACCGAGGCGAGCGTGACCGCCACGGTCCGCGAACTCAACGACGACCCGACGATCGACGGTGTCATCGTCCAGATGCCGTTGCCTGCCACCATCCGGCTTCGAGCGGTCATCGACGCCATCGACCCCGACAAGGACATCGACGGGATCCATCCCCTGAACGCCGGCTTGCTCCGGCTCGGCTATGACGGGTTCCTGCCGGCGACGGCCCATGCCGCCGTGGAGATCCTGCGTCGATCCGGTGTCGAGATCGCCGGCCAGGACGCGGTCGTGGTCGGTCGGTCGGCGGTCGTCGGGATGCCCGCCGCGTTCCTGCTCGTCAAGGAGGATGCGACGGTCACGGTCTGTCACTCCCGGACGCGCGACCTCGCCGGCCACATCGGTCGGGCCGACATCGTCGTCGTGGCGGCGGGCCACCCGGGGCTCGTGACCGGTGCCATGCTCAAGCCGGGTGCGGTGGTCGTCGACGTCGGCATCAACGTCGTCGATGGCCGGATCGTCGGCGATGTCGACTTCGCGTCCGCCTCGACGGTGGCATCGGCGATCACCCCGGTGCCCGGTGGCGTCGGGCCGCTCACCAACGCCATCCTGCTCACCCACCTGATCCGTGCTGCCGAGCGCCAGGCCCCGCGGCCGCGCGGTGCCGCCGACCCCACTCGACCCGTCCTGTCCGGAGGAGACCGATGAGCTTCCCGTCCGATCTCGAGATCGCCCGCTCGGTGCGGCCCCGCCCCATCGTCGACGTGGCGGCCGAGCTGGGGATCCGCGACGACGAGCTCGAGCTCTACGGCCCGACGAAGGCCAAGGTCACGCTCGAGGCGATCACGCGCCTCGAGGCCGAGCGACCGCGCGGTCGGTACGTCGTCGTGACGGCCATCACCCCGACGCCGCTCGGCGAGGGCAAGTCGACCACCACGGTCGGGCTCGCCCAGGGCCTGAACAAGATCGGGAAGCGAGCGTCGGTGAACATCCGCCAGCCGTCGCTCGGGCCGGTCTTCGGGATCAAGGGCGGCGCGGCCGGGGGCGGCTACAGCCAGGTCATCCCGATGGAGGACTTCAACCTCCACCTGACCGGCGACGTCCATGCCATCGGCGCGGCCCACAACCTGGCCGGGGCGTTCATCGACAACAGCCTCCATCACAAGAACCCGCTCGGGATCGACCCGCACGGCATCCTCTGGCCGCGCGTCGTCGACATCAGCGACCGGGCGCTCCGCCACGTCGTGATCGGCCTGGGCGGGCGCGAGGACGGCGTGCCGCGCGAGACCGAATTCGTCATCACCGTGGCGTCGGAGGTCATGGCGGTCCTGGCGCTCGCGACCGACCTGTTCGACCTTCGGGCACGACTCGGCCGGATCGTGCTGGCGACGCGGACCGACGGCTCGCCGGTGACGGCCGACGACCTCGAGGTCGCCGGCTCGATGACCGTGCTCCTGCGCGATGCGATCAAGCCGAACCTGCTCCAGACCCTGGAAGGCGGGCCGGCCTTCGTCCACTGCGGCCCGTTCGGCAACATCGCGCACGGCAACAACTCGATCATCGCCGACCGTCTCGCGCTGGTGACCAACGAGATCGTCTGCACCGAGGCCGGCTTCGGGGCCGACATGGGCGCCGAGAAGTTCTTCGATATCAAATGCCGGGCGTCCGGCCTAGCTCCGGATGCGGCCGTCGTCGTGGCCACGGTCCGGGCGCTCAAGATGCACGGCGGCGTCGGCAAGATCGTCGCCGGCAAGCCGCTCGACCCAGCGCTCCTCGAGGAGAACGTCGAGGCCGTTCGCGCCGGCGGCGCGAACCTGGCCGCGCACGTCGAGATGATCCGCCGCTTCGGGATCCCGGCGGTCGTGGCGATCAACTCGTTCCCGACGGACACGCCGGGCGAGGTCGAGGCCATCCGCGAGGTGGCGCTCGCGGCCGGCGCCAACGACGCGGTCGTGGCGACGCATTTCGTCGACGGCGGTGCCGGGGCCGCAACTCTCGCCGAGGCGGTCTGGGCGGCCAGCGAGGACCCGTCGCGCGACTTCCGGCTGCTCTATCCGGACGACATGCCGCTCACCGCGAAGATCGAGACGATCGTCCGCGAGATCTACGGCGGCGACGGGATCGAGCTGACCCCGGCCGCGCGGAAGGCGCTCGCCATGTACGAATCGATGGGCTTCGGCCATCTGCCGGTCTGCATGGCCAAGACGCAGTACTCGATCAGCCACGACGCGGCCCTCAAGGGCCGGCCGTCGGGCTTCACCGTCCCGATCCGGGACGTCCGCTTGTCGGCCGGCGCCGGGTTCATCACGCCGCTGTGCGGCGAGATGCGCACGATGCCCGGCCTGCCGTCCATCCCGGGCGGCACGAAGATCGACATCGACGCCGACGGGAACGTCGTCGGCCTGTTCTAGGGCGATCGCGCCCGGGCTAGAGCGTCAGCGCTCCGGTCGCGACCGCGAAGCAGGCCACGACGACCGCCGCGATCGCCACGCCGGCGATCCCGGCGCCCCACGCGCGGAAGTCGATCGGGCCGAGCGCCTCCTCGGGATGGGCATGGTCGTCGTGCTCCCCGTCGTCGCCGTGGTCATCGAGGGCGTGGTGCAGGCCCTCCGAGCCGGCATGGCCGGGGGTGTCGTCGGCGTGCGGGTCGGTGCTCATCGTCGTCGGTGACCTCCGCGGCCATTCTCGCAGACGGCATCGCGCCTCGTCCGCCCTCGTAGACTCGACAGCGTGACTGCCACGCCGCCCGATCCAGGGCTGATCGCGAGCCTGCGCGGCCTCGACCGGGACGGCCGGCTCCTCTTCGCGATGCGGACCCTGCGGATGTTCGGCTACGGGTTCCTTGCCGTCGTCCTGGTCCTCTATCTCGATGCGCTCGGGCTCGACGCGCTGACCGTCGGGATCGTCCTGACGCTGACGCTCATCGGCGACACCCTCATCTCGCTCTGGCTGACGACGAACGCGGATCGCTTCGGCCGGCGCCGCGTCCTCGTTGCCGGTGCCGTCCTGATGATCGTCGCCGGCATCGTCTTCGCCTTCACCAGTTGGGTGCCGCTCCTGATCCTCGCCGCGACGATCGGGGTGATCTCGCCGACCGGCAATGAGGTCGGACCGTTCCTCGCGGTCGAGCAGGCGGCGCTCTCGCAGACCGTGCACGACGTTCGCCGGACCGCCACGTTCGCCTGGTACAACCTGGTGGGCTACGTCGCGACCGCCACCGGCGCCCTGGCGGCCGGGCTGATCAGCCAACTGCTCCTGAACGACGGCTGGGCCCCCGTCGATGCCTATCGCGCGATCGTCATCGGCTACGCCCTCATCGGGTTCGCGATGGTCCTCGGGTTCTGGGCGCTCGATCCGGCCATCGAGGCGCCGCCCCGGGAGGCGGCGAACGACGGCATCCGGCGTCGCCTCGGCCTGGGGCGCTCGAAGCGGATCGTCCTCAAGCTGTCGGTGCTGTTCTCGATCGACGCCTTCGGCGGCGGCTTCATCCCGCAGAGCCTCATGGCGTATTGGTTCCACACGCAGTGGGGCGTGGACCCGGGGCTCCTCGGGCTGATCTTCTTCGGCGCGAACCTGCTCGCCGCGGTCTCATCGCTCTCGGCGGCCCGCATCGCCGCCCGGATCGGGCTCATCAACACGATGGTCTTCACGCACATCCCGTCGAACGTCCTGCTGATCCTCGTCCCGCTGATGCCGACGCTGCCCCTCGCGATCGGCGTGCTCCTCCTGCGGTTCAGCCTGAGCCAGATGGACGTGCCGACCCGCCAGTCGTACGTCATGGCGGTCGTCGACCCGGACGAACGGTCCGCGGCGGCCGGTGTGACCGGGGTCGCCCGGACGACCGGCGCCGCGATCTCGCCGTCGATCTCGTCGGTCCTGATGGCGAGCGCGAGCTACGCGGCCCTGCCGTTCTACCTCGCCGGTGGCTTCAAGATCGCCTACGACCTGCTGATGTACCGCGAGTTCCGGTCCGTCAAGCCGCCCGAGGAGCAGACGGCCGGGCCTGACTCAGAGCGATCCCTGCTTGTCCGCGGCCGCGGCCGCTTCGTACCTCGACAGTGCGCCGAGCTTGGCCATCGCGTTGGAAACGTGGACGCTGGCGGTCTTCTCGCTGATGAACAGCTGGTCGCCGATCTCCCGATTCGTGTGTCCCGCGGCCACAAGCCGCAGGACGTCGCGCTCCCGAGTCGTGAGGACGACGCCGTCAGCCTGCGGTGCAGATGCCACTGCCGCGCGGCGGTCGATGTCCAGCCGGCCTCGTGTTGCGAGCGCCTCGATCTCGCCTTGCAGCGGCGTGACCCGCAGCGTCGAAGCCGTGTCGTGCGCCTCCCGCAACGCGTTGGCCGCGTCGCCACGGTCGCCGCTCGCGTCCAGGACGGCTTCGGCCATCCGCAGCCGCGCGTACACCGTTTGGCAGGGGTTCCCCAACCCACGCCAGCGGTCGACGGCTTCGAACCACGTGCCAGGATCCGAAGCGCCGGCGAGCCTCGAGTACTCCGCCTCAGCCGTGACCAGACCCGCCTCGCAGAATGGCCCGGCGCCGCCATCGGCCCGCGCCCTGGCCACGATCCCGTGAAAGTCTTCGAGCCACCTGCCACCGATCGCGACGGGCGCCTGAGCCTCCGTCATCTGACGCCGCCGACGCAGGCGTACGGCCTCGTCGGAGGCGGCGCCGATGCCGACGAGCAGGACCATCCACATCGGCCCATCGCCTTCCCCGTCGGCCACCGAGCGCGCCTCCTCGACGAGCGACGGACGGCATCGAACCGCCCTTCCGCCCTCGCGAACAGAGCCTGGACTCGAAGCGCGCTCGGTTGATGGCTCGCGTGGCCGGGATCTCTCGGATGGCCTTCCGGGCGTCGTCCAGCCGACCTCGGAGGATGTGGCACTTGGCCAGGTTCGGCCACGCTCCGACCATCGGGTGGCCACCGGGTGCGGCGATCACCGCCCGTCGGGCGAGCTCCTCGACCTCGTCGAGGTGCCCGGATTCGAGCAGCGCGTCGAAGGGGAACAACCAGGGGGCCCAACGCTCCTCGACGAGCGGCCTGATCGAGCGCCACCGCATGCCGTGGATCGCCGGCTGCCGCCGACACCATCGCGGCGACCGACAGCAGGTCGGCGTGGGTGATGCCGGTTCGTTCCTGAGCGTCGACCACCCGGGGCCACAGTTCGATCGCCCGCTCGCCATGGCCGAGCGCCTCCCGATAGGCGGCGGCGTCGGAGAGGGCGTGAAGCGCCATGACCGACCCGACAAGCGCCCGAGGCTGATCGTGGGAGTGGTAGGCATGGATGGCGAAGTCAGCGACGACCGCTGGCTCGAGTCGCTGACCCTGCCGGATCAACGGTTCGAGGTGGTCGGCCAACCGGGCATGGAGCAGCGCCCGCTCGGTCGGCAGCAATTCGTCGTACGCCGCTTCGCGCAGGAGCGCGTGGCGGAAGGTGTAGGCGGCCTCGCCGTCGTCATCGGCCGTGACGAGGATCCGGGCCTCGATCGCGTCTCGCAACGCACCGAACAGGGCGTCATCGTCCATGCCGGCGACGGCGGCGAGGCGCTCATGCGAGAACCTGCCGCCGATCACCGCCGCCGCACGAACCATCGCGATCGACGCGGCCGGGAGCGCTGCCAAACGCAGATCGAGGATGTCTCGGAGCGTCGGAGGGATCCCCTCGTCCTCGCCCCGATCCTGCGCGACCAGCTCCTCGACATAGAAGGGGATCCCATCGGACCGTTCGAGCAGCGCATCGACGAGATGGGCCGATGGCGGAACACCGAGGATCCCGAAGAGTAGTTCGGCGAGTTCGGCACGGGCGAAGCGTCGGAGCTCGATGCGCTCGACCGTGTCCGCGCGCTCCAGTTCGGCGAGCAGGGGCATGAGCGGGTGCCGTCGGTGGAGATCGTCACTGCGGTACGTCGCGATCACCAGGAGTCGCTCGTTGCGGAGGTTGCGTCCGAGGAAGCGGATCAGGTCGCGCGTGGACCCGTCAGCCCAGTGGATGTCCTCGAGCGTCAACGTGAAGGGCCGCTGGTCCGAGGCGCGCCCCAAGACCGAGATGACCGAGTCGTACAGTCGAGCGAGCCGGCCTGACGGATCGGCGTGATCGGGCGCCGCCACAGCGCCGCCGCCGGACGGCTCGAGATCCGGAACGAACCCGCCCAGCGCTTCCGCCGATGGACCGAAGACCTCCTGTCGAGCCGCCGTGTCCAGGCGACGTGAGAGGGTCACGGAGAGCCTCCACGAATGGTGCATATGGGAGACCGCCCTCACCGAGGTCGAGACATCCGCCGATGGCAGCGAAGCCTCCGGCCATCCTCGACTCGGCGCGAGAACTCCGCCATCAGCCGGCTCTTGCCGACCCCGGCCTCGCCCGCGACGAGCACCAACGTCGGCTGGCCCGCGACGGCGCGGGCGTACGCCTCCTCGAGTCGATCGAGTTCGGCGCGACGGCCGATGAAGACCGGGCTGCTGCCGCGGCGGGTCATGCCGCCGATCATGCGCCGGTCGTGTTCCCGGGGTGACGCTTGATCGTTCGCCTCGGTCGCTCGGATCGTGCTCGCCGCGCCCCGCGCCTGACTCAGAGCAGTCCCTGCTTGTCCGCGGCCGCGGCCGCTTCGTACCTCGACAGTGCGCCGAGCTTGGCCATCGCGTTGGAAACGTGGACGCTGGCGGTCTTCTCGCTGATGAACAGCTGGTCGCCGATCTCCCGATTGGTATGGCCCTTCGCGACGAGCCGCAGGACGTCGGATTCACGTGCGGTGAGGACGACCGGCGAGGAGGCCGCTTCGCCGAGCTCGGTGGACGCTTCGACCCTGGCGTCACCCAGCTCGATCCGACCGCGCCGCGCAAGCGCTTCGATCTCTGCTTGAAGGGGCACCGCACCTAGTGATAACGCCATGCTGTGCGCCTCTCGGAGGACCGAAGTCGCGCTGGCACGTTCACCATACGAGTCAAGGAGGGCCTCGACGAGTCGCATTCGCGCATAGGCCTCTTGTTGGGGATGCGCCAGATCGGTCCAGCGCCCGATGGCAGCCGACCATGCGATCGGGTCGCTTTGCCCCTCGAGCCGGGTCATCTCAGCCTCGGCCGTCGCAAGCAGCGCTTCGATGAATGGGCCTGCCCCACCCTCGGCCTCGGTCGCCGCGACGAGCGACCGGAATAGCAACAGCCATCGTCGGGCGGCGTCCGTCGCTACGGCGGCGTCGGCTGCCTTGCGACGACGCCGTGCGGCCACGGCTCGGTCGGCACCGGCCCCGATGCCGGCGCCGAGGAGCATGGGCAGCGGGATGACCCGTTCGGCGCGTTCCCGACCATGGATGACGGCATCGACCGCCGACACGACATCATCGAATTGGCCATCCGCTCGGGCGAGCTCCACCAGTGAAAGCGGGAGAAAGGCACCGACCACGGCGACCTCGGGCCGGATGTCGTCCACGAGGCGATGAGCCTCGGCGAGCCGTCCCTGGACGACAACTGCCCGGGCCATCGTCAATGCCGCCCAGGCGATCGTGTGCTGGATGCCATCGCCAGCGATCCCGGGCTTCGTGACCGTCGCGACGTCATCGTATCGACCGAGCTCGAAGAACAGATCCGCGAGGCACCCACGAAAACCCGACCCCAGGCGAGCTTCGAGGCCATACCGTGTCGCGCGCGCCAGTCCGGATGTCGCGATACGCGCGGCATCCGCGAAGCGCCCCGCGGTCCAAAGCGCGATGGCCCGATCGACATCGGCACCCATCGACTCGAGGCCTTCGTCGAAGTCCGTGACGCGCTCCATGGATCGGTCCACCATCGCGCCGGCACGAGACGCCCATCCAAGGTCGGCGAGCGAGTGTGCGGCGGCGCTCGCACCAGTCGCCCAGGCCGAGTCGTCGCCGAGCTCCTCGCTCATGGCCATGACCTCTTCGAAGAGTCGGAGCGACGCGCGCAGGCGGCCCTCCGACCAGCGGTACCAGCCAAAGTAAAGGAGGACGAACTCCTTCGACCGACTGGCATCGGCCGTCTCCACCAGTAGGTAGGCCTCCTCGATGGCGGCTGTGCTGGTCTCGAAGTCCTGCGCTTCCCAGGCGAAGCTGTAGAGGGTCGCCAGGAGCTCGGCGCGACGTTCCGGATCGGTCGCTGCGAGGCCCTCGAGGAGCGCCTCCTGCATGAGCGACGCAGCTCGATCGGGTTGATTCGTTGCGGAGGCCATCCGCGCCGCAAGTGCCAGGAGGTCCGGGTGATCCATCCCGGCCCGCTCCTGGGCGTCACCGACGCGGGGCCAGAGCTCGAGGGCTCGCTCCACATGTCCAAGCGCTTCGCGATAGGCGGCTGCATCGATGTATGCCTGGACCGCACGGATGGACCCGCCCAAGGCGCCGGGCAGATCGTGTGCCTGGTAGGCGTGGATGGCGAAATCCGCAACGATCGACGCGTCCGGTCGCGCCATCGAATGGATCGTGGCTTCGAGATGATCGGCCAGGCGCGCGTGCAGGCGGACACGCTCGGCGGGCAGCAGGTCGTCATACGCCGCCTCACGCAGGAGGGCGTGGCGGAACATATAGGCGGGCTCATCCCGATCGTCGATCGGCACGAGGATCCGCGCATCGATGACCTCGTGGAGCGCCTCGATCAGACCGTCCTCGCCTCCCCCGAACGTCGCTGCGAGTCGCTCGTGAGAAAAACGTCCACCGATGACCGCGGCAGCGTGCACGAGCCTCATCGATCTCGCCGGCAACGTCGCCAGCCGCAATCCGAGGATGTCGCGCAGCGTCGATGGAAGCTCCGATCCACCCTGAGCGTCGCCACCGACGAGCTCCTCGACGTAGAAGGGCAGGCCATCGGATCGCTCGAGCAGGGCATCGGCGAGCGCAGATGAAGGCGACTCACCGAGGATCCCGGTCAGCTGCTCGATGAGTTCGTCTCGTTCGAATGATCGGAGCTCCAGACGCTCGACGTGATCCGCGCGCTCGAGTTCTCCGAGGAGGGGCATCAAAGGGTGCCGTCGATGCAGATCGTCGCTCCGGTACGTCGCCACGACGAGGAGCCGCTCATCGCGCATGTTCCGAACGAGGAATTTGACCAGATCGCGCGTGGATCCATCGGCCCAATGGATATCCTCGAGCACGAGGGTCAGCGGTCGCTCCCGGGAGTACCGCCCGAGGACCGCCAGGACAGCGTCGAACAGCCGTGCCGACCGACCGGTTGCATCGGATGGATCTGTGTGCATGATGTCGACGCCCGGTGGACGGAGATCCGGGATGAGGCTACCGAGCACGTCCGCGAACGGCCCGAATGCCGCAGCTCGCGCAGCAGGATCGAGGCGACGAGCCAAGGCTCGCATCGCCTCGACGAACGGGGCATATGGCAGGCCACCCTCTCCGAGGTCAAGGCAACCACCCGTGATGACGGCCGCGCCGGCCGCCTCGGCGCGTGCCGAGAACTCCGAGACCAGGCGGCTCTTGCCGACTCCGGCTTCGCCGGCGAGCAGGACCAGGGACGGCAGACCCAGCGCGGCGCGATCGAAGGACTCCTCGAGTCGATCGAGTTCGGCGCGACGTCCGATGAAAACCGGACTGCTGCCACGGCGGGTCACGCCGTCGATCATGCGCCGGCCATGTCTCCTGGGTGGCGTCGGATCGTCTGACTCAGGCGTTGCGCAGGATGAACCGGCGGGCCAAGGCGATGCTGCCGCGCGAGCGGTGCTCGACGAGACCCGGCTTCACGTGGCTGTTGGACGTCGTCGCTCGGCGGCCTCGCGGCGGCGGCGGGCGTCGGCGGCGTCGATGTCGTTGGCCCGGTATGACTTGGCGAGATCGGTCGAGCGGTAGGGGTTCATCGTCGGCCTCCAGTCGCCCGTTCCGTACGGGTCGATGGCGGCCACGATGGGGCTAAGGGGTGGTCGTCCGGAATTGGCAGGACCCTTAGGTCCTGGCCGCCGCGGCCTTAGTCCGCCTCGGCATCGGCCTCCGGAGCCGGCTGGTCCGGCGACCCGGTGCGACCGGGTCTGCCAGGCATGCCCAGGCGCCACCAGATGAAGCCGATCACCAGTCCGATCACGCCGACAGCGATCAGCAGGTCGAACGGCTGGAGCGCGTGGCGGATGTCGACCCAGTGCTCACCGAGCACCGTCCCCGCATACACCAGGATGGCCGACCAGATGAACGCCCCGGCGGTCGAATACAGGATGAACGTCGAGAGGCGCATCCGTGCCACGCCGGCCGGGAAGCTGATGAACGTCCGGACGATCGGCAGCAGCCGGCCGATGAAGACGGTCGCGCCGCCGTGGCGCTGGAAGAATCCGTCGGCCAGCTCGATCTCGTGCGGGCGGATCAGCAGGTACTTCCCATACCGCTCGAGGAACGGCCGGCCGCCGTACGCCCCGATGGCGTACGCGATGAGGGACCCGATCGTGTTGCCGATCGTCGCTACGATCACGACGATCCAGAAGTTCCAGGGCGAGCCGGTCAGCGGTTCGATCTGCGACGGATCGGAGACCAGGAATCCGGCGTACGGCAGGATCAGCTCCGATGGGAGCGGGACCATCGCCGACTCGATCGCCATCGCGATCATCACCCCGAGGTAGCCGACGGCGCCGTACAGGCTGTTCAGGAAGGGGATGACGATCTCGTCGATGAAGGCGAGCACGAAGACCTCATGACGGGAGGGCGGGCATGGCCGAGGATAGCCGACTATCCTCGGAGCGGTGAGTGAGCCGGAGGTCCCGCACTTCTACCCGGACCGCGGTCCTTCGGACGGGGTCGTCCTGACCGGTGCGGACCTGACCGTGGCCGACGTGGAGGCGGTCGCCCGCCACGGTGCCACCGTCGCGCTCGACGTCGACGCCCGCGCGCGGATGCAGGAAGCACGCGACGTCATCGAGGCACTGGTGGCGGAGGGCGCCGTGGTCTACGGCGTGACGACCGGCTTCGGCGACCTCGCGACCACGTTCGTGCCGCCCGACCGTTCCGCCGAGCTCCAGCGTCGCCTGCTCATGAGCCACGCGGCGGGGGTCGGCCCGCCGTTCCCGCGCGAGGTCGTGCGCGCCATGCTCCTGCTCCGGGCGAACACGCTCGCACTCGGGCACAGCGGCTGCCGGCCTTTGATCGTCGACCGGCTCCTCGAATTCCTTGCGCTCGGCATCCACCCGGTCGTCCCCGAGCAGGGGAGTGTCGGGGCATCCGGCGACCTCGCGCCGCTGGCGCACCTCGCGCTGCCGCTCATCGGGCGAGGCCACGTGGAGTTCGGTGGTTCCGTGGTGCCCGCGACGATCGCGCTCAAGGAGACGGGCCTCGAGCCGCTCGAGCTGGCCGCCAAGGAAGGGCTGGCGCTGCTCAACGGCACCCAGCTCATGGGGGCGATCGGCGCGCTGTTGCTCGCCGATGCGGACCGGCTGGTCCGGACGGCGTCGGTCGTGGCGGCGATGAGCGTCGAGGCGTTGCTCGGGACCGAGGTGGCGTTCGCCGCCGCGTACCAGCTCGCCCGGCCGCACCCGGGGCAGATCGCCGTGGCCGCCGAGTTGCGATACCTCCTGCGAGACAGCGGTCTTCAGCACCACCACCACGCGTCGGCGCACAAGGTCCAGGACCCGTACTCGCTGCGCTGCGTGCCGCAGGTCCACGGGGCGGTCCGCGACGCGCTCGATCACCTGCGGCGGGTCCTCGACATCGAGATGAACTCGGCGACCGACAACCCGCTCGTCTTCCCGGGCGGCGGCGTGGCCGCCGAAGACACGATGGCGACCGGCGGGGGCCGGGTCATCAGCGGCGGCAACTTCCACGGCGAGCCCATCGCGCTCGCGCTCGACTTCTCGACGCTGGCGCTGGCCGAGCTCGGATCGATCAGCGAGCGGCGCACCGCGCTCCTCGTCGACGCGCGCCTCAACGGCGGCTTGCCGCCGTTCCTCGCGGCCTCCTCGGGCATCGACTCGGGGATGATGATCTACCAGTACACGGCCGCGGCCCTGGCGTCGGAGCACAAGACGCTCGCCCATCCGGCGTCGGCCGATTCGATCCCGACGAGCGCCAACCAGGAGGACCACGTCTCGATGGGCGCCACGAGCGCCCGGCACGCGCGGCGGGTGCTCGAGGGGGTCGAGCGGATCCTCGCGATCGAGCTCCTCGTCGCGACCCAGGCACTGGACCTCCGGCTCGAGCTCCTGGCGGCGTCGGAGGAAGGCGGCGTGGCGCCGTCACCGGGCGTCGGCGTCAGCGAGGCCCGCACTCGGGTCCGTTCGGTGATCGACCGCCTCGTCGAGGATCGCGAGCCGGGGCCGGACCTGGCGGCCGCGACCGAACTCGTCCACGCCGGGGCGCTGGTCGACCTCGCCGCGGAACGGGCCTAGAGGTCGCTCGGGCGACCTAGCGGCCGAAGCGGCCCCGCTTCGGGGTCGGCTCGGACGCGGACCGGAAGCCGTTCCGGCGGAGCATCGCGTCGATCTCCGCCGCGTATGGCCGTCCCTCGGGCCGATCCTCGAGCCAGACGAGGTACCCCGGATCCACTCGGGCGATCTCGCCGAGCGACCAGCCGATGTGCCGCCCGAACTTCAGGACGCTGCCCGACGGCCTCCCGGGCGGACGACCGGCCGCGCCCGTGCCGTCGCGTTCGGTCTGGCGTCCGTACCCCTGGTACGGCGCCTCGTAATGCGGCGCATGCGCGGTCTCGGCGTGCGGGGCCTCGTGGTGACCCGTGGACTCGGCGTGATGGGGCGGTGGCGTGTACCGGCGGCGATTGGTCCGCCGCGTCCGAGCGGTGGCCGCCCGGTGCGGGTCGGTCTCGGCGAGCTCAAGGTCGTAGGCGGCCCGCCGTTCCGGGTCGCGAAGTCGGTCCCAGGCCGCGTTGATCCGCATCATCCGCCGGGTGGCCGCCTCACCCGCGATGTCCGGGTGATAGCGACGGGCCAGCATCCGATAGGCCGCGGCGATGTGCTCGTCCTCGGCCGCCGGATCGACCCCCAGCACTGCGTACGCGTCCTTGGGCTGCGTCGCCATGCTCATCCCATTTCCCTTCCCCGATCCGGTCGCCGCCCGCCTGGATCGCGCGGCTTCCTGAGCGGACTGTAGCAAACCGGGTGTGGCAGTCGGTCAACATTCGAAGATTCCGGCCGTAGACTCTGGCCGACATGCCAGACATCCAGATCGCCGACGTGCTCGACGAGGCCCGCTGGCGATCGCTGCCGCCCTGCGCGGACCCCGGCTTCGACCACCGGACCTGCGACTTCTGGGAGGACGCCGACCGGGGATCCAAGGCCGCGCGCCTCGCCTGGCTCGAGGCGCCGACGGCTCCGACGCCGCCGCCCGCCACGCGCTCGGCCGTCGACAACCCGTTCCTGGCGGAGCGTCCGACCGAGCCGGCCTTCAACCCGTTCGCCCAGGCCGCACCGTCGGACCTCAACCCGTTCCTCGACGATGACGAGGATGCCGCCCCGAACCCGTTCGCGCCGGGAGCGACGCGGTCGGCCGCGTCGGCCAGGTCCCAGACCGCCGGCGGGCCGCGCAAGCTCGGGCTCCTGACACGGGGGCTCGGCGTGTTCGGCTCCTATGCCAAGGTGATCTCGCGGGATGGCGAGCCGGCCGCGTACTGCCAGTTCGGCCCGCTCACCGCCTACCCGCGAGCCCAGCGCACCCGGGACCTCTACCCGCAGTTGCCGGATTCGCCACTCCCCGCCGTGATCACGTGCATCGCGACGACCGCCGCCGCCCGGGGCGAAGGGCTCGGCCTGCGCCTGGTCCGAGCGGTCTGCGACGACCTTGCCGCGCGTGGTTTCGCGGCCGTCGAGGCGTATCCCGAGGCTGCCGTCCGTCCCGACGCGACCAGCGCGGCCACGCCCGCCTTCTGGGAGGCGGCCGGCTTCGCGCGGGTCGTGGACGATCCGCGGTTCCCGGTCATGCGGCTCGAGCTTTGATGACGGGGGCACCGCGAGTCGCCGCCCGGTACCTCGCTGCGAGGCGGCTCGCCGGGCCGATCGGTCTCGTGGTCATCGCGGCCGCGATCACCGCCTGCGGCAGCGGCGCCACGTCCAGCGCCGCGGCGTCGGCGGCGACCGCGGCGCCGACCACGAGCCAGGCGCCTGCGCCATCGGCGAGCGCCTCCGAGGCCGGCCTGGGGACCCCGACGCCCCTTGCCGTGGACGCCACGCTCCTGGGCCGCCTGCCGGCGACCGCGGGCAAGGTCGAGATGGTGCCAGATCCGGAGAATGCCGCGCAGCTCATCGGCGACCCCACGCTGGGCGCCACGGCATCGGGCCTCGCGGTCGCCCGGTACGCATCGGGCGACGACATCATGGTGGTGAGCATCGCGCAGCTCCGCCCCGGGGTGTACAGCGACGGGTTCTTCGACTCCTGGCGACAGGAATACGACAGCTCCGCCTGCGAGCCGGCCGGTGGCGTCAGCGGCACGGAACAGGTCGACATGATCGGGACGCTCGTGGTCCACGTCGGCGCCTGCGCGGGCGGCGCGACGACCTACCACGCCGTGCTCGATGGGGACGTGCTCGTGTCGGCGATCGCCGTGGGGCCGGGCACGCTCGGACACGATGTCATGGCGGGGCTCAAGCCGTGACGGCTCGAGCCGCGACCGCTCGGGACTAGGCCCCATGTCCGGACCCCGACCCGTCCGCGCCCCGCGCGGCCCCGAGCGCTCCTGCCTCGGCTGGGAGCAGGAAGCGGCGTTGCGCATGCTGATGAACAACCTCGATCCGGAGGTCGCCGAGGACCCCGACCACCTCGTGGTCTACGGCGGCACCGGCCGGGCGGCCCGCTCGTGGGATGCGTTCGACGCGATCGTGCGCGAGCTCCGGCGGCTCGGCGAGGACGAGACGCTGCTCATCCAGTCGGGCAAGCCGGTCGGCGTGCTGCGGACGCACCCCTGGGCCCCACGGGTGCTCATCGCGAACTCCAACCTCGTCGCCAAGTGGGCCACCTGGGAGCACTTCCGCGACCTGGAGCGACGCGGGCTGATGATGTACGGCCAGATGACCGCGGGGTCGTGGATCTACATCGGGACCCAGGGCATCCTGCAAGGCACGTATGAGACCTTCGCCGAGGCGGCCCGTCAGCATTTCGGCGGGACGCTGCGCGGCACGGTGACGCTGACGGCGGGGCTCGGTGGGATGGGCGGTGCGCAACCGCTGGCCGTCACGATGAACGACGGCGTCGCCATCGTCATCGAAGTCGACGAGGCGCGAGCCCGTCGACGACTGGAGATCCGCTACGTCGACCGCCTGACGCACGATCCGGCCGAAGCGCTCGCGTGGGCGCGTGACGCCGCCGCGGCGCGGCGAGGCCGTGAGCATCGCCCTGGTCGGCAATGCCGCCGAGATCGAGCCCGCCTGGGCCGCCGCCGGCGAGCGCTTCGACCTCGTGACCGACCAGACCTCCGCCCACGACCCGCTCGGCGGGTACGTGCCGGCCGAGATCTCGCTGCCCGACGCCCTCGAGCTCCGCGATCGACTCCCCGAGGAATACGAGCGCCGGTCGCGCCGCTCCATGGCCGCCCACGTCCGCGCCATGCTCGAGTTCCAGCGAGCCGGCGCCGTCGTCTTCGATTACGGCAACAACCTGCGGGCGTTCGCGAAGGAGGAGGGCGTCGAGGACGCCTTCGCCTACCCGGGGTTCGTCCCGGCCTTCATCCGGCCGCAGTTCTGCGAGGGTCGTGGCCCGTTCCGCTGGGCGGCGCTTTCGGGCGATCCCGCGGACATCCTCCGCACGGACCAGCGCGGTCCTCGAGCTGTTCCCCGACGACGCCGGCCTGCATCGCTGGATCGAGATGGCCGAGGCACGCGTCCCGTTCCAGGGCCTGCCCGCGCGGATCTGCTGGCTCGGCTACGGGGAGCGGGCGAAGGCCGGGCTCGCGTTCAACGAGCTCGTCCGGACCGGCGAGGTCGCGGCGCCGATCGTCATCGGCCGCGACCATCTCGACTCGGGGTCCGTCGCATCACCGAACCGCGAGACCGAGGCCATGCTCGACGGCAGCGATGCCGTCGCCGACTGGCCGCTCCTCAACGCCCTCGTCAACACGGCGGCGGGAGCGTCGTGGGTGAGCATCCACCACGGCGGCGGGGTCGGGATCGGCTACAGCCAGCACGCCGGCATGGTCGTCGTGGCCGACGGCACGGACCTCGCCGCCCAGAAGCTCGAGCGCGTCCTGACCACCGACCCGGCGATGGGCGTCCTCCGCCACGTGGATGCCGGCTACGAGCGAGCGATCGAGGTCGCTCGCACACGTGGGATCCGCGTCCCGATGCTCGAGGACCATCCGGCCGAGGACTGACCCCGTCGGCTGACCGTCACGGCCGCGCCCACGCTCCGACCCCGTCGGCCGCGCCCCGCGTGGGCGACCGTCGCCGGGGCGCCGCGCGACGTAGCATCGTGACGTGCTCATCGAATCGGTCCCGAACGTCTCGGAGGGACGGCGACTCGACGTCGTCGACCGCCTGGCGGACGCCATCACGTCGGTGCCGGACGTGCACCTCCTCGACCGCACGAGCGACGCGAGCCACAACCGGTCGGTCTTCACGATGGCCGGCGAGGACGGTCCCGTCCAGGAGGCGCTCGAACGCCTCGTCGCCTCGGCGATCCACGAGATCGACATGGACGTCCACACCGGCGAGCACCCGCGGATCGGGGCCGTGGATGTCATCCCGTTCGTGCCGCTCGGCGCCACGACGATGGACGACTGCATCGCGCTCGCTCGCTCGTTCGGGGAACGGATCGCCAAGCGGTTCGACCTGCCGGTGTTCCTCTACGCGAACGCGGCGCTCCGCCAGGAGCGGGTGAAGCTCGCGGACGTCCGACGGGGCCAGTACGAGGGTCTCAAGGCCGAGATCGACCAGCACGGCCGCGAGCCGGACTTCGGGCCGGCGCGCATGCACCCGTCGGCCGGGGCAGTCGCGGTCGGCGCCCGTCCGTTCCTGATCGCCTACAACATCAACCTCGCGTCGGAGGACCTCGAGCTCGCGAAGCGGATCGCCCGGCGGGTGCGCGAGTCCGGCGGCGGGCTTCCGAGGGTCCAGGCCAACGGTTTCTGGATCGAGGAACTGCGGTCCGCCCAGGTATCCATGAACATCCTCGATTTCGAGGTCACGCCGCTCTGGGTCGTGTGGGAGACGGTCCGCGAGGTCGCCGCCGAGGATGGCGTCGAGCTCGCGGAATCCGAGCTCATCGGCCTCGCCCCGCTGGCATCGTTCCTGGCCGTGGCCGACCACGCCGGCGCACTCCGCGAGGACCCGATCGAGCGGCGCCTGGCCGCCGCCGCCGCCTTCCTGCGACTCCGGGATTTCTCGCCCGATCAAGCCCTGGAACTCCGACTCGAGGCCGCCCGAGCCGGTCGGCCCGCCTGAGCACGCAGGCGCGGGCGTGACCAGCTCGTTCCGCGTCATCGAGGGCGGCCGCGTCGATGAGTCGGCACCGGGACTCCTGGTGGTCGGGGCGAGCGAGGTCGTCTCGATGGCCGGCGGCGTGCGGTCGGGCGCCTCGCAGGGCGAGGTCACGAGGCTGCGGGCCGGACCCGATGGTCCGCACGCGCCCGATGCCCCGGTCGTGGCCTGCTGGGAGGGACGGATCGCGGCCGTCGGGGAGCGGCAGGAGGTCGAGGCCGCGATCGAGGCCGACGGGCTCTCCCTCGCGAGGTTCGCTCGTCTGGATGCTCGCGGCGGCACCGTGACGCCTGGGCTCGTCGACCCCCACACCCATCTGCTCTTCGGCGGCTCTCGCGAGGACGAGCTCGTGGCGCGCCAACGGGGCGCCTCGTACCTGGAGATCCTCGCGGCCGGCGGCGGCATCCTGTCGACCGTGGCCGCGACCCGGGCGGCCAGTGCGGACCAGTTGCTCGAGCACGGGCGGCGCTGGCTCGACGAGATGCTGGCCCACGGCGTCACGACCATCGAGGCCAAGTCCGGGTACGGGCTGGACCTCGAGACGGAGATCCGGCTGGTCGAGGCCGCCCACCGGCTCGGACGCGAGGGGCCGGTGGACGTCGTGCCGACCTACCTCGGCGCGCACGCCGTCCCGGCCGAGTTCCGCAACCGCCCGGACGGTACCGAGGCCTACGTCCGCTCGGTCATCGAGGAGCAGCTCCCCGGGATCGCCGCCCACGGCCGGGCCCGGTTCTGCGACGTGTTCTGCGAGGAGGGTGTCTTCAGCGCCGACCAGTCGCGGCGGATCCTCGAGGCCGCCGCCGCGTTCGGCCTGGCACCGCGCCTCCATGCCGACGAGCTGGCGCCTTCGGGCGGCGCGGAACTGGCGGTGGAACTCGGGGCGGCGTCGGCCGACCACCTCGCGACCCCGTCGGACGCCGGGGTCGACGCCCTGGCCGAGGCAGCATCGACGGACCATCCGACGGTCGCCACCCTCCTGCCGCACACGACGTGGTTCCTCATGAAGGACCACCACGCGCCGGCGCGCCGGCTCATCGACCGAGGCGTGCCGGTCGCGATCGGCACGGACTTCAACCCGGGGACCTCGCCGACGCCGAGCCTGCCGCTGGCGATGACGGCGGCCTGCGTCGGCCTGCGGATGACCCCCGACGAGGTCCTGGCCGCGACGACGATCAACGCGGCGCGGGCCCTGCTGCTCGAGGACGAGATCGGGTCGCTCGAGCCGGGGAAAGCGGCCGACCTCGTCATCTGGCGCATCCCGACGAGCGCCCAGATCCCCTACTGGCCGGCGGCGGACCTCGTGCGGACCGTGGTCAAGCGCGGACGGGTCGTCCTCGACCGGTCATAGCTCGCCGCCTGCTCGGGCCGGCTGCCCGCGACGGCGTCAGGCGGGCTGGGCCTGCTTCCCGCGGGCCTCGAGCAGGACCGGGGTCGTCTCGGCCGGCAGGCTCGAGATCGAGACCGAGAGCTTGGGCTGTGACGTCGGCTCGGCCCCCATCTCGTGGAAGAACTTGGCCAGGACGTCGGCGCAGTCCCCCTCGTCGTCGCAGAGCGGCATCGGCACGACGATGCTGGGGTCGAGCTGGGCGACGAGGGCCGCGGCCTTCGTCGGGCTGAGGTTGCCACCGAGCGGCACGCACACGATGTCGACGGTGCCGATGTCGCCGAGCTTCTCCTCCGTCAGCAGGTGGCCGATCTCGCCGAGATGGATCGTGTGCAGGCCGTCGAGCTCGACGACGAACGAGGTCTGCTTTCCCGCCTCTTCGCCCTTGGCGTCGTCGCGGTAGGTCCGCACGCCGGTCACGAGGACCTCCTTCACCTCGTACTCGCCGGGACCGTCGAGGACGAAGGCGTCGTCGAGGCTCGATGGGAGGTGGGTGTGTCCGTCGCGCGAGAGCTTGCCCTTCGCGCGGGCCAGCTTGTGGTCGTCGGGGTGGCTGAACGTGACGATGTCGCCGGTGATGCCCCGGCCCGTCGGGCCGACCACCGACTGGTAGGGATCGGCCACCACGACCGCGTCGCGGCCGCGCAGCCGGACGCAGGTGCGGCCGTACCAGGTGAGTTCCATGCCGGGATTCTGACACAGCGGCCTGCGCGCCGGCTCACGTCCGGTGGGTCGCCACCGACAGCCCGGGCGGACCCTCCCGGACACAGAAAGACCGGGGGCGCCTGCCCAATCGGCGCCCCCGGTCGGAGGGAGGGAGGAAAGAACCTTTTGGGTTCGTCCGAGTCATACGCTACGAGGCGCAGGTTCAAGGTCGAGACGGCAACCGGTTAAGAAAGCGACACGTCCCGGGGCAGGACCTTCGGCCGGAGGGCCGATCGGCCATCCCGTGCCACAATCCGCCGATGATCGAACCCCTCCACCGCCGTCTCGCCGTGCTCGTCGTCGCGGCGGCGACGCTGCTCGCCGCCTGCGGCGGCGCCAACCCGAGTCCCTCTCCGACCGCCGCCCCGGTGACCGCCGCGCCGACGGCGGCGCCGTCGGCGAGCCCGTCCGCGGCCGCCTCCGCCGTACCGAGCGCGAGCGCCGACGCCGACGCCATCTACGACGCCATCGAAGGCCAGGTCGAGGAGATCCGCGGCCTCACAGCGACGCAGAAGGTCGCCCGCGACACGATCGACGAGGCGACCCTGCGCGACATGCTGGCCAAGCAGTTCGCGAAGGACAACCCGCCCGAGTACGAGGCCGCCAACGAGCGGCTGTACAAGGCGCTCGGCCTCATCCCACAGGACGCCGACCTCCAGGCCCTCTCACTCGAGCTGCTCGGGTCGGGCGTGGCCGGCTTCTACGACGACGACACCAAGAAGATGTACGTCGTCTCGCGATCGGGCGGGATCGGTGGCCAGGAGAAGATCACCTACGCCCACGAGTTCACGCACGCGCTCCAGGACCAGCACTTCACCGTCTTCAAGGACCAGAAGGACGTCCGTGACAGGAGCGACTGGTTCATGGCCCGCCAGGCCGTCTTCGAGGGGGACGCCACGGTGCTGATGGCGGTCTGGGCCTTCCAGCACCTGAGCCCCGCCGAGCTCCAGCAGGCGACCGCCGCCGACCCGAGTGCGCAAGCCGTCCTCGACAAGATGCCCCAGATCCTCCAGCAGACCCTGCTCTACCCGTATTCCACCGGCGCGCTCTTCGTGCAGCAGATGCAGATGACCGGCGGCTGGAAGGGCGTGGACGCCCTGTACGATCGGATGCCCGAGTCGACCGAGCAGATCCTGCACCCGGAGAAGTACGCGGCCGACGAGAAGCCGATCGACGTGCAGCTCCCCAAGGATCTGGCCAAGGACCTGGGATCCGGCTGGACCGTGCCCCTCTTCGACACGTTCGGCGAGTTCCAGACGGGCATCTGGCTCACCGAAGGTGGCGTCCCCAAGGCCGCCGCCGATGCCGCGGCCGCCGGCTGGGGCGGCGACCGCCTCGCCGTCATCAACGGCCCCAAGGGCGAGTGGGCCGTCGCCATGCATACGGTCTGGGACACCAAGGCCGATGCGGCCGAGTTCGAGGCCGCGGCGTCGACCGCCATCAAGAAGGCCGCCGGCGTGGCCCAGGTCCTGCCCGGCACGGGCGGGACGACCCGCTGGGTCGTGATCGGCTCGGACGACAAGACCCTGACGAAGGTGGCCGGGGTCCTCGGCCTGGCGGGCTGAGCCCGCTACATCGACTCGGGCGCGGAGATCCCGAGGAGCGCGAGGGCGTTCGCGAGCGTGATCTGGGCCGAGCGGGCGAGCGCGAGGCGCGCCGCGGAGCGCTCGGGCTCGGCCGGGTCGACGACCCGCGCGTCGCGGTAGAAGGCGTGGAATGTCGTGGCCAGGTCCGTGGCGTAGGCGGTGATCCCCTGGGTCTCCTCGCCCGCGACGGCATCCTCGACGACCTCGGGATACCGGGCGACCGCTCGTGCGAGCGCGGCCTCGGGCGCGCCACCGAGCGCACCGACCACCGATCCGGCCGGCGTCAGCCCGGCCTCGGCCGCCTTGCGCAGGATCGAGGCGATCCGGGCGTGGGCGTACTGGACGTAGTAGACCGGGTTCTCGTTCGACTGCTTCTTGGCCAGCTCGATGTCGAAGTCGATGCCGGTCGTGGCCGCGCGTGACGCGAAGAACCAGCGGGCGGCATCGACGCCGACCTCGGCGAGCAGGTCGTCGAGGGTGATGAAGTCGCCGGCCCGCTTCGACATCGAGACCTCGACCCCGTCGCGCACGAAGCGGACCCACGAGTACAGCTTCATCTCGACCGCGCCGGCGTCGTAGCCCATCGCCGCGGCCGCGTTCCGGACCCGCGCCACCGTCCCGTGGTGGTCCGCGCCCCAGATGTAGATCAGGTGCTCGAAGCCTCGGCTGAACTTCTCGGTGACGTAGCCGATGTCGGCCGCGAAGTACGTCGGTTCGCCGTTCGAGCGATAGATGACCCGGTCCTTGTCGTCGCCGAATGCGGTCGAGCGGAACCAGACCGCGCCGTCTTCCTCATACACGTGACCGCGTTCCCGCAGCCGCTCGACGGCCCGGTCGACCCAGCCTTCGTCGTGGAGCCTGGCCTCGCTCGTCCACACGTCGAAGTGGACGCCGAGCGCTTCGAGGCTGGCCTCGATCCCGGCCCGGACCCGGCCCGCCGCCCAATGGCCCACCACCCCGACGGTGTCCGTGCCGGGCGCGGTCGCCTCGGTCCAGACCTCATCGGGGATCGCGGCGGCGATGTCGATCACGTAGTCGCCCTTGTAGCCGTCCTCCGGGACAGGTTCGCCCCGCCGCTGGGCCACCACCGACGCGCCGAGATTCCGGATCTGGCCACCGGAGTCGTTGAAGTAGTACTCGCGCGTCACGCGCTGCCCACCCGCCTCGAGCACGCGGCAGAGCAAGTCGCCCACGAACGCTCCCCGAGCGTTCCCGATGTGGAGCGGCCCGGTCGGGTTGGCCGAAACGAATTCGACGTTCACGATCCGCCCGCTCGCGTTCGTGACGCGGCCCCAGGTCGCCGGGTCGGCGTCGATCCAAGCCACGACGGCCTCGAGGGCGTCGTCCGCCAGGCGCAGGTTCACGAAACCCGGCATCGCCGCGTCGGCCTGGGCGATCAACGGGGCGTCGGGGCTCCCGGGGGCGGCCAGTTCCCGGAGGGAATCGACCAGCGCGGTCGCGATCTCGAATGGCGCCCGACGATACGGCCGGGCCAGTCGCATCGCCAGGTTCGTGGCGAAGTCACCGTGCGCCGGGTCGGCGGGACGCTCCACCTCGATCCGCGGCGCGTCCGGTGCGTCGGGGCGCGGCGGCAGGCTGCCGCGCTCGATCGCCAGGCTCCAGGCGCGGTCGACCGCATCGCGGACGGCGGCTCGCAGCGTCGGCAGGGGCTCGGTCTCGAGCGGTGGGCGGTCGGTCACGGCCGCCATGGTAGCCGTCCCGCCCGGCCGCCGAAGGTCCTGGGACCCGGTGCCTCCAGGCACCGCGGCTTCGGTGCGGATGCTGGGCGGTGAAGAGGGGTCTGCTAGGGTCCCGTGGGGTGCGTCATGGACATTCAGTACTGGACAACGGCCTAGTACGGGCCGCATGCTCCTGCCGTCATCTTCGGCTCGATGGTGTATGGGTCACCGTCGGCCGGCCTTCATCCAACCCAGCGCAACCGCATAGAGGATCGGGGAGAGATCGAACGATGAAGCTTCGTAGGTTGGCGGCGGTGGTGAGCGCTGCTGTCCTCGCCCTGGGCATGGTGACCGCGGTCTCGGCGCATGGCAGCGCCATCACGGCCACGACGCCCGCAGAACTGCAATACCGAACAGCAGGACCTCCAGTGCCCGTCGAGCGAGCCCTCGCAGGACGCCTCGCAGGAGCCGTCGGAGTGCCACGACGTCACCGGCAAGCCGATCGACTGCGCCTCGCAGGAGCCCTCGAGCGAGCCGTCCAGCGAGCCCTCGAGCGAGCCGTCCCAGGAAGCCTCGACCGAGCCCTCGCAGGAGACCACGCCGTCCGAGGAGCCCTCTGATGGCCAGGTGGAAGCGCTGACGTCGGAGCCGACGCTGCCGCCCACGGACACGATGTCCGGAGGCAGCACGAGCAGCCCGGATAGCACGCTCCCGCTCGCGCTGATCGTCCTCGGCATCATCGGTCTCTCGGCCGTCGTGCTGACCCCGGTCCGCACGCGCCGCTAGCCATCCCCGAGCCGGCCACCGGCCGGCTCCACCACACGACGCAAGGACCCGACTCCCCGCCCGGGGGTCGGGTCCTTCGATTCAGTGCGAGTACGTGTCCGGGCGCCGGTTCGCGAGGGCCGGGATCTGGCGCCGCACCGCGGTGACCCGATCGAGATCGAGCTCGGCCCGGACGATCGCCACCGTGTCGGGGGCCTGGGCCACGACCGTGCCCCAGGGGTCGATCACCATCGACCGGCCGAACGCCGGCTGACCGGGCGGGCCGCCGATCTGGGATGGCGCGAGCACGTAGGCGCCGTTCTCGATCGCTCGGGCGCGCAGCAGGACCTCCCAGTGGTCGCGACCCGTACGCTCGGTGAAGTTCGCCGGCACGGTCAGGACCTGCGCCCCCGCCAGCGCGAGGCTTCGGTAGAGCTCCGGGAAGCGGACGTCGTAGCAGATCGACAGGCCGACCTGGACCCCATCCACGTCCGCGACGACCGTCCGGTCACCTGCGCGCACCCGGGCGGACTCGGTGTCCACCGGGCCTTCGTCCACGGCGACATCGAAGAGGTGGATCTTCCGGTACGTCGCCGCGATCGTCCCGTCTGGGCCGATCAGCACGCTGGTGTTGTGCGGCCTGGCCGGATCGTCCGAGGCCTCCGCGAGGCTGCCGACCAGGATCCACGATCCGCGTCGCTGAGCGACGTCCGCGAAGACCTGGGTGTGCTCGCCGGGGATCGGCCGCGCCGAGGCGCGGAAGCCCTCGTCGGAGCCGCGGAACTGCAGGTACTCGGGCAACGCGACGAGCCGTGCGCCGCCGGCGGCGGCCGCGTCGGCCAGCTCGGCCGCGCAGCGGATGTTCGTGGCGACGTCGTCGGTGGCGTCGAGCTGGACGAGAGCGACGGGCAGGCGCACGAAACGTGGCTATGTGGCTGGGGCGTCGGTCGTCGCGGTGCCCCCGGTCCCGGCCGCGCCACCTGACGCGGCGTCACCCGGTGCGGGCGTCGTGGCGGCGATCGCCGGCGCCGGGCCCGGTTCGTTCGCGCCCTCGAGGTACCCGCGGAACAATTCGGCGAGCTGGGTCACCTCGAGCGGCAGGATGTACTTCGTGGACGGGCTCTGGCCGAGCGCCTTGAACGCCTCGAGGTACTGCAGGGCCATCGTCTTCTGGTCGACGCCCGACGCCGTCTCGAAGATCTTCTGCAGTGCGAGCGCGAACCCTTCGGCCCGCAGGATCGCTGCCTGTCGGTCGCCCTCGGCCTTGAGGATGGCGGCCTGCTTCTCGCCCTCGGCGACGTTGATCGCCGACTGGCGAGAACCCTCCGATTCCGTGATGACGGCGCGTCGCGTCCGCTCGGCCGAGAGCTGCCGGTTCATCGCGTCCTGGACGTCGCGCGGCGGGGTGATCTCGCGGATCTCGACCGTGGTGACCTTGCCGCCCCAACGAGCGGTCACCTCGTCCATCTTGACGCGCAGGACCTCGTTGATCTGCTCGCGCTTGGACAGGACGTCGTCGAGGAGGATGTCGCCGATGACCGCACGGAGGGTCGTCGTCGCGATGTTCTGGAGGGCGCCGTTGAAGTTCTGGACCTCCACGACGCTCTTGTACGGATCCGCGATGCGCCAGTAGATCAGGAAATCGATGCTGATCGGGGCGTTGTCCTTGGTGATGTTGGTCTGGCTGGGGACCTCGATGAACTGTTCGCGCAGGTCGACGCGGATGCCACGCTGGACGATCGGGACGACGAAGACCCAGCCCGGGCCCTTGACCTCGTTCGGGCTCGTGCGACCCAGCGTGAAGATCAGGAGCCGCTCGTACTGGTTGACGATCTTGATCGCCGCGAAGAACAGCAGCAGCCCGACGATGACCAGGAACAGGACGGCCACACCCACGGCCAGGAGTTCCATCGACCCTCTCCTTATCCCTGCGTCCCGGTTGGCGCCGAGTCCGCCTCGACGATCAGTGTGAGTCCATCCTGACCGGTGACCGTCACGCGCGTGCCGGGTGCGATCGTGGCGCCCGTGCGCGACTGCGCGCTCCAGTCCTCACCTGCCGCGCTGACGATCCCCGACGGCGCGAGCGCCGACTTCACGAAGCCAGCCGTTCCGGCCGGGACCGTGGAACGGCCGCCCGCCCCGAAGCGATCCGACGGCGCGATCCGTCGACGAGCGACGCGCACGATGCCGACCACCGCGAGGATGACCAGGACCGCCACGATCGCGCCGCCCAAGACCTGTTCCATCAGTGGGTCGTCTCCGCTTCCCCTGACACTCCGGCCCCTCCTGACGTGCCGGCCTCCCCTGGCACGCCGGTCGGCCCGGCCTCGACGAGGAGCGTCAGGCCGTCATGACCGACGACGCGGACGTGCTGACCCGGCTCGATGTCGGTGTCGGCCTCGTTCCTCGCCGTCCACTCCTCACCGAGAGCGTAGACCACTCCGACCGGCGATACGCGGCTCTTCGCGACCGCTTCGACGCCGAGCGGGACGACCGTGGTGCCGCCGGCACCGTAGGCACCGGCCCACGCCTGCGACCGACGCCTCGAGGCGACGACCGTGAGGAGCACCAGCGCGATCCAGCCCGCGGTGACGGCCGCCATGAACGCGACGAGCGGGGCCGCGACCGTCACGTCCGGGGCGGTGGGGGCGCCCGGCGCCGTGTACAGCGTGAAGGCGCCCAGCACGAAGCAGATGAGGCCGCCGACCGCAAGCAGGCCGTGGCTCGTCACCGTGAACTCGAGCAGGAAGAGCACGACCGCCAGCGCGATGAGCAGCAGGCCGGCCACGTTGAGCGGGAGGCTGCCGAAGCCGATGAACGCGAGGATGAGGGCGATCGCGCCGAGGATGCCGGTGACGAAGTTCGGACTCTGGAGCTCGAACAGCAGCCCGTAGAACCCGAGCGTGAGAAGGATGAACGCGACATTCGGGTCGGACAGCAGGTGGATGATCGACTGGAAGGGGTTCATCGAGAGGTCGACGAAGGGCGCGTCGGCGATGTCGACGGTGACCGGCTGGCTCTGCACCTGCACCACCTGGCCATCGGCCTGACGACGGACGTCCTCGAGCGAGACGGCGATCCCATCGACCGCGCCCTTGGCCACGGCCTCCGATGCCGGCGAGGAGACCGCCGATTCGACGGTCGAGACCGCCCAGTCGACGTTCCGGCCGCGCGCCTCAGCGATCGAGCGCATGTTGGCGATGGCGTCGTTCTTGACCTTCTCGCCGATCGTCCCGGTGATGTCCTCGCCACCCGATCCGACCGGGGAGGCGGCCCCGATGTTCGTGCCTGGAGCCATATACGCGAGGTGCGAGGCCAGGGTGATGAACGTGCCGGCACTCGCCGCACGGCCGCCGCTCGGGGCCACCCAGACGATCGTCGGTAGCGGCGCCTCGAGGAGCGACGAGACGATGCGCTGGGTCGAGTCCAGCGCGCCGCCCGGCGTGTTGAGCTTGATGATCATCGCGGGGGAGCCGTCCTCCGCGGCTCGCCGGACCGACTCCTCGATGTAGCCGGCCATCACGTTGTCCACGACGCCGGTCGTCGTGACGACATAGATGGGAGCGCTCGGGTTGCCGGCCGTCGGCGGGGCGGGGCTCGCGCTCGGGTCGGCCGCCCGGATCGGGCCGGGAGATGCGGCACCGGCGAGGGACGTCAGCATCCAGGCCAGCCCCGCGGCGACGAGCAGTCGGCCGAGGTTGGCCAGTGAGCGGTCCGTGGATCCGGTCGGTGGCATCGGGATCTCCGCACACAGTATGGCGCGGCTCCCGCGCAGCGCCTATCGCGTCAGCGGATGCCGGTGTCGTAGCTGAGATCGACCGTGACGAGCGCGTCCGCCACGACCGCGGCAGGGAGTGGCTCGGGTGCGCCCATGAGTCCCGCCACCGGATCGGCCGTGACGATGTAGTCGCCGGGCGGGACGGCGACGACGTACGCCCCGAGGTCGTCAGTCGTGGCGGTCGCGACCTCGGTGCCGCTCGGATCGGTCACCCGGACCGTCGCCCCCGCGACCGGGCGTGGCGCGCAGGCCGGGTCGGGCGGGTTCGTCTCGACGGGACAGACGGGACCCGCGGTCGCGTGGCCGGCGATCCCGGTCCCGGTGCGCGATGTCCCGTCACCGGGAGCGAGCACGTCCGGCGGAACGGAGGCCCCGGTCTCCGCGAGCAGGCGGACGCCACCGTCCGGGGTGACCGCGAACGTCCACGTATGCGAGTCGATGCAGCCGGCCGGGCAATCGCCCCAGCCGACGGACACCATGACCACGAACGCCCCGACCCCCGACGCGGGACGGGCATCCCACCAACGGGACTGGCCGATCAGGCTCGGATCGTGTCGCTGGAACCCGTCGAACTGAGGTTGCGCGGCGACCACGGCGGCCATCGCGTCCTCGGCGGTGGTGATCGGCAGGACCGCGCCCGAGGGTGTCGCGCTCGGCGCCGGCGATGGCGTGCCGCTCGGCGCAGGGGAGCCCGCCGCACTGCATGCCACAAGCATCACTGTGGCGAGCAGTGGCAGCAGCAACGTCAGGCGAACGGATCGACCGGTCATGGCGCACCGACGATGATGCGCCCTGACCGGTTCCCCGTCGCGACTACTCGAAGGCGATGGACGAGAGCATCGACTCGACCTTTGCCTTCTGATCGGGCAAGAGGGCCGTCGTCGCCGGATCGATCAGGATCAGAAGCCCACTACCGACATCGACGATCCACAGCTCCTGGCTCCTCCCACCGTTCGTCTCCGGACTGCCGCCGTCCTTGACGTGGAAGAGCGGCAGTTGCGTGCCGCCCGAACAGCCGGCGGTCGTCGTATCGATCGAGTTCGAGATCGTGAAATGCCGGACTTGCCGACCGTCGATGCTCGTCGTGATCGCAGGGGTGGCCACGAAGCCGGTCATCCCCATGAATGCGGCCTCGAGCCCGCTGGCCGTCTGCGGTGCCGGTGATCGGTCGCCTCGATCCGGATGACACGGATCGAGTGGCACACCATCCACGATGACGAAGTCGAATTCCGCACCCCCGGACAGATCGATCAGCTTGACCATCCCCGCATCCAGCTGGTTCATCAGCCAGCCGGCCGGGATGGTCAGCGTGACGGGTTGCAGGAATGGCTCGGCCAGCCGGTACCGCCCGGGGGCGAGGTTCGTGCCGACGTTCGGTGACGCGAGCGCTATCGGCGTGGGCGTGGGACTCGCCGTCGGCGACGGACCCGGCACGCCGATCCCGCTTGTCGAACGACCTGGCAACAGGTTGTACCCGATGATCGCCACGAGGACGATCGCGGTGGCGCCCATCGCAAGCTTCAGGTTGGTAGGCATCTGGCGGAACCTCCACGCCGGCCACCAGGCACGGCGCTGTGGGGTCGCGGGGAGCTGGTCGAGGACGGCGTCCAGGATGTGGTCCGGGAGGGCCGTCGCGCCCACCTCCAGCCACGACCGGACGATGCGCTCGGTATCGCGTTCGGCGGTCATCCGGCAGCCTCCCGCGACGCCGGTCGCGCGTCGGCCTCGAGGGCCGCGCGCAGGCCGCGCATCGCATAGTGAAGTCGTGAACGCACCGTCCCGACGGGGACGCCGAGGGTCTCGGCGACCTCGTCGAGCGGGAGATCGAGGTAGTGGTGCAACACCACCACCGCGCGATGGTCGATGGAAAGGCGGCGGAAGCCGCGCTCGAGCTGGTCGCGATCGACGACCGAGCCGAGCCCCTCCTCCACGTGCGATCCGTCGATCGGCACGATTCGGAGGTTCGGCGACCATTGGCGGGTCCGACGGCCCTCGGCGTAGCACGCACGCACGAGGACGCGATACGACCAGGCCTCGAAGCGGGACGGGTCGCGGAGTTGGGGCAGGTCTCGCCAGATGGTCAGCAGCGCTTGCTGCGTCGCATCCTCAGCGAGCTCCAGGTCCCGAAGGATCCGGTGCGCGACCGCGTGCAATCGGTCGCCGACGGCGACGGCGAGGCTCGCGAAGGCCTCCTCGTCACCGTGCTGTGCCAGGACCACCAGGTCTGGATCCATGCCCCTACCACCATGGCGCCCCGGTGGATCCGGGTCGCTACACGGTATGGGCGGCGTCCAGCGTCACGCGACTCAATCTTCGCGTCCGGCCACCCGCGCTAGACGTCAAGCCCTGGCTTGCCCGACTCTCTCGACGGGTGCATCCTCGGTGGAGAACCGCTGATGCCGAGCCGCCGATCGATCCCGTACCTCGCGGCCGTCGTGGTGACGGCAGTCCTGCTCGGCGCTGCGTGCGGCCCCGGCTCGGCGCCGAACGGGACGGGGTCGGCGCCGGCATCGACGACTGGAGGGTCGACCGTGGAACCGCCTCGTTCGACACCACCGGAGCCGACCGGCCCGGGGGCCTCCCCTTCGACATCGGGGGCCTCGTCCTCGACGCCGGCGACGTCGTCCGCAACGGCGGCATCCGAGGCCACCGCGAGCCCGGCTCCGTTCACGCTCACGTCGTCGGCCTTCCGCGATGGCGGGACGATCCCGAAGGCCCTGACCTGCGACGGCGCCGATCGTTCTCCGCCGCTGTCCTGGACCGGTGTCCCGTCCGGTGCCGCGGCGCTCGTGCTCGTCGTCGACGACCCCGATGCCAATGACTTCGTGCACTGGCTCGTGCTCGACCTGCCGGCCGACACGGCCGGATCACTTCCGGGGGACGTCACGGCGGGTGCGTCATCACCGCAGCAGGGTCGCAACGGCTTCGGCCGCGTGGGCTGGGGTGGACCCTGCCCGCCGTCGGGGACCCACCACTATCGGTTCACGCTGTCCGCACTCGCGGCGCCGCTGCACCTTGCCGGCCATCCGGATGGGGCCGCGGTCCGGGCCGCGCTTCGAGACGCGACCGTCGTCGCGCGGGCACGCCTGACCGGAACATACCGACGCTGAGGCCTGAGGCGGAGGTCCGTCTCTAGATCCGACGCGTACGGGTGGGTCGGCGGCGCCGCAGGGCTTCGTTGTCGCTCTCCTTGGGCACGACGCTGATCGATCCGTCCTGCTCGAGGACCACGAGCCGGGAGTCCTCCACCCGCTCCAGGCCGTGCTCGCGGAGCGCGGCCGCGAGATCGTCCTGGTCAAGGTCCTCGCCTCGCACACTGCCATCCAGCCAGGCGCCGTCACGGGCGAGCACGGTCGGTTCCGGGGCGAGCAACCCTCGGAACGCCGGGACGCGCTCGCGAGCCATGGCCGTCAGCCAGTTCAGGGCGAAGATCGTGGCCAGGATCACGAGGCCGGCCCCGACGGAGGTGTCGGGCCCGGTCATGGCCGGCTGGAGCGCATTCGCGGCGAGCAGCAGCAGCGCCAGGTCGAAGATCGTGAACTGCCCGAGCTCGCGCTTGCCGAAGACCCGCAGGACCAGGACGAAGACCACGTAGACGATCGCGGTCCGTGCGACCAGTTCAAGCGGGTGGACCCCGAAGACGAACATGCCTCGCATCCTCCACTGACGGCCGATCCGGCACGACGTCACCCGCGGGATCACACTGCCACGCGACCCGCTGGATCCATAGCATCCGCTATCCGGCGGCCCACGCCGACATAGCTCAGCGGTAGAGCAGCTGTTTCGTAAGTCTCTGACCGTCTGCGCAGTGCTACAAGCGTGGAAGCCCGATATAGACGGGCACACTTATCAGCTGTTCGTTTGGAGGGGTTGCCCGTCCAGGATCGACGCTGCGGCCCGTTTCTCCTCCGAGCCCATCCTTGCACCCGAAATCGTCTCACGAGTCGGCCGTCGGATCCATCCTTCGTGTCGAGCGCCTCACGGGAGGATTCGGAAGCGTCCGCCATTGAGGGGTCGCAGGACGTCGAAGTGCCGGTGGTCGAGGGTAACGATGGTTCGCGTCCGGTAGCGCTCGGCGAGGATCACGTTCGAAGCGTCCGCGACGCCGATGGTCTGGTCGGCGTAGCGCTCGATGACAGCGCGAGCCTTGACGAGCTCCTCGACATCGATCGCGGGCAGGTCCCAGGCGCCGCCGGTCAGCTCCCGCAGAACGGCCAGCTCGGCCGCGACGCCGAGCCGAGACGCGACGAGGTAGTCGAGCTCGGCGACCACGTAGGGTGAGACCACGAGGGGCTCCGTCGCCTCGCCGAGAACCGCCGAGACCGCTCGGTGATCGGGTTCGTCGGTGTCGAAGAACGCGAGGAGCGCGCTCGTGTCGACGATCACCGCTCGCCGAACCCCCGCAGATGTTCGTCCGCCTCGCGCGCGATCGGAGCGCGGCTCGCGAAGAGGCCACCGCGGGGGCGCGGTCGATCATCGCCGACGGCTTCGCGGATCGAGTCGCGAATGACCTCGGCCTCGGACACGCCTCGCTGCCGGGCAACCCGCTTGATCGCCGACTTGAGCTCCGTCGGCAAGTAGATCGTCGTCTTGTCCATCGACGTATGGTACCACCGCTGGCGCCGGAGGAACGCGGGCGATCAATCGTATCCCGAAGGCTGGCTACTGGCGGGTCGGGTCGATTTCCGGACCCGCCGCGGAGAATGACGATGTGGTCGCGGTCCGAGTTGCCGGGCGGGTCGAGCTAGAACAGGTCGACGGCGACACCGCGACAACCTCGACTTCCATGTTGCGCCGCATGGCGTGCGCGACGCCGACTTACGAAGCACTCTTCCGCCGAACGAATCCGTGGGCGAATCAACCAAAGCGTCACGGCCGGAGTCATGCTCCATATGCGGCAGTCCGAGCAGCGACCCTAGGGTGGTGGTCAGCATCGCAGTGCGACCGAAGGCGAGAGCCGACGAGGCGTTCCTGGTCGACCGCGCCCGACGGGGCGATCACGAGTCGTTCGAGGCCCTCGTCGACGCTCGCCTGGCACCAACGTTCCGGATCGCGATGGCGATCCTTGGCAACGAGGCGGACGCGCGCGACGCTACACAGGACACCTTCGTGCGCGTCTGGCGCGACCTGGCCGGACTGCGAGATGCCGATCGCTTCGACCAATGGTTCGGGCGAATCCTTGTCAACACATGCCGCTCGGCCGTCCGTGGTCGAGGGCGACGGTGGGTTCGCGAGGTCTCGGTCACCGCGATGCCGGATGCCGGCGCGGGCTTCGATCCGCCCGCCGCGCCACGGGACCTTCGCTCACGGGACGACGACATGGTGAGTCGTGCGCTCGACCGGGTGCCCATCGCGGAGCGGACGATCCTGGTGCTCCATTACTACGAGGAGCTCTCGCTTGCCGAGATCGCGGGTCAGCTGGGGATCCCGGCGAAAACCGTGAAGTCACGGCTGTTCACCGCGCGCCGCTCGCTTGAGCGGGCTGTCGAGGGAGAACGTCGATGACCGTACAGCATCCCTTGACCGACGAGGCGATCCGTGCGGCGATCGCTCGGCGCGCGACGAGAGCCGGGGACCGTGACCTTCGTGAGCGCGTTCTTGCGGCCACGGCCACGGTTCCGCAGCGGCGCGGGTGGCGCGTACGCGTGGAGCGGGCACTGGCACCCCCCGAGCGGAGGGCCACGCTCACGCTCGCTGCGGTGGTCATGCTCCTGCTGGCGGTGGCCATCGGTGCCGCGGTGGTCGGCAGCCAGATCGACCGGAGGATTCCGGCGCCGCTGGGCGGGCTTGCCTATATCTCCGAGGGAGACCTCTATGTTGCGGGTCCGTTGGGTGAGTCACCAAGGCTTGTGTGGGACGTTCCTGCCTCGGAGGATCTCGCCCCAGCCCACCTGGCCTGGCTGGATCCCGAAACCGTGCTTCTGCAGCTGTATTCCGAGGCGGACCGAGGCGTCCACCTGGTCAACGTCACCACCGGGGTGCACCGATTGATCGACGCCGGGGGCTACGTGGCGCTCTCGCCGGATCACCGCCTGGTGGCCATCGAGGTGTTTGACGAAAGCGCTACGCCGCAGGATCGCGTGCGCCTGATCGACCTCGCGAGCGGCGAGCGCGTGGGGGAAATCCCGGGGCCGATCGGCGGATACCCACCGATGTGGTCCCCGGATGGCCGCTCCATCGTGGGCAAATCCGTGGACACGATCTACCGAGTCGAGGTCGCCAGCGGCGTACGAACCATCCTCGCGGCGGGTTTGTGCTGTGGGCTCAGCCCGCACTGGCCGACGTGGTCGGCCGACGGGACGCAGGTCGTGTACATCGACTATCACGAGCCTGTGGCGCGGGACTGCAGGTTCCGCTGCGGAACGCTGTGGTCTGTGGCGGCAACCGGTGGTGAGCCAATGCGCCTGACGCCTGAGCTGGGGTCGGAGGTTCACCCCACGGTTTCGCCGGACGGCCGCTGGATCGCGGATTTCGACGAGTCCCACGCCGATCTTGTTGTCATTGCCCCGGACGGCTCAGGGCAGCGGGTGCTCGCGCGCGATTTTCCGGCACCCGTTGAGGTGCCGGTCACTGGCGAGCCGAACGTGGCCATGGAGGTGAGCCCACTTCCGGAGGTCCACTGGGACCCGGACTCTGCGGGGCTCACCTACCTGACTTCCGCGACCCTCTGGCACGTCACGCTGGCTGGCGTGGCGACGCGGATCGAATTGCCGGCGATGTCCGAGTTTGCCCGCCAGGTCCTGCCATGAGGCACTGACCAGACCGTCGCTCGGCGGCACGCCCGCAACATCCCTTGTTAAGGCACGACCCAGAGGAGGAGCCGATGATCGCTCGCGCCCGGAATCAGGCTGGCCGAACAGCGGCGCCACGCCGACGGCTGTCGATCTCGATCCTGGCGGCTGCCTTGGTGATGACCGCGTGCGGCGGACAGGGGATCGCGCCGAGCACCGAATTCGATTGCCACCTCTGGGCCGTCCGGCGCATCGACAACAGCTGCCGATCCGTCGCCGACTACGCCCTCTGCGGCCCTGCCAGCCGGGCGTCTCGTGTACGGCCAGTGGATCGGGGACGTCGGCACGATCCTCACCTCGAACCCCGACGGCACCGATATCACACCGCTCCTGCCGACCGGGACGGGGGAGCAACCTCGCTGGTCACCCGACGGACGCCACATCTCGATCGTCGCCGAGAACGGCGCTGGACTGGTGTTCGTCGGCCTGATCGATCCCGATGGCTCGCACTACGTCCAGTTCGACAGTCCAGGCCCGAGGCTGAATCTGGGATGCTTGGCCTGGTCGCCCGATGGCTCGAGGCTGGCATGCGAAGGGTGGGACGACACTGATCTCAGCCGCAACGGGATCTACACCGTGCGTTCGTCCGATGGCGGAGACCTCGCTCGCGTGACGACGAGTCCGGACGGTGCCCATGACATTCCCACCGACTACTCGCCCGATGGCCACCAGATCGTCTTTGTCCGAGGGAAGCCGGGAGACGAAGCCAACTCGACGCTGATGGTCGTCAATGTCGACGGCAGTGGCGCGCGCGCGCTGAGCGATCAGAATCTCCGATGGGGGCGCTGGTCGCCGGATGGCAAGACGATTCTGAGCGGGGCGGGTGTAGAGGCTGAGAAGCTCCTGCTCGTGCCGATCGACGGCGGCGAGATCAGGATGATTGAGATCCTGTCGGACCACAGCCCGAAGACCGCGTTTTTCGCAAGCTGGTCCCCCGATGGCGCGTGGATCGTCTTCTCCGGCAGGACCTCGAACGATGTCGATCTCTTCATCGTGCAGGTGGACGGCACGCGCCTCCATCAAGTGACCGACACACCCGGCAAGTACGAGGATGCCGCCGAGTGGGGGGTGCCGGCACCGTGATGGCACGCACGTCCCTCTCAATGGGTCTTCGCCGAACATCCGCGGTCGCCGTCCCGCCGACCTGTCATGCGAACAATCGTTCGTAGCATCGACCCGCGGTCGTGATACGTGAGCGCCACGGTTCTAACAGTTATCAGCTGTTCGAGCGCTGTGCTAGGGAATCTCGCGTGTGGCCGAGCGTACGTTCGTGAGGGCGAATAGCTGCTGTGCATCAGCATCGGCTATTCTTGATCCGCGCCGACATAGCTCAGCGGTAGAGCAGCTGTTTCGTAAACAGCAGGTCCTCGGTTCAAATCCGAGTGTCGGCTCCACGCTCCCTTACGAGCGTCGGCATCGCGCCCTCAGACCCCGACGGGCTCGCGGACGAGGACGACGGTCGTCCGTCCGGGCTGCCACTCGCCGTGGATGAGCAGGACCTTCTCGAGTCACGGTGTGGACCCCGAGACGCCCCACGACCTGCTCGTCCTCGTACGAGAACACGACCTCGTCGATGCGCCGCAGGGCTGCGTCGAGGTCGGGCACGATCTTCTGGCTGCCGACGACGAGGATCAGTCGACCGGCGCCCGACGCGTAGGAGCCCAGCTGGCTGCCGGTCGCGGACGCCGCGACGAGGGTGCCGTCTTCGGTCACGGCGGCGACACTGCCGACCATCACGTCGGGGGCCGCGACCATCCTGCGGATCTCGCGGCCTTGGGTGGCGCGGTCCATCGCGAACATCCGCGGGCGCAGGGCATCGAACCGGCCGGACTCCGCAAGCTCGGCGTACAGCCCGATGTCGTCGAGCGTCTTCGACTTGCCCGAGTGGACCTCGCAGCCCTCGGGGATCATCGCGAGGACGGCGTCGCGAGCCTCGACGCCGGTGTCGACCACGAGCGCCTCGATGTTGTGCGAGCGCAGGGTCGCGGCGACGTGTTCGATCTGTTCCGTGATGGCGGTGACGCTCATGTGGGTCGACCCGTCCGACTTCAGTTCAAGGGAGATTGTTGCGGACGCAACGATAACACAGCTTCCGATCATCGGGCTTCTGGCCGATGCGGCCGACGACGACCATCACGTCGCCTGGGTCCGCGAGTTCCACCGGGCGACCGCGCCGTCCTCGATGTCGGGGAGCTATGTCAACGCACTCACCCAGGACGGCGACCGCGGCGATCTCAGGCGGCTGGCCGAGGGTGTCTACGGCCCGGAGAAGCTCGAGCGACTGATCGCCCGCAAACGCACGTACGACCCGGGAATCTATTCCGGCTCAACCACAACATCCCGCCGGACTGACCAACGAGCTGACCGCGAAACTTCGGAGATTTGAGTGTCGGCTCCACCCATCCACGGTGTCGAATCGGATCGCGGGGTCGGGGGCCGGCGTTGCGCCGGCCCGTGGCGAGCTACGCGCCGGCGGTCTGCGTCACGCCCGCCTGGTACTCACGTGGATGGTCGCCGCGATCCAGGTCCGCGGTCTTGTCGATGTTGTCGAGGGCCTCGTCGACCGACATCCCGTTGGCGTCGGCCGCGCGCTTGACATCCTCGTAGGTGATGTTCACGCCGGGCTTGCCCATGTCGTCATGCGCACGCATACAGCCACAGTTCAGGCACATCTCATCCACCTGGCTTCCTTGGACGGCGCCGGTGCGCCGAGCTGTCTCCGAGTCTGGCCGAGCCGCCCTCGCAATCCCGACCCTGCGATCACCTACGCCGTGTCAACGGGGTGACGACGTCAGCGATCCTTCGGTCACCTCGCCCTTATGGGCCGCGAACGCCGCGAGGACCTCGCCCTTCTCCGCAGCCGGCACGCCGAACGCATCGAGGGACCGGCCCAGCTCGGCGGCGACCTCATCGAATTCCTCGGGCGCGATGTGCAGCGCGCGGTGCGCCTCCTCGAGGCCCAGCGCGGTGCGTCCGGGCCGCGTCGCGCTGAACTCGAACGGCCCACCCGAGACGTCACACACCCAGAGGGTGCGCATGAACTTGAGTCCGGGCAGGCGGTCGAGGTGATCGGTGTGCCACTCGCGAAGTTCGGGGTTCGCCGACCCTTGGCCGACCACCGGATTCCGGACGATCGCGTCACTGAAGTGGTCGACGACGGCGGCGATGGCGAACACCCCACCCAGCCGTTCGTAGAGCGTCGTTTCGGACATTGCCCTGACCTCCTCGGCTCGCGTCTATAAGTAAGATTGATTCTTGCTACAAAAGACGGGTGGAGTCAAGGGGCTGCTTGACAGTGGATGTCGACCCCGTCGATCTCCGTCTTGGCCTGCGGGAGCGCGTTCAGGATCGCCTCGATGGTGGCCAGCTGCACGCCCTGCGAGCGATCCGCGACGAGCTCCTTGTGGGGCAGGCGAACGGCGGCGATGCGACGTCGCAAGTCGGCCAACTCGTCGTCAGACACATCGATGTGAAATGGGCGGATCTCGGCCTCGACGGCGATGCTCATTGCGACCTCCTTGGGTCCCCATGGTCGCCCCCCTGACCATGGTTCGCGCCCGTGGCACCCACTGGTCGACGCACCGGTCCGGCCCGAGTCGGGCGACTTCCGTGTCGCGCCGACTCATGCATGGTCAAACGGGTCGCGCAGACCGCAGCCACCACAGATGAGGGGATTCACCCCTTTCGTCCGAGGCGCGCGTCAGACCGAGCATCGACCCGTCATGGACCAGCGTTCCATCGGAGGTCGACTCATGCGCATCCCACACGTCCGCGTCGCCATCCTCGCGGCAGTCATGCTGTTGCTCAGCGCCTGCACCAGCACGTCGGCGCCCGGCGGCAGCGACGCCGCCCCGAGCAGCGCTCGCGGCCCCGCGGCCGGTGGCGCCACCGGCGCGACCGGAGACGGCAGCGCGCCCGCGCCGGCGGCCGGAGGGAATGCGACCACCAACGCGTGCGGGCTCCTCACCGTCGAGGAGATCCAGCAGGCCGTCGGGTTCGCGGTCAACCCGGGGGTGCTCCAGAACAGCGACAACCAGTCCTATTGTGAATGGGCGAGCACGGAGTCCGACACAGGTTCCGTGGGCCTGACGGTCTCGGTCTATGACGATTTCCTGTGGCAGACGGGCAGCAGCGCGTCGTTCAGCAAGCCGGTGTCCGGCATCGGCGACGCCGCTTTCAAGGGCTGGCCGACCGCTGCCGCCTTGAATATCAAGGCGAAGGGCTACCAGGTCGTCTTGGGGATCGCCGACTTCAGCGTGAGCCAGGACGCGATCGACGCCGGCAACCTGGCCCTGGCCAAGCTCGTCCTGCCGCGCCTCTGACCGAAACCGGGACGCAGAGCCGCCGACGCTGCCTGGTCGGTCGATCCCGCGGCGGACCGTTGCCGCCCCTGTCGGTTCACCCGGCCGGCCGTAGAGTGTCGGCGTGCGCGAGCTCCGCGTCTCCGCCGATGTCATCGGACGCTCGGCCGAGCTCGAGTCGGTCGACCGTTTCGTCGAGCGGCTGCGAGGTGGCCCGGCGAGCCTGGTCATCCATGGCGAGGCGGGGATCGGCAAGACGGCCATCTGGCGAGCGGCGATCGACCGGTCGCGGGAGGCGGGGGCCGTCGTCCTTCGATCGGCACCTGCGGAGTCGGAACGTCGGCTGACGCTCGGCGGACTCACGGACCTCCTGTCGGAGGTGACCACCGAGCAGATGGCGGCGCTCCCGACGGTGCAGCGTCACGCCCTCGAGATCGCGGTCCTGCGCGCCGAGCCATCCGGGCACCTTCCGGATCAGCGGACGTTGTCCGTGGCGACCGCGACCCTGCTCCGTCAGATCGCGTCCGACCAGCCGCTGGTCCTCGCGATCGATGACGCCCAATGGCTCGACGACACCTCGAGCGCCATCCTTGCCTACGCCATCCGCCGTCTCGCCGACCGGATGGCCGGCGTGCTGCTGGCCGTGCGCGGCACCGCGACGTCGTCGACGTCGGAGCTCGTTGCCGGCGTCCCTGACGAAGCGCGAGAGCGGCTGCAGCTTGGCCCGATGCCACTGGCCGCGCTCCATCAACTGTTCATCGCTCGATCCGGCCGTTCGTTCCCGCGCCTCGTCCTCGTCCGGATCGAGGAGGCATCCGGCGGCAACCCGTTCTTCGCGCTCGAGATCGCTCGGGCACTCGCGGCGTCCGATACGGTCGTGACGCCAGGTGAACCGCTGCCGATCCCGGAAACGCTCGGGGCACTCGTCGAGGCGCGGATCGGTGATCTGCCTCAGGCGACCCGATCGGCCCTCCTGCTCGCAGCCGTGGCCGCCGAGCCGACCATCGAAACGCTGCGTCGGGTCGACCCGGCCTCCGCCGCGGGCCTGAGCGCCGCGTTCGACGCGGGCGTCGTCGTCATGGACCGCCGGTCCATCCGCTTCAGCCACCCGCTCCTGGCGCATGCCGTCATCGGCATGGCGACGCCGGCTGGGCTCCGTCGCGCGCACGCCTCGCTTGCCCGGGCGGCGAACTCCGATGACGTTCGAGCGCGCCATCTGGGCGGCGCGACCGAAGGCCGCCACGAGCGCGTCGCCCTGGCGCTGGAGGCGGCGGCCGGGGCCGCACGGTCACGCGGTGCGACCCTCGACGCCGCGTCGCTCTACGAGCGTGCAAGCCACCTCACCCCGATCAAGGACGGCGACCAGGTGCTCCGCCGGGCGACCATGGCCGCAGAGTGCCTGTTCATCGACGTCTCGGAGATCGTGCAGGCGGACGCGCTCCTCGCCGAGGCGATCGCGGCCGCGGAGGCCGGTCCGACGCGGGCTGAAGCGCTCAGCCTCCGGGCCCTCATCCGCTACTACCATGGCCAGACCCCCGAAGCGGTCCGGCTCGCCGAACAGGCGATCGCCGAGGCCGGCGACGATCCGGTCGGCCGTGCACGGATCCTGGGTCGAGCCGCCTTTCTCGTCATGCAGGTCGATCTCGAGCGAGGGAATGCCCTTGCCGCCGAGGCCATCGGGCTGCTGGAGGCGGCGGGCGACGTGACGGCCGTGGACCCCGACCTGCTGGCCAACGTCCTGCTCCTCCATGCGAGCTCCGAGCTGGGGCTGGTCCGTGGTTACCTCGCCGACGAGATCGAGCGTGGCACGGCCCTGATCACCGAGACCGGTCGCACGTGGGAGCACGACGGCGCCGACGGCATCGCCTACGGCCTCGCGCGCCAGCTCGACGACGTCGACCGGGCGATCGCGATGACCGAACGACTGATCCGCGCGAAGTCGGGCCCGGGCGGAGACGACCCCTTCAACCTCGTCTCGCTTTCGGGCCTGCAGGTCTTCCGCGGCGACTGGGCCGCGGCTCGGTCGAGTGCCGAGGCCGCGCTCGAGGGCTACGCCCGCGAGGGAGCCGAGGTGTTCCCGTCCTGGCGCTTGCGAGGGGTCGCCCTCGTCGCCGCCTACCAGGGCCGCACCGACGAGGCTCGGCGGCTCGCAGGCGAAGGACTCGAGCTCGCGATCGCGAGCGGTGATCTCGCGCTCGAGGTCTACCACCGGCAGATCCTCGGGTTCGTGGCCCTGACCCTCGGCGAGGTTCGAGAGGCGGACGCCCAGTTGACCATCGCAGCGAGCGTCGCCGAGGCGAGCGGGACGCGCCATCCTGGTCGGTTCAAGCTCGACGGCGACCGCCTCGAGGCCGCCCTCGCGATGGGCGACGTCGATCGAGCCAGGCGGATCGTCGAGTGGCTCGAGCATGCCGGTCGGGTCGCGCCGACTCCATGGACGCTCGCGATCGGTGCCCGCGGCCGTGGGCTCGTCCACGCCGCCGATGGCGACCTCGACGCTGCGCTGGCCTCGATGGAACGTGCACTCGTCGAACACGATGCCCTGCCGATGCCGTTCGAGCGGGCGCGGACCCTCCTCGCCACGGGCCAGGTGCACCGACGGCGGAAGGAGAAACGCCTTGCGGACGAGCGGCTGCGCGAGGCCCTCGCCGGCTTCGAAGATCTTGGCTCGCCCCAGTGGGCGGACCGAGCCCGGGCCGAACTCGCCCGGATCGGTCTCCGACCGCGTGCCCCCGAGGGCTTGACCGAAACGGAGCGCCGTGTCGCCGAGCTCGCGGCGACCGGACTCTCCAACCGGCAGATCGCCGAACTCGCGTTCCTGGCACCCAAGACCGTCGGAAACGTCCTGGAGCGGGTGTACGCGAAGCTCGGGATCCATTCACGAGCCGAGCTCGGCGCGCGGATGGGCGAGCGGATCCCCCTCGAGGCGAGCTCGCCAGACAGATCGGGGTGACCGCCCCTTTCGTCGCGGAGCGTTGCGATCCTACGGTCATCGGCGATGGACCAGCCTGTCCCCGATGCGCCGCCGACCCGGATGTTCCTCGTTGAGCGCTACTGGCCGGATGTCGACGAGGCGACGGTCCGGTCGGTCGTCGCGAGCCTCGAACGGGCGGCGTCGGCCATGACCGCCGAGGGCACGAACGTCAAGCACATCGTCTCGATCCTGATGCCCGGCGACCAAGTCATCTTCTCATTGATCCAGGCGGCCGACGAGACCGTGGCTCGGCAGCTCAACGCGCGGGCGGCGGTCCCGCTGGACCGGATCGCCGCCGCGGTCGCCCTGGGGCTCCAGGACTGACGGCCGGATCTCGCCTGATCCGACCGCGACATCAGCCGTTCGGTAAGTAGCGGGGATTCGTGGTACGACGTGGGCCGGATGTCAATCCCGACGACCGACCAGGAAACAGGTCTCGAGAAGGCCTTTGCCCTTGAGTTCCACGGTGCCTCGCGGGACGAGCCGGTAGCGGCCGCCGAGTCCTGCCGCGAACGTGCTCGAAACGTGGATGCGGTTCGGTTCGGAGGCCGCCTCGAGCCGGGCCGCCACATTCACGGTGTCGCCCCAGACGTCGTAGGCGAACTTGGTGGTGCCGATCACCCCGGCGACGACCGGCCCGCCGTGCAGGCCGATGCGGATCCGCCAGTCGGCGCCCGCGTCCGGCCCGCGCCTCGACCTGCTCGATCATCCGCAGCGCGGTCTCGGTGATGGTCGTCCCGTGGTCGGGTCTCGCCGCCGAGACCGGCGATCACGAGATAGGCGTCGCCGGCGGTCTTGATCTTCTCGACCCCGGTCTGGTCGCAGATCGTATCGAAGCCGGAGAAGAGCTCGTTCAACGCCTCGATCAGCATCGCCGGTGCAAGGCGGGCGGAGGTCTCCGTGAACCCGACGATATCGCGAACAGGACGCTCACCGCATCGTGGCGATCGGCGATCAGCGCCTCGCCGGCATTCAGCCGGTCGATGATCCGCTGGGGGAGCACGTTGAGCAGCAGCCGGTCCGACTTCGCTCGCTCGGCCTCGAGCTCGGTGAGCAGGCGCGACGCGAGCGTCGAGTTCGAGTCCTGGAACTCCTCGAGCCGTCGGACGTTGTCCTCGAGCCGCTGGAGGCGCCGTGTCAGCCGGAGGTTCTCCTTCTCCAGCTCGTCGGGGGAGCGTGAGCCGGGGGGCTCGGTCGTCAAGCGGATCCCAACCCGTTCGCCGGGGCGGATCCGAGCAGGACCGACACCATCGTCGCGTTGTGGAACCGCGTCCCCTCACCGGATGCCATCGGCGCGATCTCGCCCATGCAGTAGAGGCCACCGATCGGCACCGTCTCCCCGAGCACCTCACGCGCGAGCTCGATCTCGCGGCCGGCCCGCGTCCCCAGCAGGAACTTGCGCGTGGCGCAGGAGAAGAGGAGCGCGCCGTCCAGCCGGGCACCATCCGGGAAGCCGGCCAAGGCGTCGGCGAACGAGGCCTTCGCCCCTTCGAAGATCTGGTCGGTGCCCGCCATCGTGAGCTGGACGGTCGCGCCCTCGGGGACGGCGCCGAAGAACCCGATCGACCCGTGGTCTCGGTCGTACGTCACCGGCGTCCGGAGGTAGAAGCGGTCCGAGCCGGGCTCCTCGAAGACCGCCAGGGGATTGGCGACGGGCGGCCGGCCGGCGCCGACATACCGCTCGTAGAACTCCAGCGCGGGTCGCCCGTCGATCTCGAGCACGCCGTCATCCGACGTTCGCGTGATCGTCGCCCGTGGACCTACGCCATGCCAGCCGGTTTCGACGCCGAACGAGAACGCCACCGGGCCCGCGAACAACAGGATCGCCAGGGCGTCACCGGTGAGGACGTCGCCCGCGAACTCGCGGCTGCTGGCGCCGTCACCTTCGGTGCTCGGGTCGCGCGGCGCCGCACCGCCGCCGAGGATCGGGACGCCCGGCCCGAGCGCTGTCCGGAGGGCGGCGAGGATCACGCTCGCTTCCACGCCACCGATGGTCGACATCACGATGCACAGGCGCGGTGGGAGCGTCGTCTTCGCGGTGGCCTCCGCGACGGCCTGCTGGGCGGCCGCGAGGCAATCCTCGGCGAGGTTGCGCCCGAGCCCGACCACCATGTCGATCGAATCCGACGCGAACAGGGTCAGGCGCCACGGAGTCCTCCCGGAAGCCGAGAACGGAGGACATCTCGCCGGCGCTGCTCGAGCCGGCGAGTTCGATCCCCGGGTAGCGGGCTCGCACCTGGTCGATCGCGAACTGGTGGTCGACCCCCCAGGCGCCCATCAGGAAGCCGGCGTTCGGCGCCGCTCCCGCGAGACCCGCGTCGCACTGCGCGAAGACCGTCTCCATGGCGCTCGCGAGGTCGACATCGTCGCTGTGACCGACGGCCATCCGGAACATGGACGGAGCGATACGCTTCGAACGGGGATCGGCCGGGACGGCCGCGGCGCGGAGGCCCGGCCGGTCCGGGATCAGCCGAAGGTGAAGCAGTACGCCTCGACGCCACCGTCGAGGAACTCGATCTCGAACAGCCGGTCCGCGACCGCGCCCGACTGGCGGATGAGCTGATAGGTCCGCTGCGCGTCGAGGATCCCGTTGCCCTCGGCGTCGACGTCGGTCCCGCGCGCGTCCCGGGCGAGCTGGCCATCGAGGAGGACCCGGAAGGGGATGGACGCACCCGGGGAGGCCGGCCCCATGACGAGGTTGACATCGCGCGCGTGGAAGCGGAACGCGATCCGTCCACCGGTCCCGTTGGCCACTGCGGCGTGCCGGGCGACGGTCCAGTCCCCGGCGAGGTCCCAGGAGTTGAGGGGGAGTCGCGCGGCGGCGCCGTAGACGTGGGGCCGATCGAAGGCGGCGACCTCCTCCGAGGCGAAGCCGGTGCTCTGGCCGTACCCGAGGTAGGTCTCGGGCGACTGCAGCGTCCGCCAGTCGGCGGCGACTTCGAGCCCGTGTGGCTCGACGTCCACGAGATCCTGATCGATCCCGTGCGCGCCCGCCTCGAGCAGGAGCTGCTGGATGACCATCTCGGTCATCGCGTACTCCCCCTCACCGAAGTGATGGAAGCGGACCCGCCCCTGGGCGTCGGCGACGTAGACGGCCGGCCAGAAGTGATTCGAGAAGGCGCGCCAGACGCCGTAGTCGCTGTCGACCGCGACCGGGTACTCGACGCCGAAGGTCCGCGTGTGCGCGATGACGTTGTCCAGGTTCCGCTCGAAGCCGAACTCGGGGGTGTGGACGCCGACGACCGTCAAGCCCGCGTCCGCGTACTTCGCGGCCCAGGCCCGCACGTAGGGGAGGGTCCGGAGCCAATTGATGCACGTGTACGTCCAGAAGTCGACGAGGACGACACGCCCCTGGAGACCCTGGGGCGTCAAGGGCTCCGAGTTGAGCCAGCCCGTCGCGCCCGTGAAGGATGCAAGCTGCCCTTCGACCGGCAGAGCCTGCGGCTCGCCGGCCAGGTGGTGGGCGATGGACCGGATCAGCCCCGGCCCGCCGGCCGGCTTGGGCATCGTCGCTGGGCCGGATCCGAGATCGGTTCGGCCGCCGTCATCAACCATGGTCCTGCGCCTCCATCGTTCCATCCTGACGACATCGTGGCCTAGCTTGCCACCGCCACGCCGAACCGACAGGCGGCACGGTGAGACGTGCCGGACGGCCCTCCGGCCGGATGGCGGCAGGAGGGTAGAGTCCCGTCACGAGTGCAGGGAGCCTTCAGGAAGCCATGCTCAGACGACACATCTGGTCCGACCGAACGAGTGACGTCCTCGGGGCCGCCCGGCATCCCCTGGACGCCTTCTTCAGGCCCGCTTCGGTCGCGGTCGTCGGCGCGACCGAGAAGCCCGGCAGCGTCGGGCGGACGCTCGTCTGGAATCTCATCAGCAGCCCGTTCGGCGGAACGGTCTTCCCCATCAATCCGAAGCGCTCGAGCGTGCTCGGCGTGAAGACCTTCCCGACCCTGACGGCCGTGCCCGACCGCCTCGATCTCGTCGTGGTCTGCACGCCGGCCCCGTCCGTGCCGGCGGTCGTCGACGAGTGTGCCGAACTCGGGATCCGCAACATGATCGTCATCTCGGCGGGCTTCAAGGAGACCGGTCCGGACGGCGTGGAGCTGGAGCGCCGGATCCTCGAGCGCGCCCGGGCGGCAGGGATCCGGGTGGTGGGTCCCAACTGCCTCGGGGTGATGAGCCCGATCTCGGGCTTGAATGCCACGTTCGCGGCCGGGATCGCCCGGCCGGGCAACGTCGGCTTCGTGAGCCAGTCGGGAGCCCTGCTGACGGCGGTGCTCGACTGGAGCATCAGCGAGAACGTGGGGTTCTCGGCCGTCGTCTCGCTCGGCTCGATGCTCGATGTCGGGTGGGGCGACGTCATCACGTACCTGGGCAACGACCCGCACACCTCGTCGATCGTGATCTACATGGAGACGATCGGTGACGCTCGCGCGTTCCTGTCCGCGGCCCGCGAGGTGGCCCTGACCAAGCCGATCATCGTCATCAAGCCCGGGCGGACCGAGCAGGCTGCCAGGGCCGCCGCGTCGCACACCGGCTCGCTGACTGGGTCCGACGAGGTCCTCGCCGCGGCGTTCCGGCGGGTGGGCGTCCTCCGGGTGGACGAGATCGCCGACCTGTTCTATGCCGCCGAGGTCCTCGCCAAGCAGCCTCGCCCCCGCGGGCGGCGGCTGTCCATCGTCACCAACGCCGGCGGCCCCGGCGTCCTCGCGACCGATGCGCTCATCGGTGGTGGCGGCGCGCTCGCGGACATCTCTGCGGCCACGATGGACGCCCTCGATGCGTTCCTGCCTGGTCCCTGGAGCCACGCCAACCCGATCGACATCCTGGGCGACGCCGACGCCGTCCGATACGCGAAGGCGCTCGAGGTCGCCGCGGCCGACGAGCACGCGGACGGCCTCCTGGTGATCCTCACGCCGCAGGCCATGACGGACGCCATCGGCACCGCCACGGAGCTGTCCCGCTTCGCCGAGCTGGACGGCAAGCAGGTGCTGGCATCCTGGATGGGCGGCGACGATGTCGAGAAGGGTGCGGCGATCCTGCGTGAGGCAGGCATCCCGACCTTCCCGTATCCCGACACGGCGGTCAGGCTCTTCAACGCCACGTGGCGCTTCGCCGACGACCTCAAGGCCCTGTACGAGACGCCGACCGGCCCGCAGGACGGTGACGACGACCCTGACCGCGCCCGGGCCGCCCGGATCGTCGATGAAGCCCGTCGCGACGGCCGGACCCTCCTCACCGAGGCGGAGAGCAAGGAACTCCTCGCCGCCTACGGCATCCCGATCACGGAGACCGTCATCGCCGGGTCGCCCGACGAGGCCGTCGCGGCCGCGGGACGGATCGGGTATCCGGTCGTCGTCAAGCTCTACAGCCACACGATCAGCCACAAGACCGATGTCGGCGGCGTCCAGCTGAACCTCAAGGACGAGGGGGCGGTCCGCCAGGCATGGACCGCGATCGAGACCTCCGTCACCGAGCGCCGTGGTGCGGAGCATTTCGAGGGGGTCACGGTCCAGCCGATGATCGCCTGGAGCGGGTACGAGCTGATCCTCGGGTCGTCGATCGACCCGCAGTTCGGTCCGGTGCTGTTGTTCGGCATGGGCGGCCAGCTCGTCGAGTTGTTCAAGGATCGTGCGCTCGGCCTTCCGCCGCTGAGCACGACGCTGGCCCGGCGGATGATGGAGCAGACGAAGATCCACCAGGCGCTTGGCGGCATCCGGGGCCGTGCCGGTGTGGACCTCGCCGAGCTCGAGCAGCTGCTCGTGCGATTCAGCCAGCTCGTGGTCGAGCAGCGCTGGATCAAGGAGCTCGACATCAACCCGCTCCTCGCGTCACCCGAGCGGCTCATCGCCCTCGACGCCCGTGTCGTCCTCCATGACGCGGACGTCCCGCTGGAGGCCCTGCCTCGCCTGGCGATCCGGCCCTACCCGCGCAAGTACGAGTCCGACTGGACGAGCGACGGCGCGTCGTTCCATCTTCGCCCGATCCGGCCCGAGGACGAGCCGCTCGTCGTGGAGTTCCACCGCTCACTCTCCCCGGAGACGGTGTACCAGCGGTACCTCCACATGCTCGGCCTCGACGCGCGGACCGCGCACGAGCGGCTCATCCGCATCTGCTTCCTCGACTACGACCGGGAGCTCGCCCTCGTCGCCGAGCACGTGGCCGACGACGGCCGGCGCGAGATCGCCGGGATCGGCCGCCTCAGCAAGGACCCGATCGGGACGACGGGTGAATTCGCGGTGCTGGTCGGGGACCCATGGCAGGGTCACGGCCTTGGCGGCGAGCTCCTCGAGCGGATCATCGCGGTGGCGCGAGGGGAGGGCCTCGAACGTCTGCGTGCCGACATCGCGGCGACGAACGGCCGCATGATCGGGCTCGCCAAGAAGCTCGGCTTCACCGTCCAGCCCGGTGACGATGAGGGCATGATGGTGGCAGACCTCGCCCTCAGGGAGGGGGTCGTTGCCGGGTCTCGCGAGTCCTGACCTACTTCGCCGACGGCGGCGTCAGACCGCAATCCGGGGTCGTGCACAGCTCGAGCCCGAGCTGCGCCAGCCCTTCGGCGAGCGGAGTGAACCCGAGGTTGCCGCCGAACGAGCGTGACGCCACGCCGGCCGGGAGACCACGCACGAGGACCACGCCCCCGGAATCACCGACCCCGACGGGGACGTGCGCCGCGATCATGCAGGGGAAATACATGTGGTCCTGGTCGTTGAGGTTCTGCCCCTTCTCGGCGACGGTCCCGCGGCGGTAGATGTCGCGACCGTTGATCTCGATCGCGTCACCGATGGCGATATCGCCGCAGGACAATGCCTCGGTGCCCGCCGGGATGACCCGATAGCCGGCCGTGCCGAGGTCGATGACGTCGAGGTGTCCCCATGGGATGCGGTCCGGGGCCACCACGAGGTAGTTCAGGTCCGACGAGGCGCAGGTATGCCCGGGATAGGCGCAGGTCGTATCCCTGGCCGCGGGGCCGAACACGCCGCGCACGGTGACCCCGTCGGGGTCGTACGCCACGGTGCCCTCCGTCGTGCAGTGGCCCGTCGAGGTGAGGACGATGGTGTCGCCGTGACGGGCATAGACCCCGGCCGAACAGGCGCCCCAGAGATGCTGGCCGGCGAGGACCGGCGGGTCGTAGACGGGCGTCGTTCGGTGTGGCTGCAGCGCGCCGATCGCCGTGTGGATCCCGGTCCCGACGACCAGGCCGACGATCGCGACCCCGGCGAGGACCGCTAGGTGCCGACCCGCTCGCGTTGACATGCCCTACAGATCGCACGATCGGAGAGACGGCGCTATGACCCGGATGTCGTGGAGGCGCGCGACGGATCGCCACCCGGACGGCGGTCGTCGTCAGCCATCGAGCAGGTGCCGCTTCGCGGCCGCGAACTCCTCATCGGTCAGGACGCCATCGGCATGGAGCTTGGCCAGGGACGCCAGGGCGTCGCCGAGGGACGGTGTCACCGTCGGCGTCGGTCCGGCATCCGGGGTCGTCGCGGGCACGGTCGGCGTCGTCAGGCCCATCTCGATCAGGAAGCGCTCCGCGTGGGCCCGGTACGCCTCCTGGGTGATCCCTCCGGACCGGAACGTCCGCGTCGCGGCCCGCATCGACGTCAACGCCGCTCCGTGCTCGGGCCGGACCTGCAGGCCGGCGTGGCAGATCGGACACGCCAGATACCGGTCCGTGTCGTACGAGGCCATCGGGACGAAATAGAGGCTGACCTGGCCGCGCGACTGGATCTCATGCAGCATGACCTGGTTGTGGCACCTCGGGCAGAGGACGGGGACGACCTCACCCCGGTCCTCCGTCCCGCTGCTCCCCCAACCGAAGATGATGACCATCGCGGACCGACCTCCCTGACGCCTTCGTTGTACCACGCACCCGACGGCCTATCGACGATGGGCGGTCCGGCACTGGCCTTCCCGACCCCTCGGCGCGCTGAATCGTCCTGGACGATCCGGATCGTGGGGAACGGCCATGCTTACCGGTCGATCCGAGGAGGGTTGTCATGAAACGCATCGTCGGCATCCTGGGGGCGCTGGTCCTCGGACTGTTCCTGTTGGCCCCGGCAACGATGGCCGCCGATCCGTCGGCCGACCAGCAGGGTTTCCTCATGGCCGTCAACCACGACGTGACCGTCCCGGCGGGGGAGCACGTCGACACGCTGCTCGTCATCAACGGGACGGCGACGGTCGCCGGTGACGTCGGGACGATCGTCACGATCCAGGGCACCGCGAACCTGACCGGCGCCACGGCCAAGACGATCGTCGCGATCAGCAGCGACGTCACGCTCGGTGCCGGCACGGTGGTCAGTGGCGACGTTCGGACGATCGATTCGAACGTCGAGCAGGCGACGACCGCAGTCGTCCAGGGCGAGACCGGGGACATGTCGGCGCAGTTGGTCGGCATGGGCCTGTTGCTCGGTCCCGTGATCCTGCTGTTCGCGCTCGGGTTCCTGCTCGCGGCGATCGTGGCCGGTCTGTTCCTGGCCGCCGTCGGCGCACGCCAGGTCCGCAGCGCCGAGTCGCTGATCTCGAACGAGCCCGGTCCGGTGCTCGTCGCGGGTCTGGCCGGCATCGTCGTGACGCCGATCGTGGCGATCCTCGCGATCGTGACGATCATCGGGGCGCCGCTCGGCCTCGGCATCCTGCTCGGCCTGTGGCCGCTGATGGCGTTCCTCGGCTATCTCGTTGCCGGGATCTGGATCGGCGAGTGGGTGCTCCACCGCACGTCGCCCGACAAGGTGCGCGAGCGGCCGTATCTCGCCGCCGTCGTGGGGCTGGTGATCCTGCAGCTCATCTCGTTCATCCCGTTCGCGGCCGCGATCGCGAGCCTGTTCGGGTTCGGCGCGGTGGTCCTGCTGACGTGGCGGACGTTCCGGCATCACGAGCCGGGCGCGCAGACCACGGCCCGGCCGGCACCGGTGCCCGCCGGCGCCTGACCGCGACCATCACCGAGGCGTGACCCTCTTGGGGGCGGGGTCACGCCTCCGTTTGCGTCGGCGCTCGCTCGAATGGCGTATGGGCGATCGCAGCGAAGACGCGCGGATCGAGCGCCTGGCGGCCGACGAACAACCCGTCCACGCACGGTCGCTCGAGGAGGGCTCGCGCGCTCGCTGGCGCGACACTCCCCCCGTAGATGATCGGCACCGTCGCCCCGCCGGGCATCGACGACGCGAGTGCCGCATGGATCGCCGCGTGGACTTCACCGACCCAGTCGGGCGGCGCGGATTCGGCGCCGAACCCGATGGCCCACGCTGGCTCGTAGGCGATCACGAGCCGGGTCGGGTCCGCGGACGTGAGCCCCGCGAGCTGGGTGTGGAGGCCGTCGACCACCTCGTCCGATCGGCTCCGCCGCACCTCACCGACGCAGACGATCGCGGTCATCCCCCAGCGTTGGGTGGCCGCCACCTTGGCGGCGACCGACTCGTCGGTCTCGCCATGATCCCGCCGGCGCTCGTGATGGCCGACCTCCACATACGCGCAACCGAGGTCCGCGAGCATCGGCGCGGAGATGTCGCCCGTGTGCGCACCCGCGTCCTCGGGATGGACGTCCTGGGCTCCCCAGCGGATCTCCGTGCCGAGACAACCGGTCGCGGGCGACCCAGATCGAGGTGAACGGGAGCAGGACGAACAATCGGCGATCGCCGATGTCCTCGACGAGTGGCACGAGCGCGTCCAGATAGGCGGCCGCCTGCGTCGATGTCAGGTTCATCTTGGAGCTCGTGCCGATCATGACGCCCATCGGTCGGTCAGCCACCCGAGGATGCCGCGTCGAGGTAGGTGCGCACCATCGCGCGCACGATGACCGCGAGCGACGTCGCCCCGGCATCAGGGAGACCGCGGCTGCGCTCACCGAGCCGGCTTGCGCGGCCGACCCGGGCGACCATGTCGGCGGTGGAGGCGGCCCCGGCCTCCGCGGCATCGGCGGCGGCCTCGATCGCGGTGCGCGACATCGGCCGCGCTCGCCTCGGCGTCGCGGAGGGCGTTCGCGAGCGGATGCAGCGCGTCGATCACGGTCTTGTCGCCCGGCGTCGCATGGCCGATCCCGACGACGGCGGCCTCGGCCGCCTCGGCGGCGCCTCGAAGGAGTGCGACCGCGTCCGACGAGGCCGCTGCCGTCGCCTCGATCTCGGCTGCCACCGCCTCCAGGGCCGTCGAGTACAGCGGGCCGATCGCCCCGCCCACGCCGGACATGGCAAGCGCCGCCTGGCGCAGCAGGTGCCGCGGGCGACGCGTCTGAAGGCAGCCCGTCGAATCGGCGACGGACGTTTCGGGCGCCGATGCTCATGGTCATCCCGTGATCGCCGTCCCCGGCGACGCCGTCCAACCGTCCGAGTTCCGGTCGTGCCGCATCGACCGCATCGGCGGCCGCGAGGATCGCCGCCCTGAGGGTGTCGGTCACCAGGGTGCGCGGGCTGCCCGGGCCGGATCGTCGAGCAGGCCCGTCAGCTCCTCATCCAGCAGGTCACCGTCACCGACGCGCCGGCCATCTCGAGCGACGTGATGAGTCGCCGACGACGCTGCGGGTCACCACGTTGCCCGCGCGCTCGATGGCCCGACGCGCCGCTCGATACAGGATGTACAGGTCCAGCTGCGCGGTGGCACCGAGGCCGTTGACGAGTAACGCGATCTTGTGACCGGATCGCTCCGGCAGGTCGGCGAGGATGGTCTCGACGAGGATCTCCGCCGTCTCGTCCGCGGAGAGCAGCGGCCCCCGCCGCATCCCCGGCTCGCCGTGGAGCCCGAGGCCGATCTCCATCTCGTCGTCGGCAAGCTCGAATGAGAGCCGGCCCGAGCCGGGCACCTCACACGGGTACAGCGCCACGCCCATGGTGCGGGTGGCGGCGACGGCCTCCCGTGCGACGCGCTCCACCTCGTCGAGCGAGGCGCCTCGCTCGGCCATCGCGCCTGCGCACTTGAAGACGACCACGTCGCCGGCGATCCCGCGGCGGCGCTCCTTCTCGGCCATGGGCGCCGAGGCGACGTCGTCGATGACCAGGACGGTGCGGACGTCGATCCCCTCGTCCGCAGCTCGCTGGGCGGCGATCCCGAAGTTCATGATGTCGCCGGCATAGTTGCCGAACACGAGCACGACGCCCATCCCCGTCGACGCGGCCCTGATCGCCGCGAGGCAGGCGTCGGGCGAGGGGCCGCGAAGATGTTGCCGATCGCGGCCGCGTCGGCCAGCCCCGATCCGACGTAGCCGAGGAAGGCCGGCTCATGGCCCGGATCCACCGCCGATGACCAGACCGACCTTCGCACGGTCCGTGGCGACACGGGCCACGACTCGCTCGTCGGCGAGCCGAACCACGTCCCCATGCGCCGCGACGAAGCCCTCGAGCATCTCGTCGACCGCGTCGAATGGATCGTTGATGAGCTTCTTGCGCACGCCGGCCGTGACCGTGCCAGTCCGACGATCATGGGACCAGCCTGCGCTCGTTCCATCAGGACGCGTCATCACGTCGCGGGCGACGACGACTCGCTGCGGAGGCGCTCCTCGCCGCGCGCGATCTTGCCCACCTTACGCGCGGAGCCCCCACCGGCGAACTCGGCCCGCAACCAGGTCCGGACGATCGACTTGGCCAGCTCTGGCCCGATGACCCGCGCTCCCAGCGCGAGGATCTGCGCATCGTTCGACATGCGAGCGCGCTCGGCCGAGTAGGGGTCGTGCGCCTGGGCCGCGCGAACGCCCGGGACCTTGTTGGCGGTGATCGACATGCCAATTCCCGTGCCGCAGATCAGGATCCCCCGATCGTGTACGCCGCGGGCCACGGCCTCGGCGACCTCGAAGGCGACGTCCGGGTAGTCGACCGGGTCCTCGGAGTGGCAGCCGAAATCGACGACCTCGAGGCCTTCCTCCTCCAACACCCCGATCAGGAGCCCCTTGAGGCGGAAACCGGCCTCGTCGCTGCCGATGGCTACGGGTTTGTCCACGCTTCCGTCACTCACTCCCGGACGCAAGCCATCGTCGTGCGGGCCGCGTCCCGAGGGCTTCGACGAAATGCTACGCCGCAGACCCTGCGCACGGTCGTCCATTCGTTCACAATCCTCGAACAGGAACCGGTGGTCGGATCGAAGGCGAGGAGACGACGATGGCTGAGTCCACGACGCCGACGAGGATCTCGCAGGTCGCGATGGTGGTGCACGACCTCGATGCCACGATGAAGCACCTCCACGAGACGCTGGGCTGGGGGCCGTGGAATGTCTACGAGCACGTCCCGCCCAAGCTGCACCACACGCACCTGCGCGGAAAGGAGGTCGCCTTCTCGATGCTCGGAGCGGAATGCGAAGTGCAGCCCGGCCTGGTCTTCGAACTCGTCCAGCCGCTCGAGGGGCCGAGCATCTACAAAGAATGGCTCGAGGAGCACGGCGAGGGCGTCCAGCACATCGCCTGCATGATGCATTCGCAGGGTGACTCGGACGAATTCAAGCGGACCTGGGAGGCTCGCGGGGCCAAGGTCCTGATGGGCGGCCGGATCGGCGACACGATCGAGTTCTACTACCTCGACACCGAACCGATGCTCAAGTTCATCCTCGAGTCGGGCAGCGGGCACGCGATCGATCTCACGCCGAGCCGCGTCTACCCGCCGACCTGACCCAGACGATCTGCCCGACGGAAGGCGTCCCGGTGAAGGCGCGGATCCTCGTCGTCGGCGACTCCTTCTGTCCCTCGAGCGTCCTGCGCCACGCGTTCGCCAGCCTCGAGGCGGCGCCACGAGGTCACGTTCGCCGACGTCGCCGAGGAGCCGACCTGGCGTCCGGCCACCCCTCGGAGCGCCGCATCCGGGAGTACATGGGCAGCCCGCGCCAGGTCATCGACGCTGCTCGACCGGCCACGAAGTGCTCGTCGTGCAGGGCGCGCCGGTGACCGACGCGGTGCTCGAGGCCGAACCCGGCCTGCGCCTCGTCTGCTGCGCGCGCGGGGGCCCGGTGAACGTCGACGTCGCCGCTGCGACCGCGCGCGGCATCCCGGTCGTCGACGACGCCCGGCAAGAACGCCGAGGCCGTCGCCGAGCTGACGATCGCCTTCCTGATCATGCTCGCCCGCCGCCTGCCGGAGGTCGCTGCGCTACGTCGAGGGCGGCGGCGAGTTCGCGCATGACAACTACGAGGGGGCCAAGCTGGTTCGGCCACGACCTGGCCGGCAAGGTGCTGGGCCTCGTCGGGTTCGGCCAGGTCGGTCGCCGCGTGGCCGTGCGGGCGCAGGCGTTCGGGATGCGGGTCGCTGGTCTACGACCCGTTCGTCGATGCCGGCGCCATGCGGGCGCGACGGGGTCGAGCCGGTGGACCTCGAGCGCCTGCTCGCGACGGCCGACTTCGTGTCGCTGCACGCCCGCGCGACCGCCGACAACGCGGGCCTCATCGGACCAGCCGCAGCTCGCCGCGGATGAAGCGCGGGGCCTTCCTCATCAACACCGCCCGCGATTCGCTCGTCGACGAGGACGGCGGTCGCTCGCGGCGCTGCGCGAGCGGGCACCTCGGCGGGGCCGCGCTCGACGTCGTGCAGCCCTTCGCCGGCGACCGGACGGCATCCGCTGCTCGGCCTTCCCGAACGTGATCATCTCCCGCACATCGGGGGCGCGACCTTCGAGACGCTCGCCCACGGCGGCGCGATGGCTGCCGCGGAGATCGAGCGCTTCGCTGCGGGGCGAGCCGCTGCTGCAACGTCGCGAATCGGTCGGCGCTGGCGCCGGCGCGACGCGGGACGGCGCGATGAGCCACACGCTGGCGATCGATCTGGGGACCGGCAGCTGCCGCGCGGTCGTGTTCGACGAGGACGGCACGCAGGTCGCGATCGGGCCAGCGCGAGTGGTCGCACGCCGCGCTGCCCGGCGCTGCCCGGCTCGCAGGTCTTCGACACGGACGCGCAACTGGGCGCTCATCTGCGACTGCATCCGCGAGGCGCTCGACGCGCGCCGGCCATCGCGCCGCGCGACATCGCGGCCGTGAGCAGCACCAGCATGCGCGAGGGCATGGTCCTGTACGACGCCGACGGGCGCGAGATCTGGGCGTGCCCGAACGTCGACTCGCGCGCCGCCGCCGAGGCCGCCGAGCTCGTCGCGAGCGGGCGACGCGCGGCGGCTCTTCGAGCGCGGCGGCGACTGGGTGTCGATCACCTCGCCCGCCCGCTTCCTCTGGATCCGGGCGCACGAGCCCGAGATGTTCGCGGCGCGATCGCGCACGTCGGGATGCTCAGCGACTGGGTCGCTCTACCGGCTGACCGGCCGGTTCGTCACCGACCCATCGTCGGGCTCCAGCTCGAACCTGTTCGACCTCGCGCGCGCGCACCTGGTCGACCGAGTCGCTCGAGCTGGTCGGCCTGTCGCCCGACGGTCGTGCCCGAGGTGCTCGAGCCGGGCACCGTCATGGGCGAGGTCGACCGCCGCGCGCCGCCGAGGAGACCGGCCTGGCCGCCGGGACGCCGGTCGTCGTCGGCGGTGCCGACACGCAGCTCGGGCTGGTCGGCATCGGGGTCGTCCGGCCGGGACGGCTGACCCTGCTGGGCGGCAGCTTCTGGCAGCTGACGGTCGTCACCGACCAGCCGCTCATCGACCCGCAGGCCCGCGTGCGGACGCTCTGCCACGCCGTGCCCGGCCAGTGGATGACCGAGGGCATCGGCTTCTACTGCGGGATCGCCATGCGCTGGTTGCGCGACGCGTTCTGCGAGCCGAGCGCGCCGAGGCCGCCCGTCGGGGCATCGACGCCTACGTGGTCATGGAGGAGGCCGCCGCCGCGGTGCCCGCCGGGCTCGAACGGGCTCGCTGGCGATCTTCTCGAACGTCATGGACGTCAAGCGCTGGGTCCAGGCGCCGCCGTCGTTCGTGGGCTTCGACGTGGACGACCCGCCGCGACCGACCGGCGGGCGTGCATCCGCGCGGTCGAGGAGCAGGCCGCCTTCGCGGCGCGCGGCCACCTGGCCATCATCGCGCGAGCTGACCGGGCGACACGTTCGACGAGGTCGTCTTCACGGGCGGCGCGGCCAAGGGCACGCCTGTGGCCGCAGATCGTCGCCGACGTCCTGGGCGTGACCGTCCACGTGCCCGAGGTCAAGGAATCGACCGCGCTCGGTGCCGCGCTGTTCGCCGGCATCGGGGTCGGGCTGTATCGCGACCTCGGCGAGGTGGCCGGCGTCGCTCGTCCGCGTCGAGCGGACGTTCGAGCCCGACGCCGCGGCCGAGCCGACGTACGACGAGCGCTACGCGGCGCTGGCGCGCGGTCTATCCGCGCGTCCTCGAGCTGTCCGAGGACGGGCTTGCTGCGCCCGATGTGGTGGCCGGCCGGCGCCGACCCGACGACCCGCCGAGCGCAAAGGAGCCGACCGATGCCCGAAGCCGACAGCAGCGAACGCAAGCAGTTCCACGCGGACATCCCGCAGCGCAACGCGCGTTCTTCCTCAAGGGCGCGGGCGCCTACGACTGGGGCATGCAGAACCGGCTCGCGCGGGTCTTCCGGCCCGAGAGCGGCCGGACGGTGATGCTCGCCATCGACCACGGCTACTTCCAGGGCCCGACCACCGGCCTCGAGCGGGTCGACCTCGACATCGTGCCGCTCGTGCCCGACGTCGACGCGCTGATGCTGCACGCGCGGCATCCTGCGCTCGATCGTCCCGCCGACGATCCAGCAGGCGGCTCGTGCTCCGCGCGAGCGGCGGCCCGAGCATCCTCAAGGAGCTGTCGGACGAGGAGCTCGCGATGGACATCGAGGATGCGCTCCGCCTGAACGCCGCGGCGTCGGGGTCCAGGTGTTCATCGGCGGCGAGTGGAGACCCAGACGGTCAACAACATGACCCGGCTCATCGACGCGGGCTACCGCTACGGCGTCCCCGTGATGGGCGTCACGGCCGTCGGCCGGGAGCTCGACGCGCGACGCGCGATACCTCGGCCTCGCGACCCGGATCCGCGCCGAGCTCGGTGCGCAGGTCGTCAAGACCTACTACTGCGACGAGGGCTTCGAGGAGGTCACCGCCGGCTGCCCGGTGCCGATCGTCATGGCCGGCGGCAAGAAGCTGCCCGAGCTCGACGCGCTGACGATGGCCTGCCGCGCCATCGACGCGGGCGCGGCCGGCGTGGACATGGGCCGCAACATCTTCCAGTGCGACGCACCCGGTCGCCATGCTCCAGGCCGTCCGCGAGGTCGTCGTCCACGACGGGCTCCGGCCGGAGACAGGCCTTCGAGCTCTACCGAGTCGCGCCGGGCAGCCGTCGACGGCCGGGCCTCGTAGGCCTGACGCGTGGGCGCCGACCGCTCCGGTCGGGCACGGACGCTCGCCGTCTGCTGGCGGGCGGCCCGCGCTTGACGGTCGGCATGCTCACCGCCGACCTCGCGCCACCTCGGGACGGAGCTCGCGCTCGTCGAGCGGCGCTGGCGTGCGAGCTGGTCCACGTCGATGTCATGGACGGCGTCTTCTGCCCGATGCTCACCGTCGGCCCGCCGGTCGTGCGGGCGATGCGGACACCGATGCTCAAGGACGTCCACCTGATGGTCGACGACCCGCTCACCAAGGTCGACGCGTTCGTCGCCGCCGGCGCCGACCTGGTCACGTTCCACCTCGAGGGGGCGCGCAACCGCACCGCGTGCTCCACGTCCTCGCGGCGGCCATCAACGCCAACGACCCCGAGCCGGGGCCTGTCCGCGGCGTCGGGATGAACCCCAGCACGCCCGTCGACGCCGTCGAGCCGCTGCTCGACGAGCTCGACTACGTCCTCATCCTGGCCGTCGAACCCCGGGTGGGGCGGCCAGGCGCTTCATCGCCATCGACCGCGCGGCGACTGGACCGCGCGCGCGCTCATCGAGTCATCGGGCCGGGCGATCCTGCTGGGCATCGATGGCGGGGTCACCCGCGACAACATCGCACGTGCCGCCATGGGCGCCGACATCGTGGTCAGCGGCAGCGCGATCTTCGATGGCGGTGACGTGGCCGCCAACGCCACCACGATACTGGACGCCGTGGCGTCGGGGCGAGCCAGCCGGCGCTAGAAGATGGCGATGGGGTTCCAGGGCGAGCCGGTGCCGCCCGGCAGGCGCAGCGGCAGGCCGACGACCATGAACTCGAACCGGCCCTCCTCCTCGCACGCCCGTGCCAGGTCCTCGAACTGCAGGCTGTCGGCGGTGAGCATGCCCATCGCCACGATCTGGAGCGGGTGGATCGGGTAGGTGATCCCGTCGACGCAGCTGGGGATCGCCTCGCCGTCGCCGTCGGGCAGGAAGGCGGCGATGCCACGCTCGTGCATCCACGGGATCGGTGTCGACGTGGAGGCCGGCCTTGCCCTCGCCCGTCGGGCCCGTTGTCCCACGGTCCGAGCTCGAGGCGACGGCGGTGGTGGCCGGTCCGGTAGACGAAGATGTCGCCCTCGCCGAGGTGTACGCCCTCGGCCGCCTCGCATGCCTCGAGCTCCGCGCGGCGTCACCGCCTCGCCCGGCTCGAGCCATTTCACGCCGCGGAAGCGCGGGAGGTCGAGGAGCACGCCGCGGCCGACGACGCCGCCACCGTCGGCGATCGCGTCGATCCCGAGCGAGGTCCCGCCCTTCGAGGTGAGCACCTCAGTCGGCCGGCTTGCCGTTGTAGGTCGAGCCCGTCGTACGAGATGTGGTTCAGCGCGTCGACATGGGTGTGGCAGTCGCCGTGGGCGGCCATCCCCAGGAAGTCGAGCCCGAAGCGCAGCCCGCCCGAGCCGATGTCGATGTCGTGGCCCTGGGTGACCATGTGGATCGCCGGGTTGGGGTTGTCGGGGCCGGCGACCGTGTTGATCGGGATCTCCATCGAGACGCGGCGGCCCGAGCGGACGAGCGCCGGCGGCTGCCCGGACCCGCTCCGGGCGTGATAGGTTCAGCGTGCCGAGCTGGTCGTCCGGTCCCCAGCGGCCCCAGTTCTTGACCGACTCGAAGATCCGCTCGAACTCCGCGAGGCTGACCTTCGGGCCGGCCGGGTCGACGTCGCCATCACGTCGCTCCTCCTGCACGTTGCGGTCAGAGTGTGGCTGCGTCGTCCGGGCCGGAGGACGTGTCGTCGCCGCGCTCGGACGGCCACCGTCGCCGGCCATCGTTCCAGCGCCGCGCCAGCTCCGCGTGCTGCGCTGCGGCATCGGCCAGCGGCCGGCCTCGACGACCGCATCGATCGCCTGGCGGATGGCCCGGGCGCCGGCGGCCGCCCCCATCGGGTGACCGTGGACCGCCGCCGCCGGCCCCGACCGCGAAGTCGATCCCGAGGTCGCCGACCAGGCGCGGCACCATCCCGGCGTGCAGCCCGCCACCCGGCGGCCGGCAGCGTCCGCCGGATGCCGTAGAACGGATCGGTCATCGTCCGGGCGAGCGCGGAGCTGCTCGGAGCGGGAGAAGGGCAGGGTGCCGTACGGGCTCGGGTAGACGACCAGGTCGGCGCCGGCGAGCCGGGGCAGCGTGCCGAGCACCAGGTGCGAGCTGACGCCCGTCCGCGGGGCCGCGGAGATGGCGCCCGCGAACGCGAGGTGGCCCATGATCGGCACGGCGATCGCCGGGTCATCGGCGAGCATCGACAGCGCGGAGATCCCGACCGTCAGGAAGTCGACCATCAGGGCGGAGGCGCCGGCCTCGACGGCGCGGTGGGCGTTTGGACGAGGCGGTCGGGCCGGTCGGTGATGTTCACGAAGTAGAGCGTCCGATGGCCGGTCTCCTCGAAGGCGGCCTGCGCGGCGCGCTCGTGCTCCCGGACGCGGTCGAGGAAGTGGCTCCACGGATGCGAGACGAGGAGCTCGTCGTCCTTGACCCCGTCCGAGCCACCGATGGCGGCCTGGTGGAAGACCTCGGCGCTCTCCTTCGGCGTGAGCCCGATCGCCGGCTTCATCATCGTGATCAGCAGCGGCCGATCCGGCGCGCCGACCAGTGTCCGGATCCCGTCGAGCCCGAACTGCGGGCCCTTGAAGGCGCCGACGAACGGCTGCCGGCAGCTCGAGGTCGATGAGCTTGAGGTCGCCCGGCCGAGGCGCACTCGCCGTAGACCGTCGCGAGCAGGAGCGGGATCTGGGCCCCGATGTTGTGGGTCGGGTAGGCGATCTGGATGACCCAGTCGCGAGGCCGGCGTCGGGTCGCCGGCCTCGTGGTCGGGCATCTCCCAGGTCGCCAGGACCCGGGCGGCATGGCGCTCGCGGATGGCCTCGGTCTCGCGCTCGAGGGTCACCCACGTGCCGGTCGACTGCATGCTCCGCCAGCTCGCGTGCGGCTCGTGGATGTCGGCGCCGGGGGCCCCGGAGACGTAGGTGGCGATCACGAAGTCGCGACCATCGAGGCCCTCGGGCATGGCGAACCCGTCACGATCGCTCATCCTCGTCAGCGCCCGGCTTCGAGCATCGCCAGCAGCCCGCCGTGGAGCGGGCCGCGGGGCATGATCGGCCAGATGTCGACGACCGTGCCGTCCTCGACGACGTGGTAGGCGTCGAAGTAGTTGACCGCGAACGGCGTGTAGCCGAGGTGGAAGTCGACCACGTCGCCGACCTTGAGCGAGCAGGTCGCGTCGGCCTCGTAGGTGGCGTGCTCCTCGTCGAAGCGGTACGGCTTGAGGTCCTCGTGGCCGACGATCCGGGGGTAGGCCGGGATGCTGCCGACCTCCGCCGAGCCGAAGGTCTTCTTGCCGAGGTTGAGCACGACCCGGTCCGTGCGCCGGCTGATGACCGTCACGACCGCCGTGGTCGCCTTCTTGAAGCGCGGCTCCATCAGGAAGTGGTAGTCGTCCATGGCCGCGTACGAGCCGAGCTGGAGCTCCGTGATGCGCGGGTTCGCGCCGGTCCAGAACGCCGTCGCGGTGCCCGGCGGCCGAGAGGATGGGGCACGGGACGCCGTTCGCCTCGAGGTGGTCGGCGACGTCGACGAAGTAGCGCCATCGCGGCGGCCTGCTTCTCGTGGCGCCGGTCGTGGTCCATCTCCATCGAGCAGTGGCCCTCGTAGCCCGACAGGCCGTCCATCCGCAGGCCCGGCAGCTCCTGCACCCGCCGCGCCACCGTCAGCGCCTCGTCCGGCGTGTCGACGCCGGCCCGGTGCATGCCGGTGTCGACCTCGACCAGGATCCCGAGCGTGCGTGCCGGCCGCGACCGCGGCGGCGGAGAGCGCCTCGGCGTCGCCGACGTCGTCGACGTTGACGATGACGTTCGCCTCGCGCGCCAGCAGCGCGGCCGCCCGGCGCTTGTGCGGGTTCACGAGCTGGTTGGCGATGAGGACATCGTCGGCGCCGGCGCGGACCATGACGATCGCCTCCCAGACCGTCGCCGCGCAGAGGCCGAACGCGCCGTGCTCGAGCTGCATCCGGGCGACGTGCGGGCTCTTGTGGTTCTTGACGTGACCGCGCAGGCGGGCGTGCAGCACGGGCAGGCGCGACTCCATGTACGCCAGGTTCGCGAGCAGGATGTCCGCGATCGATGACCAGCGCCGGCGTCACGACGTCGTACTTGCTGCGCCCGATCGCCGACCCGTAGAGGTCGCGGACGCGGTCGTGGGCGTCGGTGATGATCGGCGCCGGGTCTCGCATCGTCACTCGCCGCGCTCGAGCATGTCGAGCAGCCAGCGCGACTCCGGGCCGCGCGGCAGCACCGGCCAGATGTCGGCCACCCTGCCGTCCTCGAGGACGTGGTACGCCTCGAAGTAGCTGATCGCGAACGGCGTGTAGTTGCACAGGATCTCGACCTTGTCGCCGGTCGTGAGCGGACACGTCGCGTCGGCGAGGAAGATCGAGTGCTCCTCGTCGAAGCGGTACTTCTCGAGGTCCCAGTCCTTGAGCACGCCGTGCGAGGCGCCCACCGTCTTGCTGCCGGCATCGATGACGATCCGGTCCGACCGCCGGCTGATGACCGATGCGAGCACGTCACCGCCCAGCCGAAGCGCGGGTCGAGCCCGCGATGGTGCCCGTCCATGGTGGCGTAGGAGCCGGGCTGGATCTCGGTCACGCCCGGGTAGCGCGACGTGACCTCCCAGGTGCCCGTGCCCGCCGCCGACACGATCTGGCACGGCAGCCCGTCGTCGGCCAGGTCGGCGGCGATCCCGGTCAGCTGGCCATCGCCTCGCGCGCCATGGCGTGGCGCTTCGTCTCGTCGAACTCGAGCGAGCAGTGGCCCTCGTAGCCGGTGAGGCCCACGAACGTCAGGCCCGGGCGTCCGCGATCCGGCGGGCGAGCGGCAGCGCCTCCTCGATGGTGGTCACGCCGCAGCGGTGCATCCCCTCGTCGACGTCGATCAGCACGCCGATCGTGCTGCCGGCCGCGACCGCGGCGCCGAGAGCTCGTCGACCTGGGCGGCGTCGTCGACCGCGGCCTTGACGTCGGCCTCGCGCGCCAGGAGGGCGAGCGCGCGGGTCTTCTCCGGCCCGACCACCTCGTTGATCACGAAGACGTCGCGATCCCGGCGCGGGCCATCACGATCGCCTCCCAGACCGTCGCGCAGCCGACCCCGATCGCGCCGTGCTCGACCTGCATCCGGGCGATGTGCGGGCTCTTGTGCACCTTCACGTGCGCTCGCAGGGTCGTGGCGACGTCGCGCATGCCGGCCGCCATCAGGTCGAGGTTCGCGTGGAGCGTGGCCATGTCGAGCAGCAGCGCCGGCGTCGAGAGCTCGTCCCGGGGCGGCCGAGCGCGGGTCCGTACAGGTCGCGGACCCGCTCGTGGGCATCGGTGATGAGCGGCGCCGGCGTTCATGCCGGGTCTCCTGCCGTCTCGTCCGGTACGACCGCGTACTGCGAGCTGCCGCGCGCCGAGATCGGCCAGCGGTCGACGAGCCGACCGCCGCGGCTGACCCACACCTCGTCGTGCAGGTTGAAGGTGGTTCGCATCTGGCCCGGCACCATGTCGAGCTGGCTGCCGAGCGCCGGCAGCGGGTCGGCCATCGCGATCCTCGCGTGCTCGTCGCTGATCGCGATGTCCTTCGCCGACGAAGCCGATCGGCACCGGCGGGCCGTACTCGATCCCGACGGTCGCCGGCCGATGTCGAGCACGATCCGCCCCGGGTGGCGGCTGATCACCGTGCCGCGGATCGCCACCGCGCAGCGGAACGGCAGGCCCGGGTTCAGGAGCGCCGGCTCCATCAGCGCGTAGACGCCGGCCTGGATCTCGGTGATGGTCGGGTCGGCGAGCGCCTCGCGCAGGGTCGAGGTGCCGGCGGCCGAGACGACCTCCACCGCGAAGCCCGCGTCGACGAGGCCACCGACCTCGGCCATCAGCGCATAGGCGCGGGCGATCTTGCCGGCCCGATCCTCGTCGGTGAGCCGGACCCGGCCCTCGTAGCCCATGATCCCGCGCAGCCGCAGCCCGGGCGCCCGCTCGATGGCCCCGGCAAGCCTGATCGCCTCCTCGGCCGACCCGACGCCGCAGCGATGGAGCAGCACGTCGACGTCGATCAGGACGTCGACCGTCGACCCCGACGCGCGCCGCCTGCGAGAGCGCCGCGACGGCTCCGGTCATCCACCGCGACCCCGACCCGCGCGCGCGGGCGAGCGCGACGAGCCGCTCGATCTTGCCCGGCTCGACGACCTCGTTGGCGACCAGCACGTCGTCGATCCCGGCCGCGACCATCGCCTCGGCTTCGCCGACCGTGGCGCAGGTGACGCCGACCGCCGACCCGCCGAGCTGACGCCGCGCCAGCTCCGGGGTGCGATGGGTCTTGACGTGCGGCCGGAGCGTCTTGCCGGTTCCCGCGGAGCAGGTCCGCCATCGCCGCCACGTTCGCCTCGAAGACGTCGAGGTCGACGACGAGCGCCGGCGTCGAGAGGGCGATCGCAGGGGCCGGCTGGGGGGTGAGGGCGGCAGTCGACATCGCGTCGGCCGCCTCACCCGGCGCGCCAGCGCGCCGGACGCCGTCGTAGGGGGCGCCGCGCTCGGCGTCCGGCTCGAACCGACGGGAGACGGTGACGAGCTGGGCGACCGCCGCCGAGACCGATCGTAGACGCCCGCCCCGACACCGGCCAGGATCGCCGCCCCGAACGCGCCGGGCTCATCCTGCGCGACCACCTCGATCGGCACCCCGGTCAGGTCGGCCATGAGCTGCAGCCACCAGGCGTTCCTCGAGCCTCCGCCGGTCGCCCGGACCAGGCGAGCGTCGATGCCCCGCGGCGCAGCAGGTCGAGGCTGAGCGAGAACTCGCAGGCGATCCCCTCGAGCAGGGCCCGCACGATGTCGACGGCGTGGCCGCCAGCGTCACGCCGCCGAACGTCCCGCCGAAGCCGGGGGACGCCGCGACGTGCGGCAGCGGGGTGAAGGGCGCGTCGGCGAAGACGTGGCCCGGACCCGGCCCGCTGGCGGCCAGACCGGCCTCGAGGTCGGGGATGGACAGGTGCAGCAGATCCCGCGCCCAGTCGACGACGCTCATCCCATTCGGGTTGGTCACGAGGATCCCGAAGCCGGTCGGCCCGGGATGCGGGTAGACGCCCATCCCGTCGTGCACCAGCTCCACCGGCCAGCCGGGCGTCACCGGCATGTTGTACGAGTGCCACGTCCCGCAGGCGAGCGACACGACGCCCGGGTCTACCGCCGCCGACCCGACCGCCGCCGCGTAGGTGTCGTAGGCGCCGGTCACGATCAGCGTGTCGCGGGAAGGCCGAACTCCGCGGCATCGCCGGCAGGATGCGGCCCGATCGGCGAGCCGTTCGGCTGGACCTCCGGCAGCCATGTCGGGTCGATCCCGGTCTCCGCGATCCGCTCCGCCGACCAGTTGCCGGTCGCCACGTCGTAGGTGGCCCAGGTCCCGGCGTCGCTCCAGTCGACCACCGGGCGGCCGCTCAGGCGGAGGGCGTAGAACTCGTGCCAGTTCATGAACCAGCGCGTCCGAGCCGCGGTCGCCGGGTCGGTGCGCGCCACCAGAGGGCCCGGTTGACCGGATCCATCCGGCGCGGCACGTGGCCGGTCAGGCGGAACCACTCCTCCGGCGAGCGACGCGCCGCGGTCACCGCAGCCACGTCGTCGCCGCGCGTGTCCGAGGTCATCAGGCACCGGCCGAGGGGCGTGCCGTCCGCGGCCACCGGGAAGACCTCCCGGCCCGACGAGCTGAAGGAGATGGCGACCGGCGGATCGGCCTTCAGCTCGGGATCCGTCGCACCTCGGCGAGCGCGGACGGAAGGCGGCTCGCGACTCCAGCACGTCGACCTCGCAGTGGCCGGGCTCGGGGTGGTACGAGGGGACCGGGCGATGGGCCTCGGCCAGCGGCGTCCCGTCGACGCGCATAGGCCCCGACCTTGATCGCGCTGGTCCCGAGATCGATCCCGATGAGGCTCATCGGCCGCTCCTTCGACGCCACGACGATCACGCTGGCCCGTCCGGGTCGGTCAGCTGATCCCGGAGATGTCCTCGCCGGGCTCGCCGATGATCCCGATCGTCGAGAAGATCGCCGTCTCGGTGTCCGTCCGGGACGAGGATCCTCAGCAGGACCCCGCTCGCCGGGGCCTCGAGCTCGAGGTTGATCTTCTCGGTCTCGATCTGGACGATCGGCTCGCCCTTCGCGACCGCGTCGCCCTCGGCCTTGTGCCACTGCTTGACGACGCCGGTGTCGAGATCCTGGCCGGCCTGCGGCATGATGACTTTGACGGCCATGGCCTCGACTCCTCGCCGCTCGGATCTACAGCTCCGCGTTGACGATGAAGCCGGCGTCGACCAGCAGCGTCGCCGAGGTCACGTAGCTCGCGTCGTCGGAGAGCAGGAAGGCGATCGTCGAGGCGATCTCCTCCGGCTGGCCGGGCCGTGGAGCGCGATCCGCTCCTCGTAGTACTTGAGGGCGGCCGGGTCGTCGAACATCGGCACCGACATGTTGGTCACGATCCAGCCGGGCTCGATGGCGTTGACCCGGATCCCGTGCTTGCCCACGACCGCGCCGAAGGCCTTGGCCCACATCGAGATGCCGCCCTTCGTGGCGCAGTAGGCCGACTGGAACGGCGAGCCGACGTGGGCGGAGATGGAGCTGATGCAGACGATCGCCCCGCCGTGGCCCTCCTTGATCATCTGCTTGGCGCCCTCGGTGGTGACCACCCAGGTCCCGCGGAGGTTCGTCTCGGACAGGTTGTCCCAGTCCTCGATCGTCGTCTTGTCCCAGTCCATGAACGGGTTGATCCCGGCGTTCGAGACGACGTAGTCGAGGCGTCCGCCGCGGCGTGCGACCTCCTGGACCATCTCGACGACCTGGGCCGGGTTGCGCATGTCGGCGACGACCGGGAACCCCTCGCCGCCGGCCTCCTTGATCTTCTGGAGCGTCGCGGTGGGATCGCCGGTCGGTCGCTGGTTCACGCCGACGAGGGCGCCCTCCGCCGCCAGACGCACCGCCGTCGCCTGCCCGATCCCGTTCGTCGCGCCCGTGACGAGCGCGACCTTGCCGACGAACCGCTTCTCCACGATCTCGACTCCTTGGTCTCGCGGACGCGATGGATGCGGTCAGACGACCGCCTGCGGATCCAGCCGCCCGACGCGGCGCGAAGGCATCGATCTGGTCGTGCCCGACGAGCGCGCCCATCTCGAGGTCGTAGGCGCGCCGCTCGCCGGGCGCCAGCTCGATCAGCTCGCCGCGGCTCCGGGCGTCCCAGCGGCCCGCGTCGCGGTTCGTGCTCGCCTCGATGGCCACGACGTACAGGTCCTCGCCCGGCATCCGCCAGGTCGTCTGGTGCGGGAGCTGGCCCTTGTTGAAGAGCTGGTAGACCCCCAGCGCCGATCCGCCGGTTGAGGATGGCGACGGCACCGTCCCGTCCGGCTCGGTGAGGACGTCGTGCTCGAAGCAGCGCTCGGTGTAGTCCGGGATCGGCGCGTCGAGCCAGCGATAGTCGCCCGGCGGCGCCGGATCGGTCGCGACGCCGGGGCCCGGGACGAGCAGCTGCGCACCCTCGTCGACGATCGGGAAGCCGACATTGCAGTGGTACAGGAGCATGTGGGTGGTGCGGGTGTGGCCGGTGTTCTCGACCTCGTCGTGGATGCGGAACCACGACTCGCCGACCTTCGCCTCGACGCGGCGGCGGAGCGTGAGGTTCTCCCCGAAGACCGCCACCTGGTGGACCTCGCCCTCGGCCCACAGGATGCAGTCGTCGCCGTCCCATCGCTCGCCGTAGCCGGTCAGGCGGGCGGGGAGGGTCCAGACCCGCCCCATCATCCCGTAGGTCTCGGTCGGCTAGAGGTGCGGCTGGTTGAACTTCTCGGAGGCGTCCTCGCCGCCGATCAGGGTGTGGTCGAGCCCGGCCGTCGAGACCAGGCCGCCGGGGAAGCTGCGGAACCAGCCCATCCCCTCGGGCTCCGAGAACCACGGGCCGACGAACCCGGCCGGGGAGATCCACGCCAGCGGGGCCCCGTTCATCTCGCAGCGGCCGATGTCGAAGGCGCGGTCGACGACGACGTCGAAGACGAAGCCCGTGCCGGTGCGGAACTCGAGCAGGCGGACACCGCGCTCGATCCCGTCGCCGGCCGTGACCAGTCGGACGCCGGCGACCTGCTCCAGCCTGCCGACCCGGCGCATGAGCTCCTTTCGATCGTAGCTGGAGCCGAACAGGGCAGGCACGGTTCCCCTTTCGCGGTCGATCACGCGTCGCGGCGGACCGGCCGTATGCGGTCCGGCGCCCGGTCGCCCGGTGGTCTCGGCCGGAGCCGTGACCACCGAGCATGTGTCACGGATAGCGGTCGAGCCGCTAGGCGCCGGCGACCGGCATGCGGCCGTGTCGAAGGCCGGGACGGGCAGGTCGTCGCCGAGCGCCTGGCCGGCCTTGATGATCCACTCCTCGTTGCCACGGGCACGGAGGTAGAGGAGCAGGAGCACCCCGATCACGAACCACCCGCCGACGATCAACGGTCCGAGGTTGTACGGGTCGGCCGGGAAGGGGTCGAAGAACCCCCGATAGCAGGCGTAGATCAGGACGACCGAGGAGACGAGCGGGAACACGAAGTGGAGCATCCAGTTGAACTCGTCCGGCTTCTCGCTCCGATAGAAGCGGAAGACCGCCGCGTTCGCCAGGATGTAGACGACCGTCACGGCCAGCACGAGCACGATCCCGGTCGCGAAGAAGAACCCGACGTCCGAACCCCAGACCGCGCCGACGAACAGGCCGGCGACGATGTTCAGGGCCAGCTGGGCGAGGATCGCGTTGGTCGGGGTCTTGTGCTTCGGGTGGAGCTTGGCAAGCGCCTTGGGGAACGACCCGCTCCTGGCCATGCTGTACCACATGCGCGTCCCGACGTTGGCGCAGGCGACGGAGACGGCGGCCACGCTGTTCAGGAACGCGAGCATGACGATGAACCAGAGATCGCCCCAGACGCGGTGGGCCAGCGCAAGGGCCGGCAGCACATCGGACTTGACGATCGCGTCGGCGTCGTTGCCGAAGCCGGTGATGACGCCCCAGAAGACGATGACCAGGAACGTCCCGATGATGACGATCGAGAGCATCACCGAGAGCGGGACGTTCCGCTTCGGGTTCTTGGTCTCCTCGGCCAGTGGCGCGGAGGCCTCCCAGCCTGTCAAGCCCTGGACCGTGAGGACGACCGCGAGCAAGAAGGGCCCAGCCGCCGGGATCGCCGACGGATTGAAGACGTCGAGCGAGATGCCGGTCCCGGCGGGCGGGTTGAGGAACCCGAAGATCGCGAGGCCCATGACGATGAGCATCTCCAGACCGCCGGTGACCACGACGAAGTTCGTCGAGATCTTGATGCCCTCCCACTGGAGGTAGGCGGTCAGGAGCGAGAAGACCAGCACGCAGACCCACCACAACCAGGGCGCGTCGATATCCCAGTTCGACTTCAGCTCCCCGGCGACGATGAAGCCGAAGAAGCCGGCCAGCGGCCCGCCGACGAGCGGGGAGTAGAGGATGTACATCCACGACGTCAGGAAGCCCGCGCGCGGATGCAGACCACGGCTGACGTACGTGTAGTACCCGCCGGCCGACGGCATGTGCCTGGCGAGCTGGGCGAGCGTGCTGCCGAGCATCAGCACGATGAGGAACCCGAAGAAGTAGGCGAGCGGGGCCGTGATCCCGGCCATGGACACGATGAATGCGGTGAAGAAGAACCCCGCGATGGCGGGCGCGATGTGGGTGATGGCCTGCATCGTCGCCCCGAGCAGCCCGATCGCATCGGTCTCGAGGTCGGTCGTGACCTTGGCACCAGCCCCGGTCGGCATCGCCGGTTCGTTGCTTACCATCTCCACTCCTTCGCCATGTCCACGTTCCCTCCTCGTTCCCCTCGAAGAACCACGACCGTCGAGCGACGACGGTCCAGCGGTGTCGGGCGATCGCTGCGGTCGTCTCAGACGTCCTCCTCCTGCTGAGTGGTGGTCAGCGCGAGCCTGTGTGTTGAACGTTTGCGAACACAGAACAAGCGGGGACGAATCGGATGGTACGGCGCCATGTCAATGACGAACGCGGTGTCCGACCCTCGGGCCGCGACGGGACGGCCGGGCGACCGGCGTTCAGTACTCGGGGACGACCCGGCCGGCCATGACGTCGAGCTGGATCTGGGCGACGGCATCGCTCTGGATCGAGGCCGTCACCGCACGCATGACGGCGGCGTCGACGGCGCGTCCGACGAGCACTGCCCGGGTCATCCTATCGCCGATCCGCGCCCGCACGCCGGCGCTCAACGGCCGATCGAGGATGCCGTCCGGACGACCGACGCCCATCTCGTCGACGGTCCAGACCGCCGCGTCGGCCTGGCCGTTGGCCAGCAGGCGAGTGATCTGGGCCGGCATGGCCGGCAGCAGCGTGACGTCCGCGCCGTCGAACTCGAGCGCGGTCAGCAGCTGCTGATCCGCCGAATGCCGGTCGACGATCACGCGCAGCGGGTGTGGATCCCGGTTCGCGGCCGAGAGTAGAAGACCCGGTGGCCGGTGTTGTACGAATCCGGGGCGAGCTCGACGACGAGGGCGTCCTCCGGGCCGCAGAGTTCGTCAGGCCGCGAAGCTCGACATCGCGGTGAGGTGGCAGCGGCCATCGCGGACTGCCTGGAGACGCTGTCGCGAGCCGCGCACGAAGATGAGGAAGACCTCGAGGCCAGCCGTCGTGAGCAGCTGCTTGATCGCCGTAGCCAGGCCCTCGTACCGGGGCGACGATGCCAGCGGCAGGCTGATCACCAACGGACCGTTCTCGGCCGTGGCCCAAAGGCGACCGACCGAGCGCTCGACCATGAAGGCCCCCAGCCGCCCCCGCGTCTCGACCTTGATGGCGCCCGCCTCCTCGAGCCGGCCCATCGCGACATGGATCGATGCGAGGCTGGACCGGTGCTCATGGGCGAGATCGCGCATCGTCGGGAGTCGCGATGGCGGCGGCGGCGCCGTGAGGAATCGGCGCGCGAGCTCCGGCACGACATCGGTGAGCGGGCGAGCGTGCGTTCGCGCGCGATCCGTGGCCATCGCGGCAGGATAGCCACAACATCAGGGCGTCGACGCGCCCGATGTCCTTGGATCCGACTACGTTGCGAGGCAGGCCTCGAGGTCGCGCAGGGTGACCCAGTCGCCCGGGGTTGCGGCACTTCGGTTGGCCAGGACGGACTGTGAGCGCCCCGCCCGGATCGCCGAGCGACGTGACGACCATGACGGCTTCGCTGGCGTCCTCGTCCTCGGTGTACCCATTCACGGTCACGACGCAGCGCAGCCCCGCCCCGACCGCTGCGAGCAGGCCATTTCGAGAGTCCTCGATCACAAGGCGTGGAACGGGCGTGGCGCCCAGCCGTTCGAGGGCGAGCAGGTAGATGTCGGGGGCCGGCTTCTTGTGGGCGACCACATCGCCCGCGAGCACGAGATCGAAGCGCGCCGCACGGTCGGGACCCGCCACATGATCGAGGATCGCCCGGACGGATGGCTCGGCGGACGTCGAGCAGACGGCCAGCATCCAGCCGGCGTCCTGAGCCTCCGCGATGATCCGCGCGATGCCGGGCCGGGCCGGCAGCTGGCCGGCCGCGACCATCTCCGTGTAGATGGCGGTCTTGCGCGGGTGCCACTGGGCGAGCTCGGCCGCCTGCCCTCGGCGTCGGCGGGAGCCCGGCGGCCGCGACGAACGCCGGCGTCAGGAGCGTGGCCATCCGTTCCTTGCCGCCGCTGATCCGGAGCAGCCGACCGTATTCTTCGACCGACCAGTTCACCGGCAGGCCGAATTCGGCGAAGGTGGCATTGAACGCCGGCAGATGGCCGAATCGCTCGGTGTCGGCCAGGACGCCGTCACAGTCGAAGATCAGCGTGCTCACCACGCCCTGGCCCGCGCTGCCGAACATCCGGATGTGGTCGCTTGGCCATCTCGATGACCGCGGCGCGCTGCGCGCGGAAGAGGGCCGGCGGGTCGTACTCGCCCGGATGCGCCGACATGTAGTCGATAGCCCGACTGCATGAACCGGATCTTCAGCGCCGTCGAGATGTTGACCTTGGCGCAGCCACGGGAGATGAGGTCGCTGAATTGCTCCGGCGTCATGCCGGTGCCACCGTGGAGCGCGATGGGGATCGGAACGGCCGCCACGATGTCGCTGACTCGCTCGCTGTCGAGGGTCGGCGTCGTCCGGTACATGCCGTGGGCGTTGCCGATGGCCGGGCGCGAAGCAGTCGACCCCCGTCGTACGGATGAAATCGAGCGCGATGTCGAGCGACTGGATCGGTGCTGGCCTCGGCCGAGCCGACGCCGTCCTCGACCCCCTTGATGCCCTCGATCTCACCCTCGACCGCGGCGCCGTAGCGTCTGCGCCTCGGCGACGACCTCGATGCACTGCCGGCGGTTCTCCTCGACGCTGAGCTTCGAGGCGTCGAAGAGGACCGAATTCCAGCCCTTGGCGAGGCAGTCCGAGATCACCTCGCGCTCGGGACAATGGTCGAGGTGGAGCGCGACGGGGACCGTGATGTGGCGGGTCATCTCGACCCACATCGCGTAGAGGACGTCGGCGCCTTCCATCTGGACCGTCTTGACCGAGGTCTGGACGATCAGCGGCGCGCGCAGCTCCTCGGCCGCCGCGAGCACCGCCTCGAGCGTGAGGTCGTTGACGATGTTGATGGCCGCGACGCCATACCGGCTCGCGGAATGCGCGCTGGAGGATCTCCTGGGTCGGGACGATCGGCATCTCGTGGCCTCCTCAGCTCTCTGACGACGAGACGAGCTGTGCGGGGCCGGCGCGTCAGTCGGCGGATCGCCCGAGGTCGGCGAGCCCGATCTCCGGCTCCGCGATGATCAGGTCGATCCCGAGGTCGCGGATCGCGGCCGCCTCCCGCGCATCGATGCCCGGCGTGGTGATGATGCACTGGACCGCCGTGATCGACGCGACACGAACGAGGGCCGTTCGCCCGAACTTCGAATGGTCCGCGAGGAGGATGACCTCGACGCGGCCTCGATCATCGCGCGCTTCGCGTCGACCTCTTCGAGCAACGGGTACGTCAGGCCACCCTCGACCGAGACGCTGTGGATCGCGAGGAAGACCTGGTCGACATGGAGGTCGCGAAGGGTGGCGGCGGCGAGCTGGCCGCTCGCCCCGAACGTGTTGGGGCGGATGACGCCGCCGGTCATGATGACCGTCGTCCCCGGGTTGCCGACGAGTTCGATCGCATTCGTGACGGCCGTCGTCACCACGACGAGGTCGCGCTTGCCGTGGAGCGCCCGGGCGAGACACAGGGTGGTCGTCCCGGAGTCGAGGATGATCGAGCTGCCGTCCGAGACGAGCTCCGCGGCACGTCGGCCGATCGCCACTTTCTCGTCGGCGTGCTCGCGGAGTCGGAAGGCCGTGTCGGTCTCGTCGCCCGGACGGAGCGCGACCGCGCCGCCGTGGGCGCGGCGGACCAAGCCCTGCTCTGCGAGCCGCGCGAGGTCCCGGCGGATGGTCTCGTCGGTGACGCCCAAGGCTTCGACAAGGTCCCGGCCGCGCACGCTGCCACGCTTCCTGACGAGATCGGCGATGACCTGGAGTCGGTCGGCTGGGAGCATCTGCTGACGCACGGCCTTCACTCCGATCAGGAGATCCACCGATCGCGTCGCGCAACCCGTCCGACCGGCTCCGATAACCCACAGAATACCACATGACTGCTTGACAGCCGCTCTGAACACGGCATGATTGGCGTGACCGTGGCCACAATCCCACAGAAACCCTCATCTCGGCGGTGTTGCTGGGCGTGAGACGCGATGTCCGGCGATCCCGGAGCCATGAAGAGGACTCGAACATGCGCGAGGTCGGACCGCAGCTGCTCCAGGAGATGTACGAGACGGCGTTGACGATCCGGCGCTTCGAGCAGCGGGCGATCGAGCAGTATCGTCTCGGGAACATCCGCGGCTACCTCCACCCCTACCTCGGCGAGGAGGGGATCGCGGTCGGGGCGATCGCCGCCATCGAGCCGGACGACTACATCGTCAGCACCCACCGCGGTCACGGCCACGCGATCGCCAAGGGTCATGACCCGCGCCGGATGATGGCGGAGCTCTTCGGCAAGGAGACCGGCTACTGCCACGGGCGCGGCGGTTCGATGCACGTCGCAAGCCGGTCGGTCCGCAACCTGGGCGCCAACGGCGTCGTCGCCGGCGGCCTCGGGATCGCGACCGGTGCCGCGCTGGCGATCAAGCAGCGGGGCGGGTCCGAGATCGTGCTGGCGTTCTGCAGCGACGGCTCCTCGGCCAACGGGATGTGGCACGAGTCCATGAACCTGGCAGCGATCTGGGACCTGCCCGTGATCTTCGTGCTCGAGAACAACCAGTACGCGGTCTCGACCCCGATCCGCGACAGCGCCCGCGTCGAGCACCTCTCGTCCGCGCCGCGGGCTACGGGATGCCCGGCCTCACGGTCGACGGCAACGATGCGGCGCTCGTCCACGAGGCGATGCAGGAGCCGGTCCGCCGGGCGCGAGCCGGCGAGGGCCCGTCGCTGGTCGAGTGCATGACCTTCCGACAGGGCGGCCACCACGTCAACGACCCGGGCCTGTACCTGCCGGCCGACGAGCTCGCGCGTTGGAAGGCGCACGACCCGCTCGATCGTGCTGCGGGAGCGGCTGGCCGAGGCCGGGGTCGAGGAGGCGGCGATCGCCGCGATCGACGAGCGCGTCGAGCGGCTGCATCGAGGAGGCGGTCGAGTTCGCGACCGCGAGCCCGAACCCGTCGGTCGAGGCGTTCCTCGCCGAGGTCTCGGCGACAGTCGGGCGGCCCGGGCTAGGAGAGAGACCATGGCCAAGATGAAGTACCGCGAAGCGCTGCGCGCCGCGCTCGATCGAGGAGATGGAGCGGGACCGAGTCCGTCTTCTGCGTCGGCGAGGGGATCGGCGAGCGGGGTGGCTCGTACAAGGTCACGGAGGGCCTGATCGCCAAGTTCGGGCCGGGCCGCGTGATCGACACCCCGTTGAGCGAGGCCGGGTTCGTCGGGCTCGGCGTGGGCGCGGCGATCGCCGGGCAGCGGCCGGTCGTCGAGGTGCTGTTCATCGACTTCCTGCTCCTGGCCATGGACCAGGTCGTCAACCAGGCCGCCAAGTACCGGTTCATGTCCGGCGGCGAGGGTCGAGTCCCGCTCGTCATCCGGACCCAGGGCGGCGCCGGCAACTCGCTGGCCGGCCAGCACTCACAGAGCCTCGAGGCGCTCTGCTACCACATCCCCGGGCTGAAGGTCGTCATGCCGGCCACGCCGCAGGACGCGAAGGGGTTGCTGAAGGCGGCGATCCGCGACGAGGACCCGGTCATCTTCATCGAGCACAAGCTGCTCTACATGACCGATGGCGAGGTCCCGGACGAGCCGTACGTCATCCCGCTCGGTCAGGCCGAGATCAAGCGGGCCGGGACGGACGTGACCCTCGTCGCCTGGTCGCACATGGTGCTCAAGAGCCTCCAGGCCGCCGAGGAGCTGGCCGCCGACGGGATCTCGGTCGAGGTGATCGACCTGCGCACGCTCGTCCCGATGGACATCGCCTGCGTCCTCGACTCGGTCCGGCGGACCGGCCATCTGGTGGTCGCGCAGGAGGCGATCAAGCGCGGTGGGGTCGGGAGCGACGTCGCGGCGATGGTCGCCGAGCAGGCGTTCGAGAGCCTCCGCGCGCCGATCGTGCGGGTCGCCGGGATCAACACTGTCGTCCCGTTCAATCTCGCACTCGAGAAGGCGACGGTGCCGCAGGTCGCGGACATCGTGGCCGGCGTGCGATCCGTCGCTGGGCGGGTCGGCCGGCGACCTGGCGCCGTGCGGCGCGTCCGCGGGGTAGGACCTCGGATGATCCGGGCCGGCTAGTGCATCCCTCGCCCGCCGGCGACGATCAGCAGCTCGCCGGTGATGAAGGAGGCATCGGCCGAGGCGAGGAAGACGGCCGCAGCGGCGATGTCGTCGGGCGTGCCCCAGCGCTTCAGCGCCGTCTCGTCGAGGATGCGCTGCTGGATCGCCGGGTCGATGACCTCGACCATGTCGGTGCGGATCCAGCCGGGGCAGATGGCGTTGACGGTGATGTACGGGCCGAGGGCCAGGGCCATCGCCTTCGTCAGCCCGTTCAGTGCCGGCCTTCGAGACGACGTACTCGGTGAAGCGCATCGCCGACGGGTGGTACAGCCCCGAGTTCGACGACATGTTGATGATCGTGCCGCCCTGCTGCGCGATCATGATCGGAGCGACGGCCTTCGAGCACAGGTAGGGGCCCTTCAGGTTGACGTCGATCGTCCGATCCCAGTCGTCCTCGGTCGTCTCGAGGACGCCCTTGGTGACCATGATCCCGGCGTTGTTGACGAGGATGTCGATCCGCCCGAAGTGGGCCATCGTGGCCGCGACGAGCCCGTCCACGTCGGCCTTGCTCGAGACATCGGCCTGGATCGCGATCGCCTCGCCGCCGCGGCCGGTGATCGCGTCGACGACGGCCGTCGCGGCCGGCGATCCGCGACCGAGTTGACGACGACCCGGGCGCCCTCGGCGGCGAAGCGCTCGGCGATCGCGCGCCCGATCCCGCGTGACGCGCCGGTCACGATCGCGACCTTGCCGTCCAGGTGGTTCTCCGTCATCGGCCCGAACCTCCCGGAACCAGTGCGACCTTGACGCGCGAGCTGGCCGAATCCTACAATCGTTGTGTTCTGCGTGCGCGAACACAAACGCGGCGACGAGCGTCGTGGACGCTCGCACGGGGACGCCGCCCCGGCGGCCGGCCCGCGGCACCACCGAACCACGGAGCGACCCCCATGCGCACGCCACGCGAGGTCTCCGAGTCGTACTGGGCGGCCGAGTGCCGACGAGACATCGATGCTGTCATGGCCCATTACCACCCGGACGCCACCTACCAGGATGCGGGCGGCCTCCTTCGCGGGCACGCCGAGATCCGGGGGTTCTACGAGGCGTCCGCGCACGACTACCCGGGCCTCGAGGTGACCATCCTCCGCGAGTTCCCCGGGTCTCCGGATGCATCCGCCCTCGAGGTCTACGCGGTGCTGATCGATCACGAGGGCCGGAGGTTCCGCATCCGCGGCCTCAACGTCATGACCGTTCGAGACGGCAAGTTCACGTCCGTCCGGTGCTACGAGGATCCGCTCTCACCCGAGCCGCCAGGAGGTCAGTCAGCGCCATGACGAACACGCGACCCATCGAGGGGAAGCTCGTCCGGTCGTATTCGACCCGACTTCGAGCAGGACGAGGAGCCGATCTCCGAGGGCGGGCTGTGGCTGAACGGCCGTCGCGACGGGATCGACTGGTGTGACGTCCTGACGCGGGGCGGCGTCGCCTACGGCGAGAAGAGCCGGATGAACTCAGCCGAGCGACGGGCCGAGCAAGCGTTCGGGGGAGCCGCCGCCGAGGCCGGCACGCAGGAAGGCGACTATGACGATCCGGCGGCGGTGCTCGCCGGGACGTGGGGGCGCAACCAGTCCGCGCGTGCGACGGTCTACAGCCGGAACCCGACCGACGACTACTTCCAGGAGGTCGAGATCAGGCTGCGCAGCTCGATCTCGGCCCACTACTGCGACGGGTACGAGGTCTTCTGGCGCTGCTCCAGCTCGGATGCGGCGTACGCCGAGATCGTCCGGTGGAACGGGAAGATCGCCGAGTTCACGTCGCTCGCGCGGCGGGTCGGGTCGGAGTTCGGCGTGAAGCACGGCGACATCGTCGAGGCGACGATCGTCGGCAACGTGATCCGGAGCTACATCAACGGCGTCGAGGTCCTGTCGGCCACCGACGATCGGTTCACGACCGGCGGTCCCGGTGTCGGGTTCAACTTCTTCGTCGGCGACACCAACGTCGATCACGGGTTCTCGTCGTTCGAGGTCGACACGTACGACTGACCCGAGCTGTCGCCGGTCACGGAGAGCCGCAGGGCGCTACGGGGCCTCGGTCCCGCCGGGTGCCGCGTCCCGCGGCACTCGCCCCACCACCGGGTAGTTCGGGTCGTGGTAGCCGTAGGTCGAGGCGTAGCCGGGCGGCACCAGGCGGTCCACCAGCGCGACATCGTCGGCGTCCAGGTCGTGGTCCAGCGCGCCGAGGTACTCGGTCCACTGCTCGAACGTGCGCGGCCCGGCCAGGACGGCTGAGACGAGGCCGTTCCCGAGCAGCCAGTTCAAGGCGAACTGACCGGCCGTCATCCCCTTGCTCTCGGCGCGCTCGCGCAGCTCCTGCGCGATCTGCAACGACTCGTCGCGCCACTCCCGGGTCATCACGTCCGGGTCATTTCGTCCGGCGCGAGAGTCCGGCGGGACCGCCTCGCCGGGCCGGTACTTCCCGGTCAGGATGCCGCGGGCGAGCGGACTGTAGGGCACGACGCCCAGGCCGAAGTGCGCGGCCGCCGGGAGGAGCTCCACCTCGGGCTGTCGGTTCAAGGCGTGGTAGTAGGGCTGGAGCGCGATCGGCGTGGGGATGCCGAGCTCACGGCAGATCCCCACGGCCTCGGCGAGACGCCAGCCGCGGAAGTTCGACAGGCCCAGGTAGAGCACCTTGCCGGCGCGGATCAGCTCCCCGACCGTGAACAGCGACTCGTGGAGCGGCGTCGTCTCGTCGTCACGATGGAGGTAGTACAGGTCGACGCGGTCGGTCCGGAGACGGCGGAGACTCTGCTCGATCGACGCCTGGATCTGCCGGCGATTCGTGCCGTCCTCGGTGGGACCGTCGCCCGTCCGTGACCCGACCTTGGTGGCGATGACCCAGCGGTCCCGATCCGCGGCCAGCAGTCCACCGACGATGGTCTCGCCCCTGCCGCCGGCGTACGAGACCGCAGTGTCGATGAAGTTGATCCCGGCATCGCGCGCCGAGCCCACGATGCGCCCGGCTTCCGCCTCATCGGTGCGCGACCCGAACAGCATCGTGCCGAGGCAGATCGGCGACACCTTGAGCCCACTGGCTCCCAGGGCCCGGTACCTCAACTCCGCTCTCCTCCCAGGATGCCCAGCTCATCGAGCGATCCGAGCAGCTCCCCGGGGTCGCGATAGACCCGGAACGCTCCCGCCTGGAGCAGCTCCTCGACGGCGTATCCGCCGCTCAGGAGCCCGACGCTGAGCATGCCCGCCCGCCGCGCGGCGAGCAGGTCCCACACGGCGTCGCCGACGACGTAGACGTCCTCCCGGCGGACGCCCATCCGCTCCTGGCAGGCGAGGAAGAGGTCCGGCTCGGGCTTGGCCCGGATGACGTCGGCTCGACTGACGACGACCGTGTCGGGCGGCAGGTCCAGCACGGCGAGCGACCGATCGATATCCGGGCGGCGGCCCGACGTGGCGATCCCGAACGGCACACCCGCGTCGCGCAGCCAGCGAACCAGCTCGAGCGCCCCCGGCAACGGCCGGCGGTCGGGCAGGAGGCCCTCGTAGATCTCACCGTGTCGCCGCTGGACCCGATCCTGCTCCTCGGGCTCCAGCGTCCGCCCGATCTCTCGGGCCAGCGCCCTCGCGGACATGCCCCCGCTCATCCCGATCCGGCGATGGACCAGCCAGGCCGGGACGTCGAGGCCGGCCTCGGCAAGCGCCTGCTGCAGGGCCAGCACGTGGGCGTAGACAGTATCGACGAGCGTGCCGTCGAGGTCGAAGATGAGGGCGCGCACGTCCACCAGTCTGGCACGCCGCGTCGCGCCGACGCAGCCCTTCGGTCCTGGGCGCTCCCGGCCGGGCCGCCTCGGCTGTCAGTAGCCGATGAGCGACCTGAGCGGATCGAGAGCACGGTGCGCCCAGCCGGGGATCAGCCGCTCCCGCCGAGCCGATCGACGGACGCGCGCGCGCGCTGCCCGATGGGTCGACCATTCCAGGCGGTCGTCGAGCGGGGCGAGCTCGAACGGACGACCGGGCGAGCCGAGGGCTGACGCGATCAGGGCATCGGCGACGTGCGGGTTGCGGGGCAGCAGGGGACCATGCAGGTAGGTCCCGATGCGCAGGCCGTCGAGGCCGCCCTCGCCGGGCAGGAGCAGCACGCCCTCGGTACCGTCTCGGCCGTTGTTACCGTGGCCGACCTCGACCGTCGCGAAGGCCCGCGCGCCGGCCTCGAGCACCGTGCGACCGCCGTGGTTCTCGAACCCGACGACCGTCGCGTCCCGGTCCGAGCCGGCGCCGGTGGGGAGACGCTCGTCGAGGGTGCCGAGGATGGGCCCGACGAGCCGGCCCGGGCTGGCGGAGGCATCGGTCGCGACCGGGAGGAGCCCGGGACATGAGAGTTCCAGACCCGCCGCGGTCCGATAGCTTCGGCCCAGGTTCTGATAGCCCCCGCACACGGCCAGGAGGGCGGTGCCCGCGCCGACCAGCCCGATGAGTCGATCGCCCAACCGGTCGAGCTCGCGGGCGACGGTTGCCTGCTCCCGATCCTGTCCGCCGCCGATGAAGACCAGGTCCGCGGGCGGGATCGACCGGGCGCCGACGAGGATCTCGACGACACTGGTCGTGATCGACCGCGCCTCCGCCCGTTTGACCAGGGTCATGACATTGCCGCCATCGCCGTAGACGCGAAGGACGTCCGGGAACAGGTGGACGATGCGCAGCCGGGGGCCGGCCGTCACGAAGAGGTCGACAAGTGGCTAGTGCGGGACGGCCGAGGCGAGACCGCGCCGCTGGGCGATCGCCCGAAGGCCCATCATCGCGGTGTACGAGGCGGCGACGACCACGATCCCCCCGACGGGCGATCGGTCGACGGCCATGTCGAGCGCCGTCGCGAGGGGATCACCGCGTTCGATCGAGCGCGGCGGCGCGATCGTCGCGTCCAGGTCGTAGCGGAGTCGCAGTTCGAGATCCGCGGCCCGGGATCCGGTCAGGACGACCGATCGGTCCGCGACGAGCCTCGCGAGCGGGCCGTCCCAGATCCAGGAGACATCGCGACCATCGGCCGGTGCATCGTTGAGGCCGAGGAGCACCACATCGGCTCCCAGGAACGGGCCGAGCCCGACGGTCTCCGCGAGGCTGACCGTGTTCTTGATCAGGACGATCGCGACATGGCGGCCGCGGATCTCGATCCATTCCATCCGCCCGAACGGCCCGGCGTACCCCTCGATCGAGGCCGCCGCCTGCTCGACATCCCGTCCGAGGACCATCCCGGCGGCCATCGCGGCGGCCACGTTGTACGCATTGGCCAAGCCGGCCAGAGCGGGTCGCGCGACCACCCGTCCGCCGGGCCCGCCCACATCGAGGGTGACCGGCGAGCTGGCGACGGCCCAGGGTTCGGTCGTCGGCTGCGCCGGCGCGTGCGCCGGCTCGATCGAGAGGTGCGGAGCGGAGCGGCGGACGTGCCCCTCCGGGCAGGCGTACGAACCGAGGTGGCCGACGCTGCGCCACGCATAGGTCAGTTGGCGGCCGCAGGCCGGGCAGGCGATCGGGTCGGCGGTCACGTCGGTCGCGCTCGGCCGCTGCTCCCGATCCGGGGGTCGCCCGCCGAGCCCGAACGACCGCGATGGCAACGGCGATGCGTCAGCAAGCATGGCGAGGCGTGGGTCATCGGCGCAGTAGACCAGGACGCTGCCATCCGCCGCGGTGGCAAACGCAGCGGTCCAGCGATCGACGATCGCGTCGGCTTCCCCGTACCGATCCAGCTGGTCGCGGAACAGGTTCGTGGCGACGATGACCGAGCGACCGAGGTTCGGGAGGATCTGGCCGAGCGCGGCCTCATCCACCTCGAAGACGGCCTTCGGCGGCCCGCCCGGGCCGTGGCGCAGTCTGCCCCGGAGATCCGAGGCCCGGATCAGCGACGTCGTGATCCCCTGGCGCATGTTCGATCCCGAGCGGTTCGCGATCGGTGGGGGATCGTCCTGACCGAGGATCTCGGCGATCAGGCCGGCGGTCGTGGTCTTGCCGTTGGTCCCGATGACGACGACCACGGCGTCGAGTTGCCGCGCCAGCGCCGCCAGCGCGCCCGGCCACACTCGCTCGGCCGCCTTGCCCGGGAAGGCCGTCCCACGGTGATTGGGGATCGCCGAGAGGCGCGAGGCGACCCGGGCGAGCGAGATGGCGAGCGGTGCCTGCGTCCCCGCCCATCTCGGCTCCCGGCGACGACGAGATGACGGGTCCGCCACCGGTGCGATCGCCGTGGTGCTGCTGGCCATCCGACGAGCGTGTCCGGCGAGGGTGAGAGCCAGATGAACGCTTCGCGGTCTGGCCTCTCGCCCCGGGGAGGTGCGTCGGCGGGCGCCTAGGCCACGGCCGGACTCGCGCGTCGTGCGGCTCGCGGCTTCCGGGGTGGCGCGGCCGTCGTCCCGTTCGATCGACCGGTGATCGGCACCGACGCGACCTCGAAGACGTCGTACCCGGCGCTGGGCAGATCGAGATACAGGCCGTGGGCCGTGAGGTCATCCACCTCCCGCTCGTAGGTCGTGCCGGACATCCGATCGACCAGGCGGATCGGCGAGGTGTCGAGGCCATCGACCGGGAACGACACGTAGCACTGCCCCTGGGTCGGCCCGAGGTTGACGGCGATCACGAACCGGCGGCCGTCGTGACCGCGCCACTCCCAGGCGACGACGTCGTCCCACGTCGGGTTGCCATCCCATGCCGGCCGGCACTCGAGCAGATGCCAATCGCCGTCGCGCAGCGCCGGCTCGCGAAGCACCGCGAGCAAGGCCTTGTAGTGAGCGAGCAGCGTCTCGTCCAGCGGCTCGTCTGGCGCTCGGACCAGGTGGGGGGACACGTGGACCTTGCGCCCCTCGAACTGTCCCTGGTGGAAGAACCGCAGGCCGGGCGTGAGGTACGTGACGATCCCGACCGCTTCATCGCGGCCGGGCGGGAAGGTAGCCGCGGCCCGCGGCTCGTCGTGGTTCTCGAGGAATCGCGCCAGCTTCGACTGGTAGTCGAGCCCCGCCCGGAGGTGGTCGCGGACCGGACGACCCGGACCGGCACGCAGGCGGTCGTAGAGGCGCTTGTCGTAGGCGTAGTCGAAGCCCTGCTCCATGATGGTCCACTCGAGGTCCCAGTAGACCTCGGCCATGAAGGTGAACTCCGGCGACTGCCGCCGGACGCGCCCGATGGCATCGGGCCAGAACGAGGTGGTGGGGCGGCGTCCCCAGGTCCGCTCGAAGATGTCGGGGAGGACGAGCATCGCCATGTCGCAGCGGACGCCGTCGCAACGCGCGGCGACCGAGAGCAGTTCCGCCGCCATGGCTTCATGGGTGGCCGGGTTCGCATAATCCAGCTGCAACGTGTCGGTCCAGCCCGGGAAGTACGGATCGCGGCCGTGCGCCAGGAGGACGTCGCCGCGCTGGCGCCTCACCCAGGTGTAGTTCCGCGGGGACTCCATCTCCTGGAGCTCGGTCCCATGGACGAAGTACTCGTCGTGGTCTTGGACCCATGGGTGATCCAGGGCCATGTGGTTCGGGACGAAGTCGAGCATCAGCCGAAGCCCGCGCGCATGCAGGCGGTCGCGCAACCGGGCGAGCGCGACGTCGCCGCCCAGATGGGGATCGACGGTGTAGCCGGTGATCGCGAAGCCCGAGCCCGCGATGTCCGACTCCCGCAGGTCCGGGAGCGTCGCCTCGAAGTCCTGCCGCAACCCGGGATCGGTGCGGGAGACGGCTCGGCTGGCGCTCCCGGTGTGCCACACGCTCAGCAGCCAGACCCAGTCGAAACCCATCGCCGCGACGTCGTCGAGCTCCGCGTCCGTCACATCGTCGAGCGTGGCCGGCCGGCCGAGCGATCGCGCGTGATCGGTCAGCCAGACGCGGGTATTGATCTCGTAGAGGGAGGGATAGCGAGGCGTGCCCATCTCACACCTCGACGGGCGTGCGGGTCTCGAGGAGCTCGACGACCTGCTCGGGAGATGTGGTGGCGAAGAGGTGCATGGCACGCGCGATGACCCCGGTCCAGCCGGTCTGGTGGCTGGCGCCGAGGCCGGCCCCATCGTCGCCATGGAAGTACTCGTGGAACAGGATGTTGTCGCGCCAGTCCGGGTCGTCCTGGAAGGTCGACATCCCGCCGTAGACGGGCCGATGCCCTTCCGCATCGCGAAGGAAGATCGACGCAAGGCGACGTTCGATCTCGTGGGCGACCTCGTAGAGCGTCATCTGCCGGCCTGACCCGGTGGGGCATTCGACGGTGAAGGCGTCGCCGTAGAACGCGTAGTACTGGAGCAGGGCCCGGATGATCAGGGCGTTGACCGGCATCCAGATCGGACCACGCCAGTTCGAGTTGCCGCCGAACATCCCGCTGTCCGACTCCGCCGGCAGGTAGGTCACCCGGTATTCCTCGTCGCCGACCCGGAAGACGTACGGGTGATCGAGGTGATAGCGGGACAGCGATCGGATCCCGTGCGCGCTCAGGAACTCCGACTCGTCGAGCATCGATCGCGAGGACCCGACGCAGCTTCGTCTCGTCGAGGATGGATGCGAGTCGACGGCCGCCCTCCCCGGCGAGCATGGGATCGTGGATGAAGGCGCGCAGCTCCGGCCGTGACAGGAGGAGCCGCCGGATCCGCTCACCGAGGTCCGGGTAGCGGCGCAGGAGCTCGCCGTCGAACGAGGTCACCGCACAGAGCGGCAGGAGGCCCACCATGGAGCGAACCTTCAGGCGTTCCGAGGCCCCGTCCGGGGTGCGCAGGACGTCGTAGAAGAAGCCGTCCTCCTCGTCCCACATCCCGGCGTCCCCGCCGCCGTGCATCATCGAGGTCGAGATCAACAGGAAGTGCTCCACGAACTTCTCGGCCAACGGCTTGTAGGCCGGCCGATGCATGGCGAGCTCGGCGGCGATCTCGAGCATGTTCTGGCAGAACAGCGCCATCCAGGCCGTGCCGTCGGCCTGCTCGAGGTAGCCGCCGGTCGGCAGCGGGGCGCTTCGGTCGAAGACCCCGATATTGTCGAGTCCCAGGAACCCACCCTCGAAGAGGTTGTTCCCGGACTGGTCCTTGCGATTCACCCACCAGGTGAAATTGAGCAGCAGCTTGTGGAACACGCGCTCGAGCCATTCGAGGTCGCCTTCGCCCCGCGCGGCCTGCTCGAGTCGATAGGTGAAGATCGTCGCCCAGGCGTGGACCGGCGGGTTCACGTCCCCGAAGTTCCATTCGTACGCGGGGACCTGGCCGTTCGGGTGCAGGTACTCCGAGCGCAGGATCATCTCGATCTGACCCTTGGCGAAGTCCTCGTCGACGAGCGTGAGGGCGATGACATGGAAGGCCAGGTCCCAGGCCGCGAACCAGGGGTACTCCCACTTGTCGGGCATCGAGATGACGTCGGCGTTGATCATGTGTTGCCAGTGGTGATTGCGGCCCTCCGGTGACGCCGCGGTGAAGTGATCCATCCCGCGTTCGCCGAGCCAGCGGTACACGTCGTAGTGGTACGTCTGCTTGGACCAGAGCATCCCGGCGAGCGCCTGGCGCATCACGTTGCCCTCGTCCGCGTCGAGTGACGCGGGGATGACGGTGGCGTAGAAGTCGTCGGCTTCTCGGCGGCGCAGGTCGACGAGCGCGTCGATGTCGCCGGTCGACGGGCTGGGCCGCGAGCCCGGCTCACCCAGCCACAGGCGGATGGCCTCGGAGGCGCCGGGCGCGACCGTCAGCTCGTAGTGGGCCGCGGCTTTGGTGCCGACCCGCTTGCGATTGACGGCGCCACGCCGACCGTTGACGAGGTACGCCCCGATCCCATCCTTGACGTACGGCGTCCGGTTGGGAGCGCCCGCGAGCCGTTCGGTGTTCGTCTCGTTCTCGGTGAACAGCAAGGCGGCCGCGCCGTGGCACGTCAGCCGGTACTCGCCGAGTCCGGCGTGCGAGGCGTCGATCGTTTCGGTCCCGTCGACCAGGCTGCCGCGCATCTCGGGCCGCGGCTCCTCGCCGCCCCACGACCAGGTGTTGCGGAACCAGAGCGTCGGCAGCAGGTGGATCTTGGCGGGTTCCGGGCCGCGGTTCGTGACCGTGATCCGGATCGCGGTGTCGGTCGGGTTCGCCTTGGCGTACTCGACGACGACGTCGAAGTAGCGGTCCGCGTCGAACACGCCGGTGTCGAGCAACTCGTATTCGAGATCCGTCCGGCTCCGCCCACGGTTCGTCGACACGAGGTCGTCGTATGGGTAGGCCGCCTGCGGGTACTTGTAGAGGAGGCGGAGGTACGAGTTGGTCGGCGTCGCGTCGAGGTAGAAGTAGTACTCCTTGACGTCCTCGCCGTGGTTGCCTTCCTTGTTCGTCAGGCCGAACATCCGCTCCTTGAGGATCGGATCGCGCCCATTCCAGAGCGCGAGGGCGAAGCAGAGGATCTGCTGCTCGTCGGAGTACCCGGCGATCCCGTCCTCGCCCCAGTGGTAGGCGCGCGAACGGGCCTGGTCGTGGCTGAAGTACGCCCAGGCATCGCCATCATCGCTGTAGTCCTCGCGAACCGTGCCCCACTGTCGCTCGGACAGGTACGGCCCCCAGCGTCGCCAGGGCACGCCGTCATCACGGGCCTCGGCCAGCCGTCGACGCTCGGCGTCGTCCGGTCCGGCCGTCGTCGATCCAGATCCTCGCGGCATGCTCATCTCGCTCCTGACGCCGGGAACCGGCTCATCTCGCTCACGGTCCGGCGATCACCAGCGCCCCGTCGATGGCCGGGGAGTGAGGATGCGGCCCTATTGTGAACGTCTTGTTTCCGCCCGGCCGGACGGAAGGCCGGTCTGCCTAGGTCCGCTCTCGGCCATGATGTGACCATGCGATTCCCGCGCCCGATCCGCCTCGCCATCAAGCGGATCGCCTACGGCGGTGTCGGAGGTGGTGGCGACGGCGCCCGCGTGGTCGATTGGCTCGCGCTGCGGCCCGGCATGTCCGTCGCCGACATCGGGTCCGGGTTCGGTGACTTCGCCTTCAGGTTCGCGGCGATCGTGGCGCCTGACGGTGTGGTGTACGCCATCGATACCGACGACGACTTGCGCGTGGAGGTCGCCCGACGCGCGGCCCAGCGAGGCCTGAGCAACGTCCGTCCGGTCGAGGCCGCCACCCGTGATCCGGCGATCCCGGAGCCGGTCGACCTCGTCTTCCTCTCGTCGAGCTTCCACCACCTCTCGGATCAGGCGAGCTACTTCGAGCTTGTTCGGCCCTCCCTCCGGCCAGCCGGCCGGGTCGCGATCCTCGAGGGCCGGCCGAGCTGGTTCACGCGCCTGACCGGCGGGCACGCGACAGATCCCGACGAGGTCCGAGCCACGCTCGAGGCGGCCGGCTTCCGCCGGCTCGCGACCGCCGACCTCGTCCGCTGGTCGTCGCTTCAGACCTTCGCCGTCGCCGACCCGGACGAGACCGCACCAGCCGGACCGCCCCAGCGTTAGCCCTTGGCGATCTCCTCGGCCAGGCGGTCGTAGGTGTCGAGCGCGCCGGCGATCATCCCGACCTTGATCTGCTCCTCGAGCTCCTCGGCGGTCCGGAAGTGGCTCCGCTCGGTGAGCTTCGTGCGGCCTCCGGCCAGGGCCTCGAGCGTCATCGTCTCGAGGCCGGGCTCGCCGAACCCGGGCAGGTCGACGCCGAACGTGCGGACGATCCGGGCCGGTGGGTCGACCTCGACGTATTCGCCGCCGAACGGAACGTCCTCGCCGCCGGTCGTATGGGCGATGTACCGCCAGCGCCCGCCGGGTCGGAGGTCCATCGCCTCCACGGTGGTCGTGTAGCCGCGCGGACCCCACCAGTGGGTGATCCGATCCGGGTCCGTGATCACCGTCCACACCAGGTCACGCGGGGCGTCGAAGACCCGCTCGAACACGAGATCGAGCCCATCGGCATAGACCGTGGTCCGATCGTTGCCGAGCTGCTGGATGGCCATGGCCGGGTTCCTCCTGTGGTCGGCTATGAGGCGGCGCCGTCGTCGGCGCGCTCCGGGGCGTCGGACGCCTGGAGCGTCCGGAGGTAGTCGTCGAGATGGTCGAACGTGCCTTCCCAATGGGCCCGGTACTGGCCGACCCACTCGGCGACATCGCGGAGCCGCTCCGGCTTGAGATGGCATGGCCGCCACTGGGCCTGCCGGCCCTGTTCGATCAAGCCGGCCCGGCGCAGCACCTTGAGGTGCTTCGTGATGGCCGGCGCGCTGATGTCGAACGGGGCGGACAGTTCGGTGACCGTGGCGTCGCCGGTCGCGAGCCGGGCGAGGATGGCCCGCCGGGTCGGATCGGCGAGGGCCGCGAAGGTCGTGTCGAGAGCGTCGGTCGGTCCGTTCATTTCACCCTACGGTTAATTAACCTATCGGCATAGTGACATCGACGCCCGGGGTTGTCAAGCGACGCCGCGGCATCGCCACGAACCGGCCACCGCATGGCCGTATGCTCCTCGTCGATGGCTGGGTCTCGCACGACACGGCGGGCCGCGACCGACGAGTTCGACGTGATCGGCTCGCGCATGCCGCGGATCGACGGCCGCGCCAAGGCCACGGGTGCGACGCGGTACGCCGCCGACGTCCCGATGCTGCGACTCGCCCACGCGCGGATCGTCCCGAGCCTCTACGCCCACGCCGCGATCCGAGGGATCGATGCGTCCGCCGCGCTGGCGCTGCCCGGGGTCATCGCGGTGCTGCGCGCGGACGACCTGCCCATCGTCGGGAGCGGCGAGGCCCGCCGGTATGCGCCGATCGCGCGCGATGAGGCCGTGTTCGCCGGGCAGCCTGTGGCATTGGTCGTGGCCGAGACCGAGTCGATCGCGGCCGACGCGCTCGCCCTCGTGCAGGTCGACGCGGAGCCGCTGCCGGCGGCCGTCGATCCCCTGGCAGCCGCCCGTCCGGATCCTCCCGCGATCTACCGCGTCGGCGCGGACTCGAATGTCTACAGCGAAGATCGTTCGACGCGCGGCGACGCGGCGGCGGAACTCGAGCGGAGCGACGTCATCGTTCGAGGCCGGTTCACCTCGCCATGGGCGTACCAGGCATATCTCGAGCCCCACGCGGCGACGGCCTGGGTCGAATCCGGACGGCACGCTGAACGTCCTCACGGGCACGCAGGCGACGTTCTTCACGCGCGATGAGCTCGCGACGATCTACGGCCTGCCGACATCGAAGGTGCGGGTGATCCCGGCCGCGATCGGTGGCGGCTTCGGCTCGAAGCAGTTGGTCATCGAGCCGCTCGTGGCAGGAGCGGCCCTGGCCCTCGGACGACCCGTCCGGCTCGTGCTGACTCGTCAAGAGGATTTCGCGGCCACCAACCCGTCCCAGGGCCTGACCGTCGACCTGCGCATCGGCGCGCTGAGCGAGGGGACCCTCACGGCGCTCGAGGCGCGCGTGACCTATGACGCGGGGGCGTATACCGAGAACTCGTGGGAGTGGTTCGCGCCGGTCTTGGTCAGCGGTCCGTACCGCTGGCGCGCCTTCGATGTCACCGCGGTCGCGCTGCGGACGAACCGCTTTCCCACCGGCAACTATCGAGCGCCGACGGGCCCATCGGGCGTCTTCGCACTCGAGTCGCTCCTGGACGAGCTCGCGCTGGAGCTCGCCATCGATCCGGTCGACTTGCGGCGGCGGAACCTCGTCCTCGAGGGTGAGCCGGACGTCGACGATGAGCCCTGGCCGCGGCACGGGGCGCGCGAGTGCCTCGACGTCCTCGTCGCCCATCCGCTGTGGGCGGGGCGGCAGGCGCTGCCACGCGACGAGGGCGTCGGGCTCGCGATCGGCGTGTGGCACGGGTCCAAGGCGCCGTCGAGCGCCGTCTGCCGCATCGAGGCCGACGGCCTGGTCACGGTCATCACCGGCTCGGTCGATCTGAGCGGCGCGACGACCGACACTGGCGATGATCGCCGCCGAGACCATCGGGGTTCCGTTTGACGAGGTCTCCGTCGTGACGGCCGATACCTCGGCCGCGCCACGCTCGCCGTGGAGCGCGGCGAGCGCGGTCACGTACGGCGTCGGGCCGGCGGTCCAGGCCGCGGCGGAGGTCGCGCGCGACCGCCTCCTCCGAGTCGCCGCCGACGAGCTCGAGATCGATGCCGACGACCTGGAGGTCGTCGATGGCATCGTGCGACCGAAGGGTGCGCCGGACCTGGGCCGCCCCATCGCCGAGTTCGCGTCCGGCTTCGATGACTTCTTCAGCCGACATCCGCCGCTCGAAGGTCAGGCCAGCACCGCGCACACCGTCGGTGCTCCCAGCGCCGCGGGACACCTGGCGCATGTCCGCGTCGACGTCGAGACCGGTCGCGTCGAGCTCCTCGGCTACGTCGTCGTCCAGGACGTGGGTCGCGCCCTGAACCCGGCGCTCGTCGAGGGCCAGATGGCGGGTGCCGCCGTGCAGTCGATCGGCCGAGCCGTGTGCGAGGCCCTCGTGCACGACGACCAGGGACAGCTCGTCACGGGGTCGTTCCTCGACTACGCCGTTCCACGTGCCTCTATGCTCCCGGCGATCGAGACGCACATCGTCGCGGTCCCGGCACCCGAGGGTCCGTTCGGGGCGAGGGGCGTCGGCGAGGCCCCGATCGTGCCCGGTCCGGCGGCCATCGCCAACGCGATCCGGGCGGCTACCGGGGTCCGCCTCGCCGAGCTCCCGATGACGGCCCCGCGCGTGTGGCGGGCCCTCGCCGATCTCGGCGGGGCTCGCGCCGAAGAGGATCGCTAGGCCGGTCCAGCGACGGCCAGCGGGACGAGGCCGGCCAATCGCCGGACCGCGCGGCCGATGGCCCGCTCGTCGGCCCCGCCGTATCCGAGGATCAGGCCGCCGCGACCGGCCGCAGCGCAACGCCAGCCGGCCGGCGAGCCGGCCGTCGAGCCGGCCGTCGAGCCGGGCGCCGCCAGACCCTCGAGGCCGATCCCGGCCGCCCGGGCCGCGGCGACCAGGGCGGTCTCGTCCACGGTCGGTGGCAGCCAGGCGAGGACATGCAGCCCGGCGGAGGTGCCGACGGGCGTCACCTCGGGCAGGTCATGGGCGAGGGCCGCGAGCAGTGCTTCGCGGCGACGCCGATACGTCGGCCGGACGCGACGAAGGTGCCGGTCGAGCTCGCCGTGCGCCAGGAAGTCGGCGAAGGCGAGCTGGTCGAGGGCCGGGGAGCCCGAGTCGACGAGCAGCTTCCCCTCGGCGAGCTGCTCGGCGATCGACGTCGGCGCGGCCAGCCAGCCGAGGCGCAGGCCCGGTGCCAGGGTCTTGCTCGCCGATCCGATGTAGACGACGCGATCTGGCGCGAGGCCCTGGAGCGCTCCGACGGGGGCGCGGTCGAACCGGTACTCCGCGTCGTAGTCATCCTCGAGGATGAGCGCGCCGGAGCGTTCCGACCATGCCAGGAGCGCGGCACGCCGTTCGGGCGAGAGGACCGCGCCGGTCGGGTACTGGTGGGCGGGTGTCACGAGGACCGCGTCCACCTCGACCGCGGCGAGCCGGTCGACGCGGATCCCGTCCGCATCGACGGGGATCGGCACCATCCGCCCGCCGGCCGCGGCGATGACCAGGCGAGACGTGAGGTGGGCCGGGTCCTCGATGGCCACGACGGCGGACCCGCGACGCCCGAGCACCTCGACGACCAGACGAAGGCCTTGCGTGAAGCCGCTCGAGATGACCACGTCGGCCGGGTCGATCGAGGTCCCCCGGACGCGATCGAGGTAGGCGGCCAGGGCCATCCGAAGCTCCGGCACGCCGCGGCCGTCGAGGTAGCCGAGGCGCTCACCGGGGGCTTCGATGAGCGCACGGCGGACGGAACGCGACCAGGCTGACCTCGGGAACATGGCGATGTCGGGGCGACCCGGGCGCAGGTCGATCTCGATGGGGATCCCGGCGGCGGCGGCGACCGATCGTGATGGTCGCGATCCGCGACCGGCGACGCGGGTCATCCCGCCCGGCCGGCTCGACAGGTACCCCTCGGCGACGAGCTGCTCGTACGCTTCGACGACGACCCCGCGTGAGGTGCCCAGCTGATCGGCCAGGGCACGGCTCGATGGGACGATCGCACCCGGCGCGAGTCGCCCCGTCCGGACGGCGTCGCGGAGGCCCCGCTCGAGCTGCCGATGGAGCGGCTCCGGCGCCGCCCGGTCCAGCGCGAGCAGCAGTTCGGGCGACGAACTGGTCCTCGAAATCGACATCGAACTGGACCTTAACAGAGGACCGGTGAGCGGGCATCCTGTGACTCGACGAACGGATCGGAACCCGCCGATCGAACCTGGAAGGAGTCCACCGTGGCCGGCTTGCTGCTCATCCCCGTGGCCGTCATCGGCCTCGTCATCTTCGACCTCCTGGCGGTGCGCTTCGGCGTCGACTCGCGCGAGGGCTTCGGCCGATGAGCTGGTCGACCTTCGAGGCGGCCGCTCCTGATCTCGCCGTCGAGGGGCGCCGCCTGATGTACCGCGGCGGTGCATCGGGCAAGGTCTTCCTCGCGACCGTCCGCCCGGACGAGCCGCCTCGTATCCACCCGATCACCGTCGACATCGTGGACGGCCGGCTCTACGCGTTCATCCTGAGCGGACCCAAGCGTCGCGACCTCGAGATGGACGGCCGGTACGCGATGCACGCGCATCTCGACCTGGACAAGCCGGACGAGTTCTCCATCCGCGGCCGGGCCTGGATCGTCGAGGATCCGGCGCGCCGGCGCACGGTCGCGGCGCGTTGGGCGTTCGAGCCCGATGACGGCTACGGCCTGTTCGAGTTCGACGTGACGACCGCCATCCTCGGCTCTCGCCCGGACGCGGACGCGTGGCCGCCGCGCTACACGAGCTGGCGCGCCACCGCCTGAATGGACGGGTCGGCCCGTCGCGACGGGCCGAACGGACCTACGGACCGGTCCCGAACGGGCTTAGGGTTGGGGCATGTCGAACCATGTCTCGAGACCCTTGATCGCGCTCGTCACGATGCTCGCGCTTGCCGGCTGCGCCGGCGGCGGCGGCGGCTCGGTGTCGACGACGGACGCCTGGGCCCGGCCGGCGTCGGCGGGCGCCGAGACCGCCGTCTACCTGACGATCGCCAACGACGGATCGAGTGCGGACACACTCCTCTCGGCGTCGAGTCCCACCGCGACGTCCGTCGAGATGCACAAGAGCTCGACGGACATGAACGGGATGACCGGGATGGCGCCCGTGGCCAAGATCGACATCCCGGCGGGTCAGTCGGTCGCGCTCGAGCCGGGCGGCATGCACCTGATGGTGACCGGCCTGACGAAGGGGCTCGAGATCGGCGGCGCGATCGACGTCGACCTGGTGTTCGAACACGCTGGGACCGTGCACGTCACTGCCGAGGTCCGGCAGCCCTGACATGGATCGGCGAACCGTCGCTCCGGCCGGCGACGAGGACGCGACCCGGGTCCTCGACAGCGGCTTCTGGCTCGTCCTGGTCCTGGCCGTCGTCTGCGGCGCCCTGCTCGTCGCATCCATCGCTCGCGGTCTCGCCGGCGCCCGGTGACGGCGGCTCGGACGGCGGGGCCGCGGTCGGCACCGCCGCCTCGGCTTCCGCCGACCCGTACGGCGAGCCTCGATCCGGCGGCGTTCCTCGACCCGAACCCGGTCGCCGCACCGCCGATCGAGCTCACCTCCCCCGATGGCCGCCCCTTCTCGCTCGCCTCGTTACGTGGCTCGCCGACCTTCGTGTTCTTCGGCTACACCCACTGTCCCGACGTCTGCCCGGCGACGATCGGCACGATCGGTGAGGTGCTCGCGGCCACCGATGTCGGCGCCAGGGCCGTGTTCGTCACGATCGACCCCGAGCGCGACACCACCACCTGGCTGACCGAATACGCGAAGTACCTTCCGGGCGGGTTCATGGCATTGACCGGGACCCCGGCCGAGATCGCCACGACCGCGAAGGCCTGGGACGTGCAGTACGCGAAGGTCGACGAAGGCGATCCGACCGGGTACGGGATGTCGCACACCGCCACGGTCCGGCTGGTCGACGCGGCCGGGGCCGTGCGCGCGACCTTCCCGTTCGGCACGACCCGCGAACAGATGGCCGCGGTCCTCAAGGACGTCGCGGCCGGGACAGCGCCGACGTCGACGCCGGCGCCGTCCGCCGCGAGCCCCGTCAGCCCGGCACCGACCGCCGCGCCGACCGTGGCACCGACCGCTGCGCCGACGCCCGTTCCGAGCGCCGGCGCGGCGGCGAGCGCGGGCGACCTCGATGTCGTCGTCGTCTCGACCTCGGTGTGGGCCGGCCCGCCGAGCCCGATCATCCTGACCCTGTCGCGGGCCGGCGACCGCGTGAACGACGCCTCGCTTCGACCCGTCGTCCAGCTGCGCTCGCTCGACGGCGCCCCGGTCGGCGATCCGGTCGTGGCCGTGCCGGTCCAGCCGCCCGGCGAGGACACGGTCTCGTACGTCGCGTCGCCGGCCATCCCGGCACCCGGCCTCTGGCACCTCACGGTCACCGCCGACGCTGGCCGACCGCGACGACGAGTGGCACGGCCGACGTCCGCGCGCTCGACCCCGGCACGACCGCGGCGATCGGGGCGCCGGCCCCGACCGCGCACACCCCGACGCTCACGGACGTCGGCGGCCTGGCCAAGGCCGATCACCACCGATCCGGCCCCGGACCTGCGGCTCTCGACGACGTCGACGACCGATGCCCTCGCCGCCGGCCGGCCGTTCGTGCTCGTGATCGACTCCACGAAGTTCCGCGTCTCGCCCGCCTGCGGCCGAGCGGTCGTCATGGCGCGGTACCTGCTCGACCGATGGCCCGACGTCGCGTTCATCCACCTCGAGCCATACCGCTACTCGGTCGTGACCGACACCCCGTTGCTCGACGGCTCCCTGGTCGATCCCACGCTCACCGACCCGGCCGCAGCGTGGGGGATCGGCGGGGCGCCGTGGGGCGCGCGGTCGATGCCCTGGGTCTTCGTGGTGGATGGCCACGGGATCGTCCGTGCCGCGTACCAGGGGGTCATGGGCAGCGACGACGTCGACGTCATCGTCTCGATGATCGCCGCCGGCGGCTGACCCGAGCGCCTGACCCGGCGGGACCTGCCCACAGGCGCCAGTCGGCCCGGGCGAATCGGGCCGTATGTCACGTCCACGGCCGCGCGAGCGACCGGCACCATCGGCATCATGGACAGCATGACGAATCCACCCGCCCCGACCGATCCAAGCCGCTCCACCGACGGCCTCGCCGTGGCCGACTCGGCCGATCCGTTCGGCCCCGCGGCCCCACTCGATCCCGCCCTGACGCGTCGCGGATTCCTGCGCGGCGCCGCCCTCGCCGGCGGTGGCCTCGTGGCGGCCAGCATCGCCGCGTGTGCCCCAGCCACCCCGGTCGCCTGGACGTACGGCCCCACGGCCGCGCCGAGCGCCGCCGCGGCCGCCGCCAGCGCGAGCGCGGCGGCGGTCGCATCGGCGACGCCTGCCGCGAGTGCGAGCGGCGCCGTGCACTCGATGGAGCCGAGCGCGGCGCCGTCGGCGGCGGCGTCCGCGATCCCGAGCGCCGACATCCCGCCCGGCTGGTCCGCGCACGACGTGGCCGCCCGCAGCAAGGTCCGCCGGTATCTGGGCAACCTGGTGAAGGCCTTGCCCGCCGTCTATCCGGCGCCGGTCGTCGCCAAGCTCGCCGACATCCTCGGCGTCGAGGACGGGTACCCGGAGCTCGACATGAAGCCGGCCTTCATGCAGGTGCCGCAGCTCGTCCTCACCGACCTCCTGACGCCCCTGAAGCCGACCATGGACGGCGACGTCAAGGTCTTCGACCTCACGATCGACGCATTCGAGCAGAAGATCGACGAAGCGCTGCCGCCCGTCGCGGCGCTCGGCTACAACGGCCAGTGGCCGGGGCCGACGATCCGGGTCAACGAGGGCGACAAGGTCCGGGCGGTCTTCACGAACAACCTCACCGAGACCACCGGCGTCCACTTCCACGGCGTGGAGTTCGACGACTTCTTCCAGGACGGCGTCCCGTTCGTGACCCAGAAGCCGATCGTGCCGGGCGCCCAGTACACCTACGACTTCGTGGCCAGGAACGCCGGTTCGCTGATGTACCACTCGCACCACAACGCGACCGACCAGGTCGGGCGTGGTCTGCTGGGGGCGTTCATCGTCGACCCGAAGCCCGAGCCCGTGAAGTACGACCGCGAGTACATCTGGATCTCGAACGATGAGCTCGGTGGCTTCACGATCAACGGCCACGGCTTCCCGGCGACCGTCCCGGTGCTCGCCGCGAAGGGGGAGACCGTCCGGATCCGGTTCATGAACGAGGGGATCATGATGCACCCGTGGCATCTCCACGGGATGCCGATGCGGGTGATCGCCCGGGACGGATGGCCGCTGGGGAGCGCCGAGTTCACGGTGGACACCCTGGGCGTCAACCCCGGCGAGCGCTACGACGTCCTCGTCGAGGCGCGGGCCCTCGGCGTCTGGGCCTTCCACTGCCACATCCTGCCGCACGCCGAAGCGGCCGACGGCATGTTCGGCATGGTCAACACGCTCATCGTGGTGCCCGAGAAGGCGCACATCGACGCGATCCTGGCCGCGCTGACCGCCTGACCGCTGGCGGCAACGTCCCCCGAAGGTTCAGGATTCCAAACCGGCTCTCTCACCGTGTCTTCAGGAACGGTCGCGATAGTGGGAGCTCCCGGGTGGTCATGAGCCATCCGACCCACCCCACCCAGCGTGAGATGAGCCGTCATGACCCTGACACCCCCGACCGAGTCCCAGCGCGACCCGAACGCCTCCACGGACCCGACCGCCCCGCGTGACCTGCGGGCGGTGCCCGACGCGGGCGATCCCCACGCCATCGGCGAAGCCATCCTCTTCGAGGTCCGGCGGATCATCGTCGGCCAGGACGCCATGCTCGAGCGCATCCTCGTCGGCCTCTTCGCCGGCGGTCATGTCCTCCTCGAGGGCGTCCCCGGGCTCGCCAAGACCCTGACGATCAAGACCCTCGCCGACGTCGTCGGCGGCACGTTCAGCCGGGTCCAGTTCACCCCGGACCTCATGCCCTCCGACCTGGTCGGGACGCGCATCTACCGCCCGGATCACGGCACCTTCGAGACGGAGATCGGCCCGGTCTTCGCCAACTTCCTGCTCGCCGACGAGATCAACCGGGCGCCGGCCAAGGTCCAGAGCGCCCTGCTCGAGGTCATGCAGGAGCGCCAGGTCACGATCGGCCACGACACGTTCCCGGTCCCGGCGCCGTTCATCGTCCTCGCGACGGAGAACCCGATCGAGGCCGAGGGGACGTATCCGCTCCCCGAGGCGCAGGTCGACCGCTTCATGCTCAAGATCCTGCTCGGCTATCCGAGCGCGGCCGAGGAGGCCCAGGTCGTCGCCCGCTCGCTTCGGCCGGCGGCGCCGCTTCGCGAGGTCCTCGACGCCGAAGGGCTGCTCAAGATGCAGGCCCGTCTCGACGACGTCTACGTGGACCCGCGGCTGGTCAGCTACGCGGTCGCGCTGGTCGAGGCCACGCGCAAGCTCACGTACTGGGGCGCCCCGGAGCTCGAGTCGTACGTCTCGTACGGGGCGAGCCCGCGCGGTTCGATCAACCTCATCCACGGCGCCCGAGCCCTCGCGATGCTGCGTGGCCGGCGCTACGTGCTCCCCTCCGACATCACCGAGCTCGCCCCCGACGTCCTGCGCCACCGCCTCGTCATGAGCTACGCGGCGCTCGCGGACGGCATCACGCCGGACTCGGTCATCGCCAAGGTCGTCTCGCTCGTGCCGTCGCCGCGCCTCGAGTTCGCGGTGGAGCCCACGGCGTGACCGACCTGTCCCAGGTCCGTGGCGTCCCGCGGACCCCGGCTCGACCGGGACCCGGGCCGATCTCCGACGACCTCGTCCGCCGGCTCGAGGTCACCCTCGCCCGCCGCGTCGGCGGGCGGATGACGGGTGACCACCGCGGACGTGGCCTCGGGGTCGGGCTGGACCTCGACCGGATCCGCCCCTACGAAGCCGGCGACGACATCCGACGGATCGACTGGAACGCCACGGCGCGCAGCCTCGTGCCGCAGGTCCGCGAGGACGTGCCCGACCGGCAGCTCACCGCGTGGCTCCTGCTCGATACGTCGGCCTCGATGCACTTCGGCACGGCCGACCGCCGCAAGGCGGACGTCGCGGAGGGCGCATCGCTCGTCATCGGGCGCTTCGTGTCCCGCCGCTCGGACCGCCTGGGCGTCGTGACGTTCGGCTCCGGCCGCGAGCGGATCTTCCCGCCCGCTGCCGGCCGCAACGGCATGCTCGGGCTGCTCCGGGCGCTCGCGATCGACGTCCCCGACGAGGGGCCGGCCGGCGCGTCTCTGGCGCGGGCCCTGCACACCGTCGGCACGTCGCGGACGACGGCCGGCCTGGTCGCGATCGTCTCCGACTTCCGTGGCCCGCTCGACTGGCGCGCGCCGCTCACCGCGGTCGCCGGCCGTCACGGCGTGGTCGCGATCGAGATCGTGGACCCGCGCGAGGACGCGCTCGTCGACGTCGGCGAGCTGACGCTCATCGATCCCGAGTCGGGCCGCACCGTACGCGTCGACACCGGCGACCGTCGACTCCGGCACGCCTTCGGCGAGGCCGCCGCGGCCGACCGGGCCGCGGTCGCCGCCGAGTTCCGCCGGCTCGGCATCCGGCACATCCGATTGACCACCCAAGGCAGCTGGCTGGACGCGCTCGCGCGCAGCCTCGACCCCACAGGACGGCTCGCATGAACTTCCTCGCCCCGCTCCTCCTCATCGGCCTGATCCTCGTGCCGATCCTCGCCGGGTTGTACGTCGTGGTCCACCGACGCCGGTCGCGCTACGCGGTCCGCTTCACGAACCTGGACCTGCTCGCCAACCTCGCGCCGAAGCGGCCTGCCTGGCGGCGCCACGTCCCCGCGGCGCTGTACCTCGGCGCGGTCGCGGCCCTCGTCCTGGCGCTGGCCCGACCGACGATGGTCCTCGCCGTGCCGCGCGAGGACGCGACGGTGATCCTTGCCGTCGACATCTCGGGCTCGATGCGCGCGACCGATGTCGCGCCGACTCGCTTGGATGCCGCCAAGGCCGCCGCCGAGTCCTTCCTCGACCAGCTTCCGCCGCAGATCCGCGTCGCCATCGTGTCGTTCTCGACCGAGGTCCACTCGGTGGCCGCCCCGACCACGGATCGTGAGTCACTCAAGACCGCCATCGAGGGCCTCAAGCCCGAGAACGGCACGGCCATGGGCGACGCCCTGAACCGGGTCCTCGACATCGCCCAGTCGATCCAGGACGCCGACGCGGCGGCCGGACTCGGCGGGACCGGAACGGCCCCGAACGCCAGCGCCGCGCCGAACGCCAGCGCCGACCCGAACGCGAGCGCCGCCCCGAGTCCGTCCGCCGGCACGTCCGGCAAGGCGCCGGTCGACCAGCCGTCCGGGGGGCCGCTCGTGGCCTCGATCCTGCTCTCCGACGGCGCCAGCACCACCGGCCAGGCGGACCCGCTCCAGGTGGCCGACCGCGCCGCCGGGATGGACGTGCCGATCTACACGATCGCGCTGGGCACCGACCAGGGCGAGGTCCAGGTCCCCGATGAGAACGGGCAGCCGACGACCCTCCAGGTCCCGCCCGACCGCGCGACGCTGGCCAAGATCGCCGAGACGACCGGGGCCATCGCCTTCGACGCCCCGACCGCGACCGACCTGCAGGCCGTCTACGACAACCTGCAGTCGCGCATCGGCTACACCGAGCAGAGCCAGGAGGTCACGGCCGCGTTCGCCGGGGCCGCCCTCGTGCTCGTGGTCGCTGCCGCCGGCCTGTCGGCCTTCTGGTTCGGCCGGCTGCCGTAACCGGACCCTCGCGCGCTCGAACGCCCGGAATCGACGAGGACGGTCCGGGCGTTCGCCATCTGTCGGTGGTGGTCTGTTCGGCTGCTCGACCCCACCTTCACCCACCGGGTGACCCAACCAGCGATCGGCGCCGCCAGATCGTGCCGGTGCTGGCCGCTCGGGCGACGGAACCCGGTCCTGCCGCCCGCTCAGCCGCCCGTTCACCCACCCGGTGACCCAACCAGCGATCGGGGCCGTCAGATCGTGCCGGTGCCGGCCGCTCGGGCGACGGAACCCGGTCCTGCCGCCCGCTCAGCCGCCCGTTCACCCACCGGGTGACCCAACCAGCGATCGGGGCCGTCAGATCGTGCCGGTGCTGGCCGCTCGGGCGACGGAACCCGGTCCTGCCGCCCGCTCAGCCGCCCGTTCACCCACCCGGTGACCCAACCAGCGATCGGGGCCGTCGGGGTCGACCTGGACGCGATCAGCCCAGGACCTGGTAGGTCACCTTGATGCGGACGTGATAGACGTAGGCCGTCGCGTAGTTCATCGAGACGGCCCCTCGCGCTGTCCGGCCCGTCACGTTGGTCGTCGCCGAGCCTCGAACGGTCTGCCACGACCGGGACCCGGTCCCGACCTCGGTCCACGGGCTGTAGCAGCTCAGGTCGAGGTCCGTCGTGAAGTGCGGGCAGATCGTGAAGTCATGGAGTCCGAACCCGTTCGGACCGGAGACCAGCGGCGCCTTCGCGTCCACCTGGAACCAGATCGACGTGTAGTGGACCGCGGCTGGCAGGGTGAACGTCCACGCCCCGGCGGCCTGCCCTGAGGTCCCGCCGGGACCGAGAGCTTCACGTACCCGCTGCTCGAGGTCGTGATGCGACCCGAACCGATCGTCAGGCGTTTGCCGAGCGCATCCCCGTCCTTGGTCAGATAGCTCGTCTTCGTGATCAGCTTCTTGTGGGAGAGCGTCACGGTCTTCGTGACGGTCAACGAGGCACCGCCTCCGTCGGTCAGCCGCTGCACCAGCTTGTACGTGCCGGCAGGCTGGAGGGTCCCCGCCGCCGATCGCCCCGTCCACGACACGGAATACGGCCCGGCGCCGGTCGCCACGCTGAGCGTCCGAACCAGGTGCCCGTTCGCGTCGTACACGCGAAGGCTGACGGCGATCGGCTCGTTCCGTTGCCCGGACAACGTGACGGAGTCTCGGTAGCCGTCCTTCACCGGATAGAACGTCGTGTGGTCGATCGCGAACCCCGAAGCGTCGACGCCGTTGGCCAGGACCTCGATGGAGGCGGACGCCGACGAGGCCTGGAAGTCGGTGCTCGCCCCGTGGTCGACCTTGACCATGTGCGTTCCGAGAGTGAGCGCGCCCGTGCCGATCGTGATGCCCGAGCTCCACGACCCGGTCGCGATCTCGACCCCATCGAGCTTCACCGACACGTTCCCGTCGGGCGGCAGTTCGTTCGCCATGTATTGCCCGATGTCCTGGACGGTCCACGACACGTTCAGGTCGGTGCCGCGCTGGACGGTCGTCGCCGGCGTTTCGAACGACGTTCCGAGCGTCAACGTGGTCTGGGTCGGGCGCGGCCCCACGTGCTGGACGATCGGGCTCGATTCGGATGCGGCGTACGTCGCATCGCCGCTGTAACGCGCGATGATCGTGTAGGTGCCCGCGGGCAGGTCGGCGGGGAGGTCCAGCGATGCGTCGGCCAGGTGCATGACGTACGGCGACAGGACGACCGGCGCCGTCCCGAGCTCCGTCTCATCGGCACCGTCGACCCGAAGGAAGGTGACGGTGCCGGCTCCGCTGTTCCCGGTCTCCCAGGGTTCCACCCCGACCGTCAAGGTCGCCGTCCGCCCGACCGGCTGCGGTTCCATCGAGCTCGTGATGATGTCGAGGCTCGTCGGCGTCGCGACGACGGCCGCGACGACGGTCGGGAAGGCCAGGATGACCGCGAGCGTGATCAGCGCGGTCGACCATCGGGCGGCTGGGCGGTGGGTCAAGGTCGAGCCTCCAGCGGACACAGCGCGGGCACCATACCCGACGGCTGCCGCCCACGACAGAGCCGTCCGGACCCACGGGGTGCGGTCGCGCACCGGCCCGGCGGCGATCGCGGGCGAACTGGCTCGGTCAGTTCGGCGGCGGCGTCGTGCCGCTCGCCGATACCTCGGCCAGACGTCGCTCGAGGAAGTCGCGCTCGAGGCGGTTCGTGGTCAGGCCCAGCGCGCGGCGATAGGCGTCGGCCGCCTCGGACCGGCGCCCGAGCCGCCGGAGCATGTCCGCCCGCGCGGAATGCAGGTATGGGTAGCGCTCGAGCCGCCCGTCGACGACCAGGCCGTCCATCATCGCCAGCCCGATGGCGGGACCATCGGCCATGGCCACCGCGACGGCGAGGTTGAGCTCCACGACCGGCGACGGAGCGATCCGCTGGAGCGCCTGGTAAAGGCCGGCGATCTGGGCCCAGTCCGTCGCCGCGGGATCGCTCGCCTCGTCGTGGAGCGCGGCGATGGCGGCCTGGATCTGATACGGCCCAGGCTCCCCGGAGGCGAGGGCACGCTCGAGGAGCTGCCGGCCCTCGGCGATGCGATCGGCGTCCCAGCGCGTCCGGTCCTGGGCCTCGAGGAGCACCAACTCGCCGGCCTCGCCGACGCGGGCATCGCGGCGGGCGTCGTGCAGGAGCATCAACGCCAGCAACCCGGCCGCCTCGGGCGCATCGGGGAGGAGCTCGACCACGACGCGGGTGAGGCGGATCGCCTCGGCGCACAGCTCCCGGCGGACGAGGGCATCCCCGGAGGTCGCCGCGTACCCCTCGTTGAAGACGAGGTAGAGCACGGTCAGCACGCCATCCAGCCGCTCGGGGAGCAGTTCGGCGGGCGGCACGCGGTAGGGGATGCCCGCGTCGCGGATCTTACGCTTGGCCCGCACCAGGCGCTGGGCCAGGGTCGGCTCCGGGACCAGGAACGCCCGGGCGATCTCGGGCGTCGTCAGGCCGCCCAGCGTGCGGAGCGTGAGGGCCACGCGCCCGTCCATGGGCAGGGCGGGGTGGCAGCAGGTGAAGATCAGCCGCAGCTGGTCGTCGGGGATGGGGTCGGTCAGTTCTTCGGCGGACGCGATCATCGCGGCCTCCCGCCGGTCGGCCTCGAACGCGGCATCGCGGGCCAGCGCGGCCTGGCGGTCGGTGAAGCGGCGCTGGCGGCGCAGCCGGTCGATGGCACGGTTGCGCGCCGTCGTCGTGATCCACGCCCCGGGGTTGTCGGGGATCCCGCGGTCGGGCCACGTCTCCAGCGCGGTGACGAACGCCTCCTGGACGGCCTCCTCGGCCAGATCGAAGTCACCGAGGACGCGGATGAGCGTCGCGACGGCACGGCCCGACTCCTCTCGGAACAGGCGGTCGACGACCTGACGGGTCGCCCCAGCGCTGGTCAAGCGATCGACCGATGGTCCGCGTCAGTCCGCGGCGACGGCCTCGGGCGTCGGCGCACCGATCTCCGTCCCGAATTCGAAGATGGGGCGGACCTCGACGCAGCCGTGGGTCACCGCTGGGATCCGAGCGGCGAGCGCGATCGCCTCGTCGAGGTCGGCCGCATCGACCATGTAGAAGCCGCCAAGCGCCTCCTTGGTCTCGGCGAACGGTCCGTCGGTCGCGATGACCCGCCCGTCCTCGACCCGCACGGTCGTCGCGGCGGTCGTCGGATGGAGCGCCTCGCCGGCATGCAGGATGCCGCGCGACTTGAGGTCGCGGGTGAACGCGTCATACGCCTCGAGCTCCGCGTTCATGACCTCCTCCGGCGGCGCGTCCGTCGCTTCGGCCGTGTAGATCAGCAGGAGATAGCGCATCGCTGGGTGCCTCCGATGGCGGTTCGGCCGCGCATGGCGGCCCTCACGATCACGACGAACGGGACCCCGTCATTTCGACAGGTCGGTCCTCGGCTCGTCGGGCGGCTTCGTCGTCCCGTGGGGTCCATCCTCGGCGGCCATCATCGTTCCGTGCACTCGGGCTGTCGAGGGGTATCGTTCGACGATGGCTACGCCGAAGGAGATCCTCCGGATCAACGGCCGCGAGGTCGCCATCTCGAACCCGGGCAAGGTCTACTTCCCGGAGACCGGCTACACCAAGCTCGATGTCGTCCAGTACTACCTGGCCGTCGCCGAGGGCGCGCTGCGCGGGGTCGCCGGCCGGCCGATGGCACTCAAGCGATTCGTCGACGGGGCCGCCGGGGAGGCCTTCTTCCAGAAGCGCGCGCCGGACAACCGGCCGGACTGGATGCGCACGGCCGAGCTGACGTTCCCGTCCGGCCGCACCGCCGACGAGATCGTCGTGGACGAAGTCGCGGGGCTCGCCTGGGTCGTCAACCTCGGCTGCATCGACCTGAACCCGCATCCCGTCCGGGCCGACGACCTCGACCACCCCGACGAGCTGCGGGTGGACCTCGACCCGGTCCCGGGCGTGCCGTGGTCGCAGATCCGCGAGGTGGCGCTGGCGGCGCGCGAGGCGCTCGAGGCGGTCGGGCTCGTCGGCTGGCCGAAGACCTCCGGCTCGCGCGGGATCCACATCAACGTCCGCATCGAGCGTCGCTGGACGTACGCGGAGGTGCGGCGGGCCGCCCTCGCCCTGGCCCGTGACGTGGAGCGGCGCGCGCCCCACGCGGCGACCTCGAAATGGTGGAAGGAGGAGCGCCACGGGGTGTTCCTCGACTACAACCAGAACGCGAAGGACCGGACCGTCGCCTCGGCGTACTCGGTCCGGCCCCTGCCCGATGCCCGGGTCTCCACCCCGCTCGCCTGGGACGAGGTGCCGACCGTGGAAGCCGAGGCGTTCACCCTGGCCACGGTGCCGGCAAGGTACGCCGCGATCGGCGATCCGGGCGCCGGGATCGACGACGCGGTGGGGTCGCTGGAGGCGCTGCTCGAGCTGTCGCGCCAGCACGAGGCCGAGGGCCAGGGCGACGCGCCATGGCCGCCGAACTACGCGAAGCAGGCCGGTGAGCCGCCGCGGGTCCAGCCGTCGCGCGCGCGTCGTCCGCCGACCGAGTACGAACCCGGACGGGGCGAGGACGGCGGCCCGCCACCCGAGGTGGCCGCCGAACGTGCGGCGGCCGTCGCGGCCGGCGACCCGAACGCGGGACTGCCGACCGAGTGGGCCGGGTCACGGCCGACGCCGACGGGCCGACGCAAGAGCACGATCCCGGTCATCGAGATCGCCCGGGCCGCCAAGAAGGCGGAGGCGCTCGAGGGCCTCGAGCGCTGGAAGGCCAGGCATCCGGACGCCGCTGCCGCGCTCGAACCGGCGGACATCCTCGTCGACGGGATGCGCGGCCGCTCATCGCTCTGGTATCGAGTCCGCGTGAACCTGATCCACGTCCCGGAGGCCGACCGGCCGGCCCAGGCACCCCTCGAGGTCGACTACGACCCGTGGGCGGGCTACGAATGGCCCGATCGTGCCGGTCAGCTCGAACGGGCGCCGCGGAAGCGCGCCGCCGCGACCGAGGCCCCGGCGGAGGAGGGGTGACGCGACGGCCGATGCCGGCCGCCCGGGCGGGCCGGATCTGCGCGGTCGCCATCGCCGTGGCCGGCGCGCTCGCCGCCTGCTCGGCCGGTGGCGCCCCGTCCGGGTCCGCGGGCGTCGTGCCGCCCGGACTCAGCGCCACCGTCCGCCTCGCCCCCCGCGGCGTCGCTCGAATCGATCGAGGATCCGGCGGCGCGTCTCGAGGCGCGCCTCCTCGAGATCATGGACAGCCCCGACCTCGCCTACCGGTTCGAGCAGTCGGCCGACATCTCCTCCGCGAGCGCGAGCATCCAGCAGACGACCTCCGGCGAGATCTCGGGCCAGGACCTGCACATGACCGTCACGGTCATCAATGGCGACACGCAGACCGTCACGGAGGTCGCGATCCTCGATGGCATCGCGTACCAGCGCGATGGGAACGGGCCGTGGACGCGGTCGGGGTCGACGACCGCGGCGGCCGCGATCGTGCCGCAGCTGAGCCACGTGTTCGATCAGTCGACGATCCGATACGCCGGCCACGAGCTGCACGACGGCGGCTACCTCCAGCACCTGACCTTGCCATCACCGATCGAGCTGACCGGCGACCTGCTGGGATGGCTGCCGAGCAGCGCGACGACCGGGACACTGGATGCCCTCGACCTCTACCTCGAATCCGACGGCCGGCCCGTCGACATCACCTACGAGCTGACGTTCGCCATCCAGCCGGACGCCTCGAGCGATCCCATCCAGCTCCACGGTGTCTACCGGTCGACCTACATCGACGTCGGGCAGGACGTGCCGATCAACATCGATGGCCTGAACCTCGCACCGGTGTGAGCCCCGCGGCCCGGGCGCGCCGCGATCGTGACGGGCCCGGCGTCCTCAGTCGTCCGTTCCGCCGAAGATCCGTCCCAGCTCGAACGGCGCGGTCTCCTCGAGCTGGTCATAGCGGCAGTCGGACGGGCGCTTGTCGGGTCGCCAGCGCTTGAACGTGGTCGCGTGCCGGAAGCGGTCGCCCTGGAGGTGGTCGTAGGCGACCTCGGCGACCCGCTCGGCGCGCAGCGGCTCCCACGAGAGGTCCTTGCCGCGGTTCCAGCGCGAGGTCGCCCCGGGGAGCCGCTGGCCGGAGGCATCCGCGTCGCCCTGGGTCGCCCACTCGGCCCATTCCCGCCACGGGTGGTCGACCAGGGCGTCCGTGCGGAGCGGCGCGAGCTCCTCGGCCAGTGTCGCGCGGCGATCCCAGGAGAACGACGAGGTGATGCCCACGTGATTGAGCTTGCCGGCGTCGTCGTACAGCCCCAGCAGGAGCGACCCGATGTGGGTACCCGGACCGTTCTTGTGCCAGCGGAAGCCGGCGACGACGCAGTCGGCCGTGCGCTGGTGCTTGATCTTGAGCATCGCCCGCTTGCCGGGCTGGTAGCCGGCGTCGAGGCGCTTGGCGACGACCCCGTCGAGGCCGGCACCCTCGAAGCGGTCGAACCAGTCGGCCGCGGTGGCTCGATCGCGGGTGGCCGGGGTCAGGTGGACCGGCGGGCGCGCACGCCCCAGGACGGCCTCGAGCCGGACGCGACGCTCGGCCTGTGGCACCGCCCGGAGATCCTCGTCGCCCAGGGCGAGCAGGTCCCACGCGACGTAGCTGGCGGGCGACTGCTCGGCGAGCATCCGGACCCGCGAATCGGCCGGGTGGATCCGCAGCAGCAGGGCCTCGAAATCGAGGGTGCCGTCATGGGCGATGACGATCTCGCCGTCGAGGACGCAGCGGTCCGGGAGGGCGGCGCGCAACGGGGCGGCGAGCTCCGGGAAGTAGCGGTCCAGCGGCTTGAGGTCGCGCGACTGCGTGTACACCTCGTCGCCGTCGCGGAACACCAGGGCGCGGAAGCCGTCCCACTTGGGCTCGAAGAGCCAGCCCTCGTCGGTGGGGAGGCCGTCCACGGCCTTGGCGAGCATGGGCTCCACGGGCGGCTGGAAGGGCAGATGCAGATCGGCCATGGCAGGAGTGTAGGGCGGTCGGCGCGACCCGCGGCGAGACGGCGGGGAACCCCACCGCCTGCGTCCACGTCAGGGGCCTGCCGCCGACGGCACTCGCCGTCCGACGAGGCAAGCCAGGCCACGGAGGCCATCACGATGCCCAGCTTCCGAACCCCGCGCGCCGGCCGACCGGCGCTCGTGCTCCTGATCCTCGCGGTCGCGGCGGCCATCGCCGCCTGCAGCAGCAGCTCCGGCGGCGCGATCCTGTCCACGGTCGGTGGACCCGTGGGCGCGCAGTCGCAAGGCGACGCCTATTCCGGCTCCGATTCGGAGTTCCCGATGCCCGCCGCCAGTGCCGCTGCGGCGATGCCGAGCGCCGCGTCCGGCGACGGGTCCACCTCGAATGGCGGCGACGCCGTCGGTGCCGTCGACGACGCGCGCATCGTCCGGACCGGGACGATGGAGCTCGAGGTCAAGGACGTGCCGACCGCGGTCGCGGCCGCGCGCACCGTCATCCGCGGCATGGGCGGCTACGTCGGCGCGTCCGACACGTCCAGCGACGGCGACACGCCCGTCGCGGTCATCACGTATCGCATCCCGGTCGACCGCTGGGAGGATGCCCTGGCCGCGCTCCGGACGCTCGACGGCCAGACGACGAAGATCGTCACCGAGCAGACCCAGGCCGTCGAGGTCACCGGCCAGATCGTCGACCTTGCGGCACGGATCAAGAACCTGCAGGCCAGCGAGGCCGCCCTCCAGGCGATCGCGGCCAAGGCCATCAAGGTCTCGGACGTGCTCGAGGTCGAGAGCCAGCTCACCGACGTCCGCGGCCAGATCGAGGTCCTCACCGCCGAACTGGTCCAGCTCTCGAACCGCGCCGACCTCGCCACGCTGGCCGTCACGTACCGGGTCCCCGTGGTCGCGACCGTCGCCGCGCAACAGGGCTGGGATCCGGCCAGCCAGGTCGACCAGGCGACCGCGAGCCTCGTGGAGATCCTCCAGACCCTGGCCGGCGCCGGGATCTGGTTCCTGATCGTCTGGCTGCCGATCCTCGTGGTCCTCGGCATCCTGGGCGGGATCGTGGTGTGGTTCCTCCGCCGGACCGGCGTGCTCCGCCGCCCGACGTCGACCCCGCCGGCCCCGCCCGCGTCCCCGCCGGCCGCGCCCGGCGGGCCGGCCACGCCGATCAGCCCGGCCGCTGCGACCGACCTGGGCGCCTGACTCCCGCGACCTCTCGGGCGCATGGCACCATGCGCCCGAGATGACCGAGCAGGCCGAGCGCTACGACCGTATCGCCGAGGGCTATGAGCGCTGGTGGGCTCCGGTCCTGGCCCCCAGCGCGCTGGCGCTGCTCGACCATGTGGACCCGGTGGTGGCCGCGGGTGCCCATGACCTCGTCGATATCGGGACCGGGACCGGCACGCTTGCCATCGCCGCGGTCGCGCGCTGGCCCGAGGCCCGGGTCAGCGCGATCGACGCGTCGCGTGAGATGGTCGCGAGCGCGTCGCGGCTTGCCGACGAGCGGCTGGACCGAGACGCTCGTTCGCGGCTGAGCCTGGAGGTCGGGTTCGCCGCCGAGCTCCCGCTGGCGGATGCCAGTGTCGACCTGGCGATCTCCTCGTTCGTCCTGCAGCTCGTGCCGAGCCGGGCCGCCGCCCTCCGTGACATCCGTCGGACCCTGCGACCCGGTGGGACGCTCGCGTACGTCACGTGGGTGGCCGACCGCGGGTCCTTCGCCCCCGACAAGGTCTTCGACGGATTGCTCGACGAGTTCGGCTTCGAGGACGAGGTGGGTGATGACCGATCGGGCGACGTGCCGTCGGTCTCGACCGCGGCCAACGAACTGCGGCGCGCGGGCTTCCGTGACGTCCGGGCCGACGGCGCGATCCTCGAGTACGCGTTCACGCCCGACGGCTATCTCGCCTTCCTGACGGAGTTCGACGAGGTCTCGCTGTTCGAGGACATGGCCCGGTCCGAGCGCCGGCGGTTCCTCGCCCGGCTTCGCGAGGCGCTGATGCGCCTTCCGGCCGACGACCTCGTGTTCCGCGCGCCGATCGTCTACGCGACCGGCCACCGCTCGCGCTGAGCAGAGGAAACGCACGGATGCTCTTCATGATCGTCGAGCACTACCGGGACGGCGACGCCCTGCCTGTCTATCGCCGGTTCCGGGACCACGGCCGCCTCGCCCCGGGCGGACTGACCTACATCGCGAGCTGGGTCGACGAGCCGATGTCTCGCTGCTTCCAGGTGATGGAGGCGGCCGACCGGACGCTCGTCGACGAATGGATCGCTCACTGGAGCGATCTCGTGGACTTCGAGGTGATCCCGGTGATGACCTCGGCGGAGGCCGCCGCGAAGGTGGCGCCCCGCCTCGATCGGTGAGCTGAGGGTCAGCCCTCGGCGTCGTCTCCCGACTCGGCCGGCGCCGCCTCGCCACCCTCGCCTTCGGCGGCGGCCTCGGCACCCTCCTCGCCCTCGGCGACGACCGGGGCCTCCTCGACCTCGATGCGCGGCGCCTGGACCTTGGCGATGATCTCATCGCTGTCGGTCACGAGCGTCACGTCCTCGGGGATCACCAGGTCGTGGACGTGCACCGTTGCATCGAAGTCGACGAGCGACTCGACGCTGTACTCGATGGACTGCGGCAGGTGATCGGGCAGGGCGCGGACCTTGACCGATTCGGTCGGGTGGAGGAGCGTCCCGCCGCCGACGGTGACGGCCGGCGCGTCGCCCGTTGCGACGAGCGGCACATCGACCGTGATCTCCTCGGTCATCCGGACCAGGAACAGGTCGACGTGGAGCGGTCGGCGGTTGACCGGATGGATCTGGACGTCGTGGATGAGGACCGGCTGCGACTTGCTGCCGTCGATCGACAGATCGATCAAGGCGTTGGAGCCGACGCGCCGGCGGAGCAGCTCGAATTCGTGGGTATCGATCGAGACGCTCGCCGACTCGAGGCCGCGCCCGTAGACGACGGCGGGCAGGCGACCGCCGTGCCGGAGGGTGCTGACCTTCTTGCCGGTGATCTCGCGATGCTCGGCGGCCAGCGTCGGGCGGGCGGTGGCGGTGGCGGTGGCCATGGGACGGACCTCTGCGTGGTTCAAGATCTTGGGTGTGGGCTGCGGCTCGCGGCCTTCGGCGGGCGAGGCGCCCGGGATGCGGGCCGTACCTTACCACGAGGGCGGTGTAGCATCCGGCCGTGGCTGCCACCATCCTCATCGTCGAAGACGAGCACGCCGTCGCTCGCGGGATCCAGTACGCGCTCCAGCAGGAGGGCTACGAGGTCGCGGTCGCCCGCTCCGGCGAGGAAGGGCTCGATCTCGCGATCAATCAGGCCCCCGACCTGGTCGTCCTGGACGTCCGCCTGCCGGGCATCGACGGCTTCGAGGTCCTGCGCCGGGTGCGTGCGGCCGGCGCCAAGATGCCGATCCTCGTGCTCACGGCCCGCGACGACGAGGTCGACAAGGTCATCGGCCTCGAGCTCGGCGCGGACGACTACCTGACCAAACCATTCGGCCTCCGCGAGCTGATGAGCCGGATCAAGGCCCTGCTCCGACGCTCGTACGGCGACCTCGCCGATGCCGTCGGGGGCCGGGTCATCCGGCACCGTGACCTCGTCATCGACCTGGAGCGCCGGCGGGTCCAGCGCGGCGCCCGGCGGATCAGCCTGACCCCGACCGAGTTCGAGATCCTGCGCCACCTGGCGTCGCGACCGGGCCGGGTCTACACGCGATCCGAACTGCTCGAGCTGCTCCGCGACTACGAGGCACTCGACCAGGACGAGAAGACCATCAACGTCCACGTCAGCCATCTGCGCGACAAGATCGAGGACGATCCGGCGATGCCGGCGTTCGTCCTGACGGTCCGAGGTGTCGGGTACGCCTTCGCCGAGCGCTGAGACCACCGGGGTGACGCGTCCCCGGCTTCCCGCTCGGCTGCGCCGGCTGATGCCGCGGACGTTCCAGGGTCGATTGACCGTGGCGTTCGTGGCCGTCATCGCCCTCACGCTGCTGCTCGTCTTCGTCATCGTCCTCAACCGGCTGGACGACTACTTCGCCAGCCAGCAGGCGGCCGACCTCGATGCCCGCTCCGACACCGTCAGCCAGGCGGTCAAGAACATCGCCGACCAGGTTTCGGGGAACTCGCCGGTCGTCGGCCTCGATGGCACGCTCGATGCGGACGTGGCCGCCACGCTGTCGTCGCCCTACTACGAGCACCTGCTCGCCGACCTGCTCGGCCAGGCGGACGTGACGATCGAGTTCGGCCAATGGCACAAGGTGAGCGACGGCGTCGCCTTCGTCCCCGCCACCAACGGCATGTTCCAGGTCGCCAACCGGACCTCGCCGAAGCCCGGCCAGACCCGCGCGGACATCTCCGTCGGCCCGACCGAATACAGCGGCGGGGACATCTTCTCGCCGTACGTGGTCCGCATCAGCCTGTCGAACCCCTACACGTACCGGGCGACGGCGATCGCCAACGTCACCGGTCTTCTCGCCGCCGTCGCGCTGTTCGCGCTCGGCCTGAGCGTGGTCGTCTCGTCGGCGCTCGCTCGCCGGTTCACGACCCCGCTCCGCCAGCTCACCGAGACGGCCCGGGCCCTCGCCGAAGGGGACCTGTCGCAACGCGTCCCGCAGGCGCAGATGCGCTCCGGGTCATCGGAGCTCGTCGAGCTGGGGGCCCAGTTCAACACGATGGCCGACCGGGTCGAGGAGAGCGTCGAGATCATCCGCCGCGATCGTGACCGGAGCCGGGACTTCCTCGCCGACGTGTCGCACGAGCTGCGGACGCCGCTCGCCGCCCTGCGCACGTTCAACGACCTGCTCAAGGAGCACGCGGGAGAGGACCCGGACCTGCGCGCCGAGTTCCTCGAGTCGAGCGGGCAGCAGATCGAGCGACTCGATTGGCTGGCCCAGAACCTCCTGGAGCTCTCGAAGCTCGATTCAGGGCTGGTCCTGCTCGATCTGCGCCCCGACGACCTGCGCGCGGCGGTCGAGACCGCGGTCGACCAGACCTCAGCCGCGGCACGCAAGCGGGGCGTGCAGCCTCTCGATCGATGTGCCCGCCACCCCGCTGCGGATCCGGCACGACCCGCAACGCATCGGCCAGGTCGTGGCGAATCTCGTGGCCAACGCAGTCAAATTCACGCCGCGTGACGGGTCCGTCCACGTCGTCCTGTCGCCGACTGCCGACGGCGCACGGATCGAGGTCGCCGACACGGGCGTCGGGATCGATCCGGCCGAGCTCCCGCACATCTTCGAGCGCTTCTATCGCGGATCACGCGCCAACGAGGCGCGCGGGAGTGGCAGCGGGCTCGGCCTGGCGATCGTCCGCTCGATCGTCGACATGCACGGGGGCAACATCGTCGTCGAGAGCCGCGTCGGCGAGGGCTCACGGTTCGTCGTCGAGTTGCCGCGCGACCCGCGCCTCGTCGCCGGCACCCCAGCGGCCGAGCAGGCCGACGTCGCCTCGGCGGCCCAGGGTGGCGCCACGGACAGTTCGGGCAACATGACGGAAACTTCACCGTCCGAACGCCCGCAGGTGAATCCGGAACCTGCACCCTGAGGTCGATCACCTCCAGGGCCGCCACCGGCCGAAGCCTGCAAGGAAGACGATCGCATGACCGACGACCTTCGCCCCGACCCCACCGAGCCGGGCGATCCCACCGAACGTACTCCCGTCCCGGACGCCGGGCGCTACTCCCCGGCGCCCGAGAGCCGGCCCGACTGGATCCGTGAGTACGAAGCGGTCCCGCCGACCACGCCGGAGCGCTGGTACGAGCCGGCCGCCCCGGCCGCCGCGACGCCGGTCGCGCCGACCGTCGTCCAGAAGCGGAACTCGATGGGCCCGATCCTCGGGGCCGCCCTCCTGTCCGCGGTCCTCGCCTCGGGCGGCACGGTCCTGGCCCTCGATGCCAGCGGCGCCTTCGACCAGCCGGCCCCGGCCGCCTCGGTCGCCACGGGACAGAGCGTCGGCACCACCCAGCCCGTCACGATCGACGAGTCGTCGGCGACCATCGCGGTCGCGGCGAAGGTCAGCCCCGCGGTCGTGCGCATCACCGTGACCGGCAGCTCGAACGCCGGTGACCTCGGCGTCATCCCCGAGACCGGCGTCGGCTCTGGCGTCATCTACGACAGCAACGGCTGGATCCTCACGAACAAGCACGTCGTCCAGGGCGGCGACAAGTTCGACGTCGAGCTCAAGGACGGCCGCGTCCTATCCGGCAAGGTCTACGGCATCGATACCCTGACGGACCTCGCGATCGTCAAGGTCGAGGGCACCGGCCTGCCGACCGCGGCCCTCGGCGAGTCCGACGCGCTCAAGGTCGGGCAGCTGGTCGTCGCGATCGGCAGCCCGCTCGGCACCTACTCGAACTCGGTCACGAGCGGCATCGTGTCGGCGACCGGCCGGACCATCACCACCGACGGCTCCGACAAGCCCCTGAACAACCTCATCCAGACCGACGCCGCGATCAACCCCGGCAACTCCGGTGGCCCGCTCCTCGATGCGGACGGCAACGTCATCGGCATCAACACGGCCATCGCCTCGGGTAGCAACGGCATCGGGTTCGCGATCCCGATCGACATCGCCAAGCCGATCATGGCCCAGGCCGTGGCCGGGCAGGCACTCGCCCGCCCGTATCTCGGCATCAGCTTCCAGAGCATCACCCGGCAGCTCGCCGACACGGAGAAGCTCCCCGTCCAGCAAGGCGCGCTCGTCGGCGGCTTCGACGCCAATGGGCAGCCGACGACCGGCGTCCAGGACGGCACGCCCGCCGCGACGGCCGGGATCAAGGATGGCGACATCATCACGAAGGTCGGCGACAAGGCCATCGACGCCGAGCATCCGCTCGACGCCGTCCTCAGCCAGTTCTCGCCCGGCCAGTCCGTACAGGTGGACGTCCTGCGCGACGGCAAGACCGTCACGCTGACCGTGACCCTCGGGACCCGCCCCGCCAACCTCTAAGGACCGCGGGCCGTCCCCCCCGACCCTGTGTCCCCACGACGCCGGCGCCGCCCTCGGGCGAGCCGGCGTCGTTTCATGTCGTGCGCGAGCGGGTGATCTCGACCATCGCGTGATCCAGCGGCCCCCCGAGCTGGACGGCCGGCTTGCGCACCCGGACCACGACCTCGTCGACCTCGAAGCTGAAGAGGAGCCCGTCGGCGATGACCTGAGCCACGCGTTCGAGGAGGATGAAGGAGCGCGTCTCGACGACCTCGCGGACGAGGTCGTAGGCCAGACCGTAGTCGATGGTGTCGCGGAGCTCGTCCGACGTCCCGGCCGGACGGAGGTCGGTATGGAGCTCGATGTCGACCTCGAACGGCTGGGGCTCACGCCGCTCCCACTCGAGATAGCCGTGGATGCCCTCGAAGCGCATGTTCGCGAGGACGATCCGGTCGCTCATCCCTGCCACGTGCCTCGGACGATGGCGTCGCTCACGCGGGCCGCGCGGACGTTCGCTTCGACATCATGGACCCGGACGATGTCCGTGCCCAGGGCGATCCCGATCGCCGTCGTCGCCAGCGTCCCCTCCAGCCGCTGGTCGACGGGCAGGTCGAGGACGCGGCCGATCGTCGACTTGCGCGATGTCCCGAGCAGGATCGGCCGGCCGAGCGCCCGCAGCGCGTCGAGGTGGCGGAGGATCTCGAGATTCCCCTCGGCCGTCTTCCCGAAGCCGAAGCCCGGGTCGACGATGAGGTCATCCTCGGCGACGCCGAGTCGGACCGCGCGCTCCAGGGCGCGCTCGAGGTCCGCGACGACCTCGGCGACGAGGTCGTGGTAGACCGGCTCGTGCCGGTTGTGCATGACCACCAGGGGGACGTGCCGGGCCGCGGCCAGACGCGGGAGGGCGTCGTCCGCGCCGACGCCCCAGACGTCGTTGATCAGATCGGCGCCGGCCTCGATGGCGGCTTCCGCCACGGCGGGCTTCGTCGTGTCGACGCTGATCGGCGTGGCCGGGAGCGCCGCCCGGACGGCCGCGATGACCGGGACGACCCGCGCGCGCTCGGCGTCGGCGTCGACCGGGGCATGACCCGGCCGGGTCGACTCCCCGCCGATATCGAGGAGGTCGGCGCCCTCGGCCACCATCCGCTCGGCCGTCTCGACCGCGGCCGAGACGGGGTCGGGCGCCTCCCCCTCGAGCAGCCCGTCGCCCGAGAACGAGTCGGGCGTGACGTTCACGATTCCCATCACGTAGGTCCGCGCGCCCCAGGTGAACGTCATCGGCCCGATGCGGGTCGGGCGTGGGGACGCGATGGCAGGCTGGCCCGATGGGGTCGGTGGTGGCGGCGGCGGCGGCGGTGGGTCGGCCGTGTTCATGACGCTCCTGGGACCGGGTCGCGAAGCTCCGGGTCGTCCACGAGGATCGCCCGGACGGCCCCGACAAGATAGAGCGAGCCGGCCACGACGACCGGCCCGCGGCCGCCGGCCAGGGCGAGATCCACGGCCGCCACGGGATCGGGGGCGACGGACGGCGGCGACGCTCCGGGTCGCGCCGCGGCCCAGCGGGACGCGAGCGCCGGGGCGGGCATGGCCCGGCCGCCCGTGACCTGGGTGCAGACGATCGAGGCCCCGCGCATCGCCGAGGCCGTCGAGAGGGCCGCGATCATGCCGTCGACGTCCTTGTCGGCCATCGATGCGGTCACGAGCGTCAGCGGGCCGTCCGCGAGGAAGGGTCGCAGGTCGTCGAGGGCCTCGGCGAGCGCCGCAGCGCCGGCCGGGTTGTGGGCGCCGTCGAGGAGCACGTCCCGGCCGTCGGCGCGGAGCAGCTCCAGCCGGCCCGGCCACGCCGCCGTCCCGTACCCCGTGCGTCGTGCCTCGGGGCCGACGCGGGCGATGCCCGCCGTCGCGAGCGCGTCGAGCAGGGCGTCGGCGACGGCCGCGTTCATCGCCTGGTGCCGTCCGCGCAGGCCGACGCGGGTCGGTCCGAGGCCGGGCAACGCGATGTCGAGCCCGTCGCGGTCCCAGCCCAGGACGGGCGGGGCGGTCACCTCGGTGAGGGGCACCCCCATGCGCCGGGCGCGGCGCCGCACGATCGCGAGCCCATCCCCGTCGGCGCCCGTCACGGCCAGGTCGCCGCGCTCGATGATCGCCGCCTTCTCCCGCGCGATGTGCCGGATCGTCGGGCCCAGCCGGTCGGTGTGGTCGAGCGCGACGTTCGTGACGACCGCGACGCCGCCGTCCCAGGCGTGGGTGGCATCGAGCCGTCCGCCCAGGCCCACCTCGACGAGGGCGAGATCGAGGTCGGCTTCGGCGAACGCGAGGAAGACGACGGCCGTGAGGAGCTCGAATTCGGTGGGCTCGCCGAGCCGCCGCGCCACCGTGTCGGCCACCGGCAGCACGCGCTCGACGAGCCGCGTGAACGTGGGCGCGTCGATCGGGTGGCCGTCCAGCATGATCCGCTCGCGATACGTCACGAGATGCGGCTTCGGGGTCTCGCCGACCCGCAGTCCGCCCGCTCGCAACGCGCTACCCGCGAGCGCGAGCACGCTGCCCTTGCCGTTCGTGCCGGCGACGAGCGCGCCCCGGATCGAACGTTGCGGGTCCCCGAGCTCGCGGAGCAGGGCGCGCGTCCGGCCCAACCCGAGGCGGATGCCGAAGCGGCCGCGGTCGGCCAGCGCCGCCAGCGCCTCGTCGTAGGTCACGGGGCCGTCATTCGCCGGGCGGTCACTCGCCGGGCCGTCACTCGCGGGTGAGTTCGTCCTCGTAGAAGACGCATTGGTTGAACCGCGGCGTGAGGCACACGTCGTTGACGTAGCCCTGGTCGAGATGGACGCCGCCGCGCAGCTGGCAGCGGCTGACGTTCGCGTCCTGGCGGATGAGCGCCTTGAGCAGGTGTGGCGCCTGGATCGGGATCGCGCCGCGAGCCCCGGTCATGAAGAAGTGCGGGCAGACATTGCGCCGCAGGTTCGGCAGTCCGAAGCCGGGGCGAAGCGGAGCGGCGAGTCCGGCCGTCTGCGGGTCTCGCCCGACGAGCGGCGATGGCGTGACCCGGGCGATGGGTCCGACCCCGAAGGCCGGCCGTCCCGTGGCACCTCCCGGTCGTCCGGTCGGTCCACCCGGGCGCCCGGATCGTGGCTCGCGTGACTGCACTCCATCCCTCGGTGCGGGCGCGTGCTCCCGGTGACACGCGCGCTGACCGGGCCAGAGTACATCGCACCGCAACGCACCGATGCCCCGTCCCGTCTCCCGTCGCTGCGACGGTTCCCGTGCGACAATCGGCGCGATGACGACCCGGCGTGGCGCGCGGCCAACCCATGTCCGACCTCGGCCCCCCTCCACCGGACGTCCCGCCCCCACCAAGGCTCGACCGAGGGCGCCGCAGCCCGGCCGTGTCGCGACCCACCGCCCGATCGTCCGCGGCGCCGGCCTCCCGCTCGTCGTCAAGGTGGTGATGGCGCTCGCCATCGTCGCGCTCGGGGCCGGAGTCCTGTACGTGGCGGTCGGCGGCCTGCGGACGGTGGCCGGCGGTCTCGGATCGACGCTCTCGGGCTTCGTCCACGACGTCACCGCGACGCCGACGCCCGCGCCGACCATCCTGACCGTCAGCGACTCGCCATTGCTGGCCGCGCCCGCCGAGCCATACACGAGCTCGACCAAGGTCGACCTCGAGGTCACGGTCCCGGCCGCGCTCGTCGGATCCACCGACAGCCGGATCCGCGTCTACCTCCAGTTGCAGGACCAGCCCCCGACGCTCATCTCGGAGGTCCCGATCTCCGACACGACCCCGAAGAACGTCATCCCGATGCAGCTCGAGAAGGGCATCAACGACTTCATGGTCTCGATCATCGGACCGGGCGGCGAATCCGACATGTCGCCCGTGGTTCGCTTCGTCCTCGACACCGCCAAACCGAAGATCACCGTCACCTCGCCCAAGGACAACGCCAAGGTCAACCGCAAGTCGGTCGACATCTCGGGCAAGGTCCAGGCCCGCTCGACATTGATCGCGCGCAATGCCGACAACGACACGTCGATCACGGCCACCGCCGCAGGCGACGGGACGTTCAGTCTGACGATGGCCCTCAAGACCGGGCTGAACCACATCACGATCACGGCGACCGATCCGGCCGGCAATGTCGCCGAGAAGGTGCTGACCGTCCGGCGCGGCACCGGCAAGCTGGTCGCCTCCATCTCGTCATCCGATTACCGGATCTCGCGCAAGTCCTTGCCGGAGGGGATCCGCCTGGTCTGCTCGGTGACCGATCCGGACGGGAAGGCGCTGCCGGACGCCGCGGTCACCATCACCCTGAGCATCCCGGGCATCTCGACGATCACGTCCGACGGCACGACCAACTCGAACGGCCGCTATGCGTTCGAGACGTCGATCCCGAAGACCGGGGTCTCCGCCGGATCGGGCAACGCGACGTGCCTCGTCACGGCCGACGGGCTCGGGTCCACCCAGGACTTCACCGGGATCATCATCACGAAGTAGGCGCTCGCGACCGGGGCACGCGATCGTCCGGGTCGACAGGGCTTGCACTCGCAGCTACCATCCGCGCCATGCCGATGTGGCGTTGCCCCCACTGCGGGACACCCCAGGCCGAGACGGCTCGTTGCTGGGTCTGCCGTCGCTCCAGCACCGCCTGTCTGACCTGTCGGCACTTCCGACGGTCGGTGGCCGGCTCACTCGGCTATTGCGGGCTCGACCCGCGCCGCGCGCCGCTCCAGGGCGACGAGATCCGGTCGTGCTGGGAGACCGTGCCGCTGCCCTACGCCCCGACGATCAGCGTGCTGCCGACGATCTCCGTTCGGGCCGAGCCGGGACATCTGCGTGACGCCCCGCCCATCGTCGCGGCGCTCCCGTCCGAGGGCGATGCGACCGAGCCACGCTGGAGCCTCTTCGACGACTGACGAGGTCGGTCGAGCCGTCCGACCGGCGGATCTTCCCTACGGTGCCGGCGTCACCACGGGCGTCACCTCAGGCGTCGGTGTGGGCGTCGGTGTCGGTGTCGGCGTCGGTGTCGGCGTCGGTGTCGGTGTCGGCGTGGGGGTCGGCGTCGGCGTCGGTGTCGGCGTGGGGGATGGCGTCGGTTCGGGCCCCTTCGAGACGACGTAGTCGACCGGCGTGTCGCGCACGACGATCTGGCCCGGCGTCGGCGACTGGGAGATCACCGAGCCGGCCGCGATCTTCGGGTCGAACGCCTCCGTCCGCGTGCCGACCGTGAGCCCCGCTGCCACGATCGCCTGGAGGGCGTCATTCTCTGGCAACGTGCGGACGTTGGGCACGGCGACCGTGTCGGGTCCGGTGGCGACCGTCACGTTCACCGTGTCGCCCGCGACGAGCAGGGTGCCTGCGGGTGGATCCTGCGCGAGGATCGTGCCCACCGGCTTGTCCGACGCCTGGCCGGTCGAGACGAGGATGATGCCGAGCTCGTCGGCCTGGCGCTGGGCATCGATGATGAGCGCATCGACGAAGTTCGGGACGGTGACCGGCGAGGCGGACGGCGAGGCGCTCGGGCTGGGAGATCTGCCCCCGCCACCCCCTGCGAGCTGGAACACGAGGAACGCGATCGCGGCCAGGAGGACGACCGCGGCGATGCCGGCGATCCACACGACCGGGCTGGTCCCGCCATCATCGGGCGGCTGCGGCGCTGCCGACGTCGGCGGCGGCGCAGGGGGCGGTGGCGCATCGTCGGCACCGGCGTACGCATCGGCCGCATACGGGACGGCGTTCGGGTTGCTCCGCGCGACGCCGCTGATGGCGGCCGCGGTGGCGATCCCGGCCACGGCTCCCGCCCCGGCGCCCGCTCCCGTCCCGCCGCCGGCCGCCCCATCGCCGGCCGCTGCCGCGCCCGCCATGGCGCCGGCCCCTGCCACGCCCGCCGCTGCCGCGCCGGCCGCTGCGGCGCTCGCGGACCCGGCGCCGTCGAGGGCGTCCGCCATCGCCGTCGAGGACACGAACCGGTCCCCCGGCTCGGGTGCCATGGCCTTGCGCGTGATGGCCGCGAGGTCGGGCGGCACCGACGCGCGCACCGCCATCGGGTCGGGGGCCGGTCCTGACAGCCGGGCCAATCCGACCGCCGCCGCGGAATCGCCCTCGAAGGGGCGGGTCCCGGTCAGCATCTCGAACAGCACGATGCCGAGCGAATAGATGTCCGAGGCCGCGGTCGCGGGCTCGCCACGAGCCTGTTCCGGGCTGAAGTAGTGGACGGACCCGAGGGTGACCCCGGGGAGCGTCAGCTGCGCCTCGGCAACGGCGCGCGCGATCCCGAAGTCGGCGACCTTCACCTGCCCGTCGCGACCGATCAGGATGTTCCCGGGCTTGATGTCCCGATGGACGATGCCCCGCGCGTGGGCGGCGGCCAGGGCACGAGCGACGGCGGCCCCGATGCGGGCCACCTGGCGCGGGGGCAGCGCACCGCTGCGTCGGAGGATCGTCGCGAGGTCCTCCCCGTCGACCAGCTCCATCGTGATGTACGGGCCGGACGGATCCTCGCCATAGTCGTAGACGGTGACGATGTTCGGGTGCGAGAGGGAGGCCGCCGCCTGCGCCTCCTGGCGGAACCGAGCCGAGAAATCGGGATCCTGGAGGTACTCGGGGCGGAGCAGCTTGACCGCGACGTCGCGCCCGAGCTGCGTGTCCGTCGCCCGGAAGATGGTGGCCATGCCGCCCTGTCCGAGCAGCTCCACCAGTCGATAGCGACCGCCCAGGATCGACCCGATCTCCGCCACGTGTCCCCTCGGATGGGCCCGGCGTCCGCATCCGGGTCAGTCGGGCGGCATGGTACCCCATGGGCGCCGGGTCACCGCCGCTCCGCGTCTTTCAGGCGCGACTCAGAGCTGGAGCTCGCGCAGGTAGGTCCGGAACTCCGCGGCGAGGTCGGGTCGCAGGAGGGCGAGCTCGACGGAGGCCTTGAGCCAGCCCATCGTCGTCCCCGCGTCGTAGCGGATGCCCTCGAACTCGTAGGCGAAGACCGCCTGTTCCTCCATGAGGTCGGCGATCGCGTCCGTCAGCTGGATCTCGCCGCCGGCCCCGCGCTGCGTCTGCTCGAGCTTCTCGAAGATCTTCGGGGTGAGGACGTAGCGGCCGATGATCGCGAGGTTCGAGGGGGCGTCCCCGGTCGGCTTCTCGACGAGGCTCGTGACCCGGTGGAGTCGCCCGTGATCGAGCGGGTCTTCCGACGGCTCGGCGCCGATGATGCCGTACCGGCTCGTCTCCTCGGGTGGGACCTGGGTGACGGCGACGACCGATCCATGCGTCTGCCCGTACGCGTGGATGAGCTGGCCGATGCACGGCCGATCGCTCACGATCACGTCGTCGGGGAGGATGACCGCGAACGGCTCGTGGCCGATGAGGTCCTTGGCCATGAGCACGGCGTGCCCGAGCCCCAGCTGCTCCTTCTGCCGGACGTAGGCGATCTGCGCGAGATCGCTGATCTGGCGGACCTTGCGGAGCATCTCGATGTCGCCCTTCTCCTCGAGCAGGTGCTCCAGCTCGTAGGAGAGGTCGAAGTGGTCCTCGATCGCCCGTTTCTGGCTCGAGGTGACGATGATGACCTGCTCGATCCCGGCGGCGACGGCTTCCTCGACCGCGTACTGGATGATCGGCTTGTCCACCAGCGGCAGCATCTCTTTTGGCTGCGCCTTGGTGGCGGGGAGGAACCTGGTGCCCCACCCGGCGGCGGGGAAGACAGCCTTGCGAACGCGCATCGAACCTCGGTCTTGGGCGGGATGGAGGGTCGGCGCAGTATACCCCGGGCCCTCTGACGGACCCTTCCGGGCGACCCGTCAGGCGCGATCGAGGGAGCGCGCGAAGCGGCGGACCGCCTCGGTGAACGCGGCCGGACGCTCGAGGTTCGAAAGGTGGGATGCGCCGGCGATCAGGACCCGCCGGGGATCCGCCGCGGCGGCGGCGAACCGGCGGACGCCCAGCCGGAAGGGCAGGTCCCATTCGCCGTTGATGAGCAGGATCGGGCCGGGGTATGCGGCGATCCGCGGGAGGAATCGCTCCTGGGCCACGGCGCGCACGGCCGCCGCCCCGCCGCGCGGCCAGAAGCCCGCGGTGACGATCGGGCCGGCGATGTCCGGCGGGAAGCGACGCTCGAAGTACCAGCGGCTGACGGCATCGACGGGGGCTCCGACACGCGCCCCCGACAGGGCGGAGAGGCCCCACGCGAAGGCAAGGAACGCCGCCTTCGTCGGCCACGTCGGTTCGGCCGTGGCGCCCGCGAGGACCAGGCCGCGGACCCGCTCCGGCGTCCGCGCCGCCACGTCCATCGCCACATAGCCGCCGAGCGATAGCCCGACGACCGTGGCGCGGCCTCCGGCTTCGGCGTCGATCGCGCGAGCGACGACCTCGGAGGCGCCGATGAGCGTGAACGGCTCGCTCGCCCGCTCGCCGTGACCGGGGAGGTCGACCGCGATCGTGCGGAACTCATCGGAGAGTCCATCCATCTGCGGCCCCCAGACCGCGTGCGTCACGCGGGTCCCGTGGACGAAGACGATGGCCGGAGCGTCGGAGGGACCGGCGACCTGGTACACGGCCGGTGGGTCAGCGGCCCGGGCCCAGCCCGTGCTGGACCGCGAACAGGGCCGCCTGCGTCCGGCTCGTCAGTCCGAGCTTGGCCAGGATGTTCGAGACGTGCGTCCGTGCGGTCCGTTCGGTGATGCCGAGCTCGTCGGCGATCGCCTGGTTCGACAGGCCACGTGCTACCCCCGCCAGCACGTCCCGCTCGCGACTCGTGAGCGAGGCAAGGCTCGCCCGGCCGCTCGGCCGCCCGCGGGTGCCGGTGCTCGTCCCCCCGCGTCCGCCGCCCCCGGTCGCGGCCCCGCTCCCCGAGCGATCGCGCAGGCCGCGGGCGACGATCCCCGCGACCGCCGGGTCCAGGTGGACCTCACCGGCCACGGCCGCGCGGATGGCGGCGGCCAGGTCGTCGGCCTCGGCGTCCTTGAGGAGGAACCCGCTCGCGCCGGCCTCGATGGCCGCGGTGACCCGGTCCTCGTCGATGAAGCTCGTCAGGGCGATGACCTCCACGTCGGGGTGACGAGCCTTGATCTCGGCCGTGGCGGCGATCCCGTCCATCACCGGCATGAGCAGGTCCATGATCACGACGTCCGGCGCGCTCACCGCCACTGCCTCGAGGGCCGCGGCGCCGTCGCCGGCCTCCCCGACGACCTCGAGATCCGCGTGGAGCTCGAGGAAATCGCGCATCCCGCGGCGGACCATCGCATGGTCGTCGACGAGCAGGATCCGGATCCGGCCACCCGTGGACTGGCGCATCCGGCCATGGTAGGGCGGCGCCGTCGCGGGCGAGGTGCCGGAGGTCGTCCCGTTGCCGGCGACCGTGCGCTCAGCGACTGCGGGTGCCGCCCTCGCTCAGCCCGCGCTGACGGGCTCGCTCGGGCGGTCGGTGCCGTCGGTCTCGTCGACCGGCGCCTCGTTGGCGGTGGCGATCGCCTCGGCCTCGGCGGACTCGTGGCGCGCCCCACCGAGGCGGATGCTGGTGAACGGGACACGGAACTGGTGGAAGACGTCGATCGAGACGAGGAAGCCGGCGAACAGGAACACCACGCCGAGGAACTTGCCGATCTGGAACGGGGCCGTGTCGCCGAAGCGGTTCAGGCTGTCGGTGAGGGTCGGGATGAGCGCGCCGATGGCGATGAGGATCGTGGCCGGGACCCGGCTGTGGATGCGGCCCCCAACGAGCGCCTTGGCGGCCCCGGGGATCGACGCGACGAGGTTCACGACGATCGCCACGGGCGCGATGCACAGGTTGAACAGGAACTCGTCACCGGGCTGGTTCGGGTCGAGCGAGTAGGCGAGCACCCGCCGCTTCGGCATGAACACGTACGTCGAGAACACCGCCCCGAGGATGAGCGCGAACGCCCCGGTGATGTTCATGAACGGCGTCAGCAGCCGGATGGTCCCCGGGAGCGCATCGCCGATCGGCATGCCGGTGTTCGGGTCGAGGGCGTAGCCGGGCGGCGCGATCGTGACGGTGAGCATGAGCACGGCCGAGAGGATCGTGGCCCCGACGACGGCCGCGGCGGCGAGCATCGGCCAGCGGTCGTTCTGGAAGTACGTCTCGACGGCGATGGCGAGCGCCAGGATCACGGCGGCGATCAGATAGAGGATCGGCGCCGACCCGGCGCCCGGATAGTCGTACCGGCGCTGGGTGAGCAGGGTGAAGACGCCGGCCAGGAGCAGGCAGAGCGCGAAGGTGTAGCCGAACCGCGTCCGGCCGAGCAGGACTGCGGTCCCGAGGCCGAGCCAGCCGGCCGTCCAGACCGCCCCGGTCAGGTACCAGGTCCGGTACAGGGCCTCGTTCCAGCCGTTGGCGCCGGCGATCGCCTCGCACCCCGCAGCGATCCCGTAGAAGAGCATGCCGAGGCCCCAGACGAGCTGGAAGGCGCCGCGCCGCTCGCGCCACTGGTCGAAGAGCGCCAGCGAGAACACGAGGGCGAGGATCGACGTGAGCGCCGGCAGCAGCACGTGGGCGTCCATGTCAGCCCGGGTCCTCCTGATGGGTGGCGATGAAGCGGAGCAGGAGCCGGTCGAGCAGCGCCGACGCGTCGTCGTACAGGCCGCCGAGCCGGGCCGGGTCGAGGGCGCGCCGGCGGCCCAGTCCGGACAGCTCGGCGAGGAATGGTCGGCGGGCTGCGACGAACAGCGAGACGGACTCGGTCAGGCTCGTCCCGGCACCCGCGAGGCGGCGGGCCAGGTCGTCGACGAGCGACGCCGCGTCGGCCTCCGCGTCGGATCGCCCGATCGCGTCGAGCGGTTCGGCATCGAGATACGCGAGGAGCGCCGCGACGAGCCGCCGGCCGTCGTGGCGGTAGGCGGAGCGCTCGGATTCCTCGACCGCCTCGACCGCGGAGGGCGCCGGCCCGGCATCCGTGTAGCTCCGCCGGTAGGCGCGCTGGAGCCGTGCCGGTGTCGCGCCGAGGCTCGAGAGCGAGCGAGCCGGGGGCCGGGCGATCCGCCGGCCGTGACCCGGGCGCGGCTCTGCGGCCAACCGCTCGACCGCTCGCCGATCGAATCGACGGTGCCCACCGGGCGTCGTGTACGTGACGATCCGACCGTCGTCGGCCCATCGTCGGAGCGTGTCCGGATCGACGCCGAGCATCCGGCTCGCCGGTCCGAGCGACAACCAGGTTCGCGATGCTGGGTGGCTGGGTCCGGGCGTAGAGGACATCGGGCCTCGACAGGACGCCGACGGTTCGGACCAGGTCCCGGGGGCACCTGCGGTCGCCGACCCATCGACGCAGAATCTGGGTGAATCTTGGTATCGGGCGCGCGCTTCGAGCGGCCGGAGGATAGGCGGGCCCCGCGGCTCGTGTCAAACGGCGGACGGGTGGGCGGCCGTCAGGCGGGGACGAACTCGTGATCGTCGCGGTGGATGCCGTCGCACAGGCCCCACCGGACGGGGTCGTCGGGTCCCTCGCCGGGGATGGGCACGGGTCGCATGATCTCGCGGATCTCGCCCCGCCGGCAGAAGAGGTAGCCCTTGCCGGCCATCCAGCGCCGGACGTGCGATGGGTCGCCGTGGAACTGGAAGGGACCGGGATTGATCACCGGTCGCTCGGCCCAGGAGACCGGGGTCTCGGCCGCGACGATGTCGAGCAGGTTGATCCGCCAGGGCGTGCCGTCGATGACCTCGAGGCAGCCGTCGCAACGCTTGGCGACGTTGTCCTCGACGATCGTGCGGATCTGGATGCCCATGATCTCCATCGCGCTCGATGGTAGCAGGGCTCGGCCGCCCGGAGCCGAGCCGTGGATGCGCTCACAGCCGGTCGAGCGATGCCTGCAGGAACCCCTCGTCGTGGGCCTCCTCGTCGACCCCGAGATCGCGGTCCTGCTCCCAGCGGGACAGGCCGAAGCTCAGGGCCAGGCGCGTCACCCGCGGCGCCCAGTTCGCGACGTCCGCCGGCGTCGGCAGGTAGGCCGCCAGGACCGCGTCGGCGAGCGGCCAGCCGAGGAAGTAGGCGATCGACGCGAACTCCCAGGCGGCCGTCCCGCGGAAGGTCTCCCCGAAGTCGATGAAGCCCAGGCGGTCGCCGTCGTCGAGGATGTTCTCCTCGTGCAGGTCGGAGTGCACGAGGACCATCGGGCCCGCGAGGGCGTCGTCGACGACGGCGCTCGCCAGCGTCCGGAGGCGCCAGAGCAGCTCGCGGTGCTCCGCCCAGGCCGGGTGGGTGGCGACGTCGGCGCCATCGACGAGCCACGCGTGGCCGCCGCTCCAGCGCTCGCGCAGTCCGCCGACCGGGTCCGGATCCACACCTGCCGGGTGGTCGTCCTGGGTCAGCGGCCCGTAGCCGGACGCGTCGATCGAATGGAGCTGCCGCAGGAACGTCGCGATGCGCTCGACGGCGCGGGCATCGGGATCCGGGCGCATCGGTGCGCCGGGCAGGAAGGTCGTCAGGGAGAACGGGGGCGCGGCCAGATCCGGCTGGCGCCAATCGCCGGTGATGGGTGCGGGGACCGCGGCCCCCAGCTCGGTCAGGCGGGCCATGACGGCGTGTTCGCTGCGATAGGTCGTGGGCTCGTCGGGCGCCCATCCGGAGATGCGCAGGACGCTGTCGTGCCCGGCGGCCTCGACTCGCCACGCCTCGCTCGCGAGTCCGGTCCCGAGTCGCACGACGAGATCGGGCAGGACGCCGAGACCGGCCAGGATCGACCTGGGCAAGGTGTCGTCCGGTCGCATGCCTCTCCAGGGAACGGGCCGGCGCCTGGGGGTGGTGCCCCCAAGGGGATTCGAACCCCTGATCTCCACCTTGAAAGGGTGGCGTCCTAGGCCTCTAGACGATGGGGGCGCCGGCGACGCCGGGCGCGGTCGCGCCGAGCGGGCCGAGTCTAGCAGAGGGTGCCGGTGGCGCCGCTCAGAGCAGGGACAGGATGACCGCGCCCGCGAAGCAGCCCGCCGCGATGATGGCCGCGACGCCGCCGACCACCCCAAGCAGCACGGCGCGCCCATCTCGGGCATCGAGGCCCGCTCGCCAGACTGCCCGCGCCGCGAAGGCGGCCAGGGCGGTGAACACGATGCCGAGGACCACCGCCCCGGACACGAGGAGCGGGATCTGCGATGAATCGCGGACCGTGATCGCGAACAGCAGGTAGGCGATCGAGCCGACGAGGGCGATGACGAGGATCACGATGGCGGGCGAGATGCGCGGTCCGGGGGTCGGTCGCGGCGACGCCGCCGGCGCAGGTCGAGACTGGCTCACCGCAGAAGCCTACCCGAAGGTCCGGTGATACACCGCGACGTTGTAGGTGATGCGCTGCCGGGTCATGCCCGCACCGACGGCCTCGCCGTCCGCACCGAACGCATCCGTGAGGAACGACCGACCGTCCTCGACGGAGTCGAACGTCCAGAAACAATGCAGGACGCGGATCTTGAATCCGTCCCGCAGGAACGGGCCGTCGCGCCGGCTCCAGGCGCCGTATTCGGGTCGATCGCCGCGCAGGCGCGAGACGTCGTCGCGACCGTAGTCGTGCACGACGAGCAGCCGGCCGTCCGGGCGCAGGACGCGTTCGGCGGCCGTCACCTCGGCTGGTTCGACCCCGCAGAAGGCGCCCCAGCACGAGACGACGACATCGGCGGAGTCGGTGGCCGCGTCACCCAACCCGCCGACCGCGACCCTGGCGCCGAGGTCTCCCAGTTGGCGGGCGCGGATCCCGTCCGCCGGCCCGTCCAGGAGGAGCACGTCGCGCCCCGCCACCGGTCCGAGCGACTCGAGGGCCCGCGGGATCTTCCCCTCGACATCGAGGGCGCGTGCCAGCCGGCTCGCGCGGGCGGCGTCGAGCTCGATGGGAAGGTCCGCCATTGCCGCGGGAGTATAGGGTCGCGCGAGGCCCCGACTACCCGAGTCGAAGGATCGACCCGCTCCGTGGTCCGAGATCCAGGACGGCCGCGCCGTTCTTCACGAGCGCCCGCGCCTCGCTCACCGTCCCATCGGCGCCATCGAGGCGGATCGGCTCGAGAGGTGTGCCATCGCGCTCGCCGGGCAGGCGCAGCTCGAGGCGCACCGGATCGTCGCCCGCGTTGACGGCGACGACCAGCTGCGTTCCGTCGAGCCGCCGGGCATAGGCGATCGCGCCGCCGGCCGAGCCGATGATCACGACCGGGTCGGCCCGGAGGGCGGGCTCCTCCGAGCGGATCCGGAGGAGGCCGCGGAGGTAGGCGCGGAGCGGACCGTCCCAGCGCGACTCGTCCCACGGAAAGGCGCGGCGGCAATCCGGGTCGCCGTAGCCGGCGAGGCCGATCTCATCGCCGTAGTAGACGCACGGGCTGCCGGGGAGCGTCGTCTGGAGCAGCATCGCGAGCCGGACGCCCGTGACGTCGTCGCCGAGGACCGTCCGCATCCGCGGCGTGTCGTGCGAACCGAGCAGACGCAGTTGCGCGGCGATGGTCTCCGCGTCGTATGCCTCGAGCAGGTCCTCGAGCCGCGTGGCGAAGGCGGGCCCGTCGAGCGGGATGATGTTGTGCGCGTACTCGTCGTGGCTGTGGACGACGCCCATGTCGAGCCGGGACCCGCCGGCGAAGCCGAGGATGGCCTCGGCGACGGGGTAGTCCATCGTCGCGTCCAACCGGTCGCCGTGCAGCCACTCAGGCGCGACGCGCCAGATCTCGCCGACGAGGTAGGCGTCGGGGCGGACGGCCCGGCAGCGCCGGCGGAACTCCTGCCAGAACCCTTCGTCGTTGATCTCCTCGGGGACGTCGAGCCGCCAGCCGTCGATGCCGAAACGCAGCCAATGCTCGGCCACGGTCATCAGGAATTCGCGCACCTGCGGGTTCGCGGTCGCCAGCTTCGGCAGCGCCGGGATCCCCCACCACGCCTCGTACCCGAGGGCATGCGGCGGCGTGCCCGGCGGCGGATACGCCTGCGGGAACCCGCCGTCGGCGAGGAGGCCCTCGTCGAAGTGGAACCAGTCGCGGTACGGCGAGCCGCCGCCGGTCTCGAGGACGTGGTGGAACGCCCAGAAGCCGCGGCCCGTGTGGTTGAACACGCCGTCGAGGACGATCCGCATGCCGCGGGCGTGGACCGCATCGACGAGCTCGCGCAGCGCGTCGTTGCCGCCCAGCAGCGGATCGACCGTGAAGTAGTCGTACGTGTGGTAGCGATGGTTCGACGCCGACTGGAAGACCGGGTTCAGGTACAGCGCGGTGATCCCGAGGTCCTGCAGGTACGGCAGCCGCTCGACCACGCCGAGCAGGTCTCCGCCCTTGAACCCATGGTGGGTCGGTGGCGCGTCCCACGGTTCGAGCGGTCCGGGCTTGGGGACGCGCTCGCTGGCGGCGAAACGGTCCGGGAAGATCTGGTAGAAGACGGCGTCCCGGACCCAGGGCGGCGTGTCGACGGTCACGCGGGCGAACGATGGGCAGGCGCACGGGCGGTGTCAAGGTACGATGCGCTTCCCCATGTGGCAGCGCATCCGCGAGATGCCCGGTGGCATCCGCCTCTTCCTCGTCTACGCGTTCCTCATCCTCGCCGGCATCGGGCTCAGCCTTCGGTTCGTCGTCGATCAGGCGATCGCGGCGCCGGTGAGCCCCCTCGGGGTGGTCGTGATGGTGCTGCTCGCCTATACGATCTTCACCACGACCCTGGTGCTCCAGCGCAAGCAGGCGGCCCGCGGCCTGGCCCTCGGCCTGTCCAGCCTGACGATCCCGCTCATCCCGCTGCTCGTCCTGAGCGCCTTGCCGATCGAGGCGATCTTCATCGCCGCGCTGTCGGCGCTGCTGTTCCGGGGGCTCCTGCGGCCGGAAGTCCGGACATACCTGAGCGAGACTTGAGCGTTCCCGCTACCCTCCTGCGACGACCGACGACCGTCCATCCGAGCGATCCCCTCCGCACTGAGGCTTCGAACCCGTGAGCAAAACGTCCCGACGCCAGCAGCGGCTGGCGAGACAGTCCGGCTCCACCGGACCCGCATCGACCGGCGCGACCGCTGGTGGTGGCGGGAGCGGCACGAGCGCGTCCGCGTCGGGCGCCGGGGCCGCGTCGGGCGCCGGGACCTCGGCGACGCCTCGGACCGGCAGCACCAGCCCGACGGGTACGGCGCGAGCCGGCCGGCGAGACCGGCCGCGGATCACCTACCAGCGGGATCGATCCTTCGTCGAACGGTATCGGGGCCTGATCGTGGCGGTCGCGGCGATCGCCGGCATCGCGCTCATCGGCGGCGTGATCTTCCTCCAGGCCACCGCCAAGGCCTACGCCTGCTCGAACGAATGGGTGCCGACCCCGACGGCCAGCCCGGCCGCCGGTTCGAGCCCGCAGCCGGGCTACCAGCAGGACGACATGGGCCGCAAGCACGTCAACCCGGGCGACGTCGTGACCTACACCTACTGCCCGCCGGCGTCCGGCAACCACTACAACGCCTCCGGCCAGGGCCCGATCCCGCCTCGCCTGTACGGCCCCGACGACACGACGCTCCCCGAGGGCTGGGTCCACAACCTCGAGCACGGCGCCCTCGTCCTGCTGTACCGCGGCGACGGTCCCGGGGCGACGCCGGACGGGCAGGCGGCATTGCGCTCCTTCTTCGACTCGTTCCCGAACAGCCCCGTCTGCGGCATCCAGCCGGGCACGATCCAGGGACCGGTGATCGCCCGCTTCGACGACATGGCGACGCCCGTTCACGGCGATCGTCTGGGATCGCGCGCTGCCGCTCCAGACCTTCGATGCCGACGCGATCCTCCAGTTCTATCAGGCCTGGGGCGAGAAGACCAACCCCGAGCCGCTGTGCACGGCCCCGTCGCCGCGAGTCCGTCGGCGGCGCCCGAGCGGCAGCCCGTCGGCGGCGCCGAGCGCCAGCCCCTCGGCGGCGCCGAGCGCCAGCCCGTCGGCGGCCCCGAGCGCGTCCCCGAGCCCGAGCTGATCGCCGGCCCCGGATGCGGCTCTTCGCGTTCCTCGATCCGGACGAGGTCCCGGTCGTCGGGGCGCTCGACGACGAGGCCACGGTCAAGCCGCTGGGGATCGGTCTCGGCGCCCTCATCGCCGACGGCTACCTCGACGACCGCGAGCGGTTCGCCGAGGAGGTCGCGACCATCGAGGAACGCCAGGATCGGGGATCGCTCCGGCCGGCGGCCCCGCTGCGGCCCGGGAAGATCGTCTGTGTCGGGCTCAACTACCGGGCTCACGCCGCCGAAGGCGGCCGCGGCGTCCCCGACCGGCCGCTCCTGTTCGCGAAGTTCGCCAATACGGTCATCGGCGATGGCGAGGCGATCGTCCGGCCCGAGGGGACGCGGGCCCTCGATCTCGAGGTCGAGCTGGGTGTCGTCATCGGCCGACGGGCGCATCGCGTGGACGCCGAGGCCGCCATGGCGCACGTGGCCGGGTACCTCGTGCTCAATGACGTGAGCGCCCGGGACTGGCAGGGCAACCTCCAGGCGTTGCGCGATGGCGAGAAGGGCGACGGCCAATGGCTGCGGGCCAAGGGCTCGGACACCTTCCTGCCGATGGGGCCCGTCTTCGTCACCGCCGACGAGCTCGATCCGATCGCCGGTGTGGGCCTGCGCTCCTACCGGATCCCCGGCCCGGGCACGGCGGACGCCGGCTCGGAGATCCTCATGCAGGACAGCACCACGGCCGACATGATCTTCACGGTGCCCGAGTTGATCGCCTTCATCAGCCGGGTCATCACCCTGGATCCGGGCGACGTCATCGCCACCGGGACCCCGTCGGGCGTGGGCGTCTTCCGCGACCCGCCGATCTTCCTCGAGCCGGGCGATCGCGTCCGCTGCGAGGTCGACGGCATCGGCTCCGTCGAGAACCCGATCGTCGACTGGTCCCAGGTCTAGGCCGGGCCACCGTCCCCTCGCCGGGTCGCGGCGACACGGGCCGTCCGGCACTCGGCGCCGAGTCGGTCGTCGCGTCACACTGCGCTCGACATGCTCGCGCTCGTGAAGCCAGCCGCCGGACCCGGCCTGGAGCTCCGGGACGTCCCGATGCCGACCATCGGCATCAACGACGTCCTGATCCGCGTCCACAAGACCGGCATCTGCGGCACCGACCTGCACATCGAGTCGTGGGACCCGTGGGCCGCGCGGACGATCAAGCCGCCGCTCGTCGTCGGGCACGAGTTCGTCGGCGAGATCGTCGAGGTCGGGAGCAACGTCAGCGACTTCGGGCCGGGCGATCTCGTGAGCGGCGAGGGCCACGTGGTCTGCGGCCGGTGCCGGCACTGCCTCGCCGGACGCCGCCAGCTGTGCGCCCACACGATCGGGCTCGGCGTGGGGCGGGACGGCGCGTTCGCGGAATACGTGGCCTTGCCGATGACGAACATCTGGCATCACTGGCCGGGCATCGATGAGGAGATCGCGGCGATCTTCGACCCGTTCGGCAACGCGGTGCACACCGCCCTCGCGTTCCCGGTCCTGGGCGAGGACGTGCTCGTGTCGGGGGCCGGGCCCATCGGGCTGATGGCGGTCGCGGTCGTCCGCCACGCCGGCGCGCGGCACATCGTCGTCAGTGAGCCGAACCCGTTCCGTCGCGAGCTCGCGATCCGGATGGGCGCGACGCGCGCGATCGACCCCCGCGAGCAGGCACTCACCGACGTCTTCGCCGAGCTCGACATGGTCGAGGGCTTCGATGTCGCGCTCGAGATGTCCGGCGTCGCCGTGGCCCTGCGGAACGCCATCGCGAGCATGGCCCACGGCGGGGCGATCGCGATCCTCGGCCTGCCGACCGAGGAGATCGCGATCGACGTCAACGAGGTCGTGATGAAGATGCTCACCCTGCGCGGCATCTACGGCCGGGAGATGTACGAGACCTGGTACAAGATGACGGTGATGCTCCAGTCCGGCCTGGATATCCGGCCGGCCATCACGCATCGGTTCGGGTTCCGCGACTTCGAGGCGGCCTTCTCGGCGACTCGTCAGGGTGACTCCGGGAAGGTCATCATGGACTGGACGACATGACCGCCGGGGCCCGACCGATGACCGCCAAGACCGAGCGATGACCGCCACGCCACGCACCGACCCGCTCGCCTTCCTCGACGAGGAGCTCGAGGCGCTCAAGGAGCGCCATCTCTACCGGCCGTTGCGCGTGATGTCGTCGGCGCAGGGCCCGGTGGTCTCCGTCGATCAACGGCGACTCATCTCGCTCTCATCGAACGATTACCTCGGGCTCACCCACCACCCACGCGTCCGTGAAGCGGCGCTGGCGGCGGTCCGCGAGTTCGGGGTCGGTTCGGGGGCCGTGCGCACGATCGCCGGGACGATGACGATGCACGAGGCCCTCGAGGCGGAACTCGCCGAGTTCAAGGGCACGCCAGCCGTCCTGACCTTCCAGTCCGGGTTCACCGCCAACACCGGCGTCATCCCGACCGTCACCGGCGAGACCGACCTCATCGTCTCGGACGAGCTCAATCACGCCTCGATCATCGACGGGATGCGCCTCTCGAAGGCGCCTCGCAAGGTCTACCCACACGGCGACGTCAAGGCGCTCGGGACCATCCTCGCGGACGCCGTCGAGCGCGGCCGCGAGGGGAGCGGCGAGCCCTATCGGCTCATCCTCGTCGTGACCGACGGGGTGTTCTCGATGGACGGCGACATCGCGCCGCTCCCGGGCATCGTCGAGGCCGCGGAGGCGCACGGTGCGGCGGTCATGGTCGACGACGCCCATGCCTCGGGCGTGCTGGGTCGTCACGGCCGCGGGTCGGTCGATCACTTCGGGCTGCACGGCCGCGTGGCCATCCAGGTCGGCACCCTCTCGAAGGCGGTGGGTTCCCTCGGCGGGTACGTGGCGGGCAGCATGGCCCTGCGCGAGATCCTGACCCAGCGCTCCCGGCCCTTCCTGTTCTCGACCTCGCACCCACCCGCTGTCGTCGCCGCGTGCCGCGAGGCGATCCGGGTGATGCAGGAGGAGCCCGAACTCCAGGAACGCCTCTGGGCGAACACCCGGCGGTTCAAGGCGGAACTCACGCGGCTCGGCTTCGACACGGGCCGCTCCGAGACCCCGATCACGCCCGTGATGATGGGCGACCCCGATACCGCCGGCCGGTTCTCGAGCCGGCTGATGGACGAGGGCGTCTTCGTCCAGCCGGTCGTGTTCCCGACCGTCGCGCTCGACAAGTCGCGTCTCCGCACCATCGTGACGGCCGCGCACGCGGATGCGCAGCTCGACCAGGCGCTCGATGCCTTCTCGACGGTCGGTCGTGAACTCGGCATGATTGGCGGGTGAGTCCGGACCACGACAGCGGGGGGGATCGTCGCGGGCGACGGCTGCCGTTCGACGGCCACGTGCACACGTCGCTCTCCCCGGACAGCGACGTCGCCATCGACGCGTACGCGCGTCAGGCCGTCGAGCTCGGGATCCCGGAGATCGCGATCACCGATCACGTCGACTTCGATCATCGCGCGCCGGCTTACGCCTACACGACCTTCGAGGAGCGCCGACGCATCGTCCGGGACGCCGCGCATCGCTGGGCACCGCTCGGCCTGGCCATCCGCTTCGGCGTCGAGCTCACGTACGAACGGGCCTGGGAGGATGCCGTCCGCCACCACGTCCGCCAGAACAGCTACGACTTCGTCATCGGCTCGGTCCACGTCGGGGCCGACTCCCCGTATCTCGCGGGTCGGGTCGAGGCCTGGATCGCCGGCAAGTCCCTGCCCGAGATCGTGGCCCCGTACTACCAGGAGGTGGAGGCGGCCGCCCGGTCGGAGCTGTTCGACGCCATCGGCCACATCGACTTCGTGAAGCGCTATCTCGCGCCGCACGTCACGGCCGCCGACCTCGCGGCCGCCCCCGAGCTGCTCGAGCCGGTCCTGCGCGCCCTCGTCGAATCGGGGACCGCGCTCGAGATCAATACCAGCGGCCTGCGCCAGGCGGCCGGCGAGACCTATCCATCGCCGGCGATGGTCGCACGCTACCGCGAACTCGGCGGCTCCCGGGTGACGGTCGGGTCCGACGCGCACGTCGCCCACCACTTCGCGTGGGCCCTGTCCGACGGCTACGCGGCGGCCGAGGCCGCCGGGCTGCGACCGTCGCTGGAGCGCCACCCGGTCCACGCCTGAGCTAGGCTCCCAGCGTGGATCTGATCGTCATCGGCGCCGGGCCCTCCTACACGGATCGACCGCACGCGACCGGCGCAGCGTACCTGCTCCGGGCGGCCGACCACGCCATCCTGCTGGACCTCGGCCAGGGTTCGTTCCCCGGGCTGGCCGGACGCCTCGACCCGGCGGCCCTCGACGCCGTCCTCGTGAGCCATCTCCACCCCGACCACTTCATCGACCTCGTCTCATTGCGCCATTACCTGCGCTGGGAGCCGCCACGCGGCCGCCGGGTCCGGGTGATCGGCCCGCCCGGGCTGGCCGCGCGGATCGACGCCCTCCACGCCGAGCCCGGATTCACCGCCGAGGCGCTCGACGTCGAGACCCTCGAACCTGGCGTCATGACCATCGGGCCGTTCGTCGTCGAGGCGGCCCCGGTGACCCACATGGAGTCGAGCTTCGGGTTCCGCGTGACCGAGTCGGAAGGCCCGGGGCCGGGCCTCGTCTACTCGGGCGACTGCGGTCGCGCCGAGGACCTCGACGCGCTCGTCCGGCCGGGGGACGCGCTGCTGAGCGAGGTCAGCTTCGGGCCGGGTCCCGTGTCACCGGGATCGGGTCATCTCGACGGGCCGATGGTCGGCGAGCTGGCCACCCGGACGCACGCCGGTCGCGTCCTGTTGACCCACCTGCAGATGGGCTTCGACCGTGCCGCGACCGTCGCGTCCGTCCGGGCCAGGTTCGCCGGACCGGTCGACCTCGTCGACCCGGGCTTCGAAGCCGTCATCGCCTGAGGCGGGACCATCGTGCGCCCGGTCGGTGCGGGGTTGCACCGAATCGCGGCCCCCTTGGACGGTCGAGTGTGGTTCGGGGCCTTGCCATCCCCGGACCGGCCAGTACTGTTGGATCCTCTCGACCGCTCCTCGGCTGCACCCCGACCCTCGCCTGGCTCCTCCCGGGCGGGGGTCGGCGTCTGTCCGCCGACGCGCGGCAGTCGGCCGGACTCGACGACCGGCCTAGAGGTCGGGCATGTCCTCGTGGGCGATGTCACCGACCTTCCCGATCTCCGAGGCGGCGATCATGTGCGTCCGGTTGATCAGCACGAAGCCGAAGTGGCTGATGATCCGGCGGTCCGCGAGGGAGCGGGCGGTGACCTCGGTGACGGGCACGAATCGCGGCTCACTCGCGTCCACGAAGCCCTCGAGGTCGGTCTCGCCGTAGACCTGCACCTTGCCCGTGATGGTGTGGCCGGGGGTGAACATGACGAACTCGCGCGGCGGCCGCTCCAGCGTCCCGCCTCCGGTCAGGGCGCCTCCGCCGGGTGCGCCCCACACGTCGCCGCCGTGGGTCGGAACAGCGGCGCCCAGGCCTGCCCACACATCGCCCTCGAGCTCCGTGTCGGGTGAGGTCGGCCCCGCGTTGTCCGGGCCCAGGTCGATCCCCAGCTCGCGCGCATCGACCGACGCGATGAACGAGATCTCGTCCTGGTCGACCATCATCACCGGCAGCACGAGGTTCGTCGGGTCGCCGTTGCGGCGGAGCAGGCGCGCGTTCTGGATGCGCACGTACCCGCTCGATGAGTTGATCAGGTCCGACAACCGAGTGAAGCGATGGAGGGAGATGATCCCGTTGAGGCGCAGGTGCGTCCCGACGAGTTCGACCGCCTCACGCCGGCCGGTCCCGACGACATGTGCCTCGGGCTCCGGTGTTGCACCCCAATCCATCGCGCGATGGTATGGCCCGAGCGCCTCGCGGGCAAGCGAAGATCAGGCCGGCCGATCGGTCGCCTGGACCCCTGGACCGGGTCAGCCCTGGCCGGTGCTCGGCGAGCCCGACGCGGCCGGCTTCGGCGCGTCGCCATGATCGCCCTTGCCCCGGCCGAAGCCGAAGCCCTTGGCCACCGCGGTGCCATCGAGCGAGCCGTCGCTGCGGAGCTGGCCGGCCGCCCAGACCGTGTCCCCGACCGCGATATCGCCGAGGCCGGCGGCGGCGTTGCCCTTGACCCCGTACTTCGTGTCGGCCGAGACGTGGACCGTGATCGACGTCCCGTCGCGCCGCTTGAGCGTGATCGTGTTCGAGGTCTTGGCCGTGACTTCGCCCGCGACGAGCGTCGGCTGGACCACGACGGTCAGCGCCGTGAAGCTGGTGCCCGAGGCGTCGCCGGCGACCTGGACCTTCGAGCCCACCTTGACGTCGGACTTGTCGCCATCGGCATTGCCGACCTTGTACTTGGTCGAGCTGGTGACCGTGACCGCTTGCGCCTCGCCATTCCGCCGCTTGATCGTCACGGTGTTGCCGGAGACGGCCGTCACTTCGCCGCCGATCTGGGCCACCGGGATGGCGATCGCCGTGACCGTGTAGGAGCCGTCAGTCGTTCTTCTTCTGGGAGAAGCGGATGTGGTCGCCGACCGCCAGGTCGGACAGCGACATCGCCTGGCCGGCCTTGGTGATCTTGGTGTCGGCGGTGACCGTGATCGTCCGCGTCCAGCCGTCGTCGGTCTTGAGCGAGAGGCTCGAGCCGTTGATGTCGGTGATCGTGATCGACCCGAACCCGCCGAACCCGCGCACGCCCTTGCCGGTCTTGTCGGTCTGCGTCGAGGGTGCCTTCGTCGCGTTCGGGGCAACGGGGGCGGCCGGCGCGGTCGTCGCCGACGGCGCTTCGGTCCCCGCCGGGGAAGCGCTGTCGCTCGCCGACGGATCGGGTGAGGCAGCGAAGGCGACAACGACGGGCACGGCGCCCAGCAGGAACAACGCGAGGATCGCGCCGATGCGCATCCGATCCCGGCGTCGAAGCTGTCGCTCGTGTTCCGTCATGTCGTCCGTGCCTCCGGTCGCGACCTCGCCCATTGGGTGGACGACGTCACCATGAACGATAGCCGTTCGAGGCACTTCAGGGTGTAAAGGGATCCGTCTGGCTCCGAGAAGGTGGTGCCGTCCCGCACCGGAGTGACGGACCCGTCAGTCTGGCGCCGTGATCTCACGCCTCGCCTGGATCGGTCGATGGCGGTTCCCCGGGCAGGGTCAGCCGGAATCGTGCGCCGCGGTCGGGAGCCGGGGGATCGAGTGAGAGGTCGCCGCCCATGCCACGCATCAAGGCTCGCGAGACGTACAGGCCGAGGCCGCTGCCATCGCCGGTCGCGCGGCCGCGCTCGCCGCGGGCGAACCGCTCGAAGAGCCACTCGCGGTCGGCCTCGGTCAGGCCCGGTCCGCCGGACGTGATCGTGGCCCACACCTCGGCGGGCCTGCTCGTCGACGCCGATCGCGACGTCGACGCGCCCTCGCCGTACTTGACCGCGTTGTCGAGGAGCGCCCACAGGACCTGGTCGAGCTGGTCGCCGTCGGCGACGGCAAGCCAGCCGCCCGACGCGTCGTCCAGCCTGAACCGGCGGCCTTCGGCCGCGAGCGCGTCCCACGCGCGGCGGACCCGCGCGCCGACGGCGATGACGTCGGCCTGCGGCCGGAGCTGGCCCGTGCCGAGCCGGCCGACCAGCAGGAGCTGCGCGACCATCCGCGAGAGCCGGTCCGCCTGGTCGCTGATGCTCCCGAGCCGCGGGTCGTCGACCGTGCGCTCGAGTCCCTCGGCGTTGGCCTTGATCCGCGTCAGGGGCGTCTGGAGGTTGTGGCTCACGCCGCGCAGGAAGTCGTCCTTCGCCTCGTCGAGCTGGCGGAGCTGGGCGTTCTGGGCCTCGACTTGCGCGAACAGCTGGGCGTTCCGGACGGCGGCGGCGATCTCGCTCCCATACAGCTCGAAGAGCGCCTGGTCGGCACGCTCCCAGCGTCCTCGTCGCCGGGAGCCGCCCGATCAGCACGCCGATCGGCTGGTCGCCGACGCGCATGTCGGCGCGGACGGTCAGCGGGTCGCCGGGGACGCGCTCGACCTCGGGGACTCGGCCGGGTCGGTGAACGTGATCGCGCCGGCGATGAGCTCGAAGATCTCCTCCGCGTCGCGCGTCGCCCGGTTGGCGAGGGCGTCCGGCCCGTCCTCGGGGGAGGCGCGCTCGACGGCGGCGAGGATCATGCCGAGCTGGCGGTTGCGACGTTCGGCATCGGCAACGAGCCGGTTGTGGCTCTCGGCGAGCTGGGCGAGCACGTCCGAGCCGTTGACCGGGATCGGCTGCGACAGGTCGCCATCGCTCACGCGTCGAACGGCCGTCCGCGATGTCGCGGAGCGGCTCGGTGAGGCTCAGGCTCAGGGCATACCCGACGACGATGGCGAGCACGGCCGTCACCGCCACGACGAACAGCAGGATCCGCCCGCCGAGCTGCGGGTCGCCGGGTCCCGCCGCAGCGCGATCAGCAGGATCCCGAACGATGCCGAGCGGGACGACGGCCGCCGCGACGATCGCGAGGGTCAGGCGGGTCGGGAACGACAGGCGGGCGGGCGGGGGCTCTCGTCGTCGCCGGGCGGGGACCGGACGGACCGTCGATGTCCGGCCAGTCGCGTCGTCGAGTCGCGCCGATCGCGTCAGGGCGCGCCGCCTGGCGGCGGCTCGCCGACGAGCCGGTAGCCGACGCCGCGCACGGTCAGCAGGTGGCGCGGGGCGTTCGGGTCGACCTCGATCTTCTGGCGGAGGCGACGCATCGTGACCCACACGTAGGACGGGTCGGCGTCGTCGGTCTCGGCCCAGCCGCGCGACAGCAGCGTCTCGGTGGTGACCGTCCGCCCGATGTTGGCCGCCAGCGCGAACAGCAGGCGCGACTCGGTCGGCGTGAGCGCGACCTCCCGACCGCCGACGAGCGCCTGTGCGGCGATGCAGCTCGAGGACGAGGTCCGGGCCGACGCGGACCGCCTGGCGCGGGACGCGGTCGCCGACCCGGCGCAGGACGCGATGGATCCGGGCGCGCAGCTCGGCGTAGTGGTACGGCTTGGTGATGTAGTCCTCGGCGAACTCGTCGAGGAGGTCGGCCTTGTCGTCGCCGGCGTCGATGGCCGACAGCACGATGATCGGCAGGTCGGCCCGGGCCTTGATCTCGCGGGCGAGGCTCAGGCCGTCCATCCGCGGCATCAGCAGGTCGATGATCAGGAGGTCCGGCCAGCCCTGGTCGAGCCGGCGGAGCGCCTCATCCCCGTCCCGCGCGGTCGTGACGACGAACCCGTCGTTGCGCAGGAGCTCGGCCAGCGGCACGAGCAGGCCGGGGTCGTCGTCGACGAGCAGGATCCGCGTTCGCGGCGTGCCCAGCATGCCCGGGAGTATGCCGCATGCCCCGGGGGCGACCGGTGCGCATCGGCACCGAATCGTCGAGCCTCACGCAGGAGCGCGTGAGGCTCGACTCCCCCTGCGGCCGGCGGCTGGCGGGGCCGCCGCGGTCGTTACGGCAGGACGAGGTGGACCGGGTTGCCCCGGACGTTGACCTCCCAGGTGGTCAGGTCGGTGCTGGCACCGCTGCCCGGGACATCTGGTAGCTGATCCGCCACCAGCCCGGCTCGGTGATAGCGTCATGGACGGGTGCGGCGCGGAATAGTCGTTCGGGAGCTGTGAAGCCGATCGGCAGCCAGCGGCCGTTGAAGATGCCGCCGCTGCCGGTGCTCGTCGGTGATGCGCTGACCTGCGACTCGTCGTGGGTCCGCACTGGAAGTTGGCCGCATTGCCGTCCGGTCGACCGCGGAAGTCCGAGTAGTCGAAACCGCTGCACCGTGCGCCGTCCCCGTCGGCGAGGATCCGCAGGACCGCCGGCAGCGGGAGCCGTGTCACCCGGGTCCCACAGGTCGATGTCGACCCACTTGCCGGCATGGACGGCGTCGAGCTGGGCGAGGTAGAAGACCGAGGTCTGGTTGCCCGGCAGCGGGAAGTACGACTCCATCGCACCAAGGCCGTAGACCCGGGGCTGGACGCCGACCGCCGTTCGACCTCACGTAGATCGCGAACGCGTTCAGGCCGTCGGTGTCGGTCTGGTCGTCGGCCCATCGACGGCCGTCGAGCCGGTTTGTAGATGCGTGAGGTCGTTGCATTCGCCGGCCGGTCAGGCCGGAGCCGAGCTGGACCAACCGCGCCTCGGAGGCGTGCGTGGAGCTCGCCACTGGTTACGTCGTAGTCCGAGCTCGGATTGCCGCAAGTCGGTCGCACCACTGCGGTCGTTGTCGTAGTTGCTGGTGATCCGCCGTTGCTGATCAGCTCGTACGACGTGTCGTGTCGATCATAGAGCGCTGAAGTATTGCCCGAGCTGACCGTGACCGGGCCGTGGTCGGCGTCGATGGTCGCCGCCCGTGTCTGCAGCGTGTAGACCGCGCTCTCGGGCCGGTGCGCTGTGCGTTCAGCGACCGTGTTCCAGTTCTCGCCGGTGCCCGTCGGGACGACGCATCGCAGAACCCCGGGTCGTAGATCCAGACCTCGCCGTTGCCGCCGGGCAGCTCGATCCCGTAGTTGTAGAACTCCTGCGGCTCCCGCCATAGCCCTGGACGGGGTGGTAGTCCGCGGTTCGGCTGCGGACTGCGCGTGTTGTAGCCGGTCATGTACGCGTCGCCCTGGATGCTCGGCGCGCCCTGGCTCTGCATCGCCGCCCCAGAACTTCTGCGGGGCGAGCACGCCACCGTGCGGGCCGAGGACCGGCTGCGGCGACGGCGGGTCGACGACCGTTGTGACCGTTCGATAGGTGACTCGGACCTCGAGCGATGTCGACCATCGCCCGACGGTTCGCTCCGCAGTTGTCTTGACGAACGTGAGCTTCACGCGGAAGTTGCGTGTTCGTGAAGTCATGCCGGGTCCACGTGCCACCGCCCCAAGCGGCGAAGTCGGCATTCGTCCCGAAACCTTCAAGTCGCGTCGTATTCGTGCTCAGGGTCAGGGTGAGTGGACCCGTCGTCGCCGCCGTTCCACGACACCTCGGCACGGAGCCGGCTGCGTGCTGTCGCAATTGCTGCTCAGGCGAACATCTGTCGAAGGCGACGTCGACGCCCTGGATCGAGTCCTCGATCTCGAGACCCGTGTCGAGTAGGCGGTCGCGGAACTGGATCTCGAGTTGCCAGTAGCGCTCGTCAGGGTCGCGGTCGTGCGGCATAGTCGCTGTTGTTCGTGGAGACTCTTCGACTGGTCTGCGTGATCGTCCGCCGTCGGTCGACAGCCGTTGTTCCCGTCGGCATCGTCTCGTCGCGGCTGGCAGGTCCGAGGTTGTCGGCACTTGCGATCGAGGGTGTCACGGTCTTGGGACGCCGTGTCGAGGATGCCCACGCCGTAGTAGTTCTGCGGGCTGCCCATCGGGACCGGCGGCGTGAACTCGGCCGTGGAGTAGCGGATGATCGGGATCTGCGGGATGCCGATGACGCGCATGAAGAACGTGCCGATCCTGGCTTGGATGCGCACGTTCAGGCGGCGCGGGTTGCCGTTGTCCTGCTGGGGGAAGACCTCGGTGACGCCGTTGACGCCCTGGGTGAAGCCGTTCTTGGTCGCCTCCTGTCGGGCCAGCGTGTAGGCCGACGGGACTTGCTGCGGGAGCATCACAGCGCCGGCAAGTGCCGCGGCATCCGCGGCGCGCTGGGCGCGGAGCGAGTTGACCCAGTACCAGGACACGTCGATGACGATCGCCATGAGCATCATCATCAGGAAGATCGCGCCGGCGAAGATCACGAGGACCTGGCCGCGGCTGCGCTGGCGCTTGGCGGTGGTCCGGCGGACCCTCGGTTCGGTCGTGCTGTCGGTCGACATGGCGGCTGCGCGCTCCGTCACTGGTTGGTCGGGTTGAGGGCCATCACGGTCTTGTCGCTCATCGGGATCGTGGGGTTCCCGGTGGCGCCCATCAGGGCGCCGAGCGGCGTGATGTAGTCGTACGTGTAGCGGAAGGACACGCCGATGCGAGTCGGGGTTCGCGGCGTTGTTGCGGCTGCACGCATTCCAGCTCTGCGGGTTGGACTTCTGGAATCCGACGGCTGGTGTGTTCGGGAGGGCGGCCGCCGTGGATCCGCGGATCCACACATTGACCGGGCCCAATTCCTGGCCGTTGGCCCCGGCCTTGAAGATCCGGATGGACTGGATCTGGTTGAGGTTGACCTGCGAGCCCGACGCCGTCAGGACGCGCTGGACCGCGGCGATGATCTGCTGGTCGACGTTGTTGCAGGGGAAGTCGTCTGAGCCGTTGGCCAACGCGGCGCCAGTGCGCGCACCCTCACGGGTGGCGTACTCCATCGTCAGGTGATGCGAGAAGGCGAACCCGAGCTCGAGCATCCCGAGCAGGATCAGGAAGAAGACCGGGACGATGACCGCGTACTCGACGAGGCTCTGCGCGCGGGTTCGCTCGCGGTCGTGCGAGCTCCGGATCCGGATCACAGCACCGGTTCCATGCGCATCGCGTTCGCCTTGATCATGGTCCAGCCGTTGCCGTTCGCGTTCATCAGCGAGTACAGCGGTGTCTTGACGATGTACAGGTAGGTGATCTGCACACCGATCGTGTCGACCGATGCGGTCGTGCTGCCGGTACAGCCGGCGAGGATGTTGCAGCGACTGACCGGCGGGTAGCCGTTGGCGGTCCGTGTGTATGGGAGGGTGTCCGGGGAGCCATCCTCGAACGGGCACGACATCGATCCGGTCCGCGTGTAGATCGTCGGCGAGGCCCCGCCGACCGGGTCGCCGTTCGACTGCGCCTTGTAGATCTGGACCTGCTGCACCTGCTTGTTCGAGGCCGGCGCACCGATGCTCCGCTCGACCGAGCGCAGGACCGAGCAATCGGCGTTGACGTCGTTGCCGGCCTCGGCCGCGGCGAGCGCGGCCTCCCGGCTGCCGAAGTCGATCGAGAGGTACGCGTTGAGGGCGAACGCGAACTCGATGACCCCGAACAGGACGATCAGGAAGAAGGGGAAGACGAGCGCGAATTCGGCCAGGGACTGGCCTTCAGCGCGACGGTGACGCGGGCGTCGAAGCGACAATGCATGAGTCCTAGCGGGTAGGGGGAAGGAAGTACTACACACTAACCTTGCGCGCTACCTTGCGGGCAAGAGGGCATCGGCCGGAGATGGTGAACCGGCGCACCACGCGGTCCGCGGTCAGGGATAGTCTGCATGGGTCGGATGCAGTCTGGGGCAGTGAGGCCCCGACGCCACGGATCGGGTTGCGCCGTCAGGCGGCGCCGGCAGGTGGCCCTTCGCGAGGCAGGACCCGTCAGGGGTACGTGTAGCGGTCGGCACCCGGCGAGGACGGCGCGGATGCGCCACCGGCCGTGGTCACATGGACCGTCACCGTCTGGCCGGACGGGGCATTCGGGGGGTTCGCCGTGATCGACGTGTCGCTGTTCACGGCGAACGGCACCGAGATCCCGCCGAAGGTGACACGCGTGGCGCCAGTGAAGTACTTCCCGCTGATGTTGACGGAACCACCACCACCGACGCCGCTGATGATCGGAGCGGGGTACACCTGGATCAGGTGTGAGCGCGGGTTCAGGATGGTCACAGCGATCTGACGGAAGACGTCGGGAAGCTGGCTCGAGTCGACGACCCGCAGGTAGTGGTCGGTGTCGTTCGGCTTGGCCAGCGACTGCATCAGTACGGTGTCGACGGCGTTCGCGGTGCCGGGGGCGCCGCCCTCGCCGATGACGACGGCGTAGACCTGATCCGCCGAGCTCTTGAAGGCGTCGACCTCGGCCGCCGTCGGACGCGTGGTCGAGTTGTCCGGCCACGGACGTCCGTCCGACAAGATGATGTGCACGTGGGTCGCCCTCGGCCGCTCCCCGGTCGAGGAGCGCCTGGCGGCCCATGGCCATCCCCTGTTTCAGCGGCGTGTTGCCGGCTCCGGCGAGCGTGCCGATGGCCGTCCGGACGGCGGCGAAGTCCGTGGTGAGCGGCGAGAGGACCTCGGCCACGGTCGGATCGGTCACGTTGCCCGAATATCGGACGAGCCCGACCTGGTGGATCCCTCGCGCGGCCGCGAGCGAGTCGAGCAGCTCGTTGGCCGCCTGCTGCGCCCAGTACAGGCGCGTCTGGCCCGCCGACCGGTTGGCGACCATGCTGCCCGACGTGTCGATGGTGAGCATGACGTCGAAGTTATCCACGGGCAGTTCGCCGCACAGTCCGCGACAGGCCGACGAGGTCACGACGCCGGTGTTGCCGCTGTTCACCCCGACGACGCGGGCGAACGTGTAGCCGGTGGTCACGTTGCCGTCGACGACGACGACGTTGCAGCGGTCACCGAGGTCGGGGCGACAGTCCGTGCTGCGGGTCTTGCCCGCGCCGATGAAGTCGCTCGGGATGGGCGGGGAGTGCCCGAGGGCATGGCTTGGGTCGCAATCGAGCGGGATGAAGACGTCGATATCGGTGGTGTCGAAGGCACCCGGATCGCCGGCGCCGGTCCCGATCAGGCATCGATACTTGATCGCGTAGTCGGCCGCTGACAGGCCCGGGTAGGTGTTCCCGACCGATTTGTCGATGAGCGCCTCGATGGCGGCGGTCTCACCTGGCTTCGAGCCATCGACCGGCAGCAAGGTGCCGCCGGCGAGCGCGCCCGCATCCATCGCGTTGACCAGTGACTGGCGGTTGTTGCGCAGGATGCCGAGGTCGATGACCAGCGCCGTGAAGCCCATGATCACGACGAGGGAGATCGTGAACAGGACGAGGATCTGGCCGCGCTCGCCGTCCCGGCGATCGCCGTGTCGCGCTACCATCGCGAGCCGCGTCATGAGCCGCGAGCCGCGCTTCATGACCCGCCGGTCCCGGTCTCTTCCATGACCATCTGGACGGTCGAGCTCATCGGGACCGTGGAGCCGAAGAGCAGCGGGAAGAACATCCGATGGTTGTGGGTGACGGTGACGGTGACGGACGCCCCTGCCTTGCAGGAGTTCTCACAGGTGACGGTGGTCGTGACCGGCATCCCGCCCGACGCCGCGTCGGCCTCGGCCTGGGCGCGCCCCTGGATGGCGCCGACGGACTCGCCGGCCATGAGCGTCGCCGCGCGGGCCCCTTCCCGTGCCGCGTTGATGACGGTCATGCGGGAGTACAGGACGAATCCGAAGTCGAGGATCCCGCACAGGACCAGCAGGAAGACCGGGAGGACGAGCGCGAATTCGACCATCGACTGTCCCCGGGTCCGGCGACGCCGGCGACGGGACCCCGAGGTGGGTACGAGCTTCGGCAATGGACCTTCCCCCCATCGGAGGCCAACATCGGGGTCGTCCGAAGAGGTGGACGATGGTCCCGTCGGTGTGGGCTCCGAAGTACTACACACGGACCTTGCGGGGCACCTTGCGAACCTTATTCCTTATCCGCTCGCGGTGCGTCTACGCACCAGTGCCGCGGCTCTGGCGCGGTGCGGCTAGGGCGCCTTCGGGTCGACGAACCGGCAGCGCGGCCGGAGCGGGCAGCGCTCGTGCTCGGGCCGTTGCGCGTGGCAGATCTTCCGGCCGTGCTGGATGAGGTTCACGTGCGCGTCGTACATCTCGTCGGGCTCGAACACGCCCAGGAACAGGTCGTGCGCCTGGTCGATCGTGGCCTTGGCTGGAAGGAGGCCGACTCGTCGTGAGACGCGTTCGACGTGCCGGTCGATCGGCATGAGCGGCTGGCCGAAGCTGAACAGCATGAGGATCGAGGCGGTCTTGTTGCCGATGCCGTCGATGCTCGTCAGCCAGGCCCGCGCCTCGAGCGCGGTCATGTCGCCCAGGAACTCGAGCGAGTAGTCGCCGCGCTCCTCGCGGATGCGCCGGAGCGTGGCCTGGAGCCGAGGCGCCTTCTGGTTGGCCAGGCCGCCCGGCCGGATGACGTCGGTCAGCTCGGGGATCGGCGCGAACTCGACGGCCTCCCAGTCGGGCGACGCGCCGTCCGGCAGGCCGACGCCGCCCCAGCCGGCCCCCGGATGATGGGCCTGCGCCGGGAGGCCCGACGGATACGCCTCGCGGAGGGCCTGGAACGCGACCTCGGCGTTCGTATCGGCGCTGTTCTGGGTCAGGATCGTGAGGATGAGCTCGCTCGTCGGGTCGAGACGGCGTTCCCAGGTCGGCCGGCCGTAGCGCGCATCGAGCTCGTCGATGACGAACCGGACCAGGCCCGGCCGGTAGCGTTCGAGTCGCTTCGCGTAGCTCGCACCGGGGTTCGAGAAGCGCCGTTTCTTGGGGCGCGGCTTGCGCTTGGCCGGAGCCTTGGTCGTCGCCACATGGATACCGGCGGACACGGTCACCAGATGGTCTCGACGTCGTAGCGGGTGATGGCCGGATCGATGGTCACGATCGGCATCTCCTCGATCTGCGATTGGGCAACGAGCAGCCGATCGAACGGATCGCGATGGATCATCGGAAGCGCGGCGGCCCGGATGACATGCCGCTGGTCGATGGAAAGCGGCAGCCACCGGTTCCGTCGCAGACGATCTTCGATGTACGTCCCGACCTCGTCCGGAAGACTCAGGTCGCCCTTGTTGTTCTTGATCGCGAGCTCCCAGATGGAGGCGACGCTGACGTACAGCTGGTTCGCCCCGTCGGCGAGGACCGTCCGTGCCGATGGCGACAGTCGATCGTCGTCCGCGCCCCACCACAGGAGCGCGTGCGCGTCGAGGAGGGCGCGCACTTAGAAATACTCCTCGAGTTCGGGGATCGGGTCGTCGAACGAGGGGTGGATGACGACCTTCCCCTTGTCGTATCCGGGGACGCGGTCGGGCGGCCGATCCTCAGCGGGCGTGAGGATCGCGACCGGCTTGCCCGCCCGCGCGATCACGATCCGCTCGCCACCCTCGACCCGCTCGAGAAGCCGCGAGAGGTGCGTCTTTGCCTCGTGCACGTTCACCATGTCCATGCCGTGGAACGATGCCTTAGTCATCGGACTTAGTCAAGACGTCCATCAAACGGGCCGTCCGCTCGGCGCCGCGCTCGATGGGTGCGACACCGGCGGCGATCGCTTCCTCGACGGTCCCCGGGCGCTCCGTCACGGGAACGGCGATGGCGCCGACCGCCGCGAGCGCTTCGATGCCCTCGGGTTCCACGCCGCCGCCGATCGCGATGCACGGGACTCCGGCGGCCTGGGCCCGGCGAGCCACGCCGAGCGCGGTCTTGCCGAACGCGGTCTGGGCGTCGATCCGGCCCTCCCCGGTGATCACGAGATCGGCCGAGGCAAGCTTCTCGTCGAAGTCCGGTGGCCTCCATGACCAGGTCGATCCCGGGGCGCAACGCGAACGAGCGGAACCGGTCCTGGATGGCGAGCATGGCGAACCCGACGCCGCCGGCCGCGCCGGCTCCCGGCGTGTCGCGTTCACGGCGGCCGGTCGCGGCCTCGAGGGCGTCGGCCCAGGTCCCGTTCCGGGCATCGAGGACCGCGACCTGCCCTGGGGTCGCGCCTTTCTGCGGGCCGAAGATGGCGGCGGCGCCTTGTGGCCCGAGGAGGGGGTTCGAGACGTCGCACGCGACTTCGAGGTCGACGTCGCGAAGGTCGCGGCCCCAAGCGTCGAGGGCCTCGATCAGGCCGCGACCGCCGTCGGTCGTGGCGCTTCCGCCGATGCCGAGCGTCACATGGCGGGCGCCGCCGTCGATGGCGGCGGCGAGCAGGTCGCCCGTGCCGGCGCTCGTTGCGGCGATCGGATCCCGCTCGTCGTCGGTGACGCGCGACAGTCCGGACGCTTCGGCCATCTCGACGACCGCCCGTCCGCCGTCAGCCGCACGAAGGTACGTCGCGGTGATCTGTCGCTCCAGCGGGTCGCGGGCGGTGGTGGTCTCCCTCGTCCAGCCGCCGGCAGCCTCGACAGCCGCGATCGTGCCCTCGCCGCCATCGGCGAGCGGCGACAGGACGACGGTGTCGCGCGGGCGCGCGCGCGACCAGCCGGTCGCGATCGCCCGGGCGACCTCCACGGACGTCAGCGACCCCTTGAACGAATCGGGCGCGACAAGGACGGTGAGACCGGCTTCAAGACTCACAGTCTTAACTCGACGGGTTTCGGGAGCTGTTCGTCTGCCGGCGACCCCATGGAAGTCCTTCGACGCGCGAATCCGTGCTCGGCCGAGCGTGTGGCGATCGGATCCGCCCGATGCACGATGAGCGGTCGGGGCGAACTTGGGGCAGAACCCCAGGAGATACGACTGAGAGTCGTATCGCGAGGGTCTCGTCGCAAGGCGCGACGTCCCGCGCCGGCCGGGGCGCTCACCGCAGGTCCTTCCAGAAGTAGGTCGTCTCGGACAGCTCGCCATCGACGGTCAGCGCGTGGTTCGGCATGATGCCCAGCTCGTGCCAGCCGAGCGAGCGATACATCCGTTCCGCGTCGCTCCCGGTCGCCGTGTCGAGGATGAGCAGCCAGCGACCCTCGGCTCGGGCCTGTGCCTCCGCGGCTTCCATCAACCGGCGACCGAGACCCTGCCGGCGCACGTCGCGGCGAACGATGACCTTGCCGATCTCCGCGCGATGCGGCGAGTTCGGGTTGGTCGATCGGATCAGCAGCGTCGAACCGATGATCTGGCCGGTCGGGTCGGTGGCCACGAACAGGGTCATCGAGCCGTCGGCGATCCCCGCCGAGCGGCCGCGCCACCACGCCGCCGCGTCCTCGTGCCTGACCCCGTCGAGGAAGTTGACGCCGGCGCCACCGGCGACGGCATCGACGATCAGGTCGGCGAGGTCGTCGATCGCGTCGGCGTAGGCCCATGGATCCAGCGCGCGGATGGCCGTCGCGCCCGGCGACGAGATGGGGGAGGCTTCGGGCCCTGCGTCACTCACGGGCCGGGATGCCACGCCGCTCCGCGTACTCGGGGATGCGGATCATCGGCGGGCGCTCCTGGTCGGCGAGCTCGATGACCTCGAGCGAGAGCCGGCCTCGCCCCGATCGCGGCAGCTTCATCGTCGAGCCCATCTCGGCGAACAGCCGCGCCTTGCGCCGTTCCTCGAGCCGCTTCATCACCGCCTGGATGATGACGAACGACATCCGCGACAGCCCTTCGAGCTCCTGGTTGCGATGGACCCGGCGCTCGAGATCGACCTGACCGAGGCCTTCGATGCCGACCCGCTCGGTGGCATCGATCAGATGGCCCATCTCGACGGCGTAGCCGGTGAAGAACGGGATCGACTCGAGGAGCGACCGTCGGCCGGCGTACTCGCCTGCCAGGGGCTGGATCATCCCCGAGAGCTCCGGGTAGAAGAGGTTGATGAGCGGGCGCGCGACGAGCTCGGTCACGCGGCCACCGCCGCCCTCCTTGAGGACCCCGCCCTCGACGATCGGGCGTTGGTAGTAGCCCTTGACGTACTGGAGGCGAGGCTCGACCAGCAGCGGACCGAGGGTCCCGTAGACCATCCGCGGGTGCCAGTTCTTGACATCGGTGTCGGCCCACACCACGAGGTCGCCGGAGGTCTCGAACAGCGACTTCCAGAGCGCCTCGCCCTTGCCCCGGAACGAGCCGTAGCGGGTCAACACGTCGGGGTGCTGGACGACCCGCGCGCCCTCGGCCTCGGCGATCTCGCGCGTCCGGTCGGTCGAGGCCGAGTCGATGACGAGGATCTCGTCGAGGAGCGGCACGCGGCCCACCATCTCGCGCATCGCGCGGCGCACGATCGGCCCGATCGTCTCCTCCTCCTCGAGCGTCGGCAGCACCAGGCTGATGGTCAGGCCCTGCTTCTCCTTGAGCCCGACGAGCCGGCGCAGGTCGGCGAACTCGGCGTGGTGGAAGTTCGATTCACCGAACCACCGTTCGACCCGGGCGGGGACGGCGCGGACCTCCTCGGCGGCGCGGTCGGCGGCCGCCAGGGTCTCGGCCCGACTGGCCAGGCGGTCGAAGGTCGCGGTCTCGATGGTCTCGCGCGTCCGGACGACCACGACCGAGGGCCGGGCGCGGGTGGCGATGGCCTCGGGCAGCGCACCGAACAGATGCGTCTCGCCGTTGGGGCTGGTGGTCTGCGCCGAGGCGCCCATCACCACGAGGTCTGCCTTCTCCGCCTCGCGCAGGATGGCGTTGCGGACGTTCGGCGCCTCGCGCAGGAGGGCCTCGCCGTGGCTGCGCAGGTGCTGCTTGACGAACGTGGTCAGGGCGCGCTCGGCCTGCGCACGGACCGCGAGCGTGATCCCGGGCGGCACGAGGTGCAGGACGACGACCGTCGCATCGTGGTAGGTCGCGATGGCATCGGCGTAACGGATGGCGAGCTCGGCATGGGGTCCGCCGCGGACCGGCACGAGGATCCGCTTGATGTCGCGTGATCCGCGCTGCTTGACGACCGCGATGTCGCACGGGGCGTCACGGACGACCTCGTCGATGGTCGGCGAGAAGACCGATGGCGCGGGTCCCGTGCCCGAGCCATCCGCGCCATCGCCGCGCTTCTTGCCGTTCGTCCGACTGGCGCCTCGGGCATTCCCGGTCCGGCCGCCCCAGCCGAAGATGATGAGGTCCGCCTCCTGCTCGGCCGAGGCCTCGACGATGCCCTCCGCGGCGTGCCGGCCGATCCGGACGATGGGATGGATCGTGATCCCGTCGGGCGCGTAGTCGAGCACCTTCTGGAGGAGACGGCGCGCGTGGCGCGCGCGGGTCGCACCCTCCGAGAGCGGCATGCCCTCGGGCACTTCCACGATGCCCAGCGCGCTGATCTCCCCGTGGCGCCGGTCGAGCACCGCCGCCCCGAGGCGGATGAGCTCCTCGGCCGTCATCGGGTTGGCGACCGGGATGAGGATCCGCGCGGGGAGCGGCGCCTTCGTCGTCACGTGCCGGCGGCCGCGCCCTGCGCAGTGGTCTCGGCGGCCTCCGCCGCCTCGGCCGCCCGCCACCGCTCGACGAGATACGGCTTGAGCAGCTCGAACTCGCGCGCCTGGCGCTCGACGCGGTCCTCGGCCGCCTCGGTCGACACGTGCCGGTTCTCGATGACGAAGCTCCCGACCCGGCCGAAGTAGATCGGGACGAGGGCCGCCACGAGCGTCTCGAGAGAAGGCTTGGGGTCGCGGGCGGCGACGACGAGGTCGTAGACGACGCGGGCCCACAGGTCGTCGGGGAAGTGGAACGTGCTGACGACCTCGGCCATCTCGAGCGTGCTCGCCGTGGTGGACGCCACGTCGCCACCGATCCCGAGCTTCGCCCGGGCACTGTCCGTGAGCGTCCCGGCCTCGGCCGCGAGCTCGAGCACCGTGGCGGCCGTCGCGGGCGCGAGCATCGAGGTCCAGGTGTCGGTCAGGGTCAGCGAACCGGCGTGGAACTCCGAGAGGAGGCGCAGCGTGTTCACCTCGAGCGGCGGCGGCTCGATGATCCGCTCGAAGCCGTAGGCCGGCACGTCGTGGCTGCCGTGGATGGGCAGCCATTGGTCGGCATAGCGGTTCGCGAGCCGCAGGATCGTGCCGACGACCTGCCGGAACATCGGCCCCAGGTCGGCGCCAGGGTCCTTGGGGTCGTGGATCTTCGCCCCGAGCCGGGTCTGGCAGACGGCGAACCCACCGGTCAGCGCCGACGTCGTCATCCAGATGTCGATGCCGAACTTGCTGATGTCCGGGGTCCAGTCCTCGAGGGACAGGTAATGCCGGACGAGGTCGCCCGACACCCCGAAGTCACCGCCGATCGGCTGGCGGATCCGGTGCCCATAGAGCGCCCGCGTGAGCGGATACGTGACGGTGTTCGTGATGGTCCCGTCGTACTTGTACCGCGCGTACAGCGGCGCCACGAAGTCGTAGCCGCCCTTGAGGATGGGCCCGGCCAGCAGCTCGATCCACTCCGGCACGATCGAGCGCAGGTCGGAGTCGACGACGACCAGCGCGTCGACCTCGAGGGCGGCCGCGATCTCGAAGATCGTCCGCAGGGCGGCGCCCTTGCCGCCGGTCCCCTCGATCTCGGGATACGTCAGGCTGACGCGCTGGAGCTTGTGGCTCGGTCGGACCAGCAGGATCTGCTCGACGTAGTCAGGCGGCTCGGTCTCGATGACCACGCGGCTGGTGCCGTCGGGTGATCCGGCATCCGAGTTGACCACCACGGGCCGCAGGTCCGGGAAGTACTGGACGAGCCCGGCCTGCGCCGCCCGGACCACGTACCCGATGGTGGCCGCGTTCTTGAAACTCGGGATGCCGACCATGATGTCGGCCTTGCCGAGCCGCGCGATCTCGTCACGGATGGCGGGCGTCAAGGCGGTCTGGGGCACGTCTCCACCGTACCATCCGGGACCGCGCGACGTCAGCGCCGGGGCATCGGGACGGTGGCCCAGTCCGACTTGTCGCCGCCCGGCCGGTAGCGACCGTTGGCCGACTTGAAGGCGAGCCCGGCGAACCCGAGGGTGCGCCACGAATTGACCCACGTCTCGATCGGCGGGCGGACGTAGGCGCCGCGCCGGACGAGGTCGGATTCCGGCACCGACGCCTCGAGGAGCCGCTTGCGCTCGAGCAGCGGGATGTCGAGGAGCGACACGCCATCGAGGTGCAGGAGGTCGATGGCGACGAACACGACGATGTCGTCCGGCCCGAAGGTGGCGGCCTTCCGCTCGCGCTCGAGGCGGTCGGCATGTTCGGCGGTCCGGTTGCGACGACTTCCGATGAGGCCCTGGGCGAGGATCTCCGATGTCGAGGGCATCCACTCCTCGGTGAATTCGACGACGGATTCCTCGTGCGCGGGCTGCTTGGTCAGGTAGCCATCGATGACGATCTCGTCCGCGGCGACGGTCGCGCGGAGGTCGGCTTCGACATGGGCGAAGTCGACCACCGGTTCGCCGTCGCTATCGAACAACGCGGACGCCCCCGGCTCGGCCGCCGCCAGGACGCGGATGCCGGACCAGAGCGGCTCGATGATCGGGTCCTTGATCCGCGCCGGGGCGACCGATCCGAACGCCTGGGGGCGCAGGTCGCGAGCGATCGCCAGGGCGGACGCCGTCGTCATCGGGGCCATGCTAGACGACTATCATCGCGCCGTGACGAGCACGCCACGTCCCGGCGGTCTGGCGGGGCTGACGCCGAGCGGACGGGCGGTCGTGCCGGCCGCGTGGTCGCTGTACGACTTCGCGAACACGATCTTCAGCTTCGCGGTCGTGTCCGGGGCGATCGGGCTCTACCTCGTCAACGACCGACAGTTCGGCGAACGCGATGGGAATGCGCTGCTGTCGATCGCGATCGTCGTCAGCGTCGGCCTGAATGCCGCCGTCTCGCCGATCCTCGGTGCGTTCTCGGACCGCGGCGGCCGGCGGATGCCGTTCCTGCTGTTCTTCACGCTCTTGTGCATCGGCGCGACCTTCTTCATCGCCGACGTGCCGCCGATCCTCGGCCTCGCGCTGTTCATCGTCGCGAACTTCGCGTACCAGGCCGCGCTCATCTACTACGACGCGACGCTCAAGACCGTGTCGTATCCGGAGACCCGGGGCAAGCTCTCGGGGATCGGCACGGCCATCGGCTACCTCGGGACCGTCTTCGTCGGGCTGCTGATCTTCTTCCTCGATATCGCCGTGGTCGACCGGTTCCGGCTCACGGCCATCCTGTTCCTGCTGTTCGCGATCCCCATCTTCTGGTTCGTCCGCGAGCCGCGCCGGGCCGACGAACAGCCGCTGACCCGTCGCGACATCACCGGCGCGGTGGGTCAGCTGCGACGCTCCATCTCCGATGCCGGAGAGGTGCCCGGGCTGTGGCGGTTCCTCATCGGCCGCTTCTTCTACTCGGATGCGGTCAACACCGTCATCGTCGTCATGAGCGTGGTCGTCGTGAAGACGATGGGCATGAGCGAGGCGACCGCCAACCTCATCCTGCTGATGCTCACGTTCGTGGCGGTCGCGATGAGTTTCGTGTGGGGCTGGCTCGTCGACCGGCGCGGGCCCAAGCAGACCCTGGTCTGGGTCCTGATCTCCTGGGCGGTGGGGCTCGTCATCGGCGGGGTCGCGATCGGGTTCGGATCGTCCGGGATCGTGCCGTTCCTGATCGCGGGCGCCATCCTCGGTTCGGGGCTCGGCGGCGTCCAGGTGGCCGACCGCGTGCTCATGGTCCGGCTCTCGCCACCGGACAAGCTGGGCGAGTTCTTCGGGATCTACGGCCTGGTCGGGAAGGGCTCGCAGGTGGTCGGTCAGCTGCTGTATGGCGCGTTGATCTTCCTGCTCCTGGACTCGTTCGGGAATGGCGCGTACCAGGTCGCCGTGCTCAGCCTGCTCATCACGATGGTCATCGGCCTGTGGCTGATCCGGCCCGTCCGAGACGATTGGGCGGGGAGCGGCGAGGGCGACATCGCGCACCACGGTCACGCAGGCCCACCGCCAGAGCGGCTTGCCCCCGCGACAGCCCCGATCGAACCGCGTTAGCCCGCGTAGCCGTTCGGGTGCCGCTCGCGCCAGGCCCAGGCCGAGCCGACCATCGCCTCGAGTGATGGCCGAGCGGGCTCCCATCCGAGGACGGCCCGGGCCCGCTCGGCCGACGCCACGAGCACCGGCGGATCGCCGGTCCGTCGTGCGCCGACCGAGAACGCGATCGGGTGGCCGACGGCGAGTTCGGCGGCCGCGATGACCTCGCGGACCGAGAACCCGCCACCCACGCCGAGATTGCAGGCGAGGTAGTCGTCCGTCCTGGGGTCGCCCGGATCGGTCGCCTCGAGCGCCCGCAGGTGCGCGTCGGCGAGGTCGGCGACGTGGATGTAGTCGCGGATGCAGGTGCCGTCGGGCGTCGGGTAGTCATCGCCGAACACGGTCAGGTCGCGTTCGCCGGCGGCCGCGGCGAGCACGTTCGGGATGAGATGGGTCTCCGGCTCATGGACCTCGCCGTGGGTCTCGGTCGCCCCGGCGACATTGAAGTAGCGCAGGCTGACCGCTCGCATCCCGTACGCCCGGCCATACCAGGCGAGCGCGCCTTCGAAGGTTCGCTTCGTCTCGCCGTACGGGTTGATGGGGTCGAGCGGGGCGTCCTCGGGGATCGGCGTGCGCTCGGGCGTGCCGTAGACCGCGGCGGTCGACGAGAAGACGACCCGCTGCACGCCGGTCTCGCGGGCCGCCTCCAGCAGCGAGACCCCGCCGGCGACATTGTCACGGTAGTAGCGAGCCGGGTCGCGGATGGACTCGCCGACGAGCGACCGCGCGGCGCAGTGGAGGATGGCCTCGATGCGCTCCTGGGTGACCAGCCGGACGACCTCGTCGCGGTCCGCGTACGTGCCCTGGTACAGGCGGACCCCAGGCGGGACAGCGCCGACGTGGCCGGTCGTCAGGTCGTCGAGCACGACGACCTCGTGGCCGGCGGCGATGAACGCGGCAGCAGACACGGAACCGACATAACCGGCACCGCCGGTGACGAGGACTCGGGTCATGGCGCGATGGTAGCCGCGCGCTAGCGGTTGCGACGCAGCAGGCGATCGAGCCAGGACCGGCGTCGCACGCGCGCGGGCTCGGCGGGTCGCGGCACCGGTTCGGGCTCCACCTCGGGCGGCGGGTCGGCTCGAGACCGGCTCCGGCCCAGCCGCCGGCTCGACGACCGGCTCGGGCTCCGGCGCCGGCTCGCGTTCGGCAGCCGTGTCGGGATCCGGGGCCGCCGCCGGGACGGTCTCGCCCCGGTAGGTGATGACCTCCTCGAGCCGCGTGACCATCCGGCCGGCCGCGGCGTTCTCCGGGTCGATCGTGAGCGCTCGTCGGGCGAGCTCGAGCGCGCCCGCTTCGTCGCCGCGCTCCAGCGCGACCCGCGCCAGCCCCACGACCGCGATCGCGTTGCGCGGGTCGGCATCGGCGACTTGCCGGTACATCGCCTCGGCGGCATCCACCCGGCCCATCTCGAGCGCGCGCTCCGCTTCGAGCAGCAGTTCGATCATGGCCGCATCGTGACGGCGCTGCGGTTCATCCGCCGGACCTCATCGCTCACCCGCCGGCCGCTCACCCGCCGGACCTCATCGCTCGTCCCCGAGCATCCCCTGGGCCAGCAGCAGCAGGCTCGGCCGATCGTTCAGCGTCGGGTCCGCCTGCACGCGTTCCAGCATCGCATCGAGGATCCGCCCGAGCCGTGGGCCCGCTTCAAGGCCCAACTCGGCCATCAGGTCCGTGCCGTCCACGGCGAGGTCGCGACGGTCGAGGACGACGCCCTCGGCCAGCGCCTCCGACACGCGCGCCCGCAGGGCACTCGAGCAGACCGGCGTCGGCCGGCAGGCCCGATCCGACGTTGTCGGCGGCACGCAGGTCGAAGAGCTCGTCGAGCGCCTCGAGCGACTCGCCGTCCTGCGGAGATCTTCGCGATGAAGCGACGCACGGCGGCGGCCGACCAGTTGGGCTCGTAGCTGAACATGTGGTGGCGCACGAGATGGACGATCCGCTCGCGCACCGACCGCGGCGAGCGGAGCCGGTCCAGGAATGCGCCCGCCAGGTCGGCCCCGACCGAATCGTGCCCGATGAAATGGTCGTCGGCGAACGTGGCCGGCTTCCCGATGTCGTGGACGAGCGCCGCCAGGCGGACGACGGGCCGTCCGGCCGGAGCCGCATCCACGGTCCGCATCGTGTGGTCCCACAGGTCCTCACCGGGCACCTTGTTCTGGGGGATCCCGCGCTGCGCGGCGAGCTCCGGCGAGATCCCGGCCAGCAGCCCGGTGTCGCCCAGCAGCCGCAGGCCGACCGACGGCTGGTCCGCGGCGAGGAGCTTGTCGAGCTCGGTCGCGATCCGTTCCCCGGAGAGATGGCGGACGAGCTCCGCTCGTGCCTGGATCCCGGCCAGCGTCGCCGCCTCGACCCCGAAGCCCAGCGTCGCCGCGAGGCGGACGGTCCGGATCATCCGCAGCGCGTCCTCCTCGAACCGGGTGCGCGGGTCGCCCACGGCGCGCAGCGTCCGGCTCGCGACGTCACCGACCCCGTCGTAGGGGTCGACGAGGACCGGCGTCCCGCCCGCGGCCATCGTCTCCGCCCGCGCCCCCCACGCCAGGGCGTTGCAGGTCAGGTCGCGACGCGCCAGGTCCAGCTCGATCACGTCGCCGAACTCGACTCGATGGGGCCGTCGGAAGTCGGCGTACTCGTGGTCGGAGCGGAACGTCGTGATCTCGTAGACCTCGCCGTCGCGACGCACCGCCACCGTCCCGAATCGGTTCTCGTACACGGCGTCGGGCAGCAGCTCGATCATCGTCTCGGGACGGGCATCGGTCGCCAGGTCCCAGTCGGCGACCGGCCGGCCGATGGCGACATCGCGCAGAGACCCGCCCACGACGTACGCGGCGTGGCCGGCGCCCCAGAAGGTCTCGAGCAACTCGCGCACCGGCTCCGGGAGCGACGCCCGGATGGCCGCATCGAGGTCGGCCGGGCTCAGTTCCGTCCCAGGAACAGGTAGGTCCGCCACGCCTCGTTCCGGTCGTCGACGAGGTACGGCGTGAAGAGCGAATAGATGTCGTTCCGTGGCTCGAACGGCGGTCGGACCAGGCGCAGCCGGGCTTCCTCGAGCGTCTTGCCGCCCTTGCGGTGGTTGCACGGCTTGCAGGCCGTCACGAGGTTCTCCCAGGTGTGCCCGCCCCCTCGGTGGCGCGGCACGACGTGGTCGAGGGTCATGTCGTGGGCCTGCCGTCCGCAGTACTGGCACGTGTGCCGGTCCCGGGCGAAGATCTCGCGCCGCGAGAGCTTCACGCGCGGCCGCGGACGCCGGATCAGGTGCTGGAGGCGGATGACGGACGGCGCGCGGTACTCGGTCCGCGGCGTCCGGATCACCTGGTGGTCGTATTCGATCACTTCGGCCTTCTCACCGAAGACGAGACGGAAGGCCCGAGGCAGGTTACAGACGTTGAGCGGCTCGTAATTCTGGTTCAACACGAGAACCACGCCGTCCATCGCGCGGACGATAGCAGAGACTCCGGATCGTGCTCATGCGTCACGACTCGATCTCCATCTCCGCCGGCACCCGACCGGCCGCGATCGCGTCCACCAGCTCGGCATGGTCCACCTCGGCCTGGTCCGCGTACCGGGCGGCGAACTCGGCGATCGCATCGTCGAAGGCGCGGCTCTTGCCGAGATACGCCGCGATGGTGACGGCGTCGCCGGTGCGCGCGTGCGCCCGCGCGAGCGCCCAGGCACACAACGCGCCGTAATGGGCGAGCCCCACGGGGTCCATCAGCGTGGGGTCCCCGGATCCCTTCGCGTCCCAGAGCTGGCGGACGTAGTAGTGGCGACCGGTCGTCGGGCCTTCCGACCACCCCAGGAACCCGTCGCTGGCCGATTGGGTCAGGCGTTGACCGGTGACCACTCGAAGTCCGTGATGCGGCAGCGCCGACTCACCCATGTAGGGTTCGAGGACCGAGGGGCCGGCCTCCTTGACCTGGAGGACGATCCAGTCGTCCTCGCGCAGCTCCGGGCCCTCGAAGAGCGCGACCCAGCAGCGCGTGCCGACGCTCCCCACGCCAACGGTCTTGCGGGCGATGTCGACCATCTCGAACTGGTCGAGGACATGCCGCCGATCGTCCGGGAGCGACTTGCGGTAGCCATCGAGGAGCCCGAGGGCGTCGTCGAGGTCGAACTCGGTCCGGTGGAGCCGAACGATCAGCGGCGGCGACTCGATGAACCGGCGATGCCCGTGCACGACCTCCGTGAGCTTCGCCACGGCACGTCGGTGCGTCTTCCGGCGCGCCCGCGACAGGTGTCGTGCGACCCGTGGCCGGTAGCCTTTCGGGAAGTGCTCGAGGACGTCCTCGACGCTGATGCTCGCGTGCCACAGGTCGAGCGTCGAGAGCTCGGCGAAGGCGCGCAGGCGCTCGCGATACTCCCGAACGACGAGCGACACGATCTCCCGCCTCGCGTCCGGGTCGGCGGTCCCATCTCGAGCGACGAGGTCGATGCTGGCCGCCAGCCGCTTCACGTCCCATTCCCAGGCCCCCGGGAGCGTCTCGTCGAAGTCGTTGATGTCGAACACGAGCCGTCGCTCGGGCGTCGCGAACTCCCCGAAATTGCTGACATGGGCGTCACCGCAGGCCTGGACGCGCAACCCGGTGGCGGGGGTCTCGGCCAGGTCGGCGGCCATGACGGCGGCCGAGCCGCGGTAGAAGGCGAACGGCGAGATCGCCATCCGCCCGAATCGATACGGGATCAGCTCGGGGACGCGCGTCTCGTTGCTGGCTTGCAGGATCCCGATCGGGTCGCGGTCGCGCCGCGGCGTCCACTCGGCGTGCTGCGACCGGGGCACCGTGGTCCGCAGTGCCCGGCCCTCATCCATGCGTTCGGCGCGGGTCAGGGCCATCGCGTCGCCGCTCCGGTCGAGGGGTCCCAGCCGCCCGCCTGTCCGACCTTCGTGGCCAGCGGCCGTCCGAGCGCCGAGGTGATGAACTGCGCGGCCTCCAGCACGCCGGGCAAGGGACACGCCAGCCGCCCACCCCGATGCATCGAGGAAGTACACGAGGTCCTCCGTCGCCAGGTTGCCGGCCGCGCCGGGGGCGTACGGGCAGCCGCCGGTCCCGCCGGTCGCGGCGTCGAAGCAGCGCACACCGGCATCGAGGCCGGCGGCGACGTTGGCGAGCGCGGTGCCGCGCGTGTCGTGGAAGTGGTAGGCGATGCGATCGAGGGGGATCCCGGCCTCCACGGCAAGTCCGGTCAGGGCCGCGACCTGGCCGGGGACGGCGACGCCGATCGTGTCGCCGAAACAGACCTCGTCGACGCCGAGGTCGAGGAGGCGGCCGGCGACCTCGACGGCCCGCGCCGGCTCGACCCGGCCGGTGTACGGGCAACCGAAGGCCGTCGAGACGTAGCCCGCGTCGCCACCAGTGGAGATCCGCGGCCCGCCGGAGCACCGGCTCGAACGCCGCGAGGGACGCCTCGACCGTCATGCCGATGTTGGCCTGGGTGAACGCATCGGTCGTGGCCGTGAAGACCGCGAGGGCGTCGGCGCCGGCGGCGACCGCGCGGTCCATGCCGCGCTCGTTCGGCACGAGGACCGGATATCGGACGCCGGGCCGCCGCTCCATGGACGACAGCAGCTCGTCGGCATCGGCGAGCTGGGGGATGGCGCGGGGTGCAACGAACGAGGTCGCCTCGATCTCGCGCAATCCGGCGTCCGCGAGGAGATCGAGGAAGCGACGCTTGGCGTCGAGCGGGATCGCGGTGGCTTCGTTCTGGAGGCCGTCCCGCGGCCCGACCTCGTAGATGCGGACGCGCTCGCCTTCGCTCATGGTCGGGTCCGGCCGGGGTTCGGCGACGGGGCGGGAGCGCGTGCGAAGCCGCCTAGACGAGCGGTGGATCCATCGCCCGATCGAGCCGGGCGATCTCGACCTCGATCTGGCAGATGAGGTCGATGGCTTCCTTGTGCTCCTCGCTGCCCCACGGGGCGGCGTTGCGTCGCTTGCGCGTCTCGGCATGCAGGGCGAGCAGTTCCTCGCGCGAGCCGGGCAGCGTCTTCTCCTGCTGTGACATGGCCGCAGTCTACGGCGGCGGCTCGATGGTCGCGAGTCCCTGGCCGCGGACCACCTGGTCGCCGGCCGCGACCTCGACCGTGCCGACCACACCGTCCAGGCTGGCCGTCACCACGTGCTCCATCTTCATGGCCTCGAGGGTCACGACCGGGTCCCCGGCCTCGACCGTGACGCCCGGCCGGACGTGGACCGCGATGACCTGGCCTGGCATCGGCGCGAGGACCTCCGAGCGGCCCGCGTGACCGGCCGTCGCATGCCCGTGGCGGTCGAGGTCGGGGGGTGGCGCGACGCGGAACGTGACGCTCCGACCGGCGACATCGACGTGGACGACGTCGCCGACGCGGACCGCGTCGGGCTGTTCCCCGTCGGGCCGTCGAGCGGCTGCCGAGGCGGCGTCGATGTCGACACTTCGCTCGAGCCGTTCGGCTTCGAGCCGAAAGCGCGGGGAGGCATTGAGGCGCCAGGCGCCGCCGAAGGCATCGATGCTCGTGGCGCCGCTCGCGAGGACCCGTGCCGCCGTGGCCCAGGCCTCGTCCGGGATCGCGGCCCGCTCCGCCCAGTCGTCGGGCGGCCAGATCCGCTCGAGCGTGTCGGTCCGGGCAACCCCGTCGCGGACCGCCGGCTGGCGCACGAGCCAGCGCAGGAACCGCAGGTTCGTGACGACGCCGAGGACGAGCGTGTCGTCGAGGGCCGCCGTCAGCCGGTCCAGGGCGACCCGGCGGGTCGGTCCCCAGGCGATGACCTTCGCGAGCATCGGGTCGTACTTCGACGTCACCTCCGTCCCGAGCTCGACCCCGGCATCCACCCGCAGGCCATCGCCGGTCGGCCAGCGGAGTGCGTCGACCCGGCCGGTCTGCGGGAGGTAGCCATCCTCGGCGTCCTCCGCGTAGAGGCGCACCTCGATGGCGTGGCCCGTCGCTCGCACGTCGGCCTGCGTGAACCCGAGTGGCTCGCCAGCCGCGATCCGGAGCTGGTCGGCGACGAGGTCCCGGCCCGTCACGAGCTCGGTGACCGGGTGCTCGACCTGGAGACGGGTGTTCATCTCGAGGAACGCGGGCGTGCCGCGCTCGTCGACGAGGAATTCGCAGGTGCCGGCGCTCACGTACCCGACCGCGCGCGCGAGGGTCAGGGCCCATTCGCCGAGCCGCGCCCGGAGTGCGTCGTCGACCGCCGGCGAGGGCGTCTCCTCGAGGATCTTCTGGTGGCGTCGCTGGATCGAGCAATCCCGCTCCCCGAGGTGGACGCCGCTCCCCAGGGCATCGAAGAGCACCTGGATCTCGACGTGGCGGCCGCCCTCCAGGAACCGCTCGAGGATCAGACGCTCGTCACCGAACGACGACGCCGCCTCGCGCCGGGCGCCCGCGAGCGCGTCGGGCAACGCCCCGGGGTCGCGCACGATCCGCATGCCCTTGCCGCCACCGCCGGCCGCCGGCTTGACGAGGACCGGATAGCCGATCCGCTTCGCGGCCCGGCCGAGGACGGCGTTCGACTGACCCGGGCCGTCGTACCCGGGAAGCACCGGAACGCCGAGCGCCGCCGCCAGGCGGCGCGCGGCTGCCTTGTCGCCCATCGCCCGGATCGCCGACGGTGGCGGACCGACCCAGCGCAGGCCGGCCGACCGCACCCGCTCCGCGAAGTCGGCGTTCTCGGCAAGGAACCCGAACCCGGGGTGGACGGCATCGGCGCCGGCGGCGAGGGCGGCCCGGACGACCGCGTCCGCGTCGAGCAGGTCGAGGGCGAGCCGGCCCGTCGGTCGCCGGGACGACCGCATCGATGCCCATCGCCGCGCACGTCCGCGAGATCCGCACGGCGATCTCGCCGCGGTTCGCGATGAACAACCGGGTGATGAGCGGCGCCGGGGCTGGGACCGCGGCGTTCGAGGTCTCGAATCCGCCGAACGCGTCAAACGCGACACGCCATCGACCACCGACGCGTCGCGCGGGCAGCCGACCGGCCTCGATCCAGCGCTGGACGGTCCTTGTCGACGTCCCGAGACGCTTCGCGACCTCGCTCGGGCTCAGTTCCTCGGCCATGTGTGTCGCGATCGTCGCATATCGCGGAGGAGACAGTGCCTCGTCACTGCGTCCAGTACGGGGTGATTGCCCAGCTGAAGATGGCGACGGCCGCGAAGGCGATCGGAGCGGCGTACTCCTGGATCGCGATCAGGGAGTTCGTGCGAAGCGGCAGGCGATAGGCCGCGAACTCCGCGGTCGTCGCGAGGAACGAACGTCGCCAGGGTCGTCGGCGTTGGACATCGAAGACAGCTTGGGACAGCGCCGCGGCGACCAACTGATACCGGCGCATGTCCTCGGGGAGCGACGCGCTCGCTTCTTCCAAGGCGCGTATGTCCATGGTCCCGCTCGTCATGCCCTCGAGGTACGCGGTCAACCGGGCGAGGGACGATCGCTCCTGGTCGCTCGAAGGCGTGATCGACTCGAGCAGCGCCTTCGCCTGAGTGCCCCGTTGGGCGAAGATGAGCGCCGACGCTCGCTCCAGCGGCTCGGCTGCGGCGTTCGACCCACTGGCCAGCCACGTTTCTGCGTCGCGCTGCGTCCGGATCGAGGCGAGGTTCGGACGTCGTCGGCGTTGCTCGATCGCGACGCCGTAGATGAGGTTCCTGATCCGCCACCCATCCCGATCGGCCGCGGCCACAAGGGCCGTCGCCAGGAGTGGAAAGAGCACGTATCCCCATGCAAGGTCGGCGCGGGTCGCGGACCACACGGCGACACCGAAGGCGATACCGGCTGCGGCCGCCACGACCGTCGGGGTTGTCGCGGGCCCGGCCTGTCGAAGCAGTCGGACGGTTGGAGAACGTCGGCGCTCAACCAGGGTCGCCACGACCTCTTACGCATCTCGTCTGGTGCCCAGGACGGCCGGCGCTTCTCGTCGAAGGCGGCGAAGCCTTCGCGTCGCCTCTTCGGTGACGCGTTGGCGGGCGATGACGCGGGCCGTGTGCCACTTGGCCGAACCGTGGCCGAGGCCGCGGACCTCGCGGATGACCGCCTTGGCGCCGCGCGCCGCCGTGGGCCCGGCCAGGAGCAGATCATCGACCGCGGCCGCCACCGCCGCATCGAGGGCCTCCATCCCCTCCACGACCTCGTGGACGAGCCCGATCCGCTGGGCGCGAACGGCATCGAAGCGGCGGGCGCTCGGGAACAGGGCCCGGGCCTGGCTCTCCCCGATCTTCGCGACGACGAACGGGGAGATGACCGCGGGCATGATGCCGAGCCTCGTCTCGGTGAACCCGAAGCGGGTCCCGCTCTCGGCGATGACGATGTCGGCCACCGCGCACAGGCCCATGCCGCCGCCCAGCGCCGCGCCGTGGACCCGGGCGATGACCGGGGCGGGACAGGTGTCGACGGTCTCGAGCATGTCGGCCATCGCCATGGCGTCCTGCTCGTTCGCTTCCATGTCGAGGGTCGCGGCCGCTCGCATCCAGGCGAGGTCCGCCCCGGCACAGAACGAGGGGCCCTCGCCGGCGAGGACCACGCCGCGCAACTGGTCCGCGCTCTCTCTGGCGAGGATCGCGAACGCCGTCCGCAACTCCCCGATGAGCGAGGCATCGAACGCGTTGTGGCGGTCCGGCCGGGCCAGCGTGACGCGCGCGATCATCCCGTCGGGGCCGCTGCGCTCGAGTCGGACCGTGGGGCTCACGCCGCCATCCTAGCGGCGGCTCCCGTCTGGCCGCGACGCCGCCGCGATGCGTACGCTCTGCCGATGCTCGTCGGCATCGATCATCTCGTCATCGCCGTCGCGGATCCGGATGCAGCGGCCGCCGCTCTCGAGGGCCGGCTCGGCCTGGAACCTGGTGGGGGCGGCCGTCATGACGCCCTCGGCACGTTCAACCGTCTCGTCTGGCTCGGCGATACGTATCTCGAGCTGATCGGCGTGTTCGATGCGCGACTCGCCGCCGAGTCGTGGCTCGGCGCGCCGACCCTTCGCGCGCTCGAACAGGGCGGTGGGCTGGCGACGTTCGCGCTCGCGACGGACGACATCGAGACGGACGTGGCGACGCTCCGGCTACGAGGCTCCGATCTCGTCGGACCGACGGCCGGCGAGCGGACGCGACCCGACGGCCGCCTGGTCCGGTGGCGGCTCTCGGCGCCACCACGACTCGATCCCGACCGGCCGCCGTTCCTCATCGAGCACGACCTCCGCGCTGCCGAATGGACGCCCGACGACCGCGCCGAGCGCGCCGGCGGCCCGGCTCGACTGACGGTCCTCGAACTCGCCGTCGACGATGTCAACCGGACGAGTCAGTCGTGGCGTCGGACGGTCGGCCTGCACTTCCGCCCGTCGCTGGCGGGCGGCGGGGCGCGCGACAGCGACATCGGGTCGCAGATCGTCCGACTTCGGCCTCGACGGCCGGGGTCACCAGCCGGCGTCCAGACGACCGTCCGCCTCTCGATCGCCGGCGCCTCGGCGGCCGATCACGATGTCCTCGGGATCCGGTGGCGGATCGTACCGGGACTGTCACCGGACCCCGGATAGCCGACTCGTCATGGGCCGCGGGGCCATCGCTGGCTGGTAGCCTGCCGTTCGAGCGATGCGCACCGACGACCTGCTGAACCTGCCACCGGACCTGCCCGTCCCGATCGACGACGGGGCGTGCGACCACCTCGTCGGACTGGCGATGCCACCGATCGCCCTGCTCGCGACCGACGGCACCCGAGTCCGTCTGGACCAGCCGGACCCCGCCGGGGCGCCACGGACCGTCGTGTTCGCCTATCCCCGGACGGGCCGCCCGGACGAGGACCCGCCCGGAGGCCTCGCCGCCTGGGACGCGATCCCGGGCGCCCGCGGCTGCACGCCGCAGGCTTGCGCCTATCGCGACCGGCACGCCACGCTCGTTGCGGCCGGCGCCCGCATCTTCGGCCTCTCGACCCAGGACACCGACTACCAACGAGAGATGGCCGAGCGCCTGCACCTCCCCTTCCCGGTCCTGAGCGACGAGTCACTCGAGCTCGCCCACGCGCTGCGCCTGCCGACCTTCGAGACCGCCGGCCTGACACTCTTCAAGCGGCACACCCTGGTCATCCGGGACGGCACCATCGAGCACGTCCTGTACCCGGTCTTCCCGTCCGACCGTGATGCGGAACAGGTGCTCGCCTGGCTCGAGGCCCACCCTGTCTGACCAGGGGCCGCCGATGATCTCGCCCTGGGATCCCCAGTGGCGACCCGACCCGACCGGGCGACGGCTGGCCATCATCCGCGCCTCGCGACGGGGCGCCATCCTGGCCGCCCTCCTGTTCGGGCCGGTCGTCTGGCTCGCGACCGCCGTGACCTCGCCCGAGGGGATGGGTGACTCGATCGGCGGCGGCGCGTTCGCCTGCCTGATGAGCCTCCCCGGGCTCGCGCTCCTCGGGGCCGCGCTGACGCCAGCGGCGATCGGCTCGCGGACGTCCGCGGCCACCGCCGGTCTCGCGATGGGGGTCGGCGTCCCCGTCGCGGCCGTCGCCTCGGCGATGATCGCGGTCTGGATCGTGGTGGCGTTCGTCAGTGGCCCGGACCGGGCGGGCGAGCTCGCGGGCATGGTGCTGCGAGACGGCGTGAGTGCCGCGGCGCGGGTCGTCCCCGGTCGTCGCCGCGGCCACCGTCGTCTGGGTCGTGCTCGTGCGCCGGGTCGCCGGCATCGCGGCTTCGACGGCGTCGTCGGGTGGGCCCCTTCCCGATTGACACGGCTCGGACCCGGCCCGCAGTATCGGTCTCGCCCATGACCGAAGGACTCGCCCTCGCGACGCGCGGGCTGCACAAGAGCTATGGCCAGCGACCGGCGGTCGTCGGCCTCGACCTGTCGGTGCCGTCCGGCGTCGTCTACGGCTTCCTCGGACCGAACGGCGCGGGCAAGACCACCACGATGCGGTTGCTGACCGGCTTGATCCATCCCGACGCGGGCACGATCGAGATGCTCGGAAAGCCGTTCGGACGCGGGGACCGGCACCGCTTGTTCGAGGTCGGCGCCCTCATCGAGGCGCCGTCCTTCTACCCGTACCTGTCCGGTCGGGAGAACCTGCGCTCCCTCGCCGCCGTCGGTGCCCCCACCTCGAACGCCCGGGTCGAGGTCCTCCTCGAGCTCGTCGGCCTCAAGGAGCGGGCCAAGGACAAGGTGCAGACCTATTCGCTCGGCATGCGGCAGCGTCTCGGCATCGCGGCGGCGATGCTCAGCGATCCGAAGCTGCTGCTCCTCGACGAGCCGGCGAACGGCCTCGATCCGGCCGGCATCGTGGCGATGCGCGAGACGCTCAAGGGCCTCGCCGCCGAGGGCAAGACGGTCTTCGTCTCGAGCCACATCCTCGGCGAGGTCCAGCAGCTCGCCGATGTCCTGGGGATCATCGCGGCCGGCAAGCTCGTGCGCGAGGGCCCGATCGAGGAGCTGCTCCAGGGCGAAGGCATCATCCGGGTGCGGGTCGCCGAGACCGAAGTCGCCGAGGCGTCGCGCATCCTCGACCGGGTCGCCGGCGACGGGACGAGCCCGACCCCTGAACGCGACGGCGGCTGGCTCGTGATCCGGCTCGATCCGAGCCGGGCGGCGGAGGTCAACCGGGCGCTCGCCACGGCCGGGATCTACGCATCGGGCCTCGAGACCGGCAGCGATCTCGAGTCGCTCTTCCTGGAGCTGACCCGGTCCGAGCAACCGACGAGCCACGAGGGGACGATGGCCGGCCCTGTCGGTTGGGGCCAGGCCGGCGCGAGCAGCCCCGGCGGGAGCGCGAGCGGGCCCGGGGCGAGCACGGGCGGCTCGGGCGACGGCGCAGGTGCCGCATGAGGTTGTTCAGGGCCGGGCTGCGCAAGCTCGTCCGTCGGCCGGCGACGTTCGTGACGTTCGGGCTGCTGATCGGCCTGCTGGCCCTGATCTACCTCGCCGTCGGCGCGTCCGTGCGCTCGGCGCCCGATGCGGAGACGCGCGCGCAGACACTCCTCCTCCTGACATTCCCAGGCGCGTATTCGCTCGTGCTGTCGTTCATCCTCGGACTCGGTGGGCTGTTCGCCATGATCTTCGGCGCCGCGATCGCCGGCTCCGAATGGACGTGGGGGACGCTCAAGTCCGCGGTCGCGCGAGGCGAAAGCCGCAGCCGCTACCAGCTCGTGTCGTTCGCGTCGATCGCGTTCATCGTCGGGATCGGGCTCCTCGTCGCCTTCATCATCGGCGTGATCGTCGCGCTCATCGCCGCGCTGATCGCCCAGGTCCCGACGGACGGCATCAGCGACGGCAAGACCCTGGGCACCCTGCCCGAGCTGCTCGGGCGCGGATGGCTGGCCCTCGCCGAGGCGTGCGCCCTCGGGTTCGCGATCGCCACGCTCGCGCGCAGCCAGCTCGCCGGGATCGGCGTGGGGATCGCGGTCTACTTCGGCGAGCAGTTCGCCACGCTGTTCCTGCCGGACATCGTGCAGTACCTGCCGTTCAACGCCGCGAACGCGGTGGTGGCGACCTCGGCGAGCACCGGCGGGTCCGCCCAGCTCGTCACCCGCCTCGAACCGAATGTCGCGCTGCTGGTCGTCTCGGCCTGGCTGGTCGGGGCGCTCATCGTGGCCGCGATCTTCACCGAGCGAGCCGAGATCACCGGCTAGCGTCCCCCCGGCGCCAGGCAGGATCAGGCGGGGTCCGGCCCGAGCACCCGCGTTTCGTCGCCGAGCCGAACCGTGCCGGGTGTGACCACGTCCGCCCAGACCCCGAACATCAGGTCCTTCCCGTCGACGAGCCCGCGGTACGCCTTGATCGCATGGAGGGTGTCGTAGTCGCGCTTGCCGGTGTCGGGGTCGTGGGTCGTCATGGCGCACCGCGGGATGGCGCCGTTGATGCGGACGACCGCGCTCCCGATCCCGACCCGGCAGCCGGCCCACTCGTCCTCCTCGTGCGGGCGGGCGCCCTCGAGCTCGATGAGCATCCGGAAGCGGCGCGCATCGAGGTCGCCCACGCCGAGCACCGCGCCGAGCGCATCCATCGAGCCGTCACTCACCAGGCTCACGTCGCCCTTCTTGCGGGTCCCGGCCGGCTGGTCGCAGCGGACGATGCGGACATCCCTCCCGAGGAATGCCCCCAGCGGCTCGGCCCAGGGACCCTGCACGACGTGGCCGACCGCGGTCCGGCCGTGGACCTGCGTCTCGACCGGATCGCCGAGCGCCACGTCGTCCTCGACCACGGCGCCGCCCGGGAACGTGAGCCGCAGGCGCGTGGCCTCCGGGTCGGTCCACGCGGTCACCTGGACCATCGACCCGGCGATCAGCTGGTCGACGAGCCGGTTGTCCGCGTCGGTCACGTAGAAGCGGCGGTCCTCGAGGACGCCGCGCTCGCGCAGCTCGACCTCGTCGCGATGCTCGAGACCAAGGCTTCGGACGGGGGCGATGTTGAGTCGGCTGACGCGGGGCATGCCCGGATGCTACCGGCTCGTCGGCTCGGTCGCAGCTTCTCCGGGAGGGATCGGCGTGCCGGCGGTGGCCAGCTCGACCGCTGCCGGGACGGCCATGGAGCGGCCGGTCGTCCACGCCGCGGCCAGCACGCCGGCATCGAGGCGGGCGCGAAGGTCCGCGACCGAGGCGTCGTAGATGCGCTGCTCGAGCATGACCATCAGTGCGCCGGACGCCTCGCGGAGCGTCTCGGCGGCTCCGAGCAGCGTCGCGGCCCGGGTGAGGTCGCCACGTTCGATGGCGATGAACGCGAAGGCCTCGAACTGGTTCGCGATGGCGCCACGCTCGCCACGATCCTCCCAGCCGTGGATCGTCTGGCGATAGATCGCCTCGGCCGTGTCCAGGTCGCCGGCCGCCCTGAGGGCGTGCCCGAGGTCGCTGCGTGTCGCGAGGGCGAGGCGCTCATCGCCCGTCTCGACGTAGGCGGCGTACGCATCGTCGAAGATCACCCGGGCGTCCTCCATCCGTCCGAGCCACCCGAGGATGCGGGCGAAGTTCATGCTCACGAAGGCGATCGCGAAGGCGTTGCCGCTCCGCCGGGCGTTGTCGGCGGCGGAACGTAACCGGCGTTCAGCGTCGACCGGGTCGTCGAAGGCATGGGCGGCCGCCAGCGCCGCCTGGGCCATCGCAAGTTGGTATGGGTCGTCGACGCGGGTGGCCTCGGCGAGGGATGCCTCGGCGATCTCGCGCAGGCCGTCGGTCTCGCCGGCGAACCATTTGGCGGTCCACAGGGCGCCCAGCGCTTCTGTGATGGCGTCGTGGTCACCGAGGGATCGGGCGAGGGCCAGTCCTTCCTCGGCCGGCTGGACCCGAGAGGACGACGTCCGGGTGGACGCCGCGAATGACGCGGCGGACAGGAGGCGTGACAGGAGGACGCCCCGAGCTCGGTCGCGCCCGGGGTCGCCGATCGGTGGGAGTGCCCGGACGCGATCGACCGCCTCGTCGAGCCAGGTCCCGAACTGCAGGCCGCTGCCTCTCGATCGCCAGTAGAACCACATCGCGACACAGATCCGCCCAGCCGACTCCGGGTCTGCGACCAGGCTCCACTCGATGGCGACGCGGACGTTGTCGATGTCCCGGTCGATCAGGGTCAAGGCGTCGATGAGCTCCGGTCCCTTCATGCGGTGCGCCTCGTGCTCGACCTGCCCGACGACGTACGCGACATGGCGGTCACGCGTGGATTCGGCCTCGCCTGCCTCGGCGAGCCGGTCCAACGCGTATTGGCGGATCGTCTCGAGCAGGCCGTAGCGAGTCCCGCCGGCTCGGTCCACGTCGGCCATGGAGCGGACCACCAGTCGCTCGAGGGCGTCGAGCGTCTCGGTGACGTCGGATCCGGCCTCGGCGCAGACGGCCCAGGCGGCCTCGAGCGTCCAGCCGCCCGAGAAGACCGAGAGCCGACGAAGTAGTCGCCGGTCCCCCTCGGCCAGCAGGTCCCAGCTCCAGTCCACCATCGCCTGGAGCGTCTGCTGGCGGGGCACGGCGCTGCGCCGGCCACCCGTGAGCAGGCGGAACCGGTCGCCCAGGCGCTGGAGGATCTCGCCGACGGAGAGCACCGTGACCCGCGCGGCCGCCAGCTCGATCGCGAGCGGGATCCCGTCGAGCCGCTCGCAGATCTCGGCGACGACCGGGGCGTTCTCGGGGGTCAGGGTGAACGACGGGACGACCGAGGCGGCCCGGTCGACGAACAGGCGCACCGCCGCGGCCGACGCGATCTCGGCGAACCGCTCGGACGCAGGCTGCGCGTGCGGGTCCCCGCGATGCTCGGCGCGTACCACCCCCAGGGAGGGGACCTGGAAGATGGTCTCGCCGTCGATCCCGAGGGCCTCCCGGCTCGTGGCCAGGATCGTGACACCCGGGCAGTGGGTCACGATCCGGTACGCGACATCGGTCGCGGCATCGATCACGTGCTCGCAGTTGTCGAGCAGGAGCAGGAGCTCCTTGTAGCGCAGGACGTCGATCAGCGAATCGGTCGCGCTCGATTCCGCGTGTTCCTGCCCGCCGACCGCGCGCAGCACCTCGAGCGGGACGAGGTCTGGGTCGCTCGTCGGGGCCAGCTCGGCCAGCCGGACGCCGTCCCGGAACCGCGACGCCATGCCCGGCGCCACCTCGAGCATGAGGCGCGTCTTGCCGGTGCCGCCCACGCCGATGAGCGTGACCAGGCGGTGGACGCGGCTCAGGCGCTCGATCTCGTCGGTCTCGCGCTCGCGGCCGACGAACGAGGTCATCTGGATCGGGAGGGTGCTCGCGACGGCCACGGAACGCAGTGGCGGGAAGTCCCGGGTGAGGCCGGGAGCGGCGAGCTGGTGGACCCGTTCGGCTCGCGCGACGTCGCGCAGGACGTGGTCGCCGCGATCGATCAGCTCCGCCTCGGCGCCGAGTTGGTCGACCAGCAACGCCGCCGTCACGCCCGACACCAGGATCTGCCCACCATGCCCGATCGCCAGCAGCCGGGCCACCCGGTTGAGCGCCGGCCCGAAGAAGTCGTCGTCACGCGCCTGGGCCGTCCCGGTGTGGATCGCCATCCGGACCCGGACCGGGATGCCGGGCATGACCTCGAGCGGTCCGAGACGGCGCTGGCCGTCGATGGCGGCGCGCGCGGCGTCGGCGGGGTCGGCGAACGCGGCGAGCATCCCGTCGCCGGTGGTCTTGACGACCGTGCCGTGGTGCCCGATGACCGCGTCGTGGAGGATGGCGTCGTGGCGTTCGAGGACGACGGCCATCGGATCGCGGGTGCTCCTCCCAGAGCCGGGTGCTTCCCTCGATGTCGGTCATGAGGAACGTCGCCATCGCCATGGCCGGCGGGGTCTCCATCGGCGCGCTCACATCCGGAACACGCCGAAGCGCGTCTCGGGGATCGGCGCGTGGAGGGCGGCCTCGATGCCCATCGCCAGGACGCGCCGGGTGTCCATCGGGTCGATGACGCCGTCGTCCCAGAGGCGGGCGGTCGCGAAATACGGCGAGCCCTCCCGCTCGTAGGTGTCGAGGATCGGCGCCTCGAACGCATCGCGCTCGGCGTCCGACGGCGAAGCCGCCGCGGACCGTCGAGAGGACCCGGGCCGCCTGTTGGCCACCCATCACCGAGATGCGCGCGTTCGGCCATGACCACAGGAACCGCGGCTGGTACGCGCGACCCGCCATCGCGTAGTTGCCCGCGCCGAAGCTGCCGCCGATGAGGACCGTGAACTTGGGCACCTCGGCGTTGGCGACGGCCATGACCAGCTTCGCGCCGTCCTTGGCGATGCCCGCCTCCTCGTACTCTCGCCCGACCATGAACCCGGTGATGTTCTGGAGGAAGACCAGCGGGATGCGCCGCTGGCAGGCGAGCTCGATGAAGTGCGCCCCCTTGAGCGACGACTGGCTGAACAGGATCCCGTCGTTGGCGAGGATCGCGACCGGATAGCCGGCGATGCTCGCGAACCCGGTGACGAGCGTCTCGCCGTAGCGCGGCTTGAAGTCGTGGAAGCGCGAACCGTCAACGAGGCGGGCGATGAGCTCGCGCACGGGGACGGGTCGGCGGGCGTCTGCCGAGACGGCGGCGTAGAGGCCGGCCGGCCCGCCGGGATCGACGGCCGGCGGTTCGGGCTCGGCGCGGTCCCACGGCGGTGTCGGCGGTCGTCGGTGCAGGTTCGCGACGATCGACCGTCCGAGCGCGAGCGCATGGTCGTCGTCCTGCGCCTCGTGGTCGGCGACGCCGGACTTCGCGACGTGGACCTCGGACCCACCGAGCTCCTCGGGCGTGACGTCCTCGCCGGTCGCGGCCTTCACCAGCGGCGGCCCGCCGAGGAAGATCGTGCCGGTGCCCTTGACGATGACGGTCTCGTCGCTCATGGCCGGGACGTACGCTCCGCCGGCCGTGCAGGAGCCCATCACGAGTGCGACCTGCGGGATGGCCGCGGCGGACATCCGCGCCTGGTTGTAGAAGATCCGCCCGAAGTGGTCGCGGTCGGGAAAGACCTCGGCCTGGAGCGGCAGGAATGCCCCGCCGCTATCCACCAGGTAGATGCACGGCAGCCGGTTCTCGAGCGCGATCTCCTGGGCCCGCAGGTGCTTCTTGACCGTCATCGGGTAGTAGGTGCCGCCCTTGACGGTCGCATCGTTGGCGACGATGACGCAGGTCGTCCCCTCGACTCGCCCGATCCCGGTCACGATGCCGGCGCCCGGCGCCTCGTCGTCGTAGAGACCGGTCGCGGCGAGCGGGCTGAGCTCGAGGAAGGCGCTGCCCGGGTCGATCAGGCGCTCGATGCGCTCGCGCACGAGGAGCTTGCCGCGTTCCTTGTGGCGCTCGATCGAGCGGTCGTCGCCGCCGGCGCCACGCCCGGCGACCTGTTGCTGGCGGGCGCGCAGATCGTCGACCAGCACGGCCATCGCGTCGTGGTTCGCGCGCGTCTCCGGCGCGTTCGGATCGAGCCGGCTGCGCAGGACGACCATGGCGGCGAGGATAGCCCGCACGGGAACCGGACGGCGTTCGCTATCGTCGGGCGGCCATGCGATCGCCTGCCTACTCGACGCTCCTGCTCGTCCCCGTCCTCGCCGTCGCCCTTGCCATCGCGCTCTCCGGCTGCGGGTTCGGTGGCGCGTCGACCATCAACGGACCGCTCGTCACCGTCGAGACGCGGGGCGGGGAGTGCGTCGCCGGTCCATGCGGGCAGGTGGTCATCCTCGATCGCGACGGAAGCGTCCACTCCGCGGCCAAACCGCCGAACGACCTCGGGACCGTCCCGGCTGCGCAGGTGGCCGCCATCGATGCGGCGATCCGCCAGACCGACTTCCAGGCGCTGAAGCGCCACGCGTTCACCGGGGAGTGCCCGACTGCGTTCGACGGCCAGGAGATCATCTTCGAGTTCAGCGCCCCGACGGGCGCAGAGCGGATCGCGTCCTGCGAGGTCGACATCGACTACGGGCTGCCGCTGTTCGTCGCGGTCTCGACGGCCCTCGGCCCGTTCGTCCCGCTGCCGACGACCTAGCCGATCGCCGCGCTCGGACGGCCCTTCTCGGCGAGTGGGCGGTCGGGTCGAGTGCCCCACGCTGCCAGTGCGACGGCCAGCCCGGCGAAGAGGAACCCGAAGCCGAGACCCATCGCGGTCGCTTGCCCGCCGTCGCAACCGGAAGCGACCTGCGTCGGGCCATCGGTCGCGCCGCCCACCGAACCGCCGACGCCCGACTCGCCGTAGAGCATCTCATCGGTCGCCGGCACGTCGGTGTACACGAGGGAGCCGTCGGGTCCCTGGGTCGCCGTCCAGCAACGCGTTTCGGTCAGACCGAGCCCGGTCACCCAGGCGGCGAGCACCAGAACGAAGACCCCGAGCCCGGCGAGCATCGCGCGCCGCGGATGCGGGCTCGGGGCGGTGCCGGCACCGAGGGCGATCAGGTAGATCGCCGGCACGACGAACGGGAGCGCCACGCCACTGAAGGCGATGAACGCCTGACAGAAGCACAGGATCCCGGCCGTGATGAGCAGCGGCCCCGACCGACGCACCGCGGCGATCCCCGCGATCACCCCGGGCAGGGCGAAGGCGACGGTCAGCCACAACGCGCCGAGGTCGGCATCGCTCGGCCCGATGTCGCCCGAGCTCGATCCTGGGACCGGGACGAACCCGGCCCGGATGGCCCCGAGAAAGATGGCGTAGCCGATGACGACGACGCCCGTCGCCAGCCCGAGGCGTCGCGGGTCCCGGTGTTGGCTTGCCCGCGGCTGCACCCAGCCGCTCACGGTCGGATCATCCGACGCGTCCTCCGTGATCGGATGCCGCGGTGGCCTCCGCCGCGGCCTTGAGGTACGCGTTGCGTGTTCGGAGCAGTCGGCGCATGTGGCGGCTCAGGACCAATCGATCCGCGAGCCACCCGAGTGGACCGAGCGGTGCGACGTGGACCCAGTCGTCGATCATCACCGTGCCGGTCGGGACCTGGCGAAGGGTGTGCACATGACGAAACGCCTTGAACGGTCCGCTGACCTGCTCGTCGACGAGGCGCCTTGGTGCGACGCATTCGGTGATGACGCTCGTCAGTGCCCACCACCGGCCGAAATGTCGGGCCTGCCACGTCACAGTCTCGCCCAGCTCGATGCGTCCTCTAGTCCGACCCGCGATCGCCGTCTCGTCGGTCGCCGACATCGAGCGTTGGTGGAGGTCGATGTCGCGCGCGAGGTCGAAGACAAGCTCGATCGGCGCCCCGATGTCGGTCTCGAGGTGGATGGTCGTCATGCGCTCAGGCAGGCGCAGCGCAGGTCGTGACGCCCGAATCCAGCTGGCTCCGGCAGCCCCTGCCCGATGATGTCGGGCGAGAACGGCGTCAGCGGGATGAGGTCCGGCGGGACCGCATCAGCCAATGGCAGCGGTTCGACGACGCCCTCGGCGAGGATGTGGACCTGGGCGACCGAGATCAGCGGTACGCGCATCGTCCGACTCGGCGACGCGGGCCAACCCGAGGTGGACGACGACGGGCAGGCGAACGAACCGCGGCGTCCGACCGACCACCGCGGCGACGCGGCGGACGGCCTCGCCGAGCGCCATCTCCTCGGGACCGAGGACAGCGACAGTCCGATCTCGCGAGTCGCAGATCGCCGAGAGCCGCGGCCTCGAGGATCCTGGTGACGTCGTCGACGGCCACCGGACGGACCGGGCGCTCCCGGCAGCCGACCAGGCCAAAGACCGGGAACGTGTAGAAGGCGTGACTCAGGTGGTCGAGCATGTGGTCGCCTCGCCCGTGGATCACGCCGGCCTTGAGGATCGTGTACGACAGCCCGGATGAGCGGACCACCTCCTCGGCTGCCCACTTGGAGCGGTGGTAGGCGGTCGGTCCGTCGGGGCGAGCACGGAGGAAGCTCAGCATCACGATCCGCTCGACACCTGCGAGCTCGGCGGCCTCGATGAGTCGTTGCGTCCCGCGGACGTGGACCGCCTCGTAGGTCTGCGCACCGATCTCCCGATTGATCCCCGCGCAGTGGACGACGGCATCGCAACCAACGAGTCGTTGCGCGAGCTCGCCCGGATCGAGGTCCAGCCCGGCTTCGGTACGGCGCGACATGACGACAACCTCGTGGCCATCACGCTCGAACCGTGCAGCCAGATGCCGTCCGACGAACCCGGTCCCGCCGGTGATCGCGATCCTCATCGCAGGATGTCCTTGAACGTCGCCTCGACGGATGGATGCCGGAACGCGAATCCGAGTTCGAGCGCCCGCGCGGGGGCGGCGCGTCGGGAGCCAAGCAGCAACGACGCTTCCTCCCCGAGCACGAGCGACAGGAGCCACCCCGGAACGGGGAACCGAGTCGGTCGGTGGAGTGCTGCGCCGATGGCCCGCACGAAGATGTGCTGTCGCACGGCGACCGGCGAGACGACGTTGAGTGGACCGATCGCCCGCTCATCGGTCATCGCCATCCGGAAGAGCGCGACGGCGTCGTCGAGGTGGACCCAGCTCACCCATTGCTGCCCGCTCCCGAATCGACCGCCGACGAAGAGGCGGACCGGGAGGGCGAGGATGTGAACGAGTTCCGCATCGCGGCCGAGGACGTGACCCATCCGGAGCCGCGCCACGCGGACCCCGAGCGCCTCGGCCTCGACGGCTTCCGCCTCGAGCGCGCGCGTCACCTCAGCCAGGAAGCCGGTGCCGGTCGGCGTCACCTCGGTCATCGCGACCGGATCAGGTCCCGGCCCCGATTCCGGGTAGGCGTCGATTCCCGAAACGACCACCAGCGCCTTCGGTCGATGCTCCGGCGGGAGGCGCCCCAGCGCGGCCACGAGGGCCCTGACGCCGGAGGTCCGGCTTTCGGTGATCGCCGACTTTCGCCGTCGCGTCCATGGCCACGGCCCGACGCGAGCGCCGCTGAGATGGACGATCACGTCAGACCCGGAGAGGGTCTCAGCCAGCAGTCCGATGCTCCTCGGGTCGGTAGGCGCCCAATCGATGACGCGAGCCATGGATGGCATACGGCCGCGGGTCTTCCGCGCGTCCCTCGTGAGCACGACGACCTCGTGGCCGTCGGCGGTCATCGACCAGGCGATCGCTCGACCCACTAGCCCGGTTCCGCCCGCGATGACGGCCCTCATGACGCCGGCTCGAAGACGAACCCGTGGACGAACGGTGTCAGCCGGGTCTCCTTCACGAGCTGCAGACCTGCGGACTCGGCCGTCTGGATCCATGCATCGCGATTCTCGAAGTGCCACGCACCGGGTCCGAACGCGACCGCATTCGCGAGGTCTCGGAGATGCTCGACAAGGACGAGTCGGCCGCCATCGGTCAAGACGTGCCGGATGATGGTGAAGAGCCGGTCCCGGTCCTCGCCATCGGTCTCGTGGGCCGACATGAGGAGGAAGATCGCGTCGGCCGAGCGCGGAGCCGAGCCCCCGAGCTCGTGGATCGAGACCGAGCGACCTCTCGGCGGGAAGCGTCGGCGGGCCCTCCGGAGGGCGGCCTCATGGTCGACATGGGTGTCGAAGAGATCGACCGCCAGGCCCTCTGGCGAATCGAGTGACGCACGAAGCATGGCCGTCGAGTCATCGAAGCCCGTCGTCACGTTGAGCCAGCGCCGCGGTCGCTCGGCCGACGCCATCACCCATCGCCAACGGCTCGACGAGCCCCAGTCGAAGACCCAGAGGACCGCGATGGTGGCGCCGACCGTGAGGATGCTCCCGATGACGGCGGCGATCCCGAACGCGACTCGGACGATGAGCGGGAGGGAGCTCAGCAGGACAAGCGCGGAAGCCGCGACCGCGAGCGGACCGAGGGTGAACGGCGCGGCGTTGAAGGCGATGACATCCCGTGCGCGGGCTGGTCCTGAAGGCCGTTCCTCGACATACCGCACCGTCGTCCATGCCAGCACGACCGGGACGGCGAACCCGAGGGCGTTGAGGCTGCCGTGTGTCCGCGCCATGGTCGGCAGGTCCAGCCAGCTGGTGCCGATCAGGACACCCGTCGCGTAGACCACGGCCATCGGCATCGCGATGAGGAGGCTGGCGCCGGCGATCGCCGCAAGCGCTCGAGCGGACGGTGAGGTTAGGCGCGCGGCGACGAGCACCGTACCGAGGCCGATCCCCAACCCGCCGACCGCGACGAGCATGGACCCGACCCAGTTGACGAGCGCCAAGCCGAAGAAGCCGAACGCGGTGACCGGGATGCCGATGATCACAAGGCCGATCGCGCCCGCGAGCCATGCGGACGGTCGTCGGAGCCACGCCAGGGTGCCGGCGAGCGGCAGCATGAAGCCGGCGAAGTGGAAGTGCACCGCGGTCAGCAGGATGATCGACGCCGAGAACCCGAACGGCTGGACGGCCGCTCGGTCCGCGACGGCGAACCAGGCCCCGATCGTGAGGAAGACAAGGCCAGCCGCGACGGGGATGCGCGGACCCGGTCGCCAAGCGGTTGGGTCCCGTGCCAGACCGGCGATCGCGTCGAACGCGGCCAACCCGGTCACCATGGCCCACGGCAGGGCGAAGACGCCGGCCCATGGACCGGGGGTCAGCGCGAATGCGACGAGCAGCCCGACGTCCGCCGGGAGGACGGCCCGGACGACGGTTCGTCTCGGGAGGAGGTGCGCGGAGATCAGGCCCAACGAACGCATCCCTAAAGGGACCACGACCGTCGTGGCGACGAGGAACAGGGCCGCGACGATCGTCATGGCGCGCTGGTCGAGCGTCGGGCGAACCAGCTCGTCGGCATCCGCCTGATCAACACCGCCCAGACGATGCCCAGCGGGATCGTCAGGATGACTGCCGGCGACATCACGATGACCCCGAGGATCCAGACCAACGCACCCGCGGCCAGAAGGCCCGCCAGATCCTGGACCGACGACACGTCGACGAAGCCGGGGATGGACGCCAAGACGACGAAGGCGGTCACACCGAGCAGCCAAGCTCCGAACCCCATCGCGAGTCCGACCCCGAAGAGATCGGGGCTCGATCGCGCTACCGCCGTCATCCGCCAGCCGAGCAGACCCGCGACTGGCGCGCCGAAGGCGCCGAGGAAGACCAGGATCATCCAGTCCTCGACGAGGAGGCCGATGACGCCGACGATCGCCCCAAGCACGAGCGCGGTCAGCATCCCGATCGCCCGGCCGGCCTTCGATATGACGGGCGTCTCGTTCGCGGGCCTCGGAGGCTGCCAGCTCTCCTTGATCGTGACAACGCCATCTCGCGGATCGAGGATCGCCTGGGTGGACATCGGGTCTGGCCCGCCTCGCTCGTGCTACTCTGACATAGCAAGTTATGGACCAGAAACTCGCTACTGTCAAGGCGCAAGAATCGCCTCGTGGTGACGATGGTCGCCATGAGACGAACGGCCACGCCCCGGAGCCGTCGGTGATCGACGCGCGCGGGTCTGCGACCGCCGAGGCGATCCGTCTCGAGCTCGCGGAGGCGTGGGGCGAGATGGGCGCGGCCTGGGGCGTGACGCCGGCCATCGCGCGGGTGCAGGCCTACCTGATGGCTCGTCAGGAGCCGCTCACCGAACGTGAGGTCCGTGAAGCGCTCGGTCTCTCGCACCGCGCCGCGAGCCTCGCGCTCGCCGAGGCCGAATCGTGGGGCATCGTCGAACGGGTGCCGGAGCCGCGGCGGGTCGGTCGTCGAGGACCGGCGGGAGTCGCCTATCTCGCGGTCGGTGATCACTGGCAGTGGTTCGGCCGGGTCATCGCCGAGCGCAAGGTCCGCGAGGGCGACCCCATCGTCGCCGTCCTCGAGGCCAAGGAGCGCGAAGCAGCCGCGGCCGCCGGGGAGCACCCGGAGGATGACGAGCTCGAACGGCTGCGCGACTGGCTCGCGACGTTCCTCGTGTTCGTCAAGCTCTTCGATCGGGCCGTCGGGCTGATCCCGCAGGTCGAGCCGCGCGAGCTCGAGCGGTCACTCCAGCTCCTCGGGCGCGTGCCCGACTCGACGATCCTTCGCCTCTTCGATCTTCTCGGCGGGCTGCCGGACGACGACGTCCTCGACCTCGTCGAGACGCTGTCGCGCCTGTCGCCGACCGCGGCACGCCGGGCCACGAAGCTGATGTCGGGGGTCGTCCGGACCGTCGCGCGGTAGGGCGACCCGTCGTCCGAGAGGGTTCGGCTACGATCGGGCGATGACGAAGCCTGCCGCCGACGCATCGGCGCCCACCGGCGACGCATCGGCGCCCACCGGCGACGCATCGGTGCCCACGGCCGACCGGCCACACGTCCCTGGCTACGGCATCCCCGAGTCGACCGAGGGCCTGCTCGACTGGGACTGGGCGCGCGAACGCCTCGAGCGCGCGACCGTGTACTGGATCGCCACCGCCGGCACCGATCTCGCGCCCCACCTCATTCCCGATCTGGGGCGCCTGGGTCGATGGTCGCTGGTACGTCGAGGGCGGCCCGACCCGCTGGCAGCGCAACCTCCGCGTCAACCCGCAGCTGGCGGTGAAGGTGGAGTTCGGCAAGGAGGTCGTGATCGTCGAGGGACGAGCGCGCGAGCTCGTGGCGCCGGCCCGTCCGCTCGCCGATCGCATCCTCGCCGGCTTCGCGAAGTACCGCGAGTCGGACGGTTACGAAGCAGACGCCGCCAACTGGTCGGAGGGCGGCCTCTGGGAGCTGACGCCAGTCAAGGCGTTCGCCTGGTCCGTCTTCCCGGACGACATGACGAGGTTCCGCTTCGGCTGACCGAGGCGAGGGCATCTGGCGCACACACACGGAACATGGACCAGTCCACTGGACCAAGTCAGGGTTGGGGGATGGGCTGGAACGGGGCCTCGTGCCATAATCGGGGCGCGCGCGGGGCTCGGCCGACTCGAACGGGCGACGACCCCGGGGCCAGACCCGGCCGGCGGAACCGAGCGCAGCCAACCGAAGGAACCCAAGCCCACATGACCGTCGAGACCTCCACCTGGGCGACCAAGAAGGGCCTCGCCCAGATGCTCAAGGGCGGCGTCATCATGGACGTCGTCACGCCCGAACAGGCCAAGATCGCGCAGGACGCCGGCGCCGTCGCCGTCATGGCGCTCGAGCGCGTCCCGGCCGACATCCGCAAGGACGGCGGAGTCGCCCGGATGTCCGATCCCGAGATGATCGTCGGGATCATGGACGCGGTGACCATCCCGGTCATGGCCAAGGCCCGGATCGGCCATTTCGTCGAGGCCCAGGTCCTCGAGGCGCTCGGCGTCGACTACATCGACGAGTCCGAGGTCCTCACGCCGGCCGACGAGGCCAATCACATCGACAAGCACGCCTTCAAGGTGCCGTTCGTGTGCGGATGCCGGAACCTCGGCGAGGCCCTGCGGCGCATCAACGAGGGCGCGGCGATGATGCGGACCAAGGGCGAGGCCGGCACGGGCAACATCGTCGAGGCCGTCCGCCAGCTGCGCGACGTGAACAGCGAGATCCGCCGGCTCCAGAACGCGCGGGAGGATGAGCTGTTCGTCGCGGCCAAGGAGCTCGGGGCGCCGTACGAGCTCGTGAAGGACGTGGCCGAGCACGGCAAGCTGCCGGTCGTGAACTTCGTCGCCGGCGGCATCAGCACGCCGTCCGACGCCGCGCTCGTCATGCAGCTCGGTGCCGAGGGCGTCTTCGTCGGCTCGGGCATCTTCAAGAGCGCGGATCCGGCCCGGATGGCCAACGCCATCGTGCAGGCGACGACGTTCTTCGATGACGCGAAGAAGATCGCCGAGGTCTCGAAGGGTCTCGGAGCCCCGATGCGCGGGATCGCCCTCGAGGAGATCCCCGAGCAGGAGCGTCTCGCCGTCCGCGGCTGGTAGGGCGAGTCCTCGGGCCGATGGCGTCGGCGGGGCTCGCCTCGGAGCTCGGAGAGCGGGTGCCGGCTCCTCGTTGAGGGTGGCCATTTCCATGAAGATCGGTGTGCTGGCCCTGCAGGGGGCGTTCCGGGAACACCTCGACACGCTCGCGTCGATCGGTGTCGAAGGCGTGCGTGTGCGCGAGCCGGCCGACCTCGAGGGAGTCAGTGGCCTGATCCTCCCCGGCGGCGAGAGCACGACGATGCGCCAGCTCATCGAGCGCTGGGGCCTGCGCGAGCCCATCCTCGAGCTCGCCGAGCGCGGCGCCCCGCTGTACGGGACCTGCGCCGGGATGATCATGCTGGCGACCGAGATCCTGGGTGGGGAGCCGCCGATCCTGCCACTCGTGGACATGACCGTGGAGCGGAATGCCTTCGGCCGCCAGCTGGACTCGTTCGAAGCCGAGCTCCCCGTCCCGATCCTCGGCGACACCCCGGTCCACGCGATCTTCATCCGGGCCCCGATCGTGGAGCGCACCGGGCCCGGCGTCGACGTCCTCGCACGGCTCGAGGATGGGCGCGTCGTGGCCGTCCGGGAACGGAACGTGCTGGCCACCGCGTTCCACCCCGAGCTCGCGGGGGAGACGCGCTTCCACCGGCTCATGGCCACGATGGCCTCGGAGCACGACGATCCGGGCGAGGGCGCCGGCCGCCGGCCGCACCCGACCCGCCGCGCGAGACCGGCTCGGTGACCGAGGCTCGGGCGCCGCGCCGCCCAGGCAAGGTCAGGCCGGCGCGCCTGACCGATCTCGCCGCCCTCGGCGAGCTGTCACGCCTCTGCCAGTCGGATAGTGCGGACACCCGCTCATTGGGGCTGCCGCTCTCCGGGCCGCCGATCGGGGTGTTCAGCCTCTTCCGCCTGCCGCTCGGGGCGTTCCGCCCGAACGACCTCATGTACGTCTACGAGCAGGACGGGCGCATCGCCGGTCTCGTCCGCGTCGAGCGCGAGAGCGTCCGCGACGAGTGGACGATCGTGGAGCTCGACGCCGTCGGCATGGCCGACGCGGGCGACATCCGCTACCGGCTGGTCCAGCAGCTGTTGCGCGAGGGCGCGAAGCGGGCCGCCGCGCGCTTCCACGTCGCCTGTGCCGACAAGGACGGCAACGTCGAGTTGCTGATGCAGGCCGGGTTCATGCGCTACGGCGAGGAACGGATCCTCGTCCGCCCACCGGCCACGCCCCTTCCCGGGCCGTGGACCGAGAAGCGGATCGCGGCGGCCGGCATCCGTGAGGCGTTGCCGATCGATGCCCTGGCCCTCTCCCGCCTCTACACCGCGGCGACCCCCGCGCCCATCGCGCGCCTCGAAGCTTTGCGCCTCAACGACTGGGAACGCTCAGGCACGCACTGGCGGGTGCCGCGCTCGAGCCTCGCGCCGATCCTGCGCTTCGCCGACGTCGAGGCGTTCGTGCAGGTGGCGCCCGGCGGCGGGCGCGACGGGACCGAGCTCTCCGGCTTCCTCCAGGTCGGCGTCGCGAAGGAGGATCAGCCGCACTACCTCAAGGTTATGACCCGGCCCGATGTCGACGCATCGGCGCTCGTGGGCTTCGGCCTTGGCGTCATCGCCGGGGCCGTCGCGAAGGACGGACGGCACACGGAACACGGAGTCATCGCACCCGTGCGAACCTACGAATCACCGATCGACCGCCGCCTCGAGGATGCCGCCTTCGAATCGGTCGCGAGCGTCACGTTGCTCATGAAGGAAACCCTCGTCCGCGTCGCCGAACCGGCCCTCGTGCCGGCCGGCGTCCGCTAGCCCCACTCAGTGGAGGCGTCCGTGCCAGACGACGACCGCCAGCTCGGATCCATCGACGATCTCGATGCCCTGTTGGGCGCGCTCCCGCCGGAGATCGTGGACGCGGTGCACGCGCTGCCGGATCGGACCTCCCTCATCGAGGTCGTGCTCGACCTCGGCCGGCGGCCCGAGGCGCGGTTCCCGGATTCGGAGGTGATGCTGCTCGACCGCGAGATCGGCGATGCCGACATCGCGTTCGTGGTCGAACACATCGGTACGTTCGGCGACGACAACCGGGCCGGCATCGAGCGGACGCTCCACCGCATCAGCGCCATCCGCAACCGCAACGGCAAGATCGTCGGGCTGACCTGCCGGATCGGCCGGGCCGTCTACGGCACGATCGAGATCATCAACGACTTCGTGGAGACCGGGAAGTCGATCCTGATCATGGGCCGGCCGGGCATCGGCAAGACCACGATGCTGCGCGAAGCGGCGCGCGTCCTCGCCGACGACATGGGCAAACGGGTCGTGGTCGTGGACACGTCCAACGAGATCGCCGGCGACGGCGACATCCCTCACCCGGCGATCGGCAAGGCGCGCCGGATGCAGGTTCGCACCCCCTCGATGCAGCACGAGGTGATGATCGAGGCCGTCGAGAACCACATGCCCCAGGTCATCGTCATCGACGAGATCGGCACCGAGCTCGAGGCGCAGGCGGCGCGGACGATCGCCGAGCGCGGCGTCCAGCTCATCGGCACCGCGCACGGCAATAACCTCGACAACCTCATGCTCAACCCGACGCTCTCCGACCTCATCGGCGGGATCCAGAGCGTCACCCTGGGCGACGAGGAGGCGCGCCGGCGCCGGACGCAGAAGAGCGTCCTCGAGCGCAAGGCGCCCCCGACGTTCGACGTGATCGTCGAGATCCAGGACCGCGAGCGGGTCGTGGTCCACAGCGACGTCGCCGACACCGTCGACGCGATGCTCCGCGGCGACCCCGTCGCGCCCGAATTGCGCTGGCGCGACGAGGAGGGCGTCCACCGATCGCAGGGTCGGCCGCGGCCGTCGCCCCGGGAGCAGCTCGGGGCGGAGCGGTTCGCCGGCCTCGTCGGGACCGGCAGCCCGTGGCGCATGGAGCCGGGCTGGCGCGGCGACGGTGCGTACCGGACCGGTGGCTACCGCGAGGCGGAGCGAGGGGCCGGGCTGCGCGCCGGCTATCGACCGGGTGCGTCCGGCGGCTGGCGACAGACCCGCGGTGGATCGAGCCGCGAGCCGGCGCCGCGCGGACCCGCATCGGAGGGTCCCGCAGGGAGCGCGCCGTTCGGGGCCGCGGATGCGCCCTTCGTCGCCGGCGATATCGCCGATCGCGGCCCGCTCGAGCGAGCCGCCGGCGCGCCTTCCACCGCGGAGACACGCGCCCGCGAGGCCCGCGAATTGGATCGCCAGAAGGCATGGCGCGACCAGGCCGCGCGTGCCCTGAACGCGATGAAGGCGGAGGAGGGGACCGGGCCGGTCAACGCCGACGACCTCGAGACCGACGAGGCCGAGGAGCTGCCGATCGGCGTCGAGGAGGGCCCGCGCGGCGAGACCGTCCTCGTGCCGGGTGGGTCGCCGCTGCCGACGCTCCGGGTCCTGCCCCAGGGCATCAGCCGCAAACGCCTCGAGCAGGCGATCCGCGACCTGCAGCTCCCCGTCGTGATCGCCCGCGACGTGGACGAGGCGGACGTCGTGATGACGCTCCGCAACGAGTACAAGCAGAAGACCCCGCTGCTCCGCGATGCCGAGGACCGGTCGATGCCGATCTACGTCCTCAAGAGCAACACGATCCCGCAGATGCAGGCGAGCCTGACCTCGATCTTCTCGCTCGAGATCGATCCGCGCGAAGCCGCCCTGCGCGAGACCGAGGACGCGATCGGCGTGGTCCTCGCATCCTCGGAGCCGGTCGAGCTCGCCCCACAGAACGCCTACATCCGGCGGCTCCAGCACCAGATGGCCGAGCGGGCCAACCTCGTGTCGCGGTCGCGCGGCCGTGAGCCGTACCGTCGCGTCCGGCTCTATCCGGACGCCGCGCGCAGCTCGTGGCGGTGACTTCGCCGCTCTCGCTCGAATTCCTCGGCCACTCCACGGTCGTCGTCGACCTCGACGGGATCCGCCTCGTCACCGATCCGGTGACGCGCGCCCGGGTGGGTCCGCTCCGACGGGTCGAGCCCGTCCCGGGTCGGAAGCACCTGCACGACATCGATGCCGTGCTGATCTCGCACGTGCACTGGGATCACCTCGACGTGCCGTCGCTCAAGAGCCTCGGGCTCGGCACCCGCATCCATGTCCCGGCCGGTGCCGGGGACTGGCTGCGCGGCATCGGCTTCACGGACGTCCATGAGCAGGTCGCCGGGCAGACGATCGACATCGGGCCGGTGCAGGTGATCGGCGTCCCGGCCGTCCATTCCGGGTTCCGTCCGCCGCTCGGACCCACGGTCGCCGCGATGGGCTACGTCCTGACCGGCAGCCGGACGGTCTACTTCGCCGGCGACACGGACCTGTTCGAAGGGATGGCCGGGTTGCCCGGGCCGATCGATGTCGCGCTCCTCCCGGTCTGGGGCTGGGGTCCGACACTCGGGCGCGGCCTGCACCTCGACCCGCATCGCGCGGCCGAGGCGCTCCGCCTCATCCAGCCGCGCGCGGCCGTGCCGATCCACTGGGGCACCTACTGGCCGCACGCGCTCGGGCGGGTCTACGCCGACCGCCTCATCGACCCGCCGGCGGCGTTCGCCGAGTACGCGGCGGAGCTCGCCCCTGATGTACGAATGCTGCCGACGGCGGTCGGCGACGGCGTAGCATCGCTCCCATGACGTCCGCCCCACGCCCGCTCGGTCTCCGCGGCGGCCTGGGTCGCCTCGCGACCTGGCTGATCGTCTACGGCCTGATCGGCGTGGTCGTGGCCGCGATCGGCCTGGGCGGCCTGCTCTGGATCAACGGACGCATCAACGCCGCGGCCGACCGCGCCACCGGCACGATCGCCGAGCTGACCGCGACGCTCGACAAGACCGCCACGGCCCTCGAGGACGCGAGCACCACCGCGGACACCTTCGCGACCACCATCGACGGCGCATCGACGACCCTCGATCAGGCCGCGACCACGATCGGGACCGTGCAACCGCAGCTCGCCGGACTGCAGGACCAGTTCCGCTCGATCAACATCCTCGGCGCGCAACCGCTCTCGCGGGCCGCCGACCTGATGGGTACGATCGCCACCAGCATCAGCGGGCTCGACCAGCGGCTCCAGGGCGTGTCGAGCTCGCTCAGCGCGAACCACGACGCGCTCCTGGCGAATCGGGATTCGCTCGCGGCGCTGGGGGCGCAGATGCGATCGCTCGCGGATCGCCTCAAGAGCGGGGTCCTCGAGGAGAGCCTCGCCGACCTGCAGGCGGTCGTGACGATCCTCATCCTCGTCTTCGTGATGTGGGCGATCGTCCCGGCTATCGGGGCCCTGCTGTTCGGGTTCTGGCTGCGCCGCGAGCTCGGCAGCGCATCAGGAGGGGCGTCGGGTCCGTAGTCGGGCGTGGCACCGTTGTGCGCGCCGTTCGTGCCATCTGATCGGTATTTCGACGAGTCGCCCGATCTCGCCTGCCCGGTGGCATCGCCTCTGCATTTCGAAGCAGGCCGGACCAGCACGATGAGCTCGCCGTTACCGTGAGGTGCATGGTCATGCATCTCGACTCACGGTTCGGATGCCCCCGATCGCCCCCGCTGTTCGACCGGCTGAGCAGATGGCACGACGCCTGGGAGGCTGAACAAGCCGAGCTGGCCGAGATGTGCCGCGACGCTTCGGGGCTGTTCGCCTTAACGGAGCTCGTGGCGTAGGGCCGAGCGCGCGGCGAGCAGGCCGCACATCCCGTGCACGCCGCCGCCCGGAGGGGTGGACGACGAGCAGAGGTACAGCTCCGAGTCGCCGAGCCGGTAGGGATCGAGCGCCGGCCACGGCCGGAACACGAGCTGGCGGATGTCCTGGATTCCGCCGTTGATGTCGCCGCCGACGTAGTTCGCGTCGTGGGCGGCCATGTCAGCCGGGTCGTAGGTGTGACGGGCGAGGATCCGGTCGCGGAACCCAGGGGCGAACCGTTCGACCTGCGCCTCGATCCGGTCGGTCATATCGACCGTCGACCCCGACGGCACGTGGCAATACGCCCACGCCGTGGTCCGGCCGTCCGGGGCTCGCGTCCGGTCCCACGGGGCGTACTGGACGAAGAGGACGTACGGACGCTCCGGGGCGCGTCCTGCCGCGACGTCGGCCTCCGAGGCGGCGATCTCGTCGAGCGTGCCGCCGAGATGGACCGTGGCCGCCCGGCGCGGCCCGTCGGCCGTCCAGGGCACCGGGCCGTCGAGCGCCCAGTCGACCTTGAACACGCCCGGGCCGTAGCGGAACCGCTCGGCGTGGCGGCGGACCCGCGCGGGGAGCCGGTCGCCGGCGACGGCCACCAGCTGGCGCGGCGTGAGGTCGAGGAGTGTGGCCCGTGCCTTGGGCAGCTCGGCGAGGGAGGTGACCGGGTGGTCCGTGACGATCTCGCCGCCGAGGTCGCGCAGCTCGGCCGCGAGGGCATCGGCGACGGCCACGGCCCCGCCCTCGACCATCGGCCAGCCGACGGCGTGGGCGTACGTCGCGAGGACGAGCCCGAACGCGGCACTCAACGGGCGATCGAGGCGGAGCATCGAGTGCGCGGCGACCCCGGCAAAGAGCGCCCGTGCCGGTTCGTCCTGGAACCTCGACCGGGCGAGACCCGCCGTCGACCGCAAGGCGGGGAGGCCGAAGCGGGCCATCAGGAGCGGATGCCGGGGCACGTGGATGACGGGGCGCAGCAGTTCGGGCCCGAGGTCGTCGGCGCGGCGGGCGAGCGGCCCGAAGAGCCGTCGCCAAGCGCGGCCGTCGTGGTCGCCCAGGCCGGCCGCCGTCGCCGCCACCGACCGCTCCAGCACGGCCGCGCGCCCGCCATCGAGTGGGTGCGCGAACGGTGCCTCCGGGTAGACGAACCGCACGCCCCGCGCCGCCAGGTCGACCGTCCGGAAGAACGGGGAGGCGAGCGCGAGCGGCAGGATCGTGGAGCAGACGTCGTGGCGGAACCCGGGGAGCGTCAGCTCCTCGGTCCGCGTCCCGCCGCCGACCCGTGGCGCGGCCTCGTAGACACGGACCGAGCGCCCGGCACGGGCCAGGGTGATGGCCGCGGCGAGCCCGTTCGGTCCGGCGCCGACGACGATGGCGTCGAGCGTCGGACCGCTCACGGCATGGGGTCCCTCACCCCCGGCCGGTCAGCTTGCGGACCGGCGCCGTGATGGTCCGGCGAGCCGATCGCAGCGTGGCGCTGTTGCGGACGTTGCGCCAGTAGCGCCACTGGCGCCGCCGGTCGATGCAGGACACCTGCGTCACCACGGTCGGCGACGCGACCCCGACGGTGGTCGCCAGGTTGCGCAGCGTCGCCTCCCAGAACTTGTTGTTCTGGCGGTTGCCACCGAGCAGGTAGGCGAGGTCGTCGAACGGGTCGGCGGGACGCTCCAGGGCCTGGGCCTCGGCGACCACCACGTCCCCGTCCTGTCGCGCCGAGAACGTGATCCACGCCGAGAGCGTATGGCCCTCGGGGGTCATGAAGGTGAACGATTCATCGTCGGCGTAGAGCACGAGCACGCCGGTCGAGAGCTTCACGGGCGCCCCGGGAACGGGCTTGATCTCGAGCAGCGCGACCTCGCCCGGTGCGATCCCGGACAGCGGCGAGTAGAAGGTCTGGCCCTTGGGCCAGAACGTCGGGAAGCGCTCCTTCCAGATGGCGACCACCTCGGCCGGCGACATCGACGCGCCGTCGAGCCGGACCGTGAACGATTTCTGCCACAGCGGGCCGAACCCCTGCAGCGGTCCCGACACGCGCTTGCCGGTGACGGCGTCGTCCTTGGCGCCGGCGACGCCGGCGGCCGAGAGGCGGTCGACGGGACGGGCCCAGTTGCCGGCGTCGCGACCGGCCGTGTCGACGGGAAGCGGATCGCTCATGGTGGGCCTCCTCGGTCCGTCAGGCGGTGGCGGCGGCGAGGGCCGCGGCCTCGTCGTCATGGATCGTGATCGCCTCATCGAGCCTCGTGAGCTCGAAGATCTGGCGGTAGTGGTCGGACAACCCGGTCGCCATGAGGTGGGCGCCGCCGCGCTGCGCGCGGACGAGCAGGGTGACGAGCAACCCGATGCCGCCGCTGTTCATGTACTCGAGTCCGCTGAAGTCGAGGACCACGGTGCTCGCACCGCCGTCGATCGCCCGGTTGTAGGCGGCCGACAGGTCGCCCTCGCTCGCCGAGGTGATGTCCCCGTGGATGCGCAAGATCCCGGTCGAACCGCGCAGGTCCAGGTCGACGGTGGTCGCACTCATGCCGCGTCTCCTTCGACGATCTCCATGAAATCCGACAGCCGGGTGATCCGGAAGATCTCCCGGTAGTGCTCGCTGAGGCCGACGGCGCGGACGGTCCGGCCATCGCGCCGCGCGTCGGCGAGGAGGCGGACCACCAGCGCGATGCCGGTGCTGTTGATGTATCCGACCCGACCGAAGTCGAGGCTGACGCGGCGCGGGTCGAGCTCGACCACGCGGGCATACGCCTCGGACAGGGTCTCGTCGGCTCGACCGTTGAGGTCGCCGCTCAGGCGCAGGCGGACTTCTTCAGGGACCTCGGTCACTTCGGCGCCGAAGACTCGCTCATCCATCGCTGGGCTCCTTGCGTGCCATCGTCAGGGTCACCGTCTGGGACGACCCATCGCTGGTCACGTCCATCGAATCGACCATGTTCTTGATCAGGAAGAGGCCCCAGCCGCGCGGCTTCTGTTCGCCGGCGAGCTTGCGCTCGATGTCGGGCGCCTCGGCATCGTCGGGAACCACGCCGGACAGGGCTCGATCGGTGATCCGCACGACGACATCCTCCTCGGTCGCCTCGACCGAGATGTCGACGGGGACGTCCGCCCGACCCTGGCTGCCGTACTCGATCGCGTTCATCGTCGCCTCGCTGACGGCCGTCTTGAGCCGCTCGAGCCGGGCCGGCGCGAGGCCGAGATCGCTGACGGCCGCGGCGACGCGGTCCATGGCCAGGCGCTCGTTGCCTTCCTCCCCGGGGATCGTGAATGCGGTGACGATCGAGGATCCGCCGTCCCCTCCGCCCGACGATGAGTCGCCATGACCCGCCCCGCTGGAGCGCCGCAGGGTCACGAGTGTGATGTCGTCCTCCTGTTCCCAGTCGCTGCCGGTGAACCCGTGCAGGCCCTCGAGCAGCCGATCGAGCAGGTCACTGCCGGCCACGTCCATGGCCATCGCCTCGCGCAGCCGCGGGAAGCCGTACATGTCGTTCGATGGATCGTGGGCTTCGACGATCCCGTCGCTGTAGAGCAGGACGTTGCTGCCTGGCGCGATGACGCCCTCGGTCTCCTCGTAGCGGATGCCGGGGAGCAACCCGAGCGGCATCCCGGTCGCGCGCAACTCGACGACCCCGTCATCCGTGCGGATGTACGGCAGGTTGTGGCCGGCATTGGCCAGCACGACCCGTCCCGTCGACGGTTCGAGGATGGCGAAGAGGCACGTGACGAACATCCGCGCCGGCATCTCGGGCACCAGCAGGTCGTTGGCCCGGGCAAGGATCGCGCCCGGGGACGTGGAGCGCGTGGCCTCGGCGCGCAGGACCGAGTGGGTCCGGGCCATCACCAGCGCCGCCGGCACGCCCTTGTCGGTGACGTCGCCGACCGCGATGCCGATCCGCCCATCGGACATCTCGATGAAGTCGTAGAAGTCGCCGCCGACCGCACGCGCCGGGCCGTAGTACGCGGCGATCTGCCACTCCGGCAGGTGCGGCAGCTCGCGCGGCAGGAACTGCTGCTGGATGAGGGTCGCGACGCGCATCTCCTGCTCGAGCCGCTCGCGCTCGGCCGCCTCGGCCGCCTGCTCGCGGACGAGCTGGGCCACGCGGATGGCCGGCGCGGCCTGGGCCGCGAGGGTGGTCAGCAGCCGGCGATCATCGGTGGAATAGTCCTGCTCCGAGAGGCGGGGCCCCAGGTTGAGCGTCCCGATCAGCTCGCCCTGGGAGACGAGCGGGACCACCAGGCTGACGCCCGCATCGCGCAACGCCTGCACGGCCGGCGAGTCGAGCTCCAGCCGCGCGACCTCGACGGGCCCGGGCGCGGACTGGAGGAAGGCGAGGAGCGGGTCGGATTCCGGGATATCGACGGCGATCGAGTGGTCGCCGGCGTCGGCCGGCGCTTCGGGCATGGGCGCCGCGGGCTCGGTCGGGGCGACGTCGGTCGTCTCACGGCCCGCGGTATCGCGGCCGAGCAGGCGGCGGATCGGGCGAGTCAGTTCGGTCATCTCGGTGGCATCCTCGTCGCGTGGCGTCCGGGAATCGTTACGGCGTTGGAGGGATCGGGACATACCGTCACGGTCGAACCCCCCGGCGGATCCAGATCTCGGCGCTCCTCGGGTGCAAGGTCGCTCCGACCGTCTCGACGATCTCGGCGCGCACGGCCACGAGGTCGACGTCGTTACGAAGCCGCCCGGCGAACGCGCGCATCGTCACATCGGCGTCATATCGAGCGCGGTCGAATCGCCGATCGACCATCGCCTGGATCCGAGTTCGGACGGGCTGGAAGAGGGCCGCGACCACGAGCGTCGAGATCGCGACCGGGATCGTCTCCCCCTCCGTGACCGCCTCCAGCGGGTAGTGGAGGACCAGGATCAGCCCGCCGTATGCAGCGATGAGGATGGCCGAGATCAGGCCGTAGGCGACGGTGCGGCTGACGAGCCGGTCGATGTCATACAGGTGGTGCCGAAGGATCGCGATCCCGATGGCGAGCGGGACGAACGCTCCCGAGAACACGAACACCGCCAATCCGATCTCGTCGGCCCCTTGGTCTGTCAGGACCGATTCCGAACTCACGATGCCGAGGGCGATCGCCGAGATGCCCAACACGAGCACGAACCACTTGAGCTGTTGACGCTCGACGTGGCCGGCCGACCGGTACCGCGTGACCATCGAGATGACGAGACTCACGAACATCAAGCCGGTCAGGCCGATGAGGATCGGCGCGATGGGCCGGTCTCCGCGGAGATCCGGGCCGAAACCGAAGGGGTTCCGAACACTCGGGACAAGTTGGAGCGGGCCGGGCTGGACGAGGCTGATCACGACGAACGCGCCCGCGACCGCCCAGTAGAAATACATGAACCGAGCCCATGCTGGGCTCTGCGCATGCCCCGTCGGGAACAGGAATCCGATCGCGAACTGGAGGACTGTGACGAGCTGCAACATGACCGTGACCCATCCGGCGATCTGGGCGAGCTCGTCGCTCCGGGCCGTGCCGTCTGCGGCCCAGGCGAATGTCAGCGAAATGGAGAGCTGCGACAACGCGTAGCCGACCCCCACGATGAGCATCAGCCGGCCCAGGGCATTCCCGGGACGACGGATGATGAGCAACGCCCCGACGGAGGCCCATGTCAGGCCCGACACGACGAACCCGAGCATCGCCGCCGCGCTGAATCCGAACGATCCGATGAACGGCGCCGGAGACGCGTACCGGACGATCGCGGTCCCGACCGCTCCCACGATCGCGAGCGTCAGCCCTGCGGTCGCGTAGATCCGGGGCCGCGTCATCGCCGCGTGCCCTTCGACGAGGTTCGTCATGTCGTGGCCACCGTTGCGGCCTCGTGTCCGCGAACCGTTACGGGATCGCGGATCCAGACACCGCTCGCCGACGGGGACAGGCGCCTGTTCGGTCGTGCGTCTGCAGGTCGGTCGTGACGGTCGCGAGGTCGACCTCGTTGCGCAGGCGCTGCGCGAAGGCGGTCGACGTGCGCTCCGCGTCGAACCGGGCGCGGTCGAACCGTCGGTCGACGACCCGCTGGATGCGGCGGCGGACCGGCTGGAACAACGCGAAGACCGCGAGGGTCGACGCGGCAACGGCGATCGTCTGGCCCTGGGTGAACCTGTCGAGGGCAGCCTGGGCCACGAGGATCATCGCGGCGAATACGGCCAGCAGCACGCCGCTGACCAGTGTCCAGCCGATGGTCCGGCTGATGATCCGGTCGATCTCGTAGAGGCGGTACTTCAGCACGGCGATCGCGACCGAGATCGGGATGGCCGTGATGGCGACCACGAACAGGACGTTCCAGAAGTCGCCTTGCGGCCCCTGGGCCGCAGCCCCGAGCCCGTACACCACGCCGAAGAACGCGATGGCGAGCGTGGGCCACTTGAGTTGGTGCCGCGTCTCGGGTGTGCCTCTTCGGAAACGGATGACCACAGCGAAGACGCTGGCCACGGTCACCGTGAGCAGGCCGATGCTCCAGATCGTGAAGATCCCCGAGGCCCAGACCGCCTCGCTGTCGTACAGCCCGATGGGGTTCGGGACCGTCCAGACCGCCTGGTCGTTCTGGAGCACCTGCATCCGGTCGGCGAAGGCCGCCAGGGGTCCGGCGAACACCGCCACCATCGTGATCTCGAGTCCCACGAGCCACCGCCATCGCGGCGAGAGCAGACGTCCGTCGGGGAAGGTCTGGAGGATGGCGAAGATCGGGAAGATGAGCACCAGCCAGGACCAGCTCGTCGCCCACAGCATCACCCACAGGGCAGGGTCGACGTGCGTCGGCGGCGGATCGAGGCTGACCAGCCACGACCCGGCGATCAACAGCACGGGCAGCACGAGTCCTGGCAGCATCAGGAGCCAGCCGACCACGTTGCGCGGCTGCCGCGCGACGATGATGGCCCCGGACAGCAGGAATGCGGCCATCGCCACGGCCTGCCACAACGCGGCCAGGACGCTCCCGACCGCCGTGGCCGGACCCGCCCCGCGGACGGTCATCCAGATCGAGAGTCCGATCGCGACAAGACCGGCGACCGTGATCGCCCAGACGAACCGGGCGGAGCGGTTCGGCGCTGGCGGCCGTCGCGGACTGATCGCGTTCGACGCCGCGCCGGTCATCGCTGGGTTCCCCCAGACCGGAGCCAGATCGCGAGCATGGTCGGCGCGACCGCCGCGCTCGTGGTCCGTGCCAGGTCACTGGCCACGCTGTCGATGTCGAGATCGGCGCGGAGGCGTTCGGCGAATGCGGCGGCCATCCGGTCCCCGTCGACGCGGGCCCGGTCGAAGCGGCGGTCGACGGCGCGCCGGATCCGTCGCTGGAGTGGCTGGACGAGGGCGAAGACCGCGAGGGTCGAGGCGGCGACCGCGATCGTCTGCCCCTGGGTGAAACGGGCAAGAGCGGCTTGGAAGAGCAGGATCAGCACGGCGAAGACGGCGGCAAGGACGGCGGTCACGCCGGCGTAGGCGACGGTCCGGCTGATGATCCGGTCGATGTCGAACAGGCGATAGCGCAGGATCGCGACCATCGCCGCGAGTGGCAGCAGCGGCGCGATGAAGATCGCCCCGGCGATGCCGATGAGCGGCGGCCACGTCACGAACCCCGACGCGACGATGAACGCGATCTCCGGGATCGCGGCGTAGGTGAACCACTTGAGTTGCTGGCGTTCGATCGCCCGGGACCGCCGGAATCGGACCACCATCGAGGCGATGCTCGCCGCCGCGATCAACGGGATGAGGAGGATGCCGATGGTCTGGAGCTGCTCCCCGAGGTCGAGCAGCGGATCACCCTGGACCTGTGGCGCGCCGCTGATCAGGCCGATCCCGCGATAGGTCCAGGTCACGGCCGCGGCCGGGATGGTCAGCAGCACCATCGTGAGTGCGGCGAGCCAGGCGACCGGGCGCCAGCGCGGCGAGGGGAGATGCCCGTCGGGGAAGAGGAGGACGGAGTAGCTCACGAGCGCCGTGAACCCGGGCGCCCAGGCCCAGCTCGCGAGCCACGCCCATTCGGTCGCGAACGGGACGGAACCGGGCGCCACGAGCAGGCCCTGCTCGGCCGCAAGTGACGCGAATGAATCGATGCCCTGGGAAGCGCCGATCAGCAGGAACACCCAACCGATGGCGTTGTTCGGCTGGCGGGTGGCGATGACCCAACCGACCGCTGTGTACGTCGCGCCGAGCGCGAGCCCGCCGAACGTGATCGCGTCGACGTACTGCTGGCCGCCGCCGTCGACGATCCGCCAGATCAGCACGAGGCTCGCGCCGACGGCGAGCAGCGTCGTCGCGGCGACGATCGTCGCGAAGATCGAGCGCGGTGTGGCCCCCGTCATTCGCGGACCCGGTTCGGCCGGAGCCAGATCGACAGGCTCCGCGGGGCGACGGTCGCCTTCGTGGTCGCGGCGAGATCCGAAGTGACCGCCGACATGTCGGTCTCGGCCCGAAGTCTGCCGGCGAAGGCCTCGGCCGTTCGCTCGGCGTCGTAGCGGGCCCGGTCGAACCGCCGGTCGACCGCGGTCTGGACGCGGCGGCGCAGGGGCTGGAAGAGGGCGAACACCACGAGCGTGGATGCGGCTACCGCGACGGTCTGTCCCCCGGTGAATCGCTGGAGCGCGGCCTGGAGGAGCAGGATCGACGCCACGAGGACGGCGCCGAGGAGGGCGGTCACGATGCCGTACCCGACCGTCCGGCTGATGATCCGGTCGATCTCGTACAGCCGGTATCGCAGGATCGCCATCCCGATGACCGCCGGCAGGCCGAAGAAGGCGAAGATGCCGATGATCGAAAGGATGTTGGCCACGACCGGATCCTTGATGACGAACGAGGCCGGGAACACGACGGCGCCGACCACGACCACGGCGACGAGCCACTTCACCTGCTGACGCTCGACCGATGACCCGCGCCGGAACCGCTGCCAGACCGCCACGATCGCGGCCAGGAAGCTGATCAGCGTCGCGATGAGGATGAAGATCTCGAGGGCGGCCAGCACGGACGCGACCGCGTCGCCGTCGGACGCCGGCTCATCAGGTCCGAAGTGGTAGACCGCCTCGATGATCCAGATCACGAGGTAGGCCACGGTCAAGCGCACGATCCATCGGTAGCGGGGCGAGGGCAGGCGTCCGTCGGGGAACACGAGCGGGATCCCGATGATGGCGATGACGATCGGAACGATCCACAGCGCATCGCCGAGGGCTCGGGCGAGCGCCGTCCCCGGCCAGGGCGGGTCGTGCGTGATGCCGGCGCTCGCGTACGAGCCGATGACGATCGCGGCCGTCAGGGAGGTCGCGACCGCAAGCATCAAGAGTCCGACCGCGTTCCCCGGGACGCGGGCGATCAGCAGCGCCCCGATGCCACCGAACAGGGCGATCCCCGCCAGGTACAGCACGACGGAGAGGTCCGAGGGGCTGACGATCGACGCGACGACGAACGCGGAGATGTCCAGGATCGCGACGACCCACGCGACACGCGCCCGGGTCATCGGACCGGCTCCCGGATCCAGAGCGCGATCGACGACGGCCGGATCGAGCGGTCCACCGTCCGATGCAGGTCGCGTCAGTCTAATATACGATCGCCGCCACGCGCCAGGCGCGTGCGACGCGGTCATCGCCCGGTCCCGCGCAGCCAGAGTCCCAGCCCGGCGGGCTTGATCGAGCCTTGCACGGTCGCTCGCAGGTCGCCGGCCACGGCGTCGATATCGACCTCATCACGCAGCCGCTCCGCGAATGCGGCAGACGTCCGATCCGCGTCGAATCGTGCGCGGTCGAAGCGCCGATCGACCGTCGCCTTGACCCGCGTCCGCAGCGGCTGGAAGAGGGCGGCGGCGATGAGTGTCGAAAGGGCCACGGCGACGGTCTCGCCGCCCGTGACCGACTCGAGCGGTCCCTGGAGGACGAGGATCGCGAGTGCGTACGCAGTGACGAGCAGTCCGGTGACCAGCCCATACGAGATCGTCCGACTGATGATCCGGTCGATCTCGAACAGCCGGTACCGGAGGATGGCGAGTCCGGCGGCGACCGGCATGCCGATGACCGCCGCCACCTGGATGACCTCGAAGGCCTTCGCGAGCGGCGTCCCGTTCGCCAACAGGAAGGTGACGATGTAACAGGCGTAGGCGCCGGCCGCGACCGTCGCCGCGAGCGCGAACCACTTGATCTGCCGGCGGGCGACGTCGTCACCGACGCGGAACCGGCGGACGAGCGAGGCCATCGCAAGGATGATCGCGAGGCCGAACGGCAAGACCCCGAGGCCCTCGATGACGCCATAGGCGGCCACATCGTCACCGAGCGGGTGGATCGGGTTGTCGAGGTAGGTCGCCTGCTGGATCGGCCCGGGCGCCAGCGCGATCGTGATGCCGAAGGCGATCGTCCCCAACGCCCCGAGCCAGGCGACCGGGCGCCATCGTTCGGACGGCAGGTGTCCGGTCGGGAAGAGCAGGGGCAGGAAGATGAGGGCGAGCCCGATCGGCGGGACCCAGAGCCACGTCAGCAACCAGCCGATCCAAGGCTGGCCCGGCAGGTCGGCCGGTGCCACGAGCACGGAGATCACGGTATAGGCATCGACGAGCGACTCGATCGCGAACAGGAACCCGATGACGAGGAACAGCCAGCCGATCGTGTGCTCGGGCCGACGTCGCGTGACGACGGCGCCGACCGCGCCGCAGGTGACGGCGAACGGGATGGGGGCACCACGGAACGCCCAGGAGTCAGGGACGTCGCACGCTCAGGGTCGCGAGGACGAGCACGGCCGCGACTGCGCCCAGGCCGAAGGTGACGACCGCAAGGCCTGTCGCGACCTTCTGCCGGGTCGTCATCGCGCCGGCTCGCGCAGCCACAGGCCGAGGCCGGCTGGTCGGAGGGACGCGGCCACCGTGCCGCGCAGGTCGGCCGCTACCGCGTCGATGTCGACCTCGTCGCGGACCCGTTCGGCGAATGCGGTGGAGGTCCGCTCGGCATCGAAACGTGCCCGGTCGAAACGGCGATCGACGACGCCCTGGACCCGCCGTCGCAGGGGCTGGAATGCGGCGGCGGCCACCAGCGTCGAGAGCGCGACGGCGATCGTCTCGCCGCCGGTCAGCGACGCGAGCGGTCCCTGGAGCACCAGGATCCCGGCCCCGTACGCGGCCAGGAGCAGCGCGGTGATCACGAGGTAGGCGATCGTCCGGCTCACGATCCGGTCGATCTCGAAGAGGTGATACCTCAGGATCGCGATCGCGACGGTCACCGGGAAGATCCCGAGCGCCATGCTGACGGCTGCATCCGCCACCTCGTTGTAGCCACCGGGTCCGAAGAGCAGCACGTACGCGCCCATCACGGACGCCACGATCACGGCGGCGAGCGCGACCCACTTGATCTGCGCGCGCTCGACCAGTGACCCGCGACGCCAGCGACCCACGAGTGAGAGCGCCGACGCCGCCACGACCACGATCATCCCGAAGTACGCGAGGTCGGCGATCGTGGTGAGCGGCTGGCCCTCGACGCCGAGCGGGTTGTCGTAGGCCGGGTAATAGGAGAACGGACCGGGGCGGATGGCGGCCCCCACGAAGACGAACGGGAAGAGCACCACGTCGAGGACGACCGCCCGCCGCCATGCCGGGGATGGGAGCCGTCCATCGGGGAAGGACAGGAACAGGAGGGCGATCAGCAGGAAGAAGACGGCGTCGAGCTGGGTGACGGACCAGGCGGCGTAGGCATCGAGTCCCGGGATCGGCTGCACGACGACCGTGTCCGCGAGGAGGTAGAAGACGACGACGATCCCGAGCGCATAGACAAGTGGTCCGACGCGGTTCGTCGGCAGGCGCTCGACGATGAGCAGGCCCATGACGAGATAGGTCGCCACGACGCCCGCGAAGAAGACCCGCAGGAGGCCGGTCGGCGACCCCTCGGCCAGCTGGATGGCGGCCGCGACCGCGCTCATGCCGATCAGGACCGCCGTGAGCAGCCGGAGTGGTCGCCGGATCATCCCGCCATGGTATGGACGGCGTCGTCACCGGAACGTTACGAAGCGCCATGCCCGGGCGCTACCGTTACGCCGATGGCGAACGAGGCGCGTGGATCCAGGCTCGACATCCGGCTCCTCGGGCCGCCGGAGGTGCAGGTCGATGGCGTGCCGCTCACGGTCGATACCCGCAAGGCGGTCGCGATCCTCGCGCTCCTCGCCACCGATGGCCGGCCGTATGCGCGCGATGAGCTCGCCGCCATGTTGTGGCCCGAATCCGACGACGCATCGGCTCGCGGTGCGCTCCGACGGACGCTCTCGACCCTGCACGCCGCGGTCGGGGAGGGTCCGCTCGACGTGGGGCGTGAGCGGGTCGCGCTCGTGGCATCGGCGTGCCGGGTCGACCTGGCGGACCTCGAGCGGCTGGCGGGATCGGACGCATCGGCGGATCTGACCGCGGCTGCTGACCTCGTCCGGGGACCGTTCCTGGCCGGCTTTTCCCTGCGCGACAGCGTCGAGTTCGACGACTGGCGGGCCACACGCGCGGCTGCCGTCGAGCGGACCGTCCTCGGCGTCCTCGACCGCCTGACCGTGGCCCGTGAGGCGGCCGGCGACCTGCCCGGGGCCATCGACGCGGCGGCACGACGACTCGATCGCGACCCGCTCGACGAGACGGCCCACGTGCGCCTGATGGATCTCTACGCCGCGACCGGCGACCGCTCGGCGGCGCTGCGGCAATACCGCACCTGCGTGGCGGTCCTCGAACGCGAACTCGGGGTCGCCCCGCTCTCGTCGACGACCGCTCGATACGAGGCCATCCGCGACGCGCCCGAGCTGGCAACGCGTCAGGTACCACCCCCCGACGCGGCGTCCTGGACGACCGCGATCGTCCCGGCCAGGGACGCGGCGCGACCGCTGGCCCTCGTCGCACGCGACGACGTCCTCGTCGTCGCGATGGAGGCCTGGGCGCGTGCCGATCACGGCGGCGGCGCGCTCATCGCCCTCGTCGGCGAGGCAGGGATCGGCAAGACCGCCGTCGGCGACACGATCGCCGCCCGTGTCGCGTCCGCCGGTGGCCGGGTGCTCTCGGCGCGCGCGTTCGCCGGCGAACGAACCATCGCCTACGGGACCCTGGTGGAGGCCCTGCGCCACGCGACCGACGATCCGGCCGGCGAGGCTTGTGCCGCGATGCTCGACCCGGGCACGCGATCCGAGCTCGGCCGTCTGTATCCGGCCCTCGACCCCGGCCATCGTCCGCCCGACGGCGGCGGACCCGCGGCCAGGACGAGGCTGCTCGCGGCCATCGCCGACGGCCTGACGACGTTGGCCGGTGGCCCGAACGCCGGCATGCTCTGGGTCGACGACGTCCAGTGGGCCGACGGTGCGACGCTCGAGGCGATCGCGTTCCTGGCCCGCCGCCTTCCGGGCCGACGGCTGCTCGTGGTGCTCGCCTGGCGTCCCGAGGACCTCGACGCTGAGGGTGCCGAGTTCGCCGGCCGGGTCGCCCTGATGCCGGATGCGACCGTGATCGAGCTGTCACGACTGGGATCCGCGGACATCGCGGCGATGATCACAGACCGGTGGGGCCCCGATGCGGCTGACCCAGTCGCGGTCGAGCGCCTCGCCGCGGCGTCGGAGGGCCTCCCGCTGTACGTCGTCGAGGCGTTGGCCGGCGGGCCCGACCTGAGCGACGTATCGATGCCGCACGGCGTGCGGGCGGTCCTGCGCGCCCGCATCGCATCCGTGGGTGAGCCCGCCGGCCAGGTGCTGACCACCGCCGCCCTGATCGGCCGGAGCTTCGATGTCCCGACGCTGCGGTACGCGAGCGGTCGGAGCGAGGAGGAGACCGTCGACGCGGTCGACGAGCTGCTACGGCGCACCCTCATCCATGAGACCGCCGGCGGATACGGCTTCGTCCACGACGGGCTGCGCGAGTTGACGGTCGAGGCCACCAGTCTCGCTCGGCGCCGGTTGCTCCATCGTCGGATCGCCGATGGGCTTCGCCTCGACCTGGCCGGCGATGGCCGGGACGACCTCGGCCGGCTCGTCCTGATCGCCACCCACGAGCGCGATGCCGGCCGTGACCTGCCGGCGGCCGAGGCGTTCCGTGCCGCCGGCGAGCGAGCCGCCGCCCTGTTCGCGAATCGCGAGGCGATCGGCCACGACGAGGCCGCCCTGGCCCTCGGCCACCCCGACGCGGTCGGGTTGCACGCCGCCATCGGGGCGTTGCGAACGCGACTCGGGGACTACGACGGCGCCATCGGTTCATTCGAGGCGGCGGCGGCGCTTGCTACCCGGTCGGAGTTGCCCGCGCTCGAGCTGTCGCTGGCTCGTGTCCACGTGCGTCGCGGGGACCTAGTCGCCGCGGACCGCCATCTCGACGCTGGGCTCGCCGCGACCGACGACGAGGGCCTTGCGGCCCGGATGCTCGTCGATCGCGCCGTCGTCCGTCGCCGGGCCGGCGACATCGCGGGAGCGGCCGCCGCCGCGACCGAGGCTCGTTCGATCGCCACGCGGATCGGCGACCCGACGGCGATCGGTGCTGCCGACCGATTGCTGGGGCTGGTCGCGCTCGACCGCGGCGACGCGACCGAGGCGCTCCTCGACCTCGGCCGGGCGCTGGCGGCCGCCGACGCCGACCCCGATCCGACGGCTCGGGTCGCGGCGCTGACGGGCCTCGCCCTCGCGGCCGCGGCGACCGGGGACCTGGACGCCGCTGCCGACCACGGTGACCTGGCGATCGCGGAGTGTCGCCGGGTCGGCGACCGCCACCTCGAGGCGGCGGTCGAGAACCACCTCGCCGACCTGTACCACGCGGCCGGCCGGGACGACGAGGCGATGACGCACCTGGCTCGCGCGGTCGCCGCATTCGCGGAAGTCGGCGGTGACCCCGCCGATCCGGACCCGGGGATCTGGATGCTCTCCGGCGTCCTGACCTCAGGCGATGGCGCCCCGGTCGAACCAGATCCGCTCCCCGAGGAACCGCTCCGTGGCGGGGTCCCACGGGAACAGGATGATCACCTCGAGCCGGACCGGCAGCCCGGACGGCGGTGCGCCGGCCCACGGACCCTGGTTGGTGCCGGTCAGTGTCGCGACCTCGAACACGCCCTGTGGCCCCACCACGATCTCGCTCAAGTCGAACGCGTTGTCCGGGAAGGCGGCGAACAGGTCGCGATAGAACGCTCGTGCACCATCGTGACCCTCCCAGACCTGGGCGGTCGGGACGATCTCGTACACGCAGTCCGGCGCGAGCGTCGCGATGAGCCCCTCGATGTCGCGGCGGTCCTCGGCGATCGAGTGGCGGACCCAGAGGCGCTTGATCCGGCGCAGCTCGCCCGGGTCGAACCCACGCGCCAGCCGGGTCCGGACCGCGCCCCGCCGACTCCCCGCGGTCACGCGGCCCGCAGCCGCTCGATCGCGTCGAGGACCCGGTCGACCTCGGCGGCGGTGTTGTAGTGGACGAGGCCGATGCGCAGAACGCCACCCGTCTCGGCCTTGCCCAGCGCCTCGATGAGGCCGGTCGCGTAGAAGTCGCCGTCCCACACGAAGATGCCCTGCCGTCCGAGGGTCTCGGCGGCGACATGCGGGTGGACGCTATCGATCGAGATGGACACCGTCGGGACGCGCTCGGCCGCGAAGCGGGCCGGGTCGGTGATGCCATGGATCGTGACGCCAGGGATCCGCTCGAGGCCGGCGATGAGGCGGGTCACGAGCGCCCGCTCGTAGTCCGCGATCGCGACCATGCCGGCCACCAGCTCCCGTCGCCGCTCGCTGGCCTCGCCGGCGCCCGGCGCCCCCGCGACATCACCATACGAGCGCCCGACATCGCGCAGGTAGTCGGTCGCCGCGAGCGCGCCCGCGATCGATTCGAACGACTGCGTCCCGGTCTCGAACCGGTCGGTGGCGGGTCGGACCTTGAACGCCGGCAGTCGGTCGAAGGCTTCGGCCTTGCCGTACAGCGCGCCGAGATGCGGCCCGAACCACTTGTAGACCGAGGTCACGAGGAAGTCGGTGTCGAGCGCCCGGACGTCGATCGGACCGTGCGGGCGCGTACGCGACCGCATCGACATAGGTCATCGCGCCGACCTCGTGGGCGCGCTCGATGATGGCCTTGACCGGATTGACCGTGCCGACGGCGTTGCTGGCGTAGCCAACGGCCACGAGCCGCGTCCGGGGCCCGAGCTTCGACTCGAGGTCCTCGAGATCGAGCGTGACGTCGTCGGGGCGGATGTCGACCTGGTGGACCGTGACCCCGCGGTCCGCCGCCATCGCCTTCCAGGTGGAGACGTTCGCCTCGTGATCGAGGGTCGTGACGACGATCTCGTCCCGTGGACCCAGGGTCGCCCCGATGCAGCGCCCGATGTGGAGCGTGAGGCTCGACATGTTCTGGCCGAACTTGATCTCGTCGGGCGAGGCCGCGCCCACGAAGTCGGCGACGGCCGCGTGGGCCTCCTCGACGACCGCGTCCGAGAGCGTCGCTCGTCGCGAAGGCGCCCTCGTGGTTCGCGTTCATGTCGCGGTAGTAGCCGACGACCGCGTCGATCACCCGCTGCGGGACCTGCGTGCCACCGGGGCCGTCGAGGAACGCGACCGGCTGCCCGTCGAGCTCGCGGGCGAGCGCCGGGAACTCGGCGCGCAGGGCATCGACATCGAACGCGGGCATCGTCCCTCCGGAAGGCGATCGGGTGCCGGCGGGGATGCCCGGCGGCCCGGCCGCGAGCGTAGCCGATGGGGCGTCAGGCCGGGGCGGCCTCCGGCTCTGGCCCGTCCCGTCGAGCCCGTGCGACCGCGCGGGTCTTCGTTTCGACCCAGACGATGATCCCGACCAGGCAGACGCCGGCCACGAGGTACAGCGCGGTCGCCAACTGGACGAGGTAGACGGCGTGAAGCATCAGCAGGCTGAAGGACGCGCCCGACAGGCCGTCGCTGATCCCGACGAGGATCCCGCCGACGCGGGGGATGAGGAACCCGAGCACGAGTCCGAACCACGCGCCCGCGATGAGGATGCCGGCCCTCCCGCTGGTCGGGTCGAGGCGGCGCATGAGATCCCAGATGACCGGCGGCACGCGGCGGGCAAGTGCGAGGTATCCGGCCAATGCGACGAACAACCCGATCCAGGCGGCGAGTCCCGCGGCGGCCAGCTCGGTCCTGACCATGAAGATGGCGAAGAGTCCCAAGCCGAATGAGACGCCGAGCAATCCAAGCGGGAAGAGCACCTCGTACAGGGCCTGCCGCGGGGTGACGCGCGTGTACCCGAGTCCGAGGGCCGGGACGGTCGCGACGGCCTTGCTCAGCCAGAAGGCGAACGTGACGAAGGCGCCGACGGCGACCGACAAGATCGACGACCGTCATGATCGCGATGTATTGCTCCTGTGCCTGGGACAGCTCGACAGCGCCATCGATCGACCTGGCGCGCCATGAACGTCGCGTTGATCGTCCCCAGGACCTCGAGGGCGGTAGCCAGGGCGATCAGCGATCCGGCGATGACCGCCCAGATCGTGGCGGGCCGGTACGGTGGCAGCGCGAGGACGGGGGCGGGATCCATGGACGATGACGTGGGCGAGAGCGTCGCGGGATCCACCTCGGCCTGCTCGCGCGGGGTCAGGCACTTGTAACAGCGCTTCGAGCGACCGTCGTTGAGCGAGCGGCACTGGCTGCAGGCCCAGACCTGCTTCATGACGACTCTCCTGCGGGGATCGCGCGGAGGATACGGGACTGGTGCATCCGGGCGACAGGGCTCGGAGGTCTCAGTGCTCGGTAGTACCCGTGAACGTCCAGCCGTCGATGCGGACGGCCGGCACGACGACGCCGCCGAGGAAGCCCTTGAGCGTGCGCCGTTCGCCGGCGACGGCGCTGATCCCCGCGAGGGCGTCGAGATAGCTCTGGGTGAACCGCAGGTTCCGCACCGGCGCGACGATGCGGCCGCCCTCGACGAGGAAGGTCCCGTCACGTGTCATCCCGGTGACGATCGCGAGCTTGGGATGGACCGGGTTCGTGTAGTGGAAGCGGGTCACGAGGAGGCCGCGGTCCAGGCCACCGATGAGCTCGTCGCGCGCGGTCGTCCCGGGCGACATGATCATGTTCAGCGGGAACGGGCCGTACGGGTTCGGCGCGGGCAGGCCGTGGCCGGTCGAGGTGACCCCATCGCGGGCGGCGGTCTGCGCGTCGTAGACCACGCCTCGGCAGACACCGGACTCGACGAGCGGCACGCGCTGCTTGGCCACGCCCTCGAAGTCGAACCAGAGCGGCAGGCCGGCCGGATCGCGGCCGTCGTCGGTGATCGTCACGAGCTCCGAGCCGATGCGCTTGCCGATCTCGACGAAGCTGCGCTCCTCCTGGACCGCGAGGGCGCTGAACCCGAGATAGCCGAGCATGTCGAGGATGTCGACGACGGCGTACTCCTCGAGGACGACCGGATAGTCGCCGGCATCGACCGCCACCGAGTTCGCGGTCGCCCGGGCCTTGTCCGCGGACTCGCGACCGATCGCCGCCGCATCGATGGTCGTCGCGTCGACGGCGGCTGCCTCCGCGTAGCCGGTCCCACCCCCCGGACCCATCGAGACCGTCAACAGCTGCGCCGTCGTGCGCGTCCCCGCCTGGCGCGCCCCGTTCGAGTTCGCGATGGCATACGTCTCGGTCCCGGTCGAGAACGAGCCGAACGCGGTCACGCCGGCCGCATCGGCGGCCGCGATGACGGCCCGGACGCCGTCCGCCCGGGATTCGGGGCTGGCCTCCGCGGTCGCCCGGCTGTACGCGGCCTCGACGTCCTCGGCCGTGGTCGGACCGGGAAGGCCGCCCCAGTCCTCGAGCTCCTCGACGACGCCGGCGATCGCGGCCGCGTTCTCGGCGAGCCGGCGGAGGCCCTCGTCGTCGGTCCGTCCCGACGACGCCACGGCCACGCGCTTCCCGACGACGAAGCGCAGGTTCACGCTGACGTTCGTCTCGGCGACGTTCTGGTGGATCTGGCTGTTCGCGAAGCGCGTCAGGGCGGCGTCCTCGGCCATGACCAGCGCCTCGGCCTCGGTGGCACCCGCCCGCTCGGCATGACCGAGCGCTCGTTCGGCGAGGCGCAGCGCGTCGTTCGCGCGGTCGTCCTTCATCGGCGCGGCCCGGCTACCACTTGCCGACACCCACCTGGACGTCGCGGAAGCGGGCACCCGGCACGGCGTGACCGACATGGCCGGTCTGGCCCGGCTCGCCCTTGCCGCAGTTCGGGGTGCCGAGCATCACGTAGCTGCGTTCGTCTCCGACCGCGTCGCACGAGCGCCAGAACTCGTAGGTGATCCCGGTGTAGGTCGGGTTCTTGAACAGCCGGCCCTTCTTGCCGCCCTTGATCTCGTAGGCAACTTCAGTCGCGAACTGGAAGTTCAGGCGGCGGTCGTCGATCGACCAGGAGCGGTTCGACGAGAGGTACAGGCCGTCGTCGGTGTCGGCGACGATGTCGTCGAGGCTCATGCCGGGACGGGGCAGGAGGTTGACGTTGGTCATGCGGATGAGCGGGATCCGATTCCAGCCGTCGGCCCGCATCGCGCCCCCGCTCGATCGCCCGATCCGCGGCGCCGTCTCGCGGCTCGAGAGGTAGCCGACGAAGATCCCGTCCTGGACGAGCGGGACCGCCTGGGCGGCGACGCCCTCGTCGTCCCAGCCGAACGTGCCCATCCCGCCGGGGGCGGTCGCGTCGGCGACGATCGTGATGAGGTCCGAGCCGTAGCGGAATCCCTCGGCGAGCTTGTCCGGCGTCAGGAAGCTCGTGCCGGCATATGACGCCTCGGTCCCGAAGACGCGGTCGAGCTCGGTCGGATGGCCGCACGACTCGTGGACCTGGAGGTACAGCTGCGACGGGTCGAGGACGATCGTGAAGCGCCCGGACGGGCATTGCGGCGCGGACAGGAGGGCGACGGCCTCCTCGGCCAGTGGACCGGCGCGTCCCGCGAGGTCGAGCGAGCGGATGTACTCGTAGCCCGCCGCGTTCCAGCCGCCCCCGGCGTCCGGGTAGCTCCGCCGCTGGTGCTCGTCGCCCTCCACGGCGTTCGCTTCCACGGCGGTCCCGACGTGGGTGAGGGTCTGCTCGGTGTACGAGCCGTCCGTGTCGGCGAACGTCTTCCACTCGCGCTGCGCCGCGTACATCGACTCGGTGAAGACGATGCCTTTGACCGACGCCGCCGCGGTATCGGCGGCGAGCAGGTCGGCGATCTTGCGCTCGAGTGGGACCGCGAACGGGTCCTCGGCGACGGGCGTCTCGTACGTCCCGACGGCCGGCGGTCGCTCGGACAGCATGGCCGGCTCACGCAGGGCCGTCGCCGATGCCCGGGCGATGCGGACGGCCTGTCCGGCGACCTTGTCGGCCTCGGCCGTCGAGAGGATGTGCGACGCCGCGAATCCCCAGGCCCCATCGACCAGGACGCGGACGCCGAAGCCCTCGCTTTCGCCGGAGGCGACGCCCTCGACGCGGCCGGTCTTGATCCCGATGCTCTCCTCGAGTCGCCGGACGACCCGGACATCGGCATATCCGGCACCCAGCGATGTGGCCGTATCGAGGGCTCGGTCGGTGAGATCTCGCATGCGTCCCGCAGCCTAGCAGGGGCGATGCGACGGGCGCAGGGCAGCCCTCAGAGCGTGACCGCGCCACCCACCGACGTCGCCGTCAGGTACACGCCGAACCCGAGCACGACGACCGCGGCGACGAGCGGGACCGCCGCCGCGACGCGCCCGAACCGGGATCGCGGATCGAAGCGATCGAGCCGGCCCCGGGCCATGACCAGGGCCAGGCCGATGCCGCCCATCACGACGGCCATGCCGAGGCCGAAGGCGACGATCAACGCGAACCCGAGCGCCGGCCGTCCGGCGGCGATCGCGCCGAGCAGGATCAGCAGCGCGCTGGTCGAGGGGATGAGGCCGCCGGCGAGGCCGAGCGCGAAGAGGCCGCGCCAGGTGATCGTCGACCCGGCGGCCGGTGGCAGATGTGTGTGGGCGACGCCGCCGTGCGTGTGTTCGAGCTGGTGCTCGTGGTCGTGGTGATGCTGCGCCTCGTCGCGATGCGCCCGGCGATGCGCGGCCGCGGACCGCCGGCGCCGGATCTCCCCGGCGAGCATCCAGCCACCGATCGCCACGATCGAGATGGCGGCCGCGACCGGCGCCGTCCGAACGACGACGTCCGGGGCCAGGACCCCCTGGGCTCCGACGATGACCGCGGCGAGGACGAGGATCCCGAGCGTGTGCGACGCCGTCACCGACAACCCGAGGCCGACCGCGTGGCGCGCCGTCCCGCGGGTCCCGACCAGGTAGGCGGCCATCAGCGTCTTGCCGTGACCGGGTGTCAGGGCATGCCCGGCCCCGAGGGCGGCCGCGACGAGCAGGGAGGAGAGGAGGACGAGCGGGGTGAGGTCCGTCGTCCGGAAGACGTCGGGCAGCTCGCCCGGGAGGACCCCGCCGGGCACCGAGGCCGTGGCCGCGCGCGCTTCGGTCACGGCCTCGGGACCGGGGTCGATGGGCTGGGAGGTCGTATCCGCGACGGCCACCGGAGTCGCCGTGAAGGTGACCGAACGGTCATCGAGCGGCGTGGTGAGGAGATCGGCCGGGTAGTGCGTGAGCCGGTCCGAGACGCCCGCCGTCCGGACGCCGGTCCCCGCCACGGCCGCGCTCGCCGGATCGACGACGATCTCGCGCCAGCCGATCCGCTCGGGGAAGGAGTGGTCCGTGAAGACGATCGTCGTGGACGGCGCGATCGGTGCGGCCGGCACGGCGATGTAGCCACACTCGAGCCGGAGCGTGGTCAGGCCGCCGGCACCGGGCGGGAAGGACAGCGTCGACGAGTGATCGGCCAGGTCGGGGCGGGTACCGCCGACCACGAGATCGAGCTGTCCGCGCAGATCCGCGCACGCGGCGACGCGACCCGCGTCGGCCTCGGCGGTGACAGCGCTCCGTCACCGTCGGTGTCCATCGCCTGGCGGGTCTGGAACGCCGGGATCTCGGCCTGGTCGATGACGACGTCGAGGGTCACGCGGTCCGGGGTCACGGCGATGCCCGCGTAGTGGTTGATCGTGAAGTTGCCCAGCGGATGCGCGGCGACGACGGCGGGGAGCGCCATGGCGGCGCACGCCGCGATCGCCACGGCGAGGAGTCGTCGCGCGTGCGGCCAGCGTACTGCTCGATCGTCCCATCGGGCGTGGGTACGCAGGCCGTCCGCGGACGGATGACACCTCCCGGGGCGGGATGGACGGTCGGCTACACTCCCGCCGTGACTTCGCCCGGCAGCCCGCGTCGACGCGGCTGGTTCATCACGATCGAGGGGCCGGACGGTGCCGGCAAGACCACCCAGGCGCAGCGACTGGCGGTCCACCTCGAGTCGCGCGGCGTCGACGTCCTGGTGACCCGGGAGCCCGGCGGCACGTGGCTGGGCGAGCGGCTGCGCGAGATCCTCCTCGCCCGGCGCTCGAACGACGACGATGTGACCCAACGCGCGCCGGAACCCGACCCCCTGACCGACGCCCTGCTCTTCAGCGCGGCGCGTCGCCAGCTCGTCGTCGAGGTCGTCGAACCGGCGCTCGCGGCCGGGCGAACCGTGGTGTGTGCCCGCTTCGCCGACTCGACCCTCGCCTACCAGGGCTACGGCGCCGGGGCACCGCTCGATCGGCTGCGCGCGCTCGAGGCCGTGGCGACCGACGGTCGTCGGCCGGACATCACGATCCTCCTCGACCTGCCCGTAGCGGCCGGCCTGTCACGCAAATCGGCCGAGGACGTGACGCGCTTCGAGGCCGACTTCGACCTGGCGTTCCACGAGCGGGTGCGCGCCGGTTTCCTCGAGCTCGCCGTCGCGGAGCCGGGCCGGTTCGTCGTCGTCGATGCCACACGCCAAGAGGACGAGGTCGCCGGTTCGATCGCACAAGCCGTTGACCGCAGGCTCCGGGCGGATGAACCGAAGCTGTCCGCGCTGCGCACCACCGGATGAGCGACGATCGGGGTCCGCTCCGGCTGCGCACCGCCTCACCAGCGGACGACGCCGACCGTGGCGTGCTCGCGAGGGTCGCCGATGGCGAGCTCGATGCACTCGACGAGCTCTACGAGCGATACAAGACGATGGCCTATTCGATCGCCTACCGCATCACGAATGACGCGACCCTTGCCGAGGACGTCGTCCAGGACGCCTTCCTCGGGGCGTGGCGCAATGCCGCGCGATATGTCGAGGGCCGCGGGAGCGTGAAGACGTGGCTCCTCTCGATCGTCCACCATCGCGCGATCGATGCCATCCGGCGCCGACGCCCCACCTCCGAGCTGCCCGAGCGCGAGGAGGCGCCGCCGCCCGAGTTGCGCCTGCCCGACGTGTGGACCGAGGTCGTCGCCGAGCTCGACGCCGCGGAGGTCCGGCGGGCCCTGGAGGCCTTGTCGGACGTCCAGCGCGAGGCGATCGAGCTCGCCTACTTCGGCGGGTTGACCCAGGTCGAGGTCGCCGAACGCACCGGCACGCCGCTCGGGACCGTCAAGAGCCGGATGCGGCTGGGCCTGCTGGCCATGCGCCGGGTCCTCGAGGGTCAGGAGGCGATCCCGTGAGCGAGCCGCGCGAACCCGTGCCGCTCACCTGCGACGACGTCCGCGACCTCGCGGCCGGGTTCGTCCTCGACGCGCTCGAACCGGTCGAGGCCGAGGCCGTCCGCGCCCATCTCGCGACGTGCGATCAGCCGCACCCGGAGATCGACGAGCTGGGCTCCGTGCTGCCGGTGCTCGACGCATCGGTCCCGCTCGTCGAGCCGCCGGCGTCGCTGAAGGGCCGGATCCTGACGGCCGCCGCGGCGGACCTGGCGTCGGACCGCGCCACCCCGACGCCGGCCACCCCGACGCCGGCCGCCACGCCGACGCCCCTCCCCACCGTCGCCGAGCGTGCCGAACGCGACCAGCGACAGACCTCCCCGACCACGTGGGTGCTGCGCATCGCCGCGGTCCTGGTCATCGGCTCGCTCGTGGGCTGGAACCTCCTGTTGCGGACCCAGCTCGATGCGGCCGAGCAGTATCAGCGCGACGTCGCGACCGTCGTCGACCTCGCGAGCCAGAGCGGGTCGCTGACCGCGGTCCTGCGACCCGATGGCGAACCCGGACCGAGCGGGATCGCCGCGGTCGGCGCGGACGGCCAGCTCGCGATGGCGATGCACGATCTCGCTCCCACCACCGGTGGGACCGTCTACGAGGCCTGGGTCGTCGGGGCGGACGGCGTCCCGGTGGCGCTCGGCAGCTTCACCGTCGGATCGGGCGGCACCGGCGCCTTCCAGGGCGCCGGCCTGCCAGCCGACCCGGGGATCGTCCTCGGCCTGACGCACGAACCGGGGCCGGGCGCGACCACGCCGACGCTGCCGATGGTGCTGTCGGGGACCGCGACCGCGCCGACGACCGGCTGAGGTTCAGCCCTTCGGGACCACCTCGGTCTCGGCGACGCTGCCCCGGCCGTCGTTCCGCGCCCGGTCCAGGGCCTCGGTCGCCGCGGCGATCAGCGCCTCCGAATCGCCGCCGTCGGCCGGGAAGCGGGCGATGCCCGCCGAGATCGAGACATCGCGGCCGGCGACCGCGGGCAGGGCGGCGATCCCGTCCATGACCCGGTTCACCACGGTGAGGCCCGCGGATCCCGGTGCGATCAGGACGAATTCGTCGCCGCCGACCCGGCCGACCGTATCCACCAGCCGGACGGACTCGGCCAGCACGGCCGCGACTCGCCGCAGGACGTCGTCGCCGGCGGCGTGGCCGCCCTCGCGATTGGTCGCCTGGAAGTCGTCGATGTCGAACATCGCGAGCGAGACCTCGCTGCCCTGCCGGCCGGCGCGCGCGAGCTCGAGCTCGAGGACGCGGGCCACGGTCCGCTCGTTCGCGAGGCCGGTGAGCGGGTCCGAATGGGCCATCCGCTCGAACCATTCCGAGCGCTCGGCGGCGGTCGAGCTCAGTCGCGCGCGATCGACCACGAGCGCCGCGAGGCCGGCGATGCCGGTGAGCGCCGCGCGTTCTGCGTCGGACAGCGTCCGCATCCCGGGCCAGCCGAAGCCGATCGCGCCAAGGGACACCTCGACGCCACCGCTCACCGTCAGCAGTGGCAGGTAGGCGCCGGTGAACGTCTCGCCGGTCGGGGTCGTCGCCTCGCGGTCGAAGGTCGCCGACCGTTCGCGAGCGGCGGTCGTGAACGGGTTGGCCGGGTCGGACGACTCGCTGGCGAGACGCGCGTCGGCCGCCTCGTCCATGCCGAGCGACGCGGCCAGGACCATCCCGGGCCGATCCTGATCGGCGATGAGGACCGCGCCCATCGCGGGGCCGGCGGCCGCTGCGGCCGACGCCAGCAGTCCGGCCAGCGCGCCGTCGAGGTCGCCCGCCTGCGTGACGGCGACGATCGCCGCGGCGAGGGTCGCCCCTGGGTCGCTCGGGAGGGGATCGTCGGACACGGTGGACTCCTGCACGCATCGCTCCGTCGGAGCCGGCATCGTACACCTTGCCGAATCCGTTGACCGCGGTCGCTCGCGCCGTCGATACTCCGCGCGATGAAGCTCGTGATCGCCATCGTCCACCACGAGGATGCGGGTGCCCTCGTCGACGCCTTGCTCGAGAAGGAGTTCCGGGCGACCCGGCTCCATAGCTCGGGCGGGTTCCTCAAGCAGTCGAACGCGACGATCATCCTCGGCGTCGAGGACGGTGAGGTCGACGAGGTGATGGGCCTCGTCCGCGAGAACTGCACCTCGCGGACCCAGACGGTCAACCCGATGCCGCCGATCATGGAGCCCGGCGAGTTCTTCATGCCGTACCCGCTCGAGGTCGAGGTGGGTGGCGCCACGGTGTTCGTGCTGCCGGTCGAGCGCTTCGAGCGACTCTGATGGACCCGGCGCCGCCCGGGACCGCGTGGGTGCCGCCGGCCGTCGGGACACGGGGGACCTGGACCCGGACGTTCACCGCCGAGGACGTCGAGGGGTTCGCGCGGATCAGCGGTGACCGGAACCCCCTCCACTTCGACCCGGGATTCGCCGCTCGCACTCGCCCCGGCCGGCTGATCGTCCACGGCGGCCTGACGACCGGCCTGTTCAATGCCCTCGTCGCCCAGGTGCTGCCCGGACCGGGCAGCGTCTTCCTGCACCAGGAGTGGGACTACCCGGCGCCCGCCTACATCGGCGACACCGTCACCGCCGAGGCCGAAGTCATCGACGTCCGTGCCGACAAGCCGATCACCACGCTGCGCTGCGTGGCCCGTCGCGAGGACGGGACCGAGGTGCTCCGCGGGACCTGCGTCGTCTACACGTTCCTTCCCGGGCCGCCGTGACCGTGGAAGCGGACCCGCCCGGGCGGTGGCGGGAACTGGCCATCCTCGCCGCGGGCACCCTCCTCGGCCTGGCGCCGTGGTTCAGCTCGGCGGCCGTGGGTCCGCTCCTCACCGACGAGTGGCACGCCACCGGCCTGCAACTGCCGATGCTCACGGTCGCGGTCCAGCTCGGGTTCGCGGCCGCCGCGATCGTCATCGCCGCGACCGGCGCCGCCGACGTCATCTCCGGCCGGCGCCTGTTCTGCGTCGGGGCATGCCTCGCGGCGGCCTGCAATCTCGGCTTCGCGTTCCTCGCCACCGACCCCGTCTCGGCCCTGCCGTGGCGGGCCCTGACCGGCGCCGCGCTGGCCGCGGTGTATCCCGTCGGCATCCGGATGATCGCGGGCTGGTTCCGTCTGGGACGCGGCGTGGCGATCGGCGTGCTGATCGGCGCGCTGACCATCGGGTCGGCCCTGCCGCACCTGTTCCGGGCCGCGGGCGCGCTCGCAGGCCTCGACTGGCGCCCGATCGTGGCGCTCTCGTCGGTCGCGGCGGTCGTCGGCGGCCTGCTCGTCCTGGCCTTCGCACGTCCGGGTCCGTTCGAGACCTCGTCGCCGCGCTTCAGCGTGACCGTGGCGGCGTCGGCGTTCCGTCACCGCTCGGTCCAGCTCGCGAATCTCGGGTACCTCGGGCACATGTGGGAGCTCTATGCGATGTGGACCTGGGTGCCGTTGTTCATCGCCGCGAGCTTCGCGGCCGCCGGCTCGAGCGATCCGGCCAGCGCGTCACTCGCAGCGTTCCTCGTGGTCGGCATCGGCGGGGTCGGCTGCATCGTGGCCGGCGTCCTGGCGGACCGCTACGGCCGGACGACGCTGACCATCGCCGCGATGCTGGCGAGCGGGACGTGCGCGCTGCTCATCGGCTTCCTGTTCGGCGGCCCGCCGGCCCTGGTCCTGGCGCTGGCCATCGTCTGGGGGCTCACGGTCATCGCCGACTCGGCGCAGTTCTCCGCGGCCGTCTCCGAGCTCGCCCCGGCCGGGACGGCCGGCTCGGCGCTGTCGCTCCAGGTGGCGCTCGGGTTCGTGCTGACCTCGATCACGATCGTCGGGGTCGGGCTGCTCGACAAGGGCGACGGGACGGGCTGGCGGATCGCGTTCGGGACGCTCGCGCTGGGGCCGCTCGTCGGGGTGATCTCGATGTGGCGGTTGCGCCGGCTCCCGGAGGCCGTTCGCATGGCGAATGGTCACCGATGAGCCCATCGCGGCCCGATCTCGTCGACTGCTGGATCTGGCGGGAGGCCGCGGCCGGACCCGAGGTCCTGCTCATCCGGCGCGCCCCGGGACGCATCCTGGTCGGCCTGTGGCAATGCGTGTCCGGGTCGCTCGAGCCCGGCGAGCGCGTGGCCGCCGGCGCCCTGCGCGAGCTCGAGGAGGAGACCGGCTTCGGGCGCTCGGCGATCCGGGCGTTCTACGACCTCGACCTGGTCAACCAGTTCCACGAGCCGTCGGTCGACGGGATCCTCACCTCGGCCGTCTTCGCGGTGCGGGTGGACGCCGACGCCGAGCCCGACCTGTCGGTCGAGCACGACGGCGCGCGATGGCTGGCCATCGACGACGCGCGGGCGGAGGTCGTCTGGCCCGGCTACCGGACGGCGATCGACCGGATCGGGGAGGACCTGCGCGATCCCGTCCGCGCGCCGTGGTTCGAGCTGACGCTCGACGGACGGCGGGTGATCGGCGAATGAGCGACCGCTGGTAGACTCCGGCCACCGGGCACGCCCGACCGTGAGGCGGCACAGGAGGGCCACGTGATCGACCGAACCGAGGCGACCCCTACCCCCGACCTGGCGACGGGCGCATCGCCCGCGGCCTCGCGACGGGTCTTCCGTTCGAAGGTCGACACCATCCGACCCACCTACGGCTTCGAGGACGTGTCGCTCGCCCCGGGGACCGACACGATCGAGCCCGCGGACGTCGACCTCTCGCAGACCCTCGCGGGGATCGAGCTCGCCGTGCCGATCATCGCTTCGGCGATGGATGCCGTCGTGGACGCCCGCATGGCCGGCGAGCTTGCCCGGCTGGGCGGGCTCGCGATCATGAACCTCGAAGGGGTCCAGGCGCGCTACGACGACCCGGACGTCGTCCTCGAGCGGATCGCCGCGGCCCCCGACGACGCGGTCCAGGACCTGCTCGCCGAGACATACGCCCAGCCGATCCGCGAAGACCTCATCGCGGCACGCATCGAGGCGATCCACGCCGCCGGATCGAAGGCGGCCGTGGCCGCCACGCCGGGTGCGGCCCGGCGGTTCGGACCCTTCTGCGCCGAACACGGCGCGGACTTCTTCCTCGTGCAGAGCCAGGTGTCGAGCGCGCGCCACCTCGCGACCGAGTACGACCCGCTGTCGCTCGCCGAGTTCACGCGCTACATGCCGATCCCGGTCGCGGTCGGGAACACGACGAACGCGGAGGCCGCGTTCGCCCTCATGGAGCAGGGCGCCGCGGCCGTCTTCGTCGGCGTCGGGCCCGGCGCCGCATGCACGACGCGCGAGGTCCTCGGCATCGGGGTCCCGCAGGTGACGGCGATCAGCGATGTGGCGGCCGCACGGGACGCCTTCTTCGCCGAGACCGGCCGCTACGTCCCGGTGGTCGCCGACGGCGGCATGCGTCGCGGCGGCGAGCTGGCCAAGGCCATCGCCGCCGGCGCGGACGCCCTGATGATCGGATCGCCGCTCGCGCGTGCCGAGGAGGCGCCCGGTCGCGGGATGAACTGGGGGATGGCCGCGCCGTCACCGACGCTTCCGCGCGGCACGCGGATCAAGGTCGGGACCGTCGGCAGCCTCGAGCGGATCCTGTTCGGCCCGGCGCATGTGACCGACGGCAGCGAGAACCTCGTCGGCGCCCTGCGCCAGTCGATGGCGGCGCTCGGCGCCCGCACGATCCGCGACATGCAGCGCGTCGAGATGGTCTACGCCCCCTCGGTCGGCACCGAGGGCAAGTCCTGGCAGCGGGGACGCTGACGGGCGTCCGACGCCGGTCACTGGAGGTCGAGCGAGTGCCGATGCGCGATCGCCGCCCCCGCTCGCTCGCGGTCCTCGCGATCGTCGTCACCGTCGTGGTCGCCGCGTGCGCGTCGGCGACCCCCAGCAACTGGACGTACGGCGCCCCGCTCGCGTCGGGCGCGCCGTCGGCAGGCGCATCCGCGGCATCGTCCGCGGCCGCGTCGGCCGCGGCGCCATCGGGGTCGGCTGCGGCGTCGGCCGACGCATCGAGCGCGCCCGCGTCGCCGGCGGCGTCCGGCTCGCCGGCCGCGTCGTCGTCACCGGGCCTCTCGGGCTCCGCGCTACACGTTCGTCAAGACCGCGCCGTGTCCGAAGAGCCGCTTCGAATGCATCACCCTCTCGGTGCCGAAGGACCACTTCGCCGCCGCCGGCGACGGGTCGGCCGGCACGGTCGACGTGACGTTCGCGATCCAGCGGGCGACCGGGACGAAGAAGGGCACCTTCGTCGTGATCACCGGCGGACCCGGCTACAGCGGGATCGCCTCGGCCGACAGCTACACCGACTACTACGCGCAGGCCATCACCGACGCGTACGACATCGTCTTCATGGACCAGCGCGGGACGGGGCTTTCCGAGCCGATCCAGTGCGTCCGTGCCGCCGCCGCCTACTACCAGTCGGACGCGCGGCCGGACGTCCCGACGCAACGCGACCAGGCGGCCAAGGACGCGGAGACCTTCGCGAAGGACTGCGTCGCGGAGTCGGGCGTCGACCCGGCCGACCTGCCGTACTACGCCACGCGCCAGGAGGTCGAGGACCTCGAGGCGGTACGCGACTACCTCGGCGTCGAGAAGATGCAGCTCTACGGAGAGAGCTACGGCACGCAGTACGTCCAGACGTACGCCGCCGCCCATCCGGACCGGATCGCCGCGTTGTACCTGGACGGCCCGGTCGACCTCACCGTCGACGGACCGACGTACTACGTCGAGGCGGCCCGGAGCGCCGCCGATACCCTCGTGGCGACGCTTGACGCATGCACGTCCACCGGTTCGTGCAAGGCCGACGTCCGCGGCGGCGACGCCCTGGCGGTCTACGACGCGCTCGCCACGAAGCTCGAAGCCGGCCCGATCACCTTCGACTATCCGCTGGCGGACGGGACGACGGCCTCCCGGCAGCTCACGAAGAGCGCGCTCGAATACGGCGCGTTCTACTACCTGTACAGCCGAGGGGCGCGAGCGCTCCTCCAGCGCGCCATCGCCTCGGCGTCGCACGACGACTTCGTGCCGCTCGCGAAGCTCTACTACGACAGCCTGAGCGTCGATCCCGACACCCTCGCACCGATCGAGGATCCGACCTGGTCCGACGCCGTCTACTACGCCGTCGAGTGCCAGGACTACGCGTTCTATCCGACCGCGGGTGACACCGGTGCCCGGTTGGACGCCTGGGTGGCGGGCGCACGAGCCGCCGGGATCGAGGACCTCCGCCTGTCGTCCGACTACTTCGGCGACATGCCGTGCCTCTACTGGCCGAACACCCCGGCGACCGACACCCGGCCGGCGCCGCTGACGGATGCGTCGTATCCGGTGGTCGTCCTGACCTCGACGACCGATCCGGCGACGCCGATCGGCAATGGGATGCGCATCTACTCGAGGCTCAGCGACGCCTACTTCTTCCAGGCGGTGGGTGGCCCGCACGTCATCTACGCATGGGGCGATGCCTGCCCCGACGACGCGATGACGGCGATGATCGCCGATGGGACCCCACCGGCCGTCCGGGTGACGACGTGCCCCGGCACGGTGGCCGACACCTACGTCCGGAACGCGCCGCTCGATCGCTCGGCCTACCGGAATGCCCTGGCGTTCGCGACCTCGGTCGACGACCAGATCTTCAACACCGACGACTACGCCTATCGACTCGAGGACACCCCGATCACGGCCGGCTGCGACTACGGCGGCTCCATCACCTACACGCCGACCGAGGCCGGGACCGCAGGTCGACGCTCACCGGCTGCGAGTTCACGCCGAACGTGCCGCTGACCGGGACCGGCACGACGAACGATGGCGCCGGCTCCTTCGAGATGACCGTGACGAGCGGCGCCGACACGCTGACCTACACGCGCGCCGGGAATGGCGCCGTCCACGTCACGGGTCGGTACAACGGCAAGAAGGTCGACCTGCAGCGGGCGGCTTGATCACGTCGCCGCGGATGGAGGACGACCTCGTCGCCGACGCCCGCGTCGCGCGCCTCATCACGACCGGCCGACGGTCCCGGGTGCCGCGGGCGGTCGCCGTCGGCTACCTCGCCGATCCCGACGGCAGCCTGCTCGTCGCCGCTCGCTCCGAGGGCGCGGACTGGGCCCGGAACCTGCTGGCCGACCCGGCCTGTCGCGTGGTCGTCGGCGAGCGGCAGTTCGACGCGGTCGCCGAGCCACTCGGCCGCGAGGACCACATCCGGGCGATCCGCGGGCTGATCCTGCGCTATGGGACGCCGTCCGAGGACCTCGGCCGCGGACCGTCGTTCCGGCTCCGCCCCGTCGTGCGGGACTGACCGGTGGCCATCGACCTCGAGGTCGCGATCGACACGGTCCGCTCGCCGGCCGACGTCTTCGCCCAACTCGTCGCCGTCGATCGGTGGCCCGAGTGGCTCATCGCGAGCGGCGTGGTCTCGGTCGCGCGGGCCGACCCGGCCGACGTGACGCCACTCGCGGTGGGCACTCGCCTGCGGATCGCGCAGCGGGTGGCCGGCCGGTCCGCCATGCTCGATGCCCGCGTGACGGCGTTCGAACCGCCCTCACGGTTCGCCGTCGAGGGTCGCGATGCCGACGGGATCACCGTCGCGATCGAGGGCCTCCTCACCGACCGCTCGCCCGGGACCCACCTGCGCTGGCACCTGCGGCTCGGGCTGCCGTTGCGATACCGCGCCTTCGAGTCGATGGCGAAGCCACAGATCGCCCGGGCGGTCAACCTCGACCTCGAGGCCTTCCGTCGGCGCCTGGACGCGACCACCGGGGACTGACGCGGGGCGGTCGGCGTGCCGTCATCCGTCCATGACGTGTTCCCGGCGGTCGACGATGCCCGCCGGCGAGGCCGGGCGCCCATGCTCCGGACATCGGGATCGATCGACGGTCTCGAGGGAAAGGAGACAGACGCCGTGTTCCACCCGGACCAGATCACCTCCACCGAGGCGGTCGCCCTCATCGTGCCGAGCCGGACGGGCGCCTGCCTCGTCCCCGGCTGCCCGTGCAAGGACGCCCGCATCGTCTCGCATCGACGCGCGGCCTTCTTCTCGGCCGTCGCTCGCCGGAACGGCGAGACCGCCGATCGTTCCATCGCTCCGGACCCGGCCTGGCGGCTGCCATCGGCCGCCGACGCGTTCGAGTCCGGACTCGCCTGAGTCGGCCACCGCCGACCACTTCGGAGTCACCACACCATGACCCGCTCCATCCCCCGCATCGCCGCCGCGCTCATCCTCGCCGCCTCCGGCGCCCTGATCGCGATCACGGCCATGGCGCTCGTCGTCGCCCGCGCCGTCGTCACGCTGCGCCCGGACCTCGCGGTCCGCCCCAGCGACCTGGCCCTCCTCGACGACCTCGTGCCGCTCACCCCGTTCATCACGACCTTCGCGGTCGTCAACGTCGTCGCCGCGATCGCGCTCCTCAGCGGGCGCGTGTGGGCCGACCGCCTGGCCACCGCGATCGCGACGGTCACGACGACGCTGGGGGCCGCCGCCTTCGTGCTCGTGGCCGTCGGCCACGACCCGTTCGTCGCCCGCTCGTCCTTCGCCGCCGCCACCGACGGCCTCGCGATCATCGGCTCGTTCACCGCGGCCTACGTCGCCGTCATCGTCGCGCTCGCCTTCGCGGGCGAGCCCGACGGCCGGCCCCAGGTCGCCGCCCGCGGCAGCCTCCCCGCCGCCGCCTGACCCCCCACGCACGATCGACAGGAGACGTTCGATGTCCAGTCAGCGCTCGTACGACCCCATCACCCGCCGGCGCGGCACGCGCGGCTTCGCGGCGATCGTCACCGGCCTTGCCGGGTTCGTCACGGTGGCGGCCGTCCTCGCGCCCGCCGGATCGGCGTCGGTCGATCCGGTCACCCGCTCGTGGCTCGTCGTCGTCGGCGTCGCTGCCGCGATCGCCTATGGCGCCGCGGTCATCGGCCTGATCCGCGCCCGGGCGTGGAGCGCCAGGCTCGTCGGCTACCTCAGCGCCATCGGCATCGGCGTCGCGTCGTACGCGATCCTCGTGATGCTCACCGGCCTGGACCCGATCGGGGCCACGAGCACGCTGCCGGCCGGCCAGGCCCGCGCCGAGGGTCTCGGCCTGGCCATCTGGATGGTGGGCCTGTGGCTCGTCGCCGCTCGCTTCGCCTTCAAAGGGTTCCCGCGGTCGGATGGCGGCTACGTCATCCGGCCGACCCATCAGGCGACGTTCGCGGGCTGACGCGCGGTCCGGGACCGAGCACCATCGGGCCATGGAGCCGATCGGCCTGGTCATCATCGCCCTGGCATCACTCGTGATGCTCGATCTCGCCGCGCCCCACCTGGCGGGCCCGGATCGGTCACGCCGAGGGAGCCGCCGACCCCGATAGACTCGTCGACGTGACCGCACCGATCGCGTCGACGCTCTACGACCGGGCCGGCGGGATGCCGTTCTTCGAGTCCCTCGTCGGTCGCTTCTACGACGGCGTGGAGGCGGACCCGCTCCTCCGCCCGATCTACCCGGAGCCCGATCTCAGCGGCGCCCGACACCGGTTGACGCTGTTCCTCGCCCAGTACTGGGGCGGGCCCACGACGTACACGCTGGAGCGCGGCCATCCCCGCCTTCGGATGCGTCACGCGCCGTTCGCCATCGGCCCGGCCGAGCGCGATCGCTGGCTCGTCCACATGCGGGCGGCGGTGGCGTCGCTCGGTCCATCGCCCGAGGTCGCCGACGCCCTCGAGCAGTACTTCGAGATGGCCGCCGAGGCGATGCGCAACCGCGACTGAGGGCGGCTCGTTCGATGGCGACCTCCCCCCGGTACACTGGCCGACGGCGGGCGGCGGTAGCGGAGGGCGGCATCGACGATGGCGGAGGCGACCGAGACGGCGGAGGCATCGGAGGCGACCGAGACGGCGGAGGGGGCCGAGACGGCCGAAGCGGCGGAGGCGACCAAGGCCACCAAGGCGACCAAGGCCGATACCCGACCGCCGTCCGCGGAGAGACCACGCAAGCGGGGCAAGACCGTGCACGGCGAGGCGGCGAACGCGGGCCACCGCGTGCTCGCGCCGGACGACGCCGAGGTCGAGGCGTATCTCGAGACCGCGTTGAACGCGCCGGCACCGGAGCGGTCCCCGGACGACCGGCCGGCATCGGGGGCGCAGACCGTCGCCGGGACCGTGGCGGTGCTCGATTTCGGGAGCCAGTTCGCACAGCTGATCGCGCGACGGGTCCGCGAGCTCGACGTCTACTCCGAGTTGCTCCCCCACGACACCACGCTCGAGGAGCTCGAACGCCGCGGGACGCGCGCGATCATCCTCTCGGGCGGTCCGATGTCGGTGTACGACCCCGACGCCCCCCGGCCCGACCCGGCGATCTGGTCCGGCCGGATCCCCGTCCTCGGCATCTGCTACGGCGCACAGATGATGGCGCTCGAGCTCGGCGGCGACGTGCTGCCGGCCGGCAAGCGCGAATACGGTCCGGCCAACGTCACCATCACCTCCGATGACGGGCTCTTCTCGGGCATCGAGCGCGAGCAGCCGGTCTGGATGAGCCACGGCGATTCGATCACCCGGCTTCCCGAGGGCTTCCATCCGACCGCCCAGACCGACGCCTCGCCGTATGCCGGGCTGGCGGCGCCGGAGCGGAACCTGTACGGGATCCAGTTCCATCCGGAGGTCGTGCACACGCCGCGCGGTCGCGCCGTCCTGCGCAACTTCGTGCAGGGCATCGCCGGGATCGAACCCACCTGGACTGCGGCCAACTTCATCGACACGACGGTCGCGGCCATCCGCGAGCGGGTCGACCGGCATGCGGCCGGGACCGGGTCGGACGGTCTCGTCATCTGTGCGCTCTCGGGCGGCGTGGACTCCGCGGTCGCGGCGGCCCTCGTTCATCGCGCGGTCGGGGATCGCCTGACGTGCATCTACGTCGACCACGGCCTCATGCGCAAGAAGGAGTCGGAGCTCCTGCGCGTCACCTTCGAGCGCGACCTCGGCATGAACCTCGTCATGGTCGATGCGCGCGAGCGGTTCCTCGCCCGGCTGGCCGGCGTCGAGGATCCCGAGGAGAAGCGCCGCATCATCGGCGACGAGTTCATCCGCGTCTTCGAGGAGGAGGCGGCCGGGCTTGGCCGCATCGACTTCCTCACCCAGGGCACGCTCTACCCCGACGTCATCGAATCGGCGACGGCCGAGACGAAGACGGCCCAGAAGATCAAGACCCACCACAACGTCGGCGGGCTGCCGGCCGACCTGCGCTTCCAGCTCATCGAGCCGCTGCGCTACCTCTTCAAGGACGAGGTCCGCAAGGTCGGCCTCGAGCTCGGGCTCCCCGAGGCGATGGTCCTGCGCCAGCCATTCCCCGGGCCGGGCCTCGCGATCCGGATCATCGGCGCGGTCACGGCGGAACGGCTCGACACGCTGCGCGAGGCGGACTGGATCGTCATCGACGAGATCAAGGCGGCCGGCCTGTACCGGACGCTCTGGCAGAGCTTCGCCATCCTCACCCCGGTGCGGAGCGTCGGCGTCATGGGCGACGGCCGGACGTACGCCAACGTCGTCGCGATCCGGGCCGTCACGAGCGAGGACGGCATGACCGCCGACTGGGCGAAGCTCCCCTACGACGTCCTGGGGCGGATCAGCTCGCGGATCGTCAACGAGGTCCCCGGCGTCAACCGCGTCGTCTACGACATCTCCTCGAAACCGCCGGCGACCATCGAGTGGGAGTAGGCCCGGCTCGGCCATCGATCGGCGCCGTCGGCACCGGGTCGACTAGGACCGATGGGCCATTCCTCGCCGATGCCGGCGCGCTAGCATTCGCGCCATGACCGACGAGCCCACCTCGAACGCGGCCTCGGCCGCGGTGTGTCCCTGGTGTTCGGCCGCCCTGCCGGCGGGCGGCGCGGCGCGATGCCCGTCCTGCGGGGCCGCGCTCATCAACGAGGCCGACGAGGCCCTCCCCGGGCTGACCGCCATCGATGCCGGGGCGATCATCCGCTCGCGCCAGTCGGCGATCCGGCCGAAGAGCCGGCTGCTCTCGTGGTTGAGCGGCGAGGACCCGGACGACGTCTTCACCAAGGCGGAGGGCAACGCGCTCGAGCCGCCCGAGCTGGCGGTCAAGCGCGAGATGTTCCGCATGGAGCTCGAGGCCGAGGTCGCCAATCTCCAGGCCGAGAACGATGCCGCCCTCGCCGAGGCCGTCGCCGAGGGTCGCGTGGTCGAGCTGCCGCCGGATCTCGCCGACGCGGCCGAGACCCTCGTGCCGACCGCCCTGGCCGGGGCGATCACCTCGAATGACGATGCGGAGACCGCGACGCCGGTCGCCGTGGTCGATGCGCCGCCGGCGGTCGTCGACGCTCCGGCACCCGCGGCGGTCGCCGACGCGCCCGCGGCCGACGCTGGCACGACGGTCGAGGCCGAGCCCGAAGCCGCGACCGCCACCGAGCCCGAAGCCGCGTCCGCGGCCGAGCCGGCGTCGCCCAAGCCGACGAGGAAGCGCCGCTAGCCCTCCGCCCGTATCCTCCGCGGGTGCCCGACCGTCTCCCGCTCCCCGGTCCGTCGTACCTGCGCGAACACGAGATCGCCGTCGACGACCGCACGCTGCTGGCGGGCATGGCGCGGCCGTCCGACGGCCCCGACGGCTGGTGGATGACCGTGCTGTGGGTCGCCGACGTCGAGGGCGTCGTGAGCTTCCGCGACGTCGCCCCGGCCGCGGGCCCACCGCCCGACCCACCGCTCGCCCGCCTGGGGCCCGCGGTGGCCGGCGCCCTCTCCGGGCTGATCCTCGAGGACGCCGGCCGGCTGCAGCTGCGTCTCGGCTTGGTGGCTCCGCCCGAGGATCCGACACGTCCCTGGCGGGCGCCGCTCGCGGTCCGGGCGGCGTTCCGGTTCGAGCCGGCGCGCGCCGCGACCCTGCGCGATACCGAGCTCGCCGACACCGTCCTGGCCGGGTTCCGGCGCGCGGTCGAGGGGCTCCGCCGGCCCTGATGCCCCGTCACGGCTAGACTCACCCGACGATGCGCGACCTGTTCGACGATTTCCTCGAAGAGCTGCGTCGCCGCGAGGCGCAGGCCAGGGGCGAGACGCCGCCCGCGAAGGCATCGAACGACGACGGTCCGGACGACCCGGACCGGCCCGACCCGAGCGATACCGACGACGACCCGACGCCGAGGATGGCGACGGTCGTGCCGCGGACCCGGATCCGGACGCACACCGGTCGAGCCAGCCGGAACCCGAGCCGCTGTTCGGCCGCGGCCGGGGCCGGGGCGGACGTCGCCCGCCCGGCGGCCCGAACGACGGGGCGCGTGGGCCGAGTCGCCACATCGGCCTGTGGATCGCCGTGGGCGTCATCGTCGGCTTGTTCCTCCTGCTCACCTTCGGCATCGACCTGTGGACCGACGCCATCTGGTTCAAGAGCGTCGGGTTCGATGGCGTGTTCTGGACGAGGATCGCCGCCCAGGTCGGGCTGTTCGTCGCCGGACTGGGCATCGCCCTGATCGTCTTCCTCGGCAACCTCTGGCTCGCCGGGCGGCTCGGTCCGCCGCCGTCGGAGCGCGGCACGGGCCTGAAGAGCTTCATCGGCCGGTTGAACGACGCGGCCCAGGCGAGCGCCGACTCGCGTCGCGGGATGGCCCGACGCTACGACAACGAGCGCTTCGCCTTCGAGGCCGAGGACCTGCCGGACCTCATGCCGCTTGCCGGCCTCGCTCTCGGCATCGTGGCCGTGCTGCTTGCCGTGACGATCGCCGGCTCGCTCGCTTCGGCCTGGGAGACGGTCCTGCTGTGGGTGAACCGGGTGTCCTTCTCGCCCGACGGGCCCGGGGTCGTCACGGACCCGATCTTCGGGAAGGACATCGGGTTCTTCCTGTTCGAACTGCCCTTCCTGCGGCTGATCCAGGGCGTCTTCAACGCGGTCGTCATCGTCGCGCTCGTCCTCGTCCTGATCCGGTACCTGGCCGCGGCGTCGCGCGGCGGGCTCGACTTCGCCACGCCGGTGCGCGTCCACCTCGCCGTGCTCGGCGGGCTCTTCCTGCTCTCGGTCGCCTTCGGCTACCAGCTCGACAAGTACGACCTCGTGTACAGCACTCGCGGCGTGGCGACGGGCGTCAGCTTCACGGACCAGAACGCCCAGTTCTTCGCGTACGACCTGCTGACCGTGATCTCGGGCATCGCCGCGGCGCTCCTCGTCGGTGCGGCGTTCACCCGGATGCTGTGGCCGCTCGGCCTCACGATCGCGGTCTGGTTCGTGGCCTCGCTCGTGGTCGGGCGCGTGTACCCGGAGCTGATCCAGCAGTTCACGGTCAACCCCAACCAGTACGCGCAGGAAGAGCGCTACATCTCGAACAACATCGCGATGACCCAGCTCGCCTACGGGATCGGCCACTGGGACGTCCAGGCCGTTCCGCGGCGACCAGGTCCTGACCCAGGCGCAGATCGAGGACGACGCGGACACCTTCCGCAACGCGCGACTGTGGGATTACCGCCCGCTCGGTTCGACGCTCGACCAGCTCCAGACCGTTCGCACGTACTACGACTTCACGGACGTCGACACCGATCGCTACGACATCGCCGGCGTCCAGCGCCAGGTCATGCTGAGCGGCCGCGAGCTCTCGCTGGACAAGGTGCCCAACGCCGGCAGCTGGGTGAACCAGCGGATCATCTACACGCACGGGTACGGCCTCGCCATGGTGCCGGTCAACGAGGTCGCCAACTCGGGCCAGCCACAGCTGTTCATCGGCGACATGCCGCCGGTCTCCTCCGATGGCGCTCCGCCGGTGACCCAGCCGCGGATCTACTTCGGCGAGCGGGCGAGCGACTACATCGTGGTCGGCGCGAAGCAGGACGAGTTCGACTACCCGACCGGCGAGAATGACGACGGCTCGACGGGCCAGTCCACCCGCTGGTCCGGGACGACCGGCGGCATCCACATCGACACGACCCTCAGCCGGCTGCTGTTCGCGCTGCGATTCCGCGACGTCAACCTGCTCATCAGCGACCAGATCACCGGGAGCAGCCAGCTCCTGTTCCACCGCTCGCTCGCCGACCGGCTCGAACGGATCGCGCCGTTCCTGCGCTACGACAAGGACCCGTACCTCGTCGTCGACGGCGCCGGCCGGCTGGTCTACGTCCAGGACGCGTACACGACCAGCCAGCTCTTCCCGAATGCGCAGGCATTCGACCCGGGCTCGCTTGACGGGACCGGGCTCGGCAGCGCCGACTTCGACTACATCCGCAACAGCGTCAAGATCACGATGGACGCCTACGACGGGACGATGCACTTCTACGTGTCCGACCCCACCGACCCGCTCATCCGGGCCTACGAGGGGGTGTTCCCGAGCCTCTTCTCGCCGATGTCGGCGATGCCGGCCGACCTCGTCCCGCACCTGCGCGTCCCCGAGGAGCTGTTCAACGTCCAGACGCGGATGTACGGCCGGTACCACGTCACCGACACGCAGCAGTTCTTCCGCAACGACGACCTGTGGAACGTGCCGACCGGGAAGACGAGCGAGCAGACGCTGCCGTCCGAGGCCTACTACGTCGTGATGCGGATGCCCGGCGAGTCCGAGGCCGAGTTCCTGCTGCTCCAGCCCATGGTCCCGCGCGACCGCCCGAACATGATCGCCTGGATCGCGGCCCGCATGGACCAGCCGAACTACGGCACGACCCGCGTGTATCGATTCCCCGCCGACACGACGATCTTCGGGCCGGCCCAGATCGAGGCGCGTATCGACCAGGACCCGACGATCAGCGCCCAGATCTCGCTGTGGAACCAGTCCGGCAGCACGGTGATCCGCGGCAACCTGATCGTGGTGCCCGTGGGCGACTCCCTCCTGTACCTCCAGCCGGTCTACCTCCAGTCCACCGGCGTCTCGTTCCCGGAGTTCCAGCGGATCGTGGTCGCCTCGCCGCGCCAGGTCGTGTGGGCCCCGACCCTGGAGCAGTCGCTGAACCTGCTGCTCGCGGCCGAGGCCAACGGGGCCAGCCCGCCGCCCGGTCCATCGCCGGGTCCGAGTCCGTCGCCCGGAACGAGCCCATCTCCGGCCCCGAGCGCGACTCCGGCACCGACATCGAACCCCGGCGAGCCGCTCCCGACCGACGTGGCCGGTCTCATCCAGTACGCGAACACGCACTTCGAACTGGCGCAGACGGCGCTGCGCGCGGGCGACTTCGCGACCTACGGCGAGGAGATCGCCCGGGTCAAGGCCGCCCTGCAGCGGCTCGACCAGCTCGCGCCGGGGCTCACGGCCTCGCCGACCCCGGCGCCGTAGCCGCCCCCGCTCGCCTTCCCGGCATGCGCCTCGTTCGATGAGCCTCGCGGGGACCCTCGGGACGGCCCTGCTCGTCACCTTGACGCGCCCCGCGACCTGGCTGGTGGCGCTCGCCGCGTTCCTCATCCGCGGGGGGATCGTCTGGTTCCTCATCCCGATCGTGGCGCTGCCGACCCCGGTCGGACTCGCCAACGCGCTCGGGCCGTCCATCGTCGAGTTCGTGTTCGGGGGCCTCACGCTCGGCGTCGTCCTCCTGCTCATCGCGGGAGCCGGCGCGATCCTCGCCTGGGTCATCGGCGGCGGGCTGGCGGCGGCCGCCCTGGAGCTCGCGCTCGTGCGCGACGTGGCCGGCGACGAGGCGCTCGCGGCGAACGGCACGGTCGACGTCCCGGACGGGCGGACCTTGCGGGTGCTCGCCGTGCGCCTCATCACGTTCGCGCCACTCCTGGTCGCGCTCGCCTTCGGGACGACCCGGATCGTGGCGGCCACGTACGCGGAGCTGACACTCCCCAGCGACACCGTCACGCCGATCGCGTGGCGGGTGATCAGCGGCGTCCCGGACGCCGTCATCCTGATCGCGGTCGCCTGGGTCATCGGCGAGGTCATCGGCGCGCTCGCGGCCCGGCGCGTGGCGCTCGGCGATCCATCGATCGCGCGGGCCCTCGGCGGCGCCATCGCCGAGGCCGTTCGCCATCCGCTGCGGACCGCGGTCCTCTATGGCGTGCCGACGGCGGCGCTCATCCTCGTCATCGTCCCGTCCGCGGCGGCGGCGTCGGTCGCCTGGTCCGGGGTCCGCGCGGCCCTCGCCGACCCCCACGCGGGGCTCCTCCCCGGCCTCGCCCTGGTGGCCTTCCTCGTGCTGTGGGCGGGGGGTCTCATCCTCGCCGGTGCGGTCTGCGCGTGGCGGCAGGCGACCTGGACCGTGGCGGCGGTCGCCCATGGGAGGGGGACGTTCGGGGGGTCCGCCACCGGCCGACCGGGGGACTGGAAGAGCGCGGCTTCGTCTGGCACCGTCTAGGCTCGCCCAGCTCTTGGCGGGCGTGGACGCGAGGTGACCGATGTCGACGACCCGGAAGATCAGGTGCACGGACTGCGGCGAAGCGGTCCCGTACGGGCGCCTGTCCTGTCCGTCGTGCGGCACGCTCCTCGCATCGGTGGCCGGTGGCGTCAAGCACGGTGCCGCCGGCGCCGGTGACCAGCCGGCCGATCCGACCCCGGAGGCCGAGGCCGCCATGGCCGCGATGACCGCACGTGCGAACGAGGTCGTCCCCGCATCCGATCCCGGCCCGGCGCCGACCCTCCAGCCGCGACCACCGAGCAAGACGGCGCCGCGGCCCCCGGCCCAGCGGACCGCCTCGGCGCGGACCCTCGTCCCGACGACCGTCGTCCGGACCATGACGGCCGCCCTCGTCCCGGCCGCCGCACCCGCGGCAGCGACGGCGGGCGCCGGCGCCGGGTCGGGCTCGAGCGCCGGCGGCGTCGCGAGCCTGTCCGGCTGGCAGGTCCCGTCGGCGGCGGCGCCGACCGCGGATCCCGCCCCGGAGGTCACGCACGAGCCGGGCCCCGGCTTCTTCGAGTTCGACCATCTCGACCATGCCCGGGTTCGCGCCGGGCTCGAGTGGGCGACGGCGCTCGGCAGCGGGCTCGTCGCCGTCTCGCTCCTGCTGCCCTGGTCGCGCAGCGTCATCGGCTCCGCCGGGGTCAACGGCTACTTCGATTCGTGGGGCGTCGCCGGCCCGGCGCACGTCGTCGTCCTCGCCTGGGCGATCGTGCTCCTCGGGCTCTCCATCATCCCGAGTCGCGTCCCCATCTGGATCAGCCGGGCCGTCGCACCGCTCACGCTCGGGGTGTTCGTCCTCGGGCTGGCCTGGCCGTACGCCATCGGGCCGCTCGGCGGGCAGATCGGCGTGGTCCTCGCGTTCGTGGCCGGCATCGTCCTGATCGTCACCGGCCTCGTCGGCGAGTGGTTCACCCGTCACCCGCAGGCCGAGCCGACCGTCTGACCGCCGGGCCGGGTCCGCACGGCCCGGTCGACCTCAGCGGAGCGCCTGACCCCCCGACCGAGGGCCGCCGCGGCCCCTGCTACACTGCGCCGGACGCCGCCAGCGCCCGGTTCGACCGGGCCGTCGACGGCTCCACGCCGCACGGAGGAACCCGTCCAGGGGCATGGAAGAAATCCTCAACCAGATCGGCGATACGGTCGGCGGTGTCGTCGGCAGCCCTCCGGTCCAATTGGGCCTCCGACTGATCGGCATCTACCTGATCGTCATCTGGCTCGCGTCGGCGTACTGGGCCTTCCGGGATATGCAGCAGCGCTCGGACAACCCGATCCTGCCGTATCTCGTCGCCGCGGGGATCATCCTCTTCACCCCGGTGTTCTTCATCCTCGCTGTCTGGATCTACAAGATCGTCCGGCCGCACGAGAAGATCGGCGAGGTCTGGGAGCGGAACCTGGCCGAGGAGGCCCTCCTCGCGGAGGTCGAGGCGATCCACCACTGTCCGGGCTGCGACCGCCGGATCAACGACGAGTGGATCATCTGTCCCACGTGCCGGACGCGCCTGAATCGCGTCTGTCCCAACTGCAGCCGCCTCGTCGGGATGGACTGGTCCCTGTGCGCGTGGTGCGGCAAGGACTTCGAACGGCGCGACATCCCGGCCGCCGCCATCGAGTCCACGACCGGCCGGCGTGACGCGACCGCCCGGGTCGCGACCCCGGCCGCCCCGGCCCAGCTCCGATCGACGACCCGACCGCAGGTCGCGGCCCAGGGCAGCAGCCGCAAGGCCGCCGCGCAGGACCCGCTGCCCGAGCGTTGACCTCGCACGGCCCCGACGACCCGGGCCATGACATCGAGCTCCCGGAACCCCTGACGCCCCCGTCGCTACGCCGCCGACGGCCACGCCGCCGTCGGCCACGCCGCCCGCGGAGCCACCGGCCCGGCTCGGGACCCGGACGTTCACGATCGAGGGCCGGGCCGCGCCGGCCCTGTTCGTCGTCGGCTGGCTCGCGACGATCTCGGGGATCGTCCTCGTCGTCATCGGCGCCCTGTCGCGCTCGGGCGTGGCCCCGTTCGTCGTCGTGGCGGGCCTGATCCTCCTGTCGATCGGTCTGATCGCGGGGGCCGGGTCCCAGGGCATCGAACGCCGCACGCGCGGACTCCTGCCATACGTCGGCCCATCGCCGCTCCTGGTCTTCGTCGCGTCCATCCCGGTCTCCCTGCTGGCCGCGATCGTCGTCGCCATCCCGCTGGTCGTCCTGGGGGCGGCCCTCGACGGGCCGGTCGGCGAGCTCGCCTCGGTCATCGTCCAGTCGCTCGTCTACGCGGGGCTGATCCGGCTGCTGGTCGTGGACACCGGAGCGCTGTCGTGGGCCCAGATGGGCATCCGCCGGTTCGACCGACGCGCGCTCGCCGAGCTGGCCGGCGGCGCGCTGTGGGTCCTGCCGGTCATCCCGGCGACGAGCGTGCTGGCGTACGTCCTCGTCGGCCTGACCGGGGTCACCCCGACCAGTCCGCTCCCGCCGACCGGCGAAGCGAGCGGCCTCATCCTCCAGCTGATCGCCGGGGCCGTGGTCGCGCCACTCGGCGAGGAGCTGCTCTTCCGCGGGTTCGCGACGACGGCCTGGGTGCGGGCCGTCGGGTACCGGTCCGGCCTGGTCCGTGCCGCGTTGCTGTTCGCCGTCGCCCACATCCTCAACGTCACCGGTTCGACCGCCGGCGAGGCCTTCGGCCTGGCGTTCGTGGCGTTCGCCTCGCGCCTGCCGATCGCGTTCGTGCTCGGATGGCTCTTCCTTCGTCGCGGCACGATCTGGGCGCCGGTCGGCCTGCACATGGCGTTCAACGGGATCCTGCTGATCCTCGGCTACATCGCGATCAGCCCGGCAAGCTGACGGTCCCGGGGCCGCCGTCCGTGAACCACCCGCCAACTCCCGGTTGAGCGTCCGGTGAGGGCGGGTCCGTAGGCTGCGTCCTGTCCTCGCGGTCCGGATGGCGGGGGGAATCGGCGGGCTTCCGTCGTCCGGGCCCGGGGACGCCCAGTCCTGGCGCCGCCGGCCCTGTCTCCGCCCCGACCGACGACCGCGGAGGTGACGAGTGGCCGAGGCGACGACGGGCCGCGCGATCCGTGAGCTGCCCGCCACGGAGCGACCGCGCGAGCGACTGGCCCTCCGCGGCGTCGCCGGCCTGACCGCGGCCGAACTGCTCGCCCTGGTGTGGGGATCGGGCACGCGGGGCAGATCCGCGGTCGACCTCGCTGCGGACGTGCTCACCCGGTACGGCGGCCTCGCCGACCTGGCCCAGGCGTCGGACATGGAACTGGCCGGCCTGTCCGGGATCGGCGCTGCGCGTGCCGCCCAGCTCGTCGCGGCGTTCGAGCTCGGACGCCGGGTCCTCGCCGACTGGCCGACCGGTCGCTGGTCGATCCGTGGCCCGCGCGATCTCGCCGACCGGCTCGTCCTGCAGATGGGCCGCCTCGAGCGCGAGGAACTCCGCGTCGTGCTCCTCGACACGAAGAACCACGTGCTCCGCGTGGTGACGGTCTACCAGGGCAACGTCAGCGCCTCACTGGTGCGGGTCGGCGAGCTGTTCCGGGACGCCGTCCGCCTCGGGGCGGCCTCGGTCATCCTCGTCCACAACCACCCGTCCGGTGACCCGACGCCCTCGCCCGACGACCTGCACCTGACGGCCGAGTCGCTCGCGGCCGGCCGGCTGCTCGACATCGCGCTGCTCGACCACCTCGTGATCGGGCACGATGCGTACGTGTCCTTGCGCGATCGCGGGGTCGCCTTCGACCGACCCGCACCGGCGCCCGGGCGGACGGCCGATCCCTAGCCGGCGCCGGCCTGGTAGTGGACGACGGGCTGATAGGTCACCTCGAGGTCGACCGGGTGACCGACCTTCACGCCGAGCGCGGTGGCCAGCTGGTCGACCCCGGTCGGGGCCGTCGGACCGGCGACGAGGAGCTCGACGTGCGCTCCGTCGATCGTCCAGTCGAGGACGGACAGGCCCTGCGGCACGGCCCAGGCCCGGACGACCGGGGCGCCATCGAGGGCCGTCAGCTCGGCGGAGACGTTCTCGGCCGACCGCCACACGAGCGGCAGGGAGATGAGGATGAGCGCCACGATCGCGGTCGCGAACCCGCGCCGGAGGCGCCGGGCCTCGTCGACGCCCTCGGCGACGGGCCGGGCACCCGACGCGAGGAAGACGATGCTCGCGACCACGATGATCGCCGCGAGGTTGGTCGTGAACAGGAGGAGTGCGCCGCCCGCGTCATCGATGCGCCCCTGTTCCAGGCAGATCCCGGCGGTCGCGAGGGGCGGCACGAGCGAGACCGCGATGGCGACGCCGGGGAGCGCGTCACTCCCCGTGTGGCGCGCCGCGACGAAGGCCCCGGCCGCACCGGCCGCAAGCGCGACGCCCAGGTCGAGCAGGCCGGGTTCGGTGCGAGCCTCGAGGGCCGGCGTCAGCACGAGGAGGTCGGGGATCACGAGGGCGACGGCGAACCCGATGGCGATGACCCAGAGCGCCGAGAGCGCGACCTGGATGATCGTCCGGGTCTGCCAGCGGGTCCGTCCGGTGACGAGCGCACCGGCGATGGCGAGGATCGCCCCGCCGAGCGGCGCGATGACCATGGCACCGATGATCGAGGCGACGGAATCCTGGAACAGGCCGAAGGCCGCGACGAACGACGCGAGGGTCAGGAGGACCCAGTAGGTGACCAGCGACTGTCGATACGCGTCCCCCGTCGGGAACAGGTCGTCGAGCTCCGCCGCCCCCAACGACATCCGCCCGTCGATCTGCGCCACCGGGGATCCCACGCTCGCCGCCATCGTCTGCCACCTCCAGCCTTCCCGGTCGCCGCGCCGGTCCGTTGGGGGCGCACGATAGCGGCTCGACCCGCCGTCCGGGGGTCCGCGAAGGGGCCCGACCGGTGCACGCGGGGGGAGCGCGTATACTGCCCGGGCCTCGCGAGACGCGTCCGCCGCGGACGTGCACCGCGACCCACCCGACCTCAGCCCCGCGCGACCCGCCTCCGACCCGGCGGATTCCGCGCCGCGACGGCACCACACGACAAGGACGCCCATCCCGCCATGCTCGACCGCTTCCTCGGACTGTTCTCCCGCGACATCGGGATCGACCTCGGGACCGCGAACACCCTCGTCCACGTCAAGGACCGCGGCATCGTCATGAGCGAACCGTCGGTGGTGGCCATCGATGCGAAGACCAAGCGCGTGCTGGCGATCGGCGCGGAGGCCAAGCGGATGGTCGGCCGCACGCCCGCGAACATCATCGCGGTGCGACCCCTGCGCGACGGCGTCATCAGCGACTTCGACGTCACCGAGCAGATGATCAAGTACTTCGTGAACCGGGTCCACGACCGGGTCGGACTCATCCCGCGGCCACGCATGCTGCTCGGCATCCCGTCGGGCGTCACCGAGGTCGAGAAGCGCGCCGTCCGCGACGCCGCCCTCAACGCCGGCGCGCGCTGGGCCCGCCTCATCGAGGAGCCGATGGCGGCCGCCATCGGGGCCGGCCTGCCGGTCAGCGAGCCGTCGGGCTCGCTCATCGTCGACATCGGCGGCGGGACGACCGAGGTCGCGGTCCTCAGCCTCGGCGGCATCGTCGTGTCCCGCTCGATCCGCATCGGCGGCGACGAGATGGATGCGGACATCGTCACGTTCGCCCGGCGCGAGTACAACCTGTTCCTCGGCGAGCGGACCGCCGAGGACATCAAGATCGCGATCGGTTCCGCCTACCCCGGGGAGTGGGACGCGCAGCGGGTCACGCTCCGTGGCCGCGACCTCCTGACCGGCCTGCCGCGCAGTGTCGAGGTCGGGGCGGACCAGATCCGCGAGGCCATCGAGCCGTCGGTCGCGCAGATCGTGGACACGGTCAAGGACACGATCGAGGAGACCCCGCCGGAGCTCGTCGCCGACATCATGGACCAGGGCATCGTCCTCGCCGGCGGTGGTGCGCTGCTGGCCGGCCTCGATCGCCGCGTCGCCGAGGCCACCCAGATGCCCGTCCACGTGGCCGACGACCCGCTCACCTGCGTCGCCCGCGGGACAGGCGTCGTCCTCGAGGAGCTCGAGGGCATGGATCGAGTCCTCGTGGCCGAGACGTACTCGCGGCCGCCGCGCTGACGGACGCCCGAAGGGCCTGCCGATGACGTCGCTGCTCGCCGATCACGCCGCCCGCCGCCGCGGCATCGTCTTCACGGTCCTGATCGTGCTGACGCTGCTGATGATGGCGTTCTCCTCGAACCCGATGGTGCGCGAGGTCCAGGACGGCGTCGGCTATGCGTTCCGGCCCATCCAGGGGGCGCTCGACACGATGGCCGGTGGCGTCGCCTCGGTGGCGTCGGCGATCGCCGAGATCGACCGGCTCCGGACCGACAACGGGGCGCTGCGCGACGAGAACGCGCGGCTCGAGGCCGAGAACGCCCGTCTCGACGAGATCAAGCGCGAGAACGACCTCCTCACCGGCGTGCTCCAGCTCCGCAACGGCTTCGAGTTCCGGACCGCGGCCGCCTCGGTCATCGGCCGCGAGTCGTCCGAGTTCCGACGGACCGTGATGCTCGACAAGGGCACGAACGACGGCATCGCGGTCGGCGACGTCGTGGTCGCTTCCGGCGGGGCGCTGGCCGGGCGCGTGACCGACGTGGGTCCGGACAGCGCGACCGTGCTCCTGCTGACCGATGCCGGGTCCACGGTCATCGGCCAGCTCGTGCCGACCGCGGCGACCGGCGAGGTGGTCGGCCAGCTCGGCGGTGTCCTCGTGATGAACCAGATCGACTCGGGTGAGCGGATCGGCCTGGGCGATGAGGTCGTGACCGCGGGGATCGAGCTCGCCAGCGGCATCCGCTCGCCGTACCCCAAGGGCCTGCTCATCGGCCAGGTCGTGGACGTGAAGCGCGACGCGAACGACGTCGTGCAGACCGCGTTCCTGCAGCCGACCGCCGACCTCGACAAGCTCGAGTACGTGCTCGTCATCCTCGACTATCAGGGCGGCCTGCCGCCCATCGAGCAGCAGCCGCAGGACTGCAGCGGCGACTCGGGCACGCTGCCGCAGGGCGAGCAGCCCTGCTACGACCCGAACGCCACCCCCAAGCCGTCCGCCCGGCCCTGAGCAGAGCCCGGTCGGGCTGCTACGCTGCCCGGCGATGAAGGGAATCGTCCTCGCCGGCGGTACGGCGACCCGGCTCTACCCGCTCACCATCGTCACGAACAAGCACCTGCTGCCGATCTACGACCGGCCGATGATCTACTACCCGATCGAGACGCTGGCTGGGATGGGGATCCGCGAGGTGATGGTCGTCGTCGGCGGGAAGAGCGTCGGCGACGTCGTGGAGCTCCTGGCGGATGGCGCCCACTTCGGTCTCGACCTGACCTACCGCTACCAGCGTGGCGCCCTCGGCATCGCCCATGCGGTCGGGCTGGCGCGCGACTTCGTCGGCGATGACCCGTTCTGCGTGGTCCTCGGCGACAACATCCTGCGCGGCCCCGCCCTCGCCGACGTGGCGACCGAGTTCGAGGCAGGCGGGCACGGTGCGGGGACCCTGCTCTACCGCGTCCCCGACCCGGAACGGTTCGGCGTCGCCGAGCTCGACGCCTCCGGCCGCGTGATCGGCTTCGAGGAGAAGCCGGCCTCGCCCAAGAGCGACCTGATCCCGATCGGCGTCTACTTCCTGCGACCCGACGCGTTCGACGTCATCGACCGGCTCGCGCCGTCAGGGCGCGGCGAGCTCGAGATCACGGACGTCCTCAACCACTACGTGCCGGACCGGCTCTACACGCGGATCTACGAGGGCCACTGGACCGACGCCGGGACGGTCCATTCGCTGCTGCGCGCCGCGGAGCTCGCGCGCGACGACGATGCGGCCGGGCGACTGGCGCCCCCGGTCGAGCGGCCGACGCCCTGAGCCGGGGGATGGGCGAGGCGCGCTCGTACGACCGGCTCCTGGTCACCGGCGGCGCCGGCTTCATCGGGTCGTGCTACGTCCGCGACATCCTGGCCCGCCGCGACGGGACGTCGATCACGGTCCTCGACAAGCTGACCTATGCCGGCAACGAGGCGAACCTGGCCCCCGTCCGCGACGATCCCGAGCAGGCGGCCCGGTTCCGCTTCGTCCGCGGCGACATCGCCGATGCGGCGACCGTCGCGCCGCTCGTGGCCGACGCCGACGCCGTCGTCAACTTCGCCGCCGAGTCCCACGTCGACCGCTCGATCCTCGACCCCGAGGCGTTCCTGGTGACGGGCGTGATCGGGGTCCACATCCTCCTCGAGGCCTGTCGCATCGCCCCGTCGCGCCCGCGCTTCCTCCAGGTCTCGACCGACGAGGTGTACGGCACGATCGAGTCCGGCGTGGCCTACGAGGGCGACGTGCTGGCCCCGCGCTCGCCGTATGCGGCGGCCAAGGCGGCCGGTGAACTGCTCGTCCGCAGCTACGTCGTGACCCACGGCCTCGATGCCGTGGTGACGCGCGGCTCGAACACCTACGGCCCGTACCACCACCCCGAGAAGCTCATCCCACTCGCCATCACGAACGCCATCGACGACCAACCGATCCCGGTCTACGGCGACGGGCTCCAGCGGCGCGACTGGCTGTACGTCGCCGACCACGCAGCCGGGATCGACACGGTCCTCCGCCGGGGCGTCGGTGGCGAGACCTACAACCTGCCCGGCGGCATCGAGATGGCCAACCGCGACACCGTCGGGCTGATCCTCGAGCGCCTCGGCAAGCCCTCGTCGCTGGTCCGGTACGTCGAGGATCGGCCCGGGCACGACCGGCGCTACGCGATGGACGGCTCCCGGGTGGCCGAGCTCGGGTGGCGCCCGGCGACGGACTTCGCCGGCGGGCTCGCGTCGACCGTGGACTGGTTCGTCGCCAACGCCGCGTGGTGGCGCGCCGCCCGCTCGGGCGATTGGGACGCCTACTACGAGCGGCAGTACGGCGCCCGCCTTCGGGCGACCCCGTGACCGGCCCGGCCGCCCGACCGGACGGTGGCGTGCGCATGGGCGTGCGCGCCTGATGCGCGTCGCGGTGACGGGCGCGACCGGTCGCCTCGGTTCGGCGCTCGTCGCCGCCCTCGCCGATGCGCCGTTCCCGGGGCCGCAGGGGCCGCTGGCCTGGGACCGGGCCGCGTTCGATCTCGACGATCCGGGCGGTGTCGGCGCCCGACTTGATCGTGAGCGACCCGAGGTCGTCGTCCACACCGCGGCATGGACCGATGTCGACGGTTGTGCCCGCGACCCGGAGCTCGCCATCCGGCGCAACGGTGTCGCGACCGGGATCCTGGCCGAGGCCTGCGCCACGCGCGGCATCGACCTCGTCGCGATCTCGACGAACGAGGTATTCGACGGGTCGCGAACGGACGGGGTCGGCTACGCACCCGACGACCTGCCGGCGCCGCCGAACCCCTACGGTGTCTCGAAGCTGGCCGGCGAGACGGCGGCCCGGGCGGCGTTCGATGCCGCGCCGGGCGCCCAGCTGGGGATCGTCCGCACAGCCTGGCTGTTCGGTCCGCCGGGGATCGACTACCCGCGCAAGATCCTCGATGTCGCGGAACGCGCCATGGCCAACGGGACGTCCATCCGTCTCGTGGACGACGAGTGGGGGACCCCCACGTATGCGGCGGACGCGGCCGACGCCATCGTGGAGCTGCTCGCCGACGACGCCCATGCCGGGACCCATCACCTCGTCAACGGGATGACCGCGACGCGGGCGTCGTGGGCCGAGGACATCGTCAGGCGGTTCGGCCTGAGCGTCCGGGCCGAGCACGTGTCGCTGACGTCGTGGGAGCGGGCGTCGGCGCCGCTTCGATGGGGGGTGCTCGAGCCGACCCCACTCCCGTCCGGCGAGCCGATGCGGCCGTGGCCCGATGCCATGGCCGATTACGCCCCGCTCCTCGCCCGCCTGCGGGCGACCGCCCGATGAGCGATCCGAAGCTGCGACCGGGCGAGCGGCGGTCCGCCATCGATGGCGTCCGCGTCGGGACGAGCCCGGCCTTCGGCGATCCGCGGGGCTCGTTCCGGGAGGTCTGGCGGGCGAGCGCCTTCGACCCGGCCGAGACGGCGCCCCGAGCCGGATGCGCGGTTCGTCCAGGCCAACCTGTCGGTCTCGTCGGCCGGCGTCCTGCGCGGCCTGCATCTCCATCGCCGGCAGCTCGACCTGTGGTTCGTGGCCGGCGGCCGGGCCTTCACCGCGCTCGTCGACGTCCGTCCGATGCTCGCGGGCGGGGACGCGCCGCGCGTCGAGACCCACGAGCTCGGTGCCGACGACTGGGTCTCGATCCCGGCCGGCGTCGCCCACGGATTCCTCGCCCTCGAGCCGGTCCGGCTCCTCTACCTCGTCACGAACGAATACGACGGCTCCGACGAGCTCGGCTTCGCCTGGGACGATCCGCTCGCCGCGGTCCCCTGGCCGGTCGTCCCCGAGACGGCCGACGGGCAACCGATCCTGTCCGACCGCGATCGGTCGAACCCGGCGCTCGCGGACCTGGTGGTGCGCCTCCGCGACGCCCCCGCCTGACCGACCGCCCCGGACCGCACCGGAGCCGCCCGCGACCGCACCGGCGGCACCGATGGGCCTACGACCCGGCGGGACCTTCCCGCGATTGAGCCGGCCGGTGTCCAGGCGGAGGCTGGCGACCTCGGATCGGACCCTGGGCCGGTCCGCGTCCGCGTGTGGAGCCGCCAGCCTTGCGTTCCCGCCTGTCGATCGTCGCGTTGCTCGGTGCCCTGCTGCTGTCGTTCGCCGTCGTCGTGCCGGCCGCGAGCGCCGCGAGCAGCGACCCGAAGGTCGTGATCATCGTCGGGGCGACCCACGGCGCGACCGCGTCCTATCGCACCCGGGCGGACCAGGCCTACGCCGAGGCGCGCAAGTACACCTCGAACGTCGTCAAGGTCTACAGCCCGAACGCCACGTGGTCGAAGGTGAAGGCCGCGGTCGTCGGCGCCTCGATCGTCATCTACTTCGGCCACGGGAACGGATGGCCGAGCCCATACACCTACGACCCCCTGTACACGACCAAGGACGGGTTCGGCCTCAACGCGACGGCCGGGAACGGCGACTACGACAACAAGTACTACGGCGAGCCGTATGTCTCGACGCTGGCGCTCGCCCCGCACGCGGTGGTGATCCTGAGCAGCCTGTGCTACGCGTCGGGCAATCCCGAGCCCGGCGGCCCCGCGCCGAGCCAGAGCACCGCCCGCAAGCGGGTCGACAACTTCGGCGCCGGCTTCCTCAAGGCGGCCGACGCCGTGATCGCCGACGGCCATGGCGGCCCGGAGCCGTACATCCGCGCCTTGTTCACGACCCACGCCACGATCGAGGGCGTCTGGCGGAGCGCCCCGAACTTCCACGACCATGTCCAGTCGTTCGCCTCGACGCGCACCAAGGGCGCGGTGGCCTTCACCGACACCGACACCGCCACCAGCGGCTACTACCGGTCCCTCGTGTGGCGTCCGGGGCTGACCACCGACCAGGTGACCGGCGCCTCGTACGCCGACACCGGCGTCGACCCGTCCTCATTGGTCGTCCCGGGCAATGCCGCGGTCGGCGCCGCCGGCGCGACGCTGTACGACGACGGCGGGGCAGCCGTCGGCTCGCTCGCCGCAGGGACCCGGCTGCGGGTCGTCGCCGGCGGCGTCACGATCGGCGCCACCGGGACCCCAGGCGTCCGGGTCAGCGGACTTGACGACGCCTCGATCGACGGGTTCGTCGAGACCGCGATGCTGGTCCCCAAGGACAGCCGGGCGCCGGCGATCTGGGCGATCGATACCGCAGGCGGGGTCTTCTCCCCGAACGGCGACAGGCGTTCCGACCAGGCAGCCCTGAGCGGTCGGTTCTCGGAGACTGTCGACTGGCGGGTCCGGGTCCTCGACGGCGACACGGTCCTCGACCAGTGGACCGGGAGCGGCGACCACTTCGCCGTGGCCTGGGACGGCCTCGACGCCGGCGTGGCCCGGCCCGACGGGCGCTACGACGTCGAGATCCGGGCACAGGACGCCTGGCAGAACGGGCCGACGACGGCCACCACCCACGTCACGATCGACACGGTCCCGGCCCAGCTCTCGGGGCTGACCGAGGACACGGACCCGGTCCCGTGGATCTCGCCGAACGGGGACGGGTCGAGGGAGACCGCCTCGTGGACCGCCGCGACCGACGAGCCCGGCTCGCTGCTGGTCCGGGTCTACGACGCCGGTTCCACGCGCGTCCTTTCGACGACCCTCGACCATGGCAGCGGGAACGTCCCCGTGACATGGAACGGCAAGGACGATGCAGGTCACGTCGTGCCCGACGGTCTCTACACGGTCAAGGTCACGCCGCGCGACGTCGCGGGCACGAGCGGCACCACCCTGTCGCGCTCGGTCCGCGTCGACACGACGCTCGGGTTCGTGTCGAACTCGAAGGCCCTGTTCTACCCGCAGGACGGCGACACGCTGGCGCCGCGGACGACACTCGGGTTCACCCTCGCGAGGAGCGCCTCCGTCCGCGTGACGCTCGTCCGCGGTACGGACGGGGCGCCGGTCGGCGACATCGTGGCCACCAGCGACATGGGTCCCGGCGCCGTGTCGATCCCCTTCGCCGGCACGCTCGCCGACGGCATGGCCGTCCCCGCCGGCGCGTACAAGGCGGTCGTCAGCGCGACCACGGACGCCGGCACGGCCGCCCAGTGGGTCTGGGTCCGGATGGACGCCTTCCAGATGTCCGTGTCGGACACGACGCCCGCCCGTGGTCAGAAGATCACGGTGACCGCCACGAGCGCGGAGCCGCTGAAGGCGGCACCGCGGCTCTACGTCCTCCAGCCGGGCAAGGCCAACTGGAGCGTCCTGATGACCAAGAGCGGGACGACGTACAAGGCCACGGTCACGCTCAAGACCGGCGGCGGGACCGGGACGATGACGTTCCGGATCTACGGCGATGACGCGGGCGGTGGCCGAAACCGCAGCGACCTGGCCCTCCCGCTGCACTGACCCGGTCCCCACCGGACTGCACCGTACCCCTCCCGACCGGGACCATCGTCACCTTGTGGTGCCGCGCGGCACCGGGCTACGGTCGCGACGACCCCCGAGCCATGAGGACCGTCGTTGCCGTCCCGACCCAGAACCCCAGCCGCTCGTCACGTTCGCCGGCCGCTTCGCCATGCCCTCCTCGGCGTGCTCCTGGTGGCCGGTCTGGCGCCCGCCGGTCTGGCGCCCGCCGCCTTGGCGCCCGCCCGCGTCGACGCCGCCGGATCCGCCGCGCACGCGACGGCTCCCCGGCCGGAGTCGGTACGGCTCCAGCCGACGATCCAGTACGAGGACGCGGTCCGTCATGCCGGCGACCGGACGGCCTTCGCGCCCGGCGGGCGGGTGAGCATCCCGTTCACGCCCCGCCAGAGTGACGAGTGGTCGGTCGGCGGCCGTGCGCCCCGGGCGCTCCCCGCGGGACGGGAGTCCGGCCGCGCGATGCGACTCGAGGACCGAGCCGTCGACGTGCCCCTGCCGAAGCTGTCGTTCGGGCGGGTGGGTGACGACCGTCCGTCGGTCGACCCAAGGACCGTGATGCGGGGCACCGGCGCGATCTGGGACCCATCCGACGAGGGGACCATCGAGCTGGCCGCGGCCGTCGATCCGGGTGCCCTTCGTCGCGAGGTGTTCGGGTTCCTCCCGTACTGGGAGCTCGGCGACGATTCGACCCGCATCGACTGGGCGACCGTGTCGACGGTCGCCTACTTCGGGGTAGGCGCCGACAGCGACGGGACGCTGATCAAGCGGAACCAGGACGGTGCGACCACCATCGGCTGGAGTGGCTGGACGAGCTCGCGGATGACGAACGTCATCGACACCGCCCACCGCAACGGGACGCGCGTGGTACTGACCGTCCAGAGCTTCGGCTGGTCCTCGACGGGGCTGAGGCGCCAGCGCGCCCTGCTGCGCAACCCCACGGCGCGCGCCCGTCTCGCGCGGCAGATCGCCGCCGCGGTCCGTGACCGTGGGGCCGACGGCGTGAACCTCGACTTCGAGCCGATCGCCGCCGGGTACAGCAACGAGTTCACCGCGCTCGTCCGGCGCGTCCGCACCGAGCTGGACCGGGCCGCCCGGGGGTACCAGCTGACGTTCGACGCCACCGGGTCGATCGGGGCCTACCCCATCCGCGACGCCACGCGCAAGGGCGCAGCCGATGCCGTCCTCATCATGGGCTACGACTATCGCTCGTCGGGCTCGAAGACCGTCGGGTCCGTGGCGCCGATCGGCGGCCCCGGCTACGACATCCGCGACACGATCCGCGCCTACCTGGCTCGCGTGCCGCCGTCGAAGGTCATCCTCGGCGTCCCGTACTACGGTCGCGCCTGGTCGACCACGACGAACAAGCTCCACGCGAAGAACATCTCGGGCGAGAAATACGGCCCGTCGGTCTCCGTCGTCTACCAGGACGCGCGAGCCGCCATCGCGGTCGCCGGACGTCGCTACGACCGGACCGAGGGGGTCGCCTGGACGGCCTATCGACGCCAGAACTGCACGAAGGCGTACGGCTGCGTCACGTCGTGGCGCCAGCTCTACTTCGACGACGCCACCGCTCTCAAGGCCAAGTACGACCTCGTCAACGGCTACGGGCTGCGCGGCGTCGGGCTGTGGGCCCTCGGCTACGACGGGAACCGCCGCGACCTGACGAAGGCTATCGTGGCCAAGTTCATCCGCGACAAGGTCCCGCCGCTGATCGTCGGCGCCTCGCTCTCGGCGCCGCTCCTGTCGCCGAACGGCGACGGCCGCAACGACACGGCCACGGCTCGCCTGAAGGTCACCGGGCTCATCACCTGGGGCGCCCGCGTGCAGGCCATGCGCGGGCCGAAGGCCGGGAAGACCGTCCGGTCCGTGACGCGGACCGGGAAGGCCCCCGCGTTCGCCTGGGACGGCCTTGACGGTCGCCACCGTCGCGTGAAGGACGGGACGTATCGGATCACCCTGTGGGCCGCCGACATCAACGGCAACCGCGCCCAGCGCCGGTTCACGGTGATCGTCGACGCGACCAAGGCGAAGGTGACCTCGACCACGGGCGTCGGCTTCGTGAGGCCCGGTCACGACCGGCATTCGAACACGGTCCCGGTGGCGTGGCGCGCATCGGAGGCCATCGGCGGTCGGGTGCGCCTCCTCGACCGGACCGGCAAGACCGTCCGCGCGTGGACGTTCGATGGGGTCAAGACCTGGTCGGCGACCTGGTCGGGGGACCGCACCAGCGGCAAGGCCGTCCCCGACGGGCGCTACCTGCTCCGGGTCGACGGCCTCGACCGGGCCGGCAACCGGACCGTCGTCGACCGCCGCGTCATCGTCGACCGCACCATCCGGCGCGTCCGCTGGAGCACGCCGTCGTTCGCGCCATCGGCCAAGGCGACGGCACGGGCCACGATCGACCTCGCCCGGAGCGCGAGCGTGACCGTGCGCATCGTCCAGGGGAACACGACGGTCCGCCGCGGTTGGACGACGAAGGCGCTCCGGGCCGGATCGTGGGCCTGGACGTGGGATGGCCGGACGACCAAGGGGACCCTGGCCAAGCCGGGCCGGTACCAGATCGTCGTGACGGCCACGAGCAAGATCGGGATCACGCGCTACACGCAGGACGTCGTGGTGGCGGCCCACTGACCCCTTCGGGGACGGTGGCCCGACTACACTTCCCGCTCATGACCGATGGCTCCGGCGTCTGGGTGGTCCTGCCGACCTATCAGGAAGCCGACAACCTCGAACCCATCGCCGCGGCCATCCTCGAGGCCCTGCCGGCCGCGACCCTGCTCGTGGTCGACGACGGGTCCCCCGACGGTACGGGTGCGATCGCCGACGGCCTCGCGGCCGCGGATGCCCGGGTCCGCGTGCGGCATCGCCCGGCCAAGCAGGGCCTGGGACGGGCGTACCTCGACGGGTTCGGTGTCGCGCTCGCCGGCGACGCGGACGTCGTGGTCCAGATGGACGCGGACTTCAGCCACGACCCGGCGGTCCTGCCCGCGCTCCTGGCGCCGATCGCCGCGGACCGCGCGGACCTCGTCATCGGGTCGCGCTACGTCGCGGGCGGCGGCGTGGTCGACTGGGGCCTCGGGCGGCGGGTGATCTCGCGCGGGGGCAGCCAGTTCGCACGGACCGTGCTGCGACTCTCGCCGCGCGACCTGACCGGCGGCTTCAAGGCGTGGCGCGCGGCGACGCTCCGGGACGTCCCGTTCGACGGGATCCATGCCGGCGGCTACGTCTTCCAGATCGAGATGACGTTCCGGGCCGACCGGCGCGGCGCCCGCATCGAGGAGATCCCGATCACGTTCCGCGACCGGCGTGTCGGACAGAGCAAGATGTCCCGCCGGATCATCGCCGAGGCGCTCGTGGTCGTCGTCCAGCTCCGGGCGGAGGAGCTGCGCGACCGGATGCTGCGGCGGCGCGCGGGGCCATGACCCCCGGCACGGAGGCGCCGCGCGGGGTCCGGGTGGTGCTCGACGCCCGGCCCATCCAGGACCCGGACCGAGCGCCGGTCACCGCGGCGTACCTGGAGGGCCTGCTCGGGGCGTACGACGCGCAGCCGCTCGATGGGGAGTCCTTCGCGCTCCTGCTGCGCAGCGACCTCGACGATCCGACGCTGGCCTTCACGAACCTCGACGTCGTCGGCCGCCGGCTCCTGCCGCCCACTCGGCTGCTGCGCTCCGCGGCGCTGACGCTCGATCCGTTCCTCCTGCGGGGCGCGTCGCTCGGGGCGGCGTGGCGAGCGGACCGTGGCGGGGCCGCCGGAGCGGTCTACCACATGGCGGGCAGCGGGCCGCTCCCCATCGCCTCGGACCTGCCCGTGGTCGTGACCCTCCTCGACCTGGCCCCGTGGGAGCTGCCCGACGAGTTCGGCCGAACGGCGAGCGCGCGGTTCGGGCAGCGTCTGCGCGCACGGCTCCTGCGCGATGCGCACGCCGTCATCGTCGGGACCGAGTCGGTCGCGCGCGCGGCGCGGAAGGCGATCCATCTCCGAGCCGAGCGGGTGCATGTCGTCGGGCTCGCGCCACGAGCCGCGTTCGCCGTCCCGGCCACCGTGGCCAGCCGAGCCGACGCCGACCGCCTCCGGGCGCGCCTCGGCCTGCCCGAGCGCTACCTGGTCTACCCAGGTCGGTTCGATGCGCGCCAGGACTTCGCGAGCCTGCTCGGGGCGCTCGCGGCGCTGGCGTCGGGCGGCCGCCCGGACGGGCTCGACGAGTCGGTGCCGTGGCCCCCGCGGGTGCTCGTCGTCGGCGCGAGCCCGGACGATCGCGCGGCCATCGCCCGCATGGCGGCCCGGTCGAGCGCGGCCGACCTCCTGGCCTACGCGCCGGCGATGTCCCTCGCCGCCGAGGTCGGTCTCGTCGGCCGCGCGCGGGCGGTCCTCCTGCCGGTCCGCTCCGATGCGGCGGGCCTGGCCGCCCTCGATTCGCTCGCGGCCGGGACGCCCGTCATCGCATCGGCCGTCGGGGCACTCCCCGAGGTCGTCGGCTCGGCCGGCATCCTCGTCGAGCCGGGTGACGCCGACCGTCTCGCCGTCGCGGTCCGCGCGGTCTGGGTCGAGCCGCTCGTCCACGAACGGATCGCCTCGGCGGCGGCCGAGGTGGCCGCGGCGAGGTCCCGATCCTGGGCGGCGGTCGCGGCGGAGACGCGGTCGGTCTACGCGGCGGCCGGCATCCCACGCCCCTGAGCGTCGGGCGCCGACGAGCGGGCTGCGGTCAGGCGGCCGGCGTCGGGCTCGGCGAAGCTCCGCCGGGCGGGGTCAGCGAGCCCTTCTTGAAGGTGATCGGCGAGCCGTTGGGCATGACCTGGACGAAGGTCTGGCCGATCGTCAGCGTGACCTCGTTGCCCTTGCTGTCGTAGAACTTCGTGGGCTTCGTGAGGCCCGTCTTCTTCCAGGTGCCCTTGATGGTCTTCCCGTTCGTGCTGATCCAGGCGGGGCCACTGCCGATGACCGTGGCCTCGAGCCGATGCTTCTTCGACCCGTCGTTGAGCGGCCCGAAGTGCATCAGCATCACGATCACGTTCTTGGGTGCGATGCGCTTATGGCCCGACTCGTCCTTCTCCTTCGACTCCCCGGTCACGGATCGGAGATAGGTGTTGGTCGCGCGGTCGTACTTGTAGTTGATCGTGTTGGCGAGGTACTTGACGGTGATCGAGCCGCCGTACGGCCGGGCCTCGAGCGGCGCGTCCGGCGCGAACTGCCAGATCGGCGCCATCGCCTTGTCCTTGGCACCGACCCGCTTGGCCAGCGCCCGGAGCTGGGTCCCGGTCGTGTACAGGTTGTGGGGCGCGAACTTCCACTTGATCCGGCGGAACGAACCGCCCCAGCGGAACTCGTCGATGTTGTAGACGAGCTGCCCGTTGCCCTTCGCGCGAAGCGTCGAGAGCGCCTGCGGCGACCCGCCGGCATGCACGTAGCCGGCCTTCCATTCCGCGGCCCAGGCGATGAAGTAGTAGCGCGAGCTGCGCACCGGCCCGACGTCCTTGGGCACGGTGTCGGAGAAGATCGCCATGTAGCGCGGGATCCCGCCTTCGGCGGGGGCCTGCCAGACGACCGAGGCCGACGAGAGCCCCGATTGCGGCCGGGCCGGGCCGAGGTCGTCGATCATGACGGCGATCGGATGCCGGATCGCGGCGGCCGGGCGGACGAGGACGCCGGTCAGCGGCGCCGGCACCGGCGCGGGGGTCGGGACCGGGGTCGGCGCGGGGGTGGGGGTCGGTTCGGGGGTCGCGGTCGGTGCGGCCGTCGCCTCGGGCGCCGCGCTGGCGGTCGACCCGCCGGAGGAGCCCGGCACGATGATGGCGATCGATGGCGGGGCCGTCGGGCTGCCGCCTGAGAGGCCGCCACCGGCGACCATCCCGAAACCGACGACACCGAGGACCACCACGGCCACGAGTCCGGCGACCGCCCACGGTCGCGTCAGGAACCGACGATCCACTCGAAGTCCACCTCTCCGCGGCTCGCGCGCCTCCCGATCCCCGGCGCGTCGCACGAATGCTCGGCGCAGGATACAGGAGGCCTTCGGATGACGCCGTCAAGCGACCCGGCCGCAGACGGCGTCCACCGCCGGGGGTACGCTGAGGGCCGCACCCGGAGGGCCGTGCCCACGCCGCCGGGGCATCACGAGGTACCCGCGATGACCGACCAGTCGAACGATCCGAGAGAGCCGACCGGTCCGACCGATCCGACCGATCCGACGCCGGGGTCGACGCCGGGGCCCGCGACCCCGCGTGTGAAGACCCCGCGGCCGGCAGCCCAGAGCGCGAAGGCCAAGACCACCCGGATCTTCGGCCAAGCCGGCGGCGTCGAGGGCCAAGGCGGCCGCGACGCCCGAGAAGCCGGCGCGTCCGCCCAAGGCGGTCATGGTCCCGCCCGAAGCGCGCGAGCCGGAGACCCTCCCGGCCGTCGTCGACACCACGGTCCGCGCCGAACGGGTCGAGATCAACCAGGGTGGCGCCGACCAGGTCGAGGCCGGATCGGTGTCGATCACCCAGGGCGGCGTCAACCTCGCGAAGGCCGAGCACCTCGATGTCCGACAGGGTGCGATCGGCCGCGCCGAGGCGACGGATATCGCCGTGAGCCAAGGCGCCATCGGCCTCGCCAGGGGTGAGCGGGTCTCGCTCGAGCTCGGCGCGCTCGGGCTGGCGGTGGGCAGCGAGGTCCACGTGACCCAGGGCTACGTCCGATCGGCGATCGCCCGCGACCTCCGATTCGAGCAGGGCCTCGTCGGGACGGCGATCGCCCAGAGCGCCACGTTCGAACGGACGAGCGCGGTCCTGGTCCTGATCGCGAAGGACGTCGAGGGCGACATCAAGACGCTCGTCGACTGGCGCGGCGCCCTCGCCTTCGGGGCCGCGGTCGGGCTGCTCGTCGGGATCCTGCGCCGCCGCTGACCGGACCGCTCCGAAGGCCGCCGGCGGCGTCTCAAAGCGTCTTCCGCCATACTGCGCCCGATGTCGCGACACCTCGTCCACCGCCCTTGAGCGCGCGTCCCGGGGCGGGCGGACCGCCCCGGAATCAGGTGCCCGCCCGTCGACCTCGCGCCGTGGTCCTGGTCGGCAACCCGGCCAATCCGTACTCGAGAGCGACGCGCATCGGCCGGACGCTGGTCAGCCTCGGATACGACGTCGAGATCGCCGCGACGACCGAGCTCGACGCTCCGCTCGACGAGTGGGACGGAGAGCTCCACGTCCGACGCTATCCGCCGAGCGGCATCTTCGGCCGCCTCATGGGGTTGTTCACGCGGTCCGAGACGACCGCCCCCGCGACCCGGCCCGGGGCGGCCAAGCGCGCCCCGTCCGATCCAGCGCGATCCTCCCCGTCGGCCCGGTCCGTGCCCCGTGGCGCCATCCCGAACGCGTCCCTCGCGGCCGAGCCCTCCGTGTGGGTGCGCCGCCGCCGGAAGGTGACCCGTTTCCTTCGTCCCCGGCCACCGTCGATCTTCAAGTGGATGCTCTGGCCGCACCGCGTCCGCGGCTGGTGGCGGACCCTGGCGAGCGACCTGCCGCCGGCCGACCTGTACCACGTCTGCGGGATCCTGCCGCTCGCGGCGGCGCTGGCCGCCCGGGGGCGCGATGAGCGGGCCGGTCGTCATTCGGTCGTGATCGAGGACGTCATCGACATGTCGCTCGAGTCCAACAACGTGCTCGACATGCCCGCGTGGGTCCTCGATCGCCTGTCGCGCCGCGAGCGCGGATGGGTCCGTGCCGCCGACGCCCATACCGCGGTCAACGACGTCTTCGCGGACCGGGCCGTGGATCGCTGGCAGCTCGTGCGTCGCCCGACGGTCGTCCCGAACTACCCCGAACCCTGGACCCCCGACCCGGGCGCGCCGCCGCCCGACCTCATCCGCACCGAGCTCGGGCTGCCGGCCTCGGCCCGGATCTGCCTCTTCTGGGGCCGCCTCGGGAACAACATGGGTCTCGACGAGGCCGCGGAGGCCGTCCTCCTCATCCCGGATGCCGTGCTGGTCCTGCTCGGCGTGGGCAAGCGCGCGCGGATCATCGGCGCGCGCGATTCCGATCCCCGGTACCAGGGCCGCCATTTCACGCTGCCGGCCCGCCATCCGGACGATCTCGCGCCATGGGTCGCCTCGGCGGATGTGGCGCTCGTCACGCTGCCGCCGGTCTCGTTCAACCAGCGCTACACCACGCCGAACAAGTTCCTCGAAGCCATCATGGCCGGCACGCCGATGGTCCTGGGGCCCGATCTCCCGACGATGGCCGACCTGCTCGAGCGCGAGGACCTCGGACGCATCGCGGCCTCGATGGATCCGCGCGACATCGCCGCCGCGATGACCGCCATCCTCGACCTGCCCGCCGCCGAGCTGGCGGCATGGCGCGAGCGCATCCGCGCCGCTGCGCATGCGCGCTACAGCTGGCCGATCGCGGCCGAGGGGTACCGGGAGCTCATCCGTTCGATCGACCCGCGGGCGACGCAGGCGACGCCGACGGCCGATGCCGCCCCGTCCGAGCCGGCCGGCCGCGCGACCGTGACCGGCTAGATCGCGGCGGTGCCGAGCGCGGCGGCGCGCTCGCTCTTGCGCTCGGCGGAGCGCTCGGTGTGGACCCGGACCACTTCCTCCGGGTCGCCCTCGATGATGACCTCGCCCTTCTCGAGCAGGATGGCCCGGTTGCAGTACTCGGTCACCCAGCCCATGTCGTGCGTGACGAGCACGATGCCCTTGGCCGCGTGCACCAGCTCGATGACGCGGGCCTTGGACTTGACGCGGAATTCGGCGTCGCCCGTGGCGAGGACCTCGTCGAGCAGCAGGATGTCCGGATCGACGGCCGTGGCGATGGCGAATCCGAGCCGGGCGCGCATGCCCGAGGAGTACGTCTTGATCGGCGCGTCGATGAACTGGCCGATGTCCGCGTAGGCGATGATCGACGGGGCGATGCGCCGGACGAGTCCGTCGTCGAGGCCCAGGAACGCGCCCGCGAGCAGGATGTTGTCGCGTCCGCTCAGCTCGACGTCGAACCCGGCGCCGAGGGTCAGCAGGCTCGAGACGTGGCCGCGGACGTCGACGGTGCCCTCGGACGGCAGGATGATCCCGGCGAGGACCTGCAGCAGCGTGCTCTTGCCGGCGCCATTCGGGCCGATCACCGCCAGCGACTCCCCGCGGCGCAGCGTGAACGACGCGTGGCGCAGCGCCCAGAAGGATGCGGCCGGCTGGCGCGACAGGATCTGACCGAGCGACTTGCGGATCGTCGTCTTCTTCGTGAACCGCAGGCTGTACTGGACCCCCAGGTCACGGGCCTCGATCGCCGGCGCGTTCAGGTTCGGGGCGGGGACCGCGCCGATCGTCGTCACAGGACCTTCGCGTACATGGGTTCGAGGCGCTTGAAGAAGATCGCGCCGAGGCCGGCGAGGACGACGCTGACCCCGAGGAGGATCGCCAGCGACTGCCAGTCGGGCGCATGCGGAGGCCCATCCGGCGTCCCGTAGATGACCGCCCGATAGGACTCGAAGAGGACCGCGAACGGATTGAGCCTGGCCACGACGCCGAGGATCGGATACTGCTGGAACGTGTTCGTCGCCTCGAGGGTCGAGAGGCTGTACAGGCCCGGCGAGAGGTAGAACCACAGGCGCAGCAGGTGACGCATCACGTTGCCGAGATCGCGGAAGAAGACGTTCGCGCCGGCCACCATGAAGGCCAATCCCAGTGTGAAGACGTATTGCACGACGGCGATGACGGGGACCAGCAGGACATATGGGCTGATCCGGCTCGAGAACAGCAGCATCAAACCAGCGAGTGGCACCAGGCCGAACGCGAACCCGACGACCGCCGCGCTCGTCGAGGCCATCGGCAGGACGATCTTCGGGAACTGGATCTGCTTGATCAACTGCCCGGCGCCGACGACGGAGCCGGCGGCGTCGTTCATGCTCGAGGTGAACCACTTCCAGGGCAGGATCGCGGACATGATGAACAGCGGATACTGGGGCGTCGTGCGCTGGAAGATGACGGACACGAGCACGACATAGACGATCATCTGCAGGAGTGGATCCATGATCCACCAGAGGTTGCCCAGGAAGGTGTCGGCGCCCTTCTTCTTGATGTCCGCGCGCACGAGGTACTGGACCAGGCGGCGCCGGGACAGGACGTCGTCGATCGCCTGACGGAGCAGTCGGAACGCCCCGGGTCGGACCGAGGCGTTTCGGAAGGCAGCGGGGACTTCGCTCGTGGCGGACATCGCGGCGAAGGGTAGCATCTCGCGCCGCGGATGACCGCCCGGGCCCCCGAAGCACGGCCACTGGGTATCCTCTGGCCGATGGCGACATGGACGAGCAGTCGATGACGGGACGCGGCCGCGGGCGGCGCACCATCCTGATGATCGTCCACGCCTACTACGAAGAGGACCCACGGGTCCGTCGTCAGGCCGAAGCGCTGGTCCGGGCCGGTCGTCCGGTCCTCGTCATCGGGCTTCGTGCGCCCGGGGCCCCGCGCGACGACGAGCTGGCGGGGGTCCGCGTCCGTCGGGTCGATGTCCAGCGCCACCAGGGGGCCGGTCTTGGCATCTACGTGACCGAGTACCTCGCATTCCTCGTCCAGGCGATGTGGATCGCGGTCCGGGCGCACCCTCGTGAGCGGTTCGCCATGGTCCAGGTCCACTCCCCGCCGGACTTCCTCGCCTTTGCGGCGCTGCCCCTCCGGCTCGTCGGCGTGCCGCTGCTCCTCGATCTCCACGAGGCGATGCCCGAGTTCTTCCGGAGCCGCTTCCCGGATCGGCAGAATCGGCTCCTTCTCGGGTTGCTCTCGCTCCAGGAGCGCCTGTCGATCGGCATCGCGAGCCGGGTCATCACGGTCACCGACGCGATGCGCGACCGGCTCGTGGGTCTCGGGATCCCGCCCGCGAAGGTGGGCGTCGTGATCAACAGCCCGGCGCTCGCGCGGTTCGACCCCACCGTCCACCCGCGCCGCGCCTTCCGTGAGGATGGCCGGCTTCGCATCATCTACACCGGCGCGCTGACGCCCACGTACGAGCTTCCGGTCGCGTTGCGGGCGTTCGCCGACGTCGTCGCGGCGCGCCCCGAGCTCGAGCCGGTCCTCGAGCTCTACGGCCGCGGCGACGCGGAGGCGTCCCTCCGGGCGCTCGCCGCCGAGCTCGGCGTCGCCGATCGCGTGACCTTCCCGGGGCGCATCCCGCTCGACGAGGTCGCGGCGGCCGTGGCCGCCGCGGACATCGGCATCGCGCCGGTCCGACGGGACCGATTCACGGTCATGAGCCTGTCCGGCAAGGTCTACGAATACGCCGCGATGGAGAAGCCGGTGGTGGGCTCGCGCCTGCCGATGCTCGAGGCGGCGTTCCCGGCCGGCTCGGTCGCGACCTACGAACCCGGCGACCCGGCGTCGATGGCTCGCGCGATCCTGTCCGTCGTGGACGACGCGGACGGCCGCGACCGCATGGTCGCCGCGGCGAAGGCGGCGGTCGAGGCTTCGTCATGGGACCGCGAGTCCGCGCGCTACCTCGAGCTCATCGACCGCCTGACGGTGGGGAACCACCGCTTGACGGCCGGGACCGCCTAGCGGCTCGCCTCGCCGTCGCGGCCCAGGAGGTCGGCGTAGATGGCCATGAGCGTGTCGACCTGGGCCTCCCAGGCGTACCGCTCCGCGGCCGCCCGCAGGATCCTGGTGCGCTGCTCGAGACGGTCGGCCTCGGGGGCGTCGAGGACCTCGCGGATGCCGCGCGCGATCGCACCCGGGTCGGTCGGGTCGACGAGGGCGCCGGCGCCGATCTCGCGCACGACCGCGGCCATCCCGGGCAGGTCGCTCGCGACGACCGGGACGCCGGCCGCGATCGATTCCCACAGCTTCTGCGGCGTGGTCAGCCGATGGTTCAGGCTGGTCGGCTGGATCGCCATCAGGGAGACGTCGGCCGAGGCCGTCCAGTCGAGGAGCTCGTCGGGCGGGACCGGATCGACGAAGCGGACCTTGTCCCGGTACGGCGCCGACGCGGCCCGCGCCCGGACCGGATGCGTCTGCCCTCCCACGCCCATGATCGCGAAGATCGCGTCGGGGACGGCCAGGATCGCGTCCATCCCCTGCTCGATGCCACGGTCGCTGAGCACACCACCCTGGTAGAGCACGATCCGCGTGTCCGGTCCGATGCCCAGCTCGCGGCGCAGCAGGTCCGGCCGCGGGGACGGTGGTCGTGTACCTCGGGGGCGTGTTCCGGATCACCGGCGGCACGCCGACGTCGAATTCATCGGCGAGGACGCGCGCGTAGGCGTCGTTGACCGTGATGATCCGGTCGGCGCGACGGGCCCAGCGTCGCTCCAGCATCGCGAAGGGAGTCCGCAGCGGACCGAGCCGCTCGAACCCGCGCGAGCGCATGTAGATGTCGCGGCTGTCGTAGATGGTGCGGCCGCCGTGACGAGCGCGGAGCCGGTCGAGGGCGGGGAGCGAGCCCGCCCACATGCCGTGCCACAGGTCGGCGGGTCCGGCGACGTCGTCGAGTGCGCGCGCCCAGCCCATCGGTCGCAGCGGGAAGATCGTCAGCCGGTCGCGCGCGCGCGACCGCCGGCCGGTCGGGAGGTCGCCCGAGCGCCAGCGCCGCCGCGCCGCGCCGCCGATGCCCGGAAGCAACCAGGTCTCATCGGCCGGCACGCGGACGATCTCGTACCCGGGCCCGGTCTCGCGGACCGCCAGGCCGGGCTCCCAGCGCGCATACACCGAGACCGCGTACCCCGCCTCGATCGCCGAGCGCGCCATCCGCATCGTCCGGGCGTCGTGCTGGCCCGTCGAGTAGGAGAGGTAGGCGATGCGCCTCATCGAGCCTCGCCGGGTCGACGCGCGGGGGTCGCCATCGACCGAGGATAGCCCGCGCGGTCGTCCCGCGCGACGGGGTCGGGGCTGGCGGGACCCGATATGCTCGCCCGATGGCCGCGTCAACAGGATCCGCAGCCCACGGATCGAGCGGTGCGGTGGGGCCGACCCTCCGTCTCACGCCCTCGCCCGAGGATCCAGCCACGCCGACCCCCACGTCCGGATCGCCGCGCGCGATCCTGACGGTGGTCGCCGATGCCACCTGGACGCCGCCGCCCGGCGAGTCCGGCACGCCGGCGAGTCCGGCACGCCGCCGCCCGCCCAGCCCCCCATCGTGTTCCGCGACATCGTCGACCGCGTGGTCGCCGTGAAGGACGTCTGGGCCGACGCGGCGCAGCAGCTCGATGCGTGGAGCGAGGCGACCCGGGTCGCCGACATCCTGACGGTCGAGGGCACCTCCTACTGGTACCAGCGACGTCAGCGACACGCGATGTGGCTGATCGTCCGCTCGATGCACTCGGCCATCCTCGCCGAGCTCGTCGCGACCGTCCGCCCGGCCGGGATCGTGTGCGCGACCGGGCTCGACCCCGACCTCGTCGACGCCGCCCGGGCGATCGCGCGACGCGACGGCCTGACCTTCCGGGACGAAGGCGTGCCGCCGGAGCCGCCCAAGCCCGCGCGGCCGCGACGCCCACGCGAGCCCTTGATGCTGCGATTCCACCGGCGCCTGGATCGGCTCCTCGGCCGCCGACCCCCGGTCGACGAACGCACCCGCCGGCGGCGAGGAGGTCGCCGGCCAGCTCGGCCGCCTGGCCCAGGAACCCGGCCGGCTGCTGGCCGTGCTTGCCCACGCCCGCCAATCGATCGAGACGCCGGAAGGCGTCCGGTCGATGAACCCGTACCTTGGTCCGATCATCGAGCGCCTGCGGGCGACCCCCCTCGACCCCATCGAGGTCGACCTTCGCCTGGCGGTCACGGACGCCGGCTGGACGGCGACCGGTGCCGCCGAGGATGACCGGCGCCTGCCCAGCGACGTCCTGGCGGTCGTCGCGCCCGACGTCCACATCAGCGCGGAGTTCGAGGAGGCGAACGCGATCGTCGCCCGGCTGGCGGCGCTGGATCAGCCGCTCGTCGTGGACGGCATCGACCTCGGTCGGGAGCTCGTCGGCCGCGTCGTGGACGATGCCCGCCGATTCCTGGCCGTCGAGATCCGGCAGTACCGGCGCGTCCGCCGGCTGCTCGCCCGGCTTCGGCCGGCGGGGATCCTGCTCGCCGATGAGTACCACCACCAGGCCTGGCTCGCGGCGGCGAGCGCCGAGGGCGTGAGGACCGCCGCGGTGCAGCACGGCCTGATCTACCGATGGCACAACGGCTACATCCATCCGAGCCGCCCGGCCGGCCTGCGCCTGCCCGACCGGACCTACGTGTTCGGCCGGTGGGAGCGCGACCTGTTGATCGAGGCGGGGGTCTACCGCCCCGACGAGGTCGTCGTCGGCGGATCGCCGCGGCTCGACCTCATCCGACCCGAGCCCGTCGACCGTGCCGCGATCCGCGCGGCCCTCGGGATCGACCCGGCGGACCGCATGCTCGTCCTATCGGGGACATGGGCGCCCATGTACCGCCAGTTCTTCTACCCGGCGGCCCTGGCGCGGCTCTTCGACCGGGCGATGCCGGGCGTCCACCTCGTCGTGAAGCTGCATCCCCACGAGCCCGACGACGGGCCGTACCGCGCGGTGATCGAGGGTGTCGCGTGCGCGGGTGGCTTCGAACCGCCCAAGATCAGCGTGATCGGCCGGTTCGACCTGTACCAGCTGCTCGGGGCCGCCGACGCGCACCTCGGGATCCACTCCACGGTCCTCACCGAGGCCGTCGTGTCCGGCACCCGGAACCTCATCGCCGCGACGTTCGCGGCGTCGGACCTCCTCGGCTACGTCGATGCCGGGGTGGCCCTCCCGGTCCGCGACGGCGGGGACATCCTCGCGGCCCTCGAGGCGCCGCTGGACACGCTCACCGACGACGCCCGTCGCCGGAGCTTCCTCGAGGCGCACTTCGAGCCGGGATCGGCATCGGCCCGCATCGCGGGCGACCTTCGCGACTGGCTCGGCTGACCGGGCCTCGGCCGGGGGTGCGGTACGATACGCGCTCCCATCCCGGCCGGCGCTGGCCGGTCATGCCGATCACCGAACAGGACCATCCCTCCACATGACGTTCCGAGCCAAGCCCGTCGGCAAACGCGGCCATCGCCCCTCGTGGGAGAGCCAGGATCGACGGAACTTCTACCTCAATCTGGCCTTCGGCCTCGTCGTCATCGCCGCGGTCGTCATCCTCCTCGTCGCCGCCGGGCTGACCTGGTACGACAGCCACCTGGCGTCGGTCGGCAGCGTCGACGGCCAGAACATCACCAAGGACGATTTCGCCGACCGCCTCAAGATCGAGAGCTGGCGGATCGACCAGGCCGACCGGTCCATCCGCGACCTGACCGTCGCCGGGCACATCACGGCGGCCCAGGCCCAGAGCCAGCAGCAGATCATCGAGCAGCAGCGCTCGCAGATCAGCGCGCTCACCCTCGAGCGCCTCATCGATTCGAAGCTGCAGGCCGAGCTGGCCACGACCGAGGGGGTCACGGCGACACCGGCCGAGGTCGATGCCGAGCTCACGACGGAGGCCACGACCAAGGAGACCCGCCACGCCTGGCTGATCGAGGTCAAGCCGGAGACCGATCCGGGCGCCCTCGAGCCGACGGCCGCCCAGACGGCGGCGGCGAAGGCGAAGGCCGACGCGGCCCTCCGCGACCTTCAGAGCGGCAAGGCGTGGGATGAGGTCGCCAAGACCGTCTCGACCGATTCCTCGACCGCGCCGCAGGCCGGTGACGTCGGCTGGATCTCGGCCGAAAACACCCAGGCCGATCCGGCGTGGCTCAAGGCGATCTTCGCCGCCGCGGTCGACACGCCGACCACGGTCATGGCGGGTGACGATGGCATCTTCCGGATCGGGCGGGTCAGCGAGATCAGCCCGGAACGAGTCGACGCCGCGTACACGCAGACCCTCCAGAACGACGGCATCGACCTGCAGAAGTACCGCGCGGTCGTCGCGGCCGACGTCATCCACCAGAAGCTCGAGGACAAGATCGTCGCCGACGCGACGGGGGCCGGTCCGCAGCGCCAGGTCAGCGAGATCTGGATCAAGAAGCCGGACGCCGATCCGCCGGCCGATGCCATCAAGGTCCGCCACATCCTGTACTCGCCCAAGGACGATCCTTCGGCCGCCTCGGGTGGGGACATCCCGGACACCGACCCGTCGTGGGCGGCGGCGGAGGCCGAGGCCCGCGCGACCTACGACAAGCTCAAGGCCGACCCGGACCTGTTCGACTCGATCGCCCGCGCCGAGTCGGACGAGACGAGCGCCCGGGGCGCCACCGGCACGGGCGGCAAGCTGCCCTATTTCGATGCCTCGATGGCCGGCAGCGTCGACGAGGCGTTCATCGGAGCGGTCACGAAGCCGGGTCTCACCGCCGGCCAGCTGCTCGAGCCGGTCAAGTCCGCCTTCGGGTGGCACGTGATCCAGGTCATGTACAAGCCGACCGACGCGGATCGCATCAACCTGCTCAAGCAGCAGGCGGACGGCGGCGCGGACTTCGCGAAGCTCGCGCGCGACAACTCCGAGGCGCCGTCGGCGGGCTCGGGCGGTGATATCGGCTGGATCGCCAAGGGCCAGCTCGACAAGGCGCTGACCGATGCGATCTTCGCGGCACCGGTCGGGTCCACGAGCACCGTCGTGACGCTCGACTCCGGGAACTCCTCCACGGACGGCGTGTACCTCTTCAAGGTCCGCGCCGAGGAGACCCGCACCCCCGAGGGCCAGCAGCTCGCCCAGATCAAGTCGACCGCCTTCTCGGACTGGTACACCGCCAAGAAGGCGGCCGCCAAGATCGTCCGGGACGAGACCATCTCGACAGGCGGCTGATCGGAAGGAGAACGCGTGCTCGATGCACTCCTGGCCGAGGCGCGATTGCGCTGGGGGCTCGACCCCGCGGCCGGGGTCCAGGTCGTCACGGCCGAGGGGCTCGTGGCGGCGCCCATCGAGCCGTCCCGGCCGCTCCTGATCGTGCCCGCAGGGGCCCTCGGTCCGGCGCCTGAGGCGAGTCACGTGGCGCCCCTCCCCGGCCGGCACGGCCCGGGCGGAGACACCGCCCTCGGGGTCCTCGCCCGCCTGTACCCGGCCGACCACGTCGTCGGACGGTCCGGCGTGGCTGGAACCGCGACGATCGGGTCCCTGCGCGCGACCGATCTCGGTGGCCCGCTCTATGTCGCGCCGCTGGCCCCGGAAGCTGCGGTCGCCGGGCCCTGGGCGATGCCGTGGATCAGCGCCCGCCTGCGCCAGCCCGACGGCTGCCCGTGGGACCGCGAGCAGACCCACCTCTCGCTGCGCAGCCACCTGCTCGAGGAGGCCTACGAGGTCTACGACGCGCTCGAGGCCGGCGCCACGCCGGAGCTCGCCGAGGAGCTCGGCGACCTGCTGCTCCAGGTCATCCTCCACGCCCAACTCGCGGCCGAGGCAGGCGTCTTCGACCTGACCGACGTCGAGGCGACGCTGGCGACCAAGATCGTCCGACGGCATCCGCACGTCTTCGGTGACGCCGACGCGCGCACCGCGTCCGATGTGAACCGGCAATGGGAGCGCATCAAGGCCGCCGAACGGGCCGATGCCGGGGAGACCGCAGCGACGAAGAGCGCGCTCGACGGCATCAGCCCCTCGCTCCCCGGGCTCGCGGCCAGCCTCGAGATGCAGGAGCGGGCCGCCCACCTCGGGTACGACTGGCCGTCCATCGACGGCGTCCTCGACAAGGTGGTCGAGGAGACGGCCGAGCTGCGCGAGGCCGAGGCGTCGGGTGACGCGAGCGCCTGGGCCGAGGAGTTCGGCGACCTGCTGTTCGTATTGGTGAACGTCGCGCGCAAGCGTGGCGTCGACGCGGAGGCCGCGATGCGCGCGGCGAATGCCAAGTTCCGGCGCCGGTTCGGTCACGTCGAGCGGGCCGCCGCCGACCAGGGGGTCGCGCTGCGCGATCTCGACTTCCCGGCCCTCGATGCCCTGTGGGATGCGGCCAAAGCGGAGGAGCGTGCGACGACATGACCATCGGGAATCGACCGGCCACGGCCCGGGCGGACGGGCGCGGACCGCGCGACCTGCGTCCGGTGTCCTTCACGCTCGGTGTCCAGAAATGGGCCGAGGGCTCGTGCCTCGTGCGCATGGGCGACACCCAGGTGCTGTGCGCGGCGACCATCGCGGACCGCGTCCCGCCGCACCTGCGCGGCAAGGGCACGGGCTGGGTGACCGCCGAGTACTCGATGCTGCCGCGGGCCACGGCCGAGCGCACCGACCGCGAGTCGGCGAAGGGCCGGATCGGCGGCCGGACCCACGAGATCCAGCGCCTGATCGGGCGCTCGCTGCGTGGCGTGGTCGACCTCTCCAAGCTCGGCGAGCGGACGATCACCGTCGACTGCGACGTCCTCCAGGCCGACGGCGGGACCCGGACCGCATCGATCACCGGCGGCTACGTGGCCCTCGCGGCCGCGCTGATCACCTACGGGATGGACCGTCACCTGGTGGCCAAGGTCGCCGCGGTCTCGGTCGGGATCGTCGACGGCGTCTCGCTGCTCGACCTCGACTACTCCGAGGATTCGCGCGCCGATGTCGACTTCAACGTCGTCGGGACCGATGCCGGCGCCTACGTCGAGCTCCAGGGCACGGCCGAGGGCAAGCCGTTCGACCGGGCGGCCGCGGATGCCTTGATCGATCTCGCCGATGCCGGCCTGGCGCGGCTGTTCGAGGCCCAGGCCGAGGTCCTCGCCACCGTCCGGCGGTGAGCCGCCCGCGGCTCCTCATCGCGACCCGCTCGACGCACAAGCTGCGCGAGCTGCGCGAGCTCCTCGACCTCCACCGGGCCGAGCTGGTCTCGCTCGATGACCTCGGGATCCCGGGCGATCCCGTCGAGGACGGCACGACCTTCGCGACGAATGCCGCCATCAAGGCCCGCTTCGGTGTCCGGGCGAGTGGCCTGCCGACGCTCGCCGACGATTCCGGGATCGAGGTGGACGCGCTCGATGGCGGGCCGGGCGTGTGGACCCGCCGGTACGCGGGCGAGGACGCCACGGACGAGGCCAACAACCGCAAGCTCCTCGAGGCGCTGGCTGGTCTGCCGCCGGACCGCCGCGGCGCCCGCTACGTCTGCGTCCTCGCGCTGGCCATGCCGGATCGGATCGGACCGCGCGGCGGCGCCGACCTGACGTTCACCCGCGGGACCTGCCGCGGGCGCATCGCGACCGCGATCACGCGGGACCGGTGGGTTCGGCTACGACCCGATCTTCGAACCGGCCTCGGAGCCGCCCGGTGGCCGGACCCTCGGCCTGTGGACGGCGGCCGAGAAGCACGCGATCTCCCATCGGGCCGCGGCGGCTCGGAGGATGGTGCCGAAGCTGCGAGCGCTCGGGTTCTAGGCCCGGCCGCCCGCCCTACGGCTTCTCGGTCGTCTCGGCCGACGCGGCCGGCTTCGGCGTCGGGGTCGGCTTCGGCGTCGGCCACGGGACGGGCTTCACGCCCGGCTCGGGGAAGAGCGTCGCGGCCATCGCCTGGATCGCCTTGACGTCCGGGACGAGCGACGACCCGTAGCGGGTGAGCTTGCTGTCGACGAGCGGGTGGTTGATGACGGCCCGGGTGATCTTGCCGCCCTTCATCTCGTCCATGATCGCGGCGAGATCGGGCAGCCGGTCGATCGGCAGGTCGGTCTTGATGGTCTTGCCGACGGCATCGAGCAGGCCGGGCAGCTCCCAGAGCAGGCTGCCGCCGCCATCGGTCGCCCCGGCCTTGAGGGCGACGAGGATCCGTTGCTGCCGATCGGCTCGCGTGAAATCGCTCTCGCCGAGGGGCTTGCGGATCCGGGCGTAGGCCAGCGCCTCGGCCCCGGTCAGGTGATGGTCGCCCTTCGTGATCGAGAAGCCGCGATGGTCGAGGCCGAAGCCGTCGTAGGTCGGGTCGTCGAGGTCCTTCTTGACGGTGATGTCGACGCCACCGACGGCGTCGACCATGTCGATGAAGCCCGCGAAGTCGATCCGGGCGTAGTACTGGATCTTGATGCCGAGCAGGGCGCCGACGGCACCCTCGAGCGTCGCCATCCCGCCCTTGGGGAACTCGTCGGGATTCCGCTGTGCATAGGACAGCAGCGAGTTGAGCTTCGGTCCGTACACATTCCCGTCACCGAGCGGGACACCCACGAGGTCGCGCGGCAGCGAGACCATCGACACCGTGTGACCGACCGGGTCCAGCGAGACGACCATCATCGTGTCGGTCAGCGCCTCGTTGCGCTGCTTCGTGGAATCGACGCCGACGAGCAGGACGTTGACCCGGTCGGTGAGGGAGATGCCGCCGTCGGCGACGCGCGGGTCACTCGTCGAGCTCAGGACCTGCCCGGCGAAGACCTGGGCGAACGTCTCGCCGGCGAGCGTGCCGTACCGCCAGACGAGGATGTGGGGCGCGATCACGAGCATGGCGATCGCGAGCAGGCCGATCGCCCCGACCCGGCCGGTCGGCCCGGCCCGGCGCGTGTCGAGGAACGCCTGCCCGCTGGCGACCAGCCGCCACGCCAGCAGGGCCAGGTTGAGCGTGAGGAGCGTGCCCAGGATCGTCGGCTCGACGGCCCACGCGACCAGTCGTGTCGTGGACTGGGTCCGCAGGACGAGGAGGCCGATGCCGATCAGGATCAGCGAGGGGATGAGGAACCAGAGGGCCAGTCGCCGGCGGCCGTTGATAGGCCTGACCGAGTCCCGGAAGCACCGCCGACAGTCCTGCCGCGGCGAGGCGGCGACGATCGATGGGTCCGGTATCGGGCCGGATCCGGCGGGCTTGCACGCGGGTTCGGTTGTCCTCCGGTGGGGTGCCTGGTCACCCCGTCACGGAGCGCCTGGTCGCCCCGTGGCCGCGCCCCAGTCTAGCGCTCGGGCGAAGTACGTGACGTGGTGACGCCGGGCGATCGATCAGCCTGCCAGTGATCGCCCGGCGTCTGTGCCCTCTGACGGGCGGCCCCGGCCGGGCGTGACGACGGACCGGGATGACCATCGGTCAGTGGTGGCGGACCCGCCGGCGTGGTGCCAGGACGCACCGATCCCACGGCCTCTTAACCGCCTCTTCATCCTCCTGTGCCACCCTCCGTCGTGTCCACCAGTCGACCCACCCGCACGACCACCGGGTCGGCGCTACCCACCGTCCCCGCGCCCACCGCGGGGTTCTGGCAGGAAGGAGCTCGTCTTGCTGAGCCACACGATCCGTCGCCGGACACTCTCGGCCCTCCTCGCCGCGAGTGTGCTGGGCGTCCTGCTCCCCGCCGCCGCGATGGCCACGGAGCCCACCACGCCATGCCCCGATACCCACTGGCCGGCGGCCGTGCAGGGCATGCCGTCGAACCTGCAGGCCGGTGCCAGGGGTGGCGACTACTTCTGGCACAACAAGAACGGCTGGCACCTGCGGGTGACCCATCACGGTTCGAACAAGGTGATCTTCACCGGGCGGATCGTGTCGACCACGCCGATCACGGTCACGGGCGTCAAGCTCGAGGCGAAGGACGTCTACACGCTCAGCGCCGACAAGCTGACGCTGACGTACCGCTTCCGCAACTACGGGAAGATCGACGGCCTGGACTTCAAGACCGACTGCGCGCAGCACCTGCGCCTCAGCGGTTCGACGATGGCCGGCATGAAGCTGCCGATCTCGCGGATCTGGCTCGGCGTACGCGGTGTCCACCCGCTGTCGAACCCGTTCGTGGTGATCAAGGTCAGCTAGCAACCAGATCGAGGTCAGGTGGCGCTGGTGAGCGTCGCCCGACGGGGGGCGAGGGCGGTGGTCGAAGGGCCACCGCCCTCGTGATTCACGCACCGCATCGCCGTCGACCGGATGGTCGGGCCCGGGCTAGCATCCGCCTGACCCGGATGGAGGCATCGTGACCGACGAGCTGCTCGCCGAGCAGGTCCGCTACTACCGCGAGCGAGCCCCCGAATACGACGAGACGAGCGTCCCGCACGACCACCCGTACGGCGCGACCATCGCCCGGATCGTGGCCGAGCTCATGTCACTCGGGCCCGTCGAGCGGGCGATCGAGCTCGGGGCGGGGACAGGACTGTGGACGAGAGCCCTCGCGACCATCGCCAGGGTCGTGGTGGCGGTCGACACCTCGCCAGAGGCCCTCGCGCTCCTGCGCGCCAAGGTCGGCATGCCCGAGCGTCTCGACGGTCGTGGCCGATGTCTTCCGCTGGCGTCCTGATGCCCCCGCCGACATCGTCCTGTTCGGGGCACTCCTCTCGCACGTCCCGCGCGATCGATTCGACGCGTTCTGGGCTGCCGTCGATGCGATGCTCGCCCCAGGTGGTCGGGTCTTCGTCATCGACGAAGCGCCACATGACGCTCTGGACCGAGGAGTGGACGGCGAAGGACGAGGTGGTCGTTCGGACCCTCCAGGACGGCCGGCGGTTCCGCATCGTCAAGGTGCTCTGGGACCCGGACGCCCTGGCTCGACGCCTCGACACCGCCGGTTGGCAGGCGCGCTTCGTCCGCGAGGACCCGTTCTACTGGGGCGTCGCGACCCGTCGGTGATGCGGCTCGCCGGGCCGACCACGCTGCAGGGCTCTACCTGGCGTCGCGGGTACACCTGAAACCCCCGTCACGAACGTTCCCCGTCGTCGGACACGAGCGCGGCGAGCAGGAAGCAGGCCCCCGCCGCCACCCCGACGGCGACGATCCCGGGGATCCAGAAGGTCGGATCGGTGAGGCCCCCGTAGTAGGTCGCCCCGTCCCCGCCGGCGACTCCGAGCGTCGGCCATTCGATCGACCACGTCCCCGACTCGAGCACGATCACCCGCAGCGCCGAGAGGATGTTCCCGGAGCCGAAGGACACGACCGCACAGGCCACGCCGGCCAACCCGACCCAGAGCAGCCCCAGCCAGATCCCGTCCCGGCTTCCGCGCCGGAGGTTGCCCGCCGCAAGCAGCGCGAGGAGGCCGCCGACCGACAGCGGGACGACGATGGACAGCGCATAGAGGGTGGCGTCGCCCGCCATGTGCTCACCCTCGGCCCCGAGGAGATCCGGAAGGAGCCCGACCAGGACCACGGTCGCCGCCCCGAGCAGCATGACGCCGGCCACCGCCAGCGTCACCGCGGCGGCGCCGTCCCATCGGGATCGACTCGTGATGCCCGACATCCGCCAGTGGCTCATGGTCATCACGACCTCCGCCACGGCCCGGCGCCCTCCCGGCGGCCGGCAGGGCGGCCGCGGGTCGTGAGCGCTCCGTTACTAGGACGCGGAGCGACGGGTTGTCGTTTCATCACCGTCGAACTCGGCCCCGGTCGGTCCGGCTCGGCTGGCCGCACCCAGGCCCCACCGCGACCGCGATCCTAGGCCGTGCTCTGGTCGCCGCAGTCCTCCTCGGTCCGTGGCTGTTCCTCATCACGACGCGCCAGATGGCGCTCTACGACGGGGACGGCGGCGGGCCGGCCGGCCATGAGCTGATCGCGGCTTCTGCGATCGAAGGCACCGGCGACCCGACGTCCGGAAGGACGCATCGGCCCATGCCATCGGCGGGTGCGACGATCTCTTCTATGCTGTACACGGATTCTGAGCGTGAGATCGCCGGGGAGTGGCGTAGTCGGCAACGCACGTGCTTTGGGAGCACGAGATCGTGGGTTCGAGTCCCACCTCCCCGACCATCCGTCCGACCGGCTCGCCCGGATCAGCGCGACGGACGGGACCAGGTTCCCGGACTTCCCCCGCCGCCGACCCCTCCTTGACGCCGGGCGTGCCCGTCACCGACTCGACGGCCTCCGCCGGCTCGAGCGTGCCGGGGGCGGAGCGGAACGTCCGAAGCGTGAGGTATTCGAATCCGAGGGCGGCCAGTCCGGCGCGGACGGCCGCGGGCAGCGCATGGACCTCGCTCGCCGGGATCATCGCCGGCTCGTCGAGCTCGTAGATGACCTCGTGCCACTGGAGCCGACAGTGTCCGGCAGCCAGGACGTTCCGTGCCCATTGGGAGTGCGGTCCGAGCGGGACCATGATGCGGAAGCCCCCGGGCGTGGGCTCCGGGTGGACCGGCGTCAGGCGACGGACACCGGTGGTGCGCCCCACGTGCTCGAGGGTCCCGATCTCGGACTTCGCGCCCCCAGCGAGGCCGCGCCCGAGCAGGCGCGGATTCACGACGGAGTTCACGAAGTCGCTGCCAAGCCTCGGATCCCGGCGCCAGACGACGATGGTTCCGCCCACGGTGGCGCCGAGAGCGGTGACGAACGCGACGAAGGACAGGCGCTTGCGCATGGCAGACCTCCTCCGGCCATGCTCGGCGCGCGTGGCGCTCGCGAGGAAGTGCCGAACCGACCGAATGGCCCCGGTCGGATGACGTCAGCCGATCGACGCCGCCTCGTTCTGCGTCGAACGCCCGACATCCCGATCCGGTCCGGCATGGAAGACGACGCAGCACCGCTCGGGGTCGGGTGCCAGCTCCGCGGTGACATCGCGGACGCCCAGTCCGTCGAGGACTCCTTCGGCCCAGGCCAGGTTCATCCCGCAGGTGACGTCGCGATTCTCGGCGACGAGCGCCTTGTACGGGCAGTTCCGGAGGCACAGCGTGCCGTCGGGTCCCAGATCGGGCTCATAGCCAGCATCGCCCAGGACGTCGATGAGGCCGCGCAGCGCACGGCGACGGGGTCCCCGAGCGCCGCCCATCCGACGAGCGGCGGTCCCGATGCGGACGCCTCGCTCTCGAGCCACCCGGACCAACGCGTCGATCCCGCCCGACCCGGCGATCTGCCGAAGGGCCGTCGCCATCACCTCGGCGGCGCGCTCGTAGTGACGTGGCGGGAGCGTCACCGCGACCTCGCGACCGCTCCGCCGGTAGAACTTGGCCGGTCGGCCGGCTCCCGGGCCGGTCCGGCCGCTTCGACGCCGGAACTCGGTCTCGAGCAGCCCGACCTCGACGAGCCGATCCAGGTGGAATGCGGCCAGCTCGCGGCTGATCCCCAGGGCCGCGGCGGCGTCATCGCGGCCGACCGACTCGTGGCCTGCCGCGACGAGCTCGTAGAGGCGGCTGCGGGTCGGTTCGGCGAGCGCGGCGACGGCATCGACCGCTGGGATCGACCTCGACCTGATCGACGGATGCAGCGGTGACGGGCGGCTGCTCCATGGCGTCAGTGTATCAACAACATCGGTTATGAAAAGACTTGCGCCGCGTCGGTGGGTGTGTCGGGATTCCAAGGTCGCGTGCTATGGTTGGACACACCATGTACACCATCAAGGAGGCATCGGCGCGGACCGGCGTCGGGGCCCCGCTCATCCGGGCCTGGGAACGCCGCTACGGCGTGATCGCGCCGACGCGGACGCCCGGCGGGTATCGCCTCTACGACGACACCAGCATCCGGACATTGCTGACGATGCGCGCGCTGGTGGACGGCGGGTGGACGGCCTCGGAGGCCGCCCGGGCGATCCGAGCGGGCGAGGTCGAGCTCGTCGGGGCGGCCGACGGGCCGGCGGCCCCGGCCGCGCCGACCGGCTCGCCGGGGACCGCGAACCGCGCCCGACTCGTCGACCGGTTCGTCGCATCGGCGACATCGGCGTCACCCGTCGAGACCGAGGCGGTGCTCGACGAGATCCTGGCGTCGGGCTCGTTCGAGGCCGTGGTCGACGACCTGCTTCTTCCGGCCACAGCGGCACTCGGTGATGCATGGGCCAGCGGCCGGATCAGCGTCGCGGCGGAGCACGCCGCCAGCGCCGCCGTCGGGCGGCGGCTCGCCGGCATCTTCCAGGCCGGCGGGACGCCCGGCCGGGTCGCGGTCGTCGTCGGGCTGCCGCCCGGCGCCCGCCACGAGCTCGGGGCGCTCGCCTTTGCCGCGGCGCTGCGGCGTCGAGGGGTCGGCGTGCTCTACCTCGGGCCGGACGTGACGGTCGAAGGTTGGCTGGATGCGGTCGGGCGGACGCGTGCCCGTGCCGCCGTCATCGGCGTCGTGACCAGTGCGGACGACGCGACGCGGCGAGCGACGTCGCCCAAGCGCTCGCGAAGGTCGCCGTCCCGCTGATCGCCATCGGCGGCGAGGCCGCGACGCCCGATCTCGTCCCGGGCGGGCGCACGGTCGTCCTCCCGGCGCGTGTCGTCGACGCCGCGGACGTCGTGGCCGGGTCCGTCGGCCGGCGTCGCTGACCGGCGGACCGTCGGCTAGCGGTCCGGTGCCGGATCGGGCACGCCCGCGAGCGAGACGACCAGCGTCCCAGAGCTGCCGCCGGTCGGCGGCCGTGAGCCGCGTGGCCGGGACGCGGTCGAAGGGCCGCGGCCGCCGGTCCAGGAAGAGGCGCCCGGTCGCCGCCATCGGGTCCGGCCGGGAGGCGAGCCAGACGATCGTGTCGGCGCCGTCGGAAGGCGTCCGCAGGAGCGGACCGATCGCCCGGTGGAACCCGGGCAGGGTGGCGGCGAGCCCGGGCGTGTCCGCCCAGCCCGGATGCATCGCGGCGTAGCTGACGCCGCTCCGCGACCGAGCGGCGCGCCCACTCGCGCATCAGCGCCGTCTGCGCGCGCTTCGCCCGGGCGTACGCGCGCGGCCCCGAGAAGGCGGTGCGGCTGGACTCGGAGGTCGTCGAGGTCGAGTGCCTGCGTGTACATGCCGCCCGACGTGACCGCGATGACCCGGGCGCCGGGCGTGTCGCGAAGCAACGGCTGCAGCCCCGCCTCGAGCGCGAACGGCCCGACGACGAGGAGCGCGAACGTCGCCTCGATGCCGTCGGGCCCGATGTGGCGGTCGGGGAAGATCGCACCCGCGTTGTCGACGACCACATCGAGGCGGTCCTCGGACGCGAGGACGGCTGAGACCGCGGCACGGACCGATGCGAGCGACCCGAGGTCCGCGACGACGACGCGGGAACCGATCCGCCTGGTGCCGTTCCGATCAGCTCGGCCTGCAGCGCATCGAGCTTCGAGGCGTCCCGACCGACGAGCACGACCCGCGCCCCGAGCGTCGCCATCGTCTCCGCCGTGACCCGCCCGAGGCCGGACGTCGGGACCGGTGACGAGCACGGTCCGGCCGGCGAGCGCGTCCGGGCGCCGGCTCGGTCCAGTCGAAGAGGCGCCGGCGGGTGTCCGGACCGAGCCGAGTGAAGCTGCCGACGACCGAGATCTCGAGGAGGTCGTCGATGAGGGTTCGCGTGTCCATGGTGCCGATCGTACATCCGCCGCTGAGATTAGACAAACACTTGACGACAGTCGTGCGTCTGCTCGTATCATGCGACGGACCTTATACGAAGCATGGACAACGACCCATGGCAATCCTGCGACGAACAGATCGACACCAGCCTGCCCGCCGACGAGGCCTTCGCCTTCGTCGCCGACTTCGCCAACGCCGCGCTCTGGGACCCCGGGGTCGCGACGTCGGACCGGCTGGACGCCGGCACGTCGGTGTCGGCTCCCGCTACCGGCTCGGCATCCGCATGGGTGGCCGGGTGGCGCCGATGGAGTACCGGATCACGACCTTCGAGCCGTCGAGCCGCGTCGTGCTGGTCGGATCGGGATCGGGCGTCGACGCCGTCGACGACATCCGGTTCGAGTCGACCCCCGACGGGACCCGCATCGACTACGTCGCCGAGATCCGCCTCCGAGGGCTCCTGCGCCTCCTCTCGCCGTTCGCCGGTGGCGCGTTCGCCCGCATCGCCCGAAACGCCCGCGACGGCATGCAACGGACGCTGGATGGCCGGGCGGTGCCAGCGGATCCAGCCGTTCATGCGGACCTCGCCGCACATGCCGACCCGCGGATCCGGGCATCGGCCCTGATGGACGTCGCCGTCGTCGGTTCGGGCGTCAGCGGGCTCACCGCCGCCTACGCACTTCGCGATGCGCATCGCGTGACCCTGTTCGAAGCGGACCCCATGCCGGGGGGCCACGTCCGGACCGTCACGGTCGACGCGCCCGGGGGACCGGTCCCGGTCGACACCGGCTTCATCGTCTACAACGAGCGGACGTACCCGCGCTTCATCGGCCTGCTGGCCGAGCTCGGGGTCGAGACCCAGGCGAGCGACATGTCGTTCAGCTCGACCTGCGAGGCCTGCGGCATCGCTTACAGCTCCCGGGGCGCCCGCGGCTTCTTCCCGACCGTCGCCACCGCGGCCCGGCCGTCGCACTGGCAGATGATCGGCGACATCCTTCGCTTCTACCGCGAGGCGCGACGGCTCCTCGACGAACCGGTCCCGGACCGGCGGACCCTCGGCGCGTGGCTGGAGGAGCGGCGTTTCGGGCGTCCGTTCCGCGACCACTTCCTGGTCCCGGTCACGTCCGCGGTCTGGTCGACAGCCGCCGATCGCGTCCTTGAGTTCCCGGTCGACTATCTCCTGCGGTTCCTCGACAACCACGGCCTCATCGGGGTCGGCGACTCGCCGACGTGGCGGGTCGTGCGCGGGGGCTCGCAGGCGTATGTCGCACGACTCCTCGACGCCCTGCCGCGACGGCTCGGTCCGCGCGGGGCACGCCGTCGTCGATGTCCGGCGTGACGCCGGGGGTGTCACGATCCGGACCGACGACGGCGCCACCAGCCGGTTCGATGCGGTCGTGCTGGCGGCCCACGCCGACGACGCGCTGCGGGCGCTCGGCGATGCCGACGACACCGAGCGCCAGGTCCTGGGCGGCTTCGAGTACTCCTCGAACCAGGTCGTCCTGCACACCGACGAGCGGATGCTCCCGCGGCATCGCTCGACGCGTGCGTCGTGGAACGTCCGGACGCCCGACTGCCGCCGACCGTCGGACGCGCTGACCATGACCTACCACATGAACCGGCTGCAGTCGATCGCCGGCCCGGTCGAGTACGCCGTGTCGCTCAACCCCGGCGACCAGGTCCGCGACGATCGAGTCATCGTCGCGCGGGAGTTCCGGCACCCGATGTACACGTTCCGGACGCTGGACGCGCAGGCCGCCCTCGGCGATCTCCAGGGGCATCGCCGGACGTGGTACGCCGGCGCGCACCTCGGCTACGGGTTCCACGAGGACGGCTGCCGGTCCGGATTCGAGGTCGCGGCGATGCTCACCCCGGCCGAGCGCGAGCTCGCGGCATGAGGTCGCACCTGCTCGAGGGCAAGGTCCGCCATCGCCGGTCGAGTCCGTTCACGTACGCCCTCGAGCACGACGTCTGGTATGCCGCGCTCGACATCGACGAGCTCGATGAGGTCGATCGCCGCTCGCGGCTGTTCCGCCGGAACCGGCCGGGCATCGTCGCCTTCCAGCGATGCCGACCACCTGCCGAAGCCCGCCGGCGACCTCCCCGCTGACATCCGGGCGCATCTGCGCGCGGCCGGTGAGACCCCGGACGGCTGGCGCGTGACCCTCGTCACGAACCTGCGCATCCTCGGGTATGTCTTCAACCCGGCCAGCTTCTTCCTCTGTCGCGACGAACGAGGCACCCTACGGGTGGTCGTGGTGGAGGTCCACAACACGTTCGGTGAGCGACACCTGTACACGCTCCACCCGGCGGGCGCCGCGAGCGCCGACAGCGCCGCGAGCGACGATCCCGCCCGGCCGTTCACGGCTGCGATGGACAAGGAGTTCTTCGTCAGTCCGTTCATCGACATGGACGGTCGGTACGCCGTCCACGTGCGCGACGAGCCGGACGGCCTCCGCATCGCGATCAACGAGCGCCGGGGGGATGCGCCGCTCCTGAGCACGAGCCTGGTCCTGCGGCGCCGGCCGATGACAGACCGGGTGCTGGCTCGCTTGCTTCTCCGCTACCCGCTGGTCACGCACAAGACGATCGGGCTGATCCACTGGCACGCCCTGCGGCTCTGGCTGCGCGGCGCCCGGTTCCATCGGCATCGCGTCGGGATGCGCCATGGGGAGGCGTGGCGATGACCCGCATGTCGGTCGCGCCACCCGCCCGTCGGGCCGCGACCGAACGGATCGGTCGTCCGCGACCGGTGGCCGGCCTGGTGGAGGACCTCGCTCGGCGCACGATGCTCGCCGCGGCTCGCCGCATCCACGTCGGCCAGCTCATCGTGGTCCTCCCCGATGGGACGCGACGGACCTTCGGCGACCCCGCGTCGCCAGACGTCGGCGAGATCCGTGTCCACGATCCGGCGGCTGCCGTCCGGCTCCTGCTGGGTGGCGAGATCGGCGCCGGCGAGGCCTACATGGACGGCCTCTGGTCGAGCCCGGACCTGCCGGCGCTGATCCGGGTCGCGGCCATGAACCGCGAAGCCCTCGCCCTGTCCGAGGGCTGGTGGCGCTGGCCCGTGAAGCTGCAGAAGACGCTGGCCCATCGGCTGCGGCGGAACACCATGACGGGCAGCCGCCGGAACATCGAGGCGCACTACGACCTCGGCAACGACTTCTACCGACTGTTCCTTGACGAGACCCTGACCTACTCGAGCGCGCTCTTCGAGGCGCCGGACCAGTCCCTGGCCGATGCCCAGCGCCATAAGTACGCGGTCATCGCCGAGCGGGCCGGGCTCCGCGCCGGCGACCACGTCCTCGAGATCGGGACGGGTTGGGGTGGCTTCGCGCTCTACGCCGCCGGGGAGCTCGGCTGCCGAGTCACGACGATCACGATCTCGCCGGCGCAGCATGCGCTGGCGACGGAACGGATCCGGGACGCTGGACTTGCCGATCGCGTGTCCGTGGAGCTCCGCGACTACCGCGCGATCGAAGGCACGTACAACGCCATCGTCTCGATCGAGATGTTCGAAGCGGTCGGCCCCGAGTACTACACGACGTTCTTCGAGGCCTGCGACCGCGCGCTCCGGCCGGGCGGGCGGCTCAGCATGCAGACGATCGCGTTCCCGGACGCGGCATACGAGCGGCAGCTCCGGGGCGCGAACTGGATCCAGACGTACATCTTCCCGGGCGGCGTGCTGCCATCGCTCGCCGCCATCGAGCGCTCGCTCCATCGCACGTCCCTGCTCGTCCGACGGGTCGAAGACATCGCGCCGTCCTACGCGCGGACGCTCCGGGCGTGGCGCAGCGCGTTCTTCGCCCACCTCACGAGGTCCGGGCGATGGGCTTCGACGAGCGATTCATCCGGATGTGGGACTTCTACCTCTCGATCAGCGAGGCGGGCTTCGCGACCGGGCTGACCCAGGACCTGCAGATCGTCTTCGAGAAGCGCCGCGGGCTCGCCTGAGCCGGCGGCCAACGGACTCGTCCGAGCCGGCTGCGGACGGACTCGCCCGAACCGGCTGCGGACGGACTCGCCCGAACCGGTTCCCGCGACCGCGGGCGACGCGGCATCATCCGGGGATGACCAGCGAACCCACCGTCCGCGAGATGCGCCTCGTCGTGACGGCCGCCGACTACGACGAGGCCGTGCACTTCTACCGCGATGTCCTCGGCCTGCCCGAGCGGGTCGCGTACTCGTCGCCCGACGGGCGGGTCACGATCCTCGAGGCCGGCATCGCCACGCTCGAGATCGCCGACCCGGCCCAGGCCGAGTTCATCGACCGGTCGAGGTGGGGCGGCGGGTCGCGGGGCACATCCGGGTCGCGTTCGAGGTGGCCGACTCGGCCACGACGGCGCGCGTGCTCGTCGATGCCGGCGCGACGCTGATCGCGGACGCGACGCGCACGCCGTGGGGCAGCGACAACGCGCGGCTGGCGGGCCCAGGCGATCTGCAGCTGACGCTGTTCTCGGGGCCGCCCGAGGTCCCGGGGGGCTAGGCGGCCGAGGCGAGCTCCGTCGGTCCGAGGTCGACGACCGGGACCGGCTCGGCCTTGCCGGCGACCGCGAGCGGGCTGCGTGGCGGCCGGCACGGCGTCGAACCCGCTGACCGTCCAGGCCCGTTCGGACACAGCAGGTGGCCCGGGCCGGCTGCCGAGCCCAGCCGGGCCGCCGTGTTGACGGTGTCGCCAAGCGCGGTGAAGTCGAGCTTCTCGTCGAGTCCGAGGACGCCGACGAAGGCGCTCCCGCGATCGATGCCGACGCCGACCCGGACCCCGTTCGCGGGCAGATCGGATCGCTCGACGTGGTCCAGCAGGTCACGAGCCGCGCTGATCGCGCGGCGCGCGTGCTGCTCGCCGGTCAGGACGGGGATGAACAGGGCCATGATCCCGTCGCCGAGGAACTTGTCGACGGTCCCACCGTTGCCCTCGATCGCCTTCGTCCCGATCTCGTAGAACTTCTGGATCCGGTGGCGGAATTCGTCGGGCGTCGTCCGCTCGGCGATGGCGGTCGAGCCGCGGACGTCGGCGAAGAGCACGCTCAACTCGATCTCGGCCCCGCCGGGCCGCTTCCGCAACTGACCGAAGCACATCCCGCACATCAGCGGGTTCTGTCGCGACTGGCCGTGCATCACGACCTTGGTGGCGAGTCCTCCGAGACCATGGAACGGCGCGGCGCAGACCTTGCAGCGCGGCGATGACGGTACGTGACGCCACATGCGCCGAAGGGAGCGCAGCGACTGGATCCTCGCCGGTCAGCAGACGCCGCCAGATCTCGCTGGTCTGCATCTCGGCCTGGGTCTCGTCCACGTACCGCCATCGTACTCCGGCATGTGACGCGGTCATGACGGGCGCGACCGCCGAGGTGGCGTCAGCCGCGGATCGCGAACGCGATCGACAGCAGCGCGAACGCGCCGATCACAAGCCCGGATCCGACGTTGATCACCCGCAGCCAGCGTGGGGTGATCCGCGTGTGGAGCGCACCGACGACGGAGGTCAGGACGATCCACCAGGTGGTGGATCCGAGGAACACGCCGAGCGTGATGAGCGCGCTCTGCGCCGCGTCGTCACCGGTCACGCCCAGGCCGACGAACAGGGCGCCGAACGACAGGATGGTCATCGGGTTGGCCAGGGTGAGGCCGAGGATCGAGAGATACGCCCCCGGCAGACCGCCGCGGCGCTCGGTGACGGTCGCTTCGGTCGCGGGCACCGAGGTGGCCGTCCGCCAGGCCAGCCACAGCAGGAACACGCCCCCGACGAGACCGAGCAGCCGGCCGCCGCCGACGAGCAGGTCGGTGATCGCGGTCAGCCCGAAGGCGGCGATCCCGCCGTACGTACCGTCGGCGGTGGCGACGCCCAGCCCTGACGCCAGCCCGACCGCACGACCCTCGGCGAGGGTCCGGCGGATGACGAGCAGGCTGATCGGGCCGACGGCGGCGGCGATCGTGAAGCCGAGGACGAACCCCCGGCCGAACAGTTCGGGTTCCATCGCAGGCCTCCAAGCATGACGAAACGCCCTCGGGTCGTGCCGAGGGCGTTCCTCGAGTCTGTCAAGGTCGTGGGGCGCTCAGCGCTCCGGATCGGGGACGCGGTAGTAGTCCCAGCCCGACAGCCAGGCGCGGATGGCGCGGCCGTCGACGACCGTGTCGAAGCGCAGCCGCTCCGGCCCGAGCCGGTCCGCCCCGACCCGGTACCAGCCGCGGGCCATCGGCACGAGCGGCTGCTCCTCATCGAGGCCGTCCGCGCCGCCCGGGAGGAGCAGGTGCAGGACATCGTCGCGAGCCTCGACGCGGAAGACGGGCATCCACGGATCGTGGCTCCGGTAGGTCCCCACGACCTGGCCACGGACCGTGGCCGCGACCCGCCACGCGGGAGGTGGCGGTCCGTCGTCGGTCGCCGCATCGCCCGCCCGCAGCGCGGCGAGATCCTCGGGCGCCTCGGCATCGGGATCGCGGCCCTCGAGCGCCGCCCGCGTGCGGCGGACCGCGAGACGCGCGAGCGCGTTCGGGCCGTGGCCGGGCCCGTTCTGGAGCACCACCGCGCCGATGCCGGCATCGGGGTCCCAGGCCAGGCCGGAGATGAACCCGACCATGCCGCCGGTGTGCCCGAGATAGATGCGCCCGCCGATCTCGCGGCGCGAGAGCCCGTAGCCGTAGCCCCACGCGCCGATGGCCGGGACCGGCGTCGCCATGCGCGCCACCCGCCCGTCCGGGTCGCCCATGAGCGCGCGGAGGAAGATCGCCATGTCGGTCGCGGTCGACGCGAGGGACCCGTCCGCGGTCGCGGTCTCGAGCCACGTCGCAGGGGCGAGGGGGTCACCCTCCGTCCACGACCGGTCGTCGCGCGCGGGCCCGTAGCCGATGGCCAGCCGGTCGCGCACGTCGTTCGTGATCGCGGGGACCGTCGCGGTCATCCCCAGCGGGTCGAGGATCCGCCGCCGCACGACGGCGGGGTAGGACTCGCCTTCGACGGCTTCGATGATCAGGCCGAGCGCCTTGTATCCGAGATTCGAGTAGTGGAAACGGCGGCCCGGCGCCGAGCCCGGCGGCAGGTCCCGCAGCCGCCACACCTGGAACGTCGCCTCGGGCGTGCCCTCGACCCCGGCCGTGATCCCGGCCGTGTGGCTGAGCAGGTGGTGGAGCGTGATGCGGTCGCCCGTGCGCGGGACCCGGAACCACGGCAGGTGGCGGACCACAGGATCGTCGACCCGCAGTCGGCCCTCCGCCTCGAGCGCCAGGATCACGAGCGCGGTGAACGTCTTGCCGATCGACCCGATCTCGAACAGCGTGTCGGGTCGCACCGGCCGGCCCGAGCCGACCTCGGCGACCCCATAGGTCCGGTCGAGGAGCAGGCGTTCGCGATCCGTGACGGCCAGGACGAGCCCGGGGATGGACCCGTCGGATCGCTGGTCATCGATCTCGGCGTCGATCGATGCCCGGGCAACGTCAAGGGCGGAGGGGGACATGGTCGGTATCATGGCCCCGTGGAACCCACCCGACGAACCCGACGCGCGGCCGGACCGAACGGCCGGGAACGAACCAACGGCCGGCACGGCGCCGGCGATCCGGGTGCCGCGAGCGGCCGTGACCCGGCCCCGCTCGAGGCCGTGGATCTCGCCCGCTTCCCGGACCTCGAGACCCGTCTCGCCATCGACGGCGGCGCCGCGAGCGCCCGCTTCCGCGCCCTGCTCGCGGAGGGCCGCCCGGTCCTCGCGGACGGGGCGATGGGCACGATGCTCTTCGCGGCGGGCCTGCAGTTCGGCGACCCGCCCGAGGTCTGGAACCTGGCCCACCCCGACGTCGTGCGCCGGATCCAACGCGCCTACCTCGAGGCCGGGTCGCAGATCATCCTGACGAACACGTTCGGCGGCAACCGTCTGCGGCTCAAGCTCAGCGGCCACGCGGACAGCGTCGATGACCTGAATCGGACCGCCGCCATCCTCGCTCGAGCCGAGGTGGACGCCGCGGGCGGCACCGCGCTCGTCGCGGGCGACATCGGCCCGTCCGGCGAGATCGTCGAGCCGCTGGGGACGCTCCCGTACGACGAGGCGGTCGAGGTGTTCCGCGAGCAGGCGGCGTCGCTCGTCGCCGGGGGCGTGGACCTGATCTGGATCGAGACGATGTCGGACCTCAACGAGATCCGAGCCGCGATCGAAGGGGTCCGCCAGGCGTCGCCGTCGATCGCCCTGATCACGACGATGACCTTCGACACGCGCGGTCACACGATGATGGGCGTGTCCCCGGAGGACGCCGTGCGAGCCCTCGCGGCGTGGGGCGCCGATGCCATCGGCGGCAACTGCGGGAACGGTCCGGACGAGCTCATCCCGGTCATCGCCGCGATGCGCGCGGCGGCACCGGACGTCGTGCTCGTCGCGAAGTCGAACGCGGGCATGCCCGAGCTCGTCGACATGCGTGCTGTCTACCGCGCCGAACCAGCGACGATGGCCGGCCAGGTCCTCGAGATGCGGGACGCCGGAGCGACCATCGTGGGTGGCTGCTGCGGCAGCACGCCCGACCACCTTCGCGCCATCGCGGCCGCGCTCGACGCTCCCGTCCGGGCGTGACCGCCCGCCCGATCAAGGTCGGGATCCAGCTGCCGGAGGTCGAACGGGAGGTCCGCTGGCCCGAGCAGCTCGACATGATCCGCGCGATCGAGGACCTCGGGTTCGATTCGATCTGGCTCGGCGAGCACCTGCTCTACCGCTGGGAGCATCGTCCGCCACGCGGCCCGTGGGAGGCCTGGACGATGCTCGCGGCGGTCGCCGCGGTCACGACACGAGTCGAGTTCGGGCCGCTGGTCGCCTGCACGAACTTCCACAACCCGGCGTTGCTGGCCAAGCAGGCGGCGACCATCGACGAGATCAGCGGCGGCCGCTTCGTGCTGGGGCTCGGCGCGGGCTGGAACGAAACCGAGTTCAGCAGCGTTCGGGCTGCCGTTCGACCATCGCATCGACCGCTTCGAGGAGGCGTTCACGATCATCCGCACGCTCCTGCGCGAAGGGGCGATCGACTTCGAGGGACGCTTCTACCAGGCCCGCGACTGCGAGCTCCTGCCGCGCGGCCCACGCCAGGCGGGACCGCCGCTCCTCATCGGCTCGAACGGCCCGCGGATGCTGCGCATGACGATGCCCTATGCCGAGGCCTGGAACACGTGGTACGACGCCACCGACAACGCCCCGTCCGGCGTGGCCGCGCTCCGCGACATCGTCGACTCGGCGTGCCGGGACGTCGGTCGCGACCCGGCCACGGTGCGCCGGACAGCCGCGGTCCTGGTGCGATTCCCGGGCGGCACCGGGCGCATCCAGGGGAACGAGGCACAGCCGCGGTACGGGCCCCTCGAAGGTCCGCCGGCCGTCCTGGCCGACGCGTTCCGCGCGTACGCGGCGGCGGGACTCGACGATGTCCAGCTCGTCGTCGATCCCATCACGCTCGACTCGATCCGGGCGCTCGCGCCGGTCCTGATGGAACTCGAGCGCGCCTGACCGGGCCCCCGGTGCGCGGGCGCGCCGGGAGGTCAGGACGCCCTCGCGTCGGGGGGAGAATCGTCCGGGTTCCACCGTGCGAAGCGCGTGCTAGCATGCCGACGGCCATGCGAGATTCGAATCGGCCGTCGTTCCGGGGACCCGGCCGCCCGCTCGCACCGATCGTCGCCGCCGCGCTCGCCGTCGGGCTGTTCGCGGCTGCCTGCGGCGGGAACTCGGACACGCCAACGCCCGCGCCGTCACAGGCCGCCGCGGCGACCACGGCGCCGACGCCTGACCCGCACCTCACGTCGCCCGCGACGCTCGAGGTCGTCTACGCCGCGCTCCAGAAGGCCGGCCTGCAGATCAATGCCGATACCGCGGCGAGCGGGCGCAACGGGAACGAGCCGCAGCGCAAGCTCATCGCGACCTACGAGGGCTGGCCGCTCATCATCAGCGAGTACAGCACGGCGAAGGCGCTCAACAAGGTCACCAAGTGGAAGCGGGGCAAGCACCCGAGCCAGGGCGAGCCGCCGATCGCGATCAAGGGCCTGAACATCCTCGTCGAGTGGGGACCGACCACGGGTCGTCGACCGCCCAAGCCCGATGCGCGTCAGCAGCAGGCGGTCGGCGCGCTCGTCGCCGCGCTGGACCCGCTCCTCTACCCGATGGTCGCGCGGGCGAACATCAGCTTGGACGTGCCCGTCCATACGCCCATCCCGACCGCGAGCCCGCCCCCGTCGGGTTCGCCCGCCGCGTCGGCGGCCCCGTGAGCGCTCCCGAACCTGCCGGCCGACGCCGCCCGCCGGCCTCGCGCCCCGGCGAGGACGTCTCGGCGCTCGACAAGCGGATCATCGAGCACCTCCAGGCCGACGGCCGCCGACCATTCACCCAGATCGCGCTCGACCTCGGAGTGTCGGAGGCCGCGGTCCGGGCGCGGACGAACCGGCTGATCGAGCGCGGCATCCTCCAGGTGGTCGGTGTCACCGATCCGCTCAAGCTCGGCTTCCACCAGATGGCGATGGTCGGGATCCGCTGCCAGAGCGACCGGCTCGTGGCGGTCGCCGAGGAGCTCGCCGCGATGCCGGAGGTCGATTACGTCGTCATCACCGCCGGGACGTACGACCTCCTCATCGAGACGGTCTGCGAGGACAATGAGGCCCTGCTGCGATTCCTCGCGGAGCGACTCCGGGCCATCGAGGGCGTCCGCGAGACCGAGACGTTCGTCTACCTGCGCCTAGTCAAGCAGACGTACCAGTGGGGGGCTCGCTAGCCCGGACGAGCGCCCAGCGCGCAGCGGCGGCGCCCGATCGGGCGCGGTGCACCATCGCACCCGAATCCCCCGGGACGGGCCGAGCGCGGGGGACCAGCCGCTAAGATGATTTCCGGCTAAGCGCGCACGTGCGACGCCGAGCCGTGCTGGGAGTGTCGCAGCTTGTCCGCCCAGACGATCGTGGTCCTTATCGCGATCGCCGTGATCGCCAACCTCCTCCTAGCGCTCGTCGTCGTCCGGATGATCATCCGGTCGCGCCGGCGTACGTCGCGCCCGACGGCCGTGCCCGGGACTCGAGCCGTCGAAGCGGCCGTCGTCGGCGGCCTGACCGACCAGACCGGCGGCCTGGAGATGCCCGGCTACGACCGCATCGTCCGGATCGTCAGCTGGACGTTCCTCGTGGCGACGGCCGTCGTCGTCCTCGTCACGGGCCTGTGGCCGGAGACGGAGACGGCCATCCTCATCCTGCTGGCCGTCGCCGGCCTGGTCGTCATCCTCTTCCACGACCTGCTCCCGCCCGACGCCCTCGGCTCGTCCCGGTTCATCGTCGAGGGGACGGTGGCCCTCAGCGGGGCGGCGATCCTCGTCGCCTTGACCGGCGGCGTCGCGAGCCCCTTCTTCTTCACGTTCCCGCTGATCGTGGCCGGTGCGGCGTTCGTGGTCACGCCGGTCGAGGCGGCCGGCCTGACGACGGTCGCTGCCCTCTCGTACGTCGCGGCGGCCCTCATCGGGTCCGCGCCCGGATCGATCGATGCCTCGGCCGCCGCCGTCATCTCGATCGATCTCGTCGCGCTCGTGCTCCTGGTGTACGTGGCGATGGTCATCGCCCGCGAGCAGCGTTCCGCGCGCGACGCCGCGATCCGCCTGTCCACCATCGACCCGCTGACCGGGCTCTTCAACCGCGCGTTCTTCTTCGCCGCGGTCGAGCGCGAGATGGCCCGCAGCGCCCGTTCCGGGCGCGGGTTCTGCCTGCTGATGATGGATCTGGACGGCCTCAAGGACATCAACGACCGGCTGGGCCATTACCACGGCGACCGGGTCTTGCGCGCCGTCAGCGAGGTCATCGCCTCGGGCGTCCGGCGCATCGATGCCGCGGCTCGCTACGGTGGTGACGAGTTCGTCGTGCTGCTGCCCGAGACCGATCCGACCGGTGCCTACGTCCTGGCCGAGAAGATCCGTCTCGGCGTCCGCGCGATGCCCCTCGAACTGCCCGGCGGGCCGCCGCCCTCGCTCTCGATCGGCGTCGTCTCGTTCCCGGACGACGGGCGGACGGTGGACGAGCTGATGATCAGCGCCGACGGCGCGATGTATGCCTCGAAGCGGGCCGGCAAGGACCGCGTCACCGGGATGCCCACGCGACTGACGCGCGCGAGCTGACGCCCGCGTCAGCGGCGTCGCGCGTCCGCCGGCGGCCCGCGCCTCCGGACCGCGTCCGCCACGTCCCGCACCCGCCCGAGACCGGCCGGAGCGGCGGGCCGGTGTAGCATCCGCCCCGTGAGCGACCCCGACCCGATCCCGTCCCGCTCCGCCCGCGGCTGTCCGACCGCGGCCGTCCGCGCCAACCGCATGGGAGCACCGGCGACCGCCGCCGCCTGAGAGGTCCGAGATCGCGACACCGACGGTCGCCTGGGCGGCCCCGACCCAGCCGGCCAGCCCCAACATCCTCGCGCGGGCCGGTCGCGGCCTGTGGCGCCTGCTGACCTCCGTCGACTTCGCGGTCGCGCAGATCATCCTGCTCGCGCTGCTCGCCGTGGTCGGCATGACCATCCAGCAGCTGCCGTCCTTCGCGGATCGATCCGTCGCGGACCACATCGCGGCGATGGATGCCATCCACACGCGCTACGACCCGCTGTTCGGTACGGCGCTCGTGGACACGCTCGATCACCTGACGGTCTTCTCGATCTTCCGGTCGCCGGAATTCAGCTTCCTGCTCACGGTCCTCGTCCTCTCGATCGTCGTGTGCACCCTCGACCGGACGCCGAGGCTGTGGCGCGGCGTGTCCGACATCCGCGTCGTCCAACCTGAGCCGTACTTCGATCCGCGACTCCCCGATCGCGCCGCCATGGCCGACGTTCCCGCGGCGAACGTCGAGGCGGTCCTGCGGCGGCGCGGGTTCAAGGTCCGGACCGCGACGGACGACACGGGCGCCACGTTCATCTACGGCGACCGCCACCAGTACACCAAGCTCGCGACGCTGTTCACCCACACCGGGCTCGTCCTGTTCCTGGTGGCGGCCGCGGTCACGTCGCGGCTCGGCCAGGAGGAGGGCCTGGTCGTCCCCGAGGGCGAGTCGCTCACCGTCCAGCCGATCGGGACGCCGGGCCTGCTCCTCGTGAAGAACCTGGGCTTCGAGGCGCCCGGGCTCGATACGGGCTCCCCGTCGGACTTCACGACCGATCTCGCGGTCTACCGCGACGGCACGGAGATCGCACGCAAGACGATCCGGGTCAACGACCCGCTCTCGGTCGCCGGCTACACCTTCCACCAGAACGGGTTCGGGCCGGCGCCGTACCTCATCGTCCGCGACGCCGACGGCAAGCCGCTGTGGGACGGCGCGGTCCCGCTGACCGATTCCGCGGCCGACGCGCCGTACGGGATCCTGCCGGTCCCGGGCCGCGACCTCGGGCTCCAGCTCCTGCTGAGCCGCGATCCCGCGACGAACGCGGCGACCGTGCTCATCCTGCCGTATCGCGTGACCGGGACCGATGCCGCGGGGGATCCGCAGGTCGAGCACTTCCTGCCGATCGCGCCGCTCGTCGGTGACACGGTCCGCTCCGAGGACACGGGCCTCAGCGTCGAGCTGCGCGAGGTCGGGTCGTACACGCTGCTCATCGCCAAGCAGGACCCGGGCCAGGGTCTCGTCTGGCTCGCCTTCGCGAGCCTGATCGCCGGCATCACGATCTCGTTCTACCTGCCACGCCGGCGGGTGTGGACGCGCCGGACGCCCGATGGTCGCCTCGGGATCGTCTGGCGCTCGGATCGCTACGTCGACGTCGAGCGCGAGTTCAGCCGGCTCCTCGACGATCTCGTGGCGGCCCGCCGGCCGGGCTGAGGCGCGAAAGTCCGGCGAGGGCGACGGCCGTCGTGCTCGCGGCTGGAAAAGGTCCGCGATGCACAAGGTTGCGACGCAACCTTGATACTGAACCGCAACCCGACCCGCTGGTACTGTGAGGCGCGAACCGGACGGCGCGTGTCCGCGTGCGGGTTTGCACCATCGAGTCTGACAAGCCGCGGACGTGACGACCGTCTCCCAGGCGCCAGGCACGGAGCAAGAAGACCCATGACCGCACGTCAGACGGCCATCGCCGCGATCGCCGACCGCAAGGTCGCCTCCAACCAGGCCTATCTCGAGCAGGCCGGCCAGGAGATCTACGGCCAGTACGTGTTCCACGAGGACGCCCAGCGGGAGTACCTCGCCAAGCCGATCTTCAAGCAGCTGCGGCGGACGATCGACGGCAACGAGCCGTTCGACCCCGCGATCGTCGACGCGGTCGCCCACGGCGTGAAGGAATGGGCGATGGCGCACGGCGCCACCCACTACACGCACTGGTTCGTGCCGATGACCGGCTCCACGGCCGAGAAGCACGACTCGTTCCTCAACCCGACGGGCGAGGGGCGGACGATCGCCGAGTTCTCCGGCAAGAACCTCGTCCAGGGCGAGCCCGACGCGAGCTCGTTCCCGTCGGGTGGCATCCGCGCCACGTTCGAGGCCCGCGGCTACACGGCCTGGGACGTCACCAGCCCGATCTTCCTCCAGGTCGAGCCCAACGGCGTCACGATGACCATCCCCACGGCCTTCGTCTCGTACACGGGCGAGGCGCTCGACCACAAGATCCCGCTGCTGCGGTCGCAGGAGGCGCTGGGCAAGCAGGCGCTGCGCGTCCTGCGCTGGTTCGGCAACACGACGGCGTCCCGGGTCTTCACGAACATCGGGCCGGAGCAGGAGTACTTCCTCGTCGACCGCCACCTTGCGGAGCAGCGGCCCGACCTCGTCCTCACCGGGCGGACCCTGTTCGGCGCCCCGTCGCCCAAGGGCCAGGAGCTCGAGGACCAGTACTTCGGGCCGATCCGCGAGCGGATCCTCGCGTTCATGATGGACCTGGACCGCGAGCTCTGGCGCCTCGGGATCCCGGCCAAGACCCGCCACAACGAGGTGGCGCCCGGCCAGTTCGAGATGGCGCCGGTGTACGAGCCCACCTCGGTCGGGTCGGACCACAACATGATCGTGATGAGCCTGATGCGGCGCATCGCGCGGCAGCACGGCCTCATGTTCCTCATCCACGAGAAGCCGTTCGCGGGCATCAACGGCTCCGGCAAGCACAACAACTGGTCGATGGGCACCGACGAGGGGGAGAACCTCCTCGACCCGGGCAACGACCCGCACGCCAACGCCCAGTTCCTGGCCTTCCTCGTCGCGGTCATCCGTGCCGTCAACGAACACGCCGACCTGCTCCGCGCGAGCATCGCCGACGCGGGCCAGGACCATCGCCTCGGCGCGAATGAGGCGCCGCCCGCGATCATGTCGATCTTCCTCGGCTCACAGCTCGAGGACGTCGTGGAGCAGCTCGCCAAGGGTCCCGCCTCGGGGTCCAAGCAGGGCGGCTCGGTCGAACTCGGCGCGACGTCGCTGCCGATCCTCTCGAAGGACGCGACCGACCGGAACCGGACCTCGCCGTTCGCCTTCACGGGCAACAAGTTCGAGTTCCGCGCCGTGGGCTCGTCCGCGCCGATCTACTGGCCGCAGACGGTCCTCAACACGGCCGTCGCAGACTCGCTCTCGCAGCTCGCCGACGACCTCGAGAAGCTCAAGCCGGGCGACTTCGCCGGCCTGACCAAGATCCTCTCGAAGGCCGTCCGGGAGAACAAGCAGGTCCTCTTCGAGGGCAACGGCTATTCCGAGGAATGGCACGCCGAGGCAGCCAAGCGCGGCCTGCCCAACAACCGCACGACCGTCGACGCCCTCCCGGTCCTGACCACGGCCAAGGCGAAGAAGCTGTTCTCGTCGTTCGGGGTCCTCTCCGAGCGCGAGCTGGCCGCCCGGGTCGAGATCAACTGGGAGCGCTACGTCAAGGTCAGCAACATCGAGGCGAACTGTGCGCTCGACATCGCGCGCACGATGATCCTGCCCGCGACGGCGACGTACCTCGGCCGGCTGGCGGCCGCTCCCTCGTCGCGCGGCATCAACGCCGTGTGCGAGCAGGTCTCCCGCCTGGCCGACTCGCTGGTCGACGCCATCGAGGCGCTCGAACATGCCCAGCACACCGCCCATGCGGCGAGATCGGTGCACGCCGAGGCGCGCGTCTACGTCGACGACGTCATCCCGGCGCAGAACAAGTTGCGCGAGGTGGCCGACGAGCTCGAGACCGTGGTCGCCGACGACCTCTGGCCGCTGCCCAAGTACCGGGAGCTGCTTTTCCAGTACTGAGCTCGGCGTCACCGGCGACGCCATCGGCACCGACGTTTTCCGGCACTATGTCCACGCCAAGCGAGCGGGATGGGACGAGGACCGGACGCAGGTCTCCGACTGGGTAGTCTCGCGCTCCCTCGATCAGCATGAAGGGCGGGACACTCACCATGGATCAACCGACACTCATCGGGACCGGATTCGTCATCCTCGGCGGCTTCGTCTGGCTGCTGTGTGCGTACTACTGCTATCAGACCGCCCCCCGGTTCCAGCGGAACGCCAACACCTGGGGGATCCTCGGCGTCATCTTCGGCCCGATCGCACTGATGGTCCTGTACGTCCTGCCGAAGGGGAACAAGGTCTCGGACAAGGGCCGCGGCGCGGTCCCGGGTACGCCCGGGTCGACGAAGAAGGACCCGCGCGCCGACCTGTACGAGGTCCCGAACAAGAAGAAGCACCACTAGGCACCGCGGTCGGGTCCGGATCGGGGACCCGGCCCCCGCGTCGGGTCAGCGCGCGAGGATGGCGCCGGCCCGCTCGAGCCCGGCCGTGAAGGCCGCGAGGTTCGCCTCGATGAGCTCGGGTCGGTCGCGGCCGACCACCTCCGCCAGCGCCTCGGCGATCGACCCCGGATCGACGATCGGCCGCCGGGCGACGAGGGCGCCGAGCGCGACGATGCTGACGTACCGGTCATCGCCGGCCGCCCGGGCGAGCTGCGTGCAGGGCACCCGGACGACCTCGATGTCGGTCCGGGTGGGCTCGGTCTCGATGAGCGACCCGTTGACCACGAGCAGACCGCCCGCGGCGAGTGCCGGTTCGTACTTCGCCATCGACGGCGGGTTGAGGGCGATCACGCTGTCCGCGACATCGACGATGGGCGAGCCGATCGGGTGATCGGCGATGACGACGGTGCATGACGCGGTCCCGCCGCGCATCTCCGGCCCGTAGGACGGCATCCACGACACGGCCCGGTCCTCGATCAACGCGGCCTGGGCGAGCACCTTGCCCGCGAACAGGAGGCCCTGGCCGCCGAACCCGCAGAGGATCGCCCCGTGCTGCATCGCTCAGGCCCTCGGCTCGGCGACCGCGCGGCCGCCGGACGGAGCGAACCGGTCGACCATCACGCCGAGCGGATACGTTTCGATGACGTCGTGCGCCAGGTGGGCCATCGACTCGACCGGGGTCAGGCCCCAGCCGACGGGGCACGTCGAGAGGACCTCGACGATCGAGAACCCGCCGCCGGCGATCTGGATCTCGAAGGCTCGCCGGATCATCGCCTTCGTCTTGCCGATGAGTCCGGGGTCGGCGATCGAGCCGCGCGCCGCGTAGGCGACGCCCGGGACGAGGGCGAGCATCTCCGTGATCGGCAGCGGGTAGCCGGCGAGTCGGGCATCGCGTCCGGTCGGGCTCGACGTCGTGCGCTGGCCGAGGAGCGTCGTGGGCGCCATCTGTCCCCCGGTCATCCCGTAGATGCCGTTGTTGACGAAGATGACGCTGATGCGCTCGCCGCGGGCCGCGGCGTGGACGATCTCCGCGGTCCCGATCGCGGCGAGGTCGCCGTCGCCCTGGTAGGTGAAGACGAACGCGTCGGGGCGGACCCGCCGAACGCCGGTCGCGACGGCGGGCGCTCGCCCGTGCGGCGACTCGACGAAGTCGACGGGCAGGTAGTCGTACAGGAAGACGCTGCAGCCCACGGAGCCGACCGCGATGGTCCGTGGCGCGACCGCGAGCTCGTCGAGCAACTCGGCGACGACGCGCTGGATGATCCCGTGCCCGCAGCCCGGGCAGTAGTGGCTCGACCGCTCGTCGAGGGTCTCGGGCCGGCGGTAGATGACCCGGCGGGCCTCGGCCGGTGGGGTCGGCGTCGAGATCGTCATCGCCTCATCCTCCGCTCGACGGGCGATCCGTGGTCGTCGCCCACGTCCGGCGGAGCGCCGTGACGACCTCGCCCGGGGTCGGGACCATGCCGCCCATCCGACCATGGAAGAGGACCGGGACCCGGTCGCCGACCGCGAGCCGGACGTCCTCGACGAGCTGCCCCGCCGACATCTCGACGACGAGGATGGCCCGCCAGCGCGAGGCCATCGCCGCGAGGGCGTCCGATGGGAAGGGCCACAGCGTGATCGGCCGGAAGAGCCCGACGCGAAGCCCCTGCTCGCGGGCCCGCTCGATGGCGGTGCGCGCCACGCGCGCCGAGGTCCCGTACGCGACGATCGCGATCTCGGCGTCGTCGAGTCGCTCGGCGGCCCAGCGGACTTCGTTCGCCGCGATCTCGCGGTACTTGGCCTGGAGCCGCTCGTCGAAGGATTCGAGCTCTTCGGGCAAGAGGTGGAGCGATCGCACGACGCGGGGCGGCCGCCCATCGGCGCCGGCGAGCTGCCAGCCGTCCGGCGGCCGCTCGGGGGTCCGGTATGTCGGGACGACCGGCTCCATCGCCTGGCCCATGACGCCGTCGGCGAGGATCATCGTGGGCGTGCGGTAGCGCTCGGCGATCTCGAAGGCGTCGGCGACGAGGTCGACGGCCTCGGCGATCGATGACGGCGCGAGGACCGGGACGCGATAGTCGCCGTGGCCATGGCCCTTCGTGGCCTGGAAGTAGTCCGCCTGCGACGGTCCGATGCTCCCAAGGCCCGGCCCACCGCGCATCACGTTGACGAGCACGACCGGGAGCTCAGAGCCGGCCATGTAGCTCATCCCCTCGGCCATGAGGCTGATCCCGGGACTCGACGAGGAGACCATCACCCGCGCGCCGGCCGCCGCGGCACCGAGGGCCATGTTGATCGCCCCGAGCTCGCTCTCGGCCTGGACGAAGACCCGGCCGAGCTCCGGCATCCGACGAGCCATCCATTCGAGGAGCTCGGCCTGCGGCGTGATCGGGTAGCCGAAGTACGCGTCGCAGCCAGCCTGGATCGCCGCCTCGGCGATCGCCTCGTTGCCTTTCATGAGGACCGGGCGGGGCGCCGCGGTCACGGGCGCCGCGGGCACGGGCGCCGGGATCCCGCTGGGGGTCGGCGTCTCCGCGAGGGTCGTCGCCGTGGGCGGATCGAGGGTCGCGACCACGCTAGCGCTCCTTCGGTCGGGCATAGACCGTGAACACCGCGTCGGGGCAGATGCGAGCGCAGAGCGCGCAGCTCGTGCAGGCCGCGGCATCGGTCAGCCGGACGGGGTGGTAGCCCAGGCGGTCGACCACGGTCGTGTCGAGGTCCAGGCAGTGCTTGGGACACACGTCGACGCAGAGGCCGCAGCCTTTGCAGTGATCCTCGCGGATCTCGAGTGGATCGAACGTGCCGGCCGGCCGGCGCACGCCGGCGACCTCGTGGATGGCGATGGTCATCACCACCTCCGGATGCCAACGTAAGCCCGCCCCTCTTGGGCGGGGAGTGCCGGACGGCGGTGAGCCGCGGGCCATTCGGCCATGCATCGGCGTGACCGGGAGCACCCCTGGCCGCCATGACGCCAGTGCCTGCGAGTTGGCCCACCCCGATAGGCCAACGATGGGGCACGATACGCGACGTGACCGTGCCCGTCGCCGCCCCCATCGACTCCGATGCCGAGCGCATCGACAGCGACCAGCCACGTCCCGAGGCCCGTGACGTCCGGCCGATGTGGTCGCTCGGCCTGCTCGCGGTCGCGCACGCCGTCAACCACGCCCAGGCGGTGCTGCTCCCGCTGATCTACCTGGCGATCATCGACGAGTACCACGTCAGCACCGGTGCGGTCGCGATCCTCGCCGCGGTCGGCTCCTTCGCGGCGGGCATGGTCCAGCTGAGCTATGCGGGCCTGACCCGGGTCGTGTCGCGACGGAAGCTGCTGGGTGCCGGCGGGATCGTCTTCGGCGGAGGGTTCGCGCTGCAGGCCTTCGCCACGAGCTTCCTGACGTTCGCCGTCCCGAACATCGCGTCACGGATCGGCGGTTCCCCACAGCACCCGGTCGGGAACGGTCTCCTCGCCGAGCAGTTCCCGCCCGAGCGGCGCGGGTTCGCGATCAGCGCCCACATCGCGGGCGGGAACGTCGGGACCGTCGTCGTAGCGGTCATCGGCGTGCCGCTCATCGCAGCGGTCGGCTGGCGCGGCGCCTCGATCACGTTCGGGCTGCCGGCCATCGCCATCGCCATCGCGATCCTGCTCCTCGTCCGCGAGTCGGGCGCGGACCGGGCGGCCGCCGTCGCCGGTGGGACGGTGCGGACGGCGTTCAAGCGGATCCTGCGTGATCGCGACATGTTGTGGTTGTACCTGACCTCGATCCTTGGCGGCGGCGGGCGCGGACTGGGCGTGGTGAACCTCTTCGTCCTGATCTACCTCGTGCAGGTGATCGGCCTGGACCCGGCGACCGCGGGCTTGATGTACGGCGCGCTCATCGTGTTCTCGGTGCCGATGCCGCTGATCGCCGGCTGGGCGTCCGACCGCATCGGGCGTAAGCCGCTCATCGTCGGGGTCTACCTCGGCGGGGCGCTCGGGTTCGTCGTGTTCCTGCTCGCCGGCTCCTCGCTCGTCTGGCTGTGGGCGGGGATCCTGCTGATGGGGCTCTTCAGCTTCGCGGAGAGCCCGCAGCTCCAGGCGCTGCTCGCGGACATCGCCCCGCCGTCCATCCGTGACGCCTCGTACGCGCTCTACTTCACGCTCGCGTTCGGGGTGGGCTCGCTGTGGGTGGCCCTCTACGGCGTGATCATCGACACGGCCGGGAAGTCGACGGGCGTGCCGATCGTCTTCGGCCTGATGACGATCACGTTCCTGCTCGCGGCCCTCGCCACGCTGCCGATCCGGACCGAGGGGGCCCCGACGGCGGCCGCCCCCGAGTAGGGCGGGCGCCGTTCCCCTCGGGCCCTCGCTCGGCCGGATCGTGCGGGATGAGCGGTCGGGCTGGCGCGAGGCCTACGGCGCCGCGATGACGAACGCCTCGATGCCCTGGCCGTTCGTGTCACCGGCCGCCTGGTCGCCCACGAAGTAGTACAGCGGCGCACCCTTGTAGGCGACCTGCATCGTCCCGTCGTCCCGCTTGAAGGTCGTGAGCTTGCCGGTCACGCCGTCACCGGCGGTCACATCCTTCGCGGCACTGACGACGAAGGGCGGCCAGTTCGCGGCGCAATCACCCGAGCAGGCACTCTTGTCCGGCGAGTCGTTCTTGAACACGTACAGGGTCATGCCGTTCGCGCCGGTCAGGAACTTGCCGACGAGCGCCGCTCGCGACCTTGACCTCGGACGCATTCGCCGAGCCGCCGTTTCCAGCGGACGGGGCCGCCGAAGCTGCCGCTGCCGACGCCGCCGGCGAAGCCGCCCCGCCGCCGTAGCTGTAGTCGCCGCCGCTGTACCGGCCACCGCCGCTGGTCGAGGCCGACGGTCCAGCCGCCGCCGGTGCCGCCGTTGCCGCCGGCGTGGGTGCGACCGCCGACTCGGTGACGACCCCGGTGGACCCCGCGTACGAGCAGGCCGAGGCTGCGAGCGCGAACCCCGCGAGGAGGACGCCCCAACGTCGGGCGTGGCTGATGTGGTCGGAAGTCATGTCGTTTCTCCTGCGGGCACTCGGGGGAGTGCGCCGATGTCGTGGTCGAGGGGTGCGTCCGTCCCTTGGCGCTCGATACGTCGGACGGGGACGATCCGGTTTCGCGGCAGGCGGCCGAGGCCGCGTGAGGCGCGTGGCCTTGACGGTCAAGCGCGAGCGCCTTCGCGAGGGCGATCGTCGCCTCGCCCGGTCAGGGGACCCCTGCTATCATCCGCAGGCCCTGTACAACGGGCACCCTCGGTCGGGGCGTGGCGCAGCTTGGTAGCGCGCATCGTTCGGGACGATGAGGTCGGAGGTTCAAATCCTCTCGCCCCGACCATACCTACGTCATCGTGGGGCTGACGGCTCCGAGGCCATGACGGAGAGATCTAGGACTTCGCGTCTCGCACTAGTTGGCGACGGCGGGCTCCTTCGAACAGCACGCGCAGCCGCCCTCAGCAGCCCCGACGACAGCGTCCGCCGCGTCACAGCACGGACCATCGATGACGGCGAGCGACCGGCGGGGTCGCTCTAGGTGCCCCTGAAGACCAGCCAACTTTGCGTCAAGGGCGTGTAGGCCGGCGATCCGGTCGGCGATCTCGGTACGTCGCGCGTCGATCATCCTCGGTAGCTCGGCGGTCGAATCCCCGCAGTGCCCCGAGTGACACCAGCCGGCGATCCTGGCGGCGTCCTCAAGGGGGAGATCCAGACGCCGCAGGTCGATGATGTACAGGTATAGCCAGGTCTCGCCCGCGAAGCGGTACCAAGCGCCACCCGGGTCCTCGTGTTCAGGGACGAGGCCGAGCCGGTCTTCGTACCAACGGCGCGCCCGCTCGAGATCGCCAGCTGCCGCCCGGGCACTGATCGGGAACTCGGCAAGGCCCGTCATGACGTGGCCGGCGCCAAGGCCGGCGCCGCCTCGACCTGCGCCTTGAGCCGCGAGAGTTCGCGCGCCGGCCCGGCATTTGCCTCCATCGCCACCATCGGAGACAGCAGCCGCCACACGCCGTGCAGCCGGATGTCCGCGCCATAGCTCGCCTTGGCCGACGCTGGGCCAATGGGCTCGAGGTCCAGCGTGACCGTGAAATCGAATGGGACCCCTTGGACAGATTTCCAGGCGAGCCGACGCCCCGGCTCTGCCTCGGACACCTCGAACTCGGCGTCCCACCCGAACGGGCCGAATCGCACGCGTTCGCGTCCACGCGCCCCCACCTGCGTCCCATCTCCCTGCACGATCCGCGCGTCGGTGACGGTCATCCACTCCGCATGGCGGACGATGTCGGCGGCGTACGCCCAGACGTCCTGCGCAGACCGCCCGATCACCTGCTCGGCGACGGACGCGCTCATGGCCGAGCCTCCTCGTGCTGGACGACCGGCAGCGTGCCGGCGACGACCGTAGCGAGGCGCGCATACGCGGCCTCCTTCTCTCCTCGCATCCGCTGGACTGCCGCGGCATCCGCGGCCACAGCACCTTCGTACGCCCAGCGAAGCCGGAGATGCGTTCCGCTTTCGCTCGGCTCAAGGTCCGCGGTGGCCGCGACTGGGCCGACACCCGGGACGGCCAGGCGCCACGCGACGCGGTCGTAGGGTTGCCAGTCGACGATCTCCTCGAGGGTCGCCAGCCGTCCGGTCACGCACTGGGCCGTCGTGCCGACGCCGCGGCGCCCACTGGCCGACGTCTCCTGGATGGCGATCGGTCCCTCCCACCGTGTTCGGAGGGCGGGCGACGTCAGGTGCGCCCAGATCACCGATGGGTCGGCGGCGAAGGATGCCTCGATGTCGAAGGCGAGATCGGAGTCGGCGATGTCGAGCCGGCGGATGGTGCTTTCGTCCTGCCAGCGTGCCTCGAGGTCCAAGGTGAACGTGTCGACCCGGCCGAGGTGCTCGATCTCCTCCGAGCCGGCTCGGAGGTGCAGGGCACCGGCGTCGAGGCCGAGAGCGTCGACGGCGGCGGCCGTGAACAGCGCGAAGCCGTTGGCACGCGCCTCGGCGGCGCCGGTGCCCTTCAGCAATCGATGCGCGACGATGACATCAGAACCGGCCAGCTCATCGCGCCCGGCGATGCGACTCCAGACGAAGGCCCCGTGGTGGACGAACACCTTGAGGTCGAGCCTCGGCGCCAGCCGACAGGAGTTGCAGTCGCAGGTGGTCGCCTGGTCGATGCTGCGAAGTCGACGCCGGAATGCGAGGTAGGCCGCCTCGATCGCGTCGAGCAGCAAGGACCCGTCCGCGCGCCCGTCCTCGACGAACAGGAACGCCGCGTCACCCTCGAACTTGACCAGTCGGAACGGCGGCTCGAGGCGGCCGACGATCGTCTCCAGGAGGTCGCCAGCGATCGCCGGCGCGTGCTCGATCTCGCTCCCGGAGAGGTACGCCGTGTAGCCGGTCAGGTCGGCGAGAACAAGGAAGCCGGTCTCGGGTGTCGCTGCCATGTCGTGTAACGTAGACCTTGGAGTCGGTCCGATGTCAATACCCGATCATCGTGTTGGCGCGAGACCGCCGGGTTCACGCGTGTCGCCCCAGCTCGGCTGCGATCGCGGCGAGCCCGCTCGCGAGATCGCCATCTCGGGGCAACGTGACAGCGTGGGCGACGTCGGTCAGCATCCGGCGGCGATAGGCCAGGATGGCGTCCCGGGTCGCCTGCCCGGCCGCGGTGAGCCGTGCGCGGGTCGCACGCCGGTCATCCGGATCGGGTTCCAACGCGAGCAGACCGCGCCGCTCGAGGCGCCGGAGCAGGCGCCCGGTCGCGGGCAGCGTGACCCCGACCCGCCCGGCGACCTCGCTGAGCCGTGCACCGTGCTGCTCGCCGCCGAGGATAAGGAGCGCCCTCCACTGGGGGAACGTCATCTCGAAGCCCGGGGTCGCCTCGGCCAGCGCCCGAGTCGTCACGCCGACGGCACCCACCGTGATCTGCTCCAGAACCTGCGCCAGGTCGTCGTTTGTCATTGACGCCAGTGTAGACGAGTTGGTTGCTAGGTGGCTACTATTGAGTCAACGTACGAAGGAGGACGCGCGATGTTCGAGCCCATCACCGATCTCCCCAGTGGCGCCATCGGATTCGAAGCCGTGGGGACCGTCGAGGCTGCGGACTACGAAGGCACCCTGATACCCGCCATCACACGAGCAGCCGAAGGCGGGGACGTGCGCCTGGTCCTTGTCCTCGGCGAGCGATTCACGGGCTATTCACCCGGCGCGATGAGGGACGACGCGGGCCTCGTCGCGCACGCCAAGTCGTGGAAGCGAACGGCCGTCGTGAGTGATCTCGGCTGGGTTGCCCATCTGTCAACTGCATTCGGCTGGATGGTGCCCGGGAAGTTCAAGCGGTTCCCACTCGCCGAGCGGGACGCCGCCATCGCCTGGGTCGCCGAGCGCGAGTGAGCGTGACCGTGGCCGGGCAGGATGGGACCGCTGCCGCCTCCCGCCCGGCGATCCGAGTCAAGGGGCTGGTCAAGCACTTCGGCTCGATCGAGGCGGTTCGTGGGATCGACCTCGACGTTCGGCCCGGAGAGGTCTTTGGCTTTGTCGGGCCCAATGGTGCCGGCAAGAGCACCACCATCCGGTGCCTGCTCGACCTCATCCGACCGACGAGCGGGTCGATCGAAGTCCTCGGGCACGATCCACGGCACGCCGGCGTCGACATCCGGCGCTCGATCGGCTACGTTCCGGGTGAGCTGCGGCTTCCCGAGCGGATGACCTCACGCCAGCTCGTCGACTCGGTCGGCCGGCTCCGCGACGGCCTGGACACGACGCGGGTCGCGTCGATCGCCGATCGCCTGCAGATCGAACTCGACCGTCCGACACGTGACCTCTCATCGGGCAACCGGCGCAAGGTCGCCCTGCTGCTGGCCTTTGCGCCGAGGCCCGACCTCTTGATCCTCGATGAGCCGACAAGCGGACTCGATCCACTCATGCAGCACGAGTTCCTCAGGATGGTCGCGGAAGCGCGCGAAGCCGGCGCGACGGTCTTCCTGTCATCTCATGTCCTGAGCGAGGTCCAGCGAGCCGCCGATCGCGTCGCCGTCCTTCGCGCCGGACGGATCGTGACCCAGGGGACCGTCGACGAGCTGCGCGGTCGGGCACGCCAGCGGATCGAGGTCTGGTTCGCGGACGACGTTGATGGCGCCGAGCTGCACGCGATCCCTGGGCTTGAGGGCGCGGTGGTCGATGGCAGACGGTTGGCGGCGACTCTGTCGGGCCCGATCGACCCGGTCCTCGCGGTCCTGGCTCAACATCGGGTTGCGAGTCTCGTCGTGGAGGAGCCCAACCTCGAGGACGCCTTCCTGGAGATGTACGGAGACCGATCATGAACGCGACCGGCCTCGAACTCGTCCTCGGACCCCTCCGTCAGATGCGACGGTCGCTACTTGGCTGGGGGATCGGGCTCGGGTCGCTTGTCGCGGTGACGGTCGCCTTCTGGCCGGCGTTCCGCGGAACCTCGGGTATCAGCGAGGCCATCGACCAGCTGCCGTCGGGGATCGTCGACGCATTCGGGCTGGCGGGTTTCGGGACCCCAGCCGGGTTCCTTCGGGGCAACCTGTACGAGTTCATCGTGCCGCTGCTCCTCGCCGTGGCCGCGGTGGCTGCGGCGAACGGCCTGACGGCGGGCGAGGAGGACGCCGGCAGGATGGAGACCTACCTCAGTCAGCCGGTCACGCGCCAGTCCGTGTTTCTTGGCCGCACGGTCGCCCTGCTCGCATGGCTCGTTGTCATGACCGTGTTCATCCTGCTCGTCCAACTTGCCAGCGACGCCGTGGTGAGCCTGGAGATCGACACGATGCGGGTCGTCTCGACGGTGGTGCTCTGCGGGTTTCTCGCGCTGCTGTTCGGCACGCTGGCCCTAGCTGTCGCCGGGTGGGTGCCGCGCCCGTCGCTTGTCCTCGCGATCGGGATCGCGGCCGCCGTTGGCGGCTACCTCATCGCGGCGCTCTTTCCCTTGAGCGATCCGCTGAAGCCCGTGAGCAACCTGTCGCCCTGGAAATGGGCGCTCGGCGGAGATCCGCTCGTGAACGGGGCCGAGCCATGGCGCTACGTGGCGCTGATCGTCCCCGTCATTGCCCTTGTGGCGCTGGCCGTCGCGGGATTCGTTCGGCGCGATGTCCGCGCCGCCTGAGCGTCCCGTTCCGGACCCCGAACCGTCAGGCGAGCGGGATTGGATCACGTACCTCATCGTGGCTGTCATCGTGATCGTGGCAATCTGCGGGTTTGTGATCCAGATCGCCTCCCGCTGAGGATCGTCGCATCCCGCGCTGACAAGTCGGACGGCGTCTGGGTGTCGTCGTCGGGGTCGACGGGACAGTCGCTCGATCAGCGAAGACGTGACGGTCACTGCCAGGTCAAGTCGGGGTAGATCCAGCGGCGGGGAGATCTGGATTCGTCATCGCTCCGACTTGGTCATCGAGCGGCGAGGTACTCGAGGCGTCGAAGCAGCGGTGCTCGCCACTGCTCGGCCAGGGCCGGATGCTCCGCCACCTCGCGGAGACGTTCCGGCGAGGCGTGGCGGTCGAGCATCGCAAGGTGGGCGTCGAGGACGGTGATGTCGGCGCGGTCCTGTTGTGCCACGTCGATCGGGCCGCCTACGGGCACGTCGCCGGGTTCGAGAACCCGGAGGTACCAGCCTGTTCGCCCGGACGATCGCATCCGGGAACCGACGTCGTCGCGACCCGTGAACATGTCGAGCTTGAAGCACGGCCAGCGGGGCTGCGTCACCTGGAGCGTCGCCGTGCCCCACTGCCAGACGTCACCGATGCCAACATCCCGCTCCAGGACCCCGAGCGTGCTCAAGTTCTCCCCGAATGGAGCGTTGCCGGGCAGTCCGCCGAGTTCATCCGCCCAGGCCGCGAGGTGATCGGAGGGGTACGCATAGACAGCCTTGTCGGGCCCACCATGGACGTCGAGGTCGGCCTGGCCGTCGCCAGCGAGATTGAGCCAGGAAAGCCACAGCCGCCCTTCCCCGGCGACCGCCTGCTTGCGGATCCCGCTCCAGACCCTCTCGCCCTTCATCTCGCCAAGGAGTGTGGGCGTGCCCACGTTCACGGCCACAAGACCGATGACGGCCAGACTCACCGGCGCTCGAAGCGCAGGTATGCCATGCCGCTCGCATCGACGTAGGTCGCCTGGTCGGTCTCGACGATGCGGAGGATGACCCCGTCGCAGATCGGGCACCGCAGCACGGTCCCCGGGGCCCGGACGTAGGCTCGCATCTCGGCCATCATGTGCACCGCCCCGCAATGGACGCACTTGCCGGGGACGACTGTCATGTCGGCGCCGAACAGGGCGCTGAGCCGCCCCGCCGCGGCGTTCCCGTCGAGGACGTCGTCAAGGACCTGGTCCCCGCTTGGATCGTCGCTCATCGACTGGTCCTCCTTCGCCTAGGTGCCGCTTGGGCCGAATCGTTCGGTCCGGACACGATCAGGCGGCAGGCCGAGACGGACGAGCGCGTTCGCAGCCGTCTCGACGAGCGATGTTGGTCCGCACAAGTAGGCGTGTGCGGAGATACCGAGTGGCTCGAGCACCTCCGCGAGCATGCGCTCGTCGATGCGTCGGCTGAAGCCCGACCAGCCCGGTGGCTGGGACCGCGTCAGCGTGTGGAAGACCTCGAGCCCGTCCGCGTTCGACGCCAGGCCGTCGAGTTCCTCGCGGTAGATGATCTCCTCGGGGTGACGCGAGCTGAACAGCAGGCGTGTCGGGACCCGCGATGCAACCCGTGACCGATGACGCAACATCGCCATCAGCGGCACGACGCCCGACCCTCCGGCGACCAACAGCAGGGGCCCGCCCAGAGCTGCCTCCCAGACGAAGTAGCCACCGATCGGACCGCGCACTTCGATCCGGTCGCCGACAACGACGATGTCATCGAGGAAGGGCGAAACCTCGCCATCGTCGATGCGCTCGACCGTGATCTCGATCTCGTCGGCTCGCTCCGGCTCGGACGCGATCGAATAGCTCCGCTCGACGCTATAGCCGTCCGCGGCGGTGAGACGCAGGTCGAGGTGCTGGCCAGGACGATGTCCGCCCCAGGCGGGGACGCCGAGCGTGAGCGAGCGGACCGTGGGCGTCTCGTCGCGGATCGCGGTCACGGTCGCGAGTTGCCAGGAGATTGGGCCGGCCATGGTCGCGGGTGCCTAATCGCCGCTGTAGCGTTCTTCGAGCCACTGGTCGCCGCGGTTGTGGTAGCCGAGGGACTCCCAGAAACCGGGCTCGTCGCGCGACTGGATGCGCAAGCCACGGACCCACTTCGCGCTCTTCCAGAAGTAGCGGCCGGGAACGACGAGACGCGCCGGTCCGCCATGCTCCGGGGACAGCGGTCGGCCGTCGTACTCGAACGCGACGAAGGCTTGCCCATTCAGGATGTCCCCGACGGGGAGGTTCGTGGTGTAGCCGCCATCCGACCAGCCGATCGCGAACGCGGCGCTGGCGTCGAGATCGACACGCTCGAACAGCGTGTCGACGCTGACGCCGCGCCAATGCATGTCGAGCTTCGTCCACTTCGTCACGCAGCTGATGTCGACCGTCCATTCGCGGCTCGGGAGCGCGAGGAACTCGTCCCACGTCCAGCTGACCCGCTCGCGAACGAGTCCCTCGATGGAGAACGACCAGCGGTCCAGCGGCGTCAGCGGGGTCGGACCGGCCGAGAGCACGGGGAAGTCCGTCGTCATGTACTGACCGGGCGGGGTCCGCGATGCAGCGTCGGCCTGCCCGGAGCCTTGCTGGCCGCTACGGCCGACGAACCCCCGCGTCACGAAGCGCTCGGTCACAGGTGCCTCTCCAGGGTGTCACGGATCCGCCGGCATTCGCCCGGCCCCCGCTCGTGGAAGCGTAGGTGATTTTGCCCACGGCATCCTAGACGTCTCCGCGGAGGCGCCGGCATCGCAGGTCAACACGGCAAGTGACGAGGAGTTCGGAGTCGCTTCCAGTCTCAAAGATCACACTGATCAAACCGTAACGCGAGGAGACCAACGTGACCGCTCTCTACACCTTCGACGTCTACTCCACCCTCGACGGCTACGGCTCGTACGGTCCCGAAGGTGATTGGGGCGGCTACTGGGGCAAGCAGGGAGCGGAGTTCCTCGACCGCCGCCTCGCCCTCTATCGCGAGCCGCAGCGCCTGGTCCTCGGCGCGAACACCATGCGGATGTTCATGCAGTCCATCGGCCCGCAGACCGGGTTCATGAAGGACGTCGACCCGGTCAACGGCGCGATGAGGAACCTGCCGACCACAGTGGTCTCGACGACGCTCGAAGGAGCCCTCGATTGGCCCGACGCGACCCTGGTACGCGGCGACGCCGTCGCCGTGGTCGCCCGGCTCAAGGAGGAGTCGACGGTGCCGCTGCGGTCGCACGGCAGCCTGTCGATGAACCGAGCGCTCATGGCCGCCGGCTTGGTCGACCGCGTGCAGGTCACCATCTTTCCCGTGGTCACGGGTCAGACCGGAACGCGCCCGATCTTCGAGAGTGCGGCCGACTTCGACCTCGAGTTGATCGAGAGCCGGACACTCGACGGCCACACCCAGGAGCTCATCTACCGGCCGACGCTTCACGGCTGATCTCGTTCATCGCGACGTTGAGGAACCTCGCACGCCTGCTCGCCGTGCTGGACGAGGTCGAGCCAGCGCGCTCGGAGCTGAAGCCCGCCGAGCAAAGGCTTCTGGGCTCCTGCGCCCCCTCGCCGACACCCGCAACCGGGCCCTGGCGAAGCGCCGCAGGCCCGGACGACACGCGGGCCGCCTTCCCGCGCATCGCGGACTAATCGACCGCGCCCCCTCCTGCCGATGAGATAGGTTCCGCGGGGCCGACTCCTCTCGCCCCGACCAGAACATCCGTTCTATGGTTCTGTGCTAACCGCGGCCCCCACGGGCGTTTCCCCGCCGCACCAAGTCGCACCGACGCACCTCAGTGTCCCGGTTGAAGCCTCCGAGAGCTCCCGGAACTCCTCACACAATGATCCTCGCAGTGGGTGCGCTACGCCGCACTAGGCGGTCCGAACCAAGTGGTTAGCGCGTCGGCTAGCCCGGGTGGTCCGGGTCTCCCACCCACGCCACATATCCGTCGGGACGGATCAACACGGCGGTGGGAGCTGAGCTCGTACTCCAGGCGTTCGAACCCAAGGACGTCGATCTGGGCAAGGATCGCGGACACGATCGGGCTAGAACCGCCGACCGTTGTCGAGCTACCGGATCCCTGCGGCGACAACCAGCTGGCACGGCCCGACGAAACCGTCCGGACCCTGGAACGTGGCCAAAGCCGTTTCGGTTTCGACCCAGGCCTCGTTGCGTTCGGACTCGGACAAGCCGGAGAGCATCTGGCGCAGCGCTCCGAACGACTCCCGTTCGAATCGAACACACTCGGCGGCCGACGTCAGCCGAAGTGGCGCGTCGACCAGGCGGGTCTCGACGTCGTGAAAGCCGGCGGTCTCGAAGGCGGCCGCGACCACGCCCGGCGCGCCGAGGCTGAATGGCCCGGGCTGTCCTGGGAGCAGCGGCGGTAGCGCAGCACGTCGCCTCATGATCGACATCGGGATCGAGTTGAACTGATTGCGTTCGGGCGTCGAGTAGACGATGGCCGCGACCCGTCCGCCGTCGCGCAATGCGCGGCGCATGTTCCCGAGTGCCTTTTGCTGGTCGGGGAAGTAGGTCAGTCCGAGGCGCGAGATCACGGCATCGAACGATCCGGGCTCCACCTCGAGGTCCTCGCCGTCCATCACTCGGGTCGTCACGTTCGACAGTCCGGCCGTCGAGGCCTCTGCCTGGGCATATTCGAGGATCGCAGGGGAGATGTCGGTGGCGAGAACGGTCCCGCTCGGCCCGACCCGTTGGGCCGCCGCGATGGTCTGCCCGCCCGCACCCGCGGCGACGTCCAGGACTCGAGCGCTGCCGTTGACGCCAGCCATGTCGAGCATCGCCTGCGTCGCTTGGCCAAGCCAAGCCTCCAGCGTCGGCCCCCACCGGTGCCACGCCTCGGCGGTCGTCTGCCATTGCTCGCGGGTCGTGCTCTTATATGCGACTGGGTCGAAGACCCGAACCTCCGATGTCGACATCGACAGCGACCTCCTCCCGCGAGGCGGTGGCGCTACTCCTATGCCCCGCGTTACGGGACTTCAAGCCTGGGCTCGGAGCGCGTCGGCGATCCACTCGGGCAGCACGATCCGCGGTGTGGGACCGGCAGGTTCCAATCCTCTCGCCCCGACCAAAGCACCTTAATGTCCCGGTCTCTGTTCTCTGGCGTCGTTTCTTGCGCGCCTCCGCTGTGTCCGTGTGGGCCAGACGCGAGTGATGACCATCGAGGAGCGTGCGGACGACGTCTGCCTGCTGTCCAACGAGTTCGGCCCGCTCGGGCTGCAACGAGAGCGCCAGCGAAGCGCCGGCCATCGGATCAGCGGATAGCTTCGCCCCCAGCCAACGAGCGCAGGTCATTGACTAAGAGGCCCGTCGCTACACCGCACGGGCCGTTGGACGACGGCATCTCGAGCACGACCGTCTCGATCCGCGCGGTAACCGGATGAGCGACGCGCCGCCATGCGTGGGGACTTCGCCCCTCCGCGCGCGCCCAGATGGCCTCGCTCCGGTAGTCACCCATCGCGGACCCCTGGAACGTGCTCGTCTCAGGATGCTGGGCACAGCACAGGGGCGTGCAATACACATGATGTCTGATGTATGCTGAATTTGCTGGGCATCGCTATGTGGAGGGACCCGCGTACCTCGGCCGCTCCTATCGGTAAGGCATCACCGATACGAGCTCCTTCGAAATGTCGCCGCGGGGGGGGGCTGAGTCGTCTCAACGAAGTCGAACGAATCTGAGGAGGAGCAACGACGTGTCTTTGCATGAACGCAGCGCGCC
>CAWFNQ010000003.1:0-154973 GCA_963817245.1 uncultured Chloroflexia bacterium
CTACATCTGGCACGATCGGCCACATGTGGCGCCGGTCGACCGCCGTTGCCTTCCTGATCCTCGCTGTCCTGGGCCTGACTGTCGTCGCCTGCACGAGCCAGATCTCCCGGGAGGAGGCAGCGCGGGTCGCCCTCGCCAATGCCGGTGTCGGGGCGTCCGTGGCGAGCGTCGAGTGGGTCGAGTCGGGCCCGCTCGATCGATTCGTCGACGCGACCACGCTCCCGGACGAGCCTCGCGACCGGCTCGTCTGGGCGGTCATGCTCCACGGCTCGTTTCCGGGAGGCTGCGTGAACACGCCGACCGGCGGCTCGGTGTGCCCGACCGGACGCACGGCCAAGCTCGTCATCGTGGACGGCCGGACCGGCGCGTTCCTCGTCTCGGTATCGGAGATGATCGCGCCGGTCAGGTCCCGGCGAGCCGCTCGACGACTGGGGCGAGCTCGTCGACCCGGCCGAGCATGATCGAGGTGATGCCGAGCCGCTCGCGCAACGACTCGAACTTCTCGACGAAGCGATCGATCGAGCCGATGTAGAGCTGCGGCGCCTCGATGACCTCCGCCTCGGTCAGCTCGATCCCGGTCAGGCCCTTCAGGTACTCAGCGACCCGTCGGGCCTCGCCGTGCAGATCGTCGGTCACGGTGATCGGCCACGCGGACGGGTAGACGTTCAGCGTGAGGTCGGCGAAGCGGTCGCCGGCGGCGGACCGGACCCAGTCGATCTTCTCCGCTGTGGCTTCGAAGGTGAGGCTCTGCGGATCCGGTCGCTGGCCGCTGAAGATGCGCGGTGCAAGCCCGATGATGTCGGCCTCGCGGGCAGCGAGCTCGAGCGTCCGTCGCCCGCCGCCGCCGATCATGAACGGCGGGTGCGGTCGCTGGACCGGCTTCGGCTGGGCGTCGTAGTCGGTGATCGTGTAGTGCTCGCCGGCAAAGCTGAACGGACCCTCCGCGAAACATCCCTTGAGGACGGCGATGGCCTCCTCCAGCCGCGCCTGGCGGATCGCGGTGGGCTCGAACGGGATGCCGATCGCGTCGTACTCGGGCCGGTTCCAGCCGGCGCCGATGGCGACATCGAGGCGACCGTCCGAGAGCACGTCGAGGCTGGCCAGGTCCTGGGCGACGACAGCCGGATGCCGCAGGTCGTTGTTCATCACGAAGGCGCTGATCCGGAGGGTCGTCGTGGCCGCCGCGATCGTGGCCATGGCCGGGACCGGCGACAACTGCTCGATCAGGTGATCGGGGATGACCAGGGCGTGGAAGCCCATGCCCTCGGCTCGCCGCGCGAGGTCGGCGAGCTCGCGCCCGGGCATGGGATCGCGCGCGTCGGCGAGGAACTGGAACGGTTGCATGTCCCCGATCGTGGCACAACGCTCGACGCGTTGGCGGGGTCGTCGGCCCAGTGCCGGCGTTCGAGAGTCCAACCCGGGTAGCGTTCTCGACCACCGGGTGGGTGAACGGGCGAACGAAGGGCGGTGCCGGGCCGTTCGATCTCTGGTGGCGCCACCGGGTGACCCAACGGGCGGCTGAGCGCCTGATGCCGGCGGCTCGAGGTGCGTCCTGAGCCGCTCGAACGCTGGTTCACCCACGGGGTGACCCAACGGGCGTTTGGGGGTCGGTTGCCGGCCGTTGCGGGTCGGTGCCGAGCCGCTCAGACGCTGGTCCACCCACCGGGTGGCTGAACGGGGCGCCAAGCCATCATCGATCGGGGCGCGTGACCTCGACTGGGCCGGTGACCTCCCCAACGACGCCCGGATCCGCGGTCAGGCGGGCGATGACCGCCTGGGTCAGGCCCCACGGCGTGGCCGGCGGGCGCGGGACGCGGATGCGGACCTGGTTCGAGGCGAACACGATGTCGGCCGGGCGGACGCCGGGAAGGCCGCCGCCCGAGAGCAGCCGCATCGCGGTCGCGCGCGACATCGCCGCGCCGAACCGGAAGACCATCCAGCCTTCCTCGCGCGAGATCGACGCGATGCCGGCGCCCTCCGCCATGAGCCGCAACTCGGCCACCTCGACCAGCCGGACGACCGGCGCGGGCATCGGCCCGAACCGGTCCGTGATGTCCTGGCGGAATGAGGCAAGATCCCCAGCCGTTCGCGCCCGAGCGAGCCGCCGATACAGCTCGAGCTTCTGCGCCTCGTCGGGGACGTAGTCGTCCGGAAGCCGAGCCTCAAGCGGGATATCGACCACGGCCTGCGGCGCCTCGATGAGCGGGGCGCGGCCCTCGCGCGACGCCTTCTGGGTCTCCACCGCCTCGGCGAGCATCCGCGAGTACAGGTCGAACCCGACCGCCGCCATGTGCCCGGACTGCTCGGCACCGAGGATGTTGCCGGCCCCGCGGATCTCGAGGTCGGACAGCGCGATCTGGAACCCGGCGCCGAGCTCCGAGGCGTTGAAGATCGCCTGGAGCCGCTTGCGCGCCTCGTCGGAGAGCCGCTCGCGCCGGCGGTAGAGCAGGTACGCGTAGGCGCGCCGCGACGAGCGCCCGACCCGCCCGCGCAGCTGGTAGAGCTGCGCCAGCCCGAGCGTGTCCGCGCGATCGATGACGATCGTGTTCGCGTTGGGGATGTCGAGCCCGGATTCGATGATCGTCGTGCAGACGAGGACGTCGGCGTCGCCGTCGGCGAACGTGAGCATCACCTTCTCGAGCGCGCCCTCGGCCATCTGGCCGTGCCCGACGACGAACCGGGCGTCGGGGAGCATCCGCCGGAGCTGCTCCGCCTGCGCCTCGATGGTCTCGACGCGGTTGTGGACGTAGAAGACCTGGCCGCCGCGGTCGAGCTCGCGCAGGATCGCGTCGCGCACGAGCCCCGCCGACGCCTCGGCGACGCGAGTCTGGATCGGCAGCCGGTCCTCGGGCGGCGTCTCGATGACGCTCAGGTCGCGGATGCCGGCGAGGGCCAGGTTCAGCGTCCGCGGGATCGGCGTCGCCGACAGGGTCAGCACGTCCACCTCGCGGCGGAGCTGCTTGAGCCGTTCCTTGGCGGCCACCCCGAACCGCTGCTCCTCGTCGACGACGACGAGCCCGAGGTCCTTGAACTTGACGTCCTTCGAGAGCAGGCGATGCGTCCCGATGACGACGTCCACGCTTCCGTCGACCAGCCCGTCCAGCGTCGCCGCCTGGTCCTTCGCCGACACGAACCGCGACATCAGCCGGACCTCGAGCGGGAAGGCCGCGAACCGCTGGCTGAACGTCGCCTGGTGCTGGGCGGCGAGGACCGTCGTCGGGACGAGGACCGCGACCTGTTTGTCGTCCTGGGTCGCCTTGAACGCGGCCCGCAACGCGACCTCGGTCTTGCCGTAGCCGACGTCGCCGACGACGAGCCGGTCCATCGGCTGGCGCGCCTCCATGTCGGCCTTGGCCTCGGCGGTGGCGCGCAGCTGGTCGATGGTCTCCTCGTACGGGAAGCTCGCCTCCATCTCGGACTGCCAGGGCGAGTCCCGCGAGAAGGCGAACCCCTGCGCCTCGGCCCGGGCGGCGTACAGGACAAGGAGGTCCTCGGCGAGCTCGGCGACGGCCTTCGAGACGCGCTGCTTCGCGCGCAGCCACTCGGCGCCGCCGAGCTTCGAGAGGGCCGGGCGATCGCCGCCCGAGTAGCGCGTGACCCGGGCGATCTGCTCGACGGGGACGAAGATGCGGTCGCCGCCGGCGAACGAGAGCTCGAGGTAGTCGCGGTCCTCCCCCACCCCGCCGCGGCGGAGCATCCGCTCGTAGCGAGCGACGCCGTGATCGATGTGGACGACGAGATCGCCGGGCGTCAGGCGCTCGAGGATGTCGCGCGGGACGACCCGGCGAAGCGCCTTCGGGCGACGGACGCGGACCGTCCCGAACAGCTCGCGGTCCGTGACGAACGTGACGCCGTCCGGGCCGCCGGTGAACCCGCCGTTGAGGCTGCGGCCGACCAGGGCGATCGCGCCGGGCGGTGGCGGTTCGGCGATCCGCTCCACGACGGCGACGGCGTGCCCGGCCTCCCCGAGCAGGTCCGCGAGGCGCGGCGCCTGGTCGGAAGCCATGACGATGCGGGCGTCCTCCGCCCGCCAGCCCTCGACCGCGTCGACGACGCCGGCCGCGCGGCCGAACGGCAGCAGCGGTTCGCGCCAGCCGAAGAGGTCGCCCGACGAAAGGCCGCCCCGGGCCATCGCGGCGTCCTCGGCCGGCTCCGACTCCCAGGTCAGCTCCAGCGTCCGCGACGTGACGAGGCGGCCCTTCCAGTCGCGCGGCGGGAGGTAGGTCGACGGCCAGTCCTTGGGCAGCTCGCCCGACTCGATGAGCTCCGCGCGCCGCTCGTCGGCCTGGCGCCACAGGAACGCCGCAGCCTCGGCGACGTCGCCGGGCTCGTCGATCAGCAGCAGCGTGCCGGGGTCGATGTGATCGAGCCCGGTCGCGGGGGCGAGTTGGGCCGCCCAGACCTCGGCGGCGTCGCCGATGGACATCGCGCGGGTGTCGCCGGATGTGGCGTGCGAGCCGGCGGTCGCGGCGTGCCCCGAGGTCGCGGCATGGGCGGCGGCGGCGCTCGGGGTCGTCGGGGCGCGCAGCTCATCGGCGGCGCCTTCGAAGCGGGCGAGGTCCGTGGCCAGGCGCTCGGGGAGGCGCCCGGCGCTCTTGCCGAGCCGCTCGCGGATCACCGCCGTGCCGCCGGCCGGCAGCAGGAACTCCGACGCGGGGAGGAGAACGGCCTCATCGACCGGGCCGATCGCCCGCTGGTCGGTCGGATCGAAGGCGCGGAGCGAGTCGATCTCGTCGCCGAAGAACTCGATCCGGATGGGCAGGAGGCGGGACGGCGGGAAGACGTCGACGATGCCGCCGCGCCGCGCGAACTCGCCGCGACCGGCCACCTCGGTGACCGGCACGTAGCCGAGGTCGAAGAGGTCGCGCAGGAGCACCGACTGGTCGAGCCGGGCGCCGCGCTTGATGACGCGCGGGCTCGCCGGGAGGTCGTCCGGAGCGATCGTGTGCTGGAGCAGCGCCTGGACGCCCGCGATCAGGACGCGGGCGCGTCCGCTCCGCCACGCGGCGAGGGCCGCGACCCGGGCCGCGGTCTCGTCCGCGACGAGCTCGCTGCGCTCATAGGCCAGCGCTGTGCGCGGTTCGAGCGTGACGACAGCGTCCGGGTCGCCGAGCCAGGCGCCGAGTTCCTCCGCGACGCGGTCGGCGATCTCCGAGTCGCGCGCGACCCAGACGAGGCGCTCGCCGGTCGCCGCTGAGGCGAGCGCGGCCGCGAGGTACGACTTCGCGCCGTGCGGGACGGCGACGAGGCCGGCGTGCCGGCCGACCCGGCGGGCACCGTCGGCAACGGGCGGGGCGGCCAGCCGCTCACGCAGGCTCGCGAACGTCCCGGTCGCGGCCAGGAGCGGCGGCAGCGAGGCCAGGTCGGGCAGCTTGTGGCGGTTCGAGCCGCGCGCGTCCGTCGCGGCAGGTTCGGCTCGCGGGCGGCGCGTGGTCGGCGCCCGGCGCGCTCGTTCGGGGCCGGCTTCTTCGGCGGTCTCGGCTCCCTCGGCGCCCTCGGCGCTCTCGGCTGCGCGCGCGTCGGCAACCTCGGCGTCAACCTCGGCGACGTCAAAATCGGCCTCGTCCTCGCGCGGTCGGCGGGGCGTGCCGCGCCGCGAAGTCGGCCGCGACGCGCTCGGCGATCCGGCGATCGCGGCCGCGCCGGCCGCGCATGGGCGGCGTCGTCGACTCAGGCATCCGCGTCACCGGCGTGGCCCTTGCCACCGAGGACCTTGCGCCAGCCCGTCTTGGTCCGCCGGATGCCGGCGTCATCGGGCGGTCCGTCGACCTCGCCGGGCGCGGCCAGGCGTGACGCATCCGCTGGTCGCAGCTCGAAGGTGTTGTACCGGTTCGCGGCCTTGTTCGTGCCGTCGCGCGCCCACGCCTCGACGCCGTCCGCGACCGCATCGAGCAGCTCGTCGAGGCGCTGCCGCTCGTCCGGCTCGAACTTCGAGAGGACGTGGTCGACGGCGTGGCGGTCGGGCTCGCCGATGCCAACGCGGAGCCGGCTGAACTTCTCGGTGCCGAGCTCGTCGATGATCGACCGCAGGCCGTTGTGGCCGCCGGCGCCACCGCCCTCGCGGAACCGCAGCTTGCCGAACGGCAGCGCGAAGTCGTCGGCCACCACGAGGAGGTCGCCGAGCGGCGCGTGCTCGCGCGCCAGCACCTTGCGCACCGCGAGCCCCGAGTCGTTCATGTAGGTGAGCGGCTTGACGAGCGTGAGGTCGAGTCCCCGGAAGCGACCCATGACGACGTTCGACGCGTCGCGCTGGCGGCCCTTGCCCGACCAGCCGGCACGTTCGGCCAGCCGGTCCATGACCAGCCAGCCCACGTTGTGGCGCGTCCCGGCGTATTGGGACCCCGGATTCCCCAGACCCACGACGACCTTCACGTCACCTCCACGACACGCCGACGAGCCCCGGACCGCCGGCCCGGGGCATTGGACGGAATGGTACGCGTAGCCCGTCCATCCGGCACTGTCGCGTCACCACCGCCAACCGAGAGACTCGGGGGACGATGATCACACTCCGTCGTGCTGGAGCGCTCTTCGAGCGCATCCTCCTGCCGCTCACCATCATCGGACTCGTCCTCGGGCTCGTCCTCACCTGGGCCGGCCAGCACGAGCTCGCGGTCGTCGCGTGGTCCGTCCCGTCCGTCATCGTCGCGGTTCGGCTTGCGTGGTCGATCGTTCGTGAGCTCCTCGCCGGACGGATGGGGGTGGACGTCGTCGCGATCCTGGCGATCACGGGGGCGCTGCTCCTCGGCGAGTTCTTCGCCGCCTCGGTCATCGCGGTGATGCTGGCCACCGGGGAGGCGCTCGAGCGGTACGCCGACGGGCGTGCCCACCGCGAACTCTCGGCCCTGCTCGGCCGTGCGCCGCGAACCGCCGAGCGATACATCGATGGGGCGCTCGAGACGGTCGCGCTCGACGCGATCGCCCCCGGTGACCGGCTTCTCGTCAAGCCCGGGGAGGTCGTCCCGGTCGACGGCCACGTCGCGAGCGCGTCGGCCGTCCTCGATGAGTCCGCGCTGACCGGGGAATCGCGACTCGTCACTCGGGAGGAGGGCGAGACGGTCTCGTCCGGCGTCGTGAACGCGGGCGGGCCGTTCGACATCCGTGCCATCGCGACGGCCGCGGAGAGCACGTACGCGGGCATCGTCCGGCTCGTCGAGGCGGCGCAAGCTTCGAAGGCACCGTTCGTGCGGCTCGCCGATCGCTATGCGGTGCTTTTCATCCCCTTGACGCTTGCGATCGCGGGGGTGGCGTGGTGGGCCAGCGGCGACCCCGTCCGGGCCCTTGCGGTGCTCGTGGTCGCGACACCGTGCCCGCTCCTGCTCGCCGCGCCGATCGCCATCGTCGCGGGGATCTCGCGCGCGGCGCGGCGCGGCGTCATCGTCAAGGGCGGCGGTCCGCTCGAGACGCTCGGGCGTGCGCGCATCATCCTCTTCGACAAGACCGGGACACTGACGGCGGGCCGGCCGGTCCTGACCGCGGTCGAGACGGGCGGCGAGGTCGATGGGGACGCGATCCTCCGAGCCGCGGCCTCGGTCGAACAACTCTCCCCGCACGTGCTCGCCGGCGCGATCGTGCATTCGGCCCGACAGCGCGGGCTCGAGCTGGCGATGCCGACCGATGTCGCGGAGACGCCCGGCGCCGGGGTCGTGGGCTGGCTCGAGGGGCACCAGGTTTCGGTCGGGTCGAGCGACCATGTGAGCGGCGGTGGAGCGCTGCCCGCCTGGGCCCGCGACCTCCGTCGCCGGTCGATGGTCGAGGGCACGACGAACGTGTTCGTCGCCCTCGACGGCATCGTGGCCGGTGCTCTCGTCCTCGACGATCCCATCCGGCCGGAGACGCCGCGGGCGATCCGCGCGCTGCGGCGGACGGGTTTCACCCGGATCGTGATGGTGACCGGCGACCACGGCTCCGTCGCCGAGATCGTCGGCTCCGCGATCGGGGTCGATGCCGTCCTCGCCGAGCGCACGCCGTCCGAGAAGGTCGAAACGGTGCGGGCGGAGCGCGCCGAGACGGATGCCGTCGTGGTCATGGTCGGCGACGGGATCAACGACGCACCCGCCCTCGCGGCGGCGGATGTCGGGGTCGCGATGGGTGCGCGCGGGGCGACGGCGTCCTCCGAGGCGGCCGACGTGGTGATCACGGTCGACCGCCTCGACCGGCTTGCCGATGTGGTCGGGATCGCGCGGCACTCCCGACGGATCGCCATGGAAAGTGTCGTGGCCGGCATGGGGATGTCGATCGCGGCGATGGTCGCGGCCGCGTTCGGACTGCTCCCCGTCGTCGCCGGGGCTATCCTCCAGGAAGCCATCGATGTCGCTGTGATCCTCAACGCCCTACGCGCCGTACGCGGCGGCGTCCCGGCGCCGATCCGGGTCCCAGGCTGGACGGAGACGGGGCCCCGCCTGGCGTCCAAGCACCGTGAGATGGCCTCGCCGCTCGCCGCCATCCGGTCGACCGCGGATCGGCTGGATGCTGTGCCCGGGCCTGTCGCGCTTGCCGAGCTCCGCGAAACGCGACGTTTCCTCGTCGAGGACCTGGTGCCGCACGAGATCGAAGAGGACCGCGAGGTCTACCCGATGCTCGCCGCGGCGGCCGGTTCCGACGAGATGACGGCGGCGCTCCACCACACGCACACGGAGATCTTCCGCCTCATCCGGCACTTCGACCGCCTCGTCCGGGATCTGCCGGAGGACGCACCGACCGCGGACGATCGAACTGACCTTCGTCGCCTCCTCTATGGCCTCGACGCGATCCTGCGACTCCACATGGCCCAGGAGGAGGAGCTCTACGCCTCGCTCGGCGACGATGCCATCGGCGCGATGCCGGTGGCGGCGACAGGCTAGGAGTCAGCCGGCGAGGAGGCGCCGCTCGAGGGCGCGCATCGCGGCCTCGTCCGCCGGTTCGGCGTGGTCCCAGCCGCAGATGTGGAGCGCGCCGTGGGTCACGAGCAGCCGGAGCTCGTCGGCGGGCGACCAACGGACGTCGCCGGTCTGGCCGCCGCGGCCGGTCTCGGCCTGCTCGATGGCTCGCTCGACCGAGACCACGATGTCGCCGAGGTGCGGTCGCCGACCGGGAGGGAGCGGAAACGCGGGCGACGGATCGAGCGGGAACGAGAGCACGTCGGTCGGGCCGGTCTTGCCCATGTACGTGGCGTTGAGCGAGGCGAGCTCGGCGTCGTCGGTCAGGATCAGCCCGATCGACGCGGGAGCGGTCGCGGCGCCGGCGTCGCGCTCCGCGTCGAGGGCCGCCGCCACGGCCCGGCCGAGCGACGCGACCGATGCCGGCACCCGGACCGCGGGCCGGACCTCGACATCGATCCGCCAGGGCGCCCGATAGATACTGCGCACGTCGGCAACGGTAGCCGACACGCAGCGGAGTCGATCGTGCCGGATGCCGATGTGCTGGTCGTGGGTGGCGGGCTCGCCGGCCTCGTCGCGGCCCGCGACCTGACCGAGGCCGGGCGGCGCGTCATCGTCCTCGAGGCCCGCGACCGGATGGGTGGGCGGGTCTGGACGACGACGCTGCCGGGCACCGATCGTCGAGGTCGAGTTCGGCGGCACCTGGGTCCATCCGGAGAGCCAGCCGGCGGTCGCCGCCGAGATCGAGCGCTACGGCCTCGCGATGCGCACGTACCGCGAGCCGGGCATCGGGATCTTCTTCTCCGGCGGCCGGCGGCACGAAAGCGCGAGCGCCGACGCCGGCCTCCGTGACGCGTTCGCGGCATTCGACGACGCCTTCGCCGACATCGGGCGCCGTCTCGCCGCTGGTCCGCGCGACACGGCGCCGGAGCGGCTGGCCGACCTGGATGTCTCGGTCACCGACTGGCTCGCTCGGCAGACGGTCCCGACCGCCTCCCGAGACGGGTTGCTGGCCTTCGCGGCCGCCATGGGCGGCGCCGATCCCTCGACGCTGGCCTTCCTGCCGCTCGTCCTCGACGCGGTCGACAACGGCTACGCGATCGATGCCGGCTGGTCGGAGATCGGCGTGTCGTTCGTGGGTGGGACGCGGCGGCTGGTCGATGCGCTCGCCGACGGCCTCGATGTCCGGCTCAGGCACATCGTGACCGCGATCGAGGACGGCGACGGTGGGGTGACCGTCCGCCTCGATGGCGGCGGACGCCTGGCCGGGCACGCGGCGATCGTGGCGCTGCCGCTGAACGTGTGGCGCGACGTCGCGTTCGATCCGCCGATGGCCGGCGGCAAGGCGGGCGCGGCGGAGCACGGCCACGCCGGGCGCTCGTCGAAGGTGCTCGCGGTCGCGCGGCACGTCCCCGACGGGTTGGCCGGGATCGGCTGGGGCGCACCGCTCCAGGCACTGTTCTCGATGGGCGACGTGGGCGCCGACGGGGAGCAGCTCCTCGTCGGCTTCGGTGCCGCGCCGCCGATCGACCCGAACGACCGCGACGCCGTCACCGACGCGATCCGCCGCTATGTCCCGGACGCCGAGATCGTCGCCAACGGCGGCCACGATTGGAACGCGGACCGATTCTCGAAGGGCGTCTGGTTCGCGCCGCCGGTGGGCTGGACCCGGATCACGATGGGCGAGGACCTCGAGGCGCCCGTCGGGCGGCTCGCCTTCGCGGGTGGCGACCTGCCCGAGGTCGGGTCCGGCTGGATCGAAGGGGCACTCGCGAGCGGTGGCCGCGCGGCCGAGCGCGTCGCCGCGATGCTCGCCGCGAGCGTGTCGGCCTAGGAGGCCGACCCCGATCCGGCGTCCCCGGCGCCTGCGCCGGCCCCGCCACCGCCGCCCGCCGCCGCTCGCCGCGACTCGAGTTCGACGATCGTGCTCTGCGGGTAGGCGATCCGCGTGTGGTACATGCCGAGCAGCTGGCCCACGAACGCCTCGCGGATCCGCTCGAGGTCGCGCAGCGTCAGGTCGCACTCGTCGAACTGGCCGTCCGCGACGCGCTCCTCGATGATGCGCGAGACCATCGCCCGGATGGCCGGCTCGTCGCGAGCCGAGAGCGATCGCACGGACGCCTCGACGCCGTCGGCGAGCATGATCAGGGCCGCCTCGCGGGTCTGCGGCTTGGGGCCGGCGTGGCGGTACGGCCGTTCGTCGACCGCCGCGGCCGCCTTCTCACCCTCGGCGGTGGTGATGCCCCCGTACGGCTCGGCGGCGCGTGCCCGGGCCTTCGCCAGGAAGTAGCTCATCAGCGCGGTCCCGTGGTGCTGCGGGATGTACGCGATGAGCGCCTTCGGCAGCCGGCTCTTGTAGGCGAGGTCGATGCCGTCGGCCACGTGCTGCTTGAGGATCTGGGCGCTCACCTCGGGCTCGAGCTGGTCGTGGATGTTCTCGCCGCCGGCCTGGTTCTCGATGAACGCGAGCGGGTTCGCGAGCTTGCCGATGTCGTGGTAGTAGGCGGCGACGCGGGTCACGAGCGGGTCGGCGCCGATGGCCTCCGCGGCTCGTTCCGCGAGGTTGCCGACCATCAGCGAGTGGTGATACGTGCCGGGCGTCTCGACGAGCACGCGCCGCAGCAGCGGCTGTGACGGGTTCGCGAGCTCGAGCAGCTGGAAGACCGTCAGGATCCCGAACACCGAACCGAGGACGGCGAAGGTCCCGACCGCGGCCACGCCCGAGCCGGCCGCCGACGCCGCCGAGGCGAACCAGAGCTCGAGCACGCCGCGCAGGTCGCGCGCACCGAGCAGCGAGAACACCGTCACGACCGCGGCGTTCACGACGAAGACCGCGATCGCCGCCTGGACGAACATCTGGAGGCGGTCGCCTCGGCGGATCGTGATGATCCCGGCGAGGCCGCCCAGGAAGACGTAGGACGCGAACTCGAGCGAGCCACCGTTCACGGCGCCGGCGATGATCGCGACGAGGGCCATGACGACCATCGCGAGCGACGCGTCGAGCAGGATCGCAAGGATCATCCCGATCGCGGCCGTCGGCAGGAAGTACGGCAGGACCGAGCGCCCGGCGGTGATCTTGAGGGCGATCGTGGCGCCGGCCACGAGCAGCCCGATGAGCACGAGCACGTTGTCGCGGTGCCAGAGACCCTGGCGGAAGCGCCACAGCCAGCCGAGCAGGATCCCGACGAGCAGGACGGCGAGGATCGCCCAGCCACCGAACGTCGCGAGGTCGGGGCCTTGGACGCCACTCAGCCCGAGCGCATCGATCGCCTCGATGTCGTCGGTCGTGAGCCGCTCACCGCTGCGGACGAGGATCTCGCGCTGGAGGACCTGGACCATGACCGGCGGGACCGCCTCGACGGCCCGAGCCTCCTCCTGGGCGGTGAGCTCGGCACTGAACGAGGAGTTCGGCACGACCAGCGGGCTGATGAGTTCCGCGGCGAGATCACGCTCCGCCTGGTCGAGTCCGCCGGCCATCAGCCCCGCAAGCCGGGTCTTCGTCTCCTCGACGGCGGTGTCGCGCAGTTCCGCCCGCTCGAGCGCGTCGAGCACGCGGGCCGCCTCGGTTCGCAGCGCGGGCCAATCGGCCGGCGCGAGCCCCGCGAGCGTGGTGCGACCCTCTTCCGAGAGGTTCGGGATCGAGATCTCGAGCAGCGACGCGCGCTGCTGCGACGGGAGGTCGGCCGCGAAGGTGGTGTCCGCCCGCGAGACCCGGTTCTCGAAGGCGACCTGCTGCGCCTGGGCGATCGCGGCGGCATTGTCGGAGGTGAAGTCGTACTGCGGCTCGACCGCGGCCCGTGCCTGGGCCTGCGCCGCGGTCGTCTTCGATGCGCTCTCGAAGGTCAGCGTCTTCGGGGCGACGATGTCGCTCTGGGCGAGATCGCCGGCCTGGAGGTCGAGCGGCTGCTGGGGCAGGATGTCGGCGCCGAGGACCGCGGTCAGGATGAGGATCAGGATCACGGCCGCGATCCCGAGCCGGGTCGCGTCGTTGCGCGTGAACCGGGCGATCGCGTCGACGCGTTGGGTCAGCATCGGTCAGTGCGTCCCGGTGTCGTGCGCGGCGAGGTCCATCTGGGCAAGGGCCGCCGCCACCATCCCGCTCACGACCTTGCCGTCGGCGCGGCCGCGGGTCCGCGGCGCGAGCCAGCCCATGACCTTGCCGAGGTCCCGCGCGGATGACGCGCCGGTCGCGCCGATGCCCTCGTCCACGAGCGTGGCGATCTCCGTCTCGGACAGCGCGTCGGGGAGGTAGTCGCGGAGGATCGCGATCTCCGATTCCTCCTTGGTCGCGAGGTCCTCGCGGCCGGCAGCGCGGTAGGCCTCGACCGATTCCTTGCGGGTCTTGACCTCACGCGTCAGGACGGCAAGCTCGGCGTCATCGCTGAGTGGCGCACCGTCGCGCTTCTCCACGTTGTAGAGCGCGCTCGAGGCCATGCGCAGGACATCGCGACGCAGCGCATCACCGCTCCGCATGGCGGTGGCGATATCGATCTGGATGCGATCTCGAAGGGACACCGGTTGCTGGCTACCTCGGGGGCGGCGGTACGGCCGACGTGCGGCCGGATGCCGGGACGCCCGCGGGGGCAGGGTCGGTCGGTTCGGGCGGGTGGGGACCCGTCCGGTCAGCCGGCCTGCGTACGGGCGTTCTTCTTGCGCTTGGCTTCCTTGCGCTTGCGCTTGACCGACGGCTTCTCGTAGTGCTCCCGTCGGCGAGCTTCGGCGAGGATGCCGCTCTGCTGGATCTTCTTGTTGAAGCGTCGCAGCGCGCTCTCGAACGTCTCGTTCTCTCCCACTCGGACTTCAGCCAATCCCGGTTCACCTCCCCAGGCCGGTGATTCGTGACCCTCGCGCAGGCTCGCGGCCAGTCGGCCCGACGCGTGCTCAGCGGTCCCCCGCCGAAGCCGCCGGAGTGTAGCCGAGCCCTCGGGGTCGGTCAAACGGTCGGAAGGTGCTGTCCGAGCACGAAGATCCAGTACGCGTCGACGAGTGCGACCGCGGCCCAGAAGCCGACGATGAGCGTGGGCCGGCGGAGGAAACACTTGCTCCACGAGACGCCGAGCGAGATCGACCGCAGGTACAGCCCGATCGCCACGACGGCCACGACGAGCACGAACACGGCCGGCGAGACCAGCCAGGCGATCAACCCGATCGTGCCCATGCGACAGAACGTGAAGGCGAGTCGCTCGTACTTCTCGGGCCGCGTGAGTGGCGGCCGGGCATAGCTGGTCGGTCCGACGGTCGTCATGCGGGTGCCTCGCTCGAGATCGGCCGCAGGTCATCGAGGGCGATGAGCTCGCGGGCCGGGACCATGCCTGCCGACGTATGCCGTCGCAGGCCGCCGAAGATCTGCCGGGCGCAGAACGGGACGCGAACCGGGTTCGCCTCGCCGTCGGTCGAGCCGACGTGCACGCAGCACTGCTGCAGGCGCTCGATGTTCAGGGTCCAGGGGTCCATGAACGTCTTGATCGAGACCCGCTTCACCCGCAGGGCGATGTCGGTCATCGGCGCCTGGCCGCGGTCCGTGATCCAGCGGCCGAGGCTCTTGATGAAGCCGGAGACGCCGAGGTCGCAGACCTCGCAGATGTCGAGCAGGTAGTCGATGACCTCGCGCCGGCTGACCATCGCGGTCTCCGAGAGGAGCCCCGTCAGCGATTCCCAGAGCGCGTCGTCGGGTGCGAGCCGGTTCCCGAACACCGCCATCCGCTCGGCCAGTCGGTCGCGGCCGATCAGCTGCACGATCGAGCGGTGCGAGCCGTCGTCGCCACGCACGAAGTAGGTGAGCGACGAGCAGTCGGGATGGCTGCACGGGAGCGCGATGAAGTCGTCCGGCCCGACCCGGCCGGCGGTCTGCTCGCCGAGCCGCCGGATGGTCCCGGTCGTGGTCGAGCGGTCCATCGGGTCGATCGCGTTCGCGCGCCCGGTCGTGAACATCGGCTGGATCGCGACGCCGGCGATGTAGTCGGTGGCGAAGGCGTGCTCGACGACCGCCCCGACCTCGTGGTCGTTCACGCCCTTGGCGACGGCCATCGCGAGCGTCGTGAAGATCCGCTCGCCGGTCAGGCGCTCGATGGCGAGCCGCTTCACCTCGCGCAGGTCCTCGCCGCGGTGGTAGAGGTGCGTGGCGAGCTCGAAGCCGTCGAACTGGAGGTAGACCTCCACGCGGTCGCGCAGGCTGGCGAGCTCGGCGAGGAACCGGTCATCACGGGCGATGCGGATCCCGTTCGTGTTGAGGACCACGCGGGTCACGTTGCGGCGCGTGGCCTCCTTGATGATCTCGACGATCTCCGGATGGACCGTCGGCTCGCCGCCCGACAGCATCAGGGCATCGATCCGGCCGCCCTCCCGTTCGATGGCGGTGTCGAGCGAGCGGACGATGTGGGGCAGCCGGGCGTGGCGGTTGATCCCGGGGCCGCTGCCGGCGAAGCAGGTCGGGCAGTGGAGGTTGCAGTTCTCCGTGACGTCGATCAGGAGGATGCAGCTGTGCTGCGTCTGCAGGTCGCCGAGGCCGTCCATGTAACCCATCGGGATGGGACGGGTATTGCCGGGCGTGTCCGGGGTGATGACCCGGGTGGGGATGCGCCAGTGCTGGAGCTCGTCCCAGAGGTCGTGGTCTTCCTCGTACAGGCTCGTGACCTCGCCGTGCCCGCGGCGGCAGATGCGGCGCAGGTAGACCGCCCCGTCCATCGCCACGAGGTTGCCCTGGAGGATGTCCGTCTCGTAGTCGATCTCGCGATCGGGGTCCTCGCTGAAGCACCGCCCGCAGATGGTCAGGACCATCCGGAGGGGGAGGTATGGGCGCAGGGCCAGCATCAGAGGACCTGACCGCTCGAGGCCACGAACGGCAGGCACAGCCCGCTGATCCCGAGCAGCACGATCACCGGCATGACCAGGAGGATCGTCAGGGCGCGCCGGACGCGCGTGCCGGGTCCGGGTGCAGGGCGCGCATGATCAGGAACGACAGCAGGAGCCCGAGCAGCAGCGAGAACGTGAGGATCCCCTGGAGGATGGGGCCTGATCCATTCGGTCGGGCGGAGCAGGTACGGGATCGCGAACAGGATCCACACGAGGCCGTAGGCACCCAGGACGATCCGCTTGGCCGTCGATCGGACCGGGACGATCGCTTCGTCCTGTCGCTGGCGGACCTCGGCGAGCGCGAGGGCCTCGCGCACCTCCTCGGCCGTGAACCCGCCCGCGATCGCCGATCGCTCGAGGGCCGCGTCGGTGAAGCGCGACCGGATCGGCTGCATCCACGTGGCCAGCTGCTCGACGCGGGTCCCCGTCTGCCATGGCGCGTCGGGCGAGATCGGCGGGGGATCGGCGTCCGCCGGGTCCGGCTGGCCCTGGGCGCCCTCGGGCGTGACGTCGTCGGTCATGAAAGACCCTCCATCCGTACGGGGATCGGGGTAGGTGGCGCGGGGACGCGGTAGGCGTCACGGCGGACTTGCCTGGCGAAATGGAGCAGGAGCAGGGCGACCATCGGGATGAGGACCCACTGCGGCCCGGTCAGGCCGAGCGCCTGGGGCTCGTTGCCGCGGACGAACTCGACCAGGAACCGGAAGACCCCGGCCGCGACCAGGTAGAGCTTCACCGCGTCCCCCGGGACCACGACCCGGTCGCGGTACCGCAGGATCACGGCGATCGCGACGAGGTTGAAGAGGATCTCGTAGAGCATCGAGGGGTGCATCGGGACGTCGCAGCCGGGGCAGCGGGCGAAGGCGGCCGCGGCGGCCGGGCTGACCGAGATGCCCCACGGCAGGTCGGTCGGCGTGCCCAGCGGCAGCTCGGAGAAGAAGCAGCCGATCCGTCCGATCACGGTCGCCACCGGGATCGCCAGGAGGTAGCAGTCACCGGTCGAGCGGGTGTAGCCGAAGGCCCGCTTCGAGAGCACGATCGCGATGTAGCCGCCGGCGATCGCGCCCAGGATGCTCTTGCCGCTGTGCTCGATCACCTCGCTGAACGGCTGGTCGGCGATCGCGCCGTACACCTCGAGGTGCTCCCAGGATGTGATCACGCGGGCGCCGATCGCGCCGCCGAGGACCGCGGCGAGGGAGATCCAGATGATCGGTCCGCCAAGCCAGCCGCGCCGCCGCAGCTCCCGGTAGTAGATCGCGAGTCCGACCGACAGCGCCAGCACCGTGAAGGCGTCGTGCGTCATCACGGTCAGCGGGCCGAGCTGGAGCAGGATCGGATGCATCAGCGCTTGCACTCTGCCGGCTCGACGACGGTTCGGTCGCGGGCTCCGACCGATGGACGCCGCTCGATTTCGCACGTTACACGCCTGCGCAAGGCGTCACGTCTCGTCACATCGGCGCCCCGTTCGCGCGCTACCCTCGTCCCACCATGTCGACCCTCCTCGACCTGCTCGACGCGGCGGTCACGCGGTACGGAGATCGCGGCGCGCTCGCGCTGCGGCACGACGACGGCACGACGAGCGAGTGGAGCTTCCGCGAGCTCCAGCGACGCAGCCGGATCGCGGCGTGGCGGCTACGGGCCCTCGGCCTCGAGCCGGGCGACCGTCTCCTCACCTGGTCGCCGTCCACGCCCGAGCTGCCGGCCGCCTATTACGGCGCGATGGCCGCGCGTCTGGTGCTCGTCCCGCTCGACCTGCGGATGTCGCCCTCGGCGGTGGAGGGGATCGTCCAGGCGTCCGGGGCCCGACACCTGATCCTCGGGACGGGCCGCGATGCCCCCGATCCGCGCGAAGCCGGGCTGGATCGCTTCCCGACCACGACCGTGGAGGCGCTGTCGGCCGAGCCGGCACCGGACGACCCGGCGTTCCCGCCCGACTGGGAAGCCCGCCAGGGCGCCTGGCAGCGTCCGACCACCGACGAGGTGTTCGAGCTCGTCTTCACTTCCGGCACGACCGGCACGCCCAAGGGCGTGATGCTCACGCACGACAACGTCGTGGCGTCGATCGAGTCATTCCACCGGATCGTCCCGCCGATGGAGCATCGGCTCGTCTCGCTGCTCCCGCTCTCCCACCTGCTCGAGCAGGCCGTCGGGCTCTACTACGCGCTCGACGTCGGCGCGGACATCCTCTACGTCCGCAGCCGCAATCCGCGCGTCATCTTCGATGCATTGCGTGATCACCGGGTGACCTCGATGGTCGTGGTGCCGCAGATCCTCGACCTGTTCTGGAGCGCCATCGAACGCGAGGTCGAGAAGCGCGGGCGCACGGGCGCGTTCGACCGGCTGCGCTCGATCTCCCGGCACCTGCCGCTGCGGGTCCGTCCGTACCTGTTCGGCAGCGTGCACAAGCAACTGGGCGGGCACTTCCGCCTGTTCCTCTCGTCCGGCGCGTTCCTGCCGCCCGCGCTCCAGCAGGCTTGGGAGGACCTCGGCGTCACGGTGCTGCAGGGCTATGGCGCCACGGAGACCGGCACCGGGACGTGCACCACGCTCGAGGACCACGGGCCGGGAACGGTGGGGCGGCCGCCCGAGGGGATCGAGATGCGGCTGGCGCCGGACGGGGAGATCCAGTTCCGCGGCCGGACGGTCTTCTCCGGCTACTGGCAGCACCCCGAGGCGACCGCCGAGGCCTTCACCGAGGACGGCTGGTACCGGACCGGGGACATCGGCCACCTCGACGACGGTGGGCGGCTCATCCTGTCCGGGCGGACGAAGGACATCATCGTGCTGCCCAACGGGTTCAACGTGTACCCCGAGGACATCGAGAACGCGCTCCGCGTGGCGGGCATCCGAGACTCCGTGGTGGTCGAGACACAACCCGGGCGCATCGAGGCGGTGGTGCTGGCCGGGCCGGGCCAGCCCGATCCGGCCGAGCTCCGCCCGCGGATCGACGCCGCGGTCAAGGCCGCGAACGCCGCGCTCGGCCCGAACCAGCGCATCGCCGGCTGGCGGCTCTGGCCCGAGGAGGACTTCCCGCGCACGCACACGCTCAAGATCAAGCGCGCCCCGGTCCGCACCTGGGTCGCGGCCGACACCCCGCTCCCAGTCGGCGACGCTCAGTCGACCGGTTAGTCGAACACGAACCAGCACAACTCGTTGCGCAGTCGCTGGTCGTCGAGCACGAGTTCGCGGATCTCGTCGGGGAGTCGGGCGCGCTGCCACTGGCACTCCAAGCGGCCGGCCGCCTCGCGCTCGTCGACAGCCGCTGCCGCCTGCGCCGCCCTGATCGCGTAGGCCGCAGCACCGAGTTCGTGCGCGGCGACATGGGCGACGGCCGCGGCCTGGCCGGCAGCGTATGCGGCGTGGCGTGCCGCCCCGCTCAGATCTCTCGCCGCGGCGTTCGCATGGCCGGCCGCCGTACGAGACTCGGTCATGGTGACCTCACCGCGCGCCCAGGCACGCCCGAGGTCGATCGCGTGTCGTGGACGGTCGTCCCCCGGCCGTGCCTGCTCGAAATGGTGCAGCACGTGCTCCGCGCAGTCAGCCGCCCACATGGCGAGAAGACGATGATCGTCGTCGTGGAGGGTCCCGCCGCGACGCACCGTGATGAATCGCGGATCCCGGATCTTGGGGAGGATCATCAGTCTGCCGAACGGCTCCAGGATCTCAGTCGACGGGGTAGCCGATCCCGAGCGTCTCGAGCGCGGCCTGGACGTCGGGCGCCTTGGGGTCGTTCGCCGCGCCGGGCAGCCAGTCGTAGACGATCACGGTCGTGTCGAGGCCGCGGATGACGTGGACGGTCCCCTGCGGCGATTGGACGCGTCCCGGCCCGGACGCCAGGTAGCGCTGCTGCTCTGCCGCAGCCGCGGCCGCCGTCGCCGAGTCCGGGAACTCGTACACGACGATCATCCCGCGGTCCTGATCCTGCGGCAGCCAGGCCTGATAGACGGCGCGCGGCGCCGACGCGAGGAGCGGCGCCTCGGCCGGCCGGAACGGTGTCTGCGTGTCGTTCAGGACCAGCTGGCGCTCCCCGAGCGCCGCGGCGATCTGGCCCCGCGTCTGGGTGACCGCGCCGGTCAGCGGCCGGTCCGGCGCGGTCGTGGTCGCCGGGAAGGTCGCGACCGGGGCCGGGCCACTCGGGGCACAGGCCGAGAGGACCGCGGCGGCGGCAACCACGGCGGTGACGGCCACCATGCGGACCCCGGCCGTCCTCGTCGGACGCGCGCGTGAGATGCCCCTCATCCGGGCGGCCACTCGAACGCTCGCCCGCCCATGAGATGGAGATGCAGGTGGTCGACCGTCTGGCCACCCCAGCGGCCCACGTTCGAGACGATGCGGTAGCCGGCGTCGGCGATGCCCTGCTCGCGCGCCACCTGCGCGGTCACGGCGAACATCCGGCCGAGCAGCGGGCCGTCGGCCTCGGTGAGGTCTGCCGCCGAGCCGATGTGCCGGCGCGGGATGACGAGGATGTGGGTGGGTGCGCGCGGCGCGATGTCGCGGAACGCGATGACCTCGTCGTCCTCGTGGACCCGGGTCGAGGGGATCTCGCCGGCGACGATCCGGCAGAACAGGCAGTCGCTGGCCACGGGTCCTCCTTCGGCCGTCGCGCTCACCAGAGCACCGGCTTCGAGCTCATGAGGAAGCCGATCGTCCCGACGAGCCCGGCCATGAGATACGACACGTACCGCTGGCGCTTGGCTCGTTCCTTCCACGCCTCGTCATCGGCTGCGGCGGTGACGCCGACCAGGCGTCGCAGGTTCGGCCGCTGGATGAAGAACGCGATCCCGAGATTCACGAAGTAGATCGTCAGCGCCAGGAGCAGCCACGGCTGCTGGAGCAGGCCCGACCCGAGCAGCGAGATGAGCCCGATGCCCGTGATCGCGAGCCCGAGTCCGATGACCACGGTCCCGTGCGACTGGACATAGAGCAAACCCTGCACGACACGACTCCCCGAGTCCACCGCCGCCCGACGCGTGCGAAGCGCGAAGGGCAGCAGGATCGACGGCAGCACAAGGCAGACGGCCAGCGCGATATGCGCGACGAGCAGGAGGGGGAACGCGGCGGCGGGCATCGACACGGATTGTAGGGTCGGGGCGCCTCCCGGCCGCCGGGAGGCCGAGCGACGATCGCTCAGGCCGGGCGGTGCGCCTCGAGGGCGACCCAGTCGCCCTCCGTGGTCCGGCGGTCGACGATGAGACCGACACGCTCGAACGCCGTCCGGACGTCCGCCTCGCGGTCGGTGAAGATGCCCGAGGCGAGGAGCATGCCGCCGGGTCGCAGCCTCCTCGCGAAGGGCGGGCGCAAGTGTCACGAGCAGGCCAGCGATGAGGTTGGCGAGCACGACGTCGAACGGCCCCGACCCCGTCGGAAGGCTGCCCTCGCGCGCCCGGATGCGGCGGACCAGGTGGTTCCGGCGCGCGTTCGCGACCGTCGCCTCGACCGCGATCGGGTCGGTGTCGACGCCGAGCGCCGCTGTCCGCGCCGAGCCGCACCGCGGCGATCGCCAGGATGCCGCTGCCGCACCCGACGTCGAGGACGCGCGCGCCGGTCAACGCGCCGCGATCCGCCAGCGACTCGACCGCCGCGAGGCACAACCGCGTCGTGGGATGCAGGCCGGTCCCGAACGCCATCCCCGGGTCGAGCGCGAGGACCACGTCGTCCGGCCCGGCCCGGTGGCGCCGCCACGTCGGCCGGATGACGATCCGCCGGCCGACCCGGAGGACCGGGAAGAACGCTTTCCAGGCATCGGCCCAATCCGCCTCGTGGACGATGCGCGTCCGGATCTCGCCGATGGGCCGCAGGCCGAACGCCTGGAGGTGACCGAGCGCCACCGCGGCCTCGGCGGCCCCCCGTTCCGCTGCAGCCGGATCCCTCGCCGGGAGGTAGGCGCGGACCGTCGCGGGCCGGGTGGGATCCGACTCGTGCCCCCAACCCTTCGTCGACGAGCTCGAACGCCGGCTCGACGGCCACGCCGCCGGGCGCGACCCGCCCGAGGATCTCGCTGACGGCTTCGACCGCTTCGACGTCTGCCTCGACGGAGACCTCGAGCCAGGCATCGGCTCCGTCGGCCGTGCCCTTCGGGCTCACCCGAGCCCGAGCTTCTCGCGGAGCCCGCCCGACTCGTGGACCACCTCGCCGCCTTCGGCCGCGAGCTCGGTCAGCAGCTCGCGCTGGCGCTTCGTCAGCTTGGTCGGGACGACGACGTCGACCATCACGTGGAGGTCGCCGCGCGACCCGGCGCGGCGCAGGTGCGGCACGCCCTTGCCACGGAGGCGGATCTCGGTGCCGGGCTGGGTGCCCGCCTTCACCTCGACCTCCTCGTCGCCATCGACGGTCGGGACCTTGATCTTCGTCCCGAGCGCGGCCTGGGCGATGGAGATCTTGGCCTCGTACATGAGCTCGGTGCCCTGGCGGATGAGCGTGGGATGTGGCGCGACGTGGACCGCCACGTACAGGCTGCCGGGCGAGCCGCCGCGCGGGCCCGTCTCGCCCTCGTTCGAGAGGCGGATCTGGTGGCCCTCGTCGATGCCCGGCGGGATCGTGACCCGGAGCGTCCGCTTCTTCTCGATCCGGCCCTCGCCCTTGCAGGTGTGGCAGGGCGTCTCGACGATCTTGCCCTCGCCCTTGCAGCGCGGACAGGCGCTGACGTTGACCATCTGGCCGAGCATCGTCTGGCGGACGTTGCGGATCTCGCCGCGGCCGTCGCAGACGGGACAGGTGGTCGGCTCGGTCCCGGGTTCCGCGCCGTTCCCGCCGCATGTGTCGCAGGGCTGAAGTACGCGGAACTCGATCTCCTTCTCGGTGCCCTTGATGGCCTCCTCGAACGTGATCCGCAGGTCGTAGCGCAGGTCGGCCCCGGGCTGCGGCCGGCCGCGCCGAGCTGTCCCAGATCCGGCGCCTTGGCCGAAGAACGCATCGAAGATGTCCGAGAACCCGCCGAACCCTTCGAACCCCGCGCCGGCGCCACCGGCGCCATCGATGCCGGCCCGCCCGAACATGTCGTAGCGCTGTCGGCGCTCGGGATCACCCAGGACTTGGTAGGCCTGGTTGATCTCCTTGAAGCGCTCCTCGGCATCGGGCTCCGTGTTGACGTCCGGGTGCCACTGCTGGGCGAGCTTGCGATAGGCGGCCTTGATCTGGGCGTCGGTCGCGTTCCGCTCGACGCCCAGGACCACATAGAGGTCTCGTTCGGTGGTGGCCATGCAGGCGGAAGTCTACGAGAGGGTCGCGGTCATGGTCGGCCGGCGGTCAGCGGAACGGATCCTGGGCGACCACCGAACCGTATCGGGTCCCGTGGACCAGATCCTCCGTGAGGAGGCGATCGCAGCCTGCCGACTCCGCCGCCCGCACGATGAGAGCGTCCCAATACGAGACGGCCCAGGCCGACGACGCCTCGATCGCCGCGTCCACCAAGGCGGCATCGACCGCGACGACGTGGAGCCGGGCCATGTCGGCGACGACGGCACGAGCAGCCGCCGGGGACAAGGGTGTCGCGAGCTTGCGCGTGACGACCACGAAGAACTCCGACATCACCTGGGTCGACACCACGATCGGCTCGGCCGCCAGCGCCGCCGCCGCCTTCCGCCGCTTGTCCGGGTCAGCGCGGTCGAAGGCGTAGACCCAGATGTTGGTGTCAGCGAAGGCGGGCACGGTCGTGGAGATCGTCGCGCGTCCAGGTCCTGCCACCCGGTCCGCTGCTCGCCCGACTGCGGCGCGCGGCATCGAGGATGCGACGCATCGCCTCCTCGCCTTGGGCGTCGCCGGCGTAGCGCTCGAGCAGGTCGCGAACGACAGCATTGACTGACGTGCCCTCCAGGACGGCACGCACGCGCGCCCGACGAAGGACGCCGTCGTCGATGGTGAGGGTCAGGTTCGCCATGGACGTTCAAACCTGTGTAGCACGGGTCCAGTGTACCACGGGCGATGCGGTCGATCACACCAGGCGCCTCCGGTTCTGGCACCATCCCCTCGATGTCGGACTCGCCACGCCTGAGCGTCGCACTCACGTTCGACCACGACGCCATCTCCGATTCCGTGCGCCGCGGCGACCCGCCGGTCAAGTTCTCGCATGGGGAGTTCGGCCCGCGCGTGGCGATCCCACGCATCCTCGAGCTGCTGGCGGCGCAACGCGATCCCGTCGACATGGTTCGTGCCGGGCCACTCGATGGTCACCTTCCCCGACTCGATCGACGCGATCCTGGCCGGCGGCCACGAGCTGGCCTGCCACGGCTGGTACCACGAGGACTTCGCCGAGCTGCCGTTGGAGGAGCAGGCGTCGATCCTCGATCGCTCGGTGGAGGTGGTGCGGGCGCGCACCGGAGCGCCGCCCCGAGGCTTTCGCGCGCCGTACTGGTCGCTCGCGCCGGACACGCTCCGCCTGGTCGAGGAAGCGGGGTACGCGTACGACTCGTCGCTCATGTCCGGCGATTACGCGCTCTACCGGGTGCGCCACGGCGACCGGCACTCGGTCGAGGACGGGACCACTTGGGGCCGGGAGGGGCGGCTGATCGAGGTGCCCGTCTACTGGGCCCTCGACGACTGGCCGCTGTTCGAGCCGGGCCCGGGCCGCGACGGGTTCCACACGCCCTCGCAGGTGCTCGAGATCTGGCTCGGCGAGCTGCACTACGCCTACGACCACGCGCCGGGCGGCCTGCTGACGGTCACGATGCATCCCGAATGCATCGGCCGCGGCCACCGGATGGCGATGGTGGAGCAATTCATCGCCGAGGCGGCGGCCCTGCCCGGCGTCGTCTTCGAGCGCCTGGACGCCGTCGTCGGATCGCTGGTCCGCAGCGAACCCCTGGATCGGGTCCGAGAGCGGCTGGAGCCACGTCCGAGATCGGTTCCGGGATGTGGCGTACGATCCAGCGTCTGGTGGACGACTGCGCTCAGGCGTGCATCGATCCGGAGCATGGACTAGGATCGTCGCTGTACCACACGCCGGCGAACTGGCCGCCGAATGCTTGACCAGGGCGGCTGCTCGCCTACCTCGAACGAGATCGGCCCACGATGCGGCTCATTCGCTGCAGGGAAATCCTCGGCCTCGCGCGACCGCCCCGGCTTGTACTCGGCGACGAATTCGCTCGAGCGTCGACTCACGTGGCTCGACATCAGTCGCCAGTCCCTCGGATTGCCGGAAAAGGCGCGCGAGTACGAGGTGACGGATCGGATCCGCTTCAAGCTCGCATACATGGAGGACGATGCAGGCTCCGGGCCGCGTCGTTCGATCTTGTGTTCAACCGCATCTGCTGGTTCTACTGACGGAACGATGCGGCTTCGCGAAGTTATCTATCGGCTCATCACCCGAGAACATCCCGTCGTAGTAGGCGCGGACTGTCTCGGTCACTGCCGCGATGTCCGCCTCGTTCGTCCGCTGACTCATCTGGCGTGCTCCCTTCTCCGCCAACGGCCGACAACGACACTGGACTTGGCGGTGGCGCTTACCTGCCCGTCTGAGGACCCGCGACGGCCGCGAGCTCTGAGGCGCTCGGAGGACCGCGTCGAACATCGCCGGCGTTAACCGACGTGTAAACACGTTCTGCTGCGATGGGTGGTAGGAGCCGAGGAGCACGTACGGGCCGATGACCGCCTCCGCTCCATGGCCGAACCGGGGCGCGGGCCGCGGGGTCGGATGACCCAGGGCCGCCGTGGCCCGGAGGCCGGCGTCCCAGCCGAACTGCCCGAGCGCGACGATCACTCGCACCCTCGTCAAGAGCGCGAGCTCGCGCTCGAGGAACGGCGCGCATCGGTCGCGTTCGTCGGTCGTCGGCTTGTTGGCCGGCGGGGCGCAGCGGACGGCCGCGGCGATGTAGGCGTCGTGGAGCGTGAGCCCGTCATCGGCGCGACGCGACACCGGCGACGATGCCAAGCCGGCTCGATGAAGGGCGGCGAAGAGGAAGTCGCCCGACGCATCGCCGGTGAAGACCCGCCCGGTCCGGTTGCCGCCGTGGGCGGCCGGCGCCAGCCCCAGCAGCAGGATCCGCGCGTCGGGATCGCCGAACCCCGGCACGGGGCGGCCCCAGTAGGTCTCGTCGCGGAACCGGGCCACCTTCTCGCGGGCGACGCGTTCGCGCCACTCGACGAGGCGCGGGCACCGACGGCACGCGACGATCTCCTCGGTGAGCGCGGCCATCGCGTCGCTCACTTCAGCAGCAGCCGCTCCAACCGTCGCGAGACCACCGCCAGCCCGACGATCCCCATCACCGACAGGTACAGCACGTGGACGAGGAGGATCGGGCTGATCGCGCCGACCGTGAGCGATCGGATGAGGTCGACGCCCTGGTACAGCGGTGTGATCCGCACGATGAGCTGGAGCGCCGGCGGGTACGTGTCGAGCGGATAGAACGTGGCGGAGAAGAGGAACAGGGGCAGGACCACGAGCTGGATGAGGTCGAAGTCCTGCCACGTCTTCATGAACGACGTCGCAGCCATCCCGACCGCGCCGAACGCGAACCCGACCAGCAGGGCGGCCGGGAACGCGAGGATCACCCACGGGGAGACGATCAACCCGAGCAGGACCATGACGACCATGAACCCGATGGCGTAGAGCCCGCCCCGGATGAGCGCCCAGCCGAGCTCTCCGGTCGCGACGTCGCCCGGTGAGAGTGGCGTGGCCAGGATCGACGTGAACGTCTTGTTGTAGTTGAGCTTGAAGAAGAAGTTGAAGGTGCTCTCGCTGATCGCCCCGTTCATCGCGGCGGTCGCGAGGAGCGCCGGCGCGACGAAGAGCTGATAGCTGATCGGCTGGCCGTCCGGCCCCGGAACGGTTCCGATGAGCGCCCCGAGACCGAACCCGATGCTCAGCAGGTAGAAGAGCGGCTCGAAGAACCCCGAGAAGATGATGATCCAGCCGTGCCGGTAGACATACAGGTTGCGCTCGATGAGGCGCAGCGACCGACGGCTCCCGATCAGGAAGGTCGAGGTGATCGGCAGGGCCGTCATCGCGGCACCATCCGCTTGTCGAGCAGCCGGAACAGCGGCGACGACGCCGATCGCGAACATGATCGACAGGTACGCCACGTCGATGACCGCGGCGAGCGGGTCCTGCGACACGGTCCCGAGCGACAGCGCCCGGGTGAGCTCGACGCCATGGAACAGCGGGGTCAGCCAGGCGATCACCTGCAACGGCTCGGGCAGCGTCGAGATCGGGTAGAACGTCCCGGAGAACAGGAACAGCGGCAGGATCCCGAACCGGAAGATCGCGTTGAACTTGTTCGGGGTGTACTGGGTCGTCGCGAAGGCCGCGATCGGCGCGGCGAACGCCATCCCGGTCAGGACCGCGGCCGGGATCGCGAAGATGATCGTCGGCGAGGCCGCGGCCCCGAAGGCGACGATGACGAGCGTGAAGACCGTCGAGATCATCGTCAGGCGGGCCGCCATCCAGGCGAGGTTGCCGACGGCGATGTCGCGGACCGAGATCGGCGTCGCGGCCATCGCGTGGAAGACCTTGCTCCACAGGATCCCCGACATGATCGGGAAGGTCGCCTCGAAGGCGGCCGCCTGCATGGCGGTCGCGGCGAGCAGGCCCGGCGCCAGGAACTGGAGGTAGGAGACCCCGCCGAGCGCGGCCGAGTTGCCGGCGTCCACGTAGGCCCCGAGCCCAAGGCCCATCGCGGTGAGGAACAGCACCGGCGAGAGGAACGAGCTGAAGATGCTCGCCCGGAACGTGCGCCGGTACGACAGCCAACGGTGCTCGAAGACGTGGACCGCCGGGGAGGTCGCGCGCGGGCCGGCGGGTGGGCTCGTAGGAGCGGCGGCGGTCATGCGGGCGACTCGTCCTACTCGATGAGCGAGCGGCCGGTCAGCCGCAGGAAGACGTCCTCGAGCGAGGATCGACGGACGAGCACCGCCTCCGGTCGGAGGCCCCGCTCGTGGACGGCGACCGCCGCCGCCTCGCCGTCGTCGGCGTAGAGGAGCACGCGGTCGGCCAGGTGCTCGACCCGTTCGGCGATCCCGTCGAGCTGGCCGTCGAGGGTGTCGACGAAGCCCGGCGCGAAGCGCAGCTCGGTGACCTCCCGGGTCGAGTACCGCTCGATGAGCGCGCGCGGGCTGCCCTCGGCCACGATCTTCGCCTTGTCCATGACGACCAGCCGGTCGCACAGCTGCTCGGCCTCGTCCATGTAGTGCGTCGTCAGGACGAGCGTCACGCCCCGCTGCTTGAGCCGATACAGGCGGTCCCAGAGCAGGTGGCGCGCCTGCGGGTCGAGGCCCGTCGTCGGCTCGTCGAGCAGCAGCAGGCTCGGCTCGTTGATGAGCGCGCGGGCGATCGTCAGGCGGCGCTTCATGCCGCCCGAGAGCGGCTCGACCTGGTCGTTCGGCGCGCTCGCTCAGCTGGGCGAACTCGAGCAGCTCGTCGGCCCGCCGGCCGATCTCGTTCCAGCCGAGGCCGAAGTAGCGCCCGTAGATGAGCAGGTTCTCGCGGACGGTGAGCTCGGTATCGAGGGTGTCCTGCTGCGGGACGACGCCGAGCCGACCGCGGATCCGCGGGCCGTCGGTCGCGGGATCCAGGTCCATCACGGTCAGCTCGCCCGACGTGACCGGCGAGACGCACCCGATCATCCGCATCGTCGAGGTCTTGCCGGCGCCGTTGGGGCCCAGGAACCCGAAGGATTCGCCGGGCGCGACGTCGAAGTCGATGGCGTCGACCGCGGTGAAGTCGCCGAAGCGCTTGGTCAGGCCACGGGCATGGATGAGCGAGGTGGTCGACGTGGCGCTGGGGGCGGGCACCTCCGCCGACACGGTCGTGTCGGGCATGGGCGGGCATGGTACATCGAGGCCGGATGACCCGAAAAGGGTGGCGCACATAACGTGCTATTGCGCGGTAACATGTAGTCCTTCACCGGCCGGCCGTCACGCCCAGGGAGCTCCGTCATGCGCACGCTCGATCGTCCCATCGGTCTCGGCCTCGCGGCGCGAGGCGACGTCGAGGACGTCGTGCTGTGGGCACGGCAGGCCCGCGATCAGGGACTCGATTCGGTCTGGGTCCATGACTCGTACTTCGAGCGCGACGGCGTCTCCTTCGCGACCGCCATCGCCCAGGCCATCGCCCTCGACGACCGGGGCGACGAGGCTGGGTTCCGGGTCGCGCTCGGTGCGGCCAACCCGTTCACCCGCCATCCCGTCGTGCTGGCCATGACCGGATCCGCGCTCGACGAGATCCTGCCCGGGCGGTTCGTGCTGGGACTCGGGACGGGCCTCCCGCTGCGGCTCAAGCAGATGGGCATCCCCTACGAACCGGACGCGGCCGTGGAGGCCGTGTCGAAGGCGATCGACGACATCCGCGCCCTGTGGGCGGGCGAGCGCCTCCCCTCGGCGATGGCCGGGCTGCCGCCGATCCAGCCGATGTTCCCGCCGACCCACCGCATCCCGATCGTCATCGCCGCGTATCGCAAGGCGTTCGTCGAGCTGGCCGGGCAAAAGGCCGATGGATATCTCGCCCGCCCGGCGGAATCGATCCCCTCGCTCCGCGGCATCCTCGAACGGCTCCACGCCTCGGCGGAGGCGGCGGGTCGTGACCCGCACGCCATCGAGACGGCCGGGTACCTGCTCTCGCTGGTGGACAAGACCCGCCGCGAGGCGCTGAACCGCGCCAAGCGCGAGCCGTTCGTGATCTACATGATGTCGGTGCTCTCGGATGTCTCGCTGGCGCGTGCCGGCTTCGACCGCGACCTGCGCGATTCGATCGCGGCCGCGTGGCGTGCCGAGGACTTCACGACGGCCGGCAACCTCATCCCCGACGAGCTGCTCGACGCCTTCATGCTCTGCGGGACCCGCGAGGACGTGGCGGCCGGGGCGATGGCCTTCCACGTCGAGACCGGGCTCCAGCTCCCCCTCCTCCAGCCGGTCCTCCAGGAGGAGCGCCAGATCGACGAGCTCATCGCCGCGGCCGCCATCTACGCCTCCGCGCCGGCGCCTGCTGCGGCGAGCGGCGGCCGACCGGTCGGCGGCCGGGAGCCGGGGTCGCGGCGGTCGTCGGGACCACCGCGGCCGGCGCCACGGTGGCGAGCCCGAGCCTGGCCGACGATCGCCGGCTGAGCGCCGGGGACCGGCTCGGACGACGAGCGGGCGCCCTCTACGAGATCCTGCGGCCGTTCGCGTTCACCGCCTCGATCATCCCGGTGCTCGCCGGTGCGGCCCTCGCCTGGGTGGACGACCTGTGGGCGTGGGCGCCGTTCATCGCCGCCCTCATCGGCGCGGTGTCGCTCCACGCCGGCACGAACATCGTCAACGAGGTGTACGACGTCCGGAAGGGCATCGACGTCATCACGAGTCCACGCGCCAGTCACGCGATCGTGAAGGGCCGCATGAGCGAACGGACGGCGCTCCGGTTCGCCGGGTTCTTCTTCCTCGTCGCGATCCTCGTCGGTGTGTACCTGATCTGGCTGCGCGGGCCGGCGATCATCGCGCTCGGACTGTTGGGGCTCGTCGGCGGCTGGGGCTACACGGCGCCGCCACTCGAGTACAAGAACCATGCGCTCGGCGTGCCCATCGTCTTCCTGCTGATGGGTCCGTTGATGGTCGAGGGCTCCTACTTCGCGGTGAGCGGACAGTGGTCGCTGACGGCCCTCGTGCTGTCGATCCCGGTGGGGCTCCTGGTCGCGGCGATCCTCCACGGCAACGAGTGGCGGGACATCCGCGAGGACAGCCGGGCCGGGATCACGACGCTCTCCGCACGCATCGGCCGGCGCTGGGCGCATTACGGCTACGTGGCGCTCGTCCTGGGGGCGTACATCGTCCTCGCGCTTTCGGTCATCGCCGGGATCCTCCCGGCGTGGACGATGCTGGCGATCCTGTCGCTGCCGTTCCTCGCGCAGGTGATCCGCTCCGCCGAGCTCGGCGCGTCCGGCCAGGCCCGGGCGATCGCGATGATCGACATGCAGACCGCGCGGCTGCACCTCGCGTTCGGCTCGCTGCTCGTGCTCGGACTCGTCGCGTCGCGGCTCGTCGGTGGCTGACGAATCGAGGGGCGCGCGACTGAGCGGTGGCGTCCTTCCCAGGCGCGCTGGCCGTCGGCCTGATCGTCGCCCAGGCGGCGTTCGCCGCCACGTTCCGCGGTCCGCGCGACCGGTTCTGGCAGCGGATGACGCTGACCGGGCTGTCGCTGGGGTCGCTCGCGCTCGTGACGAGCGCCCCGGCCCGTCGCACGCGCATCGGCCCGCGCGAGGTGGCGCTCGGGCTGGCCTCGGCGGCCGTGCTGTACGCCACGTTCCGTGTCGGCGACCTCTTCGCCCGGCGCGTCGTCCCGGGCGGCGACGCCGAGATCCGGGACATCTACACGCTGCGGACGCTTCGGCCCAAGGAGGAGATCGCCGTCCGCCTCGCGACGGTGATCGGGCCGGCCGAGGAGCTGTTCTGGCGCGGCCTCGTGCAGGAGGCGCTGATGGCCCGCTTCGGTCGATGGCCGCGGGGCGGCTCTGGCGGCGATGGCCTACGGCGGCGTCCACATCGTGACCGGCAACTTCACGCTCTTCGGCGCGGCGGGGATCGCGGGCGCCCACTGGTGCGCGCTCTACGCGGCCGGCGTGCCCCTCGGCGCGCTCGTCGTGAGCCACGTCTCGTGGGACATCTGGATCTTCCTCGTCCAGCCGACCGGCGAGGTCACGCCCCTCGCGCGCTGATCAGCCGAGGCCGACGATCCCGGCCACGACGCCGTACGAGCAGAACGCGACGCTGAGCAGGATCAGCGCCTGCTCGAGGGCGCCGAAGCGCCGACGCATCGCCAGCGCGACGAGCGCCAGCAGGAACGGCGTGGCGTCGAGGAAGTAGCGGTAGCCGTACGTGTGGAACCCCGCGCCGCCGTAGTACGCGAGGAGCGCGACCGTGATGAGCGCCGCGGCCGCAAGGAGCACCCGGGACGTCCACTCCCGCCACGGCGCGCCGACCGCGACGAGGAGTGCCGGCGTCGTGAGGAGGATCGAATGCCCGTACGGGTTCGGGACGAGCCATGGGATCCGGGCGCGGACGTCAAAGCCGCCCCCCAGCAGCATCGCGAGGTTCGGGCCCACGTGGCGCCACGAGAACGCCCCGCGCTCCCGGGCGGCGATCAGGACGTCGTTGTCGAGGATCGCGATCGCGTAGCCGCTCTCGAACGGCGAGCCGAACCGGACGGCATCCCACCAGCCGATCGCCAGGAGCATGACGCCCGCCGGCACCGCGAGCTCGACGAGCGTCCGCAGCCGACCGGGCGATGACCACAGGAGCCAGCCGCCGAGCGGGATGAGCGCGAGGAGGACGGTCGGACGGGCCAGGCCGGCCAGGCCGATCGCGAGCGCGATGACCCACGCGCGTCGGCGGCCCTGCCACTCGATGAGCGCGACCAGGGTGGCGGCCATCGCCTCGGCGTGGCCCAGGTAGTAGAAGCTGCCGCGCACGGTCAACGGGAATAACAACGTCCCGAACGCGACGAGCGTCGCGAACCACCAGCGCGGACGGCCCGCCAACCCGAACGCCCCGGCGAACGGCCATGCGAGTGCGGCGGCGATGACGCCGAACACGAGCGAAACGAGCCAGCGCGACGCCTCGTCCAGCCAACCGAACGGAGCGGTGAGCAGATACGGGAGCACCGGTCCGAGGCTGATCACGTGGTAGGTCTGGCCGTCGCGGGTCACGGTGTCGTGGGCGCCCGGGTCGTAGCCGATCGAGGCCTGCCCGTGGAGCAGGTGCTGGGCGATCACCGTCGCCACGTCGACGCGCTGCGTGCTCACGACGGCCGTCGCGATGGTCCCGACCGCGTAGATGAGCGCGACCACGGCCAGCCAGAGCACGAACGGGCGCGACAGCGACGGCACCTTCACGCGGGCGACCACCTCCGGCCGTGACGGTACAGGCTGCGCGGGACGGCCACCAGCCGCCTCCGCGCACGACGCCCGAATCGAAGAGCCCGGGCCGATGACCCGGGCTCTTGGCTTGATCTGGGTGAGCGGGAGGCGCTAGACCTCCTTGAACTCGCCCTCCACGGTCTCTTCGCCCTCGGCCTCCGTGCCGGCGCCCTCGGCCCCGGCCGCACCGCCGTCACCGGACGCCGGCCCGCCGTCCCCGCTGCCATTGCCGGAGTCCCCGGCACTGGACGCCTGGTAGGCGGCCGTCGAGATCCGACCGAGCGTCTCGCTCAGGGAGCTCATCTGGCTGCGGACGGCGTCGAGGTCGGAACCCTTCAGCGCGTCGCGCAGGCCGGAGACCTTGTTCTCGACCTCGATCTTGTCCTCGGACGACACCTTGTCGCCGAGGTCCTTGAGGACCCGCTCGGCCTGGAACGTGAGCGCCTCGGCCTGGTTGCGGGTCTCGACGTCCTCGCGCCGCTGGCGGTCCTCCTCGGCGTGCTCCTTGGCCTCGCGGACCATCTGGTCGACCGAGGCCTTGTCGAGCATCGACGAGGCGGTGATGCGGACTTGCTGCTCCTTGCCGGTCGCCCGGTCCTTGGCCTTGACGTCGAGGATGCCGTTGGCGTCGATGTCGAACGTGACCTCGATCTGAGGCACGCCACGGGGAGCCGGCGGGATCCCATCGAGGATGAACCGGCCGAGGGTCTTGTTGTCCGCCGCGAAGTCGCGCTCGCCCTGGAGGACGTGGATCTCGACCTGCGACTGGTTGTCGGACGCGGTGGAGAAGACCTGCGACTTCGACGTCGGGATGGTCGTGTTGCGCTCGATGAGCTTGGTCATCACCCCGCCGAGCGTCTCGATGCCGAGCGAGAGCGGCGTGACGTCGAGCAGCAGCACGTCCTTGACGTCACCGGCGAGGACGCCCGCCTGGATCGCGGCACCGATGGCCACGACCTCGTCGGGGTTCACGCCCTTGTGCGGCTCCTTGCCACCGAACATGGCCTTGACCGCTTCCACGACCGCCGGCATCCGGGTCATGCCGCCGACGAGGATCACCTCGTCGATGTCGGCCGGCTTGAGGCCGGCGTCCTTGAGCGCGGCCTTGACCGGGCCCTCGGTCTTCTTGACGAGGTCCGCGACGAGGTCTTCGAGCTTGGCCCGCGTGAGCGAGATGACGAGGTGCTTGGGCCCGGTGGCATCGGCGGTGATGTACGGCAGGTTGATCTCGGTCGTCGACGTCGTCGACAGCTCGATCTTCGCCTTCTCGGCCGCCTCCTTGAGGCGCTGCAGGGCCTGCTGGTCCTTGGCGAGATCGATGCCCTGGTCCTTCTTGAACTCGGCCAGCAGCCAGTCGATGACCCGCTGGTCGAAGTCGTCGCCGCCGAGGTGCGTGTCGCCGTTGGTGGCCTTGACCTCGAAGACACCCTCGCCGAGCTCGAGGATCGAGATGTCGAAGGTGCCGCCGCCGAGGTCGTAGACGGCGATCTTCTCGTCGCCCTTCTTGTCGAGCCCGTACGCCAGCGCCGACGCGGTCGGCTCGTTGATGATCCGCTTGACGTCGAGGCCCGCGATGCGACCGGCATCCTTGGTCGCCTGGCGCTGGGTGTCGTCGAAATAGGCCGGGACCGTGATGACGGCCTCGGTGATCTTCTCGCCGAGATACGCCTCCGCGTCGGTCTTGAGCTTCTGGAGGATCATCGCGCTGATCTCCGGCGGCGTGTAGACCTTGCCGTCGGCGAGCTTGACGGCGACGCCGTCGCTCTTGGGATCCTTCTCGACCGTGTACGGGACGAGGCCCTTGCTGCGCTTGACCTCCGGGTCGTCCCAGCGGCGGCCCATGAAGCGCTTGATGGAATAGACGGTGTTGGCCGGGTTCGTGACGGCTTGCCGCTTGGCCAGCTGGCCGACGAGCCGCTCGCTGGTCTTGGTGAAGGCCACGACCGAGGGGACGGTCCGACCGCCCTCAGCGGATGCGATGACGGTCGGCTCGCCGCCCTCCATCACGGCGACGACGGAGTTCGTCGTGCCGAGGTCGATGCCGATGATCTTGCCCATGTGCGTGGTGCTCCTTGGATGCCTGTCCGGTGTTCGGAAGTTCGGTGGTGGGTCAGTTCGGTGGTCGGACCGGTTCGCTGATGCTTTGGTCGGTCGGGTCGGTCGTCAGTCGTTGCGTTCGTCGTCGGCGGGTGCCGCGGCCACGGCCACGAGGGCCGGCCGCAGGACGCGGTCGCGGAGCCGGTACCCCCGCCGGACCTCCTCGACGATGCTCCCTTCCGGCTGGTCGCTGCCGGTGACGTTGACGATGGCGTCGTGCTCGCGGGGATCGAACGGCTGGCCGGGCACGGACTCGATGGCGGTCACGCCCTCGGACTCCAGGAGGGTCCGGAGCTTGCGGTCGATGGCCGCGATGCCCTCGAACCAGGGGTCGGTCGCGATGCTGTCCGGCCGGGCGTCGATGGCGCGGTCGAAGTCGTCGGCGACCGTCAGCACCTTGCGGATCAGGTCCTCGTTGGCGAGCCCGAGGTCGCGATCCCGCTCGTCGGCGGTCCGTCGCTTGAAGTTGAGGAACTCGGCGCGTTCGCGCTGGAGCGCGGCCAGGTACTCCTCGGCCTGCTGCTGGCTGGCGGCCAGCTGGCCGTTGAGGCCATCGATGACCGCGAGCAGCTTGGTCGGCGAGACGTCGATCTCGTCGACGCGCTGCTGCGATCGGGTCCGGCGGCTAGGCATAGAGATGGTCCACCAATTCGTTCATCAGGCCCGACACGAAGCGGACCGTGCCGATCGCCTGGGGATAGCTCATGCGGGTCGGGCCGAGGACGCCGACGACCCCGATCGCCCGCCCTGGACGCCCGTACGGGGCGAGGACGAGCGAGACATCGCGCATCTCGACCGGTCGGTTCTCGTGACCGATGTAGATCATGATCCGGCCCGCGTCGGCGACATCGCCGATGAGCTGGCCGAGGTAGCTCCGGTTCTCGAGGGCCGAGAAGACCCGGCGCAGCTTGTCGCTCTGCGCGAACTCCGGGGCATCCATCACGTTGAGGAGCCCGTCGCTGAAGACCTCCTCGATCGCGTCCGCGTCGTACTCGCGGACGATCCGCGCGACACGCTCCCCGACACGCCGGGCCAGACCCGCGATCCGCTCGTCGGCCGGGAGCCGGGCGAGGACGGTCTCGGCGCGATCGGCGGTGAGGCCGGAGAGCCGCTCGTTGAGGATCGCGGCGACCTCGTTGAGCGTCGCCTGGTCGATCGACTCGTCGTCGGCCACGTTCACCAGCGCTTGCTTGATGGCGCCCTCGCGCAGGACGAGGATCAGGCTCGCCATCCGCTCGTTGATGGCGACGAGGTCGATGCGCCGGATGTGCGCCGAGCGCGGCTTGGCCGGCGTCGCCAGGCCGGCCGACCGGGTGATGCTCGCGAGCGTGGTCGCGGCGAGCCGGAACCAATGCTCGCTCGCGAACTCGACCTGGCCGAACTGGTGGCGGATCATCAGCTGCTCGACGGCGGGCAGCGGGACGGTGTCCGCGATGGACTCGACGTAGAAGCGGTAGCCCTCATCCGTGGGGACGCGCCCGGCCGAGGTGTGGGGGTGCGTCAGGAGGCCGCTCGCCTCGAGCTCGGCGAGGATGCTGCGCACCGTCGCGCTCGACACGCCCAAGCCGTAGCGATCCACCAGGGCCTGAGACCCGACGGGGGACGCGGTGGTGACATATTCCTCGATGACGGCCCGAAGGATCGCCTGCGTGCGAAGGTCCAGGGGGCCGATGGGGCGGTTTCGACGCGCCAATCCGGTCTCCCGATCGTGGTTAGCACTCTATAGGGGAGAGTGCTAACGAGGTGCCGGCATCGTACCAGCCGGGGAAAAGGGTGTCAACGGAGATCGGGCGCTTGACCGGCGGCGGTCGCCGGCTCGGACGGGCGCGCCAGCGACACCCGGGCCGGGCCTGGCCTCAGACGAGGCGCGCGAAGAGCTCGTTCGAGAGGAGACGGCCGCGCGTCGTCAGGACCACCCGGTCGTCCGCGGTGACGTCGACGAGCTCCGCGGTCAGGGCCCAGATGAAGGCGTCGGCGACCGGCTCGCGCTGTGTGTCGGCGAACGGGATGCCGGTGTCGAGGCGGAGCCCGAGGATGAGCCGCTCGGCGGCCGCCGTCTCCGCATCGAGCTGCTCGCTGTCGCCGGGCGGCAGGCGACGCGCTGACCCGTCGGATGGCGTCAGCGCCCCGATGTAGCGCTCCAGGTTCGCGGCGTTCCAGCGGCGCGTGACCCCGTCGAACGCGTGCGCGCCGGGTCCGACGGCCTCGTACGGCCGGCGCTCCCAGTAGGTCCGGTTGTGCCGGCTCTCGTGGCCGGGCTTCGCCCAGTTGCTGATCTCGTACCCGTGATACCCCGCCTCGGCGAGCCGGAAGACCGCGTGGTGGTACTGCGCCGCGGCGTGGTCCTCGTCCTGGAGCGGCCGGGCGATCTCGCGCCAGCGCCGCGCGCCGGGCACGGTCGGCAGGTGGTCGCCGAGGGGACCGGTGAGTCCCTCGGCCTCGGGGTCGTCCAGGGTCAGCGCGTACAGCGACAGGTGGTCCGGCTGCAGCTCGAGCGCCGCGTCCAGCGTGGTCATCCACCCGAAGACGCTCTGGTCAGGCACGTCGTAGAGCAGGTCGAGGTTGACCGACGGCATGCCGGCCGCCCGTGCTTCGGCGACGGCGTCGGCCACGTGCGAGGCCCGGTGACGCCGCCCCAGCCGGCGGAGCTGGGTATCGTCCATCGACTGCGCCCCGAGCGACAGCCGCGTCACGCCCGCCCGGATCCACGCGGCCGGGTCGCCGCGCTCGTCGGGCCCGGGATTGGCCTCGAGGGTCACCTCGGCGTCGTCGTCGAGCCCGAACCGCTCCCGCACGAGCCCGACCACGCGAGCCACCGCATCGTCGTCGAGGAGCGAGGGCGTCCCACCGCCGAGATACAGGCTCTCGAGCGGGGGGCGGGTCCGCCCGTACGTGGCGTCGAGCGCATCCGCGCGGAGCTCCAGCTCGGCCTCGAGCGCATCCGTGAACGCCTCCACGCGCGAGCGCGGGCCGCGCGCGACCGATCCGGCGTAGACGACGAAGTCGCAATACGGGCAGACGGACAGGCAGAACGGGACGTGGACGTACAGCGCGACCGGCGGGCCACCCGGCACGGCTCTCATCCTTCCTTCGTCGCCTCCCGGCCCCCGATGACTCGCCAGCCCTCCGGGGTCCGGCGTCGCTTGTCGATCTCCTCGACCTCGCGGCCTCGCGGCTTGGTCTGGCCGGCGTGACCGGTGCACAGGAAGACCGCGAAGCGGGTGATGGCATGACCCAGGAAGGCCGCCGCGATCCCGCCGGTGACGGCGGTCAGCCAGCCGCCGACGAGGCCCATGCCGAGCGTCATGAAGAACAGGTACTTGTCGCGCCCGGTCGCACCGAGCCGCGTCGTCAGCGTGTAGAGGATCGCCTGGATGACGTTGGCGAGGGTCGGGTTCATCCCCGTCGAGAGGAGCAGGCCGAAGATCGCGCCACGGAACGCGACCTCGTCGATGAGCGCGGTCGCGACGGAATTGAGCAGCGCGCCCGGATACGACCACGCCCCGGGAAATCGGATGCGGTGGTAGCGGACGGTCGCGAACGCGACGGCGAAGGCGATGCCGCCCAGGCCGTACAGGAGGCCGCCGAGGACGGCGCCGAGCCGGTCGCCCGTGCCGAGGAAGAGATGCGTCTGCGGGTCGGGATGGATGTACAGGATCCCGACGGCCAGCCCGGCGCCCAGCGCGTACCAGCCCAGGCGACGGCGGATCTTCGGGCTCTCGCCATCGCGGGTGGCCTCGTAGTACTCGGCCGTGCCGAAGCGCTCCGACTCGAGTCGGAGCATGCACATCAGCAGCGCGAGGCCGATGGTGACGAGCGTGCCCCAGGCCGCGACGTAGGTGTCCACGGGCGGCGGGCTACGCCTCGTCCAGGCGAAGCATCGCGAGGAATGCCTCTTGCGGGATCTCGACCGACCCGACCCGCTTCATGCGCTGCTTGCCTTCCTTCTGCTTCTCGAGCAGCTTGCGCTTGCGCGTGATGTCTCCACCGTAGCACTTGGCGAGGACGTTCTTCCGCATCGCGCGGACCGTTTCGCGGGCGATGACGTTCGATCCGATCGCCGCCTGGATGGGGATCTCGAACATCTGGCGCGGGATGAGTTGCTTGAGTCGCGCGCTCAAGGCGCGGCCCGTGGCCGGCGCCCGGTCACGGTGGACGATGAGCGAGAGGGCATCGACGGGCTCGCCGTTGACGAGGATGTCGACCTTGACCAGGTTCGCCGCCCGGTAGCCGAGCTCGTCGTAGTCCATCGAGGCGTAGCCCTGGCTGCGGCTCTTGAGCTGGTCGAAGTAGTCGACGATGAGCTCCGCGAGCGGGATCTCGAAATGCATCAGGACCCGCTGCGGGTCGAGGTACTCCATGTTCACGAAGTCGCCGCGGCGGTTCGTCGAGAGCTCCATCAGCGGGCCGATGTACTGGCTCGGGGTGACGACGCTGAGCGTGACCCACGGCTCCTCGATCGATTCGATGTCGGTCGGGTCGGGTAGCTTGGCGGGGTTGTCGACCTCGACGACGCCGCGCCCGTGGGTCAGGACCACGTGGTATTCGACCGATGGCGCCGAGGCGATGAGGTCGAGGTCGAACTCGCGCTCGAGCCGCTCCTGGACGATCTCCATGTGGAGTAGCCCGAGGAACCCGCAGCGGAACCCGAAGCCGAGCGCGACCGAGCTCTCGGGCTCGTAGGTGAAGCTCGCGTCGTTGAGGTGGAGCTTCTCGAGGGCGTCGCGCAGCAGCGGGTAGTCCTCCCCGGAGACCGGGTAGATGCCGGCGAACACGAGGCTCTTCGCGGGCTGGTACCCCGGGAGCGGCGCGGACGCCGGATGCACGGCGCTCGTGACGGTGTCGCCCACCTGCGCGTCGCGGACGCTCTTGAGCCCGGTGGCCACGTAGCCGACCTCGCCGGCGGAGAGCTGCTTGACCGGGACCAGCTGTGGCCGGAACACGCCGAGCTCGAGCGGTTCGGCGTCGACGCCGCTGCCCATCAGCCGGATCGCCTCGCCCGTGCGGATCGTGCCCTGGGCGAGCCGCACGTAGACGATCACGCCCTTGTATGCGTCGTAGTGGCTGTCGAAGATGAGGCCCTGGAGCGGCGCCTTCGGGTCGCCCTTCGGGGCCGGGATCCGCGCGACGATCGCCTCGAGGATCTCGGGCACGCCCGTCCCGTCCTTGGCGCTCGCGAGGATGACCTCCTCGCGCGGGATGGCCAGCACGTTCTCGAGCTCGTCCATGATCGTCTCGGGGTCGGCCGACGGCAGGTCGATCTTGTTGAGGACCGGGATGAGCGTCAGGTTCTCGCGCAGCGCGAGATGGACGTTGGCGAGCGTCTGCGCCTCGATGCCCTGGGTGGCGTCGACCACGAGGATCGCGCCCTCGCACGCCTGGAGGCTGTGGCTGACCTCGTAGGCGAAGTCCACGTGACCGGGCGTGTCGATGAGGTTCAGCCCATAGACCAGGCCGTCCTGCGCGGTGTACTCCAGCCGCACGGCGCGGGCCTTGATCGTGATGCCCTTCTCGCGCTCGAGGTCCATCGAATCGAGGACCTGGCTCGTCATCTGGCGGCCCTCGATCGTGTGGGTCAGCTCCAGCAGGCGATCGGCGAGCGTGGACTTCCCGTGGTCGATGTGGGCGATGATCGAGAAGTTGCGCAGGCGGTCCTGGGGGATGGTCACGGGGCGGGAGTGTAGCCGGTGGGCAGCCGAGCTCGGGGCCGCGCGGGTCAGGCCTGGAAGGCCGCCAGCGCGGTCACGCCGACCACGAGCAGCACGACGCCGACGGTCTGGAACCGGCCGAGCCGCTCGCCGAAGAGGATGAAGCCGGCGACCGCGGCGATGGCCGCGAACTGGCTGCCCATCACGGCCGAGATCGCGATGCTGTCGCGGGCGCCCCAGGCCGACGACATCGAGCCCAGGATCTCCCCCACCCCGGCGATGACGACCAGCGGCAGGGCCGCGCGGGTGACCGTCAGCCGGCGGGCGAGGATGAGCGGGATCGTGACGGCGACGACCCCGACGAGCCGGCCGCTGATCGCGACCCACGTGACCGGCACGAGCGAGGCCGCGGTGCCGGCGGCGGCGATGCCGACCCCGAAGACGAGCGCCGAGCCGATCGCGAACAGGACGGCCCGTCGGGCGAGGGCGGCGTCGTCGGCTGCCGCAGCGGCGGCCGAGGCGGAGGCCAGGCTCGCGGCCGAGGGTGCCGCTGACCCGGCGACACCGGCGGGATCGGCGGGCGCATCGATCGCGTCGGCGGTGACCTCGAAGTCCCAGGCCGCGACCTCCGGCTTCGACGGCTCGAGCGAGGCGAGCACGACGCCCGTCACGATGACCCCGAGCATGGCCGCGGCGCCGAGGGCGAGCGGCTCGCCGAGCGCGACGGCGATCATCGCGCCGATGGCGCCCTCGGTCGCGACGATCGGCGCCACGATCGAGACCTTGCCGATCCGCAACGCCGAATACGCGAACTGGAGCCCGATGACGTAGCAGACGCCGGCGAGCAGGAGCAGCGCGAACGTGGACGGGGCGACATCCGGGGGAGGCTCGCTCACCACGACGAGCGGGATGCCGACGACCGTGCCGACCAGCATCACCCAGGCGAGGACGACGCGCGAACCGAGCATGCGGCTCGAGCGCGACGAACAAAGGGTCGCGGCGGCCCACAGCGCCGCGGCGCCGAGCCCGCCCAGGATGGCGGTCACGCTCGAAGTGTGGCGGTTGAGGAGGCGGCTCGTCCGCGTCGAGGCGGGCCGCGGACCGGCGAGGCGGGCGGTCGAGCTGTGATACCATCCGCGTTCGCGCCCGGCACTCACCCCGCGCCGCCGCGCCGATCGACACATCCGATCCCTACTGAGGTTCTGCCACCTTGGCCAAGACGCCCCGAACCTGGACCGGCGCTCGCACGCCGTCGGGCCTCAAGCGCGTCCGTCAGGCCGAGCGCCGACGCGAGGTCCTGCAGCCGCGTCGAAGCGCCGCGAAGACGCACGTCGCGAAGGCGCTCCGCGCCGCCGCCTCCCCCGCCGACTCGGCGGTCGAACCGACCGTGGCCCTCGCCGAGGCCCTCAGCGCGCTCGATCGCGCGGCCAAGGCCGGCGCCATCCATCCGAACGCCGCCGCCCGTCGCAAGTCGCGCCTGACCCGCAAGGTCAATGCCGCCCTCGGTGGCGCGCAGGTCCAGACCGGCGGCGTGGCGAAGTCGACCGGCCGAGCCGCCGCCCAGAAGGCGGCCAAGGCCCGGATCGCCGCCGGCAAGGCGGACAAGGCCAAGGGCGCCCAGACGGCCGCCGGCAAGGCCCGCGCCGCGCTCAGCAAGACGGCCCGTGCCGAGGCCGCCGCGGCCAAGGCAGCCGAGACCGCCGAGGTCGCGGTCGCGCCCGCCGCGAAGGCCGCGCCGAAGACGACCACCAAGGCGGCTCCGAAGGCGGCGGCCAAGAAGGCTCCATCGAAGGCGACCGCTGCGAAGACCACCGCCGCGAAGACCACGGCTGCCAAGACGGCGCCGAAGGCGACCGCGAAGGCCGCACCGAAGACCAAGAAGGCCGCCGCCGACAAGTAGCCCGGCGATCCCCGAGCAACGACGACGCCCCGGTCATCGACCGGGGCGTTCCGATTCGCGGCGGGCGGGGTGCGCTCCTCGGCGCCCTACTCGAAGCACCAGCCTCGATCGTGCTCGAGGGCGGCCCGCTCCTTGGGCGTCAGGGCGACGACGTACGCGGTCTGGTCGAACCCGCGGTAGAGCTCGAACCGGCGGCCCGAATCGGCGATCTGGTCGTTGATCGCGGCGAGGATCCCGGGGTCGATCCAGTCCTCGAGATACGCCGGCGTCGAGCGTCTGTTTGGAACCGTCCAGCTGGTAGGTGACGCTGACCGGACCCGTGTCCGCCCCCCACGACTCCTTGATCCCGGTCGGAGCGAATGCCCCCTTCGAGATCGCCGCCCACTCGCCGAGGGTCTCCTCGTAGACGGCGTTGTCCGGGCCGACGTCGGCCTCGAGGTCGTTCCACCACACCCGGTTCGCGTCCGTGGCGGCGACCATCAGGTCGAGCATCCGATCGCCGGCATCGGCCGGCGAGCCGGAGGCGGATTCGATATCGGACTGCACGTCGGCGGCGACCGCCGCATCGCTGTCGCCCTTGCGGTCGGCGAAGAAGCCGATCTTTCGCAGGGCGGCGACCCGGTCCTTGATCGACCCGGAGGATGCCGAGGGGAGCCCGTCCGAGGCGCAGTCCTTCGTGGGACCGCCCACGGCGGCCGGGCTCGTCGGCCGCGGGACGTCGATCCGGGTGCGCCCGATGCCCGGCACGTCGGTGAAGTCGCTGTCGCCGGTTGGCGCACTGCCGCAGCCGGCAGCGACGATCGCCAGTCCAAGGAGCAGGACGGCGGCCGCGCGATGGATCATGCGGGTCGCGGCACCTGTCCCGAGGCGTTGTCCACGGGTTTCGGACGGAACACGCCGTACAGGCCGCCGCCGATCAGGCCGCCGACGACGGTGAGCAGGAAGACCATCCCGGCCGTGCCCAGCTGCTCGCGCCAGTAGAAGGCCGTGAAGGTGTCGGCGTCGGTCACGCCGACCGCCTCGAGCTGCGGGCCACGACCGTCGTCGAGGTAGCGCTGGTAGACGCAGTCCGCGCCCGGCGTACAGACGATCGAGCCGCCGAGACCGGGGTCGCGGAATCCGCTGTCCGCGTAGAAGAACAGCGCCTTGGTCCCGAGCAGGAGCAGCGCGGCGGTGAGCCCGGTCACGACGCGCCGCGAACAGCGCGTTGGCGATGATCCGGTGCCACGGGCCGCGGCGTCGGTCCGACCGGGCGTTCGCGTAGTAGCCGATCATCACGCCCGACGGCAGGGCCAGCAGCCAGACGATGGCCTCGATGGGGATGACGAGCAGGAAGCTCACCGAGATGGTCGCGGCCATCCCGATGCCGACGTAGGCGGCCGTGATGGCGCCGCGGTCGGCGATGCGGCTCACGACCCCGACAGTGCCGACCGACCTGGGTAGCGCGCCGCGTCGCCGAGCTCGCCCTCGATCCGCAGGAGCCGGTTGTACTTGGCCACCCGCTCGGAGCGCGACGGGGCGCCCGTCTTGATCTGACCGGTGCCCATCCCGACGACGAGGTCCGCGATCGTCGTGTCCTCGGTCTCGCCGGATCGATGCGAGACGACCGCCGACCAGCCGGCCCCGCGCGCCAGCTCGATCGCCTCGATGGTCTCGCTCAGCGTGCCGATCTGGTTGAGCTTGATGAGGACGGAGTTGGCCGCGTCGGCCTCGATGGCCCGCTCGATGCGCGTCGTGTTCGTCACGAGCAGGTCGTCGCCGACGATCTGGATCAGCTTCCCGAGCCGCTCGGTGAGGGTCGCCCAGCCGGCCCAGTCGTCCTCGGCCAGACCGTCCTCGAGCGACACGATCGGGTAGCGCCCGACCCAGTCGGCCCAGAGGTCCACGAGCTCCGCCGACTCGAGCGTCCTTCCCTCCTTGGCCAGCACGTAGCGGGTCGGGGCCCCGCCCTGGCCGCTCCCGGGCTCGACGAGCTCGGAGGTGGCCGGGTCGAGCGCGATCGCGACATCGGCGCCGGGCTTGTACCCCGCGCGCTCGATGGCCCGAAGGATGACCTCGATGGCCGCCTCGTTCGAGGGGAGCGATGGCGCGAAGCCACCTTCGTCGCCCTGGCCCGTGGCATGGCCCTCGTCGTGGAGGATGCCCCGCAGGGCCGAGAAGATCTCGGAGCCGGCGCGGAGCGCGTCGCTGAACGTCGCGACGCCCACCGGCATGACCATGAACTCCTGGAAGTCGGTGGAGTCCTGGGCGTGCTTGCCGCCGTTGAGGATGTTGAACATCGGGACCGGCAGCGTCCGCGCCCCGACCCCGCCGAGGTAGCGATAGAGCGGCAGGTCGTACGAGGCCGCCGCCGCGTGCGCGCACGCGAGCGAGACCCCGAGGATCGCGTTCGCCCCGAGCTCGCCCTTGTTGGGCGTCCCGTCGAGATCGATGAGGACGGCGTCGATGCCGGCCTGGTCGGCGGCATCGAGTCCGATGACCGAGGGGGCGATCCGTTCGGTGACGTTGGCGACGGCCTTGAGCACGCCCTTGCCGCCGTAGCGGGCCTTGTCGCCGTCGCGGAGCTCCACGGCCTCATGCGCGCCCGTCGACGCGCCGGACGGCACGGCTGCCCGGCCGACCGACCCGTCGGCGAGGACGACGTCGACCTCGATGGTGGGATTGCCGCGCGAGTCGAGGATCTCGCGCGCGTCGATGACGTCGATGAAGGTGTCCACTCGGTCGGTCTCCGGTCAGGCCTTGGCGACCGCGGCCGGGCGGTCGAGGAGGACGGTCACCCCCGGCAGCTCGCGACCCTCGAGGAACTCGAGCGAGGCGCCGCCGCCGGTGGAGATATGGGTCATCTTGTCGGCGAGGCCCTGCTGGGTCACCGCCGCGACCGAGTCGCCGCCGCCGACCACCACCGTGGCCCCGGCCGCGGCACGGTCCGCGAGCATCCGCGCGACGGCATTGGTGCCATGCGCGAACGATGGGATCTCGAACACGCCGAGCGGCCCGTTCCAGAACACGGTCTCGACATCGGCCAGCTCATTGATCATGAGGTCCTGGCTGGCCTTCCCGATGTCGACGATGTGCCAGCTCGCCGGGATCTTCTCGGCGGGGAGCGTCTTGTACTCCGTGCCGCGCGTGACCTCCTTGGCGACGATCACGTCGATCGGCAGGACCACGCGGACGCCGCGCTTCTCGGCGGTCTCGAGGATGCGCCGCGCCTCGTCGACGCGGTCCGGCTCGGCGAGGCTCTTGCCGATCGCCTTGCCCTGGGCCAGCAGGAACGTGTTCGCCATCCCGCCACCGAGGACGAGCATGTCGACCTTGGTGAGGAGGTGGTCGATGACCTTGATCTTGTCCGAGACCTTGGCCCCGCCGAGGATGGCCGCGAACGGCCGCCTGGGCGATTCCAGGAGGTTCGAGAGCGCGTTGATCTCGCGTTCCATCAGCAGGCCCGCATACGCGGGGAGCAGCTTCGCGATCCCCACGGTCGAGGCATGCGCGCGATGGGCGGTCCCGAACGCGTCGTTGACGTAGATGTCGGCGTAGGACGCGAGCGCTGCTGCGAAGGCCGGGTCGTTCGCCTCCTCCTCCGGGTGGAACCGGAGGTTCTCGAGGAGCAGCAGCTCCCCGGGTCGAAGCCGTTTGACGGCGTCTTCGGTCCCCACGCCCAGGGCGTCCCCCGTGACCGGCACGTTGCGCCGGATGAGCTCGGTCAGCCGCAGCCCGACCGGACGGAGCCGGAGGCTGTCGGTGACCTTGCCGTCGGGGCGACCGAGGTGGGAGGCAAGCACGACGCGCGCTCCCGCATTGAGCAGGAGCGCGATCGTCGGGATGGCCGCCCGGATGCGCGAATCGTCGGTGACCTTGCCGTCCGCGAGCGGGACGTTGAAATCGACGCGGACGAACACCCGCTGGCCCGCGACGTCGACGTCGCGGACGGTCAGCTTGTCCATGCTGGACCGTGCCTTTCGATCAGGCGGCGACGGGCAGGCGGGCCGCCACGTGCGCGATGAGATCGGCGATGCGGCAGCTGTAGCCCCATTCGTTGTCGTACCAGGCGATGACCTTGACCAGGTTCCCGCCGAGGACCATCGTCGAGGCCGAGTCGATGATCGACGAGCGCTCGTCGCCCTTGAAGTCCATCGAGACGAGCGGCTCGTCCGACACGCCGAGGATCCCCTCCATCGGGCCTGCGGCGGCCGCATGGAAGGCCGCGTTGAGCTCCTCGACGCTCGTGTCGCGGCTGACCAGTGCGGTGAAGTCGACGACGCTCACCGTGGGCGTCGGCACGCGCAGGCTGAAGCCGTCGAACTTGCCCTTGAGATCGGGGATCACGAGCGCGAGCGCCTTGGCCGCGCCGGTCGTCGTCGGGATGATGTTCTGGCCGGCACTCCGGGCGCGGCGCGGATCCTTGTGCGCGACGTCGAGGATGCGCTGGTCGTTCGTGTAGCTGTGGATGGTGTTCATCAGCCCCTTCTCGATCGTCACGAGATCGTGGACGACCTTGGCGGCCGGGGCCAGGCAGTTCGTCGTGCACGAGGCGTTGCTGATGATGTGATGGGTCGCCGGGTCGTACTTGTCCTCGTTGACCCCGAGGACGATCGTGATGTCCTCGCCCTTCGCCGGAGCGCTGATGATGACCTTCTGGGCGCCCGCATCCAGATGGGCCCGCGCCTTCTCGGCGTTCGTGAAGAGGCCGGTGCTCTCGAGGACGATGTCGACCCCCAGATCGCGCCACGGGAGCGCGGCCGGATCCCGCTCCGCGAGGCACTTGATCTCGAGGCCGTCGACGATGATCGACGAGGGGCCGGCCTTGACCTCGCCCTCGTAGGCACCGTAGGTCGAGTCGTGCTTGAACAGGAGGGCGTTCATCTCGGCATCGACGAGGTCGTTGACCGCGACCACCTCGATATCCGGCGCCCGTTCGATCAGGGCCTTGAGCGACTGGCGTCCGATCCGGCCGAAACCGTTGATCCCGACACGGGTGGTCATGCTGGTACTCCTCGTGGTACGGGCCGGTCCACGGACGGCGGCCCGAGATGGACGGGCGCTTTCGGGTGCGGCCGGGGCGCGCCGATGGGCGCCACCTGACCGCGAGGCCCTCATCGTACGACGTCAGGTCCGCGGGCGGAGGGTGCGAACGGGTTGCGAAGCCCCGGTCCGGGCGGTCGTTGACGACGTGACCGATGGCACTGGACGGCACTGGACGACGGAAGGCCAGGATGCCGCGGACATGCGACGACCCCCGCCGGGACCGGCGGGGGTCGTCAGGCTTCGCGTCTGGAAGGTCGGGTCAGCCGGCCCCGATCCGGAAGACCTTGCCGCCGCATACCGGGCAGGTGCCCTGGATCGCCGGCTTGCCGTTCTTCATCGTGATGTTCTTGGCGTTCTGGATCTCGACCTTCTTCTTGTCCTTGACGCAATAGGCCTGGGCCATCGGGCTCCTCCTCGATGTATCGAGCGTCACGGGAGCTTCTCTCCCGCGTCCGCCCTGGCTACCGCTGGTTCGCTCGGTTCCTTGGGTCGGTCCCTCGATGCGAGCTACCGGTCCCGCCAGAGCGACGGACGCCAATGGTCCGTCGCGGCGTCGCGCTTCTGGCGATCCATGTCGGCCAGCACGAGGAGGGCCTCAAGACCCGTCTCGACACAGGCCGCCTCGGCCGCATCCTTCACGTCGCCCTCCACGAACTCGCCGGTGGTCCGGTTCGCATAGACCGCACACACCACGCCAGCTCGACAGCGAGCGAGGGACGCGAGCACAAGGAGTGCCGACGCCTCCATCTCGAAGTTGATGACCCGTTGCCGCGCCATCTCCTCCGCGAGGTCAGGGTAACGGATGGGCAACTGGGGGATCGGGCGTCCTTGCGCACCGAAGAACCCGGGTGCCGTGGCCGTGATCCCGACGTGATGGCGGTGACCCAGGCGGGCCGCCGCTTCGATGAGGGCCGCGACCGCCTCGTAGTCGGCGACCGCGGGGTAGCCATCGTGGACGAAGAAGCTCGTGGTCGCCTCGAGGCGGACGGCTCCCGTCGTGATGGCCAGATCGCCGAGCCGCATCTCCGGCTGGAGCGCCCCGCAGGACCCGACCCGGACGAAGGTCGGACGGTCCGTGATCGCCAGGATCTCGGCGACCGCGATCTCGACGTTATCGGTCCCGATGCCCGTCGACACGACCGAGACACGAAGGCCCCGATAGATGCCGGTGGCGCTCGAGAACTCGCGATGGCGATGGGTGAGCTCGACCGACTCGAAGCGCTCAGCGATGCGGGAGGTTCGGTCGGGGTCGCCGGGGAGGAGGATGTACTCGGCCAGTTCTCCGGGGCCGAGTCCGATGTGGTACTGCCGTTCACCGGTGGGGATCGCGATGCGGCGATCCGGTGGGTTTTCGACGCGGGTATCCGCGTTCGGCAAGACCAAACCCTCGCTCTGGTTCGTGCTCCACAAGCGTGAAACTCGGCCGAGGATAGTCCCGGCTTCTCACGAGCGTCAAGCCGAGTCCGCCGAGCGTGGATCGTGCTCAGCCGAGCTCGGCGCCGCCGGCGTCGCCGTTCGGGCCCCTGAGCGTGGCGCCTTGACGGCCGCGAGCGCGGTCACGAGGGCGGCCGGGAGGGCGGCCGGGAACCGGTCCGCGAGGCGCCTCCGGACGGTCCCGCGCCGCAACAGGGTGACCAGCAGCGAGGCCCCGGTCAGGCCCACCAGGGCACCCATGCCGAGGGCACCCGCCGCTCCGTCACCGGGGAACGGCGCGAGGGCGGCGCGCCGACGGGCGCCGACCGTGGGCGCGTCGCTGTGGTCCGCGCTCCCTGCCCCGATCGCGGCCGAGGCGTCGGACGGGCGCCGGGATCGGCGAGGTCGACGGCGAGCCCGCGAGCACGAGGCCCGCCGGGTCGGCGACGACGACGATCGGCCCGTCGGGCGCCGTCTCCACCGATCCGGTCGCGTTGATGGCATCGCCGACCTCGACGAGCGCGACGAGGTCGGCCGCCGGTCCCCGCAGGGTCACGGTGCCGACGGCGGTGCCGTCGTCGAGCCGGAACCCGTCGGGTCGCAGCTCGGTCACGAGGCCTCCGACGCGGACCGTGTGCCCGATGAGGGAGGCGAGCTCGGTCACGTCGGCGTCCGAGGCCGGGCCGATGCCCGTGCCGGCGACCGTCCGGCGCTGGTAGCGGACTGTCACCGGGTTCCGTCGGTCCGGGGCGCCCGCTCGATGCCGGGCGGCCGGCGCCGGCGCTCGTGCCCGCCGCGGTCGCGCCGGCAGGGGCGCTTCCGAGCCGGATGTCCGAGGCGCCGCGCGGCAGGATCGCGAATCGACGATCGGTGGCGGTCGGATAGGGCCGTCGGACGATGCCGATGACCGTCGCGTCCCGGCCCTCGATGAGCGCGGTCGACGGGATATGCGCGCCGGACTGGCCGAGGACGACCACGAGGTGCGTCCCGACGCGGATCTCCGCCCGCCATCGATCGCCGAGCTTGTGGACCGCGTCCACTCGGCCGCGCACGGAAGCGAGCCGCCATTCGTCGCCCTCGGTCGGTGACGCGCGAAGGACAGTCGGAGCCGGCAGTGTGGCCGTGCCCTGGCGCAGGACGCTCGCCGCATCGATGCGTGGCGCACCGTAGGCCGTCCCGACCTTGCCCTCGACGCGCACGCGTGTGCCGATCGGGGGCGCGCCAGCGTCCTTGGGCAGGTGGACCTCGATCCCGCCGGATGCGTCCTGGACCACGATCCGACGGCCCGTCGAGTCGAGGAGGGTCGAGCCCGCCGTCACCACCGCAACGACCGCGACCGTCTGCCCCATGCGGGTCTTCGCCGTACGGATCGGGATGACCCCGACCGAGGACGACGCCGATGGACGTGCGCTCGGCGTGGCCGAGGCCTTCGGCGTCGGCGTGCTGCGGGGCGAAGGCGTACTGCGCGGCGTCGGCGTGGGGGTCGGCGCGGGGCCGGCGACGCGCACGACATCGGCGACATCGCGGATCCACAGGCGGTAGCCGTCGAGCGCCCCCGTGTGCGTGGCTCGCTGTCCGACGATCCCGGTCAGGCGGTAGGTGGCGCCGGCCTCGAACGCGGTCGACGGGACGCCGCTCGACAGGTCTGCCAGCACCTTGAGCGTCGGGACACCGGCCCGCTCGAGCGAGAGCGTGAGGTCACCACCCGAGCCCTTGGTCGGCCGCTTCGGCACGACGCCGCTGACGACGACGAGGCGGCTCTCGGTCGCCTCCCCGGCGGCGTCCGACCCGAGCGCGATCGGGGCGGGCAGCGTGCCCGGCCCGACGACGACGGTCCCGCTCGCGTCGGGCCGGATCTCGAGCTGGCCATACGGCGCCGCGAGCTTGCCGGTGACCTCGACCTCGATGCCGCGAGCCGGAGCCTGGACGCCGGCCGGGATCCGGACGCCGATGCCGCCGGTCGCGTCCTCGATCGTGAAGAGACGTTCGATGCCCGTTCGTCCGACTTCGGCGGTGACGGTGGCACGGACGACCACGGTCGCGCCGATCGACGCTCCACGAGCCGTGGCGACATCGACCGGTGTCGGCGCGATCGGGGTGGGCGTCGGTGTCGGCGTGGGCATTGCCGTCGGTGTCGGCGTAGGTGCCGGCATAAGGGTCGGTGTAGGTGTCGGCGCTGCGGTCGGCGTCGGCGTGGGGGTCGGGGTCGGCATCGGCGTCGGCGTGGGCGTCACGACAGGCGCCGGCGTCGGCGTTACGGTCGGCGTCGGCGTGGGGGTCGGGGTCGGCGCCGCGATCGGCGTGGGCGTCGGTGTCGGTGTCGGCGCTGCGAGTCGGCGTCGGCGATGGTGTGGGCGTCGGAACGGTCCCCGGCACCGGCGGCGCCGCCATCCCTTGCGGCGATGGCACGCTCGAAACCACGAAGTCCGCGGCGTTGTCGTTGGTGTCGACGCCGTTCCCGGCCGGCCCGCCGGGTAGCCGCTCGAGGCTGGCACCGGCCGGAGGCGCCACCGCGACCGTGCCCTCGACCAACGCGTTCGTCGCGTCACCCCAGCCCACGGCATCGATCACGGCTCCCCCGACCACCCGAAGCGCGATCGCCCCGCCGGTCGCCGCGAACCCGCCCGAATACGTCAGGTCGGCCGCCGCCCCGACGACCCCGGAGGCGTTGGCGATGAGCACCCGTCGACCCGGGTCGAGGACCGTCGAAGTCGCCCAGCGTCGCCTTGCGCGTCACGGTCGATCCGGACGCCGTCGCGTACACGACCTCGAGGCCGGCCAGGTCGACCGGCCCGGCACCCTGGTTCGCGACCTCGACGAACTCGTCCGACGCCGACGCACCCCCGGTCTGGATCTCGCTCACGACGAGCGTCGAGACCGGCCAGTCGACCGTCGCCGCGGATGCTGCGTGCGGGGCCAGCGGCGTGCCGACACCGAGTGCCGCGGCGACCACGAGACACAGGACGCCGACGCTCCGCGCCGACCGGGCTCGAGCCATGAGGGACCTCCCGGCGGGGCACGGACGGCGGTCGGGCGAGACCGAGGTTGTAGCAGGCTCGACGTAGCTGCGGCTCAACGCCCACGTATCGACTACGATGCGCTCCACCCGCCCCGAGCCCACCCGTCCGAGCCCACCACCACAGGGAGACACCGTGGCCCGCGCCAAGAAGACCGACCGCGCCGAGGCACGCCGTCGTTATCGAGCCGAGATGGCGGGCGTCGACGCCGACGACGACGCGGGCGACGAGGTCCCAGCCGCCGCCCCCGCGGCACGTCCTGCCTCGACCAAGAGCGGGCCGAAGTATTCGAGCCCGTCGGGCCGGATGGGCATCCGCGCCGCCCTGCGCGAATCCGTCCACCCGGTCGACGTCCGGGCCGACCTCGCCGCGCTCCCCTGGCTCGTGACGCACACCAAGGCCGTCTGGCTGCCGATCCTGCTGTCGGTCGCGAGCGGGATCGCCTTCGTCGTGGTGCCGAACACGATCACCGTCTACCTGTTCCAGTTCTTCGTGCTGGCGCCGGCGATCGGGTCGATCTTCCTCGCCGGGTTCCTGGCACCTCGGGCGAGCTGGCTCATCGGCATCATCGTCGGCGTGGCCGCGGCCCTCGTGCTCGCGGTGCTGCTGATCTCGGGCGGCATGAACCACGCATTGGCGACCCTGAACGGGGCCATCGCCCCGTACGATCCGGCCACGTATCCGGCGATCATCACCCAGTCGCTGATCATGGCCGTGCCGCTCGGTGCGCTGTTCGCGGCGGCGGCGGCCTGGTATCGCCGGTTCCTCCAACTCTCGAACCCGAACCGCGGACGCAAGGCCGAGGCGAAGAAGGGCGGCAAGGACGGCCGCACGCGCAGCGCCGGGGCCTCGAAGGCGCAGGGCGCTCGCCGCTAGCGACCCCTTGGCCGCTAGCCCAGGCGGCGCATCCCGGCGTAGCCGGTCTGGCGGACGCCCTCGGGCCGATCCGGGCCACCGGCCGCGGCGGCCAGCTCGGGGAGTGGCCGGACGTCGTCCGCGACGACGTTGACCACGTTTCCCTCGCGCTGCAACTCCCCGTCGACCAGCAACAGGGCGTGGCGCCTGACGACGGACCGCAGCCGCGCCCAGGTGTCCGGCCAGAGCGTGACGTTGACCATGCCGGTCTCGTCCTCCATCGCCAGGAAGACCGTGCCCTTGGCCGTCATCGGGTGCTGGCGGGTCACGACCAGCCCGCCCACGCGCACCCGTCCGGTCTTGCGTTCCGAGAGCGCGGCATTGGTCACCGCCCCGAGCCGGTCGAGCACGTCGCGGAACAGCCCGGTCACCTGGCGGCGCGCATCGAGGCCGATGACCGCGTAGGCATCGCCGATCCGCTCCGATTCGGTCAGCGGCGGCAGGTCCGGTGCCGGCGTCGCCGGCAATCGCAGATCCATGGCCCGGCCGACGGCCTTCACCGACCGCTCCGCCGAGGCGGACCGGCGACCCGCCACCTCGCGGAGCTGCCACAACAGCTCGCGCCGCGGCCGGCCCAGCGAATCGAGGCCGCCGGTCCGGATGAGCCGCTCGAGCACGTCCTCGCCGAGGCCGGTCCGGTCGACCACGTCCTCGAGCGAGCGGTACGGCCCGCGCGCCAGCTCCGCATCGAGCAGCTCGGCCTGCTGTTCGCCGATCCCCTTCACCAGGTGGAGACCCAGCCGGACGCCCCAGCCCGCGGTCACCTCGGGGACCCAGCGCTCGCGCGCCGCGTCGCCCGGCACGACGCAGGCCGGTGACCGGACCGGCTCGGGTCGCTCGCTGATCCCGGCGCCCGCGGGGATGGGCTCGCCCGGCCGGCCCACCCACTCGGTCGTCGTCTTGTACGAGGAGGCGTTGAGATCCACCGGCAGGATCGACACCCCGTGGCGCTTCGTGTCATTGACGAGCACCTCCACCGGGTAGAAGCCCATCGGCTGGGCATTGATGAGCCCCACGAGGAACTGGGCCGGGTAGAAGAGCTTGAGGAACGACGACTCGTAGGCCGTCCGCGCGAAGGCGGCCGCGTGCGACTTGGCGAACCCGAAGCTCGCGAACGCCGCGACCTGGCGGAAGAGCTCCTCCGCCATCTCCTCGGTCATCCCGGGCTGGCGGAGCGCCCCCTCCACGAACTGCTGATGGAGCTTCTCCATCTCGCGGGTCGAGCGCCACGTCCCCATCGCGCGACGGAAGCCGTCCGATTCGGCCGGCGTGAAGCCTGCCACCTCGATGGCGATCCGCATCACCTGCTCCTGGTAGAGGATCACCCCGAGCGAGTCGTTGAGCACCGGCTCGAGTGACGGATGGAGATACGTCACCGGCTCGAGGCCCTGCTTGCGCCGCAGGAACGGGTGGACGGCGTTGCCCTGGATCGGACCGGGCCGGATGATCGCCACCTCCACGACGAGGTCGTCGAGGTTCTGCGGCCGGGACTTGGGGAGCGTCTGCATCTGGGCCCGGCTCTCCACCTGGAAGACCCCGACCGTGTCGGCCGCCTGGAGCATCGCGAAGACCTCGGGGATGTCCTCGGGCAGCCGGTCGAGGTCGAGGCAGACCGCGCAATCGTGCTCGATGAGCTGGAGTGTCTCGTCGATGGCCGCCAGCATCCCGAGACCGAGCAGGTCGAGCTTGATGAGCTTGAGCGTCTCGACGTCACGCTTGTCGAACTGGACGACCACCCGGTCGACCATCGTCGCCCGTTCGATCGGGCGCGATGTCGATGAGCGGCGCCGCGGTCACGAGCATCCCGCCCGAGTGGATCGACAGATGGCGCGGGAAGCCATCGATGCGGGCGCAGAACTCGAGCCAGCGTTCCCAATCGCTCATCCCGACCGTGGAGCCGCCGCGCGCCTGCGGCGGGTGGCTCGGGCTCCACCCGGGCCACCGACGAATGGCCGGGCCCGTGCCCTGGTCGGCGCTGGCGGGCCGTGCGGCGGCGGCGGGTCCCAGTGGTTCGGCCTCCCGAGCTTGTCCGTGCGCCGCGGCGGCGGCTCGGTCATCCCGCTCTCGGGGTCGATGGCCCGGCCCTGCACGAGGGCCGGCGGGAGCATCCGGTCGCGGTCGGCGTCGTAGCCGGTCCCGCGTCCGGAACGCAGCCACGCCACGCTGGCCGGGGAGTCGCCCGGGCCGCCCTCATCGTCGGACGTGCCGCCCCCGCGGATGGCCGTCCGTGGCGCGAGCGGGTCATCCTCTCCGGGCGGCTCCGCCCCAAGCCAGGCGAACGGCCGCGGCGCGTCCGGGTCGGCCGGCGTCGACGGCTGCTTCCACGGCGGCACCTTGCCGACGAGCGGGACCCGCTGCTGCAGCTGGCCCATCCCGTCGACGAGGCCGCGCGCCTCGGCGTGCTCGGCCGCGAGCGCCTCGGCCGGCGTTCCCTCCCCCGTCCGCCGGAAGAACTCGGCGAACCCACCGTCGGCCTCGAGGTCGCGCCGGACCATCACCGAGTCGTACGTCTCGAGCGCCTTGGCGACCCGGTCGACCAGCGGGCGCGGGAACCCGAGCGCGTAGCCGACCTCGCGCACCGCCGACCGCGCCCGGTACGTGACGAGGTTGCAGACCATCCCGGTGTGGTCGGGTCCGTAGCGCCGGTAGATGTACTGGATGACCTCCTCCCGGCGCTCCGAGCTGAAGTCGATGTCGACGTCGGGGTACGTCGTCCGGCCCGGGTTGATGAATCGCTCGAACAGGAGGTTGTGGGTGATCGGCTCGACCCGGCTGATCCCGAGCGTGTACGACACGATCGAGCTGGTCGCGCTGCCCCGGCCCTGGGCCGGGATCCCCTGCTCCTTCGCGAAGCGCATGAGGTCCCAGCAGATGAGGAAGAACTCGGCGAGGCCGGCCCGCTCGATGACCTCGAGCTCGTGGGCGAGCCGCTTCACCACCGCCGAGGTCATCGGGTGATAGCGCCGCCGGGCGCCCGCCCAGCACAGCTCCGAGAGGTGGGAGAACGGCGTCTCCCCGTCGGGCACCGCGAAGCCCGGGAAGCGGTACTGCTCGAAGCCGAGATCCACCGAACACGACGCCGCGAGCTCCACCGACGCCGCGATCCCGGCCGCCCAGGCCCGCGCCGTCCGGCTCCCCGGGTCGCCCGGGGGCATGGCCAGCAGCTCGGCGCCGGATTTCAGGTACGACTCCCCGTCGGGGCGCCGCAGGTCCGCGAGCGTGTCGAGCGTGCGGCCGTGGCGGATCGCGGTCAGGACATCGGCCAGCTCGCGGTCCTCGGGGAGGGCGTAGTGGACGTCGTTCGTGACCACCACCGGCAGCCCGAGCGCCTCGGCCAGCTCGACCGAGCCCTCGACGAGCCAGTCGTCGTCGGGGAGGAGATGGTGCGAGAGCTCGACCCAGAAGCCGCTCGTGGCCGGTCCGTCGCCCCGCCCGAAGAGCCGGGCGTACCGCTCAGCGACGGCCTGCGCGCCTGCCCGGTCGCCCGCCCGGAGGCGACGGGCGATCTCCCCGTCCCGGCAGCCCGACAGCGCCACGAGCCCCTCGTGGTGCTCGGCGAGGAGCGCCTGGCTGAACCGCGGCACCGCCTTCGTGCCGGCCATGTTCGCCCGCGAGATGAGCCGGCACAGGCTGCGCCAGCCGATGGCCGAGCGGGCCAGCAGCACCAGGTGCGGGCCGCGACCCCCCGCCCCGATCCCGCGGTAGTCCTCCTTGACCGGCTCGCGATGGCCGGGGAGCCGGGCACGCTCGGGCCGCGGGCGGACCGGCACGCCCTCGGTCACGCCGGTGGGCAGCGCCAGGCCGGCGACGTCCGCCTCGGGTCGTCCGCCCGTCCCGTCCGCCGTGACGCCGGCGCCGTCGCGGCCGACGTGGCGGGATCACGATCCCGTCGGGGTCGGCCACGGCCGGGTCGAGCAACTCGATCTCCACCCCGACCACCGGGTGCAGGCCGGCGGCCTCGGCCGCGCTCACGAAGCGGACCGACCCGTACAGGCCGCTGTGGTCCGTGACGGCCAGCCCGGTCAGGCCCAGCGCGACGGCACGTTCCACGAGGTCGTCCGAGGGCGAGGCGCCATCGAGGAACGAGAAGTTCGTGTGGCTGTGGAGTTCGGCGTACGGGGTCTCGGCCACGGGTCGCTCCGGCGGGGGCGGTGCGCAGTGGGGCAGGCCAGTATAGAACATCTGTTCGAGTCACGAGACGTCGGTGCGGATGGGACCGTCCGCGACCCGGACGAACGGTGGGCTGGACAGACCCGGCTCCGGGCGCTTTGCCTGTACCCGATGCGACGCCACCGTCTGCTCCGGCGTGCCGCCCTGCCCCTGATGGCCCTCCTCCTGGCGGTCACCGTCGTGCCGCTCGACGGCGTGGTCGGGCATCCGACCGCCGTCCGCGCCGCCACCGAGATCCGGCCGCGCATCCCGGGCATCAAGCCGATGACCAAGGAGGTCTACGGCTATCTCCCCTACTGGCGGCTCGATTCGGGGACCGTCGACCGGCTCCACTACGAGCTCGTCTCGACGATCGCGTTCTTCGGGCTCGGCATCAAGTCGACGGGTGCGCTCGACACGGCCTGGGTCGGCTACAAGGAGTACGTCGGCGACGACGCGGCGGCCGTCACCAACGCCGCCCACGATCGCGGCGTCCGCGTGGTGCCCACCTTCCAGCTCTTCGACACCGCGTCGGGCTACCCGAAGATGACCGCGTTCCTCAACAGCGCGACGGCCCAGAACCGCTTCATCAAGCGAGGCGCTCGCGCTGATGGCTGCGCGCAAGGCGGACGGCGCCGGCCTCGACTTCGAGCCCGTCGGCGCCCTCGCGGCGCGAGCCCCGCAGTTCGTCGCCTTCGTCGCGAAGTTCCGCGCGGCGATGAAGAAGCGCTTCCCCGACGCCCAGCTGGTGAACGCGACGTCCGCGGGGGCCACCGAGGCGCTCGTCAAGGGCATCGAGCCGTACGTCGACCGGCAGATGATCATGACCTACAACTACCGCTGGTCCGGCTCGACGATCACCGGGCGCCATCGCGCCGCTCGACCACGCCTCGCGGAACGTCAAGATCCACATCCAGAAGATGCTCGACTGGGTGCCGGCCGGGTCGCTGCTGATGGGCGTGCCGTACTACGGCTATGACTGGCCGGTCACCAGCACGGTCCCGAACGCCAAGGTCCAGAGCGACAAGACGACCTACGGGAAGGTCAAGTCCGTCACCTACGCGAGCGCCCGCGACTGGCTGGCGGCCCACCCGGGGACGCCGCGCCAGTACGACGCCCTCGAAGGCAGCGCCTTCTACACCTACTACTCGAACACCTACAAGACGTATCGCCAGGTCTACTTCGAGGAGGAGCGCAGCCTCGCCGACAAGTACGACTACGCGATCGTGACCGGCCTCGCCGGCATCGGGATCTGGACCCTCGACAACGACAAGGGCTACGACGACCTGTGGAACGTCCTGCGCGCGAAGTTCTACGCGCCGGTCCACCAGGTCGCCGTGCTCGGGTCGGTCGTGGTCACGAGGAAGAACGGGATCGTCTACGCGACGATCAAGGGACGAGCCCGCGATGACGGCACGGTCCCCGAGCGCGGGCGCTTCTCGTGGAGCATCCGCGACGCGAAGGGTCACCTCGCTCAAGTCGGGGACGCTGCCGAGGCGCCTCGTCTATCCGGGCCGCAGCGCCACCGAGACCCTGAAGGTCCGACTGGGCACGCGCGGCGGGCCTCAAGTCGGGCATCTACACCTACCGCGTCCGGTTCATGGTCGGCGCCAGGATCTGGCGCTCGCCCGCGATCACGTTCCACCAGCGGTACTGAGCCCGCCCCTGACGAGATTCCCAGCCGGATGGGTCGTTTACCACGAAACATTCGCCACGGGTCCATCGTCTATCGGCCGTGCACACCCACCACCCGTACCGACCGGTCGCCATCGCCGCCTTGCGGCGTGCGTTCCTGGTCGTGGTGGCGGTCACGCTGATCCTGGTCTTTCTGCCGGCGGCCCTCGCGCTGCAGGCGGCGACCTAGATCACCAACCGACGTCTCGGTGCCTGGGGGCCACGAGACGACTCGGCGGCGATCGACCGCGATGGTCGAGACGCCAGCCCGTCGGAGGAGCCGGTGAGCGACTCCGCCGACCTGCAGGACCCCGTCGCTTGGGGTATGCGGCGGGGTCCTGCCATAAGTGACGAGGGTCTCGTTGACCCTCGGACAAGGTCTCAGATAGGTTGGAGAAGCTGGAACGACATGCTCGGGGGAACCGATGAAGCGACTGCCGTTGGTGCTCGTGCTGATCGCGGTTTTCGCGCTCGGGTTCGGTGGCGGATGGATCGTCCATCAGATCTACTACGAGCCGGTCATCGTCCAGTGGGAGCCACCCGACCCGATCCCTGTGCCGACTAGTTCGAGTCCGCCCTGATCGAGTGGCTGCGTCCGAGAGCCAGACCTCGGAGACGCCCCAACCACCGAAGAGAGGGCCCCGTCGCCTGGGGGCGGCGGGGTCCTGCCATACCCGGGCATAGACTCGCGAGCGACATGAGGCTGCTATCGATCGCGTTGATCGCCGTGGCGATCGCAGGGGCCGGGTGCGGACCAGTCAAGGACGGGTCGCCGGCAACGTCGTCGCCTGACTCTGTCCCAGCTCCGTCTCCGTCGACGGCGTCGTTTCCAGAGTCAGCGGACGGGATCTCCTTCGAGCGGCCCGCCGAATGGACCCGATGGCAGCCGAACCAGCACAACCCGGTCAACGATGGGCCCCTGATCTACTTGAGCACCGACCGGTTGCTCCCGTCCTGCGCGACGACACCCGACGCGACGCCGAACCCGGCGAGCGCGGAGGGCAGGGCATGCGACTGGCCGCTGGCCGAACTCGGACCCAACGGCGTACTGGTGACCTGGCTCACGACCCGCATCCTCCAGTCGCTCCCGACCGACGGCGAGCCCGTCGAGGTGAACGGTGCGACAGCGCGTTGGCAGGCGACGAAACCAGGCACTTGCGGGGCGATCGGGGCCGACGAGACGATCGACGTTCTCGTGCCCATCGGTCAGCCGACGCCACTCTCGAACGTCGCCGTCGTCGCGTGCCTGCGGGGTCCGGATATCGCGTCGGGAGAGGCGATGGTTCGGGCGATGCTGGAGTCGGCGACCGTCGCGAGGTAGGACGCCGCGTCGGCAGGGCACCGTCGGTCGGGGGCGGCGGGGTCCTGCCACGTCGACGGCGACTCCCGATTGTCGAGCTGCTGGGCGGGGTGTAGCGTCGCCTCGTGAAACGCCGACTTGTCGTCGTGCTCATCGTCGTCGCGATCGCGTTCTTCGTCTCTGGATTGCGGTACACGAGCCCGGTCATCGGGACATACAGCCCGGCGATCTGCGGGCCACTCACTGACCAATACGGAAACCCAGCCGGTGACGCCGGCCCCTGCCCCTCTTACGAGCCGCCTCCGCCTTACATGGAGCCGGGCTGGGACTGGGCGCCCTTCTGGGCCAACTAGCCTGACACGGCGCCACGAGCGGTCGGCGATCGGGCCGTCGGGTGAGGCTAGGCCTCGTCGCTCGGGGTCGATGGGTCAGTTCACTGCTTGGGTGCAGTGACCGGGCCTCCCAAGCGGCGAGGTTCACATGTAAGTCGAGATTGGGGCATGCTTCCCCGCGGGCGGGAGCCCTCGTTGTCCCACAGGGTCGAGACCATCCGATGCCGGCTGTTGCCGTCGTCGCGGAGATAAAACCAACGAATGGATACGGGATCACGCGACGTCAATCGGACCTACCGCATCGGCGAGATTGCGAACCTCGCCCATCTCTCGCTCCGAACGCTGCGCTATTGGGAAGAGGTCGGCCTGCTGGCCCCCGCTGATCGGACAGAAGGCGGGTTCCGGCTCTACTCGCAAGCCGACTTGGAGAGAGTCATGCTCGTTCGGGCGATGAAGCCGATCGACATCTCGATCGAGGAGCTGAAAGAGCTGGTCCGCCTCGTGGACCGGGTTCGGGAGCGCCGTCATGACGACCCCGACGGCACCGAAGGCAGCACGCGAGCTCTCGAGCAATTCGTCGTTCGGATCCGCTCTCGATGTGAGGTCGTTCGGAACCGGCTTGTTGCAGCGGAGATGGCTGCCGTCGAGATCGAGTTGCTGATGGAGGGCGGCTGAACTGCCGGCTCGGAGTCTGCCTGGCGAGTCCGTCGCGGTTCCCCGAGTCAACGAGTCCTGACTGCGTCCGGCACGAAACCTGACGTGGCGTTAGAGTTCCAATACCTAACGTCACGGTAGGGTCGAGCATCGGGAGAGCATCAGGTGCGTCGGGCGGATGGATCCAGCGGCCCTGAGACGACCGATTTCGCCGATGCTATGACCGCCGTCGTCACCGTGGCCGACCGACTCTACCTTCCCGCGGCGTGCTGCCAGCTGCTGTCGGCCGCGAGCCACCTGACGGACCGCGATCGCGCTCAACTGTTCCTTATGGTCTGCGACGTGACGTCCGAGGACATCGCCGGCGCCCGAAGCTTCTTCAAGGCGCGGGGCGTGCATGTCGAGATCGTCTACCCGGATTTTCTCCACCGCATGCTGCCTCCGCTGACGCAAACGCGGTGGCCGAAGGCGGCCTACCTACGTCTGTACTTCGACTGGTATTTCGACAGGAGCTGGCGGCGAGTCGTGTACTTCGATGCCGACACGAGGGTCTGCGCTCGACTTTCCCCTCTGCTGAACGCAGATCTCCAGGGCCGACCCATCGGTGCGGTCCACGACTCCATCTACTACGTCACAGGCAACATCCAGCGCCGACGCCGCGACCTCTTCCTGAAGGACGACGCACCGTATTTCCAATCGGGCGTGATGGTCTTCGACTGGCTGACCGTCCTCGACACGGATGGGTTGGGTGAAGCGCGGCGGTTCCTGTCCAGCCATCCTGAGTCGTGTTACGAGGCACCCGATCAGGACGCCCTGAATGCGACGTTCGAGGATCGGTGGACGCCGCTCGACCCACGTTGGAACCTTCACGAGTTCTACCTCATGTCGGGCGCTCAGTTGCAGCCATACTTGATGCACTTCACATCTGTGAAACCTTGGTCACCTATGCGCCCGAGCCTGGCGTTCCGCGGCTGCGTGGTATCGGAACGAACTCAGGGACTCGCCGTGGCCTGATTTCGTCGCGTCGCAGAGTCGCTGGCAGGCGATCCGAGCAGACCTTCAATTCTGCTGCGCCGTCACACGACCCATCTATTCGATGACCTGGCGAAGCAGCTTCCTTCGTCGCCGCACGACTGGCTCCTCGGCGTGCTGACCGATATAGGTTGGGCTTCCGGTCGTGGGTTCCACGGCGGCGCGGCGACGTTGACGACATGACCGAAGCGTTGATCCTGGAGGCGAGCGGCCGGCTTGCGCCGATACGACCGCCGGAAGCGGTTCTAGATCGCATCGACCGGGCCGGATCTCGACCGCGCCGGGGGCCGGCCACTAAGCCACGCCAGTGCTCCGAAGACCCCGTCGGTGGGGGCGGCGGAGTCCTGCCACGTCTCGGGTGGGATGCCGAGCGTGATCCCGCCTCGATCCGCGTCGCCGCCATCTGAGCAGCTGGTGACTTCGGCGGCGGTGCCCGTTACGCTTGCATCGGAGGTGCCCCGATGACGGTCCAAGACGCGTTGGAACAGGCCATGCACCACGAAACCCCGACCGGCGTGATGAACGCGCTCGTCCAACAGGGCGTGTGGATGGCCGACGAAGACACGATGACGGCGGCGATCCACAACGTGTACTGCGGGATCATGGCCGACCACGACGAACCCAACGAGAAGGATCGCGATCAGGCCCGACAGTTGATCGCCGCCATCGGCCAGTCGACCGGAGCCGGCGCGTCGCCGCGATAGCCGGAACCGCCGAGCCGCGGAGCTCCATCAAGGCGGCGTCGCAGAGCGAGGGCCACGCTCGGGTCACCGTCGGCCGTCTCCGGGTAGGATGCCCGGCGTGATCCCCGCTCCGTTCGCGTCGCCGCCGTCGCTGCCGCTCGCGCTTGGGCGTGGTCGCCGGATGCGGATCCTCGGGGGCGACCGGGTCGTCCTCCGCGGGGTCGAACGCGTCAGGGGTACCGGTTGCGTCGGCTCCGGGCGCCGTCCCGACCGCCTCCCCGATGGACGGCCAGACCGACACGGACTGGGGTCGGATCTGGGACTGGGCTCCCGGACGGGTTCCCGCTCTACGCCGGCGCGACTGCGTCCGACGAGACCGACCTCGGGCCGGCGAGTGAGGTCGACGTCGTCAATGGCGCGAAGGCGGCTGCCGTGATCGCCTGGTACGAGCAGGAGCTCCAGGGCGCCGGGTACGCGACCGATGCGCTGAACGGGCCGATGGAGGATGGGAGCTACACGCTCGACATGACCGGGCAGCCCGCCGGCTGCCGGCTCGAGGTCGCCACCGCGCCGATGGGCGGCGAGCGGCGTCCTCGGGATCACCGTGCGCTACGGGGCGGGCTGCCCGAACAGCTGACCTCCGTCGGCCGGAGCACGTAGACGCCGGCCTGCTTGTGCTCGAGGTCCTCGAGCTCCGTCGTCGTCCGGACGTCGTACGTGGCGACCTCGACGAGGTCGTCGACCGGCAGGTATCGGCGGCGCGGATCGCCGAGCAGGACGTCGATCCCGCGGTCGCGCGCTCGGTGCAGCCAGGGCATGACCCGGGTCGCCAGCTGTCCCTCGTACCAGCAGTCGCCCGCGAGCACGATGTCGACGTCCGGCGGGTCGTCATCGAGGACGTCGCGTCGGACGACCGCGACCCGTTGGCCATTCACGCGGGCGTTGAGGGGGACCGCGGCGGTCGCGAAGGCGTCGATGTCGGCGCCGGTCGCCTCCTCCGCTCCCGCCTGCATCGCCGCGATGGCGCACAGCCCGGACCCCGTGCCGAGATCGAAGACCCGCCGCCCCGCGACGGCCTCGGGGTGATCACGCAGGTAGTGGGCGAGCGCCAGGCCACCCGACCAGGCGAACGCCCAGTACGGCAGCGCGGCATCGGGGTCGGCGGTCTCGAGCTGGACGGCACGCCAGAGCGGCAGGACCTCGTCGGCGAGGTGGAGGCGGATCGCTTCGAGACCCGGCACGGGCTGGAGACGCGTGTGCCGCAGGACGAACGCCCGGGCCGATGCGCTCATGTCGTGCCGAGGATCGTGTCGAGGCCGGCCTCGAACGCCTCGTCGAGGTCGCCGCCGAGCCGGAACGCGCCGGCGAGCTCCATGCTCACGAAGCCGTGCGCCCACGAGACGAAGGTGCGCGCGGCCGACAGGGCGCGCTCCTCCCCGACCAACCGGCCCATCGACACGATCAGCGGCCGAGCGACCTCGGCGAGGGCCGCCGGGTCCGGCTCGAGTCCCGGGCCGAGCCGGGCGAACAGCAGCGCGTAGCCGTTCGGGTTCGCGTGCACGAAGGCGCGGTAGGCGTGGGCGGCCGCGCGCAGGTCGGCGCGCGGGTCGGCGGTCGCCGTGGCTCGGGCGATCGTCCGGGTGAGATCGGCGACGACGTCGTCGGCCACGAGGCGGACCAGACCGGAGCGATCTCGCACGTGCTTGTAGAGCGACGGACCACGGACGCCGACCCGGTCGCCGACCTTGGCCATGACCACGGCATCGAGGCCGTCCTCCTCGAGGATGACCCGGGCCGCCTGGACGATCGCGTCGCGTGAGGTGCGTGCGGGAGCTGGCATGACGATGAGTATAGGCTATTGACACTAGCCATCAAGGCTATATAGTGTAGCCATCAAGCGAGCGGACCCGCCGCCCCGACACCGGCCCGAAGGAGGCCCGAGATGACCGACACTGACGATGGAGCCCCGAACGACCCCCGATGCATCCCCGCCGACGGGTCCTCTGCCCCGACGGCGGCGATGGATGTCGCCCGGCAGCTCGCCTGGATCCGTCCCTGGCTTCGGCTCGAAGGCCTCGCCGTGTTCGCTGCCGGTCTCGTCGGCTTCCTCGCGCTCGGCGTGCCGTGGTACCTGTTCCCCCTGCTCCTGCTCGTGCCCGATCTCTCGGCGGTCGGGTACCTCGGCGGCCCTCGGCTCGGTGCCGTCGTCTACAACGTCGCGCACGACCTGTTCACGGGCGCCGCGATCGCCGGCATCGGCCTCGCGACCGGGATCGTGCCGCTGACGGCGGCCGGGGCGATCCTCGTCGCGCACAGCGGCATGGACCGCGTGGCCGGCTACGGCCTCAAGCTCCCGACCTCGTTCCAGGACACGCACCTTGGGCGAATCGGCAAGCGGCGCGCGGCCTGACCCTAGTCGTACAGGCGCTCGAGGTGCCACGTCCCGTCGACGCGATCCAGATAGACGAGCGCCAGCCAGCGCGGTCCGACCACCTTGACGTAGTCACGGGCGATCGGGCCGCGCCACCATGCCTCCTCGACGCGCCAGCGGTTGCAGACCTCGACGGGTTCGCGGCGGCCATTCCAGACGAGCGCGGTGGGCAGGCCGGTCGCGTCGGTCTCGACGGTGATCGCGGGGTGCTCGCGCAGGAGCCGGGTCATGTCGGGCGGGCCATGGGGTCGAGGTCGACCGAGCGCCACGCCCAGCGATCCTCGGCGAGCGGCGCCTCCGGATCGAGCACGGCCACGCGACGGATGCGGTCCTCCCCGTAGGTCAGGGCCAGGCGGGCGAGCTGCCAGCCGAGCCGGGCATCGCGCGCGGCCTGCGGCACGAACAGGGGGAGTTGCTGGCCGGTCGCCGGACCGGCGCCGGCGAGTTCCAGGGCCACGGCCGAGACCGCGGCCGTGGGCGGCGTTGCGTTCTAGGCGGGCGAACAGGAGACGTTCGACGGCCTCGGCATCGGCGGTGGGTTCGGGGAAGCGCTGCTCCACGGTGAGCTCCGGCGGCGTCCCGGCCCGGGCGAACGCGAGGTCCAGGTCCAGGCGCAGGTGCGCGCGGGTGGCCGCGAGACCGCGGGCCAGCAGCTGGTCGGTGAGGGCGCCGGCGAGCCGATGGAGGACGAACCGCAGCGACGCGAGCTCGTCCGATGCCGGCTCGATGGGGAGTCGCAGGGCGAGCCGCTCGGGCGCACGTCGCGGGCGGAACGGCTCGAGCTCCTCGCCGCGTGCCCGGGCGTGGATCCGCGCGCCCTCCTCCCCGAAGCGTGCGATGAGCGACGAGCGGTCGAGGTCGGCGATCGCGCCCACCTGGCGCAGGCCGAAGCGGGCGAGGCGGGCCCGGATGTCCGGGTCCTGGGTCAGGAGGCCGGACGGGAGCGGGGCGAGGAACGCGGCCTCGCCACCGGGCGGGACGAGGGTCGGCGTCCCCGGCTCGGCGCGGGTGGCGGCGATGGTCGCGACGAAGCGGGTGCCGGCGATCGCGGCACGGACCGAGGAACCGGCACCGGCCGGGACGCTCCCCGGCCGGGCATGCTCGAGCAAGGCCCGCTCGAGGACGCCGCCGAGCCGCTCGGCGAGGACCGGCTCCGGGCCCCACAACGGCTCGAGGCCGTCGGCGAGGACCTCGAACAGCCCGAACGTCCGCTCGGCCGGGTCGATCGTGCCGGCCAGCCCCGGGCTGTACGCCGCGAGCGCCTCGAACGCGGCCTCGGCCGCGGCCCGGTCCCCGTCAGGGTCGGGATCGACGAAGCTCGCCTCGGGTGCCAGTCGGTGCGCGCTCCCCAGCGGGATGCCCCGCCGGACGCCGAGCGAGCGGGCCTCGCGGTTCGCGTCGATGACCGTCCCCGGGTCCCACGGCCGGCCGCCCAGGACGATGGGGCCGGTCGGGAAGGGCTCGGAGGCGCGGGCCGCCGCCAGCGCGAGGGGAAGATGCGGTCGGTAGAGGTGCAGCAGTCGCATCGCGGTGGGTCCGTTCGGTGGCGGGGGCCTGATCGACGGCGGGGGCCTGATCGGCGGTGGGGATCGCCTCGACGAGGAGGTCGTCCCGGCGGAGGCAGCGGTCGCGATCACCACCCTCCGCGTAGAGGATCCGGAGGGTCGCCCGCCGCCCCGGCGGGCCGTATCGGTTGCGGGCGACCAGCGCCTCCGTCCGCTGGCCGACGATGTCGCGCCCGAGCCGGATCCACGAGCGTCTCGCGAGCTCGAGCCGGAGGCCGCTCGACTCGGCGACGGCGTTGGCCATGGGGCCGCCGAGGCCGGGGGGTTCGAGGACGACGAAGAGCGATTCGGCGCGTCGGGCGAGGGCGGCCAGCCGCCCGAGTCGGTCGGCGACGGCCCCGGGTCGGTCGGTCTTCGCGAGGCGCCCACCCGGGAGATCGAGCAGGAGCAGGTCCACCGAGCGACCGGCTAGCAGGCTACCGGCGATGGCCAGGCCCTCGTCGAGGGTCTCGGGCGTGATGACCACGAGCCATTCGAGCCGCACGCCACGGGCGACGGCCTCGACCGGATCGAACGTCCGGGCGAGGTCCAGCCAGGCCACCACCGAGCCGGCCACCTGGGCCTCGGCCACGAGCCGGAGCGCCAGGGTGGTCCGTCCGCTCGAACCGTCGCCACGGATGGCGACGCTCGCGGATCGCGGCAGGCCTCCTGGTCCCAGGATGGCATCGAGGCTCGCGAACCCGGTGGGGATGACCCGGTCGTCGGGGCGGGCTGCGGGCCGTGATCCCCCGTCGGGAAGCGGCTCGTCCGCGGGTGCCAGCGCCATCGACCCGATGACCCGCGGAGCTGCGGCGCCCCATCGAGCCTGGAGGCCCGCGACAGCGGCGTCGACTTCTCCACGAGCGGTCGTCATCGGACGCCAATACTAGAACATCTGTTCGATTCGAATCAAGCCCCGCGACCGTCGTTCGTCTTACTCCACCGTCGAGCCGGGGAACGTGATCGAGGCGCCCAGGAAGAAGATGCCAGGGTAGGTCTTGAAGCCGTCGCCGGTGTTGTTCCGCAGGATCGAGTCGACGATCTCCACCGAACCCGAGCGGTCGTTGCTCACGAAGAAGATCCCGCTGCCGCCCTCGTGGTTCGAGGTGTTGCCTTCGATGCGCGTCCCCTCCACGTGCAGAAGCATCGAATTGCCGTCGTTGTAGATGGCCCCGCCGTTGCCGCCGCCGGGCGTGCCGGCCTTCGCCGGGTTGGCCCCCGTTCCGATCGCCTTGTTGCCGGTGAACAGGCTGTTCAGGATGGTCCACGACACCCCGATGCTCGAGATCGCGCCGCCGTTCGAGCACTCATTGCGGAGGTCGCCGGACCCGCCGAACGTGCTGTGCACGACGTAGACGGGCAGCCCCTGGTACTGCGAGAAGACCTGGATCGCGGCGCCCCCGACGTCCGGGCCGGTCGGGTTGCACCGGTTGCCATAGAACTGGCTGTCGATGACCCGGAGCCGTCCGCCGCGGACGAAGATCGCGCCGCCGCCGTCCATCGTCTCGGCCCCGGACGACTTGCCGTTCGCGAACACGATGCGCTGCACGGTCAGGACGGGGTGCGGCTGGTCCTGGCAGTGGTCGGTCGTCCAGTGCTGGGCCTGGTCGCACGTGTTCTGGTACAGGATCCGTCGGACGCCCTGGCCATCGAGCGTGACGCGGCCGCCCCCGTCGAGGACGACATCGGGCTGGTCGTTGAAGACCTTCGCCGTGGAGGTCATGTGGATCGTCACCGGGTCGGGCCCGCAGTCGAAGGTGATGATCCCGCCCTGCGCGACCGCCGCCACGACCGCGGCCCCGGTGCAACTGGCCGGCGTGCCGGTCCCGACGACGTGGTCGGGACTCGACGTGTCCACGAGCTGGCCTTCGGCCGGCACCGGCGCGCTGCCATCGGGGTTGCCTGGCGTCGGGGGCGGGGGCGTCACCGCGGTCCGGGAGATGACGAGCGCGAGGAATCCGGCCGTCTCGGCGCGGGTGATCTTGCGGTCCGGACAGAACTTGCCGCTCGCAGCAGGCGATCGCCAGACCGGCGGTCGCCAGGCGGTCGATGGATGTGGCGAACCCGTTGCTCTTCGGAACGTCCGTGAAGTGGCCCCCGCCGGTGGCGGTCAGGTGCAGGGCGCGCACAAGGTACTGCGCCATCCGGCCGCGCGTGACCGGCTCATCCGGGCAGAAACGCGTCGAGGAACAGCCCGTCATGATCCCGGCGGCGACCACCCTCGAGATGCTCGACGACGCGCTCGACGGGACGTCGCGGAAGTGGCTCGCCACGGTCGCCGGCACCCGGAATGCCCGATACAGGTAGAGGGCCATCTTGCCCTTCGTGACCACCGTGCTCGGGCAGAAGTGGCTGGTCGTGCAGCCGGTCATCACGCCGGCCGCGGCGACGACCTCGATCGCGCTCTCGTATCTCGACCCGTTGTCGTCGGTGAACCGGCCGCCGGCCGCGACGCTCGCCGGCGGGACGATCGGCGAGCAGCGCGAAGACGAGGGCGAACACGAACCCAGTGCGGCGAGGGCGTGGCATCGGTGCGATCGACTCCTGCGGCGGACGGCGAGGGCCACGCTACCGAGGCTGCGGCGGCGCGCGACAAGCACCATCGGTACCGGTGCGCACCGGCCATTCGAGTCCCCGGCCCTTCCACGGCGCGCGTCACGAAGGCGACACGTCCGGGGCCTAGCGTGGCTCCCCTACCATGCTGCCGATGCCGAGCCCGACCACCGAGCCACGCCCCGAGCGACCGATCCTCGTCGTCGACGACGACGCGAAGATCGTCCGGCTCGTACGCACGTACCTGGAGCGCGACGGCTTCTCGGTGGTGACCGCAGCGGACGGGCCGGGCGCGCTCGATGCCATCGAGACCCATGAGCCGGCGCTCGTCGTCCTCGACCTGATGCTCCCCGAGCTGGACGGGCGGGCCGTCATCCGCGCCGTCCGCCGCGACGACGCCGCGGCCCACACGCCGATCCTCGTGCTCTCCGCGCGCAGCTCGACCATCGACCGCATCGCCGGACTCGAGGACGGCGCCGACGACTACCTGCCCAAGCCGTTCTCGCCGGCCGAGCTCGTCCTCCGGGTGAAGTCGATCCTGCGGAGGGCGACGGCGCCGGCGAGCGTGCGCACGCATCGGCCGCCGCTCCACCACGGCGACCTCACGCTTGACCGCGACCGCTACGAGGTCACTCGCGACGGGGCACCGATCGCCCTGACGCGGGTCGAGTTCAAGCTCCTCGAGACCATCCTCGAGGCCGACGGCCGCGTGCTCAGCCGCGACCAGCTCCTCGATGCCGTCTACGGCGCCGACCAGGCCGACGTCCTCGACCGGACGATCGACGTCCATGTGGGCCGATTGCGCGACAAGATCGGCGACGACGCCGACCACCCCCGCTACGTGGCCACGGTCCGAGGCGTCGGCTACCGCGCCGCGCCGGTCTGATGGGTCGCGGGCTCGCGGTCCGGATCGCGCTCGCGGCGCTCGCGTCGGCGGCGGTCGGGCTCGTCATCGTCGCCGTCGGTGTCGCCGTGGTCGGGGCCGACGTCTTCACGGCGCTCATGGTCAAGGCCGGTGACGACGCCGCCCACGCCCGTGCGATGTACGACGAGTCGGTCACGGCGGTCGTCATCGCCGCGGTCGTCCTGGCCGCGGTCGCCAGCATCGGGCTGGCGATCCTGCTCGGCCGGATGCTGGCGCGGCCGATCCAGGAGGTCAGTGCGGCCGCGCGCCGGATCGCCGAGGGCGACTATGCCGCCCGGGTCCCGCGCGACGGGCCCGAGGAGCTCGCCTCGCTCGCCGACTCGTTCAACCAGATGGCCGCCAGCCTCGAGCGGCAGGAGGCCATGCGCCGCGATTTCATCGCGAATGCGGCCCACGAATTGCGCACGCCGCTCACCAACCTGCAGGGGTACCTCGAGGCGTTGCGGGACGGGGTCATCGTCGCGGACCGGGCGACCTACGACTCCCTGTGGGAGGAGGCGGATCGCCTCGTCCGACTCTCGCGTTCGCTCGACGCGCTCGCGGAGGGCGATGCCGCGATCGGTCCACCGGAACTCCAGGAACTCGACTTGACGACCTCGATCCGGATGGCGCTCGACCTCGCGCAGCCGAGCATCGAGCGAGCCGGACTCAAGCTCGTCGTGGAGCTGCCGGACCGCCTGCCTGCTCGCGCCAACCCGGACCAGCTCGCGCAGGTCCTCGCGAACCTGCTCTCGAACGCCGTCCGCTACACGCCGGCCGGCGGCACGGTGACCGTCCGCGCGGAGCGACGCCCGGGCGACTGCCTCGTCTCGATCGTCAACACCGGCGACGGCATCCCGCCCGAGGATCTCGATCGCGTCTTCGAGCGCTTCTATCGCGTCGAGAAGTCGCGCGACCGGGCGCGCGGCGGCGCGGGGATCGGGCTCGCGGTCGTGAAGCAGCTGGTGGAATCGGCCGGCGGGCGGGTCGGAGCGGAGTCCACGGACGGTCGGACCAGGTTCTGGTTCAGCCTGCCAGGGTGACCCCGGCGTCGGTCGTGCTCGGGTCGCCGGGCGTCTTGGCGGGCGCACTCGGCGGGTCGATGTAGCCCATGTACCGGACGACCGTGCGGAAGCCCAGTCGCTCGTAGATGGGCGCGCCCATCTCGCTCGCCTGCAGGATCGCGACGTCGCACCCCTGCGCCTGGCCGTCGGCGACGATCCGGGTCGTCATCGCGGCCCCGTGGCCGCGCCGACGCGCGGACTCGATGGTGGCGATGTTGTAGACGCCGATCGTCCGCCCGGTCCGGCAGCCCAGCCCGCTCGAGACCGGTTCGCCGTCCTGGTACCCGACGTAGACCGCCATGTCCGGGTGCTCGAGCAGGCGGACCGAGACCACCTCTCGGACCATCGGCTCGGGCATCCCGAACCCGGCCGTGATGATGGCGATGTGGTCCTCGATCCCGGCGGCGTCGACGACCTGGCGGATCTCGTGCCCGGGCGACGGCGACGCACTCGCGGCGGCGTCGGCGGGAAGGGGATGCCAGGCCATGCCGGGCAGCCACGGGGCCTCGCCCATCGGGACGAGGCCGAGGACGGTCAGGGTCGCCCGAAAACGGTCATCGCGGCCGTCGCGGAGATCGACCACGAACAGGTCGCCGCGAGCGCGAAGGATCCCGACGGCGCGCTCGATGGCCGCCGGGTCCGCGTCGGCGCGCTCGATGACGATCTGGTTGAAGAGGCGCACGGGCAACCCGGTCGCCACGACGACGACCCCATCGTGCCGGTCGAAGATGTAGCTCACCGCATTCGACCCGGCAGCCTGGAATGCTGCGATCAGGTTCTCGTGCTCGAGTGCGGCAAGTTCGTCGTCGGTCATCGGGCGCACGCTAGCACCCGGCCCGTCACGACGGCAGGCCGATGGCGACCATCCCGGCGCAGATCCCGGCCAGGCCGACCCACTGCAGCGGTCGCAGCCGTTCGCCGAGGAGTGCCACGGCGACGACGATCGTCACCGCCGGTCCGAAGGACGCAGCCAGACCGACCATCCACGTCGGCGCCGATTCGAGACCGACGGCGAACGAGATGAGGCCGAGCACGTCGAGGACGCCAGCGCCGATGAGGGCGGCCGCGACTCGCCCGTTCGACCAGGCCGGACCGCCGGTCGGGCGCCGGCCGAAGCGGGTCGCGACGGTCGAGAGCGCGATGACGGTCACGATCGCGATCGCGGCATTGACCGTCCGGGCGATGAGGTAGACCTGGACCCAGCCGGTCGACTCGAGGGCGATGTCGGTCGCCATCGTCATCAGCGCGAAGAGGATCAGCGCGACGATCGAGAAGATGACCCCGGGACCGGCGAACCGGGTCGAGCGCCAGCCACCGTCGAAGGCGAGCCCGGTCAGCACGACGCCCACGGTCGCGATCGCGGCGCCGGCGGCCTGGAGCGTCGTCAGCGACTCGCCTCGAAAGACGACCGACAACACGACCGTCAGTCCGCCGAACGCAGCGACGACCCCGCTGACGACCGAGATCGGGCCGTATTGGAGCCCGGTGAAGTAGGCGAGGTACGCCCCGGCCCCGATGAAGCCGAGGAGGACGGAGATCGCGATCGTGGCGGGGTCGTCGGGGAGCGTCGCGCCGGTCAGCACGAAGATCCCGAGGAACAGGACGGCCGTGACGAGCTGCATGCCGGCCGTCACCCGCAGGCTGCCGATGACCCGGCTCGTGAGCGCGGTGACGATGTCGAGCGTGCCCCAGGCGAGCGCGGCACCGAGTCCGGTCAGCAGTCCGAAGGGCATCGGCGCAGCCTAGCCGACGGCATCGCATGGACCCGAGGGGTTGCGCCGGCCGCGTCCTCCTGGCCGGGCCGGGGCCGGGTAGTGGGCCGGGGTGCAGGCCCGTCGGCCGGCCCAGGACCCCGTGCTACACTCCCGCACGGTCAGGCGCCCCGCGCCGGCCCTTCCGTGGGGATGTAGCTCAGCTGGAAGAGCACCGCGTTCGCATCGCGGGGGTCAGGGGTTCGAGTCCCCTCATCTCCACCACCGTCCCCCTCCTCATGACCGGCCATATTCGCCGGCAACGATCGTGAGCGCCCGTGCAAGCCCGCATACGTGGCAGCTAAGCGTCGCCCGGCAGGATGCCGGCATGAAGGCCACGAAATCACGACGCGACGCGAAGGACACCAAGGCCGTCGGGCGGTCGACACGGACGCGCGACTCCGAGCTGCGCCGCGACGAGCGTTTCCGACCGCTCGGCGGCGAGATGGACCCGATCGTCCTGCGCCGGACCGTCGATGCCTTCAGCTCCGTCGACCTGGGCGGGTCATGGGACGAGCTCTCCCCGCGCATCCTCCCGCTCCTCAAGCGCCTCGCCCACCCGTTCCCGGCCGAGGCGGCGCCGGTCCACCTGCGGGTGCCGCCGGGCGTCTGGGCGGGGTTCGGGATCGACGTCGGCCCGGCCTGGGCCCACGTCTCGCGGGCGCTCGTCGATCGCTGGGGCGTCGATGCAGCGACCCTGTTGGGGACGGCGCTCGAGAATCTGCGCCGTCGCGCCGTCGATGAGCCACCGCGGGTCGAGACGATCGCCTTCGAGGACACCCGGGTCACGGTGGTGCAGGCACAGGGCTGGGCGTCCGCCCTCATCCTCGCGCCGGACCGGCTCGCCGGGTTCATCGGCGCGGACCCGCGGCTCGTGATCACGCCCGTCCGCAACGTGCTCGTCGCACTGCCCGAGGACGTCGATGTCGACCTTGCGGTCGCCGTCTGGGAGGCCTTCGCCGAGGGGTGCCACGACGAGCTCGACGTCGACCCGCTGCGCTGGACCGGGACCGACATAGTCGCGCTCGCCGGTGACCGGGATGTGCGCGAGTACATTCACTGATCGTCGAGCGCGCCGTGCAACTCGAGCGAGTGGTCGCGAAGCCAGTGCCGCCATCGGTCGTGGTCGGGCCGCTGCTCCGCGACGATCGACCAGAACGTCGGGCCGTGCCCGAGGATCCGCAGGTGCGCGAGCTCGTGGATGACGACGGTCTCGAGCGCCTCGGGAGGCGCGAGGATGAGTCGCCACGAGAAGGACAGTCGGCCCTGGGCCGACGCACTCCCCCAGCGCGAGCGCTGATCCCGGACCGAGACGGAGATGGGGGTCACGCCCATCGCGGCGCCGTGCCGGACGATATCGCGGTCGATCGCCGTGCGCGCGCGGACGCGCAACCAGTCGGCCAGGACCTCGCTCGTGGGCCGCCGGTCCCGGTTCGCGAGCCGGACGATCAGGACGTCCTCATCGCCGTCGCCGATCCGCTCGACCGACGAGCGCCGGGCGGTCGGCGCGGCCGGCTCGATCCGGAGCCGGTGGAGGTCGCCTCGATATCGGAGCAGGGCGCCGTCGCGGAGCCCGCCGCGTGCCGCGAGTTCCGCGCGCGCCTCCGCGTGCCGCCCAAGATGGCGACGCAACCAGCGTTCGCGCTCGGCGAGGAAGGCCTCGACCCGCGCTTCAGGGTGGATCCAGCCACGACGGGTCGGCGCCGGGACCGTGACGATCACGCCGTGCTCCGGGTGGATGACGACGCGCAGCGTCCTGGCCCGCGGCGATCGGCGGAGCGTGTACGGGACCGGACCGCCGGGCAGGACCGCGACCTCGGCCGATTCGCTGATCGCCGCGGTCATGCGCCCCGGCGGAGCAGGCGGCCGGGGCGCTCGCCGGTCTCCGCTCCGGCCAGCACGGCGGCCCGGCCGTTGACGATGACGTGCTCGATCCCGACGGGGTGCTGCGCGGGTACCGCGTACGTCGCGATGTCGGTCACGGTCGCCGGGTCGAAGACCACGAGGTCGGCCACGGCGCCCTCGCGGATGACGCCTCGGTCGCGGAGGCCGAGCCGCGCGGCCGGGACCGAGGTCAGCTTCGCGATCGCGGTCTCGAGGTCCACGGTCCCGTGCTCGCGCACGTACGTGCCGAGGACCCTGGCCGTGGTGCCGTACGTCCGCGGATGCGGCCGCCCGGCGTCGAGGATCGGGTGGCCGGGCCGCCGGCCCTCGGCGTCGGTGCACACCGCGATCCAGGGCACGGCCATGATCGCTTCGACGTCCGGTTCGGCCATGCAATCGATGACGATCGAGACGTCGAGCCGGTCGTCGATGAGCGCGTCGAGCGCGAGGTCCATCGCGTCGGCACCGAGCGTCTCGCCCAGCTCGCCGAACGAGCGCCCGTCCCAGTCCGGATGGCTCGCGGCGTGGGCCACGTGGATCCCGTCCCAGCCGGGATCGAGCGCCACGTCCTCCCAGCCGGAGCTCCCCCGCTCCATCTCGACCCGAACGCGGAAGCGCACCTCGGGGTCGCTGAGGGCGGCCACGCATTCGTCGACGCCGAGGCCGAGCAGGGCCGGGGGCAGGATGGTGGCGAGGGTCGTCGCTGCGGCCGTGTAGGGATACTGATCCGCCGCCACATCCAGGCCTTCGCCCCTGGCGCGTTCGAGGACCGCGACCGCCTCGCCGGCCCGCCCCCAGACGGACTTCGCGCCGCACTTGAGGTGCGACACCTGGAGCCGCGCCCCATCGCCGGCCGCCCGGGTGGTCTCGATCGCCTCGCCGAGGGCCTCGAACAATCCGGCCGACTCGTTGCGCATGTGGGTCGCGTACAGGCCACCATGACCCGCCGTCGCCCGCACGAGGGTGGCCACCTCGTCCGGTCGTGCATGCATCCCCGGCGCATAGATGAGCCCCGTGGACAGGCCGATCGCCCCGGCGTCCATGGCCGCGTCGACCTCGCGGACCATCGCGGTCAGCTCGTCGGGGGACGGCGGCCGCGTTTCGGCCCCGAGGACCGAGCCACGCACCGTCCCGTGCCCGACAAGGAACGCCACGTTCGGGCCGAGTCGCACGCGCTCGACCGCATCGAGGTACTCGGCGAACGTGTCCCAGCGGGCGGTCAGCCCATGCGGCCGAAGCGAGAGCGCGACCAGGTCGCGCCCGACCGGCGTGATCGGCGCGAGCGTGTCGCCGCAGTTCCCCGAGAGCTGGGTCGTGAACCCCTGGCGCAGGTGGCTCGCAAGCGCCCCGTCGAGGAACAGCGATCCGTCCGAGTGCCCGTGCGGGTCGATGAACCCGGGCGACACGACCCGCCCCGTGACGTCGAGGACCAGCCCGACCTCGTTCGGATCGACGACGCCGAGGTCGCCGACGGCGAGGATCCGGTCGCCGAGCACGCCGACGTCGGCGCGTCGAGCGGGACCCCCGGTGCCATCGATGACGGTCCCGCCCCGGAGGAGCAGGTCGAAGCCGGCCACGGCGAGATGATGACACCCGGCACCACCCGCGAACGGGCCGCACGCGACGCCGGGACGTCCCCGACCCTCTGCTACACTCCGCCTTCCGTGGGGCTATAGCTCAGCTGGAAGAGCGTCTGCATGGCATGCAGAAGGTCCGGGGTTCGAGTCCCCGTAGCTCCACCAGAGCGACCCGCCGAACCTCACCCCTCGCCAACGGCGGGGGGTGTCGCGTATTCCGAGGACGACGCACCGTGACCGACGCCACCCGAGGGCGCAACCGCATCGAACGCTATGACCACGCGGCCATCGAGCCGCGCTGGCAGGCGCGCTGGGAGCAGACGCGCCAGCACGAGACCGACCTCCTCGACGACACCAAGCCCAAGTACTACATGCTGACGATGTACCCATACCCGTCGGGCGACCTGCATATCGGGCACTGGTACATCGTCACGCCCAGCGACGCGCTCGCCCGCTATCGCCGGATGCACGGCTACAACGTGTTCTTCCCGATCGGCTTCGATGCCTTCGGGCTGCCGGCCGAGAACGCCGCGATCAGGAGCGGTGGGCACCCGTTCTCCTGGACGATGGAGAACATCGAGAACATGCGCCGTCAGTTCCGGACGATGGGCGCGACGTTCTCCTGGGAGGCCGAGGTGGTCACGGCCGACCCGAGTTACTACCACTGGAACCAGTGGTTCTTCCTGCGGTTCCTGGAGAAGGGCCTGGCCTATCGCCAGAAGTCGGCCGTGGACTGGTGTCCCAACGACGGGACGCTGGCGCGCGAGCAGGTCGAGGGCGCGGACCGTCATTGCTGGCGCTGCGGCGCGCTCGTCGAGAAGCGCGAGCTCGACCAGTGGTATCTCAAGACCACCGCGTATGCCGACGAGCTGCTCGACTTCGAAGGCATCGACTGGCCGGAGCCGATCCGCATCCAGCAGACGAACTGGATCGGCCGCTCCGAGGGCGCCGAGATCGAGTTCGCGATCGCGCCCGACGCCTACCAGCCGGGAGGCGACACCCTGCGCGTCTTCACGACGCGGCCCGACACGCTGTACGGCGCCACGTTCATGGTCCTCGCCCCCGAGCACCCGTTGGTCGAGACCCTGACCCACCCGGATCGCGACGCGGAGGTCCGCGACTATATCCTGCAGGCGACTCGGCGGACCGAGATCGACCGCCTCTCGACCGATCGGGAGAAGACCGGCGTCATGCTGGGCGCCGAGGCGATCAACCCGGTCAATGGCGAGCGCATCCCGATCTTCATCGCGGACTACGTGCTCGGTGGCTACGGCACCGGCGCGATCATGGCCGTGCCGGCCCACGACGAGCGTGACTTCGCGTTCGCGATCAAGTTCGGGCTGCCCATCCGGCGGGTGGTCGCGGCCCCCGGCGTCGCCGCCGACGACCCGATGACCGACGCGTACATCGCCCACGCCGCCGACGAGCGCCTCGTCAACAGCGACGGCTTCGACGGCATGGCGGCCGACGAGGGCGGCAAGGCCATCGTGGCGAAGCTGGCAGAGACCGGCCAGGCCGAGGCCAAGGTGACATACCGTCTGCGCGACTGGCTGATCAGCCGGCAGCGCTACTGGGGCACGCCGATCCCGGTCGTCTACTGCCCGAATCACGGCATCGTCCCCGTGCCGGACGAGGAGCTCCCGGTCCGTTTACCCGAGGACGTCGACTACGCCGGCAGCGGGACCAACCCGCTGACCAAGGACGACGCGTTCCTCATGACTCGATGCCCGCTCGGCGACGGCCCCGCGCGGCGCGAGACCGACACGATGGACACGTTCATCGACTCCTCGTGGTACTGGTTCCGCTACCTCTCCCCGGAGAAGACGGGTGGGCCGATCGACCGCAAGCTGACGGCTCGCTGGACGCCGGTCGACCAGTACACCGGCGGCGCCGAGCACGCGGTCATGCACCTGATGTACGCCCGGTTCTTCACGAAGGCGATGGCCGACCTGGGCCTGATCGAGCAGCGCGAGCCGTTCCTGCGGCTCTTCAACCAGGGCCAGATCCTGGGCGCCGACGGCGAGCGCATGTCGAAGTCGCGCGGCAACGTCCAGGACCCCGATGACCTGGTGTCGCGCTACGGGGCGGACACCGTCCGCCTGTTCCTGATGTTCATGGGACCGTGGGACCAGGGCGGCCCGTGGAGCCCGACCGGGATCGGCGGCGTCAATCGCTTCCTGAACCGCGTGTGGACGCTGGCCATCGACCCCCACGGCCGCGAGCCGGGCGACGCCGACGCCGGGTCGCTGCCCGCCGGCGAGACCGATGCGACCGCCCGCGCGGCGATGCGAGCGGCCGCGCACAAGACGCTCCGTGACGTCAGTGAGGACTACGACGGCTTCCGCTTCAATACGATGGTCGCCAAGCTGATGGAGCTGGCGAACACCCTGTTCCGTTATCGCGGGACCGTGGTCGCGGGCACGGCCGAGTGGGACGAGGCGATGCGCCTGCTGCTGCTGATGCTGGCGCCCGCCGCACCGCACATCACCGAGGAGCTGTGGTCGCGCCGCCTGGAGGCGGCCGGCAAACGCTGGTCCTCGATCCACCTGGAGTCGTGGCCGGAGGTCGACACCGCGGCGACGGCCGAGGCCACCCGCGAGGTCCCGATCCAGATCAACGGGAAGCTGCGCGATCGCCTGGTCGTGCCGGCCGGCATCGACGCGGCCGAGCTGGAGGCGCTCGCCCTCGCCAGCCCCAAGGTCGTGGCGGCACTGGCGGGGCGCACCCCGGACCGCGTGATCGCGGCGGGCGGCGGCAAGCTCCTCAACATCGTCGTCCGCGACTAGGCGGCCGACTCGGGTCGGAGCCGTGACCGCGGCTGGCCGGCGGTCCGGCAGCGGCGCTTAGAGACCCAGGATCCCGCTCGAGCCGGACTTCGCCTTGGCCCGGTGGCGCGCCTGCTTGGCGCGATTGCCGCACGTGGCCATGTCGCACCAGCGGCGACGGCCGGTGCGCGACGTGTCGAAGAAGACCCACCGGCAGGTGTCGTTGTCGCAGATCCGGATGCGGTCGGGCTGACCGGAGACCAACTCATGGACGAGCGCGTCGGACAGGCGAGCCAGCGCGTCGTCGACCGGATCGCCGATATGGCGATGGTCCACCGTGCAGCCGTCGACCGCGGCGGTCAGCTCGATCACCTGGCGCGCGTGCAGGGCTCGATTGACCTCATCGATGGCGTCCTGCCGCGGAGACCGATGCTCGACGACGGCGTCGGCCACCTCGCGGAGCGCGCCACGGACCTCGTGCACGCGCTCGAGGTCACGGGCAGCGACGCGCGGATGCGCGGCGGCGTGCTTCCGGGCGCGCTCGGAACCCTCGCTGTGGATCAGCCCGCGATCGGCGAACCATGCCAGCGCCAGATCGAGGGTCGGGAGCTTCTCGACGGGGAAACCATCGTCGAGATCCAGGGTGTTCAGGAAGTCGAAGGTGGTCTCGACGTCGACGTCGTGGGCGTGGCCCGCATGGGCGGCATGTGTACTCGAAGATGTCATCGCATAACCACTCTACGCCTATTGACAGGTTACGCGCAAGAGAGTACATTTCCGTAACCGATAAAGAACTCTTATCCGGTTACTGCAGCAGGGACAGGGAGGTCCGACATGGAAGCGATCTTCGGCATCATGGTCCTCGTCGCCGGCCTCCTGGCCTTCGACCTGGGAGCGCTCCGATGGGGCGCCGATTCGCGCGAGCGGCAGCTCGACGACTACCACCGGTAACCCGAACCTGGAGTCCTGACCTCATGCATCCCTACGCCCTCATCGCCCTCGACCTGGCGCGCGAGCGCGCGCGCGAGGCCGACGCCCATCGCCTCGCCGCGATCGCCCGCGGCGCCGCCCCCGAGCGGCCGTCGTGGCCGCGGCGCGGCCTGGCGCACGGGTTCGCGCTCGTGAGCCGCGGTTCGGCCGCCGTCACCCGCCGCCTCGACGAGTGCGTGGCCGACGACCTCGGTCGGAGTCTGGCCCCGACCGACTAGCCGACCGGGTACGCTGTCGAGCATGGCAGCGACGAACGGCACCGCCGCCGTCTCCTGGGGCGACGGCCGCATCGATCTCTTCTGGGTGGACGACGCGCAAGCGCTCGTCCACCGTTCGTTTTCCGGGGGTTCCTGGAGCGAGCCCGAGTCGCTCGGCGGCACCCTCGCGTCCTCGCCTGCGGTGACCGCCTGGGACGTCGACCGGATGGAGGTCTTCGCCATCCTCGAGGACGGTGCCCTGTGGGACCGCTATTGGGACGGCAAGTCCTGGCATCCATGGGAATCGCTCGGCGGCGAGCTCACCGGCACGCCGGCCGCCTCCTCGTGGGGTCCCGACCGCCTCGACGTCTGGGCGCCCGGTCTCCACGGCCCGATCTGGCACCGCTACTGGGACGGCACCCGCTGGGTCGAGTGGGAGCAGCTTCCGCGCTGACCGGCCCGGCCGGACTCGGCCGGGTTCGGCCGGAGTCCGCCGAGGTCAGCGTCCGATCGACGGGTCGGCGACGCGCCCCATGAACACGATCGCGCCGGTCGAGAGGTCGCGGATCATGTAGATGAACGGGTGGTCGATCCGGAGCGTGATGTTCCTGAGCGGGCTCGGACCGCCGCCGGTGCCCGCACCCACGGCCGTGGCGGCCGCGGCCTCGGTCCCGTGCTCGTCGACGTCGATGTTCGCCTGGTGGATGACGGCGCTGATGAAGATGCTGTCGGATGGATCGGCCGGGACGTGGATGCCGCTGAAGTCGGCTGCGCCAGACTCGAACGCGAGCGGCATCCCGAGGCCCTTCAGCAGCTCGACGAGGCTCGCTCTTGTCTCGGTCGAGAACTTCGGCATCGTCAGCCGCAGGTCGTACGGATAGCAGCCGGAATCCGGCGCCGGAGGACACTTCACGTCGTACCAACCGGCGCGCACCTTGTCGAGCTTCCTGGTGATCGACGCCAGCTGCTTCGCTGTCAGGTTGCGCTCGAAGGCGGCGAGGTCGTCCGGCATGACGATCGTCATCGCGAGCGGGACCGCGTCGGTCGGGCCGCGGTAGCCGAGCTCGACCGCCCGCCAGCCATCGCCCGTGGCGTAGGGCGCGATCGGACCGAGCCCACCCCGGAACCCGAGCATCGTCGGGACCTTGATCTTCGAGCCGTCGAGACGCGTGAACGTCTTGGGGGTGGTCTCGCCGTCCTCGAACCACTGGTCCCACTCGGCCTTCATGTAGATGGCGTTCACGAGGTAGAGCCGGGTCAGGTCGGTGACGTCCTTGGGCTGGAGGAGCTCGGGGATCCGGTCCTCCGTGTGCCGCTTCACCCAGGCGTTGATGGTGTCGCGGGCGGCCGCCGGGTCGGAGGCGTAGTCGACGAGGTTGACGCCAGCCCCGAATTCGGTGGCGACCGCATCGAGGAACGGCTGCTCGATGGTCCAGTCGCGCTGGGCGAACGTCGTGTTCGCGACGCCGCAACGCCAGCTGCCGCTTGACCTCGTCGTAGTCCTTCCAGGTCGCGTTCCTGGAGGCGAGGGCCTGGTCGAGCGAGTTCAACCCCGGTCCGAGGGCGTCCCAGCCCGTCGTGTGCAGGACCTTGTCCATCTGGGCCGCCGTCTCGCCCTTCGCCCCGGCGCGGACCATGCCGAGGGCGAGCGCGATGCTCGTCGGCGAGAACACGGCGTTGCCGCCGTTCGAGGTGACCGCGCTCTCGGTCAGGAGGCGCTTGTACAGGTCGACGGCGAAGGCGTCGATGGAGCCAGCGGCCTGCTTCGCTGCGGCTGCGGTTGCGGGCGAGCGTGCGACGTCGGACGTCGCGACCGTGAGTCCGGTGATCGGCGAGTCGGCGACCGCGATCCACGGCGTCCCGTCGTGGTCGGCCGAGGCGACCCACCCGCGCTGCACCCCGCCGCTGAGATCGAACCCGACCGGCTCGACCTCGTACCAGGTGTAGCCCGAGGCCTCGACCGGTCCACCGACGACCTGCAGCTTCGTCCCGGTCGGGAGCAGGGGCTCGTACTTGATGCTCTTGTCGCTGACGGCCGGCAGCGAGCGGACGCGGAGGTCGTTCGAGACGGTCTTCGCGACGGAGCCGAGGAGGGGATCGCCCGATGGCGCCGGCGAGACGGCGGCGGAGGGTTGGGGTGCGCTCGAGGGTGTCGCACCTGACGCGGCCGGCGTCGACGGCTGCGCGGAGGCGCTCGGCGATGGAGTCGGGCTCGGTGACCCGCAACCCGCCAGCATCGCGATCATGACGATGGCCGCGCTCGCGGCCCGCCCACTGTGTCGCATCCCGACCCCCGTGTCCTCGATCAACCTGGAAGCGTCACGATCGCGCGACAAGGGTCTTCCGACCCGCCGCGCGGTCGGACTTGCCCCGTTGGTCATGATCGGACGAGCCTCGTGACGGCAAACTCGAGCCGGCAATGCTGACTGGGGGCCGGCTCGCCATCCATCTCGGTGAAGGTGCAATCGGCGGCATCCGGATGATCGAAGACGCCCGTCAATTCGACGACCTCACCCACTGGCAGAGTTCTTGGCCGCTGACCGGCCGGATCCAGGTGGAGCCAGAACCAATCGCCGACGTCGGACGGCGGCTGAGTCATCCGGGGCTCGACGAGCATCTCCGGACCGCCCGTGCCCTCGGAGAACCATCCCGGCATGAACCAGCCGCCGTCGACGTCGCAGTTGCACGAGATCAGACGAGCCAGGACCGTGATCGGGGTCCGTGAGAAGCATGCCAGCCCAACGGCCGGTGGGAGTGCGGCGAGAGACTTGAAGTCGGTCGGCACGGCGGGACACCCGAATCTCCCGGGAGCAAGCCAGGGTTCCCCCGTGCGGCTGCCGACGGCGACCCAGCCTTGCGGCAGCGATCGCGATCCGAGCGGAACGACCTCGTACCAGTCGTAGCCGGAGGCCGAAACCGGTCCATCGAGGACGTACAGGGGCGCCCCAGACGGCAGCAGTGGTTCGAGCTTGGATGAATCGTCGCTGATGAGCGGCTTCGAGCGGACGCGGAGCCCGTCGACGAGCGTAACGGCGGGTGCGCCGACCGTGACGGCGGCCGCTATCGGGGCGGCCGATGGGCTCGCGAGGAGCGAAGGCGACGGCGTCTCGGTCGGCTCCGGAGGTCGCGTCGGAGTCGCGATCGCGGCGGCACCCAACGATGGCGTGATCGATGGCGCGGGGGTCACCGAGGTCAGGGGCGTGCTGCAGCCGGCGACCAGGAAGATGCTTAGGAAGACCGTCGCGGAGCGGCGGTTCGGGCCTCGCATCGCTACCTCTCCGAGACGTTCCGGCGGTATGGCCTGGGCGGAACGACGAACGACTCGTCGATGGGCGACCGGGCCCGTTTCGGCCCCGCCTTGCCCACTCTGACGCACGCGCCCCACGTTTGTGTCACCCTCGATCGCTCGGACCCCGCCCGCGGGTCGACCTCGCAGTCCGATGGAGGCGCTCGATGTCCACGAACGATCCGCTCATCTGCGAGGTCTGCGAAGGCCCGATCGAGCCCGACGCCGCCGTGGTCCTCGGGCAGGAGAGCGACGGCGTGACCGTCCCCGGGCTCCTCGACACCGGGGCCGACGGGCGGCTGGCGATGTTCCACGAGGAGCACTGGCCGATGCGCGTCGGCGGATGGATCGAACGCGACCGGGGCCACGCGAAGGAACGACCTGACGGCTTCGGCCGCCCCTTGGTCGAGCGTCGTTCCCGACTACGGCGCCGGGCGCGGTTCGAAGATGACGACCGCCGTCTCGCGTGATCTCCGAGCGGCGTAATCGTCCAGGCCCTTGTCGTAGGTGGCCCACCTGGCCCACAGGCGTGGGCGCTCGTCCGGGTCGGCCGCGCGAGCGTGGACGGCGCGCGACCCACTGGGCAGATCGACGGTCGCGTCCGGATGCGCCTGCAGGTTCAGCCACCAGGCCGGCTCGGGGTCGGCCCAACCGTTCATGGCCATCGTGACCAGGTCGGGACCGTCCTCGAAGTAGCCGAGGATGGCCGTCCGCTCCTCACCGCTGCGACGCCCGACCGTCCGCAGGCGCAGCATGCCCCAGCGGTCGGGCGTCGCGGTCCGGAGGCCGACCCGGCCGCCTGTGAGGGCATAGACGGCACGCTGCAACACCCAGAAGGTCCGGACGAACCAGCGCGGCGGGAGTGGCGCGCGTGACTTGGACGCCATCATGCCGTCGCGTGCGCGCCCGCCAGCGGGGTCTTGATCGCCGGTGCTGACGGGATCGCCCGCACATCGAACCCCTTGGCGATCAGCCAGATCGCCAGGACCATCTCCTGGAGGCCGATCGGGACGTTGAGCAACGTGTTGACCGAGGTGAGGCCGAACTCCTGGACGAACCCCGCGTACACGGTGGCCACGAGACACAGCCCGGCTCCGATGAGACCCCAGCCCGAGAGCCACCGAGGCACGAGTCTCGACCGGTACAGCAGGGAGTAGTACATCAGGGCTCCGACCGCGAACGAGAGCAGCCCGAGGAACCCGAACACCCAATCGCGGACCGCGAGCAACGTGTCGCCGACGACCTGGGACGAGGCCGCAGTGACAGGGCCTGCTGCTACCGACGCCTGACCCAAGCTGAGCAACGCCAACAGGCTGAGCGTCGCGACCAGGAGGAGCATGCCCTCGACGGTCCTGGCCGCCACCGACCCTAGGGCGAGAGACCGGTCGTACCCTCTGAGGACCGGGTAGAGGCCGATCGCGATGCCCGCGCACGTGGCAGCCCAGACGATCTCGATCAGCGCTGTCAGGACCACCGCGCCGCTGTTCGCCGCGAGCTGAGCGAGATAGTCCGGGCTCTCGAGCGTCGAGCCCAGGGGCGCGATGCTCAGGATGCTGGCAACCGAGCAGGCGATGAACAGGATCCCGACGGCGATCGCGTTTCCTCGATATGTGGCCATGTCGTCCCTCCGGCGTCGACCGGCGCCCCTGCTCGGGCGCACCGGTGATGTCTCTGAGCGTGCCGCTCGGCGATGCTGCCGAGCGCCTCGGGCGTCTTGGCGAGCGGGTAGACCCTGGTCGATGACCTGGTGACTCGCCCCGGACGGGTCGTCGCCGGGACCGCAGGAAGACACCCGAGTGAGGTCGGGCGTCGAGGCGCCCGTGCCCCCCGACGGTGGCGTCTCAGGGACCGCACCGCCAGTGCCGTGCGTCACGATGATTCGCAGCTAAGCGCCCATCGGTAGGGTTTGGGTCGACGTCTCGCCGCGTCGGTAATGCATCCGACGTCCATCGGGAGACAGGCGGCCGGTAGCAGTGATCGTGTCTGATCGGCAGCTCACCTCACGCCGGCTCGGCAGGGCCGCCGCGGCCGCCGGCACAAGGGCCGGCCCCGCGAGGAAGCTGCGTACCGGTCACGGCGAGTAGGTGAAGGTCCCCGCGCCCGTCAGCCATGGTCGGAACTGGTTGCTCCGCCACGAGTAGATGAAGCAATCGCCGGGCGACGTGATCACGTAGCTGCGACTTCCGACCGTGGCGCTGCCGTAGTGGTTCTCCCCACTGGCGACGCAGTAGACCCCGATGTTGCCCGAGTCACTGAGCGCACTGGTCAAGGTGATGGTGACGGCGGTGCCGGCGATCGGGTTGAAGAGACCGCTCAGGCGATTGGCGACCGAGGGTCGGTTATCGGCGATCCCCGCGAACGAGAGTGCCCCGCCCGGCGCCGCGGGGGGCGGCGCGACCGGTACCTTCGTGGTGAAGGAGCCGGCTCCCGTCAGGCCGGGCCGATAGGCCGAGTTTCGCCACGAGTACACGAAGCAGTTGCCGCTGGTGGTCGTCAGACCCCAGCGATGCGTGCCGACCGTTCCGTTCTCGTAGTGGTTCTCTCCGGTCGCGGAACAGAAGACGCCGATGTTGCCTGGATCACTGAGGGCGGTCGTGATGGTGATCTCCACCCCTAGCCCGTTGCTCGGCGAGAAGTAGTCCGACAAGCGGTTCACCGGGGTGCTCGCGGTATCGGGGCTGCCGGGGAATGTCAACGCGGTGGACCCTGGCGGGGTCGGCGTCGGCGTGGGGGTCGGGGTGGGGGTCGGGGTCGGGGTCGGCGTGGGGGTCGGCGTGGGGGTCGGGGTCGGCGTGGGGGTCGGCGTCGGGGTGGGGGTCGGCGTCGGCGTGGGGGTCGGCGTCGGCGTGGGGGTCGGCGTCGGCGTGGGGGTCGGCGTCGGCGTGGGGGTCGGCGTCGGCGTGGGGGTCGGCGTCGGCGTGGGGGTCGGCGTCGGCGTGGGGGTCGGCGTCGGCGACGGCGTGTACGCGAACGTCCCCGCTCCGGTCAGCAACGGCCGGTACTGGTTGCTCCTCCACGAGTAGATGAAGCAATCGCCCGGTTTCGCGATCGTGTAGGTCCTGGTGCCGACCGTGGCCGGCCCGTAGTGGTTCTCGCCACTGGTCACGCAGTAGACGCCGATGTTGCCCGAGTCGCTGAGGGCGCTGGTGAGGGTGATGTCGACGGTCGAGCCGGCCAGCGGTGTGAACAGGCCGGTGAGTCGGTTCGACAGCGTGGGCCGCTTTTCGGCGGCGCCCGCGAACGAGAGGGTGCCGTTCGGCGTCGCGGGTGGTGGCTCCGTCGACGAGGTCGTGAACCAGCCGGCGCCGTTCAGGCCAGGCCGATACGACGATCCCTTCCACGAATACACGAAGCACGATCCACCGACTGACGTCAGACCCCAGCGATGGACGCCGGGCGTCGCGGCTTCATAGTGGTTCTCATTCGATCCCTGGCAGAACACCCCGATGTTGCCGGTGTCGTTCAGCGGCGTCGTCAGCCAGATCTCGATGCCGGTCCCGACGGTCGGGGTGAAGAAGCCGGACAGCCGGTTCACGGTCGTCCCGGCCGTCGCCTGCGTGCCAGGGAAGATGAGCAGCGACGCGTTCGGCGGCGGGTCCGGGAACGGGGCGACCTGGACGGTCACCTGGCCGGTGTCGATCCCACCGCGACCGTCCGAGACCGCGTAGGTGAAGGCGTCACCGCCGAGGTACCCCGGGTCGGGCACGTAGTGGACGGTGCCATTCGAATTGATGCTGGTGGTGCCGTGCAGCGGCGTCGAGACGGTCGAGACCGTCAGCGTGTCGCCGTTGGGATCCGTGTCGTTGGCGAGGACGTTGGCATCGGCCGCGGTGTACTGGTAGGTCGCGAGGGTGTCATCGCCCGCGACCGGCGGGTCGTTCGGCGGGGGCGGCGGTTCGTAGCCCAGGACCGCCTGGGCCGCGTCGAGGACGCCGCAGCCGAAGTCCGAGGCATATCGCGGGTCGCCCGGGGGGATCGGCGTGTAGCCGAAGATGCCCTGCACGCCACTCGCGACGTTGGCGCTCGAACACAGCTTCGCGCGGACGTCGTCGAATAGGCCCGGGGCTCCGGTGTCCGTGACCCCGGCGCTGAGCATCAGGGCGACGGTGCCGGCGAGGTGCGGGGACGCCATCGACGTGCCGCTCTCCGCCGCGTAGCCATTCGGCGAGCAGAACTCGCAGGAGCCGACGGGGACCGTCGAGATGATCGAATCGCCTGGCGCGGCGATGTCGACCTCCGGACCGGTGCACGAGTAGCTCGTGATCGCATCACTCGGGTTCGTGTACGTGGTCGACAGGACCTGCGGATACGCGCCCGGATACGCGACGGGGCAGCCGTTGAAGATGTCCTGGATCGTGACCGCGTTGCCGGAGGCGGCCACCATCAGGAGCCCGGCGGCCGACGCGTTCGCCACCGCGGTCTCCAGGGCCGGCGACACCTCGTGGGTCCCGAGACTCATGTTGACGACGTCCATGTGGTTGTCGACGGCCCACTGCAGGGCGAGGATCAGGTCGGAGACCTGGCCCTGCCCCTGGGCGTCCAGGATCTTCAGGGCGTACAGGTCAACGCCCGGTGCCACGCCGACGACCAGGTAGTTGTTCCGCTCGGCCGCGAGGATGCCGGCGACATGCGTGCCATGGCCGTTGTCATCCATCGGGTCGGCGTCGTGGTTGACGAAGTCGTAGCCTCCTTTGTAGTTGTGCAGGAACTCAGGATCGACGACGGGTGGCTCCTGCGCGTCCGGCACGTCGTGGATGTAGTCGATGCCGGTGTCGATGACCGCGACCTTGACGCCGGCGCCCGTGATCCCGGCGTCATGGACCGCCTTGGCGCCGATGTGCGCGACGCCCCATGCGTTGTCGTACTCGAAGTCGCCGGTCGACGCGGCCGAATCGATCGGCTCGAAGGCGGTGATGGTCGCGTCGCGCTCGACGGTCTGGACGTTCTTCCCGAGTCGCGCCTTGGCGAGGATGTTGGAGGGCAGGGTCACGACGAGCCCGTTGATGAGCCCAACGCCGCGGCGGACGCTGCCGCCGAGCGCCTTGATCGCCTGCTTCTCGGCAGCCCCTGGCTGATGCGTGTAGGTGATGATGGCCGTGACGGGGGGGCCGTCCGGGGCCGATGCGGTCGGCTCCGCCGCCCCAGCTCCGGCCGGAGCGAGCAGCGTCGTCGCGAGGCCGGCGATCGCCAGGCCGACGGAGAACCGACGACCTCGTCCGCGTCCGCTCGATCGAACCATCCCCATCCCTCCCTGGCCGCGCTGGGGGACCAGCCTAGGCGCATGTACCCCGCGCAACAAGAGGTCTTGGCGCGGCAATGCACCGAACATGTCGGCTACCTCGAAAGTCCCTCCTCCGGCAGCCGCAGGCTTCGGCGTCCGGGATAAGTCGCAGCTAAGAGGTCACGCCTAGAGTGGGCTTCGACGTCTCCGCCGCGTCGGTAGTGCCCCCAACGTGGCGAGACGTCGCGTCGCTTCGGCGATCGGGTCGGCCCGTCGGTGAGTCCCGCCGGGGAGCGCCGAGATGGATCCGAACCCGACGCCGTGGCGAACGATCGACGCAGCGGGGCAAAGCCGGGCGGAGCCCGTCGAGCCGAGCGGGCTGGCGCGCCTCCCGCTTGGCGCGTTGGCCGTCGCCGGCGCGGCGGGGCTCGTGCTCGTCGCGGCATTCCTCCTGGCGTTCGGCGCCGCGTCCGGTGGATCGGTCGATGTCGAGGGGGCCTCGGCCCTCGAGTCGCCACCGGACGGCGGCGGAGCTGGACGCGCACCCAGCCCCGGCATGTCGCTGGCGGTGGGTGACGTCGGTCCCGACCTCGTCGTCGAGATCGTCGGTGCGGTCGTCCGGCCGGGGGTCTACCACGTGCCGCCCGGATCGCGGGTCGGCGACCTCGTCCAGGCGGCCGGTGGCTACGGGCCCCGGGTCGATGCAGAGGCCGCGTCACGGGCCCTGAACCTGGCGGCTCGACTCGCTGACGGCGACCAGATCCGCGTGCCGTCCCGCGACGAGGCCGCAGCAGGAGGCGGTGCAGCGCCGGCTGGAAGCGAGCCGGCCGGCGGGTGCCGGTAGAGGCACGCACGGCACGCCGGCGGTCGTGGACCTCAACAGCGCCACGAGCGCCGAACTCGAAGCGCTTCCCGGGATCGGGCCCGCGACCGCCACGAAGATCATCGCGGCCCGTGAGCAGGCGCGGTTCGCATCGGTCGACGATCTCCGGACGCGCAAGCTGCTCGGCCAGAAGACCTTCGACGGCCTGCGGGACCTCGTCACCGTCCGCTGATGCCACGCAGCGCCTGGCTCGCGATCGGGGTCGTCGCGGGCGCCTGGGCGAGCTCGACGCTCAGTCCGATCGCTGCCGCGGCGGGGACCGCCGTCGCCATGGCCAGCGAGCGCGCTCCTCGTCGCGTCGCCCCGGTGGCGGCAGCGCGCCAGACCGCTCGCGCTCCTCGCGCTCGGCGGCACGATCGTCATCGCCAGGATCGTCGTGGGTCCGCATGCCCCGGCGGCGACCGGCATCCCGCCCGGCGACGGCCCGTGGACCGCGGTCGTCGAGTCCATGGGTGCGCCGCGCGACGGCCACCAAACGGCGACCGTCCAACTGCTCGATCCGTCGGGCGGGGCCGGGCCAAGGCTGGCCGCCACGCTTCCGGTCTTTCCCGAGGCAGCGCCCGGTGATCGGTTGACCTTCGCCGCCGCGATCCAGGCGCCGCCCAAGTCGGCCTATGGCGCGTATCTCGAGCGGATCGGCGCCGTCGGAACGGTGTCGGTGCGGTCGATGACGATCGTCCGACCGCCCGCCGGCCCAACGACCATCGTCGAGACCCTGCGTCGCGAGGCGGCGCGCGCCCTCGAGACAGTGCTCCCCGAGCCGGAGGCGGGCCTCGCGGCCGGGATCCTGATCGGCCTGCGCGATCGCGTCGACCGGGACCTGGCTTCGGCCTTCACGACGGCCGGCGTCAGCCACGTCGTCGCGATCAGTGGCTGGAACATCGCGATCGTCGCGGCTGCTGTCGCCGCCGCGGCCGGTCGGATGCGTCGACGCCGGCGATCGATCCTGACGATGCTCGCGATCGTCGCGTACGTCGTCTTCGCCGGTGCATCGGCATCAGTCGTCCGGGCCGGAGCGATGGCGGGCGTGGTCCTGCTCGCGAGGGAGAGCGGTCGCGCGGGACGGGCCGCCGCGGCCCTCGCCTGGGCCGTCGTGCTGCTCCTGCTCGCGGACCCCGGCCTCGTGGGTGATGCGGGCTTCCAGTTGTCCTCGCTGGCGACGGCTGGACTCATCGCGTGGGCGACGCCGCTCAGCGCGAGGATCGAGCGCCTGGGTCGCGGCCGCGTACCGGGGTGGCTGGCCGAGAACCTCGGCGTCTCGCTCGCCGCCCAGGCCGCGACACTGCCGGTCATCCTCGTCGCCTTCGGGCGGCTCAGCCTCGTGGCGCCGGTCGTCAACCTCGCGGTCGTCCCGCTCGTGGCACCGGCGATGGCCGCCGGGCTGGTCGCGTTGGCCGGCGGCCTCCTGACGCAGGCGGGCGCCCCCGGCATCATCGGGGCCGTCCTGGCCGTACCCGGATGGATCCTGCTCCGCCTGCTCGATGCCATCGTGATGGCGGCCGCGAGCCTGCCGTTCGCGAGCGTCACGCTGACGCCCGACCGTCGCGAGCGTCGCGGCCGTCGCGTGCGTGATGGTCGCCGCCGGCGTCCTGATCCGGTCGCGACGCGGACCGACGCGTGAATCTGGACGAGGATCGGCACGGCACCCCGGTCGTCCTGGAGCGAATGCCACCGCGGCCGCACCCGCGACCATCGGTCCGACGTCGCCGGCCCGGCCCACAGCCGCGCCGCGTGCCGCTCCGCGCTCACCGTGCGATGCGCCGGGCGACGCTGGGGCTCACCGGCGCCATCGTCGTTGCGGGCGCCGTGGTCGTCGGCCGGCCGGCCGGCCTCGCCCGTATCACCGTCCTCGATGTCGGGCAGGGCGATGCGATCCTCGTCGAAGGGTCGAGGGGCGGGCGTCTGCTCATCGATGGAGGACCCGATCCCGCGCGCCTCATGGTCGTGCTCGACAGCCGCATCCCGCCGTGGGACCGGCGCATCGATGCCGTGATCCTGAGTCACCCGCACGAAGATCACGTGGCTGGTCTGGCGCGCCTGCTCGCCCGCTATCGACGTCGGGCGGGTGTTCGAGCCGGGCATGATCGGACCGGGGCCGGGGTACGCCGAGTGGCTGCGCCGGCTTGCCGGACCCGGGGCGCCCATCCGCCTCGGACTCGCCGAGGGCGACTCGCTGACGGTCGACGACATCGCGATGCGTGTCCTCTGGCCGGAGCGCGGGCGCGTCCCCCGGCAGCCGCCCGACGGCGGCACGGGCATCAACAACGTGTCCGTCGTGCTGCTCGGCGCCGTGGGCCGGTATCGATTCCTGCTGGCCGGCGACGTCGAGGAGGACATCGATCCGTCGCTGCTCGCCGAGGGGCTTCCGCGGCTGGACCTGCTCAAGGTGGCGCATCACGGCAGCCGGACGGCGACGACGCAGCCCTTCGTGGACGCCGTGCGGCCGCGGGTCGCGATCGCCTCGGCCGGGACCGGGAATCCGTACGGGCATCCCGCGCCGTCGACCCTCAAGCGACTCGCCGACGCGGGGGCCCGCGTGTTCCGGACGGACCTCGACGGGACGGTGGCCGTCACCTTCGCCGACGCCGGCATGGAGGTCGTCGCGTCCGGTGGTCGGGCTGCGGCGTCGGCCACGGGCCTTGTCGCGGCATCGGTGGCCAACCCCGCCGCGGCCCGGACCAACCGGGTCGTGGCCTTCCGATGCGCGATCCCGGTGACGGGCCTCGTGCCCGAACGCGAGCCGTCGCCGGTGCCGGTCGCGCCGCTGGCCGTGCGCCGGGGCGGGTCGCCGACCGTCGGCTACCATCGGGACGATGACCGTCCCGGGGCGGGTGGAAGCCGCCTCCCTCCTGCTCTCCCTCGATCCCCCGACCTGGTTGCTGCGACACGCGCGCGCGGTGGCCGAGGTGGCCGCGTTCCTCGCGGCCCGGATCGACGGCCCAGGGCGTGGCCGTCGACCGGCGGCTGGTCGAGGCCGCGGCCTTGCTCCACGACGTCGACAAGGCCCTGCCCACGAACGATCCGGCGCGCGAGCTCCCCCACGGCGACGGCTCGGCCGCCTGGCTGACCCGGCAGGGGCATCCGGAGCTGGCGCGGGCCGTGGCGAACCATCCCGTCACGAAGCTGCTCGACGGGGAGCACTATCGGCGCTGGGCCGCCTTCGCGACGCGCGAGGAGCGGATCGTGGCCTACGCCGACAAGCGGGCCGGCCAGCGCCTCGAGTCGATGGACGCGCGGTTCGCCGACTGGCGCCGCCGCTATCCACGGGTCGAGACCGGCGGGGACCGCCGCATGGCGGGCCTGGACGACGAGGCCATCCGGACCATCCGGGCGCGCGCCGACCGGCTCGAAGCCGACGTCTGTCGCGCGGCCGGGATCGCCCCCGCCGAAGTGCGACGGCTGGCCTGGACCGGCGCGGCGCTCCGGGCGGCCCGAGCCGCGAGGCGGGCCGCATGATCCCGCTCCGGGCGGCCCGAGCCGCGAGGCGGGCCGCATGACGTCGCCCCTCGCCTACTTCTGGGGCGACGACGACTACGTCATCGGGCGCCACATCGACCGGCTGGTCGCCGCGCTCGACGCCGAGACCGGGATGCCTCTCGAGCGCTGGGATCCGTGGGCCGATCCCCGGTCGGTCGCCCAGACCGTGGCCCTCATGGCCGAGCGGCTGACGACGGCCACGATGTTCGGAGGCGGAACGTTCGTGGTGCTGCGCAACCCGGGGCCGTTCATCAAACGGAACGAGGACCGCGATGCGCTCATCGGGGCGATCGCGAACGTCGCCACGGGCAACGGCCTCGCCGTGATCGACGCCCACGACACACGAGCACCGCGGGCGAAGCGCCGCTTCCCGCCACACAAGCGCCTCGCCGACGCGGTCGCCGCGGCCGGCGGCGAGGTGCGATCCGTCGACCCGCCGCGAGGCGACGGCTTCGTGAGCTTCATCGAGCGCGAGGCCCGGGAGCGAAGGCTGACCCTCGGGCCGGGCGCAGCGGCCGAGCTGGCGGCTCGCGTCGGCGGCTCCGCGACCGACGATGACGTCGAGCGCCGCTACCAGACCCGACGCGCGGCGACCGAGCTCGACAAGCTCGCCCTTCGTCGCGACGACGGTCGCATCTCGGCGGACGACGTTCGCGCGCTCGTCGGCGAGGACGAGCCAGGTTCGCTCTTCGCCCTCACCGACGCGGTCGGGATGCGCCGAGCCGATCGCGCCCTCGAGGCGCTCGCCCGCGTGCTCGAGACGCAGCCCGAGCCGGTGATCCTCGTGATGCTCCACCGCCGGATCCGCGACCTGCTCGAGATCGGGGATCGTCTCGCGCGTGGTCAGAAGCCGTCGGACGTCGTGGCCGCGACCGGGCTTCACCCATACGTCGTCGAGCGGATGGAGGCCCAGGCTCGCAACTGGACCGGCGCCGAGCTGGCCGACGCGCTCGATGGCCTGCTCGAGCTCGATGCGATGGTCAAGCACGCCCCGGGTTCGGAGGGGACCGACGCGCAACGGCGCCTGGCGTTCACGCTCTGGGTGATGGCCCACGTGCCGCGCCGGGCGCGGCAGCCGGTCGGGTCGAGCTAGGTCAGCCCGCGGACCAGGCCTGTTCCTGGACGACGAGATCGCTCTCGATGGCGAAGACGCAGCGGCCCTCGCCCAGGTCCAGCAATTCGATCAGGTCCGGGTCGATGTAGAGCTGCGAGCAATCCTCGCACAGCCCGCCGGGGATGCCGAAGCACAACCGCTCGCTGCGGTCGGGCAGGCGGAACGTGGTATCGAACCGGGTCGTGATGAGCCGGCGACCACAAGCGGGGCAGCGATCTCGCATGGGCGACATGCGCCGATGCTAGGTACGGCCCGTGCGGCCTCCCATGACCCGACGGTACCCCGGGGGGACTGGTACCCGCGCGACCCGCTACTGGACCCGGACGATCGTCCGCGCCTCCGCCCAGTGCTTCTCGAGGCCGTAGTAGTCGCGCTCGGGCGGCGTGAAGACGTGGACGATCACCGACCCGAAGTCGAGCAGGACCCAGTGCGATGCCGGCGTCCCCTCCCGGCCGATCGGCTTGGTCTTCTCGTCCCGCAGCGGTCCGACGATGCCGTCCGCGATCGCGTCGAGCTGGCGCTCCGACCCGCCCGAGCAGATGACGAAGTAGTCGGCGATGGTCGTGAGCGGGGTCAGGTCGAGCAGCACGATATCGGCCGCCTTCTTGTCCTCGGCGAGCTCGACGATGCGCCGCGCGAGCTCGAGCGGGGCGCGCTCGGTCTTGGGCGCGGGGACGCCTCGCCGCGGGAGCCCATCGGCGCTCGGACCGGCCGTCTTGGCGGCCTTCGATCTGGCGGTCGCAGGCGCCTTGGCACCGTTGGTGGCCGCCGGCTTCGTCGCGGATGGCTTGCGCGTGCGCGGCTTGGCCGGAAGCGCTGGGTCGGTCACGATCGATCATCCCTCCTTGTCGGGTCGATAGAGCGCATGGTCGCCGATATACGCGGCGACCGCATCGGGGACGAGATAGCGCAGCGACTTGCCGGCTGCCGCCCGTGTCCGGAGCTCCGAGGCGGAGATCCGCAGGTGCGGCCCGTCGAGGAAGATCGCCCGGACGTCGGTCGCGCCGAAATGGTCCGTGAGGAACGCCGGTCCTGCCTCCGGGAAACCGTCACGCGGCACCACGATCAGTCGTGCGAGGGCGACGATCCGGTCCGGGTCGTGCCAGCGGGGGAGCTCCAGGAACGTCTCGGCCGAGAGGATCAGCGACAGGTCGCCGGTCGCGTCGTCGGCCGCGAGCGCCGCCAGGGTGTCGGCCGTATAGGACGGTCCGGGGCGCTCGAGCTCGATCCGGCTCACGGCGAATGCCGCGTTCCCGGCGACCGCCAGCTCGACCATCGCGTACCGATCCGCGGCCGGGGTGATGGTCATGCCCGCCTTGTGTGGCGGTATCGCGGCCGGCACGAAGAGGACCCGCTCGAGATCGGCGGTCTCGCGGGCCGCCTCGGCGATGGCGAGATGGGCGAGGTGGATCGGGTCGAATGTCCCGCCGAAGACCCCGGTCCCGGTCGGACTCACCGGCCCTCCCAATCCTCGGGCTCCCATTCGAGCTCGGAGCCGCCGATGCGCACGAGGTCGCCCGAGCGGATGCCGGCCCGGCGCAGCTCGGCATCGATGCCGAGGCGGGCCAGGTCGCGCTGGAACCGCTCGGCGGACTCCTCGACGTCGAAGTTCGTCTGGGCCGCGATCCGCTCGATCCGCGCGCCGCGGACCCGGAAGATGCCGTCCTCCTCGGCCTCGATCGCGAAGCCGTCGCCCATCGCCTCGATGCGGTGGACCACGACCCCGGAGGGCTCCGGCGGTGCCGCGAGCTCCGCCGCATCCGGCAGGACGTTGGCGAGGTGCCCGCGGAGCTCGTCGAGCCCCTCCCCCGTCTCGGCCGAGATGCCGACCACGGTCAGATGCTGGGCCTCCCGCGCGCGCCGGAAGGCCGGCCACGCCTCGCGCGCCGCCGGCAGGTCGAGCTTATTGAACACGACGAGCATCGGCTTCTCGAGGAGCGCTGGGTCGTGCGCCGCGAGCTCGTCGCGGATGACCCCGTGGTCCCACTCGGGATCGCGCGAGGCGCCGTCGACGATGTGGACGAGGATCCGCGTCCGTTCGACGTGGCGTAGGAAGGCGTGCCCGAGCCCGGCGCCGGCGCTCGCGCCTTCGATGAGCCCCGGGACGTCGGCGATCGTCGGCCGGCGCTCATCCTCGTCGCCGAGGTCCATGACGCCGAGGTTCGGCTCGAGGGTCGTGAACGGATAGTCGGCGATCTTCGGCTGGGCGGCCGTGAGCGCGGCGAGCAGCGTGGACTTGCCGGCATTCGGCAGGCCGACTAGGCCGACGTCGGCGATGAGCCGGAGCTCGAGGCGCAGCCAGGTCTCCGACCCGGGCTCGCCCTTCTGAGCGTGCCGCGGCGCCTGGTGCGTCGCGGTCTTGAAGTGCGTGTTGCCGAGGCCGCCGCGGCCGCCGCGCGCGACGATGGCTCGCTGGCCGACGGCCACGAGGTCGGCGATCAGCTCCCCGGTGTCGTCGCGATGTACCGCGGTGCCGGGCGGGACGGTCAGCACGAGGTCCTCGCCTGCCTTGCCGTGACGCCGGGCCCGCTCGCCGCGGCCACCCGGGGTCGCCTTGAAGTGGCGCTTCACCTGGAAGTCCCGCAGGGTCGTCTGGCCGGCGTCCACCTCGAGGTAGATCGAGCCGCCTCGTCCGCCATCACCGCCGTCGGGGCCGCCGCGCGGCACATGCGCCTCCCGACGGAAGGTCGCGGCCCCGTCGCCGCCATCGCCGGCGCGGACCCAGATCTTCACGCGGTCGAGGAACATCGAAGCCATCCTCGCACGGTCGGCCGGGTCGCGCCCGGCCGCCGTCGATGGGTCGCGGCTAGAGGTACGCGAGCGGGTTGACTCGCCGGCCGCCGGCCCAGATGGGGCCGATCCAGACCTCGAAGTGCAGATGCGGGCCGGTGGCGTTGCCGGTCTGGCCGATCCGGCCTACCTGCTGGCCGGCACCGACGTGCTGGCCCCGCCCCACCAGGACCGCCGACATGTGGTTGTACGTCGTGTACAGGTTCGAACCGTGGGCGATCCACACCTGGTAGCCGCCGCCGTTGCTCTTCCAGCCGGCGAAGGTGACGGTCCCCGACCCACCCGCGCGGACCTCCGACCCGTAGTCGGCGGCGATGTCGATGGCGTAGTGGCCGTAGTGGTAGTACTGGCTGATGTAGTTGTTGCCGCCCACGACCGGCCACAGGAAGTGGCCGCCGCCGTAATGCGTCGGCGGACGGACCGAACCGCCGCCGCCGCCGCTGACGGGCGGATGGTGGACCACCGGGGTCTTGGTGGGCTTGGGCGTCGGGATCGGCTTGCCCTTGGCGCTGGGCACGACGAGCACCTGGCCGACGACGAGGTTCGGGTCGGTCAGGTTGTTCGTCTTGATGATCCGCGACTGGTCGACGTGGTACTTCGTCGCGAGCGAGTCGAGGGTGTCGTTCGGGGTGACCGTGACGACCAGGCCGCTCACCGGCGGGATGACGAGGACCTGGCCGATGTGGAGCGCGTCCTTCGAGGTGAGCTTGTTCGCCCACCACAGGGTCATCATCGAGACGTCGAACTTGTTGGCGATCCCGCTCAGCGTGTCGCCGGCGTGGACGCGGTACTTCTTGAGCAGGCTCCGGCCGTCCTCGACCGTGGTATCGACCGCGACGGGCTTGATGAGCGTGCCGTCATCGAGGAACGGGCCGCTGACCCCGCCGGCCGCCACGGGGATGTCGGCCGCGACATCGACGCCGGCCGCAGCAGCGCGCAGGTCGACCGGCGTCAACGGGTCGGTAAGGTCCGAGACATCGACGGCGCCGTCGACCGAGCCGTCGCCGTTGCCGGTCTCGTCGAGCCCGCCGCCGCCCATGATCGCGATCCGCGGCGAGATGCCGTCGCCCTCGGGGCCGCCGGTCGGGCCGCCCGGTGTCGCGGCGGAGACGCTGACGACCGATGCGCAGAGGACGATGGCCGCGACCGAGATGGCCACGACCTTGTCGGTCCCGAGCCGGCCGAGCAGGCCGGTGCGATCGAGCCGCGCCGCCTGGCGGACGGCGCGACGCCGCCCGTTCGCCGGGGCGAGATAGGCCGCCGCAGCGGCGGATCGGACACCGCCCCGGACCTGTCGAGCCATGGCCAGACCGTGGGTCTGGAGCTCTGACGCGGGGGCGGGCCGGAGGCTACGGGGTCGGCGCAGGCGTCGCATGACGCGCTGGACATCGACCGACGCGTTCAGCAATACGGTCTCCTGGCACGTGGACGGTCGCGCGCGTCGGAGGTGCGCGGGTGCTTGGGTCTTGGGGGCCGACCGTCCGAGGTCGCGCTATCGAGCTGGGGGTCTCTACTTCGCGGCCGCCGCCCGGATCTCGGGCTCACGACATCGTGCCGAACCGTACCACGAAGGTTGCGAGACTGACAAACCTGCGAAGGTCGCGAATCGGTGCCGAACGGCCCTTGACGGGGCCCCGGCGCAACGAGTTCTCGGCCGCGATCTATGCGTCGAGGCTCTTCGTGAGCGTCGAGAGGAACTGGGCGTTGCTGTCGGTCTTGGCGAGCCGGTTGAGCAGGATCTCGATGCCCTCATTCGCGCCCACGGCGGAGAGCATCCGGCGCATGGTCCAGACCATCTTGAGGGTGCCCTCCTCGAGGAGCAGCTCCTCCCGACGGGTGCCCGAGCGCTGGACGTCGATCGACGGGAAGATGCGCTTCTCGGCGAGCTTGCGGTCGAGGATGAGCTCCGAGTTGCCGGTGCCCTTGAATTCCTCGTAGATGACATCGTCCATGCGCGAACCCGTGTCGACGAGGCACGTCCCGATGATCGTCAGCGAGCCACCTTCCTCGATGTTCCGTGCCGCGCCGAAGAACCGCTTGGGCGGGTAGAGCGCGATCGGATCGAGGCCGCCCGACAGGGTCCGGCCCGACGGCGGGAGCGCGAGGTTGTAGGCCCGCGCGAGCCGTGTGATCGAGTCGAGCAGGATCACGACGTCGCGACCGGTCTCGACCTGGCGCTTGGCGATCTCGAGGGCCATCTCGGCGACGTGGGTGTGGTTCTCGGTCGGCTCGTCGAAGGTCGAGCTGATGACCTCGCCCTTGACGCTGCGGCGCATGTCGGTGACTTCCTCAGGCCGCTCGCCGATGAGCGCGACCATGAGGAGGATCTCGGGGTAGTTCGCACTGACGCCGTTGGCGATCTGCTTGAGGAGCATCGTCTTGCCGGCCTTCGGCGGGCTGACGATGAGCGCGCGCTGGCCCTTGCCGATCGGGTTGACGAGATTGATCAACCGCTGGCTCAGGTTCTTCGGGTCTGTCTCGAGGTTGATCAGGACGTCCGGGTGGACCGGGGTCAGGTCACCGAAGACGGGCCGCCGACGGGCGGTCTCGGTGTCGACGCCGTTGACCGCGTCGACGCGGAGCATGCCCCAGTACTTCTCGCCCTCGCGCGGGGCGCGCACGGCACCAGACACGCGATCGCCGATGCGCAGGCCGAAGCGGCGCACCTGGCTCGAGGAAACGTAGACGTCGTCGGGGCTGGGCAGCAGGCCGTGCCGGCGCATGAAGCCGAAGCCCTCGTCGACGATGTCGAGGATGCCGGTCGCGTAGGCATGGCCGGCGCGCTCGGTCTGGCGCTGGAGGATCTGGTCGACGAGCACGTCCTTGCGCTCGCTGGGGGCGGTCTCGAGTTCGAGGTCGCGCGACACCTGGCGGAGCTCGGCGACGCTCATCTCGCGGAGGTCGTTGACCTCGAGGTCATTTCGTTCGCGGGCCGCCTCGATCTCCTGCATCTCCTCGAATTCGGAGACGGGAGCGCGACTGATCGCGGGGTTGCGACGGCGCGGCCGCCGGTTGCGGGAGCGCTGGTCTGGGCCTGGTCCGGGCATATGGGTAGGGGTCACCTGTGGGTGTGGGGGCCGTCCGGCCCAAGGTGGGTCGGCAGCTGCATGGGGGCCGAAGCGGGCGGTGCGCGCGAATCGAGTCGCTGCGTCGAGGCCGTTCGGGATACTTGGAGCATAGACGCGTGTGGTCGACCCGTCAACGGGTCTCCGGCGCGTCCTTCGAGATGGTGGCGAGACGGGCGACCGCGTCGCCCGGGCGGGTCAGGCCTTGGCGGCCGATCGCGCGGCGGCCGCGGCGCGGGCGGCCTCCCAGTCCTTCTTGAACTGGACGATGCCCTTGTCGGTCAGCGGGTGATGGATCATCTGCTGCAGGACCTTGAACGGCACGGTCGCCACGTGCGCGCCGGCCAGCGCGGCCTGGGTCATGTGGAGCGGGTTGCGGATCGAGGCCGCGAGGACCTCGGTATCGAGCTCGTGGATCGCGACGATCTCGACGAGCTCGCGGATCACGATCATCCCGTCCTGGTTGATGTCGTCGAGCCGGCCAACGAACGGCGAGAGCAGGCTCGCCCCGGCCTTCGCCGCGAGCAGACCCTGGTTCGCCGTGAAGATCAGCGTGCAGTTGGTCTTGATGCCTTCCTCGGCGAAGCGGCTGATGGCCTCGAGGCCGTTCTCGCTCATCGCGACCTTGACGACGATGTTCGGGGCGAGCTTCGCAAAATGGCGTCCCTCGTCGAGCATGCCCTCGACGTCGTCCGCGATGACCTCGGCCGAGACCGGGCCCGAGGTGATCTTGCAGACCTCCTGGAGGATCTCGTCGTACGAGCCGCCGACCTTGGCGTAGAGCGTGGGGTTGGTGGTGACGCCGTCGAGGACGCCCCACCGGGCGGCGGTGCGGATCTCCTCGATGTCGGCGGTGTCCAGGAAGATCTTCATCGGGTGGGCTCCGTTCCAGATGGGGGTTCCCGGCGCTGGGTGCCGCGAGGGGCCCATATCCTACGCCGAAGCTCGCTCAGAAGCGGTCGGCGAGCTCGCGGATGAGCGTCGTGACGGGGGTGATGGCGACCGCGAAGGCGATGGCCAGCGCGACGGTCGCGACGTAGCCGCGGAGCCGCTCACCTCGCCGCAGCAGGAGGGCCGGCAGAAGGGCGCCGAGGATCGCCTCGGCCGCGAACAGCAACGCTCCCGGGTCGGTCTCGATCCGGTCGAGATGGACGAGACGCTCGCCACCGAAGACCACGCCCTCGCCGATCAGCGCCGCCGCCAGGAGGGCGACACCGATCGCCCGCGGCCAGCCGGTCCCGTATCGCCAGAGTGCGCCCGCCCCGCCCAGGACCGGCCCCGCGAGCAGGGCGACCGCCCCCCACACCGTGGCCGCGTGGGATGCCCCGATCACCCGGAAGCCGTGTCCGAGGGCGGCGTTGAGCAGGTAGTAGGCGACGACCGCGCTGAGCAGACCGACCAGGCCTCGAAGCGCCCCGGTGGGGATGGTCCGCGCCGAGGCGCCGAGGGCGAACGCCACGCCCAGCCAGGCACCGATCGCGTTGGCGGGGATGAGCAGGCTGAGCGGCCAGGTCAGCTGGTCCGAGGTCCAGGCCAGGATGCCGAGGGCGGCGCCGCCGCCGATGGACGTGCCGAAGCCGGCGAACGCGCGGGTGACGAGGACCCGCGATGACGCGGTCACGACCACGCCGCCGCGGCGCGCACTGCGCGGTCAGGCGGGTGCCGGCGCCGACCCCGCTGCAGTCGTGTCCGGCGCGACCGTGGCGCTCGAGGCGACTCGGGCGACGAGCTCGGGCTCGCGTCCGTCGCGCACCGCGATGGCCGCCGTCACGAACCCGTCGAAGAGCGGGTGCGGTCGCTCGGGCCGGCTCTTGAATTCGGGGTGGAACTGGCTGGCGACGAACCACGGGTGATCCGCAAGCTCGACGATCTCCACGAGCCGCCCGTCGGGCGACTGGCCGGAGAGGAGCATCCCCGCCGCCTCGAGCGTCTGGCGGTAGCGGTTGTTCACCTCGAAGCGGTGGCGATGGCGCTCGTAGATGACCTCCTGGCCGTAGACCGCCGCGGCCTTGGAGCCGGGGGAGAGCTTGGCCGGGTACAGGCCGAGGCGCATCGTGCCGCCCTTGTCCTCCATGTCGCGCTGGTCGGGCATGAAGTCGATCACCGGGTGCTCGGTGAACATGTCGAACTCGGTCGAGTTGGCGTCGGTGCTGCCGACGACCTCGCGCGCGAACTCGATGACGGCGCACTGGAGCCCGAGGCACAGGCCGAGGTACGGGACGCGGTGATCGCGCGCGTAGTGCGCGGCGAGGACCTTGCCTTCGATCCCGCGATGCCCGAAGCCGCCCGGGACGAGGATCCCGGCCGCGCCCTCGAGGCGCTCGTGCAGGTTCTCCTTGGTGAGGGCCTCGGAGTCGACCCAGCGGACCTTGGCATCGACGCCGTGCGCCCACGCCGCGTGGCGGAGCGCCTCGGTGACCGACAGGTACGCGTCCGGGAGCTCGATGTACTTGCCGACGAGCGCGATCTCGAGGACCGGCTTGGGCGTCTTGATCCGGTCGACCAGGGCACGCCAGCCGGCCAGGTCGGGCTCGACCTCCGGATCGCCGAGCCCGAGCTCGCGGACGACGAGCCGCCCGAGACCCGAGGCCTCGAACATGAGCGGGACCTCGTAGATCGTGTCGGCGGTCTCGGCCGGGATGACGGCATCCACGTCGACATCGCAGAAGAGGGCGATCTTCTCGCGGATCTCGTCGGAGACCGGGTGGTCGGAGCGGAGCACGATCACGTCCGGCTGGATGCCGATGCCGCGCAGCTCCTTGACCGAGTGCTGGGTGGGCTTCGTCTTGAGCTCGCCCGTGGCGGCCAGCGCGGGGAGCAGCGTGACGTGGACGTACAGGACGTTGGCCCGCCCGACGTCCTTGCGCATCTGGCGGATGGCCTCGAGGAACGGCAGCGACTCGATGTCGCCGGCCGTGCCGCCCACCTCGACGATGACGACATCCGGGTCGCCCTGGCGGGCGACGCGCACGATGCGTTCCTTGATCTCGTTCGTGATGTGCGGGATGACCTGGACGGTGCCGCCGAGGTAGTCGCCGCGGCGCTCCTTGGCGATGACCGACTGGTAGATGCGGCCGGTCGTCACGTTCGAGAGCTGGGTCAGGTTCTCGTCGATGAAGCGCTCGTAGTGCCCGAGGTCGAGGTCGGTTTCGGCGCCGTCATCGGTGACGAAGACCTCGCCGTGCTGGTACGGCGACATCGTTCCGGGGTCGACGTTGATGTACGGATCGAGCTTGAGGATGGAGACGGAGAGGCCGCGGGCCTTCAGGATCCGTCCGACGCTGGCGGCGGTGATGCCTTTGCCGAGCGAGGAGGTCACGCCTCCGGTCACAAAGACATACTTCGCCATGGGTCGGGTCCTCCGGGGGTTTTTCTGATGCTATCGGAAAGTGCCTCGCGAGTCGAATCCGGCCGGCGCGTCAGTAGGAGCCCCGACAGGGACCGAAGGAGCATGTGATGGCTGGACAAGGATCGGATCCGACGGGCGATGCGATCGCCTGGCGCGCCATCCCGTACGGGACGCCGGTCTCCGCCCCTGACGGCACGAAGATCGGCGCGGTCCGCGAGGTGCTCGGTTCCGACGGCGAGGACATCTTCCATGGTCTGCGGGTCCGCCTCGAAGGCGCCCGTCGGGACGTCATGGTCGGCGCGGGGGACGTGACGACGATCACGTCGGATCGGGTCGTGATCGATCTCGACCGCCCCACCGTGAATGCGCTGCCCGACTTCGATGTGCCGGCGACCTATCACCTCGCCTCGGTGGGCTGGCTTCGACACCACCTCGGCTGGAAGGATGACGCGAAGAGCGACGAGGAGCCCGGCTGACGACATGCCGGCACTCGTGGTGCCACCGTTCGATCGACACCTGCTCCGTTCGGGGAGGCCTCATGGAGTTCAGCGACGTCGTCATGAAGCGCCGGGCCGTGCGCCGGTTCGAGGAGGGTGGTGTCGAGCGCGACGTGATCGAGCGGATCGCGCGGCTCGCCCAGCGAACACCGTCGGCCGGCTTCAGCCAAGGCCAGCGCCTGATCGTCGTGACCGACCGGGAACGACGTCGCGAGGTGGCCCGGATCTGCGGTGAGGAGGAATACGGCGAGTTCGGGCCGTGGGTGAGCGAGTGTGCCGCCCAGTTCATCCCATGTGTCAGCGAAGCGATCTACCACCGCCGCTATCAGGAGCCCGACAAGGTCGACGACGACGGCAACGAGATCGACTGGCCGGTCCCCTACTGGTGGGTCGACATCGGCGCGACGATGCAGAACGTGATGCTCGCGGCCGTCAACGAGGGCCTCGGATGCGGCTTCATCGGGCCTGAGGTCGAGCCGCTCCGCGCATACCTCGGCATCCCCGACGAGTTCGTCCCGATCGGCGTCATGCCCGTCGGCCGCCCGCTTCCCGACATCCGCTCCCCGAGCCTCAAGCGCGGCTGGGTCCCGTTCGACGAGTTCGCCCGCTGGGATCGCTGGGGCTGAGAGCTCGGGCGTCGGGCATCCTGACTGATCGACTCGGACGATGTCCCCGGGGCGGCGGCCGATCGGCGCGCAGCATCAGTCTGGGACCCAGGCGCCCGCTTCAGGGTTGATGCTGGTGCCCGTGGCCACGAGGGCCTGGTGCCGGTGCGAGCCATCGGCGGAAAGCACATCGATCCCGGCCGCGTTCACGACCATGAGCCGGGTCCCGTCCGGCGACCAGGCCGACGTGTGGGCGCGATCGATCCGAGTGACGAGCCCCGTGTCCGCCTCGACGATGCCCACGGCCACGGGTCCGGAACCGGGATCGCCGACCCGCTTCAGGGGGACGGTGAATCGTCGACCGTCGGGCGACCAGCTGAGCGGGCTCCCCGCCATGGGCTCGAGCAAATCGTGGCAGTCGAGGCGCGGTGTCTGCTGCGGGGCCGGCGTTTCCACCAGTGGTACGCAACCCGGACCGACATCGATGCGCCGCCGCTCGGCCCCGTCCGCTCCGACGATCCAGAGCTGGGCTGGGTTCGTGTCGGCAAACGAGGCGGCGAGCGGGCCATCCGTGGCGAAGGCGATCGAGCGACCATCCGGCGACCAGGACCCCGAGCCGAAATAGGTGCTGACGTCGCTGACCCATCTCGGTCGCGAGCCGTCGCGCTGGACGATCTCGAGGCCGGCATCCGCCTTCAGCGCCAGCTCGGTCGAATCCGGTGACCAGGCGAGCATCGCGCCGCGGGCGATGCGTTGCGGATCCGAGCCGTCGCCATGCGCGATCGACAGCCCGTCACTCGTCTCGATGGCCAACCAAGCGCTATCGGGAGACCACTGGAGATCCGTCCACCGCGTGTCCCGAGGCAGGTCCAGGATGGTGGGTATCGCCGTCGACAAGTCGGCCACGGCCGCGCCCACGATGTCGCACGACGTCACCCCGTCGCACCAGGCCCAGGCCAGGTACCGGCCGTCGGGCGAGAACGCCCCGGTGACCATCCCGCGACCAGGCGACCGGGTGACCTCACGGCGCTCGCCGGTCCGCAGATCGACCACGTCGAGGATCGCGACCGCACCGGTCGCGTCGAGACGCGTGGACGCGGCATGCGTCCCATCCGGCGACAGCGATACCCACTCTGCGCAGTCGATCGTCCGGATCGTTGATCCGGCGGCTGGGTCGACTTCGTCGATGGACATGCAGTGGGACTCGCCAGTGTCGATGAGGGCCAACCGCCCAGACCCGGCGAGCACCGGCAACCGAGTCGCCTCGGGCACGGACGTCGACGTCGAGTGTGATGCCTGCGGTGTCTCGGACACGACCGCGGGGATCGGCGTGGGCGGTCGGCTCCCGCTCAGCAGCGCAACGCCGAGCGCCAACGCCAGGAGCGCGACAAGCCCAAGGGCGACGAGGCGCGCCACCGATGGTCGCCGCACGACCAAGACCCGTCCTCGCGGGTGACCAGTCGCCGAAGCCGCGATCGCGGCCGCATCGAACGGGCGCACGACATCGGCAGTATGGGCAAGCAGCCGCGCCTCCAGACGGCCTTCGAAGTCGGGTCGGTCAGTCATCGCGGAGCTCCGTTCGAAGACGCTCGAGCAGGCGCGCGAGGCGCGCCCGGGTGCCAGAGGCGGACCGCCCGGTCGCGCGGGCGAGCTCGGTCGAGTCGAAGCCGGCGACGTATCGGAGCGCCAGCAGGGCCCGATCGTCCGGATCCAGCCGGGCGAGGGCATTCATGAGGTCGAGGTCGGCGGTGCGTCCCGCTGGGTCGGCCGTCTCCCGCGCGCGGTCTGAACCAGGCGACACGGACAGCTCGACGACCGTCCGGCGCCGGCGGTGACGCAGGAGCTGTCTGGCCTCGTTGGCTGCCACCGAGACAAGCCATGGCCGGAGGCGCCCCGGGTCCTTCAGCGTGCCGAGTTTCTTCCAGGCGATCGGCCACGCGGCCTGGACGGCTTCGTCGGCGAGGTCAAGGTCGCCGCAGATGACGTAGCAGACCCGGGTCATGTCTCCGTGGTGGGCCAGCACGATCCGGGCGAATGCCGCCTGGTCACCGCCGACCGCGAGCGGGATCGCTCGTTCCAGCGCGTCGTCCAGGTTCCCCGTCATCGACGTCATGCCCCACAGATGCTCGGGGACGGGTCAAGTAATTCATGGCGCCGCGCGATGAAGGTTGACTAAGTCGGACTAAGGACCTGCCGGTGCCTGCGATCGTGTCAGCGTTCCGGCGGCCACGACCCCGGTGGCGGATCGACCAGCCCTTCGCCCCAGACCTCGGGACCGCAGAAGTACCCGTTGGGGGGCGGTGCTTCCGCCGCGACGCGCGCGAGCGACGCCGGGTCCGCGGACCAGCGCGCGACGGTCGCCTCGAGCCAGGCGTGGACCTCGCGGAACTCCGTGAACCGCTCGAACGGCCACCCCGCCTCGATGCAGATTCGGACGAGCGACCGCTTGGCGAACACGGTGTCGGCGTAGCCGGCGGCGTAGCGATCGCTCTCGCCATCGCCGACGAAGACGACCCTGCGCCCGACCGCCCGATGGGCGAGCACCCGCTCACGCTTGCACGTCCCGCACACGAAGCAGCGTGGGTGCCCGTTCGGGAACTCGATCGACGCACGCCGGCCGGTGAACGTCGTGCGCGCCGTGATGATCGGCACATCGGGAAGCTCGAGCGCGGCCATGGCCGGCTCGATGAAGAATCCGAACCCGTCCGACACGATCTCGACGGGGATGCCGGCCGCCTGCGCCCATCGGACGAACGGCGCGAACCCGGAATCGTGCGGCTGGGCGGCGGCGGTGGCGAAGAGCTCCGCTGGGTCGGCGTCGACGAGCGACATCTCGAGCGTCATCAATCGCCGCGAGCCGGCCAGTCCGGCGTCGTAGGCCGCGACCTCCGCTTCCCATTCGCCGGACACGTGGTCGGCCATGACCGTGTCGGACACGTCGGTCAGCGCGACGGTCCCGTCGTAGTCGACGAGGATGGCCAGCGGTGGAGCCGACGGGTCGAGCGGTGGGACGGGCGGGGCGAGTCCCGGCTGGGTCACGCGGCGGACCGTCGCGCGGCCGGGCGGCGCGACGCGACCCGGGTGAGGCCGACGCCGCCGATGATGATGGCGCCCCCGATGACCTGTCCCAGCCGGATCGGCTCGCCGAGGAAGATGAAGGCGAGCACGACGGCGAACGCCGGGACCAGCGCCTGGATCGTGATGACCCGGGTCGGGCCGAGCGCTCGGACGCCGTTGAAGACGACGATGTTGGCGAGGGCCGCCGCGAGGATCCCCGAGTAGGCGACCGAGAGCACGATCTGCTGGACCGCGCCCGGCGCCGACCAGTCGATCGCGCCGGGCGAGATGAGTTGACCGATGCCGGGGGTCGCCAGGACCAGCGTCCCACCGACCGTGCCCCAGGTCGTCAGGACGAGCGGCGACCGGCGTTGCAGGATCCGGGCCCCGACCGCCGTGAATGTCCCCCAGCACACGGCCGCCGCCAGCGTGAGGGCGAAGCCGATCGGCGATCCGGACAGGTCGATCCCGACCCCGGCGCCGATGACGATGACGACGCCGACGAAGGAGATCAGGACGCCGAGCGCCTTCTGCGGGCTCAGAGTGTCCGTGCCGACGATCACGGCCAGGATGGCGGTCACGACCGGGGTCGACGCGATGAGCAGCGCCGAGTCACCGGCCGGGATCGTCTGCAATCCGACCGTCCACAGGATCTGGTACAGCCCGAACCCGACTCCGCCCAGGGCGAGGATCCGCCAGCCGTCCGGTCTGGGCAGCCGGATGGGCCCCTCCGAGTGCCGCAGGATCAGCAGCAGCGTGATCGAGGCCAAGAGGTACCGCGCGAACGTGAACCCGATCGGGGGCATGATCGCGAGCACGTCCTTGACCACGATGAAGTTGGCGGCCCACACGACCATGACGCCCACGACGCTCGCCTCGATGAGGCGGCGGTCGGTGGGCAGGGTCGTCAGGCGCGTCATGACCGACGCAGTCGGGCGCTCGTCGGAGAGGCGCTCCGGCTCGCCGGACGTGGGCACGGTGGACACACCGACGCCCGCCGGTCGGCCGGCGGGCGTCTGGGTCACCTGGTCCGGGGATCCCGCCGCGTGATCGGCGGGTTCGGCCGAGTCGATCAGGCGCCCTCGCGATCGAGTTCGAGGATCTCCTCGTCAGCCTCTTCGGTGAGCTTGAGCCAGACGAACAGGCCGGTGAGGACCGCGAGCGGGATGACGATGAGCGCCGCGAGGGTGATCCCCAACGCGACGGCGACGGTCTTGAGCGCCTTCATGGCATGACCTCCGTACGGATGCTGTGGCGGACTTCGCTGATCAGGATGAGGCGCCCGATGGGGCACCGGGGGTGGCCCCGGGCGCAGCGCCCGGCTGGCCTTCGGGGTAGCGCAGGCTCGGACCCTTGGCGACGAGCCCGGCGATATCGTCCTTGGTGAATTCGGTCAGCTGGTGGTGGGTCCCGCCCTGGCCACCGAGCAGCAGGCGGACGACGAACGCGCCGTCCTGCTCGAAGAAGAAGACGTCGCTCGGCTTCTGCTCATCGATGTAGCGGCCGATGACCCGGAACGCCGTCTCGTACTTGCCGGCGGTGTGCGGCGGCGGCGGTGGCACTCGCCCGCGGCGAGCCGCGGCCTCCTCCATGAACCGGGCGATGTCGTCGTCCACGAACGTCAGCGTCTCCTTGACGAGCGACCCCATCGTGTCGCTCCAGGTCGACGTGTTCGTGCCGGTGATCACGAGGCCCTGGACGATGAACCCGTCCGGTGCCTCGACGAGCAGGACATCCCGCATGCCGCGCTGGTCGATGAACGCGCCGATGCTGCGAAAGACCTCCTCGAAGTCCTGGCGTGGGCTTCCCTCGTAGATCCGCATCCAGGTCTGGCCTCCGTCAGGAGCCGGTCGTCCGGTCGAGCAAGCCGCGGTCCTTCGCCCGGTGTTCGCTGGCTCGGAAGATGCCGGTGGCCGCGAGTGTAACCAGCGCCCCGGTGCCGAGCAAGGCAAGGACGATGACCGAGGCATCCGGCGCGGCCGTTCCGGTGACACTGGTCCACAGGCTGCCCGGACCGCCGATGCCGCTGGTGCCCCCCGGGAACAGCGCGAGCCGCACGCCCTCGATCCACCAGGCGAGCGGGGTGACCAGGCCGATGGCCTGGACCGGCATCGGGAGCACGGCCAGCGGGAACACCGCCCCGCTCACGAGGAAGAGGGCGCCGGCGACGGCGTCCGGGTACGACCACGATTCCTGGCGTGTCTGGAGGCAGACGGCCGCCAACAGCACCCCGATCGCGAGGATCGAAGCGATCCCCATCGGCCATCACGACGACGAGCAACGGCCAGTCGACGGCGGCCGGATCGAACGGGACGCCGAGGAAGATGACCCCGACCGCCATCGTGATGATCGCGCCCATGGCGCCGACCCCGACGCGGGCGACGCCCCGGCCCATGAGCACGACGAGGAAGTCGCTCGGGCTGACGTAGACGTACTTGAGCATCCGATAACGCTCGCGATCGTCGAGGACCGACCAGGCGAGCCCGGCGACGCCGGCAAGCACGAACGACCAGAGCGCCGTCCCGACCACGACGAACCCGCGGTACTCGGGGCTGGCGTTCCCCCCGCTGATGATGTCGAGGATCACCACCAGGATCAGGGCGGCCGACACGGGCTTCGCGACCGAGTAGATGAAGAACAGCAGCGGGTCCGTCCAGTTCGCTTCCATCTCCCAGCCGAGGCGGGCCGCGGTCCGGAAGCTGCGCCACAGGTCGCCCGCCCCGAGGCCCTCGGTCCGGGCTGGGTCGAAGCCACCCCACTCCGGGGATCCGAGCCCGGCCGTGGGCGTCGTGCCCTCCGCCGCGGTCATTGCCATCGCAGCGAGAGCCGGCCCTCGCGCCGGGCCATCTCCTCCATCGTCCGCAGCATCCACCGTGCCGCGACGATGAAGATCACGGTCATCGCGACGAGGATCAGCGCCTCGACCGTGGGCGATGGCGTGCCGTAGTCGATGTCGCTCCCGGCGAAGGCCAGCTGGCGCATCGCGTCGAGGCCGACCGCGAGCGGGATCGTGGCGATCGCGAGCGCACCGAGCGCCCCGAGACGGCCGACCGGGAAGTTCAAGCCCGACACGAAATAGACCGGTTCGATGAACAGCTGGGTGGTCTGGAACGCCTCGCGGCCCCAGACGACGAACAGGCTCGCGAGCATCATCCCGAGGCCATACAGCGCGGTCAGCGTCAGGAAGAACACCGCGATGAGGAGCGGCCATTGGTCCACCGTGAACGTGACGCCGTACAGGATCGAAGCGACGACGAGGACCACCACCGCGCGGACGACGCTCATCGTCATGCCGCCGACCGCCATGCCGAAGAGCACGGCCATGACGTTCATCGGCGCAGCGAAGTAGAGCTCGAGGTTGCCCTGGCTCTTCTCCCAGTAGAGCTGGTTCGCCATCATCCAGATCACGTTGAGCCAGAAGGCCGTCATCGCCCCGCCGAGGACGACGAAGCCGACATATTCCGGCGGCGCCTGCAGGGAGCGGTAGACGAACACGAACGTCGAGGTCGCGAGGAACGGGAGCATGACCTCGAAGAAGAGCCACGACGGCTCGCGGAACATGCCCATGACGCGCGGGTAGGCCCGTCCTCCCACGGTCCGCAGGTTCGTGAGCACCTCTTGCCGGCGGGACCACGCGGCGGCCTCGGCCGGCGAGCCGGTATGCCGGAATTCGTAGACCGACATCGTCAGACCAGCTCGCTCTCGGCCGGCTCGCCCGCCTCGTGCTCGGACGGACTCGCCGTCCGCGGCGGCGGCGGCACATCCTCCGGCGGGGGCTTCGGGGCCGGCTGTCGATCCTCGTCGAACCCACGTCCGACGAGCTCGACGAAGACGTCCTCCAGCGACGGCTCCGACTTCTGGAGCGCCCGGATGTTCGCGCCGAGCCCGGAAAGGGCCGTGACCACGCCGCCGAGCGCGGCGTCGTCCTGGAGCACGAGGTTGAGGCTGACGGTCTGGCGCTCGGTCGGGTCGTCGTCCGCCGCGGACGGGACGGCCGAGACCACGCCGGGAAGCCGGGCGAGCGCGTCCGCGCCACCGTCGAGCCGATCCAGTTCCAGGCGGAAGATCGATTCGCGCTGGACGCGGCGCTTCAGCTCGGCCGGCGAACCGATCGCGAGGATGCGACCATGATCGACGATGGCGATCCGCTCGCAGAGCTCGTCGGCCTCGGCCATGTAGTGGGTCGTGAGCAGGACGGTCCGCCCCGGGACCGCGGCCTTCCACGAGGTGACCAGCTCGCGCACGTTGCGGGCCGCGGCGACGTCGAGCCCGAGCGTCGGCTCGTCGAGGAACAGGATCCACGGGTCGTTGAGCAGGCCGCGCGCGAAGTTCATCTGCTGGCGCTGCCCGGTCGATAGGGTGCTGACGCGCTGCTGCGCCTGGTCCCCGAAGCCGATGGTCTCGATGAGCTCGTCGACGCGATGCCAGCCCTCCTTGCGGGGCAGGCCGTAGAACTGGCTGAACATCCAGAGCTGCTCGCGGACGGTCAGGATCCCGTACCCGGACTGCTCCCCGCCGGCGACCATGTTCATGATCCGGCGGATCCGCTTGACGTCATCGACCACGTCGAAGCCGAAGATGCGGGCCGTCCCGCCGGACGGCAGCAGGAGCGTGGTGAGGATCTTGATCAGCGTCGTCTTGCCCGCGCCGTTCGGTCCGAGCAGGCCGAAGAACTCGCCGGGCGCGACATCGAGATCGACGCCGTCGAGGGCGACGACCGGCGTGGGCTTGACGTTGTAGACGCGGCGCACACCGCGCGCTTCGATGGCCGGCGGGCCGGACCAGACGGACATGGGAGTCCCCCGGCGAGGCGGTCGGTGGAAGGACTCGCAGTCTACCTGAGTCCGGCTACCGATCGGCTAGGCGAGTCGAGCCGCCAGCTGGCCCGCGACCCGGGCATCGTTGACGATGAGGGCGGTGTTCGCGCGCAGCGACGCCCCCTTGGTGATGTCCGCGATCCGGGCCAGCAACCACGGCGTCAGCGCCGGCCCCGTGATCGCCGCGTCCTCGGCCTCGCGGATGGCTCGCTCGACAGCATCCCGGGCCACGTCTTCGGGGACGGCCACGTCCGCGGGCGCGGGCACGCAGACCAGGATCGACGTCCCGAGTCCGAGCCCGAGGTGGGTCCGGACCAGCGCCGCGGCCGCCTCGAGATCGGCGACGGTCTCGGGCGCCCGGATGCCCGACGAGCGCGCGAAGAACCCGGGCAGCTCGGCCTGCCCGACCGAGACGACCGGAACGCCGTGCGTCTCGAGGTACTCGAGGGTGGCCGGGACGTCGAGGATGGCCTTCGGCCCGGCACAGACGACGGCCATCGGGGTGCGCCCGAGCTCGTCGAGGTCGGACGAGATGTCGAGGGTCGGGCGCGCCGCGGACCCGGGTTCACCCAATGCCCCGCGATGCACCCCACCGATGCCGCCGGTCGCGAACACGCGGATGCCCGCCGCATGCGCCGGGATCAGCGTCGCCGAGACGGTCGTCGCGGCCCAGCCCCCGTCCTCGAACGCGGCCGCCATCGACGGGCGGGCGGCCTTGCGCACGGAGCCGGCCGGGGCCGTCGCGAGGGCGGTCAGACCCGCCTCGTCGAGGCCGACCAGGATCCGGCCCGCATGGATGGCGACGGTCGCGGGGACCGCGCCGGACTCGCGGACCGCCGCCTCGGACGCCGTCGCGACCGCGAGGTTCTCCGGGTACGGGAGGCCGTGGCTGATGAGCGTCGACTCGAGTGCCACGACGGGGCGGCCCTCGGCGAGCGCGCGCGCCACGTCGGGCGCGACCTGGATCCGGTCGGCAAGCATCGGCTCGAAGGGTACCCGTCCGGTGCGCGCCGGCGCCGGGAGATGTCCCGCACGACGGCGGAGCCGCCCCCGCCTCGATGCCGACGTCCTACGCTGTCGCCGATGCCGACGCGCCGTGCCTTCACGCCCGAGGACATCCGCCGCCAGGTGGTCCTCGAAGAGTTCGACCTGTCCGCCGACGGCGAGCTGGCCGTGGTCGGTCGTCGCGCCGTCCGTGGCGACCGGTACGTCGCCCATCTCTGGACGATCCCGCTCGCGGCGCGTGCCGGACGGCGCGGGCGGTCCTCGAGCCGCGCCTACCCCCTGACCTCGGGGATCGTCCAGGACCGCCAGCCCGCGATCTCGCCGGACGGCGGGCTCGTCGCCTGGATCCGCTCCTGGCCCGACGACGAGGATCGCCCATCGGCCATCCACCTCGCGACCACGCGCGGCGGCCGGATCCGTGAGGTCCGCGCCGGCGCGCACGGCGGCGTCGATTCGGTGGCCTGGTCGCCCGATGGGTCGCGTCTTGCGTTCACCGCCGCCGTCGACCCACCTCGCTTCATCATCGGGAAGCGGCGCCCCCTGGCGGGCCGACCCCGCCGCGGCTCGGTGCCTGCCGAAGAGCCGAGCCCGACCGCCCGGCACATCGCGCGGTCGGATTGGCGATTCGACGAGCTGGGGCACCTCGATCACTGGTCGCACCTCTTCGTCGTGGACGTGCGGACCGGAGCACGACCGCGGCAGGTGACCTCGGGCGACTGGGGCGTCTCCCAGATCGCCTGGCATCCGGACGGCCGGACGGTCGCGTTCGCCTGCGATCGCGGTCCCGAGCCCGACATCCGACCTCGAACGACGATCTGGACCGTCGATGTCGACGCTCGCGAGCCCGAGCCGCGCGAGGTCATGGCGCCGCCCGGATGGGCAAGCCGGCCCGCGTACTCGGCTGACGGGCGGTGGCTGGCCGCGGTCGGCGTCCTCGAGCCCGAGCCGCTCGATGACGTCAGCCCGACCCTGCTCATCGGGCCGGCCGACGGCTCCGCACCACCGACCGCCATCGCCGCCGATCTCGACCGGCCGTTCGCGAACTGGGTGGATGCCGATCTCACCGGCTGGATGGTCGACGGGCGGCCGGGTCCGGTCTGGCTCGGCTCCGAGGAGGTCATGTGCGTGGTCGCGGACCGCGGCCGCTCCCACCCGTGGTGGTTCACGATCGATCCATCGACCGGCGAGCCGACCGGCCGCGGCCGGGTCGTCGAGGGCGACATCGTGACCCACGCCCTGTCCGTCTCGGCGGATGGGATGGCGGCTTGGCTGGGGACCGACAGCACGCGCGCGGTGGAGCTCTCGACGGTCGCCGGTGAGGGCGCCCCCGTCCGACGGCGGACGACGATGGGCTCGGCCTGGCAACGGACCTACCCGCAGCCGTCGATGATGCTGACGCAGGCACCGGGCGACGGCGGTCCGATCGATGTCTGGATCGCGTCGCCGGCGGATGCCGGGGGTCGAGCGCTGCCGACGGTCGTCGACGTCCATGGCGGTCCGCTGGGTGCCTGGGCACCGGCGCCGCACATCGAGGTGTCCCTGCTCGTCGCCCGGGGCTATCGGGTGGTCCTGCCCAATATCCGCGGTTCGGCCACGTACGGCCGTGACTGGGTCCGGCCGCAGCTCGGCGACTGGGGCGGCGTCGATGCCGCCGATGTGCACGCCGCGCTCGACCACGTCATCGGCCTGGGGCTCGCGGATCCGGACCGGCTCGGCGTCCTCGGCCTGAGCTACGGCGGGTTCATGGTCAACTGGCTCGTCGGCACGACCGACCGGTTCAAGGCGGCGGTCTCGGAGAACGGCGTGACGAACCAGGTCTCGGACTGGGCCAACTCCGACAGCGGACCCGAATACGACCGCAACGCCCTGCTCGGCGATCCGTTCACCCCGGAGGGCGTCGAGCGGCTCTGGCGCCAGTCGCCCTTGCGCAACGTGGCGAACGTGCGGACGCCGCTGCTGATGCTCCAGGGCGAGGCCGACCTGCGCTGCCCGCCCCAGGACAACGAGCAGTTCTTCATCGCCTTGCGCCACCTCGGCCGGACCGTCGAGTACGTCCTCTACCCCGAGTCGTACCACGTGTACGGCAACTCGGGCCGGCCGGACCGCCGGGTCGACCGCCACACCCGGATGCTCGACTGGTTCGACCGGTACCTGAAGGGCTGAGCGTCTCGACGCCGCGGACCGGCTCAGCCGAACGACAGCTCCGGGCGGGGCGATCGCAGCTGGCGGGTCGCGGTGCGGTGACCGGTGACGGCCGCGCGCTGCAGCGCCACCGGGAGCGACCGGCCGGCCGCACGGGCCGCGAACCAGCCGAAGAGGAACCCGGCGTCGAAGGCGTCGCCGGCGCCGGTCGTGTCGGCGGCGACGACGTGCTCGGTCGCGACCTCGAGGCGCAGCCGCCCGGCCCCGTCGCGCGCGAGGACCGTCGCGCCCTTCGAGCCGCGCTTGATGACCGCGATCGGCGCGAGCTCGAGCAGCCCGTCCACCGCGTAGCGACCGAGGAACGCCTCGGCCTCGGCGGCCGTCGCGAACAGGATGTCCGGGGCGACCTCCTCGATGAGCGCGCGCGCCGCGCGACGGCCGTGCGCCAGCAGCGGGCCGACCGACGCCAGGTCGATGCTCACGGTCGCGGCGTTCGCCTTGGCGAGACGGACCGCCGCACGGCCCGCGAGTCCGAGGGGTTCGCCGAGCAGCGAGTACGTCGGCATGTGCAGCGCGTCGATGCCCCCGAACCAGGCCGCGCGGAGGTCCTCGGGGCGGAGCAGGTTCGCCGCGCCCCGGTCCTGCGACGAAGGAGCGCTCGCCATCGGGCGACACGAGGACACCGATGCGCCCGGTCGGCGTCCCGGCGACCCGCGAGATCCGCGGGATCACGTGGTCAGCGCGGATCGTCTCGACCAGCGCGCGGCCCGCCGCGTCGCGGCCGACCGCCCCGATCAGCGTCGACTCGGCCCCGAGCCGGGCGAGCCAGCGCGCGGTGTTCGTCGCCGATCCGCCCGGCCAGGAACGCGACGCGGCCCGGCACGTCCGTGCCGATCTCGAGCGGCCGGACCGGGGCCAGGACGACGTCGACGCATGAGATCGCCCAGGACCACGATCCGCGGCCGCGGCGCCGTCCCGGCCGGGATGGCCGTCGCGGGCGGCCGGGCCGACGTGGACGACCCGGGCGGTGCGGCCGCGGCGGGACGAGTCGGGGCATGCCCCGATGGTAGCCGGGGCCGGGCGACCCGCGCGGCGACCTACAATGACCGCCCCCACCGACCACCCGGAGCCCGCCCGATGACCACCGTGACGACCGACATCGACCGACTCGCCATCGACACCATCCGGACGCTCTCCATCGACGGCGTCCAGAAGGCCAACTCCGGCCACCCCGGGCGCGCCGATGGGCGCGGCGCCGATGGCGTACGTGCTCTGGACGCGCTTCCTGCGCCACGCGCCGACGCATGCCCGACTGGCCCGATCGCGACCGCTTCGTGCTGTCGGCCGGGCACGCCAGCATGCTGCTCTACTCGCTGCTGCACCTGACCGGGTACGACCTCACGCTCGAGGACCTGCAGTCGTTCCGGCAGTGGGGCATCGCGGACGCCGGGACACCCGGAGTACGGCCTGACGCCCGGGCGTCGAGGCCACGACCGGGCCGCTCGGCCAGGGCATCGCGAACGCGGTCGGCATGGCGATCGCCGAGCGCCGGCTGGCGGCCGAGTTCAACCGGCCGGGCCATTCGATCGTCGACCACCGGACCTACGTCATCGCCTCCGACGGCGACCTGCAGGAGGGCATCGCGTCCGAGGCGTGCAGCCTCGCCGGCCACCTGCGGCTCGGGCAAGCTCATCGTCCTGTACGACGACAACCACATCCAGCTCGACGGTCCGACCGCGATGGCCTGGTCGGAGGACGTCCTCGAGCGATTCGATGCCTACGGCTGGCACACCCAGCGGGTCGAGGACGGCAACGACCTCGCCGCCATCGAGGCGGCGATCGACGGCGGCGCGCGCCGACGACCGCCCGAGCCTCATCGCGGTCCGCACGCACATCGGCTACGGCAGCCCGAACAAGCAGGACTCGCAGAAGGCGCACGGCGTCACCGCTCGGGCCCGACGAGGTCCGCCTGACCAAGGAGGCCTACGGCTGGGACCCGGACCAGAGCGTTCTACGTCGCCCGACGAGCGCTGGCCGTGCTTCCGCGCGGCGATCCAGGACGGCGAAGCGCTCGTGGCCGAGTGGGAGGCGCGGTTCGAGGCGTACGCGCGAGGCGCACCCCGAGCTCGCGGCCGAGTTCCGGCGGCGCGATCGCCGGCGAGCTCGCCGCCGGGCTGGGACGCGGATCTCAAGACGTACGAGACCGGGTCCGAGGTCGCCACCCGGAACGCCAGCCAGGACGCCATCCAGGCGCTCGCCGGGCGCGTCCCGGAGCTGTTCGGCGGTGCGGCCGACCTGTCCGAGTCGAACCTGACCGACGTCAAGGGCGAGCCGGACTTCAGCGCCGACGACGCCGGACGGAACCTGCGCTTCGGGGTCCGCGAGCACGCGATGGGCGGCATCGCCAACGGGATCGCGTACCACGGCGGGTTCATCCCGTACGACGCGACGTTCCTGACCTTCAGCGACTACATGCGCGGCGCGGTCCGGCTGTCCGCGCTGGCCGGGCTGCACGTCATCGACGTCTGGACCCACGACTCGGTCGGGCTCGGCGAGGACGGCCCGACCCACCAGCCGGTCGAGCACTACGCCGCGCTGCGGGCGATCCCGAACCTGTGGTTCGTCCGGCCGGGCGACGCCAACGAGACGGCCGCGGCCTGGGCGCTGGCCGTCGAGCGCCGCGACGGGCCGGTCGCCCTGGCGCTCACCCGCCAGAAGCTGCCGACGCTGCCCGGGCACGGCCGAGCAGGCGCGCGAGGGCGTCGCGCCGCGGCGGGTACGTCCTGCGCGAGGCGAGCGGCGGGACGCCCTCGAGCTCATCCTCATCGGGACCGGCTCGGAGCTGCAGCTCGCCGTTCGCGGCCGCCGAGGCGCTCGAGGCGGACGGCATCCCGACCCGCGTCGTCTCGCTGCCCTGCTGGGAGCGCTTCGACCTGCAGGACCAGGCCTACCGCGACGCGGTGCTGCCGCCGTCGCGTCCGCAAGCGCGTCAGCGTCGAGATCGGCGTGTCGCTCGGCTGGGAGCGCTGGGTCGGCGACGAGGGCGCGATCATCGGGCTCGACCACTTCGGCGCGTCGGCGCCGGCCGGGCACGATCTTCGAGCACTTCGGGTTCACCGCGGATCGCGTCGCCGACGTCGGCCGGCGGGTCGTGCGCGAGGGCCTGCACGGCCGGATCCCGACCCTCGATGGCGGCCACTTCGGGCCCTAACCCGCGGGGCCCTCCCGGCCTTCGCCGACGGCGGTCGCCACGATGTCGCGGATCGACCGCGGCAGCGCGAAGCTCGCGAGGTGGACCTCGGGCGTGTAGTAGCGCGTCGTCGATGCCGGCCGCCGCGAAGCGCGCCTCGAGGGTCGCCAGCGGGACCGCCCGGAGCGCGACGTCGTCCGTGCCCCAGCCGAACGCCATGAACCCGCCGACGTACGTGGGGACGGCCGCGAGGTAGCAGGTGGCGTCGGCGAACAGCCGCCCGAACGACCGCATCGTCGACGCGAGCTCCGCGGCCTGGAAGAACGGGACGCCGTTCTGGGTCACGATCACCCCGCCCGGTCGGAGGATCCGCCGGCAGTCGGCATAGAACGCGGCGGTGAACAGGGTCTCGCCGGGTCCGATCGGGTCGGTCGAGTCGACGATGACGAGGTCGTAGGCGGCGATCGCCGGCCGAGGCCACGAAGTCGCGCCCGTCGCCGAGCACGATCTCGAGCCGCGGGTCGTCGAAGGCGCCGTTCGAGAGCTCCGGCAGGTGGGCCTTCGCCAGCTCGATCACGCCGGCATCGAGCTCGGCCATCGTCACGTGCTCGATGGCCGCGTGCTTGAAGACCTCCTCGATCATGCCGCCGTCGCCGCCGCCGACGATGAGCACGTCGCGCACCGCGCCATGGGCGAGGATCGGCACGTGGCTGAGCATCTCGTGGTAGATGTGCTCGTCGGCGGTCGTCAGCTGGGTGACCCCGTCGAGCATCACGAGCTTGCCGAAGGCCACGCTCTCGGCGACGACGAGCCGCTGGTGCTGCGGTCTGGCTGTCGAAGAGCACGCGGCGGACCTGGAAGGACGTCCGGAAGCCGTCGTGGAGCGTCTCGGTGTACCAGGGCAGGTCGGGGTCGTCGTCGACGGTCGGCATGCCGCGAGGATACGGTCGCAGCGAACCAACCGCGGCGCGCAACGAGAATCGTTGCGCTAGCCTGTGGGCATGGCCATCGCGACCGCGGACCGGGTACGCTCGCTCGTCGAGGATTTCGGCGGGCAGGCAGAGGTCGCGCGTGCGTTGGGCGTCGACCGGTCAAGGGTCACCCGATGGCTGCGTGACGCCGCACCGGACGCCGACAACCGGCGCAAGCTCGAGGCCATCGAGTTCGCGATGTCGCGTCTGACGCAGACGCTCCGGCGCGAGACCGCCGTGTCCTGGATGTACGGCCTGAACGCCCACCTCGGGGATCGCCGGCCGATCGACCTCCTGGCCGACGGTCGCGTGTCCGAGGTCCTCGCGGCCATCGAGGCCGAGGAGACCGGGGCCTACGCCTAGGCCGCGGAGCTGCCGCTCGAGGGACGGCGCGATGACCCTCTATCGCGTCTTTCCGTGGGCGCCTCGGCGGTTCGTCCGCCCGCTCGACGTCCCCGCGAACGACAGGGCGCGAACCGCCACGACAACCCCGACCGATATACCGCGCTCTACCTCTCGCGCGATCCGGAGAGCGCCATCGCGGAGGCGATCCAGGCGTTCCGCGGCCGGATGCTCGGCGATCCCGACTTCGAACGCAGCGGCGGTCGACGACTGGCCCTCGCCGCGCTCGACGACTCGGCGGTCCCGCCGCTCGTCGACCTCGACGACCCGGCCATCCTCGTCGCCCACGGCTGGCGCCCGTCCCAGGTGGCGACGCGACATCGCGCCACCACCCAGGCCATCGCCCGGGTCCTCTACGACGGCGGCGCCGCCGGTTGTTCCTGGTGGTCGTCGCTCGAGGCCTCGTGGACCAACGTCACCCTCTTCGGGCGGCGCGGCGGCCCGATGGGCCTCGCGGCGCCGGTCGAGCCGCTGTCGGTGACGCATGCCGGGGTCGTCGCGGCGGCAGAACGTCTCGGGGTGATGCTCCGGCGTAGAGTGACGCTTGTGAGCGCCGAACTGCGGGCCGACGAGCCCGCGGTGCGGCGTGTGGGAGCGGGCCATGTCGAAGCCACGCGACGTCGTTCTGGCGGCCATCCTGGTCATTCTCAGCACGGCGTGTGCCGCCTCGAAGGGGCCCGGGACCGGCACCATCGTCCCGTCGGCGTTGCCCCCGGAGGAAACGGCCGCGACGTCGCCGCGGACGTCAGCCTCGACGACCACAGCGTCATCGGCGTCCGCGGACTCGTGGCTCCGACAACGTGACGACCCAACACCAGGCGCCGTCGGTCGAGGCGGACCTTCCAACGACGGTCGCCGGGCGTCCGCTCTCGTCAATCTGGTCGGTCGCCGGACGCTGCTGGCTGACGATGCTGACTTGCCTGCCCGACGCGCAGATCGACGCGACCGTGGCGCAGTACGAGACGAATGCCGACCCTGGCCCGATCGATCTCGCCTCGCTCCAGTACGGCGTCCGTGGACGATTTCGATCTCGCGACCACTTGGCTGTATCTTCGTGTTTGCCGCCAACCGGTCGCAGCACGACGACGAGATCAGCCTCGCCATGGAGCTGCTGTTCGTTGGTGCTGGCTTCCATGACGGCGCACGCGCGACCGACTTGAGCAAGTACGAGGCGAGGACGATCGCGGGTAAGCCCGTCTATGTCGGAACGACCGACATGCTCACGCAGGATGAGCACCAGCGCGGCCGTCCGTACCTCTATCAGACGGACAACGCCATGTTCCTGGTCATCACCGACGACGACGCCTGGGCCGCCAACGTCGATCCGCGCATGCCCTCCATCGAAGCGGTCGCGGCGGCGGCCTGAACGGCTGGGCGTCACGCTGGCACGCGCGGAGCCGATACGATGACCGCGATGCGCATCGGGTTCGCCGCCGACCACGCCGGGGCCGCCTTGAAGGACGCCCTCCTCGTGCGGCTGGCCGCCTCGAACCCGGGCCACGATTGGATCGACCTCGGCGGTGACGGCTCCGATCCCGACGACGACTACCCCGATTTCGCGGCCCGGATGGGGCACGCGGTCGCGGCCGGCGACGTCGACCGCGGGATCCTCATCTGCGGTTCCGGTGTCGGTGCGAGCGTGGCCGCCAACAAGATCCGTGGCGTCCGCGCCGCGGTCTGCCACGACACCTACTCGGCGCACCAGGGCGTCGAGCACGACGACATGAACGTGCTCACCCTCGGGGCTCGCGTCATCGGGGTCGAGCCGGCGTATGAATGCTCGGTCGCGTTCGTCGGCGCCACGTTCAGCGGCGAGCCGCGCCACCAGCGCCGCCTCGCCAAGGTCCTCGCCATCGAGGCCGCGGGAGACTAGAGGCCCGCGTCACGGTCCCGCCGGGCTTCACGCCGCCGGCGATCTCGCGGGCGGGACGCCGGAGCTCGGTGTAGGCGAGGCGGCCTGCACGACCATCTCCGGCCGGCCGGTCACGATGAGCCAGGCCGGCAGCACGGCGATGCACATGACCGGCAGCATCGTCGCCTCGCCGACGAGGAACGCGCTCATGAACAGGGCGAGCCATCCGCTCCGGGTCGTCGCGACGAGCATCCCGAGCAGGCTCGCGGCCACGGCGAGCGCCTGCGGCACCGACGGGAACAGGACGTTGACGCACAGGCCCATGGCCACGCCCGCGAACACGACAGGGAAGATGCGCCCGCCGCGGAACCCGGAGGTGCTCGCGATGACGACCGCGAACAACTTGATGCCGACGAGGAGGGCGAGGCCGGCGGCGGTGTAGTCGCCGACGTTCTCGGCGAGCACCTGCATCTGCGCCAGCCCCTTGAACAGCGAAACCGGCCCGCCGATGGCGCCGAGGATGCCGAGGACGAGGCCACCGACGATGAGCGACACGAGTGGTGGACCGAGGCGCTGGAAGATCGCGTACGACACCGGGAACAGGTAGATCGGGACGAGGCCGACGATCGCGGCCACGACCGCGATGATCGAGCCCGTCAACAGGTCGATGGGCTGCGGACCGGTGTACGGGGCGACGGCGACCGCGAATGTGTCCGTGGTCAGGAGATCGGTGGTGATGGCGCCCGCGCCCGCCGCCACGAGCGGCGCGAAGAGCCGGTCCCAGGTCGAGATCCGAGGATCGCCAGCCGTCTCGCTGAGCAGGAGCGCCGCCGCGACCGGCGTCCCGAACATCGCGCCGATCGTCCCGGCGAACGCCATCCCTGCCCACGCACGTACCGGGACGGGGGCGATGAGCCGGGCACCGAGGAACACCGCGAGGCCGATGTTGATCGCGAGGATCGGGTTCTCGGTCCGAGGCTCACGCCACCGGCGAGCATGAAGACCATCGCGAGCGCCAGGCTCGGGAGGATCGCCACGGGCAGCGGCGGCGCCGCGAGCTCCACCGTGGCGGGATGCGGCCCGGCATGCCCCGGCACGAACGTCACGACCAGGCCGACCGCGATGCCCGTCACGACGAGCGCGACGATGATCCAGAGCGGGCCGTTCCCATCGATGTCGAGCTGGGCGGGGATGGTCGTCCAGAGCACGTTCGAGATCCGGTCGGCGATCCAGGTGAGGCCGAGCAGGAAGAGGCTCGATGCGACGCCGACGATGATCGCCGGGATCGCCAGGAGGGCCAGCCGCCGCGCATCGATGTGCATCGGGGCGGCGTCGCCCGACGGAACGGGCTCCGCGGGCTTGGGGGCGTCCTGCGTCACCGGCACACGATAGCGGCGGGCGGTGCCCCGCCGACGGCCGTCCCGACCGTCGGTGCGGCGTACCATGGGCGCTCGCGGTCGAGCCGTCGGTGACGAGGACCGAGCGGGGCGCTCGCGGTCGATACGACCTGTAACCGTCCGTTCATGAACGGCTGCCTATCCTTCGGAGGCCACGATGACCGAGTCCGTCTCGACCGAGACCGCCGCCCCACGCCTCGCCCTGGGCGACTTCTCCGCGGCCTACGCCGAGGCCGTCGAGCGTGCCCGTGTCGAGGACTGGGTCAACCGGCTGTTCTCCCGCGATCCGAGCCTCTGGTCGATGGACCCGACCGTCCAGGCGGCCATCCGCGATCGGCTCGGCTGGCTCGATGCCCCTGCAGAGTTCACGGAGCGGATCCCCAGCCTCGAAGGCTTCGGCGACGGCGTCGTGGACGAGGGGTTCACCGCCGCGGTCGTTGCCGGCATGGGCGGCAGCAGCCTCGCGCCCGACATCCTCCATCGGACGTTCGGCAGCCAGGAGGGGTACCTCGAGCTGCGCATCCTCGACTCGACCGACCCAGCGTTCGTGGCGGCCACGCTCGACGACCTCGACCCGGTCCGGACGCTCGTGATCATCGCGACCAAGTCCGGGACGACGACCGAGCCGCTCGCGTTCCTCGCGGATGCGTGGGCTCGCGCGAAGGCGCGGCTCGATGGCATCGAGGGTCACGCCTACGAGGCACTGGGGCCCGGCGCCTTCTTCGTGGCGATCACCGACCCGGGCGCAAGCCTCGAGGCCATCCCCCATCACGACCGGTTCCGCGAGGTCTTCCGGAACCCGCCGGACATCGGCGGCCGATATTCGGCCCTGACCTTCGTCGGGCTCGTGCCGGCATCGCTCATCGGGCTCGATCTCGACGCGCTCCTGGCCTCGGCAAGCACCATGGCCGGCGCCTGCCGCCAACCGGATCCCGCGATCAACCCCGGCGTGTCGCTGGGGCTCGCGATCGGGACGCTGGCGAAGCACGGCCGCGACAAGCTCACGTTCCTCGCCGACGACGACATCGTCGCCTTCGGTTCATGGGTCGAACAACTGATCGCGGAGAGCACCGGGAAGCACGGGGTCGGCATCGTGCCGATCGATCTCGAGCCGCTCGGCGCGGTCGCGTCCTACGGCTCGGACCGCGCCTTCGTCCGGATCTCGCTCCTCGGCAGCGCCGATGGCGGGCGGGAGGCGCTCGCGAACGGGCTCGAGGCGGCCGGCCACCCGGTCATCCGCATCGAGCTCGCCGACCCGATGGACGTCGGCGCGGAGGCGTGGCGCTGGGAGATCGCCACGGCGATCGCCGGTGCGGTCCTCGGCATCGACCCGTTCGACCAGCCCAATGTCGAGGAGGCGAAACAGCTCACGCGGCGGCTCCTGGAGCACACGGACGACAGCGAGGCCGCGGCGCCGCAGGCCCCCCTGGCCGAAGCCGACGGGCTCGCCTTCTACGGCGACGCCGCCCTCCGGCTCACCTCGAGCGACGGCGGCGTCATCGGGGAGCTCGCCCGTCACCTCGCGCGCCGCAAGGCGAACGCCTACCTCGCGCTGCAGGCCTTCATCACCCCGACCCCGGGTGCCGACGCGGCCCTGGCGCGGATCCGCGCGCTCCTCCGCGACCGGACCGGGCGCGCCACGACCGCGGGCTACGGGCCTCGGTTCCTGCACTCGACCGGCCAGCTCCACAAGGGCGGCGCGCCGATCGGCTGGTTCCTCCAGCTCACCGCCGACCATCCCGTCGACCGCCCGATCCCCGGCTGGCCGTACACCTTCGGCCGGTTGATCGACGCCCAGGCGGCCGGCGACTTCGGGGCGATCGAGGGTCACGACCTGCCGATCGCGCGAGTCCATCTCGGCCAGGACCCGGAGGCCGGGCTGGCGGCGCTGGAGCGTGCGCTCGTCGCGGCGCTCGATACCCACGAGGAGGGATGACCCCCATGCGCATCGGCTTCATCGGCCTGGGCCGGATGGGCGGGAACATGGTCCGTAGGCTCGTCCGCGACGGGCACGAGATCATGGTCTACAACCGCACGCCCGAGAAGTCGCGCGAGATCGAGGGCGAGGGCGAGGGTGCCACGGCGACCTTCTCGATCGCGGACCTCGTCGCGTCGCTCCAGAAGCCGCGTGCCGTCTGGGTGATGGTGCCGGCCGGCGACGCGACCGAAGCCCAGATCGACGAGCTCCTCGAGCACCTCGAGCCGGGCGACACGATCATCGACGGGGGCAACACGAACTTCCATGACGACGTGCGTCGCCACGCCGCGCTCAAGGCGAAGGGCATCGGCTACGTCGACGCCGGCACGTCCGGTGGGATCTGGGGCCTGCAGGTCGGCTATTGCCTGATGGTCGGCGGCGATGCCGAGACCGTGCAGCCGCTCGAGCCCATCTTCACGACCCTCGCCCCGAAGGGCGGCTACCTGCATGTCGGCGGCCCGGGCGCCGGGCACTACGTGAAGATGGTCCACAACGGCATCGAATACGGGCTGATGCAGGCCTACGCCGAGGGCTTCGAGATCATGCACGCGAGCGACTACGAGCTCGACCTCGCGGCCATCTCGGAGCTGTGGATGCAGGGCTCGGTGGTGCGCTCGTGGCTGCTGGAGCTCGCCGGGCGCGCGTTCCGGGCGAACGGCCAGGATCTCGAGCACCTCAAGGGCTACGTCGCCGACTCGGGCGAGGGGCGCTGGACCGTCCAGGAGGCCATCGACCACGACGTCCCGGCGCCCGTCATCACGCTCTCGCTGCTGACCAGGTTCCGGTCCCGCCAGGACGACTCGTACGGCGCCAAGGTCCTCGCCGCCCTCCGCAACGAGTTCGGCGGTCACGAAGTGAAGACCGAGTAGCACGTGGCCACCACGAGGGTCCGGCCCAAGGACCCTGCGCCGGTCGCGGCGCCCGACGAGCGCGTGATCGACGAGCCCATGCCGGCGCAGCCCTCGCCGCGGCCGAAGGATGCGCCGCGGACCATCAAGGAGCTCCGCGAGTCGCGAGCCGGCAAGCGGGTGTCGCGGACGAAGCCGGTCACGAACGTCCTGCGCGAGGGTCTCCGGCTCGAGCGCGTGCCGGATCCCTGCACGCTCGTCCTCATGGGCGCGACCGGCGACCTCGCCCACCGCAAGGTGATCCCGGCGCTGTACCAGCTGTGGCGGACGAACCTGCTGCCCCACGAGTTCGTCATCGTGGCCATCGGCCGACGCCCCTACGACGACGAGACGTTCCGAGCCGAGATCCGCACCTCGCTCGATCAGTTCTGCCGGGTCAAGCCGGTCGATGAAGCGGCCTGGCACGCGTTCGCCGAGCGGATCCTGTACCACCGGCTCGACTTCGACGACGCGGCGGCGTTCGACGCGCTCTCCGAGCACCTCGACACCATCGACATCGAGCACGGCACCCGCGGCAACCGGCTGTACTACCTCGCGACCCAGCCGTCGCAGTTCGCGGAGATCGTCGGCCAGCTCGGGCGGGTCGGCCTCGATCACGAGCGGCACGACGGCGGCTGGCGGCGGATCGTCATCGAGAAGCCGTTCGGCCACGACCTGAACTCCGCGGTCCGGCTCAACCGCGAGGTCGGCAAGGTCTTCCGCGAGTCGCAGGTCTATCGCATCGACCACTACCTGGGCAAGGAGACCGTGCGGAACCTGCTGGTCTTCCGCTTCGGGAACGGCATCTTCGAGCCGCTCTGGAACCGCCGCTACGTGGACCACGTGCAGATCACGGTGGCCGAGTCGATCGGCATCGAGAACCGCGGCGCGTTCTACGAGGAGACCGGCGCGGTCCGCGACGTCCTCCAGAACCACCTCCTCCAGCTGGTCAGCCTGGTGGCGATGGAGCCGCCGGCGACCTTCGAGGCCGACGCGCTGCGCGACGAGAAGGTCAAGGTCCTGCGCGCGATCGCCCGCGATCCGGGCTGGACGACCGAGGACGTCGTGCGCGGCCAGTACGGTCCGGGCTGGGTGGCCGCGACGCCGGTCCAGGGCTATCGCGCAGGAGAAGGACGTCGACCCCGAGTCGGAGACCGAGACGTTCGTCGCGGCCAAGCTCACGATCGACGACTGGCGCTGGTCCGGCGTCCCGTTCTACGTGCGCACCGGCAAGCGGCTGCCGAAGCGCGCGACCGAGATCGCCATCCAGTACCGCGAGGTGCCGCACCGGCTGTTCAGGGACGCCGCCGTGGAGCCCGACCCGAACCTGCTCGCGATCCGCATCCAGCCCGACGAGGGGATCATGCTGCGCTTCGGGGCCAAGGTGCCGGGACTCGGGATGGACGTCCGCTCGGTGACGATGGACTTCACCTACGGCTCGTCGTTCAGCGTCGATTCGCCGGACGCCTACGAGACGCTGATCCTCGACGCGCTGCAGGGCGACGCCTCGCTGTTCACCCGCGCCGACGAGGTCGAGCAGGCGTGGGGCATCGTCGACCCGATCATCGAGTCGTGGGCCGACGGTCCCGCCCCGGACCTGCCCGAACTACGAGGCCGGGACCTGGGGCCCGGCCGAGGCCGACGACCTGCTGGCCCGCGACGGCCGCCGCTGGCGGCGGATCTGAGGCGGGGCCGCGGCCATGACCACCGAGGCGCCCCTGGCGATCGGCGAGCCGGTGCTGGCTGGTACGGCGCGGGCCCACAGCATCGACGAGATCGAGCCGCAGCTCGCCCGGATCTGGGCGAGCCAGGACCTCGACGACGACGATCGACGGCGAACCGGCGCGCCACGTCGCGGCCCGGACGAGCGTGATGAACCTCGTCGTCGTCGGCCGGAGGCCGGAGATCGCCGAGCGCAGCGCCGCGGCCATCCAGGCCCTGACCGGACGCCATCCGTCGCGGACGATCGATCGTCCGGTTCGGCCGACCCGGACGGGCCGTCGTGGCTGGACGCCCGGGTCGAGGCGCACTGCGTGCTGCCGCGCGACGACGCCCCCGAGATCTGCGCCGAGACGATCCACCTGACGTCCGGCGGCGAGGCGGGCCGGCACCTCGCCGCGATCGTGACCCCGCTCATCATCCACGACCTGCCGGTCACGGTCTGGTGGCCGGGCGAGCCGCCGTTCGACGAGCGAGCCGGCGCGCGACCTGCTGGCGGGCGCCGACCGCCTCATCGTCGACGGCTCGACCTGGAGCGGCGACGGGCTCGCCCGCCTGCGTCGAGATGGCCGGCCTGCTCGAGACGACCCGCCTCGCGATCAGCGACTTCGCGCTCGTCCGCCAGTCGCGCTGGCGCGAGGCGATCGCGTCGATCTTCGACGACCCCGACTTCCTGCCGTACCTGCGCTCGCTGCGGCGGATCGCGGTGACGTACGCGACGCACGACGAGACCGGCGTCGCCCGGGTCGACGAACCTCGTCAAGCCCGTCTACCACGTGGGCTGGCTGGCCTCGCGGCTCGGCCTGCGCGTCGTGAAGCCGCTGGCGCCCGTCGGCGGGCCGGCGCGTCGACCGCGGCGTCGCGGCCGCCCACGGTCCGCACGCGAAGCCGGCGTCGGCCGGGGCCTCGCCGCGACGCTGTCCGACGGGCGCGCCGAGGTCGCGGTCGTCGTCCGGCCGATCGTCTCGACGATGCCGGCGGGCACGACGCTGCGCGTCGAGCTCCTCGCCGAGCGGCGCGGCTCGGAGCTCCGGGCCGACGTGACCGCCGAGGCCGAGACGGTCCACGTCCGGGTCTGGCAGGACGGCGTCGAGGCGCTCGACCGGCACTTCCTGGCGCCGCGCCGGACCGAGGTGGACCTGCTCGCCGAGGCCATCGAGGCCGGCGGGCGCGATCCGGTCGGCGACGGCGCGCTGCGCTCGGCGGCGACCATCGTCGGCGCCGCGAGGCCGTCCGGATGAGCGAGCCCGAGCTCGTCGTCGTCGCGACCCCGACGCCGTCGCGCGCCGCGCGGCCGAGCGGACCGCCGCGGCCCTGGCCGCCGCCGTCGCGGCGCGCGGCCGGGCGGACTGGGCGACGACCGGCGGCTCGACGCCGGTCGGCCTCTACCGCCAGCTGGTCGGACACGCCGCTGCGCGACGCGGTGCCTGGGAAGGTCCACGTCTGGTGGGGCGACGACCGCTACGTGCCGCGCGACCACCCGCTCTCGAACGTCAAGCCGTTCGACGACATCCTGCTCGACATCGGCCACGGCGAGGAAGGCACGGCCGGCGGACCGCCGGGACTGCCGTTCGAGATCGACCACATCCACCCGTTCCCGACCACCGAGGCCATCGGCGACGGCGCGGGGCGCGGCGTGGTGCGCGGCCGACGCTCGCCGACGAGCTGCGCGGCGGCGGGCCCGCCGTTCGACGACGGCTGGCCGGTGTTCGACCTCATCCTGCTCGGGGTCGGGCGCGGACGGCCACGTGCTGTCGGTGTTCCCGGGGTCGCCGGCGCTTCGAGCGACCGCCTGGCGCGCTGGCCATCCCGGCGCCGACGCACATCGAGCCGCACGTCGAGCGCGTCACGCTCCACCCGGCGGTCATCGGCGCGGCCGCGAGGTGCTGGTCGTGGCCACCGGGCGGAGCAAGGCCGCGGTCCTCGGCGACGTCTTCGGGGAGGTCCGCGATCCGGCCCGCTGGCCGGCCCAGCTCGCCCGCCGCGACGGCGCGACCTGGATCCTCGACCGAGGCGGCCGCGGCGACGCCTCGCGCGGTGACCGACCGGCCGTCACGCCTGCCGGCCGCGCCGAGCCGCCGACGGCGACGCGCTCGGCGACGTCTGGCTCGGCGCCTGGTACGCGACGTTCGACTTCCCGCCGGCGCATCCCGACGACGACGTCCGGCCTGGCTCACGGGAGAGATGCTGCCCGCCCACGAGATCTGGGTCGCCGCGACGAGCGGCCGGGTCGTCGGCGTTCATGGCCCTCTCCGACACGATGGTCGAGCAGCTGTACGTCGCGCCCGACTGGATCGGCCGCGGCGTCGGCTCGCGCCTGCTCGCGCTCGCCAAGGAGCGGCGCCCGGACGGCCTCGATCTCTACTGCTTCCAGGCCAACACGCGCGCCCGCCGCTTCTACGAGGCGCGTGGTTTCTCGGTCGATCGCCGAGGGCGACGGCTCGGACAACGAGGAGCGCCAGCCCGACATCCGCTACGCCTGGCGCCCGTGAGCGAGCCGCGACGCCGACGCTGGTCGCGTCGCCCGACGGCACGCCGATCGCGGTCTTCGGCGCGGGCCGACCCGACGGCTCGCCGCTGCTGCTCGTCCACGGCGCGAGCGCCGACCACACGACGTTCCGGGTCGTCGGCCCGCTGCTCGCCGACGATTCGACGTCTACGCGATCGACCGGCGCGGCCGGGGCGCCTCGGGCGACACGCTCCCCTACGCCATCGAGCGCGAGTTCGAGGACGTCGCCGCCGTGGCCGAGGCGCGTCGCCGCGCGACGCGGGCGCACCGGTCGACGTCGTTCGGGCACTCGTACGGCGGTCGGTGCGCGCTCGGCGCCGCGCTGCGGACCGACGCGATCCGCCGGGTCGTCTGCTACGAGGGCGCGCCGACGCCGCCCGGCGCGCGCTACCACCCGCCGGGCGTCGAGGACGCAGCTCGCGCGCGCCTGGCCGCCGGCGACGACGACGCGCTGCTGGCGACGTTCATGCGCGAGGTCGTCGGCATGACCGCCGGCGAGCTGGCCGCCTACCGCGCGAACCCGGTCTGGCCGCGCCGGGTCGCGGCGGCCCCGACGATCGTCCGCGAGCTGGCGGCGGAGGCTGGACCCGGTCGCCTCGCTCGACGCGCCTCGGCGCGCGTCCGCCAGCCGGTCCTCCAGATCCTCGGCGGCGACAGCCTGCCGGTCTTCCGCGACGGCGACCGCGCGCGCTCGATGCGCGGCTCGCGGACGGCCGCGGTCGTCGTCATCCCGGGCGCGCAGCACGCCGCCCACCACACGCACCCCGACGCGGTCGTCGCGGCCGTCGCGGCGTTCCTCGAGCCGGCGGCGACCGCCCGCCCGTGTGATACTCGCGCCATGATGGACATGGGCGTCGTCGGCTGGATCGTCGTCGGCTTCATCGCGGGCGCGATCTCGGGCGCGCTCGTCGGCGGCAGGACCGCGCGCGGCTGCCTGCCCAACATCGTCGTCGGCATCATCGGCGGCGTCCTCGGCGGCTGGCTGGCACGGCGCTGGGCTTCGGCCAGGCCAGCGGCTTCATCGCGGCCATCGTCGTCGCCGTGCTTCGGGTCGCTCGTCGTCCGCCTCGTCCTCAACGCCCTCGAGCCGACTGGCCATCGACGGGCCACCGGCCCTGCCGCATGCGGGGGACTCGGCTACCATCGGCGCATGACCGACGCTCCGCCGCGGTCGCCGCCGACGGCCGACACGCGGCCCTACTCCCCGGGCCTCGAAGGGGTCATCGCCGGCGAGACGAGCCTCGAGCTTCGATCGACGGCGAGCGCGGCCGGCTGCTGTATCGCGGCTACCGGATCGGCGACCTCGTCGAGCACGGCACCTACCCGGCGGTCGCGAACCTGCTGTGGACCGGCGAGTGGGATCCCGACGCATCGGCTGCCGACCGCGCCCGTCCCGGCGCCGGTGCTGACCGTCCTGCGGGCGCTGCCCGCCGACGACCAAGCCGATGGACGCGCTGCGGACCGCGGTCTCGGCGTGGGGCGCGACGCAGGACCTGCCGCTGGCCGCCGACCGTCGAGCAGGCCCGGGCGCTGACCGCGTTCTCGCCGTCGGCCCTCGCCGCGTTCGCCCGCCTGCGCGCCGGCCAGGAGCCGATCGAGCCCGACCCGTCGCTCGACCTCGTCGAGGGGTTCCTCTACCAGCTCAACGGCACGCGGCCCGACGCCGGGCACGGCCCGGGCGCTCGACGCGTACTTCATCGTCGGCGCCGAGCACGGCTTCAACGCCTCGACGTTCACGGCGCGGGTCATCACCTCGACCCGCTCGCGACATCGCCTCGGCGGTGACCGGGGCGATCGGGACGATGAAGGGGCCGCTCCACGGCGGCGCCCCGTCCGAGGTCGTCGACCAGCTCAGCCAGGTCGGCTCGCGCCGAGCACGCCGAGGCGTGGGTCCGCGACGCGCTCGACCGCGGCGAGCGGCTGATGGGCTTCGGCCACCGCGTCTACCGCGCCTACGACCCGCGGGCCGCCGCGCTGCGCAAGGTCGCCGAGGGCATGGAGCAACAAGCCCGAGTGGCTCGCAGCTCGCGATCGAGGTCGAGGACGTCGCGCTGCGGGTCCTCGCCGAGCGGCACCCGGACCGGCCGCTCAAGACCAACGTCGAGTACTACGCGGCGCCGGTGCTGATGGGCGTCGGCCTGACGCCGGACCTGTTCCCGGCGACGTTCTCGCTGGCCCGCCACGCCGGCTGGACCGCCCACGTCCTCGAGCAGGCCGCCGGCAACCGGCTGATCCGGCCGGACGTCAACTACATCGGCCCCGCGGAGCGCGACCTGCCCGGCGCCTAGGCAGCCTGCGGGCGCTGCGGGCCGCCTCGCGCCTAGCGAGCCACCGGCGCCGGCGCCATCCGGCCGACGCCGCGGCGGGCCTCGCTCGCGCTCGGCGATGCGCTCGACGACGTAGCCGGCGTCGCGGCCGGCGCCCGCCACGAGCATCGACGAGAAGGCGTACTGGAACGGGACGCCGAGGAAGTACAGGCCCGGCACCGTCGGGCTGACGCCACGCTCCTCGATCGGCCAGCCGTCCTCGCCGACGATCGGCGCCGCGACGAACGAGTAGTCGGGCCGGTAGCCGGTGGCCCAGATCACGTTGGCCACGTCGAGCACGGTGCCGTCGGCGAGCACCGGGCGGCCGTCCCGCACGCCGACGGTCTTCGCGTCGTGGCGCTCGACGCCGGCCCGGTCCAGGTCCCCCAGGCGGACCCGGAGGAGCGGGCCGCCGCCCTTGCGGACCTCCGGGCGCATCCGCCGCCCCATCGGCGTGCGCATCGTGAGGACGTGCCCGAACACGAACTCGACGACCGGCCAGCCGAGCATGGCCCGCTTCGTATCGGTGACCCGGATCGGCATCTGGCCGTGTGACTTGCCGGACAGGATCGTCCGGTGGCCGGCGTTGGCGGCCTCGAACGCGATGTCGGCGCCGGAGTGCGACAGGCCGACGACGAGGACCGGGCCCGTCGCGGAGCTGCGCCGGGTTGCGGTACTCGTGCGAGTGCAGCTGCCGGATCGACGGGTCGAGCTCGGCGGCGAACGCCGGGACGTTGGGCTGCCGGAACGGCCCGGTCGCGACGATGACCTGGCGTGCGGCGAGGCGCCCGCCGTCCGCGGTCGACACGACGAAGCCGCCGTCGATCGGCTCGACGCGATCGACGCGCGTCCCGCTCCGGACGGGCAGGTCGAACCGTCGGGCGTACGCCTCGAGGTAGTCGGCCATCTCGCGACCGGTCGGCCAGTGGGACGACGGCGCGGGGAAGCGCATGCCCGGGAGCGAGTCGTAGCGGGCGGGGCTGTAGAGCCGGAGCGAGTCCCAGCGGTCCCGCCAGTGGTCGCCGATCCGCGCGTCGGCGTCGAGGATCGCGAACGGCAGCCCGCGCCTGGCGAGGTGGTAGCCGGCCGACAGGCCGGCCTGGCCCGCCCCGATGACGATCGTGTCGATGCGCTCGATGCGTCTGCGTGCGTCCATGGCCGGCCCCCTTGCCGATCGTCGTCCGGGTTCGGAGGCGACCGGGTCGCCCGGTCGCCATGACCGGACGCTATGGACGGCGGCGGCGCGGCCGCATCGGCGGTAGTACCCAAACCGCGCGCGCGGCCGGCATGGGTACCCGCGGGTCAGACGAGGCCGTGCTCGTAGGCGAAGGCGGTCGCCGCGGCGCGCGTGGACACGTCGAGCTTCGTGTAGATGTTGCTGACGTGCCGGTCGACGGTCCGCTCGCTGATCGTCAGCGCCTCGGCGATCGCCCGGTTGGTCAGCCCCGCCGCGACGAGGCGGAGGACCTCGGCCTCGCGCGCGCTGAGGCCCGCCGGGCGAGCGGCCGGCCGCGCCGGCCCAGTCGCATCCAGCCGCGGCGAGGTCCGGCGCCGCGCCGAGCCGCTCGAACACCTCGCGGGCGGCGTCGGTCTCGATCGTCGGCGCCGTCCTGGTCGCCGAGCGCCCGGCAGGCCTCGCGCGGTCCGGACGCGGACGCGCGCCGCCTCGTACGGCGCGTCGAGCTCCCGCCACGCCTCCCACGCCCGCCGGAGACGCGCAGCGCACCGTCGACGTCGCCCTCCGCGAGCCGGACCGCGCCATCGGCCCGGGCGGCCATCGCCCGCAGGAGCGGCGCATCGAGCCGCGTCGGCGAGCTCGCCAGTCGATCGGCCGCGTCGCGGGCCGCGCCGACGTCGCCGGCGGCGAGCGCGATCTCGACGGCCGGCTCGAGCAGCCTCGCCCGGACCAGGTCGTCGGTCGCCTCGGCCATGCGCGCGCCGGATCGCGCCGTCGCGGCCGCGCGACGTCGCCCTGCGCGAGCCGGAGCAGCGCGTGGCCGGGCTCCGGGCAGGCGGCCCCACGTGCCGGCCTCGCGGTAGCCGGCCTCGGCGGCGTCGAAGCGCCGCGCAGCCGGTCGAGCTCGGCCAGCTGGTAGATCGCCTCGCCGACGCCCGGCTCGGGCGGCGGCCGCGACAGCCACTCGCGGGCGCGCTGCGCCTCGTCGGTCGCCTCGCCCCAGGCGCCGTGGAAGCGCATGAGCTCGGCCCGGTAGACGAGGCAGTTGCCGCGGAACGGGACGAGGTCGGGCTGCGCGTCGCGCCAGCGCGTCAGGGCCGTCGGTCCACTCCTGCGCCCGGCGGAGGTCGAACACTCGCTGGCAGGCCTCGATGACCGCGCAGTAGACGATCCCCGACGACGATCGGCGAGATCTCGCCGGCGATCACCGCGGTCATCGCCTCGTCGAGCAGCGCGACACCGCGCTCGCGTCTCGCCCATCGCGATCAGCGACTGCCCGCGGCCGAGCCGGCCCATCGTCCGCGAGGTCGCGGTCGCCGAACGCTCGGCGATCGCGGCGACCTGCTCGAAGGTCGCGAGCGCGGTCCGCCGGCGTCGCCCGGCCATCAAGCGCCTGGAGCGCCTGCGGGATCAGCAGCGAGCCCGCGCTCGACGCCGTCGTAGCCGGTCTCCTCGACGAGCCGCGCGCGCGCGCGCGAGCCAGCCGCCGGCCTGGGCCATCTCGCCGCGCTGCATGAGCGCCATGCCGAGCCCGATACGCGGCGCGGATCGCGAGCCCGATGTCGCCCTCCGGACGGCCTCGAGATGGGCGCGCGCGCCGACCTCGACCGACTCTCCGGGCCGGCCGATCAGGTACGCGGCGATCGCCAGGCGCTCGAGGTCCTCGGCGCCGAGCGCACCCGCCGCATCGGCGGCCGTCAGGCCGTCGTAGGCCTCGCCCCAGGCGTGTCGCTCGTACGCCGCGCGCGCCGCGGACAGCTCGGTCATCGGTGGTCTTCGGGTCGGCATCGCCGCACCACCGCTCGGCCCGCGTGCGCCGGCGTCGGCTCGGGCCGCCCATCGCTACGCGGACGCCGCCGCTACAGCCAGCCGCGCCGGCGGAAGTAGGCGACGAGCGCCGACGAGCAGGACGGCCATCAGCACCATGATCCCGAGGAACGCGAACGGTTCGTCCTCGCCCGGGACCGGCACGTTCATGCCGAAGATGCTGGCGATGAGGGTCAGCGGCAGGAGCACGACGCTCACCGCGGTCAGGATGCGGAACGAGTCGTTCAGGCGGTGCGACAGGACCGACTCGTTGGTCGACTCGAGCGCCTCGATGACCTCCTTGTAGTTCTCGAGCGTGTCCCAGATCCGTTCGGCGGCGTCGGAGATGTCGTCGAAGTAGATCTCGAGCTCTTCCTGGAGGTAGCGCTGCTTGGTCCGCTCGAGGTCGCGCAGCACCGCGCGCTGCGGCCGGACGATCTTGCGGAAGTTGATGATCTCCTGCTTGGCCTCGGAGATGTCGCGGACGATCTCCGACGAGCGGCCCTCGAAGATGTCGTCCTCGAGCCGGTCGAGCTTGAGGCCCATCTTGCGGAGCATCGGGAACGAGGCGTCCACGCCGGTGTCGACGATCTTGTAGAGCAGGTAGCCCGAGCCCTTCGAGAAGTCGTCCTCGCGCAGGTCCTCCTTCTCGCGGTAGCGCTCGAACATCGCGCGTCGAGCGGCGGCAGCGGGATGTTCGGCAGCGTGATCAGGTAGTCCGGGCCCATGAACAGGTCGAGCTCGGCGGTCAGGATCCGGCCGGTCTCCTTGTCGAACATCGGGAAGTGCAGGACGATGAAGACGTAGTCGTCGTACTGGTCGAGCTTGGGGCGCTGGTTCCGCGAGTAGACGTCCTCGTAGTCGAGCGGGTGGAACTCGAAGTGCTCCTCGAGCCAGTCGCGGTCGGCCGTCCGCGGCGACTCGATGTGGATCCAGCGCAGGCCGGCCGCCTCGATGATCTCGGGCGCGGCGACACGCACCGGCAGCATGACCGCGACCGGCCGGACGGCGCCGGAGCGGGGCGCGGGACGGGCGAGGCAGGGCGATGTTGGCACGGCGTCAGGATCAGCCCCGGATGCCGTCCGGCACGGTACGCGACGGGCATGCCCGGATAGCCGGCGCCGGTGCGACCGCTCAGGTCGTGGCGCGGGCGGGCGGCCGTCCGGGCCATGAGCGCGATCCCGATCGCGCCCGCCATGAAGATGATGCCGGCGACGACGAACAGGGCGTCCACCCCGCCGGCGCGCGACACGACCGCACCGAGGGCCGGCCCGATGATGCCCGCGGCGTAGAGCGGCAGGTAGACGAGGTTGAGCGTCGCCGAGCGGCGCTCGGGCGGGACCTCCATCGCGAGCACCCCGAAGACCATGGCGCTCACCGTGGCCGTGGACGCACCGAGGACGACCGCGAGCAGGGCCATCGACGAGAGCGACGGCACGAGCGGCATGAGCAGCAGGACCACGCCGGCGCCGGCGAGCGCCGCGATGAGCACCGTGCCGGAAGCCGATCCGGTCGCCCGAGGAGCCCGCCCAGCGGCGAGATCAGCGCCCCCACGAGGGCGCTCGTCCCCGCGACGAGCCCGATCGCCGACGCGAGGCCCGGACCCGGACCCACGATGCCCTCGACGAGCACGGGGATGTACGGCCGGCTCATCTGGGTCCCCAGGAACGCCACCCCGAAGATGAGGAACACGCGCCGGACCGCGGGATCCGCCAGCACGCCCTTCACGGCCCCGAAGGCGAGCTCGACGAGTCCGCCGGTCGGCACGACCGAGGGCCGGACCTCGCGCGATCCGAACGTCACCAGGAGCGCGGTGCCGATCGAGAACAGCGACGACAGCCAGAAGACGCCCGACAGCGACCACGAGAATCCGTCGATGAGCACGCCGGCGAGGGCCGGACCGACGGCGAAGCCGATCGGCCCGGACGCGCCGAAGACCGCGATCGTCACGCCGAGGCGGCGGAGCGGGGTCACGTCGCGGATCCCGGCGAGCATCACGCCCGTGTTGCCGAGCTGGAAGCCGATCAGGAGCATCGAGATCGCGAGTTGCCACGGCTCGCGCGAGAGCGCGACGCCGGCGAAGACGACGGCCTCGACGAGCGCGCTCCGGACGATGACGACCTTGCGGCTGTACTTGTCGGCCCACACGCCCCAGAGCGGGACCAGCGGCATGCCGACGACGAAGATGAGCGCGCTGAAGATGCCGATGAACGCGAGCCGGTCGTCGTGCGGCACGCCCATCTGGGTCAGGTAGGCCGGGAGGAGCGCGAAGATCTGGCTGACGCCGATGCCTTCGACGAGCGACGTCGCCCAGAAGACCGCGACGAGGACCCGCCAGTCCTGGGTGGTCCGCGGACGCGGCGCGTCTGGGATGGGCGTCGAGGTGGGGATCGCCTGAGACACGGCGGAAGGGTAGCGGAGCGTCGCTCGGGCGGCTGGAACCGCTGACCCGCGACGCGTCGAGGCGGTCCGTGTCGTGGTGCGTGGACCTGCCATCTGATCAGCCGGCTGGGCAGTCGGCCCATCGAATCGTGCCATCTGCGCGTCCGGCTGCAGGCATGGCGCATCTCGGTGGATCACACGCACCCGGGCGAGCGTGGCCGACGCATGTACGCCGCCTACGGGCGGGCCGGCAAGCGCCAGCTGTCGGCATGTCGAGCAGATGGCGCAGACGTCGTGGTCAACCAGGCTGGCGGGCACATCACCCGGTGGACGGGCGCTGCGACAAGGCCCCAATGCCCAAGCTCCGCGCCCCGCCGCGGGACACACGAAAGCGCCCGAAGGAACTGATGGGATCCAACCGTTCTGCGGTCCTTCGGCTCCGAACAAGTCCGGAGTCTCCGGTCGCCGCCGAGTCCCTCGCTCGCTGGCCTTGCGGCCCTCGAACCTGGTTCCCGGGACCCCGCCGAGGATCACTCCCCTGCGTTGTCTGGCGGTTCACACCTGCCCCTTCGGGCAAGACGAAATGTACGGGCCGCGGGTGGAGAACCACAACGGGCTTATCCACGAACTTCTCAGAAACGGCGGCATCCTTATCCCCGAAGTTGCCAACGTTGTGGACGAGTTGTGGATACTCGCCCGGGAGGTACCGCAGATGGCCCGTCTGCTCGCCCGGCTCGTCGCGATGAACGACGGCTGGGCTCGCCCGTTCGGCGACTTCAACCACCGCTGGCTCAGCGCGCTGTTCCGCCCGATGCCACCGGTCCGCGACTTCCTCAACGGTCGCTGGCTCGGCCATCCGCTGCACGGCGCGCTCACCGACGTGCCGATCGGTCTGCTGCTCGGGGTCGTCGTGCTCGACCTGCTCGGGCAGACGGCCGCCGCCGACATCGCCCTGGTGCTGACCGTCCTGACGATGCTCGCGGCGGCCGTCAGCGGCTTCGCCGACTACAGCGCCACGGACGGGACTGCGAGGACACGGGCGACGCTCCACGGCACCCTGATGGTCACGGCGCTCCTCGTGCTCCTCGTCTCGCTCGGCCTGCGCGCCGCGGCACCGACCGACCGGACGATCCCGATCGCGCTCGGCATCATCGCCCTGGTCATCGTCACCGCGGGCGCCTTCGTCGGGGGCGACGTCGTCTACGTGCTCGGCAACATGGTCAGCCGGCATGCGTTCCGCGGCGCGGGGACCAAGTGGATCCGCCTGGACCTCGGCGAGCTCACGGACCTGACGGCACTGGCCGAGGCGACCCCGGTCAAGCTCCGGGCCGGGATCAACGATCTTGTCGTCGTCCGCATCGGGGACACCGTCCATGCGATGCACGCGGTCTGCGCGCACGCGGGCGGGCCGCTCGACAAGGGCGAGGTCGTCGACGGCTGCCTGCAGTGCCCATGGCACGAGTCCCGATTCCGCCTGGTCGACGGACACGTGGTGCGTGGCCCGGCCGTCTACGACCAGCCGTCCTACGAGATCCGTCCCGCCGATGGGGGCGGCTACGAGGTGCGTCGAGCCTGACCGGGCCGCGCCGTCATCATGGCGCGGTGCGCGTCATCGAGATCGAGGACCCATCGCTCGTCGTGCTGATCGGCGCCGCGGGATCGGGCAAGTCGACCTTCGCGGCGCAGCACTTCGCCGCCGACGAGATCCTCTCGTCCGATGCGTTCCGGGCGCTCGTCGCCGGCGACGCGGCGGACCAACGGGCCACGGGCCTCGCGTTCCGGCGACTCCACGAGGAACTGGCGCGGCGGCTGGCGCGCGGCCGCCTGAGCGTCATCGACGCGACGAACCTCACGCCGCACGCGCGGCGGGTCCTCCTCGCCCGGGCCGGCGACGCCGGGGTGCGCAGCACGGCCATCGTGCTGGCGCCGCCCGACGACGTGGTCCACGCACGGAACGCCGAGCGGCCCGGCCGGACCGTGCCGCCCGACGTCGTGGACCGGCACCTGCGGTCGCTTCGGGAGCTCCTGGCCTCGGGCCGCCTGGACGCCGAGGGCTTCGCCGCCGTCTACCGGTTCGAGGGGACGCTCCGGCTCGAGCGCATCACGATCGTCCGCCGGCCCCGCGACGACCGGCCCGCCGGCGGCTCGCCGCGGGTCGACGTCTAGGCGCTGCCGAGCCCGATCAGGACGATGGCGACGACCGCGAGTGCGATGCCGGCCGCATGGGCCCGGGTCACCGGCTCGCGCAGGAAGATCGTCGCGAGGATGACCGTGGCGATCGGATAGAGCGACGACAGGACCGCGGCCACCGCGAGCGCGCCGGTCTGGACGGCGAGGATGAACCCGGCGTTCCCGGCCATGTCGGCGGCCCCGACGCCGACGATCCCGGGCACGAGCGATCCGGGCGGCCGCCAGGCGGAGCGGGTCACGAGCACGACCGCGACGATCAGGAGGCCCTCGGTCGCGCGCACGACAGTCAGCGGCCCGAAGACCGACCCGTCACTGATCTGGGCGAGGACGACGTCGAACGTCCCGATCGATAGCCCGGCGACGAGCGCCAGGCCCAGGCCGTCCCGCCCCGTGCCGCCGTCGTCGGAGCGCGTGACGAGCACGACGCTCGCAAGGGCCAGCGCGATCCCGAGCACGACCATCGGGGCGAGGAGGCCCTCCAGCACGAAACCGGCGACGACCGGCACGACCGCGGCCAGGACGCCCGTGACGGGCGCGACGATGCCCATGCGACCCACGGCGAGCGCTCGGTACAACGTGGAGATCCCAAGGACCCCGAGCGCGCCGGCCACGGCCGACCAGCCGAGATCGACCGGGGCGGGGAAGGCTTCCCCGCGGACCAGCGCGAGGACGAACGCGATCGCCATCCCGACGAGCTGCGAGATGAGCACGACCCCGAGGACCGGCGCCCGCCGGCTGATGAGTCCGCCGCCGAAGTCGCCGGTCCCCCATGCGGCCGCCGAGGCCAGGCCGAGGACGACGGTCAAGAGCCCCGGGTCGAGACCGGTCAGGACGCCGCCTCGGTGGGGGCGGCACCGGCCCAGGCCGTCTCGGCCGGGGCCGGGTCGTCGTCGAGGGCCGTCGGGCCGGGCAGCTCCACGACGACCTCGGCGGCGCTGTCATAGCGAGCCGAGGTCGTCAGGTAGATGACCTGGAAGTCCGCGGCGACCTCCTTGAGGAGCTGCAGCGCTCGCGTCGCGCGGTCGTCATCGAGGGTCACGAACGGATCGTCGAAGACGAGCGGCGGGCGCCGATCGCCGGTCACGAGCCGCACGAGCCCGAGCCGCGCGGTCAGGTAGACGAGATCGAGCGTGCCCTGGCTCAGCGACGAGACCTTGACCCAGTCGTGCTTCTCGGGCGCGCGGACCTCGATATCGAGGGTCTTGTCGTCGACGCGGACGTATCGGTAGCGGCCGGCTGTCGCGACGTCGAGGTCCTTGACCATCCGCTGTTCGAGGTAGCGGGTCGCGGTCTTCATCGTCGCCTGCTCGGCCTGGTCGATCGCGGCGAGCGTCGAAGCGTAGACGCGCTCTCGGCGCTGGAGCGCGCTGAGTTGCTCCCTCCAGACGGCCAGGCGCTCGGCCTGGGCGGCGACCTGTTCCGCATCGACCGGGTTGGCTTCGACCCGGGCTCGGGCGTTCGCCTCGTCGTCGCGGGCGCGTTCGAGCGCGGATTCCTGGTCGCGAACCTCGACCTCGAGGCGCTCGCGTGCCCGTGGTTCCTTGGCGATCGGACCCAGAGCCTCGAGGGCGCTCGCCTTCTGCGTCGCCTCGAGAGCGGACGTGTCGCGCGTGCCGGCCAGCGTCTCCGGCGGCTCCTTGCCCACCAGCCCCTCGAGCTGGGCGCCCAGCCGCTCGAGCTGGGCGACATGGGCCTCCTCCTGCGCAAGGAGCGCCTCGCAGGCCGGCAGGTCGTCGAGGCCGAACGTCCCGAGACGCCGGGCCGACTCCTGCTCGACCTGGAACAGCTCGGCCTCCATCTCGGACCGGCCACGCAGCCGCCGGTCGATCTCGACGTCACGGAGTTCCGTCTGGGTCTTGTCCCCGCTCCGCAGGCGGTAGGCGACGAAGGCGAGCACCGCGCCGACGATGGCGATGACCGCACCGACGATCGAGGGGATCGGGCCGAGGTCGACCGCGCCGACGGCCGTGAGGATGAGCGGCGCGATGGCGAGGATCAGGCCGAACACGACGAGCGGGATCGACCACGTCCGATATGGCTGCCAGGACCGCTCCGGGGCGACCTCGAAGGTGACGTTCACCTCCCCCGCCAGCGCCGCGCGGAGTTCGCGGGCCCGGACGTCGAGCGCGCGCAGCCGCTCGACCCCGGCGCGGACCACCGGCAGCGGCTGCGGCGAGGGATGGGCCGTCGCGAGCCGGGTGATCTCGTCGTTGACCTCGACCGCCTGGCGGTAGCGCTCGTAGCGTTCCTGCGCCGCGTCGCGCTCCGTCATGAGCCGCTCGGCCTGGCGGGCCTTGTCCAGCAGCGCTCGCCGTTCGACGAGGGCCGCCTCGGCTTCGGCGCGGCGGGCCAGGGCCAGGTTGAGCGCGTCGCGGTCCTGGGCGAGCTGGATCAACGCGTTGTCGCCGGCCCCGACCGCGGCCTCCGACTGGGCGACCGCCAGTTCCGCCACCTTGAGCCGGCCCGGGTTCTTGTCGCCCTTCGTGTTCAGGTCGTGGAGCGCCTTCTCGAGCTTCTTCTTCGCCTGGCTCGTGCCCCGGTCGGCGCCGCTGATCGACGCCTGCAGGCGGTCGCGCAGCGCGGCCTCGTCCCGGGCGAGGTCCGCGAGCTCCTGGTGGCGGACCGATGCGGTGGACCGGAAGAACGCCTCGGTCGGGATCCCGGTGAGCTCGGCGAGGACCTGGTCGGCCAGCGTCGGGTCGGTGATGGACTGCCCGTCGTAGTCGAGCTGGACCGTGCCCTTCGCGCCCGCGAACGTCTTCTCGAGGTGGCCAGGCTTGGTCGTGCCGTCCTCGTCGTCCTCGAAATCGATGATCACGACCGTCGGCACCTCGTCGGCGACATCCCACGGCCGGAGCGCGCTCATGTCGCTCGAAGCGCTGGTGACGCGGCGGGTGAGGGCCAGCTCGATCGACCGCTGGATCGTGGACTTGCCGGCCTCGTTCGGTCCTCGCACGATCGTCAGCCCGGCACCGAGGTCGAGGTCGAGTTCGCGATAGCGCCGGAAGTCGCGCAGCTGGATCTTGCGGATCCTCACAGCGACACCTCGTGGCCCGCCAGCAGCAAACGACCGAGGCGGAGGGTGTCGCGGCGCTCGGCGGCCTCCTCCTTGCGGTCGGCCGCTTCGAGATCGGCGATCTCTGCCTCCAGCGTCCGGATGAACGAGCCGGCGACGGTATCCGGCGAGGGCAGGACCCCGTCCGTGAGCGGCGGCATCGACACGTCGCGGATGCGGACCTTCAGGAATGCCGCGGCGAGCGTGCTTTCGACCTCGTCCATGTCGAGATCGAGCTCGTCTGGGCGGACGCCGACGATCCGAGCGTGGAGCACGAGGTCGGGATCGCCGCGCTTGGCGAGGCTGGCGACGAGGACGGGCTGACTGAGGATGGTCGCCGCGTCGACCTGGACCCGTTCGAAGCGCGTCTTGCCGACCTTTTCCTGGTCGATCCGCACCGTGCGTCCCGCGGGGGTCTCGTCGAGGGTGACGAGGAGCACCTTGCCGGCGCGGTCCTGGTCGACGGCCACGGCCTCGGGCGCGCCCGGGTACGCGTACGTGACGCTGCCCGCCTTGCCCTCCTGGACGGAGTGCCAGTGTCCGAGGGCGAGATAGTCGAGGCCGCTCGCGGCGATCTCCTCGGTGGTGATGACGACCTCGTCCCGGTCGGTCTTGCCGGGGATCGCGATCGAGCCGTGGACCATCCCGATGTGCCAGGTGGTATCGGGCGGATCGGCCGCCACGTCGAGCCCCTTGAGCGGGCTCTCCGGGGCACGCTTGGTCGCGAACACCCGCCCGTGCACGGTCGTCTTGATCGCGACGAGATGGACCATGGGGCGATCCGGGGTCAGGACCGTCACGAGGTCGTCGCCCGGCCCGCTGCCGGCGAGGGTCTTCAGGTCGTAGGCGCGATAGATCGAGGCACGGTCGTAGACGTCATGCGTGCCCGGGATGATCGCCGTGCGGATCCGGGCGGCGACGAGCCGGCCGAGCTCGGCGGCGACGCGCTCGACCGAGCGCCGTGGCTGGACGTTCGAATCGAACAGGTCACCGGCGATAAGGAGGAGATCGGCCTTGGCGGCGAGAGCCAGATCGACGGTGGCCTTGAAGGCGGCGAACTGGCGTTCCCGCTGGGCGGACGCCTGCTCGCCGAGGTCGTCGTGACGTGCGCCGAGGTGGACGTCTGCGGTGTGGACGATCCGTAGCATCCGGTCTTGCGGCGGGCCTCCCTGGTCGACTCGGTCCGGACGACGCGGGCCGGGGACCGCCCGATGAGCCGCCGGTGACGCGGCGACCGGTGCGTGGTCTGTGCGAGCGAGGCGCCCCCATGACTCCCCGCTCGCCACCCCGATCCTGTCGGGGCATTGTGACAGGTACGGTGTCACGGCTGCCAGTTCCCGGCGCCACGGCGGCTGATTCCCGAAGGACTCGAAGGGTCGCCGTCGGGTCGCGACCGGGTGGCGAAATGGGGTCCGCCAGCTCGAATCCGCAAGGCGTCGTAGAATGCGCGACCGACAACCGGTGCGCCCCGCCCTAGGGACCCTACATCGGCACCAATGGGTCGCGCGGCCCCGGCATCCGAGCCACCTCGCCCCGTCCCGTCCGATGTTCAGGTCGCCCTCGGAGCCCCCGCAAGACCGTGCCGAGCCCACGGCAGCTCCTGGAGACAGACAGAAAGTGACCTACGTCGATCGAACCTTGACCTGCGTCGACTGCGCGGTGGAATTCATCCACTCCGCCGCCGATCAGGAGTACTACGTGCAGAAGGGGTTCACCAGCGAGCCGAAGCGCTGCACGAGCTGTCGCGCCAGCCGGCGCGCCGCCCGCGATTCGGGCGATGACATGCGCAGCATCGGTGGCCCGCGCGGCTACGAGCGGGGCGACGACCGCCCCACGCGCGAGTACTTCGCCGTGATCTGCTCCTCCTGCGGCAGCCAGGCGCAGGTCCCGTTCAAGCCGCGCATGGACCGCCCGGTCTACTGCTCGGATTGCTTCCGGACGGTCCACCCGGACTGACGGCGGACCCGCCGGGTACCTCCGGGGGAGTGCCGGGGGCGTCGAGCGAGACGACGCTCCCGCCATGACCAAGCGCTGGATCGCCGCCGCCCTCTGGCTCTACGCCGGGTGGTATGCGGGCAACTACATCTCCGACGCGACCGGCGTCAGCCTGCTGCTCGGTCCCGCCCTGGGCATCGGCCTGGCGGTCCTGATCGCCGGCGACCCGTTCCACGTCATCTGGCCCCGCCCGGCTCGCCGGACGGCACCCTCGGTCAACCCGGCGGCCGAAGCCGCCTGACCCCCAGGCACTCGACGACCGACGTCCACCAGACGTCGGTCGTTCTGATTCGGGCCGGGTTTCGCACGGGGCCGAGACCCGTGTCGCGGTCAGATGCGGAACGCGTCCCCGGCGCGGTGGCGATCGCGGCGCCGGCCGCGCCAGACCGTCACCCGCGAGGCGCCGCGGACCTGCCACGAGCCGTCGCGACCGATGACCGCGGTCTCCTCGTCGATGCCCAGCACGACCGAACCGCGCGGCGCCTGCAGGGCGACGAGCGCCGACATCGGTTCGGGCCAGGCGTCGTAGTGAGGCACGACCGAGGCGCCGGGCGCGAACCCGAGCGCCGCCTGCCAGCGCAGCGGCCAGGGCAGGAGCCCTGCGCGGAAGTCGAATGCGTAGCCCGCGAGGACCATCGCCCCGGCGGAGCAGCCGGCCAGGACCGCGCCGCGCTCATGGGCGTCCGCGAGGGCACGGCCGAGGGCGCTGCCCGACAACACATCGAGCAGGTACCAGGGCTTGCCGCCTGACAGGTACACGAGGTCGGCCTCGCCGATGGCCTGGATGGCCGCGGCGTCGTCGGCCCCGGCGCGGTCGCGGACGAGCACCGGTTCGACCTCGGCTCCGAGCTCCCCGAAGTGCTGGACCCCCATCGCGGCCCAGCGTTGGAACACGTCTTCGCCGTCCGGATAGGACGCCGTCGGGAGGATCGCGACACGCGGCCGCGAACGCCCTGTCGCCGCGAGCAGCTCGAGGTCGACCTGGGTCATCGCGGGAAGGAATTCACCGGCGCCGACGAGCGCCACGGGTCCGGGCACGCGCGAAGTCTAGCCGCGGTCCGATGACATCGCGTTCGCCGGCCACACGTTCCCCCGACCACGACGCGTCGGCCGGAGCCCATGCGACACTGCCCCTCCATGACAGCTCGGCAGCGCTGGACGCTGGTTGCCACCATCATCGGGTCCGGCGTCGTCTTCCTTGACGGGACCATCGTCAACGTCGCGCTCAAGCGCATCGGGCAGGACCTGCCGGCGACGGCCATCTCGCCGTTCGAGGGGCAGACCTACGTCGTCAGCGGCTACCTCGCGGTCCTCGCCGCCCTGCTGATCCTCTCGGGAGCCCTGTCCGACCACTACGGGCGGCGGCGGATCTACTCGATCGGCCTGACGGGCTTCGCCGCGACGTCGGCCCTGTGCGGGCTGGCCCCGACGCTGGAGTGGCTGGTCCTCTTCCGGCTCCTCCAGGGCGCGGCGGGGGCGCTGCTCGTGCCGGGCTCGCTCGCCCTCATCACGCATGCGTTCGATGGTCCCAGCCGGGCGCGCGCGTTCGGCCTGTGGGCCGCCGCGACCTCGGCGCTGACGCTGCTCGGGCCGGTCGTCGGCGGGCTCATGGTCGACAGCATCGGCTGGCGCGCCGCGTTCCTCATCAACATCCCGTTCGTGATCGTCGCGCTATGGGCGACGATCCGCCACGTCGAGGAATCCAAGGACACCGAGGCGACCGGACGGTTCGACTGGCTCGGCGCCGCGGTGGCCGCGATCGCGATCGGCGGGTTGTCGTTCGGCCTGATCCGCGGGGAGCAACAGCGCTGGGCGGATCCGCTCGCCTGGGCGGTGCTGGTCATCGGGGTGATCGCGTTGATCCTGTTCCCGATCCTGATGGTCCGGCGACCGAACCCGCTGGTGCCGCTGGGGCTCTTCCGCTCGCGCGCCTTCGCGACCATCAACCTCGCGACGTTCTTCGTCTACGGCGCGCTCTACGTGAACTTCAGCTATCAGAGCCTCGTGCTCCAGGGAGTGCTCGGCTACACGGCCCTGGCGGCGGGCGCGATCGGCGTTCCGGCTGGGCTGCTGCTGACCCTGCTCTCGGCGCGGGTGGGGACCGTCGCGGGACGGATCGGGGCACGCCGATTCCTGCTCGTCGGTCCGCTGCTCATGGCCACGGCGACGCTGTGGTGGTCCAGGCTCCCGTCGGACTCGGCGCCGTGGCGGGCGACCTTGTCCAGCGTGTCCACGCTCGTCCCGCCCCCGAATGTGCTCATCGATGTCCTGCCGGCCATCATCGTCAACGGCATCGGGATCTCGCTCGTGGTGGCACCGCTCACGGCGACGCTGATGGGCTCGATCCCGGGACGCTTCTCCGGCCTCGGGTCCGCGATCAACAACTCGATCTCGCGCGTCGGCCAGCCGCTCCTCGGCGCGCTGCTGTTCATCGCCGTGAGCGCCACGTTCTACGCGGTCCTCGGGGCCCACGCGCCGGGCCTCGACGTCGACGCGGCGGCGACTCGCGACGCCTTCTCACCGCTCAACCCGCCGCCGAGCGGCGCCACGCCGGCACAGGCGCTCGCGACGACCCAGGCATCGATGGCCGGCTTCCACCTGGCGATGCTCGTCTCGACCGGGTTGCTGGTGATCGGCGGGCTCGTGTCCTGGTTCGGGCTACGGACCAGGGAGTCGGGACCACCGTAGCCGCCGAGCCCGGCCGGCGCTCAGGCGGCGCTCGACGCGCGCTCAGGGTCGGACGCGGAACGCGGCGCCGTGACCGGGGATGACGATGTCGGCCGCCTCGAGGACCCGCACTCGACCGCGTTCGATGGCGGCCTGGTCCGAGCCGAGCGGGTCGACCTCGGGCGTCCGATCCGCGTACCACCAGAGGTGGGTCAGCGCGTAGGTGGCGTCGTCGGCGCGGACGAGCAGCGTCGCGTCCTCCTCGGTGTGACCCGGCGTGAGCCAGAGCTCGGCGTTCGGCGAGAGGTGGTGGCCGTCGCCGTCGTGGTCGAGCCACAGGTCGTCCTTGTAGCGCGCCCAGAAGTCGACGACCTCGGCGTTCGGGAAGAGCGCGATGTTGATCGTGTGGTCTGGGTGGTGGTGGCTCAGGAAGACATGGGTCACGGCCTCGGGCGCGACGCCGAGGGCGGCCAGCGGGTCGAGGATGGCGGCCCGGTTCGGGACCATCCCCGGGTCGGCCACGATCAGCGCATCGCCGTCGCGGATGAGGGTGATGCTGCTGCCGACGCGGTCGTCGGCGTAGCCGGCCTGGAGCACGTGCACGGTCGTCATGGCGCGTCATGCTACGGCGTCGCACCCGGCGGGATGCGACCGGCCCACCAGGCGCACGGGTGCGAGACTCCATGGAGCGCCGGTCGTCCGCCCCGCCGCGCGGCCCGGCCGCCTGGCGCCCGCCGCTCGAGCTCCGCCCTACCCGTCCCCGCTCGGAGGCTCCATGTCCATCGATCGTCCAGCAGATCTCGTCTTCCTGGGGGGCCAGGTGGCCACCATGGATGCGGCCCGTAGCTGGGCGAGCGCCCTTGCGGTGCGGGACGGCCGGATCGTCGCGGTCGGGCCCGACACCACGGTCCGCCCGTGGATCGGATCGTCGACCCGGGTCATCGAGCTGCGCGGCCGGACGGTGACGCCGGGGTTCCAGGACGCGCACGTCCACCCGGTCCACGGCGGGCTCGCGATGCTGCGCTGCGACCTCCACGCCGACGAGCAATCGGGACCTGGGCTCGACGTCATCGAGGCCTACGCGCGATCGCACCCCGATGAGCCGTGGATCCGCGGCGGTGGCTGGTACATGGCCGCCTTCGAAGGCGGGACGCCCCGGCGCGAGGACCTTGACCGGGTCGTGCCCGATCGGCCGGTCTTCCTGACCAACCGCGATGGCCATGGGGCGTGGGTGAACTCCAAGGCGCTGGAGCTTGCCGGGGTCACGGCGACGACCCCCGACCCGTCGGACGGGCGTATCGAGCGGGACCCCGACGGGACGCCCTCGGGCACCTTGCACGAAGGGGCGATGGACCTGGTCACACGCCTGATGCCGGACGACACGCCCGCCGAACTGGAGGAGGCCCTCCGCCTCGGGCAGCGTCACCTGCATGAGTTCGGGATCACCGCCTGGCAGGACGCCATCGTCGAACCGCACGCCGAGGAACGGGCGTATGTCGCGCTCGCGAGCCGCGGCGAGCTGACCGGCCGTGTCGTCGGCGCGCTCTGGTGGGACCACCACCGTGGTGCCGACCAGATCGAGGAATTCGTGGAGCGCCGGCGGGCGACCGCGATGGGGCGATACGCCCCGACGAGCGTGAAGCTGATGATGGACGGCGTCCTCGAGAACTTCACCGGGGCGATGCTCGAGCCATACGGCGACGGTCACGGCGGCACGACCGACAACCGCGGCCTGCTCCAGATCGATCCCGACGGCCTCGCGAGCTGGGTCCCCGCGATCGACGCCCTCGGGTTCCAGCCGCACTTCCACGCGATCGGCGACCGCGCCGTGCGGGCGTCACTCGATGCGGTCGAGGCGGCTCGACGGGCGAACGGGCCGTCCGACACGCGGCCCCATATCGCCCACATCCAGGTGATCCACCCCGACGACATCGCGCGGTTCCGGGAACTCGGCGTCGCCGCCAACGCCCAACCGCTGTGGGCGGCGCACGAGGACCAGATGGACCTGCTGACGATCCCGTTCCTCGGCGAGCGATGGCGCTGGCAGTACCCGTTCCGCTCGCTCAAGGCTGCCGGCGCCGTCCTGGCGATGGGATCGGACTGGAGCGTGTCGAGCGCGAACCCGATCTGGGAGATGCACCTCGCGGTCGAGCGCCAGGCACCCGAGCGATATGCGGGGGACCGCGGTGTGCTCCTCCCGGAGGAACGCCTCGACCTGATCGATGCGCTCGCGGGGTTCACGAGCGGGTCGGCCTACGTGAACCATCTCGACGACGTGACGGGCACGCTCGAACCCGGGAAGCTCGCCGACCTCGCGGTGCTCGACCGCGACCTGTTCGACCGCGGCGCGGGGCCCATCTTCGAGGCGCACGTCGTCGCCACGTTCGTCGAGGGCGTCGCCGTGTACGAGACCGCCGAACTCGGGGGCTAGCGCCCCGTGCGGGGCATGGACACATGACGATGCCGATTCGTGGCGGACGTCGGTGGTCTGCCGCCCTCGGCGAAGCGATGCTCTCCATGCGCCCCGGACGACCGGGACGGCAGAAAGGAGAGATCGAGATGAACGCCTACGCGATCTTCGCCGTCAACGAGCACCTGGAGTTCCTGCTCGAGGAAGCTGCCCGGAACCGCATGCCGAAGCACCAGAAGCCCGGCCTGCGCTCGCGCATCGCCTCGGCGGTCGACAAGGTCCGATCGAGCGTCGCCGGTTCGACGTTCGAGACCGCCTCGATCCTCCCGACGCTCGACGACTATCCCTACCGGAGCTGAGCCTCCTCCCTCGGCTCCCAGCCTCCTCCTCCACGCACGACAGACCTCCGCCCCCTCCGCCGGCGGGGGTCTTCGTGTGTCTAGCGCTCGAGGTCGGCCGGGACGTCGATGTCCCGGAGCGTCGCGCCGTCGGGATCGTCGAGGCGCCATCCAGCGTCGGGGATCCGGACCGCGCCGAGCCGTGCCGGCAGGGAGCGAAGCCGGCGCTCGCCGGATGCCAGGAGCTCGGCGGCGGCGTGTCGCGCCGGATCGCAGCGGAGCGCCATGGGCAGCGGTCGGCCGGGATCCGTCGAACCGGCCGGGGTTCCGAGCAGGGCCGCGTCCACCCCGGGATCCTCGAGTTCCGCCACGAGCCGTGCGAGCACGGCCGGCACGACCGACGGCATGTCCCCGGCCACCACGACGGCCACATCCGCGTCGGTGGCGGCAAGACCGGTCGCGACGCCGGCGAGCGGCCCCTCGAAGGCCAGCGCGTCGTGGGCGAGACGCACGCCCGGCGGGAGATCCGGGGGCAGCTCAGGTACGGCGTCCGGCCCGACGGCGACGACGACCTCGTCGGCCGACGCGCGGGCCGCCTCGACCGCGCGCCAGAGCAGCGGACGCCCCTCGACGTCGACGGCGAGCTTGTCGCGACCGAACCGCGACGACCGACCGCCCGCGAGGACGATGGCCGCGACCCTCATCGGCCGACCGGCTGGCGCGGGGCGCGCGGGCCCGGGACGTGTCCGTCGGGGGTGCGTCGCAGGATGCCGCGCCGATCGAGATCCTCGAGGATCGCCATGACGTACTTGCGACTCGTCCCGGTGGCATCGCGGAATGCCGCGGGGGTGAGCGGCGCCGTCGTCGCGGCGGCGAGGGCCCGGGCCGTCAGATCCGCGTAGGTCGGCATCGCGTAGGCGAGATCCGGCGCGACGACGACGATCCGCCCGGCTCGCTCCAGGGCACGGACGCCGTCCGGCGGGCAGCCGCTGGCGCGGGCGGCCTCGGCCAACGGCGGGGGCGCTGGGACCGCAAGCGCGCCCTCCAATCGGGCCATGGCCGCCACGAGTGCCGGGTCCTCGGCCGGTGCCGCGGTCTCCGGCCGGCGCAGCCGGTCGCCGTCGGCATGGAGCCGGCCGGATCGGACGAGGTCCTCGATGACGCCGGCGGCCACCGGGGCGGCCTCGTCGCGGTCGATCGTCACGAGCCGGCGCAACGCTCGCTCCGTCGCGGCGCGGACGGTGACGCGAGCCGAGATCGACCCGGGTGGCACGGCGTCGAGCGCGGCGGCGGCGGCGGCGGACGCCACGTCCTCGGCCAGGCGGATGTCCGGTCCGCGACGCTCGAGGCCATGGAGGGCGAGGCGCGCCTCCTGCGAGGCGACGGGATCGTCCGGGCCGGACCCGCCGGCACCGACCGCCCGGGCGAGGGCCGTGACTCGCTCCTGGGTCTGGCGGCGCCGCGAGACTCCGCGGGGCGGCGCGACATCAAGCACGACCCCGCCCACCACCGGATCGCGGCCCGACCGGCGAAGGACGAAGCGATCACCCGGCGCCACGGCCGCGGGCTCGCCGAGACGGAGGATGGCCGCGGCGCCGTCCTCGAGATCGATGGCATCCCGGCCGCTCCGCCCGACCGCGGCATCGACGGCCGCCGTCCCGATGTGCAGCCGCGCCCGGGACCGGTCCGCCGATCGGCGGCGCAGTCGAACGAGGAGCCGGGACGTGGCGACGACGGCATCGTCGGTCGTGAGGTTCACGCCGCGACGCATCTCGTCGGCCCCGACGCCGACGACGTTGAGCGCGGTCCGTCCCGGCGGCGCCGCGTCGACGGCCCGACCGTGGACCTGGACCTCGCGGATGCGAGCCGACCCGGGACCGGGGACGACGGCGAGCACCTGGCCGCGCTCGAGCGGGGCGCCGCGGAGCGTACCGGTGACGACGAGCCCGCGACCCTTCACCGTGAAGACACGGTCGACGGCGAGGCGCGACCCGAGCCCCGGGTGATCGCGCTCGACCGCAGCGCCGACCCGGTCGGCCAGGACGCGCAGGGCCGCGCGCAGCGCCGGCACGCCGGCCGCCGACACCGAGTCGACCGCGAGGACCGGCGATCCGGCAAGGCTGGTCCCCGCCAACAGGCCGCGGACGGCGTCGACCACCTCGTCCACTCGGGCCGGCTCGACCAGGCCCGCCTTGGTCACCACCGCGAGGCCGTCATCGATCCCGAGGGCGTCGAGGAGCGCGAGGTGCTCGATGGTCTGGGCCCGCGGCCCGTCGTCGGCCGCGATGACGATCATCGCGGCGTCGATCTCGCCCGCTCCGACCAGCATGTTCCCGACGAGCCGGTCGTGGCCGGGGACGTCGACGAAGTCGAGCTCGAGGCCGTCGTCGAAGGCGAGATGGGCGTAGCCGACATCGATGGTCATCCCGCGGCGACGCTCCTCGGGGAGCCGGTCCGCGTCGATCCCCGTCAGGGCGCGAAGCAGCGTCGTCTTGCCGTGGTCGATGTGGCCGGCAGTCCCGACGACGACCGTCATGGGTGACCGGCGAGTGCCCGCTCCACGGCCGACGCCAGGTCCTCGTCCCGTGCCGGTTCGACGGTCCGCAGGTCGAGCACCAGGCGGCCCGCGTCGATCCGGCCGATGACGACCGGCGAGCCGGCACGCAGCGCCGCGGCCAGCCTGGTCGGCGAACCGGCCGCGAGGGCGATGCCCCACGACGCGAGCGTCTCGCCCGGCAGCGAGCCTCCACCGACCGTCGACCGGGTCTCGGTCACCGAGGCGGCCTTGCCGATCCGGGACGCGACGGACACCGCCCGTGCGCGCAGCTCGTCCGACGAGGTCGCGATCATCCGCCAGACCGGGATGACCTCGACGGCCCGGCCGGCGCGGTACAGGCCGAGGGTCAGGGCGACGGCCGCCAGGGTCGTCTTGTCGGGACGCATCGCGCGGGCCAGCGGGTCGCGCCGCATCCGGGCGACGAGGTCGCCGCGACCGACGATCAGCCCGGCCTGGGGACCGCCGACCAGCTTGTCACCGCTGAACGTCACGACGTCGGACCCGGCCGCCAGCCGCTCCCCGGGGAGTGGCTCGTGGGCCAGCCCGAATGCCGCCGTGTCGAGGAGCGCGCCCGAGCCGAGATCGTCGATGACGATCGCCCCGTGCCGGTGCGCGATGGCCGCGACCTCGGCGGGGTCCGGTGTCTCAACGAACCCGGCCATCGTGAAGTTGGACGGGTGGACGCGAAGCACGGCCCGGGCACGGCCCTCGGCGAGCGGCGCCTCGAAGTCGGCGGCGCGGGTCCGGTTCGTCGTGCCCACCTCGATCAGCTTCGCGCCGGCTCGGCGGATGATCTCGGGGATCCGGACGCCGCCGCCGATCTCGACGAGCTCACCGCGCGAGACGACGACGCCGCCGCGGCCGGCCAGCCCGACCGCCAGGACCAGGGCAGCGGCATTGTTGTTCGTGACGTACGCATCCTCGGCGCCGGTCAGGGCGACCAGGTGCTCCTCGGCCGTCCGCACCCGCGCGCCTCGTCGGCCGGTCCCGCGATCGAGTTCGAGCAGGAGGTAGCGGCTCGCGAGCTCAGCCGCCGCGCCGGCCACTGCCGCGGCCCAGGGTGCGCGACCCAGGTTCGTGTGGACGATGACGCCGGTGGCGTTGAGGACGGCGAGCGGCCCGGCGTCGCCGAACGAGTCGATGCGAGCTGCGACATCGACCCCCAGCTCGTCCAGCGACCGGGCGGCCCCGCCGGCCGCGAGCCTTGATCGCTCGCCATCGACCACGGCGCGAGCCGCGTTGACGACGGCATCGACGCTGGGCGGTCGCGGGCGGTCGCTCGGCTTCGCCGACATCGAGCCTCCGGGGGCTGGCTGGCATCACGACGCCACGACCCGCGCGGGATCGTGGCTCGGAGATGGTACGTGGGGAATCGAACGACCGACGGATCCGGGTGGGATCCGTCGGTCGGGGTGTCCGGGTCGCGGCCCGACGGGAAGGGGGGCCGGGTAGCTACCCGAGCAGGTAGTGGAGGGCGGGCCGGTGGGCGACCACCTCGGTCTTCTCGATGACCGCGTCCACGCCGTAGGCGAGGCCGGCTTCCGCGTAGGCCAGGTACAGCGCGACGGCTGCGTGTCTCGTGGCCCGTGGGCCTGGCGCGGCGACCGCCGGCCGCGGTCATCATCTGCGCATGATCGATGCGGCCGGCGAGGTGACGCTGTTCCGGGCGGGCCCGGATGACGTCTGGCACTTGGTCGAGCTGCGTGACGGTAAACACTTCGTCGCCCCCTGTGGCGCGATGCTCGCCGAGGGAAAGGCCGAGAAGCTGGTGGTCCCGCTCGATCGGCTCCTGCGCGCCGGCCGCGTCTGCCTGCCATGCGCCCAGGCGCTGCTCAGCGTCACCTGACGTAATCACAT
>CAWFNQ010000004.1:0-90138 GCA_963817245.1 uncultured Chloroflexia bacterium
GGTGAAGCCGCAGTTCCCCGACGGAACCGAGGCGCTGACCGAGGTGCGCAGCACGTTCTCGCGGGAATCACGGTGCAGCGCTGGCGCATTCGTGTGCCGGAAGGGCTCGACGGGAAGGCCATCTTCTTCTCGCAGCTCTCGGAAACGCGGATCGACGTGCTGGCGCGGCTCGTGCGCCTGGACGGGACTGTGCAACTCGAGCGCATCCTGCCGGTGCACCCCAGCTTCGTCGGCAGGCCCAGCCTTGGTCGACTGGAAGTGGTCAGGACCTACACGATCCTCGGGATCGAACACATCCTGTCCGGGTTCGATCACCTGCTGTACGTCCTCGGGATGCTGATCCTCGTCGGTGGCTGGCGCCGAATCGTCGCCACGATGTCGGCGTTTACCGCGACGCATAGTCTGACGCTGACGGCGGCAGCCCTCGGCTGGGTCCACGTCCCGCAGCCACCGGTCGAGGCGTGCATCGCGCTGAGCATTCTCTTTGTCGCGCGCGAGATTGTCCAGGTCCACCGTGGCCGGCCCGGGATCACCGCACGCTGGCCGTGGGCCGTGTCTTTCACGTTCGGGCTGATGCACGGATTGGGGTTCGCCGGTGCGCTTGCGGAGGTCGGCTTGCCGCAGTCGTCCATTCCGGTCGCTTTGCTGTTCTTCAATGTCGGCGTGGAAATTGGGCAGTTGGTGTTCGTCGGAGCCGTGCTCGCCGTGATGGCAGTTGGCTGGCGCGCGGGACAACGGCTTCGATTCTCGCAGCCGGCCTGGCTCTGGCGCATCGGGCCGTATGCCATTGGCGCCCTCGCGAGTTTCTGGCTGGTGGAACGGGTCGCCGCGTTCTAACCCTCGGTGCGGCCACGAGCAGTTCTGGTACGACGTGTTGACACAGGGATCCGTGGTTGGGTCCGGGTTTAGGTTTTGAGGGCCACATGATTCGCCACTTGATCGCGCTTGGCTTGTTCTCGATCACCGCTTCGGGTTGTCGCGGGAGCGCACCACAGGCCGCGGCACTCGAGCCGCCCGCTCCGCTCATCGAGCCGGAACTCGCGCCGGGGTCGCGCCTCGTCGATCCCCGGGCAGACGAGCTGATGAGGCAGATGAGCGAGCGGCTCGCCCGCGTGGCCGCGTTTGCCCTCGAGGCCGAGGAGGTGTACGACGAAGTGCCGGAACAGAGTCCCAGGCGGCAGCTCACGAACCTGCGCCGCGTGGCGATGCGACGGCCGGACCGCCTGGTCGGCGATGCCGCGGGCGATGCGCTGAACCGATCGTTCTGGTACGACGGGAAAGTGTTCGCAGCCGTCGACCACGAGCAGAATGTGTGGACGAGCGGCGCCGTACCGCCAACGGTCGACCAGGCTCTGGACTGGGTCTTCGAGCAGACCGGCACCGTCATCCCGCTCGCGGATTTCCTCTACGCCGACAGCTACGCGCGACTGATGGAGACCGTGCAGCGTGGCGTCTACCTCGGCATCCACGACGCGGCAGGCGTGCCGTGCCACCACTTGTCGTTCGAGCAGGCGACCGTCGACTGGCAGATTCTGGATCGATGCCGGAAAGGAGCCGCTGCCCCGGAAGCTCGTGATCACCTACAAGACCGAAGACGAGGTCCCGCAGTACTCGGTGACCATCCGCAAGTGGAACCTCCAGGCGAAGTTGCCGGACGCGATCTTCGCGTTCACGCCGCCGGAGGGCGCCACGCGGGTCGAGGTCGTGGCATTTGGTGGGCCTGGAGTGTCGGCGAAGTGATGCAACTGAACCAAGTACAGGCAACATAACAGAACGTATTGCTAAACTCGGGCACGTACTACGCGGCGCTCGAGACCGTCTCGCCGAGCCTGGCCGGGCTCATCGTCTTCACCTACCCCGCCCTGGTCGCGGTGGCCTCGCTCCGCGTGGGCCGCCGATTGGAGGGGCGGCGAGCGTGGACCGCGTTGGGGATCGCGCTCGTGGGCGTCAGCCTGGCGATCGGCGGGATCGATCCGGCTCACGCGCCGCCCGTCTCGGGGCTGATCCTGTGCGTGGCCTCCGTCGTCATCTACACCGGCTGGATCCTGTTGGCGGCGCGCCTGTCCGGGGAACGACGCGGCAACGTCGGGCGTGACGCCGGCCAGGGCGCGGCGGCATCCGCGGCAACGGCGCTGATGATGACCGCGACGGCGGCCGTGTTCTGGAGCTGGAGCCTGGTCTCCGCTCGCCCGGTCCTGCCTGCCCAGATCCCGAGCCAGGCATGGGTCGGACTCGTCGGCGTCGGCGTGGTGTCGACGTTCGTCGCGATCCTCGCCTTCTACGGGGGCGCCCAGCGGATCGGCGCCGCCCAGGCCGCGATCATCAGTACGGTCGAGCCGATCTGGACGATCGCGCTCGCGTTCCTGTTGTTCGGCTTCACGCTGACGCCGATCCAGCTGGTCGGTGGGGCGATGATCATCGCCGGCGTGTTGCTGGCCCAGACGGGGCCGATGTCGGCCAGCGCGAACGTCCCGAGCGTCCGCCTCGCGGACGAGTAGCCGGCGGGTCTGGTCCGGTCAGCCGCGACCCGCGGCGGCGAGCATCGCCTTCGCGCCACTCATGACGAACCCGCCGTCGGAGCCGAGGCCGACGAACCGGAACCCGCGCTCGAGGTGCGGCGCGATGACGTCGGGCGTGTAGAGCAGGATGCCGGCCGCCTTGCCGTGCGCCCGGCACGCCGCGACCACGGCGTCGATGGCCTTGAGGTACGTCGGGTCGTCGAAGCGCCCCGGGACGCCGAGCGAATGCGACAGGTCGGCCGGACCCACGAACAGCACATCCGCGCCTGGCTGGGCCGCGATCGCATCCGCGTCGGCGACCGCCGCCGGGTTCTCGATCTGGAACACCCCGAGCGCGACGTCGTTCAACGTCCCGATCTCGGCATGGCCCACGCGCCCGAACCCCTGGCCGCGGATGCCCAGCGCCACGCCGCGCTGCCCCTCCGGCGGAAAGCGCATCCAGGTCAGGGCCTGGGCCACATCCGCGGCCGACTCCACCCTGCGGGATGACGAGGCCGCCGGCGCCCATGTCGAGCGCGCGCGAGATGCGCAAGCGATCGCTTCGCTCCACGCGGACGAGGGCGGTCGCGGCCGTCGTGCCGACCGCGTAGAACTGGCTCAGCAGGGTGGTCTCGGTCGACATGCCATGTTCGGTGTCGACGACGAGCCAGTCGAAGCCGGCCTGGCCGGCGATCTCCGCCGCGACGGGTGAACCAAGCGACAGCCACGTGCCGAAGGTGGTCTCGCCGGCGAGGACGCGCTCGCGGAGGGTCGTCATGCGCCGATGATGACGCCTGCCGCGGCGCGCCGTCCGGGTGCGCGAGCGACCGATCCCGGGCTACGGCCCGTTGACCAACCCGCTCGTGTCGACGACCTCGAGGTCATGGCCGGTGATGACGTCGAGCTCGTGCATGACGTCATCGTCGATGTTCGGGTCGCTCGCGCCGGTGATGTACCACGGCGAGCCGTTGTCGGCGAGGATCATCCCGTAGCGCTGGAGCGCGACCGCGATGACCCGGGCCTGTGGCGAGAACCCGGACGTGTCGTACGTGCCCTTGAGGCGGACCCGCAGGCCCATCGGCGGCAAGCGAGGCCGACGAGGAGTCGCCGGCCTGGTGCCGCGCCGGGTAGATGTAGGAGGTCCTGGTCTGGTTCGTCGTGAAGCGGAGCGCGTGGGCGATGGTCCCGGCGGTCAGCTCGTCGTAGCGGACGAGTCCGGGCAGGATCGGGAGGCCGGCCGCGTCGGCGCTGGTCCAGCCCGCCGGCCGGAGTGCATTCGAGCGCAGGTCCCACATCGCGCCGCTGCCCGCGTACCACGCCCCGTTGACCTTGCGGGCGTTGTACAGCTCGTACAGCCGGCACAGGTCCTTGTCGATCATGAGGATGTGGCGGTCCGAGCCGCCCTCGACCTTGGGGCTCGTCGGGATCGGATACAGGACGTGGTCGGACTCGTCGTCGTAATCGAACGTGACCTTCACCGCCGGGGTCGTGTTGCCGACCACGTTGATCGGGATGCCGTAGCCGGCGTATGAGCCGAAGTCCATGTGCAGGCCGCGGCTAAGGCCGATCGTCGAGATCATCGTCGCGGAGTTCGAGGCCGGATCGCGGTCGTCGATGCGGGTGTTCCAGACGTTGTCGGTCGGGAAGACCGGGCAGTCGGGTGCGCCGGCCACGGTCGGGGAGCCGCCCGGGTTCGTCTGCGGTGCCGGATGACTCGCCGGGTCCTTCGGGTTGGTCCGGGCGCGGAGCTCGGTGCCGTCGCGATACCCGTCGCCGTCCGTGTCGGCCAGCTTGCGGATTCGTCCCGTAGGTCTGCTCGTATCGGTTGGTCAGGCCGTCCTTGTCCGCGTCCTCGCGGCCGTCGCTGATGCCGTCGCCGTCGGTGTCCTTCTTGCGCGGGTTGGTGCCGGCCAGGTACTCGTACTGGTTGTCAAGGCTGTCGCCGTCGAGGTCCTCGCGCCAGTCGGGCCGGCCGTCGCCGTCGGTGTCGGCCTTGGTCGGACTCGTCTTGCGACTTGTCCCGCTCCCAGGTGTCGGGCAGCCGGTCCCCGTCCGTGTCGGTCGCGGCCGTCACGCCGAGCGGCAGGAGCGCGGAGACCATCAGACCGATCGCGACGAGGGCAAGGGCGCGGCGGACCGCGGCGTTGGCCGTCATGCCCCCGATGGTGACCGTTCGGCTCGCCTCCGGGTACCCACCAACAGGTCCCGTCAGGCGACGACCCGTGGTCCGGTTCCGGCAGGCAACGCGCGCCGACTCACGGCGAGTCGCCGACGCCGCGGCGTCGACTCCGACGTGTGTGAACCTTTCGTCGCGGTGCGACCATCTGTATGGGGTGAAGCGCCCGGACTCGGGTGCCATCGGGAGTGACCGCACATGCGGACGAGGCTGGTCGAACGGGCGAGGGACGGCGACGATGTCGCCTTCACCGAGCTCGTCGACCTGGACGGCGACCGATGCTACGCCATCGCCTATCGGATCCTGCGCGATGCGGAGCGGGCCCAGGACGCCGTCCAACAGGCATTCCTCCTCGCCTGGCGGGAACTGCCGCGGCTCCGCGATCCCGAGCGCTTCGGACCATGGCTCAATCGGCTGCTCGTGAACGCCTGTCACGAGGAGCTGCGCCGGCATCGGCGCTGGACCACTCGCATCCGGGCGCTGCCGGTCGACGGACCGGGCGGGCCCGACACCACCGTCTCGGTCGACGACCGCGACACGCTCGATCGCGCGTTCACCCGGCTCTCGCCGGACCATCGCACGGTCTTCGTCCTGCATCACCACGCGGGCCTGGCCCTGACCGAGATCGCCGACATCGTCGGCGTCCCGGTCGGGACCGTGAAGTCCCGCCTGCACTACGCCACCCGAACCCTGCGCTCGGCGATCGTCGCCGACAGCCAGATCGATCCCGCGGAGGTACGACCAGCATGACGACTCCGCGTGATCCCGACGACATCCTGGCCGCCTGGCTGGACGAGGGACCGACCCGGCTCCCCGACCAGACCCGCCGCGCCATCGTCGTCGCCCTGCCAACGACATCACGACGACGGCACGCCTGGAGCGGGCCGTGGAGGTTCCCCATCATGACCATGACGTCCAAGGTCGCCATCGGGGCGGTGGCGGTCATCGCCATCCTCCTCGGCGGCGCGTTCCTGCTGCGCCCCGGTGGGTCCGACAACGGCATCGGCGGGGCTCCGAGCGCCGCCCCGACGGCCACCCCGTCGCCGACCGCTGCCCCGACGCCGACGCCGACACCGACGGCCTCGGCGACGCCGGTGGCCTCACCCACACCGGGCGCGCTCAGCGTCGGGGAGACCACGGCCCCGCTGGCGGCCGGGACCTATACGGCGTTCGATCCCTTTCCGGTCCATATGACGATGACGATCCCCGACGGCTGGTCCGGGAATGTCGGCGGGCCATATGCGGTGTTCCTTCAGCGCTCCTCTGGACCCGGCGCCATCAACCTGACGATCTTCGACGACGTGTACGTCGACCCGTGCCACAGCGACAAGGGGTTCCTGTCACCGCGGCCCGGGAGTTCGGTCGACGCGCTTGCGGCGGCCCTGGCCAAGATGCCCAACGTCAAGCCCACGAAGCCGGTGAAGGGCACCATCGGTGGCCAGGCGGCGAAGCAACTGACGCTGACGGCGCCCGCCAGCGCGACGTGCAGCCCCGGACCGTCGACGGCCTGTACCCGACGTGGCAGCTCCCGCTCGGTGCCGTCGACGGGATCGGCCCTGGTCAACAGGATCGAGTCTGGATCCTGAACGTCGACGGCGCCCGCGTCGTCATCGACGCGCAGGAACCCGTCGTCAAGGATGCCGCCCTGCATGCCGAGATCCAGGCGATCCTGGACTCCATCCAGATCCACCCGACGGGCAGCTGATCAGCGCTCCTCCATCAGCGCACCCCTCGGTCAGTCCGGGAACGCCTCCGGCCCGCGCTCGCGCAGCTCGCGGGCCTCGCCGGAGGCGTCCTCGGCGGGCAGCCACGAATACGGGTAACGGGCGTCCTCGAGAGCGGCCGCCTGGCGCGTGATCTTGAGCGGATGGAACGTGTCGACCATCACCGCGAGCTCCTCGGTCGCTTCCTTGCCGATCGACGCCTCCGCGGTACCCGGATGCGGCCCGTGCGGGATCCCCGCCGGATGGAGCGTGAACGACGAGATGCCCACGCCGCGGCGACTCATGAAGTTGCCGGCCACGTAGTAGATGACCTCGTCCGAGTTGATGTTCGAGTGGTTGTACGGCGCCGGGATCGCCAGCGGGTGGTAGTCGAACTTGCGCGGCACGAACGAGCACACGACGAAGTTGCGCGCCGCGAAGGTCTGATGTACCGGCGGCGGCTGGTGGATCCGCCCGGTGATCGGCTCGAAGTCGGCGATGTTGAACGCGAACGGCCACAAGTAGCCATCCCAGCCGACGACATCGAAGGGGTGGCTCCGATAGTGATAGGCGGTCAGGCGGCCGCGCATCTTCACCTGGACGACGAAGTCGCCCTCGTCCGTCCGCGGCGGCGCCTCGCCGGGCGCCCGGATGTCGCGCTGCGAGAACGGCGAGTGCTCGAGCAGCTGGCCGTAGTCGTTGCGGTAGCGCTTGGGCGCTTCGATCTCGGATGGGCATTCGAGGTAGAGCATCCGCTGGTCGACGCCGGCGTCCGGCTCGAGTCGCCAGGTGGTGCCGATCGGCAGCACCAGGTAGTCGCCCGGGCCGTAGGGGATCGGGCCGAAGACCGTGTCCAGCAGCCCGGAGCCCTCGTGCACGTACAGGAGCTCGTCGCCCTCGCCGTTTCGATAGAAGACGTCGTCCGGCATCGGCGCTGCCGGCCGGACGACGCCCATCACGACGTCGCTGTTGAAGAACAGTGGGATCCGGCCGGTGATCGCGTCGCCGTTCGGCGGGACCGCGCCCGAGTCGATGAGGCGGTGGTGGTGGTAGCCGTCGTCGGCTTCCTCGAGGGGGGCCGGGCCATCGGCGACGGGTTCGACCTTGTGGGTCCGCGTCGGGGGCACGAGGTGGTACAGGAGCGAGCTGCGGCCTGTGAAGCCCTCGACGCCGAACAGCTCCTCGGCATAGAGCGAGCCGTCGGGGGCGCGGTGCTGCGTGTGCCGTTTCGGCGGGACGTTGCCGCGGGCGACGTAGAACATCGAAACGACTGGCCTCCCCGATTCGAGGAGGCCAGTCTAGTCGTGCGGCAGGCGCCCGGTCCCTAGGGCGTCGGCAGCTTGTCGAGGAACTTCAGCGACGAGATCACCGCCTGCTCATCGGCAGCCGTCACGCCCTCGCCCTCGTACCAGACGATGTACGTCGGTCCGTCGACGTCGATGATCCACAGCGAATGCGGCATCCCTGGGGTGACGTCCCGCTCGGCGCCGTCCTGGAACAGCGCGTAGTTCGGTGACGGGCACTCGTACGACGCCTTCGGTGTGAGCTGCGACGTGGACCGCCTGGTGACCATCGACCTGGGTATCCGTGACGGTCGCATCGAACCCCGGCCGTGCGCGGAGGTAGTCGACGTAGGCGGCGACCGACGCGGCGCCGCCGCACCGTCGACCCCGGGACGGGTGCGCGGCCGCCTCCCCCGCACGGCTGGTCGTAGCCGACCGGGTCCTTGATCGCGACGAAGGAGATCGACGGATCGCCGCGTCGTCGTAGGTGTGGAGGTCGATGTCGTGCAGGGCCCAGCGCATCGACGGCAGGGTCATCTGGAGCCAGCGGTCGGACGGGTAGACACCGAGTCCGCCGTCGTTCACGGCGCTGAGCGAGTGGACCCACGTCCGCGAGTACGCCTCCGCGCGGGCCGCGCAGGCGTCCTCGATGGCGGTCAGGGTCAGGAAGAGACCGTCGGATGACCGGTTCCACGAGTAGCGACCGAGGTCGCCCTTCTGACAACCGACGCTCCCGTCGGAGGCGACGAAGTCGATCTCGCCCGCCGGCGCCGCGACCGAATCGCTCATGAGGATCTGATCGCCGGCTTCGGTCTGGATCCAGGAGCTGGCGCCGTCCGGCCACGTCGATCGAGAGCTGGATGGGGCCGCTCGACCCCGGGACGCCCGTGAGCGGCGTGTCGAGGACGGCCTGCCAGTCGCCCCAGGTGCGATCGGGCGCCGGGGCGGAGACGAGCGCCGCCGATGCCGTCGGCGACGCCGTTGGCGAGGCGCTCGGCGACGGGCCGGGCCCGCCGATGTTCTGTTGGGGTCTGCCGAAGAGGTAGAACGCGCCGCCGACGGCCAGCACGCCGATGACGGCGGCCGTCGCAAGGCGGGCGGGCATGGACATCTGAGTGAACCTCCGCAGGATCCGCAGATCCCGCTCTTGGGGAGTCGTCTCGATGCGGAGGAGGGCCGCCTCCACGGCGCGCGCAGGCGCCTGGGCGGGGCCGATCTCGAGCCACGACCGAGCGGCGCGTTCGAGCGAGCGATCGTCGTCGGTCATGCGAGACGTCCTCCCTGGACGAGGGGCTCCGCGTCGGCCAGCAGGGCGTCGCGGAGTCCGCGCGTGGCGTAGTGCAAGCGCGATCGGGCCGTGCCCGCGGGGATCTCGAGCATCTCGGCGATCTCCACGAGCGGCAGCCCGAGGTAGTGGTGCAGGACGAAGACCGCCCGCTGTTCGACCGGGAGCCGGCGGAAGGCCCGCTCCAGTTCGTCGCGGTCGGCGAGGGAGGCGCTCCCGTCCGGCGTCGACGGTCCATCGACCGGCAGCACGCGGACGGAAGCGACCCACGGACGAGCCCGTTGGGACTCGTCGTAACAGGCGTTGACAAGGATCCGATGGATCCAGGCTTCGAAGCGATCGGGTTCCCGCAGATGCGGGATCCGGCGCCAGGCGAGCACGAGGGCGTTCTGCAGGGCGTCCTCGGCGAGACCGTGGTCGCGCAGGATCCGCTGGGCCACCGCGAACAGCGAGTCGCTGACCTGGTGCACCAGGACGGCGAACGCGTCGCGATCACCCCGCTTGGCCTGTTCGACGAGGTCTCGATCCACCTCGGCCTCCGGTCGACCGGGCCCTCGATCGGGCCCGGACTACCCACTATGACGGGAGGCTAGAGGCGGAACGTTCAGTCGAGCGCGCGCCGTCCTCGGGCGGGCGGCGTACAGTCGGCCCGTGTCGGCACCCACACCGCCAGAGCGGGACTTCCGGGCGCTCCTGACGGGCGAGCACCCCGGGCTCGCGAGTAACCGGAGGCTGTTCAAACGCCTTCCGTCTCCGCCCCGCTGCAAGCTGTGTGCGGCGCCATTCGCGGGACCGGGCGGCGCCGTCCTGAGGCATCTCGGCTTCGCGCGGTTCTCCGGCAACCCGGCGATCTGCCGGGCCTGCATCGATGGATTCGTCCGTGACGGCCTCGCGAGCGCCGAGATCCCCGTCAGCCTGCTATTCGCCGACATCCGTGGCTCGACGGGCCTCGGGGAACGGATGGCGCCGACGGCGTTCCGCGACTTCCTCGTCCACTTCTACAACATCGCCAGCGAGACGATCCTCGACCACGACGGTCTGGTCGACAAGCTCGTCGGGGACGAGGTCATCGGCCTGTTCTTCGGCGGGGTGACCGGGCCGCAGCATGCCGGCGCGGCGATCGCCGCGGCAAGCGACCTCGTGGCTCGCTGCGGGCGCGCCGATGCGACGCCGGTGGGACCGATCCCGCTCGGGGCCGCCGTGCACACGGGTGTCGCCGTCGTTGGTCCGACCGGGCCGGCCGGCGCCGTCGACGACTTCACCGCGCTCGGCGACGCGGTCAACACGACCGCTCGCCTGGCGTCGGCGGCTGCCGCCGGTGAGCTCCTGATCAGCGTCGCCGCGGCGCGACGACGCAGGAGGCCTCCGGCCCGACGCGGAGCGCCGGACCCTCGAGGTCCGCGGACGCGAGGCACGATCGACGTCGTGGTCCTCCGGCCGACCGGATGACGAGGGCGGGTCAGGTCCCGGTCGAGCCGCTCCGCCGTTCCATCAGCACGACGTCGCGCCAGCGGCCGGTGGCGTCCTGGCCGACGCGATGCTGGACGCCGACGCGCACGAAGCCGACGCGTTCGTGCAGCGCGAGACTGGCCGCGTTCTCGGCCATGATCCCGGCGAGGAGCGTCCAGAACCCCGCCGCCTCGGAGGCCGGGATCACCGCCTCCAGCAAGCTCCGGCCGATGCCGCGACCGCGCGCGGCCTCCGTGACGTAGACCGACTCCCAGGCGACCCCGGCATACACGCGCCGGCTGGAATACGCCGACAGCGCCGTCCATCCGAGCACTGCCGCCCCAGCCCGGCTATGAGGCCGCCCGCCCTCGAGCGCGACGAATCGGCATTCGCGCTGGTGGGAGTGGTCGAAGTGGCTCCAGTCCGGGGCCTCGCGCTCGAGCGTGGCATCGCCGGTCGCGATCCCCTCGAGGTAGATGCGTCGGACGGCGGCCCAGTCCTCGGGCGTCATGGGTTCGATGCGAACGGCCATGACGGCATCATGCAACGCCGCGTACCATCCGCGCCGATGGCGCGACTGCAGGCCAAGGCGCTCAGCGAACCGGACGAGGTCCGTCGTGTCCCGAACGGCACCGTCGAGATCTACAACCTCGATGACGTGGTCGTCGGACGGCTCGTCTTCCACCCGGGATGGCGCTGGTCCACCGATGTCGGACCGATCGCCGGCACTAGCTCCTGCCAGTACCACCACCTTGGCGTCAGCGTCAGCGGGCGCTGCATCGCCCGGATGGACGATGGGACGACGTACGAGATCGTTTCCCCGTCGGCCTTCGAGATCCCGCCCGGTCACGACGCGTGGGTGGTCGGTGACGAGGATTGGGTCACCTATGACTTCGCGGGCATGCGCACGTTCGCCCGCGAGACCGAGGCCGGCGACGCACTCCTCGCTTCGATCTTGTTCACGGACGTCGTCGACTCGACCACGATGGCCGAGCGGCTGGGCGACAAGCGCTGGCGGGACACCATCGCGATCCTGAACGAGCGCTGCCAGCGTCAGCTCGACCGCCACCGCGGGCGCCTCGTGAAGACCACGGGCGATGGCTTGCTGGCCCTCTTCGACAGCACGGAGCGCGCGGTCCGCTGCGCGTCCGCGATCGTGGCCGAAACTGCCGACCTCGGGCTGGCCATCCGGGCGGGGGTCCATACCGGCGAGGTGGAACGGGTGCCCGGCGACATCCGTGGCCTGGCCGTCCATCTCGCTTCGAGGGTGATGGCCGCGGCAGGTGGCGGGGAGGTCTTGGTCTCGGACACCACGCACGCCCTGCTTGCGGGCGGCGCGATCAAGTTCGAGGATCGCGGTGAGCACGAGCTCAAGGGAATCACCGGTCGTCGTCACATCTGGGCGCTCTCGATACCTCCGAAGACGGGCGACTGAACGACCGACGACCCCGGACTGGAGGGACCGGGGTCGTCGTCTCGGGTTGTCGCGGGTGACGGCTCAGTTCCCGCTCCATGCGTCCGACCTGGACGCTCAACCCCGTTGAGTCGATCCGGCCCGCGATGGTTCGAAAATCGCTCCGTCAGCCGGGGCGCGCGATGATCGGGGTGCGCAACGCTCCGAGACGCTCGACGCGCAGGACCACCTCGTCGCCCGGGACAAGGTATCGCCCGAGCGTCTCGTCGCGGACCTCGAGGAGGCAGCCACCACCCACGGTCCCGCTGCCGATGAGGTCGCCCGGGCGCAGGCGCACATCGGCGGATGCTCGGGCGACCATCGCCCCGAACGAGTGCTGGACCGCCGACCAGCGACCCCGGCTCGTCTCCGCTCCGTTGACCTCGGCCGTCATCGCGAGGTCGTAACCGGCGCCTGCGCGCGCGTCGGCGAGCTCATCGGGTGTCACGAGATACGGCCCGAACGAGCTGGCGAAGTCCTTGCCCTTGGCCGGCCCCAGCCGGACCGTCGTCTCGTCGCGCTGCAGGTCCCGTGCCGACCAGTCGTCGAAGATCGTGAAGCCGCCGATGGCGTCCTCGGCGCGCTCGGGCGACAGGTCGATCGCGGGTGTGTCGATCAGCGCCGCGACCTCGAGCTCGTAATCGAGCTCCGACGACGCGGCCGGGGCCCACACCGGGTCGTCGGGTCCGCGGATCTCCGACGTGTTGCTGAAGTAGAAGATCGGGAGGCGGTACCACGCCTCGGGGACCTCGCCGCCGCGCCGCTCCCACATCGTGCGGACATGGCCCTCGAACGCGTAGAAGTCACGGACCGATGGCGGCTGCAGGATCGGGGGTCCGAACCGGAGGTCAGGGGCAGCGAGCACGGCGTCGTCGTCAGCATCGCGCGCTTCGAACCCCTCGACCAGCTCGCGCAGCGACTCGACACGCAGCCGGCGGGCCAGAAGGTCGTCGAGCGTCGTCAGCGGCTGGCGGAAGAGGACGGCGTCGTGGGCGAGCGTGGGTCGCGCCGCGATCGCCCGGCGTCGCGCGACCTCCAGGTCGAGCCAGCGGGTCGGCGAATCTCCGGCGTCGAGGGCCGCCGCCAACCTCCATGAAGCCCCCGCCGGGGAATGGGTCGCACGGACGTGCGCGATGCGCATCGCGCGGGTCGCTCAGGAGGGCGGCTGTTCGATCGGGCGCGCGACGATGTCGCCGGCACCCTTGATCGTCAGGTCGCCATTCGAGCCGACGCTCCAGTTCGTCGCGCCCGTAAGCGCCGCGTTGAACGCCTGCTCCTGCGCCGCGATGGCATCCTCGCAGCCGATGAGCGTGCTCGCCAGCTGTCCGAACGTGATCCTATCGCCGTCGATCGTGACCTTGCCGCTGTAGCGGTTGCAGCCGGTCGTGCCGGCGACATCGCCGTCGGCGCCGAACTCGATCGTCGGCGTCCCGTCCGCCTCGGTCGTCCTGCCGTTGATCGACGTCACGGTCCACTGCGATCCGGGCAGGCTCGTCGACGAACTCGAACCGCAGGCGCCGACGACGAACAGCACGATGAGGCCCGCGGCGACGAGGGCCGCGACGGAGCGGTGGGTCATGGACGGTGCACCCCTAACGATGACGGCGAGGATAGCCGACCACCCGACGGCCCCGAGCCTGGGCAGGTTCCGGCCGTCAGCCGGGCTTCAGCACCATGAGCCCGACGAGGATGAGCAGGCCGCTCGTGCCGATGAGCCCGAGCAGGTCGGGGCGTCGAGAGTCCAGGTAGGCGGCGAGGGCGTCGCCACTGATCGGTGGGCCGTCCTTGCCGGCCAGCAGGTCACGAAGCTTGTAGTAGTAGCTCGCCCCGACGGCGTACATCAGGACGATCACGGCGATGAGAACGACGATCGAGCCCCAGACCCACGGCTTGGACCAGAGGTCCCCCTGGGTCGCCGCACCCGCACCGCCGATGAGCAGCAGGAGAAGGCCGATGTAGGCCGCCCGGGTCGCCTGCTGCGACAGGGCCAGTTGCCTCGTGATGGCCTCCGGATCTCGGAGCGTTCGGATCTCGAAGGTCACGAACGCCGATGCCCCGTGGCAGAAGACGAACAACACGAGGCCGACGAGGTGCGTGAAGACGAACCACTGGTACACGTGTTCTCCCTCCTACCGGCCGTCGTTGACTGGGCTCGGGCCGGATGACCGGGACGATACGTGAACGCCGGCGATCGTTTTCGAACACTTCGGGCGCACCATCTACCGATAGGGTCGGAAGACGTCCCCGACGGACGTCACACGACGGTGCAGCGGTGGATCGCGATCTCGTCGAGGCGGCACAGCGCGGCGACCAGGGTGCCTTCATGGACCTGGTCCGATTGCGCGGCGACCGACTCTTCACGATCGCCCAACGGATCCTCCGGGACGTCGACCGGGCCGAGGATGCCCTCCAGGACGCGCTGGTGATCGCCTGGCGCGACCTGCCGGGTCTCCGCGATCCGGACCGGTTCGACGCCTGGGTCCACCGCGTGCTCACCAACGTCTGCATCGCCCAGGCGTCGCGCGAGCGACGCCGTGCGAGCAACCTGCGGGTCCTGCCCATGGAGGGTCCCGAGGCCATCGATGAGCTCATCGGCGTGGCCGACCGGGACCAGCTGGACCGCGGCTTCCGACGGCTCACTCCCGACGAACGGGCCGTCCTCGTGCTGTACCACTACGTCGGATACGACTCGTCCGAGATCGCCGAGCTGCTCGGCGTTCCGGCCGGGACGGTCCGCTCTCGACTCCACCACGCCCATCGCGCCATGCGCGCCGCGCTCGATGCCGAATCCCGCGTCTCGACCGTCGGAGGCTCCACATGAACGAACGCTCCGAGATCGAGCGCGTCCTCGTCGCCTGGTTCGACGACGGACCGACGGTCATGCCCGACCGGGTCGCGACCGTGGTCGCCGATCGGATCGGGCACACGCGTCAGCGGGGGCGGTGGCGCCTCGAACGGAGGCTCCGCGACATGAACCCCTTCCTCAAGATCGGCGCCGCCGTGGCGGTCGCCGTCCTGATCGCCGTCATCGGCTACAACCTGCTTCCAGCTCGTCAGGGGATCGGCGTCCCGGGGCCCTCGCCGTCCCCGACGCCGTCCCCGTCGCCGCTCGCCTTGCCCGACGGGCTCCTCGAAGCCCGGGACTACGTGGCCCGAACGCTGCCAGGCGACCCGATGGCCTTCACCATCACCGCGCCGGAGGGCTGGACCGGCTACGGCGGCTTCTTCATCGGTGGTCCGCACCTGTCAGACGCTCCGAGCGGGATCGGGATCTCCTTCAACCACGACCCGCAGGTGGTCGACGACCCGTGCGACGCATCGACCCACACGCCGTCCCCCGCATCAAGCGGGCCGTCCGTCGACGAACTGGTCGCGGCACTGTCCGCACGTGCGGACCTCCAGGTATCCGGCCTGACCGATACCGTGCTCGCCGGGCACTCGGGCAAGCGCCTCGATCTCCAGCTGCCAGCGGATCTCTCATGCAACCATTACGTGTTCGCGGAGCCGAAGGGGCTCTATGCGAACGGCCCGGCGAACCGCTGGCGGGTCTGGCTCCTTGACGTCGGCGGACAGACGGCCGTCGTCGTGCTCCTTGACTATGCCGCGACGCCGGCTGAGGACCGCGCAGCAGCGCAGGCCGCGATCGACTCCATACGCATCACCCCGTAGGCCGACCATCGCGGTCGGCACGGTCGCCCACCGCGACGTGCGTGTTGCCGCCGGTCGTCAGGCCGGCGGCGGCGCCGCGCGTTCGGCGCGGACCAGCTGCCAGCCGTCCCGACCGAGGACGATGGCGACGAACAGGATGAGGAAGCCATTGAGCGGGTGGAGCGCCGCCACCGAGGGGTAGTCCGCCCGGATCGCGACGAAGACCGACTGCAGGAAGAACAGCACGAGCAGCAGGACCGACATCCCTACCTGGCGCCGCGGCAGCCGCCCCACCAGCGCGAGGATGAGGATGACCAGGACGAGATAGCCGAACGTGTAGCCCCACTCGCGATGGGTCGCGAAGTCCCCTGCGGGTACGCTGAAGATCGCGAGGCCGGCCAGGAACACCTGGACGACGGCGCAGGCGATGAAGAGCCAGACCGCTCCGACGAACCCGTACCGCGCGTACGTCCGGACCATCCCTTCCTCCCTCGCGCTCTCGTTGATGCCCTCGGCAGCCAACCTATGGGGCCGGCGTTACCGAACCGTCACGAGGTGTTCCGCTCCGCTTGAGGTGCTCGCGGTCCGCGCATCTGCCAGATGCTCAAGATGCGGACGACTGGCACATCCGGCGAGGGCGAGAGGGCGTTCCTCGTGTATCGACATGCAGCCGACGGCCCAGTACGAGCACGAGATGCATCGCAGATGTATCGGTATGCACCGTCTGTTCATCACATCAGTGCCTGATCGCGCAGGCTGATCAACCAGCCGGGCAGATGGCACAAACGCTGCTCTCGGGCACGTCGCACCGATCCGCTAGAGGTTCCCGCGCCTCGCCTGCTCCCGCTCGATGGCCTCGAAGAGGGCCTTGAAATTGCCGACGCCGAACCCGCGCGAGCCATGGCGCTCGATGATCTCGAAGAAGAACGTCGGGCGATCCTGGACCGGCCGCGTGAAGATCTGGAGGAGGTAGCCCTCCTCGTCGCGATCGGCCTCGATCCCGAGCTCCTCGAGCGTGTCGATGGGCACGCCGACGTCGCCGACGCGGTCCGCAAGCGTCGCGTAGTACTCGTGTGGGAGTCCGAGGAACTCCACGCCGTTGTCGCGCAACCGGCGGACCGTCCCCACGATGTCCTCGGTCCGCAGGGCGATGTGCTGGCAGCCGGGCGTGTGATACCAGTCGAGGTATTCCTGGATCTGGCTCTTCTTCTTGCCGGTCGCGGGCTCGTTGATGGGGAACTTGATCCGCCCGTTGCCGTTGGTCATGACCTTCGACATCAGCGCGCTGTAGTCGGTGTGGATGACCTTGTCGTCGTAGTGGATGAGCTGGGCGAAGCCCAGGACGTCGCGGTAGAAGTCGACGAAGGTGTCCATCTCACCGAGCTCGACGTTGCCCACGCAATGGTCGACCTCGAGCAGTGACAACCCGCCGGCGGCCTGCGGCGGGCGCTTGACGGCGCGGTACCCGGGCGCGAAGACGCCGTGATAGTCCTTGCGGTCGACGAACGCGTGGAGCGTCTCGCCGTACGTCCGGATCGCGGCGGTCCGCAGCACGCCGTCCTCGCCACCGTCGAGCTCGGTCGGGGCCCAGACGGAGACGGCGCCACGGGACGTGGTCTCGCGCCAGGCCGACTCGACGTCCGCCACCGCGAACGCGATGTCGTGGACGCCGTCGCCATGGAGGCGGACGTGCTCGGCGATCTCGCCGTCCGGCGTGAGCGGTGCCGTGAACACGAAGCGGATGTCGTTCTGGACCATGACGTAGCTGGCGCGGTCGCGGACCTTGGTCTCGAGGCCGCTGAAGGCGACCGGCGTGAAGCCCCACAGGGCGCGGTAGTAGGCGGCGGCCTGGCGGGCGTTACCCACCCAGAACTCGACGTGGTCGATGCCGTCGAGCGGGAGGAAATCGGCGGCCTTGGCATAGGCGTCCGCGTCCACCCGGGCGCCGGCCTGGTTGGCCGCGCCCTTCGAGAGGGTCTCGGTCATCGCGCATCTCCGTGCTGCGAGCGGGCGGGCGGCGCATGGTCGCCCGATGGATGTTGCCGCCCATGCTACCCCCGGCGTGCGAGACTTCCAGGCATGGATGACGACCCGATCTCGCTCCGTCTCACCACCGCGCTGGCCGACCTCGAACGCCTCCGCGGTCCGATCCACGACGGCGGGCCCTGGCCGCTCGCCGACCGCTGGGACGACGCCCCGGAGACCCACTGGGGTCCACCCGAGGTCCTCGCCCACGTCGCCGAGATGATCGACTACTGGGATGGCGAGCTGAGCCGGATCGCCGCATCCGATGGCTCGGCCCCGGTGCCGTTCGGGCGAGTCGCGACCGACACCCGGCGACTGTCCCAGATCGAGGCGGGTCGGCTGCGCCCGACCGGCGACCTGCTCGACGACGTCGCGACCCTGGGCGCGACGTTCGCGAACCACTGGGCCGGCTGGTCGCCGGCGGAGCGGACGCGGGTCGGCATCCATCCGACCCGCGGCGAGTTCACGGTCGAGGCCGGAGCGGTGCGATTCATCGTCGGCCACCTCGAGGAGCACGTGGTCCAGCTGCGGACCCTGCTCGACGCGACCTCCACGCCCGGCTGAGCCGCGGGTGTTCATCCTCGCCTCGATCCCGATCGGGATCGTGGTCGGCTGGCTGCTCGGTGGCCGAATCGGGGGACTGGCCTCCGTCCGGTTCCACTGGGTGGCCCTGGCGATCGGAGGATTGCTTGTCCAGCTGCTGCTCTTCACCGACGCGGGGGGAAGCGTCGTCGGTTCGTGGGTCCCGGCCGTCTACGTGGCCTCCAACCTCGTCGTCCTCGCGGCCGTCATCCGCAACGTCACGATCCCCGGCGTCTGGTTGATCGCCATCGGAGCGGGATGCAACCTCGCCGCCATCCTCGCGAACGGGGGCCTGATGCCGGCCGACCCCGCGGCTCTCGCGAGCGCCGGGTTCCAGATCGGCGGCGTGACCAACAGCGTGGTCCTCGCCGATCCGGCGCTTCGGCCGCTCACCGACATCTTCGCGATCCCGGCCGGTGTGCCGATGGCGAACGTGTTCAGCTTCGGCGACATCCTGATCGGTATCGGCGTCGCCGCGACGATCGCGCTGGCGATGCGGCGCGGCCGCGAGCCCGCGGCCGGCCGTGCGGGCGGCCCGCTCTAGGCGCTTGTCTTGTCGGACGAGCGCTCCGTCGGGGGCTCGTCGAGGACGTGGGTCCGCAGGAACGTCAGCGTGCGCTCGTAGGCATCGCGCCGGTTCTCGCGCTGCTCCCAGCCGTGGCCCTCGTCGTCGTACCAGTGGACCTCGTAGGTCTTGCCCTCGATCTCGAGCGCTTCGACCATCTTCTCGGTCATGAGCGGGACGACCCGCCGGTCCTTCCGCCCGTGCAGGATGAGCAGCGGGGCTTGGATGCGCTCGGCGCGATAGACGGGCGAGCCTCGCCGATAGAGCTCGGCGCGGGCGGGATCGTCGGGAGAGCCCATCATCCGGTGCAGGTCGAGCCGGCCGGGGCGGTCGCCGTGGCGATAGCTCTCGGCGATCTCCGAGTCACCGAAGAGGTCGACGCCCGCGCGCCACATGGCAGGTTCTTCGACAAGGGCACACAGGACGAGATAGCCACCGTACGACGCGCCCCACACCGCGAGCCGGCCATCCGACCAGGGCTGCCCAAGCGCCCACCGACCGGCGTCGATGATGTCGTGGGCGTCCTTGTGGCCCCACTCGTCGTGATTGGCCTGGCGGAAGGCACGGCCGTAGCCGGTCGAGCCGCGGAAGTCGATGTCGAGGACGGCGAACCCGGCCTCGGTGAGCAGCAGCTTGAACGGCGAGAACGTCCGCATCGCCTGGCCGGTCGGCCCGCCGTGCGGGTAGACGATCGTCGGGACGCGCTGGCCGCCGCGCTTGCCGGTCGCGGCGGTGGGCCGCCAGAGCGTGCCCTCGAGGCGGAGGCCGTCGCGCGCCGTCAGGCTGACACGCTCACCGGCCGGGATCCGGCTCGCACCCAGGGCGGCCGCGAGCACGGCCGGCCGGCTGTCGGTGATCTGCCGAGGCCGGGCGTCCGCGGCCGCGACTCCCGGGACGGGCAACAGCCACAGGTCCTGCGGGCGCGTCTCGTTCTCCCCGATCGCCGCGATCCACGCGCCGTCCGCGGTCCACCCGACGGCCCGCCACACCCCGGGCCACGGGTCGATCCGGGTCCCGGCCGAGGCGGCGTCGACGGTCCGCGGCGATCTTCGGCGGACGGCCCCGGCCACGCTTCGGGGCGACGGCGCCGGCGAGGTCGCCGACGATGAGCCGGACCTGGCCATCGACGACCTCGATGTGGACGAACCGTCGGCCGTCCGGCGACGGCAGCGGTGCGTAGCCGACCCCGCCACCAGGCTCGCCGTGCTCGCGCTCTCCGGCCGTCAGCACGAGCCGGTCATGGCCGTCGGCGGACCGGCGGACGACCTGGAACCAGCCATCGGCGTCGGACACGAACAGCAACGAACCGTCGGCGACCCAACGTGGCCCGACGTCCAGGCTCGTCCGGCCCGCGACGATCTCGAGCGTGCGCGCCTCGACGTCGAGCAACGCGATCTGCCACGTGTCGGGGTCGTCGTCGAGCAGCTTGGCGCTGATCGCAAGGCGCCCACCGTCGGGCGCCCACTCGAAGGCGTCGACGTCGACGCCGGCCTCGGTCAGCGATGTCGGGGTGGGCGGCTTGGGATCGGCCGCGGGGCGACCACGCCGCGGGACGGGCGCGTCGATGAGCCAGACCTGCGACCAGCCGCGCCGCCTCGACAGGAACGCCAGGCGATGCCCGTCGGGCGACCAGCGCGGCGAGCGTCCACCGCCGGGCTTGCCGGTGACCCGGGTCGAGCGCGAGCCATCGCTCTCGACGACCCAGATCTCGTCATCGCGCACGTACGCCAGCCGGCGTCCGTCGGGCGACCACTGTGGGTCGGAGATCGGCTTCTCCGACGCGGTGATCTGGGTGGCGCTGCCGCCACGGAGCGGCAACGTGAACAGCTGCCTGGCACCGGCGGCCTCGGCCGTGTAGGCCACGACCCGGTCGCGCGGGTGGAGCCGGAACTCCCGGGGCGAATCGACGGCGACGATCGCCTCGATGGTCAGCCCCTTGGGCACGCTCGGATCGGCGGGCATCAGTCGGCGGGACCCGGCCAGGCGCGCATCGCTGCCCACGGGCCGAGCATGGCCGCGTGCTTGCGGATGTGGCCGTGGTAGCAGTCGTAGGTCCAGCTCCAGCCATCGGGCGAGCGCAGCTCATCGATGGTCAGGGTGTCGACGGCGGCCAACAGCGCGGTCCGGGCGGCGGCCGCGCGGCGCATCGTCTCGTCGGCCGTCTCGCCGCGCGCGGCCACGACCATCCGATCGTTCCAGGCGTCGATCCCCTCCTCGGGATCGGACAGCCAGTGGCCACGGCGCCGGTAGACCTCGATCGCGCGCACACACTCGGTCGCCCAGTCCGCGATGTGGCCGACGTGCTGCTGGGCCGTCCAGCCGGGCGTGACCTCGCTCCGGGTGAACTGATCGGCTGGGATCGTCGCGATGATCGCCTCGAAGTCGGCCTCGAGCGGGGCCGCCTGCGCCCGGAAGTCGGCGTGGTCGATCGCGCGCGGGTCCTCCACGAACGGGTCGCCGTCGATCTGGCGGTCGCGGAGCGTCGCGGCCCACCCCTCGATGATCCCGAGGTGATCGAGGTAGTGGCCGTGGATCGACAGGTAGACCCAGCCCCACGGCTCGTCGCCGCGGATCTCCGCGGGCGACAACCGGTGATCGATCTCGAGGAGAGCCGGGCGCGACGCCGCGAACCGTTCGAGGATCGCGTCGCGTGACATCGATGCCCATGGCTCGCGCAGCCGTTCGTTGAACCGGTCGAAGTCGCCGCCGTCGTAGTCGTCATCGGTCGGCCAGCGTCCGGTCGCGAGCGCAGTGGAGACATAGTCGATCGCGAGCTCCTGCCACGCGACGATGTGCCCGACGTGCTCGGCGAGCGACCAGTCCGGGCCGCCGGCGTCGGATGGCGCGGCCCCGGGGAGGTGCCATGCGGCGTCATCGAGCCCGGCCCACGTCGCGACCATGCGGTCGAAGAGGGCGGCCTCATCCGCCCACAGGTCGCGATCCGCGGCACGCAGGTCGAGCGCGCGCAGGTCCGCGAGCGGCGAGCGCCGGAGGTCGCGCGCCGCCACGGTCCGGAGGGTCGTCACGAGACTCGGCGACTCCGGGCCGGCGGAGCGGGCTCCGCGGCGGATCGCTCGAGCTGCTCGCCGAGCTCGACGGTGCGTCGGAACGCGGCCCAGACCGCCTCGGACAGGACGGTCCGCAGCCGGCCCGACTCCAGCTCGTGCAACGCGGCCGCCGAGGTCCCGCCCGGCGAGGTGACCATGTTGCGCAGCTCGGCCGGGTGCATCCCGGACTGCTTGGCGAAGAGGGTCGAGCCTTCGAGCGTCTCGATGACGAGGTCATGGGCGATGTGGCGGGGGAACCCGAGATGGACCGCGGCGTCGATGAGCGCCTCCATGACGAGGAACACGTAGGTCGGTCCGGTGCCGCTCACCGCGGTGGCCATCGCGACCATCTTCTCGTCATCGACTTCGAGCTGGACGCCGAGTGCACCCAGCAGGGCCGCGGCCTGTTCCCGCTGTGCCTCGGTCGTGGCCGGCGTCGCGTACCAGACGGTCATGCCCTTGCCGAGCCGGGCCGGGGTGTTCGGCATGCTGCGGACGACCTGGTCGTGGCCGAGGAACTCCATCAGGGCCGTCGTGGTCGCGCCGGCCAGCACGCTCAGGACGAGCTGGCCGCGCTTCAGATGCGGGCCGATCTCGCGCCCCACCTTGCCGAGCATCTGTGGCTTGATCCCGAGCAGGACGACATCGGCCCCATGGACCGCCTCGGCGTTGCTGGCGACGGTCCGGATCCGGTACTCGCGTTCGAGGTGCTCGCGGCGCTCGGCGCGCGGGTGGCTCGCGACGACCTGCTGCGGCCCGACGAGCTTGCCGCGGAGCATGCCGGCGATCATCGCCTCGGCCATCACGCCCGAGCCGACGGTCGCGATCGTGGCCTTCGCGAGCGGGGACATCGGCCGGAGTATCGCACGCGGACGCGGCGTCATCCGCGATGTCGCATCGGTCAGGTCGTCGCCGTCCCGAGCAGGAAGAACCGTCCCGTCGTCGTGATCTCGATCCCCTCGAAGCCGGCGTCGCGCAAGGCGGCTTCGAGCTCGGCCGGCTCGTAGTAGACCTTGACGATCGTGAACTCGCGGCCGTCGTCGAGGCGTCGCACGGACAGGTCGTCGGTCGGCATCGGGTGGTCGTTGGCTGAAGACTGCGGATCGGGGCGCGAGTCGATGAAGGCGTACCGCCCACCCGGCCGGAGCCAGCGTCGGACGACGCCGAGGAACTCGGCGAGGCGCTCGCGCGGCACGTGGCTCAGCCAGAACCCGGTGAAGACGGCGTCGACCTCGCGGTCCGGCGGCGCCCAGGCGTCACGCACGTGGAGGTGCGCCCGCATCCCGTGGGCGATGAGGCGTTCGCGGGCGCGCTCGAGGGGGGCCTCGTTGCCGTCGTAGAGGGAGAGCTCCCCTTTCGAGGCGAGGAGTGTCGACCACCAACCGGTTCCCGCCGCAAGGTCGACGATCTCGCCACGGATCGGCAGGCCGTCGAGCCAGTGGCCGGCCGTGTCGAGCTCGGCGTTCCAGGCGGCGTCGTGGATCGGACCCCGGGCGTATCGGCCGCGCCGGAGATACCAGTCGTCGTACTCGGCCGCGCGGGCGGAGTAGTAGGGCAGCAGCGCGGCTTCCGGGTCGAGGGTGGCGGTCGGGTGGCCCGCGGCGGCTGCGGGGCCGGCCGCGGGCGCATCCGTCGGCGCCGGCGTGGCCGTCGCGGCTGGATCGACCGCGGCGCCATCAGCCGCGGCGCCGCCCACCGAGGCGCCCCGCTCCTCGATCGCGGTCCGCAGCCGCGCCCGGAGGAACCCGTTGTCTCCGGCCTTGCCCAGGCAGTCGGGGCAGAGCTGTGCCCACCCCTCGAGGTCATCGGGACCTCGACACGTGTGCGGTCGGCCGCACCACAGGCAATCGAAATCGGCGCGGAACGGCATCGCGCTACCAGCCCGCGGCTCGGCCGATCGTGTCGCTCATGTCCGCCTGGGTCTTCGGGTCAGGGCGCGATCGGGGTCCACGACCCGATCGGGGCGATCTCCTCGAACGCCTCGGGGTCGAGGATCTCCGCCAACAGCTCGATGCCGTCGATGACCCGCGGCCCAGGTCGGCTGAAGTAGGCCGAACCATCCACCGCGAACACCTGCCCGCGGCGCACCGCCGGGAGATCGCGATACCACGCCGGCCGAGGCGTCGTCTCCCACGCCTCGACGGTCTCGGCCAGGTGGAACCCGCAGGGCATGAGCACGAGGACCTCCGGATCCACCTCGGCGACCGCGTCCCAGGAGGTCTCCTGCGAGCGCTCGCCCTCGGACCCCAGGACGTCCCAGCCACCGGCCCGGCGGACCTGTTCGGGGACCCAGTGCCCGGCCGCGAACGGCGGATCGAGCCACTCGAGGCTGGCGACCCGGATCGGGGCGCGGCCGCTCTCGCGCCGGGCGCCGACGGTCGCCTCGACGGCCCCGAGCCGCTCGCGCATCGACTCGACGAGGTCGAGGGCGTCATCCTCGGCCTCGGCCATCGCGCCGACGGTGGTGATCGAGTGCAGGATCCCCTCGATCGAGGTCGGTTCGAGCGAGACCACCGTGATGTCGGCGTCGATCGCACGCGCGACCTCGTTGACCTCGCGATAGGAGACCGCGCAGACGCGACAGAGCTCCTGGGTCAGGATCAGGTCGGGCTCGGCGGCCGCGAGGGCCTCCTCGTCGAGCGCATACAGCGACGAGCCGCCGTGCATCGAGGCGGTGACCAGGTTGTGGATGTCGCGCGACGACGCGTCCGTGAGATCGTGGACGCTGCGGGTCATGACCGGTTTGCCGATGACCTCGGGCGGCCAGTCGCATTCATGGGTGACCCCGACGAGCTCCTCGCCCAACCCGATGGCGCAGACGATCTCGGTGGCGGAAGGAAGGAGTGAGACGATGCGCATACGGTCCGTGGTCCCGGCACCCTCAACGGAGAACTGACCCTCACGCCCCGAGGCCTGAGGCCGAGCCCCGCGAGGCCATCAGCCCGAGGGTTTGGCCTCGTCCACCATGGCGCGGGCGGCTGCCTTGTCGGTGTACCAGATCGCGTCGATCGGCGTGTACTTCGCCCACTCGGCCGGCAGCGACTCCTCGGGGAAGATCGCGTTGACCGGGCATTCTGGTTCGCAGGCGCCGCAATCGATGCACTCGTTGGGATCGATGAACAGCTTGCGATCCACGCCTTCGTCGTAGTGGATGCAGTCGACCGGGCAGACGGAGACGCACGAGATGTCGAGCACATCGATGCACGGCTCGGCGATCACGTAGGCCATTCGGGTCCTCCTCGAGTCGATGGAGCACGGAGCCTCCGCTCGTGCGAGGGGGAGCGTACCACCGGACCTACTCAGGCGGCGGGTTGCGACGGGGTATCGGAGGTCGGCTGGGGCGCGTCGCGGGCGGCGGCCCCGGCGGCTGGGTCGACCACCCAGCGGATGGGGATCCACATGCCCTGCGCCCAGTGGCCCGGGATGTGGCAGCCGACGACCCACGCGGCGGGGTCGGGCGGGGCGGTCGCCGGCACCGAGACCGGGACGTCGCTCGGGACCGTCCAGCGGACGTCGACGCGCTCCCCGGAGCGGACCACGACCCGGACGCCGGCGACGTCCGGCGGCACGGAGACGAGCGGCGTCGGGCCGGGCGGGGCGCCGACGGTGGCCGCCTCCGCGACCTCCCAGGCTCCCTGGACCGCGCCGTCGCCGATCACGGCCTCGTGGACCTCGAGGCCACCGTTGATGACGTGCAGGACGATGGTCTCGCCGGGGACGAGATCGAGCACCGCGGGCAGGAACGAGTAGTCCTTCGCGATGAGGTTGACGTCGCGCGGGGTCGCATCGGTCCCCGCGACGGGCCGCGGCGTGGCCGGGGCGGCGCCGGCGTCGCAGGCCGCGGCGAGCACGGGCAGCGCGACCAGGCCCGCGACCGCGAGCAGGAGCCTGACGCGCGGTGCCGGACGTGCCATCGCGCCGAAGTCTACGAGCGCGTGACGGGACGAGCCGGCCGTCGTCTTGACATGGGCGCCATGCGAACGCACGCTGCCGTGACCCGTCATCCGAGATCGGCCCGACCACGTCACGAGGAACCGTTGGTCACTCCGACCCCGACCGCGACACCGGCGGCGACTGCCGCCGCCACCGAGCGTCCATCCGGGATCGCCGTGCGCCTCGAGGGCGTCGAGAAACGCTACGGCGACGTCGTGGCGGTCGACCACGTCGACCTCGACGTCCGCGACGGCGAGTTCTTCTCGATGCTCGGGCCGTCCGGGTCGGGCAAGACCACGACCCTGCGGATGATCGCCGGCTTCGAGCTGCCGACCGCGGGCCGGATCCTGCTCCACGGCGAGGACGTCACCGCCGTCGCGCCGTTCGACCGCGACGTGAACACGGTCTTCCAGGACTACGCGCTGTTCCCGCACATGTCCGTCGGCGAGAACGTGGCCTACGGGCTGATGGTCCGCAAGGTGCCGAAGGCCGACCGGGAGACGCGCGTCCGGGACGCCCTCCGGATGGTCCGCCTCGAGGGCTACGACGCGCGCAAGCCGGGCCAGCTGTCGGGCGGCCAGCGCCAGCGTGTCGCGCTCGCTCGAGCGCTGGTCAATCGCCCGCGCGTGCTGCTCCTGGACGAGCCGCTCGGCGCGCTCGACCTCAAGCTCCGCGAGGAGATGCAGATCGAGCTCAAGGCGATCCAGCAGCAGGTCGGCATCACGTTCATCTACGTGACCCACGACCAGGAGGAGGCGCTCACGATGAGCGACCGCCTGGCGGTCTTCAACAGCGGCCGTATCGAGCAGCTCGGTAGTCCGGCCGAGGTCTACGAGCGGCCGGCCACGCGCTTCGTCGCGGGGTTCGTAGGGACGTCGAACCTGCTGACCGGCGAGGTCGCCCAGGCCATCCTCGGGCGGACGGGCACGTTCACGATCCGGCCCGAGAAGATCCATCTGGACGCCGCCGGGACGGCCGTCGGCGAGGACGAGGTGGGCGCCGACGGCACGATCCACGACGTCGTCTACCTCGGGCCCGACACCCGCTACGTCGTGGCCCTCGACGCCGGGGCACGCCTGGTCGTGACCCAGCAGAACCTCACCACGACCTCGACCCAGGCGCTCGCACAGGAAGGCAAGGCTGTCCGCCTGGTCTGGAAGCGACAGCACGCACTCTCCATCGCGGATGGGGCGTTACCGGAGGAGGAGGCACCATGAGACTTCGCGGGATCGCGACCCTCGTCGCCATGGCGGCGATCGTCGTCGGGGCCTGTAGCAGCAGCGGCGGGGGCGCCGCGAGCGGTTCACCCGCGCCGAGCCTGCCGACCTCGCTCGGCAGCACGCAGGGCCAGAGCATCAACGTCCTCGCCTGGCCGGGCTACGTCGAGAACGGATCGACCGATCCGACCGTCGACTGGGTGACCGACTTCCAGAAGCAGAGCGGCTGCAAGGTCACCCCGACGATCTTCGGGACCTCGGACGAGGCGTACACCAAGTTCTCGACGAGCCCCGAGCAGTTCGACGTCGTGTCCGCGTCCGGCGACGCGAGCCTGCGACTGGTCCGCGGCGGCTTCGTCCAGCCAGTCAACACCGATCTCTTCAAGAACTACCCGGACATCTTCGAGGCCCTCAAGAACCAGCCGTACAACACGGTCGATGGGGTCCACTACGGCGTCCCCCACGGTCGCGGGTCGAACCTGCTGATGTGGCGCACCGACAAGGTGAACCCGGCGCCGACGACCTGGGCCCAGATGTTCGACCCGGCCAACGGCTACAAGACGAGCGTCTATGACGCCCCGATCTATATCGCCGACGCCGCCGTCGTCCTGATGAAGACGCAGCCGGACCTCGGCATCAAGAACCCGTACGCCCTCGATGACAAGCAGTTCGCCGCGGCCGTGGACCTGCTGAAGAAGCAGAAGCCGGCCATCACCCAGTACTGGACCGACTACACCAAGCAGCAGTCCGACTTCGAGAGCGGCAACTCGACGGTGGGCACGACCTGGCAGATCATCACGAACCTGCTCCAGGGCGAGACCCCGCCGGTGCCGGTCGAGGTCATCAAGCCGCCGGAGGGGGCGACGGGCTGGTCCGACACCTGGATGATCAACTCGAAGACGAAGAACCTCGCGTGTGCGTACGCCTACATCGACTACCTCGTCTCGCCCGAGATCAACGCCAAGATCGCCGAATGGTTCGGCGAGGCCCCGGGCAACTCGAAGTCCTGCGCGCTGACGACCGACCCGAACCACTGCACGATCTTCCACGCGAACGACGACGCGTTCTGGAAGGACGTCTGGAACTGGCAGACCCCGACCACCGACTGTGTCGACGGCCGCACCGACGTGAAGTGCAAGGGCTTCGACGACTGGATCTCCGCCTGGACCGAGATCAAGGGCTGAGCGATCTCGTACGAGCGTGAGCTGACGACCCGGGGATCGCACCGCGGTCCCCGGGTCGCTGTATCGGTACGACGATGACGACCGCCTCGACCCTCGCCCCGCGACCGAACCCATCACCCGTCCGGCGACTCTCGCGCGTGGATGCATCGGCATCCCCGGACCCGGCTCGCCCTGCTCCTGGCGCTGCCGCTGGGCTGGCTGGTCATCGTCTACCTGGGGTCGCTCGGCGTCCTGTTCCTGAACGCGTTCTGGTCGCGCGACCCGTTCACCGCCCTGGTCGTCCACCAGTTCACGCTGGACAACTTCGTCGAGCTCGCGACCAAGGACATCTACCGGGTCGTGACCCTGCGGACCGTGACGATGGCCCTGCTCGTCACCCTCACCTGCATCGTCTTCGCCTACCCGATCGCCTACTACATGGCCCGCATCGCCTCGCCGCGCGTCCGCGGGGTCATGGTCGTCGCGGTGGTCATGCCGCTCTGGGCGAGCTATCTCATCAAGGCGTACTCGTGGCGCCTCATCCTCGCCCAGGACGGCGTCCTGGACTGGGTCCTCAAGCCACTCGGCCTGACCAGCCCGGGTTACGGCGACCTCGCGGTCTGGATCGTGTTCGTCTATCTCTGGCTGCCGTACATGATCCTGCCGATCTTCGCCGGCCTCGAACGGATCCCGTCGTCGCTGCTCGAAGCGTCGTCGGACCTCGGCGGCCGGAGCTGGATCACCTTCCGCCGCGTCATCTTCCCGCTGACGGTCCCGGCCATCGCCGCCGGCTCGATCTTCACGTTCTCGCTGACGCTGGGGGACTACATCGTCCCCGGTCTCGTGTCGACGACCCAGTTCATCGGCAACATCATCTTCGTCAACGTCGCCCAGAACCTGCCGCTGGCGGCGGCCTACTCGCTCGTGCCGCTCGGGATCATGCTGCTGTACCTGTTCATCGTTCGGCGCTTCGGCGCGTTCGATGCCCTGTGAACGGCGGCGTGGGCCGATGGGCCCTGCGGATCGCGACCGCGCTGATCCTCGGCTTCATCTACGTCCCCCTCGTCATCATCGTCCTGTACGCCTTCAATCCGCGCGGCACCATCGCCTGGCCACCGTCCGGGTTCACCCTGGAGTGGTTCGGACAGGCGCTGGCGAACACCGGCCTGCAACAGGCGTTCCTGACCTCGATCGCCTGCGCACTCGGCGCGACCGTGGTCGCCCTGATCCTGGGGTGCCTGATCTCGATCGCGGTCAGCCGCTACCGATTCTTCGGCCAGGAGAGCATCTCGTTCGTCATCCTCCTGCCGATCGCGCTCCCGGGCATCGTCACCGGCATGGCGCTTGCGACGACCTTCGCGTCAGTGAGCGTCCCGCTCGGGATCCTGACCGTGATCGTCGGCCACGCCACGTTCTGCGTGGTCCTCGTCTACAACAACGCCATCGCCCGCCTGCGACGGACCTCGCGATCGTTCGAGGAGGCATCGGCGGACCTCGGCGCGCATGCCTTCCAGACGTTCCGCTACGTGACGTTCCCGGCACTCCGGTCGGCGCTGCTCGCCGGCGCGCTCCTGGCGTTCGCCCTCTCGTTCGACGAGGTCATCGTCACGCTCTTCACGGCCGGCGGGGTCAAGACCCTGCCGATCTGGATCTTCCAGAGCTTCCGGCTCGCCAACCAGATCCCGCTCGTGAACGTGGCCGGCGTCGTGGCGATCATGCTGTCGGTCATCCCGGTCTACATCGCCACGCGGGTCAGCTCGGGAGCCGTGAGCGGCCGCTCCTAGCCCCGCGACGGGGCCGGCCCTCGCGGCCATCACCCGATCCAGCGATTGCCGGCGATCGCGAACACGGCGACGGGGGCGATGGACGCCATCGCGATGGCGGCGCGGCGGACTCGAGCACGCATGGAGCACCTCCACGGGCCCGGTCCGGCCCGCAGCACGGCGACGGTGACCCCACGTCCGAGTGCCCGGTCCGATATCGACGCCGGCCGTCAGTCTCGCCGGCGACGCTTAGCTGCGACTTATCGCGCCATGCACCCGCGATGACCCGTGCGGGCCGAGCTCACATCGCGGGCGGTCGATCCGCTCCGACGTAGCGCTCCGGGTCGTCCTTGAAGTCGAGGAGACAGCCCCGGCCGCAGAACCAATAGGTCGTGTCCTCGTAGGTGAACGAGAGGTCCGACGTCTCGGTGTCGACCTCCATCCCGCAGACCGGGTCGATCTCGATGGCCATCGGTGGTCTCCTCCTACGTGTCTTCTCAGTACTCCCTGGGAGTATATCGTCACCCGATTCGGAGCCCATGGGCGTCGACACCGGCGTAGCATCGACCGATGGAGCCGATCGACCACGCGGCCGCCCGTGCCGCACTGCTCGAAGAACGCGCGCGCCTGCTCGGGGACCTCGAGGAGACGATCATCGCGCCGGGTCAGATGACCTACGGGTCCCAGGCCGCGGCCGCGACCCAGGTCTTCGAGCAGCAGCGCGACCTCGCGCTGCGCGACCGGGCGACGACCCAACTCGAGCTCGTCGACGCGGCGCTCGCCCGCCTCGAGGACGGGACGTTCGGCGCGTGCCGGCGCTGCGGCCGGCCGATCGCCATCGGCCGGCTCGAGGCCCTGCCGTGGGCGGCCTACTGCATCGACTGCCAGCGAGCCGTGGACCGCGGCGAGCGATGACCGACGCGACGACCGACGCGACGACCGACGCTGCGGCCCGCCCGAACGCCGAGCCGGGGCCCGACGACACGGCGGCCGGCGAGGCCCCGCTCGTGACCATCGACGCGATCCGCGCCGCCGCCGACCGCCTCCGCGGCGTCACGATCCGCAGCCCGCTCGTGCCGTTCGGACCGGCCGAGCGGCGATGGTTCCTCAAGGCCGAGTCGCTCCAGCCGATCGGGGCATTCAAGCTCCGCGGCGCGTACGCCACCATCGCCTCCCTGACCGACGCGGAACGGGCGGCGGGCGTCATCACGTACTCGTCGGGGAACCACGCGCAGGGCGTGGCCCGGGCCGCCCGCCTGCTGGGCATCCACGCCGTCATCGTCATGCCCGACGATGCGCCGGCCATCAAGCGGGACCGTGTGGCCGCCGACGACGCCGAGATCGTGACCGTCGGCCCGGCGAGCGACGAGCGCGAAGCCGTGGCCAGGGCCCTCGCGGCCGAGCGCGGCCTGACGATCATCCCGCCGTTCGACGACGACCGGATCATCGCCGGGCAGGGCACGGTCGGCCTCGAGCTCGTCGAGGACCTGCCGGACCTGGCCGTCGTCCTCGTCCCGGTCGGGGGTGGTGGCCTGGCGAGCGGCGTCGCGACCGCCGTGAAGGCCCTTCGGCCGTCGGCGCGCGTGATCGGCGTCGAGTCGGAGCTTGCCGCGGACGCCCGGGATTCCCTCGCCCGCGGCGAGATCGTCCGCTGGGATGCCGCCCTCGTGTCCCGGACCATCGCCGACGGCACGCGCACCCAGGCCCTCGGACGCCGCACGTTCGCCCATCTCCGGGCCTACCTCGACGCGGTGATCACCGTGCGCGAGGACGAGATCGCGGCCGGCGTGCGCCTCGCCGCGGAGCAGAGCCGACTCGTCGCCGAGCCATCGGGCGCCCTGTCCGTGGCCGCGATGGCGTTCCATGCCGTCGAGGCCGGCCTGCACGGCGTCGACGGCGCGGTCGTGGCGGTCGTGAGCGGCGGGAATGTCGACCCGGACAGGTACCGGGAACTCCTCGCCGCCCCGATCCCCGACCCGGCCGGCTGATCACGCCTGTCGTCGCGCCGGCGGTCCGACCCCTCAGGTCGGGCGACCCTCCCCGCGTTCCTCGGCCAGCCGCTCGGCCAGCCGCGCCTCGCGGATCCGGATCGCTGCGACCTCCTTGGCCGCGAGCCGATCGTCTCGTGTCGCCTCCCGCTCGGATGTCTGGAGCCAGCCCGCCATCACCAGGAGCATCGCCCCGATGAAGATGAGGTCGCCGGCGATCCACATGAACCCGGCCGCCAGCTTCTGGTCCTCGAGCGCCGTCGGACCCCAGGTCCGGACGAGCGTCGCGTAGTGCGGATACAGGACGTCGCCTGCCCCGAGGATGGTCATCGCCATGAACGTGTTCATGGCCATCTGCATGAACAGGTAGATGATCCGGGCGGGGTGCGACAGGCGGTACGGCGCCGGGTCGAGCGCGACGGCGGGCCACCAGAACAGCAGGGCGCTCGTGAGGAAGATCGCGTGCTCGAGGTCGTGGAGCAGCGGGTGCTCGAGCGCCGCATCGAAGAACGGGCTGAAGTGGGCCGACCACAGGACGACCGCGAAGATCACCGATGCCACGACCGGGTGCGCGAGGACGCGAACGACCCGCGAGTGGAGGACCGGCAGGATCCAGCGCCGGCGGGTCTCCGGCGACGCGACCCGCAGCAGCAGGGTGACGGGCGCCGAGAGCGCGATGAGCGGCGCCGCGACGAGCATCAGCAGGATGTGCTGGACCATGTGCAGCGAGAACAGGGTCGTGTCGTAGCGGTCGATGCCGGACATGAGCGCGAACGCGATGGCCACCATCGCGCCGACGAACGCCCAGGTCCGCTGGGGCGGGTGCGGGTTCGCGGGATGGGCGGCCTCGACCTGCCGCACGGCCCAGCGCCAGACGACGAGGGCGACCACGATCCCGATGGGCGACCAGCGGCTCGAAGGTCCAGCCGAACAGCAGGTTCAGCGGGTCCGGCGGTTCGGCGGGTGCCGGCCCATGGGCCAGCGTCGGGCCGGCGAGGGCCAGCCAGGCCATCGCGACGGCGCCGGAAACGGGGATGCGGACGGCGAGACGGGCGTTGCGCATCGGGCGCATCGTCGCACGATGTCCGTGCCCACGCCGCGCTGATGCTCCGGGTATCATGGCCGGGCCCGTCCCTGTGACGGAGCAAGCGAGACAACCCCAATCGGCGAGGCGCCCACGGGTCGGCGCCGGCAGCCCCCGTCGAGGACACTGGATGTCGAGCTCTCCCGGCGCGCGCCCCACCCGCCAAGGGCTGGTGTTCCTCGGTGGGCTCGTGGCCGCGGCCGTCGTCGTCGCCACACTCTACGTCACCGGCGCCGGCGCGCGGATCGTCGAGAGCCTCTACCCGCCGGTCGCGGTCACCGAGCAGGGCAAGATGGTCCGCGAGCTCTACAACATCGTCTTCCTGATCGCGGCCGCGATCTTCTTCCTCGTCGAGGGCCTGATCGTCTGGACGATCATCGCCTACCGGCGGAAGCCGACCGACACCGAGCTGCCGCCCCAGACCCACGGCAACTCGACGGCCGAGATCATCTGGACCGTCGTCCCGACGTTGATCGTCGCCTTCCTCTTCGTCATCTCCTGGCAGACGCTGAACACGGTCGACGCCACGAACGCACAGACGAACACGAAGATCCGCGCGGTCGCCGGCCAGTTCCAGTGGTCGTTCGACTACATGCCGGCCACGTATGACCCGTCGAGCAAGGACCCGGCCATCAACGCCCCGACCCCGCTGTACATCGAGTACGCGCCGACCGGTGACGACGGGCGGGCTGCACGTCCCGACCGGCCGGCCCATCCAGCTGTACCTGACCAGCCTCGGACGTCATCCACGCCTTCTACGTCCCGCAGTTCCTCTTCAAGCGCGACGTCGTGCCGGGCCGGGTGAACAACTTCGAATTCAACGTCAGCGACGACCAGGCCGGCCAGACCTTCCGCGGCCAGTGCGCCGAGCTGTGCGGGTCCGGCCACCGGCTCATGCTCTTCGACGTCCACGCCATGACCGGCCCGGCCTTCGATGCGTGGGTGGCCGCGAAGGCGGCGGCGACCCCGTCACAGGCCCCGCCGTCCGCGGCCCCGTCGGGCGATGTCGTCCCGAGCGCGGCGCCCGGTGCGGCCACGGAGCTCACGGTCGTCGCCAAGAACATCGCCTTCGAGACGCCGACCCTCGAGGCGCCGATCAACAGCCCGATCACCATCAAGTTCGACAACGAGGACGCGGGGACGCCGCACAACATCAAGATCTTCAAGGACTCGATCGGCGGCGAGGTGGTGTTCGAAGGGAAGATCTTCCCGGGCGTCGCCACCGAGACGTACCAGGTGGGCCCGCTGGCCAAGGGCACGTACCCGTTCCAGTGCTTCGTCCACCAGAACATGACCGGCACGCTCACGGTCCAGTAAGGGAACCCCATGGCGACGACCACCCTGCACCCGGCCGCCACCACGTACCGGAAGAGCGGGCTGTACGACTGGGTGACGACGACCGATCACAAGAAGATCGGGATCATGTACGTCATCAACTCGTTCGTCTTCTTCTTCATCGGCGGCGTCCTGGCGCTCGCGGTGCGCTCGGAGCTGGCGGTGCCGGGCCTGCAGTTCCTGACCGACATCGGCTACAACGAGTCGTTCTCGATGCACGCCACGTTCATGATCTTCCTCTTCGTGATCCCCATGCTGGCGGGCTTCGGGAACTACGTGGTCCCGCTCCAGATCGGCGCCCCGGACATGGCGTTCCCGCGGATCAACGCCCTCTCGCTGTGGATGCTGCCGCTGGCCGGCGTCCTGCTCCTCAGCGGGTTCCTGACCGGCGGGACGGCGGCCGCCGGCTGGACGAGCTACCCGCCCCTCTCTGAGGACCAGCCCCTCGCGGCGACCGGCGCCGGCCAGGACCTCTGGATCGCGGCCATCGTGCTCATCGGCACGAGCTCGATCCTGGGGGCCATCAACTTCCTCGTGACGATCTTCAAGATGCGCGCCCCGGGCATGACCCTGTTCCGGATGCCGATCATGGTCTGGACCGTGCTCGTCACCTCGGTCCTCGTGCTCATGGCCACCCCGGTCATCACGAGCGCCCTGATCATGCTGTTCATCGACCGGAACCTCGGCGGCGCCTTCTTCGACCCTCGCAACGGCGGCGACCCGATCCTCTACCAGAACGTGTTCTGGTTCTACTCACACCCGGCGGTCTACGTGATGATCCTGCCGGCATGGGCATGATCAGCGAGATCCTCCCGGTGTTCAGCCGCAAGCCGCTCTTCGGCTTCAAGGCGTTCATCTTCGCGACCGCGGCCATCGGCGCCCTCGGCTTCTCGGTCTGGGCCCACCACATGTTCACGACCGGCGCGGTCTACCTGCCGTTCTTCAGCCTCATGACGTTCCTGATCGCCGTGCCGACCGGCGTGAAGATGTTCAACTGGGTCTTCACGCTCTGGCGCGGCCAGCTGATGCTGAAGACGCCGCTCCTGTTCGCGCTCGGGTTCCTGACGATGTTCCTCATCGGCGGCATCAACGGCGCGTTCAGCGCCTCGGTGCCGGTCGACTTCGCGCTCCACGACACGTACTGGGTGGTCGCCCACCTCCACTACGTGCTCTTCGGCGGCTCGGTCTTCGCGATCATGGCCGGCTTCTACTACTGGTTCCCCAAGATGACCGGCCGGATGCTGAACGAGACGCTCGGCAAGGTGCAGTTCGTGCTCATGTTCATCGGGTTCAACATGACGTTCTTCCCGATGCACGAGCTCGGCCTCGCTGGCATGCCGCGGCGCATCGCCGACTACTCCGCGACCGCCGGCTGGAACGACCTCAACCTCGTGGCCACGATCGGCGGGTTCACGATCGCCGCTTCGATGATCCCATTCCTCTGGAACATCTTCATCTCGCTGCGCAGCGGCCAGCCCGCGGGCGACGACCCGTGGGAGGGCAACACGCTCGAGTGGGCGACGAGCTCGCCGCCACCGGCGTACAACTTCGACCACCTCCCGGAGATCCGCTCCGAGCGGCCGCTCTTCGACGCGCGCCACGGCGCGCCGGTCGAGCACTGAGCGAGCGACGACGATGACCTCCGACGCCAGCGCACTCATCCCCGTCACCGACTCGACGCCCGAGGGCGATCACCGCTACGGCGGGCTCGACCACGACGTGTCCGGCGGCATCAGCGCCCCCGTCCTGGGGATGCTGTTGTTCATCACCTCGGAGGTGATGTTCTTCTCGGGCCTGTTCGCGGCCTACTTCAGCGTCCGGGCGAACGCCCCGCAGTGGCCGCCGATCAACCCCGAGACGCACCAGGCGTTCCACGTCGACATGCTGCCGCTGGTCCTGCCGGCGACGATCCTCCTGATCATCAGCTCGTTCACCTGCCAGTGGGGCATCTGGTCGATCCGGCAGAACGACCACGTCCGCTTCGTGCGGGCGTTCGCGGTCACGATGGTCCTTGGCTCGGTCTTCCTGATCATGCAGGCCGTCGACTACTGGATGCTCGGCCAGGAGGGCGTGACGCTCGCGTCCGGGACCTTCGGGACGACCTACTTCACGCTCACCGGCTTCCACGGCGCCCACGTCTTCGGCGGCGTGATCATGCTTTCGGTGGTGACCTACCGCGGGATCATGGGCCAGTTCTCGTCCAAACACCACGATGCCGCCGAGGCCGCCTCGCTCTACTGGCACTTCGTCGACGTCGTGTGGATCCTGTTGTTCTCACTCCTGTACCTGTTGCCCGGCAACGCGCCGCACTAGGAGGTCGCCGTGCATCCCCTGAAGCACCCACGGAACGCCGCCCTGGTCGGCGTGCTCTTCATCGTGATCGGCTTCGTCTATTGGTTCCTGCCCACCTACGGTGGCTGGCACGTCGACTACGCCGGCGTGACGATGCTCATCGCGCTCGGCGTCGCGATGGGGATGATGGCCTACGTCCTGGTGGCCGGGTCCCGCGAGTGACCGCCGGCGACCGCGGCGCCGCGGCCTAGCCGAGGCCGGCCGTGCTCGACGCCATCTGGGCGTGGGTCCTCGACGTCACCTCGCTCCTGGTCATCCCGGACTGGGGGGCGCTGATCGCGCTCATCCCGCTCGCGATCATGGCCATGATCCTGGTCTGGATCATCTGGACGTTCCGCCGGTTCCGGCGCCAGCCCAAGGCGCGGCGCGGCAAGACGAAGATCGCGCAGCCGACGCCGGCGGGCGTCCACATGCCCGGCCCGTCGTTCGCCCCGTTCTTCGCGGCCATCGGCGCCGCGCTGCTGTTCCTCGGTCTGGTGTGGGGCGGCTGGCTGCTCTGGCTCGGCATCGTCGCCCTCGCCCTGACGCTCCTGTACTGGCTGCGCGAGGGCATCCGCATCTACGACCACGACGTCGGGACCAGGCCGCCGGAACTGCCAGCCGTGGTCCACGACGGCCCGCCACCCGGCGTCCACATGCCGGGTCCATCCTTCCGTCCGATCCTGGGCGCCGCCGGGATGGCGATCCTGTTCCTCGGCCTGGTGTGGGGCGGCTGGCTGCTCATCGCCGGTGTCGTCGCCCTGGTCGCCACGCTCGTGGGCTGGCTGGTCGACGCGATCGCGGAGTACCGCCGGATGGTCGAGGCGGACCGGACCGGCCACCTCGACCCGGGCCCCGTCCCGCGCACGCCGTCACTGCTGTTCAGCCTGCTCGCGGTCGTCCTCGTCGGCGGGATCCTGCTCCAGACCGGCCTGCTGCCACCCGGCAAGGCCGAGGCCGGCGGCTCGGGGGCCACGCCATCCGGGTCGCCCGCCGCCTCCGGCGGTCCGGCGCCGTCCGGGCCCGTGGCGCCATCGGGCGCCCCGCCCGCCTCGGGGGCACCGGGTTCCGCAGCACCCGGTTCCGGGGCCCCGCCGTCGGCCGCCGATGTCTCGATCACGGCTCGCAACATCGCCTTCGAACAGACGACGTTCACGGCCAAGGCTGGAGCGCCGTTCACGATCGCGTTCGACAATGAGGATGCGGGGACGCCCCACAACATCGTCATCAAGGATGCGAGCGGGGCCACCGCCTTCAGCGGCGACATCTTCCCGGGCGTCGCGACCCGGGTCTACCAGGTGCCGGCCCTGTCAGCCGGCGCGTACACCTTCGTCTGTGCCGTCCACTCGAACATGACGGGCACCGCGACGATCAACTGAGGCGAGGCTTCCCACGCCGCGACGACCGATCCTGCTCGCGCTCGCCGTCGCCCTGCTCACGACCGTCGGCGTCATCGTGTTCGTCAACGCGAGCCGGGGCGGCCCGAAGGCCGCCATCGGCGACCCCGCCCCGGACATCGTGGGGACGACGCTCGATGGCGCGCCGTTCCACCTCGCCGACCTGCGCGGGCATCCGGTCGTCATCAACTTCTGGGGACCCTCCTGCGTGCCGTGCCGTGACGAGTTCCCGCTGCTGGCAACCAAGCTCCAGGCGCACGCGGGCGACGGCCTGGCGGTCGTCGGCGTCCTGACCGACGACCCCGTGGCGCCGGCCCAGGACTTCGTCCGCGACTACGACGCGACATGGCCGACGGTCCAGGACCCCGACAAGGCGTTCAAGGCCGCCTACCGCGTGGCCGGCCGGCCGCAGACGTACTTCGTCGACCGCGACGGGATCATCCGCTCGATCCAGATCGGCGAGCTGACCGATCCCGATTTCGAGCGCCAGTACGCCCGGATCGCGCCGTGACCGGCGCCATCGAGATCGATGGCCTGGTGAAGCGTTACGGCGGACGAGCCGTCGTCGACGGCGTGTCGCTCCGGGTCGAGGCCGGCGAGATCGTGGCCCTGCTCGGGCCGAACGGCGCGGGCAAGACCACGACCGTCGAGATCGTCGAGGGCTATCGCGCGGCCGACGGGGGCACGGTCCGGGTGCTCGGCACCGACCCCGCCACGGGCGGACGGACGTTGCGCGCCCGCGTGGGCCTGATGCTCCAGGCGGGTGGCATCGACATGCGCGCGCGTCCGCTCGAGAGTCTTCGCCAGTACGCCCGGTTCCATGCCGATCCGCGCGACCCCGACGAGCTCCTCGACCTGGTCGGCCTGCGGACCGTGGCCACGACCCGCTACCGGCGGCTGTCGGGCGGCGAACGCCAGCGACTCGGGCTCGCCCTCGCCCTGGTGGGGCGACCGGAGGTCGCGATCCTCGACGAGCCCACCGCGGGCATGGACCCGGAGGGCCGGGCCGTCGCGCGACGCATCGTCGCCGGCCTGCGCGACGACGGCGTCGCCGTGTTGCTCACCAGCCACGACCTCGCCGACGTCGAGCGACTCGCGGACCGGATCTGGATCATCGCCGCCGGGAAGGTCCGTCGCGGCCGGCACGCCGGCCGAGCTCGCGGCCGGGCTCCGGCCGCGGCTGCGCGTGCGGTTCGACCGGCCGCTGACGCCGCCCGAGGCTGCCGACCTCGGGGTCGCGGTGGGCGCGGGCGTCACGGCCACGGCCGACGAGGACCGCGTCACGCTCGAGGGCCCCGTCCCGACCCCCGAGCGCATCGCGGCGGTCGCGGCGTGGGCCGCCCGGGCCGGACGCCTGATCGCCGAACTGCGCACGACCGGCGGGTCGCTCGAGGACGCCTACCTCGAGCTGGTCGGCGACGATTCCCGCGAGAGCGACCGATGAGCCGCCCGGCCCCGTGGCCGAGCGCCACGCTCGCCCAGGTCGGCATGGAGGCGCGCCTGACCGCGCGGCGCGGCGAGAACGTCCTCGCCCTGATCGGCATCCCCGCCGCCGTCCTGCTGTTCTTCGGGTCCGTCGATCTCGTCCCCGTGCCCGCCGGCCAGGCACGGATCGACGTCCTGCTGCCGGGGACGCTGGCGCTCGCCGTGATCGCCGCCGGTCTCGTCAACCTCGGCATCGCGACCGCCTACGAGCGCGCCTACGGGGTCCTCAAGCGGCTGGGTGGCTCGCCGCTCGGCCGGAGCGGCCTCGTCTCGGCCAAGCTCGCGACGGTCCTCATCGTCGAGGTCGTGGTCGCCCTCGTGCTCGTCGCGCTCGCCGCCGGCGTCTTCGGCTGGCGCCCGTCACCGGAAACCTCGTGGCCGGCCGTCGGGCTCACGCTCCTGATCGGCACCGCGGCCTTCGCGGGGATCGGGCTGGCGCTCGCGGGGACGCTGCGGGCCGAGGCGACGCTCACGCTCGCCAACGCGTTGTTCATCGCCTGCCTGTTGCTCGGCGGGGTCGTCGTCCCGGTCGATCACCTCGGGGAGCCGCTCGCCACCGTGAGTGGGTGGTTCCCCGCGGCCGCGCTCTCCGACGCGTTCCGCGCCGCACTGGGCGGCGGTGGCGACCTCGTGCGATCGCTGCTCGTGGTCGGGGCGTGGGCCGTCGGGGCCCTGCTCGTTACCCTGCGCTGGTTCCGCTGGGAGTAGCCACGGCCTCGGCCGGGACTCACGGCCGGCAGGTCCTCGAAGACGAAGATGAGGCGGCGATAGGCGCCACCGTTGCCGAGGACGATCCGGGTGGGCACGACGGGGGCGAACCACGAGAGCGCCCGCTCTTCCGAGATCATGTGGTGACAGTTGTTCGGGTCCTTCATCTGCCAGTCGATCGGCAGGGAGATGACCGCGTTCCGGGCGACCCGGCGCACCTCCTTGAAGGCCTCGGTCTGGCGGCCGACGAGGTGCTCGAAGACCTGGAGCGCGACGAACAGGTCGTAGGACTTGTCCGCGACCGGCCACGGGGCGACGGTCGCGTCATGCTCGACGACCTGGCCCTCGTGGCGCAGGTCGGACGACAGGTGCAGGACCATGGCGTCGGCGCCCACGATGAGCGGCCGCAGGTGCGGTCCGAGCTCGAGGGCCGTCTTCAGGTCGCGACGAATGATGAGGTCCTCGGCCAGGACACCGGCCATCGATTGGTAGGACCAGCGATTCTTGTAGTAGGGATACTCGGCCGCCATGGCGGCGTACTCGGACTGGTTGATCGGGCGGATGGGGGCGTCAGGCCCCAGTTGTCGCTTCCCGCCGCGCGCCTTCGCCAGCTCGGCTCGCATCTTCTGGGCCGCGGCGTCGGGCGGGGCCGCGCGCTCGACGTACGGCTCGACGCGGCGCCAGATGGGGGCCAGGACCGGGCGCATGGGCCGCAGGGTCCGCTTGGTTCGGGCGAGGATCGCGCACCTCCGGATCACCGGTCGCGACCGGTGCGACCGTCCCGGTCACCTTAGCAGGTCCGGCTTCAGGAGGCGGTTCCGGGGGCCGATGGGGCGGGCGGTGCGGGCGAGGCAGGCGGGGTCGAGGGGCTCGAGGGGCTCGAGGGGCTCGAGGGGCTCGAGGGCGACCCGGGGGTCGGCTCGCCACCGCCGCGCCGGCCGACGACGAGCGCCACCACCGTCAGGCCGATCCCGACGAGGATGGCCAGGTCCGGACTCAGCGCGACCCACACGATGACGACCGTCAGGAGGACGCCGAAGGTCCAGGCGAGCCCGTCGCGATGGGCGTTGGCCCATGCGCCGATCCCGTCGTCGGGCGAGGTGGGCGAGCTCGCGGCGGCAGCACCCGACCGGGCCCACCCGGGCCGGGCGACCAGGACCGCGGCGATGGCCACGACGATCCCGACGATGACGAGGATCCACGTCCAGGACGCCAGGTCGGACAGCAGGTCGGTGATGATCTCCCGTGCCGTCGTGCCATCACCCACGGCGAGCGCCGCGATAAGACCGTTGATCGCGGCACGGAACAGCAGTCGCGCGAGGATCAGCGACACCACCGTCCCGATCGCCAGCAGCGCGACCATCCGCAGGCGGCGGCCCGACAGGGCGATCGTCGCCACGGCGAAGACGACCGCCAGGATCACGAGCACCACCGTCACGACATCGAAGGCGTGCACGGCGGCCTGGGCCGAGGCGAGGCCGTTCGCGTCGGCGATCGGGATGAGCGCGAAGTCATCAGGCAGCTGGCGACCGAGCTTCGACTCGAGGTTCGCGATCGCGGCCGCACGCCCGGCCGGATCGCTCACGTCGGGCAGCGTGATCGCCGCGGGGAGGATGCCCTCCTCCTGGAGCGCGCGCAGCCCTTCGACCGCCACCGGCAGCAGGTCGATGGTCGCGGTCGTCCCGTTCACGTCCACGAACGGCGAGTCGTTCCGCAGCAGCGTGACGATGTGCTCGTGACTGAACCGGATGGCCGTCTGGAACGCCGCCTGGGCACGCTCGGTCGCGAAGAACTCGGTCAGCTTCTTGTCGAGGAAGCCCTCCATGGCATCGGTCAGCGGGGCGGCCAGGACTCCCTGGTTCCCCGGCAGGATCCCGGCGATCCGTCCCTGGATGTCGGCCGCGCTGACGACCTGGCTCGCGATCCGTTGGGCCACGAGGGCCTGGACCTGCGGCTCGGCGACGACCCGATCGGTCACGGCGACGAACCGATCGGTGACGAGCAGCGTCTGGTGCGCCCAGACCGCGACCGTGCCGACGGTGATCGAGAGGCATGCGAGGACGAAGAGCAGGCCGACGAGCCCGCTTCGGACCCGCGTGGTCGAACGCGCCATGGTGGGTCCTCCGGTGCGTGCGACGGTGTCGATCGATCGTACGCGGTCCGGGCGCCGGCGACCGGGCGTGTCGATGCATGCTGCCGACACACCGTCCGCCACCGGGAACGATTCCGCGGACGCGGTCGCCATACCCTGTGAGCCCGGCCACGATGGCCGAGCCGCCCACACCGAGGCGACCGTGGACCAGCGAAGGCTCGTCGAGCAGGCGCAGCGAGGCGATCATGACGCCTTCGCGACCCTGGCCGGCGCCGCCATCGCGCGCCTGGACGCGGCCGCCCGACTCATCCTCCGGGACCGTGAACTCGCGCGAGACGCGGTCCAGGATGCGATGGTCCGAGCCTGGCGAGACCTGCCCGGGTTGCGCGATCCGGAGCGGTTCGACGCGTGGCTCCGCCGTCTCACCGTGCATGCCTGCATCGACGCGGCGAGGCATCGCCGCCGTCGACCCATCGAGGTCGAGCTGACCGTCCTCGACGCCCGTCCATCGCGGACGCGGCGTCGATGGTCATCGATCGCGACACCCTCGACCGCGCGCTCCGGGCCCTCGATCCCGAGTGGCGCGCGGTCGTCGTCCTGCACTACTACCTGGGGCTGCCGCTGCCGGACGTGGCGGACGCCCTAGGCATCCCATTGGGCACGGCCAAGTCGCGCCTCCACCGGTCCCTCGGGGTCATGCGTGCCTCGATCGACACGGCGGACTCGACCTCGCCGGCCGCCGTCGCCACGGAAGGGCGGTTCGCATGACGCCGATCGATCGACTCGAACGACAGCTGCCTGCCGCCTTCACCGACCTGGCCGACGAGCAGACGCCCGACTACTTCATCGACATGCTCGGGCAGACCGCCCGGACACGGCAGCGGCCCGCCTGGGCGATCCCAGGAAGGTGGTACACCCTCATGCCTGCCATCACGGCTCGGCCGGCGCCTCGCCCTCGTCGCGATCCTGGTCGTGGCGATCCTCGGCGGCGCCTTCCTCCTCAGTCGCTCCAACCAGAACGTCGGCAACCCGTCGTCCACTCCGACTCCGGGGCCCGGCGCGACCCCGTATCCGAGCCCGCTCCCCCTGCCGAGCGCCCTCGTCGGCGGGTGGCTCGCTCCGCTCCGGGACTCGCCCATCGCCCAAGGACTGGCTGTCAGTCGATCACGTTCGGCGCATCTCGACAACAACGCCGCCATTCCGGACTTCGCGATCGGCGGTCCCGGCGGCCGCCAACGACGCCCTCAAGCGTCCGCGAGCTCGCTCCTGGACTGATCGAACTCACCGCCACCGGGTCGCTCGGTGGCTGCACCGCGGCGATATCGGTCACTACCAGTGGTCGACCTCGGCCGACGGCGCCTGGCTGACCATGACCAAGGTCGATGACTCCTGCAAGAACCGCGGCGAGATCGCTCCAGGCACCTGGGTCCGGAACGGCTCGACCGACAGCCACGGCGGCCCCCTCATTTCCGCCAACTTCGAGCCGATGTTCTCGTTCACCCTCCCGAAGGGACATGGCTCGGCGGGGGCGGCAATGGGGTCATCAGCGGCCGAGCGTCGGCGACGCGACGTTCAAGGTCTGGCAGGACCCCGACGGGTTCAACGACTACTGCAACGAGCCAAGGGTACGAAGGTCCTCGAGCGCGGCATCGATCCGTTCCTGCCAGTTCCTCCGCGAGGCTCGGGTCTGACCATCTCGAACCAGCGTGAGTCCACGATCGACGGCCACCGCGCGGTGATCGTCGACATCGTCGGCAAGGACTGATGCCCCGCCGCCGTGCTGGACCAATCCCGACAACGGGCGAGACGAACATGATCCTCCAGTGGACGCAGCACGCCGACGCCGGCTGGAACTGGGCGACGGGCATCGGGGTCACGCCGTGACCGATCGTCATCACCGAGGTGGGCGGCCACACCCTGGTCTTCGAGGACATCAAGGGTGCGACCACGCTCGACCAGTCGGTGCTCGACAGCATCCGCTTCCTCGACGCGCTGCCCACGCCGCCGACGTCCTAGCCCGTCGCGCTCAAGAGCCGAGCATCGAGACCCTCGGCCACCGGCCGGGGGTCTCGTCGTATCCGACGAAAACCGATTCCGCGACGCGGACGCCATACCCTGTCGAGCACGACCACATCGGCCGTGCCGACATCCGAGGCGACCGTGGACCAGCGAGGACTCGTGGACCGGGCGAGGCAGGGCGATCATGACGCCTTCGCCGAGCTCGCCCGCGGGGCCGTCACGCGGCTGGACGGGGCCGCCCGCCTCATCCTCCGGGATCCGGAGCTGGCCCGCGACGCGGTCCAGGAGGCCCTCATCCGAGCCTGGCGGGACCTGCCGGGGTTGCGTGACCCCGAGCGGTTCGACGCCTGGCTCCATCGCCTGACCGTCAACGCCTGTCTCGACCAGGTCCGGCGCCGTCGACGGCGCCCCATCGAGGTCGAGCTCTCGCCCATCGACATGCCCACGCCGTCCGATCTGGCCGGGTCGCTGGCCGATCGCGAGCTCGTGGACTCGGCCATGCGCCGGCTCGACGAGCGGGATCGGGCGGTCATCGTGCTGCACTACTTCCTCGGGATGCCCCTCAGCGATGTGGCGGCCTCCCTGCAGATCCCCATCGGGACGGTCAAGACCCGGCTCCACCGCGCCCTCGAGGCGATGCGAGCCGACGTCGAGATCGAGCCCGAACGCCCGTCGCCGGTCCCAGGAGGGCAGGTCGCATGACGACGCCGACGCGCCTCGAGCGCTCGCTGCCCTCGATCCTGGGCGACCTGGCGGCGGGTCCCACCCCCGACTACATCGACGACGTCCTCGGCCAGACCGCCCGGAAGCGGCAGCGGCCCGGCTGGACGTTCCCCGAAAGGTGGCTCCCCATGGCTGAGATCACCAGCCGCTCCGCGTTCGCGCCACGCCTGCCGTGGCGGACGATCGCGGTGGCGCTCGTCATCCTCGCGCTCCTCGTCGGTGCCGCCGTCGTCTACGTCGGCGCCCATCAGACCCGGCTGCCCGCCCCGTTCGGACCTGCGGCGAACGGCCTGATCCCCTACGCCTCGAACGGCGACATCTACCTGGGCGACCCGGTCACTGGCCAGACCCGACTGCTCGTCGGCGGGCCCGAGAACGAGGAGTCGGGCGCGGTGACCTCGCCCGATGGCACGCAGATCGTGTTCGCGCGGGACGTTGCCGGCACCACGAAGGCCGATGTCTGGGTGGTCGCGACCGACGGGTCCGACCTCCACAAGATCACGCCCGCGCCGATCGACATGCTGATCTGGGGTGCCTTCACGCCCGACGGCCGATCAGGTCGCGCTCATCCACCAGGACACCGGTCCCGTCGACAGGCTGCGCGACGACGATCTGTCGCGTGGCCCGAGCTCGACCTGATCGACGCTCGGGCGAGCGGAGCGGCCACACGATCGCCACGGCGGACGGGCTGGACTTCGTCCAGTTCCGCCCGCCTGATGGCCACGAACTGCTGTATCGCGCTCGCGTCGACGGGAAGTGGGGCCTGTTCGCGATGGACCTCGACGGCGGCAACCGTGCGGACCGGTCGTCCCGCCGACCGTCCCGTCCGAGATGGACATGACGTTCCCGAGCGCCGCCTACTCGGCCGATGGCAGCCCGGGTCTTCTTCAACATGTACACCGACGATGCGAGCTGCGGCGATCCGGGCTGCTGCCAGCTCTTCGTCGTCAACGCCGATGGCACGGACCTGCACAAGTTCGTGCCAACACAGGCGACACCTGGGATGGCGAGCCGGCGGTCTCGCCCGACGGGAAGTGGGTCGCCTTCTGGCACAACCTGCCGAATCGGTCGACGCAGCGAGTCTCGGTCATCGCGGCCGACGGCACGCGGCAAGATCGTCGAGACCGGGCCCGACCTGTCGGGCACAGCCCACTGGGTCTGGTCGCCGGACTCGACCGAAGATCCTGATGTTCCCCAACGACGTCGACACCGGCAAGGCGTATCTGCTGCGACCCGGCGGGCGGCCCGTGGACGACCGTCCCCTGGCAGTCGGACGGCAATCACCTCGACTGGCAGCGCGACGCGCTGCCCGACTGACTCGATCCGCTCCAGGGGCGATCGCACGGCCCGGGAGGGAACTGGGAACCTTCCGGGCCGTTGCCAGCGCCGTAGGCTATCGAGCACGGCCACCATGGTCATGCCGCCAACCCAGAGGCGATCGTGGACCAGCACGGACTCGTGGAACGAGCCAGGCGAGGCGACCGGCAAGCCTTCGCTGAACTCGCCCGCGCGTCCGGCGCGCGCCTGGACGCCACCGCTCGCCTCATCCTCCGCGACCCGGATCTGGCCCAGGACGCCGTCCAGGAGACCCTGATCCGGGCCTGGCGCAGCCTGCCGGGGCTGCGCGACCCCGCGACGTTCGACCACTGGCTGCACAGCCTCGTGGCGCACGCCTGCATCGACCTCATCCGCAAGCGCCGGCGGCGGGTCATCGAGGTCGAGCTGACCGAGATCAACGACCTTCCCATGCAGGACGGCACGGGGCAGATCGCCGAACGCGACCTGCTGGACCGCGTGCTGGCCCGGCTCGAGCCGGAGGCACGCGCCGTCGTCGTCCTGCACCTCTACCTCGACCTGCCGCTCCCCAGGGTGGCCGAGATGCTCGGCATCCCGATCGGAACGGCGAAGTCACGCCTCCATCGATCGCTCGGGGCCATGCGCTCCGCCGTGTCGATCGACGAGGTCACGTCCGCAGGCGCGCCCGCGCTCGGAGGGCCGGTCGCATGACCACGGATCTTTCCTCCCGGGCCGACCGCGTCCTCGTGGAGCTCATCGACGAGCTCGCGGACGCCCGAACCCCCGACTACCTCGAGGCCGCCATCGAGCACGCCTCGTCCCGACCGCAACGTCCCGCCTGGACGTTCCCCGAAAGGTGGCTCCCAATGGCTGAGATCACCAGCCGCTCCGCCTTCGCGCCACGCCTGCCGTGGCGGACGATCGCGGTCGCGCTCGTCATCATCGCCCTCCTCATCGGCGCGACCGTCGTCTACGTCGGCACGCGGCAGCCGCACCTGCCGCCGCCGTTCGGCGTCGCCCGGAATGGCCTGATCACCTACGCGAAGAACGGCGACATCTACACGGTCGACCCGGCGACAGGGGTGGCGACCGCCATCGTCATCAGCCCGGAGAACGAGATCGACCCGGAGTTCTCGCTCGACGGGACCAAGATGATGTTCTCTCGACAGCGCGGCAGCGCGAACGCCTATGACCAGGTCGTCGCGAACGCCGACGGATCCGCCGCCCGTGTCGTCACGACCGAACCGCTGACGACCGACGACTTCGCGGCGCTCACCCCGGACGCGTCGGCGATCATCGCTTCGAACCCGAGGGGGATCGTGCGATGGGATACGGCCGTGGCCGCGGACCCGACCGTCCTTGCCCAGGGGCGCTTCATCGCCGGCGGCGCCATCCGGTCGACCGACGGCGCCATCCTGTTCGAGAACGACGAGACGCCGGGGATCGATCTCTGGGTCATGAAGGCCGACGGGTCGGACAAGCGCCTGCTCTGGGACCCGAAGCTCGACGGCAACTACTCCGATATCCAGGAGTACCGCTGGTCCCCGGATGGCACGAGGATCGCCTACACGTGCAGCGACCCGGAAAGCCACGTCGGCTCCTTCGTCTGCGTCATGAACGCGGACGGATCCGATCCGCACCAGCTGACGCACGAGGGCGCCGATTGGTGGGAGGACGGTCTTCAGTGGTCCCCGGATGGGCGGTCGCTGGCCTTCCTCCGCCACCAGCAGGCGCCGGGCGCCACGTCGTACCTCAACCGTCCGATCGGCATCGTGCCGGTCAGCGGCGGCCCGATCATCGAGCTCGGTCCGACCCCGCCGGTCGACACAGACTTCGCCTGGTCTCCGGATGGGAAGACCCTGCTCACACTCCCGTCCCTTCAGTCCTCGCACCTCGGTGCCAGCGCGGTCAAGCCGACCGAGATCGACGTGGCCACGGGCGACGTCCACGAGATGCCGTTCGACGTCGCGTCCTCGCCGAGTTGGCAGCGGGCTCCGCTCGACTGACTCGGGCGAACCCCAGCGATCGGGCCCCGGTCATCCATCGGCCGGGGCCCATCCGCGCACCCGCTGAACCTTTCGGGATGACGGCGACGCCATAGAGTGTCGAGCGTGGCCACCATGGTCACGCCGCATCCGAGGCGACCGTGGACCAGCGAGACCGCATCGAACGGGCAAGGGAGGGCGATCATGACGCCTTCGCCGAACTCGTCGATGCCCGGCTCGCGCGGCTGGACGCGGCAGCCCGGCTCATCCTCCGCGACCCGGAACTCGCGCGTGACGCGGTCCAGGAGGCACTCATCCGGGCCTGGCGCGACCTGCCGGGCCTGCGTGACCCCGACCGATTCGACGGCTGGCTCCAGAAGCTGACCGTCAACGCCTGTCTCGATCTCGTGCGCCGTCGGCGACGACGGGCCATCGAGGTCGAGCTCTCACCGATCGACCCGCCGGCGACGTCCGACTTCACGGGCGCCCTGGCCGACCGCGAGCTCGTGGACCAGGCGCTTCGACGCCTCGATCCCGGGCATCGCGCGGTCGTCGCGTTGCACTACCTGCTGGGGATGCCGCTGCCTGAGGTGGCGGCCGCCCTGGGGATCCCGCTCGGGACGGCGAAGTCCCGGCTCCACTACTCGCTCGCGGCGATGCGGGCGAACGTGTCGCCGGGACCGACGTCGAGCCCGACCACCGTGGCCGGAGGGCAGGTCGCATGACCCTCGACGAGCGCTTCGAGCGCACCCTCCCCGCGGTCCTCTCGGATCTCTATCTCGGGCCGACGCCCGACTACCGGGATGACCTCCTGTGGCAGACCGCGCGCACGTCGCAGCGGCCCGCCTGGAGGTTCCCAGGAAGGTGGCTTCCCATGGCTGACCTCGTGACGGAGCGGGTGTCCGCTCCGCGTGTCCCGTGGCGGATCGTCGCGGTGGCGCTCGTCATCCTCGCTCTGCTCATCGTCGGCACCGTGGCGTTCGTCGGCTCGCAGCAGCCGAAGCTGCCGCCGCCGTTCGGCGTCGCTCACAACGGCCTGATCGCCTTCGAGCAGGCCGGCGACATCGTGACCCTCGACCCGGCGACGGCGACGACGCGCGTGCTCGTCGGCGGCCCGGAGCAGGATTCCGCGCCGCTGTATTCCAGCGACGGGACGAAGATCGCGTTCGAGCGGGCCGAGGACTCCGGCGTCGCGCTGTACGTCGTCAATTCCGATGGGTCCGATCCGGTGCGAGTGACGCCGGACCCGATCGACAACGTCCTCGCTCGAAGCTTCTCGCCCGACGGTCGTTCCCTCCTGGTGACGGCCTGGATCGTCGATGGGCGGGCGAAGATCTTCGAGGTCGCGAGCGATGGCTCCCGGCCCCCGCAGACACTCGACGTGCAACTTCCGACCGACATCAAGCAGCGTCGAGGCACCGGCCTATCGCCCGACGGACGGTTCGCAGGTCCTCGTGACCGAGTGGTTGCCTGGCGACCTCTCACGAAGTCTGGCCCTGGTCGACCTCGATGCCGGCACCAAGAAGACGCTTGTCTGGTCGTCTCCAACGGACAAGGGCGTGTGGGACATCTTCGGGGCGAATTGGTCGCCGAACGGCGAGTGGATCTCGTACGGCAAGTTCGACACGACCTCCGACGGGCCCAGCGCACGTTTGCGCGTCATGGCGGCCGACGGCACCGATGATCATCTCGTCGACTCGACCGCCGGGACCCAACACGACATGGGGATGGCCTGGTCGAATGACTCCACCCGGATCATCGTCGGCCGCGGAAATGGCCCGGACTTCTCGAACGAGCGGACCGCGGTCGTCCCGATCGACGGGACCGGTGCCTCGGTGGAACTCACGTGCCCCGGCGATCGGCGGCGGGACCTGCGGCGATGGCTGGGCGTGTTCGCCGGACGACGCCTCGCTGCTCGGCGTCATCGGTGCGGGCAGGTCCGTCGGCCCACTATGTCCTGGCCGATCCGGCCACGGGTCAGGTGACCGAGAAGCCCTGGTCCGCGGGTGGCGACAGCAGCTGGCAGCGCGTCGGCCCCTGACCTCGGTCGCGATCCTCGACCAACCCGGCCCGGAAGGAAGTAGAACCCCTTCCGGGCCGACCCGCGAAAGGATGAACCCCGGGTGGTCGGGCCCGGGGTTCAGGGTGAAGGCGATATTCGTGCGGGCGACCGCTTGGATCACCGCGCCCACGAATCCTACCTCAAACGGGGCCTTTTCGTCCAGCGGGCCACCTGGCGGTGAGCGACGTCGGCCCGAGGTTCAACCGAGCGGGATGGGCGGCGTTGGCGTCGGGGTCCCGGTCGGACGCGGCGTCGCATGCGGCTTGGCCTTGTCGAAGACGTGCTTCACGACCGAGCGGATCGCGTTGATCGAGGCCCGATCGAGGTACTCGCGGTACCTCGGTGGGACGAACCGGACCCGGACGATCCCCTTGATGTCAGTCCCCTTCGCGAGCTTCGCGAGTTCGGGCAGGTCGCTGGTCTTGAGGTTGGTCCAGAGGTTCTCCTTGGCGATCTTGAGCAGCTTCGGTAGCTTCCCCAGCAGGTCGCCCTTGAGCAGCCTCTTGGCGACCGCCGCGAGGACCGTCTGCTGACGATCCATGCGCCCGTAGTCGGAGTCCTGGTGCCGCGACCGCGCGTACATCAGGGCCTTGTGCCCGTTCATGTGCTGCTTCCCGGCGCGGATGTTCACCACGACATCGCCCGTCCCGTTCTCGAGCGGATAGTGCGAGTCGTAGATCGCGCGAGGGACGTTGATGTCGACCCCGCCGATCGCGTTGACGAGCTTGACGAACCCCTGCAGCTTCACGAGGACCATGCCGTCGAGCTTGCGGCCGATGAGCGTGCCGATCGCCAGCTGGACCGCCCGGAGACCCCGGACCGAATCGTTGCCGGGGAACTGCCCGGGGTGCGCCGACGCGTAGACGTACAGGCTGTTGAGCAGCGCGGGGTAGCACTTGCAGCCGAAGGCGCCCTGCGTCTCCTTGGGCAGCGGCGTGTTGACCATGTTGCGAGGGATCGAGAAGAGGGCGGCCTCGCCGCTCGCGACGTCCACGCTCAGCACGATCATCGTGTCGGTCCGCAGGCTCCACCGACCGGGGCCAGCGTCCGCCCCGACGAGCAGGAGGTCGAGCCGCCCGTCCACGAGCGGGTCCGGGACCGGCTCGGGGGTCGGGCCGGGGGTGGGCGGGACCGTCGGGATGTTGCGCGGCGTCGCCTCGCCGGTCGCGCGCTGGCTGGGTGACCCGTTGGGGCTCGTCGTCGGGGCATCGGTCCCGGCCGGCAGGTCGCCGAAGCCGTTGTCGTCGCCCGAGGACGCGAAGATCGCATCGACCGTGTCATGGACCGCCAGGACCTCGGCGCCGACGACGACGTGGGTCGCACCGGTCACCGCGAGCAGGACCGCCAGGACCACCACCGACAGCGGCGATCGCGGCAGGTTCGCGCCGGCGTTCCACCACGCGTCGATGATGGCGGTCGCCCGCCACGCGAAGAGGACGACGTCCGCGACGACGATCCCGAGGAGGACGCCGGGCTCGAGCACGATGCCGAGGGCCGTGGCCGGGTCGCCCGCAGCAAGGACGAGACCCACGACCGCGACGACGAGCACGGGGAGCAGGAAGAACGCGCCGACGGCGATGCGGCCGCTGAGGATCTGGCCGGTGCCCGGGATCAGGAACGAGAGGAAGGCCGCGAGGGACCGCGACGTCCGGATCGAGGGCGCCGATTCGGGCGGCGGCTCGGCGGCGGCCGCCGCGATGTCGGCGGCTCCGGCGTCTTCGGTCGTTCCGGCGACGTCGGTCGGTGCCTCGTCCTCGGGCGGCGACGCTGCTTCGAGTTCGGCCGAGACCGGCTCGGCGGGGTCGGCGGGGTCGACGGGACCAAGATCTGCGGCTTCGGCCGGAGCCGATGCCTCGTCTGCGGCCGCGGTCGCTTCCCCGTCGCCTGCCGCGGTCGCTTCCACCCCGTCGGTCGGGGTGGGCTCCTCGCCCTCGATGGACACGCCGTCCTCCGAACGGTGCCGGCGCCTGGGAATGCCGACGGCGCGGACTATACCCGCTTGTCGTCTCCCGTGAATCGAACGACCCGGCCATTCGGGCCGGGTCATGGGTCGCGGTGTTGGTTGCGGGGGGTGGATTCGAACCACCGACCTTCGGGTTATGAGCCCGACGAGCTGCCGCTGCTCCACCCCGCCCGCGGATGGTAGCAGCCGCGATGACTCGCGGCAAACGCCACACGGCTCCCGAGCGGCATTTGTGCCATCTGTCCAGCCGGCTGTGCAGGCGACAGCGATCATCTGCCAGATGCTTCACCCCGTGAACGGATGGCGCGATCCGAACCGGGCGAGACGCGTCCCTGAGCGTGGGTCCGATCATGCCGGCCAGGCCGCGGCAGCCAGTTCCCGCCGCGTGTCGACATGTTGAGCAGATGGCACGGACTCGGAGCGAACGGCACGCCCGTGTCGAGCCGCCGTCGCGCCAGCCGCCGTCTCGCGATCGTCAAGGCAAGTCGCCGGGTCGGGGAACCGCCGGAACGGGTGCCTCCGCCTGGGGCCTCGCACGCAGGCGCGGACCACCGATGACCAGGCCGATGACCAGCGAGGTCGTCAGCACCGCCGCGAAGACGTAGAACGGCAGCACGATCTCCCGGGCCGCGAGCACGCCCGCTCCGAGCGAGGCGACGATGAACCCGAGCGTGCCGGCCGCCCCGAACAAGCCCTGCGCCGTCGACGAGCGACCGATCGGCGAGTTGGCCGCGACCACCGCGTACAGGGCCGGGTTCAGGAACGCGAATCCCGTCGCCTCAGCGAGGATCAGGAACACGGCCGGTTCGGGCGACTCGAGCCGCGTGTACGCGAGCCCGCACAGCACCGGCACGATGGAGCCGAAGACGATGAACGCGAGCGACCCGCGCCGGTCGACGAGTTTCCCGGCGAACGGCGACAGCAGGAGGACCGGCAGCCCGAACATCGCGAAGGTCAATCCCACGAACGCCAGGTCTGCGCCGAGGTGCTCGAGGAACAGGCTCCAGATGACCTCGTAGGTGCCGCCGGCGTAGTAGCCCCCGGCATTGATGACGATCGCGGCGATGAGCCCCCGGTTCCAGAGGGACGTCGGCAGCGTCGCATCGAAGGACCGGGTCTGGTCGGCAGCGACGTCCTCCACGGCCCGGCGCGCCAGACCTGCGGAATCCGGTGGGAACTCGGTCGCATCCGGGGGCGGGGCCGGATGCGTCCGGCCCGGCGTCTCGCGCACCCGAAGGGCGACGAGGGCCGCTGCGGCGATCGCGGCGACGGCGCTGAAGATGAACACGAAGCCGATGCCGCCGAAGTTGGTCGCCCCGAAGGCGCCGATCGCCGGACCAAGCAGCAGACCGCCCATCTGGGCCGCGCCGTAGAGCCCGAACGCCTCGCCGCGCTTGCCCGGTGGCGTCGCGTCGGTCAGGTAGCCGCGGGCGGCCGGGTCGTAGATCGCGGCACTGAGCCCGGCGCCGGCGCGGAGCAGGACGAAGGCCAGCGGCGTGGTCAGCACCAGCGGCAGCGCCCCGAAGACGCCGGTCGCCACGAGGCCGATCGCCATCATCGGCACGCGACCGGAGCGGTCGGCGATCCAGCCGAAGATCGGTTCGAAGACGAGCCGGGCGGCGGGCCAGGCCGCGATGACCAATCCGAGCGTGGACAGGTCGACGCCCTGCTCCGTGAAGTAGATCGGGCAGGACCGGGAGCAGACCACCGAAGCCGAGCCACACGACGAACTCGGCCACGAGCAGCGGGGCGATCGGGCCCCACTGGTCGAGCCAGGCAGCGAGACGGGATGGCTGGGCGAGCGTGGTCATGGGTTCCGCGGCGGCAGGACGAAGCCCCGAGCCTACCGCGCTGGAGCGGCGGGCCCGGCCCGGGTGCGCCGGTCAGGACGAGCCGTATACTCGACGTCCCCCAACTGCCCATCCCGGTCCAGGGCGACCGGCCGCCACGAAAGGCTCGATAGATGACCCACGCGATCGACGCGGAGGGCCTCGTCAAGGTCTACCGCTCCAGGAAGCAGGAGGTCCGCGCGCTCGACGGCGTGGACCTGGTCGTGGACGAGGGAACGGTGCTGGGCCTGCTCGGGCCCAACGGCGCCGGCAAGACCACGGCGGTCCGGATCCTGGCCACGCTGCTCAAGCCGGATGCCGGCCGCGCGAGCGTCGCCGGCTTCGACGTGGTCCAGCAGGCCCACAAGATCCGCTCGTTGATCGGCCTCTCGGGCCAGTACGCCGCGGTCGATGAGAACCTCACGGGCCGCGAGAACCTGTGGATGTTCGGCCGGCTGTACCAGTTGGCCAGCCCCGAGTCGCACCGCCGGGCCGACGAGCTCCTCGAACAGTTCGACCTCGCCGACGCCGCCGACCGGGTCGTCAAGACCTACTCGGGCGGCATGCGCCGCCGGCTCGACCTCGCGAGCGCCCTGATCGGCCGGCCGCGACTCCTGTTCCTCGATGAGCCCACGACCGGTCTCGACCCGCGCAGCCGCCTCGGGATGTGGGAGGTCATCCGCGGGCTGGTGCGCGACGGGACGACCCTGCTGCTGACGACCCAGTATCTGGAGGAGGCCGACGAACTCGCCGACACGATCGCGGTCGTGGACCACGGCAAGATCATCGCGCGAGGCACCGCGGACGAGCTCAAGCGCCAGGTCGGCGGCGAGCGCATCGAGGTGGTCGTCCGTGATCGGGCCGACATCCCCAGGGCGGTCGAGCTCCTCGATCGCGACGGCGACGGCCAGACCAGCGTCGACGAGCACACCCGCCGACTCACCGTCCCGGCCCACGGCGGCGCGCTTCGCCTCGTCCAGGTCGTGCGCGACCTCGACGAGGCATCGATCGGCATCGACGACATCGGCATCCGGCGTCCGACGCTCGACGACGTGTTCCTCTCCCTCACCGGCCATGCGGCCGAGGAGCCGACCGAGGCCGTCGCATGACCGCCGCCACACGACCCACGGCGGCCGGCGGCCCGGTCCCGGCGGGCGGCCTCCGAGGCGCGGCGGCGGATGGGCTGATCATCACGTGGCGGAACCTCAAGCGGATCCCGCGCATCCCGGAACTCGCGATCTTCGCGATCTTCCAGTCGATCATGTTCGTGCTGCTGTTCGCGTTCGTGTTCGGGGGCGCGATCGCGCTCCCCGGTTACTCCGACCCGTCCGCCTACCGCGAGTACCTGATGCCGGGCATCTTCGCCCAGACCATCGTGTTCGCGGCCGCGACCACGGCCATCGGGATGTGCGATGACATCAACAAGGGCATCGTCGATCGCTTCCGCTCGCTTCCGATGGCCCGCTCGGCGGTGCTGACGGGGCGCTCGGTCGCCGACGTCGTCTACAACGCGGGCATCCTCGTCGTGCTGATGGTGACCGGGTTCGCGGTCGGCTGGACGAACCACAACGGCTTCGGCGCACTGGCGGCGGGCGTCGCGCTGCTCCTGCTCTTCGCGTTCGCGATGTCGTGGATCGGGATCTGGCTCGGGACGTCCGTGCCGTCGGTCGAGGTCGCGCAGCAGGTCTCGTTCACGGTGCTCTTCCCGATCACCTTCGTATCCACGGCCTTCGTGCCGCTCCTCGCCCTCCCGGATTGGCTCCAGCCGTTCGCTCTGTGGAACCCGGTGAGCACCCTCACGGTGTCGCTCCGCCAGCTCTGGGGGAATCCCAACCCGACCGCCCTCACGACCGACTCGCCCGCGACCCAGGAGCCGATCCTGGTGACGCTGATCTGGGTCGCCGTGATCGTCGGGATCTTCGCGCCACTCGGCATCCGCCGATACCGATCGCTGAGCCGCTGAGATGCCCGCGCCCTGGCTGCTCGCGCTGGGGCTGCTCATCGGCTTGCTCGTGCTCGTGCCGGCCCGCCGGCTCCATGCGGCGGGGCTGTCGTCGACCGTGATCGGCACCTACGTCGTGGCGCTGTGGCTGCTCGGCATGTTCGTCGCGATCCGGCCCGTCGCCTCGCGCCTGCTGGTGCCGATCCTCGTGCTCGCCTACCTCGCGCCGTTCGTCGCCGCGCCGGATACGGTGGGGCGCTTGCTCCGTCGCGGTAGCGGCGCCGGAGGCAAGCGCCGGCCAGACGGACCGGGCGCGGACGGCCGCGAGGTCAAGGACGTGACTCCGCACGACGACGACCCCGCCTAGGTCCGGATGCGAACCGACCTCGGCTGGCGGCTGCGCCCCGACATCACGTACCTGACCCACGGCACGTACGGCGCCTGTCCGGAGGCGGTGCTGGAGGTGCAGCGAGCCTGGCGGGACCGACTCGAGGCCGAGCCGGTCCGATTCCTGACCACCGGGCTCGACGGGCTGCTGGACGAGGCGCGCACGGCGGTCGGGGCGTTCCTGCACGCGGATCCCGAGGGGATCGCCTTCGTCCCGAACGCCACGACCGGGGTGAGCACCGTGCTCCGCAGCCTGCGGTTCGAACCCGGCGACGAACTGCTCGCGAACGATCACGAATACAACGCCACGATCAACGCCCTGCGCGCCGTCGCCGAGCCGGCCGGGGCGCGGGTCGTCGTCGCCCGGATCCCGCTCCCCGTGAGGAGCGAGGACGAGATCGTCGACGCGCTGCTCGCCGCCGTGACGCCGCGGACCCGCCTGGCCCTCGTGAGCCACGTCACGAGCCCGACAGCGCTCGTCTTCCCGATCGAGCGGATCGTCCGCGCGTTCGCCGAGCGCGGGATCGACACGCTCGTGGACGGCGCCCACGCGCCGGGGATGGTCCCGCTCGACATCGACGCCCTCGGGCCCGCCTACTGGACGGGCAACGGCCACAAGTGGCCCTGCGCCCCGAAGGGCGCCGGGCGTCCTGTGGGTGCGCGAGGATCGTCGCGAACGGGTCCACCCGCTCGTGGTCTCGCACGGGGCCAACGAGCGACTCACCGGGGCTCGGACGCGTTTCCGGGCCGAGTTCGACTGGACCGGCACGGCCGATCCCACGCCGTATCTCACCCTCCCCGCGGCGATCGACTGGATGGCCGCCCAGGTCCCGGGCGGCTGGCCCGAGGTCATGGCGACGAACCACGCCCTGGTCGTCCGCGGCCGCGCGACCATCGAGACGACGCTCGGCGTGGCGCCCCTCGCCCCTGAGGCGATGATCGGTTCGATGGCCACGATCGCGATCCCCGGGATCGAGACCGACGCGGCGGCCCTGGCGCTCGGCGAGGCGCTCTATCGCGAGGACCGCATCGAGGTCCCGATCGGTGGCTGGCCGGTGCCCGCGGCCCGGGAGACCGCAGACGCACCGCCTCGGGCGGCGCTCATGCGGATCTCGGCGCAGCGCTACAACGAGGTCGCCGACTACGAGCGACTGGCCGACGCGGTGGCCCGCCGATCCGGCGCGCGACTGGCGGCGGAGTAGATCGCTCCAAGGAACCGACTCGGCACGCGGCCGATCGCTCGCGTGTCGATCAGAGCCGGCGTCGGCGGCAATGCGCTGCCAGGACGACCAGCTGAACGGGTGCGGGACCCAGGGATTGCCGCGGTCGGCGTCGTACTCGACGAGCAGGAAGACGCCGCCGGGCCTGAGGTGCGAAGCAAGCTGGCGCACCACGTCGACCTGTCGTTCGCGCGCGACGAAATGGAGACTGTTCGCGGCGACCAGGCCGTCGAGCGGTGGCAGGTCGAGCGGCCCCGTCAGGTCGCCGACCAGCGTCTCGAACGTCGTCTCCGGGAACCGGTCGGCCATCGCTCGCGCATCCTGGCCGAGGGCGCCGCGATCGCGGTCGACCGCCACGATCCTGGCGCCCGGCCCGAGCAGGTCGGCCAGCGCCAGCGTGAAGGCGCCTGTCCCGGCGCCGATGTCGGCCCATCTCGCCTCGGAGGTCGCGCGGTCGCCAGGTTCGACCCCATCGCGGAGCAGGCCGACATGATCGCGGTGATCCACGCGATCGACCTCAGCCGGTCGTCTGGAGCCCGGCGGCCACGCCGTTGACCGTCAGCTGCACGAGCCGCAGGACCCGGCCACGCTCCGGATCATCAGGCGGCAGCGACCGCAGCCGGGCGAGCAGGCGGACCTGCAGCTCGGAGAGCGAGTCCACGTACGGGTTCCGAAGCACGATCGAGCGCTGGAGCACCGGCGCCTCGTCCAGGAGCCGGGTTCGGCCCGTGACGCGGCGAAGCATCGACACCGTCCGGTGGTACTCGGCCTCGATCGTCGCCCAGCGTCGCGCGTCACCCTCGCCGGTCGCGAGCGCGGCGTAGTCGCGGGCGACGCCCATGTCGGCCTTCGCCAGGCTCATCTCGGCGTTGTCGAGCAGGCTGCGCAGGAATGGCCACTCCCTGGCCAGCCGGGTGATGGCGTCGAGTCCGGCCTCGCCGTGCGCCGAGCGGTACGCGTCGAGGGCCGTCCCCAGCCCGTACCAGCCCGGGAGGTTGATCCGCGACTGCGTCCAGGCGAACGTCCAGGGGATCGCCCGCAGGCTGTCGATCGACGGCGCCCCTTCGAACCGGCCGCGCGCCGCCGGTCGGGACCCGAGTCGCAGGTCCGAGAGCTCGGCGATCGGCGTCACGTCGCGGAAGAACGACGCGAACCCGGGATCGTCGTGGACGAGCGCCCGGTACGCGGCGCGGGACGTCTCGGCGAGCTCGTCCATGATCGGCGCCGCCACCGCGACCGACGACGCGAGGCTCGCCTCGTGCTCCGGGGTCGAGGCGATCAGGACCGCCGACGTTACCTGCTCGAGATGGCGACTGGCGATGGCCGCGTCGGAGTAGTTGGCCGCGATGACCTCGCCCTGCTCGGTGAGCTTCAGGCGCCCGTCGAGCGAACCCGGCGGCTGGCCGAGGATGGCCCGGTTCGTGGGTCCGCCGCCACGGCCGATGGCCCCGCCGCGACCGTGGAAGAGCGTCAGCTCGATGCGCTCGCGGTGGGCGACCGTCACGAGCGCCGCCTGCGCCGTGTGCAGCATCCAGGCCGCCGCGAGCAGCCCCGATTCCTTGTTCGAGTCCGAGTAGCCGAGCATCACCTCCTGGCGATCGCCGCGGCCGGCCAGGTGGGCGCGATAGCCCTCGTCGGCGAGGAGGGCCTCAAGGATGGAGCCGGCCGTGATGAGGGCGTCGGACGACTCGAACAGGGGGACGACGTCGAGGACCGGCGGCTCGGCGTCGGGCATGGCCCAGGCGGCGAGCTCGAGGACATCGGTCACATCGCCCGCGGTGGCGGTGAAGCTCACGATCACCCGATGGCAGGCATCCGGACCCATCCGCGCCTGGGCCTCGCCGATCGCGCGGAACGTCTCGAGGACCTCGTCGAGGGTGACCCCCGCAGCGACCTCGGTGGCGCGGGGCGAGCCGGTCCGGAGCGCCTCGAGCGCCGCGCGATGGACGGCGGCGTGCTGGCGGATCTCGAGCGAGGCGAGGTGGAACCCGAACGTGGCGACCTGCCAGCGGAAGTCGGCGACGTCACCCCAGGCCACCCGGTCGAGGCCGTCGGCGAGGAGCGCCTCCTGGAGCTCACCCAGCTCGCCGTCGAGCTCGGCCGCATCGGCGTAGCGCCCCGTATGGGCCGCCGCCTCGCCGGTCAACGCCGCCCGGGTGCGACGCAGTCGCTCGGCGATGAACCCGAACCGCTGGCGGTACGGCTCCTCGGGAAACCGCCGGCGAAGCTGGCGGTCGGTCTCGGGCAGCAGGTCGGCGTCCCGCGCGAGCCGGCGGGCGAGCGGACGCGAGATGCGATCCGTGGCGACGGCCGCCGAGACCGTCTGCATCAGCCGCGTGGCGACCGCCTCGTAGCCGTGGAGCACGTGGTCGGCGTGGATGCGTAACGTCCGTCCGGTGACATCGGCGGTCACGCCGGGGTTGCCATCACGATCGCCGCCGATCCAACTCCCCCAATGCAGGAACGGCTGCACGCGCGGCGGCCGGGTGCCGGTCCGCCCGGCATCCGTCGGCCCGGCTGCACGGCGGCGCGACATCGGCGGATCGACCGCACTGTCGAGCCCGCGATACAGGCCGGGCACGAGCGTGAAGATCGTCGCGTCGAAGAAGGCCATCGCGGTCCGGACCTCGTCGAGCGGCGTCGGTGCCACGGCCCGCAGGTCCGACGTCCGCCACAACCCGGTGATCTCCTCGCGCAGCCGGCGGCGCACCTCGCGATCGTCCGATGGGGTCAGCCGCGGATCGTCCAGCCGCTCGAGGAGGAGGGCGCAGCGGTGCAGGGCGAGCAGCGTGGTCCGGCGGCGGGCCTCGGTGGGGTGGGCCGTGAGCACGAGCGAGATCGAGAGCTCGCGAAGGGCAGCATCGAGTTCCGCGTCGGTCCGCCCCAGGCGCCGGAGCGTCGAGATCGCCTCGGCGAGCGAATCGTCGAGGACCCCGTCGCGCGCCGCACGCTCGCGCCGGCGCAAGGCCCGCACGCGCCCGCGCGCCTCGACGAGGTTGACAAGCTGGAAGTAGAGGGAGAAGGCCGTGATGACCGCCTCGGACGTCCCGAGGTCGAGGCGATCGAGCTCCGCATCGAGGCGTCGACGGACCTCGGGGTCATCGTCCTGGCGGAGTGAGATCATCGACCGGCGGATGTGCTCGACGAGCTCGAAGACCGCGGACCCGGCCTGCTCCGTGATCACCTGGCCCAGCAGCGAGCCCAACAGCCGGACCTCGGCGGTGAGCGGATCGCGAGCCCCGGCCGTGCCGATGCCCCCGGGCTCGGGGCGGACCGCGACGGTCGGCGTCGACGACTCGTCGGTTCGGCCGCGCCGACGTGGCGTGGCGGTCATGCGGCCCGACATTGCGGACCGTACCGGTTCGCAACCTTTCCCGGTTCGCAACCTTTCTCGGTCGCGGCGTTGCGTAGGCTTAGGGGGTGATGGCCATCCCGAAGGCCCGTCCTGCCACGGTCCGACCGCGCGTCCGCAGGGCCGCGGATGATGGCCCAGCGCCCGACCAGCTGCGCTTCCTCCACCAGGTCCTGCGGCTCGCGACGACCGCGCGGACCTGGGACGAGCTGCTCGGGACCGTCGTCGACGGGACCCGCGATGCCCTCCACGCCGACGTGTCCTCCCTCTACCTGGTGGATCGCGACGGAGCGTACCTGACGCTCGCCGCAACGAACGGCCTCGACCGCTACCAGATCGGCCGGGCGCGCGTCCCGTTCGGGGAGGGCGTCACCGGCCGGGTCGCCGCATCGCAGCAACCGCTGGTGGTCCCAGACGTCAAGGCGGATCCCCGGTTCCTGTGGGTGCGCGGCATCGACCAGCGCCGTTTCGTGGCCTCGATGCTGTCGGTGCCGCTGACCTGGCACGGCCAGACGGTGGGGGTCCTCAACGTCCAGACGGAGCAGCCGCGCGACTTCAGTGGCGCCGACGTCGACCAGCTGGGCGCGGTGGCCGACCTGCTCGCGGGGATCGTCGAGAAGGGCCGCCAGCAGTCCGAGGCTGAAGCACGTGTCGAGGCGCTCAAGGCCATCGACGAGGCCCGCAGCGAGCTCATCGCGCTCGTGACCCACGAGCTGCGGACGCCGCTCGCGGTCGTGCGCGCCTATACGGACCTGCTCGCCGAGGAGCCGCCGCTCGTCGGGCGCCAGTCGCGTGACATGGTCCGCCGCGAGACCCGCGCGGCGTGGCACCGGGCGACGCTCGAGCAGGTCGAGCGGCTCGACCGGCTCGTCGACTCGATCCTCGCCTCGGTCCGGGTCGTCCCCGAGGACGCCGCGAGCGTGGTGCCGGTCGACCTCCAGGCGACCGTCGACGAGGTGCTGACCTCGCTGCGGCCGCTGCTCGCGAACCACACCGTGGCCGTCCAGCCGAGCACCCGGCTCCAGGCGCTGGCCGACCCGCCGCGCCTGCGCCAGATCCTCGAGCATCTCGTAGAGAACGCCGTGAAGTACGCCCCGCCCGCGACGACCATCACGATCGACTGGTCGCTCGTCGAGGGGATCGTCCAGCTCGGCGTGAGCGACGAGGGCCCGGGCATCCCCGAGGAATGGCGCGAACGCATCTTCGAGCCCTATGCCCGTCGAGATACCCACACCGCCCGAGGATCCGGCATCGGCCTGTATGCCGCGAAGCGCCTCGGGGAGTCCATGGGCGCCCGACTGTGGTGCGAGCCCGCTCGCTCCCACGGCGCCCGTTTCGTCGTCGCCATGCCCGCCGTCGTGGCGGTCTGACCCAGGATCGAGAGGACCATGATCACCATGAGTACCCGCCCACTCCGGATCCTCGTCGTCGATGACGACCCCGCGATGGTCGGCGCCGTCACCGCCCTCGTCGGCACCGAGGGTCACCAGGTCATCACCGCGTACGACGGCCTCACGGCCGTGAAGCGGTTCCGCGAGGAGCACCCGGACCTCGTCCTGCTCGACCTGGCGATGCCCGGTCCGGACGGGTTCAGCGTCGCCGGGCAGATGCGCGCCGTCGGCCAGGCGCCGATCATGATCGTGTCCGGTGAGAGCGGCGAGGCGGCCAAGGTCCGTGCGCTCGGCCTCGGCGCGGACGATTACCTGACCAAGCCGTTCGGCAAGGCCGAGCTGCTGGCCCGGATCGCGGCGATCATGCGCCGCGTCGACCGGGCGGGGGTCGGCGGTCCCGGCGGCGGTCCGCTCGAGGCGGGCCCGCTCGTGCTCGAACCGGGCCGGCACGAGGCGCGCGTCGGCGAGACGTCGCTGACCCTCACGCCGACGGAATTCCGGCTCCTCGAGGCGCTCGTCCGCGCGAACGGCGACATCGTCCCGCATCTGCAGCTGGCCCGGGCCGGCTGGCCGGCCGAAACCGATCCCGACCTGCTCTGGCTGAAGCCGCATCTTGCGCGCCTGCGCGCGAAGGTCGAGGCCGCCGGCGGCCCGCACGTCGTGGCGGTCCGCGGCGTGGGCTATCGGATCGTCGTCGACGAATAGGCGCGGGGACGAATCGATGCGCCGGCCTTCCGGCCGGCGCAGGTTCCAGCGAACGAACGGCGCTCCCATCGAGGGCGCCGCTGCGGGTCAGACCGCGACGGCGATCGGCCGGCCGGCCGCGTCGTGGGCCGCATCGGCACAGCCGATCCGGCAGCCGCGGGCGTCGCGCCCGGCGAGCGGGTTGAAGTGGAACCAGACATCGCCCGCGGGCGTGAGCCGACATCCGCACGCGCTGCAGGTCACGGGGGCACCGTGTCCGTCACGAACGGCGATCTGACCGCGGAGCTCGGGGTCGGGGGGATGGATCATCGCGGTCGACCTTTCCGATGCATGGGCGGCGGGCCTGGGCGAGGCCCTGGGCCGTCTAGCGTAGGAACGGTGTCGGAGGCCGTCGGCATCGGACCGGGCACGCTCGGGTTGCGGTCCGGTAGCAAGCGCGCCGTCGTGCTCCCGCCGGCGCCTCGTGCGGCGACGCTGCTGGCGGCCGCTGCCGCAGCAATCTGCCCCAATGACCACCCGAGGAACGTGACGGCCGATCCAGGCCGCGAGCGGCCGGATCCCGAGCCCCGACGACCCGGATCCGAGCCTCGACGAGCCGAGTCCGAGCTCGGGCGGCCAGGTCCGAGCGCGGCGCAGGCGCCGGGGGCTCCCGGGATTGCCGGGGATCGGCCCGAAGGTTCTGTGGGTGGACGTTCGGCCACATCCGGCGGCCAAGGGCGGCGGCCAAGGGCGGCGGCCAAAGGCGGCCCACGGGGCGGCCGAACCTGCGTTCCTGTCACCCGAAGCCACGGACTGTCGAGCGCTAGAGTGGACACGCTGGAGGGCGAGCCATGGTCCTGAACGCTGGAGGGGTGCTGGTGGCGCCTGACTCACCCGTCGGCGAACCCGTCATCCGGGCTCGTGCGCTCGTGAAGCGGTTCGGGACCAACGCCGCGGTGGACGGCGTCGACTTCGACCTACCCGCCGGCCGCATCTACGGCTTCCTTGGCCCCAACGGGTCCGGCAAGACCACGCTCATCCGCCTGCTCACGGGCATGACCCACCCCACGTCCGGGCACGCCGAGGTCCTGGGCGTGACGATGCCGTCGCGGCCCATCCTCGGCCGGATCGGATACATGACCCAGAGCGACGGGATCTACCCGGCCCTGACCGTCGGCGAGAACGCGCGCTTCTTCGCGGCGGTCTACGGCGTCCGCGGTTCGACCGCCCTCGTGGAGGCGCTGGCCCTGGTCGGACTCGATGACCGCCAGGATGCCGTGGCAGGCACCCTCTCGGGTGGCCAGCGGCGACGTCTCTCGCTCGCATGTGCGCTCATCCATCACCCCGACGTCTTGTTCCTCGATGAGCCGACGGTCGGGGTCGATCCACTCCTGCGGGTCCAGTTCTGGCACCACTTCCGGGCCCTCGCCGACCAGGGGACGACGATCGTCGTCTCGAGTCACGTCATGGACGAAGCGGATCGCTGCGACGAGCTCCTGTTCATGCGGGCAGGCCGGATCATCGCCCGGGGCACGGGCGGCGCCCTCCGGGTCGAGGCGGCCACCGATGACCTCGAGGCGGCCTTCCTCCACTTCGCCGGCGAGGGCGAGGCGGCGCCATGAGCCTCCGTCGGCTGCGCGCGATCCTGCTGCGCGTGATCCAGGAGACGAGGCGGGACCGTCCGTCGCTCGCGCTGCTGTTCGTCGCCCCGATCGTCATTACGGGCCTGGTCACGTTCATCGTGCGCGAATCGGAGACGCCGTCCGTCTCGGCGGCCGTGGTGAGCGCGGATGGCGCGGCGGGCGGTGCCGTGGCGAGCAGCCTCGAGCAGGCGCTTTCAGCCAACGGGGTGACCGTCGCGGAGGCTGCGGACGCCGACGCCGCGCGCTCCGCAGTCGAAGCCGGCGACCTCGACGTGGCGATCCTCCTGCCGGCGGACTTCGCGTCGGGGTCGGCGACGATCACGGTCCTGACCAATGGCCTGGATCCATCCGGCGAGGCGGCCCAGCTGCGCATCGTGTCCCAGGCCATCCTCGCCGCCGCGGGCGGTGGCGGCGCGGGCCGGCTGCCGACGATCGAGCACCAGACCGTCTACGGCACGGTGAGCAGCGACCCGATCGCCTCGTTCGCTCCGGCCATCGTCGGCTTCTTCGTCTACTTCTTCGTGTACATCCTCACCGGCGTCAGCTTCCTGCGCGAGCGCACGGGCGGGACCCTGGAGCGCCTCATGGCGACCCCGGTCACGAAGGGCGAGGTCGTCGCCGGCTACACGATCGGGTTCTGCGTGTTCGCGACGATCCAGGTCGCGATCCTCATGACCTGGGCACTCGGCACGGTCCACGTGCCGGCCATCGGGCCGCTGCCGGCGTTCGACATCGGCCTCGGCATCCAGGTCGCCGGCGGCCCGCTCGTCGCCTACCTCGTCGTGCTTGCGCTCGCCGTCGGGGCGGTGAGCCTGGGCATCTTCCTTTCGACGTTCGCGCGGACCGAGCTCCAGGTCATCCAGTTCATCCCGATCGTGCTCGTGCCGCAGTTCCTGCTGTCGGGGGTGCTCTTCCCCGTCTCGACCCTGCCCGCCGTCCTCCAGCCGCTCACGAAGCTCATGCCGCTGGCATATGCGGTGGACGGCCTGCGACAGGTGTTCATCCGCGGTGCCGACCTGTCGGTCCGGGCCCTCCAGGTCGACCTGCTGGTGCTCGTGGGGGCCGCCGTCCTGTTCGCGGTGCTCGCCTCGATCACGATCCGCCGGGACGTCGTCTAGGGTCAACCGAGCTCGCCGCCACCCTGGAACGGGCGGTCAGTCATCGATCACGACCGTGACTGACCCGGTCCCGTCGACAGGCACGTCCACGCGCCGATGAACCGTTTTCCGATCCGAGTGAGCGTCGGTATACGTCACCGCCACATCCCACGCAACAGCAGGCACGTGATCGAACAGGCAGTGGTCTGAACCATCCGTGCCAGTCGGCAGAGCTGTGTATCGGACCGATGTGTCGATCGGCTCCGCAGAGCAGGTCGTGGCTGCGGTCGTTGGCAGCGGTCGGCCTGCTGGGTCGACGACTGTGACAAGAAGGCGGCCCCACGGCCCTGTCCATGGCGGTGGCCCGAGCCAGCGCAACGTCAACCAGTCCGGGTTCCCGAAATGGTCGAGGATCGCGGGCTCGGCCGATCGGTCCGGGGCGATATAGCGAAGGCGGACGGTATTCGTCAGCTCGTCCGGATCAGCGTCGACCAGCTCGACGCCGATCGACCTGAGCCAATCCCGCTCGGCCATGATCGTTGTGCCCTTCGCCCGCAGGTCCGCGATCGAATAGGGCACCGCGCGGACGTCGATGCGACCCGACCCGAAGAGTCTGTCGAGGGTTTGCTGATGTTCATCAAGCCCATCGCGGAACAGGATGATCGCCTTGGTGCCCTCGATCCGGGCGCCTCCATAGTCGGGGAACCGGGTGCCGTAGGCGATGACGGCCGGCATAAGGTCCTGGACCGCGCGATTCCGTCTGGCGACGACGTCGACCTCGGCGGGCAGAAGCGGAACATCAAAGTCGTGTGTCGCTTCGGGATCGCTCGCGACCTTGGCTATCCAGGCGAGGTCGGATGGGAGCCCGTAGGTCTTGCGGAACGCGGTCCACCGTGCCAGGTCGGCAGGGTCGAGCGAACTTGAAGGCACTGCGGAGGGACTGTTGGCAGGCGCCAGGGTCTGTGACACCGACGGGGAGTCTCGAAAGACCGAGCATCCCCCGAGCGACAGCATGAACACGCATATCGCGAAACGGTGGACATGAATGTGAACTCTCAAACCGCCTCCCTGTTGAGGTCGACCCTAATCTAGATTGACAGGCGCCTGAGGCAGAGGCGCCCCAGGCGCCGGTAGGACGGCAGCGCATCATGATGCGCCGTGTTGAGCATCGTGATGTACCATGGCTACATGCGAACGACGGTGGATCTCGACGACGACGTGGTGGCGGCCATCCGACGGCTGCGCGCCGAACGCGGGATCGGACTAAGCGAGGCCGTCAACGAACTCGCACGGACCGGTCTTCGCCGGCCGGCGACCGCCAAGCGCTTCCGTCAGCGCACGGCCCCGATCGGTCTCACGGTCGACGTCCAGAGTGTCGCCGAGGCGCTCGAGCAGCTCGACGGCCCAGCCGGGCGCTGATGCTGGTCGACGCGAACCTGCTGCTCTACGCCGTGGACGCCACGTCGCCGTGGCACGGCCGAACGTCCGCCTGGCTGACCGAGCGACTCAATGGCGACCGTCGCGTCGGCATCCCCTGGGAGTCCATCACGGCCTTTGTTCGGATCGCGACGCATCCGCGAGCGTCGACTCGGCCACTCTCCCCCGAGACGGCGTGGTCGATCGTGGAGGCGTGGTTGGCCGCGCCATCGGTCTGGATCCCGACACCGACCGAGCGCCACGCAGCGGTCCTCGGATCGCTCCTCTTGAAGTACCGGATCTCCGGGAATCTCGTGCCCGACGCCCACCTAGCAGCGCTGGCGATCGAGCACGGCCTCGAGATCTGCTCCGCCGACACCGATTTCGTGCGGTTCGATGAGGTCCGCTGGAGCAATCCGGCGGCTCGATAGGCCGACCCGAAGGTCAGCCCGCCGGAGGCGAGAGGCTTCCCTCGACGACGTCGGTCTCGATGGCGATCGCCCGCGGCGCCGGCGCCACCGGGATCGAGACTGGCCGTGCCAGTGGAGGTCGCTCTATGGCTGGCGCACCGGCGACCACGGGCGCCAGCGGCTCGACCAGCCAGACCGCGGAGGCGAGGTCCGCGTCGCCAAGCAGACGGGCGGCCAGCGCCGAGCCGGCATCGCGGTGGGCCTCGAGGAGCCGCTGCAGCTCGGCGAGACGGACCATGCCGTCATCGCGATCGGCGACGGCGGCGGCGAGCCGGACCGCGCCGACGCTCCCATCCGCGAGGGCGGCGACGTGGCGTCCCGTCGGGTCGTACAGGTAAGCGCGGCCACCGGTCATGCCGGCCCCGAAGTTGGCGCCGACCGGCCCGAGCACGACCACGACTCCGCCGGTCATGTACTCGCAGCCGTGCGGGCCGATGCCCTCGACCACGGCCTCCGCACCCGAGTTGCGGACCGCGAACCGCATCCCGGCCCGCCCGACGAGATGCAGCCGCCCGCCGGTCGCGCCGTAGAGAACGGTGTTCCCGGCGATCGCCTGCGACGCCGGGTCGGCGGCGAGGTCCGGCTCGGGCACGATCGTGACGGTGCCACCGGACAGGCCCTTGCCGACGTAGTCGTTCGCCTGGCCGACGAGGCGCAGGGCGACGGCCGGGGCGAGCCACGCCCCGAACGACTGGCCGGCCGCGCCGCGCAGCTCGAGGTGGACCGGCCCGCGCAGGTCGCCGCGTTCGATCGACCCGGTGAGGGCCGCCCCGAACGAGCGGTCGGCCGTGGTGATGCGCAGGCCGCTGGCCGTCACCGATCCCTGGCCGCGGAACGCGGTCGCGATCCCCGCCTCCAGCACGGACGCCGGGGCGTGGCGGACATCGCGGCCGGCACTCGCGGGGTCGGCGCGACGGGCCGGCCCGGCCGTCCAGGCCGGCGCCCCGATGACCGGCGCCAGCTCGGTCCGTGCCGCCGCCACCGGCCGCAGGAACCGCCGGCTCTCGCCGATGACCTCGCCGACGCCTCGCGCCCCCACCGCCGCCAGCTCGCGGCGCAGGTCCTCTGCGACGGCGGTGAAGTAGCGCTCGACGTCCTCGGGTGTCCCGGCGAACTTCGCCCGCAGGTCCTCGCGCTGGGTGGCGATCCCGGTCGGGCAGGTGTCGAGGTGGCACTGGCGGGCCATATCGCAGCCGATGGCCACGAGCGCCGCGGTCCCGAAGGCGAACTCCTCCGCCCCGAGCAGGGCCGCCACGAGCAGGTCTCTCCCTGTCTGGAGGCCGCCGTCCGTGCGAAGCGCCACTCGGTCGCGGAGGCCGTTGCGCAGGAGGACCTGGTGGACCTCGGCCAGGCCGAGCTCCCACGGCGCGCCGACGTGTTTGATGCTGCTCAGCGGTGATGCCCCGGTCCCGCCGGCGTGCCCCGAGAGGTGGATGTATGTGGCGCCGGCCTTGGCCACGCCGGCGGCGATGGTCCCGACGCCCCGTCCGGCGACGAGCTTCACCCCGATCCGGGCGCTCGGGTTGATCGCCCGCAGGTCGGCGATGAGTTGGGCGAGGTCCTCGATGGAGTAGATGTCGTGGTGCGGCGGCGGGCTGATGTACGACTGGCCCGCCTGGCCGCGCCGCAGGGCGGCGATGTAGGCAGTCGCCTTGCGCCCAGGGAGCTGGCCGCCCTCGCCGGGCTTGGAGCCCTGGGCGATCTTGATCTCAAGCTGGTCGGCCCGAGCCAGGTAGGTCGCGGTCACCCCGAACCGCGCCGAGGCCACCTGCTTGATCCGGGCGTCGCGGCGCCGGCCGTCCGGTCCCGGCGCATACCAGGCCGGATCCTCGCCGCCCTCGCCCGTATTCGCGGATCCGCCAGCGCGCTGGATACCGATCGTCAGGGCCTGGTGGGCCTCGGGCGACAGCGCGCCGACACTCATCGCCGAGACGACGAACCGGCGCACGATCGAGCGCGCGTCCTCGACCTCGTCGAGTGCCAGCGGCGTCGCCGCACGGACGACGCGCAGCTCGTCGCGCGGGACCGCCCGGTCGGAGGTCCCTCGCGCGAGCGCCGTCCGGTAGCGCGCGAGCGCGGCGTCGATGCCCTCGGGGTCTTCGGTCGTGGCCAGCGTCGTGATCTCGGTCGCGATCTTCGGGGCGAACAGGTGGACCTCGCCGTCGGCGCGGAACCGGGCGAACCCGGGGTCCGGGAAGCGCGGCTCACGCCCGGGCACCGGCGGTGCGATCGTCGCTGCGGCCGCCCGCCGTCGCAACTGCCGGTCGGCGAGGTCGGCGAGGGTGGTCCGGCCGGGCCACGCGGCCGCGGTCGGGAAGCAGCGGGCGACGACGCTCGCGTCGAGATCCACGACGTCGATGAGCGAGCCCCCGATGTACGACGCGACGGCACTGATGCCCATCCGGGCCAGGGTCTTGCGCAGGCCGGCCTCGAAGGCCGAGATCAGGCCGTCGATGGCCGCGGTCGTCGTCACCGTCTCGGCGCCGCGCGTTCCGGCGAGCTCGGCGGCGAGCTCGATCGCGAGCCGCGGGTGGACGGCGGTCGCGCCGACCGCGAGCGTCATGGCCATGGCGTGGACGTCGAGGACGTCACCGGCGTCGACGACGATGTCGGTGCGCCCGCGGAGCCCGGCGTCGGTCAGGGCGGTGTGGACGGCCCCGACCGCGAGGGTCGATGGGACCGGGAGGCGGTCGAGATCGAAGTCGCGATCGGACAGGAGGAGGATCTCGACGCCCGACGTGGCGGCGCCCAGCGCGGCGCGGACGATGCGGTCGAGCGACGCCTCGAGCCCGGCCGGTCCGTCGGCCGGACGCCAGGTCGCGTCGAGACGGCGCACACGACGGCCCGCGTCGGCCGCCGCGGCGAGCAGCCCGTCGAGGTCCGCGACGATGGGGCGAGCGAGTCGCAGCGTGCGCGGGCCGCGCGGTGGGCCCCCGAGGAGCGCCGGCCGGCGACCGAGCTCCACGCGCAGGTCGAGCACGATCCGTTCCCGTTCTGGGTCGATGGCCGGGTTCGTGACCTGCGCGAACGCCTGGCGCAGGTGGTCGGCGACGGGCCGGTCGAGCCGGGCGCGTCCCGGGGTCGGCGTGTCGTCGCCCATGCTCCAGAGCGGTTCGTGCCCCTCGAGCGCCATCGTCTTGATGTCGAGCCGCGCTCGTTCGGCATCGAGGCCCGCGAGGTAGCGCAGCGGCGGGGTCAGGGCGAGCGCCTCGTGCTCGAGCGCCTCGGCGGCAGCGTCGGCACGGTCCTCCACGACCGGCCGCGGCTCGTCGTGGATCGGCAGGGCCCGCAACGCGCGCGCCTTCGCATCAGTGTCCTCGAGGATCAGCCGTCGCCCGGGCTCGACCAGCAGCAGCTCGCCCGGCCCGAGGCGCCCACGACGGATCGTCTCGGACGGCTCGAGCCCGATGGCGCCCGCCTCGGAGGCGACGACCACCAAGCGGTCGCGGGTCACCGCGAACGAGGCGGGCCGCAGTCCATTGCGGTCGACGAGCGCGCCGACGCGCAGGCCGTCGGCGAACACGATGGCCGCCGGCCCGTCCCACGGGGCGAGGAACCCTGCCGTGCGGCGCCGGAGCGTGGCGACGTGCGGATGCGGGGCACGGCGCAGCCCGAGCGCTTCGGGGATGGCGGCGAGCAGGGCCGGCGTGAGCTCCCAGCCGGTCGTCGTCAGCAGCTCGAGCCCTTCGTCGAGGGAGAGGGAGTCCGAGCCGTCGGGCGACAGGAGTGGGCCGGCCGCCAGGAGGTCGGCGGCGATGGGTCGGGCGCCGCGGTCGCCGGTCCGGCCGCGTACCTGCTCGCGGTTGCCGCGCACCGTGTTGATCTCGCCGTTGTGGGCGATCGAGCGGAACGGCTGGGCCAGCCGCCAGACCGGGTGCGTGTTGGTCGCATAGCGCTGGTGGAAGACCGCGTACCCGAGCGACAGTGGCGCTCGCAGGTCCGGGTACAGGTCCGGGAGCCGGGCGCCCGTGACGAGCCCCTTGTAGACGACCGTCCGGCACGACGCGGACGGCACCGACAGCTCGGCGAGCGCCCGCGCGCCCGTGCGCACCGCTTGCTCGAGACGTCGCCGCGCGACGACGAGGCGGCGTTCGAAGGCGTCGTCGCGCATCGGCCGTGCGCCCCCGCTCGGCGAGCGTCCGTCGCCGTGCTCCGACGGGCGTTCCACGATCGCCTGGGCCATGGTCGGCATGGACGCGGCGGCCGCGGACCCGAGCGCGTCCGGATCGCGCGGGACGGTGCGCCAGCGCCGGACGGTCAGGCCGGCCTCGGCGAAGCTGCGTTCGACGAGCCTTCGTCCCGCCCGCGCCGCCGCGGGGCGCTGCGGGAGGAACACGAACGCGATCCCGGGCCGGTCGCCGGCGTCCGGCCCGGCCAGCAGCGAGAGCAGCGACGCGTCGAGCGGGAGCGAGACCCCGGCGCCGTCACTCGATTCGCCGTCGGCCCCGAAGGCGCCACGGTGGCCGAGGGCGGCGAGACCGGCCAGGGCCAGCGGCAGGACCCGGTCGCGTGACCGCCCGCCGGCGTCCGCCACGAAGCCGACGCCGCACGCATCGTGTTCGAACCGCGCGTCGTAGAGCGGCGGTTCGGTGCGGCGCGGACCCGGTCGGTCGTGGCGAGTCGTGGCCATGGCCCTGGTCTCCGGAGAGGGAGGAGCGACCGGTGCCCGAGGAGGTCGGGGCGCCGGTCGCCGTGGGTGCGTGGGGTGGTGGGTGGGTGCCGGCCGGTCGGACGGACCTGCGTCCCGCCGCCGGCGGACACCCGACCCGGTCAGACCTGGTAGGCGGCCTCCCCGTGGACGGAGAGATCGAGCCCGGCCTCCTCGGAGCTCGCGGTGACGCGGATCCCGAGGATGACGTCGACGACCTTCACGATGATGAACGTGGCCACGACCGCGTAGCCGATGGTCGCCACGACCGCGACGAGCTGCGTGATGACCTGGCTGGGATTGCCATCGATGAGGCCGCTGTACGCGGACTGGACGGCGGCCGTCGCGAAGACGCCGGTCGCGATCGCCCCGAACATCCCGCCGACCCCGTGGACCGCGAAGACGTCCAGCGCGTCGTCGACCTTGATCCGCTCGCGCAGGAGGGTCGCGCTGTAGCACAGCCCACCGGCGACGAGGCCGATGATCAGCGCGCCGCCGACGGCGACGAACCCGGAGGCCGGGGTGATGGCGACGAGGCCGGCGACGGCGCCGCAGGCGGCCCCGACGACGCTGACCTTGCCCTTGTGGATGTAGCTCGCCGCGACCCACGTGATCGTGGCAGCGGCCGCGGCGATGTTGGTGACGACGAACGCGCTGGCCGCCAGGCCACCGGCGCTCAGGGCCGACCCGGCGTTGAAGCCGAACCAGCCGAACCACAGCAGGCCCGCGCCGAGGACGGTCATCGGGACGTCATGCGGTTCCATCTTCTCGCCGTTCGCGGCACGCCGGCCGATGAGGATCGCGACGATGAGCGCGGAGACGCCCGAGCTGATGTGGACGACGGTGCCGCCCGCGAAGTCGAGGGCGCCGAGCTTGTAGAGCCAGCCGTCCGTGGACCAGACCCAGTGCGCGATGGGCGAGTAGACGAGGATCGACCAGAGGACGGTGAAGAGGACGAACGCGCTGAACCGCTTGCGCTCGGCGAAGGCACCGGTGATGAGGGCCGGCGTGATCGCCGCGAACATCAGCTGGAACGCCGCGAAGAGCAGGAACGGGATCGTCGGGCCGTAGAGCGGACTCGGGTCCTGGCCGACGCCCATGAAGAACGCGTAGTCGAAGCCGCCGATGAGCCCGAGGCCGCCGAGATCGGGCCCGAAGGCGAGGCTGAATCCGATGATGACCCAGACGACGCTGACGAGGGCCAGCCCGAAGAAGCTGTGCATGATCGTCGAGAGGACGTTCTTGCGGCGGACGAGTCCGCCATAGAACAGGGCCAGACCCGGGAGCATGATCATGACCAGCGCCGTCGACGCCAGCATCCAGGCGGTGTTGCCCGTGTCCATCGAATCCCACCTCCGCGTCGCTCGCCCGACACATCGGGGCGTGACTGGAGGCTACGGATCGCGGCGCATGCGAGCGGCCGCGCAGCAGGACCGACAAGGTATCGCTTGGGTCACGATCCTCGTGCCCGGCCGCCCGACGGTTGCGAGCGGGTAGCGGTCAGGCGGCCGCGACGACCTTCACGGAGCCCACGCCACCCGAGAGCGAGATGTCGACCCGGTTCGCGGCGGTCGTGTAGTCGGGGGACTCGTAGCCGTCGGCGCTCCGCGGGAATCGGGTCTCGTCGACCTGGCTGCTCCCGATCACCATCGTGCTGTGGATCCGGGCGGCGACGCCGGCCGGGACCTCGATCGTGAGCGAAGCGGCGCCGGATTCGGCGCGCACGTTGGTGGCGCCGGCGGCGCGCGGCAGGCGCACGCGCGTGTCGCTCGCGCCGGTGTGCAGTTCGACGCTGCGCGCCTTGGTCTCGGCGAGATCGATCCTGGCACGACTCGCCCCGGTATCGATGCGCAGGTCGAGCGGCACCTCGCCGGTCAGCCCCACGTCCCAGCGCGAGTCATGGTCGACCCACGGCAGCCCGTAGGTCGTGTCCTGCTCGAGCTCGATCCCGTTCGGGCCGGAGCGTGCCGTGCGGACGCCGCCGTCGAAGCTCCCATCGACGAGGTTGCCCGATCTGGCCGGGTGGATGGTCAGGTCGCCGGCCCCGAACTTGATGCGGACGGAGGCCGGGACCGTGCCATCGAGGGGGACCGCGATCTGCTCCGTGGGGCCGTGCCCGACCGGGATCAGCGCGCCGATGAGGAACCAGATGCCGAGCCCGACGGCGGCCCACGGCCAGTACTGGTCGATGAACTCGGCCGGGCCCTGGTCGAGCTGCCCGGTGGTGCTGAGCAGGAGCAGGACCCCGACCACGATCCAGATCACGGACCACGTGAACGACCAGATGCCGGCCAGTCCGGGGCGCCAGGTCATGAGGGTGGTGATGAACGAGGCGACGCCGACGAGGATCACGAACAGCGGCCACGCCTGGTTCCACGACCAGTCGTTCGCCTGGCGGATCAGGAAGACGAGGCCAAGGCCGATCAGCCAGGTCGCGCCGGTGACGGCCCCGCGACGCGAGCTCGTCACGGCGGCGAACCCTTCGTCCCCGAGTCACGCGAGAACCCGATGACCAGGACGAGGATCCCGAGACCGACCAGGAGGAGCGGCCAGAACAGGTCGATGTCGAGGTTGGGCAGGAATTGCTGCACGAAGAAGAGCGCGCCGATGATGATGAGGATCGCCCCGATGACGATGGCCGCGGGGTTCTCGCCGCGTGCGCGCCGGGCGGCACGGCGCGCCTCGCGAGCCGCGTGCCGAGCCTGCCGCGCCTCCGCGCGAGCGGTCCAGGCCGTGGCCGGCGCCGCTGCCGTGGCTTGTGCATCGGCCGCCTGCGGCGGCGCCGCCTCGGCTTGGGCCGCGCCGGGTGCGGCGTTGGGGTCGGCGGGCCACGGCGGCACCGGCGTGCCGTATCTCCCGCTGCCCTCCTCGGGGACGACGATCCACATGATCACGTAGATCAGCAGGAAGATGCCGCCGGTCAGGAGCATGAGCAGCGCCCAGACGATGCGAACGACCGAGGGGTCGAGATCCCACAGTTCGGCGAGCCCGCCCGCGACGCCGGCGATGATCCGGTCGTCACGAGAGCGATAGAGGTGCTCGTTCATCGACAGCCTCCCGCGGGGTCGAGCGTCAGGGTGGCGGCGTTGCCTTCGATGTGGAGGATCGATCGGGCCGCCGCTCCCGAGTCCGGCCCTGGTCCAGATCGTGCCCGAATGGCTCAGCCCGCTCTCGGAGAGGTTCGTGGCGAAGGTGATCTGATCGGTGACATCGAGCTGCACGCTGGCGTCCTGCGGCAGGCACAGATCGATGGCACCGGCATTCACCTGGAGGTCGCCACTCGTGTCGGGCCCGAGCGTGATGCGCGCCCGGGCGGCATTGATCTGGACGTCCAGCCCGTGGATCGACGCACCCGTCCCGTCGACGATGACGTCGCCGGCGTTGGTCTGGAGGTCGAAGCCGGCCAGCTTGGCTCCTTCGAGTGTGAGCGTGCCCGTCGCGGCATTCGCCTGGACCTTCAGCTCGGACAGCGTCTGCGTCCCGGCCGAGATCGTCCAATCCTGGCGGCGCACACCGGTCCCCTCAGGGACCTTGACGCTGAGCGTGTTCGAGGTGCCCTCGAGGACGGGCTCCGGGCCGCGATAGGCGGCCCCGAACGTCCAGCCCGGCGCCGGGGTCGGTGCCGAAGGTGAGCGTGCCGCAGCGGATCGACAGGTCGATGGTCGACGGTCCGGAGAACCCACCGACCTCGGACGTCGTCTGGTCGGTCGCCTGGTTGCCGCCGCAATCGGTGATCGTCGCGATCCAGCCACCGCCCGACGCGATCGCCCCACCGACGATGACCCCGACCGTGATCGCCGCGATGATCGTCCCGACGACCCTCAGGCGGCTGCGCCCGAGGAGGATCGCGATGCCGATGCCGACCAGGATGAGCGGCCACAGCTTCCACGCCTCGTCGAGGCGATTCGCGTCGATCGCGCCGGAACGGACCAGCAGTTCGATCCCGCCGACCGTGATGAAGAACAGGCCGCCGAACAGGAGGCCGCGCCGGATGTGCATGGCGTGGGGCAACCAGATCCCGCCCGGACAGGCTCCGCGACCAAGCGGCCTGCTCCCGAGCGTACCTTCATGATGCCAAACGCCCGCAACCCCCGAACGTGCCGAACGTCACGGCGCGTGCATGCCGAGCGGAGTGGCGGATCAGGTGTCAGTGGGCGGAACGCGGCCCCGCCGTGTGGGGGCATACGACGGGGCCGGACGCTAAGGGGTTGGCGGAGTCATTCGTGGAAGGACCCACCACGGTACACCCCCCGACGGCAATGACCTAATCGGGTTGGCGGTCGGACTCGCATGTCGCTGCCGACGGTCCGACGCAAGCGCAACGAGGGCCGGCCGCCGGGTCACCCGGTGGCGACGATCGGAAGGGCCCGCGGGATGAGCTCCGGGATCCGATCGAGGAGTCCCCACAGCGTGTCCAGGAACGGCGACGTGGAACGGGCCCCGGGCCGCTCGACGGCCACGATCCGCCTCCGGATGGTGGCCGTGCCGGCGAGCTCGATCTCCCGGAGCGACCCGGCCGAGAGCGCGTCGGCGACCGCCGTCCCGGGGAGGAGCGCGACGCCGAGGCCGCGCTCGACCATCCGCCGTGCCGCCTCGATGTTGTCGACCTCGGTGACGCCACGCGGGACGACTCCGGCGACGCGGAACAGGGCGTTCGTCACGTCGTAATAACTTGAGGTCCGATCGAACAGGATGAGCTGGGCGTGACTGATGTCCGATACGTCGACGCTGCCCGCCACGGCGAACGGATGGTCCGGCCGGGCGACGAGGATGAGCTCGTCTTCGTAGAGCGGGTGACTGCGCACCCGCGGGTCGCGAAGCTGTCGGACGATGCCGAGCTCGACCTCGCCGCGAGCCACGAGGTCGACGATCTCCTCCGAATGCCCGGTCCGGACGAGCAGGCGAACGTCGGGGTGTCGCTCCGTGAAGCGGACCAGGATCTCGGGCAGGACGTAGGCGCTGACCGCCGGCGCAACGGCGAGTGCGAGCTCGCCGACGACACCGTGCTCGAGTTCGCGGACGAGCGAGCTGCCGCTGCGGATCGCTTCGATCGCGCGGTCGGCATGCGGCAGGAAGGCGCGACCGGCGGGTGTCAGGACCATGCCCGAGTGCGTGCGTCGGAAGAGGGCCGTGGCGAGCTCCTCTTCCAGCGCCTGGAGCCGCGCCGTGAGCGCCGGCTGGCTGATCGAGAGGGTGTACGCCGCGCGGCGCATGTTCCCCTGCCGGGCGATCTCGATGAACCCTTCGATCTGCGCCAGGAGCATCGTGTCGCCTCCGCCCTGTGATCAGTTTCGTTGATGATACGTCACAACACATTCGATTGGACGGATGGTCGAAGCGGTCGTATGGTCTCAACCCAGCACATGAAAGGAACATCGCATGGACCTGACGTTCGATCCGCGGCTACCCGTCACGGAAACAAGCGGCTCATCGGAGGTCGCGCGGTCCTGGGCGCTCGGTCCGGACGGCGGCGATGACGACTCGCCCGTCGGGCAGTGGCCGCGCCGATACAGCTTCTGGTCCGAGTGTGAATGCCCCGATCTGTGCCTCCGGGACCACGAGAACGAATGACCACTGACGTGGTGCGCAGCGCCGAGACGGCCGTGAGCGGGTTCGAGACGCAAGTGGAGGCCGCCCGCGAGTGGTTCGCCCAGTCCCAATTCGATGGGATCGTGCGTCTCCACAGCGCTCGCGACGTCGCTGCCCAGCAGGGCACGATCCAGCCCGACTACACCGTGGCCCGGACGGCCGCCGAGGCGTTCCACGCTCGGCTTCGCGAGTTGTTCGACGAGGGCGGGCAGATCACCACCTTCGGCCCCTACTCGCCCGGCCAGGCGGTCGTCATGAAGCGGCTGGGGATCGAAGCCATCTACCTGGGCGGCTGGGCCACCTCGGCAAAGGGGTCGCAGTCCGAGGACCCCGGCCCGGACCTCGCCAGCTACCCCCTGAGCCAGGTTCCCGACGAGGCGGCCGGATTGGTCCGCGCCCTGCTCACGGCCGATCGGAACCAGCATTTCGCCCGCGCCCAGATGGACGAGGAACGACGTCGCACGACCCCGGAGGTCGACTTCCGTCCCTTCATCATCGCCGACGCCGATACGGGGCACGGCGGTGACGCGCACGTTCGGAATCTCATCCGTCGCTTCGTCGAGGTCGGCGTGCCCGGCTACCACATCGAGGACCAGAAACCGGGCGCCAAGAAGTGCGGGCACCAGAGCGGCAAGGTGCTCGTCGCCCAGGACGAGCAGAACAAGCGTCTCAATGCCGCACGCCTGCAGCTCGACATCATGGGCGTCCCGGGCATCATCGTCGCCCGGACCGACGCCGAAGCCGCGACGTTCCTCGACAACCTCACCGACGAGCGAGACCAGCCGTTCATCCTTGGGGCGACGAACCTCGCACTGCCGAGTTACCGGGTGGGGTACCTGGCGATCCTCAAGACCCTGTATGGCCTCGGGCTGGACGAGATCCGAGGTCACCTCCTGTTCGCGGTGCCCGATGACGAGTCGCGGCGTGCCGTCACCTGGCTTAAGCGCGTCGGCCTGATGGCACTCATCGAGCGGAACGCCATGACCGCTCTCGAGGCGGGAGTCGGGACCCCGATCGAGGGGCTGCTCGATGAGATCGACACTAGGTACTCCGAGATCTGGCAGGACGAAGCGGGCCTCAAGACGTACGGCGAGGCGGTCGCCGAGGTCATCGAGCGACGGATCGAGGAGGGCGACCATGTCGGTTTGACCCTCGAGGACTGGCGCGACTTCTCGAGCCGAGCCTCCTTCTCCGAGATTCGCGCGAAGGCCGACTCGCTGGGGATCCGCATCGCCTGGGATCCGGAACTACCCAAGACCCCGGACGGCTACTACCAGGTCCGGGGCGGGATCGACTACGCGATCGTCAAGTCGCTTGCCGCTGCGCCGTTTGCGGATCTGCTATGGATGGAGACGAAGACCGCGGATCTTGAAGACGCCCGGCGATTCGCGCAGGCGATCCATGCCGAGTACCCCGACAAGATGCTGGCGTATAACCTGTCGCCTTCGTTCAACTGGGACACCACCGGGCTGAGCGACGACGAGATGCGGCGCTTCCCCGAGGAGCTCGGGAAGCTTGGCTTCGTCTTCAACTTCATCACCTACGGAGGTCATCAGATCGACGGCCTCGCGGCCGAGGAGTTCGCCAGGGCGCTGCGTGAAGACGGGATGCTCGCGCTCGCCCGCCTCCAGCGCAAGCTTCGCCTGCTGGAATCGCCGTACCGCACCCCCCAGTCCCTCGTCGGCGGAGACCGGCTGGACGCGGCCCTGATGGCCGCATCCGGGCGCACGGCCGCGACGAAGGCGATGGGTGCCGGGTCGACCCAACACCAGCATCTGGTCCAGACCGAGGTGCCGACCAAGCTCCTCGAAGAGTGGCTGGCCGCATGGGCGAGCTACTGGGATCAGCCGGGAAGGATCCGCGTCGAGCTGCGCCCGCACACGGCGGGGTCAGACCTCCTGGAGCTTCGCGTCCTCGACGAGCGCGGCGACACGCTGGCCAACGTGATCTTCGCGTCCATGCTGGATCGCCACGGACTCAGCATCCTTTCGATCCGCGATCAGAACACAGCGCCCTCGCTCCGCAGGCGGCCGCTTGATGACGCTCATCCAGCTCTTCCTGATCCATCGCTATCGCGCCGATTCCCTGCACTACCTCACGCCGACCGAGGACAACCAGTCGCAGACACGGCGGATGCACGACCTCGGCATCTTCGCGGTCGTGAGGACCGAGATCGGGCAGATCATCGTCGCGGACGTCGATCGGGCGCGCGTGAGCGAGCTGGTGCGGCCCGACGGGGAGGGGCTCGCCGAGCTGATCCGAAAGCCGGTACCGCAGCTGGCTTAGCGCGCGGCAGCGCGAGACCCGCGAGGCCCGACCGACGCATCGCCGAGCCGGTCCAGCACCCGCGCTCGGCGTCTGGGCTGGTCAGCCGGGCGGTCCCGTCGCCGTAGGACGGATCAGTCGTGCGCGTCGAGCCAGAGGCCGACCTTTGGCCAGAGGTTCTTGCCGGCCGTTCGGCCGACGACGATCCCGACGTGTCCACCTTCGATGACGATCTCCGAGGCATCCTCGCTGCCGACTCTGTTCGTGACGGCGCTCGTCGTCGAGCGCGGCGCGATCTGGTCCCGAGTGGCGGCGATGTTGAGCACCGGGCAGCGGATGTCAGCCAGGCGGACTGGCCGGCCGTCCATATGGAGCGTGTCCCGGGCAAGCCGGTTCTCCTGGTAGAACTCGACGATCCACTGGCGGAATGCCGCCCCGGCGAACGGGACGCTGTCATTCACCCAGCGATACATCGCCTGCCAGCCCTGAAGGTCGAAGTTCGGATCATCCAGCTTCTTCCACAGATTGAGATAGGTACCCACGTAGCTGGCCATCGGGTTGAGCAACTTCGTGCCGATGTCGGGCAGCTGTGAGGGCACCGTCGGGAACGTGTCGGTCAGTCGCTCGATGGGGAAGACGCCTCGCGCCGTCATCCGACCGAACTGACCAGCGTCCGCGAAGTCCAGTGGCGCTGTGAGCAGGACCAGATTGCGCGTGACCTCGGGATGGAGGGCCACGAAACAGGCCGCCAGTGCGCCGCCGATGCAGTAGCCCAGGACGGTCATCTGATCGGTCCCGCTGGCTCGCTGGATCGCTTTCGCCGCCCGCGGCAGGTAGCGCGTCACGAGCGTCGTCACGTCCAACGCGCGATCCTCGTCGCCCGGCGTGCCCCAGTCGATGAGGAAGACGTCGTAGCCCTCCTGGAGCAGGAACTCCACGAAGCTCGCGCCCGGACGCAAGTCGAGGATGTACGCGCGGTTGATCAATGGGAGGACCAGGAAGATCGGCGTCCGATGTGTGGCCGGCTCAGAGCGGATATATCGGTAGAGTCGCGCCTTGTTCTTGCGCCAGATCAACTCCTTCGGGGTCAGGCCGACGGGGGCGTCGACCGAGCCGAGGACGGCCCGGGCCATCTCGAGCGCTCGATCGTTCGACGACCACAAGGCCTCGGCATCCGGCATCGTGGACCACGGCGACGTCGTCATTTCGCGGCCCTGCCCGGCTTGGCCGGCTTGCTCCGCTTGGCCGGCGTCCGCGGCTTGGCGGGACTGGCCGGGATCGGACGGGTGGCGGGCGCGACGCGGCTAGCGACGCTCGCGGGTCCGGCGGGTCCCGTCTGTCCGGCGGGTCCGGCGGGTCCTGGCTGCCCGGCGGGTCCCGTCTGTCCGGCGGGTCCCGTCTGTCCGGCGGGTCCCGTCTGTCCGGCGGGTCCTTTCTCTCCGGCGGGTCCCGTCTGTCCGGCGGGTCCGGCGGGTCCTGTCTGTCCGGCGGGTCCTGTCAGTCCGGCGGGTCCTGTCTGTCCGGCGGGTCCGGCGGGTCCTTTCTCTCCGGCGGGACCGGCGGGTCCGGCCGGGCCCGAGGGGATCGCGCGAACTCGCTCTTCGACGTCATCGAGTCGGTCGATCACCTGATCGATCTTCTCCTCGAGCCCGATGACCAGTTCGCCAAGCCGAGCGATGTCCTCACGGGTCGGCACGTTCATCGACTCGAGATAGGCTCGCATGTTGTCGCGAACCGATTTCTGAGCGGCGAGCATCGTCTCGAGGAGCTTGCCGCTCGATTCGCCGAACTCGCGGCTGTCCATCGCCTGTTCGAGGGCCGCGCTCCAAGCTCGTTCGTTGACGTCGTACAGTTCGCGCCACAGCTCGTACGGATCCGTGGATCCGCTCGTATCCTCAGCCTTCGTCGCCATGCTGGGTCTCCTTCTCGTCGGTCGGCTCCTTGGGTTGGCGGCGTGCCTCACCCGGGCCGGCCTCGTACAGACCGAAGAATCGGTCGATCGTCTCGCGATAGGTGCTGAGCATCGCCGCCGAGGTGTCCAGCCAGGCATAGCCGGCGTCCGTGATCGTGTAGACCCGCCGGGCTGGGCCGGTCGGACCCGGTTCCCAGGTCGACTCGAGGAAGCCGTCCTTCTCCATCTGTCGGAGCGTCCGGTACAACGTGCTCATCGTGATCCCGAACACGCCGAGCGCCCGAAGGTAGTCCTCGATCACGTAGCCGTGCGCGCGCTCGAGCGAGACGGCCAGCAGCACGAACGGCGCCAGGAAGTCGCGTGGCGGCCAGCCGGGCAACGGCTCACGGTCTTCGATCGGCTCGGCCCCGCCATCTGTCCCGGCGTTTCGGCCATCGCCGGCGACCCGCTCGGGCCGGTCTCCCGGATCCGCTCGCCGAGCTCCGGCCGAGCGCGCAGCCGACGGCCCATCAGTCGGGGCAGTCTTGGCGGTGGCTGTTTCGCGGTCTGGCATCGCTCGGTATCGGTCTTCTCTGGGGGCGGCGACTTGACAATCGCGGACCTATGTGCATAATGCACTTAGAGTTGTCGCGAATAGAGACAGCGCGATCATAGACCAAGGAGGACCCGATGTCCACTACCAGCACCACCGATCTGCCGGAGTCGGCAGCAGCCGCTGTCGCGGAAGCCACCCGCATCGCCGCACAGGCGGCCCGCACGGGCACCGAGACCACGAAGGCGACGATCGAAGCCGCGCGCTCCTATGCGGATGACGCGAACATGCTCGCGCGGGACATCCTGGGCACCTGGTCGACCCAGAGTGAAGCCACCCTGAAGGCAGGGTTCGACGCACAGAATGCCGGGATCGAAGCCGGTCTGGCCCTCTTCGACCTTGGGGTCAAGGGCAACCGACAGGCCGTCGATCAGTTCGCCGTGATCGTCAAGCGAACCCAGCAGGCGACCCTCGAGAGCTGGCAGGCCTCCGTTCGAGCCGCCACCAAGATGACCGAGACGTCGAAGCGCTGAGTGCGGTCGATGATCGACGAGGTGGCCGGTCAAACCCGGCCACCTCGTGCTGTCCCGGCCGAGTTCGAGGAGATGAGCCATGGTTGCCGTTCCCTATCCCGCCGTTCCCGTGATGGCTGACCTGCAAGGCAAGGTCTGCCTCGTTACCGGTGGGTCGCGCGGCATCGGCCGGGCGATCGCACTCGAGCTCGGGCGGCATGGCGCGTCCGTTGCGGTGGGCTACGCCCGCAACGAGGAGGCTGCGGCGGAGGTCGCCGCCGAGATCGTGGCGTCCGGCGGACAGTCGTTCGCGTTCGGATGCGACGTCCAGGATCCAGGCGCGATCGAGCCGGCGGTCGCCAGCGTCCTCGAGCACTTCGGGAAGATCGATGTGCTCGTCAACAACGCTGGGATCACGCGCGATCGCTCGCTGGCCAAGATGACGTCAGACGAGTGGGACGCCGTCCTGCAGACCAACCTGAGCAGCGTCTTCCACTTGACCTCGCAGGTCCTGCCGCACATGGTCCAGGGCGGTTACGGCCGGATCGTCAACATCAGCTCCGTGATCGGCATCCACGGCAACTTCGGTCAGGCCAACTATGCGGCGGCGAAAGCCGGGATCATCGGCTTCACGAAGTCCGCGGCGATCGAGCTCGCCAAGAAAGGCGTCACGGTCAACGCCATCGCGCCAGGCTTCATCGAGACCGAGATGATCGCGGCCATGCCCGAGGAGGTTCGTGGTCGGATCCTGGAGAGGATCCCGATGGGCCGGTTCGGCCGTCCGGAAGAGATCGCCCAGACGGTCGTCTTCCTCGTCTCGCATGGCGATTACATCACCGGCCAGGTGATCACCGTCGACGGCGGGATGTACACGTAGGTATGCGGATCATCCGGCCGGCGCCGCTGCGGAACGCCCGAAACATCAGAGAGCAAGGTGAGCCACGATGACTGAAACGACTCATACCGGCCGCAACGGCGGCGTCTATCTCGTCAGCGCCGCCCGGACGCCGATCGGGAAATTCGGCGGTGCATTCGCCGATGTACCGGCGGTCGAGCTCGGCGGGGTCGCCATCCGGGCGGCCGTCGAGATGAGTGGCTTGCCCGCCACCGTCACGGTCGACGAAGTCCTGATGGGTCAGGTCCTCCAGGCCGGGGCAGGACAGGCACCGGCACGCCAGGCGACGCTCCGTGGCGGGCTACCCGTGACGACAAGCGCGACGACGATCAACCGCGTCTGCGGCTCCGCACTCAAGGCGATCATGCTCGGCGCCGCCGAGATCCGCGCAGGTGACGCCGAGGTGGTGGTCGCGGGCGGCATGGAGAGCATGAACGGCGCGCCCTACCTTCTGTCGCGAGCCCGTTTCGGGTATCGCCTGGGCGATGGGACGCTGGCCGACGCGACGGTCCATGACGGGCTGTGGTGCGCCGTCGAGGGATGTCACATGGGCACCCACGCCGAACGTGTCGCCATCTCCAACGACGTCAGCCGCGAGGACCAGGATGCGTTCGCGCTGCGTAGCCACGAGCTCGCGATCGCGGCCATCGACGCGGGCCGGTTCGAGGCCGAGATCGCGCCGGTCACCGTGCGCGATGCGAAGGGCCGCGAGACGGTCGTTGCCGTCGACGAGGGGCCCCGGCGCGATTCGTCGATCGAGGCGCTTGCGCGACTCAAGCCGGTCTTCGAACTGCCCGAGGGCGAGGACCGCGGTACCGCGACCGCTGGCACGGTCACGGCCGGTAATGCGCCCGGCGTCACGGACGGCGCCGCGGCGACGGTGGTCGTGAGCGAGCGGATCCTCGAGCGGCACGGACTCAAGCCGCTGGCCAGGATCATCGGCTACGCCCAGGCCGAGGTCGAACCGAAGTGGCTCTTCCTCGCTCCCGTCGAGGGCGTCCGCCGGCTGCTCGATCGGATCGAGATGCCGATCGAGGCATTCGATCTCATCGAGATCAATGAGGCGTTCGCGGCGCAGACGCTCGCCGACGGCCGCGAGCTCGGGTTCGACTGGGACAAGGTGAACGTCAACGGTGGCGCGATCGCCCTCGGCCATCCGATCGGTGCATCGGGAGCCCGGATCGTCGCCACGCTGCTCCACGAGCTGGAGCGTCGTGACGGGCGCTACGGCCTTGCGACGCTCTGCCTCGGCGGCGGTGGGTCCGTGGCGATGGCCTTCGAGCGAGTCTGACGGGCCGCGCCGCTCGAAACGCGGCGGGTCGGAGCGCGGTTGCGCTTGAACTGGACCGCCCTGCGTCGTCTGACGCGGGGCGGTCCGTCTTGATGTTCGCTCGGATCAGTCGCGCGGGCTCGAACGGGCGGTACTCCGGCCACCACATCGCGCGATCGACCGCCGCTTCGACTTCCTCGTCCGAGACGTCGCGCCCGCGCCCACTGTCTCGCGCGTTGCGAACGACCGCGATCGCGATCGTCGCGCGCAACGGCCCGTAGGTCGGCGATCGGCGGGTAGAGCGCCCCGCTCCGCAACCGGTCGGCCGACACCAGACCGGCCAGCTCGCGGGCGGCGACGAGGAACATGTCGTCCGTCACCTCGCGGGTTTCCGCGACGATCGCGCCAAGACCCATCCCCGGGAAGATGAACACGTTGTTCGACTGACCGATGACCTGCGCCCCCGCAGGGCCGATCGACCGTGCGGCTCGGGCCGCCGGCGGCGACCAGGGCTCGACCGTCGGTCCAGGTGAGGATGTCTTCCGGCTGTGCCTCGGCACAGGACCCCGGGGTTCGACAATGGCAGCACGATGGGCGCCGGGTCGTGGAGCGCGACTTCTCGGACGAGAGCCTCAGAGAAGGCGCCCGTGCAGGCGGTCGCGCCGATCAGGACGGTCGCTCGCGTGGCGCGTGCGATGGCGACAGGGTCGAAGAGCTGAGCCGGTCGGAGCCCCGCCTCGAGGAGAGCGGTGGGATCGACGGCGAATGGACGCTGATCATCGGGCAACGCCGGCCGACCATTGTGGACCAGACCGTGGCTGTCGAGCATGACGATCGCCGCTGACGCGGCCCGACCGTCCATGCCCTCCGCGATGAGCTCGCGCCTGAGGAGGGTGGCGATGCCGATGGCCGCCGCCCCGGCACCCACGAACATGAACCGGTCTGACGTCAGACTCCCACGCTCCCGGCGCGCGGCGAGCAGGCCGGCCAGGACGACGGCTCCGGTCCCCTGGATATCGTCGTTGAAGCTCGGCAGTCGATCCCGATAGCGATCGAGGACACGCACCGCGTTGTGCTGTTTGAGGTCCTCCCACTGGACCACGCCGGCCGGGAAGACACGGACCACGGCGTCCACGAACGCCTCGACGACCGCATCGTACGCAGGGCCGCGCAGCCGAGGCGCCCGGTGACCGACATACAGAGGATCGGCCAGCAGCTCCGGCCGGTCGGTCCCGACATCGAGCGAGACGGGCAACGTGTGAGCCGGGTAGATGCCCGCGGCCGCCGTATACAGGGCCAGCTTTCCCACTGGGATCGCCATCCCGCCGGCACCCTGGTCGCCCAGGCCCAGGATGCGTTCGTTGTCCGTGACGACGATCAGGCGGATGTCGTCACCGGCCGAGCGCAGGATGTCGTCGATCCGGCCGACGTCGTCAGGGGTGATCCAGACGCCGCGCGGGCGCCGGACGATATGGCTGAACTGCTGGCAGGCAAGGCCGACGGTCGGGGTATAGACGATCGGCAGGAACTCCTCGAGGTTGTCGACCAGAAGCCGGTAGAACAAAGTCTCATTGCGGTCCTCGAGCGCGGCCAATCCGATGTACTTCTCGATGTCGTCGCCCTTGCGCCGGACGTGCTCCAGCTCCAGGGTGACCTGCTCATCGATCGTCGCGATGCCCGACGGCAACAGACCGTGCAGGCCAAGGGCGTCACGCTCCCGGGCGGTGAACGCCGTGCCCTTGTTGAGAAGCGGTTGCGCGAGCAGCTCGTGTCCGCTACTCCGGACCATCAAACGGCTGGGCGAAGCATCGACGAGGGGTTTGGCGGACATCGGCGCGGCAGTAGCCAAGGCCGGGCCTCGTCATCCTGGCCGGACGTGTCGGCGGGCGCATCGGCTCAGTGGGCTCGGAGCCACTCCGAGCAGGTCGGGGACCGACTGGCCGAATCGGTGCACCGCGAGATGTGCGTGACTGATGATCCCGACCAGCTTGCCATTGGCATCGACGACCGGGAGACCGGTGATGAACGTGGAGCGGAGCACGACGTCTGCTTCGTCGAGCGACGCATCGACATGCACGACGATCGGGTCGAGCGACATCACGTCGCCGACCACCTTTCCCTTCGTGTCCATGTCAGGGTCCTCCAAACTGGACACCATCGTCCCAGTCGCATGTGGGCCGCGGTAGTGCCATGCGGCCCCAAGCGCCCGCCGCACGACCGAATTTCGCGAGCCGTTAATGACATAGAAGAACGACGGGCGCCCACACCCACTCGACCGTCACGTGGTCTCGTCACGAAGGTCAAGGATGACGTCCGCCGACGCGTTCTCGCGACGGCCTACCGCCCGTGCCGGCGAAGATGGATCAGCGGGAGCGCGAGTGCCAGCAGCGTCGTGACCAGGTAGAGACCGACCGCGGCCAGCGGCGACCACCAGGGCCACGACGATGGCGGCGACGTTCAGTCCGATCACCGCCCATCGTTGGCGGACCTTCGCCTCGAGCGTGTCATCGGCGACGCCGTCGATCAGGAGCGACCGCTCGCTGGCGATGTAGAACATGAGCAGGCTCAGGCAGTCAGCGACGCCAGGAGCACGTTGACCCCGTAGATCACGACCGCGGCCTCCACGTCCGGACCGGACAGGTGAGTGACCATGAGGTTCGTCGAGAACGGCAGGACGCCCACGAAGAGCAGCATCAGGAGGTCGATGCCATAGGCCAGGGTGTCGGCGTGCCGCATCAACTTGGTCATCCCGGCGTGGCTGACCCAGATCCCCCCGATGAATACGAAACTGATCAGATACCCGAGGAACTCATGCCACTGCTCGGCGAGGGCCGGCAGGAGGCGACCACCGACAGCCGGGACCGAGAGCTCGAGGACGAGCAGCGTGATCGCGATCGCGAAGACGCCATCGGTGAACGCGTTGAATCGGTCGAGCGGCAGGACGTCAGCCGCACGCGACCCGCGTCCGGCCCTCATCGGAACGCCCGGCGGTCGGGACGGTCGCGGCCTCATCGCCGCGTCGATCGGGCTCCATCGACAGGCATGGTACCCGGCCGTCCGATGGGCACCGGCTCCGGCGCACCTTCGGAGCGCGTGCGCTGGCGCATCGCCATGACGAGCGCGTCCGGACCATCGGCTACGCCGCCGCCGGTGCGGCCGAGTCCGGGGCGACCTCCTCGTCGCCTGGCGCGACCGCGACCATCGGCACCTTCCCCGGTAGTCCTCCCGTGAACGCGAGCGAGACGAGCGCCAGGAGCGCGGCCGCGAGCAGCCCGGCCTTCAACGCCCGGAGCTGCGCCTCCTCGTAGTCGTCGACGATCGCGGCGGTCGTAGCCGCATCGAGCCCGGCCGCCTCCGCCGCCGCCTCGATGTCCGTGGAGGAGACGAAGTCGATCCCGGAGCCGACCGCGGTCCCGACCTGCGCGGCGACCTCCTGGCTGATGCGCGGAGTCGGCCTGGATGCTCGAAGCGAACGTGCTCGTCAGGCCGGCAAGCACGATCGCGCCGATGAGCGCGACCCCGAGGGACGAGCCGAGCTGCTGCCCGGTGAACTGCAGGCCGCCGGCCTCGCCGCGACCCGAGGCGTCGACCGACGACTGGACCACGAGCCCGAGCTGCGACGCGATCAGCCCCATCCCGGCCCCAAGGACGCCCATCGATGCGGCGAAGGCGAGATCGGCGAGGTCGGGTTGGATCGTCGCGAGCAGCATCACGCACGCGATGCCGGAGAGGATGAGCCCCGCCCTCGTGATCGAACGCACGGAGTAGCGGGTCGAGAGGCGCGACCCCGCAGCGGACGCCGCGAACATCGCGATCGAGACCGGCAGCATCTTGAGGCCTGTCTGGAGAGCGTCGAGGCCGAGGACGAGCTGGAGGTAGAGGGGGATGGTGAAGAAGACTCCCATCAGGAGGAGGTTCTGCGTGAAGAGCCCGATCAGGCCCGATCGAAGCGGCAGGATCTTGAGCAGGTCGAGGTGGACCAGCGGGTCGCTGCCGATCGCCTCGCGGTGCCGCTGCCATTCGACGAAGGCCCACAGGAGGACGCCGCCGCCGGCGATCACGAACAGGGTCGGAGCGAGGCCGAACGGCTCGATCGGCGCATCCTTCGGCTGGATCAGGCCCCAGACACTCGACTGGAGGGTCCCCAGGACGATCAGCCCAAGACCGGCGGCAGACAGCGCGGCGCCCACGACGTCGAGGCGAGGCTTGGGACCGGTGCGGAGGGCGTCACCGACGAACCGGGTCATCGCGAAGATCCCGATCACGAGGACGACCTCGCCGGCGAAGACGACCCGCCAGCTGAGCACGGTGGTGGCCCAGCCCCCGACGATCGGACCGATGGCGATCCCAGCGCCGGCGACGCCCCCGATGACCGCATACGCGACCTTGCGGTCCTTGCCCTCGAAGTTGCCCGCGATCAGCGCGACCATGGCCGGCAGCACGAGAGAAGCGCCGATGCCCTCGAGGATCGACCAGCCCAGCGTGAGGATCGCTACGGTCGGTGCGAGCGCCGTCATCGCGGAGCCGCAACCATAGATGACGAGGCCGATGCGGAAGGCACGGCGACGCCCGATGATGTCGCCGATCTTGCCACCCGCAAGCATGAGCATCGCCATCACGAGGCAGTAGAGGGTGATGATCGCCTGGATGGTCGTGACGGTCGTATCGAAGTCGGCGACCAGCTGACTGATCGAGACCCCCATGACCGTCTGGTCGAGCACCATGACGAACTGCGCGCCCGCCAAGGCGATCAGGGCTGACCGTCCCTTCATCGACTACACCTCACGTTCGCCACCGGTTGCGTTGCCGCCGGCCTGCGCCTCTTC
>CAWFNQ010000005.1:0-74875 GCA_963817245.1 uncultured Chloroflexia bacterium
CGGTCCTCGAGGGCACCAAGGGTGGCGGCTGCGTGGTGGGACCAAGATCGTCGACTACACGATCGACGGCCCGTACTTCTGGGACCGGCAAGGGCTTCGGGGTCAACCTCGCCGACGCCGACGGGTTCCAGGTCAACGCCGACGGCTCGCTCCGGGCGCCGCACAACGGCCACCTCGAGCTCCTCGCGCGCGGCGGCGTCCCGATGCTCGCTGGCTCTGGATCCTCGTCCAGGTCGCGTCCGGGTCACGATGCTCCGCGCGGCGCGCCGGGCGCGCGCGGCCGGCCTGGACCGGTGGTCGGGGTGCATCGGCTGGATCATCGTGTACTGGCTGGCCGCTCTGGTCAACGCCAGCTTCGACGTGTACCTCCAGGGCCCGATGGGCGGCATCTGGTACTGGAGCATCGTCGGGACTCGGGATCGCGGTCGCGGGATCGTCGAGCGATGAGGCGGCAGACCCGGCGAGCGGATCGCCGCAGGATGACGGCTGGACCCGGCGCGGTACCGGCGGCCAAGGGTCGGGCGCCGGCGGATGATCGCGAGGACGAAGCGGGGTTGTTGACGAGGTAGCGCCGCCACAGACGACGCGGCTCCGATGCAGCCGAAACAACCACTCGAGTCCGCGCGCTGCATCCAGCGCGGCGCCTGCCGCAGCGTGCCGGCGTGGAAGTCGAACGCGGCGCCGACGCCGAGCAGCGCCGGCGCCTTCAGCCGGCCGACGTGCGCGGCCATCCAGCGCTCCTGCTTCGGCGTGCTCAGCCCGACCCAGACGATGTCGGCACCGGACGCGTTGATCGCGTCGACGATCGCGGCGTCCTCCTCCGGCGTCAGCGGCCGGAACGGCGGCGAGTAGCGTGCCCGACCGACGACGAAGCCGGGAAAGCGCTCCTGCAGCCGTTGCCACGAGCTGGTCGGGCACACCGTCCTTGCCGCCGTAGAAGAAGCTGCGCCAGCCGTGGGCCGCGGCGCGTTCGGCGAGCGCGAGCATCAGGTCGGGGCCGTAGACGCGGGTCATGTCGGCGGCGCCGGCCCGCTGGCCGGCCCAGACCATCGGCATGCCGTCCGGCGTCATCAGCCCGGACTCGTTGTGGATGCGCTTGCAGCTCCGCGTCGCGCTGGCTCTCCATCACGCCGTGCACGCCGGTGACGCACACGTAGTGCGCTCGCCGTGCGTCGATCCAGCGCTCGATCTCGTCGAGCGCGTCGGCATGTCGATCGCGCTGACGCCGACGCCGAGGACGTCGACGCGCGGGATCAGCCCGCGGCGGCCGCCAGCGGCCGGCCACGCGTCGTCCTCCTCGCCGTGCACCCGGCTCTTCGATCCAGCGGTAGGTCGGGACGAGGCCCTCCTCGAGCGAGATCGCGGCTCCCAGCCGAGCACCTCGCGCAGCCGGGTGTTGTCCGAGTTGCGGCCGCGGACGCCCTGCGGGCCCGGGACGTGCCGCAGTCGGATGTCGCGCTTGCCGGCGATCTCGATGACGATCCGGCGAGCTCGTTGATGGTGACCATGCGGTCCGTGCCGAGGTTGAGCGGCTGGCGGTAGTCCGAGCGCATCAGCCGGTAGATGCCCTCGACGCAGTCGTCGATGTAGCAGAACGAGCGGGTCTGCTCGCCGTCGCCCCAGATCTCGATCTCGTCCGCCGTCGCTTGGCGAGCGCGACCTTGCGGCACATCGCCGCCGGCGCCTTCTCGCGGCCGCCGTCCCACGTGCCGAGCGGGCCGAAGATGTTGTGGAAGCGGACGATGCGCGTCTCGATCCCGTAGTCCTCGGGGTAGTGCTGGCAGAGCCGCTCGGTGACCAGCTTCTCCCAGCCGTAGGCGTCCTGCGGCTGCGCCGGATAGGCGTCCTCCTCCCGCAGCGGCTCGACGTCGGCGTCGGTCTGCAGGTACTCCGGATAGACGCACGCCGACGAGGTGTACAGGTAGCGCGTCACGCCGTTGAGCGCGCGCGGCCTCGAGCGTGTGGAGGTTGATCAGCGCGTTGTTGTGCAGGATCTCGGCGTGGTGCGCGGAGATGAAGCCCATGCCGCCCATGTCGGCCGCCAGCGCGTAGACCTCGTCGATCCGCCGCGGTCGCCTGGAGGCAGTCGTCCCAGCGCCGCAGGTCGAGCAGCTCGAACTCGTCGGCGTCGACGGCGGTGTACTCGGGCAGCTTGAGGTCGACGCCGCGCACCCAGTGCCCCGCGCCTTCAGGTACGTGACGAGATGGTGGCCGATGAAGCCGCCGGCGCCGGTGACGAGGACTCGCGTGGTCATGGGTCTGCTAGGTGCCGTCGCCGGCCGCCAGTGCGTCGACGGTCGTGCTTCGTGTGCCGACGAACCAGTCGATGGTCCGGTCCAGGCCCGTCGTAGAGGTCGACCCGGGCGCCCAGCCGTAGCGCGCCTGGATGCGTCCGATGTCGGGGCGACGCCGCTCGGGGTCACCCGGTCGACGCGGGTCGAACTGGAGCGCCGAGGACGAATCCGTGAGGCGCACGATCTCCTCGGCGAGATCCCGGATCGTGATCTCGTGCGGGTTGCCGATGTTCAGGATCTTGCCGTCGGCGGACCGGTCGAGCCCCACCGCGAGGATCGCCTCGACGAGGTCGCTCGACGTAGCAGAACGACCGCGTCTGGCTGCCGTCGCCGTGGACGGGATCGGCCGGCCCTCCAGGGCGGCGCAGAGGCGATCTCGGGGATCACGCGGCCGTCGTCCGGCCGCATGCGCGGGACCGTACGTGTTGAACAGCCGGACGATGTTCGCGCGCACGCCATGGACCTCGCGGAACGACCAGAGGGCCTCGCCGAAGCGCTTGGCCTCGTCGTACGGCTCGTGGCCCGACCGGGTCCACGTTGCCCCAGTACGTCTCGGGCTGCGGGTGGACCAGCGGATCGCCGTAGATCTCGGACGTCGAGACGAAGGTCAGCGTCGCGCCGGCGGCTCGGGCGACCTCGAGCAGGCGCCAGGTGCCGAGCGAATTGGCCGCCATCGTCTCCAGCGGCAGCCGGTCGTAGTCGACCGGGCTGGCGGGCGACGCGAGGTGCAGCACCGCGTCGACCTCGACCCGGCGCCCGCTCGACGTCCGCCTCGATCAGCGGAAGCCCGGGTCGTCGGCGAGGTCGGCGATGTTCGCGCGGCGGCCCGTCGAGAAGTCATCGACGCACGACGACCTGGTGACCGCGCGGCGCAGCTCCCGGCAGACGTGGCTGCCGATGAACCCGGCGCCGCCAGCGACCAGGACCCTCATCGCGTCGCGACCGCGACTGGTCGGCGGTCCGGGCGACCCGCCCGACGCCGATGTAGGCGAACCCCAGCGCTTCCGCGTCGTCGCGCGAGAGGACGTTGCGACCGTCGAAGAGCACCCGGCCGCGCATCGCCGCCCGGACCACGGCGAGCGGAACCTCGCGAATTCCTGCCAGTCGGACAGGATCGCCAGTGCGTCGGCGCCCGCGGCGGCCTCGAGCGCCGACGGGCGAAGGAGCGGCGGAGGGCCTCGGCGGCACCGGCCGGATATCGACGACACCGGGTCGTAGGCCCGGACGATCGGCGCCCTCGTTGTGGAGCAGATGGATGACGTCGACCGCCGGCGATTCGCGAGTGTCCTCTGTCCCGCCCTTGAAGGTCAGGCCCCACACCGCGATGGGCTTGCCCTCGAGCGTGCCGAGCCGCGCCCGCAGCCGCCGGACGGCGTTCATTCGCTGCGTGTGGTTGACTTCCTGCACGGCCGACAGCATCGGCGTCGCGACGCCCATGATCTCGCCGATGTACCGCAGCGCGGCGACGTCCTTGGGCAGGCAGCTGCCGCCATAGCCGATCCCGGCCTTGAAGAAGTGCGATCCGATTCGCGGGTCGGCCCGATGCCGGTGACGACCTCGTCGACGTCGACGCCGATGGCTCGCACAAACGGGCGATCTCGTTGATGAACGAGATGCGTGTCGCCAGGAAGGAGTTGGCGACGTACTTGATCATTTCGGCTGTGCGCAGATCGGTGAGGATGCGGTCGCCGGGCAGACCCGCATACAGGCCGGCGACGAGAGTGGCGTCGTCCGGCGACCGGGCCCCGATGACGATGCGGTCCGGATTGAAGAAGTCCTCGACCGCGCGGCCCTGCCGCAGGAACTCCGGGTTGGTGACGATGTGCGGCGACGACCTGGCGGTCGGCCAGCGCGCCTCCGAGCAGGCCCGCGATCGTCTCGCCGGTGCCGATCGGCGACGTGCTCTTGTTGACGACGATCGGCGTGCGGCCGTTGAGCGAGGCCGCGATCGACCCGTCGCCGCACGGATGTTGCGCAGGTTCGCAGCGCCGGCGAGCGTCGCCGGCGTATCGACCGCGAGGAAGATGAAGTCGGCCTCCGGGATGGCGTAGTCGTACGACGTGGTGAACCTCAGGCGCCCGCTGTGAGGCCCTACTGGACCAGCTCGGGCAGTCCGCGTTCGCGGATTATGACCTCGCCACTGCACAGCTGGCCGACCAGGGCTTCGCTGCGATCGACCCCGACGACCTGATGACCGAGCTTGGCCAGACCGGCGGCCATGACGAGGCCGACATGGCCGCAGCCGATGACGGCGACATGGTGCTCAGACGGATTACCTACCTTCTGCGCGGATGAGGCTGGGATGGTCGCGGCGATGACCCGGAAGTCGAGCCACAGCGACCAGCGATCGATGTATTCGAGGTCCTTCTCGACCCAGCGGTCGAAACTCGTCTCGCGGCGTCCGCCGATCTGCCACAGCCCGGTGATGCCGGGCCGCATGGACAGCCGACGGCGATGCCAGTCGTCGTAGCCGGCGACATCGTCGAACGGGTGCGGGCGCGGGCCGACGAGGCTCATCTCGCCGCGCAGGACGTTCCAGAGCTGCGGCAGCTCGTCGATGCTGGTCTTGCGCAAGAAGCGGCCGACCCGCGTGACCCGCGGATCGTTGGTCATCTTGAAGGAGGCGTTGCCCTCGATCTCGTTGTAGGCGCGCAGCGCGGCGCGCTGGGCGTCGGCGTCGACGACCATCGTACGGAACTTGGCGATCTGGAACGGCCGACCGTTCAGGCCGGCGCGCGGCTGGCGGAACAGGATCGGGCCGCCGTCATCGAGCTTGATGGCGATGGCCGCGACGATCAGGATCGGCGAGAGCAGGAGGACGCCGATGATGGCCCCGCCGAGGTCGACGAGGCGCTTCGCGGCGAGCGCGAGCTCCCGGTCGGGACCGCTGACGATCGAGACGACCGGCGTGCCGTCGAGGTCCTCGACATGGCCGCTGGCTCAGTGCCGTCGACCGGGATCTCGAGCGGGATGCGGAACGGTCTTGCCCTGGTCCACGCAGAGTCGCGCGATGGCGTCGATCCGCGCGCGGTCCGTGGCCTCGAGGCAGATGGCCACCTCGTCGACCACCTGGTCATGGAGGATGGCCGGGAGTCGTTCGATGGGTCCGCGCACCGGCCAGCGTGGTGCCCCGGCGGGCCGGGCTCGTCCCCGACGAGCGCCGTGACGACGAAGCCCAGGTCCCAGCGGTCCTCGAGGCGGGTGGCGAAGTCGACCGCCGCCGGCCCGTCCCGACCACGAGGACGTGGCGCAGGTTGCGACCGCGCCGGCGCAGGGCGCGCAGGACGCTGCGCAGCATCGAGCGGGCGAGGATGGTGACGGCGGCCTGCGTCGGGATGACGAGCAGCAGGACCAGCCGGCTGACATTGCTCGGCGTCCAGGAGGAAGAGCGTCGCGAGCGTCGTCAGAGCCGAGCAGGACCGCGGCGTACACGACGCTCTGCGCCTCGGTCGCGATCGACCAGTGGGCGCGCGACTGGTACAGCCCCTGCAGGGCCAGCAGGCCGACCCAGACGCCGGCGTAGGCGGTGATCAGGAGACGGGCGATGGGAGGACCTGCCACACGCCCGGCCACTCGGGCCCAGCCCAAGCGGAGGACGAAATGCCGACATCACTATCATCGCGACGAGCGCGTCGCCCAGCATCATCAGGATGCGAATCGACCGGCCGTGGCGGCGGATCATCGGGCGCGCCTCTCGGTCGCACGGACCATCCCTGCGGTATCGAGAACGCGGCGCCGACGCCGCATGCAGCTCGCCATGGCGTTGCTTCCCCCTTGACCGTCCCGCGGACCGGTCACGTGACTGGTCTCCTGGGCCCCGCCGGATTTGGACGCTCCGGCGCGCTGCCCGCCCCTTCTGATCCGGCGTCGAAGGTACCACACGGCATGGGACTATTCGTTCGCGGCGAGGCGGCGTCCGGGTGGTTTCTGGTGCCTGGAACGCACCAGTCGGGGATGGCCCTCCTAGCGGTCGCTCGGACGGTCGATCGCGGGGATGATCCCTCCGCTGCTCGAGGATCTGCCTGACGCGTTCCCGGGTGAGGCTGAGGGTCGGGATCCCGGCCGGCTCTCGGTGGTGCCGGACTCGGCCCGTCGGACGGCATCCGCAAGCCGACGGACGGTCTCACTCGGCCAACCGGCCTCCACGCCGATGCCGCCAAGGACGACCGGACCTCCGCGATCCAGGAGACCACCGGCAGACCATTCGCTCGTGCCTCGACGACGACCCATCCACCTTCGTCGTGGAGACTCGGAAAGAGGAAGACCGATGCCTCGTCGCGCATGGGCTGCGAGTCAGCTCCGGTCGGTCGACCCACCCGCGGAACTCGACACGAGCGGTGATCCCGCATAGCGGCGGCCAGCGCTCGAAGTCGGGCCTCGTCCGACCGTCCACCACAGATGATCAGGCGATGGTCCGGCAGTCGAACCAGCGTGCGGAGCACGAGAGACCCGCCCTTCCAGGGCAAGCAGACGTCCCGCGAACAGGATCGTCCGACTGTCACGATCCGTGGGCGGATATCCCTACGCCGTCCGGCAGGACGACCTGTGGAAAGAGATAGCGCGGCCCCGCGCCGGTCGGCTGGCAGCCACCGCTCCGTCTCGGGATTTTGGACGAGGATCAGGGCGGCGCGGGAGATGGCTCGTCTTGACAACGGGTTCAGGTATCGGCCCATCACCCGGGCGAACGTGCGAAGGACCTCTCCGACGGCCCCGCGCGCGCCGAGCGTGCCGACGAGGCGCCATGGCGTGCCGACGCCGGCACCGACCGGGCCGAAGACGAAGGTCTGTCCGACGGACGCCGCCAGCGACCCGAACCAGGCATTCGCCCAGGTCAGGTGCCACGACACATCGAACGGTGCCGTTCGTCCAAGGCGTCGCGCCATCCGGACCGCCTGCACTTGCCAGACGGCGTATTCGAGATACCAGAACGGGGCCCATCGGTTCCCAGTCAGGGTCCGGAGTGCGCCGGGGTGGATCAACCGGCACGACGTGCAGTCGGGCGGCCTCGGCCTCCGACAATCCGGTGATCGCCGATGTCAGGGTCGGTGTCTCCGCCGACCTCGGCACGAGCAGCGTCGTGTCACCGATCCCGGCGAGCAGCCGGGCCCAACTCCATCCGGCGCCGCCCTCCGGATCCTTCGCCCGGTTTGCAGGAGAACGCGAACGCCACGATCCTGACCGGCGCCGACCCGTTGGCCCCGTCCTTGACGCGGTCCGCGGTCACGAACTGGATCCGACGAGCTCGATGTTCGAGGGTGTGCGATCGGCTTTGGTGATCCATGAGCGGCCGACTATACCCCGGCAGCGCGCCTGCGCCGAAGGAAAAGCATCGCGCCGAGAAGGGCCGCGGCAACGAATCCGAACGCGATGACGAGGCTGGGGGCGAGCTCGCGGGGGTGGGGTGCCTCCTCGGCGGGTGGCGCCTGGATAGCGGGTGGCGCTGTGGCGGGGCTCGGCCCGGGGGTCTCGCTCAGACCCGCGTGACCCAGGGCCGCCTCGGCCTCGCCGGTGGTCAGGTAGCGTGATGTCGCGCCACCTGGGGTACCTGCGAAGCCCTCGATCGATCGACAGCCGTCCCACTCGAACTGACAGGGCGGTCTCCGGCTCGCCGGAGACGAGAAGGTGTTCCCCGTCCCTCGATTGGCGGCCGCCGAGTCGAACAGATGGCCGTCCCAATCCTGCAGCCAGGCCAGGAGGAACCCGCTGCCGCCGTCGATGACCGTGTTGCTGTCCACCGTGACGTCGTGGACCGCATCGCCGTACCCCCGGCCGCGTGCCTGGCTGATGACCGAGATCCCGTCGGCGTTCCGGGCGACCGTATTGCCCACGACCTCGGTCGCAGTCGACGAACTGATAAGGATCCCAGCACCCCAGCCCCATGTCGAGAATCCCCAGCCGTTGTCGTACACGATGTTGTCCCGGATGGTCGCTCCGTCGCTGATCTCGAACAGGATCCCGGACCTCGTGTTGTGTCCGACGCGGTTGCCTTCGATCGTGACATCCCGGCAGTTGATGTCGCACCAGATCCCGGGGCCATCGTTCCCCTCGACGACGTTCCCCTCGACGACGAGTCCTTCAGCGACGGTCGCTTTCAGAGCTCCGGCCTCCCAACCCGAGTCGAAACCTTCTGTGTTGCTGTCAGTCATCCGATTGTCGATGATCCGCAGGTTCCGAGTCCCATCGCCGCCGGCATGGACCGCCAGCTGGCCGCCCCTTGAGAGGTCACTGTCGCGAAGCTCGGCGTCGGCGACGCCCTGAAAGCTCACGAGGGCTCCATGCGCGTCACTCAGGGTGACATCGGCGATCAGGAGTCGATCACTGCCCGGGAGGACCGACAGTCCGCCTTCCTGCGGTGGCGAGGCTGCGTAGCGCATGGTGAACCCGCGGATCGTCACGTCGGGTGCCTCGATGGTCATCCACGACGGACGCACCGTCACCTCCATGTGCGCCGTGGAGGGGTCGTCCAGCAAGGACCACCCGCCGCTCTCCGTCGATGGCGAACTCGCCCGATGCGGGCCGATCTGCGACCTGCAGGAGTGCCACCCCATCACGGAAGACCTGCTCCGGCCAGGCGCATCGGGGCTCGCTGCACTCTCCGCCTGATCCGAGGTCCGGGACGTGTGCCGCACTCGTCCATCCGTCAGGCGTCTGCCGCCAGTCCGTCCAGACCTCCGAGCCGAGGATCGTCGCGCCGCCGCCGTCGATCGTCATCGGCTTCCGGACGACCACGGATTTGCGGTAGGTCCCCGGCCGGGCTGTCAGGGTCCCGCCCGATTCGGTCGCGTCGATCTGCGATTGCAGCGAGGTCCCGGATGTCGCCGCGTCGGCCTTCCCGGTGAGCGACCCGCTGAGGATGCCGGCGACGACGGCGATGGCGAGGGCGATGGCCAACCGGGATCGGCTTGATCGGTTCGCGCTCGCAGCCATCGACACGTCGCCACTCCTTCGGGGGCGAGGTCGATCGAGTCCCCCTGAAGCGGCAATGCTAGCAGTCAGGGTACCGGTTGCCCGAAACGGACCCGCTGTGGCCTTCGGCGTCGTGCCCGACCCGCCAGGCGAGCCAGGGTCGGATACGCCGGAGCGCGAGATCGCATCTCGGTCAGTGCGCCGCCTGGCTCGTCGGGATGCCGGCCGATGTGAGCACCCCATCGCGCTCGGTGATCGACATGTAGCGGCCGCCTTCCTCGCCCGGTGTGCCGTTGAACGACGCCAGGGTGGAGTAGCCGCCGCTCCAGTCGAACCGATTGCTCGGCTCGTTCTGACCGTCCCAATAGCGGTTGGCCGATCCGCGGTTACCCGAGCTGTACAGCGGGCCGGACCAGTCCGGAGATAAGCCAGCAGGAACTTGTCGCTGCCATCGGACCCGGCAGGCGCCAGGACGATGGCGTTGTCGTGGACGTTGTTCCCACCGACGGCGTGTCCTCGGTTCTGGCTGACGACGGAGATCCCGTCGGCATTCCATGCCACGGTGTTGTTGCGAACCTCGACGTTCGATGAGCTGCTGACAAGGATTCCAGCGCCCCAACCCCAGCCGGGGAACCCCCAACCGTTCTCCCACACGGCGTTGTTCTCGATGACGGCACCGTCGCTGATCTCGAAGAAGATGCCACTCTCGGTATTGTCATGGACCCTATTCCCGCGGAAGGTCACGTTGTTGCAGGACACGTCACACCAGAGGCCCGGCCGAGGTTCCCATAGACCTCGTTGTTCTCAAACAGCAGGCCGTCGACCACGGTGGCCTTGCCGGCCCCGGCCTCCCACCCGGATCGAACTTCTTGTTCGCGTTGTTGTCATGGATCCGGTTTCCGCTGAAGATCGAATTCGTCGTCTCGGTCACGGCGAAGCCCTCCTCTTCACAATACGCCAGCTCGCTGTTGGGGACGAGATGGTTCGATCCACCAGCGATGCTGATGCAGGCTCCGGCAGCATACGTCACGGTCGCGTTCCGAAGGTGAACCGGCTCGCATTGCGCACGCGGATCGCGCCGTCCTGGGCCGGGTTGGTCGTGCGCGTGAGGTCAGGCCGTCGATCGTGACATCGGATGCCCGACCACGATCCCGTAGTTTCGCGTGTTCTCCCCATCGATCGTCGCAGGACCTCGAACGGTCAACGGCTTGTTGACGGTCACCGTCTCACGGTATGTGCAGGCGCCGACGACGACGGTGCCGCCGGCCGGGGCCGCGTTGACCAGCGACTGGAGCGACGTGCTGCACGCAGGCGTCGTCGCAGGTGTCGGCACGGGCGTCGGCACCGGCGTGGGCATGGGCGTCGGCACCGGCGTCGGCGTTGGTGTGGGCATGGGCGTTGGCGTCGGCGTGGGCACGGGCGTCGGGACGGGCGTGGGCACCGGCGTGGGCACGGGTGTCGGCAGGCGTCGGCACCGGCGTGGGCACGGGCGTGGCACAGGCGTCGGCACCGGCGTCGGCACGGGCGTCGGCACAGGCGTCGGCACGGCGTGGGCAGGCGTCGGCACGGGCGTCGGGCACCGGCGTCGGGACGGGTGTCGGCACGGGCGTGGGCGCGGGCGTCGGCACGGGCGTGGGCACGGGTGTCGGCACCGGCGTCGGCGTTGGTCTGGTCGTCGGCGTCGGGGTCGGCGTCGGAGTCGGCGTCGGGTCGGCGTGGCGTGCCGGCGTCGGAGTCGGCGTGTCGGCCGGTGTCGCCGCGGGCGTCGCGACGGGCGTCGGGCTGGCGTCGGGCGGCGTCGGCTCCGGCGTCGCTTCCGGCGTCGCCTTCGGCGTCGGCTCCGGTGTGGGCTCCGGGGTCGCCGGCGTCGCCTTCGGGCGTGGGACCGGTGCGGTCGTCTTCGGGTCGGGTTCGACGGGTTGCGGCGCGTCGGTCCGCCTTCGCGGAACCCCGAACCACGAGGGCATCCACCGCGACGGTGGGGTGGCCTGCGGTCCCGAGGACCTTGATCGCGATCTCGTGGTCACCGACCTTGCGGAAGGTCGTCTCGAAGAGGATCCGGCCGGGCCGGAACGACGAGGCGTGGGTATCGACCGTCTTGACGCGCACGCCATCGACGTACACGAAGGCCTTGCCGCGTGTCGGGCCGACCGGACCGACCCAGGTCACCGCGCGAGCCCTTGAACTTCAGGCGGACGACGGAGCCGCGTTCATCGGACGAGCGTGCATGACCCCCGAGGTAGGCGCGATAGTCGGCCCGGTACCAGGTGCCACGCCAGCGGAGCTTGGCGTTCGATCTCCTGCACGACCTCGGTGTGATGGTTCGCCGACCAATGGCGGACGAGATGGCGTACCCTGGCGAGCGAGGATGCTGACGTGGATGCGAACGGGACGAGGATCGCGAGCAGCGCGATGGCCATGATCCCGGTGGCGAGCCAGTCGCGGATCCTTCCGATCCGACCCGAGCGTTCGACCGACGGCTTGCTGCTCGGCGTCGTTGATCCAGCGGGATCCATCCCAAAACATCGATGGTCTCTCCATTCGGCAACCCGGCTGGCTCCGTGGAGCCCCGTGGCTTTGCGGCCCCGCCTCGCGACGGGTGTGCTATTTCGTGGATCGACCACGCGATCAGGTCGATGCAGGAGGCCGCCTCATCTCCCCCTCGAGGCGGCGACCGTCAGTGTCTCCCAGGGTCGCCAGTGGGAATGGCGCGATGGTCCGGAACGTCTCTGAGCGCGCTAGCCGGATGGTCCGGCGCGTGCGCGCACCACCTCGGAGCAGATCGGGACTCCCCGAGGCGGGTTCCGGCCGGTGATCCGGGTCCTACCTCGAGCGACACCGCAGCCGGGGTCACATCCGAACGCCGACCTCGCGATACAGGGACTCGAGCTGCGTCCAGAGCCGTTCGATGTCGAACGGCTCGGTCCGCCACCTGCAGGGCGCATCCATCCGTCAGGGCCTCTGCCGGCAGTCGCAGCAGGCGTTCGATCGCCCCGGCGGTCGCGGCTGGATCGTCGAAGTCCACGATAAGGTCGGCGAAGTCCGCGTCCGAGCAAGGCGCGATGCGCGGCGATATCGCTGGCCAGTACCGGCACGCCCGCCGCCATCGCCTCCAACAGCGCCAGGCCGAAGCCTTCGGCACGGCTCGGGAAGATCGCCAGGGAGGCCGACTGAGAGGAGGTGCCAGTCTGTTCGTCATCGCAGTATTCGCCGAGGAACGTGACGCGCGACCCGAGCCCGGTACCGGCGACGAGTCGATCGAGGCGTTCGCGTTCGCTCGGCCTCCTCTGTTCCGCTGATCTCCAACGTCCAATCCAGTGACCGATGCCACGCGCAACGGTCGCCAGCGCGAGCAGCAGGCGGTCGATGCCCTTTCGTTCGGCGACGCGGCCGAAGACCAGGACCGTCCGGAAGCGGGTCGGCGGATCGACGATACGGTAGTTCTGCAGATCGACCGCATTCAGCAAGCGTCCGCGTCCGCGGCGCGAGGCTGGGGACGTCGCGGAGCAACATCTCGCGGTCGTGTTCGCTGCTGGCGACCATCTCGGCTCGACCCAGGCGCAGCATCGGCCCGTAGTACCAGCGCATCAGCCACGCTCTTAAGCCGCGAGGCGAACGAGGTATGCAGGAGCAGGCCATGCGTATGGAAGATCAGCGGCCGATCCGTCGCACGCGCCGAGAGACACGTGAACCCGACCATGAACCGTAGGTCGTGCAGGTGGACGACGTCGGCGCGCCGGATCTCCCGAGCGAGCCGATCCGGTCGCAGGCAGAGTCCGAAGCGCTGATTCCCAAACCCAGGGAGCCGGAGCACCCGGATCCCAGCGACGACGTCATGTTCGGGGAGGCGACCCTCGCGAACACCCAGGACGTCGCGATCGAGGGTGACGACCGAGACCGGGAGATCCGATCGAACCTGTGCGGCGCCAGGTCGAGGACATACCGCTCGATGCCGCCCACCATCGGCGCGAACCGTCGGGCGACATGGACGATGCGTGGGTGCGCGCGCGCAGGCCGACGTTCATCCACGGGACGCGAACCTCGGCCCTCGGTCCATATCCGATCAGGGCGCGGGCGAGACGGCCGAGCTGGAGCTTGGGGATGGCGACGGCCCCTCGACCGGCGTCGGTACCCCGGCGGCGAGCGCCAGTTCGCCCATGAGCCGCTCAAGCGGGTCGAGCGTCCGCACGACGTCTGATGCCCCCAACCGGTACGCGGCAACATCCCGGACGGTCGTTGCGAGGGTCCCCACGCTGCTGGAGAGCGCCGTCTGGTGGATCGCCTGCAGTTCGGCCACGACCGGAACTGGTGCGGGCAGTGCCTCGAGGTCCGCAAGGCGGCCCGACGCCACCCCGATGGCCGCGTTCATGGTCCGGAGCAGGCGTGCCAGTTCATCGGCCTGCTTCGGCTTGCGATCGACCTCCTGCCGCAGGGCCTCCCGCCATTCGAGAACGCGCACGTCTGCTTCGAGCACCAGTCGCGCCGAACTCGCCCAAGCGACCGGTGAGGAGGCCGCGGTCGTCGATGGCGAAGACGGAGAAGCTGGCGGTCGTGCTTTGGGTGAGGCCGTTGCTGGTGCTCCGGAGAGACCGCTTGGTGTCGAGGAAGGTGCCTGGGACGGGGCGCCGAGCGCTGCCGTCGAAGACCCCGGTCCGTTGGCGCCGCCGTCCGATCTCGAGCTGGCGAGGTTCGCGAAAAGGCCACCGGCCACGAGCGCGGCGATCAGGATGACCGCGACCAATTCCGGGCCGAGCGTTGCCGCGAGGCGGTGCTGCAGGGTCCGCGCTCGCGGGGCTTCGGTCACGATGTGTGGCCGTCGGTTGCGGCCCGCATGAGCGCGGCCGCCGCCGCCGATGCATCGCCGTCAACGGACATGAACACGAGGACGATGCCGCCACGGGGCCCGGGCGCGGACAGGATGAAGCGATCGTCCGGTGAGGCCGCATCGATACCAGCCAATGGACGCTCGAACACGACCGGCCGTGTCCCGCGCACCGCAGGGCCCATGATCTTGAGCTGCTCCGTGTCGTGACAGATGGAGTACCGCATCCCGGGCGTGAGTCCGACGGTCCCCGTCACGTAGACCGCTGACGCGATAGTGGCCACCGAGCTCAGCGCCGCCGGCTCCTTCGCCGCCGGCTTCGAGCGTGGTGCACGCCGCGACCGTGCCTTGCCTGGATCTCCAGGGCTCTTCGTGTTCGGAGTCGCGACCGTCGACGTTCGCGTCCCCGTGACGCCATTCGTCGAGTCGTGGCCACCCGGCGCCGGAACGTCGGGCAGCGTGTCGACGATCGAAATCACCAGCCGCCGTGGCGTCCAGGCTGGTGGACGGGCGCGATACATCGGGCGTCACGACCGGGTCGTTGACGGGTCCTCGGTCGATCGTGGGTCGAACCGTCGGCGCTACGGAGATCAACATCCCTGCGGACGACATCGACCTCGTCGTGATGGCCGATGCCTGGACCGGTCGTCGTCGGCCGTCCGCGGGCGAGCGAGCGGCGGGCCGCCCGGTCACGTTCCCGCCACACCACTCGCACGTCGTCGTCCAGCCGCGCACCGGCGCTCGACAGGCGGCGCAGCGCCCGGGAGGCGAGAACAGGAGAAGGACCAGCGCCATCGGTCCGAGGATGGCACCGAAGAGCGCCCAGACCGGTATCGAGCGGTCCCGCCGATGGGCATACCAGCCTGACACGACTGAGAAGCCGACCGCCCAGGCGAGAGCCGCCAGGGCGAAGATCGGATCGATCGTTGGCCTCCGTTTCTCGTGTATCCAATGGGATGGAGGGAGCCCCGGGTCGAGCGGCCCCATACGGTAGCGGACTGCCGACGGACCGGCGACCCGAGGACCCTTCGAAATCGTGATCCCAACGACGGATGCGACCCGGAACGTGGTCCGATCGACGCCCCTGGCTCGCGACCTGCACTCCTGACGCATGCTCCGGGCGATAAGCGAACGACGCCTGGATGCTCGTGACGGATGTCTTACGCGGCCAGGATCCGGTTGGTCGCGTCGGCTCGCACGCTGAACGCGGGCATTCTAGGCCCAGGTGGCGCCGTGGGCGTTGCGTGCTGTCAACACGTTCAGTCGAGGCTGGCGCCCGGCTCGAGGTCGTGGACGGTCACGTGCGTGAGTTCGCGCACGGCCAGCGCCGAGAGCAACTCCTCCGGCGTCCCGGCCAGGATCGGGAAGGTCCCGTAGTGGATCGGGATGACGTGGTCGACGCCGAGGAACTCGACCGCGAGGGCCGCCTCGCGCGGGCCCATGGTGTAGTGACCGCCGATCGGGAGCAAGGCGATGTCCGGCCGATACAGCTCCCCGATGAGGCGCATGTCCCCGAACACCGCGGTGTCGCCCGCGTGATAGAAGCGGAAGCCGTTCTCGAGCTCGACGACGAAGCCCGTCGGCTCGCCGAGGTACAGGGGCACCTCACCGGGCGCGTTCCAGTCGCCCGAGGAGTGGTCGGCGCCGGTCATCGTGATCTTGATGTCGCCGACCGCGACCGTGCCGCCCTTGTTCATGCCGATGACCGCCTCGCCGCCACCGGCCAGCCGGCGTGACAGCCACAGGCTCATCTCGTGGATGCACGGCCACGCCGGCCTGAGCCGGCTCCCGATGGCGACCGCCTCACCCATGTGGTCGCCGTGCCCGTGGGTCACGAGGAGGATGTCGCAGCGGTCGACCGCATCGGCCGACTTGGGTGACTGCGGGTTCCCGAACCACGGATCGATGAGGATCACCTTGCCGCCCGGCGTCCGAACCTCGACGCAGGCATGCCCATACCAGGTGAACGTGGTGTCCCGACCGAGTCCCATGCTGTCTACCTCCAGTGCCGACCGACCTCCTGTGCCGACGATGCTAGCGACGCGGCTACACTCGCGTGCGTGCCCGCAACGCAGATCGGCCAGAACCTCGCCTTCATCAACTGGACCGTGCTGACCGGCCTGGCGCTCGGGACCTACGTGGCGGTGGTTCTGCTCCGCGAACGGACGACGGCCACGAGCGGCTATCTCGCCTTCACCACGGCCTGCGCCGTCGGGTTCGGCGTTCTCGCGTTCGTCTCCGACGGTGCGCTGCCGACCTCGCTGGGCGACTCGCCGGTCGTCGTCGACCCGGCCTGGGACCAGCCGCGCCGGATGGCCCTCGCCGCGTTCATCGCGTTCGTCTCGGCAGCCCTCCTGCTGCGGCGCGTCCATCTGGGGGTGGCGACCGCGTGCGCCTGGGCCGGCCTGGCCGCCGGCGTCGCCACGCTCGTCTTCGGGGCGCTGGCCTGGGGCGGTGGCGGCATCGGCAACGCCGCGCTCCTGGTCCAGCTCGCTGTCCTGGCGGCCGCGATCGGCGGGTTCTTCGCGGCGATGATCCTCGGCCACTGGTACCTCGTGACGCCCAAGCTGCCCGAGGCGCCGCTCGATCCTGCTCACCCGGGTCCTCGTCGCGGTCATGGCGGCCCAGGTCGTGCTCTTTGCCTGGTGGACGGCGACCGGTGCCGGACCGGCGGACGTGGCACCCTTCGCGGCCTTGGTCGGGCCGTGGGCGCTCTTCGTCTGGCTGCGCCTGCTCGTCGGTCTCGTCTTCCCGCTCATCGTCTCGGTCGCGTCCGTGCGGACGGCCCGGACACGATCGATGGAGTCGGCGACGGGGCTCCTGTACATCAACGTCGGGTCGGTCGCGGCCGGCACGATCCTCGCCGCCGGCCTGTATTTCGGCGCCGGCCTGCTCGTCTGAACCGGCCGAAGGAAGGAGCACGCGTTGGGCAAGGGTGATCGGACCTGGGTCCCCGGACCCACGGACCTCGACTGGATCGAGTCGCTCGCCCGGCCCGTGCCGGCGGCGCTGACGGCGATCGAAGCGGCCGCCGAGCCGCTCGGCATCCCCATCGTGGATCGCGACACGGGACGCGTCCTGTCGGCGCTCGCCGGCGGACGGCGACGCATCGTCGAGGTCGGGACCGCGTACGGCTACTCGACGCTCTGGATGGCCCTCGGCCAGCCGGCCGATGGCACCATCGTCACCATCGATCCCGACCACGAACGCACCGACCTGGCCCGCGGTTGGTGGCGCGAGGCGGGCGTGGACGACGACCGGATCATCGTGGTCACGGCCAAGGCGCTCGAGGCGTTCAGCTCGGACGAACCGGCGCTCGCGGGGCCGTTCGATCTTGCGTTCATCGATGCGCTCAAGCCCGAATACGGCGCCTACCTCGAGGCGCTCGAGCCACGCCTCGCCCCGAACGCGCTCGTGCTCGCCGACAACGTCCTGTGGAGCGGCCGGACGTCCGGGGCGCGCCCGGTCGACCCGGACGACCGCAACACGATCGCGCTCCGGCAGTTCTGCGCGGACGTCCTCGGCGATCCCCGGTACACGGGGACGATCCTGCCGCTCGGCGATGGGTTGCTCGCAGCGACATGGCGGGGCTGATCGCGTGATCTCCGTGCGCATCCGCCTCTTCGCGGTGCAGCGCGAGCTTGCGGGCACGCGCGAGGTCACGGTCGACCTGGCGGACGGCGCGACCGTGGAGGATGCATGGGCGGCCCTCGTCGAACGCCATCCCGTCCTGGGACCCGGCCGGCAGTCCGTCCGCTTCGCGCGGAACGGCGCCTATGCCGACCCGGCCACGACCCTCGCCGATGGCGACGAGGTGGCCATGATCCCGCCGGTCTCCGGCGGCTCGGGGGTCCGGCTCATCGAGCTCCGCGAGACGGCGTTCGGCCACGCGATCCTCGGGGAGCTGGCCGAGCGGCTGGCGGACCCGGGCGACGGGGCCGTCGTCGGGTTCATCGGGCGGACGCGGGCCACGCCCGGGACGCCGGCGCCGGGGCAGGAAGCCGAGGCGGCGCGCCACGTCGGCCGAGCCGTCGAGTCGCTCTCCTACGAGGCCCACGAGACCATGGCCCTCGACGTCCTGTCGGCTATCGCCGACGAGATCGAGACGCGATTTGGCGTGACCGGGCTGGCCATCGTCCACCGCCTCGGGGACGTGCCCCTTGGGGAGGCGTCCATCGCCGTCGTCGCGGTCGCTCCCCACCGGGGTGCCGCGTTCGACGCCGCCCGCTTCGCCATCGACGAGACGAAGGCGCGCGTCCCGATCTGGAAGGCCGAGCGGTTCGCCGACGGTCACGTCTGGATCGGCGCGCCGGCGCGCACCGGCCTCGAGGACGTGGCGCACGACGGGGACGACGATCCGAGGGAGGGACCATGAGGGTCTACATCAGCGTCGACATGGAGGGGATCGCCGGGATCAGCCACCCGCACCCGACCGACCCCGCGAACGTGCGCTATCCGACGTCGGTCGAGCTGATGATCGGCGAGACGAACGCAGCGATCGCCGGCGCGCTCGCGGCCGGGGCGACGGACATCCTGGTCAACGACAGCCACTGGAACATGTACAACCTGCTTCCGGAGCAGCTCGATCCGGCGGCTCGCGTCCTGCAGGGCCAGAAGGTCTGGTCGATGGTCGCCGGGCGCCCAGCCTGGTCCCGACGGCCGGCCATCGTTCGACGTCGCGATCTTCGTCGGCTACCACGCCCGGGCCGGTCATCCGCGCGGGACGATCGCCCATACCTACACGGGTCGCCCGGTGGAGACCCGCCTCGACGGTCGTCCGACCGGCGAGTACGGGGTCAACGCACTCGCCCTCGGCGCGTGGGGCATCCCGGTGGGGCTCGTGGCCGGCGACGATGCCCTCGCCGAGGAGGTCGCGGGCTGGCTGCCGTGGGCCGAACGGGTGGTCGTGAAGACGGCCGACGGCGGCCACAGCGCGATCTCCGTGCACCCGAGCGTCGCCCGCGAGCGCATCCGGGCCGCGACCGAGACCGCCGTCCGCCGGGCGGCCGCCGGCGAGCTCCAGCTCCTGCGGGTCGGGCCGCCCGTCGTCATCGAGATCGACTACGGGCGCGGTCTCCTCGCCGACTTCGCGGCCCTGGTCCCGGGCGCCGAACGGATCGGGGATCGCGGGGTCCGCTACGCCTCGGACGATCCGATCGAGGCCTTCCGCGGCTTCCTCGTCGGCATTCGGATGGCGGACGGGTCGATTGAGCCGAGCAGCCCGTCGAGGACCGGCCGCCGAAACACCGCCGCCGGCCGGATCGAGCAGCGGATCGAGCGGCGGAGCGATGGCCCCCGGCGCCGTCCATACTGGCCGGAGGACCACCCGGGGGCGCGCGACCGGGTCGACCACCCGTTCGGAGGAACCCGTGACCGTCCCCACCCCCCGAGCCCGACCGACCGACCTCGGCGTCCGGATCGGCCGGCTCGAGCCAGGCCCGACCGACTCGATCGTCGACGTCGCCAACGTCCGCGTCGGGCACGCGACGGTCTGGCGCGACGAGCCGGCCCCGCCGGCCGGGCGGGGGATCGCCCGGACGGGGGTGACGGCCATCGTCCCGTTCGGGGCGGGGGAGCTCTTCCATCGGCGGGTCCCGGCCGGCGCGGCGGTCCTCAACGGCGCGGGCGAGGCGATCGGCATCACCGCGATCGCCGAGTGGGGCGTCCTCGAGTCGCCGATCATGCTCACGAGCTCGATGGCGATCGGGCGCGTCTACGACGCGACGATCACGACCCTGGTCGGGCTCGGCGCCCGGGGCGACGAGGAGGACGCGCTCATGCCGGTCGTCGCCGAGTGTGACGACGGCTGGCTGAACACCGCGCATCCGGTCCAGGTCGATGACGCCGATGTCGCGGCCGCGATCGCCGGCGCGGTCGGCCCCGAGGCGGGCCCGGTCGCCGGAGGAGCGATCGGGGCCGGCACCGGGATGGTCTGCTACGAGCTGAAGGGCGGGATCGGTTCGGCTTCTCGCCGGGTCGAGCCGGTCGATCGACACCAGACGTTCGGCCTCCCGGGCGCGGTGTCGACCGGCCCGAGCTACACCGTCGGCGCGCTCGTCCTGGCCAACTACGGGCAGATCGCCTGGCTGACGATCGATGGCGTGCCCGTCGGCGAGCACCTCGTTGCCGAGGGCTGGCTCGGCGGCGAGCCGCGCGATCGCGAGCGCGGGAGCTGCGTAGTCGTGATCGCGACCGACGCGCCGCTCCACGGCGCCCAGCTCGAACGACTGGCGCGTCGGGCGGGCCTCGGCCTCGCCCGGACCGGCTCGTTCGCGGGCCACGGCTCGGGGGACATCTTCCTCGCGTTCTCGACGGGGCTCCGCATCCAACGCGATCGCGACCGGCCGCTGCAAACGCTCGAAGTCCTCGATGACGAGCGGCTCGACCCGTTCTTCGCCGCGGTCGTCGAGGTCACGGAGGCCGCGGTCGTCGACGCGCTGTTCCGGGCCGACACCGTGGACGGGGCGCGCAGGTCACGTCGCGCGCGCCCTGCCCATCGAGCGGACGCTCGACCTGCTGCGCGCGGCCGGCCGGCTGCGCGCCGGGAGTCCCGGATGAGGACCGACTGGGGCCCGCTGGACCGGCTCGTCGAGCGGGCCGACGCCCTGGCTGCCTCGCTGGCGCCGGGGGCGCGGGCGACGACCTCGCTCGGCCAGGAGCGGGCGATGCTCCGGCTCTTCGGGGTCACCGGGCTCGACGCCACCGGACGGCCGCTCGCCGGTGCGACCGTGGACCGCTGGCTGGCGCGCGACCGGCGCGGCCTCGGCGGCGGCGTCGCCCTGCCGTTCGCGATGGGCCTCCTCGAATACGACCTCGACCCGCAGCAGCTGGCCCTCGACGTCGCGGCGGGATCCGTCGATCTCGGCCTCGAATCCGACCTGCTCCGACTGCCCGACCGCCGCGCGGTCGCCGAGGCCGAGGCGACCCGGCTGGCCCGGGCCGCCATCGACCGGATCGATGCCGACCGTATCGCCCGGCGCGAGATCATCGACCTGCTCGGTGACGCCACGCCGCCGTGGATCGGGACCACGATCGTGGAGCCGGACCTCGAGGGCGCCCTCGACGAGGTGGACGAGCTGATCGCCGCCGGCGCGGACCTCATCCGGATCGAGGTGCCGATCGGCCGGGAGCTGGCGGAACGGCTCCAGGGCGTCGGGCTCGAGGTGCCCGAATGGCGGCCCGGCGACGCCCGCCCGGCCCGCGCCGGGCGCGAGCACGTCGACCCGGCACCGGCCGGCAGCCAACGGGCGCTCGCCGAGCTGCGCCACCTCGCCGACAGCCTCGCCGCCCAGCGGCGCGGCTACGTCCGGCTGGCCACGGCGGCCCCTGCCCTCTGGTCGCCCGAGGACGCCGTCGTCGCGGCCTTCGAGCGGATCGACATCGTCGAGGCCGACCCGATGGCCGAGATCGTCGCCACCGGGGTCGATCCGGACCGCGCTCTGTCGGACCACTCCTTCGCGCACCGGCTGCACCGGCGGGCCGGCACGATCCTGCTGATCGGCGCGGGCTCGCTCGTGGTGGCGCCCGACCTGCGGGTCGGGATCCCGTCCGACCCGGCGACCCGCTGCGGTCGTGCCCTCGCCCTCCAGATCCTCGCGGTCGCGCTGGCCAAGGCCGACGGCGTCCCGACGTCGCAGATCGCGATCGGGGCCCTGCCGGCGTGGATCATCGACGAGCCCTCGCCAGCCGCCCGGTCGATCGCCGAGATCGCCGTCCGGCGGGAGCTCTATCCAGACCATCCGCTGGCGTTCGTGGAACCCGACGCACCGCCCGATCAGGCCGCCGCGTGGCCGTACATCCTCGCGGCCGGGCTGACCGTCGCCGGCGAGGCGGCCATCGTGATCCGGCGGCCCGGCCGGACGCAGGCGGTCGCCCGCGAGACCCGCGCCGCCGCACGCGTCGCGGTCGAAGTCGGCGCGGCACGTGAGCCCGCCGAACTGGCGGGGATCGCGCTGGAACACGCCCGGGGCGCCATCGGCGTCGCGATGGCCACGATCGAGATGTTGACGGACCGGGGCTGGCGGGCCGTGGCCGGGGACGGACCCGGGGTGGCCGCCGCCCGGGCGCTCGGCCGGGAGTCCGTGGCCGAGCGGACGGACGCGTTCGATCCGCTCGAGATCGCGCTCGGCCGGTCGGGCTGAGGGGGCGAAGGGCCTCCTGGGCGTGACGGCTCGCCGGTGGGCCGACGGACGGGGACGGCCTCAGCCGGACGGGGACGGCCTCAGCCGGACGGGGACGGCCTCAGCCGCCCGACACCGCCGGGATCACGTGGACCGTGGCCGACGTGCCGACCGGGGTCGTGAGCTCGGCCGGATCGCCGTCCACGAAGACGTTGATGTGCGGTCGGAGTCGCGGGCCGGACTCCACCAGCCGGTCGCGGACGCCCGGGACTCGGGTGTCGAGCGCATCGATGAGTGCCCCGACGGACGTGCCGTCCAGCTCGTACCGGCGCTCCGCGGTCGGGAAGAGCGCCAGCAGCGAGCGAGGCAGCAGCACGACGGCCATCGCGATCAGCCCCCGACGGGCGCGGCCTCGACGGCCCAGATCTCGGGAAGGGTGTCGGTGATGAGGCGCCACGACCGGCCCTCGTCGGCGCTGTGCCAGAGCTGGCCCGTCTCCGTACCGAAGGCCACCCCGACCGGGTCGAGCGTGTCGCGGGCCATGGCCTCGCGCAGCACTGTCAAGAAGGCGTCACCGGTGGGCAGGCCCGTGTCCGCCCGGGTCCACGTGGCGCCCCGGTCATGGGTCCGCCACACGGCCGGCCGCCCGTCGGGGACGAAGCGTCCCAGCTCGGCGCCATTGAGCGGGATCGTCCAGACGGTGTCCGGGTCGCGCGGGTGGCTGACCATGGGGAAGCCGAATTCGGAGGGCAGGCCGTTGTCGGTGAGTTCGACCCAGTGGGCGCCGCCGTCGTCAGATCGATACACGCCGCAGTGGTTCTGCTGGTACAGCGTCTCGGGCTGGCCCGCGGCCATGACCAGCTTGTGCACGCATTGGCCCGTCTCGGGGAAGGGATCGGGCATGAAGCCCGCCCGAACGCCGACGTTCCGTGGCGTCCAGGTGGCCCCGCCGTCAGTGGTCTCGAAGGTCCCGACCGCCGAGATGCCGACCCAGATGTGCGACGGGTCGGTCGGGTGGGGGACGATCGAATGCAGGATCAGCCCACCCGCGCCGGGCTGCCAGGTGGACCGGGTCGGGTGGTTCGTCAGGCCCTCGACGTGGCTCCAGGTCGCGCCACCGTCCGTGCTGCGGAACAGCCCGGCCGGCTCGACACCGGCGAGGATCGCGCCGTCGGCGGCGACGGCGAGACTCCAGATCGTCTTGATGGGCGGACCGTCGTCGCCGTAGGTCAGCCCGGCCGAGGAGTGCGTCCAGGTCACGCCGCCGTCGTCGCTGCGCCAGACGGCGCCACCGAACCACGGGCTGCCTCCGGCCGCCAGGATCGCGCCGGTCGCCGGCTCGACGATCAGGTCGTGGATGGGCCAGCCCTCGCAGAGCGGTCCACGGATCGACCAGTCGCGACGGTCCGCCTCGCTCTCGAGGATGAAGGCGCCCTTCTTGGTCCCGACGAGCAGCCGGGTTCGATCGGTCATGGTCGTTCCTCCAGGGGTCAGACCGGGTCAGCTGCCCGCCTTGAACGGGTAGACGACCCAGCGGTCGGTCTCGACGGCATACACATCCGGGCGCCCCGGGACGCGGGATCGCTCGGGCTTGTAGTGCAGGACCGCCGTGGTGGGGATGCCGCCAGCCTGGATCACGCGCTCGGTGACGGCATGGATCGTGGTGCCGCTGTCCCAGACCTCATCGACGACCAGGATCCGCTGGCCGCGGAGCAGGGGATCGGCCGGGAACTGCAGGAACGTCGGGTGCGGGCCGGGCTGGCCGGCGTCGTCGTAGTACTCGACGGCGGCCACGAGGATGTTCCGGATGCGCAGTCGGTAGGCAAGCATCCCGGCCGGGACGAGGCCGCCACGGGTGATGCACAGCATCACGTCGAAATGGGCTCCGGCGAGTCGTCCGGCGAGGTCCGCAACGAGTCGGTCGAGGTCGTCCCAGCTGACGATGTCGCGTTCCGGGGCCGCGGTCATCTGCACGCCCCAAGGATACGGCGCGCGCCTCGTCCGGGCACCCGCGATGCCGCGCCTCACCCGCCGAGGCGACTGTTCCTGGTCAGCCCGGGTGCGGCGGCGCGATCGCGCGGATCGCCTCGACCGTGAGCGGGTCGTCGAGCGAGGAGAGATCACCGGGGTCGAGGCCGAGCCAGCTCGCCCTCGCGACACGACGCATCACCTTGCCCGAGCGGGTCTTCGGGAGCGCGCGGACCACGGCCACGGTCTCGGGCTTGAGCGGCTTGCCGAGCTGGTCGGCCACCGTCCGCGCGATATCGGCGCGGAGGGCCTCGTCGTCCTGCTCGCCCGGTCGCAGGACACAGAGCACGACGATGACCTCGCCCTTGATCTCGTGCGGAACGCCGATCGCCGCTGCCTCGAGCACCGCCCGATGGGAGACGGCGGCGCTCTCGACCTCGGCCGGGCCGACCCGCTTGCCGGCGACCTTGAGCGTGTCGTCCGACCGCCCGTGGATGTACCAGAATCCGTCGGCCTCGATGCTCGCCCAGTCGCCGTGGACCCACGTCCCCGGGATGCGCGACCAGTACGTCTCCTCGTAGCGCTCGGGGTCGCGCCAGAAGCCGCGGGTCATGCCCGGCATCGGGGCCCGGATGACGAGCTCGCCGACCGCGCCACGGACCGGCGCCCCGGTCTCGTCGGTGACGTCGGCCGCGGTCCCGATGCACGGCCCGGAGAAGGATGCCGGCCGGATCGGCCCGATGACGTTGCCCGACACGATCCCACCCGAGACCTCGGTCCCGCCCGAGTAGTTGACGACCGGGCAGCGACCCTCGCCCACCTCGCGGAAGTACCACCACCATGGCTCCGGGTTCCACGGCTCGCCGGTCGAGCCGAGCACGCGCAGCGACGAGCGGTCGTGCGCGCGGACGGGGTCCTCGCCGTGGGCCATGAGCGAGCGGATGACCGTCGGCGAGACCCCGAGGTGGGTCACCCGGTGGCGCTCGACGATGGACCACAGCCGGTCCGGCCCTGGGTGATCCGGGGCCCCCTCGTACAGGACGAGCCGGGCCCCGCGCAGGAGCGATCCGGCGATCGCCCAGGGTCCCATCATCCAGCCGAGGTCGGTGAACCAGAAGAGGCAGTCGCCGGGGCCGAGATCGAAGTGGTGGGCGAGGTCCTGCGCGGCCTTGATCGGGAAGCCGCCATGGACATGGACGGCCCCCTTCGGCCGGCCCGTGGTCCCCGATGTGTAGATGAGCATGAACGGGGTCTCGGGGTCGATGTCGGGCGGACCGGCGGGCTCGTCCGTTGATGTCGCTGCCGTGGCAAGGGGCGCGTCCCACCAAGCGTCGCGGCCCGCCGTCCACGGCGTCGCGACGGCCTCACCCGCCCGGCGGACGACGAGGACGTGTCGCACCGACGGCACGGCGGCGACGGCCTCGTCGGCGACGCCCTTGAGCGCGACCCACGAACCTCGCCGCAGGAACCCGTCGGCGGTGATGAGCGCCGAGGCGTCGCAGTCGGCGAGCCGGGTCGCGATGGCCGGCGCGCCGTAGCCGCTGAAGATCGGCGTGAAGATGGCCCGGACCCGGGCGAGCGCGAGCATCGCGACCGCGGTCTCGAGCAGCATCGGCAGCAGGATCCCGACGCGGTCGCCGGCGCCGATGCCAAGCGCCCGGAGCCGCCGCGCGGCCACCTCGACGGCATCGGCGAGTTCGCGGTTGGTCAGGCGGCGCACCGCGCCGTCCTCGCCCTCCCAGTCGAGCGCGACAGCGTCGGGCGCCCGCGCCAGCCGGGCACCGAGGCCGGCCGCCGCGTAGTCGAATGCCCCACCGACCCACCAGCGCGCCCAGGCGGATCCGCCGCTCGCGTCGAGGACGTCCCGGGGCCGGCGGGTCCAGGGGATCCCGATGTCGTCGGTCGCGGCGCCCCAGAACCAGCCCGGGTCGGCCGAGGCGCGCGCCTGGAGCGCGTCAAGCGACGGCTCGCCTGTCGACGCCAGGAACCGCGCCAGGAACGACGTTCGTGCCGCCTCGGGGTCGGGCCGCCAGGCGACGGCCTCGCCGTCGCGCCCGAAGATCGGCCACGCTCGTTCCAGGTCGGGCATGATGGACAGCGTACGGCAGACGGCCGTCGCCGCGATCCGGTCAACGCCCCGACGATTCTCAGGATGGTCTCAGGCGACGACCCCAATCTCGGCTGTCATGACCACGCGCCCGCAGGCCGCCATGAGTGCACGACCCGTTCCGCTGCCGCGGACATGGGGAGTCCGAGGCGTCGACATCGTCGCGGTCCTGGCCGCTCAGGCCCTGATCATCGGCCTGATGTGGCTTCGCCACGGCGGGCTCGCCGACATGGGCTCGCCCGCCGGTCTGCTGACGGGCGTCGGGCAGCTCGCCGCCCTCTACGGCACCTACCTCGCGCTCATCCAGCTCGTGCTGATGTCGCGCAGCCCGTGGCTCGACGAAGCCTTCGGCATGGACCGCCTCGCGGTTGCCCACCGCTGGCTCGGCTTCGCGACCGCCTGGCTCCTCCTCGGCCACATCATCGCCACGACGATCGGCTGGTCGCTGGGCGACGGTCAGAGCGTCGTCGGTGAGTTCATCGACCTGGTCACGACCTATCCGTACGTGCTCATGGCGACCGCCAGCGCCGGCCTCTTCGCCGTCGTCGCGATCAGCTCCGCGCGCGCCGCGCGGCGTCGGATCTCGCGCGAGACTTGGTACGGCCTGCATCTCTACGCCTATCTCGCGATCGCCCTCGGCTTCCTGCACCAGTTGTTCGTCGGCAAGGACTTCGTCCACGACCAGGTCGCGTCCATCTACTGGATCGGGCTGTACGTCGCGACGATCGCCCTGGTCCTCGTTTTCCGGATCGGCCACCCGATCGCGACGTCCGTGCGCCACCGTCTGCAGGTCGCCAACATCGTCCGCGAGGCACCCGGCGTCGTGAGCCTCTACATCACCGGCGACCATCTCGACGAGCTGGCCGTCCGAGCCGGTCAGTACTTCCAGTGGCGGTTCCTGACCCGGGACGGCTGGTGGCGGGCGCATCCCTTCTCGATCTCGTCGGCCCCGAACGGCCGCTGGCTCCGAGTGACGATCAAGGACCTTGGGGACTGGTCCAGCGAACTCCAGCGGATCACGGTCGGGACGCGCATCTTCGTCGAGGGACCGTACGGGGTCCTGACGGGAGCGCGACGGACCCGTCGGCGCGTGCTGCTCATCGCCGGGGGGATCGGGATCACGCCCCTTCGGGCACTCCTCGAGGCGCTGCCGGGCGGTCCGGGCGACCTCACGCTCATCTACCGCGTCAGTCGACCCCAGGACATCGTCTTCCGCGAGGAGCTCGAGGCTCTGGCTCGCCAGCGTGGGATCGTCCTGCACCTGCTCATCGGTGAGCGCGGCTCGCGGGCGATGCCCGAGGACCCGCTGTCGCCGCGAGCGCTCATCACCCGCGTTCCCGACATCACCGATCGCGACGTCTACCTGTGCGCCCCCGTATCGATGATGCAGAGCGTCGAGGAGACCCTGGCCGACCTTCGTGTCCCGAAGCGACAGATCCACGCCGAGCGCTTCGCGTACTGACGCGCATCGGTGCCTCGACGCACCGCTGGGAGATGGCGGCTCTCAGGATCCTTGAAGGATCGTCGGCGAGACTCTCGCACACGGGTCCCCCGTGTGCTTCATGGGATCTGATGCCCACCTACTGACGGAGACACACATGCGCGAACCGGACCAGGCCGAATTCACCGAACGGATCGATCGGCCCCTCCTCAGCCACACCGCCGTCCGAGGCGGGATCGTCCTCGGCTCGGCCCTCCTCTTCGCCGTCGGCGTCCTGTCCGTGATGGGCGCCTCGCCCTCGCCCTCGACCGGCACCGACCCATCGACGGGGGCGAGCCCGTCGGCCGGGACGAGCGCCGCCCCGGCGAGCCCGAACACCTCCAGCCCCACGACCCCGAACGGCGCGCCCGACGGCGGCATGCACATGGGCATGGGCCCCGGGTTCATGCGCGGCTTCGGCTCCGGCGACGGCCAGGGGCTCGGCTTCGGCGGGGTGACCATCACCGCCATCGACGGCTCGAACCTCTCGCTCAAGACCGACGACGGCTGGACGCGGACCATCACCGTCACCGCCGACACGACCATCACCCGAGCCGGAACCACGATCGCGGTGGGTGACCTCAAGGTCGGCGATCAGATCGTGTTCCGCCAGACCCGCGGGACCGACGGCACGTACACGATCACCGACATCCATCTCGTCCTCCCGACGGTCGCGGGGAAGATCACCAAGATCGACGGCTCGACGATCACCGTCCAGCGCTTCGATGGCACGACCCAGGTCATCCACGTCGATGACTCGACGACCTATCGAGTGGCCGGTTCGGCCACCGCCACGCTCAAGGACCTCGCTGTCGACGATGTGATCGTCGCCCAGGGCACCCAGCGCAGCGACGGGTCGCTCGACGCAGAGTCGGTGGCCGGCGGCCAGATCCCGTCATTCGACGGCGACGGCGGCCACTTCCGCTTCCCGGGCTGGCCAGGCGACCAGGCACCCGACGGCACCACGCCCAGCGCGTCTCCGGCCCCATCGGCGAACGCCGGCTGATCCCTCCGACCCCGACCCACGACGCGGTGGCCTCCCGGCCACCGCGTCGTCCGATTCTCACGAGCCTCTCACGCACGGGGCGTTTGATGGGGACGAGTCGGGGAGGGACCGATGACCGCCCCGAGGACCGACCACCATGGATGATGCGATGCACCCCGACCACACCCAAGCGCAGCCCCTCGTGCCGCCGCCGCTCGTTCCGGCAGGCGCCGCCCCGCCGGTCACCGAGCCCGATCCGGCGCCCGGGACCGCCTGGGTGACCCCGTCGGTCTCGCCCGGGACGAAGCGCCCGCGCGGCCGGACCATCGGTGGTTCGATCCTCGCGGTCTCGCTCCTCTCGGCCGTCCTGGCGTCCGGCTCGACCGCCGTCATCGTCGGCGTGGCGGGCGTCGGCGGGGGAAGCGGGACATCGAGCACCTCGACGGCCGCCACCGCCGCGGGGGCCAAGCCGGCCTCGGTGACGGTCTCGCAGCCGGCCGACATCACGGCCGTCGTCGCGCAGGCGACGAAGTCCGTCGTCACCATCACCTCCGACACCCAGGCGCAGGGCCGCTTCTCGCCATTCTCGGTGCCCGCGACCGGCGTCGGTTCCGGGGTCATCCTGAGCGCGGACGGCTATATCCTCACGAACCGCCACGTCGTCGCGGACAGCACGGCCCTCACGGTCGAGCTCCAGGACGGGACGCAGTACCCTGCGACCGTGGTCAAGATCTCGGCCGACCAGGATCTGGCGCTCATCAAGGTGGACGCCACCGGACTGACAGCCGCGAAGATCGGGTCCTCGACAGGCCTCGAGGTCGGCCAGACCGCCATCGCCATCGGCAGCCCACTCGGGACCTTCACGGAGACCGTGACGAAGGGCATCGTGTCGGCGCTCGACCGGACGATCACCGTCACCGATGACTCGACGGGTCAGCCGCAGACGCTAAGCGGGCTCATCCAGACCGACGCCGCCATCAATCCCGGCAACAGCGGCGGCCCGCTGCTCGACGCGAGCGGCGCCGTGGTCGGCATCGACACCGCGGTCTCGTCCCAGGCCGAGGGCCTGGGGTTCGCGATCCCGATCGACGCCGCCGCCAGCCTCATCGGCCAGGCCACGGCCGGCGCCGCCAGCTGACTCCGATGTTCCCTCGCCGCGGAGCCATCGCGATCGCGCTGACGACCGTCGCGCTGGTCGTCCTGATCAACTTCAAGACCCCGGACCAGGCCGTCGGGAACGCCAGCGGATCGAGCAGTGGCTCGACCGCGATCGTCGACTCGACCGGCACGACCGGCACGACCGGGACGACGGGGAGCACCGGGTCCACGGGCTCGAGCGGCTCCGCGGCGACGCCTACCCCGACCGCGCAGTCGAACGGGGCGTCCACGACCGTCACCGGCCCCGAGGTCGACAACCAATTCGGGCCCGTCCAGGTCGAGATCACGGTCAGCAACGGGAAGCTTGTCGACGTCGTCGCCGTCCAACTGCCTTCGGGCGGGCGGTCCGGGCGGATCTCGAGCGTCGCCGCACCGATCCTGCGAAATGAGGCCCTCCAGGCGAAGAGCGCCAACATCGACACCGTATCCGGGGCGACCTACACGAGCATGGCCTACCAGCAGAGCCTGCAAGCGGCCCTCGACTCTGCCGGCATCTGAACAACGATGACCGCGACGCGCGTCGAGCACGTCATGGGGACCGCAGTCGGGGTCGAGATCCGGGGCGACCGCCGCGGCGACCCCGGCCTGGACGCCGTCCTCGATGGCGTCTTCGCGCATCTGCGCGACATCGACGCGCGTTTCAGCACATACCGCGCCGACAGCGAGATCAGCCGGCTCGCCCGCGGCGAGCTCATCGAGTCGGACTGCTCGCCGGACGTCCGGCACGTCCTCGCGGCGTGCGACCTGCTCGCGACCACGACCGGCGGCGCCTTCGATGCCCGGCACCAGCCCGCCGTCGGCGGCCTGGACCCGTCGGCCTACGTCAAGGGCTGGGCGGTGGAGGAGGCGGCCTGGCTCCTCGACGACGCCGGGGTGACCGACTACGTGATCAACGCCGGCGGGGACGTCATCGCCCGCGGCTGGGCGGCGCCCGGCCGTCCTTGGCGCGTCGGGGTGCGGCATCCGACCGAGGCCCAGCGCGTCGCGGTCGTCCTCGAGGTGTCCGACCGGGCGGTGGCCACGTCCGGGACCTACGAGCGCGGCGCCCACATCGTCGACCCGCGAACGGGCGAACCCGCCACGGGCACGTTGCAGAGCCTGACCGTCGTCGGTCCGCGCCTCGGGTTCGTCGACGCCTACGCGACCGCCGCGTTCGTCATGGGCCTCGACGGCCTGCGATGGGTCGCCGAGCAGCCAGACCACGATGCCCTGGCCATCACCCTCGACGGCCGGGTCGTTCGGACCGCCGGGATGGATCGCTACCTCGCGTCGGCCGCCTGAGGCGCGGTGCGCGGCGCCGGCCCGTAGCCGGCCGTCGGCAGCCAGACCAGGAACCGGGCACCACTGCCGTTGCGGTTGCTCACCGCGATGTGGCCGCCGTGCCGGTCCACGATCCAGGCCGCGATGGCCAGGCCCAGCCCCGTCCCACCGCCCGGGGCGCCCGGCGCCCGATAGAAGCGCTCGAACACGTGCGGCAGGTCCTCGGGCCGGATCCCGGGTCCGTCGTCGTCGACGGTGATCGTCGCGCCGATCGGCTCGGCGCGGACGGCCACGCCCACCCGGCCGCCGGCCGGGCTGTGGCGGATGGCATTGTCCACGAGGATCATCACGAGTTGCCGGAGGCGGGCGGCATCGCCGGTGACGACGACCGGCTGCGGCTCGACCTGGACCTGGACGCCGCGGTCCGCGGCCGGCTTGGCCAGCGCGGTCGACCCATCGGCGACGACGTCGCCCAGGTCGACGGGCAGGTGCTCGAGCTCGATCGCGCCCGAATCGGAGCGCGCGAGGAGGAGGAGGTCCTCGACCATCGCCGTCATGTGGCGAACCTCGTCGTCGATGTCCTCAAGGGCAGTGCCGACTTCGCCGACGGGCTCTGCGCGGTGACGTTGGAGGTGCTCGACGCTGCTGCGGATGACCGTGAGCGGCGTGCGCAGCTCGTGGCTGGCATCGGCGGCGAAGTCGCGCTGGCGACGGAGCGCCACGCGCTGGTTCGTCAGCGACTGGCGGATCGGGACGAGCGCGCGGCGGGCGTACACGGTCCCGAAGCCGAAGGCCACGACGATGACCACGAGCCCGCCGACGAGGAGCACGGCGAGCATGACGTCGAGCGTGCTCTGCTCCGCGGTCCGGTCCTGGACGACCTGGATCAGGAAGGTCGTGCCGGTCCCGTCCTGGATCGGCTCGGTGAGCAGCCGGATCGGGGTGCCTTGGATCTGCGAGGTGCGGACGTCGCGACCGCTTGTGAGGGCCGCCGTCGCGGCACTGGCGTCCGGCAGGCCCGGCGGAACGCGGAAATTGGGCCGCTGGATGGGGTTGCCGCTCGAATCCATGATCATCGCGAACGTGCCCGACCCCTGGCCGAAGATGAACCCGTACGGATCGTCGTCGTCGGACGGTGCCGGCGGCCGTTGGCCGGTGGCGATCGCCTTGATCTGGCCCATCCGCGCGTCGAGCTGCCCGACGCCCGAGTTCGCGAGCGAGCGCGCGGCCGCGAAGTAGAGCGCCGCAGCGAGCACGACGAGGATGACCAGCGTCGTGAGGCCGCTCCACAGCACGAGGTTCCGACGGACACGCCGGACCAGTGCGGCATCGGCCTCGTCGGCGGCGCGCTCGAGGTCGCTGCGTTCGTCCGGCGCGATGGGGTCCGTCAGGCATCGGCCATCCGGTACCCGACGCCGCGCACGGTCTCGATCAGGCGGCCCGCACTCCCCAGCTTCTCGCGGAGGTAGTGGATGTAGGCGTCGACCGCGTTGGGCGTCACGGCCACGCTGAACGGCCATGCCTGGTCGAGCAGCTGGTCGCGCGAGAGCGTCTGGCCGGGATGGCGCAGGAAGCACTCGAGGAGGGAGAACTCGCGCGGGGAGAGGTCGATGCGCTTGCCGTCGAGCGTCACGCGTCGGGCCGTCTCGTCGAGGATGATGGGGCCGACGACGAGCTTGGGCTCGGGGCGGCGGGACGCATGGCCGCGCCGCCCGAGGGCCCGCAGGCGGGCCGCCAGCTCCTCGTAGGCGAACGGCTTGACGAGGTAGTCATCAGCCCCGGCGTCGAGCCCGGTGACCCGGTCCCCGACGGTGTCACGCGCCGTGAGCATGAGGATGGAGACATCCGAGCCGGACGACCGGATCCGCCGGGCGACTTCGAGTCCGGAGATATCGGGCAGCCCGATGTCGAGGACGACCGCCTCGACGCCGTCGGTCGCCGACATGATCTCGAGGGCGGACTCGCCGTCGGTGGCCAGTTCCACGACGTGGCGGTCCTCCTCGAGCAGCCGTCGGAGCAGGCGGCTCAGGCGCGGATCGTCCTCGATGACGAGCAGGTGCATGGGGTCAGCCTACGACTTCACTCAGGGGACGACGGTCACGTCGGAGGCCGTGCCGCGGAGCGCGGGCGCGCCACTCGCGGTGCCGCCGTTGGCCGTGCCGCCGTTGCCGGTCCCGCCGTTCCCGTTGCCCCGGAAGCCGCCGGTCAGCTGGACCTGGACGGCCACCTTGCTGCCGGTCGTCACGTCGGCGGCGGAGGCCGGTGTCTGCGTGTGGTACGCGGTGTCGCCGCTCAGTGACAGCGTGACCTGCTGACCCGAGGCGGTCGTGATCGTGATGCTGTCGGCAGAGACCGAATCGACGGTCCCGTTGATCGTCACGCCGCCACCGCCCAGGCCGAAGCGGCCGGCGCCGCCCTGTCCCGTGGCGCCGTTCCCCGCCGCGTTCGGGTCGAAGCTGCCACCGGGGAACGCGAAGTTGCCGTTGCCGGAGCCCGCGCCCCGCTGGAAGGTGGCGGCTTGGGCCGGCGCCGTGCTCCGTCCGACCGCGAACGCCACGCCGCCGATGGCGACGGCGACCGCAACCCCGAGCAGGACGTTCAGCCAACGCCCCGACGAGCCGCGTCCCTTGGCCGGTGGCACGGGGACCGGGCGCACGGGCTCGAGGACCGGTCCGCCGGCGCCGGCGCCGGGAGCCGCCACGGCGGCCGGTGACATGGGTGCCACCGGGTCGGCCGGAGGCAGCGGTTCGCTGGTCGGTGGGACCGGCTGGAAGGTCGGATGGGAGGTGGTGGGATCGTCGGACACGAGGGGTGACTCCTTGCTATTCGTAGCGCAGTGCTGCGATGGGATCGAGACGCGCCGCCTGGCGCGCCGGCCAGACGCCGAAGACGACGCCGACCGCGAGGCTGAAGAAGACCGCGACCACGATGGTCGTCAGGTTGAAGGCGAAGCCCCAGCCGGCGAGCTGGCCGATGCCGGCCGAGACGACGAGCCCGACGACGATGCCGATCAGGCCGCCGAGGAGGGAGAGGGTCAGGGCCTCGACGAGGAACTGGGCGAGGATGTCCCGCCCACGCGCGCCGATGGCCTTGCGGATGCCGATCTCGCGGGTCCGCTCGCGGACCGAGACCAGCATGATGTTCATGATCCCGATGCCGCCGACGATCAGCGAGATCGAGGCGATCCCGCCGAGGAGCAGCGTCAGGGTGTCGCTGATCGACGACGCCGCGGCGAGCAGCTGGGTCTGGTTGAAGACGTTGAAGTCGCTCGTCGCGTCGGCCGCCAGGTCGTGCCGATCGCGCAGGAGCGTGGTCAGCTCGGCCGATGTCGCGTCCATCTGGGTGGGGTCCGCGACGCTCACGCCGATCGTCCGGACCTCGTTCCCGCCGACGAAGTACTTCTGCACGGCTCCCACCGGCACGAGTACCTGGTCATCCGGATCCTGGAAGCCCGAGCCGCCCTTCGGCTGGAGGATGCCGATCACGGTGAACGGGATCCCACCGACCGAGATGGTCGTGCCGAGGTCGCTCGAGGTGAGCCCGAGGTTGTCGGCCGTGGTCGTGCCGAGGACCGCGACGCGCAGGTCATGATCGACGCTGACGTCGGTCAGGAACGAGCCCTGCCAGACCTCATAGGCACGCACCTGCGGGTACGAGGACGAGGTCCCGATGACCGTCGTCGTGGTGCTCTTGTCGCCGGCCTGGACGAGCAGGCTCGTCGAGACCTCCGGGGCGACGGCCGCGACCGAATCGAGCTTGGCGATGGCGTCGCGCGTCATCGAGGGTGAGCGTCGAGGCGCCGCCGGTCGGCGAGACCGTCAGGAGGTTGGTGCCCAGGCTGTTGAGCCGGTTGGTGATGTTCGTGGTCGTGCCCTGGCCCGACGCCGACGAGGGCGACGACGGAGGCGACGCCGATGATCACGCCGAGCATCGTCAGCGCCGCGCGCAGGCGGCTCGTGCGCAGGCGCGAGAAGGCCAGCCGAAGCAGCTCGAGGAGGCTCATGCCGCGATCCGTCCGTCGAAGCAGGTGGATCTGGCGGCCGGCCGACGCTGCCACCTCGGCGTCGTGGGTGATGAGGACGATGGTGCGCCCGGCGGCGTTCAGCTCACGGAACAGCGCGAGCACCTCGGCGCCGGAATGGCTGTCGAGGTTGCCCGTCGGCTCGTCGGCGAGGATGAGCGCGGGCTCGGTGACGATCGCGCGGGCCACCGCGACCCGCTGCTGCTGCCCGCCGGACAGCTCGGTCGGTTCGTGGGTCGAGCCGGTCGCCGAGGCCGAGGCGCTCGAGCGCCTCCTTCGCCCGCTGGGCCCGCTTCGACGCGCGACACGCCCTGGTAGAGGAGCGGCGTCGCGACGTTGTCGAGCGCGGAGGTCCGCGGCAGCAGGTTGTACGACTGGAAGACGAAGCCGATGGTCCGGCTGCGGAGATGCGCCAGACCGTCGTCGTCGAGTTCGGCGACCGGCGTCCCGGCGAGCCGGTAGTCGCCAGAGGTCGGCCGGTCGAGGCAGCCGAGGATGTGCATCATCGTGCTCTTGCCCGACCCGGATGGCCCGACGATCGCGAGGAACTCGCCCTCGTGGACCTCGAGGCTCACGCCGGCGAGCGCCGGTACCTCGACATGGCCCATCTGGTACACCCGGCGTCACCTGGTCGAGGCGAGATGATGGGCTCGGCCATCGTCAGTTCCCGCCGTTGTTGCGGTTGTTGCCGGTGCCGTTGCGGAAGAACTGCCCGCCGCCCGCTCCGACGCCGGGGATGGCGACGCCGCCGAACCCGCCCGTCGTGGTGGTCCCGTTGCGCGCGCTGGCGGTCCCGGTCACGACCTCCTGGCCTTCGGCCAGGCCGCTCTTGATCTCGGCGGAGGTATTCGTCACGAGGCCGACATCGACGGTCTGGGGCTGGGGCTGACCGGCGGCGTCGAGGAGCAGCACGCTGTAGTTCCCGGTCGTGCCGCGGAGCGCGGCCGCCGGCACGGTCAGGACCCCGTTCGCGCTCGCGATGGTGATCGTGACATCGGCCGTCATCCCGGAGCGGAGCGTCGTCGGTGCGCCCGTGAGCGTGACCGTCACCGGATAGGACACGACGCTCGAGTTGCCGCTGCTCGTGGCGGCGACCGGCGAGATGGCGGAGACCTTTCCGTCGATGACGGCGTCGACCGCGCTCACCGAGACCGAGGCCGTCTGGCCGACCTTGACGTCGGCCAGGTCGCTCTCGACCACGTCGGTCGTGACCTGGAACCCGGGCGCGTCGATGACGATGCGCGGTGCCCGACGGGGCGTCGAAGCCGGCGCTGATGTTCGACTCGGTGACGACCCCGTCGATGGGCGACTTCAACGTTGCGGCCGCGATCTGGATCTTGAGGTCGTTGACGGCCTGCCTCGCCTGGGCGAGCTGGTTCTCGGCGTTCAGCACGCCGATCGTGGCCTGGCGGATCTGCGCCGTGACGTCAGCGGTCTTTGCGTCGGACAGGTTCGTGTTCGCGACGCGGAGGCTGACTCGTGCGGAATCGAGGGTGTTCTCGGCCGTCGCGAGCTGCGCGCCGCAGATCGGCCGTGTCGGCCGTGGCCAGGACGTCGCCCTTCTTGACGCTGTCGCCGACGGCGGCCTTGACCTCCTTGACACGGAAGGTCGTCGAGGAGGTCGGCGCGGTGCTGGTGTCGGTGACCAGGTACGGGTCCGCCCCGAACGACGAGGCCGTAGCGCGACTGCGGCGCCAGGGTGCCCGGTCGCGGCGACGTCGTCCGTGACGTCGCCAGTGGTCGCCGCGCTGGTGAGGTACTGCGTGCGTGCGCGGCCGATCCCGGTCTGGATCCCGCCCAGCGCGAACACCGCCGCACCGACACCCACGACGACGAGCACGAGCACCGCGACGATCTTCAGCTTCATGGAGGTTCCTTCCGACGTGTGTCCCAGATCCGATGCGATCGTGGCCGCGAGACCACGGCACGAGGCCGCACATCGGCGGCCACTTCGCCCCTGATTCCACTCGGGAACCATGAGATGCGCATGAGAATCCGGCACCAGTCGGCGCAGTCCACGATCGGGGATGACCGCCACGACACGGGACGACCGCCCGCTTGCCCGGGCGAGCCTCCTACCATCACGCCGACATGGACGACCCCACGCCGGACGCCACCACTCCAGCCCCCGAGGCGCATCGCCGCCGGCCGCGCCGGACCGGTGGCGCGGTCGAGCAGCTCCCCTGGCGTCGCCTGACGAACCCATTCCGGCCGCTCGAGATCCTGTCCGCCGACCAGGTCGAGGCCATCCACCACGCGTCGCTCCGGATCCTGTCCGAGATCGGGTTCGAGGTCCTCGGTGATCAGGTCCTCGACGCCTTCGCCGGGGTCGGCGCCCGGGTCGATCGTTTGGAGCGACGCGTCCGCCTCGATCCGGCCCAGACCGAGGAACTGATCCGGACCGCGCCGTCCGAGTTCCGGCTCCACGCGCGCAACCCGGACCGGGATGTCATCTTCGGCGGCGCCAACCTCGTCTTCTCGGCCGTCGGCGGCCCGGCGTTCGTCACCGACCTCGATCGCGGCCGCCGGCCCGGCAACTACGCGGACTTCGTCGAATACGTCCGGCTGATCGCGGCGCTCGACGTCATCCACCAGGAGGGCGGCGGTCCGCTCGAGCCCACCGACCTGCCGGTCCCGACCCGCCACCTCGACATGTACGCGACGTTCGCCAAGGAGCTCGACAAGACCTGGCAGTGCCTGGGGTTCGGGGCGACGCCGGTGCACGACGCGATGGCCGTTGCCGCCCTCATCCGCGGGATCGACCACGACGCCCTCGAGGACGAGCCGTCGTGCATGACGGTCATCAACACGAACTCGCCGCTTCGGCTCGACGGGCCGATGGGGGACGGCTTGATCGAGATGGCCAAGCACGGCCAGCCGGTGGTGGCCACCCCGTTCACGCTCGCCGGCGCGATGAGTCCGGTCTCGCTCGCCGGCGCGATCGCCCAGCAGAACGCCGAGGCGCTGTTCCTCGTGGCGCTCGCCCAAGTGGTCCGGCCTGGGGCGCCCGTCGTCTACGGCGCGTTCACCTCGAACGTCGACATGCGGACCGGTTCGCCGGCGTTCGGGACCCCGGAGTCGGTCAAGAGCCAGCTCGCGAGCGGGCAGCTCGCCCGACGCTACGGGCTGCCATGGCGGTCATCGAACGCGACGGCGTCGAGCGTCGTCGACGCGCAGGCGGCGTACGAAGCCGAGATGGCGGTCTGGGGCGCGGTGATGGGCGGCGTGAACCTGCTCTACCAGGGCGCCGGCTGGCTCGAGGGCGGCCTGACCGCCTCGTTCGAGAAGCTCATCGTCGACGCCGAGATCCTCCAGATGATGGCCGAGGTGCTCCAGCCGATCCCCGTCGACGAGGCGAGCCTCGGGTTCGACGCCATCGCCGACGTCGGGCCCGGCGGGCACTTCTTCTCGACCGCCCACACGCTCGAGCGGTACGAGCACGCCTTCTACCGGCCGCTCATCTCCGATTGGCGCAACTTCGAGACGTGGCAGGCGGACGGCTCGCGCACGGCGACCGAGCGCGCGAACACCCTCTGGAAGCGGCTGCTCGAGGAGCACGTGCCACCCGCCCTCGACCCGCCGGTCGCGGAGGCGCTCGACGCGTTCGTCGCCCGTCGCAAGCGCGAGATCGAGTCTGGCCGAGGCTGACGAAAGCCGACGCTGCCGGCGATCCGCACGAGCGCATCGAAGGCGTCTTCGTCGCCTTGCTGCGCCAGTTCGACCAGCCGTCGATCCACGGAGCCTCCCTCGTCCGACGCGCCCGATGGACGTGTATAGCATGAAGAGGGCGTCGACCGCGGAAGGGTTCGATCTTGGCTAGAAGTCGAGCTCGTACACGTCGAGGATCCGATCCGCGTCGTCGACGACGAGGGCCTCGCGCCAGAGCTGGAACGCCGTGCACGGGTGCGAGATGCCGAACCCGACGAGGTCGCCGACGGCCAGCCGGGCGTCGTCGTCGAGGGCGATGAACGCGTGCTGGTCGTTGAGCTTGGTGACCCGGAAGCCGGGCTCCGCGGCGCGGACCACGCCATCGGCGGAGGACCGGACGCGGACGACGACCGGGAGGTCCTGGTCGACCGGCAGGTCGCGGCGGCCGGCGCCGGCGATCGCGAGTCCCGGCTCCGGCGCCGACACGACCGGCGCCCAGACCTCGATGGCGGGTTCGAGTCGTGGCGCCCCGGGGGCGGCGCGCATGCCGAACGGCGAGCCGCGCTCGTAGAGGCCGTGATCGTGAGTGACGTACGCGCCGCTGCGGAGGACGACGCGCACGGGGAGGGCCGTCGTCCACGGCCGCCCGAGCTCGTCGGCCACGACATCCGGGTAGGTGCTGCCGCCGCCCGTGACGACGATCTCTGAGATCCCGGACCGGGCCAGGAGTGGCTCGATCCGGGCGACCACCTCGCGCGCGAGGGTGGTCATCCCGCGGATGGCCGCGAGCTTCGCATCGGGCGTCTCGCCGCCGACCACGCCCTCGTAGATGGAGACGCCCGCGAGCCGGAGCGCCGGCGCCGAGGCGGCTACGGCGACCGCGACGGCCTCCGCCTCGTCGACAGTTCGCACCCCGGTCCGTCCGCCGCGGACACCGACATCGACGAGGACAGGCCAGCGGGCGCCGTCGACCGGCCAACCGGCCCGCCATCCGCTCGACGCCCGCGACCGAATCGACGAGGACGAGCAGCTCCGGGCCATCGGCATCGAGGACGCCGCCGATCCAGTCGAGCCCCGCGTCGTCGACGACCTCGTTCGCGATGAGGATCCGTTCGATCCCCGCGTCGGCGGCCACCTCCGCCTGCCATGGGTGGGCGACGGTGATCGCCCACGCGCCAGCCTCGACCTGCCGGCGGAAGATCGCCGGCGCCATGGTCGTCTTGCCGTGGGGTGCGAACGAGAGGCCGCGTCCGCGACAGAAGTCTGCGAGGACCGCGATGTCATGGGCCAGCGCCGACTCGCGGAGGACGAAGACCGGGAGTCGGATCGTCGGGTCGAAGAGCGAGCGACCGATCCGGGCGTCCGCCGTCGCGCCGGTCGCCACCGTCGCCACCGTCAGCCGCCCCGGCGGAGGTTGCGACGCCGCACGGGCCCGGCCGTCGCGGCGAGCGCCTCAGCCGTCGGTTCGGGGGCCGGCGGCAGCTCGGGCAGCTCCGTCTGGCTGATGAGGCCGGCGCGGATGATCCGGCGCAGCTCCTCGATCGCGCGCTCGTCCGTCTCGGGCGCCCGGTAGGCGGCGAGCCGGCGGTCGACCTCCTCGCTCGCTCGCTGATACGTGTCCTTGGCGCCGAGCTTGGTCCATTGCTCGCGGTTGTCGCGGTCGACGATCGACGACGGCAGGTAGAGCTCCTCGGGCCAGTGGGCCATCGTGTGGTCGGCCATGATCAGGTGCTGGTCGGCCATCAGCTGGTCGATGAGCGGTCCGACCGGCAGGTCGTCGATGGGGTGGATGTCGCGCACGAAGCGGAGCGCCTGGCCGCACATCTCGTCGTCGAAGACGAGCTTCGGCAAGGTTGAACACCAGCAGGAAGTCGAGCATCCCCGGCCCGGAGACGGAGTTGACCCCCGCAAGCGCCGCGATGAGCGCACTGCCGAACGTCTCCGCGCCCGCCTGGGCATCGAGGATCGGGCCGTCCGAGAGCGCCATGTAGGCCTGGCAGGGCAGCTCGAGCGCCTTCGCGACCCCGACATAGGCGGCATCCAGCTGGAGCGCCTCGATGGCAGCCATCGGCGAGGACGCGATCTTCATGTGGAACGTGGCCGGCGCGCCGCCGAAGAGGACCGGGGTCCCCGGCCGCAGGACCTGGGCCATCGTGATCCCGGCCAGGACGTCGATGGTATGGAAGACCGTCGCCCCGACCGTCGTGACCGGCGCGATCAGGCCCATCAGCGTGACCGGCACGATCTCGACCGGGATGCCTGCCTCGACACAGTCGATGAGGTTCTGGCACGAGTCCTCGCTGTACCGGAAGTTGCCGGTCGCGGTGATCGTGAAGATGCTCATCGGCCGGGCGATGAGGTCGGCCCGGTCGTCCCGGAAGAGCTGCATCATCTCGACCATCCGCGGCACGCCGTGCTCGGTGAATGCCCCGCGAGACGACCGGCTTGAGCGAGTTCGTGAGCGTCATGTACAGACGCCACGCGTCCGACACCTGGGCCTCGATGTCGGCGTTCGTGGAGAACGCCGTCGCGAGATAGGCGATGTGCTTGAGGCCGTCGGCGAGGCGGACGTACTCGACGAAGTCGGTCGAGTCCGCCAGGCGCGTCTCACCGGTCCGATGGTCGAGGACCTTGAGTCCCGACGAACCCGGCACGAAGTGGACCCGATCCCCGCCGAGGTCGGCGTGCGGGTTCCCGGCACGGTCGTAGAGCGTGAAGGCCTTCGGGGCGTCGGCGATGGCCCGCTCGACGATGGCTCGCGGGAACAGCACGCGCGCGCCCGTCGCGTCGAGCGGGAGGCCGCGGTCGAGCAGCCGGCGGCGCATCTCCGGACCGCGGATCTCCATGCCGACCTCGGCGAGCACCCGCTTGGCTTCGTCGAGGATCCGGGCGATGAGGGCGTCGTCGAGGACGGTCAGTCGCGGCCGCATCGCACCCTCCGAGCCGCGCCGGTCCCGGGCCGGCGTCGCGGCCGTGAGCCTACCGCACCCGGCCGGTGGCGAGCCGGGACGTCCTGACGCTCGCATCGGTGCGCGTCGGCACCAGGATCCGCGATCGCGTGTACCCTTTGGGTCGTCGTCCTGCGACATGGGCCCTGCGAGCCCGTTGCGCCGTCCCCCAACGGTGCCGACCAAAACCCCCGCGTCCCGCCACCTGTGCGGGTCGTTCGCAGCCCCCGGCTCTCCCTCTCGTACGGTGAGCGTCGACGCCCGCCCGGTCCCGTTCCGCGGAACCACCTCGGCGTGGTGGCGCGCCCTCCTGCGTGTGCGTGGCGGTCAGCCGCGGCTGCCGCACGCCGGAGATCATGTCGACCGAAACCTGCCCGACCTGCGGTCGGACCTTCACGAATCGTCTCGCCCTCGGCGTCCACCAGGCCCGGGCACGTAGCTGCCACGATCCCGACGCGGCGAGGCGCCGAGCCCGCGAGCGCGAGGCCCGCTATCGGGCCCGCCACCGCGAGCGCCGGCGCCACCAGGTCCGGGAGGCGCAGCGCCGGCTCCGCCAGCGGTCGCCCGATTACTTCCGGGCCTGGCGGGAAGCCCACGCCGCCGGAGAGCGGGCACGCCGCCTTCGTTGGCGAGCGGCCAACCCCGACCGGCTCCTCGCCCAGCGACGGCGGCGAGCGGCGCGCCGGGCGCCGGAGACGGCCCCGCTGCCGGCCTCGCACGCGCATCACCCCCTGTTCGAGCGGGCCTGGGAGATCCTGCGCGAGATCGGCATCCGGCGCGACGACCACCTCACGGCCATCCGCGATACGCGCTGGGAGGACGCCTGCTCGGAGGCCGTGCTGGCGCTCATCGAGGGCCGTGATCCTGAGGCGGCCGTCCGGACCACCCTCGCGTCCGAGCGGGCCTTCGCCGCGAGGCACCTCCCGCTCGACCACCCCGACCTCCTGGCGGCCACGGCCTAGGGCCGCCGCGCTGGCGCGATCCGGCGAGCTGTGGCAGGGTGATGCCATGGCCGGACCGTCGGCGACCATCGGTCGCCAGCGGCGCCTCGGGCGTCGCCCGCTCGCCATCGCCCTCGCCCTCGCGTGTGCCGTCGGGGCGGTCGCGGTCGCGCCGCCACCGGCGGCCCAGGCCCTGTCGACGTGGACGGGCGGCGTCAGCCTCTACCGATCGGGCGTCTTCACGACGCAGAAGACCTGGCTGTGGTGCACGGCCGCGGACATCCAGATCATCCGCAACATCGTCCGGGGCACCCGCGACCACACGACCGCGAACCAGCGCCACTACTTCGACTGGATGCGACGGCACAACCGATACACCCTCCCGCTCTCCGCCGGGGTGGACGCCCAGGGCTGGGCCGCCGGGATGGCGCACTACGTCGACGCCCGCTACCGCCTCGTGTCGAGTAGCACGTTCACGAGCGCGCTTCGGAATGCGGTCACGCGGATGCGGCTGACGAACCTGCCCGTGGGCGTCACGGTCTCGCGCGGGAACCACGCCTGGATCCTCGTGGGCTTCCAGGCGACTGCCGACCCGGCGACGACGACCCATTTCACGGTGACGAGCGTCCGGGTCGTCGGTCCGCTCTACGGGCTGCAGAGCCGCAATGGCTACGACATGAAGCCGAACACGAAGCTGTCCGTCACCCAGTTCCGGAAGTTCTTCACGCCCTGGCGCTACGCGCCCAAGCGGATGATCTGGGACGGCCGCTACATCTCGATCCAGCCGGTGCCATCGACGGCGGCGACCACATCGACGACCGCCGACACCGCCGCGGCCGCCATCGTCACGCCGCGGGCCGTGCCGATCGCCGGCTGGATCGGACCGTCGGTCATGGCCGGCCTCGCGGTCTCGTTGGCCACGAGCCGCATCCGCGCGCGGTCGAGGCGGCCGCGCCGCTCAGGCGCGTCGCGCGGTGCCGCTTCGCGCCACGCGGGCCGACTGCGCCGGGCCGGCCGAGCCTAGGAAGCGGCCTCGAGCGGCTCCCCGAACTGGCTCTCGTAGAGGTCGGCGTAGAACCCGCCCTTGGCGAGCAGGCCCTGGTGTGTGCCGTGCTCGACGATGCGGCCGTGATCCATGACGAGGATCGTGTCGGCGTCGCGGATCGTCGAGAGGCGGTGGGCGATGACGAAGCTCGTCCGACCGCTGCATCAGGCGGGTCATCGCGCGCTGGATGAGCACCTCGGTCCGGGTGTCGACCGAGCTCGTCGCCTCGTCGAGGATGAGGATCCGCGGGTCGGCGAGGAACGCTCGGGCGATGGTGAGCAGCTGCTTCTCGCCCTGCGACACGTTCGTCGCGTCGTCGTCGATGACGGTGTCGTAGCCATCGGGCAGGGTCCGCACGAAGTGGTCGACGTGGGCGTCGGCGGCCGCCGCCAGGATGTGCTCCTCGGTCGCATTCGGGTCGCCGTAGGCGATGTTCTCGCGGATCGTGCCGTTGAAGAGCCAGGTGTCCTGCAGGACCATCCCGAACGTCGAGCGCAGGTCGTCGCGGGTCAGCGTTCGTACGTCGACGCCATCGATCAGGATCGTGCCGGCGTCGACGTCGTAGAAGCGCAGCAGCAGGTTGACGAGCGTCGTCTTGCCCGCCCCGGTCGGGCCGACGATCGCGACCGTCTCCCCGGGTTCGACCGTGAGGTCGAGGTGCTCGATGAGCGGCCGATCTGGTTCGTAGCGGAACGAGATGTCGCGAAGCTCGACGCGCCCGGCCGGGGCGGCCAGGCGGACCGGTTCCGCCGGGTCGGCGACCTCCTCGGTCTCGTCGAGGAGCTCGAACACGCGCTCCGCCGAAGCGATGGCGGACTGGATGACGTTGGCGATCGTCGCGGTCTGGGTGATGGGCATCGTGAACATGCGTGAGTACTGGACGAACGCCTGGACGTCACCGAGGCTCATCTGTCCCGAGGCGACCTGGAGCCCGCCGATGACGCAGATCGCGACGTAGTTGACGTTCGCGACGATCTGGAGCGCCGGCTGGATCGTGCTCGAGAGGAACTGGGCTTTGCGGCTGGCCTCGTAGAGCGATTCGTTCTTCTCGTCGAACTCGGCGATGGCCTCGTCCTGGCGGCCGAAGGCCTTGACGATCGCGTGCCCGGTGTGCATCTCCTCGATGTGGCCGTTGAGGGCGCCGGTCCGCGCCCACTGGGCGGCGAACTGGGTCTGCGAACGCTTCGCGATGGCGATCGTGATGACGATCGAGACCGGCACCGTGAGCAGCGAGACGACCGCGAGCAGCGGGCTGATCAGCAGCATCATCACGAGCACGCCGACGATGGTGATGACCGAGGTGATGAGCTGGGTCATCGTCTGCTGGAGCGACGTCGCGATGTTGTCGATGTCGTTGGTCATGCGGCTGAGCGTGTCGCCGCGCGGATGGGAGTCGAAGTAGCTGAGTGGCAGCGTGGCGATCTTGCGGTCCACGTCGCGGCGGAGCCGGTAGACGGTCCGTTGCGAGACGCCGGCCATGATCCAGGACTGCGCGCCGCTGAAGACCGAACTGAGGATGTACACGACGGTCGCCAGGATCAGGATCTGCCCGAGCGCGGTGAAGTCCACGCCGGTCCCGGGCACCACGTGCATGTTCAGGAGCATGTCGGCGATCCGGTCCTGACCCGCGCCGCGGAGCATCGCATCGACCTGCTCCGGACTCGTCCCGGCCGGGACACCGGCGGCGCCCAGTTGCTTGCCGACGACCCCCTCGAAGAGCACGTTCGTCGCGGCGCCCAGGATCTTCGGTCCGATGACGGTGAAGAAGACGCTCACGACCGCGAAGAGGATGACGATGGCGATCCGCCACGCCTCGGGACGCAGCGTCCACACCAGCCGCCGGAAGGTGCCACCGAAGTCGCGCGCCTTCTCGGGCGGCAGCATCGCCCCGCCGAACGGGCCACCCATGCCGCCGCGCATCGGCGGCCGGCCGCCCGGACCGCCGGGCCGCGCGGCCATCATGCGGCCTCCTCCTCGGTGAGCTGGGACAGGACGATCTCGCGGTACGTCTCGCAGGTGTTCATCAGGTCGGTGTGCGTGCCGATGCCCACGACGCGTCCTTGCTCGAGGACCACGATCTGGTCGGCATGCAGGATCGTGCCGACCCGCTGCGCGACGATGATCACGGTGGCTCCGGTGACCTCGGTCGCGAGCGCCGCTCGGAGGTTGGCGTCGGTCCGGTAGTCGAGCGCCGAGAAGCTGTCGTCGAAGACGTAGATCGGCGGGCGCTTGACGAGGGCCCGAGCGATGGCCAGCCGCTGGCGCTGGCCCCCCGAGAGGTTCGCGCCCCCCTGGCTCACCGGCTCGTCGAGACCTCCGGGCAACGCGCGCACGAAGTCCTCGGCCTGCGCGACGCGCAGCGCGGCCCACAGCTCATCCTCGGTCGCATCGGGCGCGCCGACTCGGAGATTCGAGCCGATGGTCCCGCCGAACAGGAACGCCTTCTGCGGGACGAGGCCGATCGTCTCCCACAGGTCCGACCGCTCGAGATCGCGGATGTCGACCCCGTCGATGCAGACCGAGCCGCTTGTCGGGTCGGCGAACCGGGGGATGAGCGCGACCAGGGTCGACTTGCCACTCCCCGTGCTGCCGACGATGGCCGTGGTCTGGCCGGGCCGGGCCGTGAAGGAGACGTCGCGCAAGACCGGGTCCTCGGCACCCGGGTAGGCGTAGGTCGCACCGCGGAATTCGAGCGCCCGGCCGGCACCGGAGCCGGGGACCGGGATCGGGGTGGGGGGATCGGCGACGGCGGGTACGGTGGCGAGGACCTCGTTGATGCGCTCGGCCGATACCGCGGCGCGGGGCACGAGGACGAACATGATCACGGCCATCATCACGGCCATCAGGATCTGGGCGACGTACTGGAGGAACGCCACGAGGTTGCCGATCGGCATCTCGCCGCTGTCGACGCGCAGGCTCCCGAACCACAGGATCGCGACCGACGACAGGTTGAAGATGAGCATGAGGGTCGGGATGAGCAGGGCGAACAGCCGGTTCACCCGGACGGCCGTCGACGTCAGGTCCAGGTTGGCGACATCGAAGCGGGCCTCCTCGTGCGTCGTGCGCACGAACGCCCGGATGACGCGGATGCCCGCCAGCGTCTCGCGCGTGACCTGATTGATGCGGTCGATCTTGACCTGAAGGGCCCGGAACAGCGGGACCGCGCGGGCGAGCAACACGCCGATGACCAGCGCCATGATCGGCAGGATCACGACGAGGATGCCGGCGAGGGGGACGTCCTGGCGGAGGGCCATGATCACCCCGCCGATGGCCATGATCGGCGCCAGGATCATCACGTTGAAGCCCATCAGGACGACGATCTGGACCTGCTGGACGTCGTTCGTGTTCCGCGTGATCAACGATGGCGTGCCGAACCGATTGAGTTCGGCCTGCGAGAAGGACTGGACCGCCCGGAAGATGCCGCCGCGCACGTCCCGCCCGAAGGCCATGCCGACCCCGGCGCTGAAATAGACGCCGATGATCGCGGCGACCCCGAGGACGGCGCTCACCAGGAGCATCACGCCGCCCACCTGCAGGATGTAGTCCGTGTCGCCCTTGGCGACGCCGTTGTTGATGATGTCGGCGTTGAGCTCGGGCAGATAGAGGGTCGCGATCGCCTGGACGAGCAGCAGGAAAAGGATGAGCGCGATCGGCCGCGAGTACGGGCGAAGGTAGCGGCGGAAGAGTCGGACGAGGGTCATCCGCGGGCCTGCCGCTCGTTGATCGTTCGGACGAGACGATGGAGCTGATCGAGCTCGGAGGGCTCGAGGACGGAGAGGGTCCGCTGCAACTCGGCCTGGCGGACCCCGGCGAACTGGAGGACCAGCCGTCGGCCCTCGGCGGTGAGGTCGCACTCGACGACCCGCCGGTCGTCGGCGCGGTGGCGGCGCTTGACGAGACCGTGGCGCTCGACGCGCTCCACCAGGCCGCTGACCCCGGTCGAGGTCAGGTCGAACAACGTGGCGATCCGGCCCATCGGCTGGGCGCCCTCCCGATGGAGCAGGAACAACAGGCGAAGCTGGCCGAACGTGAGGTCGCGCACGGGCAGGGGGGTCCGGGTCGCCATCGGGCGGAACATCCGCAGGATGTCGGCGGCGACGGTCTCGAGGTCGGCGGACGCGGGCCCAGACGACGCCGGGCCAGCCGACCCGTAGCTCGGCGATACTTCACTCACGCGTGAATAGTACACGATGACGTGAACTACCGAGCATGCCCGATCGGTCCTGGGTGGCGGGGGAGCCCTCGCCCCGGCCGCTGGGGGACGTTGGATGACGACGTACGCGTCGCTGGGGATGGTTCAGCTGATCGTTGATTCGCGCCTAGTGCGGGAAGGGCCCTCCGCCCGAACCCGCAAGGACGGACGACCCTGCGGCGAGGATGGCGAGCGATGCGACCGCGATCGCGGTGACAAGGGAACGGATCTGACGGGCACGACCGTGGGACATGACTCCGGCTCCTTTCGGCGCCGGGGCGTGGGCTCCGTCGATAGGCTATGCTCTCGCTGTGCGGAAGTCAACTATTGCTAAACAGTCGGTGGCCGGCACAGGCACGGCCTTCGCCCGGGCACTGGGGAATGAGATCCGTCGTCGACGGCGGGAGCTCGGGCTCACCCAGGAGTCCGTGGCCCGACCGATGGGCCGGGCCTTCCTGTCGCTCGTCGAGCGGGGTCGCCTGACGCCATCGCTCGCAAGCTTGCTAATCATTGCCCGCCGGTTGGATACTTCGGCCGCTGACATCCTTCGCTCCGTCGACGCAAGCCTGGAGGAGCCATGAGCCGCGCGGCATCACCCTCCCGACGCAAGTCCCACGCGGCCGAGGACCGGCCGCTCGCGCAGCGTGTCGGAGCCCGGCTGCGCAAGGCCCGGCTCGAGGCCGGCATGACCCAGGCGCAGCTCGCGGCCGGCCGATACACGAAGGCGTACGTGAGCGCCCTCGAGAACGGGCTGTCGAAGCCGTCGATGGCGGCGCTCAATTTCTTCGCCGAGCGCCTCCAGCTCCCGATGGAGCGATTCCTTTCCGATGGCGAGCCGGCATGGACCCGGCTCGAGGCCGACCTCCGCCTTGCCTCGGGCGATTGGGCTGGAGCGATCGACGCCTATACCGCGCTGCTGGACGCGGCACCCGCCGATCGGACCCGCGCGGAGCTGTTCCTCGGTCTGGCGGAGGCGTTCGCCCGTCTCGATCGAGGGACCGATGCGGTTCGCGCCGCGGCCGAGGCGGCGACGATATTCCGGGCGCACCATCGTGCGACCGAGGCGGCCCTGGCAACGTACTGGCAGGCCTACGGCCTCTATGAGATGGAGCAGGGCGACCAGGCCGGATCACTCCTGTCGCAGCTCCTCGACGGGATCGCGGCCGGCGTCGCGGTCGAGCCGGACTTCCACGTGCGAGTGCTGATCGCCCTGTCGATGGTCACGTCGCGCGACGACGAGCCGGAGCGGGCATTGGCCTACCTCGAACGAGCCCGAGCGATGGTCGGGGAACTCGACGATCGCAAACGGGCGGTGTTCCTCTTCTCGCTCGCGATCAGCTACAACAGCCTGGGCGACTACGAAGCGGCGATCACCACGGGGACGCAGAGCCTCGCCCGGTTCCGCGCGGCCGACGCCGACAGCGATGCGGCGTCGCTCGAGAACGAGCTGGCGCTCGTCCAGCTCGCGCTCGGCAACCTGAAGGCCGCCAAGCGGCACGCCGCGGTCGCCCGAGCCTACTTCGAAGGGATCGACGACCGTCGCTGGATCTCGCACGTGACCGACACGGAGAGCCAGATCGCCCTCGCCGACGGCCGGACGGCCGAGGCGGCGACGCTGGCGACGCGGTCGCTGGACCTCGCTGAGGAGAGCGGCGACCGGCGGGCGGCGATCACCGCCGGCCTCACGCTCGCCCGCGCGCAGCGCGCCGGCGGGGACCCGATCGCGGCCGCGGCGACCCTCGAGCGGACCGCCGATCTCGCCCGGGATCTCGGGCGGCGCGGGCAGCTCCAGGCCGTGCTCGGAGAGTGGAGCGACCTCCTCGCGGAACAGGGCGACCTGGCCCGCGCCTACGAGCTGTCGCGCGAAGCGCTGGACGCCGGCCGCCACTAGCCCGCCGGCACCCCGCCGCGCCGCGCCGGCGGCCGCACGAGGTGAGTCAACTATAGATTGACGCTCGCGTCGGACCGGACGTACGCTTCCGGCGGTGTCCAGCCTGCGCTTGAGCCCCTGCACCGCGAGGCCCGTCGCCGACTCGCGGCGCCGTCATCGCTCCTGATGCCCCGCCGGCGCGACGCCAACCTCATCGACCGGATCAGCCGGGTGATCAGCGACGGCGAGTTCACGATGGTGTTCCAGCCGATCGTGGATCTGCGCACCGATCGGGCGATCGGCTTCGAAGCCCTGACGCGCTTTGCCGATGGGACACCGCCCGAGCGGCGTTTCATCCAGGCCGCCGGCCTCGGTCTCGGTCTCGAGCTCGAGGCGGCTGCCGTCCGGCTCGCGCTTGCCCTCGCCCGCGACCTCCAGGGGGACACCTGGGTCAGCGTCAACGTCTCTCCGGCCCTGATCATGGCCGTCGAGCCCCTATCGGGGTTGATCCGCTCCTCGAGCCACCCCGTCGTCCTCGAGCTCACCGAGCACGTCCCCGTCGAGGACTACGACGGCCTGCGCGAGGCGATGCGTGCCCTCGGCCCGGCGGTCCGCTTCGCGATCGACGACGCGGGGGCCGGCTTCGCGAGCTTCCGGCACATCGTCGAGCTCAAACCGCAATTCGTGAAGCTCAACGTCGATCTCGTGCGCGCCATCGATCGCGACGATGCCCGGCAGGCGTTCGTCGCCGGCCTCGTCTACTTCGCGGTGAAGACGCGCTGTTCGCTCGTCGCCGAGGGCATCGAGACGGCCACGGAGCGCGACACGCTCAAGTCGATCGGCGTGGGACTGGGTCAGGGCTATCTGCTCGGCCTGCCGGCCCCGGTCGCGGATATCGCGTCGCCTCGGTTCGTGCCGCCGCGCGCCGCGGGGGAGTGAGCGGGCGGGCCGGCGAGGCGGGCCGGGACGTCAGGCGGCGTCGAGGACCGGGACCCGGACGTCGATGACCGCGTCGACCGTGTCCTCGTCGGTCCTCGAGAAGGTGACTTGGCGGCCGGTCGAACGGAGGAGTGCCAGCACGGCCGGATGACTCCAGCGCATCGTCGCGCTCAGGCGGGTCATGCCGTGGCAGCGAGCCCAGGCGATGCCTTGCCGAAGCAGGGCCTTCCCGATCCCGTGGTGCTGGTATTCGTCGGCGACCGCGATGGCCATCTCGGCGCTGGCGAGGTCGATCGGCTCGAGACAGAGGTGTCCGATGATCAGCGGCCGCCCGTCCGGGCCGTCGGTCTCGGCGAGCAGGCCCTCGCGATGCTCGTGGTCCGGACCGCAGAAGAAGCGTGCGGCTCCATCACCGATGCCGCGCGACGCACCGTGGAACCTCGCCTCGAGGCTGTCGGGAGACAGGCCGGCATAGAAGCGCGTCAACGCGTCGCGATCGTCGGGCCTGATCACCCGCACTCGCACCGGAAGCGCGACGTCGACCTGTCTCATGACCGGAGTTCACACCGCCTCGCCACCGGCTAGACAGGTCCGAAGGTCACCCGACGAAGGTCCGGAGGGCTCCCCGACGATGACCGCAACGGCCCGGAGCGCCGAGGGGGTCCCGGCGGGTAGCCTGCATGCATGCGAGTCGTCTCCCCCTCGGAAGCCGCGGACGTGGTGCGGTCCGGCGACCGGGTGTATCTCCACTGCGCCGCTGCCACACCGTCGGTCCTGCTCGACGCCCTCGTCGCCCGCGCCTCGGAGCTGGAGAACGTCACGATCGTCCACCTCCACGTCGAGGGACCCGGGCCCCACCTGGCGCCCGAGATGGAGGGCCACTTCCGGCATCGAGCGCTGTTCGTCGGACCGAACGCCCGGAAGGCGGTCAACGAAGGCCGGGCCGACTACGTCCCGATCTTCCTCTCCGACGTCCCGCGCCTGTTCCGATCTGGTGCCCTCCCGCTCGACGTGGTCTTCGTGAACGCGACGCCGCCCGATGCCCATGGCTTCTGCTCGCTCGGGACGAGCGTCGAGGCGATGCACGCGGCCATCGATGCGGCGAAGACCGTGATCGTCCAGATCAATCAGTCGATGCCGCGGACGCTCGGCGAGAGCTTCATCCACGTCAACGACATCGATCTCGCGGTCGCAGTCGATGTCCCGCCGTATACCTACGACAACCCGACGATCGGCGACGTCGAACGGCGGATCGGGGAGCATGTCGCGGATCTGGTGCCCGACGGCGCGACCCTCCAGCTGGGGATCGGGGCCATCCCGGCGGCGACCGCTCTGGCCCTCACCGACAAACACGACCTCGGGATCCACACCGAGATGTTCACGGACGCCGTGATGGAGCTCGTCGAGGCCGGCGTGGTCACCGGCGACGCCAAGGAACGCAACCGCGGCAAGATCGTGACGGCGTTCATGATGGGCTCGCCCCGCCTCTACGACTTCGTTCACGACAACCCCATGGTCGAGATGCGGCCCGTCGATTTCACGAACGACACCCACGTCATTCGCTCCTTCTCGCGGATGGTCTCGATCAACTCCGCGATCGAGGTCGACCTCACCGGCCAGGTCGTCGCCGACTCCATCGGGCACACGGTGTACTCGGGGGTCGGCGGGCAGATGGACTTCATCCGCGGCGCCGCCCTGGCGCCGGAGGGCCGGTCGATCATCGCGCTGCCGTCGACCGCGGCCGGAGGAACGGCATCACGGATCGTCGATCACCTGCGCGAGGGCGCCGGCGTGGTCACCACGCGCGCCCACGTCCGAACGGTGGTCACCGAGTGGGGGGTGGCGGAGCTCTTCGGACTCAGCCTGCGCGAACGGGCGCGGGCCCTGACCGCGATCGCGCACCCGGATTTCCGCGACCAACTCCGTCGGGAGGCTGCCCGGCTGAACCTCGTCTGAGCAGCCGACAGGGCCCGGGCCAGCTGCTCACGTGCGGCTGTCGAGCGCCGCACGCAGGGCCGCGATCTCCTCGCGCTGTCCGGCGATCTCGACTCTGAGGCCCGTCAGTGCCTCGGCGATCGCGGCGTTCGACGTCGGGTCGGTCACCGATGCGGCGGCGCCCGTCGCCGGTGTGGCACCGGGCGCTTCGGGCGCGGTCGCCGCGGCCTCCTCGGTCGGCGCGGGCGGCGAGACGAGCAGGCTCGCCAGGATGCTGGCGAGGGCGCCGATGATCCCGATGCCCGCGAACATCACGAAGACGCCGGTCAGCCGCCCGAGCATGGTGATCGGGTAGAAGTCGCCGTAGCCGACGGTCGTGATCGTGACGAGGCCCCACCAGATCGCTTCGCCAGCCGGTCTTGATGTTGCCGCCGCCGCGAGCTCTCGAATTCGAGCACGAGGATGCTCGCGATGCTGAGCACCATCCCGGCGAGCAGGATCGTGATGAACGTCGCGTACTGGCTCCGGTTCTGGAGGACGTCGAGCACGAGGTCCTTGCCGGCCTGGCCGCGAAGCATGCCGGGTGATCCGCGCCAGCCGGCTGAGGCGGAACAGGCGGAGCAGGGCGGTGGCCGGGATAGAAGCCGAAGCTCGGGATCGACCCGAGGAGGTCGAGCCACCCACGCGCCCCGACGAAGTACGCCCGCTTCGGCTTGGCGCCCATCAGGTTGAACCCAAAGTCGATGAGGAAGATCACGCAGACCGATGTTGTCGTACAGGGTCAGGAGGTCCCGTTCGGCCTGCGTGATCGGCAGGAGCAGCAACACCATGATCGCCAACGAGAAGATCGTCAGGACCAGGATGAAGATGTTGTAGGCGTTGCCGTGTTGGCGTAGCACCGGTGACGCGGCGGTCATGCTTGCTGAACCTCCAGACTTGCCCGCACCCAAGGGCGGCTCGACGCAGACGTATAGTGACGAACCGGCGCGGTCCGGATTCCGACGAGGAACCATGCTCTCGAGCGCGCAACCCACCTGCTTCCTGATCGCCGACATCTCCGGGTATACCGGCTACCTCGTCGACGTCGAGCTCGATCACGCGCAGGACATCCTCGCGGACCTCGTCGGCGCCGTCGTCAGCGCGCTCCGGCCGAACTTCCGGCTGGCCAAGCTCGAGGGCGATGCCGCCTTCACGTACATGACCGCTGAGCGGATCGATGGCTCGATGCTCCTCGACACCATCGAGCGGTGCTACTTCGGCTTCCGCCGGCGACGCCGGGACGTGCGCCAGGCGACCTCGTGCGAGTGCAACGCGTGCTCCCGGATCCCCGACCTCGACCTCAAGTTCGTCGTCCACCACGGATCCGCGATCCACCAGACGGTGGCCGGACAGCGAGAGCTCCTCGGCGCGGACGTGATCGTCGTCCACCGGCTGCTGAAGAACGACGTCGTCGAGGGCCTGGGCATCGATGCCTATGCCCTCATCAGCCAGGCCTGCATCGACGCGTCCGACATCGACCCCGTCGCACTCGGCATGCGCCGACACGCCGAGACCTACGATCGGATCGGCGAGGTCCCGGTCTGGGTGCACGACCTGGAGCGTCGCTGGCAGGAGGAGGAGGCGCGCGGCCGGGTCTTCGTCGGGCCGGACGCATCCATCCTGACCGTCACGGTGCCGACGAACGTCCCGCCGCAGGTCGCCTGGGAGTTCCTCACCAAGCCCGGACAGCGGATGTCGTGGCAACCCTGGGTGACCGAGGTCGAGATCAAGGGCGCGACCGGCGGCCGCCGCGGGCCCGGTTCCGCCAACCACTGCATGCACGGCAAGGACGCGGTCATCGAGGAGATCCTCGACTGGCGTCCGTACGACTACGTCACCGATCGCACGGTCCTTGCCACGCCCGCCGGTCCGCTGAAGCTCCTCCACACGATCGAGCTCGAGCCGAGCCCGACCGGCACCACGATCCACATGCGCTATGCGGGCCCGAAGGCCAAGCGGGACCGCCCGCTGGCCCAGCACGTCGCCGACGCGTACGGGGAGGCGCTGCGGTCCAGCGTTCCGGGCCTCGTCGAGCAACTGGATGCAGCGGCCGCGGCACGCGAGGCGGATCGCGGGCCCGAGCCCGAGCTGGTGTCGCCGCGGCCGGACGGCCCGCTGTCCGGGCTGCGAGCCACTGGTGATGATCGACTGAGTCGTCGCGGGGCGAGTGACGGCGCCGCTCTATGCCGGCTGCAGGGTGAAGCCGAACGGCCCAGTAGCCGCGCCGTCGCCGAGGACGCGGAGCGTGTACCGACCGGGGACCGTGATGTCCTCCGGACCCATGACGCCGCAAGCAGGATGGAAGTCCATCAGGGTCCCGTCCGGCCGGAGGAGTCGCCAGGCCAGCCCGGTGGAGCAGGCCGCCGCACCCTTGACCTGGAGCTTCTGGCCGACGGTCGCATCGAAGGTGTAGTCGTGCCACTCACCCGGGCTGTCGATGGTGCCGTTCTCGGCATGACCGACGGTGATCGGGTCGACCTGCGTCGGCGGTACCGAGGTGACGACGAACCGGTATGCCCCGGTCGCCTGGCCGTCCGACAGCACTCGGACGATGTATTTCCCGGCGATCGGGAGCACGACGCGGCCGATCTCCTGGCACGTCCCGGGGCCGGATCCGAGGAGCGTGCCGTCCGATCCGAGCAGGACCCAGCGGAGGCCGGGGATGCAGGTGCCCTCGGCGTGGAGATACACGATGTCACCCGCCGACGCCGCCAACGTGTGATCGTCCTGTTGGCTCGGTGATGTGATCTGGCCGGACACGTCCTGGCCCAGCGAGATCGTCGAGGTCGATGCTGGCGGCTGGCTCGGCGCCGGGCCCGACGACACGTCGGTCTGGCCGGTGGATGGGCCGGCGGCCGCGACCCCGGCCGTCGATGCCGCGAACGCGGGATCACCGGTCTCCGCCACGTCGAGCACGCAATCGTCGAGGACCGGCTGCGCGCGAACGCCGACCGCTTGGCACACCTGCTTGGCGCTGGTTGCCTGGTCCGTCGGGAGCGTTGCCGCGGTCACGATGGACGACGGGATGTCGGGCTTCGTGAACGTGGCGGTGCTCTCGCGAGGCCCATAGTCGAAGAGCGACTCCGACGGAGCGAGGCGCCAGCTGTCGCCGAATTCGCGATACAGCTTGGTGGCGTACGCCGGGTCAGTCGGGCTCAGGACCTTCCCGTCACGGGTCGTCAGGTCGTTCCTGGGGTTCCCGTCCGCGCTCCCGAGCAGGCCTCGGAGCGTCGGGCCGACCGCCGCACTCGGCGAGAACGCGAGGTCGAGCGTGTTTGCCACGCGGCCGACCGCGAGGCGGCTGCCGTCAGGCCAGCCGACCACGACGGTCCCGCCGTGGCGCTCGACCGTTCCACCGTGCGGCAGGCGCTCGACGATGTCCGCGGCTGCCATTGGCGTGCCGTTGACCACGAGGAACGAAGGCTCGTTCGCGTAGACGCCGACCCGGTCGCCGGCGACCAGGGCGGCGGCGGCCGTGTCGAACGTGATGGTCGTCCCACCAAGAACAGGTTCCTGCCGCGATTCGATGCGGAGGGTCCCATCCGGCGTCGTGGCCGCCAGGAATTCGCCGGCCGCCTGGAAGTCGGCGTGGACGCGGTCGGCCGTGATCCAATGCGTGTCGCCGTAGTAGCACCACCCGACGCAAGCCGCCCCGGGGCCCCCGCAGATGAGCGCCGCGCACTCGAAATCCCCATTCGACCCCCATTGGCAATCGCCGAACCAGCAGGATCGTTCAGCTTCGGGGCCAGTGCGCCAGCAGATCCCCAGGCAGTCGAGGCCGGGAGCCTTCGGCGGCTTGGAAGCTGGGTTTCCCGCCGGAGGGGAAGGTGTACCCGACGCTGGGTCAGTGGCGCCACTCGAGCCTCCGGGTGGCCGAAACGGCGATGAGATCCATTGCGGCGACGACGGGTTAGCAGGACCTGTCGAACCGTTCGAGCCGGAGTCGCCCGAATCCTGGGTCGGTCCTACGTTCTCACCGGAATCACCGGTATTCGTGAGCTGCACGCCTGACCCGGACCCCGTCGACCCGCCCGAGCCCCAGACGAGCCCGCTGGGGTCGGTGGCGTTGATCGGGTCGGCGCCGACATAGCGGTAGAGGTTGGCGTCGCCACCAGCGAAGGAGATCGGGTCCGGACTGATCCATCGGCCGGTCACCGGGTCGTAGTCGCGCGCACCGAAATGGACCATGCCCGTGTCGACGTCCCTGAGCCCGCCAGCGAAGCCGAACGGGATGAATCCCGGAGACGACTCGCCGACCAGGTGACCCCACGCATCGTATTCGATGGCGTCGGCGACGCGGCCGGTCGCGGCATCGATCACGAGCCGCGGGCTGCCGAGGGCGTCGGTGACCACGGCGTAGCTCGAGTCGCCGCGCATGACGAGCGCCAGATTCCCGGCGTCGTCGTAGCCAAAGCGCGCGACGAGCGCGCCGGTCGCGTCCGTCTCGGCAACGACGTGCCCTGCGGGATCGTACAGATAGCCGGCGACCAGGCGACCGTCGACCTGGCGGCCGACCCGACGCCCGTCGGCGTCGAGGAGGTACGTGATCGCCCGGCCGCTCGGCAGCGTCGCGCCGGTCAGGCGACCCAGATCATCGAAGGAGAACGAGGTCGCGCCACCAGGCGCGTGGAGGCTCGCAAGGTCTCCCGCGGGCGTCCAGCCGTAGGTCGCGTCACCCCAGGCCGTCAGGCGTTGACGGTCGTCGTACGTGGCCTTGCTCGTCGCCGTCGTCGTCCGGACCTCCGTGCGGTCACCCGCCGGATCGTAGGTGTCGGTCTCGACCGGCTTCCCGCCCACCTCGACCCGCGACAGGCGGTCGCCGCCGTCGTACGCATACGCGGTGCTGGTCGTGGTGCCATCCGCGGTGGTCTCGGTGACCGTCGCGATCCGCCCGAGCGCGTCACGCGTGTACGCCCGGTCGAGCACGACCTTGCCCGATACGGTGGTCGTGGACCGTGCGAGCGTGTTCGCACCGTCGTACGACAAGCTCGTCCCGACCGGCCCGAGGACTTCCCGGGTCACGAGCCCGGAGGCGGGGTCTCGCGTCAGCGCCACCTCGCCGACGCCCGTCAATGCGCCGGAGTCGTCGTACGCCAGTGGAATGGGCGGAGCCGATCCGATCGACTCGGCAACGGTGCGACCGAGCCCATCGAGCGTCGTCGCGACCGATCCTGTCACCGGTCCGGACCAGGCGAGGCTTGCCAGCAGGTTCCCAGCGTGGCCGTACGCGGTGGACACACCGCTCGAGTCCGTGGCACCGGTCCTCGCGCCCGACGACCCGTCATACGTCAGCGTCGCCTCGCCCTGCCCGCTCTTCCAGCCCGATAGGCGCCCCGCGGGATCGCGGGCGAGCGTGATCGTGCGAGGCCCCGGGCCGGCGATGGCGCTGAGACCGCCATCGCCGTCGTAGGTCGCGGTCTCGATCGCCCCGTCGCCGCCGACCGACGGGGGGATGAAGGCGGTGGGTCGTCCCCCTGCACTCGTACCACGTGTGAAACCAAGCGCTCCGGGCGGCTGGACCTCGGTCACGTGCCCGGCCGCATCGTGCGCGACGATGCTGGTGGATCCGTCGGCTGCACTCAGCATCACGGGCCAGCCAGCGGCGTCGACCGACTCCGTGACGACACTGCCATCGGGCCGGGTCACGGTGAGGCGGCCCGAGTCGGCGTCATACTCGAACCGCGTCGTTCGGGCGGCGTTGCCGGTCCCGTCCGTCTCGCTCGCCACCCGCCCGTCCGAGTCGTACGTGAACGCCACCGCGGGCCGACCCGGGGTCGTCGCGCTTCGCACCCGCCCGGCCGGGTCGTAGGTCCTCGCCGTTCGTCGACCAGCCGGATCGGTGACGATCGCGGTCCCCGAGGTCGGGTCGAACATGGCAGTCCACGCCGCGCCGTCGACCGTCGTCGCGATCGTGCCAGAGACGGCGTACGGCAGACCACCGGTCGGATGGAGGTCTTCCGATGTCTGCCGCCGGGAGAGGACTCCATCCGAGCGCGTCATGACGACCGGTGTCTGGATGGGGGCGTCGAGGCCCCAGACACCGCTCGGGGCTGCCCCGATGGTCCACGTCGTCCCATCCGGCTCCAGGATGGACCGGCCACCGGCGGCATCCGGTGTCTCGGTCGTGGTCGTGCCGGCCGGCCCGACGAACGTCCGGCTCACGCCACCCGCCGCGGAGGACGTGCGATAGGTGGATGTCCGGCCGAGCGCCGACGTCGCCGTGATCTGGACCGTCGAGTCCGTCGACGTCCGGTCGAATCGGGTCGTAACGCCGTCCGGGTCGGTACTGGTCGCGAGCCGACCATCGGGCGCGTACGTGAAGCGCGTCACGGCGCCCATCGCGTCGGTCTCGGCGCCGAGTTCACCCCCGGGCTTCCAGTCGAACGCCGACAGGTGTCCGGCTGCATCGCGGAGCGAGGTCAACCGTCCGGTCGGATCCAGCGTCACAAGGGTCGAACCCCCATCGATGCCGACGAGAGCCGTCAGGTCACCGGCCGATGACCGCTTCACCGACAGGCCGACCGGCCGACCGTCCACGCTCCCCCTGACGCTCGAGAGGCGACCGGCGTCGTCATAGGCGACCGTCAGCAGGGTGCTTCCGAGCCGGCCGTCCACGGTCCGGACGTGCCGGCCGGCCGCGTCGAAGACATAGGCGAGCGAGGCGTCATAGGTCGGGATCGCCGACTCCTGGGCACCCGCCGCGATCAACGATGCGAACCGCCAGCTGCCATCCCCAGAGACCAGGATGCCGGCGCGCGGTGCGTAGCCCTCGACCGCGCTGACGGACCAACCCCCCAGCCCGAGGCTGCCCGGGTCCCAGTCGGGCCGATCCGCCCGTGACGGGGCCCACAGGCTCGAATACGTCAGGGCCAGGCCGGTTCCTGCGATCGGGACGGATACGAAGGCGTCCGAATCGATGCACGGCACGTCGCCGGATGGATCGCAGGCGTCGAGGGTCCGTTGGTTGACGTTGGCGGTTGCCGTCGAGGGCGCGGGCGTCGGCGGCACCGGCGTGCTCTGGCAGCCCACGACGAGGCCGGCAAGCGAGACAGCGCGGACGAAGCGGCCCGCCCTGGTTCGCATGAGCACGAGACTGCCCGCCATTGACTCTCTGCCCCGGCCCTACGGAAGCCGCCCGAGGAGGGTCATCGCGCCAGACCGGCACGAAGTTGCCAAAGGGTCTACGCCGGGCCGATACCGCTCGACGAGGTAGGTCTCGAACGGGGCGACATCGAGGGGCTGGTCCACGGCCGCGACGCTACGGCGACGCGTCGGGCCGACGAAAGAGGCGACCACCCCCATCTGTGACGATGTGGGGTCCATACTCGGGACGGAGGTCCCTGACTCAGCGGAGGGCGTCGACGATGGACGTGCGCGTCCTCGGGTTCGGGCGGATCGAGATCGACGGGCGGTCCTACGACCGGGACGTCATCGTCGACCGCGGGCGCGTGGGCAAGCGCCACAAGAAGGCCTCGAAGCCGCTCCGCGACCGCTACGGCCACACGCCATTGAGCCTCCTCGAGCCGATCCCGTGGGACTGCACGCGACTCATCGTCGGGACCGGCGTGGACGGCGGCCTGCCGATCGAACCCGAGGTCGTCGCCGAGGCCCGGCGTCGCGGGGTGGACGTGGTCGCGGTGCCGACCGACGACGCGTGCTCGCTCTTGGCCGCGGCCGACCTCCGGACGACGAACGCGATCCTGCACGTCACCTGCTGAAGGCGACCGCGAGGTACCCGACCGTGCGGTCGCTCGGGCCGCCCGCAGCGGCCGACGTGGCGGCCGCCACATGAACGCCGCGTGTCACGCCCATCGCCCACATCGCGGCGAGCCCGACGACGGTCGGCTCGATCCCGCACATGCCGCACACGACCCCCGGCAGGCCGGAGCGCGTGACGTCGGCCTCCCGCACGGCGAGACCATCCGGATCCAGCCCCAGGATGGACGGCTCCAGGATCTCGGTGACCCGGGTGGCGACCGCCGCCGGGGGGTAGTGCGCCATGTCCGTGCTGATCGCCAGGATGTCCTGCACTCCCCTCGCGCGGCGCTCCGCGAGCAGGACACCCAGGCGACGACCGGCCTCCACGGCCCGAGCCCCGGTGCCCGTCCCGACCGCGAGCGGGACGATCCGGGTGCCGGGCATGGCGGTCGCGACGAACGGCAGCTGGACCTCGATCGAGTGCTCGGACCGGTGGGAGTCACGGTCGATCCGGAACGGCGACCCCAGCGCCAGGATCTCCACCGAGAGCGACTCGTCCACCTCGATGTCGCCGAGCGGCGTCCGCCAGGCCCCGGCATCCCAGATCCCTACGCCCTCCAGCCAGCGCGCTCGATGGTTCGTTCCGAGCAGCACGACGGTCGTGCTCGCTGGCGTGCGGGTCGCGACCGCGCCGCCGAGGTTCGCGCCGGGATCGGATGCCGCGGCCGCGGCGAGGCGCCACCCGGCGGCCGCCACCCCGCCACTGAAGATCAGCCCCGCGTGCGGGACGAGGATGCCGGCCAGGCCGGTCGCGCCAACGCCGGCGGACTCGGCCTCGGCCAGTTCGTCTCGTACGAGACGCGCCAGCTCGGCCGGGTCGGCGGGATAGAAGGCGCCGGCGACCGCAGGCGGCCGGCGCGGGGCGGTCACGACTCCGGAGGCGTGCGTCATCCGCATGGCACGGGCCTCGCGCCGACATCCAGCTCGAGCGCCCGCCCGGCGAGACGTCGTCCGCACCGCGGACAGGACCCGTCATCGGCGAGGTGGCGGATGAGCCGGTAGCCACGCCGGGTCAGCAGGACCGCATCGCAGCCGACGCAGTGCGTGTCCTCCATGCCCAGTTCCGGCGCGTTGCCGACGTAGACGTGGCGCAGACCGGCCTCGCGACCGATCTCGGCGGCACGGCGGAGTGTCTCGAGCGGCGTCGGTGGGCGGTCCTGCATCCGGAACGCTGGGAAGAATCGGCTGACGTGCCACGGCGTCTCGACGCCGAGGTGGTCGACCAGCCAGGCCGTGAGCTCGCGCAGCTCCCCGGGGTCGTCGTTCTCGCCCGGGATGACGAGCGTCGTCACCTCGAGCCACACGCCCGCCCGGCGATACGCCTCGATGGCTTCGAGGACGTGGTCGAGTCGCGCGCCACAGCGTCGCCGGTAGAACGCCTCGTCGAACCCCTTGAGGTCGACGTTGGCCGCGTCGAGGACCGTGGCGAGCAGGTCGATCGCCTCCGGCGTCGCATAGCCGTCGGTGATGAACAGGTTGAGCAGGCCCGCGGCACGAGCCGGGCGGGCGATGGCCAGGGCGTATTCGAGGAAGACCGTGGGCTCGACGTACGTGTAGGCGATGGAGCGCGCGCCCAGCCGGAGCGCGTCGCTCACGGCCCGGGCGGGTGGCAGCGCGTGCGCCGACGGCCGGAGGCCGAGGCGCGGTCCCTGGGCGATCTCCCAGTTCTGGCAGAACACGCAGTGGAACGGGCAGCCGGCGGTCGCGAGCGAATACGCCCGCGTCCCCGGCGCGACGTGGAAGAGCGGCTTCTTCTCGATCGGATCCAGCTCGACGGCCACCGCGGCGCCGTACGCGGTCGAGTAGAGCACCCCGTCGCGGTTCTCGCGGACGCCGCAGATCCCGACCCGGCCAGGTCGCACCAGGCATCGATGCGCGCAGACGCCGCAGCGCACGGCGCCATCCGGCATCGCCGTCGCGAGCAGCGACGGCACGTCCTCACCGGGGGTCCGTTGCGGCCGGTCACCGATCGTCGAGATGCCCATCGCCAAGCCTCGACACGAGTCTGGCCCGCCAGGACCGATCCCACGAGTGCGCACCGTCCTGCCCTGGGCGGACCTTCGGCTCTGGTGTGCGCGGACCCGCCCGCGCATCCTCGACCACGTCGAGGGGTCGACACCGAGGCAGCCATGCGCGCGACATCGACGGCGCCACCCAACCAGGACGCGGGCGACCTGGGTCTCCGGGCCGAGGACCACGCGCCGACCGCGGTCGAGCTCACACCCGAGGCCGGCGCGATCCTGATTCGTATCGCGCGCGCTGCCATCGTCATGGCCACGTCCGGGCGTCTTGGCACGGCCGAGCTGGGGGGCATCCTGCCGCGGGACCCGCCTGCGGCGCTCCTGAAGCGGTCCGCGGTATTCGTGACCCTGCACGCGGGTGGAGAGCTCCGCGGATGCATCGGCTGCGTCACGAGCGATCGCCCGCTCTGGATGACCGTGGTGTCGGCCGCGGTCGACGCAGCAACGGGTGATCCGCGATTCCGGCCCGTCACCGGCGCGGAAGTGCCTTCGTTGTCGATCGACGTCTCCGTGCTCGGGCCGGCCGTGCCGCTTCGCGACCTCGAGACCTTCCGGCCGGGCATCGATGGCCTCATCGTCGAACGCGCGGGTCGGCGGGGGCTGCTCCTGCCCGAGGTGGCGACCGACCAGCACTGGGGGGTCGTCGAGATGCTCGACGCCACCTGCTGGAAGGCCGGGCTCCCGGGCGACGCGTGGCGCGACCCGCGAACCCGGGTGTCCGTCTTCCGGACCGCGCGCGTCAGCGAACGCGACCAGGTGGGTACCGGCGCCGCCGCATGACCACTATCGGCGATGGGCCGCTGACCATCGTCCCGACGTCACTGGTGGCGGGTCCGACGAGCGGCGAGAGGAACGCGTCGGCCCATCCCGCCCACAGCTCAGGGCAGTGGTCGACCAGGTGACCGTGCTCCCCGCCCTCGCAGTACTGCAGCGTGGCGGGAACCCCGGCAGACCGTGCCGCCGCGAGCACCAGCGCGGCGCTGTGTTCGGGACGATCGAGGTGGTCGGCCGTGCCGTGGATGAGCAGGACCTGTCGGTCACCGAGGCGCGCGACCGTCTGGACCGGATCGACCGAGGTCAGGTCGGCCCCTACGCGCATCGAGGCCATCGCGACGCCCGCCCATGCCGTGGGGTTGCCGGGCAGGTGCTGCTCGTACTCGATGCCGTCGCCCATCGTGGTCGCCAGGGACCCATGCATGGAGTCGAGGATGAGCGCCTTGATCCGGGGATCGTCGACGGCCTCGGCGAGGACCGTCGCCGCGCCCATCGAGTTGCCGACCGAGCCGATCCAGGATGGGCCTTTCGACTGGCTGAGCCAGTCGACGATCGCTCGGACATCGAGCCGCTCCCGATAACCCCACGTGGTCAGATCGCCGCCGCTCCGCCCGCCGTTGCGCAGGTCCAGGAGCACGAGGTTGAACCGGTCGTGGAACACCGGCGCGTACTTGAGGATCTCGGATTTGTTGGACTTCCAGCCCGGCGCGATGACCAGCGTCGGGCCGTCGGGACCGGCGCCGTTCGCGGCCGGGATATACCAGCCCGCGACCCGGACCCCATCACTTGCGACGACCTCCGTCCCGGCTAACGAGCCCTGACCCGAGCAGTGCTGTCGATCCGGGTTCGCGGCCAGCAAACGAGCGTCATCCGCCTGGTCGTAGTTGATGGCTTCGTAGGCCCACCCGAACCGCGACGCCGGCGTGTCGCAGGCAGCCCCTTTGCCCGTGGGGTGAACGAATTCCTCCGAGGCGACCGCGCCCGAGTACGCCGCCCACCCGCCGACGCCGACCAGCCCCAGCACCACGGCCCCGACCAGGAGGGGAGCGCGCCGACGACCTGGCCGTCGCACGACGGATCCGACGATGTAGCCGCTCCCGACAAGGACCATGCCGAGCAGCGTCAGGACGACCCAATGGAGCAATGTGACCTTCGTGCTGGGCAGGCCGACCAGCGCAGCGATCGGGTAGAAGGCGAGGCCGGCCGCGCCCACCAGCCAGATGTCCCGGGCGGATCCCACGACGACACCGGCCGCCACCCCGACCAGGATCCACAGCACCCAGCACGCGGACGTGTCCGCGAACCACGTGGCGACGGCCAGCATCCCGAGCAGCGCGATGCCGAGCCCGAGCACACGGCCCGGCCCGGCGTTCGACGTCCCGACGCACATGCTCATGGGATCCCCCCGCGGGATAGGTCGATGGTGCGTCGTGGGAGCCTTGGACCGCAAGAGCCGGTCGGCCCGCACGCGACGCGTCGGGACGCCGGAGGCCTAGCGACGCGTCGGCTTTCCGTCGACCTCGCCCTCGGCCAACCTGGCCAACTCGCGGAGCTCGCCCTCGAAGCTGCCGCGGTACGAGCCTCGCGAGAACACCCAGGCCGCGATCGCCGGGATCACGCCGATCGTGTGGAAGACCTCGGTGATCCGCGTCCCGCCCTCGACCGCGTCGAAGGTCGCGTCCGTCTCGCCGCGCAGGAGCCAGTTGCCGAAGCGAGAGCGGAAGTGGTGGGGCCGCTCGACCGCGATGACCTCGGTCGGGCTCTTCATCCGGCCGAACCAGACCGTGTACCGGGAACCGACGACATCCAGAGGGCCCGTCACGTCGGACACCTTGGTCACGCCGCCGACCCACTCACCCATGCGCTCGAGATCGGTCCACAGGTCGAACACGACGTCGGGCGGCGCCTTCGCATCGACGGTGAAGCGGTACGTGGCCACGGCTGGTCGTTCGAACCCTACGCGGACGGCCGGAGCTGGATCCAGACGGTCTTCGTCTCGGTGTACTGGTCGTGGGCGTGGACCGACTTGTCGTGGCCACCGAAGCCGGACTGCTTGTAGCCGCCGAACGGCGTCGTCATGTCGCCTTCGGAGTACGCGTTGACCCCGACGACGCCGGCCCGCAGCTCGCGCGCCACGCGATGGGCGGTGTCGAGATCGTGCGTGTACAGCGACGCTGCCAGGCCGTAGGGCGTGTCGTTGGCGATGGCCACGGCCTCGGCTTCGGTGTCGAATTCGATGACCGAGAGGACCGGTCCGAAGATCTCCTCGCGGGCGATCCGCATGTCGTTCGTGACCTGGTCGAAGACGGTCGGCGGGACGAACCAACCGCCGGATTCCTCGAGGATCCGTGAGCCACCCGTGACGAGGCGGGCGCCCTCTCGTCGGCCGATGTCGATGTAGCCGAGGACCTTCTCCATCTGCCCCCGCGAGATGAGCGCGCCGATCCGGGTCGCCGGGTCGAGCGGGTCGCCGACCGGCCAGGCCGCGAGTTCCGCCTCGATCGCGTCGAGGAGCGCGGCCTTCCGCGTGCTGTGGACGATGAGCCGCGAGCCCGCGCTGCAGTTCTCGCCCATGTTCCAGAAGATCGCGATCGCGACGTTCGCGGCCACGGCGGCAAGGTCGTCCACATCGCCGAAGACGATCTGCGGGCTCTTGCCTCCGAGCTCGAGGAGGACGCGCTTGAGGTTCGAATCGGCGGCGTAGTGGAGGAAGCGCCGTCCCACCTCGGTCGAACCGGTGAACGCGACACAGTCGATGTCGGGGTGTCGGCCGATGGCCTCACCGACGGTGTCGCCGGGCCCGGTCACGACGTTGACGACCCCGTCCGGGAGGCCCGCCTGGCTGCCGAGCTCGACGATCCGCAGGAGGCTGAGCGACGTCGTCGATGCGGGCTTGATCACCACCGTGTTGCCGGTCGCGAGCGCGGGGCCGAGCTTCCACGCCGCCATCTGCGCGGGGTAGTTCCAGGGGATGACCGCCCCGACGACGCCACACGGCTCGCGGGTGATCGTGGCGACCGTCCCCTCCGGCGATGGCGCGACCTGGCCGTAGAGCTTGTCGGCCGCCTCCGCGTGCCAGCGGATGCAGGCGGCCGTCTCCGGCATATCCAACCCGACCGTATCGGTGATGGGCTTGCCGGCGTCGATCGTCTCGATCAGGCCCAGCTCGCGGGCATGCGCCTCGATGAGGTTCGCCCACTCGATGAGGATCCGCTTCCGCGCGCCCGGGTCCAGGCGTGACCAGCGCCCGTCATCGGCCGCACGACGGGCGGCGGCGACCGCGATGTCGACGTCGGCCGGCCCGCCCTGGGCGACTTCGGTGATCGGCTGACCGGTGGCCGGGTTCTCCGTGACGTAGCGTCCGCCGCCGGCGGCATCGCGGAACGTGCCGTCGACGAACATCCTGGTCCGCAGGTCCAAATGCTCGAGGTCGGCCCGCGATTCCTCGATGGGCGGGATGAGCGTCTCGGTCATGGTGGCCTCCAGACGACGACCGGGCGGGTTCGGATGGTCAGGTCGGCATCGTAGACCGCACGGCGTCGACCGATCCGGCGCTCGACACCCGGACGACGCGAACGGCTATCGTGGCCGCAGGGCTCTTCTACAGGGAGGTCCGACGTGTTCGTCCCGCTGTCCGTCCTCGAGTTCCGCGACCGCGCGGCGCTGTTCTTCGGCGACAAGATCGGTGTCATCGACGGCGAGTCGCAGTTCACCTACCGAGAATTCGCGACTCGGACCCACCGGCTAGCGAACGCGCTCGTCGAGCTCGGGGTCGTGAGCGGCGATCGCGTCTCGTTCATCACGTTCAACACGCACCACCTCCTCGAGGCGTACTACGGCGTGATCGAGGCCGGGGCCGTCCTCAACCCGATCAACATCCGGCTGGCGCCGCACGAGATCGAGTACATCCTCGGGCACGCGGCGTCGAAGGTCGTCTTCGTCCACCGCGACTTCGCGCCGCTCGTCGAGGAGATCCGACCACGCCTGGCGACGAAGCCGGTCGTGGTCGTCCTCGACGGTGAGCGCGGCGGCGTGGCCGATCACGAGTACGAGGCCCTCCTCGCCTCGGGCGCCACCGACCCACGCCACCCGGACATCGACGAGAACGCGATGGCCGAGCTGTTCTATACGAGCGGCACGACGGGCCTGCCCAAGGGCGTCGCGATGACCCATCGGGAGCTGTACCTGCACAGCCTTGCCGCCGAGATCGGCCTGGGGTTCACCGAGGACGACGTCGTGCTCCACGTCGTGCCGCTCTTCCACGTCAACGGCTGGGGGACGCCGCATTTCCTGACGATGGTCGGCGGTCGCCACGTGATCCTCCGCCGGTTCGACCCGGGCGAACTGATGGCCCTCGTCGAGCGCCATCGAGTGACGCGCCTGCTCGCGGTGCCCACCATCTTCAACGCGCTGCTCCATAGCCGGGAGCGGTCCCGCTATGACCTGTCAAGCCTCCGGCAGCTGATCATCGGTGGTTCGCCGGCGTCGACGGACCTCGTGCGCGCCCTGGAATCCGAGTTCGCCACGCAAGCGATCGTCGGGTATGGGCTGACCGAGACATCGCCGATCATCACCCTCGCCCAGCCGAGACGGATCCTGACCGAGAGCGAGCCCGCGGAACGTCGCCAGGAGCGGCAGGCGATGACCGGCTGGGCGATCCCGGGCGTCCGGATCCGGGTCGTCGACGCGGACGGGAACGACGTCCGACCGGACGGCGAGCAGATCGGTGAGATCGTCGTCCGCGGCAACACCGTGATGGACGGCTACTACCTCGACCCGGCGGCGACCGAAGCCACCGTCCGCGACGGCTGGCTCCATACGGGCGATATGGCGACCATCGACGACGCGGGCTACGTCCTCATCAAGGATCGATCGAAGGACATCATCATCAGCTCGGGCGAGAACATGTCGTCGGTGGAGATCGAGATCGCGCTCGGCGCGCACCCGAGCGTCCTGGAGTGCGCGGTCGTCGCGGCACCCGACGACAAGCGAGGCGAAGTCCCCGTCGCGTTCGTCGTCCTCAAGCCCGACATGACGGCCACCGCAGCGGAACTTCGAGCGCACTGCCGGGAACGCCTCGCCTCGAACAAGGTGCCTCGCGAATTCCTCGTTCGGGACGCCCTGCCGAAAGGCGGCACCGGCAAGATCCTCAAGGCCGAGCTCCGCGAGCCGTTCTGGGTCGGGCTGGACTCACGAGTCCACTGACAGCTCAGCCCGAGGCGACCGCGACGAGCTGGTAGAAGGCGATGACGGCGACGGACAGCTGGATGCACAAGGCGAGTGCGTAGGCCGCCACCGAGCCGAGCAGGAGCGCGTTCGCCGTGAACAGGAGGAGGGCGGCGATGCCCGGCACGAACAGGAGTCGGCCAGCCCACGTGCTCAGGCCACCGGCGCGGACCAGCTGGCGCCCCCGCATCAGGATGATCCACGCCGCGTAGAGCGCGACCAGGGCGCTCGATACGACGATCGCTTGGCGTGCGTCGGCGAGCCACGCGAAGACGATCACCAGCAGGAGCGCCTCGAACACGACGTTGAAGCTCGTCGAGACGATCGCACGTTGTCGGATCCGGTGGATCTGGCTCCACGAGCCGCTGGGCGGTGTCAGGGCGGCCGTCACTGCGGTGAACCCGGCGATGACGACGGCGATCGAGGCGATCCCCAACAGGAGCGCCTCGTCGAGCATGCCCGCATCCTACGACACCGCGCTGCGGCGATCCGGCGCTCGCTCGTCAGGCCAGGACGAGCCCTTCGATGCCGGAGGAGACAGGATCCGGCTGACGCATCATGCGGAACGAGGTCAGCAGCCCGAGCACGCTCGCAAGGATCGGGATGAGGAGCGCCACCTGCAGGGCGAATGGACGAGCTTCGGTGTTGATGCGGATGATCTCGGCCTGAACGGCCGGCGTCTGACCGGCCAGCAGGACCGCGAGATCCGTGTTCGTCATCACCTCGGCGTCGTGCTCGAGCACGTCGGCGACCTGCTGCTGCTCGCTCGGGGAGAGGACGGTGCTCTCCTCCGCGAGCTTCGTGAAGCTGAAGGCGAGCGTCGCGAGCATGATCGCGCCGGCGAACGCCAGGCCGAACGACAGTCCGAAGGAGCCGGCCGCCGAGTTCACACCGGCGGCCTCGCTGACCCGCTCCTCGACGATCGGTGCCAGCGTGTAGTTGTTGAGCTGGGACACCAGCAACCCGAGCCCGGTTCCCGCGATCACCAGCGGGATGGCCAGGGCCCAGCCCGCGTCCGCCCGCGGAACGATCGGGATCAACAGGACCAATCCGATCAACAGGAGCGTGTACCCGGCCCGGATGATGCTGCTGGGCCGCCGGGACCCGGACCGCCTGCCGGCGAGGATCGCGGCCCCGAACATGCTGAGCGAGAGCGGTGCCATGGACAGGCCCGCCTGCAGGGCGTTGTACTCGAGGACCATCTGGAGGTAGATCGGGATGGTGATCATGGCGCCACCGAGCGCGATGTTCTGGAGCATCTGCCCGGAGATCCCCAACCGGAACAGCTTCGAGGTGAACAGGTCGGGATCGATCAGCGTCGGCTTTCCCTCCCGCTTCCGGCGTCGCAGCCAATAGGCGAGGGCCGCGAGCGAGACCGCGCCGATCGCGATGAGCAGGCCGACGGCTTCACCGCCTTCCTGCCACGCGAGGATGCCCAGCACGAGGCCGCCCATGCCCAGGACCGAGAGGAGCGCACCGACGAAGTCGATCTCGCGCGGACCCGTGTACGGCACGTCGCGCACGAGCCGGCTGCCCGACAGGACGATCGCGATGACGCCGACCTCGAGCAGGAACGCCACGCGGTAGGACAGCAAGGTCGTGATGAAGCCGCCGATGAGCGGTCCGATCGCCGCGGCGATCGCCGCCGCGGCCCCCACCAGGGCGTAGGTCGCCTTCTGGGCGGCCCCTTCGAAGTTGCCGTGGATCAACGACTGCATCGCCGGCAGCAGCAGTGACGCTCCGAGCCCACCGATCACGGCCCAGAAGATGAAGATCGCCGTCACGTTCTGGGCCAGGGCCATGGCCAGGGCACCGATGGCATAGGCGATGAGGCCCATGACGTACGCCCGCTTGCGGCCGTACAGGTCGCCGATCTTGCTGCCGATCAGGATGAATGCGGCCGACACCAGGGCCTCGAGCGCGATGGCGGACTGGATGGCGCTCACCGTGGTGCCGAGGTCGGCGACGACCGCCGAGATCGACACGTTCATGATCGACGTATCGACGACCAGGACGAACATCGCCATCGCCAGCAGGATCGGAAGGCGTCGATCGGTGGGAGTCGTCGCCGCGACCTGGGATCCGGCTGCGCCGGTCACGCGCGCACCACGATCGGCAGGTCCGGACATCCTGGACTGCTCGTCATCGGGCTCCTTCCAGCCAGCGACCCGATCCGTCGGATCCGACACGCATCGTAGGGCACCGAGCGGGCGGTCGGTACCTGTCGCCGGTGGGATCGCGGCGTCCGTATCGAATCCCCGTTCCGCTGGGTCGCCGAGGTGGGAGACTTCCCCCGATGGGCGATGAACCGCTGACCACCTCCGCACCGACCACCCCCGCACATCGACTGATGCGGCTCGTCCCGATCCTTCAGTGGTCGAGGACGTACGACCGGAGCTGGCTCAGGGGGGACCTGATCGCGGGCATCGCGGTCGCCGCGATGATCGTGCCCAAGGACCTCGGCTACGCAGGCATCGCCGGCGTCCCGGTGGAGAACGGGCTCTACGCCGCCGCCGCGGCCGCGATCATCTACGGCCTCTTCTGCACGTCTCGACACATCTCGACCGGCCCAAGCTCGTCGCTCGCGGCCGTCGCCGGTGGCGCGGTCCTCGTGACCGGGGTGAGTGGCAACGAGGCGGCGCAGCTCGTGGCGGCGATCGCGATCGTGACCGGCGCCCTGTTCCTGCTGGTCGCCCTCCTCAAGCTGGGTTGGCTGGCCAGCTTCCTCTCGCGGGCGGTCGTGACCGGTTTCCTTGCGGGCGCCGCCATCGACGTCGTCATCGGCGAACTGCCCAAGCTCACCGGGACGACCGCCGACGGCGTGAATGCCTGGCAGGAGTTCGCGTCGTGGGTCCGCGGCCTGGGCGATCTCAGCCCGGCGACATTGCTGGTCGGGCTGGTGGCCCTTGCCGTCATCCTCGGGCTTCGGTTCGCGCTTCCAAGGATCCCCGGCGCGCTGGTCCTCGTGGTCGGCGGTCTCGTCGGCTCCGTCCTGTTCGACCTTGGCGCGCACGGGGTCGCGCTGGTGGGCCCCGTTCCGCGCGGCCTGCCCCTTCCGCAGGTGCCATCGCTGGAGCTGGTCTCGCAGAACCTCCCGGCCGTCGTCATCTCGGCCTTCGCGCTGCTCCTGATCGGGTTCTCGCAGACCGCGGGCGATGCCCAGGCGTTCGCCACGAGGCATCGGTATCGCGTCGACCTCGATCAGGAGTCGGTCGCCCAGGGGATGGCCAATCTCGGCGCCGGCGTGTTCCAGGGCATGCCGGTCTCGACCAGCCTATCGGCGAGCTCCCTGAACGAGTCGGCCGGGGCACGGACGCCCGTCGCCTCGCTCGCCACCGGAGGGATCGTCGTTGCGACGCTGATCCTGCTCGCGCCGCTCTTCTCCGAGCTGCCCAAGGCGGTCCTCGCCGCGATCATCATCGATGCCGTGGTGTTCGGGATGATCGACCTCGCAGAGTTCCGACGGCTCCGCCGGGTGAAGCGGTTCGACTTCTGGATCGCGGTGGCGGCGGTCATCGGCGTGCTGTCGGTCGGCGTGCTCCTCGGCGTGGTCGTCGGCATGGTGCTGTCCCTGCTCTGGCTCATCCACGTCGCGACCCGGCCGTCCATGCCGATCCTGGGTCGTGAACCGGGGACCCAGGTGTACCGCGGGCTCGACGAGCACCCGGGCGACGAGACCGACCCTGGCGTAGCGGTGATCCGCATCGACGGTGGCCTGTTCTTCGCCACGGCTGGGGCGTTAGACGAGCGGGTCCGCTCGATCCTCGGGAGCCAGCGCGGCCTGCATGCCCTCGTGCTGGACTTCGAGGGCGTGAATTTCGTGGACTCGCAAGGTGCGGCGAAGATGAAGGAGCTGTTCGAATTGACCGACGCGACCGGCGTGGAACTCCGCTTGGCCCGCCTGAAGCCCGACATCTCCGACGTCCTGGCGGCGGACGGGCTCATCGACCTGATCGGGCGAGACCGGATCCATGGCAACGTCCACCGCGCCGTCGAGGCGGCGCAGGCAGCAGATGCCAGAAGGCGATCCGACCCGGCGCACCCGCGCACGCCGTAGCCCATCGGCCCGACCCCCCGGGAGACATCGTTGCCCCAACTCGCGCTCGTTGCCCTGGCGATCCTCGTCTACGCGCTGACGGCGGTCCGTCTCGACCGACTGTCGATCAGCGGTCCGCTGTTCCTCGTGGCGGTGGGGGCGCTCCTCGGGCCGGCGGGCGTCGGCGCGGTGACCGCGCCGGCGTCGTCCGAGCCGTTCCGCGTGCTCGCCGAACTGACCCTGGCGCTCCTCCTGTTCTCGGATGCCTCGACGATCGGGCTCCGCGAGGCCGGCGGGATCGCGTGGCTCCCGGGGCGACTGCTGGCGTTCGGCTTGCCGCTGACCATCGTCGGTGGGGCGCTCGTCGGGTGGCTCCTGTTCCCCGCACTCGGCGTCGGCTTCGCCCTGGTCCTGGGGTCGATCCTGGCGCCGACCGACGCGGCGCTCAGCCTGCCCGTGCTGCTGGACCGCGCGATCCCGGTCCGGATCCGCCGCGCGATCAACATCGAGAGCGGCCTGAACGACGGGATCGCCGCGCCATTCGTGACCCTGTCCCTGGCGATCGCCGTGGCCGAAGAGACCGCGGGGAACCAGAACTGGCTCATCGAGTCGGGCGAGGAGATCGCCCTGGCGATCGTCGTCGCGATCGTCGTCGGCGGTCTTGGCGGTCGCTTCACGAGCGAAGCGCGCAGGCGGGGCTGGGCATCGCAAGCGTCCGAATCCCTCGCGGTCGTCGCGCTGGCGATCCTCGCGTATGCCGGTGCGACCGCCATCGGCGGGAACGGCTTCGTCGCTGCGTTCGGGGCCGGGATCGCCTTCCGGACGGCGACCGCAGGCTCGGAGCCGTCCGTCGAGTTCGCGGAGTCGATCGGACTGGCTGCGTCATACCTCGTGTGGTTGACATTCGGGATCGCACTCGTCGGTCCGGCCATCCTTGCCGGGTTCGACGCGGCTCTGATCGGCTACGCCCTTCTCAGCCTGACGATCGTGCGGATGGTCCCGGTCGCCATCTCGCTCATCGGTTCGCGTCTTCGACCCGACACCGTCGCGCTGATCGGCTGGTTCGGGCCGCGTGGCCTGGCCTCGGTGGTCTTCCTGTTCGTCGCACTCGACCAACTGGGACCGGCGCATCCTGCCACAGACGTCCTCGTGCGAGCCGTCACCTGGACCGTCCTGCTTTCGGTGTTCCTCCATGGATCGAGCGCGCGTCCGGTCAGTGCCTGGTACGGTCGAAGGATCGCTCGGGCAGGGGCGGGCGATTGGGAACGTGGCGGTGCCGACGAGCCGCGGATCAGCCGCCGTCATTCGTGGGCCAGACCGCCGAGCGAGGGCGACTGAGGCCGGTTCCATGCCGTGGTGCGCTCAGCGGAGCGGGGCGGCCAACTCCAGCACCGGGACCGCGCGGAGGCTCGGCCGACCTGCTGAGCCGGCAGCCCTACGCGCGGAGAGCCGCCTCCAACCGGTCCGCCTCGCGGGTGAGGCGATCGAGCTCGGGTTCGGAGAGGACGAGGTCGCAGGCAGCCGCGTTCTCTTCGAGTTGCTCGACCGTCCGCGCGCCCGGGATGGCAACGACGTTGTCGTGGCTGATCACCCAGGCGAGTGCGACCTGGGCCGGGGTCGCGCCATGCCCGCGGGCGACCTCCGCGAGCGCCCCGTCCATCGGGCCGGCGAGGCGGCGACCCCGCTCCCGGGCGAGCGGATTGGCGCGTCGCGCCCAGGCGCCGGCCCGGTTCGTCCCCGGCGCGCCGCGCCCATCGCCGGTGAGCAGGCCCTGGGCCAGGGGGCTGTAGGCGATGACGACCCGGCCATGGTCGCGGGCGTACGGCACGAGGTCCCAGCGCGGGGAAGCATTCGCGAGGTTGAACCGGACCTGATCGGTCAGGACCGGGCGTCCGAGTGCCCGTTCGGCGACGCGCCAGCGGAGGAGCGAGTGATTGCTCACCCCGACCCGGCGGATGACCCCGTCATCCAGCAGGGCCCGGAATCCACGCATCGTCGTCCGTGCGGGGACGACCGGGTTCGGGAAGTGGAGCTGGTACAAGTCGATCGCGTCGACCCCGAGCCGAGCCCGACTCGCGCGCGCCTGCCTGGCCATGATCGCCGGCAACGGAAGGACCGGCAGGAGCTTGGTCGCCACGATGACGTCATCCGGCCTCAAGCCGATGGCCGCCCCCAGGATCCGCTCCGAGCGACCGAAGCCATACAGCTCGGCCGTGTCGAAGAAGGTGATCCCGAGCTCGAGCGCCCGGCGGACGATGGCCGGGGCGACCTGATCGGCGTAGGCCCTCCCGTACCCCCATTCCCGGGAGCCGAACTGCCAGGTCCCGAGCCCGAGCACGGAGGCGCGGAGGCCGTCGACCTCGACGTATCGCATGGACCATA
>CAWFNQ010000006.1:0-63809 GCA_963817245.1 uncultured Chloroflexia bacterium
TGCCCGTGTACCAGACGCCCAGCCCCAGGGCAACCAGGATCGTCCGGCGAGGCAGGGCGCGAAGCCCGCGACGACGGTCGGCCGATGCCAGCAGCCAGATCCACGCGAGGGTGGCGCCGAAGAGGAACCGCCAGGACGACAGGACGAGCCAGTCGACCCCGGCGCCGTAGACAGGCTGGGCGAACAGCGAGCCCGAGCCGAACCCGGCGGCCGAGATGAGGATGAGGGCGACCCCGCCCGCTCGTCGGCGATCCATGGGCGCCGAGGCTAGCAGGGCCGCCGGCCCAGCGCGGGTCGATGGTCCATCCCCGACATGCCGGATCGCTCTTGGCGGCGGCCGGCCGCCGGCCCATCCTCCATGGGCCTTGCGAACGGAGGATGGCCATGACATGCGGTCGCGACACCCATCGAGTTCGAGACGATCAGCGGGTATCGGGACGGCCTCTCGGCGCGGCGCGACCGGGTCCGATTCGTCGACCTGCCGTGGGCCCGTCACCTGGCGGTCGACGGCATCGGCGAGCCGGGCGGTCCGGCGTTCCAGGAGGCGTTCCGCGCGCTCTACCCGGTCGCCTACACGCTGCATTTCGCCCTGAAGCGGCAGGGTGTCGACTCCCCGATCGGCGCCCTCGAGGGCCTGTTCTGGGTGCCGGGTGCCGAGGACGCGGGCGGGTCGTCGCTTCTCGGCGACCGTGATCCGGGCGGGCCACTCTCGTGGAGCCTTCGGCTGCCCGTCCCGGACGCCGCCACGGACCGCGAGATCGAGGCGGCGATCGCCGCGGTGGCGCAGAAGCAGGACCCGCCGGCGCTCGGCCGGCTGCGTGTCGTCGAGTGGACCGAGGGCCGGGCCGCGCAGATCCTGCACATCGGTCCGTACGACGCGGAGGGGCCGACGATCCGGCGCCTGCACGCCGCGATCGAGGCGGCGGGCGCCCGGCAGCGCGGCATCCACCACGAGATCTACATCAGCGACCCGACTCGTACCGCGCCCGAACGCCTCAAGACGGTCATCCGCCAGCCCATCGAGCCAGCCGCCTAGGACGAGCGGGATCGAGCGCCGTGCCCGACCGCCGATCCGGACCATCACGGCTACACTTCGAAGCGTGACGGATCTCACGGAAGCTGCGGTCGTCCGCCGGGTGCCGATCCTGCTCGACGAGCGCCTGCGGGTGCTGAGTCGGCGGCAGCCGGTGACCGTGCCACCGAACACCACGCTCGCCGACTGCCTGCACGCGATCCAACGGACCGGGACCGGCAATTCAGTCTTCGTCTGCGACGCGTCCGGGCGCCTCCTCGGCGTCCTGACCGAACGCGACATCTTCGGGCGGATCGTGGCCGGCCACGTCGACCTCGGTGGGCCCGTCGAGTCGCTCATGACGACCGATCCACGCACGCTCGATCTCGACCAGACGATCCGTGACGCGATCGACCTCATGCAGACCGGCCGCTACCGGAACGTGCCGATCGTCGACGAGGGGCGCTCGCTCGTCGGGGTCGTCCGGCAGGCCGACATCATCAAATACCTGGCCGAGTCGTTCCCTGAGGAGTTGCTCAACCTCCCGCCCCGGCCGCACCAGCGCATGAAGGAGCCGGAAGGCGCGTGACCACCACCACGACGGAGCCCGAGTCGGACGTCTCCGAACTCGAGCGCGTGACCATCCGGTTCGCCGGCGACTCCGGCGACGGGATGCAGTTGACCGGGACCCAGTTCACGCGGACCGCCGCGGTCTACGGCAACGACATCAGCACGCTGCCGGATTTCCCGGCCGAGATCCGGGCGCCGGCCGGCTCGCTCCCCGGTGTGTCGGGCTTCCAGATCAGCTTCAGCTCGAGCGAGATCCATACCCCCGGTGACCAGCCCGACGTCCTGGTCGCGATGAACCCTGCGGCGCTCAAGACGAACATCGGCGACCTGCCGCCCGGCGGCGCGCTCATCGTCAACAGCGACGCGTTCACCCAGCAGAACCTGAACAAGGCGGCGTACAGCGCCAACCCGCTGACCGACGGGTCGCTGAAGGCTTACACGGTCTTCGAGATCCCGATCTCGACGCTCAACGAGCGCTCGCTCGACGGGCTCGACATGACGAGCAAGCAGAAGGATCTGACGAAGAACTTCTTCGCGCTCGGCATCATGTTCTGGCTCTACGAGCGGAGCATGGATCCCACGATCGCGTGGATCGACTCGAAGTTCTCGGCCCGCCCCGTGATCGCCGAGGCCAACAAGCGGGCCCTGAAGGCGGGTTACGCGTTCGGCGAGACCACCGAGATCTTCCATACCCACTACCGGGTCAAGCCCGCGCACCTGCCGTCGGGCACGTACCGGAACATCACCGGCAACGAGGCGACGGCCCTCGGGTTCCTCGCGGCATCGAGGCTCGCCGACCGGCCGCTGTTCTACGGCAGCTATCCGATCACGCCGGCCAGCGACATCCTTCACCAGCTCTCGACGTACAAGACGTTCGGGGTCAAGACCTTCCAGGCCGAGGACGAGATCGCGGCCATCGGCGCGGCCATCGGCGCCTCGTATGGCGGCGCCCTGGGGCTCACCGCCTCGTCGGGTCCAGGCATCGCGCTCAAGACCGAGGCGATGGGCCTCGCGGTCATGGTCGAGCTGCCGCTCGTCGTCGTCGATGTCCAGCGCGCCGGCCCCTCGACGGGCATGCCGACGAAGAACGAGCAGGCCGACCTGCTCCAGCTCATGTTCGGGCGCAACTCGGACTCGCCGATCCCGATCGTCGCCCCGGCCACGCCCGGGGAGTGCTTCGACCTGGCGATCGAGGCATTCCGGATCGCCCTCAAGTACATGACCCCGGTCGCCTACCTCTCGGATGCGTTCCTCGCGACAGGTTCCGAACCGTGGCGCATCCCTTCGATCGACGATCTGCCCCGGATCGGCGTCGACAACGCCGCGGATCCCGCGACCTATCGGCCGTACCTCCGCGACCCGGAGACGCTGGCCCGGCCGTGGGCCGTGCCCGGAACGCCCGGCCTCGAGCACCGCATCGGGGGCCTCGAGAAGGCCGACGTGACCGGCAACGTGAGCTACGACCCGGACAACCACCACCGGATGCAGACCCTCCGGGCGGCGAAGGTGGCGGGGATCGCCGACGACATCCCACCGCTCGAGGTCTTCGGCCCGGCGAGCGGCGACCTGCTCATCCTCGGCTGGGGCTCCACGTACGGGGCCATCCGCTCGGCCGTCGAGAGCCTGCAGGCGGCCGGCAAGTCCGTCGCCCATGCCCACCTGCGCCATCTGAACCCCTTCCCGGCGAACACCGAGGACGTGCTCCGCTCGTACCGGCGCGTGCTCATCCCCGAGGTCAACCTCGGCCAGCTGCTGTGGCTGGTCCGGGCGCGCTACCTCCTCGATGCCGTCGGCTACGACCGCGTCCGAGGCAAGCCGTTCCGCATCAGCGAGATCATCACCGAGGCGGATCGGATCCTCGAGGAGCTCTACGCATGACCGACACGAACGGGCACTCCGCCGAGGTTCCGCCCCAGCCCGCGCTCAGCCCAGAGAATGCCGCCGTCATCACCCTGACCCGCAAGGACTTCGTCTCGGACCAGGAGGTCCGCTGGTGCCCGGGTTGCGGCGACTACTCGATCCTCGCCCAGACCCAGAAGGTGATGCCCGACTTCGGCTACCCCAAGGAGAACATCGTCTTCATCTCGGGGATCGGCTGCTCGGGTCGGCTGCCCTACTACATGAACACGTACGGTTTCCACACGATCCACGGCCGGGCGCCGACGCTGGCGACCGGGCTCAAGGCGGCTCGCCCGGACCTCATGGTCTGGGTCATCACCGGCGACGGCGACGCGCTGAGCATCGGCGGGAACCACGTCATCCATTCGATGCGCCGCAACGTCGACATCAAGCTCGTGATGTTCAACAACCGGATCTACGGCCTCACCAAGGGCCAGGCGTCGCCCACCTCGGAGTTCGGCAAGCGCACGAAGTCGACGCCGCTCGGCTCGGTCGACACCCCGATCGTGCCGCTGACGATCGCCCTCGCGGCCGAGGCCAGCTTCGTCGCCCGCTCGGTCGACACCCACACGGAGCACCTGCAGGCCACGCTCGAGCGGGCCGGCCGGCATCACGGCTCGGCGTTCGTCGAGGTCCTCCAGAACTGCAACATCTTCAACGACGGGGCCTGGCGCGACTTCACCGACCGCGAGGTCCGCGAGGACCGGATGCTGGTGCTCGAGCACGGCAAGCCGATGATCTTCGGCAAGGACCGTGACCGGGGCATCCGGCTCAAGGGCCTGCATCCCGAGGTCGTCACCATCGGGCGGGACGGCGTCACCGCGGACGACCTGCTCGTGCACGATGAGACGGCCAGCGATCCGTACCTGGCGCTCATGCTCTCGCGGATGTCGTATCCGGACTTCCCGGTCCCGGTCGGCGTGCTGCGGGCGGTCGAGCGGCCCACGCACGATCGACTCATCGCCGACCAGATCGAGTCCGCCATCGCCAAGTCCGGTGCCGGCGATCTCGACCGAGTGCTGGCAGGCGGGGAGACCTGGACCGTCGAGTAGGAGGGACGCGACATGGACTGCCCGGTCTGCGGTCACTTCAACCTGACGGGGGCCGAGGTCTGCGACAACTGCGGCGCCGACCTCGCGGGCGCGGACACGCCGCAGGCGACGACGTCCTTCCACGGTAGGCTCCTTGGCGAGCATCTCGACGACCTCGGCGCGCCGCCGCCCATCCTCGTGGAGGCGGACACGCCCGTCGACGCCGTCATCACCCGGATGCAGGACGCCGAGGTCGACTGCGTGCTGGTGATGATCGGCGATCGCCTCGTCGGCATCTTCACCGACCGGGACGCCGTCGTGAAGGCGGCCGGCAAGCCCCTCGAGCAGTTCCGCGTGCGTGACTTCATGACGCCCGACCCGGTCGTCCTCCGCCACGACGACCCGATCGCCATCGCCATCCACAAGATGGCCGTGGGGGGCTTCCGCCACATCCCGATCATCGAGGACGGGCGGCCGACCGGGGTCGTGACCGCCCGGGACGTCTTCCACCACCTCGCCGAGCACTTCGCGTGACCATCCGGGTGGCGGTCCTCGCCCAGGACCTGATCTGGCAGGATCGCCTCGCCCGCGCCGTCGAGGCTGCCGGGGCGACGCCGACCCGCGCCAAGACCGGACCGGAGCTCGATCGTGCGCTCGAATGCGCGAAGCACGCGATCGTCGACCTGACGGCCCGCAACTACGACGCGATGGCCGCCATCCGGCGGGCGACGGGCCTGGGCGCGCGGGTGCTCGCGGTCGGGCCCCACGACGACGTCGAGATCCGCAAGCGAGCGTTGGCCGCGGGGGCCGAGAAGGTGCTCGCGTACCGCAAGCTCTTCGAGGACGGACCCGCGACGCTGACCGCGTGGCTCGGCGCGTGACCGAGGTGGCGGAGCGCCCCGCCATCCCGGGGAGCCGCTATGCCGATCGGCTCGCGCGGGCCGCGACCGAAGCCGCCGGTCGCGGGTTCGACGCGCTGCTGATCGGGGTCGGATCCGACCTGCATTACCTGACGGGCTACGAGGCGATGCCCCTCGAGCGGCTCACGATGCTCGTGGTGATCCCGGGCCGCGACCCGGTGATCGTCGTCCCGCGGCTCGAGCGCGGCGCGGCCGAGGCGGGCCTGCGGACCGACGTGCGGATCATGGCCTGGGCCGAGGGCACGGACGCCTATGCGACCGTGGTCGATCTGGTCCGGGCGGCCACGGACCGCGACGCCCCGCGGATCGCGGTCTCCGACACGCTCATCGCACTGCACCTGCTCCGCCTCCAGGCGGCACTGCCGATGGCCACGTTCGAGCTCGCCTCGCTCGTGCTCCGCGAGTTGCGGATGCGCAAGGACGCCGACGAGATCGCCCTGCTCACGCTGGCCGCGCACGCCGCCGACCGGGTCGTCGCCGCCATCGCCGCCGGACGGCTGATCGGGCGGACCGAGGCCGACGTCGCGCGCGAGGTCCGCGAGCGCCTCGTCGATGAGGGCCACGACGTCGGGCTGTTCTCGATCGTCGGCTCAGGCCCGAACTCGGCGTCGCCGCATCACGAGGCGTCGGACCGGGTCATCGAGGCCGGCGAGCCGATCGTCCTCGATATCGGCGGTGTCCTCGGTGGCTACGGTTCGGACGTCACCCGGACGCTGTGGGTCACCGGTGGCGATCCCGCGAAGGGGCCGGACGAGCGTTTCCGGCACTTGTTCGCCGTCCTCTTCAGTGCCCAGGCTGCCGCGACCGCTGCCGTGCGGCCCGGCGTCTCGTGCGAGACCATCGATGCGACGGCGCGTCGGATCATCGAGGCCGAGGGCTTCGGCGAGGCGTTCTTCCACCGGACCGGTCACGGGATCGGCCTCGAAGGGCACGAGGATCCGTACATCATCGAGGGCAATCGTCTGCCGCTGGATGAAGGGATGGCCTTCTCGGTCGAGCCCGGGATCTATCTCGTCGGTGCGTACGGCGCCCGCATCGAGGACATCGTGGTCTGCGGTCCGGACGGTCCGATCGTGCTCAACGAGGCGCCCCGCGAGCTGTACGTCGTCGACGGCTAGGCCCGACCGGCCCCGTACAAGGGCCCCGGGCGGCCCCACGCGCGAGCTCTCGACCGCTGGTTTCACCCTCTCGACCGCCGGTTGACCCACCCGGTGGCCCAACGGGCGATCGACGAAGCTCGTCCGAGCCCCGCGCAGCCTCACCGCTGGTTGACCCACCCGGTGGCCCAACGGGCGATCGACGAGCCGGGACGAGCCCCGCGCAGCTCTCGACCGCTGGTTGACCCGCCCGGTGGCCCAACGGGCGATCGACGGGGCTTCCCGAGCCCAGCCGGCCCGGCGCCGCGAGCCCACGACCGCTGGTTGACCCACCGGGTGGCCAACGGGGCGACCGCGGAGCCGCTCACCGGCCGATGCGGCCCGAGGGCCCTGACACGCCCGTCTCGCGGTCCGGTCCCGAGCGTGCGGTATCATCGGGCGACGGTCCGCCCCGAAATGGACCGCCATCGTCCGAGACCTGATGACCATCGACCCTTCGCGCCGCTCCAACGGCGCCGTCCTCCTCCGGGCCGCCGAGTCCGGGATCGCCGGCCGGTGAGCCGCCGCCGCGGCCGGCCGCATCATCACGACCGCGCCCGACCGCCGGGACCGCGTCCGGTCACGCCGAACGAGCCGCGGCCGGTCCAGGCCGCCGAGGCGCCGGCCCCGCGAGGCCAGGACGCCCGGACGGTCCGCGCCGCGAACGAATGAGTCGCGTCCGCGTGAATCGCCGGCTTCCGAGGCACCGGCCGTCGACCAACGACCCGCCGGCGAGCCACGGCCCGCCGCCCAGCCTGGCAGCCGCCATGGCCCCACGGCCGGCCACCGAGCCATCGGCGAGCGCGGCCGAGTCGCCCATGGTCGCGCCGCCCGCCGCCGAGTCGCCCGGCGGGCCGGCCGCCGAGTCGACCGCCGCCGAGTCGCCCGTCGAGTCGCCCGGCGGGCACGCCGCCGCCGAGTCGCCCGTCGCGCCCAGCCGCCGAGTCGCCCGTCGCGCCAGGCCAGTCGCCCGCCGCCGAGTCGCCCGCCGCGGAGTCGCCCGTCGCGCCGTCCGCCGCCCAGTCGCCGGCCGCCGCGCCAGGCCCGTCGCCGGTCCCGGGCGCCCGATCGCGACGCCGACGAATGGCGCCCCACGACCGACTCCGACGGCGACCGATGCCGCGCCCGCCGCGCCTCGCCCCGAACCACGCCCCGCCCGACCCGATGAGGCCGGCGGCTCGTCGTGCACCGCGCCGCAGTTGCGCCGGTTCATCAAGAGCCGGCCGTACGTGCCGATGCATGAGCTGCGGCGCCGGTTCGGGATCAACGGCAGCGACGACGACGTCTGCCCGATCCAGCTCGAACCCGGCCGCGTCTTCGTCGGCCTGCCCGCACGCGAGGGCGATCTCCTCGGCGAATTGCTCCGCGCCGGCGAGATCGGCTATGAGCTGTCGATGGACCCGCGAACGCCGATCGTCGTCGGCGTCTACCCGATGCGCCCGGTGCCGCGAGGCTGACTAGGCCGCGTCCTCGTCGGCGCGGGGCGCCGCCGTCTCCGCCGGTCGGGGCGTCCGCAGATCCTTGAGCGAGGCCTGGTCGACGCCCGCGAGGCGCGGCAGGTCGGCGGCGTCGGTCCGCTGGATCCGGGTCGCCATCGTCGAGGACACGAGGCGCTCGATCTCGGGGATCTCCATCGAGGTACGCAGGGCGTCGGCCGGGACTTCGAGGAGCGTCGTGTCGACGTCGGCGACGACATCGGCCGTTCGGACGCTGCCGGTCAGCGCCGCGATCTCCCCGAAGAAGTCGCCGGGCGCCATGGTCGACAGGCCGCGATAGCCGCCCTCGGTCGGGACGCCGGCCGTCGTCGAGCCCTCGAGCACGAAGTAGGCGCTCGTGGCGGTATCGCCGTGCTCGACGACCCGCGTCCCGGCGGGCACGTCGTGGACGGTGGCGTCCGCGATGAACGCGGCTCGCTGGTCCGCCGTGAGACCGGCGAAGGCGCTGGTCCGGCCGGCCAGGCGGTCGAAGTCGGCCATCGTCGCGACGCGCCCGACCGCCCCGGTGACCCCCGGTGTCGAGGTCGCCGCCCGGAGCCGAGCCGCCGCGGCGCCCCACGTGCTGACGCCGAGACCCGGCGCCACCAGGGTGATCGCCGCCGACACGAACAGGAGCGAGGACGCCACGATGATCAGCAGGCGGATATCGACGATATCGGCGAGTCCGGCGCCCGCCATCCCGATCAGGAAGATGACGTCGCGCATGACGTAGAAGGCGGAGAAGACTCGCCCGCGCATCTCGCGCGGGGTGTTCCGCTGCAGGAGCACCGCCCGCGACACGGATGAGGGCGGCTGGAGGAAGCCGCTGATCGTGACGAGCGCGATGGCGACCGGGATGCTCGTGGAGAGGGCGTACCCGATGCCGGCGATGCCCATGCCCGTCAGCGAGACGACGATCCAGGCGGGTTCAGGCAACCGGTTCGCGAAGCGGGCCATGAAGAGCGAGCCCACGACGAACCCGACCGAGGTCAGGCCCTCCTGGAGGCCGTACTGGAACGTCGTCGCCCCGAGGACCCGGATCGAGAACGGGAGCAGCAGCACGTTCCACAGGCCGAAGGCGACGAACATGAACGAGCAGACGATGAACAGCGAGCGGATGACCGGCGTCCCGAACAGCGTCCGAAAGCCCGAACGCAAGTTCGCGATGACGACGGCGGGCGTCGCGTCCTCCTCCGGGACGGGCATCGCGTACCGACCCATCGCCACGATCAGCAGGGCCGCGATGCCGAACGAGATCGCATCGAGGATGAACGCCCACGTCAGCCCGATCGTGCTCGCGAGCAACCCGGCGCCGGCGAACCCGATGGCCGTGGAGCCGAACGAGGCGATCGAAAGAAAGGCGTTGGCGGACGCGAGCTCCTCGTCGCTTGCCAGCTCGGGGATCAGGCTGTCGTGGGCCGGATCGAAGAATTGCTTGACCCCGGCATTGAGGAGCAACAGGACGTACAGGCCGACGATGATGTCCGCCTGGACGACGAGGGCGATGCACGCGACGACGACGCCCTGGACGAGGCAGGTCACGATCATGATCCGCTGGCGGTCGTGCCGGTCGACGTACACCCCGGCGAGCAGCCCCACGACGAGGCTCGGGATGGCCGTCGCCATCAGCGTCAATCCGACCGCGAGTGCGGAACCCGTCTGCTCGTAGACCCAGATCCCGGCCGCGAGATCGGTCAGGGCGGAGCCGGCCGTCGAGATGAGCTGGGCGAGCCAGAGCAGCGAGAAGTCGCGCCGGCGGAAGACGGCGAACATCGACGGGGCGGCGGTCGCGGCGATGGCCATCGGGTCGTCTCCGTACGCGTCGTCCCCCCGGACTGGCGCGGAGTCTATCGGGGCTGATCGGCGACCGTGACGCCCTCGTGCAGGAGGAGCGCCCGCTTGCGCTCCAGTGCGGCCGCGGCCGAGCCCCAGGCATCGGCCCCGTACCCGCCGATCGTCCCGTCGGCGGCGATGATCCGGTGGCACGGGACGAGCAGCGAGATGGGGTTCCGGCCCAGCGCCCCGCCGACCGCGCGGGCCGCCCGTGGCGCGCCGATCCGACGGGCGATGTCGCCGTAACTCGCGGTCCGGCCCCAGCCGACCTCACGGACCTCGAGGAGGACGCGCTGGTCCCAGGCCGGCCGGTCCGACAGGTCGATGGGGACCCGGTCGGCAGGATCGTGGCCGGCGAGCATCGCCTCGACCGCGGCACCCGCCCGGTCGAGGATCCGGCGACGCGGGTCATCACGCGCGGCGTCCGCCTCGGCGAGGACCTCGCCGCCCAACCGGCATGCGACGACGGCCCGGAACGCGGCATCGGTCGTCGCCGACTCGGCGGCCGCGATGCCGCGCTCGGTGGTGGCGAGGTGGAACGGTCCCCACGGTCCCGGGATCGTCCGCGTGAGCGCGACCGCGGCGTGCGGCGTGCCTCTCTTGTCGACGGTCGTCATGCTGCCAAGTCTCGCCGGCCGCACGCCCGGTGGTATACTCCGGGGGAGTATGACTGGCACGCCCATCACCATCGGCTCGCCGCCCACGACGCCGCCGACGTCGCCGGCGTCGAGCCCGGTCGCTCCCGCCGAGATCGCCCTCCCGATCGAGGGCATGACGTGCGCCTCGTGCGTCAACCGCATCGAGCGGTTCCTGCGCAATACCCCTGGCGTCGCCGATGCGACGGTCAACCTCGCGACCGAGGTCGCCACGATCCACTACCTCCCGAACGTCGCGACACCATCGGACCTCGAGGAGGCCGTCGAGGCGGCCGGCTACGAAGTCCGGGTCCGGCGCCCGGCGACCGCGCCGACGCCGGGCGTCAGCGCGGCCGTGGCCGCCCGCACGGCCGATGACGAAGCCCGGGACCGCGAGGCGCGGACGACCCTGATCCAGGCCGTGGCGTCGATCGCGGTCGCCGCCGGGATCATGGTCCTGATGGCGCTGCCGGCCGAGGCGCTCTCGATGGAGGCGCGGAACCTCATCGCCCTGGCGCCCGCGACGGCGATCCAGGTCTGGGCGGGCCGCCGTTTCTACCGATCGGCCTGGCGGGCGGCGCGCCACGGCACGAGCAACATGGACACGCTCGTGGCCCTTGGTACGACCGCGGCGTGGGGGTACAGCACCGTCATCACCCTCGCGCCCTCGATCATGGCGGCGGCCGGGCTCGAGCCCCTGACCTACTTCGACTCGGCCGCGATCATCATCGGCCTCGTCCTGCTCGGCCGCTGGCTCGAGTCGCGCGCGAAGTCCCGGACCACCGGGGCCATGCGCCGCCTCGCCGCGCTCAGCGCCACGTCGGCCCGGCGCATCGTCGGCACCGCGGAGGTCGACGTCCCGCTCGAGGACGTCGTGGTGGGCGACCTGCTGCGGGTCCGCCCCGGCGACAAGGTGCCGGTCGATGGCGTGATCGTCGAGGGTGCCTCGGCCGTCGATGAGGCCCTCCTGACCGGGGAACCGATCCCGGCGGCCAAGGGCATCGGCGACACCGTGATCGGCGCCACGCTCAACACGACGGGCAGCTTCATCATGCGCGCCACCCACGTGGGCAAGGACACGGCGCTCGCCCGCATCATCGACCTCGTCGAACGGGCCCAGGGCTCGAAGGCGCCGATCGCGCGGCTCGCGGATCGGATCGCCGAGGTCTTCGTGCCGCTGGTCCTGCTCCTTGCCGCGGTCACGTTCGTCGCGTGGATGGCCGTGGGTCCCGAGCCGCGCCTCACCCACGCGCTCGTCGCGGCCATCACGGTCCTCGTCATCGCCTGCCCCTGCGCGATGGGCCTGGCCACCCCGACGGCCATCATGGTCGGCACCGGCCGAGGCGCCGAGGCGGGGATCCTCATCCGGGGCGGTGAGGCGCTCGAGACGGCCCATCGGATCGACACGGTCGTCTTCGACAAGACCGGCACGCTGACCTTGGGTCGCCCGGTCGTCGCCGAGGTCATCCCGGCCCGCGGCTGGTCGGTCGAGGACGTGCTCGATCTCGCCGCCTCGGCCGAGACCGGCAGCGAGCATCCGCTCGCCGCGGCGATCCTCGCTCGGGCGCGGCTCGACGAGCTCGGCTTCCTGCGCGTGGACGGGTTCCGCGCCGACGTCGGGGGCGGCATCGAAGCCACCGTCGAGACGGACCGCGGCCCGCGGCTCGTGCGGGTCGGCAGCGCCGCCTGGCTCGAGACCCTGGGGATCGGCCTCGGGGACCTGGCCCGCTCGACCGCGCACGCGGCCCTCGACGCCCGGACCCTCGCGTTCGTCTCTGCCGACGACCACGTGATCGGGGCGATCGCCATCGCCGACCCGGTCCGGCCCGAGTCCCCCGAGGCGATCCAGCGACTCGCCCGGGTCGGGGTCGCCTCCATGCTCGCCACGGGAGATGGGGCCGCTACCGCGGACGCCGTGGCGACGGCCGTCGGGATCGGTGGCGCCGGGGTCGTCGCGGATGCCCGGCCCGCGGACAAGGGCGCGCTCATCGACCGGCTCCGGGCCGAAGGCCGGACGGTCGCGATGGTCGGCGACGGGCTCAACGACGCCCCGGCGCTCGCCGCGGCCGACGTCGGCATCGCGATCGGCACCGGCGCCGACGTCGCGATCGAGGCATCGGACATCACGCTCGTCGGCGGCGACCCGCGGGCGGTCGCGACCGCCATCGAGCTGTCACGCGCGACGATGCGGGTGGTCCGCCAGAACCTCGTCTGGGCGTTCGGCTACAACGTGCTGCTGATCCCGGTGGCGATGGGCGTCCTGTATCCCGCCTTCGGCATCACGCTGACCCCGGCGCTTGCCGCTGGCGCCATGGCCCTCTCGTCGGTCCTGGTCGTCCTGAACGCGCTGCGCCTGCGGCGGGTCCGGCTCGCCGCGTAGACTCGGCCCGTGGCCGGCGAGCACGAGCATCCCCAACGCCCTGGTACGGACCCGCGCGACTTCGACGGTCCGTTCCGCCACGTCATCCGGATCGACGTCCGCTTCGCCGATACGGACGCGATGGTCCACGTGAACAACGCCGTGTACCTCACGTACTGCGAGTCGGCCCGGATCCGCTACTGGACCGATGTCACGGGCGAGCCGGTCGGCCACGGCGTCGAGCACCCGGAGAGCCTCATCCTGGCCGAGGCCCGCATCACCTACCGGGCGCAGGTCTTCCACGGCGAGGTCGTGACCGTCGAGACGCGCGCGTCACACATCGGCCGCTCCTCGTTCACGCTGCAACACCGGCTGCTCGCGGCGCCGCCGGACGAGACGCCGCGCCTCGTCGCGGTGAGCGAATTGGTCCTCGTCCGCTACGACTACGCGAGTGCGGCGCCCATCCCGCTGTCCGCGGCGCACGTCGCCGCGATCGAGGCGTGGGAGGGGCGGCGCCTCCGCGACCGGGACGACCGCCGGAGCGACTGACCCGGGATCAGTCGGTGACGCGGCGGAAGATCGCGACGGCGTTCTGGCCGCCGAACCCGAACCCGTTCACGGCGACCGTGTCGATCCGCGTCCGGCGGGCCGTGAGCGGCGTGTAATCGAGGTCGCACTCCGGGTCGGGCGTGTGCAGGTTCGCCGTCGGCGGGATCACCTGGTCGCGGATCGCGCCGATCGCCGCGAGCGCGCTCGCGATGCCGGCTGCACCCACGAGGTGGCCGATCATCGACTTGGGCGAGCTGATCGGGACCTTGTAGGCGTGCTCGCCGTAGGCGGTCTTGATCGCGCGCGTCTCGGTGACGTCGTTGAGCGACGTCGACGTCCCGTGCGCCACGATGTAGTCGATCTCGTCCGGCGCGGTCTCGGCGTGGCGCAGCGCCTGGGTCATCGCCCGGGCCTGGCCGCGCCCGGTCGGTTCGGGCGCGCTGATGTGGAACGCATCCGAGGTCAGGGCGCCCCCGATGACCTCGGCGACGACGGTTGCGCCGCGTTCGCGCGCGTGGGCCAGCGACTCGACGACGACGACGCCACCGCCCTCGCCGAGCACGAATCCGTCGCGCGTCAGGTCGAATGGCCGCGACGCCGTCTCCGGGGAGTCGTTGCGCCTCGAGAGGGCGCCCATGTTCCCGAGGGCCGCGACACCCATCGGCCAGACCGGCGCCTCCGAGCCGCCGGTCAGGACGACATCGCACTCACCCGATCGGATGAGGCGCAGGGCATCGTGGAAGGCGATGACCGAGGTGGCGCACGCGGCGACCTGGGTCATGACCGGACCCGTCAGGCCGTATTCCATCGAGAGCAGCGCGGCACCCATCGAGCCCGAGAGCGCCGGGATGGCGAAGGCGGAGACGAAGCGGGGGCCCTTCTGGTCATGGACGTGGGTGCCGTCGATGATCTGCTCGATGCCGCCGCCGCCGGTGTTCACGACGACCCCGACCCGGTCGCGCTCCTCCTGCGACATCGCGGCGAAATCGATCCCGGAATCGCGGACGGCCTCCTTGCCGGCGGCCATCGCGAAATGGATGAACCGGCTCATCCGGCGAGCCATCTTCGGGTCCATGGCCACGGTCGGGTCGAAGTCGAGGACCTCGGCCGCGATCTGGACCTCGAACGCGGACGGGTCGAAGCTCCGGATGCGCCGCGTCCCGGTGACGCCGGCGACGAGGTTCGACCAGTACGTCGGGAAGTCGTTCCCGATCGGCATGACGGCCCCGAGGCCGGTCACGACGGCTCGGCGCGCTGGATCCTGCTCAGGCACGTGGCTCCCTCATCCCGCGGATTGTAGTGACCGCAAAGTCGCGGTCGCGGCCGCCGCCGCTCCTCACGCGTGCTCCGGGAGCTGCGTGGCTCCCTGCGCAAGCGCTCATCGCGTCGCCGCCCGCACCCGCTCCTTGACCTCCCACCAGATGAGGGCGGTCGGTCGCGGACTGAGCCGACTCACGCAGCGCACCCACGAAGGTGCGCGGAGTGCCGGAGGCGAAGCGGCGCGAACCGACCGGCCTCCTTTGGTGACGGTCAGTCGCCGTCGTAGCGCTTGAAGATGACGGCGCCGTTGTGTCCGCCCAGGCCGATGTTGTTCGAGAGCGCATAGCGGATCGGGATCGGGGTCGTCTCGGGCAGCACCCAGAGGTCGCACTCCGGGTCGGCGTCGCGGTAGTTGAGCGTCCCCGGGGCGCACTGCTCGGCGATCGACTTGACGGTCGCGAACGCCTCGAACGCGCCGGCCGCACCCATCATGTGGCCCGTCATCGACTTGGTCGCGCTGATGGCGATCGAGCGCTCCTTGCCGGCCGAGCGGGACCCGAACACGGTCCAGATCGCCTCGGCTTCGCGCTTGTCGCCGAGCGGCGTCGAGGTCCCGTGCGGGTTGATCATGTCGACCTCGTCGGCCGGCACGCCACGCCGGTCGAGCGCCATCTGCATCGCCCGGGAGGAACCGATCCCGGCGTCGATCGGCTGGATCATGTCCCAGCCGTCGGCGGCCGAGCCGTAGCCGACCACCTCGGCATAGATCTTGGCGCCACGCGCCTTCGCGAGCTCGAGATCCTCGAGGAACAGCGAGCCGGCCCCTTCGCCGAGCACGAACCCGTCACGGGTCAGGTCGAACGGCCGGGACACGGTCTGAGGCGCCTCCCCGGGGCGAGGCATGCCCATGCCGCGCATGTTCGAGAAGCCGGCGTGTCCGACCTCGAGCAGCGGCGCCTCGGTCGAGCCCGAGATCACCGCGATGCAATCGCCGCGTCGGATGGCCTCGGCGGCCTCGCCCACGTTGTGCGTGCCGGTCGCGCAGGCCGAGACCATGCAGACGTTGTGTCCGATGGCGCCGGTCTCGATGGCGATCATCCCCGAGCAGCTGTCGACGAGCGCGTTGGCGATGAAGGTCGGGGCCACCGTGCGCGGCCCTCGCTCGTGCAGCGCGCTGTAGTTGTCGATCATCAGGCTCTGGCCGCCGGCGCCCGACCCGAAGATCACGCCGACCTCGGTCCGGTTCTCGTCGGTCAGCTCGAAGCCCGAGTCCGCGAGCGCCTGCTTGGCCGCCGCGACCCCGAAGTGCATGCTCGCCTCGCTGCGGCGGGCCGCCTTCGCATCCATCCAGTCGGAGGGGACGAAGTCGCGGACCTCGCCCGCGAGCTTCGCGTCGTACGGCGCCGGATCGAACTTGGTGATGACGTCGAGGCCGGAGTGCCCCTCCACGAGGTTCGTCCAGACCGTGTCGACGTCGTTGCCGATCGGGCTGATGACGCCGAGCCCCGTCACGACGACGCGGCGCTGATAGTCGGGCTTGCGCAAGATCGGGGCTCCTTCGGGTCCTGGGGGGTTCGGTCAGGCGGTCTGGGCGAGTTCGGTCAGGCGGTCGGCGCTCGCGGGATCGTCGGCGGCGATGACTTCGATGTCCGGGGCGATGCGCCGGATGAGGCCGGTGAGGACCTTGCCGGGCCCGACCTCGACGAAGGTCGTGACCCCGGCATCTCGCATCGATTCGATGGCGCCGATCCAGTCGACCCCGGCGGTCAGATGTTCGATGAGCTCGGCTCGGCAGCCGTCGGCGGTGGTGATCGGGCGGGCGTCCGCGTTGGCCAGCAAGGGCGGCTCGGGATCGTGGAAGGTCACACCGGCCAGGGCGACCCGCATGCCCTCGGCCGCGTCGGTCATGAGCGGGGAGTGGGCCGCGACCGAGACGGGCAGGACGATCGCCCGCTTCGCCCCGAGGCCCTTCGCGATCTCGGCGCCGGCCTCCACGGCCGGCCGCTCCCCGGAGACCACGACCTGGCCGGGGGCGTTGCGATTCGCGACGACGAAGACGCCGAACGCGGATGCCTGCGCGACGAGTTCCGGGAGCCGCGCGTCGTCGAGACCGATCAGCGCGGCCATCGCGCCGTCGCGACCTCCCGACGACCCCTGCATCAGGCGGCCGCGCTCGCGGACGAGGCGGAGGCCGTCGTCGAGCGACAGGGCTCCGGCCGCGACGAGCGCGGAGTACTGCCCCATCGAATGGCCGGCGGCGTACCGGGGTCGCGGCTCCGCGCATCCGGCGGCGGCCCAGCGCTCGCGCATCGCGGCGAGGATGGCCATCGACGCGGCGAGGATCGCCGGCTGCGCCCCCTCGGTCCGGTCGAGCTGCTCGGCGGGTCCGTCCCAGGCGAGGTTGCTCAGGGATTCCCCGAGTGCGGCATCGGCCGCGGCGAAGACCGCGGCAGCTGCGGGGGAGGCATCAGCGAGGGTTCGACCCATCCCGACGGATTGCGAGCCCTGGCCGGGAAAGACGTAGGCGAGATCCATTCGCCTCGAAGGGTAGTGCCCGGCGGCCGGAACGGGCCGATTCGCGTGCACGGTTGCACGGAAGTGGGCCGTTGCCTACATTTGCGCCGTGTCCGACCTGTCCACGCGCCGGCGTCCCGTCCCGCGTCGCGCCGTCGCCCGTCGTTTCGAGGCCGACCTCTCCGCGCCGGTACTCGCCGCGGGCGACCGGCTCCCCAACGTCCGGCAGATCAGCGAGCGCGTGGCCATGGGCCGCGCCCTCTGGCGTGAGCTCGTCATCGGGTTCGCGAGCCAGCTCGGGGAGCTGCGACTCGGCTTCACGCAGCTCGCCGCGCTGTACGTGCTCGCCGACGGCAGCACGATGACGGTCGGCGAGCTGGCCGAGGAGATCGGGCGGAGCCCGTCGGCCACGAGCCGGCTCATCGACGGCCTGGTCCGGCGACGACTCGTCGAACGGCACCAGGAGCCGGAGGATCGGCGTCAGCGGACCCTGCGACTCACCCCTCGCGGTCACGCGATCCTGCGCGTCGTCGATCGCTCCCGCGCCGACCAGTTCCTGTCCGCGGTGCGACCGCTCCCGACCGCGGAGCGAGCCATCGTCGCGATGGGCGTCGCCGCCCTCGCCACGCATGCCATCAACCGTCGCGGCCGCCTCATCCGGACGCCGCGCGAGTGGACGCCGGAGTAGGCTGCACGCAGGAGGACTTGCCGTGGACCAGGGTGTCTTGAGTGAGGCGCTGTACCGCCTCCAACATCGGCACAGCGACGGATCGTGGGAGACGCTCGTCCCGAGTCCCGCCCACCACGACCCGGCCGCGCACGATCCCGAGAAGAGCTGGGCCGAAGGCGATGTGTACGTCTGTCCGTCGTGTGACGAGCAGGTCCGCGTCCATCGCCCGGTGAGTGGCGGCGTGCACGACGGCGAGGGCTGACGGCCGCACCGAGGAATCCCAGCCGGCTCCGGCCTACGCCCGACCAACGAGAGGTTCCAGCTTCAGGCACGGATTGTGCCAACGGCTCGACCGGCTGAACAGACGGCGGGATCCTGGACTCAGGTCGGGCCCGATCGTGCATGACGATGCAAAGCAATGCATCGACGTGCTCGCCGCCCAGGATGGATGCATCGATATGCAGCTACGACCGGTCCCGGACTCGATCGATGGCGTCACTTGTTGGCATGTCGATCAGATGGCGCAAAGAAGGGCGGCGGTCAGGCGGATCTTCGCGACCCCGGCGCGCGACAGCGACCTTCCGACCGTGACCCGTCAGCCGCAGAAGCGCCGCGTGACGTCGTAGAGGACCGGGAGGCCGAACCGCAGGGCGTCGAGCGAGATGCGTTCGTCGACGCCGTGATAGCGCTCGAGGTAGCGCTCGTCGGGGTCGAGGCGGAGCGGCGAGAAGCCGTACGTCGGGGTCCCGAGCGGGACCGTCGACTTCGCGTCCGTCGCGAATGGTGGCATCGCCGGCACCGGGATGGCCTCGGGGTCGTGGTCGCGCAGCGTCGCGACGAGGATGTCCCAGAGCGGTCCCTCGGCGGGGGACTCGACCGGTTCGCCCCAGGTGACCTGCTCGAGACGGCACACCGCGAGCAGGTCGGGGCCGATCCGCCGCTCGAGCTCGGCGCGCATGGCCGGCTCCGTCGTGCCCGGCAGCGCCCGGCAATCGACCTCGATGACCGCCTCACCGGGGATGATGTTGTACTTGACGCCGGCATGGATGACGTCCGGGCTCGTCGTGTCGCGCACGAGGGCTCGCAGCGTCCGCGCATACATCGGGTCGCACACCGACGCGAGATCCGCGTCCGCGGCCGGATCACCCATCGCCAGCCGCGTGAGGATGTCCGCCACGCGCCCAGGTAGCGCTGCGGCCACCGTCTCGAGGAACCGGACCATGACCGGCGTGAGCCGGATGGGGCCGGGCACGGCCAGCCGCTCCACGACCCGGGCCGCGAGCACGACCGCGTTGTCGTCGCGGGGCATCGACCCGTGGCCCCACGTCCCAGTGACGACGATCCGGTACGGCGCGAATCCCTTCTCGGCCACCTGGATCGGGTAGATCCGGCGGCCCGCCACGGTCACCGAGACCCCGCCACTCTCGTTGACCGCCCCGGCCGCGCGGAACCAATCGGGCCGTTCGCGGGCGATCCAACGAGCGCCAGCGTCGCCGCCGGCCTCTTCGTCCGCGGTGCACGTGAACAGGACATCGCGGCGCAGGCCCGGGATGGGGTCGTGGCCCGGGTCGAGACCGGCCGCGCGAGCCTCGGCGACGAGCAGGCGGATGACGCCGAGCTCCATCGCGATCATGTCCTTCATGTCCACGGCACCACGGCCGTAGACGTGGCCGTCGGCGAGATCGGCGGCGAACGGGTCGTGGCTCCAGCGCTCGGGCGGCGCCGGGACGACGTCGAGGTGCGAGAACAGCAGGAAGGGGCCACCGCCGGTCCCGTCGCCGCGTAGTCGGGCATGGACGGAGCCGCGGCCGGGGACCGGCTCGACGATCTCGGGCTCGAGGCCCAGGTCGCGGAGGATGGCCGCGATCGCCCGGGCGGCCACCAGCTCGCCGTCCGGCCGGGCCGGGTCGGGCGGGTTGACCGAGGGGATCCGGATGAGCTCGCGCATCGTCGCGACGAGCTCATCGTGGGCGCGATCCCACGTCGCCCCGTCGAACCGCTGCGACGGGAGCGCCGTCAGCTGGGTCACGCCTGGGCCAGCGCGATCAGCAATCCGACGACGAAGCCGCCGAGGATGAGGATCGCGACCATCGCGACGAGCAACCGGCCGTAGTAGCGCTCCTGGCGAAGCCCCTCGGCCGGCTGTGGGTCCTCGCCGCCGGTGATCACCTCGCCGGGCAGGCCCTTGTCCCGGGCGATGACGTTGCGGCGTTCCTCGTACGCTTCAGGCTCGGGCTCGGGCTCTGCCGCGTCCACCGGCGCCGGCCGGTCCATCTGGTCGGTCACGCGTCCATCTTCCCGATCAGGCCCGCTTGCGCGCCAGGTCGAGGAACGGGAGCTCGGTGACGACGGCGGGAACGCGGCCGCGCCGGCCCTCGACCGTCCACTCGACCGCGACCGGCCCGCCGGGGGTCTCGTTCCCGGCCGAGACCGAGGCGAGGGCGATCGCCTGCTTGAGGATCGGGCTCCAGCCGACCGATGTCGCGCGGCCGATCTGCCGGCCGCGCACGTCGAACACCGGTCGCGGCGATCGATCCACCGTTGGCGATACCGCGGGCGGGATCCCCTGGGCGTCGTACAGGCCCTCGATGCCGTACCAGTCGAGCGTCAGGCCGACGAGCCGCCGGGCGGGTCCGCCGGCCCGCGCCTCGGCGCGGAGCGCGTGGCGTCCGACGAAATCGGCCTTGTCGAGGTCGACGAGCCGCCCGAGGCCGATCTCGTTCGGGCTGTAGTTCTGCTCGGGGTTCATCGCGTGGCGGGCCGACGTGTAGTCGACCTCGAGGAGGATCAGCCCGGCCTCCAGCCGCGTCACGTCGAGCGCCAGCATCCCGGCCGGTCGGATGGCGAACGCATCGCCGACCGTCATCAGGTGATCCCAGACATCGCCCGCGGACGCCGCCGGGATCCACAGCTCGTACCCGAGGTCGCCGGTGTAGCCGGTCCGCGACACGTCGATCGCGACCCGGCGCCGCCCGACCTTCATCGTGCTCGTCCGCCGGCGGAAGTAGCGCAGGTCGGCGAACGACTCGCCGGTCGCCGCCTCGAGGACCGCGCGGCTGAACGGACCCTGGAGCGCGAGCGCGGCGACCGTCGCCGACTCGTCCTCGATCGTCACGTCGAGGCCCGCCGCGTTGAGCGTCAGCCAGCGGAACTGCGGGTCCGCTGCGGTCCAGCGGTACGTGTCGTCGTCGAGCCGATGGACGGTCCCGTCATCGATGACCTTGCCGTATTCGTCGCACCACGGCGTGTAGATGACCTGCCCGGCGCGGAGCTTCGTCGCGTCGCGGGTGATGACCCGATCGACCAGCCGCAGCGCATCGGGGCCGCCGACGCGGTATTTGAAGAGCGGGCTGACATCGATGAGGGCCGCGGCCTCGCGGATGGCGTTGTACTCGATGTCGTGCGCATCCGCATAGACCGACGAGGCGTAGTAGCCCGACCATTCGCGCCACTGCATCTTGCGGTTGAGCGGTGCCGTCCGGTCGTGGAACGCGGTCCCGATGCTCACGTGCTGGCTGCCTCCTGTGGTCGACAGCCAGTATGGCGCGGCGGGTAGACTTGCATCAAACGTATGCACAGTGGATAGACGCGGGAGGCGTATCCCGTTGGCCCGGTCCTACGACGCGGTCATCATCGGCGGCGGCCACAACGGCCTGATCTCCGCGGCCTATCTGGCCCGCGCGGGCCTGCGCACGGTCGTGCTGGAGCGGCGGCACGTCCTGGGCGGCGCCGCGGTCACCGAGGAGATCGTCCCCGGCTTCCGGTTCTCCGTCGCGAGCTACGTCGTCAGCCTGCTGCGTCCCGAGATCATCCGCGAGCTGCGCCTGCCCGAGCACGGTCTCGACATCCTGCCGCTCGATGGCACCTTCACGCCGCTCCCGAAGGGCGCCGGGGCGCACACCGGTGGCGGTGACTACCTGTGGCGGGTCAACGACCACGGCCGGACCGTCCGGGAGCTCCGCCGCTGGAGCCTCAACGACGCCGAGGCCTACGAGGAGTACGGCCAGCTCATGGTCGAGATGGCCCGCTTCATCAAGCCGATCCTCGGGATCGTGCCCGGCGACCCGACCGACCTCGATCCGCGGCCGCTGCTGCCGCTCGTGGGCCTGGCACGGACGTTCGGCGGCCTGACGGAGCGCCAGCAGGCGGTCTTCGTCCAGCTCATGACGATGAGCGCGGCGGATTTCCTCGACCAGTGGTTCGAGACCGACCCGCTCAAGGCCACGATGTCCGCGTCGGGGATCATCGGGACGTATCAGGGCATCCGCTCGCCCGGGACGGCGTACGTCCTGCTCCATCACTACATGGGCGAGATCGACGGGGCGTTCCGCGCGTGGGGCATCCCGAAGGGCGGGACCGGTGGCGTGTCGATGGCCATCGCCCGGGCCGCGGAGGCGCTCGGCGCCGAGATCCGGACGGAGGCGCCCGTCGCGCGGATCCGGACGGCCGGCGATCGCGCCACCGGCGTCGTCCTCGAGAGCGGTGAGGAGATCGATGCGTCGGTCGTGCTCAGCTCCGCCGACGCGAAGGTCACCTTCCTCGACCTGCTCGACCCGGGAACGCTCGACGCCTCGTTCGAGCAGGAGGTCCGCCGGTTCAAGTTCCGCGGTTCGTCCGGCAAGGTCAATCTCGCCGTCGACCGCCTGCCCGACTTCACGTGCCTGCCGGGTCCGGGGGAGCACCTCCGCGGCGCGATCTCGTTCTCGCCATCGATGGACGACATGGAGCGCGCCTACGACGACGCGAAGTACGGGCACTGGAGTCGCAAGCCCTACATCGACATGATCATCCCGACCCTGGTGGACCCGGGGATGGCGCCGCCCGGCAAGCACGTCATCAGCTGCTTCGTGCAGTACGCGCCGTACAAGCTCGACCCATCGCTGGGCACCTGGGACGACAACCGCGAGGCGTTCGGCGACGCGGTGATCGATCGGATCGCCGAGTTCGCGCCGAACATCCGCGAGATCATCGTGGGGCGCCAGGTGCTGACCCCGCTCGACATCGAGCGGACCATCGGGCTGACCGAGGGCAACATCTTCCAGGGGGAGCTCTCGCTCGAGCAGCTGTTCTTCAATCGACCGGTCCCCGGCTACGCGCGGTTCCGGACGCCGATCCGCGACCTGTGGCTGTCGGGATCATCCACACACCCGGGCGGCGGCCTGATGGGCGCCAACGGGCGCCTCGCCGCGCTCGAGGTCCTCAAGTCGCGCGGACGTCGGGTCGCCTGAGATGGCCACGGACGGCGCGCGATACGACGCCATCGTGCTGGGCGGAGGCCATAACGGGCTGACCGCGGCCGCGTATCTCGCGGGGGCCGGGCGCTCCGTCCTCGTCATCGAACGTCGCGACCGGCTCGGCGGCGCCGTCGACACGGCGGAACTCGCGCCCGGCGCCCACGTCCCGGTCGTGGCCCACACGGTCGGGCGGCTCCGGCCGTCCATCGCCCGCGAGCTCGACCTGCGCCGCCACGGGCTCCGGCTCATCGCCCCGGAGGTCCGTGCCTTCGCGCCGCAGCCCGACGGCCGGCATGTCGCCCTCTGGCGCGACGTCGCCGCGACGTGGGCCTCGCTCCAGGCCTGGTCGACCGCCGACGCGAACGCGTTCCTCGACCTCGATCGCGACGTGCGCCGGCTCGCGCGGTTCCTGGCCGACCTCGGCGACGAGACGCCGCCGGACGTGGGTGCCCCACGGGCCGGAGATGCGCTCATGGGCCTCCGGGTCGGTCGGGCGTTCAAGGGCCTCGGCCGAGACGACGGCCGGACGATCCTGCGCGTGCTCGCGATGGCCGTCGCGGACTTCGTGGCCGAATCGCTCTCCGCCGACCCGGTCCGGGCGACCGTCGCCTGGCGCGGGGTCCGCCACACGGCGATGGGCCCGTGGTCGGCGGGGACGACCAAGGTGCTCCTCGACGACGCGGCCGGCAGCGACGGCGGCGCGTCCGGCGAGACCGTCTACGCCACGGGCGGACCGGGCGTCCTCGTGGAAGCCCTGGCCTCGGCCGTGCGTGCCGCCGGCGGCGAGATCCGCACCGGTGCCGAGGTCGTCGCCGTGACGTCATCCGACGGTGTGGCCACGGGCGTCGCCCTGGCGTCTGGCGAGGAGATCGCGGCCCGCGTCGTCGTGGCGAGCGTCGACCCGAAGCGCCTGCTGACGACCCTCGTCGATCCGGTCGCCGTCGGGCCGTCGTTGCGCTGGCGTGCGGCGAACATCCGGACGCCCGGTCGGGTGGCCAAGGTCAACCTCGTGCTCGACGGTCTGCCGACCTTCCCGGCGGCCGCCGATGAGCCACGGCTCCTGCGCGGGCGGATCCTCGTCGGGATGACGGGCATCGATGCGCTCGAGCGGGTCTTCGATCCGACGAAATATGGCCGCATGGCCGACACGCTCGCCGTGGAGGCGACCATCCCGTCGCTCGCCGATCCGTCGCTCGTCGCCGATGCGGCTCCCGGGACGCAGGTCCTGAGCGCCCACGTCCAATGGGTCCCCGGCACGCCGAGCGATGGGACGTGGGACGACCGACGGGAGGCGCTCGGCGACGCCGTGCTGCGCACGCTCGAGACGGTGGCCCCCGGCATCTCAGCCCGGGTGGTGGCGCGGCAGGTCCTCACCCCCGCCGACCTCGAGCGCGACTACGGGCTGACCGGCGGTCACCCCCTCCATGCGGAGCCGGCGCTGGACTCGTTCTTCGCGTGGCGCCCCCTCCTCGGGTGGGCGCGCTATCGGATGCCGCTCGACGGCCTGTACCTGGCCGGCTCGGGCGCGCACCCGGGCGGCGGCGTCACGGGCGTGCCGGGCCGCAACGCGGCTCGCGAGGTGCTCGCGGACCTCAAGCGCCGCTGACCGCCGCGTCCGGATCGGCCGGGCCAGCCGGGGCCGGGGTCACGGGGCCGCGCATCGTGATGGAGTCGGGCAGCGGCCGGTATCCGAGACGGGCGTTCACGGCGCGCATCGGGGCGTTCGCGGTGTCGTTGCCGGTCTCGAGCGCGACCGCGCCGTGGGCGATCGCGGCGCGGATCGTCTCGGCCTTGAGCGCGGTGGCGAGCCCCCGCCCACGCCAGCGCGGGACCACGGCGGTCATGTCGTGCCAGTACACGGCGGCGCCATCGGGGCGCTCGTAGAGGCTGGCGTACCCGACGGCGTCGCCCGTCGCATCCTCGATCGCCACGATGAAGCCCCAGCCGGGCAGCTGGTCGACGTCGCGAGCCCGGAACTCGGCAAGGTCACCCACCGTGATCGGCTCATCGGCGCTCGGGATGTCGGCGAAGGTCGCGTCCGCGACGGCGTGGACGCCCTCGACCAGGTCGGGGCGCTCGGCGAGCGTCGTCAGCGACACACCGTCCGGCACGCTCGACGCTGGGACGGCCAGGCCGGCGAGGTCGAGCCGGACGATCTTGTACCGCTCGAGCTCTTGGAAGCCGCGATGGGCCAGGAACGCGATGCCGTCCGGGCGCTCCTCCGAGGTCGGGACATGGAGGTAGCCCTTGCCTCGTTCGGCGGCGACGGCCATGACCGCGTCGAGCAACCGCGCGCCGAGACCCCGCCGCCGCATGTCGGCGCGGACGCCGAGGCTCGCCCAGAGTGCCGGGAACTCGGGTGGATGCATGAAGATGCGACCCACGGCCGCGACCCCGACCGGTTCGCCGTCCACGGTCGCGATCAACCGGACGCCCCCCGGGTAGGTGGCCTCCTCCCAGTCGAGATACGCGAGGGACGTCGGCTCGTCGGGCGTGGTCGCGTTGACCAGCCGCACGAATGTCGCGCGGTCCTGGTCGCCGGCCACGAGCCGGACGTCGATCCGCCGGGCCCCACCGTCGCCGGCGTCCGATCCGTGTGCCATCAACCGAGCGCCTCGCGCAACGGGCCGGCGACATCGCGGGCGACGTCGTCCACGCCCGCGGCACCCAGTCGCGGCGCCATCCCGATGATCACATGGGTCGCCCCGATCCCCACGGCCTCCACCAGGGCGTCGACGCAGGCGCGCCGGGACTCGGCGGTCGTGCCGGCCGGGAACTGGGCCGCGATGTCGAACCCCGCCGGGTCGCGCCCGACCTCGTCGAGCGCCCGCATCAGCGCATCGCGTCGGTCGGCGAAGTAGGCGAGATCGGACGGCGTCTGGTGCCCGGTCACGGCCGGCAGCACCCAGCCGTCGGCGAGCCGCGCCGCCAGCGCGATCCCGCGCTTCTTCTGCCCGCCCAGCCAGATCCGCGGGCCGCCCGGTGTCACCGGCGGCGGGTCGTTCGTCGCGCCCGCGAGCGGGAAGAACGGGTCGGCGCGGGTCACGCCCTCGGGCGTCGTCGCTGCGGCCGAGCCCATCGCCCGGATCGTCTCGACCGCGGACTCGAACCGGTCGAACCGCTCGGGCATCGGCGGGAACGGGATCCCGAACGGGACGTGCTCCGGCTCGAACCAGCCCGCCCCGAGGCCCAGGATGAACCGGCCGCCCGTGGCGTGGTCGAGGACCGTCGCGGACTTCGCCAGCACCGACGGGTGGCGGAACGTCATCGACAGCACGCCGTGCCCGAGCCACTTCCCCGGGACGTGGTGGGCGAGCGTCGCCATCGCCGTGAATGCCTCCCACGACGGTCCGGCCCGTTCCACGTTGATGTCGGTCAGGTGGTCGTTCATCCAGACCGAGTCGAAGACGTCGTGCTCGCCGATGCGCGCCCAGGCGCCCTCGAGGGTCGGCCAATCGACCGCCTGTGGCGAGGTCTTGATGCCGATGGAGACGCGCGTGGCCACCTGCTCAGCGGGCGCGCGCCGGGCCGAGGTTCGCGGTCATGCGCGGCCCGGTCGTCACCGCCCCTTCGGACGCCGATCCGACGAGCGCCGCGTACTTGGCCAGCACGCCGCCCGGGTAGCGCGGGGCCGGCGGCGACCAGTCGGCGAGGCGGCGGGCGATCTCGTCGGCGGGCACTTCGAGGTCGAGGGCCTTGCGGTCGACGTCGATGACGATCGAGTCGCCCTCGCGGACGGCCGCGATCGGACCACCGAGCGCGGCCTCGGGCGCGATGTGCCCGATCATCAACCCGTGCGTGCCGCCCGAGAACCGGCCGTCGGTGATGAGCGCGACCACATCGCCGAGTCCCTCGCCGACGAGTGCCGCGGTCACCGAGAGCATCTCCTGCATCCCTGGCCCACCCACCGGGCCCTCGTTGCGGATGACGACCACGTCACCCGCCACGATCCGCTGGTCGCGGACCGCGGCGTAGCAGTCGGCCTCCGACTCGAACACGCGGGCCGGGCCGCGGTGCAGCCGCCGCTCGTGCCCGGCGAGCTTGACGACACAGCCGTCGGGGGCGAGGGATCCGTGGAGGATCGCCAGGCCGCCGGTCGGCTTGAGCGGCGTCTCGAGCGGGACGACGACCTGCTGGCCCGGCGTCTCGACGGCGGCGGCCGCGATCTCGGCGATCGTCCGCCCATCGACCGTCAGCGCGTCGTCGTGGAGGAGGCCGGGCCGCTTGACGAGCTCCCGCATGACGAGGGCCACGCCGCCCGCGTCGTACATGTCCGCGGCCGTGTACCGGCCGCCCGGGACCAGGTCGGCGACGATCGGCGTCCGGTCGGCGATGGCCCCGAACTCGTCGATGTCGAGCGGGATGCCGAACTCGTGGGCGATCGCGAGCAGGTGCAGCACGCCGTTGGTCGAGCCGCCCGTGGCCGCCACGGACGCGATCCCGTTCTCGAGCGCGTCGCGGGTGACGAAGCGCGACGGCCGGTGGTCGGCGCGCACGAGGTCCATGACGATCTCGCCCGTGCGGTACGCGGCGGCATCCTTGGCCGGGTCCTCGGCCGGGATGCCGTTGAGACCCGCTGGGGAGAGCCCGATGAACTCGAGGACCATGCTCATCGTGTTGGCCGTGTACTGGCCGCCGCACGCGCCCGGTCCGGGGCACGCCACGTTCTCGACCTCGTACAGCTCGTCGAGGGTGATCTTCCCGGCCCGATACGCCCCGATCGCCTCGAACACGGTCACGACCGTCGCGTTGCGTTGGCCCTTGTACACGCCCGGGTAGATGGTCCCGTTGTAGAGGGCCAGACCCGGCACGTCGAGCCGGGCGAGCGCCATCGCGGCGCCCGGGATCGTCTTGTCGCACCCGACGAGGCAGACCAGGCCATCGAGCAGGTGCCCGCGGACGACGAGCTCGATCGAGTCGGCGACGACCTCGCGCGACACCAGCGAGGCCTTCATCCCCTCGGTCCCCATCGACACGCCGTCGCTCACCGAGATGGTGTTGAACTCCATCGGGGTGCCGCCCGCCGCCCGGATGCCGGCCTTCACCTGCTCGGCCAGCCGCCGCTGGTTGTAGTTGCACGGCATCGTCTCGATCCAGGTCGTGCCGACGCCGATGAGCGGCTTCGCCAGGTCCTCGTCCGTGAAGCCGATCGCCTTGAGCATCGACCGGGCGGCGGCCCGGTCCGGGCCGTCGGTGAGCGCGGCGGAGTGCCGCTTCGCGGGGTCGGACGGGGTGTCGTACGGGTGGCTGGGCTCGGGCATCGGGGGAGGACCTCGGTCGGATCGGACGGAGCGACAGTGTATCCGCGAGGCCCGAGGGTCAGCGCAGGCAGTCCCCGGTGTCGGCCGCGGTCGTCCGGCTCAGGGCCGGGTTGATCCGGACGGCGACATCGGTGGGCGACAGCGCATAGCCGACCTGGTCGTCGGTCCGCGCCTCGGCGAAGACGACCCCGCCGACCGTCCCGTCCTCGAGCACGAACGGGCCGCCGCTGTCGCCGCGGTCGATCGCTGCGCGGAGCTCGAGGATCTCGCGCTTGACCTTCGAGTCGCCGTAGATGTCGCGACCCGTCGCGTTGTACGCCCCGGCGACCGCCGCCGGCATGACCTTGAGGTTGCCACCGCCCGGGAAGCCGAGCGCCGCGCCGACCGCGCCGCGGGCGGGATCATGGCCCGCGAAGACCAGCGCCTGGGCGCCGAGGCCTGGGACGCGCAGGACCGCCACATCGAGCTTCGGATCGAACAGCACCGGCACGGCGTCCTGGAGCCGCCCCGAGCTGTCGCGGACCTTCACGTGCCGGCCCGCGCCCGCGACGACGTGGGCGTTCGTCACCACGTACTCGCGGGCGACCGCGAACCCGGTGCCGGTCGACTCGTAGCCGCAGGCGGCGGCCGAGACCTTGACCGTGCTCTCGATCGCGGCCCGCGCGAGACGCTTGACCGTGGGGTCGTCCGGCAGGTCGACCGGGGCCTGCGGGAGCGGCTCGAAGCCGACGAACACGGCCGGCAGGCCGGTCGAGTCGAGCAGGCGTCCGAGCTCGACGGCGAAGTCGCCGGGCGGCGGCAGGATGATGGCGAGCGCCCGCACCGCCTTCGAGGTCTGGGCCGCCTCGGTCAGCCGGGCGATCGGCCCGATCGCGAGCAGGCCACCGACGAGCCAGACGATCAGCAGGGCCTGGGCGACTCCGACGAACGCGCCACCGACGCGATCGGCCGCGCTCAGGACGCCAGTGCCGAGGCCGGTGGCCGCCCGACGACCGACCGTCGAGCCGATCGACTCCCCGAGTGCGACCACGATGAGCAGCCCGCCGAGCACGACGAAGGGCCGGAAGTTCGGGTCGATCTCGCCGATCGGGTCGGCCAGCGCCGGGAGGAGCGCGATGACGAGCGCCGCACCGCCGATCGCTCCGATCAGCCCGCCGATCTGCGGCAGGGCACCCGAGCGGAAGCCGAGCCAGGCCCCGACCACGATGAGGGCGATCGCCGCGAGATCGATCGGGTTCACGCCTCGATGGTCCCACAGGTCGCCGCTCGATGGCGACGACGCGGCTGGAGAGCGTTGCTAGTTGACCACGACCTCGATGGAGGGAGCGACGCCCTGACCGTCGCTGATGGTGTAGGTGCCCGGGTCGAGCTCGCCGAGGTCGATCTTCGTGGCCTTCATCATCGCGATCTCGATGCAGACGTTGTCGCCGGCGGCGTGGCCCTCGCGGAGCGTGATCGTGAAGGCGTGGTCAGCCTTGTCGACGACGATCGTGTCGAGCACGTAGCAGGGCTCGACGCCGCTGGTCCACGACGCGGTGACGATGACGTGCCGCGCCTCGACGTCGGCGGTCAGCAGGTCGATCGCGACCGGATGGACGTCGAGCTGGCCGGGCTGTGGGTCGATGAACTGGTCGCCGGTGCCGGGATCAGGGAGGCCGCCGCCGGGCGGGAGGTCGGTGCCGACGGGCGCGTCGGGTCCACTGGCGACCGGCGGTTCGACGCTCGGGATGGCGCTCGGGCCGGGCGTCGGGGCGGGGGAGCCGCCGCCGCCCGCGCAGGCGGCGAGCGACACCGCGATGGCGACGGTCGCGAGGAGGCCGGCGAGCCGGCGGGTCGTCAGCATGGCCGCGAGACGACAGGTAGCGAGTAGTTCCCGCGGGGCGGCGTCGATGACTCGGCTCAGCTCGCGAGGGTGTCGATCCGCGGCGGGTGGGCCGCCTCCCAGGCGACGAGCTCGGGTTCCTTCGAGAGGAGGTAGCCCAGTTCGTCGGTCCCCGCGAGGAGCATCTGCTTCGCGAAGGGGTCGATCTCGAACTCGATCGTCGAGCCGTCCGGGAGCAGGATCCCGGACTCGGCGAGGTCGACGGTCAGCGACGCGTCCGGGTCGGCCGCGACGATCGCCCGAAGTCGCTCGTGCGTCGCGGCGGAGACCGCGATCGGCAGCACGCCGTTCTTCAGGCTGTTGTTGCGGAAGATGTCGGCGAACGAGGTCGAGATGATCGCCCGGACGCCCCAGGCGCGGAGCGCCCACGGCGCGTGCTCGCGCGACGACCCGGCCCCGAAGTTGTCGCCGACGAGCAGGATCGCCCGGCCCGGCATCCCCGGCTGGTCGAGCACGAACGGCGGGTCCTTGCGCGAGCCGTCCTCCTCGAAGCGCCAGTCCCGGAACAGCGCGTCGGCCAGGCCATCCTTGTCGGTCACCTTGAGGTACCGCGCGGGCACGATCTGGTCGGTGTCGACGTTCTCGGCGTCGATCGGCACGACCTTGCTCGTGAACATGCGGAACGGTTCGGCCATCGTCAACGACCCCCGATGCCGGCCAGCGCGTCGAGGCCGGGCAGCGTCCGCGGGTCGGTGACGACGCCGGTCAGCGCCGAGGCGGCCGCGGTCAGCGGCGAGGCCAGGAACGTGCGGCCGCCCTTGCCCTGGCGGCCCTCGAAGTTGCGGTTGCTCGTGCTCACCGCGTATTGCCCGGGGGACAGCTGGTCGCCGTTCATCGCGATGCACATCGAGCACCCCGACTCGCGCCAGTCGCCACCCGCCGCGCGGAAGATGTCGGCCAGGCCCTCGCGCTCGGCCTCGCGCTTCACCTCGTCGCTGCCGGGCGTGACCATGAGCCGGACGCCGTCGGCGACCTTGCGGTCCTTGAGGGCGGCCGCGGCGAGGCGCAGGTCGCTGATCCGCCCGTTCGTGCACGAGCCGACGAACACCACGTCGACCTTCTGGCCGATGATCGGCTGCCCGGGCCGCAGGTCCATGTACTCGAGCGCGTGCACGAGTGCGCGCCGGGCCGCCGGGTCGGCCTCGTCATCGGGGGAGGGGACTCGGCCCGTGATCGGGATCCCCATGCCCGGGTTCGTGCCGTAGGTGACCATCGGCTCGAGGGCGTCCGCGTCGATCGTGATCGACTTGTCGAACGTGGCGCCGTCATCGGTCGGCAGCATCCGCCAGCGGGCGACCGCGGCGTCCCAGTCCGCGCCGTGCGGCGCGTGCGGGCGCCCGTGGACGTACTCGAACGTCGTGTCGTCGGGGGCGATGAGCCCGGCCCGGGCGCCGCCCTCGATGCTCATGTTGCAGATGGTCATCCGCTGCTCCATGGTCAGGGCGCGGATGGCCTCGCCGCGGTACTCGAAGACGTGGCCGGTCCCGCCGCCGATCCCGATCCGGGCGATGAGCGCGAGGATGATGTCCTTCGAGGAGACGCCCGGCGCCAGGCGTCCGTCGACGCGGACCTCGTAGGTCTTCGGGTCGCGCTGGAGCAGCGTCTGGGTCGCGAGGACCATCTCGACCTCGCTCGTCCCGATCCCGAACGCGAGCGCCCCGAACGCACCGTGCGTGCTCGTATGCGAGTCCCCGCACACGATCGTCATCCCCGGCTGCGTCAGGCCCAGCTGCGGGCCGATGACGTGGACGATGCCCTGGCTGGGCGAGCCGATCCCGTGGAGCGGGATGCCGAACTCGGCGCAGTTGGTCTCGAGCTGGTGGATCTGCGCGGCGGCCATCTGGTCGAGCATCGGCAACGAGCGGGGCGTGGTAGGGATCGAGTGGTCCGCGGTGGCGATGGTCTGGCCGGGTCGTCGGACCTTGCAGGCCTCGGGTCCGGAGCCCGGTGAAGGCCTGCGGGCTCGTCACCTCGTGGATGAGGTGGAGGTCGACCGCGAGGACGGCGGGAGCGCCCGGATCCTGGGCGACGACGTGGTCGGCCCAGATCTTGTCGACGATGGTGCGCGGTTCGGCGCTCGTGCGCGGTGCGGTCATGGGGCTCTCGGGTGCGGCACAGGTCGGACGGCGGCCGCCTGGACGGCCGGCACAAGAGCGTACCAGTCGGCGCGGCCGGAGGGCCCGACGCCGTCCGCGCCGATAGTCCCCTGAGTACCGGTACCTCCATGTCGGTGCCCCGTGGGCCCTCACGGCGTACAAGGGAGCGACCCGGCGCCCGGGACCCACGAACCGTGGCCGAGGATGACCAGACAGGACGAGATGGCCGAGACGAACGGGCCGCGATGGACCCGTCCGGTGCGCGTGCGCACGGGACGGCCGTTCGGCGTGTCCAGCGCGTTGCGGGTCTGGGCGTTCACGGTCTTCCTTGGTGTCTCGGCGACCGTCATCTACTATCCTGGCGCTCCGCGGTCGCCCGGGACCGGTCGTCTTCGTCCACATCCCGTGGCCGCTCCTGGCCGTCGCCTTCGCTCTGGCGGAGCTCAAGGTCGTCGAGGTCCATTTCCGCCGCGAGACCCATTCGTTCTCGTTGAGCGAGTTCCCGGCCGTCATCGGCTTCTTCCTGCTGCCGCCGAACGAGTACATGGCCGCGGTCCTCGTGGGGTCGACCGTGGCGCTCGTCCTCGGCTCACGCCAGCGGCCGATCAAGATCGCGTTCAACCTCGCGAACTTCGGGCTCGTCGCGGTCGTCTCCCTGACCGTCCTCTACGCCATCGCCGACCTCGACACCACGCCCGACCTCACGGGACTGGTTGGCCGCGTTCGCGGCGACGATGTCGGCGACCGTCCTGAGCGCCCTGACGATCGCGACGGTCATCACGCTGTCGGGCGGGGCGCCCCAGTACCAGAAGCTCCCCGAGATGCTCCGGTTCGGGAGCATGGTCGCGCTCGCGAATACGAGCCTCGCGCTGCTCGCCGTCTCGATCCTGTGGCTGGACCCGCTGCTCCTCTGGCTGCTCATCCTCCCGCTGGTGATCGTCTTCCTGGCGTACCGCGCGTACGTCTCGGAGCGCGAGAAGCACGAACGGCTCGAACTGCTCTACCAGTCATCGCGCATCCTCCAGCACTCGCCCGAGCTCGACTCGACGCTCGTCGCGCTCCTCGGCCACGCGCGGGCGATGTTCCGGGCCGAGCTCGCCGAGGTCGATCCTCTACCCACGCAGCGGGAGCGAGGCGCTCCGGACGAGCTCGTGGCACGACGGCGAGCCGGAGGTGATGGTGGCCGATCGACGGGATCGTCGCGGACCCGTTGTACGCCCGGGTCACCGCGGCCGCCGCGCCGTTCTTCTACGAGCCGCCGCGGACCGACGACTCGCGCGTCCGCCACGCGATGGTCAGCCCGCTGCGCGGCGAGTCCGAGCTCATCGGCTCCATCCTCATCGCCAATCGGCTGACCGAAGGGACGACCTTCGCCGAGGACGACCTGCGCCTGCTCGAGACGCTCGCCAACCAGGCGGCGGTCGCCCTCGAGAACGGCCAGCTCGAGCAGTCGCTGGCCGAGCTTTCGAGGCTCAAGGAGCAGCTCCGCTACCAGGCCTATCACGACCCGCTCACCGGGCTGGCGAACCGGAGCCTGTTCATCGAACGCGTCGACACGCTCCTCGCGGACAAGGCCTCGACCGGGACGCCGGTCGTCCTCTTCCTCGATCTCGACGACTTCAAGGTGGTCAACGACACCTACGGGCACGCGGCCGGCGACCGGCTGCTGGTCGACGTCGCCGATCGGCTCCGCGGCGTCCTGCGCACCCACGACCTGGCGGCGCGGTTCGGCGGCGACGAGTTCGCGGTCCTGGTCGAGGATGAGCCGGACCTCCGCCACGCCACCAGCATCGCCGACCGGATCATCGATGCGTTGCGGATGCCCTTCCCGGTGGCGGGCGAGGAGACGTCGATCCGGGCCAGCATCGGGATCGCGGCCGGCCGCCGGGACACCGAGCGCGCGGGCGACCTGCTGCGTGACGCCGACGTCGCGATGTACCGCGCCAAGTCGTCAGGCAAGAACCGCGTCGCGGTCTTCGAGCCGATGATGCATGCGGCGATCGTCGCCCGGAGCCAGCTGAGCGCGGACCTGGCCCGGAGCCTCGGGCAGGGCGAGCTCATGGTCCACTACCAACCGATCGTGGACCTGCAGACCTCGCAGGGTCGTGCTCCTCGAGGCGCTCGTCCGCTGGCAGCATCCGACCCGTGGGCCGGTCGGCCCGGATGCGTTCATCCCGATCGCCGAGGAGACCGGGGTCATCCTGCCGCTCGGTCGATGGGTGCTCGCCGAAGCGTGCCGCGCGGCCGCCACGCTGGCCGCCTCGGCCACGACGGTGCCGGCGCCCGGTGTCGCGGTCAACCTGTCGGCGCAGCAGCTCCAGGAGGCCACCTTCGTCGAGGACCTGCGGGCCATCCTCGACGAGACGGGCCTCGCGCCGTCGGCGCTCGTCCTCGAGATGACCGAGACGGTCCTGTTCCGGGACACCTCGACCACGTTGGCGCGGCTCGAGGCCATCCGCGACCTGGGCGTGCGGATCGCCATCGACGACTTCGGGACGGGCTATTCGTCGCTCGGCTACCTCCGCCGGTTCCACGTGGACATCCTCAAGATCGCCCGGGAGTTCCTCGGCCCCACCGAGACCGACGAGCCGTGGGCGTTCGCCGCCGCGATCGTCGCGCTCGGCCGGACGCTCGGACTGACGGTCATCGCCGAGGGCATCGAGGAGCGCCGCCAGCTCGCGCGTCTGCGCGAGCTCGACTGCGAGCTCGGGCAGGGGTTCCTGTTCTCGGTCCCGCTCGACCTGGCGGCGATCACCGCCCGGCTCGCGGACCCGGCGGCGTTCGACGTCGACCGCCCGACCCGCCCGACGGCGGAGGACGCGACCGGCGGTGGGACCGCGCTCGGCCCGACCATGCGCCGGCCGGGCATCGTCCCGGGCACGACCCCGTGACGCGGGTCTGAGGCGCTGCGACTCGAACGGCCGCCACCACGCGGCCATCCCGCCCCGGTGACGGCCGCCACCACGGTGCCGGCCGACAACTCCCCCGAATGGCGAGGACGTTAGTACCCTCGGGTCATGGGACTGTCGGCGACGGCCGACTACGGTGCGTGACGAGGCGACTTCCGTCGTCTCCACTCGGAACGTCGTCCAGGGCAAACCCGTCGTGAGGCGGAGACGCAAAGCCAGGGATCTCCGCAGGGAGACCGCCCGGCTACCGACCAGATGGGTGTCTCGGTCCTTCCTTTAGGGGAGAGAGACATCGTGACGTCGACCTTGGCGCACTACACCTGGGCCCTGATGCTGTTCGCATCCTTTGCCCTCATCGTCGTCGACGGGATGCGCTGGGACTGATGCCATGAAGTACATCTTCAAGGCACGCTCCCTTCGAGTCGCCCCGGTCCTCTCCGTGCTGGCGAGCTACGCCGTCCTCTTCGTGGCGGGGCATCGCTGGTAGCTCGAGCGCCCTCCGGGCGCCGCTCACGGGCAGAGGCAAGGCCGCCGGTCATCCGGCGGCCTTTCTTCATGCCCGGATCGCTCCCGGCGCCGGCCTCGGATCGCGCCGCTGTCGGCCGCCTCGGATCGGTCACTCCGCTCTCGTGACGACCGTTGCCGGCAGGCCGTCAACCGTTCGTCCTATCGCAGCCGGTACCAAGAGCACGTTCCCCCCATCGACCGCAACGGACTATAACCAACCTCCCACACCGGGAGGACACCGCTCATCTTCGACGAACGGGAACGCTCGGACAGTCTCCTCGGCGAGTCGACGAACCTCCGACTCGTCCGTTTGCGGCTGTTCCTTGCCCTGGTCACGATGTTCGCGATCCCGATCGTCATCGCGGCGCCGTTCCTCTACAGCCTCGGCGCCGGCCACGGCGCGTCGATCGTCGTCCCGACCATCGCGATCCTGCTCCTGGCGCTCAGCCTCGGCGCCCTGACCGTCTGGCTGGCCCGCCGGGTCCTCGAGCCGGCGGAGCGTCTCGAGGAAGCCCGCCGGATCCTCGAAGACGCATACGACCGAGCCCGGGCCGAGGCCCTGCGCGACACGCTGACCGGGCTCGGCAACCACCGCGCGTTCCAGGAGGACGTCGAGCGGCAGTGGGCCATCTGCCAGCGGTCCGGCCGGTCGATGGCGCTGGCCATCCTCGACCTCGACGACTTCAAGCGAATCAACGACTCGAGCGGTCACGCTGCCGGTGACCTGCTCCTGCGCCAGGCGGCCACGACCATCGCGTCCTACATCCGGCGGTCCGATCGGGCCTTCCGCGTCGGCGGCGACGAGTTCGCGCTCGTCCTGCCCGACACCGATGCCGACCAGGCGCAGCTCATGGTCCGCCGGCTGCTCGCGGCCTGCCTCGACGGTGAATCGGGGCGCGGCTTCGCCCACACGGTGTCGTTCTCCGCCGGCATCAGCGCCGCTCCCGTGCCGGCCCGCGACCGCGAGATGCTCTACCGCCAGGCCGATGCGGCGCTCTTCTGGAGCAAGCGCCACGGCCGGACGTGCGTGACGATCTACGACCCGGCGCGGCACGATGCATCGGCCGCCGAGCGACCCCCGGCCGAGCTGTCCGCGGCCGTCGCGCAGGTCGCGGCCACCGGGGCGATCTATGCGGTCTTCCAGCCGATCTTCGACCTGAGCACGGGTGCGCCGCGCGGCTACGAGGGCCTGGTCCGGCCGCTCCCGGACAGCGGGTTCAGCGACGCGGGTTCGCTGTTCGAGGCGGCGGAGGCGACCGGCCGCACCGGCGAGCTCGACATCGCCTGCCTGAACACGGTCATGGAGACGGCCGCGCGCCTGCGGCTGCCGGGGTCCCTGACGGTGAACCTGTCACCACGGACCCTCGAGCGCGACGACTTCAGCGTCCACGCCCTGCTCCGCCTGATCGTCCGCCATGGCCTCGACCCACGGAACATCGTCCTCGAGCTGACCGAGCGAGAAGCCGTCGAGGACCTCGACCGGCTGCGCCAGGCCGTCGAGGCCTGCCGCGTCGCCGGCATCCGGCTGGCGGCCGACGACGTCGGTGCCGGCAACGCCGGTCTGCGCCTGCTGAGCCAGCTGCGGTTCGACATCGTCAAGATCGACCTCTCGCTGGTCCAGGGCGGGGCCGTCCGAGACACCTCGCTCGAGATCCTCAAGACCCTGCGCGACCTGGCCGATCGGTGGGGCGCCCTCGTCGTCGCCGAGGGCATCGAGACGCCGCAGCAGCTCGACGTGGTCCGCAAGCTCGGCATCGCCGCCGGCCAGGGCTACCTCCTGGGCCGCCCGACCGATCGTCCATCCACCGAATCGCTCGACCTGGCCGGCCTCGTCAAGGGCGCCGACTGGCTCATCGAGCGGCTCCGCTCGATGCCGGCTTGAGCACAGGTAGTTGCGCGATGACCCATCGACTCGTAGACTGCGCCCCACATCGCCCGGCCACCTGGGTGATGAGGCGCTACCGGGAGGCCACATTGGGCCAGTTCGATCGGCAGGACCGCCGTCGAGTCGCCATCGTCGTGACGACCGACGGTCGCCGCGTCCACGTGCCCATCGATCCCGCCGGCCTCTCCGACGTCTCCGTCCTCGCCTTGCTTCGCTCGCTTCTGGGGCTTGATGGCCTTCTTGGGCTCATTACCGGCTCCCGGCGGGAGAACCGAGGAACGCGGAGGACGGGACGCGACTAGCGCCCACACCACCGAAGACCAACGGGACCCTCGCCGGGAGGCGAGGGTCTTTCGTTTTGTCCGGACCAGCCGATCCGGCCAGCCGTATCGAGAGGACCCGATGACCACGAAGACCGACCCCCCGAAACCGCCCAGTCCCGCCCGGCCGCGACGCAGTCACGTGCCGGGCGAGGGTTCGGCGACGGCCACGGCGGTGGAGCGAGCCCGCAAGGAGATGCTCCACGAGGGCCGCGAGCTCAAGCGGACCCGCATCGGGGCCGACGTCCTGTGCGAGGCGCTGCTCCGCCAGGGGGTCGACGTCTTCTTCAGCTACCCGGGCGGCGTGATCCTCCCGCTCTACGACGTCCTCGGCGACTATCCCGAGCTGCGCCACATCCTGGTCCGCCACGAGCAGGGCGGCGCGCACGCGGCGGACGGCTACGCCCGCGTGACCGGCCGGGTCGGGGTCTGCATGGGCACCTCGGGTCCGGGTGCCACCAACCTCGTGACCGGGATCGGCACGGCGCTCCTCGACTCCGTCCCGGTCGTCGCGATCACCGGCAACGTGCCCGCCGCGCTCATCGGCAAGGACGCGTTCCAGGAGATCGACATCAACGGCATCACCCTGCCGATGACCAAGCACAACTACCTGGTCCGCGACGCGGACGACCTGCCGCGGGTCGTGGCCGAGGCGTTCCACATCGCCCGGAGCGGCCGCCCAGGCCCGGTCCACATCGATATCACCAAGGACGCGCTCCAGCAGGAGACGCGGGTGGGCCATCCGACCGAGGACGAGGTGATCGCGGGGCTGCCCGGCTTCCGGCCCAACGTCGACGGTCACCCGCGCCAGCTCAAGCTCGCGGCCGCGGAGATCGCCAAGGCGCAGCGACCGGTGATCCTGGCCGGTCACGGCGTGCTCCATGCCGAGGCATGGGACGAGCTGGTGGCATTCGCCGAGCAGGCGCAGATCCCCGTGGCGTGGACGCTGCTCGGGATCGGGGCGATCGACGAGACCCACCCGCTCGCCTATGGCTACATGGGCATGCACGGCTGGAAGCACGTCAATCGCGCGATCCAGACCGCCGACCTGCTCATCGCCATCGGCATGCGCTTCGACGACCGGGTGACCGGCAACGTCCGGACCTATGCCCCGTATGCCCGGATCATCCACGTGGACATCGACCCGGCCGAGATCGGCAAGAACGTCGCGGTCGAGGTGCCGATCGTCGGCGATGCGAAGCGGGTCCTCGAGCAGCTCATCCGGCTCGCGCCGACGGTCGACCCGGCCACCCGGGCCGACTACTTCGCCCAGCTCGCCGAGTGGAAGACCGACTCGGTCGCCTCGAGCTGGCACGGCTCGGGCGCGTGGCGCGACGGCCTCCTGTCGGCCGATTACGTCGTCGAACGGATCGGCGAGCTCACGAACCACGCCGCCACGTACGTCGCGGACGTCGGGCAGAACCAGATGTGGCTCGCCCGCTACACCGGGTTCCGGCGGCCCAACACCCACGTCAGTTCGGGCGGCCTCGGCACGATGGGCTTCAGCGTGCCGGCGGCGATGGGCGCCGCGCTCGGCCGGCCCGATCGCGAGACCTGGGCCATCACCGGTGACGGTGGCTTCCAGATGACGTTCCAGGAGCTGATGACGCTCGTCCAGGACCACATCCCGGTGAAGATCGCGCTCTTCGACAACAAGAAGCTCGGGATGATCCGGCAGTGGCAGGAGATCATCTACGCCGGGAACTACCACTCGGCGCACCTCCAGGGCCCCGACTACGCGAAGCTCGCCGACGCCTTCGGCATCCCGGCCTTCCGCGCGCGGACGCCCGATGAGGTCGACGCCGCGATCACCGCTGCCCAGGCGGTCGACGGTCCGGCGCTCATCTGGTTCGAGATCGCCGAGGAGCAGAACATCTTCCCGATGATGCCGGCCGGCAAGGGCCTCTCCGACCTGATCGAGAAGTGGGGCGGGGCGGACGAATGACCGCGAACCCGGACTCGAACGGACAGCTCCCCGGCGCCGACGCCGCGCTCGGGGGGCCGGCCCATGCGGCGCCACCGCCCCGCGCCCTGCCGGGCGGCGGCGAGCACCGCCGCCACGTGCTCATCGCCATCGTGCTCAACAAGCCGGGCGTGCTGAACCGGGTGTCGAGCCTGATGCGCGCCCGGAACTTCAACATCGACTCGCTCGCGGTGAGCCACACCGACCAGCCCGACGTCAGCCGGATGACGATCACGCTCCACGGTGACGACGTCGCGGTCGAGCAGGCCGCGAAGCAGCTCTACCGGCTCATCGACGTCCTGAAGGTCCAGGACGTCACGTCCGAGCCCACGATCGAGCACGAGCTCGCGCTCGTGAAGATCCGCGCCACCGAGGCGAACCGCGCCGAGATCATGCGCCTCGTCGAGTTGTCGCGGGGCCGCGTCGTCGACCTCGCGGACGGCTCGGTCGTCGCCGAGGTCACCGGCACCGAGTCCGAGATCGACACGTTCGTGTCGCTCGTCCGGACGTACGGCATCAAGGAGTTGGTCCGCACCGGTGCCGTCGTGATGGCCCGGGGGACGGGGTCCATCGAGGAGGCCATCAAGCGATGACTGCACGCATGTACTACGACAAGGATGCCGATCCCGCCGCCCTGTCTGGGCAGACGGTCGCGATCATCGGCTACGGCTCGCAGGGCCATGCCCACGCCCTCAACCTCCACGAGTCCGGGGTCGAGGTGGTCGTCGGGCTCGCACCCGGTTCGAAGAGCCGGGCCCTCGCGGCGGACGCCGGGCTGACCGTCATGGACGTCGCCGACGCGGTCCAGGCCGCCGACGTGATCATGATCCTCGTGCCCGATACCTCCCAGAAGGCCGTGTACGACGCCGAGATCGCCCCGTACCTCCGGCCCGGGCACCTCCTGATGTTCGCCCACGGGTTCAACATCCACTTCGGGCGGATCGACCCGCCCGGCATCGTCGACGTGGGGATGGTGGCACCCAAGGGGCCCGGCCATCTCCTCCGCAGCGTGTACCGCGCGGGCGGCGGCGTCCCGGCGCTCTTCGCCGTCCATCGCGACCAGTCCGGGACCGCCCGCGACCGCACCCTCGCGTACGCCCGGGCGATCGGTTCCACGCGCGCCGGCGTCCTCGAGACGACCTTCGCGGAGGAGACCGAGACCGACCTGTTCGGCGAGCAGTCCGTCCTGTGCGGCGGCACCGCGGCACTCGTGAAGATGGCGTTCGAGACGCTGGTCGAGGCCGGCTACCAGCCCGAGCTCGCCTACTTCGAGACGATGCACGAGCTCAAGCTCATCGTCGACCTGATGTACCGCGGCGGCCTCAACTTCATGCGCTTCAGCGTCAGCGACACCGCCGAGTACGGTGACTACGTCAGCGGCCCGCGCATCATCGATGAGCATGTCCGCGGCGAGATGCAGGGCGTGCTCCGGGACATCCAGGACGGCAGCTTCGCCGCCCGCTGGATCGCCGAGAACGACTCCGGCCGCCAGGAGTTCGAGCGGCTGCGCGCCGCCGACCGCGATCACCTGATCGAGCGGGTGGGGGCCAACCTCCGCGCCCAGATGCCGTTCCTCGACCCGGTCGAGGTCCAGGCGGGGCAAGCCCAGGCTGCGGCCACCACCCCCGGGGCGTCGCGATGAGCCCCGCCGTTCCCGGGCCCTCGGTGCCGTTCGTGCCCGAGGGCAGCGTCCGCATCTTCGACACCACCCTGCGCGACGGGGAGCAGGCGCCCGGCGCCGGCCTGACCGCCGCCGAGAAGCTCGAGGTCGCCCGCCAGCTCGCGCGCCTCAAGGTCGACGTCATCGAGGCCGGCTTCCCGGCCGCCTCGCCGGGTGACTTCGAGGCCGTCCGCCGGATCGCCCTCGAGACCCCGCAGGACATCGCGGTCGCGGCGCTCGCGCGCTGCCGCGATGGCGACCCGCAGCGGGCCATCGAGGCGATCAAGGTCGCCCACCGGCCGCACCTCCACGTGTTCATCGCCACGAGCGACATCCACCTCAAGCACAAGCTCCGCATGGATCGCGAGGCGGCGCTGGCCGAGGCCGTCCGCTGGGTCAAGCACGGACGGGCGGAGCTGGGTCGCGACGCCGAGATCGAGTTCAGCGCCGAGGACGCCTCGCGCACCGACGTCGACTACCTGCTCAAGGTGTACGAGGCGGTCGTGGATGCGGGCGCCTCGACGGTCAACATCCCGGACACCGTCGGCTATGCCATCCCGGCCGAGTTCGCGACGCTGGTCAAGCGCGTCGTCGACCTCGTCGGCGAGCGCGCCACGGTCAGCGTCCACTGCCACAACGACCTGGGGCTCGCCACGGCGAACACCCTCGCGGCCGTCCAGGCCGGTGCGCGCCAGGTCGAGGTCACGATCAACGGCCTCGGCGAGCGTGCCGGCAACGCGTCGCTCGAAGAGGTCGTGATGGCCCTGCGCACGCGGCCGACGCAGTTCCCCTCGCTCGCCTCGGGCGTCCAGACCGAGCAGATCACGGCCGCCTCGCGGCTCGTGAGCTACCTGACCGGGTTCGCGATCCAGCCGAACAAGGCCGTCGTCGGCGGCAACGCGTTCGCCCACGAGAGCGGGATCCACCAGGACGGGGTCATCAAGAACCCGCTGACCTACGAGATCATGACCCCGCAGTCCGTGGGGCTGACCGGCAGCCAGCTGACGATCGGCAAGCTCTCCGGCCGGCGCGGCCTCCAGGGCAAGCTCCGCGAGCTCGGCTACGAGCTCGAAGGCGACGCCCTCGACCAGATCTACCGGCAGGCCATCGAGCTGGCCGACGCCAAGAAGGAGGTCACCGACGCCGACCTGCTCGCGCTCATGGAGCAGCGCGCGGCCGAGGTGCCCGCGAGCGTCGTCCTGATCGGCTGGAACGTGACGTCGTCCAAGGGCGGCCACGCCACCGGGACGGTGACGCTCACCGTCGAAGGCGAGGAGCGGATCGTCCGAGGCGGTCGGCAACGGCCCGGTCAACGCGTTGTTCCGGGCGGTCGACGAGGCCCTCCAGCCGGTCCTCGGCTGGCACCCCACCCTCGCCGAGTACGAGATCAAGGCCGTGTCGGCCGGCGAGGACGCCCAGGGCCAGGTCCTCGTCCGCTGCCGGCGGTCCTCGGACGAGGGCCCGGGCGCGCTCGTGGTCTCCGGCCATGGGTTAAGCACGAACATCATCGAGGCCTCGCTCGACGCGTACCTCGTGGCGACGAACAAGCTCCACGGCGCCGAGATCAACGGGGTCGAGGTGGCGTTCGTCACGCCGCGCTCCGAAGAGGGCCTCCCGTGAAGGAGGGCGATCTCCCCGTCTACCGCATCGCCAGGATCCCGGGTGACGGGGTCGGGCCCGAGGTCGTCGAGGCCGCCCGGAGGGTCGTGGACGCGGCCGGTGCTGCGTTCCGGTTCCGGGTCGCATGGACGGAGTATCTCGTCGGCGGCGCCGCGATCGACGCGCACGGCGTCGCCATCCGCCCGGAGGACGTGACCGCCTGCGGCGAGGCCGACGCGATCCTGCTCGGCGCGGTCGGTGGCCCGAAGTGGTCCGATCCGTCGGCCCCGGTCCGTCCGGAGCAGGCGCTCTTCGCCCTGCGCGGCGGCCTCGGCCTGTACGCCAACCTCCGCCCGGTCTCGGTCCATCCGGCGCTCGTCGCTTCGTCGCCCCTTCGCCCGGAGCTGCTCGAGGGCGTGGACCTGCTCATCGTCCGTGAGCTGACCGGCGGGATCTACTTCGGCGACCGCCGCGAGCCGTCCGGTCCGGCCGGCGAGCGCAGCGCACTCGACACCCTGCCGTATACGGAGCGCGAGGTCGCCCGCATCGTGCGCCTCGCGTTCGAGCTGGCCCGAGGCCGGAAGGGCCGGGTCATGAGCGTGGACAAGGCGAACGTCCTCGCCACGTCGCGACTGTGGCGGACCGTGGCCGTCGAGATCGCCGCCGAATACCCCGACGTCGCCCTCAGCCATCAGCTCGTCGACTCGTGCGCGATGCTCCTCGTCCGACGCCCGGCCGACTTCGACGTCATCGTCACCGAGAACCTGTTCGGCGACATCCTCTCAGACGAGGCGGCCGTCCTGGCCGGCTCGCTCGGCATGCTTCCGTCCGCCTCGCTCGGGGAACGCCCGACGGCGCACGGCACGTTCGGCCTGTACGAGCCCATCCACGGGTCGGCGCCCGACATCGCCGGCCAGGACAAGGCGAATCCGATCGGCACGATCCTGTCGGCGGCGATGCTGTTCCGGCTCTCGCTCGGTCGGGACGACGTCGCCACGGCCATCGAGGCTGCGGTCTCGCGGGCGCTCGACGAGGGCTGGCGGACGGGCGACCTGGCCGATCCGGCGGATCAACGCGACGGGCTGGTGGTCGTCGGGACGACCGGTCTCGCGACGGCGGTGATCGAGGCGCTCGAGGCGGGCGCGGGGGTGGCGGCATGACCGAGGGGAGCGGCACCGACATGAGCGACCAGCCGGTCATCCTCTACGACACCACGCTCCGCGACGGCACGCAGGGCGAGAACATCACGTTGTCGCTCGCCGACAAGATCCGCGTCGCGCGGATGCTCGACGAGTTCGGGATGCCGTTCATCGAGGGTGGCTGGCCGGGCTCGAACCCGAAGGACATCGAGTTCTTCGCGGCGGCCCGGACCATGACCTGGCAGCACGCGAAGCTGGCGGCCTTCGGCTCGACCCGCCACAAGGCCAACCGGCCCGAGGACGACCCCAACCTCAAGGAGCTCGTCGCGGCCGAGACGCCGGTCGTGACGATCTTCGGGAAGTCGTGGCTGCTCCACGTCATCGAGGTCCTGGGCGCCACCCCGAACGAGAACCTCGACATGATCGCGGACTCGGTCGGCTTCGTCGTCGACCGCGGTCGCGAGGCCGTCTATGACGCCGAGCACTTCTTCGACGGCTACAAGGCCGACCGCGACTACGCCCTCGCGACCCTGCGCGCCGCCCGCCAGGCGGGCGCCCGGACGCTCGTGCTGTGCGACACGAACGGCGGGACGCTCACCGACGAGCTGCTCACGATCATCGGCGACGTGCGCGGCTCGCTCGACGGCGACCGCGATGCGCCGGCCATCACCTGGGGTATCCACACGCACAACGATGCCGAGCTGGCCGTGGCCAACTCCATGGCCGCGGTGTCGGTCGGGATCCGCCACGTCCAGGCCACGATCAACGGCTACGGCGAGCGCTGCGGCAACGCGAACATGGTCAGCATCCTCGCGAACCTCGCGCTCAAGACGCCCCACGCGCTCGTGCCAGCGGGTGGCGGCGACCTCCACGGCCTGACCGACCTGTCGCGCTCGATCGCCGAGATCGCGAACGTCAACCCGTCCGACTACCAGCCGTTCGTGGGCCGCTCCGCCTTCGCCCACAAGGGCGGGGTCCATGGTGCCGCCGTGGCCAAGGTGGAACGGAGCTATCAGCACATCGACCCGACCGCCGTCGGCAACGCCGGCCGGCTCGTCGTCTCCGAGCTCGGCGGGAAGGCGAACACCTCGATCCGGGCACAGCAGCTCGGTCATCAGCTCGAGGGGGTCGTCGACCCGCGCGAGCTCTCGAAGCTCATCAAGCAGCTCGAGAGCGAGGGACTCGCGTTCGAGGGCGCCGAGGCCTCCTTCGAGCTGCTCATCCGGCGCCACGCGACCGATTACGCCGCGCCGTTCCGCATCGTCGATTACACCTGTCTCGTCGAGCAGCGTGACGGCCAGGAGCTCCTGGCCGAGGCGACCGTGAAGGTCGAAGTCGACGGCGAGAGCCTGCACACCGCGGCCGACGGCAACGGGCCGGTCAACGCGCTCGATGCCGCCCTCCGCAAGGCGCTCCGCGCGTTCTACCCGGCCATCGACGACGTGCATCTCGTCGACTACAAGGTCCGCATCCTCGACGGCGATGCGGCGACCGCGGCCCGCACCCGGGTCATCATCGATTCGGCGGACGGGTCACGGACCTGGTCGACGATGGGCAGCGACACCAACATCATCGCGGCGTCGGCCTCCGCCCTCGCCGACTCGCTCGAGTACGCGATCTGGAAGTCCGGCGCCGAGCTTCGGCGCCGCGACGAGCGCCACTTCACGACCGAGCGCCGCAGCGAGCCGCGGACGACGGCGCCGAGCCCGTCCGCGACCCCCCGGAGGTGACGGCCGTGCCCGATGAACCCCAGCCCACGACCACGGTCACCACCGCCGACCCGGGCGACGACGCCATCCGCCTGACGCGCTGGACGGTGACGTCGGGCAGCAACGCCCAGAGCCGGGGTGCCGTGGTCATCGGCGCCGGCGAGCACCAGTGGCGCGCATCGGCCGAGGGCATCGGCGCGATCGACGCCCTGTACCGGGCCGTCGACAAGGCCCTGCTCGAGATCCTGGGCGGCCGTCCGCGCTTGCTGGCCTACGACATCCACGCCCTCGGGGAGGGGGCCGACACGATCGGGGTCGTCACGGTCCGCGTGGCCCCACCCGACGTCAGTGGCGCGCGCGGGACCGGGGAGTACCTCGGCGAGGCGCGCGGCACCAACATCATCGCCGCATCGGTCGAGGCCTACCTCATCGCGCTCAACGCGATGCTCGCCGAAGCGCACTGGGAAGGGGCCCCCGAGGCGGCCGCTCGAACGGGGACGCGAGCCCGCAAGCCCTCGCCCGTGGCGGCGGGTGAGGCGCGCGCCCGGCGCGCCGAGCTCGACGAGACCGCCGGCGAGATCGACACGACCGACTGGTTCAACCAGTAAGCGGCTGACCGCGCGGTCGGCACCGTCCGGCCGTCGCACTCGGCGGCGCTAGACTGCCCAGCCATGACCGTGGTGCCACCTGTCGCCTATGCCGGCGAGCCGGGCGCGTTCGCCGAGGACGCCGTGCTGACAGCGTTCGGCGACGTGGCGCGCATCTCCCTCGGGAGCTTCCGCGCGGTGTTCGACGCGGTGACCGCCGGCGAGGCTCGGGCCGGCGTCGTGCCCATCGAGAACGTCATCAATGGGACCGTGCGCGAGAACTACGACCTGCTCATCGAGTACGACCTGGTGATCCGCGGTGAGGTCGTCGTGCCGGTCAGCCTGTGTCTCGCGGCGCTGCCCGGCCAGTCCATCGACGATATCGACCGCGTCTACTCGCACATCCAGGCCCTCGGTCAGGCCGAGTCGTTCCTCCGTTCTCGCCCCTGGCAACTCCTCTCGACGTACAACACCGCCGGCGCCGGCAAAGCCATCGCCGACCGCGGCGAGCGGGGCGCAGCGGCGGTCCTGTCGCCGCGCGCGGCTTCGCTCTTCGGCCTCGAGATCCTCGCCGACGGCATCGGCGACCTGCCGGGGAACCGCACGCGGTTCGTCGTGCTGGCGCGACCGGACGCCGCTCGCCTGGACCTGCCGGGCGTGGGTCGGCGGCGGCGGACCACGCTCGTCGTGGCCGTCCGCAACGAACCGGGGACGCTCCTCGCGGTCCTGCGCGTCTTCGCGGACCACGGCCTGAACATGCACAAGCTCGAATCACGTCCCAGCCGCGAGCGGGCGTGGGAGTACGTCTTCTGGGTCGACCTCGACGCGGATCTCGCCGACCCCGCGACGGCGCGAGCCATCGACGACCTCGGGCCGGTCACGACGATGCGCCGGGTGCTCGGCTCCTATCCGGCGGCGGACGACGCCTGAACTCGGCCCCAGCCGCCCTCGCGGTCGGTCAGTGCTCGACGACCTTGTCGAGCTTCTTCGACTGGCCGATCCAGTCCTCGATCTCGCTCTCGCTCGGCACCCGGCGGACGATGCCCGGCCTGGCGGCGACGACTTCCTGGAACGTCGTCGCGAGGTTCCCGGCGTTGCGATGCGCCAGCTCGGCCGGCGAGTCCACGCCCGCGGCTTCGAGCAGGTCCGAGTACTCCGAGCCGACGCCCTTGATGCGCATCAGGTCGACGTGGTTGACCCACTCGAGGATGAGCGAGTGGTCGATGCCTGTCGCCGCTTCGAGGTTGGCTCGCCCGGACGGCTTCGCGCCGGCCATCAGCAGGTCGTCCGTCGTGCGGACGCCGGCCTTCGTGAGCTTCTCCCCTTGGACCGGGCCGATCCCCTCGACCTCTTCGATGTTCGCCAACGTACCGTCCTCCCGTGTCATCTATCCGTGCGCGCCGTCGGCCCGATGATACCCTTGCGCCCTTCCCCACACGACGCGTCCGCCGCCCCGGAGGGACACATGGATCAGGCGTTCCGCGACGCCATGACGGCCGGATACACGCTCACCGAACCGAGCCTGGTCATCGGCAGCGCGATGCGCGATGGCGAGCTGTTCAACGACACCCGGGTGGCGGTCGCGCTCTCGATGATGAACCGCCACGGCCTCATCGCGGGGGCCACGGGGACCGGCAAGACGAAGACCCTGCAGCTGCTCGCGGGTCAGCTCTCGCTCGCCGGCGTGCCGGTGTTCGTGGCCGACATCAAGGGCGACCTGACCGGCCTCGCGGCCGCCGGCGACGGGACCAACCCGAAGGTCCAGGAACGTGCCGCCTCGATGGCCTGGACGTTCGCACCGGCCGGCCACCCCGTGGAGTTCCTCTCGCTCACCGGGAAGCTCGGCGCCCAGGTCCGCGCCACCGTGCATTCGTTCGGCCCGCTGCTCCTGGGTCGGGTCCTCGGCCTCAACGACACCCAGACGAGCATCCTCGCGCTGATCTTCAAGTACTGCGACGACAACGACCTGCCGCTGCTCGACCTCAAGGACCTGACCGCGACGCTCAAGTACCTCTCATCGGACGAGGGCAAGCCCGCGCTGGCGGACTACGGCGGGATGTCGAGCGCCTCGGTCGGCGTCCTGCTCCGGTCGATCGTCGTCATGGAACAGGAGGGCGTCGACGTCTTCTTCGGCGAGCCTGAGTTCGAGGTCGGCGACCTCATGCGCACGACCCCAGAGGGCGCCGGGACCATCAGCATCCTCGAGCTCTCGGATGTCATGGACAAGCCCCGGCTGCTCTCGACGTTCATGCTCTGGATGCTGGCCCAGCTGTACGAGAGCCTGCCGGAGGCCGGCGATCTCCCGAAGCCCAAGCTGTGCTTCTTCTTCGACGAGGCGCATCTGCTCTTCGACGACGCGTCCCAGGCGCTGCTCGACCAGGTGGAGCGGACCGCCCGGCTCATCCGTTCGAAGGGCGTCGGCGTGTACTTCGTGACCCAGACCCCCACGGACGTGCCCTCGAGCGTGCTGGCCCAGCTCGGCAACCGTGTCCAGCACGCCCTGCGGGTCTTCACGCCCGAGGATGCCGACGCGCTCCGCAAGACGGCCCGGACGTTCCCGATGACCGACTTCTACGACGTCGAGAAGACGATCACGTCGCTCGGGACCGGCGAGGCGCTGGTGACCGTGCTGTCGCCGCGGGGCGTGCCGACGCCGCTGGCGGCGACCCGCCTGCTGCCGCCCGATTCGCTCATGGCGCCGATCGACGAGGTCCAGTTCCGTGGCCGCATCGCGACGAGCCCGCTCCAGGCGAAATACGGTACGACCGTCGATCGGGACAGTGCGTACGAGCGGATCACGGCGCGGATCGCGGCGGCGAAGCAGGCGGCGGTCGACGCGGCCGTCCGGGCGGGGGTCGACCCGACGACCGCGACCGGCATGAACACCATGACCCCGGCCCAGCAGCAGCGCGAGATCCAGCGGCAACAGAAGGCGATCGACGCCGCACAGGCGAAGGCCCAACGCGAGGCCGAGCGCCAGCAGCGCGCCGATGCGAAGGCCCAGCGCGACGCCGACAGAGCCCGTCAGAAGACGATCGACTCGGCCATCCGGACCGGCGGCAAGGTCGCGACCTCGCGGCTGGGCCAGGACATCATCCGCGGGGTCTTCGGCACGCTCTTCGGCGGCGGCAAGTCCCGCTGACGGGCGGCGCTACTCGATGACGAGGTCCGCCGGCACGTCCGCGGCCACCGGCGGGTACTCCGGATGGAGGGCCTCGATGGTGTCGGCGAGGATCATCGACACGGCGAGGTTGCGGAACCACTTCCGATCGGCCGGGATGACGTACCACGGTGCCCAGTCGGTCGAGGTCTTGAGGAGCGCTTCGTCGAACGCGGCCTGGTAGTCGTCCCAGAGCTTCCGCTCCGCGAGGTCGCCCATCGAGAACTTCCAACCCTTGGTGGGATCGTCATGGCGCGCCTGGAACCGCTGGCGCTGCTCGTCCTTGGAGATCGACAGGAAGAACTTGACGATGGTGGTCCCCGTGTCCGTGAGGGTCCGCTCGAACTCGTTGATCTGGTCGTAGCGCGTCGACCAGACCGCCTTCGGGACGAGGTCGTGCACGCGAACGACGAAGACGTCCTCGTAGTGCGATCGGTTGAAGATCCCGATCTCGCCCTTCCGCGGCACCGCCTTGTGGACGCGCCAGAGGTAATCGTGGGCGAGCTCGTCGGGGCTCGGCACCTTGAAGCTCGTCACCGGGCAGCCCTGCGGGTTGAACGCCTCCATGACCTTGTTGATCGTGCCGTCCTTGCCCGCGGCATCGATGCCCTGCAGGACGACGAGGACCTTGCGCTTGGCCTCGGCCCAGAAGCAGTCCTGGAACCGTCGCGAGACGCTCGAGCTGGGCGGCGAGCTCCGCCTCGCCGGCGTCGCGCTCCCAGCCGTGCGTCGCGCTCGTGTCGAGTCTCTCGAGGGCGATGTGCTTGCCTGGCGGGACGCGGAGCGCGTCGCGCAGAACGGCCCGATGGGCCATCGGTGGCCTCCTCATCAGCGGGACCGGGTCGGGTTGTACGATGCGACGGTACCGCAACCCGTTCTCCCAGGAGCCACCGCCCCATGGCCATCGTCGCCGGTGCCAAGCCGCATCCCATCTTCCTCGCCGGCCGCTGGGTCGAGTCCGACGACCCGCTCGTCATCGCCAACCCCGCCGATCCGTCGACCCCCGCGGGCTCGACCTTCCACGCGACGCCCGACCAGTACGAAGAGGCGGTCGAGGCCGCCGTCGCGGCGTTCGCGATCACCCGGACGCTCCCGGCGTACGAGCGGGGCCGGATCCTGCGCGAGATCAGCGCTGGGATCAAGGCTCGGCGCGAGGAGCTCGGCCGGTTGCTGGCCCTCGAGGCGGGCAAGCCCATCCGAGACGCGCTCGTCGAGGTGGACCGGGCGACGCTGACGTTCCGCCTCGGCGCGGAGGAGGCCGAGCGGATGACCGGCGAACTCATCCCGCTCGACCTCATGGCCTCGTCCAAGGACCGGATCGGCATCACCCGTCGCTTCCCGATCGGCCCGATCGCCGGGATCAGCCCGTTCAACTTCCCGCTGAACCTGGCCGCGCACAAGCTCGCTCCGGCGATCGCGTCGGGCAACACGATCGTCCTCAAGCCGCCGTCCAAGGACCCGCTCGTCATGCTGACGGTGGCCGAGATCATCGAGGCGGCCGGCGTGCCCGCGGGCGCGGTGAGCATCCTGCCGATGAGTCGCGAGCTCGGCGACCGGATGGTCGCGGACGAGCGGTTCAAGCTCCTGACGTTCACCGGCAGCCCGTCCGTCGGCTGGCGGATGAAGGAGCGCGCCGGCAAGAAGAAGGTCGTGCTCGAGCTCGGCGGCAACGCCGGGGTCATCGTCGACAAGACCGCCGATCTCGACTGGGCCGTGAAGCGGATCCTCGTCGGAGGCTTCGCCTACGCCGGCCAGGTGTGTATCAGCGTCCAGCGCGCGTTCATCCACGAGGACATCTGGGACGCGTTCATGACGAAGTTCGTCGAGGGCGCCGCGGGACTCAAGGTCGGTGACCCGCTCGATCCGACGACGGACATCGGCCCGATGGTCGACGCGCACGCAGCCTCCCGGACCCAGCGCTGGGTCGACGAGGCGCTCGCGCTGGGAGCGAAGGCCCTGCTCGGCGGGAAGGCCGACGGCACGTTCTTCCCGCCGACGATCCTCGTCGATGCACCCGCCAGCGCGCAGGTCTGTTCGAACGAGGCGTTCGCGCCGCTCGTCGTCGCCGCCCCGTTCTCGACCCTCGACGAGGCGATCGCCCGGGTCAACGACTCGATGTTCGGGCTCCAGACCGGCGTGTTCACGAACGACCTGGCCGGCGCGTGGCGCGCGTTCGCCGAGCTCGAGGTCGGCGGGGTCATCGTCAACGACGTCCCGACGTACCGGATCGACCACATGCCGTACGGCGGGGTCAAGGACTCGGGGCTCGGCCGCGAAGGACTGCGCTGGGCCATCGAGGACATGACCGAGCTGCGCATCATGGTGCTCGCCCAACCCGCCTGAGGGTCGGACGGGGGCACGCCGGATCGGGGAGCACATGAGGATCGTCGTGACCGGCGGGGCCGGGTTCATCGGCTCGCACGTCGTCGACGCCCTGCGCGGCGAGGGCAACGAGGTCATCGTCGTCGACGACCTGTCCGCGGGCTCGCTCGCTAACCTCCCGGGCGACGTCGAGGTCGTCGAACACGACATCGGGACGCCGGGGACGGCCGCGCGGATCGCCGGACTGCGGGCCGACGTCATCGTCCACGCGGCCGCGCAGGTCTCGGTCTCCCGCTCGGTCGCCGACCCGGCCGACGATGCGCGCACGAATGTCGTGGGCTCGATCGAGGTGTTCACGGGGGCACGTGACGCCGGGACGCCCGCCATCGTGTACGTGACCACAGGCGGCGCGCTGTACGGCGTGCCGCACTACCTGCCCTGTGACGAGGCCCATCCGATCGAGCCGATCAGCCCGTACGGCCTCAGCAAGTGGGTCGGGGAGCGGGCCCTCGGCCTCATCGCCCCGGGCGCCCGGCGGGTCGTATTGCGTCTCGCAAACGTCTATGGGCCCCGCCAGGACCCGTACGGCGAGGCGGGTGTCGTGTCGATCTTCGCATCGCAGATGCTGCGACACGGTCCGATCGAGATCCATGGCGACGGTCGCCAGACGCGCGACTTCGTCTACGTCGGGGACGTCGCCGCCGCGGTCGGTTCGGCCGTGCGCTCGAGCGAGAGCCTGACCGTGAACATCGGCAGCGGGACCGCGACGAGCGTGCTCGAGCTCTTCGACGTCATGCGCGGCCTGAGCGGCTATGAGCTCGAGCCGCTCCACCGCGGCCCACGGCCCGGCGACGTGCGTGACAGCGTGCTGGACGTGCGGCTGGCCGCGGCCACGCTCGGCTGGACGGCGCGGGTCCCGCTGTCCGAGGGCCTCGAGCAGACCCTGACCTGGGCCCGGGCCTCCGCCTCCGCCCCCCGTCCCGCGCCCTAGGACGCGACCGGTCGCGCCAGACGCCCGTACGGCATCCTTGCGCGATGGATCTCTCCCTGACCCCGGCGCAGCTCGAGCTCCAGGCCCGCGCCCGCGCCTTCGTCCGGGACGTCCTCCAGCCGCTCGAGCTCGAATTCGAACGCGCGAACGGACGCGTCCCTCGCGATTGGGGCGATCCCATCCGCCGTGCCGCGGTCGAGGCCCGGCTCCATGGCGGCTCCTTCCCGGTCGAGCTCGGCGGGCAGGGCTGGTCCGCCCTCGATGGCGTCCTCGTCCACGAGCAGCTCGGCCAATCGACGGGCGGCCTCTGGTCCTACATCCCGGGGCCCTACAACGTACTCGTCCACGCCGACGCAGCGCAGCGTGCCCGGTACCTCGACCCATCCATGCGTGGCGAGCGGTCGGGCAGCTACGCCGTCACCGAGGACGGGGCCGGTTCGGACGCGCGGGCGCTGCGCGCCACCGCGATCCGGGACGCCGCGACCGGCGAGTACGTGCTCGATGGCGAGAAGTGGTTCGTCACCGGCCCGGATGACACCGACTTCATGATCGTGCAGGTCAACGTGGTCGAGGGGGACGAGCGACGACCCACGCTGTTCCTCGTCGATTACGACACGCCCGGTGTCCGCCTCAAGCACGATCCGGACTACATGCACACGTTCGCCGACCGGCACCCGCAGTTCGTGCTCGAGGGCGTGCGCGTCCCGCCGAGCGCGGTGCTCGGTGGGATCGGGCGCGCCGACGAGCTCACCAACGAGTGGTTCGTCGAGGAGCGGATCCATATCGGAGCGCGCTGCTCGGGGGCGATGGAGCGCCTGCTCACGCTCGCCGTCGAGTGGGCCACCGAGCGGGTCCAGTTCGGGGAGCGCATCTACGACTTCCAGGGCGTCTCGTTCCCGCTCGCCGATTCCGCCGCCGACGCCTCGGCCGCCCGGCTCCTGACGCGCGAGTGCGCGGTCCTCGCCGATGCCGGAGCCGACCCGAAGGTCGTCCATGCCAAGGCCTCGCTCGCGAAGCTGTTCGCTTCGGAGGCGGCGTTCCGCTGCGCCGACCGGGTCGTCCAGGTGTTCGGCGGCCGCGGCTACATGCGCGAGTTCGCCCCGGAGCGCTTCTTCCGCGAGCTGCGGGTCGACCGGATCTGGGAGGGCACCTCCGAGATCCAGCGCCTGATCGTGGCTCGGGCGCTCGAGAAGCGCGGCGTGGGCCGGGTGGTCGGTTGACCGGCCTCGACGCCGGGCCCGGTGTCACCGGTGCGGGTGCCGCGGCGCCGGTGCCGCCCCCGCACGCCGCTCCCCGGTCGTCCGGCCACGTGGACCTCCGGCCGCTGTTCGAGCCGCGGTCGGTCGCGATCGTCGGGGCGTCGCCGCGGAGCTGGATCGCGGAGACGGTGCGGGACAACCTGCGCACGATGGGCAGCGACGACGCGCTGCCACTTCGTCAACCCCAAGTACGACGAGCTGCACGGCCAGCCGTGCTACCCGAGCCTCGAGGCCCTCCCCGAACGCCCCGACATCGCGGTGGTGGCCCTCAACCCGTTGCGGGCCGCCTCGGTGACCGAGGCGGCCGCCGCGGCCGGGGTCCCGGCCGTGATCATCCCGGGCGGTGGGGTCGTGGAGGGCGGGGAGGCCGCCGCGGCGATGCAGCACGAGGTCGCCCGCATCGCGCGCGAGCACGGGCTGGCCCTGCTCGGCCCCAACTGCATGGGGGTCATCGACCTCGTGGCGAACACGGCCACCTATATCGGCGACGTCTCGCCATACCTGCCACGGGGCGGGGTCGCCGGCATCGCCCAGTCGGGCTCGGTGACCGATGCCTTCGTCCACTCGGGCTCGCGCGTCGGGTTCAGCCGGATCATCTCGTGCGGGTCGGAGGTGGTCATCGACCTGTGCGACTACCTGGCGTACTGCCTCGACGACCCGGAGACACGCTCGGTCATCCTGTTCGTCGAGGGGTTCAAGCGCCCCGAGCGGTTCCTCGCCCTCGCGGACCGTGCGCTCGAGCTGGGCAAGCCGATCATGGCGGTCAAGGTGGGCCGGAGCGACCAGGCGCAGGTCGCAGCCGTCGCGCACTCGGGCTCGCTCGCCGGCGAGACGCGGGTCACCGATGCCGCCCTCGACGCGGCCGGCGTCATCCGCTGCGCCGACCTCGACGAGCTGCTCGAGACCGCGGAGCTCGTGGAGGGGATGCGCCGGACGGGCCGGTCCGTGGGGCGTGGCCGGACCGGCGTGGTCACCGTCTCGACCGGCGAAGCGTCGCTCATCGCCGACCAGGTCCCGGAGACCGGTGTCGACCTGCCGCCGATCCCGGAGGCGGCGCGCACCGCGATCTTCGCCGCCCTCCCCACGATGGGCTACGTCGGCAACCCGATCGACCCGTGGGGCGCCGACGCGCCCGCCGCGGCGTACGGCGCGGTCTTCGAGGCCATGGCCGCGTCGGGCGCGTACGACGTGCTCGCGATCGTCCACGACTTCCCGTACAAGTCGCTGCCGTCCGAGGTCGGGACCGCGAACGATGTCGCCTTCCAGCTCCTCGAGGCCACGGCGGATCGACCCGCGATCCTGCCCGTCTACGTGTCGCTGACGTCGGGCGAGCCCCCGCCCGAGACCAAGGCGCTGCTCGACGGGAAGGGCGGCGGGGCCCCGCTCCTGCGTGGCGGGCTGGAGGCCTTCCGGGCGATCGCCGGCGTCGCCCGCTGGGAGGCGCGCCGTGAGCTGCGCCGGGCCGTCGGCCCGTGGCGTGGCGGCTGGCCGGCGCTGGCCGCCGACCGGACCTCCTTCGGCGCCGACCCGGATCCCGTGCCGCCCGCGACCCGGCCGCCACATGCCCTGTCGGAGCGTGCGAGTCTCGCGTTCCTCGGGGCCGCCGGGATCGCGGTGACCGAGGCACGGCCGGTGAAGGACGCCGCCGCGGCGGTCGCCGAGGCCCGGGCGATCCGTGGTCCGGTGGCGCTCAAGCTGGACGCCGTCGGCCTGACCCACAAGACCGAGGCGGGCGGCGTGGCCCTCGGCCTCGACGGCGACGATGCCGTCTACCAGGCCGCGCTCACGATGCTCGATGGGGCACGTCGGCATCGCCTGACGGTGCGCGGCCTGCTCGTGGAGCCGATGGCGGGGCCCGGCCTGGAGCTCATCGTCGGGCTCCGGCGCGACCCCCTGTTCGGTCCGGCCGTGCTGGTCGGCCTCGGCGGCATCCTCGCCGAGGCGCTCGACGACGTCGCGATCCGGCTCGCCCCGGTGACGCCGAGGGCGGCGCTGTCGATGCTCGACGACCTGCGCGGCCGGCGGCTCCTCGACGGCGCCCGCGGTCGTCCCGGTGTCGACCGTGCGGCGGTCGCCTCGATGCTCGTCGCCCTCGGTCGCCTCGGCCTCGAGCGCCCCGACCTGCTCGAGGTGGACCTCAATCCGGTCATCGCGTCGCCGTCTGGCGCACTGGCCGTCGACGCGCTCGTGGTCGTGGAGGAGGGCTCCGATGCCGCCGTCGACTGACCGGACCGACCCGACCGAGCGGACCGACCCGGCCGCGCCGCCCGCCGCCGAGGCACCGCTCGTCCTGACGACGCCGGCCCCGTGGGGCGTCCGGTTGACCCTGAACCGGCCGGCGAAGCTCAACGCCCTGTCCGGCCCGCTGGTCCAGGCCATGGTCGCGGCCCTCGACGCCGCGGCCGCCGACCCCGACGTCCGCGTCATCGTGCTCGAAGGCGCGGGTCGGGCGTTCTCGGCGGGCTACGACCTGACGGAGGAGGTCGAGGGCGGCGTCCACGGGCCCGTCGCGTGGCGCGAGCTCCTGGCCGCCGATGTCGCCGCCACGCTGCACATCCTCGACCTGCCCAAGCCGGTCATCGCCCAGATCCACGGCTACGCGCTCGCCGGCGGCCTCGAGCTCGCGATGGCGTGCGACCTCGTCGTCGCCGCCGAGGGCACCAAGCTGGGCGAGCCCGAGATCCGCTACGGCTCCGCCCCGGTCACGCTGCTCATGCCCTATCTCATCGGCCAGAAGCGGACCCGCGAGCTCCTGCTGACCGGCGATCTCATCGATGCCGCCGAGGCCGAGCGGATCGGTCTGGTCAATCGCGTCGTGCCGGCCGAGCACCTGGCGGCCGAGGTGGACGCCCTGGCCGATCGCCTGGCGCGGACCCCGCCCGAGGTCATGGCCCCGACCAAGGCCATGCTCAATCGCGCGATGGACGCCGCGGGGTTCCGGCTCGCCGTGGAGGCCGGCCTCGACCTCGGCGCGATCATCAACGCCGCCGACACGCCCGAGCAGCGCGAGTGGGACGAGATCGTCAAGCGCGACGGACTGAAGGCGGCCCTGGCCTGGCGCGACCGCCGCTACGACGAACGCCTCGCCGAGAGCGGTCGCCGGCCGCCGTCGACCCGACGGGCCTGACCGACCCGGACGGCCTGGACCCGGACGGGCCGACGACCGCACGATCAGCGTGCTCGCCCGCCCGGACCAAGGTACCGGATCGATCGACCATCGGTCCCATGGCGACCGTTGGGCCGCGGATGGTTGAATCGGGCTGACGCCAACGCACCCGGTTCGCGAGTCCTTCCCGGAGGCTGACCAAGCGTCCGACGCCCCATGTGCGGGGCGCCTGGGGGGACAACGCGGCCAATGCCTCGGCCGCTGCATAGCGAAAGGGGTTCCTCCGTGCAGGAGCGTCACCTCCTCACCCGGAAGCCGAGCGCGCAACGTCGCTTCCGCCGCCGTCCGATCCTCGCTGCCCTGCTCGCCTGACCGTGGTCGGTCTGGGTGCCGGGGCCTTCTCCCTGGCGATCTTCACCGACACCGCCGCGTCGACCGGCTCGTTCGCGAGCGGGACGATCGACATCACCTCGAGCCCGGCCGTCGCGTTCAACGTCGCCGCGATGATGCCCGGCGACACGAACACCGCCACGATGACCATCGCCAACGCCGGGACCGCGCAGCTCCGCTACGCGATGTCGACGACCGCGACGACCGCGCTGGGCGCGGCGCTGCAGCTGACCGTCAAGACGCTGGGCACGAGCTGCGCGGCGTTCGACGGCACGACCGTGCTGGCGGCCACCGCCCTGAACGGCGCGGCGATCGGCAGCAACGACGCAGGGCGCCCAGGCCGGTGACCGGACGCTGGCCGCGGCCAGCAACGAGGTCCTCTGCTTCCGCGTGAGCCTCCCGCTCGCGAGCGGCAACACGCTCCAGGGTCTCACCTCGGCCGTGACCTTCACGTTCGACGCCGAGCAGACCGCCAACAACCCGTAACCCAGCATCGGCCGTCGACCGCCGGTCGCCCGTCGGGCGGCCGGCGTCGGCGCATGGCAGGAGGTCCTCTGATGGATCGATGGCACGCCGGGGGGCGTCGTCTGGCTGCGGCGCGCGATCGACCTGCGCTGATCGTGCTCGTCGTGGTCGTGCCTGTTCGGCGTCGTCCTCGGACGCGTCGTGCCACTGACCGGCCGCGTCGACCTTCGTCGTCGCCGGCGGTTCGATGGAGCCGACGATCCCGCTCGGGGCCGCCGTCATCGTCGAGCCGGTCGCGCCGGCGGACCTCGCGGTCGGCGACATCGTCAGCCTGCGGAGCGGGCCGCAGCGGGCCGTCTTCACCCACCGGATCATCCGCATCGCCGACCGCGACGGCGAGGTCTGGATCGAGACGCAGGGCGACGCCAACGACGCGCCGGATCCGTCGATCACGCCGGCCACCGCGGTCATCGGCCGGGTCGCGGTCATCATCCCGTGGCCGGCTTCCTGGTCGCGCTCCTGTCGATCCCGAGCGGCGTCCTGTTCGTCGTCGCGCTGGGACTCCTGCTGCTGATGGCGTCGTGGTCGCTCGAGCGCGACCCACTCGAAGCGGGTCCCGACGCCGACGACCCGCACGGCCGAGCGACCTCGAGCCCGATGGTCGAGCGCCGGGAACGACGCCGCACCCGGTCGCGCTGACGTGGTCGCCGCCCGGACCGGGCTCGGCCTGCTCGCCGTTCTCGCGATCGTCGTCTCGCTCGCGATCCCCGTCGACCGTCACGCTGGCCCGCTACACCGACGCCGCGACGTCGACCGGCTCGTTCGCGTCGGACACGCTCCAGCCGCCGACGACGCCTCGGCCGCGACCGGCGGCGCGGCCATCACCCTGAGCTGGACCGCCACGTCCGACACCTACGCGTCCGGCTACAACCTCTACCGGGCGACGAGCTCCGGCGGGACGTACTCGCTCGTCGCGGACGGTCACGCCGCGGACCACCGTCACGACCGTCGACAACCCCGGCAGCGGGACGTTCTGGTACCGGCTGCGGGCCTACTTCCAGAGCTGGGAGAGCGTCGACAGCAACACCGTCAGCGCGTCGAGCGGGACGACGCCGTACACCGCCTGCGTCTCGCAACGGCCGCCGACACGACGCGGCGCCGGCGACAACAACGGCTACGAGACCAACCCGGCGCGACGCCTGCGTCGACGACTCGTCGTTCGCCACCGACACCAACAGCGGCACCGGCGGGACGCAGTCGTGCGGCACGCGGCGCCGTGCCCGACACGACCAAGGACCGGCACCGGTTCTGGGGGTTCGTCCTCGGGCTGCCCGGCAGCCGTCACGTCCATCAACGGCATCCGGGTCCGGGCCGACCTGGCGCTGAACAACACCACCGGAACGACGAACCTGTGCGCCCAGCTGTCGTGGGATGGCGGGACGACCTGGACGACGCATCAAGAGCCAGTCCATCACGGCCGCGGCCGAGACGACCTACATCTTCGGCGTCGACGTCGGACACCTGGGGCCGGACGTGGACGCTGGCCCAGCTCAGCACGACGAACTTCCGGGTCCGGATCATCGACGCCTCGACGCTGACGACGAAGCAGTTCCCGCTCGACTACGTCGCGGTGAGCGTGACCTACACGCCCTGACCGACGATCTTGGACGAGTCGCGCCAGTCCGCGACGGGCGAGCCGGTGTCGGCTAGAGGACGATCCGCCGGGCGTGGAAGGCCTCGGCGAACCCACTCGCCGAGCCGGCCTCGATGCCGCGGATGCGCATGAGGGCGCGGAACGCCTCCGGGTCGAACCACGGGTGGCTGGCCTGCGAGGGGAAGTGTCGGACCAGGTGGTCGATCTTGGCCTCGACCTCGTCGCGATCGAGCGGGAGGTACACATCGGGTGTGGTGAGATCACCGTCGGTCTTCGTGATCTCGTAGGCGAGCACGAGATGGTCCCGGAAGACCTGGTGCGTGAGCGTCCCGAGCAGCGCGTGATCCTGGTGCAGGTCGTCGGCCCTCGGCGTGATGATCAGGTCGGGGTCGAACCCGTCCCGGACATGCGCGACGACGTCCTTGACGCCCGGTCCCAGGAACGGCAGGTAGCCGTCGCGGAACGTTTCCTGGGTCACGCTCAGCCGGGCGTTGGTACCGACCAATGCCTCGGCACTCGCGCGCGCCTCGGCTGCTCGCGCCGGCGACCCCGTCAGCACGACCCAGTGGACCTCGACGTCGCCTGGCTCGGCGAGGAGCCGCGCGACGATGCCGCCGGCCCCGATCTCGATGTCGTCTGGATGAGCGGCAAGGCAGAGGAGGCGAAACGGCCGGCCTTCGGGGCGGGTCAGTCGAAGCCGAAGCACGGGATCAGGCTGGGTCGCCGGGGTGCCAGACGGCCCAAGGCAGGTTGCCCGACTCGTAGTCGGCCTCCAGGTTCTGGAGGTCCTTGAGCGTATCCATGGGCGCCCAGTACCCGTCGTAGCGGAACGCGATCAGCTGGCCAGCCTCGATGAGCCGTGCGAACGGCTCCTCGACCATCTCTTCACCCGGCCCGATGTAATCGAAGATCTCCCGTCGGAACATGAAATAGCCGCCGTTGAGCCACAAGTCCGACCTCGAGATCGGCGTCGATCCGTTGGACGAGATGCTCGTCCGAGAACTCGACGACGTGGAAGGTGTAGGACCTCGGCTTGACCGCCAGGAAGGCACCGATCTTGCCGGACGCCGTGAATTCCTCGATGAAGTGGTCGAGCGGGGCGTCCGTCAGGACATCACCGTAGTTCGCCAGGAACATGTCCTCGCCGTCGAGGTGGCTCCGGACCGCGCGGAGACGCTGACCGACGTTGGTACGGAGCCCGGTATCGACGAGCGCGATCCGCCAGTCGGCGATGTCGGAACTGAGCAACGTCAGCGTCTTGCCCCCGTCCGACAGGACGAAGTCGTTGGAGACCGCCTCGTTGTATCGCAGGAAGTACTCCTTGATGACATCGGCCTTGTAGCCGAGGCACAGGACGAAGTCCCGATGGCCGAAGTGGGCGTAGTACCGCATCACGTGCCAGAGGATCGGTCGATAGCCGATCATGACCATCGGTTTCGGGATGGTCTCCGAGTACTCGCGGAGGCGCAGACCCTGGCCTCCGCAGAACAGCACGACCTTCACGGTATCTCAGCTCCGATCATCCCGATGCTCGATGTCTCGGGCGTGCCCATCCGAGCATAGCCCACTCAAGTCGGCCGTCCGTATCCCGACCACCATAGTCTCCGGTGCACGACAGCACCGACGAGGTGGCTCGATGGTCCCCCGGTGGTGGACGGTTCGGTGGGCCTTTCTATAGTGCCGGGGCGCTCCATCCGAGGGCCGCGGCCACGACGCTCCATCCCGTGACGGCTTGGCGGTCGCGTCACGCAGCATCGAGCGGAGACGTCGGCCGCCGGCCCCATTCCCGAGGTATCCGTGGAACTTCGTCAGCAGCTCCTCTTCCTTCGCTCGTCGCTCCGGTGGATCATCGCGGCCACGCTCATCGCGGCAGTCGTCGCACTGGCCGTCAGCCTGGCGCTCCCGAAGTCGTACGAGTCGCAGGTCGTCCTGCTCGTCGGCGGGTCATCGGGCTCCAGTTCGGCCGGCGATCTCAACGCCCTGCAGGTCTCGCAGCGGCTGTCACAGACGTACGCACAGATCGCCGTTTCGCGCCAGGTCGCGAATCACGTGATCGCCGACCTGGGGCTCGACACCGATTTCGAGCACCTGCTGAGCAACGTCCGGGCCGAGGCGCCGGTCGACAGCACGCTCCTCACGATCTCGGTGAACGACCCGATCCCGCCCAGGCCGCCCTCATCGCCAATGCCTTCGCGAAGGACATGACCGAGAATCCGATCACGCAGTCGGGGCAGTTCACGGCGGTCCAGGATCTCATCGACCAGGAGATGGCCGCCGTCCGGAGCGAGATCGACCAGCTCGGAGGCACAGGTCGCCAGGCTGCAGGCGATCACGAAGCCGACCGACGCGGACCTCGCCCGCCTCGGAGCGCTGCAAGGGCAGGTAGCGACGCTCCGCCAGACCTTCGCCACCCTGCTCGGCCTGACGGCCGGTGGTCCGGCGAACGAGCTCTCGATCGCCGACCCGGCCCTCGCACCCATCGCCCCGACGTCGCCGTCCATCCCGTTGAACGTGGTGCTCGGCGCCCTCCTCGGCCTGATCGTCGGGATGGGGGCGGCCTATACCGTGCGGCGTCTCGATGACACGGTCCGGACGCCCGAGGACCTTGCGACGGCCGCGGGTGTCCCGGTCGTGGGCACGATCATGCGCATGCCCGGCGACAGGCGCCGACCGCTCTACTATCGACTCGCGACGCTGCTCTATCCGCGATCGCCGGCGGCGGAAGGCTTCCGCCACATCCGGACGGCCATCGAGTTCAGCAGCCCGGATACGCCGTTTCGCAGCCTGCTCGTGACCAGTCCGATGCCCGGCGACGGGAAGACCACGTTCGCGGCCAACCTTGCGGTGGTCTACGCGCAGGCTGGGAAGAAGGTCTGCCTGGTCGACGCCGACCTTCGCAAGCCCGCCGTCCACACGATGTTCCAGCTCCCGAACTCGACGGGCTTGGCCGATCTGCTGCGGATCCATCGCGGACGACATCGACCGTCATCCAGGCGACGGAGGTGGATGGGCTCTCGGTCATCGCGAGCGGCCCGCTCCCGACCGGCCCGGCGGACGAAGTGGCGTCGACCGGATGCGTACGGTCCTCGACGAGCTGCTCGAGCGTTTCGAGATGGTCATCCTCGACACGCCGCCGCTCCAGGCGGTCACCGACGCGGCCGTGCTCAGTTCCATCACGGATGGGACCCTCCTCGTCGGCGCGGCCGGCAAGACCCGACGCCAGGCCGTGGTCCGTGCATGCGCGACCCTCGAGCGTGTCGGCGCTCGCGTGATCGGCGCCGCGCTCAACGGGGCGACGACCCGCGATGGCGAGGAGGCGTCCGTCTGGTACTTCGGCTACTACACGACCGCCCCGGGCGATGAGCCACCGGCTCGGCCCTCGCCGGCTGCCCCGTCGGCGACGATGACTCGGACGGAGGGCTGGCCGATGCGGCGTCCAGACTCGACGAAGGAGCCGCGGACCTCGGACGGCTGATCGGGTCGCATGAAGATGGCCGACGCGAACCGCTACGGGACGAACCCCGCCTGGTCCGACGCCCCGCCCCACCGGATCCGTCGGCCGAGCGTGGCCTCAGGGACCGTGATCGCGGCCGGCACGATCGGTCTGGCGGTCGTTCTTGGAGCCGCGACGGCGGTCAACCCGGTGCTGAGTGCCGCCCTGGTCGCGGTGCTGGGGATCGTCTGGTCGCTGTCGCTGGGCCGGCGGATCGTCCCGGTCTTCCACGGGACCCTGATCGCGGTCTGCGTCGGGCTCGCGTTCTTCGGTCGAGGCTTCGCCTACATCGGGGTGCGGCCCATCTATGTCAGCGAGCTCGCGTTCGTGCTGGCCGTCGTGACGGTCCTCGTGT